>NZ_PEKV01000020.1:0-65272 GCF_002796975.1 Ferrovibrio sp. | reverse complement strand
CGCTTGAAGAAGCCGCCGGGGATCTTGCCCGCAGCGAAGGTCTTCTCCTGGTAATTCACGGTGAGCGGGAAAAAGTCCACGCCCGGCTTCGGGGTCTTCGCGGCAACGGCGGTGCAGAGCACGATCGTATCGCCATAGGTGACCATGACGGCGCCATCGGCCTGACGGGCGATCTTGCCGGTCTCGATGGTCAGCTTGCGGCCGCCCCACATCAGTTCGGTCTTGTGAATGTTGAACATTGCTTTTTCTTCCTTCCTCGACGCCTGCGGTCCCTTGACCTCAGGCACCCGGCGGGACGGCGCCCATCGCCTCCCGCCCGGCCGGCACGACTAGATCAGTCGCGCGCGGCAAACCGGCGCATCGAGTCCATCCCGATGCCGCCGGCCAATGTTCCGGCCTACGGTGAAAAAACGACGCCCGCCCCGGCGGTCCGGGAGCGGGCGTGTGTCATCGTATCCGGAATACGGCTGCTGGCGATTTGCTTCGCGGCAGCTGCCATAGTCGTTACTTGCGGAGACCCAGACGCTGGACCAGCGAGTTGTAACGCGACGCGTCGATGTTCTTCAGATAGTCGAGCAGCGAACGACGCTTGCTCACCATCATCAGAAGGCCGCGACGCGAATGCACGTCCTTCTTATGGGTCTTGAAATGGTCGGTGAGATTGTTGATGCGCTCGGTGAGCACGGCCACCTGGACTTCCGGCGAACCGGTGTCGCCCTTCTTGGTGGCATATTCGGTAACCAGCGCGGTCTTGCGCTCGGCAGTGATCGTCATGACTTAACTCCGCGACATCAGAGGTTGAACAAACGCAGCGGTCGGACTTCGTCGGCAGAACGCTCGGCGAGGCCGACGGGCTTGCCGTCCGCCATCACCAGAAATTCGCCTTCCGGCGGGAGTCCGGGGGCCATCAGCGCGATCTTTATAGGTTGGCCGTGTTTGAGGCGGTCAGCCTGCGGGCCGGTCAGAACCAGGGCCGGGATGTCGTCCAGCGCGGTTTCGATCGGCAGCAAATACGCGTGCGCGGCGTCCTTTTGGCACAGTTCCTCCAGTGAATCCAGCGAAAAGGCCGCCTTTTCATCATAGCGGCCGACCCTGGTGCGCCGGAGTGCTGTGATATGCCCGTAAGTCCCTAAAGCTAAAGCAAAATCCCGGCCCAGCGCACGTACATACGCGCCTTTGCCGCAATCGACTTCGAAGACGGCATGATCCGGATCGGGACAGTCGACCAGCCGCAGCGCGTCGATGCGGATCGGCCGGGCCGCCAGCTCCAGGACCTCACCCTTCCGGGCCAGGTCGTAGCTGCGCTGGCCGTCCACCTTGATGGCCGAGTAAGCCGGAGGCCGCTGCAGGATCTCGCCCGTGAAGCTCGGCAGCATCGCTTCGATGGCGGCGCGGTCGGGCCGTACATCCGAGCGTTCGGTGACGGCACCTTCCGTGTCGTCGGTTTCGGTGGCTTCGCCCCAACGGACCGTGAAACGGTAGGTCTTGCCCGCCGTCATCACCCAGTTCACGGTTTTGGTGGCTTCGCCCAGCGCAATGGGAAGGATGCCGGTGGCGAGCGGATCGAGCGTGCCGCCATGGCCGGCCTTGGCGGCGTCGGTGAGACGGCGTACGCGTGCCAGGCATTGCGTCGAGGTCAGGCCGAGCGGCTTGTCGACGATCACCCAGCCATGGACCGGGCGGCCCCTTCTCTTCATAGAGCGGGCTTCTTCATTCGTCGTCGGGCTCTTTGTCGAGATCGGCGCGCACCGCAGGCTGCTGCAGCAGGCGGGTGACGCGGGCGGCCTCGTCGAAGCTGTGGTCGAGCTTGAAGGAAAACTGCGGGGCGACGCGCAGGTTGATCTGCTTCACGGCCTCGGTGCGGATATAGGCCGAAGCACGGTTGAGTCCGGCGATGATCTTAGGCGCATCGCTGCCGCCGAGCGGCATGACAAAGGCGGTCGCCGCTTTCAGGTCGGGGCTGATGCGCACTTCGGTGACGGTGACGACCAGATCGGCCAGATCGGGGTCGCGGAAATGCCCGTTGCGCAGCACATCGGACAGGATGTGACGCAGTTCTTCGCCGACGCGCAGCTGGCGCTGGCTGCGTCCGCCGGGCAATTCGTCACGGCCTGAACCGCGCTTGCGTTGCGCCATGGGATACCCCGAGTGGAAGGCTGACGCGCGATTACAGTTCGCGCGCCACGCTCTCGAGTTCGAAACACTCGATCATGTCGCCCTTTTGCAGGTCGTTGTAATTCTCGAACGACATACCGCAATCCATGCCCTGCTTGACCTCGCGCGCATCGTCCTTGAAGCGCTTGAGGGTGGAGAGCGCGCCTTCGTGGATGACCACGTTGTCGCGCAGCAGGCGCACCTTGGCGCCGCGCTTGACGACACCTTCGGTGACCATGCAACCGGCGACCTTGCCGATCTTGGTGATGTTGAACACCTCGCGAACCTCGGCATAGCCGAGGAAGTTTTCGCGAATGGTCGGCGCCAGCATGCCGGACAGCAGCGCCTTCAGGTCGTCGATCAGGTTGTAGATGATCGAGTAGTAGCGGATGTCGACGCCTTCGCGCTCGGCCAGTTCACGGGCCTGCTTGGACGCACGCACGTTGAAGCCGATGACCGCACCCTTCGAGGCGCCGGCCAGCGAGATGTCGGACTCGTTGATGCCGCCGATGGCGCCATGCAGGAAGCGGACAACCACTTCCTCGGTGCCCAGCTTGTTGACGGCGGCCTGGATCGCTTCCAGCGAGCCCTGCACGTCGGTCTTGATGACGATCGGCAGTTCCTTGGCTTCGCCGGCCTGGATCTTGGAGAACATCTGCTCGAGCGAACCGCGCGCCGAGATGGCGGAGCGGGCTTCGCGCTGCTTGCGCTCGCGGAACTCGGCGACTTCACGGGCACGGGCTTCGTTCTCGACGACGACGAATTCATCGCCGGCTTCCGGATTGCCCTGCAGGCCGAGCACTTCGACCGGCACGGCCGGACCGGCCGAGACGACATTCTTGCCGTGATCGTCGATGAGCGCGCGCACGCGGCCCCAGGCACTGCCGGCCACGAACACATCGCCGACATGCAGCGTGCCGCGGGCCACCAGCACGGTGGCGACCGAGCCGCGACCGCGTTCCAGCTTGGCTTCGACCACCACGCCTTCCGCCTTGCGGTTCGGATTGGCCTTGAGGTCGAGGATTTCAGCCTGCAGCAGGATGGCTTCTTCCAGCAAGTCGAGACCCATCTTGGTCTTGGCCGACACTTCGATGGACTGCACTTCGCCGCCCATCTGCTCCACGACGATCTCGTGCTGCAGCAGTTCCTGCCGCACCTTCTGCGGGTTGGCAGCCGGCTTGTCGCACTTGTTGATCGCGATGACGATCGGCACGCCGGCCGCCTTGGCATGGTGGATGGCTTCCACCGTCTGCGGCATCACGCTGTCGTCGGCGGCAACCACCAGCACGACGATGTCGGTGACTTTCGCGCCACGCGCACGCATCTGGGTGAAGGCCTCGTGGCCCGGCGTGTCGAGGAAGGTGATCGCCTTGCCCGACTTCATATGCACCTGGTAGGCGCCGATATGCTGGGTGATGCCGCCGGCTTCGCCGCTGACCACATCGGTAGACCGCAGCGCATCGAGCAGCGAGGTCTTGCCGTGGTCGACGTGACCCATGACGGTGACGACCGGCGAACGCGGCATCTGCGTGCCGTCTTCATCCTTCTCGCCGCCCAGACCCACTTCGATGTCGGATTCCGCCACGCGCTGCACGCGATGGCCGAATTCACCGACGATCAGCTCGGCGGTATCGGCATCGATGGTCTGGTTGATGGTGGCCATCACGCCCATCTTCATCAGCGCCTTGACCACATCCACACCGCGCTCGGCCATACGATTGGCCAGCTCCTGCACGGTGATGGTCTCGGGCACGACGACGTCGCGCAGGATCTTCTGCTGCTCTTCGGCCGCCTGGCCGTGCGAGCGCTTCTCGCGTTCGATACGGCGGCGGAACGAGGCGACCGAGCGCACGCGCTCGTTTTCGTTCAGCGCCGAAGACACGCTCAGCTTGCCGGTGCGGCGTTCGCCGCCCTTGGCAGGACGCAGCGTGGCCGGCTTGGCCGGCACGATCTTGGTGCCGCCGGGGCCGGTGCGGCGCTTGGCACCGCCGTCATCCTCTTCGTCCATCGGCGGACGCACGCCGGTCGGCGCCGCACCCGGCGCTGCCGCACCGCCGGTGGTGGCGGGCTGTTCCGGATTGGCCAGACGGCGGGCCGCTTCGGCCTCGGCCTTCTTGCGCGATTCGTCCTCGGCCTTCTTGCGCGCATCCTCATCGGCCTGGCGGCGCAACGCGGCTTCGCGTTCGGCATGGATCTTGGACTGGTCGTCCATACGGCGACGCATGCCTTCTTCGGCAACGCGGCGCATCTCGGCGTATTTACGGCGCTCATCCTCGTTCGTACGAGTGCGCGACTGGCGCTCCTCCTCTGACATCGGCTTGAGCACCATGCCGCTGGTACGCGGCGGACGGGCCGGAGTGCGGTCGCGCTCGCGAGCGGCGGCGGCAGTGCTGGGGCGCACATCGCCGGTCGGCTGCGCGGTCATGCGCGGGCCGCTGCGCGGCGTCTCGACGATACGGGCTGTGACCGGGGCAGCCGGCGTGGCCGGCGACGTCAGCTCGGCGGCCGGGCGCGGCGCGGCAGCCGTCTCGGCGGCGCGGGCAGCGGCGACGGTTGCCTCTTCGGCGACCTTGGCTGCCTTGGCGGCATCGTATTCGGCAATCTTCTCGGCATGCGAGGGCACATGCACGCTGGGTGCGGCAGCCTTCGGCGCAGCAGCAGACGCCGCGGGTGCGGCGGCCGGTGCAGCTTCGGCAGCCTTCGAACCCGGCGGGACAATGGTGCGCTTCTTGCGCACCTCGACCGTCACCGCCTTGGTGCGGCCGTGGCTGAAGCTCTGGCGCACCTGTCCGGTCTCAACGGTCTTCTTCAGCTCGAGCCGCTTGGGCTTGGCTGAGGTCTTGTCCTTGTCCTGCTCGTTCACGTCGCTCATACAGTCCGCTTCCGCCTACCGCTCAAACTACATTCCACTGATGCCGGGTGGCGCCAGTGGCCTTACCTTCGCCCGCCCTCAGGAGGGCGGGACCAGCCGGACGAGCAGCGCCAGATCGGCCACCGCACGTCGTGTCAGCGGCGAGCGTTTCAGCGCCAGCCGCCCGAGGCCGAGCGCGGACGCATCGGCAGACAGTGTGTCTGCACCTGCGGCCGCATCGGCCAGCACCAGCCCGGCGACCCGGGCTTTCTTCACCTGTTCAGCCACATGGACCGTCCAGGCGTCCTTGCTGCGCGCCGGCAGATCGGCCGGCAGCTGCAGCTTGCGTTTCGCGGCCCGGGCAAACAGGCCCCTGGCCATCGCCGTCGCCACCGCATCCGGTGCCGGCGCGAGCCAGAGCCCGCGGCCGGGAAGCCGATGCGCCGGATCCGGCACCACCGCCGAGTCCTCTGTTACAGCGAACCGCAACAGGGTTTCGGCTTCCGCGCGCTGACCGGTCAGCAGACAACGCCGCTGCGGCATCGCGCGAAACCTCGACGACCCGGCCTTAAGCCTGGCCGCTTTCCTCGCCCTCGAACCAATGCTGACGCGCCGCCATGATGATGGCGTTCGCATCGTCATTGGAAAGACCCTCGCCGACGATCTCCTGCAATTCGTCGCCGGCCAGATCGCCCAGATCGTCGAGCGTCTTCACGCCCTTCTCGCCCAGCGCCACCAGCATCGGCGGGGTGAGGCCTTCGATACCGGCCACCTCGTCGCTGACACCCAGCGCCTTGCGCTTCTCTTCCATCTCGGAATTGCGCTTGTCGATGTATTCGCCGGCGCGCTCATGCAGCTCGTTGGCGATATCGCCGTCGAAGCCCTCGATCTCGGCCAGCTCTTCCACCGGCAGATAGGCGAGTTCCTCGATCTTGGTGAAGCCTTCGGTGACCAGCAGCTGGGCCAGCGTCTCGTCCACGTCCAGCGCATCGATGAAGAGCTGGCTGCGCTCGCGGAATTCCTTCTGGCGGCGCTCGGACTCTTCTTCCTCGGTCAGGATGTCGATGTCGTAGCCGGTCAGCTGCGAGGCCAGACGCACATTCTGGCCGCGGCGACCGATGGCCAGCGACAGCTGGTCGGTCGGCACCACCACCTCAACGGCGTTGGCTTCCTCGTCGAGCACCACCTTGGCCACTTCGGCCGGGGCCAGCGCATTGACGATGAAGGTGGCCGGATCGGGCGACCACTTGATGATGTCGATCTTCTCGCCCTGCAATTCGTTCACCACGGCCTGCACGCGGCTGCCGCGCATACCGACGCAGGCGCCGACCGGATCGATCGAATTGTCGTTCGACAACACGGCGATCTTGGCGCGGCTGCCCGGATCGCGCGCCACGGCGCGGATCTCGATGATGCCGTCATAGACCTCCGGCACTTCCTGGGCGAACAGCTTGGCCATGAACTGCGGATGCGAGCGCGACAGGAAAATCTGCGGCCCGCGCGGTTCGCGGCGCACGTCGTAGATATAGGCGCGCACGCGGTCGCCCTGGCGGAAGGTCTCGCGCGGCAGCAGTTCGTCGCGACGCAGGATCGCTTCGGCGCGGCCCAGGTCGATGGTGACGTTGCCGTATTCCACGCGCTTGACCAGGCCGTTCACGATCTCGCCGATGCGGTCCTTGTATTCGGCATACTGGCGCTCGCGCTCGGCCTCGCGCACCTTCTGCACGATCACCTGCTTGGCGGTCTGCGCGGCGATACGGCCGAAATCGATCGGCGGCAGCGGCTCGGCGATCACGTCGCCCACCTGGGCATCCGGATTACGGCGCTGCGCCTCGAGGATGCCGATCTCGATGGCGTCGTTCTCGATCTTCTCCACGACCTGCAGATGGCGCTCGAGACGAATCTCGCCGCTCTTGCGGTCGATCTCTGCGTGGATGTCGTTCTCCAGGCCGTAGCGCGAGCGCGCTGCCTTCTGAATCGCATCTTCCATCGCCATCAGCACGACATCGCGCTCGATCGCCTTCTCGCGGGCGACCGCATCGGCCACCTGAAGCAATTCGAGCCGATTGAAGCTGGTTACCGTTTCCATTGTTCCCGTTCCTTGAAACTTACCGGTAAAGACTTAGTTCGCCGCCGCACTGCGTCCCGCGAGGCTCGCGGTGATCAGGTCGTCGGTGACAATCAGTTTGGCGCTGGCGATCTCGGCCACGGGCAGACGCGCTTCGCTGCCCTTCTCCTCGTCGCGCAGCAGCAGTTCGTTGCCCTCCAGGCCGCCGATGCGGCCCTGGAAACGCTTGCGACCGTCGAGCGGACGGCCGAGTTCCACCTTGGCGGCGAAGCCCTTGAAGCGGGCGAAATCGGCCGGCTTGATCAGCGGACGGTCCAGACCCGGCGAGGACACTTCCAGCCGGTAGGCGCCGCTGATCGGATCTTCCACATCGAGCACGGCACTGACGCCGCGGCTGACCTCGGCGCAGTCGTCCACCGTGATGCCGCCGTCATGCGGCGCACCACCGGTGTCGCGTTCGAACATGATCTGCAGCACCGGTCGCTCGGTGCCCATCAGCTTGACGCGCACGAGCTGAAAACCCATGCCTTCCAGCGTAGGTGCAATCAAATCCGCAATCCGGGTCGCCGCATCCATGCGTGCGTGGGTTCCTTGCCTTCAAATCCTGTCGATCTTGCTGCCGGCCCGAGGTGTCTCTGCCCTACGCCGGCAGAAACAAAAAATGGGCCGTCCGGCCCATGTCCTCTTCCCGATCCAGCCATGGACCAGGCCAGCAATGTCGGACGCTGTTATAGCGGCAAAATCAGCCAATGCAAGGCTTTTGCGCCTGTTTTAACCCTTTCGAATCAGGGCATTCCCGGGCCGATGCCAGGTCCGTCCCCCGGTCCATTTCCAGGCGGATTTTCCCCCTCGTCCGCGCCCTGGGGCCGCTGCACGATCCGGCGGGCGGTCAGCAGCGAAAACAGGCCCAGCAGCAGCCAGAACAGCAGATTGAGGCCGAGCCCGCGCCAGACCGCAAGCTCTGGCCCCAGAGCGCCAGCCGGATCCGCGCCGGCTGCCTCCAGCGCGCCGGCCTCCGGCGGGCCCGGATTGCCGCCTCCCACCGCCCCGGCCAGCAGCGGCAGCAGGATCAGGCCCAGCCCGGCGATCCGGCGGTTCCGGCGCGCTTTCTCAGCCACTCCCGGCGACCAGAGCAGCCACAGGCCGCCCGCCGTGCAGCCGGCCACGATCAGCCAGCGCAGCGGATGCCCGGCGGTCACCTGGCCGGGCACGGTTTCGGGCAGCACCAGCCAGGGCATCAGGGTAAGCGCCAGAAACCCGGCCGCGCCCCAGGCCAGGGCGCGGTTAAAACCGGTATTTGGCCGATAAAGCAGGAAAATCTGCAGCACAAAGCCGCCGAACAGGCCGAGCGCGAGATGATGCAGCAGCAGGAAATCACCCGCCCGGGTATCCAGCAGACTGGTCGGCGCGCTGGCCACGCGCGCAAACATCAGACCCATCGTGGCCAGCAGTGCCGCGGCAAAGGCGGCCGCCAGCAGGCGGAGCGGCATCGGCGCCTCTTACGCTGTCGGACTTGAGGGTTCAGACCCTGCGCAACCGATAGTAATGCGGGGTGCGGCCCGCCGCGATGGCCTTCTGCTCGTATTTGCTGGCCGGCCAGTCGGCCGGGCGCTGCAGCCAGTCGCGGCTGGTTTCGGCGAGCCAGTCAAAGCGAGGCTCGGCCAGTATATGACGCAGCATCCAGCGCTGGTAATCCGGCACATCCGTCGCCAGTCGCAGTTCATGACCCGGCGGGATCAGCCTGGCCCAGTCGCTGAGCGTGTCGGCATTCACGATCCGGCGCCACTGATGGCGCTTTTTCGGCCAGGGATCGGGAAACAGCGTGAAGCCGCGCGCGATGCTGTTATCAGGCAGCGCCTTCAGTAGCAGCCGGGCATCGTCCATCAGGATGCGGATATTGTCCGGCCCGCCTGTGCTGACGCGGGCTGCAATATGCGAAACCAGCTTGGCGACGCCGGGCTCGTAAGGTTCGACGCCGAGGAAGCCGATCTCGGGATTGGCTTGTGCCAGCGCAAACAGATGCTGCCCGTCGCCGAAGCCGACCTCGGCCCAGTATGCCTTCATCGGCTGCGCGAACAGCGCGGCCGGATCGAGCACGCCATCGGCCGAAGGCAGGGCGATGCTCAGGCGCGGCAGCCAGTCGGCGAAAGTGGTTTCGCGGGTGGGGGAAAATTTGCGGCCGCGCCGACGCCCGTAAATCAGGCGTCTGGACGCGGCCGCGGGCTCTTCGTCAGACACGGTCGTGTTTCAACATCCTCAGCGGACGTTGAAGGCCGACTTCAGGTCCTTGACCAGATCGGTCTTTTCCCAGGAGAAGCCGCCGTCCTTTTCCGGCTTGCGACCGAAATGGCCGTAAGCAGCCGTGCGGGCATAGATCGGGCGGTTCAGCTTGAGATGCTCGCGGATGCCGCGCGGGCTCAGCTTCACCAGCTCCTGCAGGATCTTCGCGATCTTGTTCTCGTCGACCTTGCCGGTGCCGTAAGTGTCGACATAGACCGACAGCGGATAGGCGACGCCGATAGCATAGGAGAGCTGGATCAGGCATTTGTCGGCCAGGCCGGCGGCGACCACGTTCTTCGCCAGATAGCGCGACACGTAAGCGGCCGAACGGTCAACCTTGGTCGGATCCTTGCCCGAGAAGGCGCCGCCGCCATGCGGGGCCGCGCCGCCGTAAGTGTCGACGATGATCTTGCGGCCGGTCAGGCCGCAATCGCCGTCCGGGCCGCCGATGACGAAGCGACCGGTCGGGTTGACGTAGAAATGCTCGTCATCGCACATCCAGCCCTTCGGCATCACCTTCTGCACATAGGGTTTCACGATGCGCTTGATGTCGCCGGATTCGAGCTGGCGGCCCTTCTTGTCCTTGGCGGCATGCTGGGTCGACACCACGATGGCGGTGGCGCCGGTCGGCTTGCCGTTCTTGTAGAGCAGCGTGACCTGGCTCTTGGCGTCGGGACCGAGCAGCGGCTCCTTGCCGCTGTGGCGGGCGTCGGCCAGCGCCGACAGGATGTTGTGCGACAGCTGCAGCGGCGCCGGCATCAGTTCCGGCGTCTCGTTGGTGGCGTAGCCGAACATGATGCCCTGGTCGCCCGCGCCTTCATCCTTGTTGCCGGCGGAGTCGACGCCGACGGCGATGTCGGCCGACTGGCCGTGCAGCAGCACGTCGACCTTGGCGGTCTTCCAGTGGAAGCCCTTCTGTTGGTAGCCGATCTTCTTGATGGTGGCGCGCGCCACCTCTTCGATCTTCTTCTTGTTCACCGCGCCCGACTTCGACACCAGGCTCTTCGGACCGCGCACTTCGCCGGCAATGACGACGCGGTTGGTGGTGGTCAGGGTTTCGCAGGCCACGCGCGCATACGGATCTTCCTTCAGGAAGAGATCCAGCACGCCATCGGAGATCTGGTCGCAGACCTTGTCCGGATGGCCTTCGGAAACGGATTCACTGGTAAACAGATAAGAGGAACGCGCCACGTTTATATCTCCTCAAGCGGCCGCGCCAACCGGCCCGAAGCTGGCGAATCCCCGCACCGGTCGCTTGGCGCACGCCGGAATTGGGAAAACGCGAAAGTCCGGTTATTTCGCAGAGGTTGCCGCAATGGTCAAGCCCAACAGCGTGACCGTCTTGGGGCGCGACCCTATTGGCTGCGGGGCTGGGCCGGTTCAGGCGGCCGGCAGGGTTTCGGACTCAATCGCGGGATCGGCGGCGTCCGTGCCGCCATTCATGGCCCAGACCAGGTCGATGATGCGGCGGCGCAGGCCGGGCTGCTGCAGGCCGCGGAAGGCCCGCAGCAATTCCACATCTTCCCGCGTGATTGTCGCGGCCGGGCTGTCGGCCGGCACGGCGGCGCTGAGGGTGCGGCCGTCCCGCGAGGTCACGGGCTGGCCTTCCAGCCCCTCGAAGAAATAGGCCGGCGGCACATCGAGCAGGGTGGCGAACTGATAGAGACGGCTGGCGCCGATGCGGTTGGCGCCCTTCTCGTATTTCTGGATCTGCTGGAAGGTCAGGCCGACCATCTGGCCGAGCTTGTCCTGACTCATGCCGACCATGGTGCGGCGCAACTTCAGACGGTTGCCGACATGCACATCAACCGAATTCTTCGGCACTGAATTGCCCTCTACTCTTGTACGGTAATCACAATCACATGCTGGACTAAACCAGCCCCGACTAAAGCCGTTGGGGGCGGCGCGGTCAATGCTTTGCGGTCCGGAGCAGTGCAGCAAAAGCAGCGATGAGACTCACTATCGCAAAAACGAGCAGAGGCGCATCGCCGATACGCGCATAGAGTGGACGCTGTGCGATTGCGGCCGGTAAACCGCCATCGACGACGCCGATCTCATTGAGCCCAAGCTGCACCGTGATGCGCCCATAAGGATCGACGATGGCGCTGATGCCGTTGTTGGCAGCGCGCACCAGCGGCAGGCCCTGTTCGACAGCCCGGAATTTTGCGGCGACGAGATGCTGGTAGGGGCCGGACGAGGTGCCGAACCAGGCATCGTTGGTGACATTGAGCAGCAAGCCCGCCGCCGGCGCCGCATCGGACTGTTGCATCGATTCATCGGCGAAGATCGCTTCGTAGCAGATCAGCACCCGCGCGAAGGGCAGGCCCGGAATTGCAATCGGCGCCATGTCGCGACCGAAGGAGAAATCCACCGCGCCAGCTGCAATCGCATCGAGGCCGAGTGGCTTGAGAATCTTGCGGAACGGCAGGTATTCGCCAAACGGCACCAGATGCACCTTGTCGTAGCGCGCCACGATCTGCGCATCGCTGCCGAGCGCAAAGACACTGTTGTAGATCGCGATGTCACGCGGGTTCTCCGAACGCAGTTCTCGTCTGGGCGCGCCGGTGATCAGCACCGTGCCCGGCGCTAGTCGCTTCGCCAGCGCCTCGCGCAGGCCGGGTTCCTCATCCAGCAGATAGGGGATCGCCGTCTCCGGCCAGATCACATGGGTGAGCGCTTTGTCGGCTGGCTGCAGGCTGAGCGCGACATGCTGCTGCAGGTGCTGCTGGCGCAGGCCGTCCTGCCATTTCAGCGTCTGTTCGATGCTCGGCTGCACCAGCCGCAGGTTCACGTCGGGCAGCATGGCGATGTCAGACGGGATACGTAGCGCAGCCAGCCCCATCGCCATGACCAGCAGCGCCGGCAGCACAAGCGCGATGCGACGACCGAGCAGAGCGAGCGCCATGCCGCTCGCCGCCAGCATGGTCAGCAGGCCGAGCCCCTGCGCGCCGATATAGGATGCCAGCTGCATCGCCGCAGGCCAGTCGCCCCAGACATAGCCGACCAGGTTCCACGGAAAACCGGTGGCGACATGGCCGCGCAGCCATTCGCCGACCAGCCAGCCGAATGGCATCAGCAGCATGTAAAGTGGACGGTTGCCGCGCGCGACCAGCCAGGCGAGCCATGCTCCGGTGGCGGGAAACACCGCCAGCACGACAGGCAGCCCGAGTACCGGCAGCGGCAGCAGCAGCGCGTATTTCGCTGCATCGACGAAGAAGGAAATGCCGATCCAGTAATGTCCGGCGACAAAATAGCCGTAAGCAAAGGCGAACAGCGTGAAGAAGCTGCGGCGCCGCGAAGTCATATTGGCGCCGCCATCGTCCAGCAGCAGCAGCAGGATGAAGCAGACGAAGGCCAGCGGCCAAAGCGACAGCGGTGCCTGGGCGCCGGCGAGCAGCACACCGAGCAGCAAAGCCGCGCCATAGCGACGCCAGCCGCGCAAACCCTGCCAGCGGGCGGCCATATCGTGAAGCTTACTCATCGGCGCGAGCCGGAATGACGGCTAAAATTTATTGTCACCCCGGGCTTTTGACCCGGGGTCCCATTTTTACCGTCCACAGGACAGCGATGATTACGCCGCATCGGCGCTGGAGTGCGGCACCGGCTGGCGGATGCGCACGCGCTTGACGCGGCGCGGATCGGCTTCCAGCACTTCGAAGGTCAGCCCGCCGGGATGCTCGATCAGCTCGCCGCGCAGCGGCACGCGACCGAGATGCGACACGATCAGGCCGCCCACGGTGTCGACGTCGCTGTCCTCCTCGGGATCGAGCAGGCTGCGACCGAGCCTTTCCTCAAGGTCGTCGATCGGACAGCGGCCGAGCGCTTCCAGCACGCCATCGGCACGCTGGATCAGCATGCCACCGGCGGCCACGTCATGTTCGTCGTCGATCTCGCCGACGATCTGCTCGACCAGATCCTCGATGGTGACCAGACCATCCAGCCCGCCATATTCATCGACCACGATGGCCATATGCACACGGGTGTCGCGCATCTCGCGCAGCAGTTCGAGCACCGGTTTCGANNTGGATCATGCCGATCACGTCGTCGAGATTGCCGCGATAGATCGGCAGGCGCGAATGCTCGGCATCCACCAGCGTCTTCACCAGCTTGTCGAATTCGATCTCCAGCGGCACGGCGATGATGTCGGTGCGCGGCACGCGGATTTCGCCGACGCGCAGCTCGCCCACTTCCAGCACATTGCGCAGCAGTGCACGCTCGGCGGTTTCCTCCGGCGTGGAACTGTCGTCGGCATGCTCTTCCAGCAGCTCTTCGATACTGTCGCGGAGCGACTCGTCGTGGCGGCCGCGCAGCAGCGACAGCAGCCGCTTCCACAGTGTGGCGCCGTTTTCCCGCGTCTCGCTCATTTTGTGCGCTTCCGCTTCGCGGCAGGTTTCTGGCGCGCTGCGACTTTCTTCTTTGCTGTCTTTTTCTTCACGGCCTGCTTTTTCGGCTTTGCCGCCTTCGGCTTTCTGGACGCTGCCGGCTTGTAGGGATCGCCGATGCCCATGGCAGCCAGGATATCGGTCTCCAGCGGCTCCATGGCCTCCGCCTGCTCGTCGTCCATATGGTCGTAGCCGAGCAGGTGCAGCACGCCATGCACGGTCAGGTGCGTCACGTGATCGGCCAGAGCCTTTTTCTGCTCGCGTGCCTCGCGCTGACAGGTGGCAAGCCCGAGCGCCACATCGCCGAGCCAGGCCGGCGGCCGGGCCGGATCGACCGCGTTTTCAGCCGGGAAGGACAGCACGTTGGTCGGCTTGTCCTTGGCGCGCCAGCCGGCATTCAGCTTGCGCATCTCGGCATCGTCGGTGAGCAGGATGCTGAGCGAGGTCTTCGCTTTGGGCGGCAGTTCAGCCTTCAGCGCGGCGATGGCAGCACGGCGCACCGCGGCGGCCGGATTGGGCAAAGCCGCACGCCAGGCGCTGCTGGCAATGCGGATATCGATCTCGATACTGGAACCGTCGGGCATGGTGCAGTGCTTTGTGGCAAATTCGGCGGCTCAGTTCAACCTATCCACGGCGCGGACGACCGGCGGCATCCGGCCGCGACAGGCCCAATTCCTGCTCATGCGCCGAATAGGCGCGCACGATCTTGGTGACCAGCGGATGACGCACCACGTCGGCTTCGCCGAAGCGCACGAAACCGATGCCTTCGGTGCCTTCAAGGATGTCGAGCGCGTGGCGCAGGCCCGACGGCACGCCGATGGGCAGATCGATCTGCGACAGGTCGCCGGTGACCACCAGGCGCGAATTCTCGCCCAGGCGGGTCAGCAGCATCTTCATCTGCACCGGCGAGGTGTTCTGCGCCTCATCCAGAATCACGAAGGCATTCGCCAGCGTGCGGCCGCGCATGAAGGCAAGCGGCGCGACTTCCACCTCGCCGCTTTCCAGGCCCTTGGCGACGCGCTCGGCCGGCAGCATGTCGTAGAGTGCGTCGTAGAGCGGACGCAGATAGGGGTCGATCTTGTCGCGCATGTCGCCGGGCAGGAAGCCGAGGCGTTCGCCGGCCTCGACGGCGGGGCGCGACAGGATGATGCGGTCGACACGGCCTTCGAGCAGGAAATTCACTGCCATGGCCACGGCGAGATAGGTCTTGCCGGTGCCGGCCGGACCGAGACCGAACACAAGTTCATGCGTCTGCAGCGCGTCGAAATACAGTTTCTGCGTATGCGAGCGCGGCAGGATCACACGCTTCTTGGTGCGTACCGCACCGTCCGGCACCGGCCGGTCGTCGCGGATCAGTTCCGCCTTGTCACGCAGTTTTGCATTACCACTCACCGGAGCATTCATCGGACCTCCCTGGGTCATGCGGATCGCACCATCGACATCGCCCATCTCGATTTCAGCCCCGCCTTCGAGCCGACGATAGAGATCGGTGAGAATTTTCCTGGCCTGCGCCTGCGCCTCGGCGGCGCCGGTGATCATCAGCCGGTTGCCGCGCGAGGCCACCGCCACGCCGAGCCGTTCCTCTATGCGCGCCAGATGGCGATCATGCTCGCCGAACAGCAGCGCCAGCAGGCGGTTGTCATCGAAATCGAGAATGATCGGTTGTCCGGATGTATCCGGGCCGCGTGCATCGCTCACAGGCTTCAGCCTCGTTGCTTCCAAAAGATCTCCGGGCCGCGCCCGCGTCACGCGGCCTCTCGCCGGACGATCTCGCCGGCAAGCGAATTGGCATAACCGCCGGTGATCGTCACCGGCAGGCGGTCGCCGATCTTCAGCATCGGATCGGCCACATAAATGGCCTGCATGTATTGCGAATAGCCGATCAGCTGACCGCTCTGGCGGCCCGGCTTCTGGAACAGCACATCCAGTTCGCGGCCCTCGCAGGCACGGTTGAAGTCGCCCGACAGATCCTGCAGCAGGGCCTGCAGCGCATGGAGCCGTTCGCTGCTCACGGCGTCCGGAACCTGCCGGCCCATCAGGCTGCCCGGCGTGCCGGGACGGTTGGAGTATTTGAAGGAATAGCCGGCGGCGAAGCGCGCTTCGCGCACGATCTTCAGCGTCTGTTCGAAATCGGCGTCGGACTCGCCGGGGAAGCCGGTGATGAAATCGCCGCTCAGCGCGATATCTGGCCTTGCTACGCGCAGCTTCTCGACCACGCGCAGATAGTCTTCGGCGCGATGGCCACGGTTCATCGCCTTCAGCACCGAGTCCGAGCCGGCCTGGATCGGCAGATGCAGGAAGGGCATCAGGCCGGCGACGTCCGCGTGTGCGGCGATCAGCTCGTCGTCCATCTCGCGCGGATGCGATGTCGTGTAGCGCCAGCGCAGGTGCGGATGGGTTTTGGCGAAACGGTCGTTGAGCACGCGCAGCAGCCGGCCGAGCGACCAGCTTTTGCCATCGGGGCCTTCGCCATGCCAGGCATTCACATTCTGGCCGAGCAGCGCGATCTCCTGCACGCCGGTGGCGACGAGACGATCGGCTTCGCGCAGGATCGCGGCGGCCGGGCGCGAATATTCGGCGCCGCGCGTATAGGGCACGACGCAGAAGGTGCAGAATTTGTCGCAGCCTTCCTGCACGGCGAGATAGCCGACCGGCCCCGGCGCAACGCTGATCTCGTCGGGGAGATGATCGAACTTTGAATCGGGCGGAAAGTCTGTCGCGAGGATGCCGCGACCGCCGGTGCCTTTGACGCGGGCGCGTTCGGCGCGCGCCAGCAGTTCCGGCAGCTGGTGATAGGCCTGGCTGCCGACCACGAGATCGACAAACGGCGCGCGGTTGACCAGTTCCTTGCCCTCGGCCTGGGCGACGCAGCCGGCCACCGCAATGGTGACATCGCCGCCCCTGGCCTGGGCGGCATGCTTGCGGATGCGCCAGTGGCCGAGTTCGGAGAAGACTTTCTCGGCGGCTTTTTCGCGGATGTGGCAGGTGTTGATGATCACCATGTCGGCGTCATCGGGCGTCTCGGTCCTGGCGTATCCGAGCGGGGCCAGCACGTCCGCCATGCGGGCGGAGTCGTAGACGTTCATCTGGCAGCCGTGGGTCTTGATGAACAGCTTTTTGGCCAAGTCCGGGTTTCAGCGGGGCGGGTGCCGGGAGAAGATCGGGCGGCGCCCCAGACGCTCCTTGGTGATGAATGACGACCGAATCCGAAGGTAGCACCCGAATCGCCGCAAGGAAAGCACAACCGCGCTGGCGACCAGGTACCGTCATCGATTCTTCATAGGGAAATCAAACGGTTAAACTGTCCGCGGACAGATCAGCCGGCCGCTTGGGCGAGCTTATTCCGGGCTTAAACGAGGTTTATTCCGGCTTATGACATGCTTATTTTTGCTTATTTGACCCTTATTCTGGCTTGTTGCGCGCTTCTTTCGGCTTATCCGGTGCTATTTAGGAAATAATCTTTTTAAAACAATATCTTATTATAGGACATTGCCACGCGGCAGTCCAGAGGCCTGCCTGTAGATGCCCTAAATGCGGTCCACGAGGAATTGCGCGCCGGGATCCTGTTTCTGCGGCGGCGTGCGGCGGCCGGGATCGCGGCCGGCATTGATGTCGCTCAGGCCTTCAAGAACGCGCTGGTGGCACCAGGCGGCGAGACCCTTGCGCGAATTGAACTGGTCGATCGTGGCCGGCTGGTGAAATTCCACCACCGCCTCGCTCGGGCCGGCTTTCAGGAAGCGCCACAGATGCGGTACCAGATCCTCGTCGCCGACCCAGGCGAACCACGACATCCAGCGCCGGCCGACCGGCATGTAATTCAGCCTGGCATAGCCGATCGACACCGGCTGCACCGTCAGCTGTTTGTGGCCGATGGGACGTTCGGCGGCGGCGAAGAACGCCGATTTGAAATTACGGAGGCGCAGACCGTCCGACGAGGTGCCTTCGGGAAACAGGATCAGACTGTCGCCATTGGCCAGACGTTCGATCATCTCATCGCGATGTTCTGCGGTGCGCTGGCGCTTTTCGCGTTCGACGAACACGGTGCGCTGCAGCCGCGCCAGCGTGCCGAAGAAGGGCCAGGTGCCGACTTCCTGCTTGGCGATGAAGCTGACATTCGGCATCACCGCCGACAGCACGACGATATCGAGCCAGGAGATATGATTGCTGACAAACAGCGTCGGCGCTGCGGCCGAGGGCTCGCCCACGCGGCGCACATGCACGCGCAGCAGCGACGCCACGGTGCGGTGATAGAAATGCGGCAGGCTACGCATCAGCGGCGATCTCAGCCGGATCAGCAGCATCTGCACGGGGATGAGCAGTATCGTCCAGACCAGGAAGATACCGAGCGTGAATACGGCGCGTGCCGTCATTGGAATGGTGCCGTCATGTAAAAGCGGACGTCAGGAACAAGGCATCAGACCCAGGATCAGGCCTTGCCCTTCTTGCCGTCCTTGTCGTCGAGCGGAACGCCGAACAGTTCGAGCCGGTGATCGACCAGTTTGTAGCCCAGACGCGCCGCGATGCGGTCCTGCAGCGCTTCCAGTTCGGGATCGTTGAATTCGATGATCTTGCCGCTGCGGGTATCGATCAGGTGGTCGTGATGCGATTCCGGCATTTCCTCGTAGCGCGCGCGGCCATCGCCGAGATCGAGGCGGCTGAGGATGCCGTTTTCCTCGAACATGCGCACGGTGCGATAGACCGTCGCAATCGAGATGCGCGGGTCGACCGCCACAGAGCGACGATGCAGTTCTTCCACGTCGGGGTGATCGTGCGACGCACTCAGCACGCGGGCGATCACGCGCCGCTGATCGGTCATCCGCATGCCAAGCTGTTCGCAGAGTTGTTCGAGGCGGCTGCTCATGCGCCCAAGGCCTTCTTTTGATTGAACGAGAATCCCTGTCAGACTGACGGCGTTATAGCATGGCCCGCCGCGCGATGAAACGTACAGGCCGCCTGCTGCAACAAAGACTTAGCAGCAAATGGCGTGTTATCGCCCGCGCCGCCCTTTGCCCAGGCCGATCTTCTTGGCCAGCACCTGGCGGCGGATCGCATAATTCGGCGCCACCATCGGATAATCCGGTGGCAGGCCCCAGCGTTCGCGATACTGTTCCGGCGTCAGCTGGTAATGGCTCATCAGATGCCGCTTGAGCATCTTCAGCTTCTTGCCGTCTTCGAGACAGATAATGTAGTCCGGCGTCACCGATTTCTTCACCGGCACGGCCGGCGCCGGACGGTCGCCGCTGCGCGCCGCACCATCCGCGCCCGACGCGGAAGCCCCGATCTCGACCAGCGTGCCATAGATCTGGCGGATCAGTGCAGGCAGTTCGCCGGCATCGACCTTGTTGTTGGAGACATGCGCGGCGACGATCTCGGCGGTGAGTGCCAGCAATTCAGATCGGTCGGCGGGCCGGTCGGCGGAATGGGCCATCGTCGCGCTCCTGAACAGCGTAAAACATCCGGGCGCGCGGATTATACAGTCAGCGAATTCAGTAATGCCAGCGCAGCTCGACGGTATTTTGACGTGTTCGCGGACCGAATCTGCAACTTATACTTACGGATGCACCATAATCATTTGCGCATGAGTACAGCATCGCGCGGCGCGGCGCCGGCGACACGATAATAGCCGGACCGGCGACCGACCTCGGCAAATCCGACAGAGGCATAGAGCGCACGCGCAGCAGTATTGTTCTCTGCCACTTCCAGGAAACACTGCTGCGCACCGCGCCCGGTCATCTTGTCGAGACCAACCATGAGCAGACGCCGCGCCACGCCCTTGCGCTGCCATGGTGGCTGTACGGCGAGCGTGATGATCTCGGCCTCGTCGGCCGCCAGACGCAGCAGGATGAAGCCGACAGGTTCGCCGCCTTGCAGGGCCAGCAGGGCCAGCGCGCCCGGCATCGCCAGCAGCTCGCGCAGGCTTTTCTCGTCCCAGTGCTCGCCGCTGTCCGCGCCGGCAAAGGCCGCGTCATGCAGGGCGGCGAGCACAGCGGCATTTTCGATGCCGCAGGTCTGGATGTTGACCGTCAGTTTCGCCGGCGCGGCAACAACAGCGGATGGCAGTTTCGCATCGGGCGGCCGGATATAGAGCGGCGACGGCGATGTCGTCGGCCGCGGACGCTGTGCGGCGAGCCGCGCCACCAGCACCGGATCGGGATCGGGCGAGACAGGCGACAGCCGCAGGTCGTCACGTTGCGTGGCTGCTTGCAGCAGTTCGCTGCCGCTGCCGACCAGCAGAGCCGGACCGGGCGGCAGGATCGCCGGCGCATCGGCGATGTTGAGCAATTGCGGTCCGGTGAGCGGCGCGCCATCTTTCGCTGCGAAGCACTGGATGTAGACTTCGTCGCGCTTGGCATCGATCACGGCGACGGTGTTCATGCCCGGCTGTGCCGCAGCCAAGATCGCAGCTTGGGCCAGAGTCTCCGTCGTGGTGATGCCCCAGACCGGAATCTTCAGCGCCAGGCCCAATGCGCGCGCCGTGGCCAGCGCGGTGCGGATACCGGTGAACGAGCCCGGTCCGATGGTGGCGGCGATGCCGTCCAGCTGCGCCAGCTCAATCCCGGCTTCGAGGCGCGCCTGCTCCAGCAGCGGCAGCAGCCGTTCGGCATTGCCCTTGCCGCCGGCCGAGACCACGCAGGCCAAAGTCCTGTCGCCGTCGACGATGGCGACGGAACAGGCATTCAGCGCGGTATCGATGCCGAGCAGCTTCACGAAGGCAAGCTCCGGTGATAGGAAAACAGACGTGTCATTCCGGAGTCCGTCGCATGTCGCTCGTTGAAATCAGGCCGCCCGAATTTCCGGTGCTGCTCGACCTGCGCTATGCCACGGCCGACAACCTGACCGGTGCGCCCATATACAGCCGCCCGGCCTGCTTTCTCAATACCGAAGCCGCCGACCTGCTGCGCAAAGCCATCGCGCTGGCCGGTCATATGGACCTGCGGCTGAAAGTCTTCGACGCCTTCCGCCCGACCGAAGCGGCCTGGGCGCTGTGGAACCACACGCCCGATCCGGATTTCCTGGCCGACCCGCGCAAGGGCTCGCCGCATTCGCGCGGCGCGGCGGTCGATGTCACGCTGGTGGACGCGGACGGCGAGGAGCTCGACATGGGCACCGGCTTCGATGCCTTCACGCCGCTGGCCTTCCATGGCTGCCTCGACATCACGCCGGCGCAGCAGGCCAATCGCGCCGTGCTGCTCGGCATCATGACGGCGGCGGGCTGGGACTTCTATCGCAACGAATGGTGGCACTACCAGCTGTTCCAGCCGCGCCGCTATCCGCTGCTGTCGGATGCAGCCGCCGGGACGTCTATGATTTCTCCCGCCAGCCAGCGCGCGGTCTCTTCGTAACCGGCCTTGCCGGCCAGCACGTCGGCGATCAGTTCGCCGACCACCGGCCCGAACTTGAAACCATGGCCGGACGTGCCGTAGAAGGCATAACCGCGCGGCCCCAGCTGGCGGAACTGGAATTTCTCGTCGGCCTCCACATCGTAGAAACAGGTCTTGGCCTGTGCCACGCCGTAACTGCCGAGATCGGCGATGCGGCTTTTCGCCTTGGCGACGATGGCCTCGATCTCGTCTGGCGTCGCATCGCGGTTGCTGCCGGGATCGGCGGTCGGGCCAAACGTATGGTCGCCGATCTTCAGCCCCGTGCGCATGCCGTCGCGGGTGATGCGCGGCGGCACCAGATAGAAACCCTGACTGAGGCCGATCTCCAGGATCATCGGCGCCTGATACCAGGCCGCACTCATGTCGGCCGGCGGTTGCAGATATACGACAACCTGACGCGACGGCCGCGACACCGGCGCAAGCTCCGGCAGCAGTTTCGAGGTCCATGGCCCCGCCGTGACCAGCACATGATCGGCCTGCAGCACGGTCTTGTCGCGGAGCGTGACGCTGCCCTTTTCGGGATCGACAGCAACGACAGACGTATTGGTCAGCAGTGAGACGCCGTGATCGCGCAAATGCGAACTCAGCGCGGCGACAATCGCCTCGGCAAACAGCACACCGCCCGAGGGACAGAAGAACGCCTCCTCGATGCCCTCTGCATTCAGCATGGGCCAGCGGCCGGTGACACTCTCGGCATCGAAGGCGAGCTGCTCGACATTTTCCGCCGTCAGCGCTTCGACGCACTGCTTTGCCCAGCCATCGCCGGCGCCACTCAGCACCAGCGTGCCGGTCTCGGCATAGAGCGTCATCTTCAGGTCGTGCCAGACGCGTTTCCAGGCGTGATAGGCATGACGCACCATGCGGGTATAGCCGCGCTGCGCGCCATACGGATAACGGATCAGGCGATGCTGGTCGACCGAAGAGCCGAGCGGATTGGGCAGCGTGCCCTGCTCGATCAGCACCACGTCATGGCCGGCTTTCTTGAGCGCGCGCGCAGCCGAGAGCCCCATGATGCCGCCGCCGACAATGATCGATTTCATGTCGCGCCCTCGACCACCAGTTCGGCCGCGGCAAGATCTTCCAGCGCCAGGCCGACCGATTTGAACAGCGTAATCTCGGCGTCGCTCTGCCGCGCGGTTTTATCGGCACGGCACAGGTCGAACAGATCGCCGCGCACATCTTCCGCCCTGAACTGCCCGGCAGCGATCGGCGTCACCAGATCGCCGGGCTCTTTCAGGGCGCCGGCGCGATTGTCGACATAGACCGAGCTGCGCGTGAGTGCTGCGGCATCGGTCTCGTGCATCTCCGGCGTAAACGCCCCGACCAGATCGAGATGCGCGCCGGCTTTCAGCCAGTCGCCACGCACCAGCGGTTCGCGCGATAGCGTGGCGCAGGAAATCGTATCCGCAGTTCGCGCGGCAGATTCCAGGTCGTCGACCACGGTGACACCGAGATCGCGCAAGTTCGCCGCGACCTTCTCGGCACGCGCGCGATTGCGATTCCAGATCTCGATGCGGGTATATTTCCGCACGGCGCAATGCGCGCGGATCAGATGCGGCGCGAGAGATCCTGCACCGACCATGAGAAGATGCCGCGCGTCCTGGCGCACCAGATAGCTGGCGGCGAGCGCCGAGGCACAGCCCGTGCGGCGCAGGGTGATCGCCTCGCCGTCGATCACCGCCCTGGGGTGACCGGTGCGCGCATCGAGCAGCAGATAGGTCGCCGCCACCGAACCATGGCCGTGTTTCGCATTGTCGGGAAACACGCTGACGGTCTTGATGCCGATATGACGACCCGGCTGCCAGGCCGGCATCAGCAGCAGCGTGCCGCCGGCACCGCCATCAACAGCGTCGATATGAAAGCGGCTGCGCAGCGGCACTTCGCCACCGGCGCGGAAGGCGTCGCGTAAGTGAGGGATCAGCCTGTCGTAAGGCAAGGCTGCATGGACGGCAGCGGCATCGATCGAACGCATGTCAGCAGCAGCCCGTGGTCAGACGATGGGAGATGGCGGCGGCAGTTGCGCGCTATCTGTGGGAGCCGGCTTCACGGCCTGCAGCGCCTGTCGCGCCTGCCGCTGCTTTTCCGCTTCGGCCCTGCGGCGCGACGATGACCAGGCATTCAGCCGGCCGATCGCCACACCGAACACCAGTCCGACAAAAAACACTGCGAAGACGAGCAGATAGAGCGGCAGTTCGATCACGAACGGCAGCGGTTCGACACTGACCGTCACCGCATCTTTATTGGCGACGGCAAAGACAATCAGGATCAGGAGAAGCAGGGCGCCGATGAAAACGCGCAGAAAGCGCATGACGCCTCCATGAAAAAAACTATTCAGCGTCGACGGTTTGCTTGCCCGAGAGATTCAGCTTCTGG
This sequence comes from Ferrovibrio sp., assembly GCF_002796975.1. Taxonomy (GTDB): domain Bacteria; phylum Pseudomonadota; class Alphaproteobacteria; order Ferrovibrionales; family Ferrovibrionaceae; genus Ferrovibrio. Next base: position 41,782 of record NZ_PEKV01000020.1, on the reverse strand, counting down.
CGCAACTCTTTGCCGGTCTTGAAGAAGGGCACGAATTTCTCCTGCACTTCCACAGCGGTGCCGGTGCGCGGATTGCGACCGGTGCGTGCCGGACGGCGCTTGACCGAAAAGGCTCCGAAACCGCGCAATTCGACACGGTCGCCGCGCGACAGCGCAGTGGCGATCTCGTCGAAGATCGTGCCGACGATGCGCTCGATATCGCGCTGCGTCAGATGCTGGTTACGTTCGGCAAGACGGTTGATGAGTTCGGACTTGATCATCGGTTTTCCCTGCGCAGCGGCCGCGGGCCCCCTCGTTCTTTAGTCAGGGTGCCAAAGGGAGGTCAGCCCGTCAAGCCTAAGCCGTTCGGGGATAAGGCTTTTTCCTACCAGGGTGGCGAAGGTCCGGCTGCCCAGCCCGTCCAGCAGGCCCGCCGGAGGCTCCGATGGGATGTCCCGGAGCGGCAGGTCGGCCGGAATCCGGTGCGTCCGGGCCAGCCAGTCGCGGGCCTCGGCCACCCCGCCCAGGCCGTCGATCAGCCGGCTCTGCAGGGCGGCCCGGCCGGAATAGACCCGGCCATCGGCCAGCTTTGCCACCTCGTCCCGGGGCAAATCGCGGCGGCTGGCGACCAGATCGACGAACCAGGCATGGGTCTCGTTGACCATATTCTGGATCTGGGCCCGGCCGGCCGGGCTCATCGGCCGGGTCGGGTTGGGTTCGGCCTTGAGCGGGCCCGAGGTGATGGTCTCGGCGCTGACGCCGACCTTCTCCATCAGTTTGGAGAATTCGGCGGTCTGGAACAGCACGCCGATCGAGCCGGTCAGCGAGGTTTCGCGCGCCAGCACATAATCACCGGCAATCGCCACCATATAGCCCGCCGAGGCGCCCAACGTGCCGATCACGGAGACGACGGGCTTCTGTTCGGAGAGCTGCCGGACCGCCTGGAACAGCGCTTCGCCACCATAGGTGCTGCCGCCCGGACTGTTGATATACAGGATCACGGCGCGGACGCGGTCGTCCTCGCCGGCCTCTTTCAGCTTCTCCAGCCACCAGTCGTTTTCGGCGATCACGCCGCTGATTTCGAGCCGGGCGACATGGACCTGGCGCTGGGCAATCAGGTTGCCGGGATCGAGGCGCCAGAGCCCGATCAGGGCGAGGACCAGCAGAGCCAGCACCGCGACGATCCGCCAGCGGGTGGCGCGGCGGGCAAGGGTGCGGCGTTCAAGCCAGGCGTCGGTATCAGAGGACATGGGCTAAACTTAAGTAGCGATAGGGTTTTTGCCAAGGGGCTGGAATAGATCTGGGGACACAAGCGGCTGACTGGCGCTATGGTTCCGCTATGCTTCGGCTTCTCCCTCTTCTCCTTATATTGCTGGCCGCGCCCGCCCCTGCGCAGCCCACACCCGGCAGGATGGGCGGCGAGGCGCCGAATTATACCGAACGGGCGCTCTCGGCCACGCCGCTGGACCCTGCGATCCGCCAGCGCCACTGGGCGCCCGGCCTCAATCAGGGCTACGTGCCGCAGGGCCTGACCTTTGCGCGCGGCACGCTGTTCGTCGGCACTTACCTGAGCACCGAGCCGCAGACCAATCGCGGTGCGGCGAAAATCTTCGCGGTCGATCCCAAAAACGGCGCGGCAATCGGCGGCTTCGACCTGCCCGCCAGCATCGGCCATGCCGACGGCCTCGCCGCCACGCCGGACGGGGGCCTGCTGTATCTCGCCGACAACGGGCGCGCGCTCTATGCCTTCGATCTTCCGAGATCGTTACAGGCCGGCATCGCGGTTGCCGTCGGCGCACCGCGCAAACTGGACAAGGATCCGGCGCTGGGCAGCAACTTCCTCAGCTTCGACGGCAGGCTGTTGTGGTTCGGCCGCTACAGTCGCGAGGATAGCGCGGCACGGCTGATCGCCGCCGATCCCGCCACGTTGTTCGGCGGCAATACGAAACCGTTCCGCGCGGCGGAAGCCGTGCGCAGCCTGACGCTGCCCTTTCATGCCCAGGGCGCGACCTTCGATGCCAAGGGCAATCTGTGGATCAGCGCCAGCAACGGTCGCATGGGCAAACTCTATCGTATCGACACGCAGACCGGTGCGGTGCTGGCGCAGCATGCGGCGATGGCAGGACTGGAAGACCTGGCGCGCGGCGAAGACGGTCTGCTGTGGTCGGTGAGTGAAGCGGGATCGCAGCGCTGGAACAGCTGGGCGACGTTTTTCCCGCTGCTGTTTTCCTTCGATCCGGCCTTGCTGAAATAGGCTACCAGCGGAACAGGTCGAAGCGCATCAGGCGATAAGGCAGCGCGTCAAGCCCATGCTGGCGGCGCACGGCATATTCCACGACCTGCGCGATCCACATCACCAGGAAGCTGCCGACGACAGCGCCGGCCAGCACGACGAGAATCCCGTCCGGCGCCACGCCGCGCGAGATCGCAATCTTTCCCGCCAGCAGCTGACAGAAGCCGAAGCCGAGCACCAGCGCCAGCACGGCGCTGGCATATTTCACGATGCGCCACTGTTGCGTCATGTCGAGTTCGTAACGGACGGTCGACCAGCCGGCGATGACAGACAGCAATATCATGCCGCCGCCCATGCCTGCCGTGTAAGGGTCGATCTCCATCCGGTCTTCCTCTCGTTGCTGCGCGGAGTATAGCGGAACACGCTGTTGCGCTGCTACGCGCCGCGCGTTGGACGAAAGGATCAGATTGGCCGGATCAGATTGGATCGAGCAGTCCGCGCAACGTGGCCTGCAGCACACCTTTTTCCAGCGCCTCGACGGCGATCTGGCGCTCGCGCGACGGCGGCGGCTGATGGCCCTCGCCGTCGTCGGCCAGACTCCAGCTGATCGAGCTGAGCACCAGCGCCGCGCGGTTGCTGCCGGGTTCGGCGGCGATCGGCAGCAGCAGATGACGCACGCGGCTGGCGCCTTCCTCGGGAAAGCGCCGCGTGTTGTCGGCATAGAGCGGCTGTCCGCGCTGGATCACGCTGGAATAGATCTGCTCCAGGTAGCTGCGATAGTCGCTGTCCTGCGGATAGAGATCGCGGCTGGTCTTGCCGGTGGCATCGCGGCGGAAACGCTGCACCAGTTCGGTGCCGACCAGGCGGAAGCGCACTTCGAGATCGCGTCCGGTTGGTTCCACCAGCATCAGATGCGGCAGCAGCCGGCGCGGCATGTCGAGCGGATCGATCGCGGCGCGTGGCGGTAACGGATGACCGCCACGCTTGGCAGACCAGTAGGCTGCCAGGTTGAGCAGGATGCGATCGTCGGCAAAAAGCAGGGGATGACGCGACACGGACTACAAAATCTCAGGGCCGACGAAACGAATCGGACAGCGGTAACATGACCCGACTGTCATTTATTTTGTATTCTTATTCAATGGGTTACAACCAGACCGCGTATCGTCGGATGGCAATTATATTTCACCGGCGCACCGGGCCGCCGTCAGCCCTGTTCCAGCCTGCTTTTCAGCCGCGCCAGCGCCAGGCGGATGCGGGATTTCACCGTGCCGAGCGGCAGGTTTTCGCGCGCGGCGATGTCGCGATGCGACAGGTCGGAGAAGAAAGCGAGCCGCAGCAGGTGCAGTTGTTCCTCGGGCAGAGCCTGCAGCGCGCGACGCAGTTGCGCCTCCTCCTCGGCCGCATCGACCTTTTCATCCGGCGCGGGCTCCGGCTCCGGCACCAAGGCGGGGTCATTCAGGTCGATTTCCGGCCGTCTTTCGCGCCGCAGGCGGTCGATCCGCTTGTTGCGGGCGATGATGAACAGCCAGGTGGCCACCGAAGCCTGGGCGGGATCGAAACTGGCGGCGCGGCGCCAGGCGGCGATCAGGCTGTCCTGCATCACCTCCTCGGCGACATCCTCAGGCAGTCCGAGCCGCATCAGCCAGGCTTTCAGCCGGGGGGCGAAATGCTCGTAAAGCGCGGCGAAAGCGGCGCGGTCGCCAGCTTCGGCCACGGCCCGCATCAAGCCGGCCTGACGCCCCCTGTCCATCCTGCAATGGTGCTGAAACCCGCGGGATAAGGCAAGAGGACCAATAGCTTATGCAACAATCCGTGATCGCGGCCACCGCCGGCCGCAACCCTGCCATGATGTCGCCATGAAATCGGGTGGAAATCACGGACCGCCACCGCTATGTTCGCCGCCATGACCGACAACAAGGCCCATCGACCGGCAGTCTCGCTGCCCGCTTCGCTCCTTCTGTTGCCTGTGCTCTGCCTCGGGCTCGCCCTTGGTGCGTCTGCCGCGCAGGCCGCCCAGGCAAAGAAGGCTGATCCCAAAGCCGAGACCAAACGGATCGGCAAGTTCACCGGCTGGGATGCCTATGAGCATACCGACAAGGGTGCCAAGCTCTGCTACCTGCATGCGCAGCCGCAGAAGAAGGAACCCGCCAGCGCCAAGCGCGGCGAGATCTACATCCTGGTGACGCACAAGCCGAAGGAAAAGATCCGCAACGAGGTCAGCATCTATTTCGGCTATCCGCTGAAGGAGGCGACCCCGGCGCAGGCCGTGATCGGCGGAACCACCATCGAGATGTTCACCCATCAGGAAGCCGCCTGGGCTGCCGATGCCACCACCGACCAGAAGCTGGTCGACGCCCTGCGCAAGGGCAAGACGCTGGTGGTGAAGGGCGAGTCGAGCCGCGGTACCAAGACCACCGATACCTATGACCTGGACGGTTTCACCCAGGCCTTGCAGGCGATCGACAAGGCCTGCGGGGTCGGAGCCACGTCGTGACCGCCTCGGCTGCTCTCGTTGACGATGTGCGCGTGGGCGACCGCGCGCCACAACAGGCGGCTGATGGCGCCCCGGTCGAACTGCTCGGCCTGACACGTCCTGAGATCGCCGCCGCGCTGGTCGCGGCAGGCGAGGTCGAGAAATCGGCCAGGATGCGCGCCAGCCAGCTGTGGCACTGGATCTATTATCGCGGCAGCCGCGATTTCGCCGAGATGACCACGCTGTCGAAGGAGCTGCGCGAGCGGCTTGCCACCCGCTTCAGCGTCGGCCGCCCGGTCGCCAGCAAGGATCTGCAGAGCACCGACGGCACCCGCAAATGGCTGCTGAAATTCGCCGACGGCGAAGAAGCCGAATGCGTGCATATCCCGGAAGAGGATCGCGGCGCGCTCTGCGTCTCGTCCCAGGTCGGCTGCACGCTGACCTGCAAATTCTGCCATACCGGCACGATGAAGCTGGTGCGCAACCTGAACGCCGCCGAGATCGTCGGCCAGGTGATGCTGGCGCGCGACCATCTGAACGAATGGCCCTCGCCGCCGGACGGCCGCATGCTGTCCAACATCGTGATGATGGGCATGGGCGAGCCGCTGTACAATTTCGATCAGGTCGCCAAGGCGCTGAAGATCGTGATGGACAACGAGGGCATCGCCATCTCGAAGCGCCGCATCACGCTGTCGACTGCCGGCGTGGTCCCGATGATCGAACGCTGCGGCGCTGAACTGGGCGTCAATCTGGCGATCAGCCTGCATGCCGTGCGCGACGATATCCGCGACGTGATCGTGCCGATCAACCGCAAATACCCGATCAGGGAGCTGATGCAGGCCTGCGCGACCTATCCAGGCCTGAGCAACGCGCGCCGCATCACCTTTGAATATGTGATGCTGAAAGGCGTCAACGACACGCCGGCAGATGCGAAGGAACTGGTGCGGCTGCTGAAAGGCGTGCCGGCCAAGGTCAATCTGATCCCGTTCAACGCCTGGCCGGGCGCCCCCTATGAATGCTCGAGCGACGAGGCGATCCGCAAGTTCAGCGACATCGTCTTCAATGCCGGCTATTCCTCGCCGGTGCGCACACCGCGCGGCCGCGACATCATGGCCGCCTGCGGCCAGCTGAAATCGGCCAGCGTGAAGCGCAGCAAGGCCGATATCCTGCGTGAGCAGGCCGCGAAAGAAGCTGCAGCCGCCGCTGCACTGCCGGCCTGACGCATGCGTCGCGCGCTCGTCGCCAGCGTTTCAATTTTGCTGCTGTCGGGCGCTGCACAGGCGCAGATGCCCGGCCCCAATCTGGCACCGCCGCCCGCGGCGACGCTCGGACAGCCGCAGCAGCAGGAAGCGCTGGTCACCGCGCCGCGGCAGGTGATCGACGACCGCGTCGCCTTCAACAGTGCCGAACGCTGGATCATCCCGACTTTCTATCAGCGTGTGCGCGAAAAGCAGAAACGCGCCGCCCGCAGCAAGAAATACGAACGCGTGCTGCCGGCCGGGATCACGGCCGATCCGGCCAAGGGCGAACAGCTGCCGATGACCCTGCTGGCCAGGCTCGACCGCCTGCCCGGGCCGCTGCTGCGCGAACTGCCGCCGAACCGGCCGGAGACCGACCGCGTGCTGGTCGGCAAGAATGTGCTGATGGTGAACACTGCCACCGGCGAAGTGCTCGATATCCTGTCGGGCGTCCTCTACTAGCCGCGAAAAGCCCCCTTGTCTGCCAGCGGATTCAGCGCTTCACTGCGGTCGTCTTCCCGCTCCGCACGCTTTTGACGCACGCACCCATGAGGCGACCATGGCGACCACGAAGCTCAGCAAGGGCGGCCGGCTCGACCTGCCGCGCAACCTGCTCGACAGCCATCACTGGCGGGCCGGGATGGAATTCATCATCGAAGACCGGCCCGACGGTCTGCTGCTGCGTCCGCTCGGCAGTCGGTCGAAAACGGTGAAGCCCGGGGTCGCCGCGCAGGGCAGCGCCGGCTGCGACCGGGCATTGGCCACAGCGATGCGCGATCGCTACGCCAGACAGGGGCACTAAGCCTCAGTATTGTCTGGTATATTTGAGTCTGGTGGCAGCGTGACGGCGATCACGGCCGACAGCAGGCCGTGCCGCCAAGATAAGGCCGCATTTAGCCGCCATCACTTGGTCATGGATACGGCCGCCGGTTCCGGTCGTTGCTTGTCCGAGGTTCCACCCGCCCATGCGTCGCCTTTTCGCCTTCCTGCTGCTCGCCGGCGCTGCGCTCGCCGCGTTGCCGACGCATGCGCAGACGGCGGATATGAAACAGGACGAGCCGCTGCATCTGAGTATCGGCGGCGGGGTGCTCTATGCACCGACCTATCTGGGCTCCGACAATTACGACGCCGATCCGCTGCCACTGTTCGACCTGCGCTATGCCGACCGCTTCTTCCTCTCGACCCGCGACGGGCTCGGCGCCAACCTGGCGCCGCGGGGTTCGAACTGGCGTGTCGGCCCGGTGCTGAAATACCGCATGGCGCGCGACCAGGACGATGACAAGGATCTGCGCGGCATGGGCGATGTCGATGCGGCTGGCGAGGCCGGCGGCTATGTGCATTACGACCTGCGCCCATTTACGCTGGGTGCAGAACTACGCCAGGGCTTCGGCGGCCATGAGGGTGCGATCGGCGACCTGTTCGTCACCTGGAGCACCAGGCTGAGCGACAGCCTGATGCTGACCGTCGGTCCGAAGGCGACGATGGCGAGCCGCGATTTCACCGAGACCTATTTCGGCGTCACGCCCGGCCAGTCGGCGCGCACGGGCTATCGCACCTATTCACCCGACGGGCCGTATATGTCCTACGGGCTGAGCGCGTCGCTGCGCTATCGCGTGAACGATTATCTCTCGCTCGGCGGTTTCGCCGGCATCGACCGCATCGCCGGCGATGCCGCCGACAGCCCGCTGGTCGACCAGGCCGGCTCGCCGACCCAGGCCCGGCTCGGCCTGACGCTGGGCATCGACTGGTAACTGCATCCTTCTTCGCAATCCAAACTGTCATGGCCGGACTTGTTCCGGCCATCCACGTCTTAGCATCGCCGAAGAAAGGCGTGGATGCCCGGGACAAGCCCGGGCATGACAAGCTAAGTCAGCGCGCGTCCCCCAGTTCGACATCCACCAGGTTGACCCAGTAGGCCGCGCCGGTGACCAGAATCTGGTCGTTGAAGTCGTAATGCGGCGTATGCACGTAATGGCAAGAGCCATCGCTGATGCTGCCGCCATTGCCGATCAGGATATAGGCACCGGGCTTCTTCTCCAGCATGAAGGCGAAATCCTCCGCGCCGGTCAGCGGCTCGACATCGCCATCGGTCTTCGCCTCGCCCACCGTCAGCGCGGCAGCCTTCAGTGCCAGCGCAGTCTGCTCCGGCGCGTTTCGCAGCGGCGGATAGCGCCGCAGATAATGATACTCCGCCGTGCAGCCATGTGCCGATGCAATGCCCTGCGCGATCTCGCCCAGCCGCCGCTCCAGCAGGTCGCGGTCTTCCGGCGTATAGCTGCGTGCCGTGCCACGGATGGTGACTTCCGAGGGAATCACATTCGGCGAGCCATACGAGCCGGCGGCGATATGCCCGACGCTGACCACGGCGGCATGCTGCGGATTCACGTTGCGCCCGATGATGCCCTGCGTCGTGGTGATGAAAGCGCCGGCCGGCATGGTCGGATCGGTGCCCATATGCGGCATGGCGCCATGGCCGCCGGTGCCGCGGAACACGGCGGACCAGGTATCGCTCGCTGCCATCATCGCGCCCGGACGGATGGCGAATTCGCCGAGTTTGAGCCCCGGCATGTTGTGCATGCCGTAGACCGCGTCGCAAGGAAACATCTCGAAGAGGCCCTCTTCGATCATCACGCGCGCACCGCCCTCGCCTTCTTCGGCGGGCTGGAAGATGAAATGCAGCGTGCCGGCAAAATCGGGATGCTTCGCCAGATGTCGCGCCGCACCGAGCAGCATGGCGGTATGGCCGTCATGGCCGCAGGCATGCATCTTGCCGTCATGCACCGACTTATGCGCGAAGGTGTTCTTTTCCTGCAGGTTCAGCGCATCCATGTCGGCGCGCAGCACGATGCTGCGCTGACCGGGCCGGTTGCCCTTCAGGGTGCCGACCACGCCGGTCTTGCCCAGACCGCGATGGACCGGGATGCCCCATTCGCTCAGCTTGGCGGCGACCACATCCGAGGTGCGGTTTTCCTCGAAGGCGGTTTCGGGATGCTGGTGGATGTCGCGGCGGATCGCGGTCAGGTCGTCGCGATAGGCCTGCATATCCTTGAGAAGGTCTCTGGTCATGGGATGCTCATGTGTGCGGTGTTCTTTGCCCTAGCACAGCACCGCCGCGTCACCTTGGCAAGGCCCGCCGCTTATTGGTCCGGGTGGCGGCACCCTGTTCGAGCAACCGGCGGTCGCGGGCGAACAGCGCCACCAGATAGTCCATTGCCGCGCGCACGCGCGGCGCACGGCGCAGGTCGGGATGCACCAGCAGCCAGACCTCGCGGTCCGGTGCTGCCATTTCCGTCGCCACGCCCCGCAGTTGCGGATCGGTGGTGCCGATGAAATGCGGCAGCACCGCCACGCCCATGTCGGCGCAGGTGGCGTGATACATCGTCGTCATGTCGCTGCACAGGAAAACGATCGGCCGGCCACGCAGCTGCTGTTCCAGCCAGTGCTGCTGGCTGATCTGGCCCAGCGTCTCGTCATAGCCGACGAAGCCGTAATCCTTCGGCTTGGTTGCCGCGAGATATTTCGCACCGGCATAGAGCCCGAAGCCGACCGCGCCGATGCGGCGCGCGATCAGGCCACTCTCGTTCGGCTTGGTCAGGCGCAACGCGATATCGGCCTCGCGCCGGTTGAGATCGACCACGCGGTTGTTGCCCGACAGCGCGAGGCGGATGTCGGGATGCAGTTTGCGGAATTCGGCCAGCCGCGGCGCCAGGAACAGGCTGGCCAGCATCGGCGAGGTGCTGATCCGCACATTGCCCTGCATGGCCGGCCGCCCACTGGCCTGGCGCTGCAGCGCCAGCGCCTCGGTCTCCATGCGCTCGGCGGTGTTGAGCAGGGCCTCGCCTTCCTCGGTGAGCACATAGCCGCGCGCCAGCCGGTCGAACAGCCGCAGGTCGAGTTGCTTCTCCAGCGCGGCGACACGACGGGCGACAGTCGAGTGGTCCACCTTCAGGCGCCGCGCCGCCGCCGAAAGCGAGCCCTCGCGCGCCAGTTCCAGGAAAAGCCGGATATCGTCCCAATCTGTCATCAGTGGCTCTGCGTATTTTTGCGGAAGCTCTGGGCATTTTTATCATCTCCCCAGCGCCCCTGCCGAGCGTAATCTTGAACGCAACGACACAGGATTGCAGCGATACATTCCACGACTGGACTTCTCGCCGCCTGCAGACCATCATCCGCCCGCCCAGATAACCCCGGATTCAAGAGCCCGTCATGGCCACCGACACTTCTTCATCTTCACCGTCCCGCTCGCCTTTCCATCATCCCTCGCTCAGCCAGTGGCAGAGCGTCTCGATCCTGACCGGCGCTGCCGTGATGCTGTCGCTCGCCATGGGCATGCGGCAGAGCCTCGGCCTGTTCATGCAGCCGATCACCAGGGACATTGGCATCTCGGCGGCCGACTTCGCTTTCGCACTCGCCATCCAGAATATCGTCTGGGGCATTTCGCAGCCGTTTGCCGGTGCGCTGGTCGACAAATACGGCACCCGCATGATCACGCTGCTCGGCGGCCTGCTCTATGCGGCGGCTCTGATCATCACGGCTTATGCGCACAGCGCCTGGATGATCACGCTCGGCTCCGGCCTGATGATCGGCGTGGCGCTGTCTTGCACCACCTCGGGTATTGCCGCCAAGATCGCCGCGAAAGTCGTGCGGCCCGAGCGCCGCAGCCTCGCCTTCGGGCTTGTCTCGGCGGCCGGCTCGATCGGCACCTTCTTCTGCGCACCGCTGGCGCAGGGCGTGATCCAGGCCAGCGGCTGGCAGATGGCGATGTTGGTTTTTGTGGCGCTCGCGGCGGCGATGCTGCCGGCGGCCCTGATCGGCGGGCGTGCCGACAAGGTGCCGGTCGAGGCCCTGCCGGGTGCGGCCGAAACCATGCGTAGCACGCTCGGCGAAGCCGCCAACCATGGCGGCTATATCGTCATGGCGGCGGCCTTCTTCGTCTGCGGGTTGCAGCTGGTCTTCCTCACCACGCATCTGCCTACCTTCCTGGCCGATTGCGGTGCCGATCCGATGCTGAGCGCACAGGCGCTCGCCGTGATCGGCGCCTTCAACGTGTTCGGATCGTGGCTGTTCGGCTGGCTTGGCGACCGTTACCACAAGCCGATGCTGCTTGGCCTGATCTACATCCTGCGTTCGGTGGCGATTGCGCTGTATTTCACGCTGCCGGTCAGCCAGTTCAGCACGCTGGTCTTCGCCGCCATCATGGGCACGCTGTGGCTCGGCGTGATTCCGCTGGTCAACGGACTGGTAGCGCAGATCTTTGGCATCCGCTATCTCGCCACGCTGACCGGCATCGCCTTTTTCAGCCACCAGGTCGGCAGCTTCCTCGGCGCCTGGGCCGGCGGCGTGATCTATGACCAGCTCGGCTCCTATACGCTGGCCTGGCAGCTGGCAGCTGGCATCGGCGCGGCAGCCGGCATCATGCAGCTGTTCATGAACACGAAGCCCACGGAGCGCGTGCTGGCAGCGCAGCGTGCGGCGACGGCAGCGGCGGAATAAGGTCACACCGGCGTCGCGGTCGTCTGTGGCTGCCGAAGCGTCTGGCTGCGCCCTGCCAGCAGCGCCGCCGCCCGCGCCGACACCCGCATCGACGGCTGCTCGATCCAGCGATGGAACAGCGCCGCAAGCACCAGCGACAGCAGGATCACCGCGAGGGATGCCAGCACGGCCGCTGGCCAGTGATCCAGCAAGGCCGCCAGCGGAAAATACGCCAGCCCGCCGATCGACCAGATCAGCGGTGCATGCAGCAGATACAGCCCGAAAGAGACACGACCGAGAAAAGCCGAGGTTGCATTGCCGAGGAATCGCTGCAGGCCCGGCGACAGCAGCACGCCGGCCACCACCAGCGCGGCGCGCAGCTGGCTGCCGCCCAGGAGCGGTGCTGCGCCGATGGCCGGGGGCACAGCGGCGACGTCATAGACGCGGATGCCAAATAGCGGATACAGCACCAGACCGAGCGCCAGCAGGGTGAAGCCGAGCGCGTCGCGCCAGTGGATATTCTGCGACGCGGCGCGCCGCCGATCCCACCGCAACAGTTCGAACAACGCGACGCCGAGCGCGAACAGCGCGCAGTAATTGCCGATCCAGCCCAGACTGCCGTCCGGCGCCAGACGCGATGGCCAGGCCGGCGGCACAAACGCCAGCGCGACGCCCACCGTCAGCGCAGCCATCAGACGCAATCGTCCAGCCGGCAGCAGCAGGGCCAGCAGGAAGACCAGCACCGAGCCGGCGAACTCGATGCGGATGGTCCACAGCACCGGGTCATGCGGCGGCGTCGGCCCCAGGAAGGCGCCTGCGAAAGCTTCTTTCAGCACCAGCAGCAGGGTGGGCTCGTAGCCCGGCGGGAAGAAGCTGCGCATGAAGCTCGACTCCGACGCCCAGCCGATGGCGATGGAACGGTCGAGCCCGACGGCGAACAGCATCAGGACCAGGAGGCCGGCGACGAAGATCGGAATGCCGAGCCGCAGCCAGCGTTTCAGCAGCAGCGGTCCCAGGCCGGGATGTGATCCGCGCGGCAAGCTGCTCTCCTGGGCGCTGGTCACCGCTGCCGTCAGCACGATGCCGGACAGGATGAAAAAGATCGCCACGGCCAGCGGCCCGTCGGTGAGGAAACCGAGCGGCGCCGAGACCGGCGAGGTGTGCAATACGGATTCCTGCCCGTCGGGCGAGAAAGCCAGCAGCAGATGGTGGAACAGCACGAACAGCGCCGCCCAGCCGCGCAGGCCATCGAGATACTGGATACGCTGCATATGAAGAACGTCCTGGACCGATCCTCCGTACAGGCTGGAACGCGAATGGGGCGAGACCTTGGCAGCCCTGCCGCCATGCTGCATTGCGGCGCGTCTGTCAGCCATTGGTTCCAGTATGGTCACACGCAGGGGCCACTTCGGCGGCGCAGCACTGCCGTGCTAAGGTGCCCGCGAATCGAAGCGACGTCCCGGGAGGATCATCAATGTCTGCAGCGCATCTGTTTCCGTCGGCGGTTGCCGGCAGCCTGCCCAAGCCGGCCTGGCTGGCCGAAACGCACAAGCTGTGGCCCCAGTGGAAGGCGGAAGGCAAAGCACTTGAGGACGCCAAGCGCGAGGCGACGCTGCTCTGGCTCAAGCTGCAGGAAGATGCCGGGCTGGATATCGTCGGCGACGGCGAGATGTCGCGCCAGCATTTCGTGCATGGCTTCGTGGAAAACATCGCCGGCATCGACCGCCAGAACAAGGTGGAGATGGGCATCCGCGACAACCGCTACAAGGCAATGGTGCCGCGTGTGGTCGGCAAGCTGGAGCAGAAGCAGCGCGCGCATCCCTGGGAAGGCGCCTTCTGCCGCGCCCATACCAAGCGCAAGCTGAAATTCACCCTGCCCGGGCCGATGACCATCATCGACACGATCGCCGACGAGTATTACGGCGACCGCATCAAGATGGCGATGGCCTTTGCCGACCTGCTGAATGCCGAAGCCAAAGCCCTGGAGGCTGAGGGCGTCGACATCATCCAGTTCGACGAACCGGCCTTCAACGCCTATACCAAGCAGGCCGGCGAGTGGGGCATCGAGGCGCTGCATCGTGCCGTCGACGGCCTGAACTGCAAGACGGCGGTGCATATCTGCTACGGCTACGGCATCAAGGCCAATATCGACTGGAAGGCCGGCCTGGGCGAGGAATGGCGCCAGTATGAGGATTTCTTCCCGGCGCTGGCGAAAAGCAGGATCGACCAGGTGTCGCTGGAATGCATCAACAGCCGGGTGCCGCCGCATCTGATGAGCCTGCTGGACGGCAAGGAAGTCATGGTCGGCGTGATCGACGTGGCGACCGATACGATCGAGACGCCCGAGCAGATCGCCGCCACGATCAAGGCGGCATTGCAGTATGTGCCGAAGAACAAGCTGATCCCCTGCAGCAACTGCGGCCTGGCGCCGCTCGATACGGCCGTGGCTGCCGCCAAGCTGGAAGCGCTCGGCAAGGGCGCGAAGCTGGCCAGAGAGCAATTTAGCTAGGGAACAGTTCGCCTAAAGATTCCGTTTCTCCCCGGTCCGACAGCCGGGGAGACATATGGATATCGCCGTCTGGCTTGGCAGCCTCGCCGCCATAGCCTCCACGATCAGCTTCGCGCCGCAGGCCTGGAAGGTGATCCGCTCGCGCCGCACCAAAGACATTTCGGCGGTGATGTACGGCTTCACCGTCACCGGCTTTGCGCTCTGGTCGGCCTATGGCATCGCGCTGATGCAATGGCCGATCATTGTCTGCAACACCATCTGCCTGCTGCTGGCCGGCTTCATCCTGTTCATGAAGCTGAGCCCGCAACGCGTGAAGGACGAGGTGGCCGATACCATCGACCCGGCCGCCTGAGCTCTGGCGGCCTGAACGCTTCGTTTGGCGTCGTGCTGCTTCGCTCGGGGTTCGTTTGCGTTCGTTGATGTTCGTTTCGCTTCGTTCGGTACTCGTTTGCGTTCGTTGGCGTTCGTTTGGCTTCGTTTGTGTTCGTTTGGCTTATCGGCGCTGATCGCGGCATATCGCATACCTTCGCATGCAAATCCCGCCGGTCCCGGATTCACGATAGACAACAACGGCCCGTGCCAGCCCATCGGCAAGCGCAGGAAAACGCGATGAACCGCCAAATTGGTTCATCCTGAACAAGAACATATAGGGTACATTAAACTCTCGCGGACTGCAACCGCTGAGTTCGCCAGCCCCCTAGTGGGCCAGCCATTGTGCCGGATCGGCGTCCAGTCCGATCAGGGCCAAACCTGATGCAATCGACTGCAGCTGGTCGCCCGTCGCCAGCCGCGCCGCGCCGAAGCGGCTTTCGAACAGCATGTGCAAGGCCGGCACGAAGGACGAGCCGCCGGTCATGAACACCTGGTCGACATCGGCGGGTTTCCGCCCCGAGACCGTGAAGACCCGGTCGAGCGCCGCAGCGATCTGCGCCAGCTCCGGCGCGATCCAGCGTTCGAAGTCGCGGCGACTGACCTGCTCGCGGATTTTCACGCCTTCCATGTCGAAGACGAGTTCGGTCTGTTCGCGCAGCGACAGCGCCGTCTTGGCCTCCGACACCGCGCGATAGAGACCGAAGCCGAGATCCATCTCGATCACGGTGATGAAATCTGCGATGGCGTCGGGGCCTTGAGCATCCTTCGCCAGCTTGCGCAAGTCTGCCAGCACGCGGGGCGATTTCAGCATGGCAAGCTGGTGCCACTGCGCGAACTGGCCGTACTGATGCCCCGGGATCGGCAGCAGCTTGGCACCGGCGCGATAGCTGCCGCCCTTGCCCAGGCGCGGCGCCACCACATTGTCGATGATACGGAAATCGAAAGCATCGCCGGCGACGCCGACGCCGGAATGACCGAGCGGTTCGGCCGTGACACCTTTTGCCGACTTGCGGAACCGCATCAGCGAAAAGTCGCTGGTGCCGCCGCCGAAATCGGCCACCAGGATGGTGGCATCGGTTGTCAGGCGGCGCGCAAAGAAGAAAGCGGCGCCGACCGGCTCATAGGCATAGCGCATGGCGGGGAAACCGGCGCGCGCATAAGACGCATCCATCCGCGTGATGGCGAGTGCCGGATCGGGCGCGGCGCCGACGAACTCGACCGGCCGGCCGGCGATCACCGGCACGGTCTCGATACCCTGCAAGGCATCGCCGGCATGACGGCGCAACGCCGCGAGGAAGCCGCTCAGGATGTCTTCGTAGGTGAAGCGCTTGCCGAAAATCTGGGTAGATGTGAACAGCGGACTGGCGGCGAAAGACTTGAACGACTGGATGAAGCGATGCTCATGCGGCGTCGCCAGGAACTGCTCGATGGCGAACGGCCCGGCCGAGGTCTCGATCTTTCTCGGGTTGCCGGGAATATCTTCGTAGCAGAGCGCCGAGCGGAAGATGTCATGCGCCACTTCGGCGTGGGAGAACGACACCGGCCGCACGCTGCCCTCGGCGTCAGCAACGGCGACGACCGTATTGGTGGTGCCGAAATCGACACCAATGGCGCGCCGGGGAGAGGCCATGGCGGGAGGGTTCTGTCCGGGGTGGTTCTAAAGGGCCGGTGGTTATAGGAGTTTGACACCACCAGCTCAAGGGAAATTGTCGTATAAATTACTGTCATGGCCGGGCTTGACCCGGCCATCCACGCGATGGGGGAAGCAATGGCACATACAGGCGTGCAAATCGAGGTGGAAGATTGGGTCCGTGAAAACTGGATGTCTGACCAGTTCCAACAACGCTTTTACAGAAATCGCATAAAATTAGAATCAGGCGGCGTCTTCGATTTTGATGCGGTGAGCGAGGACAAAAGCATTGCCGCCTGCATTTCCACCAGCGGGGGGAAGACATCTCGTGGAAAACTGGCGGTTGGAAAGCTGCATAAACTTCGGTCTGACATGCTCTTCCTGCATATGGCTGTCGGAGTAACTCAGAAGCTGATGATTCTTACAGAGTTGGACATGCTTGAGCTTTGTGAGAAAGAAAAGACAAATGGTCGGACGCCTTCTGACATTGCCTTTCGGCATGCTCCTATCCCCGAGGACTTGCAGGCGCGCTTGATCAAAGCCCGAGAAATCGCCTCTAAGGAAATGACCGGGGAGAAGGTCATCGACGTTATTGCCGATGAACTTCTGGTAGGAAATGAAAAGCCATAAAAAGACGTGGATGGCCGGGACAAGCCCGGCCATGACAACTTAGAGAAACCAACCATACAGGCGCCCCGGAACATCCCCAGTTACGCTGCGTTGTCTCCTCATTCCTGGAATGAGGAGACGGTGATGACGGACTGGATGGAACTGCTTGCCATTGCCGGCCGCACGGCCCTGATCTACGGCGCGATCCTGCTGCTGCTGCGGCTGATCGGCCGGCGCCAGATCGGGCAGTCGACGCCGTCCGATCTCGTCACCCTGCTGCTGGTGAGCGAGGCCGTGCAGAACGGCATGTTGAACGACGACAGCAGTCTGACCGGCGCGCTGGTGGCCGCCACGACGCTGCTGGCGATCAGCTACGCGATCGACTGGCTTTGCCTGCGCTTCCCGCGTTTCGAACGCTGGATCGAGGGCGACGCCTTCGTGGCCTATGACGGCAAGAGCTTCAACGAGCGCCGGCTGCGGCGCGAGAATATCACGCAGCGCGACCTGATCTCAGCCTTGCGCGCTCATGGCGAGGGCGATCTCGACGGATTGCGCCTGGTGGTGATCGAACCCGACGGCAAGGTGAGCGTGCTGAAGAAGCTGCCCGCTGCGGAGTTCGATCCGCGCAGCGGCGGGTGAAGGGCTTCAGGAGTCCTGAAAATGCCATCGTCACGCCCGGACTACCGGGTTTGCCCGGCGGTAGGCTTCACGTTCCGGGCATCCACGTCTTACTTTCAGGCAGCGGGAATAAAGGCGTGGATGGCCGGGACGAGCACGGCCATGACATCTAAAAGACAAGGACACCGTCGTTACCCGTGCCCTTGTCTTCTCCTGCCTTGTCATGCCCGAGCTTGACCCGGGCATCCCATTAAAAACGGGACCCTCGGGTCAGGCCCGAGGGTGACGACAGGGAGTGGTGCTTACTTCGGCTGCGACACGATCCGCAGATACGGCTTCGGCGCTTTCCAGCCCTGCGGATATTTCTGCTTCGCTTCATCATCCGACACGCTGCCGGCGATGATCACATCCTGGCCCGGCTGCCAGTCGGCCGGCGTCGCCACCTTGTGCTTGGCGGTGAGCTGCATGCTGTCGACCATGCGCAGGATCTCGTCGAAATTGCGCCCGGTCGTCATCGGGTAATGCAGCTGCGCCTTGATCTGCTTGTCCGGCCCGACGATGTAGACCGTGCGCACGGTGGCATTGTCGGCAGCAGAGCGCCCCTTGGCGCTGTCGCCGGATTCTTCGGGCAGCATGTTGTAGAGCTTGGCGATCTTCAGATCGTGGTCGCCAATGAGAGGATAGTCCGGCAGATAGCCGGTGACGTCCTTGATGTCGCCGACCCAGCGCTTGTGGTCGTCGACCGGATCGATGCTGAGGCCCAGCACCTTCACGTTGCGCTTGTCGAATTCGCTCTTCAGCTTGGCGACCGCGCCGAGTTCGGTGGTGCAGACGGGCGTGAAATCCTTCGGATGGCTGAACAGGATGCCCCAGCCATCGCCGAGGAAATCGTGGAACTTGATCTTGCCGACGGTGGTGTCGGCTTCGAAATCCGGGGCCTTGCTGCCGATACGCAGGCTCATGGCGCTCTCCCTGTTTGTGTGTCCGGGTTCGGTTCCGGGGAGGCATAAGCTAGGGCGAACGGCGGCGCGGGGGAACCGAAAGTTTTTTGTCGATGTGCGGAATTAACGCCGGAATTTCACGTCAATCGAGCGGGGATTTAACCCCATTTCTGCCCGGCCCAGACGCCGATGCCGGTGGCGACAGCCGTCACAAACGCACCCCAGGCCATATCGACAATCGTGATGCTGAGCGGCCAGCCGCGCAGCGTCGCATGGTTGGTGAGGTCGTAGGCGCCATAGGCGACGAGGCCGAAGGCGGCGCCGTAAAGCGCGGCGGTCAGCGGCGATGCGCCACTGCCGAGCGCGGGGCGCAGCACGAAGAGTGCAAGGCCGAAACCATAGAGCAGGTAGAACAGGATGGCCGGCGGCCAGACCAGCTGTTCGTTCAGCAGCGCGCCGAGTTTCGGGCGATACAGCAGCTTCGTCACCGTGGAGAGCCAGAGGAAATCCAGCACAGCCATGCTGGCCAGCGCGGCGAGCGTTGCGGTGATGAGAGGTTTCGGCATGACGGGCGACTCCGTGTTGATTCACCGCATCATCTAGAGCGATTGCGCAAACGGAAAGGGTGAAGAAGGCCCTCACCCTCCCGGCCTGCGGCCGGGGCCCTCCCTCTCCCATGAAATGGGAGAGGCGCACGGGCTGCGAAAACTCCAGTGGAGCTTTCGCGGGCGCCCTGTGCGGGGTGAGGGTCTCTCTTCTCTTCACACACCAAACGAAAAAGGCCCGGTGTTTCCACCGGGCCTCTCTTACTCGTAGGGACTGGCTGGCTGGACTTAGAAGTCCATGCCGCCCATGCCGCCCATACCACCCATGCCGCCCGGGGCGCCGCCGCCGGCAGCCTTCGGCTCCGGCTTGTCGGCAACCATGGCCTCGGTGGTGATCAGCAGACCGGCAACCGAAGCCGCACCCTGCAGGGCGACGCGCACGACCTTGGTCGGGTCGATGACGCCGGCCTTGACCAGGTCGGTGTATTCTTCGGTCTGGGCGTTGAAGCCCCAGCTGGTGTCCTTCGACTCGAGCAGCTTGCCGGCAACCACGGCGCCATCGACGCCCGAGTTTTCAGCAATCTGGCGGACCGGAGCCTGCAGGGCGCGGCGGATGATTTCCACGCCGTGCTTCTGGTCGGCATTGTCGACCTTGACCTTGTCGATGGCGCGCACCGAATACAGCAGCGCAGTGCCGCCGCCCGGAACGATGCCTTCTTCCACCGCGGCGCGGGTCGCATGCAGCGCGTCATCGACGCGATCCTTGCGCTCCTTCACCTCGATCTCGCTGGCGCCACCGACCTTGATGACGGCCACGCCACCGGCCAGCTTGGCCAGACGCTCCTGCAGCTTCTCACGGTCGTAGTCCGAGGTGGTTTCCTCGATCTGCGCCTTGATCTGGGCCACACGCGCCTGGATGTCCTTGTTCTTGCCGGCGCCGGCAACGATCGTGGTGTTTTCCTTGTCGATCGTCACCTTCTTGGCGGTGCCGAGCATCTGCAGCGTCACCGACTCCAGCTTGATGCCGAGGTCTTCC
Source organism: Ferrovibrio sp. (assembly GCF_002796975.1). Lineage (GTDB taxonomy): Bacteria > Pseudomonadota > Alphaproteobacteria > Ferrovibrionales > Ferrovibrionaceae > Ferrovibrio. Next base: position 22,127 of record NZ_PEKV01000020.1, on the reverse strand, counting down.
GAGATCAGCTGACCGCCGGTCAGGATCGCGATGTCTTCCAGCATGGCCTTGCGGCGGTCGCCGAAGCCCGGCGCCTTGACGGCGGCAACCTTCAGACCGCCGCGCAGCTTGTTCACCACCAGAGTCGCCAGGGCTTCGCCCTCGACGTCTTCGGCGATGATCAGCAGCGGACGGCCGGTCTGCACGACGGCTTCCAGCACCGGCAGCATGGCCTGCAGACCCGACAGCTTCTTCTCATGGAGAAGAATGTACGGGTTCTCCATGTCGCAGAGCATCTTCTCGGCGTTGGTGATGAAATACGGCGACAGATAGCCGCGGTCGAACTGCATGCCCTCGACGATGTCGAGTTCGGTTTCGAGGCTCTTGGCCTCTTCCACCGTGATCACGCCTTCGTTGCCAACCTTGCCCATGGCCTTGGCGATCATCTCACCGATTTCGGTGTCGCCATTGGCCGAGATGGTGCCGACCTGGGCAATTTCCTTGGCGCCCGAGATCTTCTTCGAACGGCTCTTGAGGTCTTCGACGATCTTCTCGACGGCGAGGTCGATGCCGCGCTTCAGATCCATCGGGTTCATGCCGGCAGCAACGGCCTTGCCGCCTTCGCGCACGATGGCCTGGGCCAGCACGGTCGCGGTGGTGGTGCCGTCGCCGGCCTGGTCGTTCGCCTTCGAGGCCACTTCGCGCACCATCTGGGCGCCCATGTTCTCGAACTTGTCGCTCAGCTCGATTTCCTTCGCGACGGTCACGCCGTCCTTGGTGATGCGCGGCGCGCCGAAGGACTTGTCGAGCACGACGTTGCGGCCCTTCGGGCCCAGCGTCACCTTGACGGCATCGGCGAGGATGTCGACGCCACGCAGCATCTTGCCACGGGCTTCGGCGCCAAACTTGACGTCTTTAGCAGCCATTGCTGTATCTCCTTAAAAGATCTGTCTGATGAAAGGCGCTGATTACTTGGACTTCTTCGAAGGCGAGCCTTCGATGATGCCCATGATGTCCGACTCCTTCATGATCAGGAGTTCCTGGCCATCGAGCTTGACCTCGGTGCCCGACCACTTGCCGAACAGCACGCGGTCACCGGCCTTCACATCGAGCGGCTGAACCTTGCCGCTCTCATCGCGGGCACCGGCGCCAACGGCGACGATCTCGCCCTGCATCGGCTTTTCCTTGGCGCTGTCCGGGATGATGATGCCACCGGCCGAACGCTCTTCTTCTGCAACGCGCTTTACCACCACGCGGTCATGCAGCGGACGAAACTTCATGCGATCCTCCTAAGATCTCTTGTCGCATCGAGAAATTCTGAAAATCCAGGAAAATCAGCGATTTATCGCCAGAATCCCCAGATTGTTAGCACTCCCCCACGGAGAGCGCCAGACACTTAAGCAGCCTACCCCGTCCCGTCAAGGGAGGGCTGCCCGGATTCCGCCACATTTTTTCGCAGACCCGCCTCGCCGGCTGCTGGGAAATCCGGCTAAGCTGCTGCGCGATAAAGAAAATCCGGAGGATGCGATGCCCGAGATACCCAGCCTGCCGTTTGCCGAACTGATGGGGCTGAAGATCATCTCGGTCAGCCCTGACAAGGTGACCGCCGAACTGCCGGTGAAGGCCGACCTGTGCACGGTGCCGGCGATCCTGCATGGCGGCGCGGTGATGGCCTTTGCCGATACCCTGGGCGCCGTGGCCACCGTGGCCAATCTGGCACCGGGCTTCTCCACCACCACGATCGAGAGCAAGACCAATTTCTTCGCCGCCATTCCGGCGGGCGAGACTGCGCTGGCCGAGACCACGCCGCTGCATCGTGGCAAGACCACGATGGTGTGGCAGACCCGCATCACGCGCACCGACGGCAAGCTCGCCGCCATCGTGACGCAGACCCAGCTGGTGCTGGCGCCGCGCTGACCGGACCTGTGCCGACTGAGCCTGGGCTGATTCACTGTACCCGGCCGGTCTGCTATACCGTCGCGCCATGACCGGCAACCTGGAAGCAGCAAAGACCCTGTTCGTGCAGGCGGCACAACGCCTGCTGCAGGAGGATTTCAGCGGCGCGGAAACCCAGCTGCGCGCCGCGCTCGAACTGGTGCCCAGCCGACCGTCGATCCTGGGCAATCTGGCCGCCGCGCTGATCGGCCAGCAGAAATATGCCGAGGCGAAGGCTTTCGCCGAACAGGCCGTCGCTGGTGACGCACAAAATGCCGAGGCCTGGCTCAATCTGGGTCGCTGCCGCAGCCATGGCAAGGACACCGCCGGCGCGCTGGAGGCCTATCGCCGCGCGCTGGTGCTGAAACCGGATTACGCCGAGGCCTGGTGCAATGCCGGCAACGTGCATATGACGTTGCGCCAGTTCGATGAGGCGCTCGCCGCCTATGAGCGGGCGACGGCGCTGAAACCGGATTTTGCCGAGGCGCTCGGCAACCAGGCCATCCTGCTGAACCGGCTCAACCGTCAGGCCGAGGCGATTGCGAAAATCGAGCGCGCCATCGCGCTGAAAGCCGACCTGCCCTATGCACGCAGCATCCGTCTGCAGGCCAAGATGGCGGTCTGCGACTGGTCGAGTTTTGCCGAAGACAGCAACCTCATCGCGCGCGAAGTGGCTGAAGGGCGCCTGGCAGCGTTGCCCTTTGCCTTTATCTGCCAGCCTTCGACGCCGACGCTGCAACGGCGCTGCGCCGAGTTATACGTGGCGGAAACATATGCGGCGACACCGCCTGTCGACTTTGCCTTGCCTGCGCCCGACCGGCGCCGACTCCGCGTGGGTTACTTCTCGGCCGATTTCCATCGCCATGCCACCGCCTTCCTGATGGCTGGCCTGTTCGAGCAGCATGACCGCGGCCGCTTCGAGATTTTCGGCATCTCCTTCGGCAAACCGTACCAGGATGACATGCGCCAGCGCCTGGTCGCCGGCATGGAGCATTTCATCGACGCCTTCGGCAAAAGCGACGCCGAGATCATCGAACTGGCACGCGACCTGCAGCTGGATATCGCCATCGATCTGAAAGGCTACACGCTGAACGAACGTACCGGCATTTTCGCTGCCCGTGTCGCGCCGGTCCAGGTGAGCTATCTCGGCTATCCCGGCACGATGGGCGCCAGCTTCATCGACTATATCATTGCCGACGCCGTGGTGATTCCACCGGAGCATGATCGGCATTACACCGAAGCCGTGGTCCGCCTGCCGCACAGCTACCAGGTAACCGACAGCAGGCGCATCATTTCCGACCGCCGCCTTACCCGCGCCGACTGCGGCCTGCCCGGCGAAGGTTTCGTCTTCTGCTGCTTCAACAACAGCTACAAGATCACGCCGGACGTGTTCGACATCTGGATGCGGCTGTTGTTGAAGATATCCGGTAGCGTGCTATGGCTGCTCGATGCCAGCCAGGGCGTGGCCGACCGGCTGCGCACCGAAGCACAAAAACGCGGCGTGGCGCCGGAGCGGCTGATCTTCGCTCCGCGCATGGAGCAGGCCGAACATCTCGCCCGCCATCGCCTCGCCGACCTGTTCCTCGACACGCTCCACTACAATGCCCATACCACCGCAAGCGATGCACTCTGGGCCGGACTGCCGGTGCTGACCCGGCTCGGCGATGCCTTCACCGGTCGCGTCGCCGCCAGCCTGCTGCGCGCCGCCGGCCTGCCCGAACTGATCACCGAAACGACGGCAGACTACGAGGCGCTGGCGCTGGTGCTGGCCACCGATCCGGCGCAGTTGCATGCCTTCCGCCAGAGACTTGCAGCAACACGCGACACCTGTCCGCTGTTCGATACGCCGCGCTTCACCCGCAGCATCGAAGCCGCCTATGAAGCCATGCATTCGCGCCGGCTGCAGGGCCTGCCGGCGGCTGCCATCACGGTCGATCCGTCATGAGCAGCGGTCTGGAGGCGGCGAAGATTCTGTTCCTCGAAGCTGCGCAGCTGCTGCTGAAAGAGGATTATGCCGGGGCGGAAACCCGGCTGCGCGCGGCTCTCGAACTGGTGCCCGGCCGGCCCTCGATCCTGGGCAATCTGGCCGCCGCGCTGATCGGCCAGCAGAAATATGCCGAGGCCAAAATCCTTGCCGCACAGGCGGTGGCCAGCGACGCGCAGAATGCCGAGGCCTGGCTCAATCTCGGGCGCTGCCGCGAATACGAGAAAGACCTCGCCGCTGCGCTGGACGCGTATCAGCAGGCGCTGGCGATCAAACCTGGTTATGCCGAGGCCTGGTGCAATTGCGGCAACGTGCATAAGGCAAGGCTCGAATTCGACAAGGCGCGCGCGGCCTATGACAGAGCCATCGCGCTGCAGCCCGAGATGGCCGAAGCGCTGGGCAACCAGGCCATGCTGTATCTGCGGCTCGACCGGCCGGCCGACGCCGTGCCGCTGATCAATCGCGCCATCGCCGCGAAACCCGCCCTGCCCTATGGCTACAGCATCCGCATGCATGCCAAGGCGGCACTCTGCGACTGGTCGAGCTATGCCGAGGATAGCGCGGCCCTGCGAAATACCGTGGCGGCCGGGCACGACGGCGTGCTGCCGTTCACGTTCATCGCACTGCCGTCAGATGCCGCTCTGCAGAAGCAATGCGCCAGCGCCTATGCTGCGAACAAATATCCTTCCGCCGGCGAGCCGCCGAAACCGGCCGGGCTGCGCCCGGCACACAGGCTGCGGATCGGCTATTTCTCAGCTGACATGCAGGAACACGCCGTCGGCTATCTGGTCGCCGGCCTGTTCGAGCAGCATGATCGCAGCGGTTTCGAGATCCACTGCTTTTCCTTCGGACCGCCCGGCACTGATGCGATGCGACAGCGGCTGCGCGCCGGTGTCGACCATTTCCACGACGTGCATGACCGCTCGGATGCCGGAATCTGCGATCTCGCACGTCGCCTGCAGATCGACATCGCCATCGATCTGACCGGTTACACCCGCAACGAACGCACCGGAATCTTTGCCCGCCATGTTGCGCCGGTGCAGGTCAACTGGCTCGGCTTTCCAGGCACGATGGGCGCACCGTATATCGACTATGTCATCGCCGATCCGGTGATCATTCCGCCGGAACATGTCCCGCACTACAGCGAGAGCGTCGTTCATCTGCCGCAGACTTATCAGTCGACTGACAACCGGCGTGAAATTTCGGCGCGTCCGTTCAGCCGCGCCGACTGCAACCTGCCGGAGACCGGCTTCGTCTTCTGCTGCTTCAACAACAACTACAAGATCACACCGGATATTTTCGATATCTGGATGCGGCTGCTGCTTGCCGTGCCGGGCAGTGTGCTATGGCTGCTGGAAACTGGCGATGGCGTGGCCGGCCGGCTCCGGACGGAAGCACAGACGCGTGGCGTTGCGCCGGAACGGCTGGTCTTCGCCCATCGCCTGCCCTCCCCCGAACATCTCGCCCGCCATCGTCTGGCCGACCTGTTCCTCGACACCTTCCACTACAATGCCCATACCACGGCGAGCGACGCGCTCTGGGTTGGCCTGCCGGTGCTGACCCGGCTCGGCAACACCTTTGCCAGCCGTGTCGCCGCCAGCCTGCTGCGGGCTGCCAACCTGCCTGAACTGATCACCGAAACGACGGAAGACTACGAAGCACTGGCGCTCACACTGGCGTGCGATCCGGATCGACTGCAGTCGATCCGGCAGAAACTGGCGGCGCAGCGCGACACCTGCGCATTATTCGACACGCCGCGCTTCACCCGCGCCATCGAGGCGGCCTATCATGCGATGTGGGACCGCCACAGGCAGGGCCTGCCGCCGACGCATATCGCCATCGACGACGCCCGCCTGCGCAATATTGCTTTGAGTTGAGGGGAGTAGCATCATGACCACGCTTGCCGATCTGCCCACACCTGTACTGATCCTCGACCGCGGCCGGCTGCAGGCCAACATCGCCCGCATGCAGGCGCGGGCGAAAAAACTCGGCGTCAGCCTGCGTCCGCATCTGAAGACGGCGAAGTCCGCGAAAGTGGCGGAACTCGCCGTCGGCAAGGACGGCCCGATCACGGTCTCCACACTGGCCGAAGCCGAATACTTCGCCAAAGCCGGTTTCCGCGACATCCTCTATGCCGTGCCGATGGCGCCGCAAAAGCTCGATCAGGTGGCCAAGCTGATCAAAAGCGGCGTCGATCTCAAGATCATCACCGACCATCCGGCGGTGGCGCAGGCCGCCGCCGCAGCCGGGCAACGGCTCGGCGTCACGTTCCACGTCATGATCAAGATCGATTGCGGGCTGGGCCGCGCCGGCCTTGCGCCTGACTCCGAGCTGCTGCTGCCACTGGGCAAAGCCCTCTCCCAGCCCGGTGTCGAACTCACCGGCGTGCTGACCCATGCCGGCCATTCCTACGGTGCGAAAGACGCCGCCGGGATCGAACGCGTTGCCGAGGAAGAGCGCGCAGCCGTCGTGCAGGCTGCCGAGCGCCTGCGCGCGGCCGGCTTTGCCTGTCCCATCGTGTCGGTCGGCTCGACGCCGACGGCGCTGTTTGCCAAAAACCTGACCGGCGTGACCGAGATGCGGCCGGGCAATTTCGTCTTCTTCGACCTGTTCCAGGCCGGGCTGGGCACCTGCGCGATGGAAGATATCGCCGTTTCGGTGCTGGCCACCGTGGTCTCGCACCATCCGGGCCGCAACCATGTGCTGATCGATGCCGGCGGCCTGGCGCTGTCGAAAGACACCGGTGCCAACAAGAATGTACCGGGCACCGGCTATGGACGGGTCTGCCGGCCCGATGGCGCCCTGCCGCTGGACGGCATGAACATCCATGACGTGCATCAGGAACATGGCCTGCTCGGCGGGCCGGATGTGCCGCCGGTGGATTTCACCGCCCACCCGCCGGGCAGCCGCCTGCGCGTCCTGCCCAACCACTCCTGCATGACCGGTGCGATGTATGATCGCTATTATGTGGTCGACGGTGGCACCGAGATCGTTGCCGAATGGGATCGCGTCAATGGTTGGTGACCACATCCTGGTGATTGGGGGCCGGTAACCATCACGGGCAGTTGCGGCGCCGGTGCATTTCCGCTTGAGTGAAGCGGGGAAGCAAAATGTCAGACGCCAGCGAGACCTCGCCCAGGGAAACACAACCTCGGCCGACCGAACCGGCAGCACCGCCCGGGACCATACCCGGCGCCGCGCGACGCAATCCCACGCTTGCCAGCCTCCGCCAGGTGGTGCCGATCAATGCCGGCGTCACCATCGTCAACGTCACTGCTGTTGCAGTGCTGCTGATCGGACAGATTCCGCTCAACTGGCTCTTGAGCTGGTGGCTGCTGCATGCCGCCGGCCTGCTCTACATGCTGTATCGCTGGGTGACCTATACCCGCCGCACCGACCGCGACGAAACGCGCTCGGCCCGTATGCGCACCTTCGATGTCTGGGGCGCGGCTTTCTCCGGCATTGCCTGGGGCGCGGCGGCTTTGTTCCTGCCGCAGCTGGATGAATCGCATCGCCTGCTGGTGATCATGGTGGCCGCCGGCATGCTGGCCGGCTCGGCCGCCACGCTGGCGGTGGTGCCCAGGGCGGCGATGACCTTCATGCTGCTGATCGCCGTACCCTTCATTTCCTTCTTCCTGTGGCAGGGCGGCACCATCGGCATGGCGATGGCGGTGGTCTCGGCGCTCTATACCGTGGCGATGCTCCTGACCAACCGCATCGTCAACGGCGTGATCCGCCGCAACCGCCGCCTGCATGAGGAGAATGTCGCGCTCTATGCCCGCATCCGCGCCGCGCAGGGCGAATTGCTCGACATCGCCGAAAGCACCGAAGCCTTTGCCTTCCTCGATGCCGAGAATCGCCTGCTGCTGTGGAACCGCCGGCTGCCGGCCCTGCTGGGCCTGGACGAGAATATGTTCGCGCGCGGCACGGCGCTGCCGGCGCTGCTGCGGCGCGCCGGCCTGCCCGACAGCCTGCTGATGGGTGAACTGTCGGGCGAGTCGCCGAAGCGTGCGCTGCAGCTGCCGAATGGCCACTGGCTGCAGATCGGCCGCCGCAGCACGCCGCAGGGCGACCGCGCACTGATCGTGATCGACGTGACCGAACAGCAGGAAGCCAGCGCCAAGCTGCAGAGCCAGAATGCACGGCTGGAGGAGCTGTTCCGCGAAGTGAGCCAGGCGCGCGATGCCGCCCTGCGCGCCAGCCAGGCCAAATCGATCTTCCTGGCCAATATGAGCCACGAACTGCGTACGCCACTGAATGCCATCATCGGCTTTTCCGATATCGTGCAGCAGAAGATGTTCGGTCCCGACTGGGCGAAATACGACGAATACCTGCACGACATCAACGGCAGTGCACGCCACCTGCTGTCGGTGATCGACGACATCCTCGACCTCGCCCGTATCGAGGCCAACCAGATCCAGCTGCATGAGCAGCCGGTGATGCTGGACGAGGAACTGCCGATCTGTGCGCGCCTCGCCGCCTCGCATTACGGCCGCACGGTGGAGGCGGTGAACGTCACCCTGCCCGTCGATCTGCCGCCGCTGCATGCCGATGCGCGGCTGGTGCGGCAGATCCTGCTGAACCTGATCGGCAATGCGCTGAAATTCTCGCCCACCGGTATTCCGGTCGAGGCCGAAGCCCTGCTGGATGCCGCCAGCAACGAGATCCTGCTGAAGGTGACGGATCGCGGCATCGGCATCGCGCCGGAAGACCAGACCCGCATCTTCGATGCCTTTGAGCAGGCCGACAGTCAGCTCAGCCGCAAATACGGCGGCGTCGGTTTAGGGCTGTCGCTGGTGCGGGCCTTCGTACGCGCCCATCAGGGCAGCATCGCCATCGACAGCGCGCCCGGTCGCGGCACTCTGATCACGGTGTCCTTCCCGGCCTCGCGTACCGGCATCCACCACGCACACTGAATTTTCTGGCTGATAACTAGGCAGCGAGACGTTGCGCGACCTGGGCGCGGCTGCGGCGGCGCGCCAGCCACTGCTGCTCATGGCGGTCCCACAGGATGGCGTAATCGGCCAGCATCATACCGATCACCATCTCGACGAATTCGGCGCGTTCGGCGGCACCGCGCACGAAATCGAAGCCGCGCGCCAGATCGATCACCGCTTCGGTCATCTTGAAATATTCCGAGGGCAGGCGGCAGCGCTGGTAGATCGCCTGCAGCCCGCGCTTGCCCGGATCGTGGATCAGCAGCCGCACATTGCTAAGCGGCACATTGGCGATCTGGGCGACCGCCTGTTCAAAGAAGGCGAGATCGCCGCCGCCAAGGGCGCGCAGCAACAGCGTACTGGTGAGCTGGCCGCGCTTCAGCAGATCGGCGACCAGATCGGCCAGCGCCGGCGGTTCGGCGCCGTCGCCCAGCAGGCCGAGCAGGCTGCGCTCGCGCAGCTGCATCATGGTGTCGGTGGCCATGGCCGGCGGAATCTGGTAGCGGCTGACCAGCGCGTCGCGCAGCGTGTCCGAAACCTGCGCGATCAGCCGGGCGGCGAATTTCGGCGGCAGCTGCGGATGGCGCGCCAGCGCATCGCCCAGCGCGCGGCTGTCAGGGAAGCGTTCCAACGCGCGTTCCATCATCGCGCTGCCGACTTCGGCGCCGCGGTTGTTCATCAGCACCGCGACGGCAGGTTCGGCGCCATGGGTGACCAGGGCGGCGGCTAGCGGCGCGGAAACCTTGCCGCGGCCGGCAATGGCGCTTTGATGCAGCGGCGACACCGCCTGCACCAGTTCGATCAGGTCGGCCTCGGAAAACACCGGCGAGAATTGCAGCAGCGGGGTGGCCACGTCGGCCACATCGCGCGCCAGCTTCATCGCCACGCTGCGCGGCAGCTGCGGCGAGTCGCGCAGCTGTTCGGCCAGCGTCTGGCGCACCAGGATTTCCGCATCGCGGGCCAGGGCGGCGATGATCGCCTGGGCCAGTTCGCGTTCGGTGGCGCTTAAGGCGGTGCCACCCTGGTTTTCATGGGCAAAGGCGCGGGCGACTTTCGCGGCCGTGTCAGCCCGTGCCGCTGGGGAAGGGTCCGCCAGCAGCCGCTGCACATCCTGAATACCGAGAAACGCCCCCTGAGACACTAACTCTGCAGCCCCCGCCCATAACGTCGTTCGTTGGTGCCGGTGTTTATTGGGCGCGGACAATAGGCAAAGGATGCCGGATTGTCACGGCGAAATATCCTGATCAATCCTTGCGGCTGCCATGCATGAAATTGCAGGCGGAAAAATCTGCGGATCGCCTGTTTCCGCAGTCCATCGACTCACGTCGCGCTGCAGAGTCAGGCGGTCCAGACAGGTTCAATCATATGCGTGCAAACGGCATTACACGTATTGGGATATGCAACCTGCCGTGCAGGTAGCGGCTCAGCAGGTGGTATAGCCCGGCGGGCAGGTTTTAACCGTGCTGCCCGGCGGCACAACAACGGCCTGGCCCGGTGCCACGGTGGCGCGCTGTGGCGGCGGATCGACGATCACGGTCTGCGGCGGCGGCGGGCTCGGGCTGCAGGCAACGATCGTCAGCGGTGCCGTCAGGGCGACGGCGGCAATCAAGAATTTGCGCATGGCGTGTCCTCCTTCGCTTTCGCAAAGGACAACACCCTGCGGCGCAGCCGGGTTCTGTGACCGTGGTGGGGCCGGGTCGTGGTCAGGCCGGGAGATCAGGCCGGCAGGAAGATGAAGTTGAAGACATAACCAGCCCCGCGCTGGCGATGCATCAGTTCGGGGTCGAAATCCTCCAGCAGGCGCAGGCTCTGGCGCGCACGGTCGAAGAACATGGCGCGATAGCCGAACTGCAGCACCTTGGCGAGCGACAGTTCGATCGGGGTCTGCGTATGCACTTCCTCCATCTCGATCAGCAGCACGGGCCGATCGCGCGCCAGCAACTGGCCGGCGCCGGCCAGCACCTCCAGCTCGCCGCCCTCGACATCGATCTTGATGAAGCCGATGTCGGTCAGACCGAGATCGTCCAGCCGCGCCATCTGCACCGGCACGACCGTATGGTCACCGCGCACCTTGATGCGGCTGAGCGAGCCGCCCTGGTTGGAATGGCTGCCGTGACGGTCGCGCGGGATGAGGAATTCGGCCGGGCCGTTGCGATCGGCCAGCGCCTGCGCCGACACGCTGACATTGTCGCCGGCAGTCTGGCGCAGCACCGCCAGCATCTTCGGATTGGGTTCAAAGGCATAAACATGCTGGGCCAGGCCGGCCAGCACATGCGTGAAGGTGCCCTTGTTGGCACCGGCATCGATGGCATTGCGCCGCCGGTCGACCAGCATCTCCAGCAGGCGCAGTTCAGGCTCGCCCGACCAGCGCTCCCTCATCACCTTGTAGCGAATATATAACCCGGACGGAATCAGCGCGTGTTTGACACGCTCCTCAAACGTCCAGAGCTGCTGCTCCAGACCCGACATCCCCACCTGCCCCCATTCCCCGGGGACAGACTAGGACGGCGCGCGGCCGGACGACAGATAAATAAACAGCCGTCTACGGAGGTTGGCGCAGGGCTACGCCATCGAGCGGCGGCTGAGCGCGTCCTCGATGGCATCCCAGATTTCGGCTTCCAGCTTCACGCCATCGAAGCGGTTGATCTGCTGGATGCCGGTGGGCGACGTGACATTGATCTCGGTGAGATAGTCGCCGATCACGTCGATGCCGACAAAGATCAGCCCCTCGCGCTTCAGATGCGGACCGATGGCGTCGCAGATCTCGAGTTCGCGCTTGGTCAGGCCGATCTTTTCCGGCCGGCCGCCGACATGCATGTTGGAACGCGCCTCGCCCCTGGCCGGCACGCGATTGACCGCACCGGCCGGGCGGCCGTCGATCAGGATGATGCGCTTGTCGCCGGCGCGCACCTCGGGNNCGGAAGGCCTTGATGGTTTCCATGTCCGACGAGATCAGCGTCGGCGGCATCACGCCGTCGAAATGCGTCACATACAGCTTTTCCGGCGCGTTGCGCACCGCGACCGGATTGTTCACCACCAGCGTCTTTGGGTGGATATGCTGCAGGATATGCGTCGCCGTGATGTAGGACATGTCGAACGGCGGATCCTGCCGCATCAGCACCACGTCCATTTCGGCCAGGTCGACCAGTTCGGTTTCGCCCAGCGTGTAGTAATCGTCGCGGTCGGCGCGCAGCTTCATGGCGCGGCCGCGCGCCAGCACCTTGCCATCGCGGAAGCTGAGATCCCTGGCGAGATAGTGGAACAGCACATAGCCGCGGCGCTCGGCCTCCAGCCCCAGCACGAAGGTGCTGTCGCCATCGAAATCGATGCTTTCGATGGGGTCCATCTGGATCGCCACCTTGAGGGCCATGGCACTGTCCTTTTTCTGAAAGCAGGCGTCCCGAACGGGGGAAGCCGGGCCTTTTTTATGAATACGGGCGGCTCCATTTAGGGAGGCCCGCGGCAAGGTCTAGTTCAGCTGGCGCCGAATGTGCCGCAGGAAGACCTCGGCCTCAAGGCTTGCCGCCTCGTCGCCGGCCAGCATCAGGAAACGTTCGGTGGCGGCGATCGACTGGCGGATGCGGCCCAGTTCGCCCTCCACAACGCCCAGTTCGCGCCAGGCGGGGGCGAAAGCCGGCGCCACCAGCAGCATGCGGTGCAGGATTTCCGCCGTGCGTTCCTTGTCGCCGCTGCGCCAGGCGCGCGCCTTGATATTGTTCTGCAGGCGCAGCAGCACTTCGCGCCCGGTCATCGGCCGCACATGCTCGGGCTGCAACTCGCCGGCTTCGGCACCGCTGATGCGGCGCAGCAGATCGTTCATGTCGGGCGGCGCGGCGATGCGCCCCTGATGAAACGGATCGAGGATCAGCGCGCCATCCTCGCCCTGCACCCGGATCAGGAAATGGCCGGGGAAGTCGATGCCGCAGACCGGCCAGAGCTGGGCGCGGGCGGCATAGATGTAGAGCACGCCGAGCGCGACAGGCAGCCCCATGCGGCGGTCGATGACGCGCACCAGATCGGCATTCTGCGGATCGTCATAGGTTTCGCTGTCGCCGCGATAGCCGAATTCCGCACTGAGTACGGCGGCTAGCGCCATGGCGCGCGGCGCCACTTCGGTGCCGGCATCGATACGGCTGAGCGCAGCGGCCAGATCGGCGAGATGACGGCGATAGGGTGTGAGATCGAGACCGGGCCTGTCGAGCGCGGCGAACAGCAGTGCGGCCTCGGCGATGTCGAAACCGTCGTCGGGCGCGGCGCCGAGAGCCTTCAGGGCCGTTTCGATCGCTGCGCTGTCCGTCATGCCCGCTGACTCATTTTTTGGCCTAGACCGGACGACGGCGCGGGTCGGTCTTCAGCCAGACATGGCTGATCACCTTGCGTACGCCTTTGATGGTGCGGGCATGATCAGTGACCTTGACGATTTCCGCGTCGGTCTGCGCCAGGCCGAGCAGATAGACCGTGCCGTTCACCGCCTCGATGGAATAGTTGATGTCGACGATTTCCTTGTCGGTCGCCATCTTGGTGCGCAGCTGCGTGGTGATCCAGCTGTCAGACGCCGTGGCGCCGACGCCACCCTCGTTGGTGACCTGCACTTCGTTGATCACTTCCTGGATGCGGTCGCTCGCCGCCCAGGCCAGACGCGTGGCTTCGTCCTTGGAATATTCGGTGCCGACCGCGCCGGTCAGCATCACGCGGCCCTCAATTACAGTGACCGAGAGCTTGCGCCAGACATACTGATTCTCTTTCAGGTATTTGTCGTTGATGGCGAGCTGGATGCCCTTGTCGTTGGCGGCATTCTTGATGCCGCGTTCCTCGGCGGCGGCCACGCCGGTGGCCGCGCCGGCACCCACGGCCACGCCGACACACCCCTGCAGCGCCGGCAGCGCCAGCAGCAGCAGGGCCAGGGGGGCAAAACGCAGGCTACGGGAAAGAGGGAATTGCAACACGGAAGACTCCTCAGATAGTGGCCGTCTCGACTCGGTAACAGTTTCCGGCGACAGGCAGGCCCGCTCAGACCCGCCAGGCGTCGCGGATATGCCGCGGCCAGCGGCCCGGCGCCAGCAGCATGGCATCAAATCGTAGCGAAAGTGTTTCCGCCCTGGCCTGCTGGCCAAGAAATACCGCGGCTGCCTGGGCAATGCGACGGCGCTGTGCGAATTGCACCGCCTCGGCCGCCTGGGCCAGGCCGTCGCGCCATTTCACCTCGACCGCGACAATCAGCCGGCCGCGCCGGGCCAGGATGTCGATCTCGCCCAGCGGATGCCGCCAGTTGCGGGCCAGAATGCGGAAGCCCTGCAGCCGCAGCCACTAGACCGCGCGGGTCTCGCCGGTCCGTCCCCTGACATGCCGCTCAGCCGTTGCCATCTTTCAGTTCCAGGGCCGTCCTTAATTCCAAGGCGCGCGCATAGACCGTCTTGCGGCTTAAGCTCAGCAGCACCGCTACCTCGTCGACCGCCTGGCGCAGCGGCAGCCGCGCCATCGCCTCGGTCAGCGCACCCTCCAGGTCGTCGGCGCTGGCAGGCGCCTGCTCCGCCGGCGGCGCAATCGCCAGCGTGACTTCACCTTTCGGCGCACCGGCTTCGGCATAATGGGCGGCGAGGTCTGCCAGCGACCCGCGCCGCACCTCTTCGAATTTCTTGGTCAGCTCGCGCGCCACGGCGGCTTCGCGCGGGCCGAGCACGGCAGCCATGTCGGCGAGACTGTCGGCCAGCCGCTGCGGGCTTTCCAGCAGTACCAGCGTGGCCTGCACGGCATTCAGTTCGGCCAGCCACTTGCGCCGCGCCGCCTGTTTGGGCGGCGGAAAACCTGCATACAGGAAACGGTCGGTCGGCAGGCCCGACAGGCTCAGGCCCGCCAGCACGGCCGAGGCTCCGGGCAGGGCGGTGACGGCCACGCCCTCCTCGATGCAGGCGCGCACCAGCTTGTAGCCCGGATCGTTCACCAGCGGCGTGCCGGCATCCGACACCAGGGCGATGACGGCGCCGGCTTTCAGCTTTTCGATCAGCTGGGGTCGCACTTTCGCCGCATTATGTTCATGGTATGGGAAAAGCGGGGTGTCGATGCCGTAGCGTTTCAGCAGCGGTCCGGTGACGCGGCTGTCCTCGCAGGCCACCAGATCGGCATGGCTCAGCAGCGCCAGCGCCCGCAAGGTGATATCGGCGGCGTTGCCGATGGGGGTGGCCACCAGATATAAGCCCGGGGTGAATTGTGCCGTATCGACCCCGAAACTGGAGCCCTCGAGTTTCGATTGGGGGGACGGCGGCTGGATTGGATGTGTCATGGGCGTCGGACTGAGCTGCGTCACGCATTGTAGAGGCCGGGTTTCCGCCCAGTCTATGCCCCAGGGATTCCTGAGCGTCATATCCCGGCTTCTGCCCGTCCTGCTGGTGCTGCTGCTAGCCGCCTGCCAGAGCGGGACCCAGGCCCAGGGCGGCCTGCCCGGCCTGCTCGACCGCGTGGTGCCCGGCACCGGCGCGCCGCAGCGCGTCGCCCCTTCGGCGGGCACGCCGGCGAATTCGCAGGTCAATCTTCCGCCCGCCATGCAGCAGGCGCTGCAACAGCAGCTGCCCCAGCCGGCCTCGCCCTCGCTGGCGATCGAGACGCAGCCGCTGCCGGCCGCACCGACACTGCTGCCGCCGGGCAGTCCCGATGCAATCCGCGTCGGCTTCCTCGCCCCGCTGTCGGGGCCCAATGCGGGACTTGGCCGCGCGCTGTTCGATGCCGCGCAGCTGGCGCTGTTCGACCTGGCCGACAATCGCCTCGTGCTGCTGCCGCGCGACACCGAGGGCAATCCGGAAAAAGCCTCCGAAGCCGCGCGCCGCGTGATCGCGGAAGGCGCGCAGATCATCATCGGGCCGCTGTTTGCCAACGAAGCCTCGGCCGTCGGCCTGATCGCGCGCGAACGCAATATCAAGGTGCTGAGCTTCTCGACCGACCGCAGCGTGGCGGGCGGCGGCGTCTACCTGCTCGGCTTCACGCCGGACCAGCAGGTCGAGCGCGTGATCTCCTATGCGCGCACCCGCGGCCTGACGCGGTTTGCCGCGCTGGCACCGGATTCGCCCTATGGCAATGCGGTGGTGCAGGCGGCCACCACGGCGGTGCAGGCCGCCGGCGGCCAGATGCTGCGGCAGGACCGCTATCCGGTCGACAGCGGCGATCTGACGCCCGGCGTGCGCCGCTTCGCCGCGGCGTTGCGCAGCCTGCCGCCGCGCGGTCCGGAAGAACCGCCGGTCGATGGCGTGGATCCGAACATTGCCCGCCCGGTCGATGCCGTGCTGCTGCCTGAGGGCGGCGCCCGTCTGCGTGCGCTGGCGCCGCTGCTGCCCTTCTTCGATATCGACCCGCGCGCGGTGCGCTTCCTCGGCACCGGCCTGTGGGACGACCCTTCCCTGAGCACCGAACCGGCCCTGGTCGGTGGCTGGTATGCCGGCCCGACGCCGGACGGTTTCGCCGAATTCGCCCGCCGTTTCGAGCAGGGCTTCGGCCGCCGGCCGCCGCGGCTGGCCAGCCTGGCTTATGACGCCACCGCGCTGGTCGGCATTCTGGCGCGCCGCCCAGGTGAGTCTCCTGGCATCGCCGCGCCCTTCGACGAGGCCGGCCTGACCAACCCGGACGGGTTTGCCGGTTATGACGGGATTTTCCGCTTCCAGACCAATGGTTTGGTCCAGCGCGGCCTGGCCGTGCTGGAAATCCAGCGCCGCGGCGGCGGCCGGGTGATCGATCCCGCGCCGGCCAGCTTCCAGGTTCCGGCGAACTGAGCCGGGGCACCCGACCGCCCGAGCAGCGTTAATCCCGGCAGAATCAGATCAAATCTCACCCTTTAGGGCAGATTACCGAGAAGTTATTNNCCTCTTCTAGTACAGTTTATGTCCTAGTCCCGTACGCGGGAGGACCAAGGTGAGCGCAGACATGGCCGATCACGAGCGTATCGATTTCTCCAAAATCAGCTTCCTGGTTGTCGAACCCAATCGCCTGATGGGTCAGATGGTGCGCGATGTGCTGCAGATGCTGGATGCGCAATATATCGACCGCGCCCGCGATTTCGAGACCGCGGTGAATGTGCTGCGCATGGGCCGCACCGACATGATGATCACCGAATGGGCGCTGAACCAGGAAAAGCTTGGCCGCGACGGCATGGACATCGTGCACTGGGTGCGCAATGACGGCGGTTCGCCCAACCGCATGATGCCGATCGTGATGATGACGGCCAATTCCGAAGAGGAATACGTCTGCCGCGCGCGCGACTGCGGCGTCTCGGAATTCGTCGCCAAGCCCTATACGGTCAACGGCTTTTACACCCGCCTCGCCTCGGCGATTGCCCGGCCGCGCCAGTTCGTGCGCATCGGCGAATATTTCGGCCCGGACCGCCGCCGCCGCAAGGTGGACTATGCCGGTCCCGAACGCCGGGTTGAGGCTGTCTGACGACAGTGGTTTAATCGTCCGGGATGAGCAAGAAGCCTGTTTTCATGCCGCCGTCGCAGGAATTGCGACGCAAGGCCGTCAATTTCAAGAAGGGCTTCAAGCTCAAGCTGGAGCCCGAGGAAATCAGGAAGCTGGAAGCGGTGGTCGAGAAGGCCACCGACCAGTTCACCGTCGAGGTCGCCGAGAAGCTGCGCGGGCTGCGCGTGGCGCTGAACGATGTGGCAAACAGCCAGATCGGCGCCGATCAGGCGATGCAGGCGATCCGCTCCCTCTCGCTCGAGATCAAGGGCATGGGCGGCATGTTCAAATATCCGCTGCTGACCGCCTTTGCCAAATCGCTGAACGATTTCACCAAGGATATGGGCGTGCCTACGCCGATCCAGCTCGACATCATCGCGGCGCAGATCGACGCGCTTTATGTCGTGATGGGCAACCGCATCCAGGGCAGTGGCAGCAAGATCGAAATGCAGCTGCTCGGCGCGCTGGAAGAAGCCGCGCGCAAATACAGGCACCACTGATTTCTTACAGCAGCCTCCACAACGGCAGGCCCGACAGGGCGGCAAAGGCGCAGAGCGCCAGTGCCGCGCGACGGAACTGCTGCTCGCTGGAGCGCGCGAACAGGCGGCTGCCCAGATTGAGCGGCAGCAGATAGGCCGGGATCAGCGGCAGCGACATCAGCAGGCTTTGTTGCGTGAACAGACCGCTCCACCAGTAGGCCACACCCGTTGCAGTGGCAGTGAAGCCGAAGAACACGATCAGGTTGGCGCGCACGGTGGCGGCATTGCCCTGCCCGCCGAGCCAGAGCAGCACCACCGGCGGACCCGGCAGGGCCGCCGCGCCGCCGCTCAGACCCGCCAGCATACCGGTGCCCAGCGTGGCCGGCAGGCCGAGCCGCGCGGCATAGCGCCAGCCCAGCGCCATCAGGCCGACCGCCAGCAGGATCACGCTGCAGATCACCCAGCGCATCAGATCCGCATCGGCCACCACCAGCAGCGCCACACCGAAGGGCACGGCGATCACCGCCGCGATGCCCAGCGGCAGGACTTCGCGCCAGACGCAGCGGCGCACCGCATCGGGCAGCATGGCCAGGGCAGCGATGTCATCGGCGATGAACAGCAGGATGGCGGCGAGCTTCGGCTCGTAGACCAGGCTGGCGATCGGCATGAACACCATCGCGCCGCCGAAACCGGAAAAGCCGCGCACCAGGCCGGCCAGCGCGGCTGCGCCGGCCACCGCCCAGTAACGCGGGTCGTTCAGAAAGACAAAGGCGTCAGCCAACCAGGATCACGACCCCGGCCACGGCGACGGCGGCACCGGCAGCGCGCGTCAGCACCGGCACCGTGAGCTGCTGCGCCAGACGCGCGCCGACCAGGCCGAAACCATGCAGCAGCGCGGTGGCCAGCAGCATGCCGGCGGCATAGGCGGTGGCAACGCCCACACCCATTTCCGTCCCATGCGCGTGACCGTGGAACAGCGCGAACAGCGCCGTCACCGCCATCGCGGCAGTCAGCGGCGGGCGCACGGCGAAAGCAACGGCGAGGCCAAGGAGCAGCACCGACAGTGCAATGCCGGCTTCGACGCCGGGCAGCGAAATGCCATTCAGTGCCAGCAGGAAGCCGGCGCCCATCGGCAGCACGAAGGCCGCCGGCAGCAGCCAGAGCGATGCGCGGTTTTCGCTGCGCGCCGCAAACTGCACGGCCCACAGACCGACCGCCAGCATGGCGAGCAGATGGTCGAAACCGCTGAAGGGATGCGCGAAGCCAGTGGCGAAACCGCCGGCATCATGGCCGGGATGGGCCGAAGCCGGAAGAGCAAGGCTTGCCAGAAGGATGGCCGGCAGAACTGTCCGACCGAGCTTGGAGTTGAAGGACATGGCAACCTCTTTGAAACGCGCGCAGAAAATGCGCTGCATGCGGACCCACCCGCTCCCTTTGTGCCCAAGGCCGACCGGTTTGACAAGACCGGGAGCGCGGCTTACCGTCCGCCGCGATGGTTCGCCGCCACGTCATGCCTTTGATGTGGCAGCGATGAAAAGGGAACGCGGTGCCGGTTTCTGCTGCACAAAGAGGGCGCAGAAACCGCAAGCCGCGGCAGCCCCCGCTACGGTAGGCGGCGAGCGGCGTGCAACAGGCCACTGGCAGGATGTGAAATCCGCCGGGAAGGCGCACGACCTGCTATGACCCGCAAGCCCGGAGACCTGCCATCACCCTTGGTCGAACGGATGTGCCGGACGGGGTGTGTCGGCGCCCGGCCTGTGTCATTCTCGCCCACCCCCAGAAGGGGCTGCGGCGCGACCGGCGGGGCCTTCCGTGTCGGCGTCATGCAACAGGACGCTTGAAGAATGCAAAACACGGCTGCCACCAAAATCCCTGCTGCCAAGATTCCCGCCACTGTCGTCACCGGTTTTCTCGGCGCCGGCAAGACCACGTTGATCCGCCACCTGATCACCCATGCCAATGGCCGGCGCATCGCACTGATCGTCAATGAATTCGGCGAAGTGGGCATCGACGGCGACCTGCTGAAAAGCTGCGGCGCGCCCGACTGCATGGAAGACGACATCGTCGAACTGGCCAATGGCTGCCTGTGCTGCACGGTGGCCGACGATTTCCTGCCGACGCTGCAGAAGCTGCTCGACCGGCCGGAACCGCCGACGCATATCGTGATCGAAACCTCGGGTCTTGCGCTGCCCAAGCCGCTCGTGCAGGCCTTCGCCTGGCCCGGCATCAGGAACCGTACCACCGTGGACGGCGTGGTCACCGTGGTGGATGCCGCCGCCGTGGCCGAAGGCCGCTTTGCCGATGACGAAGAGGCGCTGGCGGCGCAGCGCGCGGCCGACCCCAACCTGGATCACGACAATCCACTGGAAGAACTGTTCGAGGACCAGCTCGGCTGCGCCGACCTCGTGCTGCTGAACAAGACCGATCTGCTGGACGAGGGCGCGCTGGACAATGTGCGCGCCGAGATCGCCACGCATCTGCGTCAGGGCGTGAAGACCCTGCCGATCAGCCGTGGCGAAGTGGCGGCCGATATCCTGCTGGGGCTGCAGGCGGCTGCAGAGGATGATATCGCCGCACGCAAGTCGCATCACGACAATGAGGACGACCACGACCACGAGGATTTCTTCAGCTTCTCGGTGACGCTGCCCGAACAGGCTTCGCCCGAGGCGTTGCTCGACAGCCTGCTGCCGGTGATCGCCGAGCATGACATCCTGCGCGTGAAGGGTTTTGTCGCCGTCGCCAACAAGACGATGCGCCTGGTGCTGCAGGGTGTCGGCACGCGGCTGTCGCAGTATTACGACCGCGACTGGCAGGGCGGTGAACACCGCGCCACCCGGCTGGTGGTGATCGGCAAGGCCGGGCTGGACGAGGCGGCGATCCGCGCTGCCCTCGCCGCCGTCTAAGGCCCTGTAAAGGTCGCGCCGCCGTGCATCTGCTTAATGCCATACCCGGCGGCGCGGCGACCAGCGATGGCGCCGTTGATCTGGGGCAGACACCCGGCGACATCGTCATCCTCTCGGCGGCCGATACCGAACTGGCAGCGCTGAGCAGCGCGCTCTCGTCGCTGCCGGACGACTTCCCGCGCCTGCGGCTCGCCAACCTGCTGCAGCTCGGCCACCCCTACGCGGTCGATCTTTACGTTGAGAGCGTGATCCAGCATGCCCGGCTGGTGATCGTGCGCCTGCTCGGCGGCCAGAGCTACTGGGCCTATGGCGTCGAGCGGCTGAGCGATCTGTGCCGCGCGCGCGGCATCCTGCTCGCCTTCCTGCCGGGCGACCGCCAGCCCGATCCGGGGCTGGACGGATTCTCCACCGTCGACGACGAAGCCCGCGCGATGCTGTTCGAGTATTTCCGCGAAGGCGGCATCGAGAATCTGCAGAACTGCCTGCGCCGCGCCGCCGCGATGATCGGCCGCGCGGAAGATCCGCCGCCGGCGCGACCGCTGCCGGCCGCCGGCATCTACTGGCCGGGTCTGCACGATCCAGATCTCGACAGCCTGCGCCCGGAATGGAATGCGCTGCATCACGGCGCGCGCGCCGGACCGCGCCCCGTGGCCGCTATCGTGTTCTACCGCGCGCTGATGCAGGCCGGCGATCTGGCCGCTGTCGATGCGCTGGTGCAGGCGCTGTCGGCCGAGGGCCTCAATCCGCTGCCGATCTATGTGACCAGTCTGAAGGACCGGCTGTCGGCCGATATCGTCGGCACGCTGCTGGACCACGCCCTACCCGACGTGATCCTGAATGCGACCAGCTTCGCGCTCGGCACGCCGACCGGCGGCGACAGCAGCATCGATGATCCCCTTGGGCAATGCGATTGTCCTGTCCTGCAGGTCGTGTTCGCCACGCAGCCGCGCGACGACTGGGCGAATGGTACGCGCGGCCTCAATCCGCGCGACCTCGCGATTGCCGTCGCACTGCCGGAAATCGACGGCCGCATCATGACCCGCGCCGTCGCCTTCAAGGCCGAAGCGCAGTTCGATACCCGCACCGAATGCAGCATCGTGCGGCTGCAGCCCGATCATGGCCGCTGCAGCTATGTGGCGAAATTTGCCTGCGCCTGGTCGCGGCTCGGCCGCCTGTCGCCGGCCGAACGCAAGATCGCCGTGGTGATGGCGAATTACCCGAACCGCGACGGTCGCATCGGCAATGGCGTCGGCCTCGATACACCACAGAGCGTGGTCGAGATCCTGCGCGCCATGAAAGACGCCGGCTACGAACTGAACGCGCTGCCGGTCAGCGGCAACCGCCTGATCGAGGCGCTGATCGAAGGCGTCACCAACGACTTCGCCTCTTCGGCCGGCCGGCGCGTGCGCGTGGTCTATCCGCTGGCGCTGTATCGCCGCTTCTTCGAGACCCTGCCGGCGGCGATTCGCGA
>NZ_PEKV01000036.1:817-1015 GCF_002796975.1 Ferrovibrio sp. | reverse complement strand
GGTCCCTGGTGGTGGCCGTGTGAAAGTCCCCACTCCTTGCTCGTCGTGTCGATCCGGAGCGTGAAGCCCTGAGCGGTGGAGTAGCGGTGTCTATGCCGGCTACGCCACCGCCCAGGAGGGCTCCATTGTGATGTCTGCGAGGGAACGAATGAGCATCATCTCCGCCTACCAGCAGGTGGGCACTTACCGTGGGGCCGC
>NZ_PEKV01000036.1:340-744 GCF_002796975.1 Ferrovibrio sp. | reverse complement strand
TCGGACCGGAACTTCCGTCGTCTGGTCGCGCAGGAGAAGAAGGCGTGGCGTCGTGAGAACGGTCGGGGCCGGCGGCCGGCGGTGTGGAGCCCGGGTGAGCACCTGGTCATCGACTGGGGTGTCATCGCCGGGGTCCACGTCTTCTGCGCGGTGCTGGCGTGGTCGCGGGTGCGGTTCGTACGGTTCGCAGCCGATGAGAAGGCGGCCACGACGCTGGCGCTGCTCGCGGAGTGCTTCGAGGCCCTGGGTGGGGTGCCGAAGGTTGTGCTGGCTGACCGGATGGGGGGTCTCAAGGGTGGCGTGGTCGCTAACCGGGTGGTCCCTACGGCCGAGTACGTCCGGTTCGCCACGCACTACCGGTTCCGGCCGGACTTCTGCGAGGCGGCCGACCCGCAGTCCAAGGG
>NZ_PEKV01000036.1:0-318 GCF_002796975.1 Ferrovibrio sp. | reverse complement strand
GCACGCCCGGGCGTGGTGTGAGGAGGTCAACGCCGCTGTTCACTCCCAAACGAGCGCGGTCCCGGCGCAGCGGCTGGCCGTCGAGGTCGAGCTGCTGACACCGTTGCCGTCGCTGCGGCCTCACATCGGGCCGCCGCCGATCATGCGCAAGGTCGACAAGCTCGCCACCGTGCGGGTCGGCTCAGCCCGCTACTCGGTACCGGTGAGGCTGCGCGGGAGCGCGGTGGCGGTGCTCGTGGACGGGCCGCGGGTGCTCATCCTGGACCCGGGCAGCGGGATGGTCCATGCGCAGCACCCGCTCAAGGCACCTGGGGAGGC
>NZ_PEKV01000035.1 GCF_002796975.1 Ferrovibrio sp. | reverse complement strand
CCTTCGCGCTGCATCAGGAAGCACAGCGCCTGCGCTATGTTGGCGTCGTCGTCAGCAATCAGCACCGAAGCCGCCATAATCTCCCCTTTTTGCGGAAGATTTCTCCCTCGCCGACCCAACCGGATAGCTGGGAAAATTTGTAAACACCTTGTTTTTGCGGCACAAGGCTCACACAATCGACCCGCAAAGGGCGCCATCAGCAGGGAGCTGACGGATGACAAACAGCGCCACAGTTACCGATCTGGTCGAAAGCAATGCTTTCGGCGACGGCTCTGCCTTGGCCTTTGCGCAGACACGCATTCTGGTCGTGGAGGACGACCGCGACATCGCCGGCCTGGTGGGGCGCGAACTGCGCGCGCTCGGCCTCACCGTCGACGTGATCGGTTTTGCCGAGGATGCGCTGCTGGCGAGCCGCGACACCGATTATGCGCTGATGGTCGTCGATCTCGGCCTGCCGGACCGCGACGGCATGGATCTGGTGCGCGAGCTGCGCAAGCGGTCCATCGCCACACCGATCCTGATGATGACGGCACGCAGCAAGGTCGAGGACAAGGTCAGCGGATTGTCCTCCGGTGCCGACGACTATCTGGTGAAGCCCTTTGCCGTGCCCGAATTGCGGGCACGGGTCACGGCATTGCTGCGCCGGCCCTCGTCGCTGAAGGATCGCCGGCTCAACGTCGCCAATATCGTCGTCGACCGCGATGCACTGGAGGCCGTCGTCGACGGCGCCAGCGCACCGCTGACGCGCAAGCAGTTCCAGCTGCTCGAACTGCTCGCCCGCCGCAAGAATCACATGACGCCGAAGCGGATGATCGAAGAGACGCTCTACGGCTACAACGACGANNTGGTCGAGCGTCACCGCGCGACCATCCATGGCTGAGGCGCCGAGCGCCGCCGACCTTGCTCTTCTCGATCCGGACGGCACCTTCGCACTCCGGCTGATTGCGGATCGCGCAGCGCTCTGCGAGCTTGCCGATGTCCTTGCGGCCACGGTGCCAACCGGCGGTGGCTCCGACCGTCTCGCCGCCGTCGAACGGCTGGCGCACCGGCTCGCCGGCGCCGCCGGGACATTCGGCCATGCCGCGGTGAGTGCGGCGGCGCTCGACCTGGAAGAGCAGATGACCGGCTTACGTAACGGCACCGGCAACCGGCAGGACGCAGCCCATGCGCTGGCCGCGCTGGTCGGCGCGCTCGACCGGGCCATCGAAGCGGCCCGGGGATAATCGTAAAATCAGTTTCAGGTCAGTTTCACGTCAGATGGTTCTCAGCTTGCTCCCGTTTACTGCAGGCCGGATTCAGCGGAGGAGCTGAGCCGGGGGTTCCTGCTTCGGGCGCGTCAGCTTCCGGGTGCGAATTGGCCGGACGAATCTCCCTCCCTAGTAATCCCAAGGCGGCCGGACAAGTGCCGGCCGGAAACTGGAAATTAGGGAGAAGAACAATGTTCCATGACCTGAAAGGCGGCCTGTCGCGCCGTCGTGTGATGCAGTTGGGTGCCAGCGTTGCTGGCGCCGCATTGATCCCCGGCATGCCGAATCTGGCATGGGCGGCCGGCGAGCCGCCGATCGGCACCTGGCCGGCGGGTTCGCAGGGCGACACCGTCAGCGTCGGCGCCGCCGTGCCGCTGACCGGCAGCTACGCGGCGCAGGGCGCCGATGAGCTCAAGGGCTGGGAACTCGCCGTCGAGCATATCAACACCGGCCACGAGCTGATGAAGAAGCTCGCGCCGAAGGTCGACAAGGGCCTGCTCGGCAAGAAGGTCAAGCTGCTGTCGGCGGACTCGGGCGCCAAGCCGAACAACGCGGTGCAGTCGCAGCAGACCTTCATCAATGACAACAAGATCATCATGATGACCGGTTCGACGTCCTCTGCCGTGGCCGTTGCGCTCAACAAGTTCGCCCAGCGTGAGAAGATCCTCTA
Source organism: Ferrovibrio sp. (assembly GCF_002796975.1). Taxonomy (GTDB): domain Bacteria; phylum Pseudomonadota; class Alphaproteobacteria; order Ferrovibrionales; family Ferrovibrionaceae; genus Ferrovibrio. The sequence goes on along the minus strand of NZ_PEKV01000035.1, from coordinate 6,219 downwards.
TCTGGCCGGCATTTCCGGTTCCAACGACACCACCGGCAAGGATTGCGTGCGCTACGGCTTCCGCCAGAATTTCTTTGGCCAGACCGCCGCGGCCGCGATCGGCCCGGTGCTGCTGAAGCAGTTCGGCAAGGGTAAGAAGGCGGCCTTCATGACGCCGGATTACACCTACGGCCACACGGTGACCAAGTCGGTCAACGACTATCTGACCGCCAATGGCGGCTGGAAGATGGTGACCAACCAGGTGTCGCCGCTCGGCACGCAGGACTACAGCCAGTATCTCACCAACATCGCCAATTCCGGCGCCGACTTCCTGATCAACGTCAACTGGGGCCGCGACGCCGTGCTCTCGACGCAGCAGGCCAAGCAGTTCGGCCTCCTGCCCAAGATGACACTCGTCATTCCCTACCAGATCCCGTTCCTGGCCAAGGAAGTGGGCGCGGAAATCACCGAGGGCGTCTTCGCGGCGACCGATTTCTGGTGGACGCAGGAAGACCAGTATCCGCTGGCCAAGCTGTTCGTCGATGCCTTCAAGAAGAAGTACGGCTACCGGCCGGAATGGGGCGCCGAGAATGCCTATGTCAGCTTCGCTCACTGGGCACGCATGGTCTCGGAAGCCGGTACCTTCTATCCGCCGGCTGTCATCAAGCAGTACGAGAAGGGCGAGACCATCCCCTCGCTGCTGGGCGACGTCCACTATCGTCCGGAAGACCATCAGTGCATCCGTCCGGTTGTCATCGTTCGCGGCAAGGCCAAGAAGGCCATGAAGAACGACGAGGACTTCTGGGAGGTGCTCGAAGTGGTTCCCGGCGCGGGCGTGATGCAGAAGCCGGACGAATTCGGCTGCAAGCTCGGCGACTACACCTAACCGAAGCAAGATACCCTTCGGCCCATCCCTGGGCCGGAGGGTATGCGGTTCACCGCCTGCGACCGTCGCCGCTCCGAAAGATCTCGGGCGGTGGCGGCCGGGGGCAGGCGTTGAGCGACCAATCACCCATGAGTAGGCGGGGGCCGGCGTGATTAACTGGGCAAATTTCATATCGCAATGCTTCAACGGGCTGGTGCTCGGCGCACTGCTGGCGCTGATTTCATCCGGCCTGACGATCATCTATGGCACCCTCGGCGTGCTCAACCTCGCACATGGCGCGATGTTCATGCTGGGCGGTTACGCCGGCTGGATCGCTTACACCTATACCGAATCCTTCCTCGTGGCGGCCGCCGCCGGCTCGCTGTTCGTCATGATCGTCGGCGTCGTGGTGGAACGGATCATCATCCGTCATTTCTATACGCGCCCGCATGAGGATCAGCTCCTCGTCACCTTCGGCCTTAGCGTCGTCCTCGTCGAGGCCGTGCGTTTCGCCTTCGGCAGCCTGTCGCAGCGGGTGCCGCCGCCGGCGCCGCTGGTCGGCATCACCGATCTCGGCTTCATGATCTATCCGACCTACCGGCTGGCGCTGCTCGGCATTGTCGCGGTGGCGCTGCTGGTGCTCTACTTCGTGCTCTACAAGACGCGCATCGGCATGATCGTGCGCGCCGGCATCGAAGATTCGGTGATGGTCGATTCACTCGGCATCAACGTCTACAGGGTCTTCATGCTGGTGTTCGGCATCGGCGCCATGGCCGCCGGGTTCGCCGGCATCGTCAACGCACCGGTGGTATCGATTGCCCCCGATATGGGCGAGGCGATCCTGGTGCAAACCTTCGTCGTCGTCGTCATCGGCGGCGTCGGCTCCTTCCCCGGTGCCATCATCGGCGGGCTTATCGCGGGCGAGATCATCTCGATCACCTCGATGTTCAACCCGGGTTATTCCTATATCATGCTGTTCTTGGCCATGACGCTGGTGCTGGTGCTTCGCCCGCACGGTCTGCTCGGCCAGGCCGGCCGCGAGTAAGGCCTGCGCCATGCCGATGAAACGTCCTCACCTCGTCGAACTTCTCACCGCGCTGGGGCTGATCCTGGTGCCTTTCGTGCTGCCGCATCTCGGCTTCTCGCCCAGCACGATCAACCGCATCCTGATCTGGGGCCTGTTCGGCCTCGGCTTCGACATCCTGTTCGGCTACACCGGACTGCTCTCCTTCGGTCAGTCCGCTCTCTACGGCACCGGCGGCATGTTCGCCGCCTACCTGCTGACTGAGGCCGGTTTCCCCAATGTCATCGCCGCCATTTTCATCGGCGCGATCGCGGCAGGCGTAGTCGGCTATTTGGTGGGCCTGATCGCGCTCAAGCGCACGGGCATCTATTTCGCCATGATCACGGTGGCGATTGCGGAAGTCTTCTATTTCGTTGAATTCAATCCGCTGTCGGACTTCACCGGCGGCGAGAACGGCCTGCCCGGCGTTCCCGCGCCGCAAATCGCCTTCGGATCCACGGTGCTGAAGTTCAACACCGACTGGACCATGTATATGTTCCTGGCGTTCTGGTACTTCATCGGCATCGTCATCGCGCTGCGCATCGTGCGCTCGCCGGTCGGTGCGATCCTCTCGGCGATCCGCGACAATCCGCTGCGGGCCAGCGCGCTGGGCCACAATATTCACGGCTACAAGCTGACCGCCTTCGTGGTCGCGGCGATCTATGCCGGCTTCGCCGGCGGCCTGCTCGGCACCATGCAGGGCTTCATGCCGCCGGATGCCTTCCTGTTCGAGACCTCCGGCCAGCTGGTCATGCAAACGGCGATCGGCGGCAGCGGCACGCTGTTCGGGCCGCTGGTGGGCGCCGCCGTGTGGCTCTATCTGAGCGACTTCTTCCAGAATGTGCTGCAGCTCGGCGCCACCTGGAAGCTGGTGCTCGGGGTCGTCTTCGTGCTCCTGGTGTTTTTCCTCCGTCGCGGCATCGTCGGCGGCATCGTCGACCTCTATCGTCTGGCGACGGGCGGCAGGAAAGCAGTCGACCCGGACGAAGCGGCAGAGACGTCCGCCGGCACGGCCTTCGATCCGACCGCGATCGAGGCCATGCCCAGCCGCCGCCGCGGCGACGCGCCGGTGTCAGGCCCGATCCTGCAGGCGACCGGCCTCTCCAAGCGTTACGGCGGCCTGTTTGCCAACAGCGACATCGATTTTTCGATCGAGCATGGCGAGATGCGCGGCATCATCGGGCCGAACGGCGCCGGCAAGAGCACCTTCTTCAAGATGCTCACCTGCGAAATCGCGCCGACGTCGGGCAAGATCGTCTTCGAGGGTCGCGACATCACCGGCATGGGCGTCACCGATGTCTGCCAGCTCGGCCTGACCAAGAGCTACCAGATCAACCAGCTCTTCGACCGGTTGACGGTGCGCCAGAACCTCATCATCGCCGCTCTTGGCGAAACCCGCGGCAAGTTCAAGCTCGACCTGTTCAAGGGTCTCCACAAGGTTCCCGGTCTCGATGAGCGGGTGGAGAACACGGCCGCGCTGGTCAATCTGACTCGCCGGCTCGACACGGCGGTGTCCGAACTTGCCTATGGCGAGAAGCGGCGGCTGGAGATCGGGCTGGCGCTGGCCACGTCGCCCAGCCTGCTGCTGCTCGACGAGCCGCTGGCCGGCATGAGCCCGCGCGAACGCGTCGAGACGGTGGCGCTGCTCAAGGCCATCGCACGGGGCCGCACCATGATCGTGATCGACCATGACATGGATGCCCTGTTCGAACTGGTCGGCAAGGTGACCGTTCTGCAGGAAGGCCGGGTGCTGGTCGAAGGCACGCCGGCCGAGATCAAGACCAATGCAAAGGTGCAGGAAGCCTATCTGGGCGGCGTGCATGGAGAAGTGGCATGAGCCTGCTCGAAGTCAGCGGCCTGAACAGCTATTACGGCGACAGCCATATCCTGTTCGATGTCGGCCTCAGGGTTGAGAAGAACGAAGTGGTGGCGCTGCTCGGACGTAACGGCGCCGGCAAGAGCACGACGCTGAAGAGCCTGATGGGNNGGGTCGGCATGCAGCTCGTGCATGAAAACCGCCGTATCTTCGGCAGTCTGAATGTCGAGGAAAACATCATCCTCGCCGGCCTGACCGCGCAGAACAAATGGCCGCTGGAACGCATCTACGACATGTTCCCGCGCCTGAAGGAACGGCGCACCAGCCGTGGCACCGATCTGTCGGGCGGCGAGCAGCAGATGCTGGCGATCGCCCGTGCCCTGGTGCGCGATCCGAAGATCGTGCTGCTGGACGAGCCGTTCGAGGGCCTGGCGCCGGTCATCATCCACGACCTCGTGCGCGCCTGCCGGGAACTGGCCGATGCCGGGCAGACCATCGTGCTGGTGGAGCAGAATCTCGCCGCCACGCTGGCGCTGGCCAGCCGCGTCTACATCATCAACAACGGCCATATTGCCCATGAAGGGCCGGCGACGGAGTTGAAGAAGCAGCCCGATCTGCTGCAGCGCTATCTCGGCGTCTGACGGACGCGCGCATCGGCACGGCCGGCGCGGCGGGCAGCGCCGCCGCGTCCTGGCCTATATCCGCGCCGTGTGATTGTCGGCGGGGATTTCCGCCGGGTGGAACCACAGCCCGACCAGCAGGAAGTTCGGCCGTTCGTCGCCGCCCAGCGGCAGCATCAGGCGGTCATAGGGCGTGTGATGCTTGCCGTCGTCCATCCGCGGCATAATGCGGTCGCAGACCGGCCGGGCCAGGGCCAGGCAGCGGCGATAGGCGCCCGTGGTCGCGGTGTTCCGCTCGTCCAGCACGGTGGCCGACAGGCGCTGGCCGGTATGGTCGATGCCCAGCCGCGCCGCGCTGATCGGCGAGAAGCGGTGAAAGAAGAAGTCGCCGTCTTCCAGGCTCTCGATCAGATGCAGCCGGCCGGCCCAGGGCATCAGGGTGCGGCCGTCGAAAGTCTCGCGGGCGGGAAAACGGCGCGCGCCCGCATGCATGCGCCACAGCGCAAGCAATGTCTTCAGATCGTCGGGCAGGTCGGCTTCTGTGGTCTGCATCTCAAAGCATACTTTTGAATGTCTCTAGCATGTTAAGGCCGGCGGTTGAATCGAAAGTCCCGGCAAGGTTGCACAGATATTTTTCAGATGACGCCGGTATAACCCCCGGTAGAACAAAGGTTAAATCGCCAAGCCCGGATTTCACAGGCGGCCCGGGGGACAAGAAGGGTGCAATTCTGCGGTTGCGAGCGCTCCGGCCGCGCCGTATTCCAGCCGGCACCCACCAGCAACCGGCCAACCCACCATGTATATCCCCGCCCATTTCGCGCAAGCCGACCGTGAACCCCTGTTCGACCTGATCGAGGCGCATGCCTTCGGCCTGCTGATTTCGGGGAGCGGCCCAGACGCGGCAACCGATATGATCGCCAGCCACGTGCCCTTCCTGCTCGACAGAGAGCGTGGCGAGTATGGCACCCTGGTCTGCCATCTGGCGGCGGCCAACAACCAGGTCGCGGCCCTCGATGGCCGGGAGGTACTCTGCATCTTCCAGGGTCCGCATGGCTATGTCTCGCCGAACTGGTATGCGAAGAAGCCGGCGGTGCCGACCTGGAATTACATGGTGGTGCATGCCTATGGCCGCGCTCGCGTCAGCCGCGATGCAGCCGAACTGCGCGGCATCGTCGACCGGCTGTCGAAGATCTACGAAGGCCCCGATGGCTGGCGGCTAGACGACGAGCCGGAAAGTTTCTTCGCCGGCATGGTGCGCGGCATCGTCGGCATCGAGATTCCGGTGACCAGGCTGGAAGGCAAGTTCAAGCTGAGCCAGAACCGTCCGCTGCCCGATGCCGATGGGGTGATCGCCAATCTGCGGCGGCTGGGCGGCGACGAGAATCTGGCACTGGCCGAGGCGATGGATGCCGTGGCACAGAAGAGGCGATAACACCTCCAGTCGTCGTCCCCGCGAAAGCGGGGACCCAGTCGATCTATCCACTGGATCCCCGCTTTCGCGGGGATGACGGAGGAATAAAAAGCCCGGCCAGAAACTATTCCCGGGCCGGGCTTTTTGTATTCCTAGAGGAGAGCCGCTCAGTCGGCAGCGTCTTCCAGTTCGCTGTCGTTGGCGGCACGTCCGTCCGACGCCTCGCCGTCGATGCGGAAATGGCCGACCAGTTCGGCCAGCTGCCGTGCCTGGTTTGCCATGGCCTGGGCCGAGGCATTGGTCTGCTCGACCAGGGCGCCGTTGCGCTGGGTCATCTCGTCCATGTTGACCACCGCGCCATTGACCTCCTCCAGCCCGCGCGACTGCTCAGCAGAGGCGGCGGCGATCTCGGCCACGATGTCCGACACCTTCTTCACCGAGGTCACGATCTCGGCCAGCGCCGCG
>NZ_PEKV01000034.1 GCF_002796975.1 Ferrovibrio sp. | reverse complement strand
GTAACTGCCCAGGTGCCGGTGGAAAAAACAGCTTGACAAGCCGGGTATGAATGGATGGTAAATCGCCCCATGACCTCCGTGACTGACACGCCGCTCAGCGATGCCGATCTCATGACTGCTGCCATCCCAACAGCAGTCGCGGAGGAGATCGCGCGCTTGCAGGCCGAGAACGCGACGTTGCGGGAGATGAATGCCGTGCTTCTGGCGCGCATCGCGGAACTCGAGCGCCGTCTGGGGCTGAACAGTGGCAACAGCGGAAAACCCCCATCTAGTGATGGGTTGAAGAAACCGCCACGGACCCAGAGTCTGCGCGAAGCCTCGGGCCGGCCACCCGGCGGGCAGAAGGGCCATCCCGGCAACACGCTGCGTCAAGTGGCCGAACCGGACGTCATTCTCGACCACTACCCCAACATCTGCCCGAACTGCGATTCGACCCTGACCCCAGCCATGGTCACGGCGTACAGCGCCCGGCAGGTCTTTGACCTACCGGAGCCACCCCCGCTGGTCGTGACCGAGCATCGCGCTCACACCGGCCGCTGTGGCCAGTGTGGTGAGGCGACACGGGCGGCGTTTCCCGAGGGAGTCACGGCGCCGGTGCAATACGGCGCGCGGATCACGGCCTTCGTAGTCTATCTGCTCCACGCCCAGTTCATTCCCGAGGATCGGTGGGTCGAACTGATGGCCGATCTGTTTGGGGTGAAACTGGCCGCCGCCACGATCGCACGGATGAGCACGAAGGCGGTCGAGCAGGTCCAGGGGTTCGTGGCGGCGGTGGGCCAGCTCGTCAAGACTGCGGCGGTCAAGCATCTGGATGAAACCGGCTTTCGCATCGGTGGCAAGACGCAATGGCTCCATGTGGCGGTGACCGCCTGGCTGAGCTTCTACCGCGTTTCCCCGAAGCGGGGCAGTCTGTGGGAAGGGATCATTGGCATTGTCGTCCATGACCACTGGAAGCCCTACTACACCTTGAAGGGTGTGCTGCATGCCTTGTGCAATGCGCATCATCTGCGCGAGCTCAAGGCCTTGATCGAGATCGAGCGGGAACCCTGGGCGTTGCGCATGCAACGACTCTTGCACCGGGCCTGTCATGCCGCCCACCTCGCCCGCGAACGCGATGGGCCACTGAAACCCAGCCTCGTGCATCGGTTCCAGCGTCGATACGACACCCTCGTTGCCGAAGGGCTCGCCTTTCATGAGGCCCAATCGCCACTGCCCGTCACCGGGCGTCGGGGTCGTCCACGGCGCCGCACCGGCCACAACCTGCTGCTGCGATTGAGGACCCGCAAGGACGACGTATTGCGTTTCCTGACTGATCCCCGCGTACCCTTCACCAACAATCTGGCCGAGCAAGCCGCCCGCATGATGAAGCTCAGACAGAAAATCTCCGGTGGCTTCCGCTCCGAACCGGGCGCCCGCGACTTCGCCGTCATCCGCTCCTTCATCGCCACCGCGAAAAAACAGGGTTGGAACATCATCGATACCCTGACCCAATCCCCAACGGTCCTCCTCAGCAAACTCCGTACGACCTGATCACTGACGAGGTACCTGGGCAGTTAC
>NZ_PEKV01000003.1:179999-191708 GCF_002796975.1 Ferrovibrio sp. | reverse complement strand
AGAGCGGCTGTGGCAGCGCGCCTTGCGGCTGGGCGATGCGGAGCGCGCGGCGCAACAGCCGAAAAAGCGCCGCACCTTTGCCGAAGTGCTGCGTGCCGTGCGCGGCAAACTCGGCCGCCATGTCGACATCTACGTCTGAGCCCTTTTTGTCATGCGCGGACTTGATCCGCGCATCCCATTAAACATTGAAAAAGGGATCCTCGGCCAAGAAGAAGCTTTCTAGGCCCGAGGATGACGGTAATACGACTACCGCGCCTGCGGCGCGTAGACACTGAGCCGCGCCAGCTTGTCCGGATTGCGCACGATGAACACGTTGCGCAAGGACTCTCCCACGATATCCATTGCCAGTGCCAGATAAGGCCTGTCGCCGTCGAACAGGATCCAGCCCGGCTGGCCGTTGATGACGGCGACGACGCGACGGATGCCAGCCGGCATCTTGCCGGCGATGCCGACGAAGAAGCGCGCGATCTTGTCCGGCCCGTGGATCACGTTGATCGCCGCCGAGGCCTTGCCGCCACCATCGCTCCACAGCATCGCATCCTCGGCCAGCAATCCGGCAAACAGCGATGCATCGCCGGCCCGGGTGGCAGCGGCGAATTTCTTCGCCAGATCGCGCGCCGCGGCCTGATCGGCCTCGAAACGCGGCCGGGCGTCCTTCAGATGTTTCTGCGCACGACTGACCAGCTGGCGGCAGGCGGCTTCGGATTTCTTCAGCGCCACGGCGATCTGCGGATAGTCGTAATCGAAAGCCTCGCGCAGCAGATAGGCGGCGCGTTCGGCCGGCGTCAGGCGTTCCATCACCATCAGCATGGCCATCGACAGGTCGTCGGCCATCTCATGCGCATCCTCGGCATTCGGAAGCGAGACCTCCAGCTCGACCAGCGGTTCCGGCAACCAGGTGCCGGGATAAGTCTCGCGCTCCAGCTTGGCGGCACGCAGCCGGTCGATGCAGAGCCGGGTACAGGCGGTGACCAGCCAGGCTTCCGGAGTCTGGATCAGGCTGCGGTCGGTCCGGTGCCAGCGCAGGTAGGTATCCTGCACGGCATCCTCGGCATCGCCCACGCTGCCCAGCATGCGATAGGCCAGGCCGAACAGCCGGCGGCGATGCCGCTCGAAGATGGCGGTGCCGTCTGCGTCAGTTGAAATGCCCGGGCCGGTCATGACGGTATCCTTGTATCAGATACCGCAAAGACGGGGCAGCCGGCGAGTTTGTGACAGGCCTTTTTATTCCGCCGCGCGGCTTCCCGCGGCAGCCTCGCGCAGCACGGCCTGCCTGGCCAGTTCGGTGGCGCGACGGTTGCGACGCTTGAGCCACCACATCAGCGTTCCGGTGACGGCGAAAATCGGGATGATCACGCCCGAGAGGAAAACCAAGAACCTGTAGGTGCCACCGAGGCCGGTGCCGTAATGCAGGGCGCGTTGCCAGGCGATGATGGTTTCACCGGTGGAGAAGGTCTGCGGATCGAAGACGTCGATCACGCTGTGGCGCCAGGGGTCGATCAGCACGGTGATACCGGGCGCACCGTCTTCCGCCCCACCGCGCACCAGCCCGATACGCAGTGCCTGATCCGGTCGCGACGGCAGGAAGGCATTCAGGAAACGCGCGTCGGGCGCGTGGCTCAGCGCCAGCGCCACGGCATCGTCCAGCGCAATCGCCGTCTGGCCCGGCTGCGGCCGTTCGACACGGGCCTGGAACATGGCGGCCCGCATGTCGCGACCCGGCCATACCGCGTTGATCACGGCGCCGGCCTGCTGCGGGAAGGCGATATAGACGCCGGTGAAATTCACCAGCAGGAAGATCGCCAGACTCCAGATGCCGACCGCGCCATGCAGGTCGCGATGAAACCGCACGCCTTTGGTCTTCCAGCGGAAGCTGAAGGCGTTTTTCCACTGGCCGCTTCTGGGCCACCAGATGATCATGCCGGTGGTGCCCAGCACCAGCATGGCGATGCCGAGCCAGCCGACCAATTCGCGGCCCAGTCCGCCGCCGATCAGCAGACGGCCATGCAGGTCATGGAAGAAGCGCACCCAGCCGCCCATGGTCTGCTGGCTGTCGAGAACCTGCAGCGACACCGGGTCGACCAGGATCTGCAAACTGCCGGCGAAGGGGCTGACCGCCGGGACCGCGCCCTGCGTGTTGCCTTGCTGCTGGCCGCCGCGCAGCTGCGGCCGTTCGCCGGCCATGCCGGGGCGCGAGAGGCGCACGGCGGCGGGATCGCCGATCCCGGCGGGCCAGCGCACGGCGATCGGAATGCGGCCGGCTTCGGTATTGGCGGCCTGCGCCGCGGCGACGATCTCGGCCGGGCTGCGCCACTCGCCGGATGTGACGGCCTGCGGCTCGCCCTGCCCCAGCAGATGTTCGATATCATGGGCATAGACCAGCACCGCACCGGTGATGCCCATCAGCAGCAGCGGCAGCAGCAGCACCAGTCCGGTCCAGAGATGGATTTGCTGCAGCCAGTAGCGGAAAGTCTTCTTCGATTTTGCGGCCATGATGCGACTCTTCAGCTGTCGGCCCAGCGCCGCAGCAGGTTGTGATAGATACCGGTGAGCTGCACGACCTGCGGATCGCCGTTGCCGAGCCGCTGCACAAGCTGCTGAATGGAGGTGTCGAGCTGGAACAGCATGTTGCGCTGGCCGTCGTCGCGCACCATGCTCTGCAGCCAGAAGAACGATGCCACGCGGGCGCCGCGCGTCACCGGCGTGACGCGATGCAGGCTGGTGGAGGGATAGAGCACCAGATCGCCTGCCGGCAGCTTGGCGCGATGCTCGCCATAGGTATCCTCGACGATCAGTTCGCCGCCGTCGTAGTCCTCGGGCTCGGCCAGGAACAGCGTGCAGGACAGATCGGTGCGGATGCGGAAGTCGGAGTTGGGGAAACTGCGGATCGCATTGTCGACATGCGTGCCGAAGGCCTGGCCGCCGGCATAGCGGTTGAACAGCGGCGGAAAGACCTTGAGTGGCAAGGCCGCCGAAATGAAGAGCGGACTTTTTTCCAGCGCATCAAGCACAATGTCGCCAAGCTGGCGCGCCTCGGGCGCAGTTTCGGGCAGCTGCATGTTGTTCTTGGCCAGGGTGGATTGATGCCCGGATGTGGCATTGCCGTCGATCCAGCTGGCGGCATCCATGATCTGGCGGCAATGCGCCACCTGCTGTTTGGTCAGCACGTCAGGTATGTGCAACATCATGGTTCGCTTCCCCTCGGCAAGACCTTCCCGTTGAAACGGAAATGCCCCGCCCGGTTTTTGACACGAGCGGGGCGCGCGATTCCTGCGCGGTTTTACACGGTTACACGTCAGAACTTGAAATTGGTCGTCAGCAGCGCCACCCGCCCCGGAGCGACCGGCGCGAACTGACCGTTATGCGTGGAGTCGTAGATCGTTTCGTCGAAGATATTCATCACGTTGAGCTGCAGATCGACGTCAGGCGTGATCCGGTAAGCAGCCATGGCGTCGAACCGCCAGTAGTTCGGCAGGCGGTAGGTATTGGCCGCATTGGCGTACCGTTCCGCCATCCAGATCGCACCGGCACCGACAGTCCAGTCGGCAGTCAGGTCATAGGTCGTCCACAGGCTGATATTGTGCGGCGCGATGTTCGGAAACTCGTGACCATCGTTGCTGGCATTCGGGCCGTCATCGACAATCTTGCTCTTCAGGAAGGTATAGCCGCCGAACAGCTTCCACTTGTCGGTCAGGTTGCCGCTGGCGCCGATTTCGAAGCCATCGACGCGCTGCTTGCCGACCGGCAGGTTTTCCGCCGTGTTGTTGATGCCGGAGACGCGGGCGTTTTCCTTCTCGGTACGGAATACAGCCGCCGTCAATGCCAGCTTACGGTTCAGTACTTCCCATTTCGTGCCGAGCTCATAGGTCACATTTTCTTCCGGCTTCAGGCTGTCGTTGGTGGCGCCCAGGCTGCTTTCGTCGCCGCCTTCGCCACCGCTGCCGCCCGACGGATTGGACGAGGTGCTGTAGGAGGCATAGACGCTGCCATTGGACGCCGGCTTGTAGACCAAACCGGTCTGGTAATTGAGGAAGGTGTCATGGCGTCCGACATTGAAGGCGCCGTTGGTATTCGCACCGACCGAATTGGTGTCGTAGTTGTCCAGCCGCAGGCCGAGATTGAGATCCCACTGCGGGGCCAGGGCGATGGTGTCGAGCACATAGACCGCCTGCGTATTCACCGTGGAATTGGCGAAGCTGGATGACGGTCCGATCGTGCCGGCATAGGGGTCCGACGGGTTCGGATTGTACAGACTGTCGCCGGTGACGGTGGCTGGATCGAGCGCATAGCCGCGATTGGCAGTCTGTTCACGCGACAGTTCGATACCTGCAATCGCGCTGTGCCTGAAGCCGCCGGCTTCGAACTCGGACTTTACGTCCGTCTGATTAACGATGGTTTCGGTGTCGGCGTTGCGGCTGCGGCTTTCGCGCGCGACCGTTCCGGCTGCCAGCTGCGCTGCCGACAGGTTCGGCTTGGTGACGATGTATTTATTTTCAGCATAGACATAGCGGGTGGTGTTGCTGACGGTGATCGCGTCGGACAGATCGTGTTCGATCCGCGCCGTCGCACCATCGTAATAGGTTTCGCGGAAGTCACGGTTGACCAGGCCGTAGAAATTGTCGCGGCTGACTGCCACCGGCTTGCCGGTACTCGGATCGAACGGATGACCGTAATCCGGGATGTCGTCCAGCTGGTAATGATAGTAGCTGAGCGTCAGGCGCGTCGGCTTGTTGAGGCCGAAAGTCACCGTCGGCGCGAAGCCGTATTTGGTGGCCTCGATCTCGTCCCGGCCGGCCACTTCGGAATCCTGCGCCATGGCATTCAGGCGGATGCCGATATTGCCGTCGATGACGCGGTTGATGTCGACCGTCAGACGCTTGGTCAGATCGGTGCCCAGCGTGGCGCTGCCGGCATTGAAATCCTGCGCCTTGGCAGTCTTGCTGACCAGATTGATGGTGCCGCCAGTGGAGCCGCGGCCGACGAAGGTGCCGTTGGTGCCCTTGGTGATTTCCACCTGTTCGAGGTTGAAAGGATCGCGGGATTGCGCGCCGGTATCACGCAGGCCGTCGACATAGGTGCTGCTCAGCGCGTCGAAGCCGCGGATGAAGGCGCGGTCGCCGATGGCGGTGCCGCCTTCGCCGGCGCCTAGGCTGATGCCCGGCGTGGTGCGCAGCACTTCGCTCATCGAGGTGGCACCGCGCTCCTGGATCAGTTCCTGCGGAATGACGGTGACCGATTTCGGCGTCTCCAGCAGCGGTGCGGTGAATTTCGGCGAGGCCGATTGGTCGACCTTGTAGCCTTCCTCGGCCGGCTTCTGACCCTCGACCGAAATGGCGGGCAGCCGCGCCGGCGGGGCGGCCTGTTGGGCGACTGCCGGCAGGCCAACGGCGGAGATGGCGACGGCGGAGGCGGCACCCAGCATGCGCGGCGTCACGCGGCCGAACCGCAGGCGGCCAATGGTGGAATCGGCGTGGAAAGCAGGATGAATCGTCATTTTTTCTTTCACCTCAGGGTTCAAACCGGGCTGCCGGGTCGGGGGCAGAAACCACCGGACCTGGCTCACCCGGTCGCGCCTGGCCTGGAAAAAGTCCAGTCGACGCAACGTGTTATCTGAGGCTGCGGAGAACTCCGCCTCCCCCCAATTGCTTCACGTCGGGGCTACGTGCTGCGAAACGAAAATGGCTTAACATCATCGCTAATGATTCTGCAAGTCATTATCATATAAATTCCGTAAACGTGGCATCCCGGCAACAGACACCACGCAGAAAGCATATCGCCTGCCGGTCAGCGCGCAGGAATCAGAAGCTGCTTCCGTTTGAATGAGGAAACGGCCCATAACCCAGATGATGAAACGCACACCCCTCGTCCTCTCCTCGCTTGTCGCCCTCGCCCTGCTCGGCGGCGGCGCCTGGTGGCTGTGGTCGGCCCGCGCCGACACCAAGCCGAGTTTCCGCACCCAGACCGTGGCGCTGGGCGATGTGGAGGACACGGTCTCCGCCGTCGGCGTGCTGCAGCCACTGAACTATGTCGATGTCGGCACCCAGGTGTCGGGCCAGCTCCGCACGATCCTGGTCGACTTCGGCGAACGCGTAGAGAAAGGCGCGCTGCTGGCGCAGATCGATCCGACCATCTACGAAGCCCGCGTTTCGGCGGACATCGCCAACCTGCAGGCCCTGCGCGCGCAGAAGGCCGACAAACAGGTGCAGCTCGGTCTGGCCGACCGCCAGTTCGCCCGCCAGAAGAACCTGCTGGCTGGCCGTGCCACCAGCCAGGATGCCTATGACAGCGCCGAGACTGCACGCAAATCGCTGCAGGCGCAGATCGCCGTGCTGGACGCGCAGATCCAGCAGGGTGAGTCGACGCTGAAATCCGACCAGGCCAATCTGAGCTACACCAAGATCTATGCGCCGATGACCGGCACCGTGGTGGATATCACCGCGCGCCAGGGCCAGACGCTGAATGCCAACCAGTCGGCGCCCATTGTTTTGCGCATCGCCGATCTCGACACCATGACGGTGAAGACCCAGGTCTCGGAAGCCGACGTGCCGAAGCTGACCATCGGCATGACCGCTTACTTCACCACACTGGGACAACCGGAGAAGCGCCGCGAAGGCAAGCTGCGCCAGATCCTGCCGACGCCGGAAGTGGTGAACAACGTGGTGCTGTATTCGGCACTGTTCGATGTCGCCAATCCCGACAAGGATCTGCTGACGCAGATGAGCGCGCAGGTCTTCTTCGTCGTCTCCAGGGCCGAGAACCTGCCGGTGGTGCCGATGGCGGCGCTTCGCCCGCTTCCCAATGGCAAGAACCGCTACGCCCTGCGCGTGATCGAGAATGGCCAGCCGGCCCGCCGCGTCGTCGATGTCGCAGCCAGCAACCGCGTCAATGCCGCCGTCGCCAGTGGACTGAAAGCCGGCGACGAAGTGGTGATCGACGTCGTCAATGCCCGGCCGCCGGCGACGCCGTCGCGTCCGCCGCGCCTGTAGCTGTCACGGAGACGCGAGCAGCATGAACGTGATGCTCCCGGGCAAAGAGACCACCGACGCGGTAAACCCCGCGCCGCTGATCTCCCTGCGCGACATCCGCAAGACCTATTACCGCGGCACCCTGGGTGTCGAGGTGCTGCACGGCATTTCGCTGGACATTCATGCCGGCGAATTCGTTGCCATCATGGGTGCGTCGGGATCGGGCAAGTCGACCCTGATGAACCTGATCGGCCTGCTGGATCGTCCGAGCACCGGCAGCTACCGTTTCGATGGCAGCGAAGTTGCTGCGCTGGATGCCGATGGTCGCGCCCTGCTGCGCCGCGAGGCTTTCGGCTTCATCTTTCAGCAATACAACCTGCTGCCGACCGAAAGTGCCACCGCCAATGTGGAGATGCCGGCGATCTATGCCGGCCTGCCGCATGGCGACCGGGTGAAACGGGCGGAAGCCTTGCTGACGCAGCTCGGCCTCGCCGACCGCCTGGATCACAAGCCGACGCAGCTTTCCGGCGGCCAGCAGCAGCGCGTCTCGATTGCCCGCGCCCTGATGAACGGCGGCGCCGTGATCCTGGCCGACGAGCCGACCGGCGCGCTGGACAGCAGAAGCGGCGAAGAAGTCATGCGACTGCTGCACGATCTCAACGCCCAGGGCCATACGATTCTGCTGATCACGCACGACCACGACGTGGCAGCGCAGGCCAACCGCATCATCGAGCTGAAGGACGGCAATATCGTCTCCGACCGTATGGTCGAGCATGCCGAGCCGAATCCGCAGTCCCCCATGCAGCCGAAACGCCTGCAGCGCAGCCGCAAGGCCGGCTTTGCACCCTTCGATGTGATGGAAGCCGGCCGCATGGCCCTGCAGGCGCTGCGCAGCAACCTGCTGCGCACGCTGCTCACTTTGCTCGGCATCATCATCGGCGTGGCCTCGGTCGTGGCGATGCTGGCGATCGGCGACGGCGCCAAACAGTCGGTGCTCGACCGCATCACCGCCATGGGCACGAATCTTCTGCTGGTGCGGCCCGGCGCGCCCAACATCCGCCAGGCCGGCGGCGTGACTGCCACGCTGACCGCGGAAGATGCCGAGGCGATCTCGGCCGAAGTGCATAACATCCTGGCCGCCGTGCCGGAATATACCGGCAATGTCACCGTGCGCACCGGCGCGCGCGACTATGTCACCCAGGTGAACTCCACCACCGCGCCTTTCCCTATCGCCCGCGAATGGCCGGTGGCGGAAGGCATCTTCTTCTCGGAAAGCGACGTGAAATCCTACCTGCCGGTGGCGGTGATCGGACAGACCGTGGTGAACAACCTGTTCGAGGGCACCGATCCCATTGGGCGCTATGTTCTGCTGAACAACATCCCCTTCCAGGTGATCGGCATCATGTCGCCCAAGGGCGCCACCCCCTGGGGAGCCGACCAGGACGATATCATCTATGTGCCGCTCTCCACCGGCATGCTGCGGCTTTTCGGCCAGCGCTATGTGCGCACCATCACAGTCCAGGTGCAGGATGTGACGCGGATCAATGACACGCAGGAAGAGATACGGCAGCTTCTGATGGCGCGCCATCGTGCCGAGGATTTCCAGATCCGCAACATGGCCTCGATCATCGAAACCGCCATGGAAACCCAGAACACCCTCACCATCCTGCTCGGCTCGATTGCCGCCATCTCGCTGCTGGTCGGCGGNNATCGGCGTGCGCATGGCCACCGGCGCGCGCCGGCTGAACATCATGCTGCAGTTCAATTCCGAGGCGCTGGCGATCTGCACGCTCGGCGGCCTGATCGGCGTCGCATTGGGCCTCTCCGTCACCTGGGTATTCGCCTATTTCGGCCGGCCGGTGATCTTCTCGGCCGGACCGGTGCTGCTCGCCTTCCTCTGCGCCTTCGCCACCGGTCTGCTGTTCGGCTATCTGCCGGCACGCAAGGCCGCCGATCTCGACCCTGTCGTCGCTCTCGCCGCGGAATAATCCCATGCTGCGTTCCACCCGCCTGACGGCTGCCGCCGTCCTGCTGCTCTCCGTCAGCGCCTGCTCGATGGTGCCGGACTATTTCAAGCCCACGGTGGAAACGCCGAAAGCCTGGGACAGCCGGCAGGATGCGCTGAATGTCTGGCCCGACTCGAACTGGTGGACCGGCTTCGGCTCGGCCGAGCTGAACCGCCTGATCGCCGAGGCGCAGGCCAACAATACCGATCTGCGCGTGGCGGTCGCCCGCATCCGCCAGTCGGAAGCCCAGGCCAAGATCGCTGGCGCCGACCTCTATCCCACGCTGGGCGCCAATGCCGGCGCCAGCCGCACGCGCCAGGGCCGCCAGTCGCTCACCAGCAGCAGCACGACCACGACGACCGGCAGCCGCGGCGACATCATCCGCAACAGCTTCAGCGGCGACCTCACCGCCGGCTACCAGATCGACCTGTTCGGCGGCAACGACGCTGCGGCCGAGGCGGCGCTGACCCGGCTGGAATCGAGCCGCTATAACCGCGAAACCGTGGCGATCACGCTCTATTCCGATATCGCCAGCACCTATTTCCAGCTGCTCTCATTGCGCGACCGTATCCGGCTGGCCAACGAGACGCTGGGCGTGGCGCAGGGCATTCTCAATCTGCTGGAAACCCAGCGCACCAACGGCGCCATCACCGATTACGAAGTGGCGCAGCAGCGCAGCAATGTGGCGACGCAGCGCGCCACGCTCGCCGGTCTGGAACAGAACGAACGCACCACGCTCGACGCACTCGCCGTGCTGCTCGGCCGTCCGCCGCAGGGCTTTGTCGTGCAGGGCAATACGCTGGCCGCGATCACGCTGCCGCCGGTCACGGCAGGCCTTCCGTCAGAACTGCTGCTGCGCCGGCCCGATATCCGCAAGGCCGAAGCCGATCTGCGCGCCGCCAACTTCGATATCGGCGCCGCCCGCGCCGCGCGTTTCCCGAGTCTCGACCTGACCGGCCGCATCGGCACGCAGGCCGGCAGCACTGGCGCGCTGTTCGATCCGGGCACCATGGTCTATTCGATTGCTGCCTCGCTGACCGCGCCGATTTTCCAGGGCGGCCGGCTGGAAGGCGGCGAACAGCTGTCGCGCGCGCAGAAGCTGGAACTGGACGAAACCTATCGCGCCAGTATCCTCTCGGCTTTCCGCGACACCGAAGATGCGCTCGGCGCCACAGTCAATACGGGACGGCAGTATGGCTTTGCGACGGAAGCCTTCAACCAGGCCAACGATGCCTATCGCATCGTCGAGGCGCGCTATCGCGCCGGCACGGTCGGCTTTCTCGACCTGCTCGATGCGCAGCGCTCGGTCTTCTCAGCCAACGACACGATGGTGCAGGCAGCGCTTGGCCGCTACAGCGCCAATGTCAGCCTCTACCGTGCGCTCGGCGGCGGCTGGGATGGCAGCACGCTCGGCCCGCAGACACCGGCAGACTAAGCTTTCATTCACCATAACTGCCGGGAAGATTTTTCCGTCGCAGCAGGAAATGCCGATGCGATGACGCATACCGCGTTATCGCGGCATAACCGATTCAATCTCTTACCTGATAGTTAATCGCCGCAACCTGCTGGCATGACATCTGCAACTCCTGCTGTGCAAAAGCAGAAGCGACAGGGCGAGAGATGCAGATTCCGACAGGCGGCATACCGATCAGCGGCGCATATTCCGGCTTCAAGCCGCTCTCCGCTGCAGAGCGGGAATCCTATCACACGCCAGAGAAGGTCTCCGGCATCCTGGATCGTACCTTCGAGCTGCCACCGCGCGGCATGCCCGTGATCGACATGACCACGGGCGAAGTGGTGTCCTATGCCCTGGTCCGCCACGTCCGGGATATGCCGCCGCATGAGCGGGCCGGCAGTCGCCGGACGGAAACCGGCATCGTCTCTGACCGGGAAGACGCGCTGCGGACCTATGACAGCGAGCGAAGCAAACTGACGTCGAAGATCGACGAGTACAGCGAGACCCGCATGGATCTGTTGGAAAAGATCGACGAATTGCCGATCGACGACGGTGACAACATGGCGATGCGCGATCTGCTGGTCAGTTACATCAAGCGCCTCGACCGCTCGCTGGCCCAGACCCAGGGTTCGCTGGAAGAGCTGGACAGGGATTATGGCCCGGACGGTACCTACCGCAAGGATATCAGAGCCAACATGCGGGCGCTGTATAGCGGAAAGATCTATAGCGAGAAGCTGTTCGACAAGGTGTACGGCGCCAAGACAGTGGACGAGATTCTGGAGAATGTCGGCAAACTGTTCCTCGACCTGAAGAAGAAAATGACCGAGTTGCCTGCAGACGCCAACCGGACCGACCGGGAGGAATTGCGCAGCTACGGCCTGCAGGTGCAATCATGCATCGACTCCGTGAAGGACCGTCTGAAGAAGGAGTTTAACTGGGAAGGCGGCGACCTCGATTTCAGCGAAGGTCCGCTCTCCGCCTCGGCTGCCACCGCCAAACTCTCCAAGGACCTCGGATTCACCAATCCCAATGATCTGCAGGATGCCTTCCTGGTCGGCATCGCCGGCAGCGACGAAGACTGGCCCGACGGCCTGATCCGCAATCCCCTTGATATCGTCGATCACTATCTGAGCCGGATCGAGGCTGTGATCAACACAACGCGCGGCCGCCTCGATCCATTGCCGGAACACCAGGCCGGCTGGCCGGAACTGGGCTGGATTCTCATCCGCGATCATTCCTCCAAATCCCAGTCATCCTCTGCTCCGCACGGCAAGGTCAGCAA
>NZ_PEKV01000003.1:152555-179959 GCF_002796975.1 Ferrovibrio sp. | reverse complement strand
ACATGCAGGCGTTCGATGGCGGCATTGGGATAGAAACCGGTCAGCGCATCGACGCCTTTACGCGGGCCGAAATCGCGGTCGTCCTCGAAGCTGATCAGCCGCAGTTTCGCGCGTACGTCGTCGTTATGCGGCCGCAGCGGTGCGCCCTCGTCATCGACCAGGTAGTGCGGCGAGCAGCACCAGCGCCGCCAGTCGCGCGCCACCGGCCCCGGCAGCGTCTGACCACCGAGCCACCAGCCCGGCAGTTTATCGAACAGGCCGACCACCAGCGGAAAGGCGATATACCACGACAGCCAGAGCCGGATCTGGTGCGCGCGCGACCAGTTGCGCCAGTAGCCATGCTGCGAGGCAATCGCCAGCACGGCGTCGATCTTGCCGGCCTGCGGCATCAGGCCGAGCATCTGGCCGCCGAAGGAATGGCAGACCATGGCGCGTCGCATATCGGGCGTGCAGGCAGCCAGGAAGTCGGCTGCCGCCGGGATGTCACGCCGGCCCCAGTCCAGTTTGCGCGGCGCAGCCGCGGCCGGATCGGGCAGCGAGCCGCCGATGCCGCGATAGTCGAAGGTCAGCACCGTGAAGCCGCGCTGCGCCAGGAAACCGGCGAAGGTTTCGTAGTAGCGCCGCGCCACGCCGGTGGCGCCGTTGATCTGGACGCTGATGCCGTTCGGCCGCTGCGGGTTGACCAGGGTGCCGGCCAGACGCTGGCCATCAGCGGTGGGGATCGAGACGGAGGTGATGGTGATCTGTGTCATGCAGGGCGGGTATCACCTGCAAGGGCGGGCTCTCAATAACCCCTAAGGTCAATGCGGGGGCGATGTCACAGCATTGTCTGATCCGCGATGGCGAAACGACTCACGCCGCCTGCTGCCTGCGCTTTGCCGTTGCACAGAGCCAGTCGCCAATCTCGGTCCAGCGTTTCACCGGCATGTCGCGGCGGAAAAAACCGAAATGGCCGATGCGCTGCAGGCCCCAGTCCGACGGGCGCACATGCTGCCGCTCGATGCGGGCATTCGGATAATAGGCCATCAGCCGGTCGACACCGCGGCGCGGCCCGACGGCATCGTCATCCTCGAAACCGATCATGCGAATCGGCGCGCGCAGGCGATCGTAATAGGGCCGCAGCGGCGCGCCGCTGTCGTCGCAGATATAATGTTTCGAGCGGCACCAGCGCGCCCATTCCGCCAGCACGCCGCGCGGCAGCTGCTGGCCGCCGAACAGCGCCGACGGCAGGCGGAAGCCGAGCGCCAGCGACAACGGCACGATGCCATACCAGACCAGCGCCAGCCGCAGCTGATGTCTGGCCGGCCAGTTGCGCCACCAGCCATGCTGCGAGGCGATGGTGACGACGGCAGCAAGCGATTCCGATTCCGGCACCAGCCCCAGCACCTGGCCGCCGAAGGAATGCCCGACCAGCGTGGGGGTCAGCGCCGGAAAGTGCTGCAGGAGATAACGCATCGCGGCTGCCATATCCTGCTGCGCCCAGTCGAGCATGCGCGGTGGCGGTGCGCCTGGCGTGGGCTGCGAGCCGGCGATGCCGCGATAGTCGTAGGTCAGGACGGTGAAGCCTGCCGCGGCCTGGAAGCCGGCAAAGGCATTGTAATAGCCGCGCGGCACGCCGGTGGCGCCGTTGATCAGCAGCGACAGGCCGTTCGACTGCTGCGGCAGATAGAGCGTCGCAGCGATCTGCTGGCCATCGGCGCAGGTGAGCGTGATCTGTTCAATAGAGATGGGAGGTGGCGTGAAAGATGAGTTGGTCATGTCACGACTGTAGGAAACCCGACCGCGCGCCGACAAACGCAAAGCAGGCTGGCATCGGGTGAACCAGATTCACTTGCCCCAAGGTTATGCTTTCCGGTGGCGCGCGGGCTTCGTTGCCGGCACAGCACTTTTGCCGAAGGCTTTCGCCGCCGCTTCCTTCACCAGCTGTCTGGGCAGCTGCGGCTGCATCGAGGTGTCCGCGCGCTGCATCAGTTCCAGCAGCCAGTCGCGCAGGGCCTTGATCGCCGGCTTGCCGGCATCGGTTTTGCGGCAGGCCAGCCAGTAGGCATGCTGCAGCGGCATCAGCGGTCCAAAGGGCATCACCAGCCGTCCGGTGGCGAGACGCGGCCCGATCAGCGGTGCGATGCCGAGCGCGATGCCAAGGCCATTCTCCGCAGCATCGATCGCCTGGCTGACGCTGTCGAAATAGACTTCATGCTTGGGCTCAAAGGGCGGCATCCCGGCCGCCTGCAGCCATTCGCTCCAGCTCTGCGGGAACTGGCTGAAATGGATCAGCGTCACCTCGCGCAGGTCGGCAGGCGTGCGCAGGCGTTTCAGCAAGGCCGGCGTGCAGACCGGTGCGACGCTGAGATCCGTGAGTTTGGTGACATTCAGCCCCAGCCAGTTGCCGGCGCCGTAGCGCACCGCGGCATCGACGGCATCGCGGGCGAAATCGGCATTGCGGATGCTCGATTCGACATAGACGCGCAGGCCGGGCCGGCGGTTCAGCAGCTCTTCCAGATTGGGAATGATCCAGCTGGCGGCGAAATGCGGCACGGAAGACAGCCGCAGTTCTTCCGTCTGCTGCGCGCGGCCGACGCGCAGGCTGACCTGCGCCACCTGATCAAAGGCGCGGCGCACCGTGCTGTAGTAGTCTTCTCCTGCTTCGGTAAGGCGGATTTCGCGGTTGAGCCGGCGAAACAGCGACAGGCCGAGATACTGTTCGAGCTGCTTGACGCGATGGCTGATCGCCGAGGGCGTGAGATTGAGTTCGGCCGCTGCCGCCTTGAAGCTGAGCGAGCGCGCAGCGGCATCGAAGGCTTCCAGGGCGAGCAGCGGCGGCAGACGCTTGGTCATGCCATCAGATTAGGAGGATTCAGCCGATTGGGAAGATATGCCCCAACGTAAAGCACGAAGATTGGGCGGAAGGATATGACGTCGCCGGTAATTAAAGGGTAGGCGTGGATGGCCGGGTCAGGCCCGGCCATGACAATTTTCAATAAAAGCCTAAATACAGGTGTCATGGCCGGACTTGTTCCGGCCATCCACGTCTTTGCGCTAGAGCGACTTCGGATCGATCTTCTCGCGATAGCAGGCCGCGGTCAGCGTGTTCTGCAGCAGGCAGGCAATGGTCATCGGGCCGACGCCGCCCGGTACCGGGGTGATCACACCGGCAACCTGTTCGGCCGAGGCATAATGCACGTCGCCGATCAGTCTGGTTTTCCCGTTCTCTCCCGCCACCCGGTTGATGCCGACATCGATCACCGCCGCACCCGGTTTGATCCAGTCGCCGCGCACCAGTTCGGGTTTACCGACAGCCGCAATCACGATATCGGCCTGCCGGCACACGGCGGCCAGATCCCTGGTGCGGGAATGCGCAATCGTCACCGTGGCATTCGCCGCCAGCAGCAGGGCCGCGACCGGACGGCCGACGAGGATCGAGCGGCCGATCACCACGGCATTGGCACCAGCGATCTGCACGCCGGATTTTTCCAGGAGGATCATGCAGCCGAGCGGCGTGCAGGGCGTCAGCGCCGCGATCCCCTGGTTGAGCTTGCCGGCATTGGCCGGATGCAACCCGTCGACGTCCTTCGCCGGATCGATCGCCTCGATGATCGCCTGGGTGTCGATCTGCTTCGGCAGCGGCATCTGCACCAGGATGCCGTCAACGGATTTATCCGCGTTCAGCGTGGCGACGACAGAGAGCAGTTCGGCCTGCGATGTCGTGCCCGGCAGCTTGATCTCGTTGGAGACCATGCCGGCCTCGCGCGTCTGGACACCCTTGTTGCGCACATAGACTTCGCTGGCGGGGTCCTCGCCGACCAGCACCACGGTCAGTCCCGGCAAGCGTTTGGCGTACGCCTCGAAGGCCTTCACCTTCACGGCGATTTCGCCGCGCAACTCCGCTGCCACTGCCTTGCCGTCGATCCGCACTGCCGTCATGTCATCACTCCTTCGAAAAGAGAAAGGCGGCGCGCAGCGCGGTCTCAAGCGCTGACGGATCGCCGCCGATCAGAATCTGCTTGTGCCGGTCGGTGGTGCCGGCCACCAGCTGCAACGAAGACACCGGCAGCTTCAGCCGTTTGGCCAGCAGGCGCAGCAGCGCGTCATTGGCCTTGCCATTCTCCGGAACTGCCGTGACCTTTACCGAAAGTTCGACGCCGCCGTCTGCGGTGGGTTTCAGTCCTTCGATCCCGTCGCGGCCGGCTTTCGGCGTCAGCCGCACGGCGAGCCGCAAACCGTCGGCCACGGCACGCCAGGGCAATGGGCCGTCAGCCGTCAGGCCGCGTATTCCCACAGCAGGTTGCGCAGGAAGATCAGCAGCAGGATCAGCACCACCGGCGACAGGTCGATGCCGCCGAAACTGGGCAGCACGCGNNCGCGTGTTGATCACGTTGAAGGCGACGAGCCAGCTCAGGATCGCCGAGGCGATCAGCAGCCACATATAGAGGTTCAGCACCATATCGATCAGGATGATCAGCGACTGCACTCCACCCTCCGGGATGTGGGCCGGCCCAGAACCAAGCAGAACTGGGACCGGCTGGACGAGGCCTAGCCGACGGATGGCCGACCTCTAAAACGGGCCCTGAACGGACGTTGAGAGTGATAAAGGCAGGCCCGGCGAAACGCAACCCGAGCCCGGCGTGACCGTGCCGGGACAGGGCCCCGGAAAGCAGGGAATTGCCGCAAAATCCCGCCCGGAACGGCGCGGGCCGGGCGGGCCCGGGCCGGACGGCCGGAAACCCGGGCTTTCCCTTGGCATTTCAAGGCGCAAGGCGGTGGACAAAGCCGGGCCCGTTTGCTACTTGCTAGCCGCCCGGCCGGGACCGTTGCGACGTCCCTTCTACTCTGGCCGGCACACCGGCTTGGGGCCGTAGCTCAGATGGGAGAGCGCCTCGTTCGCAATGAGGAGGTCAGGGGTTCGATTCCCCTCGGCTCCACCAATTTCCAGCCAGATCTAGCCGATCTCCAGCACCACGTTGCCGAAGGCGCCCTGCTCCACCGCTTCATGCGCCGCCACGATCTGCTCCAGCGCGTAACGCGCGGCGATCTTTGTCTTGAGCGCGGTCTGCTGCAGCAGCACGCCGAGTTCGGCAATCGCCGCGTAACGGTCGGCAGCCTGCAATTCATAGACGACGAAGAAGCGCAGGCTCAGCCCGCGGAACAGCAGGTCGCGGAACGGCACCGGCACATCGCCCATCGCATTCGAGCCGTAGCAGACCAGGGTGCCATGCGGCGCCAGCACGCCCTTGCCCAGCAGCGGCGCGGTGGATGAGAGATCCATGTCGATGATGGCATCGACGCCCTTGCCGCCGGTCAGTTCGACCGTGCGGGCCGCGACATCCTCGCTCTTGTAGTCGATCACATGGGCAGCGCCGGCCTCGCGGGCGACATCGGCGCGCACCTTTGACGCCGTGCCGATTACCTGCAGGCCCTTGCGCGCGGCAATCTGCGTGACGTAATGCCCCACCGCAGAGGCCGCGCCCGTCACCAGCATACTGCGGGCGCCGCCGGCTTCGGCCAGCCGTACGGCATGAATGGCGGTCAGCGCCGGAATGCCGAAATTGGCGGCCGTGACGGCATCCACCGCATCGGGCAGCTGCACCGCCTGCGCCGTGGGCAGCGCGATATATTCCGCCGCGGTGCCATGCGGCCGCAGCCACTGGCCGTTCCAGGTCCAGACCCGCTGGCCGATGCGGCTGGCCGGCACACCCTCGCCGACCGCCTCGATCACGCCGGCGCCGTCGCTGTGCGGAATCACCAGCGGGCCCATCGTCAGCGGCCGGCCGCGCCGGCTTTTCACATCCGACGGATTGACGCCCGAGGTCTGCAGGCGCACCAGCACCTCGCCGGGCGCAGGCTTCGGTGTCGGCTGTTCGCCGACGCTCAGCACGTCTTTGGCTTCGCCGTTTTTGCTGTACCAGGCCGCTTTCATGATCGCGCTCTCCCCGCTGTGCGTGGCGGGCAGTGTATCAGCGGTGGATGCGGCGCTCCAGCCAGGCTTTCACCGCCAGCGTCAGCAGCGCCAGCAGGGTGAGCGTGCTGGCGGCCGCGAAAGCCCCGACCGCGTTGTAATCGTGATAGAGCAGTTCGATCTGCAGCGGCAGCGTGTTGGTCTCGCCGCGCACATTGCCCGACACCACCGAGACGGCGCCGAATTCGCCGATCGCCCGCGCCGCACAGAGAATGGTGCCATAGAGCAACGCCCAGCGGATATTGGGCAGGGTCACACGCCAGAAGATCTGCCAGCCGGCGGCGCCCAGCGTGGTGGCGGCCTCTTCCTGTTCGCTGCCCTGCGCCTGCATCAGCGGGATCAGTTCGCGCGCCACGAAGGGACTGGTGACAAACAGCGTGACCAGGAAAATCGCCGGCAGGGCGAACAGGATCTGGATATCGTGGTCGGCCAGGAAATCACCGAGCAGGCCCTGGCCGCCATAGAGCAGGATATAGGTGACGCCGGCGACGATCGGCGAGATCGAGAAGGGAATCTCGATCACGGTCAGCAGCAGCTTCTTGCCGGGAAACTCGAATTTGGCGATCAGCCAGGCGGCGCCGACGCCGAACGCCAGATTGACCGGCACCACGGCGACGGCCACCACCACGGTGAGCAGCACGGCATGCAGGGTATCGGGCTGCAGGATGCCTTCGATATAGGTGCCCCAGCCCTTCGACAGCGCCTGGGCGAAGATCACCACCACGGGTGCGACGATGAACAGAACCGTCAGCACCGTACCGAGCAGGATCAGCACCAGCGGCAGACGGGAGGACGGCGTGGTGGAAGCCGGGAGCGTGGCAGCCGTCATCTTCAGCCCTTCATCCTGTAGCGCATATGCCAGGCCTGGATCGCATTGGTGGCCAGCAGGATGCAGAAGGCGGTGGCGAGCAGCACCACGGCAATGGCGGCGGCGGCCGGATAATCGTATTCCTCCAGCCGGATGAAAATCAGCAGCGCGGCGATCTCGGTTTTCATCGGCAGGTTGCCGGCAATGAAGATCACGGCGCCGAATTCGCCCAGGCAGCGCGCAAAGGCCAGCGCGCAGCCGGTGAGATAGGCCGGGAAGATGGCGGGGAACACGATCTTGCGGAAGATCAGGCCCCGGTATGCGCCGAGCGTGGCGGCAGCCTCCTCCACATCGGGCTGGATATCCTCCAGCACCGGCTGCACCGTGCGCACCACGAAGGGCACGCTGGTGAAGGCCATCGCAACAGCGACGCCGATCACCGTATAGGCCACCTTGATGCCGGCCATGCCTTCGACGATCTGGCCATACCAGCCGTTGCCGGCATAGAGCGCGGTGAGCGCGATACCGGCCACGGCAGTCGGCAGGGCGAAGGGCAGGTCGATCAGCGCATCCAGGATGCGCTTGCTGGGGAAGTCGTAGCGCACCAGGATCCAGGCCATCAGCAGGCCATAGCCGGCATTGAACAGCGTCGCCAGTGCAGCCGCCGAAACCGTCACCTGCAACGACGCCAGCACACGCGGGCTGCTGAGCAGGCGCAGGAAACCATCCGGGCCGATCTCGGCCGATTTCAGCAGCAATGCTGCCAGCGGCAGCAGAACGATAATGGCGAGGTAAAGCAGCGTGCCGCCCAGCGCGAGGCCGAAACCCGGCAACACACGCCGGGCTTTCACCGGGCGTGCGGCGGGGCGACCAAGAACTGCGACGGCACTCATCTGCTCTGCTCTCTCAGGTCAGCGATCAGCGATTGACAAAGACCTGTTCAAGGATACCGCCCTCGGCGAAGTGATCCTTGTTGGCCTTTTCCCAGCCGCCGAACACGTCGTCCACCGTCACCAGCTTCAGGTTCGGGAACTGCGCCTTGTACTTCTCCTTCACCGCCGGGTTATGCACGCGGTTGAAGTTCCTGGCGAGAATCTCCTGCGCCGGCTCGCTGTAGAGGAAGGTCAGATAGGCCTGTGCCACCTGCTGGCTGCCGCGCTTGTTGGCGACGCGATCGACCACGGCCACCGGGAATTCCGCCAGCAGGCTGAGCGACGGCGTGACGAGGTCGAAGCCCTTGTCGCCGTATTCGCGACGGATACCGTTGGTCTCGGATTCAAAGGTGATCAGCACGTCGCCGATTTCGCGCTCGACGAAGGTGGTGGTCGACCCGCGGCCGCCGGTATCAAACACCGGCACATTGGCCAGCAGCTTCTTCACGAAATCCTTCGCCTTGGCATGGTCGCCCTTGTTCTGCTCCAGCGCAAAGGCATAGGCGGCCAGATAGGTATAGCGCGCATTGCCCGAGGTCTTCGGATTGGGGAAGACCGACTTCACATCCGGGCGGACCAGATCGCTCCAGTCCTTCACATTCTTCGGATTACCCTTGCGCACCAGGAAAGCCGGCAACGAATAGAAGGGCGAGGCATTGTTGGCGAATTTCTTCTGCCAGTCCCTGGCGACGAAATTCCGGTCGGCCAGCACCTGGATATCGAGGTACTGGTTGAAGGTGACCACATCGGCCTGCAGGCCTTCCATGATCGAGCGCGCCTGCCGCGAGGTGCCGGCATGCGACTGCTTGATCTCCAGCACCTGGCCGCTCTTCGCCTTCCATTCGGCGGCGAAGACCGGATTGAGCTGGGCAAACAGCTCGCGGGCGACGTCGTAGGAGACATTCAGGATCTCGGAGGGCGCCTTGTTCTGCGCAAAAGAAGGAGAAGCGACTGCCAGCATAGCGGCAGCAGCAAACGAGACGATACGTTTCATTTTTTCTTTGTCCTGTGGGAGTGAAGTAAGAGAAAGGCTCAGGCGCTGGCGGCGCGCTTTACAGTGGCGGCAGCCGGGCGCTGCGCCGGCTCGAAGATGCGGCCGCGCAGGATTTTCAGCCGCACGGTGTCGCCGCGCCGCAGGCTGCGTCCGCGCACGGCTTCGCGGGTCAGTTCGACCTCCACCGGCCTGTCGACACCGGGCAGCGCGATATCGAAGCGGAAGCTCGGACCGTTCGAGGCAATGTCGCTGATCTTCGCACCAGACGACGCATCGGCCACCAGGTCGATTTCATGCGGCCGCACGAACAGCGTCACCGCGCCGTCGCCGGCGGCCACGCGTTCGACGGCAGATGTATCGGCATGCGGCAGCACCAGACGGCCATTGTGCAATTCCGCCGGCAGTTCGTTCACGCCGCCGAGGAAGCGGGCGACGAAAGGACTGGCGGGGTGTTCATAGATTTCATCGGGCGTGCCGACCTGCTCGACACGGCCCTCGCCCATCAGCACCACGCGGTCGGCCAGTTCGAACGCCTCATCCTGGTCGTGGGTGACAAAGATCGTCGTCATGCCGAGCTGGTCGTGCAGGCCGCGCAGCCAGCGGCGCAGGTCTTTGCGGATGCGCGCATCCAGGGCGCCGAAAGGTTCGTCCAGCAGCAGCACCTTGGGACGAATGGCAAGCGCACGCGCCAGCGCCACGCGCTGACGCTGGCCGCCTGACAGCTGCGCCGGATACCGCTCACCCAGACCCTCGATCTGCACCAGCCCGATCAGTTCGTCGACGCGGCTGCGGATCTCGGCATCCGACGGACGCTTCTCCCTGGGCAGCACGCGCAGGCCGAAGGCGATGTTCTCGAACACCGACATATGCTGGAACAGTGCGTAATGCTGGAACACGAAGCCGACGCCGCGGCGCTGCGCTTCCAGCGACAGCCAGTCGGTGCCATCCACCGTGACCGCGCCGGTATTGGGCCAGTCGAGGCCGGCGAGAATGCGCAGCAGCGTCGTCTTGCCAGACCCCGAGGCACCCAGCAGCGCGATCAGCTCGCCCTCGGCGATCTGCAGATCGATACCGCGCAGCACCGGCACCTTGCCGAACTGCTTGTGGATGTCCTGGATGTCGATCGTCATGGAAATGGCCTGCTGAAAACTGTGCCGCGGAGTTTCCACACAGGTAGAGCAGGCGTCAATGGATTTAAACTGTATTTGTGCGTAATTTATTTTTAGTACAGTATTATATTGTGTTAATTGGCCAAAGAATATCGATCATCTGACTGATTTTGAAAGAATTATTCTCTCAGACGGGCAGCCTGAACGGGCCGTGCCGGACGTCGACGCCGGGCTCCGGCGGCAGAATCCGCAGCGGTCCGGCGCGGAAATCGCTCGCTGTCAGGGTCTCGACCAGCATGACGCAGCCCACGGCGCTGGCGCCCCCCGGACTGCTGCTATGGGCCATGGGCAGCACCAGGCGCTCGGCGGTGACGGTGTTGGGCGGATCGCCGGTGGTCAGGCCGGGCAAAGTATAGAGGCTGCGGCAATAAACCGGCCGGCGATGCCGGACCAGTTCGGCCAGCAGGTCGCGCATATGCTGCATGTAGGCGGGCGTGGTCAGGCTGCCATAAGCGACAGCATCCATGCCTTCGGGCAGTTCGCGGAACCAGCGGGTGATCTCAGCTCCGGCGAGACGCAGCCGGCTCAGAGCGAAATCCGCATTGGTGATTTCAGCGACGATCAGATGCGGCAGCACGTCGCGCGGAATCGCCGCCGCGTCGAGCTGGCGGATATCGGGAATGCCGGCGGGAGGCGCCGGCAGACCGCGCCAGAAGTCATGCGCGGCGCGCAGCACCGGGTTGTCGTCGAGGGTCATTCGAGTATGACAAGAAGCATTGTTATGCGGTGGCGATTAGGTGCCCGGAATGAAAATAGTACTTCTATGATATTCTAAATAATCTTGTTGGCGTTTTGAAAACTCGCCCACATAAGGCGGTTTATCAACATCAACACCAATCTTGTGGAATTGAGCAGCCGCAATCCTCTCAGATGCTTTAACGCGGCAGTTCGCATCAAATGTGATATATCCACGATCAAATAATCGGTCGATATGGGGAGTTAGCAAAAAACCGTTATGCCCGTCCAATCTCTCTTCATTGGTCGAGCACGATCGCCAAGGTTTAATATGACTGGCAATCAACAAACGCGGATCACTAACACCAGTGACCCTACACCGATCTTCCACGGCAATAAGGTTCTGCTTGTAACGTCCTTGTCCGCGGCGGGCCTTAATAACAGCCTCTCGCTCTGTCTCGTCGACAGTAGCATCGTTTAAAAGGTACTTTTCGACAATATCGTCCAGTTTATTTTCAATACCGGCACCATCGCCAACCACTCGTCGGCGCGCTTCAATTTGACTCATCCACGCGCTCATTTCCGCAGAGAGGACTGCCGCCATTTCATCTGGGACCTTTGCCAGATAAACACTCTGCAAGCCGTCGCCTGACTCCGATTTCAATGGCGAATATTTTGACGGGAGAGTGGGGCGCAGCTTTGCAATTATATCTTTCGGACGGAACGGGACTGGCACCTTGTGCCACTCAACAGACACATACCAACCCTCATGATTCCAATAATCTCCGACGAGCCCAAATTCGCTCGGCTTGTTCCAGGAGATCGCTGGCTGCCGAACAATGCCTACGTATTGGATTTTCTGATCGAAGTAAGAAAACACGAGGTCGCCCGTGTCGACCAAATGCATGTTGGCGTAAAATTGATTGAACGCATTATTACTGTTGCGCTTTGGTGACCACATATAGCCACCCTCAATTTCATGTCGCCATGTCTGATTTTGATTGACCCACCAGTAAACAATCCGACGACTTACAAAGTCCAATTCACGCAGTCGAGGAGGCGTTTGGCCCCACTGCAACGGCCCTTCTTTAAAGCCAGGATTATCGTCTTCAGCCAATATGGAAATCCTGCCGCCCCGATGACGCATACAACATGCCCGAGGCTTAGACTTGACCTCAAGGGCGGAGCGGGATATTCTTGTTTTGTTCTTACGCTCTCGGCCATCGTGAATATGTCTCGCATACAGTCGTAACCACACGGCTGGTGACGGCATTTGTCAGCAGGATAAGAAATCGCACGGAGCAGACGGCCTCACGGCGAACGCCAACGAACGCAAACGAACCTGAACGAACACCAACGAAGCGAAACGAGCGCAAACGAAGCGAAACGAACACCAGCGAGTGCCAGCGAAGCGGAATGAACAAATGGCACATCCGGCGTCAGCGCCGCGCGCCCTGTCATGAAATGTCAGCAGTTATTTAGCGGGCTGCCGGTCTGGCGGCGCTCACTCCATCGCCAGAATCGTGTTCTTCACGATGGGATAAATCTGCTTGGTCCAGCGCCTGCCGCTGAACACGCCGTAATGGCCGACGCCGGCCTGCAGGTGGTGGCGCTTCATATAGGGCTTGATGCCGGTGCACAGGTCATGCGCCGCCATGGTCTGGCCGATGGCGCAGATGTCGTCGCGCTCGCCTTCCACGGTCAGCAACGCGGTCTTGCGGATCGCCTTCGGATTGACCGGCTGGCCGCGATGGGTCAGCGCGCCGGTGGCCAGGCGATACTCCTGAAACACCCATTGCACCGTCTCGAGATAGAAATCGGCATCGAGATCGAGCACGGCGAAATATTCGTCATAGAAATCCTTGGTCTTGCCCGCCTGTTCCGCATTGCCCAGCCACAGATGCTGGAACAGCTCGGCATGCGCCTTCACATGGCGGTCCATGTTCATGTTCATGAAGGCGGTCAGCTGCACGAAGCCGGGATAGACGCGGCGGCCCGCGCCCGGCAGGCCGGGCGGCACTTCGGCGATCAGCTTCTGCTCGAACCATTCGATCGGTTTTCCCACCGCCAGCTCGTTCACCTTGGTGGGATTGAGGCGGCAGTCGATCGGCCCGGCCATCAGCGTCATCGAACGCGGCGTGCATTTGTTTTTGGCTTCCGACATCACCGCGGTGGCGACCAGCGCCTGCACGCAGGGCTGACAGACCGCGACGATATGCCCGCCCGGTCCGATCGCTTCCATGAATTTGATCAGATGGTCGACATAATCCTCGAAGCCGAAGCGGCCGGCGCTCAGCGGCACGTCGCGCGCATTGTGCCAGTCGGTGATATAGACATCGTGATCCGGCAGCATGGTGACCACCGTGTCGCGCAGCAAGGTGGCGAAATGGCCCGACAGCGGCGCCACCACCAGCACGCGCGGCTGCTCGCCCAGCTGCACCTTCGACGCGTCGACGTCTTTTCTGAAATGCAGCAGCGTGCCGAACGGCGTCACATGCGCCGCCTCTTCCACCACCGGCACGTCGCGGTTGCCGATCTTCACATGGTCGATGTTGTAGGGCGGGCGGCCATGACTGAGACCGGCGCGGGACAGCATCTCGGCAGCGGCGGCGAAACCGCGCAGGAAGGGATTGTCGCCAGCCGCCAGCCGCAAACCGGGCAAGGCCTGTTCGGCCAGGGCGCGCAGCGGCGCCATCATATTGGCTTGGTTCTGGTAGGCCAGATACATCATCAAGGCTGGACAAGGATCACAGCTGGGACCATGGCTCGCGGCGGCTGGGTCGCGCCCTCCCCCGGAGCGCAAAACGACGACCCACCGCCTCTTGGCCAAAAAAGCTAATGCAGTTTTTGCTGCAATGCGAGATATATGTAGCAGACTTAAGTCTGGGGACCTCACAGAGGACGCGGGCATGAAGGCCACACTGACCATCAGCAGCAAGAACTACTCCTCCTGGTCGCTGCGCGGCTGGCTGCTCTGCCGCATGGCCGGGCTGGAATTCGAGGAAGTGCTGCTGTCCAGCGACGACCCCTCGACGCGGGCCGAACTGCTGCTGCTGTCGCCCAGCTTCCTGGTGCCGCGGCTGACCCATGGCGAGGTCTCGGTCTGGGACACGCTGGCGATCGCGGCCTATCTGGGCGAACTCTTCCCCGCCGCGCAGCTGCTGCCCGATGACAAGGTGCAGCGCTCGCATTGCCGCTCGATCTCGGGCGAGATGCATTCCGGCTTCACGAATCTGCGCTCGGCGCTGCCGATGAACCTGAAGGCGCATTATCCCGGCTTCAAGGTCTGGGCCGGCGCGCAGGCCGATATCGAACGCGTCGCCTCGATCTGGCGCGACTGCTTTACCGCCTATGATGGCCCCTGGCTGTTCGGCGCCAGGCCGACTGTGGCCGATGCGATGTATGCGCCGGTCTGCACGCGCTTCCTGACCTATGACGTGAAGCTGGATCCGGCCTGCGCCGCCTACTGCCAGACGGTGATGAACTGGGCTGTCATGCAGGAGTGGGTAACCGCTGCAAAGGCAGAGCCCGACGACCTCGACGAACTCGACGTCGAATTCTGAGCCGGTTCAAGACAGCCCGCCGGTACGCAGCACGAGGCGGCGCAGCGTTTTCAGCAGTTCGGTGCTGACCGGGTCGCGGCCGTTCAGGATCAGCACCAGGCCCGGCCGGCTCAGCTCCAGCGTCTTGGCCAGCTCGTCGATCGTGATATTGGCGATGCGGCAGACTTCGGTTATCACGGCCAGGCCGTTGCCTTCGATATATTTGTAGCCGTCGGCCTCGTCGCGCACCTTCAGCCGGAAATCGCGGCGGGCCATGCCCTGCGGCGGCGGCTTTTTTCCCGCAGGCGGCTTCGCAGCCGCCTTCTCCGCAAGCTGGGCGACCGCCCTGGCCTTCTGCGACACGTAATCCTCGCCGAAATCCTCACCCTCCAGCGGGGGCACCGGCGGCAGTTCGGAGACTGGCCGCGGTGACGGTGACGGGGGCTCGGGCACTGACTGCACCGGCGGCGCAGGGGGCGGCGGGGGCGGCGGCGGTGCCTCCGGCAGCATCATGCCGGGGATCACGAAATCCGGCATCACCGGCGCGGCCGGCGGCGGTTTGGGGATTGGCGCGGCAGCAGGCCCGGATGACGATGTCGCGGGCTTCGACACCGTTGGCGTGAAGCTCATCATGCCGGGGATCATCACGTCGGGCTGCGGCGGCACAGCCGGGGGCGGCGCCCTGGGAACTTCAAACACCGGCTCTTCCGGCGCCGGACTCTGCGGCGGCTCCGGTGCGGATGGCGGCTCGACGACCGGCGGTGGCGGCACTTCGGCAACCGGTTCTTCAGGCGGTGCAGCCTCGGGCGGCGGCGCGGTGCCGAAATCGGCCAGCGGCATGCTGTTGTCGATCTGCGCGTCGACGCGGTCGCGGATATTCTGCATCAGCGCCGCATTGGGCGGCGTCAGTTCATACGCCGCGCCATGCGCCGTATGGAAAGCGGCAATATCGTCGAGCCGCGTCAGGCGCCGGCGCAGGAATTTCTGGCTGCCCATCGGCCAGGGCTTCCCGCCGGTCACCATACGGTCGAGGAACAGGCTGCTGACTTCGAGTTCCATCTCCAGCATGCGCCAGCGGATGACCGCCAGCTTTCTGACCTGGGCCGCCCGCGCATCAGGTTCGAAAGCGCCGAGCCGGTTGTCGACCATGTCAACGAAGAGGTGGAATTCGGCGAGCTGGTCGATGAAGGTGCGAAAATCGGAAAAACGATCCAGAACCGCGTCGTCGTTGGCATAGCGGCGAGCAATCGCGGCGGCCTGGCGTTCGACCTGCGCAATCATCGCCAGGGCGGTTTCGCGGCTGGGGCTTCTGCCCCCGATCGTCGCCATAGGAGACCTTTCCGCGGCATCTGCCGCGGTTCCAGAGTAGAGAAGAAGCGGCTGTGCCGATACGGCCAGACCGACAGCCGAGATCGTCCGCTTACGGTGCGCTTCGCAGCCAGTGCTGCGCCTGCTCCATATCGGCGAAATAGCGGATCGTGCGGTTGTTCAGGCCCTGCCGCAGCGCCTGCGCCTGCCGCATGTTGGTCGACTCCAGTCCTTTGCGCACGATGGCGATGCGGCGCAGGTAATCGCTCGGGCGGCGACGGAACAGCTGGTCGAGCCGGTCGATCGTCTCGGGCGTGGCACGCCAGTCGGTGTAGCGCATGTCGAGCAGGTAGTCGTAATTCGGCGCGTCGGGATAATGCGCCATCAGGCTGGCGTAGAAGCCGAGCACCTCGTTATCGCCCAGCTCGCCGATATAGACGACCGTGGCGACGCGCGCGGCCGCATCGATTTCATAAGCCAGATGTTCGCTGGTGACCGCCACGGGCGCCTAATGCTGCGGCGGGCCGTTCTTGTCGAGGAACGACTGCAGCTGCTCCATGAAGGGGCGCGACATCGGGTCGTTGCCATTCAGCATCAGCACCAGCGAGGGCCGGCTGACGCCCATGCGCACCGCCAGCTGGTCGAGCGTGACATTCGCGTTGCGGCAGATTTCGCTGACGGCCACGATGCCGTCGCGTTCGGCATAGAACCGGCCGTCCATTTCCTTGATGCGGAACGGCGGCGGGTCGCGGCGAGGCAGCGGAAGACGTTCTGCCGTCCGCCGCCTGCTGCCGGGATCCAGACGCAGCACCATGTTTTCCGGCTTCACAAAGTCTCCGGTCGACACTGCATATCTGGCAGACTGATCCGAGAAATTCGTCAGCGCGGGCGCGCGCTCGATCTGCTGCTTCAGCAGTTCTTCCACGGCGCGCAGCATCACCTCGCTGAGCGGCGTCAGCCGGTACTGCTCGCCGAAGCGGTCGTAATACTCGCTGATCTCACCCAGGCGGCCGAGCCGGCGCTGCAGGAATTCGCGGCTGCCGAGCGGCCAGGGCTTGTGCGTCTCGCCGATGCGGACGAGGAAAATCTGCGTGGTATCGACTTCGACAATGACGATGCGCCAGCGGATATCGACGAGATGGCGCGTCAATGCCGCGCGTTTGTCGTCCTCGAAACCCGGCAGACGCTCTTCCACCAGGTCGATGAAAACGTTGAAGTGGTCGACTTTCTCGATGAAGCGACGGAAATCCTTGACCTCGGCGGATACGCCATCGCCGCTGCGATAGGCCTCGGCAATGTCGAGGCCCTGCTTTTCGACCTGGGCGAGGAGACGCAAGGTCTCCTGACGCAACCTATGCCCTTCCGCCGACTGGCGCACCGCACCACCACTGAGTGATTTGTTTTTCCCTGCGAGCTACAGTAGCGGCTGCAGTTGTGTTTAGCCATGTTAGATTCTATCAGAATGGCGCTCAAAATCTATGTTATAAATCAATAATCTAAGCGGGCCTTTGGCGTTCAGCAGGGCCGGAAGCGGTCAAGGTCGCGCTCGAAGCAAATCCGGACTTCGCGGATTCCCGCCGTGCCGCCGCCTACAACCCGTAGATGCCGGCGCTCCAGCCCACGACCGGTATTGGCGGCGACGACCGCCGTGGCGAAGGCGCGGGCCGACTGGCCGGGCTGCGGTTCGGGCAGGGTCAGGCTGTCTGCCAGCCGGGTCTGCGCCGCGAAATACTCTTCCGGCGTGGCGAAGTCGCTGCAGCTGCCATGCTTGGCCCATTCGCATTGCATCAGCCGCGGGTCGGGCGAGGCACAGAGATGCCGGCGCAGCACCGGCGCGGGCACCGGCTGCACCGGGCCGCAATATTGCGGCCAGAATTGTCCGGCACGGCGTTCGGCGTATTGCGGCCACAGGCCATGCACGATCCAGCCGAAGCGGTTGTCGCGGCATTGCAGGGTCGCGCCCGATTTTATGCTTCTTTGGCCGGCTTCCGACGCGCAGAAGGCCGGCGACCAGCTGAAGCTCAGGATGTAATGGTCGAAGTCGCCCTTGCGGCCACGCGACTCTTCGCGGCGGTCACAAGGCGACACCGTAAGACGGTCCGGCAGACGACATTGCTGCGCCGCCGCCATCTCCGGCAGGGCCGTGAGCAGCAGAAGCAGACACCCGCCTATCGCTTTCAGTCGCATCGCGGGCTAAAGATCACTGACCAGTCCCCACTGCACAAGCCCTCATGAAGCCCGCCCAGATCGAACATTTCTTCGCCACGCTGTCGGCCGCCAATCCGTCGCCCGAGACCGAACTGAAATACGTCAACGCCTATACGCTGCTGGTGGCCGTGGTGCTGTCGGCGCAGGCGACCGATGTGGGGGTCAACAAGGCGACGAAAGACCTGTTCACTAGGGTGACCACGCCGGCGCAGATGCTGAAACTGGGCGAGGACGGTCTGAAGCAGCACATCAAGACCATCGGGCTGTTCAATGCCAAGGCCAAGAATGTGATCGCGCTGTCGCAACTCCTGGTCGACAGGCATGGCGGCGAGGTGCCACGCGACCGCGATGCGCTGCAGGAGCTGCCCGGCGTCGGCCGCAAAACCGCCAATGTGGTGCTGAACGTACTATGGGGCGAGCCGACCATTGCGGTGGACACGCATATCTTCCGCGTCGGCAACCGCACCGGCATGGCCAAGGGCAAAACCCCCCTTGATGTCGAGCTGAAACTCGAAAAGGTCGTTCCTGGAAAATACCGCCAGCATGCGCATCACTGGCTGATCCTGCACGGTCGCTATATCTGCAAGGCGCGCAAGCCCGACTGCTGGCGCTGCGTGGTGGCGGAAGACTGCAGCTTCAAGCCAAAAACGAAAGCACCCGACGAAAAGTAATCGTCAGGACAGCGCGGCGATGGCTGCCTGCAGGTCGCGCTTGTAGTGCAGGAAATCGACAAAGATGCCGTGTTCGCCACGATCTTCGCTGCTCTGCGCACAGCCGGCCACAATGCTGCTGCGGAAGGCCGAGGCCGCAGCCGGGTTTTTCTGGCGCGCCTTCACATAAGCCGCAATCAGGTCGGTCTGCAGCGCGCGCCCGGCCCAGCCCACGCCTGCTCCTTCCAGGAGCCCGGCCACAAACAGGTTGTTGTCGGCGGGCGGGAAGATATTCAGATGCAGCTGCGGTGACTGTTTCGCTGCCTGCCAGTTCAGCACCGCAAGATCATCAATGAACGGGAAGGTGATGCGATAGCCGGTGGCGAACAGCACCAGATCGGCCTTGTCTTCGCGGCCATCGGCGAAGACGACGGTATCGCCACGGAACTCGCGGACCGGCTTGCGCAATTGCACGTCGCCCTGGCCAAGATGCTGCAGCACCAGAGAATTCACGATCGGTGTGCGATCGTACAGGCGATGCTGCGGGCGCGGCAGGCCGAAGCGTTCGGGCGGACCGACCAGCAGGCGCAGCAGCGGCTCATGCAACATGGCGCGCAGCTTTTTCGGCAGGATGAAGCGTTTCGGCTTGTGGTTGCCCTCGTCGGCCGGTTTGCCGGCGATGAATTTCGGCACGAAATGGTTGCCCCCGCGCACGCTCCACAGCACGCGTTTCGCGCGGTGGATCGCATCGACCACGATGTCGCAGCCGGTATTGCCCATGCCCACCACCAGCACGGTCTTGCCGTCGAAGATATCCGGCGTGCGATAGTCCTTGGCATGCATCACCCGGCCGCTGAACTCGCCTGGAACCTTGGGCAGCAGCGGATCGGTCAGATGCCCGTTGGCGATCACCACACCGGCATAGGGTTTGGTACTGCCGTCGCTGAAAGTCGCGCGCCAGCCCTCACCCTCGCGGGTCAGTGTCTGCACCGAAGTATTGAAGCGGATCAGCGGCGTCAGGCCGAAATGCGCCGCATAGTCGCGGAGGTATTGCAGCACCTGGGCATGGCCGGGGTAGGCCGGCCAGTCTGACGGCATCGGAAAATCGGCAAAAGCCGTGGTCTTTTTCGACGAGATCAGGTGCGTGGAGGCATAAACCGCGCTGGAGTCTGCGCCATACAGCCACTGCCCGCCGACATCGGCATGGCGCTCGACCGCTTCGACGGCGAGGGCCGCCTGCCTGAAGCTTTTGATGGCCGCGAGGCCGGCCGGGCCGGTGCCGATCACCAGCCAGGTCATGCCCTGGTTGCCTTTGCATAACGTTCGAACACCGCCACGGCATCGAGCTGCGGCGCATAGCCGAAGCCGGTTTTGAGCTGTGCGTTGTCGAGGACGGGACGGTACTGGATGAATTTCACATGCTGCGGCCCAAGCCTGGTCACGCCAAGTTTGTTCAGCAGCCAGAGCGCGGCTTTCAGCACGGCCGGCGGAATCGCCAGATAGGGCTTGCCGAGTTTTGCCGCGATCTGCGCCAGACTGAGCGTGCCGTCGCCGGCCAGATTGAATACACCCGAAGGTCCGCCGCGCGCCGCTTTCAGCAGGGCCGCGATCACGTCGCTGTCAGCAATGAGGGAGAACGGCGTCGCAGTTCCCGTAAGACCGAGCACCATCGGGCGACGGAACATCGCCGTGATCTGGTTCATCGTACCCGGGCCGAGCACGGTGCAGGGCCGGAACACCGTCTGCTGCAGTTCAGGATGCTCAGCTCGCCAGTGCGCCAGCAGTTCCTCGACCAGCCGCTTGTTGCGCGCATAGGCAAAATCCTCGTTGCCGCGCAGCGCGTCAGTCTCGCACAGCGGCACCGGATTGTCCGGGTGATAGCCATAGGCCGCACCGCTGGAGGTGACGACCAGATGCTGCACGCCGGCAGCAATGCAGCCGCGCAGGACATTTTCGGTGCCCTTCACATCGATCTCGTAGTCGCGCTGTTCGTCGCCGCCGGCTGCCACCACGGAGGCAAGATGCACCACACAGCGCGGCCGGTGCTGCAGCAGATGCGCGGTGAGCGCGGCATCGCGGATATCGCCGGCGATATAGGTCACGCCGGGCAGGCGCTCGGCTGCCGGCACCTCGCGCAGGTCGAAGGCGATCACTGGCGAGGCTTCACCTGCCAGTGCCGCCACCAGCCCGCGACCGATGAAGCCGGCAGCACCCGTGACAAGGATTCCGCTCACGATGTCGCCATTCATATGATTTGGGCCTGCCGGCGATCACGGCGCTTCCACCAGGCCGCCAGACCCCAGCCCGACACGATATGCCAGATGCCCCAGCCGGCCGCGATCAGCGCGGCGCCGCCCAGTGCATCGAAATGGTTGAGGATCAGCGCCAGCCCGAGCCCGGAATTGTGCATGCTGACCTCGAT
Source organism: Ferrovibrio sp. (assembly GCF_002796975.1). Lineage (GTDB taxonomy): Bacteria > Pseudomonadota > Alphaproteobacteria > Ferrovibrionales > Ferrovibrionaceae > Ferrovibrio. Next base: position 159,298 of record NZ_PEKV01000003.1, on the reverse strand, counting down.
GGTCATGGCGCGGGTATCAAACTCATTCATGCGCCACAGCTTCGCCGCCAGCCAGCCGATCAGCACGGCGATGGTATTGTGCAGCACCACCAGCGGCAGGATCTGGCCCAGAAAAGTCCCGAGCGACTTCGCATTGGCGGCGGTCGCGCCGACGATAAAGACGACCAGGAACAGGAAGGAGAGAATCTGGAACGGCTTGCGCAGCCGCGTGGCCAGTGCGGGGAAATACCGCACCGTCAGCATGCCGGCGACCATCGGCAGACCGAGCAGCAGCACGGTGGAGCCGAGGAAGCTGACCGGCTCGATGCTGACCTGGCGCAGCAGCACTGCGGTGGCGGGATTGAGCGAGGCCCAGAACAGGATGTTCAGCGGTGTGGTGAAGATGGCGAGGATGCTGGAGATGCCGGTCATGCTGACCGACAGTGCCGTATTGCCCCTGGCCATATGAGTCATCAGGTTCGACAGGTTGCCGCCCGGGCAGGCCGCCACGACGATCATGCCGAGTGCCACGCTGGGCTGTGGCTTGAGCAGCATGGTGATGGCCCAGGTGACGGCAGGCAGCACGAGAAGTTGCGCCGCGAGGCCGGTCAGCGGCGCCAGCGGGCGTTTCAGCACATCGGCGAAGTCACTGAAGCGCAGATCAACCGCCACGCCAAACATGATCAGCGCCAGCACGAGGCCCAGGATCAGTTGCCCGGTCGAGTCGATTTGAATCAGCACGGCGTCGATGGACGCATCGGCCATGATGGCTTCCTCCCGGGTTACCCTTGCCTGACCCTGTTGTTTCAGCCGGTTTGCTGAGTCATTCTGCGGCAGAAACAGGCATCCGGCGATGGCCGCCGACGACAGCAGCTATCCGGACGCGCCAAAGCTGAGAAACTGTCAGAGGGAAGGATGAGCGCGGAAAGCCGCAGCGTTGCCACCGGCTATGTCCGCACCCTGCTGGATGCGGTGCAGGACAGTACCCATGCGCCGCGCCGGATCAGCAGCGCCGCTGTACTGATCGAGGCTGGGCTGGCCGAGGCCGGGTTCGCGCCCGACCTGCCTCACACCCCGCGTCTGCCGCACGACGTAGTTTCGGCAATCTGGCTGGCGGCGCTGCGCCTGACCGGCGATGCCCAGCTCGGCCTGCATGTCGGCGAACAGGTGCGGCCCGGCTCCTTCGATGCACTCGGCCAGTTGCTGATGACCTGCGCCACCCTCGGCGAAGCGGCCGAACAGGCGGATCGTTTCGCTGCTCTGGTCGGCGGCGGTGGGCGGTTCGCGGCCAGGAAAGAATCCGCCGGCGGCATTCGCCTGCTGTATCTGCCTTTCGACCCTGACTGGCCCTGCCGGCGTCAGCGCGTCGAGGCCGTACTGGCCGCGACACTGACCTTCACGCGCTGGCTGAGCGGCACGCAGATCCTGCCGCGCGCGGTGCGTTTCCGTCATGACACGCCCGAGACACTGTCCGAGCATCGCCGCATCTTCGGCCTGACACCGGCGTTCAGTGCCGAGGATGACTCGCTGCTGCTTGGGCCTGAAACGCTGGCGCTGCCGGTGCGCCAGGCCAATCCCGGTCTGAAGGCCGTGCTGTCGGGCTATGTGCAGGCGGAACTGGCGCGGCTGAACGACGACGATCCGTTGCGTGGGCGACTCGCCGATAGTTTGCGCGCGGGACTCGCAGCCGGACAGTCGCCCGGCATCGAGGCAGCAGCCGAGGCACTGAACCTGACGCCACGTACCCTGCAGCGCCGGTTGGCCGAACGCGACACCAGCTTCCAGGCCGAGGTGAACACGCTGCGCTGCGCGCTGGCCAAAGACCTGCTGCGCGGCGGCGACCCATCGTTGAGCATCGCCGGCATTGCCGCGCGGCTCGGCTTTGCCGATGTCGCCAATTTCCACCGCGCCTTCAAGAGCTGGACCGGTGTGACGCCGGCGCAGTGGCGGGAAACGTCGTAATGCTGCGCGTGATGTTCGACAGCAACGCCTATGACGCCATCCTGAAACATGGCGATGTCGAGGCGATCGAAGCCGCGATGTTCAGCGTCATCACGACAGCCGCGCAGGAAGACGAGCTACGCCAGATCGCCGATCCGGCCCGTCGCGCGGCGCTGCTGGAGATTTTTCATGTCCTGCACGCGGCGACCGCCGATGTCCCGGCGGATTGGGATGTGTCGCGCGATCACCTTATCGGCAGAGCCGCCGCGGAGCACTGCGATCTGCTGGTGACGGATGATCGGGGTTTGACGGAGCAGCTCACCACGCAGGCGCCGAAGCTGCGCGTGCTGACGTATGAGAATTTCCGGAAAGAGTTTTTAGGCTGATGCAGCCCTCACCCTCCCACTGCTGCGCAGTGGGCCCCTCCCTCTCCCGCTAACGCGGGCGAGGGGTTTCAGCTTTGCTCCCTCTCCCGCTTGCGGGAGAGGGCTGGGGTGAGGGTCTTTTTCAACCGACTATCTCAAGACATCGGCCGCTGCGGCGGCTGCTCCTGGGGCGGCGTCTTCAGCAGGGCCGCGAGGCAATCGCTGTCGTCGATGGTCTGGCCGCGCACGCGGCTCAGCACCTGCGCATGGCTGACGCGCATGCGGGTGGCCGTCTCATCGGGATAAAGAAACAGCAGCAACGTGCAGCGCGGCGCCTCGGCCTGGTATTGCCAGACCTCGGCCGGCGGTTCGCGACGGAGCGTGGTCGGCGCCCCGAACAGCACGCGGGCTTCGGCCGCGGTCTTGCGCACCACATCGGCGCTGACCGGACGGCGCGGCGGTTCGTCGGGCTTCTGGTGTACCAGCGAGAGATCGAGTTCCTCGCCCGGCAGCACGCCAGTGGTGGTTGCAGGCGGACGTGCACCGCAGGCGGCCAGCACGACAGGCAGGATGAGGGCAAAAAGAATGCGCGGCGTTTTCACGCCGCGCAGCTTAGACGCACAGTATTTCGAGAACAACTCTTCGCGAGTTATTCCGCAGCAGCCGGCGACGACAGGCGGCCGCCCGAGGCGACGGTCTGCACCGTGCCGGAGATTTCGCCACCGCATTCGATCTCGACCTGGCCATAGGCGATCTCGCCCGACACCTTGCCCGAGCCGCGGATCAGCAGACGGCCGCGCACGCTGAGGCGGCCTTCGAAGCGACCGCGGATCTCGGCCTCTTCCACTTCGGCCGAACCCTTGAACTGGCCGGTCTCGGTGATTTCGACAAAGCGGCTTTCGGTGAGCTGCGCCTCGACACGGCCTTCGACCACGACGCGGTCGCAGGCGGTGATCTGGCCGCTCAGGCTGATTTCGCGGCCGATCAGCAGAACCTTCGGTTCGGCATGATTGTCGGAACGGGCCGGCGTAGCGGGCGCCGCGCCAGCCGAAGCCTGCACCATGGCCTTCGGAGCCAGGTCCACCGGACGCTTGGCGATCTCGGGGCGGAAGGTCGGGGTCGGCGGATTCGTATCGGCCATGGCGGCAACTCCTGCGGTTGTAACGGGGGCAGTGGCGGGAAGAACGGGTTTACCGACGCTGCGCAGATGGCTCGGCATCGGCGGCAGTTCCTCGTCGCCCGACTTGTTTGGTGCGGCGGAGGATTCGGGCTGCCCAGGCTGACTCTGCCTGGGCTCGATCGGTTTCAGCTCGGCCTGGACCGGAGCAGGCGGCATCATCGCGGCACTGTCGGTGCTCGGCTTCTTGCGACCAAACATAGGCGGTCTCCTCTGATCCCCTAAATGCACTGCCCGGCACTCAACCCGCACTGCCGGAACTTCAGGTCAGCCCGTCGCCCGCAACCGTTTGTAGACGTGAACCATGAACGCGGTTGCCACAATCGGGACGAGAAAATTTACGAGCGGAATGGTTAACAGAAGGACAATAAGCACGCCGCAGAGCCAGACATCGCCGCGCCGCCGACGGCGCAGCAGATTGGCCTCCGCACGCGGCTGGTAGCGGAAAGCGATGGCCTCGAAATACTCCCGCCCGACCAGATAGCCGTTCACCAGCAGCGAAAGCCCATACAGCAACGGCGGGAAGAACAGCAGGATGGCATAAAGCGGCAGCAGCAGGATATTGACCGCAAGAACGACACCCAGAAAGCGCAGCGCGCTCCACAGCGCCGGCATGGTCGCCAGCGGCCGGCCCGGTGCCTCGCCCGGATAGTAACGGCGTTCGACCGCATCGGCGATATCGTCGAGGAAAAGGCCGATTGCCGCGGTCATCACGGCGGGAAACAGCAGCATCATGCCGAGCAGGAAGCCGAGGCTGGACAGGGCGGCAATCGCCCAGTCGAGCCAGGCGTAGCCGGTGGCAGGCACCACCAGCAATCCGGCCCACAGACCCGTACCCAGCAGCACGAACACCACCGCGCTGATCAGCAGCGACTTGACCAGCACGCCGCGGAAGGCGGGATCTGGCAGCTGCGCCAGCGCGCGCCGGAACGACCCTGCGATCATGCCGTGCCTTCGCGCGGATCTATCGGTACCTGGGTGGCCAGACCGAACTCGGCTTCCAGCAGCGCCGAAAATGCCAGCAGTTCCGCCTCGCCGCGCGGTCGCGCCACGATCTGGAGTCCGACCGGCAGGCCGCTCTTCGTAAAGCCGCAGGGAATCGAGATTGCCGGCGTACCGGTGATGGTGATTGCGAATGTCAGCACCAGCCAGGAGATATAAGTGTCGAACTTGCGGCCGGCGACCTCTTCCAGATAGCGGATGCGATGATCGAAGGGCGGCGCCACACAGGTCGGCAGCACGAGGAAGTCGTTTTTCTCGAAGAACGCCGCCACGCGATTGTATATTTGACCCTGCACCTGCAGTGCGCGGGCCTTCTCCTCGCCGGTGAGCTTGAGCCCCTTCTCGGCGTTCCAGATCACTTCCTGTTTCACCAGATCGGTCTTGTCCTTGATCTTCGGCCAGACCGTAACGGCGAAATTGGCGGCACGCAGAACCTGGAAACACTCTTCCGCCCCACTGAAATCAGGTACGTCTTCACTCACCGCCGCACCCAGCCCGGCGATGCGCTTCACGGCTGCTTTGCAGATGGCGAGCACCTCCGGATCGACCGGCGACAGACCAAGATCCGGCGACCACCCGATGCGACAGCCACTAGCAAAGCGACTCGGCAACCGGCCAGTGACCATGGCGTGATCGACAGCGGAAACGTAGCTGTTGTCGGGGGCGGGAATGCTCAGCGGATCGCGCGGCTCGAAGCCGCTCATCGCATCCAGCATCAGCGCGCAGTCGCCGACGTTGCGCGCCATCGGGCCATAGACCGACAGCGGATCGAAGGGCAGCGCACGCGGACCGAAGGCGACGCGCCCGGGCGACGGGCGCAGGCCGACCACGCCGGTGAAGCTGGCGGGAATACGCAAGGAACCGCCGAGATCGGAACCGTCGGCGAGCCAGACTTCACCAGCGGCAAGACAGGCGGCCGCACCGCCGGACGAGCCCGCCGGCGTCGTGGCCGTGTTCCACGGATTGGTGGTGGTGCCGAACACGTCGTTGAAGGTCTGCGAGCCGGCACCGAATTCCGGCGTGTTCGACTTGGCGACGATCAGCGCGCCATTGCCTTCCAGCCGCTCGACCGACCAGCCGGATTTTTTCGGCACGTAATCGGCAAAGACGCGGCTGCCCTGGGTGGAGCGCACGCCAGCCACATCGACCAGATCCTTGGTGGCGATCGGCAGGCCGTAGAGATAGCCCGGCGGCGCCGGGTCGGGCGGGGTCAGCTTGTCCGCCATGGCCCGGGCGCGGTCGAGGCAGAGCGTCGGCAGGGCATTGATCCTGGGCTCGACCTCAGCAATCCGCTTCGCGGCGGCATCGATCAGCTCACCGGGCGTAACCTCCCGCTTTTTCAGGGCAGCCACGGCCTGGCGGGCGGTCATGCGGATCAATGCGTCCATATTTGCCTTCCTTCTGTCGAACGGCTACAGAGTAACGAGATTCGACCTGTCCGGGAAACCCTCAATGACCAAGCCCAAAAACAACGTGCTCGCCATCGGCAATGCCATCGTCGATGTGCTGGCCCGTGTCGACAATGCCTTCCTCGATGAACACGGCATGCCCAAGGGCGGCATGACCCTGATCGACGGCGGCCGTGCCGAGCAGTTGTATGGTGCCATGGGCGAGACCACCGAAGTCTCCGGCGGCTCGGCCGCCAATACCGCCGCCGGCATTGCCGCCCTTGGCGGGCGGGTGCAGTTCATCGGCCGGGTGCGCAACGACGCGCTGGGCGAGGTGTTCGGCCGTGACATCAAGGCGCTCGGCGTCCAGTACGATACCGCGCCCGCGACCGATGGCCCCTCGACGGCGCGCTGCATGATCATGGTGACGCCGGACGGCCAGCGCACCATGAACACCTATCTCGGCGCCTCGATCGACCTGACGCCGGACGATATCGAAGCTTCGGCCGTTGCCGCCGCCGAGATCACCTATCTGGAAGGCTATCTGTGGGACCAGCCGATGGCCAAGGAAGGCATGCGCAAGGCGATGCGGCTGGCGCATGATTCAGGCCGCAAGGTGGCGATGTCGCTGTCGGACAGTTTCTGCGTCGACCGCCACCGCGAGGAATTCCAGCATCTGGTCGAACACCATATCGACATCCTGTTCGCCAACGAGGCTGAGATCACCGCGCTGTACCAGTCGCAGGATTTTGATGCTGCATTACAGCACGTGCGTCATCATGTGGATGTCGCGGCGCTGACACGGTCCGAAAAGGGCTCGGTCATTATCGCCGGCGAGGAAGTGCATATCATCGACGCGGTCAAGGGCGTCAGCGTGGTCGACACCACCGG
>NZ_PEKV01000003.1:148582-152526 GCF_002796975.1 Ferrovibrio sp. | reverse complement strand
TCGCTCTGCGCCGCCGAGGTGATCAGCCATATCGGCCCGCGACCGCAGAAGCCGCTCAAGCCCTTCGTGGCCGACGCAATAAAGGGTTAATTAAAACGGCTTGTCGACGGCGGCGATGAGCACATGGCGCTCATCCAGCCGCATCGAGGCGCTGTAGGCCGAGACAATGGCATGGCCTGCACTGGGCAGCATGCTGCGGCTCTGCGCGATATTCACCCGCATCACCATCTCGTTGTGCGCCATCACGTTCAGCACGGTGACCGGACGATCGCCCTTCAGCCTGCAGTTCACACTCAGGCCGCCATCGAACCAGTAGACCTCGAAGGGCTTCACCACATCGAAGGATGTGCCGTCGGCAAACTCCATGGTGAAGCCGGGGCCCGAGACCAGCACGATCCAGCGTGACACATTCGGAAAGCTTGAGAACGGGCCATCTTTTTCGATCACCGCGCGGCTGACGCGCCAGCGGAAATTCGAGGTGTTGGCCTCCGGCGGATCGACGGCGATCTGATAGGTCGTGCCGCCGCCATTCTTCCACGGCTCAGCATCCAGCGAGGCCAGCGAGATCAGCCGGTTGGTTTCCACCGCACCCGGCTTCTCCTTGGCCACCTGCCGGCTGCGGCCGGAGAAAAGACTGCCTAGTTGATCTTTGTCAGAGCCCATTTGAACACCAGGGGTTCGGCACCGGCCGAACCGGCCATCACGATCTGCTGCGTGCGGCGCACTTCGCCGCCAACGCCAAGATAAACACTGTCTTCCAACCGTACCACGCCACCCATGCCGCGCCAGCGCCAGCCCTGCCCGCTGGCAGTTTTCAGGATCACGGTGTCACCGCTACCGATCAGCGAGGCGTGCATGCCAGGATGCAGATGCAGCCGCAGCACGGCCTCGACCGGCATGACCCCGTGCGTCGCAACAGGGCCCTCAGAGACGATATCCTCGCCGCGCAGATCCTCGCCACCGGCCGAGAGATACAGCCGCCGGCGATAGATCCGGTTGCAGGCAGCGTGCCAGCCGTCATGCTCCGCTTCGAACCAGATCGCGCCGTCCTGCTCGTTGCGCGAGACGGAAACGCTGGTGCCAGCCGCCGGCTCCCTGTCGCCGAGGCAGAGCGTGGAATGCGCCGCCACGCCGCTGAGTGCCGTCGCCCAGTTGCCACCCATGCGGCGCGACGCACCGCAATTGACGATCAGGCGGTCCTTGCCATGGCTGAACTCGAAGGCCAGCGGGCCCGAATGCGGCTTGACGTTTGCCGCACGCGGCGGCGCGACAGCAGCATCGAGCAGCAGCAGCGCGCGCTTGGCCGCAGCGCGTTCGAAGCCGCTATGCGTGGCCGAAGCCAGCGGCTTGCCCTTGGCATCGGAGAGATCGAGCAGCAGGTCGATCTGCGCCGCATTCTCTTCCTCGCCGCCATGGAACAGTGCCAGACCGCCGTCGCCGTGACGCAGGGTGCGCAGCATCGGCGCCATGCGGTCGAGATAGGGCTGCAGCATGGCGGCGCGTTCGGGATCGACTGCCTGCAGGAAACGCCACAGCGCCACCAGATCGCGCAGCATGCGATACAGCAGCGAGGGGTTGCGCGAGACATGGCCGCCATCGGCCATCACCTGCGCATCCAGCGCGGCGCACAATGCCTGCAGCGCCACCTTGTCCTGCGCCTGGCCGAGCGCCTCTGCACCATAGGCGGCACCGAGCGTGGCGTCGAAGCGCGGCCAGCCCGCCGGTGCAAAACTGCTGGCGCGTTTCAGATGCGCGGCATGACGTGCGATGCTGAGCAGGAAATCATGGCCGAAGGCATCGTCGGCGCCATCGAGCAGGAAATGCGAGGCGAGCAGCCATTGCGACAGCCTGCGGCCGGCAATGGCCGGCTGCCAGGGCAGGCCGCGGATCGACAGCGAATGTTTGGCGATCCAGTCGGCCACCAGGCTGCGTGCCATGCGCCGCGCCATGTCACCGCTCTGCGTGGCGAAATCGCGCAGCCAGACGAAACCGTGCAGGCCGGCGGCCCAGGCAGCATGGCTGGCGGGATCGAGGCCGGCTTCGGTTGCAGCAACCGACCAGGGCGCGGCACGCGGCGACACCACTTCGGCACCGGCAAAAACAAAGCGGCCCTGGAACAGGCGGTCTGCGTTTGAAACTGTGCCGGACCAGGGATCGTCGGGCAGGACGGGAAGTTCGAGCGGCGCCTTGCGCGGCAGGGTCAGGGCATAAAGCCGCGTGCCATACCAGGCCGCCGCCAGGCGGCGCAGCAGTTTACGACCGACGGAGTCCTGCAGCGAGGCCGCAGTCACGTCAGCTCACTTCGATGCTTTTGCGCGCACTCGCGCGATGTTGCCGGCATAGGCAGCAGGACCGCCCTGGAAGGTGGCAGTGCCGGCAACCAGCACATCGGCGCCGGCATCCACCGCCAGCTGCGCGGTCTCGGCATTGATGCCGCCGTCGACTTCCAGGTCGATGGCGCGGCCGGAAGCGTCGATGGCCCGGCGCAAGATGCGGATCTTGTCGAGCTGGCTATGGATGAACTTCTGGCCGCCGAAACCGGGATTGACGCTCATCACCAGCACAAGGTCGACCATATCGAGTACGGCCAGCGCCGCTTCCACCGGCGTGCCGGGATTGAGCGACAGGCCGGCTTTCTTGCCCAGCGAACGGATGAGCTGCAGCGTGCGATGCACATGCGGGCCGGCTTCGGGATGCACGGTGATGATATCGGCGCCGGCTTCGGCAAACTGCGGAATGAAGGCATCGACCGGCGAGATCATCAGATGCACGTCGAACTGCCGCGTCGTGTGCTTGCGCAGCGCCGCCACCACATTGGGGCCAATGGTCAGGTTCGGCACGAAATGGCCGTCCATCACATCGATATGGATGTAATCGGCGCCCGCCTTGTCGATGGCGGTGACCTCGGCACCCAGCTGGGCGAAGTCGGCCGAAAGGATCGAGGGGGCGATTCGGGTGGCTTGCTGCGGCATGGCGCAGGCTTAGCAAATTTGGCCGCGCAGGCCAAGCAAGCGGCTTTGCGGCATTCGGTCACGAAAGGCGGCGAATCCGGGGTTTTTCACCCTCAGATAGCCCTCCGCCTCGACGGCCCCGGGCCTGAAGGCTAGAAGAAGCGCCATGTCCGACGCTTCCGCCTTCCCCACCGTTCCCGGCCCGGCTTCCGCGCGCCGCGTGGCCGCCAATCTGGTCGACATGGTACTGGGCAAGGGCCGAGCGCTGGACGATGCCCTGGCCGACCCTAAGTCGGGCTTCCGGGACCTGAGCGACCGCGACCGCGCCTATGTGCGCCGCCTCGCTGCCACGACCTTGCGCCGCCGCGGCCAGATCGACGGCGTGTTGCGCAAATTCCTCACGCTGTGGCCCAAGGGCCTGCCGCGCGAGGCGATGCGGCTGGGCGCAGCCGAGCTACTGTTCCTCGATGCGCCGGCCCATGCCGCGGTGGGCGAAGCCGTCAACCTGATGCATCCCGAGCAGAAAAAACCGCGCGGCCTGATCAACGCCGTGCTGCGCAAGGTGGCGACCGAGGGCGCCGCCATCGTCGCCGAGCAGGATGTCGCCAGGGCGAACACGCCCGACTGGCTGTGGCAGAGCTGGGTGAATTTCTACGGCGAGGATACGGCGAGAGACATCGCCATGGCGCATCTGCAGGAAGCGCCGCTGGATATCAGCCTGAAGAGCGACGATGCCGCCGGCTGGGCGGAGAGGCTGGAAGCAGACATCCTGCCGACCGGCGGCTTGCGCCGCATGGCCGGCGGCGCGGTCGAGAGCCTGTCCGGTTTTGCCCCGGAAGACGGCAGTGGCAGCGAATGGTGGGTGCAGGATGTTGCCGCATCGTTGCCGGTGCAGCTGCTGGGTGATGTAAAGGGCCAGCGCGTTGCCGATCTCTGCGCCGCGCCCGGCGGCAAGACCGCACAGCTCGCCGCACTCGGCGCCAGCGTCATGGC
>NZ_PEKV01000003.1:79684-148554 GCF_002796975.1 Ferrovibrio sp. | reverse complement strand
CATCCCGACCTGCCCTATCTGAAGGATGAGACGGATGTGGCAAAGCTGGCCGAGTTGCAGCGCCGGCTGGCGCAGAAAAGCTGGGGCCTGCTGAAAGATGGCGGCCGCATGGTCTATTGCGTCTGTTCGCTGCAGCCCGAGGAAGCCGAATACCAGATCCGCCATCTGCTGGCGCTGCCGGGCGCCGAGGTCGTGCCTGCCGATGCCGGCCAGTTGCATCTGCCGGCCGAAGCCGTGGCGCATGACGGCGCACTGCGCACCCTGCCCTCGATGTGGTCGGGCCGCGGCGGCATGGACGGCTTCTTCGCCGTCTGCTTGCGGAAAAGCTGATTTAACCCCGGATCGGCCCCGGATCAGCCCCTGGGGACTTCCACCACCTGCGCCACGATGCGCCGCACCAGCGGCAGCAGAAACAGCATGGTGGGGAAAGCGATCACCCAGGACAGGCCCCAGGCCTGCAACCATTTCTCGGTCACGCCGTCGACGAAGCCTAATCCGCTGAACGTGGCGACGCCGGAGACAATGAAGGTCATCAGCACCGACAGCAGCAGCGGGATGGCGATAGCATTATAGCGGGCAGGCAGTTTCTGGCGCATCGGCAGTCCGGTGGAAAATGGCGACGGATGTTTAGCCTATCCGCCGCCATTCTGCCAAGCTTAGTCCAGCAGTTCCTTCATCACCTTGTAGAGTTCAGCCTTGGCCTCGAAGCCGACGCCCGGAATCTGCGGCAGGCTGACATAGCTGTCGTTCACCGCAATGCCGTCGGCGAAGCCGCCGAAGGGTTTGAACACATCCGGATAGCTTTCGTTGCCGCCCAGATGCAGGCCCGCCGCGATATTCAGCGACATCTGGTGGCCGCCATGCGGCACCACGCGGCGGCTCGACCAGCCATGTTCCTTCAGCACATCCAGGGTGCGCAGATATTCGACCAGGCCGTAGGACAGCGCGCAATCGAACTGCAGGAAATCGCGCTCCCTGTTCATGCCGCCGAAGCGGATGAGATTGCGCGCATCCTGGTGCGAGAACAAATTCTCGCCGGTCGCCATCGGCTTGTCGTAATGTTTGCCGAGTTCGGCCTGCAGCGCGTAATCCAGCGGATCGCCGACTTCCTCATACCAGTAGAGATTATACGGCCTGATCGCATTGCCATACTCGATGGCGGTCTTGATATCGAAGCGGCCGTTGACGTCGACGCAGAGATTCTGGCCGTCGCCGACGATCTTCAGCACCGCCTCGATACGTTTCAGATCGTCCTTCAGCGGCTCACCGCCGATCTTCATCTTCACGACGCGATAGCCGCGGTCGCGATAGCTTTTCATCTCGTCCTGCAAAGCCGACAGATCTTTGCCCGGATAGTAGTAGCCGCCGGCGGCATAGACCCAGACCTTGTCATCGGCAACACCGTCGCGATAGCGGTCCGCCAGCAGGCGCCACAACGGCACGCCGGCGATCTTCGCCACCGCATCCCACACCGCCATGTCCAGCGTGCCGACCGCGACCGAGCGTTCGCCATGGCCGCCCGGCTTCTCGTTGGTCATCAGCGTTTTCCAGATCGCAAAGGGATCCAGGTTGTTGTTGGCCGTATCGACGAGGCTGTCGGGATTGGCGTCCATCAGGCGCGGCAGGAAGCGCTCGCGCATCAAGGCGCCCTGGCCGTAGCGGCCGTTCGAGTTGAAGCCGAAGCCGACCACAGGCTTGCCGTCGCGTACCTGGTCGGTGATCACCGCCACCACCGAGCAGGTCATCTTGGAGAAATCAATATAGGCATTGGCGATCGGCGAGGCGATCGAGGCGGTTTTCTCGCGAACTTCAACGATACGCATGGGAAAATCGAGGCTCCTTGTCTGCTGGCCGGCATCCTAGACATGGACAGGATGCCTGCGCCAATGCCAGATTCGGAATTGATCATTCCGATCCCGCATTGAGCGCGGGATAAACACTTGGGCGTATATGGAATTCAACTGGCTGGAAGATTTTCTGGCACTGGCCGAGGCCGGCAACTTTTCCCGCGCCGCCGAGGCCCGGCATATGACGCAGCCCGCCTTCAGCCGCCGCATCCGCGCACTGGAGGACTGGGCCGGCGTGATGCTGTTCGACCGCTCGGCCCAGCCGGTGAAGCTGACGGCCGCCGGCGAGCAGTTCATGCCGGCCGTGCGCGACATGCTGCGCCGGCTGGCGCAGGCGCGCGACGAAGCGCGTCAGGCCGAGCAGGCCGAAACCGCCACGCTGATCTTTGCCGCCACGCAGGCGCTGTCGCTCACCTTCTTCCCCGGCTGGCTGCGCGGCCTGGATATCGCCGCAAGACTCGGCGCGATCCGTCTGATGTCTGGCAGCATGCAGGCCGGTGAGGAAGCGCTGCTGCAGGGCCAGAGCCAGTTCCTGCTCTGCCATGGTCACGACGCCGTCGCCAACCGCCTGCCGCCCGACCGCTTTCTCTATCGCCGGCTGGCACAGGATCGCCTGCTGCCGGTCTGCGCCCCCGACGCAAAAGGTCGGCCAAAGCATGCACTCGACGGCGCGAAGCAGCCACTGCCCTATCTCGCCTATGCCGAGGATTCAGGATTGGGCCGTATCGTCACCGCCATGCTGGGCCGGCGCGAAACCAGCCTGCCGCTGCGTGTCAGCTTCATCGCGCCGCAGGGTACTGTTCTCCGCGCCATGGCGCGCGACGGTCGCGGCATCGCCTGGCTGCCTGACAGTCTGATCGATGACGATCTGGCTGCGAAGACGCTGGTGCTGGCCGGCGGTGAGGCCTGGACCATCCCGGTCGATATCAGGCTCTATCGCCAGCGCGAGCGCGGCACGCGTATCGCCGAGGATTTCTGGTCAGCCGTGCAGGAAGCCTGACAGCCCAAATCCTTCCAGGCCATCCCACAGCAGCTTGACTGCCGTGATCACCAGCAGAGTGTAGCAGGCACGATAGAGCTGGCGTTGATCGAGCCGCTCATGCAGTCGCCAGCCGAGCCAGACGCCGAGCGGCGCGACCGGCAAGCACGCGACGATCAGCCACCAGGTTTTCGCCTCCGGCTGGCCGAGATAGAACCACGGCCCGGCCTTCACGGCATTGGCCACCGTGAAGAACAGGCTGGTCGTGCCGGCATAGGCCGCTTTCGACAGCCCGAGCGGCAGCAGATACATCGCCAGCGGCGGCCCGCCGGAATGCGCCACCATGGTCGTTATGCCTGCTGCAAAGCCGGCAGCCAGACCTTTCGCAGGTACGCGCGGTTTCACCTGCACCTCGCCGCCGCTGCGGAACCACAGACCGGCGAACAGCAGCGTGATCAGCGCGATGCTGATTTCGATGAGGTGGCGATTCAGCACCGAGAGCAGCAGCCAGCCGGCGCCGATGCCGAGCACGAGCATGGGCAGCAGCAGTTTCGCATCGGGCTTCGACCAGGTGCCTGGCCGCCAGTACCAGAAGGCGACGATGTCGATGGCGATGAAGATCGGCGCCAGCACCGTGCCCGCCGTGATCGGGTCCATCGCCAGCGACAGCACCGGAATGCCGACGATGGCAAAGCCACCGCCGAAGGCACCGCGCATGAAGGCAATCAGGAAAACGCCGAGAGCTGCGACGAGGAAGGGAAAGAGTTCGGGGAGCATGTTTTTCTTTTTTTCACCCTCGGGCCTGACCCGAGGGTCCCATTTTATGGCTGTCGAAATTGAAATGGGATGCCCGGATCAAGTCCGGGCATGACAGATGATAAAACTCACGCCTCGCGCAGATCCATCGCCACCGGGGCGATCTGGTCGGCGAGGTAACGTGCCAGCACGGCGCGGGATTTCGAATTCCGCAGAATCTTTTCGTCATGCGGGTTGGTCAGGAAACCCGTTTCGATCAGTACGCTGGGCAAAGCCGGCGAGCGCAGCACGGCGAAATTGGCAGCGCGCATCGGATTGTCGAGCAGTTGCACGCGTTCGCCCACACCGGTGACAATGCGGCGCTTGGCGGCCAGCGAGGCATTGTGGCCGTGGCGACGCGCCAGATCGATCAGGATCGCGGCAGTCTGCTTGTCGGTGGCATGCGCATCGAAGCCATAGATGGCATCGACCTGGTTCTCGCGGTCGGCCAGCCGGCGGGCGAAGTCATCGGTCGCCTTCTCGGCCCGGGTATAGGCCGACAACCCACGCGCCGACTTGTTGGGTGCTGCGTCGGCATGGATCGAGATGAAGAGATCGGCATGCCGCTCATGCGCGAAGGCGACGCGGCTGGGCAGCGGGATGTAGCTGTCGCGGTCGCGGGTCAGGAAGACCTTGATATCCGAGCGGCCGGCCAGCGCCTGGCGGATGCTCTGGCAGATCGAGAGCGTGACGTCCTTCTCTTCCGTGCCGGTCACGCCGATGGCGCCCGGATCGCGACCGCCATGGCCGGGATCGAGGATCACGACGGCCGGCGGGCGCGGCGGCATTTTGGACGCCGCCTTCGGCACCGGCTTGCGACCGGGCAGTGGCGGCGTCTTGCGGCTGGCGGCATCGGCCCATGACGGTACCGCGGCACTGCCCAGCAGACCGGCCAAGGAGGAGAGAATGAAGCGACGCGTATACATGACCGAATCGGGAGCCCGTTGCGAATCGGTGGGAATCGCGCGGACGATAGAATCCGCCGGACTCTCCTGTAAAGGAAAGTCCACGGCATAAGCTGCCAAGAGATGGTGAAGGGTTGGTTAAGGCCGTCTTAACCGGTCAATCGACCGTGTATTTGGCGCGCACGTCATACTTGTTCGTTTTCGCCCAGCTCTCGATCAGCTTTTCCAGCGCCGAATTCGGCTTCTCGGGCAGCACCAGCTTCAGCTTCACATACTGGTCGCCGCGCTGGTCCGACGCGCCGCCTTTCAGCGGGAAACCGCGACCTTTCAGCCGCAAAGTGGTGCCCGAGCTGGCGCCCTTGGGCACGCCGACCGCCACCATGCCGTCGATGGTGGGCACCGGAATCTTGGCGCCGAGAATAGCTTCGTCCAGCGTGACCGGCAGTTCGAGGTGCAGGTCGTCGCCCTGGCGGGTGAAGAAGGCATGCGGCTCGACGGTCACCTCGATCAGCGCATCGCCGGCCTCGCCGTTGTTGCGCCCGGCGTCGCCCTGGTGACGCAGGCGGATCTGCTGGCCGTCGCCCAGGCCGGGCGGGATGGTGACATCGAGCTGCTTGCCATCAGGCATGGTGAGGCGGCGCTTGCAGCCGCGCGCGGCATCGAGGAAGCCGATCTTCAGGTTGAAGTGTCGGTCGGCGCCGCGCATTGGGCGATTGGCGTTGCGCGCACCGAAACCAGCGCCCGCACCGCGGCCGCGCCGCATCTGGCCGAAAATCTCGTCGAAGATGTCTTCGCCGGCCGCATTGGGATCGAAGCCGAAACCGCTGAATCCGCCGCCGGCATTGTAGGTGCCGCTGCGCGCGTCGCCGCCCGGGCGGAAGCCACCACCGCCGAAACCGCGCGCACGCGGCTGGCCCGACGCATCGATCTCGCCGCGGTCGAATTTGGCGCGTTTGTCGGCGTCGCCGAGCAGATCGTAGGCCGCCGAGATTTCCTTGAAGCGGTCGGACGCCTTTTCGTTGCCCTGGTTACGGTCGGGATGGAATTCCTTGGCCAGCTTGCGATAGGCCTTGCGCAGGTCTTCGCTGCTGACGCCGCGCGCCACGCCCAGAACCTGATAGGGATCACGCATCCTGCTCAATCCTCAAGGCTTGCTGCCCTCTCCGCCTGACGTGGCAGGTTCAGGCGCAGCAGGCGGTTCGCCTGTCGTCTCCGGTGCCTCAGCCGGCGACGAACTGAAGATATCAGGGATCGACACCCCGCCACCGGAAGAAATCGCCGAATAGAAACGGCTGAGGAAGCCAGGCCGGCTGTCGTCCTGTGCGGGTGCGGTGTCCTGCGACGGCGCGGCCGGCTGTTCGGCCGCGACCGGCGCGGCAGTCGCCGGCTCTGCGGCGACCGGGGCTGCCATCGGGGCTGCAACGGGGGCCTCAATCGGGGCTGTAACCGGGGCCGCAACTGGCGCGGCGGCAGATGCAGGCGGCGTCGGCTCCGGCGTGGGCGCTGGCGTGAGCGCCGTGCCGGCGGTGGTTTCTGTCTTGCTGTCGGCCTCGGCAGCCTGCGACACCGGCTGCGTGGCCGGCTGCGGCGCCGGCACATTCACGCCCGAGACCAGCGGCGGCTCGGTGGTTTTCACCAGCTGCGACAGGCGCTCGATCGCTTCCGGCTGTCCCGCCTTGGCAGCGAGATTGTACCAGCCGAGCGCACGCGCCTCGTTCTTCTCCACGCCGAGACCCAGTTCGTACATCAGGCCGAGATTGTATTGCGCCACCGCCAGATTCTGCACGGCGGCAGCGGCGAACCACTTATGGGCTTCTGCGTAATCGACCGGAATGCCCTCGTCGCCCTGCAGATAGATCGCGGCGAGATTGGCCTGGGCGCGCGAGAAACCCTTCTCGGCTGCCATGCGATACCAGTGGATTGCCTGGTTGATGTCTTTCTCGACGCCCTGGCCCCAGCGATAGAGATGGCCGATGTTTCGCATCGCCGCCACATCGCCGCGATTGGCCAGCGGCAGCCAGGCTTCATAGGCGGCCTTATGATCGCCGGCCTCATAGGCGCGCACACCATCGGCGAAATCCGCTTTCGCAGCCGGTGCCGCAAAGATCATCATCCCGCTGAAGGCAGCGGCGAGTAAAACGCGAGACATCCGCCCGGCTGCGGTCATGCCGATCAACCGTTGACGACTTTCCAGCTGCCATCAGGCTGGCGGCAGGCGGTGCCATAGGCCTGTTCGGTCTTGCCGCCGACGGTGACGCTCTGCTGGAATTCGCGGCAGTAGTCGCCATTGCTGGCGGTGCCCTCGCGCGTCGGCGTCACGGTGCCGGAATTGCCGCTGTCGGGATTGCGCCAGGAAATCGGCTGGCCGATCGGCGCAGTGGTGGCCTTGGTGCTGGCCTTTTCCATCTCCGCCTTGTCAGCCTTGTCGAGCGAGGAGCCTATCTGGTTGCCCAGATAGGCGCCAGCCAGCGCACCGGCCGCGACGCCGACCAGACGGCCAGTGCCCTTGCCGAACTGGGCACCGAGCACGGCGCCGCCGATACCGCCCAGCAGCGTGCCGACATTTTCCTTGTTCATGCCGGACGAGCCGTCGCCATTATTCTGGCAGGCCGAAACCAGCAGGGCGCCGGTCAGGGCCGGGATCAGGACCAGACGGGCGGACAGGTGGGTAAACGGACGGACGAACATCGGGAAAGCCTCATGCAATGCAAAACCGCGCCACGATACCGCGCAATGCGGATCGCCGGGCAGCGTTAACACAGTATATTGGGCGGGTTAACGCCGCCGCAAGACGGCGACCCGGCGATTACCGGGCGCGGCGGCCGGCAAATCCACGAAAAAGCCGGCCCGGAAATCCGGGCCGGCTCGGTATCGGGGACGGCAATGCGATTTTCAGCGGTTACGACTTGCCGAAAAAGTCCAGCGTGGAGAGCAGCGGCGTGGGCTCGTCGGCCAGCCTGGCGCTGTCGAACTGCTCCAGCGCATTCGACTTCATGATCGAACGGATGGTGCGGATATAGTCCTGACCGCGCACCGAGTAGCGATGCAGCGTACCGGCCAGCTGGTAGCTGTCGGCCGGCTGGTTGCGGTCATGCATGGCGGCACGCTTGTCACGGAATTCGCGATAGCTGCCGCGGGAATTCAGGTTGCGCATATAGGCGGCCACCGAATGATCCAGGCTCTTGAAGCGCTGCACTTCATAGGTCTCGCCGTCGGGGCGGTTTTCCGGCACCAGGCCGGCGCCCGGCGTCCAGGTCCACATACCGAAAACGGCGTTGCCCATCAGCGCGAAACGCGAGGTGCCCCAGCCCGATTCTTCCACGGCCTGGGCCAGCGCGAGGCCCGGCGGGATCGCATCGACGCGATTGAGCAGTTCGGCGGTGTCGACATCGTCGACGCCATACTGTTCAGCCAGCCGTTCGAGCCAGGTCTGGTCGCGCGTCGACAGCGCGGCACCGAGCTGGATGCGCTGATGCAGCTGTTCGAGGCGGGTACGATCGGCGACGATACGCTCGTTCTCGCGCAGGATATGCGGCAGCATCACCTTCAGGAAGGCGCGCTTGCGCTTTTCAGTCAGGTTCACATCGGCGATATCGACCGGCAGCGAGGCCAGGAAAATGCGCGGCACTTCCACCTGGCCGGAGGCATTGCGCAGATCGGCGAGATCGAAGCCTTCCTGCTCGAAACGCGCCAGCATCGCATCCACGGTGCGACCGGATTCGGCACGCATCGCCGTGCGATGCGGCGAGAACTGGCGCACTTCGGCAATGCGGCGCGAGGCTTCCGCTGCGCTGATCGCCGGCGCGTCGTCCTTCTTGTCGCGGGCCGCAACGGCGGTATCGGGCGCGGTGGCGCGCGGTTCGACCACGGCGCGCCAATCCAGCTGCGCGATCTGGCGCAGGCGGTCCCAGGCATCATGCACGGATTCACGCACCGAGAGGCTCGGCGCGGCTTGCGCCATCTGCACCTCGGGAACACGCGAAAGCTGGCGGCTCGACAGCCAGCCGACCCCCACTCCGGAAACCAGGCCAACGGCCAGCAACAGGCCGAAACCGGCAAAAATCAGACGTACGTCCGATCCAATGGCAAGCAATCGCCGATCGCGATGTGCTGTCATGGGTCAAACCTCCACAGTTATCAGCGCCAAGCCCGCGATACAGCCGACATATCTTCGTCGTGCTGCACCGGGCGCTGCCCTATGTGCGATCCCCCACTCAGGAAACGCGGTGAACTGTCACTAGTTCCGGGAAACCCCCGAAAACCGGCGACGACTCAAACGGCCCGGACTTCGGACACTTCGGGCACGTAATGCTTCAGCATGTTTTCAATGCCATAGCGCAAGGTTGCCGTCGAACTCGGGCAACCGGAACAGGATCCCTGCATCTGCAGCAGAACCACGCCGCGGTCGAAACCGCGGAAAATAATATCGCCGCCATCCTGGGCCACGGCGGGCCGGACGCGGGTTTCGATCAGTTCCTTGATCTGGGAAACGATCTGGCCGTCGGCCGGATCGAAAGTCTCTTCGGCGCCGGCGGCCACCTCCGCGTCGGCATTCATCACCGGCAGGCCGGACATGAAATGCTCCATGATGCCGCCCAGCAGGGCCGGCTTCAGGACAGTCCAGTCCTGTGCCTCGGCCTTGGTCACAGTCACGAAGTCGGCGCCCAGGAACACGCCCTCGACGCCCGCCACCGCAAACAGGCGGGTGGCCAACGGAGACGCCTTCGCCGACTCGGCATCGGTGAAGTCGACCGAGCCACCCACGAAATCACCGCCCAGCACATCGCGGCCGGGGAGGAATTTCAGGGTCGCCGGGTTCGGCGTGGTTTCGGTCTGAATAAACATGCTCTGGTCTCTAAAGGTGGACTGGAAATTGGTTGGCGGGTCCGCAAATATCAAGGCTAAAGGCTATGGCAAAACCATGGCCGAGACATGAAATTGCGTGGGCAACGCAAGTTTTGGAAGTTTTTGAATCAATGTGGATAAAATTGCAGGTTGTCCCCAGGGCTGTGGAGCGATGAGCGACCCGGCGGAGGCGATTACCCGGCTGCCAAGCTGGCCCGATTCGCGGCTTGTTCTGTCCCGGGCGGCACAGTGGCTGATCGATCACGACGGCAAAGTGATGCCGGTCAGCGATCTGCTGGACGGATTCTGCCGCCAGCTGCTGGAAGAAGGCGTACCGCTGTTCCGGGTGACGACCGGATTGCCCTCCATGCACCCCCTCACCCTGACCCGGGCCTTCATCTGGCAGCGCGACCAGGGGGTGACCATGGCCGAACGGGGCCATGAGGTGATGCAGAGCGACGAATACCTGAAGAGTCCGATCGCCGTGATCCACGAAGGCGCCGCCGCCATCCGCCGCCAGATCGAGCTGCCCGAAACCCCGATGGATTTCGGTATCCTGCCCGAGCTGAAAGACGCCGGGGTGACCGATTACCTGGTGCTGCCGATGCGCTTCACCCAGGGGCCGGGAATGGGGAGCCAGGGCGTGGGGCGGACCTCCGGACAGAATGTCTCCTTCATGAGCTTTGCCACCGACCGCAAGGGCGGCTTCCGGCCCGACGAACTGAACTACCTGATGGAACTGATGCCGCTGATCGCGCTTCGCATGGAGCTGGAAGCCTCCCGCCGCATGAGCCGCGACCTGCTGACCACCTATCTGGGCCAGAGCCCGGCCGAGCGGGTGCTGAACGGCGATATCCGGCGCGGTCGCGGCTATGAGGTGGAGGCCGCCATCTGGCTGTCGGACCTGCGCGGCTTCACCCGCTTTTCGGACCGCAATGAGACGGTGGAAGTGGTGGCAACGCTGGACCGCTATTTCGATGCCATGGCCGGACCGATCCAGGCGCATGGCGGCGAGGTGCTGAAATTCATCGGCGACGGCGTGCTGGCGATCTTTCGCGTCGAGGAAGGTAATACCCTCGAAGCGGCCTGCCGCCGCGCGCTGACTGCCGCCGAAAACGCCTTTGCCGATCTGCATGAACTGAATCAGGGCCGCGCGATTGCCGGCGTGGCGCCGCTGAAGGTCGGGCTGGGCCTGCATGTCGGCAAGGTGGTGTACGGCAATATCGGTTCGCGCGACCGGCTCGATTTCACCGTGATCGGTCGCGCGGTGAACGAAGTGGCGCGGCTGGAAGCGCAGACCAAGGCAGTCGACAAACCGCTGCTGGCCTCGGCCGCTTTTGCCGAAGCGATCAACGGCGACACTGCTGCGCCCTATCGCCTCGATTCGATCGGCTTCCATGCGCTGCGCGGCGTGCGCGAGCCGCAGGAACTGTTCACCCTGCCGACGGAACGGCTGGCGGGATACGAATAAGAACAGCGTTTAGGTCAGGCGATCGATCTGTTCGTCGCTGAGCCCGCCGGGGATCACCGTGATCGGGAATTTCAGTTCGCCAGCCATCTGGCCCGCAAACGCGGTGACCAGCGGACCCGGACCTTCGGCATTCGGCGCCGCCGCCAGCACCAGCATGCGGATATTGGGATCCTCATCGACCAGCTTGAGGATCTCGGTCTTGGCGACGCCTTCGCGGATCACCAGTTCGGGCAACAGGCCGGATTCCTGGTTCACCTGCTCGGCCAGTTTCTGCAGCAGATCCTCAGCCGCTTCATGCGCTTCGGAACGCATCATCTCGGCGACACCAGCCCATTGCTGGAAGTCGACCGGCTCGATCACGCGCAGCATCACCACGCCGCTGCGCACGTTGCGCGCACGCCGCGTGGCATAGCGCACGGCCACGCGCACCTCGTTCGTATCGTCGACGACGACGAGGAACTTGCTGCGCCGCTTGGCTTCGGTTTCCGCTTTGGTTTCGCTCATGCCGTCAAGGTTGCCTCGCCGTGACACGGAACGCAATGGCAGAAAGCTGGGGGTAACCGGGATGCGGGACTTGACGCGACAGGTATGCGGGACCCTGTCGTCTCAATGGTTTATTTCTGCAGGATATTGACGATCTCATAGATCTGGGCGCGCGCGCGTTCGACATAGAAGCCCATCGAAGCCAGATGGTTGGGCAGGATCACGGCGTCGGGCCGCGCATTCGA
Organism: Ferrovibrio sp.; assembly: GCF_002796975.1. Taxonomy (GTDB): domain Bacteria; phylum Pseudomonadota; class Alphaproteobacteria; order Ferrovibrionales; family Ferrovibrionaceae; genus Ferrovibrio. The sequence goes on along the minus strand of NZ_PEKV01000003.1, from coordinate 136,984 downwards.
CACCACCCAGGGCTTCAGGCCCGCAGCGGCGGCGAAAGACTCCAGCATCTGGTCCCAGGTGCCGCCGAGTTCGCGGTCGCGCACCAGGTTGGGATAATCCTGCTTCAGTTCGCGCAGCACCAGATAGTAAGCATACATCTGGCCCTTCACGCTGTAGAAGACGTCGTCGCCTTCATAGTCGATCAGCCTGTCGCTGCCTTCGCGGACGCGGCGGTCGATGGCGGCCGAAGCCGAGCCGATGTCGAGCGCAATCCGCTCCAGCGTGGCCTGCAGATTGTCGGCGCGACGCTCGAACACCGCCTGCCCGCCGCTGAGTCGCTGGTTGTAGCTCATCAGCGCCGACCGTGCCTTGCGATACTGGTCTTCCGACTTTGCCGTCGGCAGCAGCGAGGTCGAGAAATCGAAAATCCATTTGGTGCCGGAATATTGCAGCAGGCCGGCAGCCTCCTGCAGGTCGCGGTCGGTCTGGCTGGAGCCGCGCGTGCGGCCGATCTGGTCGACCATCTGGAAGGCGAAGCGGCCTAGCGCATGGATCATGCCGAGCTGGTAGTTCGGCATGTTGTCGAGCATCGAGCCCGGCATGAAGAAGGGATCGTTGGCGACCCAGCCGCTGCGATTGACCTCGCGGTCGATCAGCGCCGCAGCCAGCGCCACCGTGCGGCTGCCGCCGGCAGGGAGGTCGGCCGCCGGGATTTCGTAATCCAGCCGGTCATCCACCTTATGCACGATCAGCATGCCGACCGGGTAATACAGGCCAAAGATCAGCACCATGGCGATGACCGCCACCGGCTGCCAGCGGGCGCGCAGCCAGGCAGTGAAAGCGGAGCGTGAAGCGTCGGTGTCCATGGTCATCGGCCAGAAATGCAAGGGAGAGGAAGCCTTAATGTGGGCGCTGCCCAGGCATCATTCAAGCCGGCATCATTCAAGATGGCCGAGCAGGCGGCGCAATATGTTGCCGGCATGACCTCCGGCGCCACGCCAGGCGACGATATGATCCGGACGGATCAGCACATGGTCGGCTGCATACAGCTCGCGTGCCTGCTCCGAGCGGAGCGACATCTGCGTCAGATCGATGCGCAACTGCCGCGCTGCTGCTGCCATCTCGGCGGCAAAGCCATTCTCCGTACCGAGCTGCAGCAGCGTCCAGCCGAAACCGAAGTGGTCGAACAGCGACGTGTCGTTCTCCAGCCACAGATGCGGCGGCCGGCCACCGGGACAGGCGCTCGGCGTGTAGACATTCGCCGCGTCCTCGGGTGGCGCCGTGCCGTCGCTGAGGATCGCCGGCGAACCGTCGTAGCGTCCGCCGAATGTGACACCCGGAATATTGAACTCACGTCGGGCATGGCCCTCGAGATAGTCGCCGGCCTTTTGTCTCGCTGACGCGCCCGCCGCAGAGTCAGCCTCGATCTCCGGATCGACCAGGAACAAGCCCAGCGAATCGGCAAAGCCGCGTGCATAGCCGGTGTTGCGTAAGGCCAACGGGCGGCGCTCGGCCTCGTAGCTGGTGAGCAAAGCCGGCGCGGCAACACCTTGCAAGACGGCGGCGAGTTTCCAGCCGAGATTGACGGCATCTTCGATGGCGGTGTTGTAGCCAAGGCCGCCGGTCGGCGTGAACAGATGCACGGCATCGCCACCGAGCAGCACGCGACCGCGGCCGAAACTGTCCGCCACCAGCGCATGGCCGGCCGTCCAGCTGCCGCGCGACAGGATCTCGATGTCGATCTCCTTGCCGCAGGCGGCATGGAACATGGCGCGCGCATCAGCCTCGCTGACCGAGGCTTCGTCCTCGCCCGGCCGCAGCTGGGTGTGGAAGGCGAATTCACCCTTGCCGTCCACCGCGGCCATGAAGGCGCGGCGCTGCGGATTGAAGGTCACATTCATCCAGGCCGGCGCCTTGTCAGCCGCTGTATAGAAATCCGGCGCGCGCAGGTAGATCGCATACATGCGCCCACCCATGAAATCGCGCTGCACGCCGGTCTCGCCGCCGTAACGGATGCCGAGTTGCCCGCGCACCAAGCTGCGTGCGCCGTCGGCACCCACGAGATACTGCGCCGTTACGTCCTGCGTGGTGCTATTGGCAACGTTCTCCATCGTGGCAGCGATGCGGTCACCGTGATCGGTGAAATCCTTCAGCCGATGGCCGTAGTGCAGCACCACACTGGAGAGCGCTTCGGCCTTGCGACGCAGAACGGCCTCGACATATTTCTGCGACACGCGATGCGGCAGTTCCGGTGTACTCCAGGACGAGCCGGATTCGCGCGCTTTGCGACTGGCTTCCTGTGCCGGCGGCAGACGGAAGCGGGCCAGCTCGTGTTCCGCGTAGCGGGTGAAATAGGCAATGTCGGTGGGATAATCCAGTGGCAGGCCGAGCGCGCGGATCTCGTCAGCAAAACCGAGACGACGGAAATGCTCCATCGTGCGCGCCTGCGTGGCATTGGCCTGTGGATTGAAGGCCGTGCCGGGCTTTTCATCCACCAGCAGCACGGAAATACCGCGACGGCCGAGTTCGTTGGCCAGCATCAGGCCGCAGGGACCGCCGCCGGCGATCAGCACATCGCAGGTGAGCGGCACAGACATCGGCTTACGGCCGCAGGAATCCGACCCGCGCCCTCATGGGCGCAAGAAGCCAACGGTGTCGTAAACTTCCTTCACCACCGGCGCCGACAGCGCACGCGCCTTCTCGCCGCCGTCGCGCAGGATACCGTCCACATAGCCCGGATCGGCCATCAGGCGGCGCATCTCCGACGTGATCGGACCCAGCACCGAAACCGCCGTCTCGGTCAGCAGCTTCTTGAAATCGCCCCAGCCCTTGCCGGCCGTGACCGCCACCGCCTGATCCAGCGTCTGGCCGGACAGCGCCGCAAAGATGCCCATCAGGTTCTGCGCTTCCGGCCGGCCTTCCAGGCCTGCTGCCGTATCGGGCAGCAGTTCAGGGTCAGTCTTGGCGCGCTTGATCTTGTCGGCGATCATGTCGGCCGTATCGGTCAGGTTGATGCGCGACTGGTCTGAGGCATCCGACTTCGACATCTTCTTGCTGCCATCGCGCAGACTCATCACGCGCGTCGCCGTGCCGAAGATCAGCGGCTCGGTGAGCGGGAAGGTTTCCGTCGCATAATCGTGGTTGAATTTCTGCGCGATGTCGCGGGTCAGTTCGATATGCTGCTTCTGGTCCTCGCCGACCGGCACATGGGTCGCCTTGTAGACCAGAATGTCGGCAGCCATCAGCGCCGGATAGGCATAGAGGCCGAGCGAGGCATTCTCGCGGTCCTTGCCGGCCTTTTCCTTGAACTGCGTCATGCGGTTCATCCAGCCAAGCCGGGCGATGCAGTTGAAGATCCAGGCCAGCGTGGCGTGATCGGGATTCTGCGACTGGTTGAACAGGATGTTTTTCTTCGGATCGATGCCCGAAGCGATCATCGCCGCGGCCAGTTCACGCGTGCTGTTGCGCAGCTCGTCGGCATTCAGCAGCGATGCGGTGATCGCATGCATGTCGACCATGCAGAAGATGCACTCATACTCGTTCTGCAGCGCGACCCAGTTGCGCACTGCGCCGAGATAATTGCCGAGATGGAGGTTGCCGGTGGGCTGGATGCCCGAGAAGATGCGCCGTTGGAAGGCCATGAACTGTCCCTTGGGTGATGGGGCGGTGGAAGGCCCCGGAGTGGGAAATATAAAGGCGGCCGGTTATCGCCGGAGCGACCGGCGCCGTCAATGGCCGGCTAGCTGCGGCGCAGGATGGCCTTCCACTCGCTCGGCCGGGTGGCGCCCAGCAGCATGGCGCAGGCCAGGAAGACCGCCATGCCGGCGCCAATCAGCACGGCCAGCGCCGCCGAGCGCTGCCAGAAGCCGCCAGCATACCAGCCGGGCAACGCAAAGCGGTCGAGCAGGAACAGCATGATCGCCATGCCGATGCTGGCCAGCAGGATCAGCAGGCTGCGCCGCTTGAGCCGCTCGTCGGCCTGCCACAACCCGCGGCGATACAGCACCAGCATCAGCAGCAGCGTATTCATATTGGCCGCCATGGCCGTGGCCAGCGCCAGCCCGACATGTTCCAGAACATTCAGCAGGGCCACGCTGATACCGATATTGACCACGATGCTGACGGCGGCGATCTGCACTGGCGTCCTGGTATCCTGCCGGGCATGGAAGCTGGGCGTCAGCGTGCGTGACAGCACGAAACCCGGCAGCCCGAGCGCATAGGCGAACAGCGCATCGGATGTGGCGTGCGCGGTGGCGAGATCGAATTCGCCGCGCTGGAACAGGATGGAAATGATCGGGAAGGGAATCACCAGCAGGGCGATGCTGGCGGGCAGCGACAGCAGCAGTCCGAATTCCATCGCGCGATTCTGCGTATACATCGCCGCCTTGTCGTTGCCATGGGCGAGCTGGGTTGACAGCGTCGGCAGCAATGCGGTGGCAATAGCGGTGCCGACCACGCCGACGGTGAGCTGGTTGATCCGGTCGGCATAGAACAGATACGACACCGCGCCGGCCGGCAGTAGCGAGGCGAGGATCAGGCCGACCACAAGATTGACCTGAGTGGCGCCGGCGCCGATGGCGGCCGGCAGGATCAGGCGGAACAGTCGGCGCACCTTGTCATTGATCACCGGCCGGCGCAGCCGCAGGCTCAGGCCCGCACGGTGCACGTCCCAGGCCAGCCAGAGGAATTGCAGGATGCCGCCGACCAGTGTCGACCAGGCCAGCGCATAGCCGGCATTGGGCATATGCGGTGTGAGCCAGAGCATGCCGGCGATCATCACCAGATTGAGCAGGATCGGCGTCGCCGCCATCGAGAAGAAACGGCCGAGGCAGTTCAGCACCGCGCCATAGAGCGCCGCCAGGCTGATGAACAGCAGATAGGGGAAGGTGATGGTGGTGAGCGTGACCGAGAGCGGGAAACGCAGCGGGTCGCCGGCAAAGCCCGGCGCCAGGAACAGGATCACCAGCGGCATGGCGATCTGCGCCAGCAGCGTGAAGGCGAAAGTGCTGACCAGCAGCAGCGACAGGGCGCGTTCGGCGAAATGCTGCGCGGCTGCGCGGCCTTCCCTGGCTTCGGTACGGCTGAACAGCGGCAGGAAGCCCGCGGTGAACGCGCCTTCGGCAAACAGCGAGCGGAAGAAATTCGGCAAGCGCAGGCTGACGAAGAAGGCATCGGCAATCGGCCCGGCGCCGAGATAACGCGCGATCAGCAGATCACGCACGAAACCGGCAACACGGCTGACCATCGTCAGTCCGCCGACAGTGGCTATGGCCCGAAACAGCGACATCTGGAAAACTTATATACGAGCGAGGCAGCCGATCATAGACGAGCGACGCGTGGCAGGCCATGCGCCGCCGCCTCGGGTGCCAGGTCAGCCGCTATGCAGCCTTCGCGGCCTTGGCAGCCGGCTTGTCCTCACCCGGCGCGATCTGCTTCATCAGATGCTTTTCGATCTGCTGCAGCCGGCGCTTGTCGGTCAGCTTCATGCCGGTCAGATCCTGCAGGTAGAAGACGTCGACGGCACGTTCGCCATAGGTGGCAATATGCGCCGAACCGATGGTGAGGTTGAGATCGTAAAGCCCGCGGGTGACATCGTAGAGGAAGCCCGGCCGGTCGCGGCCGTTCACTTCCACCACGGTGTAGCGGTTGGAGGCGTGGTTATCGATCAGCACGCGTGGCGCCACCTTGAAGACGCGGGTGCGGCTGGGCAGGCCCGGCTTCTCCGTGGCAATCGCCGAGCGCAGCTTGAGGTCGCCCGACAGCGCACGTTCGATCGCGCTGTTCAGCTTCTTGATCCGGTCGGGCTTGTCGAAGACGCCGCCTTCCATGTCCTGGATATAGAAGCTGTCGAGTGCCATGCCGTCATTGGTGGTGAAGATCTTGGCATCGACGATATTGGCACCGGCCGCCGCCATCGCACCGGCGACGCGGGCAAACAGCCCCGGATGGTCGGGCGCATAGAGCGTGAATTCGGTGACCGAGCGGAAAGTGTCGGACCGCATCGCCGTGGTCAGCGTCCGCTTCGCCGCATCGGCCTCGCGCATCAGCCGCGCATGGCGCAGGATCATCTCGACATCGTTTGAGTACCAGTAATTCTCGTAATGCCGCTTGAGCAGCCGGTCGATCTCGGCTTTCGGCCAGTCGGTCAGGGCGGCACGCACCTTTTCTTTTGTTTCGGCGATGCGTTCCTCGCGGCGACGACCGCTGAAACCCCCCGAGAGATATTCCTCGGCGCGGTAATAGATCTCGCGCAGCAGCTGGCCCTTCCAGCCGTTCCAGATCGTCGGACCCACAGCGCGGATATCGGCCACGGTGAGGCAGAGCAACAAGCGCAGGCGTTCGGGGCTCTGCACCAGCTGGGCGAAGTCGACCACGGTTTTCGGATCGGCGATGTCGCGCTTGAAAGCGGTCGCCGACATGGCGAGATGCCAGCGCACCAGCCAGCCGACAGTTTCGGTTTCCGCCGCCGTCAGGCCAAAGCGCGGCCCCAGCTTGTCGGCCACCTTCTCGCCGAGGATGGAGTGATCGCCACCGCGGCCCTTGGCGATGTCATGCAGCAGCACGGCGACATAGAGCACGCGGCGCGACAGCACTTCCTTGATCACATTCACAGATAAGGGGTGATCTTCCTTCAGCGCACCGCTTTCGATACGCGACAGGATACCGATGGCGCGGATGGTGTGCTCGTCCACCGTATACGTGTGGTACATATCGTGCTGGGTCTGCGCCACCACGCGGCCGAAATCGGGTACGAACCGCCCGAACACGCCGGCCTCGTTCAGCCGCCGCAGCGTGGTTTCCGGATCCTGCACCGAACACAGCATATCCATGAACAGCCGGTTGGCTTCCGGATCATTGCGGATACTGCCATCGATCAGCTTGAGATTGCGCCGCACCAGACGCAAGGCCTCGGGATGGATGTCGAGGCCCTGTTCCTGCGCCAGATGGAACAGCCGCAGCATCTTGATCGGCTGCGTCTCGAACATGTCGTCACTGCCGACATTGACGCGACCGCCGGCGATGTCGAACCCGTCGATCTTTTTCGCCCGCTTCATCTTCGCCCGGATGGCGGCGAGCGGCTTCTGCTTCTTGTGGCGCTCTTCCAGCGCTGCCGCGAAGATGCGCGTCAGGTCGCCGACTTCCTTGGCGACCAGATAGTATTTCTTCATGAAGCGTTCGACGTCGCTGCGGCCCGGGCGGTCGGCATAGCCCATCGCCTTGGCGATCTCGACCTGCATGTCGAAGGTCAGGCGCTCTTCCGCGCGGTTGGCCAGATAGTGCAGGTGGATGCGCACGGTCCAGAGGAATTCCATCGCCTGGGTGAAGCTGCGCTGTTCCTCGGGCAGCAGCAGCCCGCGCGCCACCAGATCGGAACTGTCCTCGATGCCGTAGAGATACTTGTTGATCCAGACCAGCGTATGCAGGTCGCGCAACCCGCCCTTGCCTTCCTTCACATTCGGCTCGACGACGTAACGCGAGTCACCCATGCGGCGATGGCGTTCATCGCGCTCGGCCAGTTTCTTCTCGATGAAATCGGCGCCGGTCTTGGCCACCACGTCGGACTGGAACTTGGTCTTCAGCTGCGCGGCGAGATCCTGGTCGCCCCAGATCCAGCGCTGCTCGAGAATCGCCGTGCGGATGGTGACGTCGCTCAAGGACAGCCGGATACATTCATCCACCGACCGCGTGGCATGGCCGACCTTCAGGCCGAGATCCCACAGCAGGTAAAGCATGTATTCCACCACCTGCTCGCCCCAGGGGGTCTGCTTGTAGGGGAACAGGAACAGCAGGTCGACATCGGAAAATGGTGCCATCTCGCCGCGGCCATAGCCGCCGACGGCCACGATGGAGAGTTTCTCGGCGGCCGTGGGATTGGGCAGGCGATAGACCCGGTTGACCGTGAAGTCATGCACCAGGCGGATGATCTGATCGACCAGATAGGCAAAGGACTCCCGGCTGGGCAGCGCCGGCGTGCCGGACTGGAAGCGCTGCTGGATCACCTGCCGGCCCTGGCCGAGCGCGGCCTTGAGCAGCACCAGCGCCTGCTTGCGCTGCTCGGCGCTGCCATGCCTGCCCTCGCCGCCCAGGGCATCGAGCTGCAGGGTCAGGGCGCGGCGGTCGATAATGGCGCGCGGGTCGGCGATCTGCGGGCGGGCATACATGCCCTTTATATATAGTGTTGAGCCCGCCGCCGTCACGGCCTGAAACCCCGGCCGAAAGCCGCGTCGGAAGACTTGGCTGCTCAGACTGCCTGGAAATTCACCATGCCGCCGCCATCGATCACCATGGTCTGGCCGGTCATGAACTGGCCGGCGGCAGAGGCCAGGAACACCGCGGCGCCGGCGATCTCGTCCGGCTCGCCGATGCGGCGCAGCGCATAGCCCTTGGTCGCCTTCTTGGCGATCTCGGGATTCTCCCACAGGGCGCGGGCGAAGTCGGTCTTGACCAGGCCGGGCGCGATGCAGTTGGCGCGGATATTCTGCGGTCCCCATTCGACGGCCAGGTTGCGCGCCAGCTGCATGTCGGCCGCCTTGGAGATGCCATAGGCGCCCAGCGTATTCGAGCCGAACAGGCCGCCCACTGAGGAGATGATAACGATGGCGCCGCCGCCGCGTTCGGCCATGCCCGGCGCCACCATGTTGGCGAGCCAGTGGTTCGACTTGATGTTGACGGCCATGATCTTGTCGAAGGCATCGTCGGGGATATCCTTCGCCGGACCGAAGAAGGGATTGACGGCGGCGTTGCAGACCAGCACGTCGACGCGGCCCCATTGCTTCACGGTGGCATCCACCAGCGCCTGCAGCTGCGCCTTATCCGAGACGTTGCAGGGCACGACAATGGCTTCTCCGCCTGCGGCCTTGATCTCTTCCGCCACCTTCTCGCAGGCCTCGGCCTTGCGGCTGCTGATCACGACTTTCGCGCCATGCTGCGCCATGCGGATGGCAATGGAACGGCCGATGCCGCGGCTCGAGCCGGTGACGATGGCGACTTTGCCGGAGAGATCGAAAAGAGTGGCGGACATTTTGGCGTTTCCTGCATTTCTTGTGATGTCGCCGCCAGCTTAAGCCGGCTTTACCCGGCCAGAAACTGTTCTCTGGGAACTAACGCGCACGTCACCTATATAGATGTCGATGAAACGCCTTCTGCTCTCTCTGATGCTTGCCGTAGCGGCAGCGGCCTGTTCGCCCTCGGCACCGCCACCACCACGTGTCGCCGTCTGGCAGGGCGAGACCAGCGGCCTGCTGTTCATGCGCGTGATCGCGACCGATCCGTTGCAGGATGCCCGGCTGACCACGCCTGAAGGCCGCAAGATTCTGGCACAACGCGTGAGCCTTTCCGAACCCGCGCCTACGAGCGGCGAAAGCTGGGCCGGGCGGCCGAGTGTCGGCGTCGGCGGCTCGGCCGGATCGAGCGGCGGCTTTGGCACCGGCATCGGGCTCAGCTTCCCGCTTGGTGGCAGTGGCGGCGGCCGGGCCGGCGCGGCCGGCCGCGCGACCCAGGTGGAATTCGCCCTCGACCCGGCTCTGCTGCGCGACTACCGCGCGCGGCCCGGCAGCTGGCAGCTGGAACTCAATTTCGGCAGCCGGGTCGACAGCCTGCCGGCGCCGCCCCTCCCCTAAAAACCGGGCGCCGGCCGTAACTACCTGGGCAAAACCTGCCTGGCCCGGCCGGAATGGTTAACCAGTCGGAAATTTAGTACTGGAAAACCGCCATTTTAACCATGGCACGGAGCTTGCTCCTCTCTGGGCAGAAACACTGTCGGAGAGGGACGTCGTCATGGGTATTGCTCTGCTGTCGCTGCGCCAGGCCGAGAAGGTCGAACCCCAGCTCAAGGCCGCGATCAAGTCGGTGCCCCAGGCTCAGTCGGCCCTGGCCCAGGCCGCGCTGGCCCGCACCCAGGCGGCCATGGCTGCCACCGGCAAGCCCAAGACGCTGGCCGAAGCCGGCCTTTCCGCCCGCGAACGCCTGGCGCTCCGCGAGGGCCCGGCCGAAGCCGTCGCCGCCGCGCTGAACGCCCGCCAGTATGTGCAGCAGATCGCCGCCAAGGATCAGGAGATGACCCGCGCGCAGATGGTCTGGGCGCTCGGTCGCATCGAACCGAATGAAATCGACACCATGCTGCGGTCACTCGCCAAGATGCGCGGCCGCTATGCGACGCTGGTGCTGGAATATGCGCAGACGGAACGCCCGATCGGCACCGTTGCGCTCGACGAACTGCGCGGCCTCCGCGAACGCATCGAAGAATTCGAGCGCGGCCTGGAGACCATCAAGACGGCCATCCTGGAAGGCACCGCTGAAGTGGCGGGCGTGAAGGTCGCGCAGATGTAATCAGACGCCAAATATCAGCGGGCTGGCTTCAGCGCCGGTCAAACGCCAAACGAAGCGCCAGCGCGGCAAACACGCCGCCGAGCAGGCGGTTCTGCCAGCGTACGAAAGCCGGGCGCGACGAGAGCAACTCGCCGAGGCGCCCGGCTGCCATGATGATTCCACCATTGACCAGACCGCCGGCGACATTCAGCACGCTGGCGAGGATCAGCGCCTGCGCCAGCACGGTGTCGGGATCGGGCCGCATGAATTGCGGAAACAGCGCCAGGAAAAACAGCGCCACTTTCGGATTGAGCATGTTGGTGAGCAGGCCCTGGCGGAACAGCGCCATCAGCGCAATGCGCGGTGCGGCGCCGTCTTTTGCTGTCGGCTGGAATCCGCCGGCGCCGCGCAACGCCTGCACGGCGAGATACAGCAGATAGGCGGCACCGGCCCAGCGGATGATCTCGAACATCACCGGCGCCAGCAGCAGCACGCCGCTTAAGCTAAGCCCGGCAACGACTGCGTGGAAATAGCAGCCGAGGCAGATGCCGGCGAGCGTGACGAAACCGGCGGCACGCCCCTGCGCCACGCTGCGCGACATCACCAGCAGCATGTCAGGCCCGGGCGTCGCCGCCAGCGCGAATGCAGCGGCGGTGAAGGTGAGCAAAGTGGCGAGGTCCATCATGGCGACATGGTGCGCGCCGCTCACTGCGGAATCAAGCACGGCATTGTCAGCGTGGCAATTCCGCGAGGACTTAGCCTACACACAAACCGTCATCCTCGGCCTTGTCCCGAGGGTGACGATTGAATGAAATCGTCGCCCCCGCATTCGACGGCTTTGCCGCCATACATATGCTATCGCGCGAAGCACGACGCGAAGAGGCCCAGTCCAACTGCAGTTCTGGATTCCCGCTTTCGCGGGAATGACGGCATGGAGTGGATGGCGCCTTATTCACCCCGCCAGCACGAAATCGTACCGCGCGATCATCTGCTCGGCATCGCCGGCCGTGTTCATCAGCAGGCGTTTGTCGAAGATGCGGTCGCGTGCATTGCCGGCGGTATCGCCGGGGAAATAGAGCTGCGTGGTGAGAAGCTTGCCGTATGGCGCCTGCAGCTTCACATGCAGATGCCGCGTGCGGCCGGGATAGATCGCCGGCACGATGGTCTCGAACTGCCAGCGGCCCTGCGCGTCGGTGAACTGATGCCCGCGCAGGCGATAGCCGGCATTGTCGTAGCGGCCCTGTGCATCGGCCTGCCACAGATCGACCAGCACATTGCCCAACGGCCGGCAGGACGGATCGAGCACGAGGCCCCCCACCCGCAGGCGCGTGCCATCCATACCGGGCTCATAGAGGCCCGCGCGCAACGGCGAGTTCGGGGTGAAATACGGGCCTTCGGTCTGAGCCGGCGTCGGGCCGGCAGGGTGGTCGCCGCCGGCCGGTGTCGGGTCACGGCGCGAAGACTGGGCGACGGCGGCCCCGGCCAGCGTGAGCGGCAGGGCGGCGAACAGCATGGCGCGGCGGGTTTTCATCAGGGCTCCCCAATTTTGAACTGCCAGAGTCTACGCCCGGACCGGCCGATCCCTGCGTTCACAAGCCGGGGATCGGGCTGGATTGGGCCTTTCCGGCGCGGTTTGTAGCACCCGTCACACCCGGCGACGGGTTTTCGCTTGCCCTTCCGAACGACCGTTCGTAAAGTATCCCTATGAGCAAGGGACAGCAGACTCGCGCCATCATCCTCACCGAGGCCCTCCGCGCCGCCAGCGTCGAAGGCTTCCAGGGGATTTCCATCGGCATGCTGGCCGACCGGCTGAAGATGTCGAAATCCGGCCTTTTTGCGCATTTCGGCTCGAAGGAAGAGCTGGAAAAGACCCTGCTGGACGAGGCCGCCCGCCGCTTCATGGAGGCGGTCTGGCAACCCGCCATGAAAGCCCCGCGCGGCCGTCCGCGCATCGAAATCCTGTTCAGCTCCTGGCTCGCCTGGAGCATCAATCACGAAGACCTGCCCGGCGGTTGCCTGTTCGTGGCGCTGGCCAGCGAAGTCGATGACAAGCCAGGCCCGGTGCGCGACCACCTCGCCGAGCTGCAGACCCAGTGGCAGGCGATGATGATGCGCAGCGCGCAGATCGCCATCCAGGAAGGCCATTTCCGCGCCGATCTCGACCCGCGCCAGTTCGCCTATGATCTGCAGGGCATCTTCCTGGCGATGAACTATTACCGCCGGCTGCTGCGCGATGGCGCCGCGGTCCAACGCGCCGAAGCGAGTTTCCGCAGCCTGATCGAACGCGCTGCGGCCCTGCACTGAGCAGGTAGCACTGACGGTTTTTGACATCAGTCCGCGTTAGGTTTCAGTCAGTCTCCCAGACCCCAACAAAAAGAGCCTCCCATGACCACCACCATCCCGGTCCCCTTCGCCCACCAGATCCTGCTAAAAAAGCACGACCGTTCTGATGCAATGCAGCACGCCCGGCGGCTGCAGCCGACCGGCGAGCGGCCGGCCTGGCTCGGTAGCAAGGCGCCCGCCGCCCCGAGCAAGGCCGAACTCGGCTGGCTCGACGGTGTCAGTAATCCGGCCGTCTTCGATGGCCTCGACCAGCCGTGGTGGCGGCTTGTGGTGCCCGCGATGGCGACAGCTTTCGCCACCTGGCGGCAGCGCAGCCGCCAGCGGCTGGAACTGATGTCGGTGGATCCGCGGTCGTTGCGCGATGCCGGTATCTCGCCCGGCGCTGCCGCCTTCGAAGCCGCGCAGCCCTTCTGGCAGCCGTCGATCTCGCTGCGCGATTATCCGGACGACAAACCCGCCGTCTGAAGGCAGAGTATCGAGACGCACCTGTGCCGCGCGCCGCTGTCTCGGTGGTCCGGCGTGGTACAGGTTGATCCCCTCCCGCGCTCTCCCCTAGACTGCCGGTCCGACAATCCGACCGGCAGCATAAGCCGGCGTAGGGAGGACCGAGAGTATGCAGAAGGCTGCCGGCACTGATGGTGCCGACACCGGCGTTCGCGCCGAGACCGAGTCCGCCCTGACTGCCGGCGACCTGTCACCCGCCGACCGCATGGTCGAGGAACTGGCCTACCGCATCCTGCCGGTCTGGCTGCAGGCCGCCTTTGGCATCCTCACCCTGCTGACCATGGTGCTGGTGCTGAACCAGCAGTTCAACCTGCATCTGTTCGGCATTACCCTGGTCGAGAACCGCTATCTCTTCCTGCTGGCGGTCGCCACCCTGCCGCTGGTCTTCCTCGCCTATCCCTGGCACCCGAAAGCGGCGCGCTCGACTGTCTGGCTCGGCATCGACGTGGCTTTGTGCCTCGCCACAATGGCCGCGTTGTTCTGGTTCAGCTGGAAGGCGGAAACCATCCTCGGCGAAGGCTGGGAATTCTCCGCGCCGCCGACGGCAAAAATCCTCGGCGCCGTGCTCTGGGTGCTGATCCTGGAAGCGCTGCGCCGCACCGGCGGCACGGCGATCTTCATCATCGTCACCATCGTCTCGCTCTATCCCGTGGTGGCCGGCAAGCTGCCCAGCCCGCTGAACGGCATCGACCAGCCGCTGACCGACACGCTGGCCTATCACATCGTGTCGGCCGAGAGCGCCTTCGGCATCCCGATGCGGGCGTTCGGCGAGATCGTGATCGGCTTCATCGTCTTCGGCGTGGCGCTGAACCACACCGGCGGCGGCAAGTTTTTCAACGACGTGGCTTTTGCGCTGGTCGGCCGCTGGCGCGGCGGCGCGGCACAGGTCGGCGTGATCTCCTCGGCTTTGCAGGGCTCGATCTCGGGCAGCGTGATCTCCAACGTGATCTCGTCCGGCGTCGTCACCATTCCGGCGATGAAGCGCACCGGCTTCCGCGCCGACTATGCCGGCGGTGTCGAAGCGGTGGCCTCGACCGGCGCCGTGCTGATGCCGCCGGTGATGGGCTCGACCGCTTTCGTGATGGCGAGCTTCCTCGGCATCTCCTATGGCGAGATCGCGCTGGCCGCCGCCGTGCCGGCGCTGCTGTTCTATTTCGGCCTTGCCATGCAGATCGATGCCTATGCCGCGCGCCTCGGCTTGCGCGGCATGAAGCAGGAAGAACTGCCCTCGCTGAAACAAACGCTGAAAGACGGCTGGCTCTATATCTTCGTTTTCGGCGTGCTGGTCTATCTGATGATCAACGAACAGCAGGAAGCCATGGCGCCCTTCATCGCCACCGGGCTGCTGCTGGTGATCAACCAGATCCTGCCGAAAAGCCGCCTGACCTGGACCGCCTTCGTCGACCTGCTGCTGGCCACCGGCCGCGCGCTGGCCGAACTGGTGGCGATCCTGGCCGGCGTCGGCTTCATCATTGGCGCTTTCTCGGTGACGGGCCTCGCCGGCACACTGGCCAACGACCTGGTCTACATCGCCGGCGACAAGCCGATCGTGCTGCTGCTGATGGGCGCCATCACCAGCTTCATCTTCGGCATGGGGATGACGGTGACAGCCTGCTACATCTTCCTCGCCATCGTGCTGGCGCCGCCGCTGGTCAAGGCCGGGCTCGATCCGCTCGCCGTGCATCTCTTCATCATGTACTGGGGCATGATCTCCTTCATTACGCCGCCGGTGGCGCTCGCCACTTTCGCCGCGGCGCCATTGGCGCGCACCTCGCCGTTCAAGATCGGCTTCCAGGCGGTGCGGCTCGGTGCGGTGATCTACATCGTGCCGTTCTTCTTTGCACTCAATCCGGCACTGATCCTGAAGGGCGAGCCGCTCGACGTGATCTCGGTGATCGTCACGGCCTTCATCGGCGTGGGGTTGATCGCAGCCGCGATCCAGGGCTGGCTGATCGGTGCCGGCCGGCTGGACGGTTCGCCGCTGCGCCTGCTCGCGCGCATTATGCTCGCCATCGGCGGCTTCGCGCTGGCCGCACCCGGCGGCAATCTCATTCCCGTCAGCAACACAACGCTCGCGGTGATCGGCGCAGGCCTGGCCCTCGGCGCTTTCCTGTTGCTGAAACTGGCAAAGCAAGAGACACTCACCGCATAAACAAAGCATAAAACAGGAGGAAACCTACAATGCGTCATTACACTTACGGCCTGCTCGGCGCCGTTGCCGGGCTCGCGCTTGCAACATCGGCTTTCGCGCAGAAGCTGCCCGACCAGCTGACCTGGACGGCCTATGACGTCGGCTCCGGCGGCTACAACCAGGCCGTCGCGATCGGCAATGCGCTGAAGAACAAGATGAACATCACGCTGCGCGTGCTGCCCGGCAAGAATGACGTGTCGCGCACCGTGCCGCTGCGCGACGGCAAGGTGCCCTTCTCCGCCAACGGTGTCGGCGGCACCTACATGGCGCAGGAAGCGGTCTACGAATTCGGCGCCAAGGACTGGGGTCCGCAGCCGGTGCGGTCGCTGCTGCTGAACAATTCCGATGCGCTGCTCACCATCATGACGGCGAAAGACGCCAATATCAAAACCATGGCCGACCTGAAGGGCAAGCGGGTCGCCTGGGTGATCGGTGCGCCGTCGCTGAACCAGAACATCACCGCGCTGATGCATTTCGCCAACCTGACCTGGAACGATGTGCAGAAGGTGGAATTCGGCGGCTTCGGCCAAGCCATGCAGGGCATGATCTCGGGCCAGGTGGATGCCGCCTTCGGCTCGTCGATCTCGGGCCCGGCCTATCAGCTGGCCTCCAGCCCGCGCGGCATCCAGTATCCGACCGTGCCGCACAGCGACAAGGCCGGCTGGGCACGCCTGAAGTCGAAGGCGCCGTTCTTTGTGCCCTTCATGGGCGCGGAAGGTCCGGAGCTGAGCGCCACCAAGACGGTGGAGGCCGCGACCTATCCCTATCCGGTGCTGATGACCTATTCGAATGCCGATGCGGGCATGGTCTATGCCATGACCAAGGCGATGGTCGAACTCTTCCCGGAATACAAGGCGGCCGCGCCGGGCAATGGCGGCTGGGACATCAAGCGCCAAGTCTTCGACTGGGTCGTGCCGGTGCATGAGGGCGCCATCAAGTATTTCAAGGAGATCAAGGTCTGGAAGCCGGAATACGACAAGGCGAACGAAGCCCTGGTCGCGCGCCAGAAGGTGCTGGCCGATGCCTGGGCTGGGCATAAGAAGGGCAGCCATGCCGACGATGCCGCCTTCATGAAGGCCTGGCAGAAGGCCCGCGCCGATGCGCTGACCAAGGCCAAGATGGAGCCGGTGCTGACGGAGTGGTAATCGCTCTCATCACCTCCTAGATACCGACGGCCCGCCCTCACCCGGCGGGCCGTTTGCTTTTCATGCATGCCCTCACCCTCCCGCTACGCGGGCCCCTCCCTCTCCCACTCTCGTGGGCGAGGGATTTTCTTTGCTCCCTCTCCCGCTTGCGGGAGAGGCGCACGGGCTGCGAAAGCTCCAGTGGAACTTTCGCAGCCCGTGCGGGGTGAGGGTCTTGAAAACCCCTCCATTGCAGCGGGACAATTCCGCGCTTCATCCACTATGCGGGTGCGCCTAGACTGCGGCCATGCCCCAAACCATACTCACCGACCATGTTCGCCGCTTCGGCCGCTATAACCGCTGGGCCAACCAACGCATCTACGACGCCTGCGCGCAGCTGGCGCCCGCCGATTATCATGCGCAGCGCCCGAGCTTCTTCGGCTCGATCCATGCCACGCTGAACCACCTGCTGGTCGGCGACAGCATCTGGCTCGGCCGCTTCACCGGCAACGTGCCGGCGCATCTGACCCGGCTCGACATGATCCTGCACGCAGATCTTTCCAGCCTGCGCGTCGCCCGCGCCGCCAAGGACGAGGAGATCGTCGCCTTCTGCGATCAGCTCGACGACGCGAAGCTGAACGACACGTTCTCTTACGCCAACATGGCGGGCCAGTGCTTCACCGATCCGCTGTTTCCGCCGCTGATGCATTTTTTCAACCACCAGACGCATCACCGCGGCCAGGTGCATGGCCTTTTGTCCCATGCCGGCGTCAGCCCGCCGGAACTCGACCTGATCTATTTCATGCGCCAGCCGGCGTGAACAGCTGCGCGATCAGGATCGTGCTGACCGCATCGGTATGTTCGGCCAGCGGCAGCAGCAGGAATTCGATGCGGAACGGATGGCCCTCGATGACGCGGTCGGCGCGGGCATGGATCGGCCGCCGCGATTTCACCACCAGATCGCAGGCCCGCATCGCCTGCACGGCGAACTCGGCTTCCGGATGCTGGTCCATATAGGTGCCGGAGGGATCGACCTTGAGCGCCTCGACGAAATGCCGGCCGGCGCTCCGATAGCGGTAGCGGCAATGATCGCCCTCGCAGTCCTCGACATCGACCACCAGCAGCATGCCATCGAGATAGCCGAAACGCGCGGGGTCGAGGAATTCGCGGCCCGGCAGCAGGCTGCCATGCGTGGCTTGGCGCCAGTCGCGATACAGCCGGTTCAGCCGTAAGGTCTGCAATTCCTCGTCGCCGGACAGGAGCGTGAAGTTGCTGCCGCTGCTGGTGAAGCTCATGCCACCTCCTGCGGGCTGCCGCCGCCATAGGGCAGGCGCGGCGCATCGGGTGGATAAAGCTGCGCGATCAGCAGCCGGTCGATGCTGCCGCCGGCATTGGCCAGCGGCAGCAGCAGATATTCGAGCGGATAGCGCTTGTCGAAGATCACGCGCTGCGCGGTGATATGCACCGGCTGGCCGGTTTCGGCTGCCAGGCGGCAGGCGGGCGGACCGTCCCGCGCCACTTCCGGATCGGGATGCTCGTCCATCCACAGGCCGGTGACGTCGCGGCCGACCCGCGCCACCAGATCGCTGCCGATCAGCCGGTAATGGAACCGCATCGAATCCTGCACGCCGCGCACGACGCCGATCACCAGCAGATAGCCGAGCAGGTAGCGCAGCCTGTGCGGGTCGATGAAATCATATCCGGGCAGGCCGGCCGGGATGGCGGCCAGCCATTCGTCATGCAGGCGGCGCAGCAGCGGATGCGAAAGCCGGTCGACGGAATCGAGCTGCGCGTAGCGCACATTTCTGATTCCGTCGGCCGGTGCTGCCATGGTCAGTCCGCCATGATCAGAGTTTCGCGTAGTCGATCGCGCCGTGGCGGTCGAGCGGCGCGCCGCCATCGGCCATCGGATATTTCAGTCCCGCCGCGCAGTTCCACAGCACCACGCGGTCGCTCTTCTTCACGCGACCATCAGCCAGCGACTGTTTCCAGGCCGCATAGGTGGCAGCACCCTCGGGGCACATCAGGAAGCCTTCTTCCCGGGCCACTTCATCTAATGCCGCGGTAATAGCTGAGTCCTCCACAGCCATGGCGAAACCGCTGGAATTGCGCACGGCATCCAGGATGAGGAAGTCGCCGATCGCAGCCGGCACGCGGATGCCGGCGGCCACCGTATGCGCGTTCTCCCACAGCTTGGCATGGCGCTCGTTGCCCTCGAAGGCGCGCACAATGGGGGCGCAGCCGGCGGCCTGCACCGCGATCATCTTCGGGCGCTTTTTGCCGATGAAGCCGATGGCCTCCAGTTCCTCGAAGGCCTTCCACATGCCAATGAGACCCGTGCCGCCGCCGGTGGGATAAAAAATCGCATCGGGCAGTTCCCAGCCGAGCTGTTCGGCCAGTTCCAGACCCATCGTCTTCTTGCCTTCGATACGATACGGCTCCTTCAGGGTGGAGGTATCGAACCAGCCGGCGGCTTCCTTGCCGGCGCCGACGAGTTTGCCGCAGTCGTTGATCAGGCCGTTGACCTTGTAGAGCCGCGCGCCCTGCAGCGCGATCTCGTTCATGTTCACCTGCGGCGTGTCGTCGGGGCAGAACACCACCGTCTCGATGCCGGCGCGGCTCGCGTAAGCCGCCAGTGCGGCACCGGCATTGCCGTTGGTCGGCATCGCCATCTTCGTCACGCCGAGTTCCTTGGCCATGCAGACGGCCAGCGCCAGCCCGCGCGCCTTGAACGACCCGGTCGGCAGCCGGCCCTCGTCCTTGACGATGATCTCACCGGTCGCACCATGCTGCTTCGCCAGACGCGGCAGCGTGATCAGCGGCGTCATCACCTCACCGAGCGAGACGACGTTCTCGGTCTTGCGCACCGGCAGCAGCTCGCGATAGCGCCACCAGTTCGGCGCCCGCGCCGCGATCTTGTCTTTCGTCAGCGTCTTCTTCACGCCCTCAAGGTCGTAGCGCACCAGAATGGGAAAGCCCTTGGGCGAAAGATTGTGCAGCCGGTCGGCCGGCAGCCGTTCGCCGGTCATGCCGCATTCGAGATGGGTGACGAAAGTGGGGGTCTCGGGGATCGTTTCCGGGATCGACTGCTGGGCGCTCATGCGGGACGGACTCTCATGCTGACGGGCGGGACGGACGGACACCCCAGCCTAGACCAGGCGGCGGGCCGGGCGGGAGGGTGATCGTCGCGCTTCGTGGAGGTTCGTTTTGGTTCGTCGCGCTTCGTTGGTGTTCGTTGGCGTTCGTTTCGGTTCGTTTGATGCTCGTTTCGCTTCGTTCGGCGTCGTGGGTGTTCGCTGGAGCATAAGCCGGCTTAACGCGGCATATCGAATACAATAGTGTTCAAACGGCTTTTGATCTTGCAATATAGGAACATATATAGTACATATTGATGGAAATAGCAAGCCGATGGTTGCCACCTGACCGGCAAGGCCGTATATAACCTTTAGGTTAATCAGCTTATCCAGCGGGAGAGAGATCATGAGCGAGAAGCGGACCTATCAGGGCGGCTGCCATTGCGGCGCGGTGCGCTATTCGGTGGTGACCGACCTCAATCCGCCGGTGATCTCCTGCAACTGCTCGATCTGCTCCAGGAAGGGCTCGCTGCTCTGCTTCGTGCCGGCTGACGATTTCAAGCTGCAGGCCGGCAAGGATGCGGTGAGCGATTACCAGTTCAACACGCACAACATCCATCACCTGTTCTGCAAGACCTGCGGCATCCACTCCTTCGGTACCGGCACCGCGCCGACCGGCGACCGCATGGTGGCGATCAACGTGCGCTGCCTGGACGGTTTCGATGTGGATGCCGTCACGCCGGTGAAATTCGACGGCAAGAGCTTGTAGGCGGGGCGGGCGTTTCAAGAAAAACCGTCATGCCCGGCCTTGTGCCGGGCATCCATCTGCCCCATCCCGCATGCCATGACCGTCATCCTCGGGACAAGCCCGCGGATGACGGTCTTTATTTTTCGTGCGCGTCTTGCCGATGCAAAACAGAAGCCGTCATCCCCGCGAAAGCGGGGATCCAGTTTTTTTACAAGCCTGGGTTCCCGCTTTCGCGGGAACGACGAGGTTTTATTATCGAATGCCACCCACACACAAATCACCCCCCTCGGGCCTGTCCCGAGGGTCTCATGCAGGTGGCGCAGGTCCTCGGGTCAAGCCCGGGGACGACGATTAAGGTTAAACCGGAAACCCGAACCGCTTCCTTGCCGTCAGGCATTCCGCGTCGCCGGGCTGGCAGTCGCGGCACACGATCGGCCGCACCTCATAGACACGACAGGCGACATGCGCGCCGAGCCTGCCGTCGAGCGCCGTGCAGCGGTCGTCGACACTGCGCATGCAGCCATTCTCATCGTCGACGAAGTCTGCGGGAATGCGCGCGATCTCTTCCTCGGATTCCAGCGAGAAGCGCGGCCAGAAGCGCGAATAGGCGCAGCAGGCACCGCAGCTCTGGCAGTCGAATAGTGCGCTGGTCTCCATGATGCGGAACCCTAGGCCGCGGCCAGTCTGGAGACAAGCGGGTCAGCGCCTTGCCGCTGCCTTCGCCAGCGCACGCTGCAGTTTGAGGTCGCTGGCGGCGATGAAGATGAAGTTGCTGACGAAATCGGGAAAATCGCTGCGTCGCAGGCCGGGGCGGAAACCGGCAATGTTGCGCGGATCCTGCAGCGCGAAGGCGTTGAAGGCGGTCAGGTCGCGCAACTGGTCGTGATAGAGGTAATAGCCGGCATAGCCGAGCGGCCGAAGCATCGCGTCGATCCCGGCCAGTGCGCCAGGCGCAATATTCTCCTCTGTCTCGATCAGCAGATTCGGCTTGTAGCGCGCGATGGTCTGCTGCGCACCGCGCAGCACGGCCAGTTCATGACCTTCGACGTCGATCTTGATGCAGCCGACGTTGCCGGCATAGACATCGTCCAGCCGCACCAGGCGCACCGGCTGCGTGGTGCAGGCCGGATGCAGCTGCGGCATGTCGGCCTGCAGGCTGGACAGGCCATACACGGCCGTGTCGCCATAGAGCGGCGTATAGAGCGTGCCGGTNNCGCCGCATCAGATGCGTGTACATGCCTTCGTTGGCGCCGATATCGATGGCGTCGCGCAGGGGATGGCAGAGCAGCGGCACCAGCCGTAATTCCGGCTCGCCGTATTTCAGGTAATAGCGGGTGAACTTGAGGTCCTGCAGCGCGGGCGGCAATTGCGCCAGTGCCCAGCGGCGCAGGCGGCGCCAGCCGGCGGACCAGACCGATGGCGGTGGCGTGCCCGTATGGTTGCGGGCAATCGCAAGCGTGGAGTTCTGCATTGCTGCGCTCCCCTCACTGCGGATGACCTATTGGGGATGGCCTCACTGGGGATAGCCTACTGGGGATGGCTCGGTTACGGATGGCGCAAGGATAGGCCTGCCGCCCGCATCGGCCCGTGGCCACGGCGTGACTGCACGCGGCCAAGCTGGGCTCACCGGCTGACGTTCCAGCCGGCGGCCGCAGCGCATCCGGCCGCCGCGCCACAGGACGCGGCAGGCCGGAGCGCGCGGGCGCGGCATTGTCTTCGACCCCGAAGCGGGCCTGTCGCGCGTTGCGGCGCAACAGCCCCCGCGTTCCGGTAGGCGAAGATGACCGCGCCCTGGACTGAACCTGGTCAGTCGATCAGGCGGCCTGCACGGTGCGCACGGCAACCTTGCCCGAGCGGGCGTCGTTCTCGGTGTCGAACGACACCTTCTGGCCTTCCGACAGGCCGCTCATGCCGGCGCGTTCCAGCGCGCTGGCATGCACGAACACGTCCTTGCCGCCGTCATCCGGCTGAATGAAACCGAAGCCCTTTGTGGAATTGTAGAATTTGACGATACCCGTTTGCATGGGAATATCCTTTGGTTTTGATGCACAAAAGGATGCGCGTCGCAGCATGGCCGCGACCCGCACCCGGTTTTCGATTTTTTTGGAGAGAAAGTCAGAATATGCGCCTGGCAAAGCCGAGGCGGACAGCCAGAAGGTCCGGCCAAAAAATGTCGATGCGCGGACCCTAGACTTTTAATGCGGCCAATACAAGGCGAATGTTTTTCAGCAGACTATGCAGGATGTTTCCGGGGATTCACCGCCATAAACAGCGTTTGAGCATTGCATGGCCGACCATACCTACATCATTCCAGATCTGCTGCAGGCCGGCCTGAAGCTGGTGTTCTGCGGCTCGGCGCTGGGCGTGGCGTCTGCGCAGGCGAAAGCCTATTACGCCAAACCGGGCAACAAATTCTGGCCGGTGCTGCATGACGTCGGCCTGACGCCGCGCCGCTTCGCGCCGACGGAATATCCTGCGCTGCTCGACCTCGGCATCGGGCTGACCGACCTCAACAAGACGCAGTCCGGCAATGACGACGTGCTGTCGGCCGCGCATGACGATGTCGCCGGACTGGCCGCCAAGATCGAGCACTACCGCCCGGCGATCCTCGCCTTTACCGCCAAGCGCCCGGCGCAGGTGTTTTTGAACGAAAGCTTCGGCCTGAAAGGCCCGCCGGCCTATGGCCTGCAGCCGCAGCGCATCGGGCCGACCCGGCTGTTCGTGTTGCCGTCGACCTCGGGCAGCGGCGTGCGCTACTGGGATATCGCACCGTGGTTGGCGCTGAAAAGCCTGTTCGACAAATCCTGATCGCGCCTCCATCGGGCGATGTTAAACTGCACCGAACTGCACGGAGGGCCATCATGCGGAGCAGCGTTGCGGCAGGTCTGATCATATTCTGCGCGGCCGGACCGGCTGCCGCACAGCCCTTCAGCGCCGCCAGTACGGGCACGTTCACCTTCGACGCCCCGACCTATGAGCATTACGGCGCGTTCCGCAGCGGCGAGGCGCAATCGGGCCAGGCGTCGGTGACCATATGGCTGCCGTCGATGCCGTCGCCCACGGCGCGCGATGGCCGCGTGGCCGCCGTGATGATCGGACATTCCATCGGCGGCTGGAAAGACGGCTCGGAAGGCGTCTACGTCAAGCCACTGCTGAAGGCCGGCTATGCCGTGCTGGGGCTCGATCATTTCGGGCCGCGCGGCATCAAGCGCGCCGCCGACGTGCCTGGCGCGATCAGCCCGATCACGCCGGTTTCCGATGCATTGCTGGCGCTCAAGCTGGCTGCGACACATCCGGCGATCGATCCGGCCCGGATCGGCATCATGGGACTTTCTATGGGCGGCATCACCTCGGAACACTCGGCTTACGAATTCGTGCGCCGCAAGGTGCTGGGCAACAGCGATCTGAAATTCGCGGCCCATGTGCCATTCTATGCGCCCTGCGCCAATGTGTTTTCCAATGATGGCGGGCCCGTGACCACCGGCGCACCGATGCTGAAGCTTTATGGCGGCAAGGACGAAACCACCCCGCGCGAGAAATGCGAGCGGATCGATGCCATCGCACGCGCCGGCGAACCCGGCTTGCGCTGGCAGTCGCACTGGTACGCGGACGCCTATCACGCCTGGGAGAATCCGGCGGTGCGACCGGCCTTCCACCCCCATCACGTTAATGCGCGCCAATGCCCGGTGACGGATTTCGGCAGCCGCCTCCGCTTCATCGATCCCGATGGCCGCGAGCGCCCATTCAGCATCGCTGAGCTGCAGTCCTGCCTCAAAGCGAGCCGCGGGTATTCCATGGGCTACAGCCCCGAGGCTGCCGCGGATGCCCCAAAGCGCATGCTGGCGTTTTTCGCCACACATCTGAAACCATAGGCAATTCAGCCAAACTGGTGAACCAAACTGGCGCTGCGGCATTTCTTACCGAAAAGGGAGAAAAGCCATGGCCGAAGGACGTCCTGCCCTGTTCCCCACCGTGGCGCGCATCTGGCGCGGCCGGGTGAAACGCGAGCGCGCCGAGGAATACGCCAGCTACCTCTATGAACACGGCATCAGGCCGCTGGAGCAGAAGGCGCAGGGCGTGCAGCTGCTGCGCGAGGATCGCGAGACCGAGACCGAATTCATCACCATCTCATATTGGGAATCGGTGGAAGCGATGTCGCGCTTCGCCGGACCCGATCCGCGCAGGATCCATCATCTGGAGCGCGACGCGGAATTCCTGGTCGAACTGCCGCAGGGCGTGCAGGTGCTGCAGTTCCTGCACAGCCACGGCAAGATGGATAGGAATGGGGAATGAGGGAGGCGTAGATGCCCGGGACAAGCCCGGGCATGACACACATATATTTGTCATGGCCGGACTTGTTCCGGCCATCCACGTCTTAAGTCTTGATCAGCGCCTTGAGCTGATACAGCAGGTCGAGCGCCTGTTTCGGCGACAGCGCGTCGATATCGGCTTTCTTCAGCGCGCCTTCCACTTCAGACGGTGCCTGCACAACAGCGGCGGCCTTCGGTGCCGCCAGCGAGAACAGCGGCAGGTCGTCGACGATCTTGGCCGACTTGCCGGTCTGATCCGACTGCTCCAGCGCATGCAGAACGTCCGAGGCACGCGAGAGCACATCAGGCGGCAACCCGGCAAGCTTCGCCACCTGGATGCCGTAACTGCGATCCGCCGCGCCGGGTCCGACCTCGTGCAGGAAGACCAGTTCGCCCTCCCACTCCTTCACCTTCAGCGTATGGTTGCTGAGCTGCGGCAGCTTTTCCGCCAAAGCCGTGAGTTCGTGGTAATGCGTGGCGAACAGACCGCGGCAGCGGTTCTTTTCATGCAGGTATTCCACCACCGCCCAGGCAATCGACAGGCCGTCAAACGTCGCCGTGCCGCGACCGATCTCGTCGAGGATGACGAGCGCGCGTGAGCCTGACTGATGCAGGATGGCGGCAGTCTCCACCATCTCGACCATGAAAGTCGAGCGACCGCGCGCCAGATCGTCGGCCGCGCCGACGCGCGAGAATAATCTGTCGACCACGCCGAGTTCGGCCTTCATCGCCGGCACAAAGCTGCCCATCTGGGCCAGCACGGCGATCAGCGCATTCTGGCGCAGGAAGGTGGATTTACCGGCCATGTTCGGACCGGTGAGCAGCCAGAGCTTCTGGCCTTCCGACAGATCGCAGTCATTCGCGACAAACCGCTCGCCCTGGCCGGCACGCTCCAGCGCGGTTTCCACCACCGGATGGCGGCCACCGGTGATGCAGAACCGCAGACTGTCGTCGATCTGCGGCCGCACCCAGCGGCGCTGCACGGCGAGTTCGGCCAGAGCAGATGCCACGTCCAGCGCGGCCAGCGCATTGGCGGCGCGCGTGACGGCCTGCGCACAGCCCAGCACTTCGCTGCACAGCCGGTCGAAGATTTCCAGCTCCATGGCGAGCGCGCGGTCGGCCGCCTGGCTGATCTTGCTTTCCAGTTCGCCGAGTTCCGGCGTGGCATAGCGCACGGCATTCGCCATGGTCTGGCGATGGATGTAGATCGCCGTGTCCATCTTCGACATATGCGTCGGCGTGACTTCGATATAATAGCCCAGCACGTTGTTGTGCCGGATTTTCAGACCGCTGATGCCCGTGTCCTGCGCGTAGCGCTCCTGAAGCTGTGCGATATGGCGGCGGCTTTCGTCGCGCAGCACGCGCAGCTCGTCCAGCGGCGCATGATAGCCGCCGCGCACGAAGTTGCCGTCGCGCTGCAGCAGCGGCAGTTCGTCGGCCAGCGCTTCGGCCAGCGCCTGCACCAGCACGGCATGATCGCCGAGCGCATCGCGAAGACCGGCGAGTTCCGCCGGCAAGCCGCTTTCGCCGGCAAGCCGCCGGCGCAGTTCGCCGGCCTGGGTCAGGCCATCGCGTAAGGACGAGAGATCGCGCGGACCGCCGCGGCCCAATGAGACGCGCGACAGCGCACGCGACAGATCCGGCACTTTCGCCAGCGCTGCACGGATATCCGCGCGCAGCCGCGTGGTATCGACCAGCACGGCGACCGCATCATGCCGCGCGGCGATGGCCCGCGGGTCGGTCAGCGGTGCCTGCAGTCTCTGGGCAAGCAGGCGTGCGCCGGCACCGGTCAGTGTCGCATCGATACAGTCGAGCAGCGCGCCGGCGCGCTGGCCCGCGGTGGTTTCCACCAGTTCGAGGTTGCGCCGCGTGGCCGGATCGATCGCCATGACGCTGAGCGGCGGCTGCTTCACCGGCGGATCGAGCCGGGGCAGCTTGCCGCATTGCGTCAGGTCGACATAATCGAGCAGCGCCCCGGCGGCGCAGAATTCGGCGCGACTGAAGGCGCCGAAAGCATCCAGCGCCGACACGCCCAGCGCGGCCTTCAGCCGCCGTTCGCCGGCCTGGCTGTCGAAGCGCGCGGAGGGCAGCGGCGAGAGCGCCACGTCGAGCTGTTCGAAGATCACGCGCAGCTCCGGCTTGGCCAGCATGCCTTCGGGCAGCACCAGTTCGCGCGGACTGACCCGCGCCAGATCGGCGCCGAGACCGGCCTGTGTCGTCTCGGTCAGGCCGAATTCGCCGGTGGAAAGATCAAGCCAGGCGAGTGCGAGCTGGCCGTCGCTGCCTCCGCTTTGTGCAAGTGCAGCAAGGTAATTGTTGCGGCGCGCATCGAGCAGGCTGTCTTCGGTGATGGTGCCGGGCGTCACCACACGGACGACATCCCGCTTCACCACCGTCTTGGAGCCGCGCTTCTTCGCTTCTGCGGGATCTTCGACCTGTTCGCAGACGCCCACCTTGAAACCCTGGCGGATCAGGCGGGAGAGATAGGCGTCGGCGGCGTGGAACGGTACGCCGCAGAGCGGAACCGGCTGGCCGTCATACTCGCCGCGCTTGGTCAGCGCGATATCCAGCGCCCGGGCCGCCTTGACCGCGTCCTCGAAGAAAAGCTCGTAGAAATCGCCCATCCGGAAGAACAGCAGGCAGTCGGGATAAGCCGCCTTGATGCCCAGATACTGAGCCATCAGGGGGGAGGTACCGGGCGGTAAATTGAGTTCGGGTTTGTTCATGCCGGCGAGGATTAAGGCGCGACTCGGATGTGAAATCGGGAAGGCCGCAGACATACCACAGGCGACGGCCCTTTTAACCCCTCCGGCCTTGGCCTTATGATGCGGACGGGAGCGAAATTCCTCGCGCATCAAAACCGGAAAACCGCAGAGAAAAATGAGCGACTCGAAAAGCCCGTCCCTCTACGACGACGCCCTCGAATTCCACAAGATGGGCCAGCCCGGCAAGCTGGAAGTGGTGCCGACCAAACCGATGGCGACCACCCGCGACCTCAGCCTGGCCTACAGCCCCGGTGTCGCCGCGCCCTGCCTGGAAATCCAGAAGAATCCCGACACCGCTTACGACTATACCTCGCGCGGCAACATGGTGGCGGTGATCTCGAACGGCACGGCGGTGCTCGGCCTAGGGAATCTCGGCGCGCTCGCCGGCAAGCCGGTGATGGAAGGCAAGGCGGTGCTGTTCAAGCGCTTCGCCGATGTGGACTGCGTCGATCTTGAGGTCGATACCGAGAATGTCGACGAATTCGTCAATTGCGTGCGTTATCTCGGGCCCACGTTCGGCGGCATCAACCTGGAAGACATCAAGGCGCCGGAATGCTTCGTGATCGAGCAGCGCCTGCGCGAACTGATGGACATTCCGATCTTCCATGACGACCAGCATGGCACGGCCATCATCGCCGCCGCCGGCATGATCAATGCGCTGCAGCTGACCGGCCGCGACATCAAGGATGCCAGAATGGTGGTGAACGGCGCGGGCGCCGCCGGCATCGCCTGCACCGAACTGATGAAGGCGATGGGGATGCGGCATGACAATGTCATCCTCTGCGACACCAAGGGCGTGGTCTATCAGGGCCGCACCGATGGCATGAACCAGTGGAAGTCGGCGCATGCCGTGAAAACCGATGCGCGCACGCTGGAAGACGCCATGAGGGGCGCCGATGTGTTCTTCGGCCTGTCGGCCAAGGGCGCGGTGACGCCGGACATGCTGCGCTCGATGGCAGCCAACCCGATCGTCTTCGCGATGGCCAATCCGGATCCGGAAATCACCCCGGAAGACGCGCTGGCCACACGCGGCGACGTGATCATGGCCACCGGCCGTTCGGATTACCCGAACCAGGTCAACAACGTGCTGGGCTTCCCCTACATCTTCCGCGGCGCGCTGGACGTCCGCGCCAGCACGATCAACGACGAGATGAAGATCGCCGCCGCCGAGGCGATTGCCATGCTGGCGCGCCAGGACGTGCCCGATGAAGTGGCGGCCGCCTATAAAGGCGACCGGCCGAAATACGGTCCGGGCTATATCATCCCCTCGCCCTTCGATCCGCGCCTGATCGTCGACGTGCCGCTGGCCGTTGCCAAGGCCGCGGTGAAATCCGGCGTGGCACGCAAGCCGATCACCGACTGGGCGGCCTATGCCGCCAGGCTGCGGGCGCGGCTCAACCCCACCGTCGGTTCGCTGCAGATCTTCTTCGACCAGGTGGTGCAGAATCCGCGGCGCGTCGTCTTCGCCGAGGGCGAGGAAGAAACCGTCATTCGCGCTGCATTGGAGTTCAGGGCGGCGGGTTACGGCACGCCGATCCTGATCGGCCGCAGCGAGCGGATCGAAGCCACCATGAAGGCGATTGGCCTGGCCAGCCTGGACGGCTGCGAGATCCACAATGCCCGCATCAGCGAGCATAACGCGGAATATACCGACTTCGTCTACCGGCGGCACCAGCGCCGCGGCCTGCTGCATCGCGATGCGCAGCGCTATGTCAATCTCGACCGCAATGTCTTCGGTGCCTGCATGGTGGCGCGCGGCCATGCCGACGCGATGATCACCGGGGTAACCCGCACCTACTCGGTCTCCTACGACGGCATCCGCATGGCGATCGATGCCCAGCGCGGCCAGCGCGTGATGGGCCTCAGCATCATCGTCGCCAAGGGACGGACTGTTTTTGTCGCCGATACCTCGGTGACCGAAACGCCGACGGCGAACGATCTCTGCCAGATCGCCATCCATGCCGCGCGCGCCGCGCGTCAGCTCGGCGCCGAACCGCGCGTGGCGCTGCTGTCGCATTCCAATTTCGGCAACGCGCCGGGCGGTGTGGTGGAAACCGTGCGCCAGGCGGTGATGGAACTCGATGCACTCGAGTCCGGCGGCCACAAGGTCGATTTCGAATATGACGGCGAGCTGAATGCCCGCGTCGCGCTGGATGCCGAGCTGATGAAGCTCTATCCCTTCTGCCGCCTGTCGGGTCCGGCCAATGTGCTGATCATGCCGGGGCTTCACTCGGCACTGCTGTCGACGCAGCTGATGCAGGATCTCGGCGGCGGCACCGTGATCGGTCCGCTGCTGATCGGCCTGGAAAAGCCGGTGCAGATCGCACAGATGGGCGCCAGCGTCAGCGACATCGTCAATCTGGCGGCCTTGGCTGCTTACAACGCCCGCTGATCAACGACCATGTGTCATGGCCGGGCTTGTCCCGGCCATCCACGTCTTAAATTCCGCAAGCGGTCGACCCTTGAAGTGGTCGGCCGCTTTTTCTCCGGCAATCCCCATAAAAGCAAGGCGTGGATGGCCGGGACAAGCCCGGCCATGACAGTTTAGGATTAGTCATACGCCATTCCGTGATACAGAAGGACCCCATGAGCACCGCTCCGACCCACGCCGATACGCTGCGCGTCACCTTCAACCACATGGCGCAGCAGCATCCCGAGCTGCTCGGCATCGCCATTGCACATGCCCGGCGCAACCTGTCGGAACGGATCCGGCTGCAGTATGGCAACACCATCGGCCATGGACCCTTCAAAGGACTTAAGCTGGTCGAGGACGCCCATTGGGGTTCGGCCGATCTTGGCGGCATGATCCTCGGACTCTACGAGCAGGAAATCCTCAGTCAGCTGACCGGGCTGGACCGCAAGCGCCGCACCTTCATCGATCTCGGCGCGGCCGACGGCTATTACGGCCTCGGCGTGCTGGTCGGCGAGCTGTTCGAGAAATCCTACTGTTTCGAGATCACCGAGAAGGGCCGCGAGGTGATTGCACGCAACACGGCGCTAAACGGCCTGCAGGACCGCGTCACCGTCCTGGGCGAGGCGAAGCCGGATTTCTTCCGGGAGATTGCCGCGGCGGATCTGGAAGATGCGCTGCTGCTGATTGATATCGAGGGCGCCGAATTCGATATCGTCACTGCTGAGACTTTCCAGGCTTTTGCGAAATCCACCGTGATCATCGAGATCCATGAATGGTATCCCGATATCCAGCAGAAGATCGAACGCCTGCTGCAGCAGGCGGCGCCGACACATACCGCGCTGCGCTTCGTCACCGGTGCCCGCGACCTGTCGCCCTTCGCCGAGCTGAAGATCATCAACGACAACGAGCGGTGGCTGCTCTGCTCCGAAGGTCGCCCTTACCTGATGTCGTGGTTCCGGTTCGATCCGCGCGGGGCTTAAGTTGCCCCACCCCACGGCGTCATGGCCGGACTTGTTCCGGCCATGACAATGTGAGAAATCGCCGCTCTGGGTTGAGCGTGTACTGACGGTATTCTTCCGCGCTGCATCTTGTAACACGACAGGTTTTTCTTACCTTGCGCCCAGCCTCGCTTTCACTGGAGTGCATGATGCGTATTCTCGCTTTTGCCGCTGTGCTTTTCGCCGCTGCCGCTGCTCATCTTTCTCCGGCTTTGGCGCAAGTCCCCGTGCGTATCGCCTTCATCGATCCGCTGTCAGGCCCGGCCGCCGCCGTCACCGAGAATGCGCTGAACCATCTGCGTGTCATGGGCGAGCGCCTGAACGGCAGGGAGGCGCACTACGAGATCACCGGCTTCGACAACAAGCTGAATGCGCAGGAGGCCATCATCCAGGCACAGAAGGCGATCGATGCCGGCATTCGCATTTTCATTGCCGGAAATTCGTCCGCTGCCGCCGGCGCGCTGAACGAATTCNNCTGACCAACGACAAATGCAGCCCGGCGCATTTCCGCTTCGATGCCCATGCCGACATGAAGATGCTGGCGCTGGTGAAATTCATCGCCACGCAGCCGCAGATCAAGCGCGTCTACCTGATCAACCAGGATTACTCCTTCGGCCAGGCGGTGCGTGCCGCAGCGCTGGGCATGCTGAAGCAGCATCGCCCCGATATCGAGATCGTCGGCGACGAGCTGCATCCGCTCGCCAAGGTCAACGATTTTTCGCCATACGTGGCGAAGATCAAGGCCAGCGGAGCAGATAGTGTCATCACGGGAAACTGGGGCAATGACCTCGCGCTGCTGCTCAGATCAGCGGCCGACGCCAACCTGCAGGCCGGCTGGTATACCTATTACGCCAGCGGCATCGGCAGTCCGACGGCGGTGCGCCAGACCGGGCTTGCCCATAAAGTGTTTGCGGTGATCGAAGGGCATTCCAACATGCAGATGC
The DNA here is from genome assembly GCF_002796975.1 of Ferrovibrio sp. Taxonomy (GTDB): domain Bacteria; phylum Pseudomonadota; class Alphaproteobacteria; order Ferrovibrionales; family Ferrovibrionaceae; genus Ferrovibrio. The sequence continues at coordinate 105,282 of NZ_PEKV01000003.1, read as the reverse complement.
GTGACAGCCTGGATGCCGACTATCGCGCGCGTTTCGGCGGCAGCTTCAACGTGCCGCGCGCCCGCCTGCTGATGGACATGCTGCATGATGCCGTGGTGAAGACCAAAAGTGCCGAGCCGAAGGCGCTGGCGGCGGCGCTGAGCGGTGCGACACGCGCCACGATGTATGGCAGTACGGCGACCATGCGTGCGAGCGACCATCAGGTGCTGCAGGATTTGTATGTCGTTTCCTTCGGGCCGCTGGAAAGCGGCATGAAGTTCGACGAAGAGAAGACCGGCTGGGGCTGGAAGACGGCCGGCGTGGTCAAGGCAGCCGACACCGCACTGCCGACGACGTGCAAGATGGCGGCGTTTTAAGAGCCCTCGCAGTACCTCTCAATTGTCATGCCCGGCCTTGTGCCGGGCATCCACGTCTTTGCATGCCACAGAATCAAGGCGTGGATGGCCGGGACAAGCCCGGCCATGACAAGTTCAGTTTTCGAGATTATTACGCCAGTGCCGCCGGTGCGGTGACGAGGTCGACCGCCTGGTCGAGGTCGTTGCCGCCGCGCTCGAAGCCCTTGCGCCAGTCGATCAGATGGCGCTTGGTCCACAGCCGGCCAAGCTCCTTGTCGCGCAGCTTCAGCGCCTGCACCAGCATGCGATGCGCCTCGACCAGACGGCGCGCGCCCTGTTCGGTGCCCTGCACTGCCACATGCGTGGTCGGATAGATCAGCATGTTGGAGGGCTCGCGTGCCAGTTCGAGCACGCGGTTGCGCGCGGTCTTTTCCAGCAGCAGATGGAATTCGCTGTCATAGGCCGCCACCGCAGCCGGATCGTCGATCCGCGCTTCGGTTGCATCGATATTGGCTTCCAGCGTGGCGATCTCTTCCTCGGTGGCGCGTTCGACCGCGAAGTCGATGGTGGCCAGACTCAAGGCCATGGTCGCTTCCCACAATTCGCGGAAGGTGACCTGGTGCAGGATCAGCGCGCGGCTGGCGCGGGTGGCGAGCTGGTCGTAATGCGGCAGGCCGACGGCCAGGCGGCGGCTGGAATCGCGCTGCACCATGCCGCCCTGTTCCAGCAGGCGGATACCTTCGCGCACGGTTGACCGGTTGACGCCGAACTGGCGCACCAACTGGGCCTCGGTGCCGATCGGATCGCCCGGCCGCAGCCGGCCGGACAGAATCTCGCGCTCGATGGCCTCGGCCACCATCTGGTAGGCCGGCACCGGCGTAAGCCGCGCAAATTTCTCGGCAACCCCAGACATTTAGTCCCCCGACGAACGTTCGTCCTCAAAATCCGAGCCACAGGCTGAGGCAAATCGCTTGAAAGACGCCGTGTATTCCGGCGACCGCATTTCTACCGGCGACCCATACGCCGGTCCAGCGGCCCAGCCCGGCTCACAGGATCGAACAATGTTTGACTTAGGTCGGATTGTCCGACAATCATAGTCCACAAGCAAATAAAAATGGCCAAGGGAGGCCGCGCTGATGAGAACGACCCTGAGGCTGGCCGCGACGGCCGGCATTACCATCCTTGCGCTTCAGGCCCCCCTTCCGTCGCTGGCAGCAGAGCTGCTGCCCAAGGCCGATCCGGCCAGCGTCGGCTTTTCGGCGGAGCGGCTCGCCCGCATCGGTACCCGCCTGAAGGCCGATTCAGAGGCCGGCGTGATTCCCGGCGCCGTGGTGCTGGTCGCCCGTCATGGCAAGATCGCCTATTTCGACGCCTTCGGTGTGCAGGACCCGCAGACCAAGGCGAAGATGTCGCGCGACAGCATCTTCCGCATCTATTCGATGACCAAGCCGATCGTCACGGCGGCTGCGATGATGCAGGTCGAGGAAGGCCGCTATCACATCGGCGATCCGGTGGCGAAATTCATTCCCTCGTTTGCCAAGGTGCAGGTCGGCGTCGAGAAGCCGGCCGCCGAGCCCGGCGGCAAGCCGACGCTGGAACTGGTGGCGCCACGCCGCGCGATGAGCATCCAGGATCTGATGCGCCACAGCTCCGGTATCACTTACGGCTTCTTCGGCGTCGGCGTCGTCAAAGGCATGTATGCCGGTGTGCTGGATGGCGATCCGGACAATGCGGAATTCGCCGAGCGTGTCGCCAGGCTGCCGCTGGCTTACCAGCCCGGCACCGTGTGGGATTACAGCCATTCCACCGACATTCTCGGCCGCGTGATTGAGATCGTCGACAAGAAGTCGCTGTATAATGTGCTGAGCGACCGCCTGCTCAAGCCGCTCGGCATGAAAGACACCGCCTTCTATGTCACCGATGCGGCGAAGCAGGGCCGCGTCGCCGAACCCTATGCCAATGACCGCAGCCTGGGCGGCGGCGTGGAATTCTTCGATCCGCGCAAGGCCGGCAAGTTCGAGAGCGGCGGCGGCGGTCTGACCGGCACGGCGATGGATTATGCGCGCTTCCTGCAGATGCTGCTGGATGGCGGCACGCAGAACGGCAAGCGGTACCTCAGCCCGANNGGCTTCGGCGTGCGGCTGGCCAACGGCATCTCGGCCGATCCGGGCAGTGCCGGCGACTATTACTGGGGCGGCGCCGGCGGGACTTACTTCTGGGTCGATCCGAAAGAAAAGATGTTCGCCGTCTTCATGATGCAGTCGCCCAAGCAGCGCCTGACCTATCGCGCCCTGATGCGCGACATGGTCTATGCCGCCATGACCAGGTAGATGCGGGACGAAACAGGCATGATGCGCCGTATTCTCGCGAGACTGCTTGCATGGCTGGAATCTGCCTGGGCACAGACCCTGGCGCAGGCGCCAGCCATGCGCAGCGCCGCACATATTCCCATCAGCAGCTATAATCGCCGCTATCCGGGCCGCACGCCGGCTTCCGAACTGCGGCGCAATCTGGGCTGGGTCGCCGTCATGGCTGCCCGCCCGCATCGGGATCGCCGCGCTTGAGCCGCCGCATCGGCAGGGCTCAGCAGGACAACGGTATTCGCCGCAACGACGGCGGATCGGCGGAGCAGAAGCCGCCGCAACAAACAGGATGGAGGAAATGATGTCCAATGGTTACCGGACAGGCTTGACCGCGCTCGCGCTCAGCCTCGGACTCACAGCCCTGGCAATACCCGCCATGGCGCAGGTGAAGATCGCGTTCGTGGATCCGCTGTCGGGTTCCATGGCGCCGATCGGCGAACACGGCGTGAAGCATTTCCAGTATATGATCGACAAGATCAACGCCAAGGGCGGCGTCAACGGCCAGAAGATGGAACTTCTGACCTATGACAACAAGCTGAGCCCGCAGGAAACCGTGATTGCGGCGCAGAAGGCGATCGATGCCGGTGCGCGCATCCTCACGCTGGGCAACGGCTCGGGCGCTGCGGCGGCGATGATCGACTTCGTCAACAAGCACAACGACCGCAATCCCGGCAAGGAAGTGATCTACCTGAACTACGCCGCGGTGGATCCGGCCTTCACCAACGACAAGTGCAGCTACTGGCATTTCCGCTGGGATGCCCATGCTGACATCAAGATGGCGGCGATCACCGGCTATATGAAGAGCAATCCGAAGATCAAGAAGGTCTACCTGATCAATCAGGATTATTCCTTCGGTCAGGCGGTGCGCAAATCGGCGGTCACGATGCTGAAAGCCAAACGGCCGGATATCCAGATCGTCGGCGACGAGCTGCACCCGCTCGCCAAGATCACCGACTTCGCACCCTATGTGGCCAAGATCAAGGCCAGCGGTGCAGACAGCGTCATCACCGGCAACTGGGGCAGCGACATCTCGCTGCTGCTGAAGGCCGCGGCCGACGCCAACCTGCAGGTTGACTGGTACACCTACTATGCCGGCGGCGCCGGCGGCCCGACCTCGATCAAGCAGACCGGCCTGAAGGACCGCGTCTTCCAGATCACGGAAGGCCTGGCCAACATCAACACCAAGGAGAACTACGCCTGGGAGACGGACTTCCGCAAGAAGTCGGCCGGCCAGGGCTGGTGGTATCCGCGCGTGCGCAACGAGATGGAAATGCTGGCCCGGGCGATGAACGAGGCCAAGTCGAACGACCCCAAGGTGTTCGCCGAGAAGCTGCGCGGCATGAAGTACAAGAACATCTACGGCAAGGACACCTACATGCGTGCGGAAGATCACCAGTTCTTCCAGGACATGTATATCTCCGCGCTCACGCCGATGACCGGCGACATGAAGTTCGACGAGGAAAACACCGGCTGGGGCTGGAAGCTGACGGCCACCGTGCCGATGAGCGAAACCGACGTACCCACCACCTGCAAGATGGCGAAGCCGAGCTGACGGCGTGACGATGCGGCGGCGCCGGGTGACCGGCGCCGCCGTTTCTCCCAATCGTCATCCCCGCGAAAGCAGGGATCCAGCGCATAGAAAGACTGGGTTCCCGCTTTGGCGGGAACGATGAAAAGAAATATAACAGGCTTGCATGTGTCGTACGGGGGCTTCGATTGCTTGAACTGGTGATCTTTTCCACGCTGAACGGCGTGCTGTACGGTATGCTGCTGTTCCTGCTGGCCAGCGGCCTGACCCTGATCTTCTCGATGATGGGCGTGCTGAATTTCGCCCATGCCAGCTTCTACATGCTGGGCGCCTATTTCGGTTTCCAGCTCAGCCAGTGGCTGGATTTCTGGGTTGCGCTGTTCGTCGCGCCCGTCTGCGTCGGCCTGGTCGGCGCCGCGGTCGAGCGCTGGGGCCTGCGCACCGTCCATAAATGGGGCCATGTCCCCGAGCTGCTGTTCACCTTCGGCCTCGCCTTCGTGGTCGAGGAACTGGTGCAGATGGTCTGGGGCAAGCTGCCGGTGGACTACCGCGTGCCGGCGCTGCTGGACTTCCACGCCTTTGAACTCTTCGGCACCACCTATCCCGCCTTCCGCATGTTCATGCTGCTGATCTCGGTGGCGATCTTCCTGGTGCTGCTGATGATCCTGACGCGCTCGCGCATCGGTCTGATCATCCAGGCCGCGCTGACCCATCCGAACATGGTGGCAATGCTGGGCCATAACGTGCCCAAGGTCTTCATGATGGTCTTCGGCTTCGGCTCCGGCCTTGCCGGTCTCGCCGGCGTGATCGCCGGCCCGGCGCTGGTGACGCAGCCAAGCATGGCGCATGTGCTGGGCCCCATTCTGTTTGTCGTGGTCGTGTTCGGCGGGCTCGGCTCGCTGCCCGGCGCCTTCATCGCCTCGCTGCTGATCGGCCTGATCCAGACCTTTGCGATTGCGATCAACTACTCGCTCGGCGATGCGCTGTCGGCCATCGGCATGGCGCGGCCGATGCAGGGCGTGCTGAGCGACCTGTGGCAGGTGACGGTGGCGCAGGTCGGCCCGGTGGTGCCGTATCTGATGCTGGTGCTGATTCTGATCTTCCGGCCCACGGGCCTGATGGGCACGCGGGAGAACTGAGATGAGCGACGCAACCATGACCGCCGCGCGCGGCAATCCGGCGCTCGACCTGCTGCGGCGCTACGGCATCTGGGTGATTGCGGCCGCCGTGATGATCGTGCTGCCGAAGATTTTCACCTCGGGTGCCGCGCTGACCACCATGTGCCTGATGGGCATCATGATCGTATTCTCACTGGCCTATAACATGCTGCTGGGCCAGACCGGCATGCTCAGCTTCGGCCATGCGGTGTATTACGGCCTGGGCGGCTTCCTCGCCGTGCATGCGATGAACACCATCGCTGCCGGCAAGCTGGCGATCCCGCTGCCGGTCGTGCCGCTGGCCGGCGGTGCGATGGGACTGATTTTCGGCTTCATTTTCGGCGCGGTCAGCACGCGGCGCGCCGGCACGGTGTTTGCCATGATCTCGCTGGGGCTGGGCGAACTGATCGCATCGCTGTCGCTGATCCTGCGCGGCTTCTTCGGCGGCGAGGAAGGCATCACGGCCAACCGCACCAAGATGCTGACGCTGTGGGGGGTGCGCTTCGGGCCGCAGATCGAGGTCTACTACCTGATCGCCGCTTGGTGCTTCGCCTGCATGATCGCGATGTATGCCTTCACCTGCACGCCGCTCGGCCGCATGTGCAACGCGGTGCGCGACAATCCGGAGCGCGCCGAATTCGTCGGCTATTCGACGCAGATGGTGCGTTTCATCACCTTCTGCATTTCGGGATTCTTCGCCGGCGTGGCCGGTGGCCTGGCCGCGATCAATTTCGAGCTGATGAATGCCGTGAACATTTCCGGCGCGCAGTCTGGCGTGGTGCTGCTGATGGCCTATATCGGCGGCATCGGCCATTTCGTCGGCCCGATCCTGGGTGCCGTGCTGGTCGTGTTGCTGCAGGTCTTCCTCAGCGATCTGACCGGCGCCTGGATGCTGTATTTCGGCCTGATCTTCATCACCATGGTGATGTTCGCGCCGGGCGGTATGGCCGGGCTGATCATGCTGCATCTGCCGCTGTGGCGGCGCGGCACGCTGCTGCAGATCGTACCGTCCTACGCCGTGATGCTGGTGCCGGTGCTGATGGGTCTGGCCGGACTGGTGACGCTGATCGAGACGTCGCATCACCAGCTGGTGAAGGCGGCCACCGACGGTCCGGCGATGAAGCTGTTCGGCATCGCCTATAATTCCAACTCCCTGTTGCCCTGGATCGTGGCGCTGGCGCTGATGGGCGGCGGGCTGTATCTCGGCAAACTCTGGGGGCCGCGGATGGCGGATGCTTATTCCGACGCTGCCCATGGCCAGGACAGCAATAAGCGGGAGGCCGGCAAATGACTGCGCTGGGTCTCCATGACGTTCACAAAAGCTTCGGCATTACGCCAATCATCCGCGGCGTCTCGCTCGAAGTCGGCAAGGGCGAACGCCATGCCATCATCGGACCGAATGGGGCCGGCAAGTCGACCCTGTTCCACCTGATCTCAGGCCGCTTCCCGCTTACCGAGGGCAGCATCCGCCTGAATGGCGAGGACATCACCGGGCTGAAGCCGTATCAGATCAACCGCCGCGGCCTGTCGCGCTCCTTCCAGGTCACCAATATCTTCCCGAAGATGACGGTGTTCGAGAATGTGCGCTGCGGCGTGCTGTGGCATCTCGGCTATCGCTATTCCTTCTGGCACAACACCCGCAAGCTGAAGGATGCCAACGACCGCGCCATGGCGATCCTGCAGCAGATCGGCCTGGCCGACCGCGCGCAGCTGCCGGCGAGCTTCCTCACCTATGCTGAACAGCGCGCGCTGGAAATCGGCATCACCATTGCCGGCGGCGCCGAAGTGGTGATGCTGGACGAGCCGACCGCCGGCATGAGCCGTTCGGAGACCGCGCATTTCGTCAGCCTGATCCGCAAGGTGACCGAGGGCCGCACCCTGGTGATGGTGGAGCACGACATGGGCGTGGTGTTCGATCTGGCCGACCGCATTTCCGTTCTGGTCTACGGCCAGATCATCGCCTCCGACACGCCGGCCAACATCCGCAACAGCAAGGCCGTGCAGGAAGCCTATCTCGGCCAGGCCCTAGAGTCTCATGGGGAGGCCGAACACTGATGTCTGAGTCGATGCTGCAAGTCCGCGACCTGCATGCCTATTACGGCAAGAGCCATATCCTGCATGGCGTGAGTTTCGAGGTGAAGGCCGGCGAGATCGTCTCGCTGCTCGGCCGCAACGGTGTCGGCCGCTCGACCACGATCAAGGCGATCATGGGCGATGTGCCGCCACAGGGGTCGATCCTGTTCAAGGGCGGCGAGATCGCCGGCAAGAAGCCGCATGAGATCGCCCGGCTGGGCTTGGGCTACGTGCCCGAGAACCGCGACATCTTCCCAGCATTAACGGTGCGCGAAAATCTCTATCTCGGTCAGAAGAAGGCCAATGTCACCGGCCGCTGGTCGATGCAGGATATGTTCGAGATCTTCCCGCGCCTGGAGGAACGCGCCGATACCCAGGCCGGCGTGCTGTCGGGCGGCGAGCAGCAGATGCTCACCATGTGCCGCACGCTGATGGGCGATCCCGACCTGATCATGGTCGACGAGCCGACCGAGGGCCTTTCCCCCATGATGGTCGAGCGCGTCGCCGAACTTCTGGAGCGCATCGCCAGCCGCGGCATCGCCATCCTGCTGGTCGAGCAGAAGCTGACGATTGCGCTGAAGATCTGCCAGCGGCTCTATGTGATGGGCCACGGCCACATGGTCTTCGAGGGCACGCCGCAGCAGCTCAAGGATAACGCCGCCATCCGCAAGGAGTGGCTGGAGGTTTGACGGTCTGCTTGTGAAATGGGCTTGCACCACTGCCGCCGCGTACATAAGACTAAAGGTGGGGTTCAGAAAAGGGGCAGGCTATGAACATCTCTCCGGTGACGGTCATTCTGATCGTCTTGGCTATTCTCGTCGTCGTGACAATACTTGCCGGCGTGAAGACGGTGTCGCAGGGCCAGCAGTGGACAGTAGAACGGTTCGGCCGTTACACGCGAACCCTGTCGCCGGGCATCAATCTGATTATCCCGTATATCGAACAGATCGGCCACAAGCTATCGGTCATGGAAACCGTGCTCGATATCCCCGAGCAGGAGGTCATCACCAAGGACAATGCCACGGTGACGGCGGACGGCATCGTATTCTATCAGATTCTGGAGGCGATGAAGGCCGCCTATGAAGTACAGAATCTCACCATCGCGCTCAGCACGCTGGCCATGACCAATGTCCGTGCGGTGATCGGTGCCATGGACCTCGACGAAGCTTTGTCACAGCGCGACCAGATCAACAGACGGCTATTGTCGGTGATCGATCAGGCCACGTCACCCTGGGGTGTCAAGGTCACTCGCATCGAACTGCGCAATATCCAACCGCCGCAGAATCTGCTGGATGCCATGGGAAAGCAGATGACAGCGGAACGCAGCAAGCGAGCTGAAATTCTGGCTGCGGAAGGCGAGAAGCAGGCTGCCATCCTGCGTGCAGAAGGCCAGAAACAGGCAGCTGTACTCGAAGCCGAGGGCCGCCGCGATGCCGCACAGCGCGATGCAGAGGCACGCGAGCGTCTGGCGGATGCCGAGGCCAAGGCGACGAAGGTGGTCAGCGACGCTATCTCAGGCGGCAATATTGCCGCCATCAATTACTTCGTCGCACAGAAATATATCGAGGCCTTTGGAAAACTCGCCGACAGCCCGAACCAGAAGATGATCATGATGCCATTCGAGGCTACTGGCGTTGTATCGAGCCTTGCCGGTATCGCTGAACTGGCGAAGGAAATACAGACGCGGAGCCAGTCCGGTACAGCACCGCGCCCATGGGGCGACGGCGTCAAGAGCTGACAGATGCTGTCTTTCACCCTTCTCGCCTGGCATTGGCTCGCGCTCGGTCTGGTCCTGATCGTGCTGGAAGTGGTGGTGTCGGGTTATGTCCTGCTCTGGCTCGGCATTCCCGCTTTGCTGGTCGGCGCGGCCATGCTGCTGCAGCCCGATCTGTCGCCGGCCATGCAGATCGGGCTCTATGGCGCGCTGGCCGTGATTTCGCTGGCCGTCAGCCTGACCATGCGCCGCCGGAAAGCAGCTGCAGTGCCGATAGTAAATACCGGCGTCGCGCGTTTCATCGGCCGCACTGCACTGCTCACCACCGCCCTGCAGGCCGGTCGCGGCGAAATCGCACTGGGCGACAGCGTCTGGCCAGTCAGTGGTCCTGACCTGCCAGCCGGCACTGAAGTCGTCATCACCGGCAGCGACGGCGTGATCTTGACGGTGATGCAGAAGCAGAGCTGATTATGCCGGCGTCACCACTTTCAGCCCGACGATGCCGGCGACAATGAGCCCGATGCAGACCAGCCTCAGCACGGCGGCGCTTTCGCCGAAGAGATAGATGCCGAGGATCGCCGTGCCGACCGTGCCGATGCCGGTCCAGATCGCATAGGCCGTGCCGATCGGCAGCGTTTTCAGCGCCAGACCGAGCAGCAGTATGCTGACCACCATCGAGATGCCGGTGAAGACGCTCGGCCACAGCCGGGTGAAACCTTCGGTATACTTCAGACCGATCGCCCAGCCGATTTCGGTGAGGCCGGCAACGACGAGAATGATCCATGCCATGGCGAATTTCCTTTTCGCTCTAAGACGCGCTCAGCACCTTCGCGCTGCGGCGCTCAACGACAGGGTCGTCCCCGCCCGATAGGTCAAAGAAAAAGCCGGGTCGTCCCGGCTTTTTCCCATATGGCGTCTACCTGCTCAAAAGCAAGGCGGGTCGAAAGGCAAGAGGATCAGAATTCCTGCCAGTCGTTGTCAGCATTGGCGGCCGGAGCCGGACGCGGGGCCGGCGCGGGCCGGGATGCAGACTGGGTCTGCGGCGCGGGTCTGGCAGCCATCGCCGGTTTTGCCGGCACCGCCTTCGGCACAGCGGCAAGCGGCCTCGGGGCCGCCGGCTTCGCAGCCGGAGCCGGCGCGGCGGTCACCGGCCGCGCCACCGGGGTGCCACCAGTTGCGCCACCCGTGCGGAAGAAGCCGACCAACTCGGCGAGCTGGCGGCCCTGATCGGCGAGCGACTGTGCCGAGGCCGAGGTTTCCTCGACCAGCGCGCCATTGCGCTGGGTCATCTCGTCCATGCTGCCGACGGCGGTATTGACCTGTTCGAGACCGGTGGCCTGCTCACGGCTGGCGGCTGCGATCTCGGCGACGATATCCGACACCTTCTTGATCGCGCCGACGATATCGGTCAGCGAGGTGCCGGTCTGGTTCACCAGCGCCGCACCCGACTTCACCTGCGCATTGGACTCGTTGATCAGCGCCTTGATGTCCTTCGAGGCATTGGCCGAACGCTGCGCCAGCGCACGCACTTCCTGCGCCACCACGGCAAAGCCCTTGCCGGCCTCGCCTGCCCGCGCTGCCTCAACGCTTGCGTTGAGGGCAAGAAGGTTGGTCTGGAAGGCGATCTCGTCGATCAGGCCGACGATATCGCTGATCTTCTGTGCGCTGGCCTCGATCTGTGTCACGGCAGTGACCGCCTCCGCCACCACGCTGCCGCCCTTTTCGGCGGTGTCGCGCGCCACCGTGGCGAGCTGGTTGGCTGCCTGGGCATTGTCGGCATTCTGCTTCACCGTCGCCGTGATCTCGTGCATCGACGCCGCGGTTTCTTCGATGGAGGCGGCCTGCGATTCCGTGCGGCTGGCCAGATCCTGGCTGCCGCTCGAGATTTCTGCCGAAGCCGTACGCACCGTCTCAGCGCTTTCCGCCAGCTTGCCGGCGAAGTCGCGCAGGCGCGCCACGGTTTCGCGCGCCGCGCCGGCCAGATCGCCGAAGGCACCCTTGTACTGCCCCGAGGCCGAGGCCGTGAGGTCGCCATGGCTGAGGCCCTGCAGCACGCGGCCGAGATCGTTCAGCACGCTCTGCAGCGTATCGGCCAGGCCGTTCATCTGCTGCGACAGGTCGCGGAACACGCCGTCCTTGCCGGCCATGTCAATACGGCGCGAGAAATCGCCGTCGCCCACCGCGATGCAGAACTGCGCGATCTCGCGGCTGATCGCCGCTTCGGCTTCGCGCTGTTCGGCCAAGCGGCCGCGCTCGACATCGGCGCGACTACGCTCGTCGGCTTCCAGCTGCGCCTTCTCGTCCGCATTGCGGCGGAAGACGGTGAGCGCCTTGGCCATGTCGCCGACCTCGTCCGTGCGGTCGGCATAGCCGATCTCGGCCGACTGGCCTTCGGCGATCCGCGTCATGGTCACCGTCATTGTACCCAGCGGTGAGATCACGCGGCGCAGGAAGAAAACCGTGCCGGCCAGCAGCAGGACGGTGGACACGATGGCGATGATAATGTCGATCACCATCGTCTGGGTGCGTTCGGCGATAATCGAGTCGGCCAGCTTCATCGTATCGGCGATGGCGACGTCGCGCAGATAACCTGCTGTATAGAGCTGGGGATTCTGCCTGGCACGGAAATCGGCCATGCTGAACGGATAGGCCTCGCCCTTGTCGCTGGCGGCACGGATCGAGGCATAGATCTGCGGCAGGACCTCGTAGAAGGCCTTGCGGGTATCCTCCGCCTTCGCCTTCATCTCGGCCGACGGCTCGATTGCCTGCATGCCCATCACGATGCGGGCCCAGATTGCGTCGACCTTGCCGCTCTGTTCGGCCAGCGTGATCGCCGTATTGGGCGGGATCGGCTTGCCCGAGGCGACCACATTCACGGTCGCGGTGCCGCGCACGCTGGCTTCAGCGCGCATGTCGGCGGCCAGCCTTGCCAGTTCCATCGGCGCAGAGATGTCGCCGTCGGCATGATTGATCGCCGCGCCGATGTGGTTGAGCATCGGCAGGATATCGCTCACCACCTTGGTCATCGCCGGCACATAGCCGTTCATGACATCGGCGGGGCGCTGGGCCAGCGGTTTGGCGATGGCGGCCTCGGCACGGCTGCGCCAGTCGTCCAACGTCGCCTTCATGGCTTCGATGCGGCGGATTTCGATGGCGGGATGGCCGGAGGTGCGCGCTGCCGCGAGCGCGGCGGCGATGGTGTCGTCGGTCACCTTGCGCGGCTTGGCGATGAAATCGCCCTTCGGATCGGTGATCTTGTCGTCGCGCAAAGCGGCATTATAGGCGCCGCGCTCGATACCGAGCAGTTCGACGATACGCAGCAATTCGCCCTGCGTGGCGGCAAGGCCGCGTGCGGTGACGGCATTCTGGCGTTCGCCATAACCGTCGTAGATCACCTGCCCGGATTCGAAGAGCACGATGGCGGCCATGAGGCCGATGAAAAGCAGAAAACTGGCACGGATACGCATGATGTCCTCCTGACATCGGGGGGCGGGTAACCTGTGCAAGACTTTATGCCCAGCCGGCCACACCCAACCAAGGAAGATTGTGGATAGTTACCGGGATTTAATCTCCCGCGTCGCATCGCATAACTTTCCCGTAAAACTCCTTGTCCCACCCATTACGGCACAAAAGAAAGCGGCTGCCATCTTGCGATGGCAGCCGCTGGACGCCGTCCGGACGGAGGGGCAAGAGCCCGGACGGTATTTGGTTCGGATTACTCCGCCGCGGCGGCAAGATCGCTGCTCAGCGCCTTTTCACCGTCGATCACGGCAGCGACGGCATGCACCACGGCGGCGATGCGCACCGCCTGCTGCACCTGTTCCTCGCTGAAGCCATGCTTGCGCAGCTGCGCCTCATGGCTTTCGACACACATGCCGCAGCCGTTCACGGCAGAGACGGCGAGCGACCAGAGTTCGAAATCGGCCTTGTCGACGCCAGGCTTGCCGATCACGTTCATGCGCAGTTTGGCCGGCATCGACTTGTAGTTGGCGCCCGGTTCATGCGCCATCATATGGACAAAGCGATAGTAGATGTTGTTCATGCCCATGATCGCGGCAGCGGCCTTGGCGGCTTCCAGCGCTTCCGGCGACAGCTTGGGCGCGAATTCGGCGACGATGGCCTGGATCACGCTGGCTTCGCGCGCAGCGAGCGCCGTGGCGATGAAGGTGCCGGCGCGCTGCTGTTCGGTCAGGCCAGGTTCGGTGGCCAGCGAACCCAGGTTGAGCTTGAGGTCGCGGGCATATTCGGGCAGGCGGGTCTTCAGGCTGTCGAGGCTCATGGCGGGCTCCTTTTCTTATCCTTGTAAATCTGGGGAGGCTTTCGCCGCGCGCCCGCTGATCTTCGTGGGATGAAGCGGGGCGCGCGGCGATGCCTTTACCGGAGGCGGCTTAGGCGGCCGGCTTCAGAACCTCTTCGCCCTTCTGCCAGTTGCAGGGGCAGAGTTCGTCGGTCTGCAGCGCATCGAGTACGCGCAGCACTTCAGCCGGGTTGCGGCCGACGCTGAGGTCGTTCACCGACACGAAGCGGATGATGCCTTCCGGGTCGACGATGAAGGTGGCGCGCAGGCAGACGCCTTCGGCCTTGTCGAGGATGCCGAGATCCTGGCTCAGCTCGCGCTTGATATCGGCCAGCATGGCGAAGGGCAGATCCTTCAGATCGCCATGGTTGTTGCGCCAGGCCAGGTGGACGAACTCGGAGTCGGTCGACACGCCGTAGACGACGGTGTCGCGATCGTTGAAGTCGCCGTTCAGCTTGCCGAAGGCCGCGATCTCGGTCGGGCAGACGAAGGTGAAGTCCTTCGGCCAGAAGAACACGACCTTCCACTTGCCCTTGTCGGACGCGCTGGAGATGTCGGTGAAGGCCTTCTTCGGGTCGGTCGAAACGACGGCCTTCAGGTTGAAAGCGGGAAACTTGTCGCCGATGGTCAGCATAGGTAATCGCTCCTCTAACTTTGTCTTGGTTACGGGCCTGCCAAGTCATCTGGCGCGGCCGATCCGGGGGCGGCGGGCTGGTCGTCCGGGACCGCTTTTCAACGGCGCCTGGGCCTGATGTCCCGCTAGGATTGATAATTAGATGCTTTCTAAATATCGTTCAAACAGATAATTCCGATAGAAATAATCGATTTTATCGATTATATAACAAACATGCTCAGTTCACCCTCGCTGCGGCAGTGGCAATATCTGGTTTCCCTCGCGGAAAACCGCCATTTCGGCCGCGCTGCAGAAGCCTGTTTCGTCACCCAGTCGACGCTGTCGGCCGGCATCCAGGAACTGGAAACACAGCTGGGTGCCGCTTTGGTCGACCGCACGAAAAGAAAAGTCGTGCTGACGCCGCTCGGCGAGGATCTGGCCGGGCGGGCGCGTGAACTGCTCGCCCGGGCCGAGGATATGGTGCTGGCGGCACGCGCCGCCTCCGTGCCGCTGAGCGGACCGCTGCGGCTCGGCGTGATCCCGACCATCTCGCCCTTCCTGCTGCCGCGTGTGCTGCCGAGTTTGCGCAAGCGCTTCCCCGACCTGCGGCTGTTCCTGCGCGAGGACCTGACTGCACGGCTGGTCGAGCAGTTGCAGGCCGGCAAGCTGGATCTGCTGCTGATTGCCCTGCCCTATGACGGTGGGGCGCTGGATACGATGACGCTGTTCGACGACGACTTCCTGGTCGCCTGCCGCGAGGATCATCAGCTGGCGCGGCGCAACAGCGTGAAACTCGACGACCTGAGCGAGGCGCCGCTGCTGCTGCTCGAAGACGGCCACTGCCTGCGCGACCATGCATTGGCGGCCTGTCGCCTGCCGCCCTCGCCGCGCCGAGACGGTTTCGCCGCCACCTCGCTGCACACCCTCGTTCAGATGGTCGATAGCGGACTCGGCGTCACGCTGCTGCCGCGGCTGGCACTGGATGCCGGCATCCTGCGCGGTACCGATGTGACGACGCGCCCGCTGCAGGATGGCGATGCGGCGCGCCATATCGGTCTCGCCTGGCGGCGCGGCACGCAGCGCGCCAAGGAATTTTCCCTATTCGGCGAAGCGCTGGTGGCGGCATTGAAGCAGCCCGGCAGTTCGTCGACATCCTCACAATCCACGAAGCAGAAAGCGTAACGCATGTCCAAGACCCTGATCCGCCCTGCCACGATTGCGGATGCCGAAACGATCCTGTCGCTGGTGCAGGCGCTGGCGATCTACGAGAAGGAGCCGCTGAGCAGCGTGAAGGCGACGGCGGAGGATTTCCGTCGCGACGGCTTCGGCGCGGAAAAACGCTTTGAAGTTTTGATTGCCGAACTCGATGGCCAGCCGGTCGGCTTCGCGCTCTATTTCCACAACTACTCGACCTGGGAAGGCCGCGTCGGGCTCTTCGTCGAAGACCTGTTCGTGCTGGAAAGTGCGCGCGGCCATGGCCTGGGCCGGCAGCTGATCACCGCGCTGGCCGCGATTGCCGATGCGCGCGGCTGCAAGCGGCTCGATCTCAATGTGCTGGACTGGAATCCGACGCGCGAGTTCTATCATCGTCTCGGCATCAACCATAAAACCGAGTGGCTGCCCTATCGCATGACGCAGCCCGACCTCGCCCGCCTGGGCGAACAGGCCGACCGGGCCTGGTTTCCCCAAAGACCATAACCTGCGACCTTAACGCGCGCGGTAATCGGATAATAACCTCAGCGCGAAGGAAAGCTTTTGTCGTTCTTCGCCGGAGTGTGACAGACTGATCTCCGGGCACAGAGCCCGGGGAGAAAAACGACCCGGCATGACGAAGCGCGAAGCTGCGACAGAGACCGTGATCACGCGACGCTGGCGTGGCAGCTTGCCGCGCGGCTTCGTCGCCCTGATCCTCGCCGTCGTGCTGCTGCTGCTCGCCACCGGCGGCCTTGCGCTCTCTCTGGTGCTCAACCTGCGCAACAGCGAACAGGATCGCATCGTGCTGCAGGGCACCGGGCTGGCGCGCACGCTGGCCGATGCCGCGCAGCGCCAGATCGATGTCGCCGACCTGCTGCTGCAATTCGCCGCCGCCGAAGCCAGCGACCGCATCAGCCGCGGCCTGACGCCGAGCGATGCCGTGGTCGCGCTGCTGACAGACCGCATCTCGATCATGCCGCAGGTCGATTCCGTACACGCCTTCGATGCGCGCGGCCAGTACTGGTTTGCCGTCGGCAAAGGTTCGATGCCGCTCGACATCGGCTGGCATCCCGGTTTCCAGCTGCATCGCGACGGCGTGGTGCAGCAGATTTCTGCCGCGCAGATTCCGGGAGACCCGCGCATCTGGCTCAGCCGGCGCATTGACGGCGCCGACGGCGCCTTTGCCGGCGTGCTGATTGCCACCCTGCACATCGATCTGCGCGAACTGCTCGATCCCGCTTATTTCCCGCTGCCGGTGTCGACACTGGCGCTGATGCATGAAGACGGCCGGCTGATCACCGGCTGGCCGCAGCAGCGCGCCGTGCAGCTGGCCGGGCTGCTCGATTTTACCAACGGCAACCAGGGCTACAGCGCCACCGAAGCCGAACCGCTCTACTGGGCCAAACTGAACGAATTGCCGGTCAGCCTGCTGCTGCAGCTCGAACCGCTGCCTTCCGACACTGCGTGGCGCCGCGCCGCCATCGGTTTCGGCATCCTGTTCGGCATCGTGATGCTGGGCGCCATCGCTGCCGTCTGGGGCACCTGGCGCCAGCTCAAACGGCGTATCGCCACCGAATCGCTGCTGCGCGGCCTGATGGACAATCCGCCGCTGGTGATGACGCTGCAGGATCCACGGGGCCGCTATCTGATGGTGAACCAGCATTTCGCCAAACAGTTCCGGCGCACCGAGGACGACCTCATCGGTCGCTTCTCGAATGAAATCTTTCCGCCGCCGCTGGCGGCGCGGCTGACCCAGCAGGTCGAGGAAACCGTACGCGCAGGCCGGCCGCAGACGTACGACATGCGCATCCCCGACATCAACGACGAGCTGCGCGACTACATGCTGGTGCGCTTTCCGATCTACGACCAGGATGGCAGGCTGCTGGCGGTCGGCAGCATCGCCACCGAGATCACCGAGCGCAAACGGCTGGAGGCGGCCTTGCGCGAACAGGCCGAGATGCGCGAGAAGCTGGCTGAGAATTATGCGCGCCAGCGCGAAGTGGCCGAAACCGCCAACCGGGCGAAAAGCGAATTCCTCGCGCATATGAGCCACGAGCTGCGCACGCCGCTGAATGCCATCATCGGTTTTGCCGATATGATCGCCGGCCGCATGCTGGGACCGCAATCGGTCAAGTATTTCGAATACGCCGAGGATATCAGCGGCAGTGCGCATCACCTGCTGGGCGTGATCAACGACATCCTCGATGTGTCAAAGATCGAAAGCGGCCGTTTCGAACTGGAGCTGCAGGAACACGATCCGCGGGATCTGGTCGACGACAGCCTGCGCCTGGTGCGCGGCCGTGCGCGCGAAGCCAGGCTGCAGCTGGCGAACGCGCTGCCCGACGATCTGCCGCCGATGCTGGTGGATGCCCGCGCGGTGAAGCAGATCCTGATCAACCTGCTGAGCAATGCGGTGAAATTCACGCCGGCCGGCGGCAGTGTGATGGTGGAAGCCGAATTGACCGAGGACGGTGGCGTCACGCTGACCGTGGTCGATACCGGCATCGGCATTGCGGAAGAGAATCTGGAGCGCGTGTTCGAACCCTTCTGGCAGGCCGATGCCGGCATCCGGCGCAGCGAGGGCAGCGGGCTGGGCCTGAATATCTGCCGCAAGCTGATCGATCTGCATGGCGGCAGCATCGGCGTTGCGTCGGCGCCGCAGCAGGGCACCCGCGTCACCGTCAGCTTCCCGCCGAACTGCGTGCTGAAACCGGCGCAGGCTTAAGCGCCAGCAAAGCAAGACCCTCACCCCAACCCTCTCCCGCAAGCGGGAGAGGGAGACACTGGCTTTACCCTCTCCCATGCAATGGGAGAGGGAGGGGCCCGACACCGAAGGTGACGGGAGGGTGAGGGGCTTTGCTGCACACCATCGCCACAAACAAAAACGGCGCGTCTTGCGACGCGCCGTTGTTCGTTGAGTCTGTACGATCGCTTACTGCTTGATGGGCAGCGTTTCGATCTCGCTGCCAGCATCGGCGGCACGGCTGATCGAGGTCGGCGACACATTCGGCTGCTTCGAGGCGCGGTTGGCGATCTCGTCGGCGCGACGCTGGCGATAGACCGTGCGCAGCGTGACGTAATAGTCGAGCGAGGTCTTCTCGAGATTGTCGAGCGTCTCAAGCAGCTGGGCGCGCGCATCGATGCCGGTGGCCGCGGTGCGGGCGTAGATCCAGCCTTCGCGGTCGGTGTTGTTCAGATACCAGTTCACCGGATCGGCGACTGAATCGACCACCACGCCGGTCAGGTCGCGCGGATTGGACGGGCCGAGAATCGGGATGAAGAGATACGGACCTTCGCCATTGCCCCAGACGGCCAGGGTCTGGCCGAAGTCTTCGGTATGCGGCGCGATGCCGAACCACTTGTCGGCGGCATCGTAGAAGCCCAGCACACCGACGGTGCTGTTGATGGCGAAACGCTCCAGTGTTTCGCCAGCGCGACCGGTCTCACCCTGCAGCAGGTCGTTCGCCAGGATCACCGGCGACTTCAGGTTGATCAGCGCGCTGCGGATGCCGGTCTGCATCGGCTGCGGGATTAAATTCGCATAAAGGAAAGCGACCGGCTTCAGCAGGAAGTGGTCGACCACCTGATGGAATTCGAACAGCGCGCGGTTCACCGGCTCAAGCGGATCGTTCACCGCGTCGAAGTCGGCACGCGCCTGCGGATCGGAGGGCGGTGTGGCACAAGCGGTGAGCAGGCCGGTGGAGAGGAGTGCAACTGCCGCGAGGGTCTTCCACTGGGGCATGCGCTGACCAAACTCGCGCGGGGCAACGGACATGGTGCTGGAGCCTTCTTTATTATTCTGAGGCTTATCTTATCGGTTATCCGCCTTTCCGGCGCAAGTGCAATCCCGGCGACCGTGACGGCCGGCACTCGCAACCGGGGGAGTTACAACGGATTTTCGCCCGGTGATGCAGTTCTGCAACAGGCTGTCCGAAACCCGGCCGGATGCTATCCGAAGGGTTATCCGGGACTGTCCCCCGGGATAGCCGGGATCAGTGACGGGTGCCGTCGTCGCCGCCGGCTGCATCCCCCGGTTGCCCCGACTCGTCCTCCTCGTCGATTTCGACAGCCGGGATGGCATAGGCGCCTTTCAGCCAGCGATTCAGGTCGACATCGGCGCAGCGGGGCGAGCAGAAGGGCGGCCGGCCGGGGTCGGACGGCTTGCCGCAGATCGGGCAGGCCCGGGAAGATTTATCATCGGAAACTGTCATAGCCTGATTATAGGCCCTCAGGGGGCGAGGTCAGCAGCCGGAATCAGCGGCCGAGTCGGCCGACCGAGAAGGAGTCGCGGCGCCGATTCGCTTCCGGCTTCACCAGCACCACGGCGCCGATCTGGCGTTCCAACTTGGCCTTCAGGTCGCCATCGTCGAACAGGGCGGCCACGTCGGGCGCACAGGCGATTTCCAGCTTGCCGCCCGGGCTGCCATGGGCTTCGCGCCAGGTCCGGCGCAGCAGTTCGGCCAGCACCGAGGGCAGCGAGGGCAGCCGGCCATCGCCGTCGCAGGTCGGGCAATCCTCGAACAGGCGGGCGGCCAGCGGCTCGCCCACTCTTTTCCTGGTCATCTCGACCAGGCCGAGCGCCGACATGCCGAGCACTTTCGTGGGCGCCGGGTCGCGCTTGAGCGCCTCGCGCAGCGCATTCACCGTCTGGGCGCGATAGGCGGCGTTTTCCATATGCAGGAAGTCGATCACCACGATGCCGCCGATGCCGCGCAGACGCAGCTGGCGCCCGATCGCAGTGGCAGCTTCCAGGTTGATCTTGAGCGCCTGTTCCTCGAAGGCATGGCCGCGCGCAGAGGCGCGGCCGGAATCGACATCGATGGCGGTGAGCGCCTCGGTTTCGCCGAACACGATCATCCCGCCGGACGGCAGCGCGACATGGCGGCCGAGCGCCGCCGCAATATCGGCCTCGATCTCGAAGAGTTCAAACAGCCCGGCTGGATCGTCGAACCGTTCCAGCTTCGAGACATAATTCGGCGCATGCTCGAACAGCCAGGCGCGCGCCTCGGCGAAGCCTGCTGCGGCATTGACGCGGATGCGATCCAGCTTGGCGCCGACGTAATCGCGCAGCGCGCGGCCCACCGGGCCCATCTCGCGCCACAATTCGGCCGGCACGTTGCTGCTTTCCACAGCTTTGGCACGCTGCTGTTCGACCGCGATCCAGCGCGAGCGCAGGCGCTGCAAGTCGGCCAGCAATTCTTCCTTCGACACGCCATCGGCATTGGCGTTGACGATGCAGCCCATACGGCGGCGACGCTCGTCGCCGTTGCGGCGTTCGGGATCGTGTTTCGTCGACTTGGTAATGCGGCGATCGCCGGTCCGGTGCTGCAGGCGGACGTTGACTTCACGCTGAAGCCGCGCGGTGACTTCCAGCGGTGTCTGGTCGGCCAGCGCCATCAGGCTCTGCAGCACGGCGGCCAGCCGCATGCGTTCGGCATCCTGGCTAATCCGCTTGGTGACGCGCACGGCGGGATCGAACGGCGTCAGCGACAGGAAGCGGCCGGGCAGCGCGATATGGCAGCTGAGCTTGACGCCCTTCTCGCCGACCGGGTCGCGGGTGACCTGCACCAGCACGGTCTCGCCTTCATGGATGCATTGCTCGATCGGTTTTTCACCGCTGTCGACCAGGTCGTCGCGGCCGAGGAAGCCGTCGCGGCTCAGCCCGATATCGACATAGGCGGCCTGCAGCCCCTTCTCGATCCGGCGCACGCGGCCGAGGAAGATTGCGCCCAGCGCGGAATCGCGCTCGGGCCGCTCCAGATCGAGGTGGACCAGGCGGTCGTCCTCGACCAGGGCGACACGCGTTTCGATCAGTCCGACATCGATCAGCAGTTCGTTGGCCATCGGACCTGTTTATAGCTGAATTCGTTAAAGAATCGGATAGCCCTAGGGCACGTAACCCAGACCCCGCAGGAGCCCGGCGGTTTCGGCCAGCGGCAGGCCGACCACATTGGAATACGAGCCGCCGATCCAGGGAATGAAGGCCTCGGCCCGGCCCTGGATGGCATAGCCCCCCGCCTTGCCCAGCCCTTCCCCACCCGCGACATAGGCGGCGATCTCGGCGGCTTCGAGCCGGCGCAGCCGCACTTTGGTTTCGACCGCGCGGGCAACCATCCGCCCGTCGGGATGGATCAGGCAGAGTCCGGTGGTGACGGTATGGCGACGACCCGACAGCAGATTGAGACAGCCGGCGACTTCATCGGATGTTTCCGCCTTGGGCAGGATGCGGCGGCCCAGGCCGACCACGGTGTCGGCGGCCAGCACCAGGGCATCCGGGCGCAGTTGCGCCACCGCCGCGGCCTTGGCCTGGCAAAGCCGCAGCGCGAGCATGCGCGGCAATTCGGTTTTTTGCGGGGTTTCGTCGAGATCGGCGGCAAGGATCTCGGCCGGCACAATCCCGATCTGCCTGAGCAGGTCGCGGCGGCGCGGCGATGCGGAGGCCAGAACAAGAGGCAGCTTGGCCACGGTTCCGGCCCCAGTTCCGGTCACTGGCCAGGCTTACTTGAAGCGGAAGGTGATGCGGCCCTTGGTCAGGTCGTAGGGAGTCATTTCCACCATGACCTTGTCGCCCGCCAGCACGCGGATGCGGTTCTTGCGCATCTTGCCCGAGGTATGGGCCAGCACTTCGTGGCCGTTATCGAGCTTCACCCGGAACATGGCATTGGGCAGCAATTCGTCCACCACGCCGGGGAATTCCAGCAATTCTTCCTTCGCCATTCAGCCTCTGAAATACGGTCATCGCGCGCCGGGGCGGCGCGGGTTCACTGCGCTTCGCAAGCGCGGGCGAGAACATGCGCGCGACGGCCCGGAAAATCAAGCAGTGTCAGGCGCATGGCTCGATTCGGCCGGTATTGCGGCCGGGAATGCGATCCCGGCATCGTCGGGCGGATTTTCCTTTATAAAATCAACATCTTATAGCTGGGCCACTCACTCGACCTCGATCCGCAGCGCCGACCAGACCCATTTGGCGTCGTCATGGCTTTTCAGCCCCGGATGCTTGTCGTCGCGCGGATAGACCACCCAGGTCGGGCCGCGACCGCCCAGGCCGAGATATCTGCCATCGGCCTTCAGCGCCAGCAGCACCGGATACTGCTGCAGTTCGGCCAGCGGGATTTCCGCGCCATAGCCGTCCAGCGCATAGACCTTGATCGTTTTCCCGGTCGCTCCCGCCGCTTTGAGCACATCGGCCAGCAGCGGGCCCTCGAACTTATAGGCCTTGGGCCAGGTGTCGTATTTCACGCTGAGCGACGTCATGCCGAGCTTTTCCAGCATGGCAAGATCGAACTGCGCCGCCTTGTCGAAACTCACGCTGCCGAATTTGAAGAAGGCGTCTTCGAAGTCGTTGAGCGCGCCGCGATTCGTGTTCGCGATCTTGCCATGGATGGTCAGCACCACCGGGCCCTTCGGCTGCGCCAGATCGGCAGCCTGGGCGGAGGCGGTGATGCTGAGGGCGAGAAGAGCGACAGCGAAGAGTGAGCGCAGCATGGGGGTGTCCTCCGGAAATACTCCAAGTCTATCGTCATTTCCGCGAAAGCGGGAATCCAGACTGAAGCGCTCAGGCTGTGGAGATACTGGGCTCCCGCCGCGCGGGAGCGACGACTTCTAATTACCCCTGCTTGCAGGGAAAGATCATCGTCGCCGTCGTACCGCGGCCGAGTTCGCTGGCGATCTTCAGCCTGCCGCCATGCAGCGCCATCAGGCGATGCGAGATCGCCAGGCCGAGGCCGGAGCCCTGGCGGCGCTGGTTCTTCGGGCCGGCCTGGTAGAAGGCCTCGCCCAGCCGCACCAGATCGGCCGCCGCGATGCCCGGCCCGTCGTCGCTGATGCTGATGCGCACGGTGTCTTTCTCGGTCGCACCGCTCACAACGATGCGGCCTTCGGCCGGCGTGAACTTGATGGCATTGGAAATCAGATTGAGCAGCACCTGGCGGAAAGCGCTGCGATCGGCATGCAGTGCCGGCAGGCCGTGCAGGCTGGCATCCATCACCAGTGACAGTTCCTTCTGCCGTGCCTGGGTCAGCAGCAGCGAGATCACCGCATCGGCCTCGTCCACCACCTTCAGCCGGTCGAGCGTCAGCGTCATCTTGCCGGCTTCGATGCGGCTGAGATCGAGGATCGAGTTGATCACTTCCAGCAGATGCTGGCCGGCCTGGCGGATCAGTCCGGCATAATCCTTATAATGGTCGTCGCCGAGCGGGCCATAGGCCTCGCTTTGCAACATCTCGGCGAAACCGATCACGGCATTCAGCGGCGTGCGCAGCTCGTGGCTCATGAAGGCGAGGAACTCGCCCTTCGAACGCGAGGCCAGCATCGCCTCTTCGCGGGCGGCCTCGGTCTCGGCCAGCGAACGGTGCAGTTCCAGTGCATCGAGCACCAGGGCGGCAAATTCCCTGAGATGGCCGCGCTGTACATCGTCGAACTTGCGGGTGGCCGGATCGAAAATACCCAGCGCGCCGATGCAGTGGCCGTCACGGCTGATCAGCGGCGCACCGGCATAGAAACGCAGGCCGCCGTCTGCCGCCATGACCAGCGGATTGTCGGCGAAGCGTGCATCGGCTTGCATGTCTTCGGCCACACAGAGTTCGTCGCTGAGAATCGTCCAGGCGCAGAAGCCGGTTTCGCGCGGCAGTTCGCGCAGGTCGACACCCACATGTGCCTTGAACCACAGGCGGTCGGCATCGAGCAGCGTGATCGCCGCACCCGATGTGCCGAAGACGCGCGCCGCCAGCCGCGCCAGACGATCGAAGCGCGGATCGTACGGCGTGTCGAGGATGCCGAAGCTGCGCAGGTCGGCGAGACGGGCAGCTTCGTTTGCGGGAAGAGGTGCGGCGGGCAAAGTCCAGTCTCGCTTTGAAGCGCCTCTATTTAGGGGCGGGGCCGGAGCATCGCAAGCATTGTTCGGCGCGGCGATGCATCCAGGTGCCCGGATCCTTATGGTTAACCGCGCTGCGGCGATTAGCCGCTCCGCTGCGTAGACCGGAAATAGAAATGCGGGCCCGCGCCCGCTTTATAGCCCCGCCGGGCTCTGGACCGGCGGCGGACCCGGGCGTTATGACAGGCCAGATGCTGGAACTCGACCACATCACGGTCATCTCACCCACCCTTGCCGAGGGCGTGGCGCATGTGCAGGCCTGTCTCGATATTGATGTGCCGTTCGGCCGCCGGCATCCAGATATGGGCACACATAATCATCTGCTCAGGCTGGGCGAGAGCGTCTACCTGGAGATCATCGCGGTGAACCCGGCGGCACCGCAGCCGAGCCGTCCGCGCTGGTTCGGACTCGACAATGCAGCAGTCGTGCGCGCCGACTGGGACAGCGGCCGGCGCCTGCGCGGCTGGGTCGCGCGTACCAACGATCTCGACGCCGTGCTGGCGCGGTATGCAGATATACTTGGCAAGAAGGTCGCATTCACCAGCGCCAATGGTGACTTCTGCTTCGCGATTCCCGAGGACGGATCTTTGCCGCTCGACGGCGCGGCGCCCTCGGTGATCGACCGGCTCGGCAAGCCGCCGTCGATTGCTGCAATGGCGGATGCCCGTGCACGGCTGCAACGGGTGATCCTGGAGCATCCAGAACCCGAACGCGTCATCGCGCTGTATCGCGACCTCGGCATTGCCGACCCACCGGTGGTCACATCCGGTTCACGGCTGCGCTATCGCGCACTGATCGAGACAGCGAATGGCCTGAAGGAACTGACCTAGCGGTGCAGACTTAACGACGACGGAGAATCGCCTCGCCGTCGACCGTGACGGTGACGGTCTGTTCGCCGGCAGCGGCCACCGGCGGCGCGGCTTCGGCACGGGCCGACATCGCCATCGTCTTCATCATCACCGGGCGCGCCACCATGCCGCCATTCAGACCGACGCGGGCCCAGCCCTCGAAGCGCATGCCGAGTGCAGCTGCCGCCTTCTCGGCGCGCGCCGCCAGACGCTGCAGCGCCTCATTGAACATTTCGTCCTGCTGGCCGCGCTGCTGCTCGCGCGACAACATGTAGCCGAGTTCCTGCAACGCCAGGCCTTCGGTCTGCAGCGCGCCGACCGCTTCGAGCAGCTTGGCGTCGTCCTTGGACGTGATGATCAGGCTCTGTTGCGCGCGCCACAGCGGCGCCGGCGGCTTGGCGCCGGCCGGCAGGTTCTGCGGCCGTTGCGGGCTTTCCTGATAGGTGTTGTAGCCGCCGGTCTCGACCTCCAGCCCCAGCGCCTTCACGCGGTTGAGCGCGCGGCTCATCGCGGCATTGACGCTCGACTGCGAGGTGGCGGCCGATTCCGACGTCGCCTGCGCCAACAGGCGGGCGCGCATGGTATCGGGCGTGACATCGCGCTC
>NZ_PEKV01000003.1:0-79678 GCF_002796975.1 Ferrovibrio sp. | reverse complement strand
ACGGCGAAGAGCAGCAGGGCCAGGGCAGGGAAAGCGAGGCGACGGGTCATGGGATCAGACTCCGGTGAGTGTCGGGCGGAGTATGGCACACAAATCTTGGCGGATTTGCGGCGAAGCGTACTTAACGTTTCGTAAAACGCTCGCGGATCTTCTTGTTGAGGACGTCGCGCACCGTGCGATAGGCCGCCAGCCGCTGCTCGCGGGTGCCCTCCACGATGGTGGGATCGAAGGTGTTCCAGAATTCGACATCGCAGGCCATGGTGCGGGTCATGTCGACGGCGGTGTGCTGCGCCTCGGGCGACAGCGAGATGATCAGGTCGAAGCTTGAGTCTTCCAAGTCGTCGAAGGTCTTGGAGCGGTGTTTGCCGATATCCAGCCCGATCTCGTCCATGACCTCCACGGCGAGCGGATCGACTTTCTCTTTCCGCACGCCGGCCGAGTCGACAAAGACCTGTTTCGGATAGAGCGCCTTGAGGATGCCCTCAGCCATCGGGGACCGGACACTGTTCATGGTGCAACAGAACAGCACGCTGCCGGGAAGCCGAGCGTCCATGCGGGCTTACCGGATATGCAGGACGCAGATGACGGTGAACAGGCGGCGCGCGGTGTCGAAATCACATTCGATCTTGCCCTTCAGCCGCTCGCGCAGCAGTTCCGAGCCTTCGTTGTGAATGCCGCGCCGCGCCATGTCGATGGTTTCGATCTGCGACGGCGAGGAGCGCTTGATCGCCTGGTAGTAGCTGTCGCAGATCTCGAAATAGTCCTTCACGATCCTGCGGAAGGGCGACAGCGCCAGGATGATCTTGCCGAGCGGTGCTGCTGTCTCGTCGCTGATGTCGAAGACCAGCCGGTTGTCGGCAATGCCGAGCGATAGCTGGAACGGTCCCTGTGTCTCGGTCGCACCGACCGGCGAGAAAGTGTTCTGCTCGATCAGGTCGAAGATCGCGACCTTCAGTTCATGCTCGATATCGGCCGAGCGGCGCACCACCGTACGCTCGTCGAGCTGTACTTCGACGAGACGGTGGCAGTCCGGCGGCGTCTTGTCGGTCATACGGCTCCTTTGGGGAGACGGATACTGACCGACAATGCATGACCCTGCAGGCCTTCGGCATTGGCCAGCACCACGGCGGCTGGGCCAATCTTCTGCAGCGAATCCGCGTCGCACTGCACCAGCGTGGTACGCTTCATGAAATCGAGCAGGTTCAGCCCCGAGGCGAAACGCGCGGCGCCTGCCGTGGGCAGAACATGGTTCGGACCGGCAACATAGTCGCCGATGGCTTCCGGCGTGTGACGGCCGAGGAAGATCGCGCCGGCATGGCGCACCTTGTTGGCCAGCATCTGTGGATCGTCGATGGCAAGCTCCAGATGCTCGGGCGCGATGGCATCCACCAGCGGCGCTGCATCGGACAGCTGCTTCACGGTGATCAGCGCGCCGAACTTCTCCCAGGATGGCATGGCGATACTGCTGCGCGACATGGTCGAAAGCTGCTGGCGCACGGCGGCGCCGACCTTTTCGGCAAAAGCGGCGTCATCGGTGATCAGTACCGACTGCGCCACTTCGTCATGCTCGGCCTGGCTGAGCAGATCGGCGGCGATCCAGGCCGGATCGTTCTTGCTATCCGCCACGACGAGGATTTCGGACGGACCCGCCGGATTGTCGATGCCGACCTGGCCGAAGACCAAGCGTTTCGCGGTGACGACGAAGCTGTTGCCCGGGCCGGTGATCTTGTCGACCGCAGGAATGCTTTCGGTGCCATAGGCCAGGGCGGCTACCGCCTGCGCGCCGCCGATGCGATAGACTTCCGTCACGCCGGCGAGTTTCAGTGCCGCCATCACCAGCGGGTTGAGTTCGCCGCCCGGCGTCGGCAGCGTGACGACGACGCGGCGCACGCCGGCCACCACGGCCGGAATGGCGTTCATCAGCACCGACGACGGATAGGCGGCCTTGCCGCCGGGCACGTAAAGACCTACGGCATCCAGCGCAGTCCAGCGATGGCCGAGCTGCACACCCTGCGCATCGGTGTAGAAATCATCTGACGGCTTTTGGCGCGCGTGGAAATCGCGGATACGCGCGGCGGCGGTTTCGAGCGCCTGCAGCGTCGCGGCATCGACCTGCGCAGCCGCTGTGTCGATCTCGGACTGCGAGATGCGCAGGCCGAGTTTGGCGGAATCGACCTGGTCGAATTTCGCGTTCAGCTCATGCAGTGCCGCGTCGCCGCGCTTGCGCACATCGGCGATGATCCCTGCTACCACAGCCGAGACATCGGCCTCGGCATCGCGTTTGGCCTTCACCATGGCGTTGAAGCGTACGGTGAAATCCCTGTCGGACGCATTCAGCGAAACGGGCATCAGCCGGCCGCCTTCTTGGGTTTGGCGGCATTCGCAGCTTCCACGGCCGCTGTGAACTTCTCCAGCCAGCCGCCGACCTGGATCGGACGGGTCTTCAGGGCTGCGCGATTCACCACCAGGCGCGAGGTGACCTGCGCGATCACTTCCACTTCGACCAGACCGTTGGCCTTGAGCGTAGCGCCGGTCGAGACCAGATCGACGATGCGGCGGCACAAGCCGAGCGTCGGCGCCAGTTCCATCGCGCCGTTCAGCTTGATGCATTCCGCCTGCACCCCGCGCGCGGCAAAGTAGTTCTGCGTCACATGCGGATATTTGGTGGCGACACGCACATGGCTCCAGCGCTTCGGATCGTCAGAGGCAGAGAGCGAGGCCGGCTCGGCGACTGACAATCTGCAATGCCCAATATCGAGATCGAGCGGCGCGTAGATTTCCGGGAAGTCGAATTCCATCAGCACATCATTACCGGCGACGCCGAGCTGCGCCGCGCCGAAGGCCACGAAGGTGGCGACATCGAAGCTGCGCACGCGGATCAGCTCAATATCGGGCTGGCTGGTGGCGAAGCGCAGCTTGCGGCTGTCCTCGTTGGAGAAGTCCTTCTCGGGTTCGATGCCGGCGGCGAGCAGCAGCGGCATGACCTCTTTCAGGATACGCCCCTTGGGCAGAGCCATCACCAGTTTGTTCGAATCGGACACGCTCATGACACTTCCTTATGCTTGGGCGCGCGACGCACCGGATAGGGAGTTCCCAGATCCTGCATCTGTGCGTCCACGCATTCGACTTCGAGCCGGACGGCACCGCCGCCGGCAAATACAAGGGTGAGTAGAGCCGCCGGCGCTTCGCCATGCGGTTCGGCCACAATGGAGAGCAGTTCGAGCGGCGTCGCATCCTCGCGGTCGATGCCGTTCGATTGCACTTTCAGCACGCCGTCGAAATGCAGGCCGGCAGCGACGCGCACATGCGGCAGAGCGCGGACCAGCTTGCCGCGCGCATCGACGCGGTTCTCGTCTTCCCAGCGGAAGCGGTTCAGCACCATGACAAAGCGGCGCTGCTGCGGCTGCCAGGTCATATCGCCGGCGCGCAAGGTCGCATCCTGCAGGCAGGCCGCCAGCACGGTCACGTCCTCCGCGTCTTCTGCGCGCAAACGCAGAGGCGGAAAACGCGGCGTCTTGCGGCGGTCTTCCTGCATCTCAGTCCTTCAGTCTTTCGATATCCGCGCCGCAGGCTGACAGCTTGTCTTCCAGCCGCTCGTAGCCGCGATCGAGATGATAGACGCGGTTGACGACGGTTTCGCCTTCGGCAGCGAGACCGGCAAGAACGAGAGACACAGACGCGCGCAGATCGGTCGCCATCACCGGCGCGCCGGTCAGCTTGGGCACGCCGCGCACCAGCGCCGACGAGCCATGCACCACGATATTCGCGCCCATGCGCGCCAGTTCCGGCACATGCATGAAACGGTTCTCGAAGATCGTCTCGGTGATCATCGAGGCGCCTTCCGCCACCGCCATCAGCGACATCATCTGCGCCTGCATGTCGGTCGGGAAACCCGGATAGGGCGCGGTGAGGAAATCGACGCCTTTCAGGCGCGACCCGTTGCGCGCGATCGAGATGCCGCGCGTGGTCTGCTCGATCAGGCAGCCGGCTTCGACCAGCTTCTCCGCCACCGCCTCGATCAGGTCGAGCCGCGCGCCGGTCAGTTCGACCTTGCCGCCGCAGATGGCGACAGCGGCGAGGTACGTGCCAATTTCGATACGGTCCGGCACGATCTTATGCGTCGCGCCGCGCAAGGACGGCTTGCCATGCACGGTGAGATGCTCGCTGCCGACGCCGTCGATCATCGCGCCCATGGCGACAAGGCATTGCACGAGGTCGGTGATCTCGGGCTCGCGTGCGGCATTCTCCAGCACCGTGGTGCCGTCGGCCAGCGCGGCCGCCATCAGCAGGTTCTCGGTGGCACCGACACTGACCTGCGGGAAGCGGATGGTCGCGCCCTTCAGGCCCTTCTTCGCCTTGGCCTTGATATAGCCGTTCTCGACATTGATCTCGGCGCCGAGCGCCTTGAGACCCATGATATGCAGATCGACCGGCCGCGTACCAATCGCACAGCCGCCTGGCAAGGACACCTCCGCCTCGCCGAACCGCGCCAGCAAGGGCCCAAGCACCAGCACGCTCGCGCGCATTTTGCGCACGATGTCGTAGGGCGCCAGCATCGAGGTGATCCTGCCGCCGTTGAGGTGCATGGTGCGGCCCTCGGGCGTACCGTTGCCGCCATCCATCGAGATGTCGACGCCATGCTGCTGCAGCAGATGCGCCATGGTGGCGATATCGGCCAGATGCGGCACGTTGGAGAGCGTCAGCGTCTCCTCGCTCAGCAGGCTGGCCGCCATCAGCGGCAGCGCCGCGTTCTTGGCGCCGCCGATGCCGATGCTGCCTTCCAGCGGCTTGCCGCCGCGCAACCGAATTCTATCCATAACGCATTGATTCCAAAGAACTACCGGCCGAAATTGCCGGTCAGAGATAAATTAGGGCACCGCTTGTCTAGCGCAACGGGGGCCGAATCGCCAGTGCGCGGTTGCAGCGCGGCATCTGCAGCCGGATGCGTAAACGCCATCACAATGCGGCGGAAATGCGGTTGCCGGCGACGACGACGCCGGCCAGTTTGCCGATACTTAAACCAGAGGCCCGCATGACCACCTTTCTCGGCTACGCCACCGGCATCCTCGCCAACACCCCGCTCTGGGTCTGGGCCCTGCTCGCGCTGCTGATCTGGCTCGGCAGCCTGGGGCTGAAGAGTCGCCGCATGGCTCTGCGTCGCGTCGCCATCGTGCCGGTCGTCTTCGTCATCTGGGGCCTGTCGGGCCTGGCGGCGCGACCGTTCGAGGCCGGGATCATCGCAGCGCTCTGGCTCGGCGGGCTGATTCTCGGTGCGACACTCGGCCTGGCGACCGGCCCGCAACTGCTCGGCGTCGATCGCACACGGCGCGAAGTCGAACTGCCGGCGAGCGGCTGGCCGCTGGCGCGCAACCTGATCATCTTCTTCGCGCATTATGCGCTGATCGTGACGGCCGCCATTCTGACGGCGCAGAAGGCAATGCTGCTGCAGGCCGATATCGCAGTCTCGGGCGCCAGCGCCGGCTATTTCATCGGCTGGTTTGTCGCCCTGCTGCGCCAGTATCGCGCAGCAGGTGCAGGCATTACAGCTTCGGCCCTATAACTTCGGCAGCGTGACGCCGCGCTGGCCCATATATTTGCCGGCGCGGTCGGCATAGCTCACCTCGCAGGGCTGATCGCCCTTGAGGAAGAGGAACTGGCAGGCGCCTTCATTCGCATAAATCTTCGCCGGCAACGGCGTGGTGTTGGAGAATTCCAGCGTCACATGGCCTTCCCATTCCGGCTCCAGCGGCGTCACATTGACGATGATGCCGCAGCGCGCATAGGTGCTTTTCCCCAGGCAGATCACCAGCACATCGCGTGGAATGCGGAAATATTCCACCGTACGCGCCAGCGCAAAGGAATTGGGCGGAATGACGCAGACATCGGTGTCGCGGTCGACGAAAGAGGCCGGCGAGAATTCCTTCGGGTCGACCACCGCGCTGTCGACATTGGTGAAGATCTTGAATTCGCGCGCCACGCGGGCGTCATAGCCATAGGAGGACAGGCCGTAGGAGATCGTGCCCTCGCGCTTCTGCGCCTCGACGAAGGGCTCGATCATGCCCTGCGTCTTCGCCATTTCGCGAATCCAGATATCGGACATGACGGACA
Source organism: Ferrovibrio sp. (assembly GCF_002796975.1). Taxonomy (GTDB): domain Bacteria; phylum Pseudomonadota; class Alphaproteobacteria; order Ferrovibrionales; family Ferrovibrionaceae; genus Ferrovibrio. Next base: position 73,570 of record NZ_PEKV01000003.1, on the reverse strand, counting down.
TGCAGCGGTGCCCTTTCGGTGGCGGAAATACGGTCGTTCGGGCTTAAGCGGGCCGCGCTGGCCCGTCAAGCGGCGGGGTCGTCGGGTTCATCAGCACCGCTGGCGCTCCGGTCGCGGGCCTGCTGTTTGCGGCGGGCGATATTGGCGCGCAGGTTCGCGGCCAGCCGGGTCTCGCGCTCGGCACGCGCTTTCGCCGTGCGGCGGCGCTGGGCCGAGACCGGTGTTTCGGGAGCCGAATTGTCGCTGTCTGCCATTCCTGTCCTGCCATCCTTGCAGCGCCGCCAGCGATAGTCAGCAGCCCTGTGGCCGTCAATCGTAATATGCGGCGGGCGAGCGGCGGAATCCGGGCTCAACTGCCGGGAAAGACAGACAAATCCCCGATTTCGCAAAACCGGGCGGAAAGCTGCGATGTCGTGCTTGCGCGCGCCGGCCGGCTGTGGCAGTTTCCGCGCCCGACGCCGGCCGGACTTTCAGGGTCCGAGGGCCGGTTTGTCGTTTTAGGCCCGCATTAATTCGTTCGGATTAAAAGCCGGGCCTGCCGGGCTGCTGTAGCTCAGTGGTAGAGCACCTCATTGGTAATGAGGAGGTCGACAGTTCAATCCTGTCCAGCAGCACCATCTGCCCGCGAATCTTTTTCCAGCCGCGTCTTATGGACAACTTGCCCGTACACGGACAGCGTGGCATGACCATGACCTCAGGCGTCATCGACAGATAGCGCGCGTCTCCTTCAGATTCGACCATTCGCAATGGCCCGTGGCCTTCGTCTCGCCTTTCTTGCGCTGATCTCGCTCGGATCGCTTGTTGCGACCCTGTATTTCGTTGGCATTGATACGGTTATCGACACCCTGGGCTCGATCCAATGGACGAGCATCGCCATGGCCGCCGTGCTGGTGCTGGCCAATTCGCTGCTCTCACTGGTGCGCTTCCGCTCGGTACTAGGCGGCCTGGGCTTTCATCCCAGCTGGCGCAGCCTGTTCTTCGCCCATTCGATCGGCCAGGTCTCGAACCAGATCTTCCTGAATATCATCGGCCAGAGCCTCAGTCGTGCCGCCGCGCTCGCCGCCGATGGCGTGCCGTTCAGCGCCTCGGTGATCGCGACCTATTGGGAGCGCATCCAGGCTGCTGCCATACTGTTCCTGCTCAGCCTTGCCAGCCTGTGGTATCTCTTCGTCAACATTCATTTCGACCTGCTGCCGGCGGGCCTGTCGCTGCTGTCGCTGCTTGTCACCATGCTGGTCGCCGCCATCGTAGTGGCCGTTACGGTACTGCGCCCGGCCGGCATGCTGAATGGCATTTCCGGCGGCCTGAACACCGTCCTGCGGCAGTGGCCCAGCGTGGCGATCACGCTGCTGGCACATAGCTGCATGTTGGCCGCCTACATAACGCTGCTGTGGGGGTTAGGCATTGTCCGTATCGACGGCACCGTCATCGCTGCCCTGATCGTGGTGATGTTCACCTCCAGCCTGCCGATCAGCTTTTCCGGCTGGGGTATTCGTGAACTGAGTGCCGCACAGGCGCTGGGCGCCGTCGGTGTTGATGAATCCGCCGCGGTTGCCAGCGCCGTCGCCATCGGCCTGCTGTATCTCCTGCTCGTGGTCGCATTTGCTGTCATCAGCACCACGATCATGATGCGGCACCGCAAGAAATATACCGCCCAGAAGCCACTCGTCACTGCGCCTGCGCCGAGCGTCGACTGGAGCAATCTCGGCGTCATTGGCGGCGCATTGTTGTGCACACTGCTGCTGTTCTTCCAGCTGCGCGTTCCTACCAGCAGCGGCGAACTGACCGCCAACATCGCCGATCTGATCGCGCTGACCAGTCTGGGACTTGCGCCCTACTTCCTGTGGACCCACCGGCATACGCTGCCACTGCCAAGGGTGCTGCTGATTGGGCTGGCGGCCGTGTCGCTGGTGCTTGCCGCATCGCTGGCCCACGGCTATCTGCGTTTCGGCTGGACCAGCTGGGCATTTCTCAACCGCGGCCTCGGCTGGCTGATCATTCTCGGTTACGCCACCACCGGCATTGCGGTTGCGATGACGACCGAGCGATACCGGCGGATCATCCTGTCGGCTTTTGTGGCCACCGGCACGACGATCGCTGTTTTGCAGATCGTCCTGATGTTCATGGTGCTCAGCGGTTTCAGATTTCACGTCGATATCTTCTCTCTGCCGCTCAAGGGCTATGCCGGCAATACCAATGCCTTCGCCGTGCAGCTGATCGTGACCGGAGCGGCGGCGATTGCCGCGCGCCATCTCGGACTTTACGGCCGGCGCAACTATCTGCTGCCGCTGACCCTCAGCATCATCGCCATCGCGATCTATTTCTGCCATTCGCGTGCAGGCCTTGGCATGTTTTTCATCATGTTGGCAGCGATGATGATCTTCCCAGCCGGGGTACGACGGCGCAGCCTGCTGCCGGCCGCGCTGTGGTCGATCGCCGCCTTGCTAGCAAGCACGCAGCTTCATCTCCTTTATGGCCTCCTGCTTCGGTTTATCATGGAACTTTTCACCGTGCGGGGGCTGTTGGGCGACTCAAACTATATCTCCATTCTCACCGATCTGCTGCAGGTCAATCTGGAGCGTCAGTCCGGCGATCTTGAACGCTGGACCAGCATCACCGACGGCTGGGCGATGTGGCTGGAACGTCCTATCTTCGGTAATGGCCTTGGCGCCTATATGCACCACTATCTCAGCCTCACCGGCGGTCCACTGGTGATCCATTCGGTGCCGGTCTGGCTGCTGGCAGAGACCGGGCTGGTAGGCCTAGCAGTAGTTGGAGGTACCTTCGCGGCGCTGATGGTCTACGCCCATCGCCATATCAGGCATCCGGATGCAGCCGGCTGGGCCGTCGGTCTGCTGATTGCGATGATCTGCATCGCCGCCGGTGCCGCCGTGCATGACTTCTTCTATCAGCGCAGCTTCTGGTTCCTGCTCGGTTTGTTTGCTGCGCTGCCGAAGTCGGACAGGGCCGTTTCTCGCCCCTGACGCGCAGGATTTGCGGACAAGCCGTCCTTGCGGCGATAGACTTGGCTCATGATCTATACAACGCCCTTTTCCGACGAACCCGCTCTGGAGGCGGTCGCGGATTACTGGACGCGCAAACGGCAGAGCCGCCGCATGCCCGATCGCAGCGAGATCGACCCGCTGGATCTGCCGCCGGCGATCTGGCCCAACCTGCTGATCACCGAGCCGGCCGGAGCCGGTATCTGGCGCTATCGCCTGGTCGGCTCTGCGCATGTCGAGCGCTACGGCATGGATTTCACTGGCAAGACCCTGCACGACATCATGCAGGGCAGCTATCGCGATTACATGACACATATCTATGACGCCGCCTTTCGGGATCGCGCGCCGATCTATTCGGAAAGCGTGTTCCGCTGGGATACCGAAGGCTTTGCGATGACGCGCCGGCTGATGCTGCCGCTGAGCCATGGCATGACCGACCAGCCGGCGCAGATTTTCAGCGTGCAGGTCTGGCCCACCGCGATGCCGGTGCGACCGCGTTCGATCACAGAACTCAGCCGCAGCGGCGGCTTCAGGGACGGCCTCTACCTGCGGCTGGAGACTGAAACCTTCCAGCCGCTGCCCGATCCGCGCTCTGCGGACGGAAGCTGACGGACCCGGATCAGGGCAGCTGCACGCGCACGGCGTAGCGCGTGATCACCTGCAGCGGCACGCTGCCGGTATTGGTTACGGCGATATAGGAATTGCCGACCGGACCGTTGCCGTAGCGATCGTAAAGTTCCGTCCTGCCATTGGCCGGGACGGTCGTGCTGCGACCGCCCGCCGGCAACTGCAGGCTGCCGGCAGCGCTACTGCTGTTGACGATGACGGCGGTCGTATAGCCGCCGCGCTCGGCGACATCGATCTGCGCCGTAGCACCGGGCTGTATCACGCGACTGCCGGCCTGCGCCGGCCCTGCCGCGAACAGTGCGACCGAAGCAATGGCGGAAAGAAGCGAAACAGCGAAGGTGTTTTTCGTCATGCCCTGTCTCCAGTCTCCCGATATGGCAATCGCAGTGCCGTCGGGATCGATTGGACACAAGTATGAGCGCATCTGTCGAAAGGCGAGATCACGTGTTCTGGAAACTCTCCACCCTGCGGCGAGCGTCACAGTTTTCAATGCAAGCCGACTTAGTAATCCGCCTAATGGTTAGAATTCGTTAGTTTTTTTCCAGCATATCGAATACTGTTTGGTTAACGCTACACGCAGGGGTCGGCGTGGGGAGAATGGGGCAATGGGGCAGCAGTACCCGTTTGTGAATTATAAGATCGACGGCAAAGTCGTCACCTTGATCATGGTTTCGGAGGCCGGAGTCGCCACGCCAGAAATGGCCCAGCGCTCCATGGCGGCCTTCAAGCAGCGGCTGCAGAAGGATGAAGTCGTGCTGGTGGCCAAGGGGGTAAGCCTTGCCCCGATCTTCATCGGCGCCAAGCCCTACGTTGAAAAACTGAAAGACGTACCGCTGCACCAGATCAACTGGGGCAAGGTCGAAATGTGACGCTGCCGGCCGGGCCCGTCCCGGCTGCTGCCTGCGCCACCGCCGCTTATTGCGTCGGCTGGCCGCCGCCGCTCAGGCGCCTGATCTCTTCCGGCATTTCATAGGCATCGAGTTCGAAGGTCGCGACATCGCTGATCGTGATCTCGTGCTGTTCGACCAGGCTGGGATTGCGCGCCGCGATCTCGCCATCGAGCTTGATGCAGCCGAGCAGATGATCGATGCGTTCGCCGGTATTCGACAGCGGCAGAAGTATGCGCGAATAGCGGATATACGGCCGTCCGGTGAGATGCAGCGTGTTGCGGCGATACTGCACCTTGCGGTCGAAGGCGGCCGTGCAGAAGGCCTCGTCGAAGAATTCGCGCAGCGGCGAGCGCAGCGCTTCATCCAGCCACAGGCCATGCAGCCGCGCCTGCACCAGCGCCTCGACATCGGCGCCGGCGAGGCGATAGCGGAAGCGTTCCTCGTCGTGATCGACTTCGATGATGAACAGCGACGGCAGCAGGAAACGGATTTCGCCCGGTTCGACCACCGCGCGCGGCGGCGGGAACCGGCTGGTCTTTTTCGACAGCCAGTAGAAATACAGATGCCGCAGATCCTGCTCGTCGATTTTTTCGGCAAAGCGCATGGTTTCTCCCGCCTTCCGCCGAGTCCGCCTCCACTATGCCGCAAAACCGCTGCACCAGACGTAAGAACCACGTGATCGGAAAAAACGATCATTTTATACAAAATAATCAATTTCCTCTGTTGACGTGATCCGGCTAGCCTTTTTTGCAGGCCATTCTGAGGAGAGCTGCCATGACCAACACGCCCACGACCGCCCCGACCATCCTGACCACGGCAGGCGGTGCCCCCGTCGTCGACAACCAGAACTCGCTGAGCGCCGGTGCGCGCGGGCCGCTGCTGCTGCAGGACGTGCATCTGATCGAGAAGCTGGCCGCCTTCAACCGCGAGCGCATCCCCGAACGCGTGGTGCATGCCAAGGGCTCGGGCGCCTATGGCCGGCTGACGGTGACCCAGGACATCACGCGCTACACCAAGGCCGCGCTGTTCAAACCGGGCACGCAGACCGACCTGCTGCTGCGCTTTTCCACCGTGGCCGGCGAACGCGGCGCGGCGGATGCCGAACGCGACGTGCGCGGCTTCGCTTTGAAGTTCTACAGCGAGGACGGCAATTTCGACCTGGTCGGCAACAACACGCCGGTTTTCTTCGTGCGCGACCCGCTGAAATTCCCCGACTTCATCCATACGCAGAAACGCGATCCGCGCAGTAACCTGCGCAATCCGGTGGCGATGTGGGACTTCTGGTCGCTAAGCCCGGAAAGCCTGCACCAGATCACCTATCTGTTCGGCGACCGCGGCCTGCCGCTGAGCTATCGCCATGTGAACGGTTATGGCAGCCATACGCTGAGCTTCATCAACGCGCAGAATGAAAGCTTCTGGGTCAAGTTCCATTTCCACAGCCATCAGGGCGTGAAGAGCATCACCGCGGCCGAGTCGGAGCAGATCATCGGCGTGGATCGCGAAAGCGCGCAGGCCGATCTCTACGATGCGATCGAACGCGGCGACTATCCGAAGTGGACCATGTCGGTGCAGATCATGCCGGAACTGGAGGCAGAAAGGACGCCCTACAATCCTTTCGACCTGACCAAGGTGTGGCCGCATGCCGATTATCCGCTGATCGAGGTCGGCGTGATCGAGCTGAACCGCAACCCCGACAACTATTTCGCCGAAATCGAGCAGGCGGCCTTTGCGCCGGGCAACCTGGTGCCGGGTATCGGTGCCTCGCCGGACAAGATGCTGCAGGCGCGGCTGTTCGCCTATGCCGATGCGCAGCGCTATCGCCTGGGCGGCAACCATGCGCAGATCCCGGTCAACCAGCCGAAATGCCCGTATCACAACTACCAGCGCGACGGGCGGATGCGGGTGGATGGCAACGGCGCCTCACGTCCGAATTACGAGCCGAACAGCTTCGGCGGTCCGGTGCAGTCGGCTTCCGCCGCCGAACCGCCGCTGAAAATCAGCGGCGATGCCGACCGTTACAATCATCGCGACGGCAATGACGATTACGGCCAGGCCGGCGCGCTGTTCCGACTGATGGATGCCGCCGCGCAGGCTCGCCTAATGGATGCGATCGCCGGTGCGATGAAGCCGGTGCCGGAATTCATCCAGCGCCGCCAGATCGCGCATTTCACCAAGGCCGATGCGGCCTATGGCGCCGGCGTGGCCCAACGCCTTGGTCTGGTGGGTCTTAAACTGCAGCCGGCCGCAGCAGCGGAGTAACCGCTCCTCTTTGCTTCGCTGCAAAACAATAGGAGCCGGCGCAAGCCGGTTCCTGTTGTTTCAGGATCGCAGGATGTCAGGCGGCGCCTGTGATGCCGATGCAGTTGCGCAGATCGGCGCCGGAGAAATTGGCACGGCCGAGTTTGGCCTTGCTGAGATCGATATGATCGAGTACCGCGCCGCGCAGATCGGCGCCGGTCAGGTCGGTATCGACCATGATCGGATAGAGCGTGCGGCCGGTGGCCTGCTGGCTGGCGCTGAACAGCGGCGCACCGACCAGCTTGGCGCCGCGGAATGTCGCCTCGGCCATATTGGCGCTGGTGAAGTTGACGCCGCCGAGATCGGCCTGGTCGAAATTCGCCTTGTGCATGTCGGCACCAAGGAAGCTGGCGAACAGCAGCTGCGCATTCGAGAAGTCGGCGCCCTTGAGGTCGCAGCCATGCAGCTCGGCACCGCGCAGGTCGCAGCTGGAGAAGTCGCAGCCGAGCAGCTTCTTGCCGTTCAGGATGGCACGCGCGCCTTCAGCGCCGCCGGTGGCGATCCAGCGGCTGTGGGCGTGCAGGATCACCTCGATCTCGGTCGGCAGATTGGCGGCCTTGCGATAGGTGGCGGCCGAAAGATCGACGCCCTTCAGATTGACTTTCGACAGATCGACGTTGCGCAGATTGGCACCGCGCAGATCGGCACCCTGCAGCAGCGCGCCTTCCATACGGGCGCCGATCAGGTTGACGTCGCGCAGGCGGGCCGAGGTGAGATTGGCGCCCGAGAGATCGGCGCCGGCGAGGTTCACCGCGAACAGGCTGGCATTGGCGAAATTCGCGCCCGTGGCGGACGACACCGCCATATTGGCTTCATCAAGCTGGGCCGAACGCAGATCGGCGCCATCCAGTTTGGCTTCCGAGAGATTGGCGGTCTGCGACTTGGTGCCGCCGCCTTCGACCACGATCTGGCCCGGCCGCAGGTCAGCCTGGTTCAGCGAGGCGCCGCGCAGCACGGTCTTCATCATGTTGGCGCCGCGCAGGTCGGCACGGTCCAGGATCGCGCCCGACAGATCGGCATGCATGAAATCGACCGCGAACAGGTCGGCGCGACGCAGTTCGGCCTTTACCAGCGAGCAACCGCTGAGCAGGCAGCGCGCCAGCACGGCATCGTTCAGTTTCGCATTGTCGAAGCGGAAGAAAGACAGATCCTCGCCGCGGCGCTGCAGGCGCTCGCCTTCGCTGCGGCCGCCGGCCCAGGCGGCATGGCGGGAGAGGGCAACAGTCAGCTGCTGCGGGGGAAAACGGAGTTCAGGCATGCCGGATCGTCAAGGGAAAAGCGGTCTCAGGTTTTGCTTGGAAATGGATTAACGCACCAGATCATTCGCGCTTCAAGGGCATTTGCCCGCTCAGCGCTTGATTCCGAGGCATTCGCGCAGGTCGGAGCCCTGCAGGTTGACCCCGACCATCTTGGCCTGGGTGAAGTCGATACCTTCAAGGGCCACGCCGCGCATGTCGGCGCTGGACAGGTCAGCCTGCTCGAACCGCGGGTAGATCACCTTGCCGGTGCGCTGGTTGTGCACATTGTAAAGTTCGACACCGGCCACCTTGGCGCCGCGCCAGCGGCTGCCCGCCAGATGAGCCCGCATGAAATTCGCGCCGCTGAGATCGGCCATGTCGAAATTGGCCTTGTTCAGATTGGCCTCGACGAAGCTGGCGAACATCATCTGCGCATTCGAGAAATCGGCGCCCTCCAGCGAGGCACCGTGCAGTTCCGCGCCGCGCAGGTCGCAGCCGGTGAAATTGCAGCCATCGAGCTTGAGCCCGCTGAGCACGGCGCGCTTGCCCTGCGCGCCATTGGTGGCGATCCACACGCTGTGTTCCTGCAGCGCGGTCTCGATCGCCTGCGGCAGCTGATCGCCCTTGCGATAGATCGCACCCTGCAGGGACACGCCCTCGAGATTAACCTTGGAGAGATCAACATTGCGCAGGTTGGCACCGCGCAGGTCGACGCCCTTCAGCTTGGCGCCTTCGAGATTGACGCCGATCAGGTTGGCATCCTTCAGCTTGGTGCCGGTCAGGTTGGCGCCGCTGAGATCGGCGCCGGCGAGATTGACGGCAAACATGCTGGCGCCGCCGAAATTCGCACCGGTGGCGGAGGAGACCGACATATTGGCCTCGTCGAGCTGGGCATTCTTGAAATCGGCGCCATCGAGCTTGGCGCCATCGAGACTCGCATTGACCTGTTTGCTCTCGCTGGTCTCGGCGATCATGATCTGGCCGGGCCGCAGATCGACCTGGCTGAGCGAGGCGTTGCGCAGGATGGCACGGCCCAGATTGGCGCCGCGCAGATCGGCGCGATCCAGCACCACGCGGGTGAGGTCGGCATCCTGGAAGTCGGCGCAGAACAGATCGGCGCGCCGCAATTCGGCATTGGCCAGCGAAGCGTTGCCGAAGCCGGCGCGCGACAGGATCGCATCGTCGAGCTTGGCGCCGTCGAGTTTCAGATTCTCGTAATGCACGCCGGGCGACTGCAGGCGCGTGCCACCCGGCCGCCCGGCCAGGAAGGCGGCGTGGCGGGACAGGACAACCTGCACTTCGTGCGATGGTAGATTGCGATCGGCCATTAGCGTTGAAGATCAGCGAAAACCCGGCAACCGGGTAGTTACAAAACGCTAATGTCTGTTAAGAAGTGGCGCAACTCCTAAGTGAAATTGTTGCCAATTCTTACTAATGCAATATTACATCTGATTTTCAATCACTTATGCCGATGCCCGGAACGCATGCCGGTGCAGTTGCGCAGTTCGGTGCCGGCGATATTCACCTTATCGAAAGTTGTGCTGGCGAAATCCACGCCTTCGACCACCGCGCCGCGCAGATCGACGCCGGTCAGATCGGCATTGTCGAAGCGCGGAAAGATCGTCTTGCCGGTGCGCTGGTTGAGCGCATTGAAGATTTCGACGCCGACCAGCTGGGCGCCGCGGAAGGCCGCGCCCAGCAGGATCGCGCCGGAGAAATTGGCGCCGCCCAGGCTGGCCTGGTCGAAATTCGCCTTGCGGATATCCGAGCCGACGAAGCTGGTGAACAGCAGTTGGCTCTTGGTGAAATAGGCGCCGGCCAGGTTGGTGTCGTGGAACACCGCGGCGCGCAGGTCGCAGCTGGAGAAGTCGATGCCGGGCAGCTTCATGCCGGTGAAGACGGCGCGTTCGCCGCTCAGGCCGTTCGAGGCGATCCACTTGCCGTGCAGCAGCAGCTTGCCCTCGATCTCGGGCGGCAGCTGGGCGCCGCGATAGATCGCGCCCGCCATCATCGCGCCGCTGAGGTCGACGCTGGTGAGGTCGACGCTGCGCAGGTTGGCGCCGCGCAGGTCGCAGCCGGCCAGCTTGGCGCCTTCCAGATTGGCGCCGACAAAGGTGGTGTCCTTCAGCTTGGCGCCAGAGAAATCCGCGCCCGACAGATCGGCGCCGGTCAGATTGGCGGCAAACAGCGAGGCGCCAACGAAGGTCGCATTCAGCGCGCTGGCGTTGGACATGTTGGCCTTGTCCAGATGCGCATGGCCCAGATTGGCCTCTTCCAGGTTGGCGCCGGACATATTGACCGGCACGTCCTGCTTCTTCTCCTTCGCGTTGCCGTCACCATCCTTCACATGCTGCACGATCTGGCCCGGGCGCAGATCGGCCTGCCGGAAGGAGGTCTTTTTCAGCACCGCCATCAGGAAATTGGTGCCGCGCAGATCGGCGCGTTCGAAGGTGGTGCCGGTCAGGTCGGCGCGGGTGAAGTCGCTGCCGAACAGGTCGGCGCGCAGGAAGCGGGCGTCCTGCAGCGAGGAACTGGCGAAGCTGCAGCCCGGCAGGATGGCATCGTCGAAGGTGGCGCTATCCAGCTTCAGATCGGAAAAGTCGTCGCCGCGGCATTGCAGGCGGACGCCGCCCGGCCGGCTGTTCAGATAGGCGTTATGGCGCGACAAGGCCCAGCGAACGGGCTCCGGCGGTATCCGCGCGGACATGGCGATGATTTCGACTCTTGGTGGATTACGGGGATGACGGTTCGAGGCTTCACTTTAAAGAAACCAACCCTTGGCCGCCATGGCTTTGTCAGACTCCTATAACCTTAATCGGGCTTTTCAGAATCCGGAGCAGCAAGTAGTGTTGGCTATTCAACAGGGGAATGTGTCGATGGCGTCCGCTAAAGAAAAAAACGAGAAAACCAGTAGCGATAAAGATGGCGCGAACCGCCGCAGATTCGACCGCCGCGATACCCATATCGTCGCCCAGCTGATTTACAATGATATGCCCGTCGACGGCATGGTGACCAACCTGTCGCTCGAAGGCTGCCTGTTTGCGCCGCGTCTCGATATCCCGCTCGGCGGGCGCATCAAGCTGAAGCTGGCCGGCGAACACAAGGCCGTGCCGGCGACGGTGAAGGCGGTGAGCGATCTGGGTGTGCATTGCCTGCTGCATGCCGGCGGCGCCACGCTGGGTCGCCTGTCGGTGGAAGTCGATGACATGGCGCTGCTGATGCTGAATGCCAGCCGCCCGCATGTGGTGGAGCCGGCGCCGAAACAGCCCGCCAAAAAGAAGACCGTGAAGAAAAAGGCTGCGAAGAAGAAAGCTGCGGCGCCGGCAAAAAAGAAGGCCGCGCCGGCCCGGAAGAAAGCAGCGAAAAAAACCGCGACGAAGAAAAAATCTGCTGCGAAGAAGAAAGTCGTCGCGAAGAAGAAAGCCATTGTGAAAAAGAAGGCGGCGAAGAAATCCGCAACGAAAAAGCGCCGCTGACAGCGGCGCTTTTTTATCGCTTAAGACTTGCTGGATCAGGCCGGCACGACCTCGCCGACCGTCCACTGTTTCGCCGCCTCGGTGGCAAAGACCAGGATGCTGTCCTGCCCGACTGCCACGCTGTCGGGCACTGCCGTACCGCGGCGCTCCAGCGCAATGCGCATCTCGTTGACCGGCAGACCATAGAAGCGCGGGCCGTTCAGTGAGGCGAAGGCCTCCAGCCTGTCGAGTGCATTCTCCTCGGCAAACACCTGCGCATAGGACTGCATCGCGGTCGGCGCGTTGAAGATGCCGGCGCAGCCGCAGGCGGCTTCCTTCAGATGCACGAAATGCGGCGCCGTATCGGTGCCGAGGAAAAAGCAGGCGTCACCGGATGTCGCCGCCTTGCGCAGTGCCAGCCGATGATGCTCGCGCTTGGCGATCGGCAGGCAGTAGAGATGCGGCCGCACGCCGCCCTCGAAGATCGAACTGCGGTTGATCATCAGGTGATGCGGCGTGATCGTCGCACCCAGCTGCGCCGCATGCGCGCGCACGAAATCGGCGGCTTCCGCCGTGGTGATATGTTCCAGCACCACTTTCAGGCCGGGAAAGTCCTTCAGCAGCCTGCCCAGAATGCGGTCGAGGAATACGGTTTCGCGGTCGAAGATATCGACGCTGTGGTCGGTCACCTCGCCATGCAGTAGCAGCGGCATGCCGATCTTTTCCATCATCGCCAGCACGCCGGCGATCCGCGCGATGTCGGTGACGCCATGCTGGGAGTTGGTGGTGGCACCGGCCGGATAGAGTTTCGCCGCCACCCAGACCTTGCGTTTGAAGCCATCGGCAAGATCGGCTGGATCGGTGGCATCGGTCAGATAGGCGGTCATCAGCGGCTCGAACCGCGCGCCCTTGGGCAGGGCGGCGAGAATGCGCTGGCGATAGGCTTCGGCGTCGGCAGCCCTGGTCACCGGCGGCTTCAGGTTCGGCATCACGATGGCGCGGGCGAACTGCGCGGCGGTATGCGGCAGCACGGCGGCCATCACATCGCCGTCGCGCAGATGCACATGCCAGTCGTCGGGCTGGCGGATCACCAGGCGGTTCGGGGCGCTGCTGTTGCTGGCAATGTTCATGGGGAAAACCTCTGGTCTGGCCCGGCATGACATACGCCATTCGGCCCGGACGGACCAGTCTTCGCCTATGTGGCTGCGCTATTTCGGTGCAACACCACGCGCCGTCGATATACTGAGCCGGTGACCCGTCCGTTAGCCAGCCTGCTGGAAACCCTCACCCTGCCCGGTCACCGCGCCGTGGCCCAGCACTGGCTGGCGCTTTACGGCGCGGCCGGCAACCGGGTGCCGGCATTGTCCAGCCTCGATCCCCTGCAATTCTCCGCGGCGCTGCCCGATGTCTGGATTGTCGATCAGGACGATGACGGGATTTTCCGCTTTCACCTGCTGGGCCAGAACATGATCGACTGGCATGGCAGTAACCCGAAGGGCCTGACCTTCGAGGAGGTCTATACGCAGACCGTCCTGCCGGTGGTGACCGCCATGGTGCGCCAGGTCATCGACCGTCCGGCCATCTGCCATCAGCATACGCTCAGCACGACGCGCAATCGCCTGTCGCCGGTGCCGGCCGAACGAATCGCGTTGCCGCTGGCCGACACGGACGGCCGCATCCGGCGCCTGTTCGGTGTCACCGTCTACAAGACCCGCGACGGCCATGGCGATGGCATGATCCGCAGCGACATACAAAGCGAGCAATGGTATCCGGTGGCGGAAGCGGAAATTCACGCTGACGAATCTGCGCCCGCCACCGCTGACTGAATGACGTGACGCCGGACACAGTCTGGCTTTCTGCATGGCTGCCCTGCGGCGACTCGCCCGCGGGGAGGATTGAACCGCCGGTCCGCGTGGTTATGCTGCGCGGACTTTTTTTCGCCGTTCCCCGCCGCTTCCCTGCCCGCCATGGACCGCCCGCTCGACACCCTGCTCGCCGATCTCGATCTGCCCGGACATCGTGCCGTGGCCGGGCACTGGCTTGAGCTATACGCCACGGCCGGCACGGTGCCGTCACTGGCCGAGATCGATCCGCTGCATTTCCATCGCGCGCTGCCCGATGCCTGGATCGTCGACCTGACAGACGACGGCCGCTTCTGCTTCCGCCTGATGGGCGAGACGCTGCAGGCCTGGTACGGCCGCAACACGAAGGGCCTGTTTTACCAGGATCTGTTCCCGGCCCATGTGGTGCCGGTGCTGGAGCAGCAGTCGCGCCGGGTGCTGGAACGGCCGCAGGCCGGATTCCAGCGCGTGCATACCAACGTGCCGGATGGCGCACATATGCCACGCGCCTTTGAGCGCCTGACCTTCCCGCTGCGCGACAAGGCCGGCGGCAGAATCGTGCATATCCTCGGCAATTCGATCTTCAACCGCGATGCCGGCGAACCCGCGCCTGAACGCGAATACTGGTATCCGATTCCGTAAGAATTGCCGCAGCGAGACGGAAGCCGGCGGGTTATCAATTTTCAATTATCCCTGCTGCCGGATTCACCCCAGAGTTGACATGATCACAGCCATCCGGAGGGGCGGGCGGTCATGCAATACGACTTTGCCGGCCTGATGGATGCCCTGACGCTGGACTCGCACCGGGCGCTGGCGGCGCACTGGCTCGAGCTGCATGCCGCCGGCGGTGGCGCGCTGCCGCGCGTGACCGCCATCGACCCGCTCAGCCTCGGCCGCCATCTGCCCGATATCTGCATCCTCAATCACGACGGCGGCAACGTGTTCCGTTTCCGCCTCGCCGGCGGCCATGTCAACGATTTCTACGGCGGCGAGGTGCGCGGCAAGTTGCTGACCGATCTGCTCCCCTCGCCGACGCGCGAAAGACTGATCGGCATGGCGCATGCCGTACTGCGACCGCCGGCCGCCATCCTGCACGGCATGAGCGGCATGCTGCCGCAGTGGAATTACTCCGTGGCGCTGCAGCGCCTCAGCCTGCCGCTGGCGGATGCCAGCGGTCGCGCCAGGCATATCATCAGCGCCACCGTGCATTCGCGGCACGAGCCCGACCGCGCGCAGGACTCCGTCATCATCGATTTCCAGCGCCAGTACCGCATCCCGGTCACGGATGTGCCCGCCCAGGCCACAGGCTCGCAATGAACCAGCCCGCTCGTAAAAGCGTTTCATCCGACGCGATGACGATTTCACAATCCACGCAGCGCCCGCTGGACACTTTGCTCGACGATGTCACCCTGCCCAGCCATCGCCTGATGGTGCAGCACTGGCTCGACCTCCATGCAGCGGCCGGCCATCGCATTCCCCGCTACCGCGCGCTGGATCCGCTGCAGTTTCCTGCGGCGCTGCCCGATATCTGGATCGTGGAATGGCGCGACGACGGCCGGCTGTATTTCCATCTCGTCGGTCAGAACCTGGTCGACTGGTATGGCTCCAGCCCGAAGGGCAAGGCGATGGAAGAGGTCTACCCGCCCAATATGGTGCCGCTGATAAACGCCCTGTCGCATAACATCCTGGGCAAGCCGGCGATCTATTACCAGAAGGCTTTCAGCCTGACGCCGCACTGGAGCGTGGCCATCCCGATGGAACGGGTGGCCATGCCGATGACCGACGAAGCGGGCCGCCTGCGCTGGGTCGCCGGCATCACCACCTTCCTCGACGGCAACGGCCGCGGCAGCGGCCCGGTCGCGTCGCGCGTGGCGGAGGAATTCTGGTATCCGGTGCCGTAGCGGGCGACAAGACGTTCGCGAAGAGGGCGGCCGCACTCCCTCTTAACTGTCATGGCCGGGCTTGTCCCGGCCATCCACGTCTTTACCGACGCAGAAAAGGAAGGCGTGGATCCCCGGGACAAGCCCGGGGATGACAAAGGTTACAATGAAGCCCGAGACGGCAAGAAAGCTACAGCACCGACTTCAGCACCCTGAACAGCTTCTCGATATCGGCATCGGTGTTGTAGACATGCGGCGTGACGCGCATCGCCCTGCCGCGCACGCTGACGAAAATCTTTTCCGCCGCCAGCCTCATTGGCAGATCAGCCGGCACGGCGCCACCAAAACGTAAGCCCAGATAATGCCCGGCGCGGCGGTCGGCGCGCACGGTATCAAGTCCGAGTTCAGCACGCGCGCGTTCGGCAATCGCATCGTTGCGGTGTTTGAGCGTCGCGTAGATGCGCGCGGTGCCGAGCGTGAGCAGATAGTCGAGCGCGGCATGTGCGGCCGGCGCCAGCGCGAAATTGCTGCGCTCGCCGACATCGAAGCGCCGCGCGCCGGGCTGGTAGTCGCTCTTGTAATCGACGAGGCCGGCGAAGTTTTCCGAGTCCCTGCGCGCGATCCAGTTCTGCTCGATCGGCATGCCGTCCTGCCACGGCTTCGCCACATACATATAGCCGTAGGTGTAAGGCCCGAGCAGCCACTTGTAGCCGCCCGAGACGAGGAAATCCGGTTGGATCGCCTGCACGTCGAAGGGCATCACGCCCATCGACTGCGTGGCATCGATGCAGAGTGCGGCGCCGACCTTGCGACAGGCCGCGCCGATGGCGACGAGATCGAGCAGGCCGCCATCGGTCCAGTGGCAATGCGGCAGGGCCACGATTCCTGTATTTGAATCGATGCGCTGCAACACCAGCGCGGTCCAGTCATCGTCACCGGGACGCGGGATGTTGACGAAAGTGGCGCCGACAGCCTTTGCCTTCTCGATCCAGGGATAGACATTGGACGGGAACTGCTCGGCCAGCGTGATGACCGTCTGGCCTTTTTTCAGCGGCAGGATATTGGCCGCCACCGCCATGCCGTAGGACACGCTCGGCACCAGCGCGACATCGTCGGCCGTGGCATTGACCAGTTTGGCAAACAGGCCACGCACGGCTTCCGATTCCGTGAAAAAGTCGGCCGGTGCAATCGTCCAGGGGTTGAGCTTGGCGCGCATGCCGCGTTCGCCGGCCTCAACCGCCGCTTTCGGCATCGGCCCCATATAGGCGCTGTTGAGATAGGCGACATCCTCGGGGATATCGAACAGCGCGCGCTGCGACGGCAGAAAATTCGAGGTCGGGCTTTGCTGATTCATCGAAGCAGTCCATCTGCAGACAGATAAGGAGGCCTGTGATTGCCGCGCTGATGCCGGCCTGTCGAGCAGCAAATTGCCACCCGACAATCTGACCTTACAGGTAAGTGGCTGACCGCGCATGACGGCGTGAATGTATCCCGACAATATTCCGCTGGCCTGTTCAGCCGGCGGCAGGCATTTTCCGCCCCAATCGTACAAAAACTGCTTCCCCCCGCAGAGTTTCGCGCCAGAGCCTTCGATGCCGGTTCCGCATATCGCCCTCGCCGTCCTGATCGCTGCGATCTGGGGCTTCAATTTCGTCGTGATCCGGCTCGGGCTCGATGCCTTCCCGCCGCTGCTGTTCAATGGCCTGCGTTTCGTCGTCGCCAGCCTGCCCTTCCTGCTGGTCTTCCGTACGCCGGGCGTTCCATGGCGCTGGGTGATCGGCGTCGGGCTGGTGCTGGGCGTGACGAAATTCAGCCTGCTGTTCCTTGCCATGGCCTGGGGCATGCCGGCCGGGCTCGCGTCCGTGGTGATGCAGGCGCAGGCGTTGTTCAGCGTGGCGTTCGCAGCAGTGCTGCTGGGCGAACGGCCGCGCCGGATGCAGTGGTTTGGATTGTCGATTGCCGCCGGCGGACTTGTCGTGATCGCCGGCGACATGGACGGCACAAGTACATTCTCTGGCGGGCTGATCGCTTTCCTGACCCTGATCGCGGCTGCCGCCTGCTGGGGCCTCGCCAATATCATGACGCGGCGGGCCGCTGCACCGAATCCGCTTGCCTTCATGATCTGGGTCAGCGCCGTGCCGCCGCTGCCGATGTTCGGCCTGTCGTGGATTTTCGAAGGGCCCGACACAATCGCCGCTGCCTTCGCCAGCCTCGAGCTGCGCGGGCTGCTGGCCGTGCTCTATATCGGCCTGCTGTCGACCACCGCTGCCTTCGCCGGCTGGAGCCTGCTGCTGCGGCAGCATAATGCGTCGCTGGTGGCGCCATTCACCTTGCTGGTGCCGGTGTTCGGCCTGCTCAGCGCCTGGGCCGTGCTGGACGAGATGCCGTCCACGATGAAGCTCGGCGGCGCCGCGCTGATCCTGTTCGGCCTGCTGGTGAATGCAGGGTTGCTGCGCCGGCTGTTGCAGCAGCCGGCGAGAATCTAGCGTTTCTTCTGATCAGAGTTTGAGCGCGAGATCCCGGATCGCCGTACGGCAGGCATCGGCGGTGCGCTCGAGATAAGCGCGGGCTTCGGGGCGGAGTGCATCCTGCTGCAGCTGTTCGTTGATGGACGCCAGAATGGTGCGCAGGTGCCGAATACGAGCCGGCATATCCTTATCCCCCTCAAATGAATCGCGTGTCGAATCGGTTGTCACGCGAGGGAGAGTGCAGGGCTTTGGTTAACAAAATCTGTTGCCAGGCTGCGCTGAGATTGTGCCGATGCAGCCGGCGTCATGCTGCACAAATGCTCTCAAAGCTTATCTTGTGTCGCGTCGACGCCTCCACCCACAACGGAGTGTAATCACGCTCCCAATCGGCCCCGCCGCCGGCGCGGCGCACGACGCAGACCCGGCGTGAAGTCCGGCAGGCCGGGCGCGAACACCACCGGCGGCACCATCGCTGCAGAGCCCGGCGGCACCGAGGCGGCGGGACGGCCAGGTGTCAGCGGCTGGGGCACCAGCGTTTCGCCCATGGCTTCGGCCGTCACGGTGATCGCTTCGTCCTCGTCATCCTCGTCCACTGCCGGCGGTTCGGGCACCGGTACGGATTCAATGATGGTGACCACCGGCGGCGGTTCCGTCGTGACGCCGCGGATCGATTCAGACATCGACGCGCCCTCGGCATGCAGCGGCGACAGCAGGCCGGCCTGCGCCAGCAGCCGGTCGATCATGCCTTTCAGCACCGGCGTCACCGGATCGTAGCCTTTCAGGATCAGCAGCAGCACAGGCCGCGTCATGCCCAGCTTTTCGGCCAGCTGGTCGAAGCTGATCTCGAACTGGCGGCAGGCCTCCAGCACGCGCGGCTGCACGTCGTTCAGGTAATACAGCCGGCCGTCGCGGCGCAGGCAGGGCAGGCCGTCATCGAGCAGGAAATCGTCATCGGCCTGCTGCGCGGGAGTCTGGATCATTTCCGGGGGCACGGGCATCTCCGGGTCGCATCGCTGCAAGCCAAACAGCAGAATGGCCGCGGAAGTTTCCGCCGGCCGGCCCACGCGCGGTGACCAGCGCGGGACAAATACGTGATGGAAAATCGGAAATGACGCCTACAAGCGATCCTGGGCCGTGGCGGCGGCGGCCTGCTGCCAGGGCGTGATGCCGGCGCTGAGGCTCAGGCCCCGCAGCACGAAATCCTCGATGGCGCGCTGGGCCTGGCGCGACACCGGATCATGACCTTTCAGCACCAGCACCAGCGCACTGCGCGGCAGGTTGAAGCGGGCGGCGAAGAGATCGAAGCCGATGCCATGCGCCCGGCAGGCCTGCAGCACCAGCGGCTGCACATCCTGTGCGAAATACAGCCGCGCACCGCGTTCCACGGTGGCGAGACTGCCGCGCGCATGATGCAAGGAGGCCGTCGCGCGACTCATATCGGGATTGAGGCCGGGACGGGCGAAACGCGGATAC
The DNA here is from genome assembly GCF_002796975.1 of Ferrovibrio sp. Lineage (GTDB taxonomy): Bacteria > Pseudomonadota > Alphaproteobacteria > Ferrovibrionales > Ferrovibrionaceae > Ferrovibrio. The sequence continues at coordinate 54,398 of NZ_PEKV01000003.1, read as the reverse complement.
TGCATCGGATTCATGGCGGCCTCGCACGGAACTGACGCGCGCCGTTGCGGCGCAGGCACACGAGGACAACGCCGCATCGCTGCAGCAGTTTCAGAGCCCAAAAGATTTAGCTGGAGATTTAGCCGGAAGATTTCAGAAGGTCAGACGCTGAGATCGGCCTTGCGGCCCAGGCCGCGCGGACGCGTGTCGGTCTTGGCTTCGGTGGCGGCGGCCTGGTTATCCGCCTTTTTGCCCTTCTCGCCCTTGGCCGCGCCGCTGCCGCCGCTGTTGCCCGAGGCGGTCGCCGCCATGCGGGTCTGCTGGCCGCCAACCGGCACAGCCGTCACCGCCGCAGCCGCCTGGGCTGCGTTGGGAGCTTGGCTCTGCTGGGACAGTCCCTGGGCCGGATTACTCGCCAGGGGCTGCGGCAGAATAGGTGGCACGAAAAGGCTCATGGTTAAGATGTAAGATGACAGCAAGCCCTTGACAAGGAATTAAAGTAAGATGGCAGGTAGAGGGGCGAATCGTTAATATCACCAAGGCCTTCGTCAGCAGAACCGCACCGGGAAAGAGCCGCCGTCTTGTCCAAGCCCAAGCTGTCCAAACCTGCCCAGAAGACTCCGGCGAAGCCCGGCCTGCTGGCCCGGCTGTTCGGCGCGGAGCCGGTTCCGGCGGCCAAACCCACCCAGAAATACACCGGGCCGGCCAAGAGCGAGTCCCGGGACCCGCGCATCCTGCTGGCGCAGCAGATCCGGGCGATCCGCGCCAGGCTCAATCCGCAGATCCTGCGCCTCGGCGAGAAGATCGCCAGGAAAGGACCTCCCACCACCGACCAGGATCGCGCCACGCTGGCGATCGAACTGTTCCTGGCGCAGAAGGATGACGGCGGCGACTTTGCCGCCAAGCTGAAAGCCAGGCTGGACAAGCGCCGGCGCAGCAGTCACTGACCATTCACTAGGTTATGGGCGCGCCAGCTGATCCAGCACGGCATGGGCCGCCGTGACGCGCGCCGGGATCGGCAGGTTGCGGTTGGCCAACATGACAAGGCCGACATTCTTTTCCGGCAGGAAGGCGACATAGGCGCCGAAGCCGTTCGTCGCACCGGTCTTGTTATATAGGCGCGAAGCCGACGGAGGCTGCGGCGGCGACAGTGTCGTGGCCGCGTTGTCCTGCCGGCTCATCTGTTCGCCATTGCCAGCTTGCAGCTGTTCCAGTTTCACCGGCCAGGAATACTGCTCCCATCCCAGTCCCTGAATCATGGATCCGATCTTCGCATAGCCGCTCTGCGCGATTTCCACTGCGCGCCGCATCGGCGGCTCCAGTTCCGCAGGGCGTAAGTTGCACTGGATAAAGCGGATCATGTCGGCGGCCGATGACTTCACGCCATAGGCTTCGGCATCGAACACGCCGGGATTGACGCGCACCGGCCGGTTCGCGCGATCATAGCCCTGCGCATAGCGCGCCATCTCCGGCTTCGGCACGCGCACGAAGGTGCTGCGCAGGCCGAATTGCGGAAACAGCTCGCGTTCCGCCAGTGTGGCGAAATCGCGCCCCAGCGACATGGCGGCAAGATGACCGAATAACCCGATGCTGGGATTGGAATAGCGCCGCTGCGTGCCGGGTGCCGCTGACGGCGACCAATGCTGTAACCAGTCGATCATGCGCTCATGGCTGGTGACATCAGCCGGGAATTGCAGCGGCAATCCTCCGGCGGTGTAGGTGCCGAGTTGCAGCAGGGTGGCACGATCCACTGCACTGCCACGCAACGCCGGCAGATACTGGCCGGGATGATCATTGAGCGTCGTGCGGCCGAGCGCGACCGCATAGCCGCCGAGAATGCCGGTGAAGGTCTTGCTGACCGAGCCGAGCTCGAACAGCGTGTCGGGAGTCACCGGCGCCTTACTCTCTTTCGACGCCACGCCGTAGGTGACGATTTCCGTGCGGCCACTGGCCGTGATGGCGACGGCCATGCCGGGCACGTCATGCGCCTGCAGCAGCGGGCGGAAGGCGCGGTCGACGATGTTGCGCAGATCGGCATCGGCGGCCTGCGCTGTGGATGCACAGGCAAAAATGCTGAACAGACCCGCGAGAATTGCGGCACGCATGATGCGGGCGGGAAAGTTTTAGTGTAGGACTCCCGGCGTGCTGCCGGGCTTGCTTTCGCCGTCCGCGTCGCTGCCGGCAGCAGGCGCAGCGGGCATGGCTGCGGAGGCTGCTGCCGCATCGGCCATATCTCCGGTCTGCGCCTGGGCATCGCCGCGTTTCAGCCTGTCATGCGCCTTGATCGAGAGCGGGATCGACGCGATGTAGGCGATCTCCATCGCCGCCAGCGTATACCACGGCTGGTTCAGCAAGGCCGCCACGAGAAGCCCGACGCCGAGCAGCACGAGGCCGACATATTCGCGCTTCACCCGCACGCGCTTGAACGAGTATGTCGGCACGCGGCTGATCATCAACCCGCCGATGCACAGCATCCAGACCGCATTGAGGAAGGGCGAGGCGAAAAAGGCGCTTTCGAGTTCCAGGTTGATGATCAGGAACAGCAGACTCAGGCCGGCGCCGGCCGGCGCCGGCACGCCGGTGAAGAAGCTGCCGGTCCAGACCGGCTTGCTGTCGTCATCGAGTGCGGTGTTGAAACGCGCAAGGCGCAGCGCCGCGCAGACGGCAAAGGCCAGCACGACCAGCCAGCCGGTATTGCCGCCGGCCCCGAGATCGTGCAGCGTCCAGAAATACAGCACCATCGCCGGCGCGACGCCGAAGCTGAGGAAGTCCGACAGCGAATCCAGTTCGGCGCCGAATTTCGAGGCGCCTTTCAGCAGCCGCGCGACACGGCCATCCAGCATGTCGAAGAAGGCCGCCGTGGCGATGGCCAGCACGGCGAATTTGAACTGGCCGAGCAACGCAAAACGGATCGCGGTCAGCCCCGAACAGAGCGCGATGATGGTGAGGATATTCGGCGCCAGCGTGTTGAGCGGCAGTTTGCCCAGGCGCTGCGGCGGTTTCAGCTTCATCGGCCCCACTCCATCGGCACTGGGATGCCTCCTTCCGGCACGCCCCACCAAGCTTAAGCAGGCTGGGTTACGGCAGGATTAAAAAGATAACGCCAGAAAGAGGCGACGTTACCGGACTTTGTCCCTAACGAACTTCGCCGACGCGCGGCTGTTCGCTGGCGCCGTCCTCGGCGATCACGGTTTCACCGGCCACGCAGCGCTGGCCGGTCACCGCCAGCGGCACCATGCCGTCATCGAGATAGACGTCGACGCGGCTGCCGAAGCGGATCAGGCCGAAACGTTCGCCGGCCTTGTAGCTCTGGCCCTCGCGGGCCTCGCACAGGATGCGGCGGGCGACCAGCCCGGCGATCTGGACGACCGCGATTTCCTTGCCATTGTTCAGCTTCATGCGCAGTGACTGGCGTTCGTTGTCGATACTGGCCTTGTCGAGCGCGGCATTGAGGAACTTGCCGGGGCGATAGGCCACGGCCACCACGCTGGCATCGACCGGCGCACGGTTCACATGCACGTCGAATACATTCATGAACACGGAAATGCGGGTGCGGGCATCGCTGCCCATGCCGAGTTCTTCCGGCGGCACGGCGCGTTCGATCATCTGCACCACGCCGTCGGCGGGCGAGATCAGCAGGCCGTCGCGCACCGGGGTGACGCGCGGCGGGTCGCGGAAGAAATAGGCGCACCAGCAGGTCAGGATCACGCCGAGCCAGCCGAGCGGTTCGGCGATCCAGAACAGCACCAGGGTCGCGACCGCGAAGATGGCGATGAACTTCCAGCCTTCGCGGTGGATCGGGACCAGAACGGAACGGATGGTGTCCATGGGCGACGTAAACCTTTGGCGGAATGAGGCTGGGCGGAATGTAGCTACTGCCGCCGCGCGCTTAAAGGCCCGTCGGGTGGATTTATGGCGTTAATCCGTGTTGGGAGGGTGCAATTGGCCCTCTTCGTCATTCCCGCGAAAGCGGGAATCCAGATCACAGGCAAGATTTATCAAGTGGCCCTGGATCCCCGCTTTCGCGGGGATGCAACTTGGGCGCCTCTTCAAATCTCCGCATAGATCTCCAGCAGGTTGCCGTCGGGGTCGCGGAAGAACAGCGTGCGATGGCCGAAGGGCTGGTCCGTCGGCGGCAGCACCAGCGCGATGCCCTGCTTCGTCAATTCGGCGGCGCAGGCATCGACATCGTCGCGCGCGACCCGGAAAGCAAGCTGCAGCGCGGCCGTGTGCTTCGGCACCGGATCGTCTTTGGCCGTGAGGCCCGGCAGCGCGAGCGCCAGCGTATTTGCGCCCACGCGATATTCGATCCAGCGCGGCGAGAGTTCGCGGATCAGTTCGAAGCAAAGCACGTCCTCATAGAAGCGGCGCATGGCGGCCAGATCGCGCACATAGATCACGGTGTAATCAATCGCCGTGATGGCTTTGAAGGCTGACGCGCTCATACCCCTCTCCTTCTATTCAGTTCTGCAGCACGGGTTCTGTGCGCAGCCGCTCGACGGCGAAGTCGAGGAAGGCGCGCACTTTCGCATTGGCGCGGCGGCCTTCGGCATGCACCAGCTGCACCGGTGTCGGCGGCAGTTCATGGTCGGCGAGCAGGATTTTCAACTGGCCTGCGGCCAGCGCCGGCGCCACCATATAGCTGAGCACGCGCGTGACGCCGCGCCCGGCAATCGCTGCCTTGATCGCCACATCGGAGGAATTCACCGTGAACCGTGCCGGCGGCGCCACGCGTTGGTTGTCCCTGAAGATCCACTGGTCGGCCGCCGCCGAGGATGAAAAGGCAATCGCATCATGCTGCAGCAGATCGTCGGGCGTCTGCGGCTCGCCATGCTGCGCCAGATACTCCGGCGCGGCGACGATCACGCGGCGCACCGCGCCGACGCGGATGGCGCGCAATGAAGAATCCTGTAGCTGCGCGATGCGCACGGCGATATCGAAGCCCTCGTCGATCAGATTGGTGACGCGGTCGAGCAGCAGCAGCCGCGCATTCACTGCCGGATGAATCCTGAGAAAATCCTGCACCAGCGGCGCGATATAGATGCTGCCGAACATCTGCGAGGCGGTGATCGAAAGATCGCCGCTCGGCGCGCCATGGTCGCCGGCGGCCGAGGCCTCGGCTTCCTCGAGGTCGGACAGGATGCGGCGCGCATCCATCAGGAAACGCTGGCCGGCCTGGGTCAGGCGGACATGCCGGGTCGAGCGCTGGAACAGGCTGGTGCCGAGCCGCTCCTCCAGGGTCGCAATCGCCCGCGTCACCGAAGGCGGCGACAGCCGCAGATGCCGGGCGGCCTCGGCGAAGCCGGACTTCTCCGCGACGGTGAGGAAGATGCGCATGGCGTCGAGCCGGTCCATGGGATTATTTCATAAATTGAAATAGTGACTTGTCAAATGGGGTTATTCTGTTTTCCAGCCGAAATGCCAGATTGGGCCACCTCTTATTATATGTAAGGACCGACCCCATGACGCTCCGTCTCCATAGCTTTCCCCTCTCCGGCCATGCCCATCGCGCCCGGCTGATGCTGGCCCTGCTCGGGCTGCAGGCTGAAGTGGTCGATGTCGACCTGCGCGGCGGCGCCCAGAAGCAGCCTTCCTATCTGGCGATGAACGCCTTCGGCCAGGTGCCGGTACTGGAGGATGGTGACCCGGAGAATCCTGTCGTCATCGCCGACAGCAATGCGATCCTGGTCTATCTCGCCGGCAAGTATGACCGCAGCGGCCGGTGGCTGCCCGCCGATCCGGCGACGGCCGCGCAGGTGCAGCGCTGGCTCTCGGTCGCTGCCGGGCAACTGCTGATGGGCCCGGCCCGCGCCCGCATGGTGAAGCTGTTCAGTTCGCCCTTCGACCATGATGCCTGCCGGCAGGCGGCAACACAGCTCTTCGACGTGATGGAGCAGCATCTGCAGGGCCGCGACTGGCTCGCCGCCACGCATGCGACGATTGCCGATATCGCGCTCTACTCCTATACGGCACATGCGCCCGAAGGCGATGTGTCGCTGGAACCGTATCCCGGTATCCGCGCCTGGATCGCGCGCATCGAAGCGCTGCCCGGCTTTGTGCCGATGAGAGCGTAGTGCCATGGGACGCTTTCACGAGGGCGAGCAGCAGTTGCAGGCGCGCGTGCATCCGGCACTGCCCAAACGCATGGCGCGCACCGCCGAGATCGCTTTGCGCGATTTCATGCCCGACCAGCATCGCGATTTCTTCGCCCTTCTGCCCACGCTTGTCGTCGGCAGCGTGGACGATGCCGGCCGTCCCTGGGCCTCGATGCTGGCCGGCAAGCCCGGCTTCGTGACCTCGCCCGATCCGGTGACCTTGCAGGTGAGCGCGAAGCCTGCGCCCGGCGACATGCTGGCGCAGAACCTGAAGCAGAACGCGCAGCTCGGCATCCTCGGCCTGCAGCCGGAGACGCGGCGGCGCAACCGCATGAACGGCCGCGTCACGCATTTGCAGGACGATGGTTTTACCGTGCATGTCGAACAGAGTTTCGGCAATTGCCCGCAGTATATCCAGGCGCGACTGCCGCGGCTGGTCGGCGCGCCGGCCGAACCGCCGGTGAAGCCGGAAGATTCCGTGCTGTCGCCGCGCGCCGCATTGATGCTGGCCGAGACCGACACGCTGTTCATCGCCACGCATGCGAAAGACGAAGGCGTCGATGTCTCGCATCGCGGCGGCAAGCCGGGCTTCGTCAGGGTCGAACAGCGCGCCGGCTTCACGCAGCTGACCCTTCCGGATTTCCGCGGCAACAATTTCTTCAACACGCTGGGCAATATCGCGCTCGACAGCCGCGCGGGTTTGCTGGTGGTCAATTACGACAGCGGTGACCTGCTGCAGATCACCGGCCAGGCCGAGATCGTCTGGGACGGGCCCGAGGTCGAGCGCTTCCAGGGCGCGTTGCGCCTGCTGCGCCTGCGCGTCGAGGAAGGCCGCATCCTGCAGGGCGCGCTACCGATCCGCTGGAGCCAGCCGGCTTATGCGATGCAGCTGCTGGAGACGGGGAGCTGGTAAAAGAGAAGGCCCTCACCCCGACCCTCTCCCGCAAGCGGGAGAGGGAGGACTGCACCACATTTACCCTCTCCCACTCGTGGGAGAGGGAGGGCACCGCCGCGAAGCGGTGGGAGGGTGAAGGTCTTAATCCCCCGCCGCCGACAGCACGCTAACCGTCTCGCCCTCGGCCTGTTCTTCCAGCGCGCGGGCTTCCTGCTGCTTCTGCCACAGCGCGGCATACAGCCCGCCCTGCGCCAGCAAAGCATGATGGCGGCCGCGTTCGGCGATACGGCCCTGGTCGAACACGATGATCTCGTCGGCATCCACCACAGTGGACAGCCGATGCGCGATCACCAAAGTCGTGCAGCCTTCCGCTGCACGGCTCAGTGCGGATTGAATCTCGCGTTCGGTATGGGTATCCAGCGCCGAGGTCGCCTCGTCGAAGACCATGATCTTCGGGTTCTTCAGCAGCGCACGCGCAATCGCCACGCGCTGCTTCTCGCCGCCGGACAGTTTCAAGCCGCGCTCGCCCACCATGGTCTGCATGCCGTCGGGCAGACGCGCGATCAGGTGATCGAGCTGCGCGAGCCGCGCGGCTTCGGCCACGTCGGCATCCGACGCTTCCACGCGACCGTAACGGATATTGTAGAGAATCGTATCGTTGAACAGCACGGTATCCTGCGGCACGATGCCGATGCAGCGCCGCAACGAGGCCTGCGAGACCTCGCGGATATCCTGGCCGTCGATGCGGATGCTGCCGCTGCCGATGTCGTAGAAGCGGTACAGCAGCCGGGACAAGGTCGACTTTCCCGCACCCGAGGCGCCGACGACGGCGACCTTGCGGCCCGGCTGAATGCGGAAAGAGACGCCGGCGAGAATCTCGCGGCGCGGATCGTAGGCAAAGCGCACGTCCTCGAAGACAACCTCGCCACGCTCGACCAGCAGCGCCGGCGCATCGGGGCGATCCTGCACTTCCTGCGACACGTCGAGCAGCTTGAACATCGCCTCCATATCGACCAGGCCCTGCTTGATCTCGCGATAGGCAAAACCAAGGAAGTTGAGCGGCAGATACAGCTGGATCAGATAGGCATTGACCATGACAAGGTCGCCCAAGGTCATGCTGCCGTCGCGCACGCCGAGCACGGCCAGACTCATCACGCCGATCAGCCCGATGGCGATGATGGCGCCCTGGCCGAGGTTGAGATAGGCCAGCGAGGTCTGGCTTTTCACCGCCGCCTTTTCGTAGCGCATCATGGCGTCGTCGAAGCGATGTGCTTCATGCGCCTCGTTGGTGAAATACTTCACCGTCTCGTAGTTCAACAGGCTGTCGACGGCACGCGTGTTGGCGCGCTGGTCCTCGTCATTCATCTGGCGGCGATACTTGGTGCGCCATTCGGTGATCGCCAGCGTGTAGAAGATATAGCCGCCGATGGTGACCACGGTGATGGCAGCGAAGGTCCAGCCATACAGCCACCACAGCACACCGCCGACCAAGCCGATCTCGACCAGCGTCGGCACGATGTTGAAGGTCATGAACTGCAATACGAACTGGATGCCCTTGGTGCCGCGTTCGATCACGCGGGACAGGCCGCCGGTCTGGCGTTCGAGATGGAACCGCAGCGACAGCGCATGCAGGTGGTTGAAGGTTTCCAGCGCCAGGTTGCGAATGGCGGCCTGCGCCACCTTGGCAAAGACCGCATCGCGCAGCTCGCCAAAGCCCTGGGCGAGCATGCGGGCGATGCCGTAGGCCAGCACCATCCCCAGTACCGAAGCAATGAAGCCTGTGCCAATCGCCAATTGGTTCGCATTCATGCCGCGGTCGAGCAGGTCGACGGCCTGCTTGAAGAAATACGGCACGGTGACATTGACCAGCTTGGCCAGCAGCAGGAAGCCGAAGGCGATCACCACGCGGCGGCGCAGGTCCGGGCGATCGGCCGGCCAGAGTCGCGGAATCAGCAAGCTGGGTAGCGATTTTTTCAAGTCGGTCATGGCTGGGCGGGGCGCGATGGGTGAACTAGGCTGGGGGGTGCTTGTCGGGGTGCAATGCGGAGCGTATCGTCTGCACCCCAATTATACCGCATTTTCTTTTTCCGGCAGGGAGCAGTCCGATGAAAGTGGTGAGCTTCGTCCGTAATGGCAAGAGCTCTTACGGCGTGGTCGTGAATGACGGCATCGTCGATGTGGGCGCCAGGCTGGGCGCGAAATACGCCGACCTGGTCGCCGTGCTGAAGGCCGGCGCGCTGGCCGAGGTGGAAGCCGCCGCCAAGGGTCAATCGGCCGACCTCAAGTATGAAGGCACGACCTTGCTGCCGGTGATACCCAATCCGGGCAAGATCATCTGCGTCGGCGTCAACTACGACGAACACCGCCGCGAGATGGGCCGCGAGCCGCCGGGCCATCCCACCATCTTCGTGCGCTTCCCTGAAAGCCAGGTCGCCCATAATCAGCCCCTGCTGAAGCCTGCCGAATCCGACAAGCTGGATTACGAAGCCGAACTGGCCGTGATCATCGGCAAGCGCGGCTACAAGGTGTCGGAAGACGATGCCTTCAGCATCGTCGCCGGTTACGCCTGCTACAACGACGGCTCGGTGCGCGACTGGCAGACCCATACCGGCCAGTTCACCCCCGGCAAGAACTTCAACGCCACCGGCGGCTTCGGACCCTGGATGGTGACGGCAGACGATATCCCCGACGCCCAGAAGCTGGCGATCCAGAGCCGCCTGAACGGCCAGGTGATGCAGTCCTCCAACACCGACCTGATGACCTTTAACATCCGCAAGATCATCAAGTATGTGACGACCTTCACGGTGCTGGAACCCGGCGACGTGATTGCCACCGGCACCCCGGGCGGCGTCGGCACCAAGCGCAACCCGCCGGTCTACATGAAGGACGGCGACATCATCGAGATCGAGATCGAGAAGGTCGGCCTGCTGCGCAACCCGGTGAAGAACGGGTAAGCCGCCACTTCCATACTGAAATCCGACAGAGCGGCGCCCTCACCGGCGCCGCTTTTTTTGTACGAACTCTAAAACCGTCATTCTCGGGCTCGCCCCGAGAATCCATCTGTCCCATCCCGCATGCGATGACCATGGGATGGACCCTCGGGGCAAGCCCGAGGGTGACAACAGTGTTTCATCCTCAACATACTAAATATATAATTCAGACGATAAGCAGCGGGGGTATTCCATGTCGGCCTTTGAACAGGTTTGGCAGTATCTTCAGGCCAATCTCAGCAAAAACCAAAAAGTGGAAAACTGGGGTGTTCGAGGTTACTCCGGAAATCAGTTTGCCGTCGTCGAATGTGAGAGGAATGCCGTCCTTGTCAAAAGTCTTCGCACCCAAAACGAAAGACGCGTAACGAAATCCGAGTTCGAGAAAGTGTATCCTTATTACCAGAAACTACGTTCGGGCCAGATCGGCAGAGCCGAGCTTGGCGAGGCAACACAATCTCGCAATACCAGCTATATACTCAGCCTGTTGAACTGGTACCAAAGCAATAGATAGGTGTTGGTCTTTGCACCGCCTTCTTTGAAGTGGCGCCGTTTCTTTTAAGGCGTGGATGGCCGGAACAAGTCCGGCCATGACACCTGAAAATAGTACTGTCATGCCCGGGCTTGATCCGGGCATCCCATTAAATGGGATACGCGGGTCAAGCCCACGTATGACGATTTGTCTTACTTAACGTCTGCGCCCACCGCGTCCGCCACGCTGCGGAACCCGTCGCGCTTCAGCAGCGTGGCCAGTTCGCGCTTGATGCGGCCGACCAGGCCGGGGCCTTCGTAGACCAGCGCCGAATACAGCTGCACGGCCGAGGCACCGGCGCGGATCTTGGCATAGGCCTGCGCGCCCGAAGCAATGCCGCCGACCCCGATCAGCGGCACCTTGCCGCCGGTGAAGCCGTAGAGCTGCTTCAGCACCATTGTTGAAAGCTCGAACAGCGGTGCGCCCGAGAGCCCGCCGGTCTCGCCGCGATTGCCGCTCCGCAAAGTCTCCGGCCGCGTCACCGTGGTGTTGGTGGCAATGATACCATCCAGCCGGAATTGCAGCGCCAGGTCGGCGACGTCGCGGATATCTTCTTCTGCAAGGTCGGGGGCAATTTTGACCAGCAGCGGCGTCTTCAGTTTTTCATGCAGCGGCTGCAGCCGCGCCAGCAATGCCGCCAGCTCCTCGCGGCCCTGCAGGTTGCGCAGGCCCGGCGTATTGGGCGACGACACGTTCACCACGGCGAAATCGACCAGCGGCGCCAGCCGCTCATAGGAGATCGCATAATCGCCCGGACGATCCGCGCTGTCCTTGTTCGCACCGAGATTGGCGGCGACAACACCGCCCAGTTGCTTTCCTTGGCCCTTGCGCGCCTGCAGCCGCGACGCCGTCACCTCCAGCCCGTCGTTGTTGAAACCCATGCGGTTGATCACCGCGCGGTCTTCGGGCAGGCGGAACACACGCGGACGCGGATTACCGGTCTGCGGCTGCGGCGTGATGCCGCCCACCTCGACAAAGCCGAAACCGAGCCGCAGCATGGCATCGGGCACTTCGGCATTCTTGTCGAAGCCGGCGGCCAGCCCGACCGGATTGGGCAGGGGTTTGCCGAACAGCGTCGTCCCCAGCACCGGATCGTCCGGCAGCAGCGGCGGCAGCGGCGCACAGCTCAGCAGCCTCAGCGTGGCGCGATGCGCGGTTTCGGCATCGATGTTGCGCACCAGCGGAAAGATCAGGTTGCGATAGAGGCTCATGCCGCCGTCTCCGGAGTTTTCAGCACATGCGTCTCGACCGGTTTGCCGCCGAGCAGCGGATAGGCGGTTTCACGCACCAGCGTGGGTTCGAACAGCCGCACATCGAGCGTGAGCGGCAAGGCCGCAACGCGGGCGGCGAAGTCCGCTGGCAGTCTGTCAGGCTGCGCGTAACGCGCCAGGGTCATGTGGATCATGTCGTAATTCGGCGTGCCACCCGGCGGCTGCGGCACTTCGGCGCGCAGCAGGCGGCGCAGGCTCCAGACCGCCTCATGCGGCTCGGCCACCGCGATCACCGCAGTAGACGTGACGCGCAGCTCGCGGAATTTCAGCACGGCTGCCGGCTGCGTGCCGCACCAGCGGCGGAACACGGTCAGCGCCTGTTGGCCATGCACCTGCCACCAGGCATCCTTGTCGAAATCCGAGCGCACCGGCGCGATGGCATAGAGCGAGAGATGAAACGTCTCGGCCGGCGCGATCAGCAGATGTTCGGCGCCGCCGGCAATCGCGGACACCTGCCGCAGACTCTCCACGCAGGTGTCGCGCGCCGCCGGCTCCAGCATCTGCACGACGGTGTAGGAGATCAGCGGCTGACCCCAGTATGGGTCGCGAACCAGAACATTTCCCGGGCCGCTCATGGCATATCCGCCGGGAAGACATGCCGGCCGTCGGCGCCCAGCGGCAGCGGATCGATGCGATACACGGCAGACACGGGAAGCTGGCCGTAGAGATGCGGGAAGAGATCGTCGTTGCGCGACCTTTCCCACTTTAACGGGGCTTCCACATCGGTGTCGCGCACATAGAGCAGCAGCAGGTCGGTCTTGCCGGCATAGTGCTTCGCCGCGGTTTCGGCCGCCTGTTTCGCTGTCGAGAAATGGATGAAGCCGTCGCGCAGGTCATGCGCGGTGCCGGCGAAGGTGCCGGCCGCCTGTGCCGCCTGCCAGTCGGCTGCCGAGACGATGCGGTAGATCACGGTCATGGGCTGGAGATAGCAGAAGGCGCGGAGTCCGTCACCCCGGCCTTGAGCCGGAGGCCCATTAAAAAATGGGATGCCGGGTCAAGCCCGGCATGACGACGGAGGCTTCTCACCGCCGCTTCCCCGCCGCCTTCTCGAAACTGCGCAGGCCCGCCATCCCGAGCATGGCCAGCACCAGTTCGAAAAGGCTGTCGGTATGGATGGCAGGCGGCTGCAGGCCGGGCGACCAGAGCGCCGCCGCCCACAGGAACAGCGGATGGCCGAGATAGGCCCAGCCGACAGCTGCGGCGCAGATCCAGCCCACGGCAGGCCGCCAGCCGGCGACAAAGACCGAGTGATGCGCTGCCTCGATCTTGTTCAGCTCGACCTGCAGTTCGGCCGGATGCTGGCGCAGTTTTTCCAGCACGGCCTCGGCCTGGGCGCGTTCGTCATCGGACGTGAACAGCTTGTCGAAGACATTGCCGATGGCCTCTATCGGCGTGGCGATCTGTGCGGTCAGCAGTTTGTCGAGCATTGTCGTCTCTCAGTCTATGTCGTTGTAAAAGGCATGCCGGCCGATTACCGCGCAGGGCGTGCGGCCTTTGCTCCATGCCACTTCGCAGTCGAGCGCGTGGTAATGCGTGGCGCCGAAGGTGTAGTCCGGCAGGATGCCGGCCAGCGCATCGACCGAGATCGACAGCGCCGTGGCAAATGCACGGTCGCGGCCGTCCACGCCGAGCAGCTTCGCGCGATTGGGATCGCTCTCCAGCCAGCAGGAAAACTGCCAGGGCTTTAAACACACCTCCGCCACGCTGCGGCCCCACCAGCCGGGACGGGCGGCGCGGTTGAGCACGACATTCGCCACACCGCGCATGCCGTCGCGGCCTTCGCCGCGCGCCTCGCCCCACAGCGTACGCGCCAGCACATCCAGGGCGAAGGCATGGTCTCCGCAAGCCACCGCACGGGCGGCCGGATCGGCTGGCAGTCTGTCGATACGCATGTCACCCTCCCCTACAGACGGACCGGCTGGCCGAGTTTGGCCTCGATGCGCAGCAGATGTTCGGTCAGCCGCGTCTCGACATCCTTCAGATGCGCGATCGAGGCGTAGCGCTGCGCGACGTCCAATTTAAAGTCTGAAAGCGCAGCACGCGTCGCGCCGATGGCGGCGCGGTGTTCGGCCTGCATCTGCTGCAGATTCTGCTCCTGGCGGTCGCGCTGGTGCTGGATCAGCCAGAACAGGCCGCCGAGCGCCGGCAGTTCCACCATGCTGAGCCACCACATCAGATCGATGGCAAATTGTCCGATCATGACGGCCTCCCTTCACACTTCGAATTCCGTTTTCGCCACATGCTGCCCGGCACCGCCGCGCCAGTCGGGCATCGCAGGCCGCGCCGGCAGCAGGCCGAAGCGCACCGGCTCAGCCAGCAGGCAGCCCGAGACCGCATCCAGCCCATCGTCACGGCTGCGTCCGTCGGCGCGCCATTCGCGCATCTCGGCAAAGAAGGGCGTGTCGTCGACGCTGCGATGCACCTGCAATGCACCGGCGGCCAGCACCACATCGAAAGCCTGCAGGATGCGGGCGGTTTTCGACTGGCGGCTGGTCTGCTCGACCACGCCGGCGCCGCAGTCGGCAGCACTGAGCGCGCGGCGCAGCAGGCCGGGCAGGAAACGGCCAAGGCCGTTGGTTTCCAGCCGCACGGAGGGCAGATGCAATGCCTTCACGAAGCCGGCGGCCTGCGCGCAAAGCTGGCTGGCGGCATCCAGGCTGCTGCCGGGCTGCTGCTCCAGCCACTGGATGCGATGCAGCCAGTAGCCACCATCGGTGTCGCCAAAGACCGCAGCGATCACGCTGCCGTCGCCATGGCGCGGCATGCCGAAGGCGGGATCCCACCAGCAGCTGGCCGAGACCATGCGTTTGCCCTCGATGCTGAGCAGCATGCGGTCGCCGCTCAGGTGTTCGACCTCCAGCTCGCCGCCGTAAAGCGGAATGCGGTCGGGATCGAGGCGCGCGTCTTCCGTGGAGACCGGCTGCAGCAGCATCTGCGCAGCGAACCGCGCCGCGCCGGTGCGGCGCCGGATGCTGTCGAGTCTTTCGCGCGGAAAACGTTCCGGCCAGCGGCTTTCGTCATGCTGATCCAGCACCGGCAGTTCGAGACGATGGAAATCGGCAAGGAACGGTGCCTGCTCGCCGATCTCGCGGCGCGGGGCAAGCGCGTAGATCGACGGCGAGATTACTGCGGTCGAACTGCGCCTGCAGCAGTTCAGCAGTTCGATCGAGTTCGCTCGCCATGGCGCCGCGCTGGTCTTCCGGCACGTCGCGACCGGGCTGGAAGGCAAACCAGCGCGACCACGGCGGCGTCAGCTGCGCCAGCAGGGTGGCCGCCAGCTGCTCGGCCGCATCGGCCGCCGTCGCATCGAACAGGCGCTCAGCGACACGACCTGTAGTGCTGCCTGATCCGGCATTCGGACGGCGCGCCGGCAGCGAATAGTCGTAGCAGTCCTGCCACAGCGCTTCCCAGCTGCCGCGCTGGCTGCGCAGCCGGTCGTAGCGGCGACGCAGCGCGTCAGGATGCAGAGGATCAGTTGCGGAATCTTTCCGCGACTCTTCCTGTGTCGTTGTCATGCGGGTCTTGCCAGACATCTGCGCTCTCATTCGCCCAGCAGGCGTTTGCCGCTGCGGCTGGCGGTCGAACTGCCGCCGCCCAGCGTTTCGGTGTCGGTGTCGTTCACGCCGCGCCACGAGGTGGCGATGGTTTCACCCTGGGCGCGACGACGACGGTCGCGGGCCGCCTTCTCGGCCAGTTCGGCGGCACTCTCGGGCGGCTCGGCCGGGGGCGGCAGCGGCGCGGGAGGCGGTGGCGGCGGCGACGGAGAGCTGAAAATCCCACCCATGGCGGCAAAGTCCTTTCGCGGATCGACCAGAAGTGTTTGCTATTTGTTCCTATGAAAACCAGATATAGAACAAAACAAATCCATAATCAAGGGATATTTTCCGTAAATGCAGAAATAGTTCCCATTGTGTTCTGATCCGCCAGCTCTGCAGGCCGATCAGACGCTTGACCACCTCGACACAGGAAAACGGCAGCGGCGGCGCCAGGCGTTTGGGCGCCGCCAGAACCGGAACGGTCAAGGCGCAGTGTCCCAGGCTGCGCAGATGCGCCGCCAGATCGGCATCCACCGGCCAGTCATAAAACCCTTTTATCTCAATCATATGTGAGAGAGGATCGATGCCGACCCAGCCGCCCGGCATGGCCAGATAGGCATAGCAGTGCCGGAAGCCCGGCTTGAGCCGGCGCAGCTTCGGCAGCCGGATGTCTTCGGCAAAGACCACGACGGCCCGTTCCGGTCTGGCGGGAGCGACTGCAGCCGAAGCTGGCGATTGAAGTCCGGGTTTCGCTGGATTTTCGCTCATTTGTTTCACATCCAGACCCGAGGCGAGCAGAACAGAGGCGACTTTCGCGCCTAACGACAAGATGTAATTCCCATTATGTTCTCATGTCAAAGCAAAAATCAGATAATATTCCTGTATGCAAATGACCCGTTTTGCAAGACAATCTTCCCATGCTGACACATCGCGCCATCTGGGCTGCCCTCGACGGTCTTGCCGAACGCTACGACCTCACCGCCTCCGGTCTCGCCCGCAAAGCCGGTCTCGATCCAACGACCTTCAATCGGTCGAAACGCATTTCGCGCGACGGCAAGCAGCGCTGGCCGTCGACGGAATCGATCGCCAAGGTGATCGAGGCGACCGGCGCCAGCGTGCCGGAATTCATGGACCTGCTGAGCGAAAGCGGCGGCGTGCCGCGCAGCACGCAGCGCATTCCGCTGATCGGCCTGGCCCAGGCCGGTAAGGACGGCTTCTTCGACGATGCCGGTTTCCCGACCGGCGAAGGCTGGGAGAAGGTGCCCTTCCCCGAGATCGGCGACAGCCAGGCCTATGCGTTGGAGATCAGCGGCGACAGCATGCTGCCGGTCTATCGCGACGGCGATGTGGTGATCGTATCGCCAGCCGCCAGCGTGCGCCGCGGCGACCGCGTGATCGCCAAGACCACGCAGGGCGAAGTGATGTGCAAACTGCTGTCGCGCCGCACGCTCACCCGCATCGAACTCGCCTCCTTCAATCCTGCTTACCCTGAGCGCGGCTTCGACGTGCAGGACATCGCCTGGATCGCTCGCATCGTCTGGGCAGCGCAGTAAGATAAAAATCGTCATCCTCGGGCTTGACCCGAGGATCCCATTTTAGGCGACAAAAATGGGATGCGCGGATCAAGTCCGCGCATGACAAACAAGTATTGAAGCGCAGACAAACCTGACGCGATGGCAATGCAGAGTAGCGAAGGTATCGGCAGCAATCTTTCTCAAGCGCTCGGTCGACTGCCGGCGCTGGTGGCCGGCGGCGGTGTTGCCTGGTGGTTCGAGAACGGTCACCTGGAAAAGCTGTCGCCCGATGCCGCCGCGCGCCGCGCCCGCGCCACGCCGCCGCTGCTGGTGCATTTCAAGGCCACCGCCGCCAAGCTCGGCGTCGAGCCCTTCATGGCTTTCGACCTGCTCGACCTGTTTGCCTTCGTGCGGCCGGCGCGCTTCTGCCTGCCGACGCCGCATGGCCTGCTCGAACGGCTCAACCTCGACGCCGCCGATGACGAAGAGGCCGTGCAGTATCTGCATCACGCGGCCCAGATGCTGCTGGAAGACCTGCCGCGCCAGCAGCCGCGTGCGTTGCGCCGGTCGATGCGGCTGGCGCAGCTGCTGAACAAATCCGGCTGGCCCTGGGCGCCCTATCTGCTGCTCGGCCTCGGGCCGGAAGCAACGCAGGCGCCGAGCGGCGGTTTTGGCGGGCTGGATATCTGGCAGGAACTGCCCGAATGGGTGGATTACGCGCCGCCACCGCCGCCCGATACGCAATCGGTGTCGCCCTCTGAAGCGCGTGAGCGACTTGCGCAGCTGCTCGGCACCACCGCTGAACTGCGTGAGACGCAGGCCGACTACGCCGCCACCGTGGCGCAGGCCTTTGCGCCGCGCGAAGTGATCGGCATGCCCGAGATGGTGCTGGCCGAGGCCGGCACCGGCATCGGCAAGACGCTGGGCTATATCGCGCCGGCCAGCGTCTGGGCCGAGAAGAATGGCGGCACGGTCTGGCTCTCGACCTATACCAAGAACCTGCAGCGGCAGCTGGATCACGAACTCGACCGCCTGTTTCCCGATCCGGCGGAAAAGCAAGGCCGCGTCGTCATCCGCAAGGGCCGCGAGAATTATCTCTGCCTGCTGAATCTGGAAGATGCGACGCAGGGCGGCGCGGCGCGGCCGCAGGATATGGTGCCGCTGTCGCTCATTGCGCGCTGGGCCGGTGCGACGCGCGACGGCGATCTGGCCGGCGGCGATTTTCCCGCCTGGGCCGCCGACCTGCATGGCCGCAACCGCACCCTGGGTCTGACCGACCAGCGCGGCGAATGTATCCACGCCGCCTGCCCGCATTACCGCAAATGTTTCATCGAGCGGGCCGTGCGCAAATCGCGCAAGGCCGAGATGGTGATTGCCAATCATGCGCTGGTCATGATTCAGGCCGCCATAGGAAGTTCTGGGGGAGAAGACGATGCGCAGAAGCCGCTGCGTTATGTGTTCGACGAAGGCCATCACCTGTTTGAAGCCGCTGACGGCGCCTTCGCCGCTCACCTGACCGGCATGGAAGGCGTCGACCTGCGGCGCTGGCTGCGCGGACCGGAAGGCGGACGGCGCAGCCGCGCCCGCGGCATCGCCAATCGCATCGGCGATCTGGTGGCGCAGGACGAACGCGGCCGTACCGCGCTGGAAGCCGTGGTGGAGATGGCGCGCTGCCTGCCGGGCGAAGGCTGGCTGGCACGCATCGCGGACGGCAATCCGGTTGGCCAGGGCGAGAAATTTCTGAACAAGGCGCGGCAACAGATTCTCGCGCGCAGCGCGCAGCCGGACTCGCCTTACGGTCTGGAATGCCCGACCAAGGAACCCGTCAACGGCCTGATCGATGCCGCGATGGAGTTTGCCAGCGGCATCGACCGCGTGCTGGAACCGGTCAACACGCTGACCAAAGCCCTGAGCGACATGCTGGCGGATGAAACCGCCGAACTGGATACCGCGACGCGCTCGCGCATCGAAGGTGCGCTGCGCGGCCTGCTGCGGCGAAAGCTGACGCTGGATGCCTGGCGCAGCATGCTGCTCGACCTGCAGACCGAAACGCCGTCGACCTTCGTCGACTGGTTCGGGCTGGAACGCATCGACGGCCGCGACCTCGATCTCGGCCTCTATCGCCACTATCTCGATCCGATGCTGCCCTTTGCCGCTGCCGTGCTGAAGCCCGCGCATGGTGTGGCGGTCACCTCGGCCACCTTGCGCGACATCGCACCGGCTAAGGCCGATGCTTCGCCGGAGCTTGCCTGGGACAGCGCCGAGATCCGCAGCGGCGCCCGCCATCTGCCGCAGCCGGCGCGGCGTGCCGCTTTCCCCTCGCCGTTCGATTACGCCAACCGCACACGCATTTTTGTCGTCACCGATGTACGGCGCGATGCGATGGACCAGGTGGCCGCCGCCTATCGCGAGTTGTTCCTTGCCGCCAATGGCGGCGCACTCGGGCTGTTCACGGCGATCTTCCGCCTGCGCGCCGTGCAGAAGCGCATCCTCAAGCCGCTAGCCGACGCCGGGCTGCCGCTCTACGCGCAGCATGTCGATCCGCTCGACAATGCCACGCTGGTCGATATCTTCCGTGCCGAGGAACATGCCTGCCTGCTCGGCACCGATGCCATGCGCGACGGCGTCGATGTGCCGGGTGCGAGTTTGCGGCTGGCCGTGTTCGACCGCGTGCCCTGGCCGCGACCCGACCTGCTGCACAAGGCGCGCAAGGCGGCCTTCGGCGGCCAGGCCTATGACGATCTTCTCACGCGCCTGAAACTGAAGCAGGCCTATGGCCGTCTGCTGCGGCGCGCCGACGATTACGGCGTCTTCGTCGTGCTGGATGCGCAGCTGCCGTCGCGCCTGCTGACGGCATTCCCGGCCAGCGTCGAGGTGAAACGCCTCGGCATCCGGGATGCGGTGTCCGAGACGGCGGCTTTTTTGCATGGCATGCGGGCTGGCACTGGCGGCCAGCAGAATCTCGCGTAAGCTGAAGGCATCCTTTCGCCACCCGGTCTTTCGCCGGTCAAGTCATCCTTTCGCCGCAATGTCCCGCTAGGCGGGATATTCACCGTTAGGGAAACATCACTCTATGTCGACCATCACGCCACAGAATGCCCTGATCTATGCCATGGTGATTGCCGCCGTGGCGGACGGAAAACTGAAGGATACCGAGGTGGCCGCCATCGACGCCGCCGTGCGGCATCTGCCGATTTTCCGCGGTTATGGGCTGGATGCGATGCAGGTGGCGGTCGGCGATTGCGTGGCGCTGCTGGACCAGGAAGATGGCATCGATGCAGCTTTGGGCCTGGTGAAGGAAGCTTTACCCGCCGATTGGTGCGAAACGGCTTACGCACTGGCCTGCGACATCATCGCGGTGGATGGCCATGGCCGCCAGGAGGAACTGCGCTGGCTGGAAATGCTGCGGCACGAATTGCGCGTCGAGCGCCTGCATGCCGCCGCCATCGAACGCGGCGCCGGCGTGCGCTACAAGCGCCTGCCGGGCGATGTGCCGAAGGGCTGAGCCCTTCTCTCAGTCAATTTGCGGCGCCTTGAAATTATAGGCGCGCTCGACTTTCGCGATTCTGATTTCGTAATGCGCATACCAGACCTCGCGGCCTTTCTGCCGCGCGGCAGCATGTTCCATGTTGCGCTTCCAGGCGCGTATATTTTCTTCCGTATCGAAATACGCCACCGTGATCCCGAAACCATCGCCGCCGCGCGTGCTTTCCATGCCCAGAAACCCCGGCTGCTGCGCGGCCAGTTCGGCCATGCGGTCGGCGGTGGCACCATACCCGTTGTCGCCTTCTGTGCGTTGCGAGGAAAAGATCACGGCGTAATAAGGTGGTTTGGGCGTGCTGGCGAAGCCGGCGGCGGACATGGCGGCGAATCCCCTGCTGGAAGGATTTAATCTGCCACCGTCTCTATCACATCCGGGGTCAGTGCGCTGCCCTTCGGCAGGATCAGCGGGATCGCGCGACTGCCGATCCTGACAGTCGCTGGCAGCGTGGCGGCGATATCGCCATCGGCCTGCACCGGCTCGCCATCGATGCCTGTAATGGTAACTTCGCGACCGTGCACCAGTTCGATCTCGGGCAGCTTTTGCAACAGCCCGAGCGTCAGCGCCACGGTCGCGCGCGCCGCGCCGATGCGGCCACCCATCTTGAACAGGCAGACCTCGAAAGCCGGATCGTCGAGTCTTGCATTTGGCGAACAGACGAACCTGCCGCCGTAGAAATGCCCCTTGGCGACAACGGCCGAGGCGCAGTCGAAATCTTTGCCGTCGATGCTGACGCGATAGCGCGGCACATGATAGGCCGCGAGCTGACGCAGACTTTCGACCACATAGGCGCCCTTGCCGAGCCAGCGTTTCATCTGCGGCGGCAGGTCGCGCACCACATGCGCATCGAAACCGACGCCGGCCATGATGGTGAAGAGGCGGTCGTTGACGAAACCCGGCCAGATCATGGTCTGTGGCCCGTGCAGCACGGCGTGCATCACGGTCGGCGGATCGAGCGGCAGGCCGATTTCCATCGCCAGCACATTGGCGGTGCCGAGCGGGAAAATCCCGAGCGGCGCGCTGTTCGCCGGCAGGCCGTTCGCCACTTCGCCGATGGTGCCGTCGCCGCCGGCGGCGACCACGGCATCGTATTTCTCAGATGCAGCTTCGGCGGCGAAGGCTTCGGCATCGCCACGCCGGGTGGTGGGACGGAATTCGACCGCGCAGCCGGACTCTTCCAGCAGGTCGAGATAGGCTTCGAGGCGCGCGCGTTTGCGCCGCCCGAGCCGGCCGGCCCCGGCGGTCGGGTTGTAGATCACCAGCAGGCGCCGGCGGTATGTCGCAGGCGCGGACCCGGGCATGGCGGCCCGGATAGCAGGTTTTTGGGTCCAGCGGCAGGGATGGTTTTATGACAGTGGCGGCTATGTCTGATTTTATTAGTCCATCTCAACTAATTAAATAGTGATACGAATTTTAATTAACCGCGAGAGTGTTAGGTCTGATTTAAATAGACCAGTTCCTTTAATTAAATAAATATCATATAATTAAATAATGAGCGACCGAATGCTTTCCAGACGAGGGCGGTACGCTGTGACCCAGGCGGGCGACGAAACCGTTCGCGCCTATATTCCGCCACCGCTGCCGCCCGATCCACCGATTGCCATCGCGGGCCTTGCCGTGCGTTTGAGCGCCGCTGATCGCGCGCTCGGCCGTCTGGACGGCGGCGTCGCTCTGCTGCCGGATATGGGACTGTTTCTGTATATGTATGTGCGCAAGGAAGCGGTGCTGTCGTCGCAGATTGAGGGCGCGCAATCCACCTTGTCCGATCTGCTGCGTTTCGAAACCGACGCCGAGAGTGGCGAACCGGTGGACGATATTCGCGAGGTGTCGAATTACGTTGATGCCATGCGATATGGCATCGAACGCCTGCCGGACTTCCCATTGTCGTTGCGGCTGATTCGCGAATTGCACCAGCGTCTGCTGCGGAGCGGTCGCGGCATGAACAAAAATCCCGGAGAATTCCGTAACTCGCAAAATTGGATCGGCGGTACCCGTCCCGGCAATGCGCTTTACGTGCCACCGCCCGTGATCGAAATGCAGGCTTGCCTACATGACATGGAAACCTTCATCCATGCCACACATGACGATCTGCCACCGTTGATCAAGGCGGCCTTACTGCATCACCAGTTTGAGACCATTCACCCGTTTCTCGATGGCAATGGTCGCGTTGGCCGCCTGTTGGTCACGCTGTATCTATGCGCCGCAGGCGTGCTGCAGCATCCACTGCTGTATTTGAGTCTCTATTTCAAAACTCACCGACAGGATTATTACCGTCTGCTGCAGGAAGTGCGCGAGAACGGCAATTGGGAAGCCTGGATCGAGTTTTTCCTCGACGGCGTCACCGAAACCGCGAACCAGGCCTCCAACGAAGCCATGGCGATCGTCAATCTGTTCAAACAGGATCGCGAGCGCATTCCAAAGGATGGCGCCAACAGCGGATCGGTCCTGCGCCTCCATGGCGCGCTGCAGGCACATCCTTATATCAACGCCAAGCGTGCAGCAGCGCAGACCGGGCTGAGCATGCCAACCGTCAACACGGCGCTCGAAACCCTGCAGAAGCTCGGAATCGTTCGTGAAGTGACAGGCAAAAAACGCGGTCGGGTTTTTTGCTACACGGCTTATATGGCGATCCTCGGTGCAGGGATGCAGCCTCCGGCCGACTGACACGGACAAATCTTAGCATACATTTGTATTCTGAGTTTCCGCCGCGTGCTAAGCCGGCTGCATGACATGGTATGCGATTCGGCTTGTCCTGCTCGCCCTGCTGCTGGCCGGTCCGGCGCGGGCAGAAGAACCCGGGGTCCGGGTGCTGGATGGCGACACGATCAAGATCGGCAAGGTGAATTACCGCCTGCATGGCATCGATGCGCCGGAAAAAGCCCAGCGCTGCCAGAGGGATAACCTGGACTGGCTGTGCGGCCAGGAGGCTGCCGCCTATCTGCGCGGCCTGATCGCCGGCCGGCCGGTCAGCTGCACCGAGATGGATCGCGACCGCTATGGCCGGGTGGTGGCGGTCTGCCATTCCGGCGGCCTGGACCTGAACCGGGCGATGGTGCGGGCCGGCCTCGCCTGGGCCTATCTGGCCTACAGCCGGGATTACGAAGCGGCCGAATGGGAAGCCCAGCTGCTCGGCAACGGGGTCTGGGCGGGCAATGTCCTGGCCGAACCGGCCTGGGACTGGCGCCGCGCCCAAAAACAGCAGAATCGGCGCGCCAAACCAGCTAATGATAACGCCGGCGGAAGCGCCCGAATCCGGGGTTGACAGCCCCTTCCCCCCGGTTATAGTGCGCGCCTCGAATTCAGGCGGTGCCGGATGGCCGGCGCTGCCGCTTTGTTATGGAATATCAATATGTTCGCAGTGATCAAGACCGGCGGTAAGCAGTATAAGGTGGCAGCGGGCGACGTGCTCGAGGTCGAACTGGTCGCCGGCGAAGCGGGCGACAAGATCGAATTCGGCCAGGTGCTGGCCATCGGCAACGGCGGCGACGTCAAGCTCGGCAAGGATGTTGCCAATGCCAAGGTGAAGGCGGAAGTCGTCGGCCTGACCCGCGGCCCGAAGCTGATCATCTTCAAGAAGCGTCGCCGGCAGAATTCGCGCCGCAAGAACGGTCATCGCCAGCGCTACACCGCGGTGAAGATCCTCGAGATCGCTGCCTGAGCAGCCCGCGCACAGATTTAAGGAGACACTCTCATGGCACATAAAAAAGCTGGCGGCTCTTCGCGTAACGGTCGCGACTCCCAGTCCAAGCGCCTCGGCGTCAAGAAGTACGGCAGCGAAGCCGTTCTCGCCGGCAACATCATCGTGCGCCAGCGCGGCACCAAGGTGCATGCCGGCAAGAACGTGGGCATGGGCAAGGACCACACCCTGTTCGCCACGGCCAACGGCGTCGTGAAGTTCCACGACGGCAAGGGCAGCCGCTCGTATGTTTCGGTGCTCCCGCCGGAGGCGTAAGTCAACGCGCCTTCCCGCAAGCATCACAATCGATCAAGGGGAATGGCGCAGGCCATTCCCCTTTTTCGTATCTGCACCACATCTCCCGTGAACTCCGATGAAATTCCTCGATCAGGCCAAGGTCTATATTGAAAGCGGACAGGGTGGACCCGGCTCCATCAGTTTCCGCCGCGAGAAGTTCATCGAGCATGGCGGTCCCGATGGCGGCAACGGCGGCAAGGGCGGCGATGTCTGGGCCGAATGCGTCGATGGCCTCAACACGCTGATCGACTATCGCTACCAGCAGCATTTCCGCGCCGCGCGCGGCGGCCACGGCTCGGGCCGGCAGCGCTCCGGCGCCAATTCCGACGACGTGATCCTCAAGGTGCCGAAAGGCACGCAGATTCTCGCCGAGGACAATGAGACCCTGCTCGCCGACCTGACCGAGATCGGTCAGCGCGTGCTGCTGTGCAAGGGCGGCGACGGCGGCTTCGGCAACGAACACTACAAGTCGGCCACCAACCGCGCGCCGCGCCGCAACTCGCCCGGCTGGCCCGGCGAGGAAAAGTGGATCTGGCTGCGGCTGAAGCTGATCGCCGATGCCGGCCTGGTCGGCCTGCCCAATGCCGGCAAGTCGACCTTCCTGAGCCGCGTCAGCCGCGCCAAGCCCAAGATCGCCGATTATCCCTTCACGACACTGAAGCCGCAGCTCGGCGTGGTGAAAGCCAATGACCGCGAATTCGTGCTGGCCGATCTGCCTGGCCTGATCGAGGGTGCTGCCGAAGGCGCCGGGCTGGGCCATCGTTTCCTCGGCCATGTCGAACGCTGCGCCGTCATCCTGCATCTGCTCGACGGCACCTCGGACGATCCCGTGCGCGACTGGAAGCTGGTCCGCAAGGAACTGAAGGCCTATGGCGGCGGCCTCGACAAGAAACTCGAGATCATCGGCCTCAACAAGATCGATGCGATCCCGGCCGATGAGCTGAAAGAGAAGATCGCCAAGCTGAAACGCTCGGCCAAGCGTCCGGTATTGCCGCTATCGGGCGTCACCGGCGAAGGTGTCGATGCCGTATCGACGCAGCTGTTCTCTATCATTGCCGAAGCGCGTGCTGCCGAGAAGGCAGCGATCGAGGTTGAGGGTGGCGATGAATAGCCACCTCGACAAGGCGAAGCGTATTGTCATCAAGGTTGGCTCGTCGCTGCTGGTCGATGCCGACAGGAACGAGTTGCGCGCCGACTGGCTCGCAGCCCTCGTCGATGACATCGCCAGGCTGCGTGCCGATGGCAAAGAGGTACTGGTGGTGTCGTCGGGTGCCATCGCACTCGGGCGTCGTATTCTGGGCCTGAACGGCAAGGCATTGCGGCTGGAGGAAAGCCAGGCGGCGGCGGCGGCCGGCCAGATCCGGCTGTCCTCGGCCTGGCAGGAGGCGCTGAGCAGGCACGACCTGAAGACCGCCCAGTTGCTGTTGACACTCGGCGATACCGAATCGCGCCGACATTACCTGAATGCGCGCGAGACGGTGAACACGCTGCTGAAACTCGGCACCGTACCGGTGGTGAACGAGAACGACACGGTGGCGACCGCAGAAATCCGTTTCGGCGACAACGACCGCCTCGCGGCCCGCGTGTCGCAGATGATCTCGGCCGACTGCCTGGTGCTGCTGTCGGATATCGACGGGCTCTACACGGCCGATCCCGGCGTCGATGCCAATGCCAAATTCCTCGCCGAGATTCCGGCCATCACGCCGGAGATCGAGGCGATGGCCGGCGTGTCGCGCTCCGGTCTCGGCCGCGGCGGCATGATCACCAAGATTGTCGCCGCCAAGATCGCGGTGGGTGCGGGCTGTGCCATGGTGATCGCCAATGGCAAGCAGATGCATCCGGTGAAAAACATCCGCGATGGCGGTCGCTGCACCTGGTTCCATGCCCATGCGACGCCAAGCGCGGCGCGCAAGCAGTGGATCGCAGGCCATCTGAACCCGCAGGGCACGCTCACACTCGATGATGGCGCGGTGAAGGCGCTGCGCTCGGGCCGCTCTCTGCTGCCGGCCGGCGTGACCCATGTCGACGGCCATTTCCAGCGTGGCGATCTGGTGCGTGTCTGCGCGACGGATGGCGCCGAGATCGCGGTCGGCCTGTCGGCCTATGCCGACGAAGACGCGCGCCGCATCAAGGGGCACAAATCCGGCGACATCGAAGACATTCTCGGCTACCGTGGCCGCGACGAGATGATCCATCGTGACGAACTGGTGCTGCGATGACGGCCCATACCGCGATCACTGACACAGCCACGCGGATGAACCAGATGGGAGCGGCGGCAAAGGCTGCCGCCCGCGTGCTGGCCACGGCGCCGACGGCGCAGAAGAATGCTGCGCTGAAAGCCGCTGCCGCTGCCATGCGCGGCAATGAACAGAAAATCCTCGCCGCCAATGCCGAAGACATGGCCGCCGGCAAGGCCAAGGGCCTGACGGCTGCGCTGCTCGACCGCCTGATGCTGGATGGCCAGCGCATCGCGGCCATCGCGCAGGGCCTGGAAGAGATCGCAGACCTTGCCGATCCGGTCGGCGGTGTGATCGCCGACTGGACGCGGCCGAACGGCCTGAAATTCGAACGCGTGCGCACGCCGCTCGGCGTGATTGGCGTGATCTACGAAAGCCGCCCGAATGTCACGGCCGATGCCGGCGGGCTCTGCCTGAAAGCCGGCAATGCCTGCATCCTGCGTGGCGGCTCGGAAAGCTTCCACTCCAGCACGGCGATCCATGCCTGCCTGGTCGAAGGCCTGAAGGCGGCTGGTCTGCCCGAAGCGGCGATTCAGCTGGTGCCCACCACCGACCGTGCCATGGTCGGTGCCATGCTGACGGCGGCGAACTGGCTCGACGTGATCGTGCCGCGCGGCGGCAAGTCGCTGGTGGCCCGCGTACAGAGCGAGAGCCGCGTGCCGGTCTTTGCCCATCTCGAAGGCAACTGCCATGTCTATGTCGAAGCCTCTGCTTCGCTCGACATGGCTCTGTCGATTGTGAAAAACGCCAAGCTGCGCCGCACCGGCGTCTGCGGTGCCGCCGAAACGCTGCTGGTCGAACGCGCCGCCGTCGCCACGCATCTCCACCCGCTGGTGAAGATGCTGCTGGAGGCAGGCTGCGAAGTGCGCGGCGACACTGATACGCAGAAGGTCGATGCGCGGGTGAAAGCCGCCACCGAAGAAGACTGGGCGACCGAATATCTCGATGCCATCATCGCCGTGCGCGTGGTCGAGGATCTCGACGCTGCCATCGAACATATCGCCACGCATGGTTCGAGCCACACGGACGCGATCCTGACCGAGAATGCGGATCACGCCGCGCAGTTCATGAACCGGCTCGACAGCGCCATTCTTCTTCACAATGCCTCGACGCAGTTTGCCGATGGCGGCGAGTTCGGCTTCGGCGCCGAGATCGGCATTGCCACCGGCAAGATGCATGCGCGCGGCCCCGTCGGCGTCGAACAGCTCACCACCTTCAAGTATCGCGTCTACGGCACCGGGCAGACGCGGCCCTGAACAACAAGACGGAGCGACCAAGCCCCGCATGAACGGTATTCCGCCTCTCGGTTCCTCCACCGGACTACGGATCGGCCTGCTCGGCGGCTCGTTCAACCCCGCCCATGCGGCACATCGCGAGATCAGCCTGACCGCGCTGCACCGGCTGAAGCTGGATCAGGTCTGGTGGCTGGTCAGCCCGCAGAACCCGCTGAAACCCATACGCGGCATGGCGCCGCTGGCGTATCGCCTGCAGCAGGCCGAAGCCGTGGCGGCGCATCCGCGCATTCGGGTGACGGCCATCGAAACCACCCTGGGTACGCGGTATACGGCGGATACGCTCCGCCGCCTGACCACCCATTACCCGCAGGCCAGGTTCGTCTGGCTGATGGGCGCCGACAACCTGGCGCAATTCCACCGCTGGCAGGACTGGCAGGGCATTGCCCGGACCATGCCGATTGCCGTGCTGGACCGGCCGGGCTTCAACCTGACGGCGATGCAGACTCCCGCCGCGCGCTGGCTGTCGCGCCATCGCCTGCCGCGCTATGCTGCTGCTATACTGGCCGACAGACCGCCGCCGGCCTTCCTGCTGCTGAAGTCCAGGCTTAATCCGCTGAGCGCGACGGCCATCCGCGCGCAGCAGCGCAAAACGGGAGGACGCGTATGAACAGCTATCTCGTGACCTATGATTACGGTTCGGCCGGCCTCTGGGCCATCATCAAGGCGCCCGACAAGGCGAGCATTGCCAAGCGCTTCCCAAAAGTGGAAGTGCTGGAAGACAAGCCGGGCAACCTGACCGCGGCGGAATACGGCAAGCTGATCACCTATGACCTCGGCGGCCCGCTGCCGCAGTGGCTCGCCGAACTGGAAGCGAAGTAATCAGCGCACCTTGATGACCACCTTGCCGGTGGTCTTGCGCGAGAGCAGCGCCGCCATCGCCTGCGGCACCTGATCGAACGCAAAGCTCTGCGAGACATGCGGCTTGAGCTTGCCGTGTTCGTAGAGCGCCAGCAGTGCGGCAAAATTGGCGCGGTTCTTTTCCGGCTCGCGCGCCGCAAAGGCGCCCCAGAACACACCGACGATGCTGCAGCCCTTGATCAGCGCCAGATTGGCCGGCGCTTCGGGGATGCGGCCTGAGGCAAAGCCGATCACCAGCAGGCGACCGTCCCAGTTGATGCAGCGCAGGCTCTGGTCGAAGGCATCGCCGCCGACCGGATCGTAGATCACATCGGCGCCATTGCCGCCGGTGAGTTCCTTGACGCGATCCTTGATGCTTTCCTTCGAGTAGTTGATCACATGCGCCGCGCCGTAGTCCTTGACGATGGCGGCCTTCTCGTCCGATCCCACGGTGCCGATCACGGTTGCGCCGAGTTCGCGACCGAGTTCGACCGCATTCAGCCCGACGCCGCCGGCCGCGCCATGCACCAGCAGCACTTCGCCCTGCTTCATGCGGCCGCGATCGACCAGTGCGTGCCAGGTGGTGCCGTAGGTGATCGGGAAACCGGCCGCCGTTTCATAGGGCATGCTGGCGGGAATTTTGTACACATTGGCGGCCGCGCAGTTCAACTGCTCGGCAAAGGCGCCGTAGCTGGTGGTGGCCATCACGCGGTCGCCAACCTTCAGGTCGGTCACCTTGTCGCCGACGGCAACGATCTCGCCGCCGCATTCCATGCCGGGCGCAAAGGGAAAACTCGGCTTGACCTGGTATTTGTTGGCGATGATCAGCGTGTCGGGGAAGTTCAGGCCCGCGGCATGCACCTGGATGCGCACATCCTTCGGACCCAGTGCGGGCAGCGCGAGATCCTTGAGCGCCAGACTTTCCGGCCCGCCCCAGGCTTCGCAGACCATTGCCTTCACGTTCACCGCTGCCGACATCACGCACTCCCTGTTTTCGATTTTTCTTATGCTGCAGATACAGAAATGGCGCCGACTTGCATCGGCGCCATTTCGAGAGGTCTGGTTACTTCGGCGACATGACCATGGTCATCTGCCGCCCTTCCATCTTCGGGTACTGCTCCATCTTGGCCTTCTCGCCAAGATCGTCGCGCACGCGATCCAGCAGTTTCATGCCGAGTTCCTGGTGCGCCATTTCGCGACCGCGGAAGCGCAGGGTGACCTTCACCTTGTCGCCTTCTTCCAGGAAGCGCAGCATCGCCCGCATCTTCACGTCATAGTCATGCGTGTCGATCATCGGGCGGAGCTTGATCTCCTTGATCTCGATGATCTTCTGCTTCTTGCGGGCTTCGGCTGCCTTCTTCTGCTCCTCGTATTTGTATTTGCCAAAATCGAGGATCTTGGCGACGGGAGGATCGGCATTCGGGGAAATTTCGCAGAGATCGAGGCCGGCTTCTTCAGCCAGACGCAGCGCTTCGCGGATCGGGACAACACCGCGGTTTTCGCCAGCGGCATCGATCAGGCGGACGTTCGGGACGTCGATCTCAAAATTGACCCGCGGACCATCGGTTTTCGGTGTCGGCGGGGCATTGAACGGGGGACGGGCTATGACGCGCTCCTGAAGTAGTTGCAACAAAATCAGATAGTTAAGGCGTGAGGGGCAGGATTCAATCCCCCCAAAGGCTCATCGGGGGATCATCCAGGCATCCGGGCCTCGGCCGACAATTTAGCAATCGCGTCGGCCAGCGCAATGGTTTCCTGCTGCTCGGATCCGAGGCGACGCAGGGTCACGGTACCCTGTTCCGCTTCCTTCTTGCCGACCACCAGGATGACCGGAACCTTGGCGAGGCTCAGCTCGCGGATCTTGTAATTGATCTTCTCGTTGCGCAGATCGGTGTCGACCCGCATGCCGGCGGCATCGAGCTGGTCGGCCACCGTCTGGGCATAGTCGTCGCAATCCGAGACGATCGGCGCGACCACCGCCTGCAGCGGCGACATCCAGAGCGGAAGCCGGCCGGCATACTGCTCGAGCAGGATACCGATGAAACGTTCGAAGCTGCCGAGGATCGCGCGATGCAGCATCACCGGGCGATGGCGGGCGCCATCGGCGCCGACGTAATCGGCATCCAGGCGCTCGGGCAGCACGAAATCGACCTGCAAGGTGCCGCACTGCCAGTCGCGGCCGATGGTGTCGCGCAGCACGAATTCCAGCTTCGGACCATAGAAGGCGCCTTCGCCGGGATTGAGCGTGTAGTCGAGGCCGGAGGCGACACAGGCATCCTTCAGCGCGTTCTCGGCCTTGTCCCAGGTCTCATCCGTGCCGGCGCGTTTGGCCGGACGGTCGGAGAACTTCACCTTGATCTCGGTGAAGCCCATGTCCTTGTAGATCGACTGCAGCAGGTCGCAGAAAATCTTGCTCTCCGAGATGATCTGGTCTTCGGTGCAGAAGATATGCGCGTCGTCCTGCGTGAAGTTGCGCACGCGCATGATGCCATGCAGCGCGCCGCCCGGCTCGAAACGGTGGCAGGAGCCGAATTCGGCCATGCGCAGCGGCAGGTCGCGATAGCTCTTGAGGCCCTGGTTGAAGATCTGCACATGGCAGGGGCAATTCATCGGCTTCAGCGCGAAGATGCGCTCGTCGGGATTGTTCGCGAAGTCGCGGATGCCCTCTTCATTTTCCGCGATATACATGCTTTCGCGGAACTTCTCCCAGTGGCCCGAGGCTTCCCACAGCTTGCGGTCGACCAGCTGCGGCGTCTTCACTTCGACATACTTCGCCTTTTCCAGGCGCTGACGCATGTAGGCTTCCAGGGTGCGATACAGCGTCCAGCCCTTGGGATGCCAGAACACCATGCCGGCGGCTTCTTCCTGCTGATGGAAGAGACCCATTTCCTTGCCGAGGCGACGATGGTCGCGCTTCTCGGCCTCTTCGAGACGCTTCAGGTAAGCGTCGAGTTCCTTCTGGTCGCGCCAGGCCGTCGCATAGATGCGCTGCAGCTGGCGGTTATTGGCATCGCCGCGCCAGTAGGCGCCCGACACTTTCATGATCTTGAACACCGGCGGCAGCTTGCCGGTGGAAGGCAGATGCGGACCCATGCAGAGGTCGAGCCAGCTGTCGCCCTGGCGATAGATCGAGATCGCCTCGCCGCGCTTGGCGATTTCCGCCACCCATTCGGCCTTGTAGGTCTCGCCGATCGACTTGAAGTAATCGACCGCCTTTTCCGGCGCCCATTCCTCGCGCGTGATCGGCAGATCGCGTTTCACGATCTCGGCCATGCGCTGTTCGATCCTGGTGAAATCGTCGGGCGTGAAAGGCTCGTCGCGCACGAAGTCGTAATAGAAGCCGTCGTCGGTCGAAGGCCCGAAGGTGATCTGCGTGCCGGGGAACAGTTCCTGCACGGCCTGCGCCATCACATGCGCGCCGTCATGACGGATCAGGTCGAGCAGCTCGGCCTCGTTCTTGTCCTTCATCGTCACGATCTCGAGCTTCGCATCGCTCCTGATCGGCGTCTTGAGGTCCTTCAGCGCGCCATCCAGGCGGATCGCCAGCGCCGCCTTGGCCAGGCCGGCGCCGATGCTGGCCGCCACATCCGCGCCGGTGCTGCCGGACGCGTAAGTTCGCACGCTGCCATCGGGCAGGGTGACGCGGACTTCGGCGGCAGAAACAGCAGGATTTGACATGGTTTAGCGGACCTCCAAGGGGGCGCAGCCTAGCCGCCCTGCCCCCCCTGTCAAGCGCGTGCCCGGCCCCGCCGGCCGGTTTGCGGGCAGTCGGGCAGCCCGACTGCCGCTTTCGGCGCCAGCGACCGGCGACCGATACGAATCTGCTGGGTCTGGCGGGCAGAATATGCTGGCATGGACCTCGCATAACCGGGCGGATCAACCGCCGCAAAAAACAGGGGCAATCCATGCGTATCAGAATCATTCTCGCCGCCATGCTGGCCACCGCCGGCCTGGCCGCCACCAGCCCGGCCGCTTTGGCCGGCGCCACGCTCGATGCCGTCAGGGCGAAGGGCTTCGTGCAATGCGGCGTCAACGGCAGCGTTGCCGGCTTTTCCGCACCCGACAGCCAGGGCCTGTGGACCGGCATCGATGTCGACATGTGCCGTGCCGTGGCAGCCGCGGTGTTCGGCGATTCCAGCAAGATCAAATATACCGCACTGACCGCGCAGCAGCGCTTCGTCGCGCTGCAATCGGGCGAGATCGACGTGCTGACCCGCAATGTGACGCAGACGCTGCTGCGCGACGTGGCGCTGGGCCTGCGCGAGGCCGGGGTGAATTTCTACGACGGCCAGGGCTTCATCGTGAACAAGAAGCTGGGCGTGAAAAGCGCGAAGGAGCTGAACGGCTCGACCGTCTGCGTGCAGCCCGGCACCACCACCGAGCTGAACCTCGCCGATTACTTCCGCAAGATGAACATGACCTTCAAGGCGGTGGTGATCGAGAAGGTGGATGAAAACATCGCCGCCTTCAGCTCCGGCCGCTGCGATGTCTACACCACCGATGCCTCGCAGCTTGCCGCCGTGCGCGTCACGGCGCTCAATCCGCCGGATGACTACATCATCCTGCCCGAGCGCATCTCCAAGGAGCCGCTGGGTCCGATGGTGCGCCAGGGCGACGACCAGTGGTACCAGATCGTGAAATGGGCTCTGCTGGCGCTGAAGGAAGCCGAGGAACTCGGCATCACGCAGACGAATATCGACGGGATGCTGAAAAGCGACGACCCGGTGATCAAGCGCTTCACCGGCGTCACGCCCGGTTATGGCAAGGCGCTCGGCCTCGACGAGAAATGGGCCTACTGGATCGTCAAGCAGATCGGCAATTACGGCGAAAGCTTTGAGCGCAACCTGGGCAAGGGCAGCCCGGTGAAGCTGGAGCGCGGCCTGAACGACCTGTGGACCAAAGGCGGCCTGATGTACGCCATCCCGCTGCGGTAATGCCTCATAGTGTCATGCCCGGCCTTGTGCCGGGCATCCACGCCTTCTGTCTGCAAAAGAAAAGACGTGGATGGCCGGGACAAGCCCGGCCATGACATATGAGGGTGCTATTTTCAGTCGTTGTGGCTGGGAAACAGCAGGCGCGTGTAGACCCTGATATAGGCCTCGCACATCGCGTCCACCGTGAAATTCGCCGACACATGCTGTCGCGCGCGGGCGGAAATTTCCATGCGGCGCTCCGGCGTCAGGTGCAGCGCCTCGTCCAGCGCATCGGCCAGCGCCTTGGCATCGCCCGCCTTGACCAGCCAGCCGGTTTCGCCCGGCAGCACGGTTTCGCGCGAGCCGCCGTGATCGGTGGCGATCACCGGCTTGCCCATCGCCTGCGCTTCCACCGCCACACGACCGAAGCCTTCGGGGAAGGTGGAGGCCGAGACCACCACATCGGCCAGCATATAGGCCGCCGGCATGTCCTTGCCGTCGCCGGGGATGCGCACGCTGCGGTCCAGATGATAGTCGCGGATCAGGCCTTCGAGCTCGGCGCGATAGCCGTCGCGGCCCGAACCGAGCAGCACGGCGGTGAAATCCTGCCTGCCGTCATGCCGCTCGGCCAGGATCTTGAGTGCACGCAACAGAACAGTATGGCCCTTCCAGCGCGTCAGCCGGCCCGGCAGCAGGATCACCGGCAGGCCGTCGGTCAGGCGCCACTGCTGCTGCAGATTGGACATGCGTTCGGGATAGATGCGGCTGGGATCGAATTTGGCCAGATCGGTGCCGCGCGGAATGGTGACCAGCCGCGCGCGCGGCACGCCGAAGGCCTTGTTGGCGTAATCGGCGACGAAATCCGAGATCGCCACCACGCTGTCGCCCTTGGCCATCGGGCTGGCCCAGAGTTTCTTGAACCAGTTGTGCGACTTGTAGGCATTGTGAAACGTCGTGACGAACGGCACGCCGCAGCGCTCCGCCGCGGCGGTGGCCGACCAGGCCGGCGCGCGCGACCGCACATGCACCAGATCGACCGGCAGGCTGCGGATCAGCTCTTCCAGCCGCGCGGTGTTCTTGCGCATCACGAAAGGATTCTTGCTGTTGACCGGCAGCGTGATGTGTTTGGCGCCGGCGCGTTCCAGCTCACGCACCATCGGGCCACCGGCCGACACCACATAGGAGACCCAGCCGGCCTTGGCCAGCGCCTTGGCGGTATCCACCGTGCCACGCTCGACGCCGCCGGTGACTAGCGCGGGCAGCACCTGCATCACCGCCGGCGGTCTTCCCGAACTGGGCTGGTCTGCAGTAGAAATCGGAATATCTGACATCAAGGGCGCGCAAGGAGGGAGGGGCCAGTATAGGCCGCCTGCCGGGTAGCGCAAAGCCGCGCGGCTGGCAAGCCCGCCGGGCCCAAAGAGATGGCCAAAGAGATGGACGGGGTGAGGAATAAGACTGTGCGGCCTGTAAAAAGCCTGATCCGGCGGTGGTTCGCGACGCTGGCGCTGGCAGCAAGCCTGCTGCTGGCCGGCCTCGGCACGGCGGTCGCCCTGGTCGAGGCGCCCAGCCGCAACCCGACGCATGAAGACATCCTGCGCGGCTTCGATGCCAGTGCGCTGTCGGCGAGCCGCGAGGATGTCGCCTATGGCGGCAGCTACGACCCGGTCGGCATGATCGTGAAGTGGCAGACACCGATCGTCTACAAAATTGAAGGCCTGCGCTCGCGGCCCGAGGCCATCAACCTCGCCATTGCCACGCTGCAGCAGCAGGCCGCACTGGCCGGGATCGAGGTGCGGGCGGCGAAAGCGCCGAGCGAGGCCAACTACACGCTCACCTTCGGCAATGCCGCCGGATACAACATCGGCGACCGCAAGGCGGTCTGCTTCCTGACCTACAATTTCAACACCACCGGGCAGATGCAGTGGGCGAAGCTGCAGATCAATCTGGCGGCGCCCAGCCTGGAACGCTGCGTGCGGCATGAAATTCTGCATGGCTTCGGCCTGATGAACCATCCGCACCGCCTGCATTCGGTGCTGAGCTATCATGTCGGCGACCAGATGGCCGAGATGACCGAGGCCGATATCGTGATGCTGCGCAGCCTGTACGATCCGCGCATCCGGCCGGCGATGTCACGACTGGCGGCGCTGAGCATCACCGACAGCCTGATCGAAGCAAATCGCCGCAGCCTCAATCCGCGCGCCCCGGCGAAAACCGATGCCGCGCCGGTGCTGCGCGACGTCATCGCCGATCTCGACAAGGCGGCGGCGAGAGGAAACGTGCGGGCCATGATGTATCTGGCCGAAGCGGCCTGGCAGGGCTACGGCATGCCGAAGGATCCGGCGCGCATGACCGCCTGGATCGAGCGCGCCTCGGCCACCCCCGATGTGGTGGCGCGTTTCGATCTGGCGCATGCACTCTCCAGCGGACGCTACATGCCCAAGGATAGCACGCGCGCCGCAGCACTTTATCGTCGCAATGCCGAACTGGGCCATGCCGTATCGCAGAACAACTACGCGGTGATGCTGCGCGACGGGATCGGCGTGCCGGCCGATCCTGTGGCAGCGCTGAGCTGGTTCATTCTGGCGGCGCGCGGCAAGGTGGCCATGGCCGAACGCAGCCGGCGGGCACTGATGCAGAACCTGCCGCCGGCCCAGCAGCAGGAGGCTTTACGCCGCGCGGCGGCATGGCGGCCGGTGGCAGAGCCTCCCCGCTAGCCTGAATCAGAATATCCATCTTTACGGGAGTCTTCCAGAGACAGGGGTATTTACGGTAGCATCCCGGCAAATTCGGCGGCGAACTTTGGGGGGAAGCATGCGCGGATTTGGCGGGATCGCTGCAATTATCGGCCTGTCGGGATTTCTGGCTGCAACTGCGGTCGCGCAGACCACCGGGAAGAATCCTTCGCACGCCGACATCCTGCGCGGCTTCGACATAGCCGCCCTTTATGCCGACAAGTCGCAGGGCACCACAGGTTATGGCAGTGGCGCCACGATGACCGGGATTGTGGCCAAATGGACCCGGCCGGTCGTGTACCGCGTCGATGGCATGACTTATGACAAGGCGCGGATCGCGGAAACGATCGCAAGCCTGAAGCGGGTAGCAGCCATTGCCGGCGTTTCCGTCAGCGAAGGCACCGAAGCTACGGCCAACTTCATTCTCGTCTTCCGCAACACCGATAACCTGCGCTCCAGCAACGGCGGCAAGGCCGGCTGCCTGACATCGTGGAACAGCCATCAGTGGACCGGCGCGTTCAACCGCGCTGAGCTGCATATCAATCTCGGCACCAGGTCCGACCTGACGCAGTGCATCAACCACGAAATGCTGCATGCCTTCGGTCTGCGTGGCCATCCCCACAAGCTGCATTCGGTGATGAGCTATTACACCGTGCGCATAGTCTTCGATATGACTGAAGCCGATACAGTGATGCTGCAGACACTGTATGACGAGCGCATGAAACCCGGCCTGTCGCGGCTGGCGGCGATGGTTCTGGCCGACGGCATCATTGAGGAAAAACGGCGCGCACTGAATCCCGCCGCGCCGCCAAAAACCGACTCGACAGCGCTGTTCCATGACGTGATTGCCGATCTGGAAGTCGCAGCCAAGGCCGGCAGCGCCCGCGCCCTGTTGTCGCTGGCCGAGGCCTATCGTTTCGGACTCTCGCTGCCCAAGGATGAGGCCAGGATGCAGGCGCTGATCGCGCAGGCGGCCCAGCTGCCCGATGCCGCTCAGCGCTTCGACGTCGCCTATGCGCTGAATAACGGATATTTCGTACCGCAGGACGCTGCCCACGCGGCCAGCATCTACCGGCGCAATGCCGATGTCGGGCATCTGACCTCGCAGAACAATCTTGCCCTCCTGTTGCGCGACGGCAAAGGCGTGCCGCAGGACATGACCGAGGCGCTGATGTGGTTCACCATCGCCGCCGGAAAATATGATCTCGCCGAGCGCAACCGGCAGAGCCTGCTGCCCAAGCTGACGCCGGATATTCAGGCCGCGGCGCAGCAGCGCGCGGCGGCATGGCGGCCGGCGGCCGAAAGCGTTAGATAAGACGGATGAGCGATACCAGATTTCTAACCCGCCCTGACGGCACCCGCCTCGCCTATCACGCCACGCCGGCCCATGATCCGCACAAGCCCGGCATCCTGTTCTGCGGCGGTTTTCGTTCCGACATGACCGGCACCAAGGCGGTGGCGCTGGAACAGGCGGCGCAGCAGCAGGGCCTCGGTTATGTGCGCTTCGACTATTTCGGCCATGGCCAGTCGGACGGCAATTTCCTCGACGGCAGCATCGGCCGCTGGAAGGAAGACACGCTCAGCATCCTGCGCGAGATCTGCGGACCCGCACCGCAGATCGTGGTCGGATCGAGCATGGGCGGCTGGCTGGCGACGCTGGCAGCACTGGCGCTGCCCGACCGCACCGCCGGTCTGGTGCTGATCGCACCGGCGCTGGATTTCACCGAAGACCTGATGTGGGCCGGGATGACCGAGGCGCAGCGTGCCGTGCTGCTGCGCGACGGCATCCTGCGCGAGCCCTCGCAGTATTCCGACCAGCCTTACGAATATACGCTGAAGCTGATCACCGAGGGTCGCGATCACATGATCCTGAAGCCCGGCATCGTCTACGACAGGCCGGTGCGCATCCTGCAGGGTATGATGGATCCGGATGTGCCCTACCAGCATGCGGTGAAGACGGCCGCCGCCTTCCAGGGCGGCGATACGCAGCTGACGCTCTTGCGCGACGGCGACCATCGCCTGTCGCGCCCGCAGGATATCGAGCTGCTGGTCCGCACCGTGCTCGGCCTGACATGACAGTGCTGGAGACGGCGCGCGTGCGGCTGCGTCCGCTGCGGGTCGGAGATGCCGCGGCCGTCTCTGCCATGATGACGCCGAATGTCAGCCGCTGGGTCGCCACCTGGCCAAGCCCCTTCAGCATCGAGGCCGCCACCGAACGCCTGACCCGCGCCATCGCCGCCAACGACGCCGGCACCGCCTTCAGCCGCATCGCCGAGCGTAAATCGGACAACGCCGCGATGGGCTGGCTCGGCATCGCCGTGATCGATGAGACACAGCGTACCGGCAGCATGGGCTACTGGCTCGGCGAAGCCTTTCACGGCCAGGGCTATCTGAGCGAAATCCTGCGGCCATTTGTCGCCGGCGCCATCGCAGCCCTGCGCCTGAACCATCTGAATGCCGTCGCGCAGGTCGACAATGCCGCGTCGCTGGCAGCGTTACGCCGGCTCGGCATGCAGTTCGTCGAGCAGCGCATGGACCAGACGCCGATCCGGCCCGCGCCGGAACTGGTGGCCTTTTACAGGCTCGACTGCAGCGCCTTCAGCCCTTCGCGATAGGTCGGGTATTTCAGCGTCACGCCGAGGTCTGACTTGATGCGATCATTCCGCACACGGCGGTTATCGCCATAGAAACTCGCCGCCATCGGCGATAACTGCGCCTGTTCGAACGGCACGTCCGGCGGCGGTGTCACACCGAGCAATTCAGCGGCATAGGCCACCACATCCTGCGGCGGCGCCGGCTCGTCATCGGCAACATTATAGATCGCGCCCGGATCGGGCTGCGCCATCGAGGCCTGCAGCACCTGCGCGATATCCTCGACATGAATGCGGCAGAACACCTGCCCCGGCTTGTTGATGCGATGCGCGGTGCCGCGCCGCACGCCTTCAAGCTGGTTGCGGCCAGGGCCATAGATGCCGGCCAGACGAAACACATGCACCGGCACGCCCTGCTCAGCCTGCAGCCGCAGCCAGCCGGCCTCTGCTTCGGCGCGACGCCTGCTGCGTGTCTGGTTCGGGTTGACCGGGGTGGTTTCATCCACCCAGTTTCCATCGGTGTCGCCATAGACGCCGCTGGTGGAGAGATAGCCGAGCCATTTCAGGTTCGGCAGTTTCGCGATATCGGCGCCATGCCAGCGCAGCACGGCATCAGCGTTATCATCCGCCGGCACCGAGATCAGCAGATGCGTGGCCGGCAGCAGCACGGAGGCGTCGCTGAGCGGCGCCGCGCCATCGAAGACATGCGCGTCATACCCCAGCGCCGCAATGTCGGCGGCTTTCTCCAGGCTGCGGCTGGTGCCGATCACGCCCCAGCCCTGCGCATGCAGTTGCGCCGCCAGCACTTTGGCACTGAAGCCCATCCCGAAGCAGAAAAGGTTACCTGTCATTGCCGGATACATCCCGATGGCGCATGCCTTGCTTTTGCCACAGCGCCTCGCCACTCTGCCGCGCCATGATCTCTGCCATCAAGATAGTGCGTCCGGCGCTGTTCGCCAGCCTTCTGCTGACATCCCTGCCGGTGATGGCACAGCAGCCACTGCAGACGTCCACCGTGCTGCAGGATGCCGCCTATCAGGACTGCCTGTCGCTGGTGCGCCGCAATCCCGAGGACGGCTTTGCGCAGGCGCAGCTCTGGCAGGCCACCGGCGGCGGCCTGCCGGCGCAGCATTGCGCCGCATTGGCGCTGGTGGAAATGCGGCATTACGGCGATGCCGCCGACCGGCTGGAGAAGCTGCTGCCGCTGGCCGAGAAGCAGGCGCCGCATCTGACGGTGGCGATCCTCGACCAGGCCGCCAATGCCTGGCTGCTGGCCGAACAGCCGCAGCGCGCGAAGCAGCTGCTGGATATCGCGCTGAAGGCGGCGCCGGAAACCTCAGATCTGCTGATCGACCGCGCCGTGGCGCTGGCGGCGCAGAACGACTATGCCGCGGCGAAACGCGATCTGGATGTGGCTTTGCGCGTCGATCCGACCCGCGAGGATGCGCTGGCGCTGCGCGCCTCGGCGCGGCGGCAGACCGGCGACATGGCCGGCGCCATGGAAGATGCCGAAACCGCGCTGGCGATCCAGCCGCGCCTGCCGGAGGCTTTGCTGGAACGCGGCATCCTGCGGCTCAACAAGGGCGACAAGCCCGGCGCGCGGCGCGACCTGATCGAGGTGCGGCTGATCGCGCCCGACTCACCTGCAGCGATATCTGCCGGGCAATATATCGAGCAGATGGACGTGAAGCAGGATTAGGCTGCTTTCAGCCTTTTCAGCGCCTGCGCCGCCTGCAGGCGCACCACCTCGGCGGAATCCTGCGTCAGCTTTTCCAGCACCGGCCGCAGTGCCGGATCGCCGCTGTTGCCCAATGCGATACAGACATTGCGGATGAAACGGTCGCGCCCGACGCGCTTGACCGCGGTGGTGGCAAAGCGTTCGCGGAAACCGGCATCATCCAGCGTGGCCAGATCGCGCAGCAGCGGCGCATCCAGTTCCGGGCGGCTGTGCAGGGCGATCTCGCGCGCTGACGACGCAAACTTGTTCCACGGGCAGACGGCGAGGCAGTCGTCGCAGCCATAGATGCGGTTGCCCATCGCGCTGGCGAAGTCGTCGGCAATCACGCCATCATATTCGATGGTGAGATAGGAAATGCAGCGCCGCGCATCGAGCTGATAGGGCGCCGGGAAAGCCTGCGTGGGACAGATGTCGAGGCAGTTGGAACAGGAGCCGCAATGATCGGTCTCGGCCTCGTCTGCTGCGATCTCCGCCGTCGTCAGGATCAGGCCGAGAAACAGCCAGGAGCCGAAGTCGCGCGAGACCAGATTGGTATGCTTGCCCTGCCAGCCGATCCCGGCCGCCACTGACAGCGGCTTTTCCATCAGTGGTGCGGTGTCGACAAACACCTTCACCTCGTTGCCGGCCTGGCGATGCAGCCAGCCGGCCAGGCTTTTCAGCTTTTTCTTGACGACGAGATGATAGTCGCGGCCCTGCGCATAGACCGAGATCGCGGCGCGGTCCGTCTGCGCCAGCACGTCGAGCGGATTGCGTTCGGGACCATAGTTCAGGCCCAAAGCGATAATACCGCGCGCCTCGGGCCACAGCGCATTGGGATGGCGGCGGCGTTCGGCTTTCTCTTCCAGCCACTGCATGGCGCCGTGGCGCTTGAGCGCCATGAACTCGTCTAATCGCTGCGCCAGTTCGGGGCCGATGCGGTCGGCCGATGTGAAGCCGACCGCATCGAATCCTTCCGCCAGCGCCTGCTGACGGATCAGTTCCTTCAGGTCGGTTGTATCAACCGATCGCGGCAATGCAGGCGATCTCGACCTTGTAGTCCGGCGCCGCCAGTTTCGATTCCACGGTGGCGCGCGCCGGCGTGTTGCCCTTGGGCACCCAGGCATCCCAGGCCTTGTTCATGTCGGCAAAGGTGGACATGTCGGCGAGCCAGATGTTGGTCGAGACGATCTTGGTCTTGTCGGTGCCGGCTTCCTTCAGCAGGCGGTCGATCTGGCCGAGGATCTGCTCGGTCTGGCCAGTGACATCGGCTTTCGGATCGGCGGCAACCTGGCCGGCGAGATACA
The DNA here is from genome assembly GCF_002796975.1 of Ferrovibrio sp. GTDB lineage: Bacteria > Pseudomonadota > Alphaproteobacteria > Ferrovibrionales > Ferrovibrionaceae > Ferrovibrio. Next base: position 12,449 of record NZ_PEKV01000003.1, on the reverse strand, counting down.
CGGTGTTGCCATGCACCACGGCCTGGCTCATGCGGGGACCGACATCGATACGGCGGACGGACATGGGAAGTGCTCCTTCTTTCTCTCTTTTTGTCATGCGCGGACTTGATCCGCGCATCCCATTCAAATGGGACCCTCGGGTCAAGCCCGAGGGTGACGGGGTGGGGGGTCAGAAATCCAGATCGGCGTAATGCTTCGGCGGCGGCAGGCCGGGAATGTGGTCGGCCAGCAGCGGGCGGAAACTGGGCCGCGACTTCACGCGGGCATACCAGTCATGCGCGCCGGGATGATCGGCCCAGGGAATGTCGCCGAGATAGTCGAGGCAGCTGACATGCGCGGCGGCGGCAATGTCGGCGAGCGAGAAGTCGTCGCCGGCAAGCCAGTTGCGGCGTTCGGTGAGCCAGGCGATGTAGTCGAGATGGAGCTTCATATTCTGGTGCGCGATGCGGATCACGGAAGATTCCGGATGCCCCATGCCCATGAAACGCTTCATCACCTTTTCATAGACCAGCGGCTCGGAGACTTCCGGCCCGAATTTGTGATCCCACCAGGCGACCAGCCGGCGCGTCTCGGCGCGGCTCGGCGGATCGAAGCCGATCAGCATCTTGTTGGGATAGACTTCATCGAGGTATTCGCAGATCGCCTGGCTGTCGGCCAGCGCGCGGCCGTCATGCTCGACCAGCACCGGGCCGGTGCCGCTCGGGTCCATGGCGAGGAATTCCGGCCGGCGCTCCCACAGCTTCTCGACCTCAAGGTCGAATTCCAGCCCCTTCTCTTTCAGGAGCACACGGACCTTGCGGGACTGGGGGGAAAGCCAGAGATGGTACAGCTTGCGCATGGCGATGGAGTCTAGTCGTATTCGGAGCAATGAAAAAGCTGGAGAGGACAGCGAATCAGCATGTTGAAAATCTGGGGCCGCGCCAGTTCTGTCAATGTCCAGAAGGTTTTGTGGGCGGCCGACGAACTGGGCCTGCGTTACGAACACATCACCGTCGGCGGCAAATACGGCGGCAACGACACGCCGGACTACCGCGCGATGAATCCGAACGGCCTGGTGCCGGTGCTGCAGGAGAGCGACGGCAGCGCGCACTGGGAGAGCAACAGCGTGGTGCGTTATCTCGCCGCCCGCTATGACGCCGAAGGTCGCGGCCTGTGGCTGGCCGATCCGGCCGCGCGCAGCCAGGCCGACCGCTGGATGGACTGGGCGAGCAGCCTGATCGGCGAGCCGATGCGCGCGCTGTTCTGGGGCTTCGTGCGCGATCCGGTGCATGCCGACCTGAATGCCATGGCCAAAGCCGAGACCCAGGCGGCCGACTACTGGGGCCGGCTGGATGCCCACCTGACCGCCAATATGGAGAAGGGGCGGCCCTTCGTGGCCGGCGACCGGCTGACCATCGGCGACATCCCGGCCGCCTGTTTTCTGCAGCGCTGGCTCAACTTCCCGATCACCCGGCCGCATCTGCCGCATCTGCTGGCCTGGCATGCCCGGATGACCGCACGGCCGGGCTATCAGGCCCATGTCATGCCGCCGATGGAATAGACCGGGGTGGCCTCAGACAGGGTTTACGGCTGTATCCACTTTCACGCAAAAGCCGGTTTTGACCCGGTTTTGGCTGGAAATTTGGTCTGAAACGGGGTGATTTCGACAAAAACAGCCTTAAAATGCCATTCCAAACGCGCCTTGACGGGGGTTTTTGGGCTGCCGGGTCGATTTTCTCCCAAAGTCGGGGCGTTTTACCCCCTCAGACACTCAAAATCGCCGGTCCTACCCCTTTGCGGCCGGCTGCGGCCGGCAGGCTGTGGGCCAGGACTGCCATTGAAATCTGTCAGCGGATATGTTATTATTCCTATAACTGAGAACACGCGTTCTGCATTATACGGGCTGCATTCTCAATGGCTCGCCAGGGCCGGACTGCCGTCGCTCTTGGACATCGTGGATCGGAAAATCAATGACTTGGCACGCAATGCCAAGGGTTTAGGTGGGATTTAACGGGACGAAACAGGCCGGAACAGGCTCAAACAGGCTCAAACTGGCTCAAACAGGACGGAACTGGCCTCGAACGGGATGGAACGGGCTCCCCACGGGACACAACAGGCTGCCGGTTTCCATCAGGGCCGCCCTGCCCGAATTTTTTCTGTGCCCTGTCGGCTGGAGGCAGGCCCGGCCGTCCTTGGGACATGTCCCATCCCCAGCAGGAAAGTCCCATGCTCAAGATCGCTCTTATCGGTGTTGCCGTAATTCTCGTCGGCATCGCCGGCCTGCTGGCCTATGCCTCGACCAGGCCCGACACCTCCCGCATCGCCCGCGCCGCCCGGATCGAGGCCGCGCCGGAGCGGATCTTTGCCCTGATCAACGACCTGCCGGCCTGGCAGTCCTGGTCGCCCTACGAGAAGAAAGACCCGGACATGCAGCGCAGCTTCACCGGGCCGGCCGCTGGCCTCGGCGCGCAATATGCCTGGGCCGGCGACAGGACGATCGGCGAAGGCCGCATGGAGATCGTCGAGAGCACTGCGCCCTCGAAGGTCGCGATCCGGCTCGAATTCCTGAAGCCCTTCCAGCATATCGCGCTGGCGGAATTCACCCTGCAGCCAGACCCGAACGGCGCCACGACAGTGACCTGGGCGATGACCGGCCCGGCGAATCTGATCAGCAAGGTGATGAGTGTGTTCTTCAACTTCGACAGAATGATCGGCGGCGACTTTGAAGCTGGCCTGGCCGACCTGAAAACCCTTGCAGAGAAATAAGGAGAACCCGCCATGTCAGACACTGACAAGACACCCGATCTGGTGCTGAACCGGGTGTTCAACGCATCCAGCGACCGCGTCTTCCGCGCCTGGATCGATCCGCAGCTGCTGGCGCAATGGTGGGGGCCGCAGGGCTGGACCGCGCCGGTCTGCGAACTTGATCCGCGACCCGGCGGTGCCTGGCTGGTGCATATGCGTTCGCCCGAAGGCCATGTGCAGGTGATGGGCGGCACGTATCATGAGATCGAGCCGGCTGCGAAAATCGCCTATACGACCTTCGTGAAGGAGGGCGAACGCTTCATGGTGGAAGGCCTGCATGTCGTGACCCTTGAGGCATTGCCCGACGGCAGGACGAAACTGCGAATGGAAACGACATTGCTGCAGCTGGCGCCCGAATGGGAATCGGCACGCCATGGCGGCATGCAGGAGGGCACGAATTCCAGCCTCGACAAGCTGGAGGCGATGCTTACGGTTTAGCTGCGTTGTCGCCCGTTCAGTCGCGACTGCCGCTGCCGGTCTGCGGCAGCGCCGTGCCCGGCGAGGCGATCAGCGCAAACGTCAGCAGGGCCGCCGTCGAAAGCGGACGCGGCGCAGCCTGCGTCGTCGTCCCGGACTTCGCCGGCTTCACGGATGCGACAGCAGGGATCACCGCAGTTGGCGCGGCCACCGGCGCAATGGCGACATCATGATGATGGAGATCGCAATCCGCCATCGGTTCGCCCATGGCGAGCGGCGCGCGCGTCGTCCGGTCGTCATCCTCGTCGGCGTGTGAAACCGTCGGCAGGGCAGCGAACAGCAGCACCGTACCGGCAAGCACCAGCAGATCGGTTTTCATGGCAGCCATCCCGCACAGGGTGAATGACAGCGCGACAATTCTGGGCGACAACCCTGGGCGGCCTCAAAGGTTCCGTGACAACTGCGCGGCCGCGATTCAGGCGTCCGCCGTATCGCCCCAGCCGCCGTCCGTCGCGTTCAAAGTGCCGCGCGTGACCACGTCATCCTGCGGTGCGATATCGGCAGCAGTGAAATCCGGCTGGCCGCGCAGCTGCGCATAGAGCGGCGTGAAATCCGGCCGCGTCGCGTTGAACAGGTCGTCGAAGCTGCGGATGACGAAATAGGTCTTCTGGAACGTGTCGATGCGGTAGCGCGTGCGCATCACCCGCATCAGGTCGAAACGGATGCGGTTCGGCGCCGGGCTGTCGAGACAGAAGATACTCTCGGTTTTCGACGAGAGAATGCCGCTGCCGTAGATGCGCAGGTCGCCGTTCTTCTGTTCGATCAGGCCGAATTCCACCGTGTACCAGTAGAGCCGCGCCAGATGATGCAGCGCGTTCAACCCCGCCGCTTTCAGCCCGCCTTTGCCATAGGCCTGCATGTAATCGGCGAAGACCGGATTCATCAGCAGCGGCACATGGCCGTAGATATCGTGGAAGCAGTCGGGTTCCTGCAGATAGTCGAGCTGCGCGCGCTGGCGGATCCACCAGGTGACCGGAAAGCGGCGCGCGGCGAGATGGCCGAAGAAGATGTCGTCGGGCACCAGGCCCGGCACGCAGACGATGCGCCAGCCGGTCGCCTGTTCCAGCACATCGGACAGCCGCTCGAAATCCGGCACGCCGTCTGAGGCCACGCCCAGCCCTTTCAGGCCGGCGAGGAACTCGTCGCAGGCACGGCCGGGCAGCAGGGCCGCCTGGCGGCGGAACAGGTCGCGCCAGACCGCATGGTCTTCAGGTGTGTAGCGGTCGCGCGGCTGGTCATGCGTGTGGTCGGGGCGGATGACGAGATCGTCGTATCGGGCGGCGAGGGCCATGGCAGACCTCCGGGATTTCGATTTCCCGCAAGGATATCGCGCCGCAGCCGCAAGAACCCTGCATCCCGCAGAATAAGGCCGTTATATATGCAATAATCTGGCGATTATTCGGATTTTATGCCAGAATGATGCATGGCTGCCGACCTGGATGTCTTCGACCTGCGCCTGCTCAGTGCCCTGCAGCGCGACGGCCGCGCGCCCAATGCGGCGCTGGCCGAAACCGTGGGCCTGAGCGCCAGCCAGATCAGCCGCCGGATGGCGCGGCTGGAAGCGGACGGCGTGATCGCCACTTACGCGGCGCTGCTCAAACCCGACGCCGTAGGCCTGAGCGTGCTGGCCTTCAGTTCTGTCTCTCTGGAGCGCCAGGCCGAGGCGATGGACGGGTTCGAAGCCGCCGTGCTGCGCTTCCCCGAAATCCTCGAATGCTATTCGGTGACCGGCGAGCAGGATTTCGTGCTGCGCATCGTGGCGCGCGACCTCAAGGCCTTTGCCGATTTTCTCTCCGACCGGCTGCTGCGCGTGCCCGGCGTGCGCAGCGTGCGTTCGAGTATCGTGCTGCACACGATCAAGCAGACGACGGCGCTGCCGCTGCCGGGATAAGCACCTCTCATTATCATGCCCGCTTTCGCGGGAATGACGAGATCGAAAATCACCCCTGCAGGAAATCCGGCGTCGCCGACGCAATCAGCAGTTCGATCAGGCCGGTCATCGCGCGCTGCACGCGGGCAAAGCCCGCCGACTTCACGATCTTCGCCTCGTCCATGTAGAGATCGCGATTGATCTCGAGCTGCAGCGTGAAATAGCTCTGGTCGCGGCGCGCGTAATGCTGCGTGATATAGCCGCCGGCATAGGGCTTGTTGCGCGCCACGCCGAAGCCGCAGGAGGCGAGATAGCCTTCCACGCGTTCGACCAGCCGTGCGGGACAGGAGGTGCCGTGGAAATCACCCAGCACCATATCGGCGCGGCGCTGGCCGGCATCGGGCATGTTGTTGCCGCCGACGCTGGGCATCGAATGGCAGTCGAGCAGCAGGGCCACGCCATGCTGCGCCCTGGCGTCGCGCAGCAGCTGCTCCAGCATGTTGTGATACGGCCGCCAGCAGGTTTCGACGCGGCGTTCGGCTTCGGCGAAGGGAATCTTGCTCTTGTAGATTTCCAGGCCGCCGGCAACCACGCGCGCGATCGTGCCCAGGCCGGCGCCGATCTTGCTGCTTTCGGTGACCACATGCGGCGGCAGCGGCGTATCGAACATGCCGGGATCGAGCTCGTAGGCCGAGCGGTTCGGGTCGCAATAGGCGCGCGGGAACAGCGCCTCCAGCAGCGGCGCACCCCGCGAAGGCCCGTCGATATAGAGTTCGTGGATGAAGGCGTCTTCCGAGCGGCGCAAGGTCAGCGGATCGAGCTGGCTGTAGGCCTTGAAGCTGGCCGGGTAGATGTCGCCCGAATGCGGCGAGGACAGCACCAGCGCGCTCGCCGCCCCCTGGTAGCCGACATCGACCGGCCGCGTCACGCGGAGCGGCGGATCGGCGGGAAATTCCGGGTCGGGCCGGAAAACGCGGGCTTTGATCGGGGCGCTGCTTGTCATCGAAACCTGGGAACCGGGCCGGCCGGGGCAATCTGGCCGGAACTGTGACTGGGGCAATCAGGGGGAGAATATGCGGCATCCGGGGGAGGCTTGCCAACCGGCCCGTCAGCCATTAAAAGCCAGCCGGTCCGGTCGACCCCCGGACTTTCCGCCCCGAAACGGCTTCGCCGGCGGTCATTGCGCGTAATGGGCGGTTAGCTCAGCGGTAGAGCACTACCTTGACATGGTAGGGGTCACAAGTTCGATCCTTGTACCGCCCACCACGCGCCTTTCCCCCAAGACCATATCGAGACGCCTATCGGCCGGCGATGAAATGCTCGACCAGCGGGCCCCAGATCGCAGCAGCACCGCGCCCGTTCATGAAGCCATGGCCATCCTTGCCCCAGGGCGGCAGCAGATGGAATTCCGACTTGCCGCCGGCCGCCGTGTAGCGCGCATGCATGGCGCGCGACATCTCCGGCGCGAAGAAGCTGTCATTCTCGGTATAGATCCACAGCGTCGGCAGGCGCGCGGTCTCGCCATACCTGCCGGCACCGGCGACCAGGCGGTCCGGCACGCAGTTGGTATTCGGGCGATTGCCGGCCCAGCCGCCGCGACCGCCGGCGAAATTGACGATGGCGACAACGCCCCGCGGATTGCGGCTGCTGTAGGCGAGACTACCCCAGCCGCCGGCCGACTGGCCGACGATCACCGTGCGTCCCGGCCGCACATAGGGCAACTTCTCCAAGTATCGCACGGCGGAGTCCATGTCTTCCGCAGCCGGCAATCCGCCGCGATAGAAATCGGGATTGTTGCAGCGGCCGTATTCTTCGAGCCACGGCCCGCCGGTTTCGCCATAGCCGCGCCGCATCGGCATCGCCACGACATAGCCGCGCGCAAGGAACCACGCGGCCGATTCTGAGTCGCAGGCATAGGGCTTCATGGCCGGACGCTGGCCGGCATTGGCCGGCGAGCCGTGATTGAGCAGCATCAGCGGCGCCGGTTTGCTGTCGGGGAATTTGTCGGCCGCGGGACGGCAGATCTGCGTCACCAGCACCCAGCTCGGTGGCTTGTCTGCCAGCGATGGAATCCAGTGGATCTGTCGCCGCCATGGTCCCTCCGGTGTGCCTTTCGGTCCGGGTTCGAAGGGCTGCGCCCAGGATGACTGCGCGGCCAGCACAATCAGCACCAGCACCATGCAAAGTCTGATCATCGCGGCACGCTCCCCCTCACATCCCGCGCGAGTTTAGGCAAACGAAGCTTGGCTTACTGCATTTTTTCGCGCGCAGGGTGATATAAGACCAAGCTCAACAGCAGCCCCCGCGAGTACATCCTTGGGGGTTATTCGCGGGGAAAACGCCGGAAAACCAGCTTTTTTATTTAGATAAAATTAAGCATACTGAACCGACAGTCGGCGAGCGCGGTGGGGTGCGGGGATTGCGGCGTCGAAACAGGGGGAAAGCAGGGCATGTCTGACAATGCTGTTGCGTCGCCGGCTCGCTTGCAGGCGGGGCCCGGGTTATGAATCTTGAAGCGGCGATTCCGATCGGCACTGTTTTTCTTGAATGCTCGCGTTTTGTGCCGCGGGCGGCTCAGGCGCGCTGGCGCGTCGAACGCATCGTATCTCTGCCCAACTTGCCGGAACATGCGGCGATCCGCAAACTCGAACCCGGCGGCGGAGAGCGTCTGATCACATTGCAGGCGCTGGCGCAGAGCGGCAAATACGCGCGCGAAAACTAAAGAATACCGCTCTGCGTTTGCGGCGGCGCATCGTCGCAGCCCTATCCTGAATCCTGAGAGTCGCACGCCATCACGCGTGGCGATGCCACGCGACAGCAGCATCTGCTCCGTAAGCAGAATATTTTTCGCGGCAACTCGTCATCCTTAGGGGCATCGGAAAATACAGGGCCGGCAGGATTTTATCTGTGCCCGACGCCACCGGTTATGCAAACGTAACTCCAGTTACATCGTGCGACACGTTGTGAACTGGGGAAAACAATGCTGAGCCGCCTGCCGCTCGTCACCAAAATCGCTCTCGTCACCGCCATCCTGATCGTGCTGACCGCGCTGGGCGTCGGCGGCGGTGCCGTCCTGCAGATCCGCAGCGAGATCGCCAGCCAGGTGATCGACCGCCAGAACAACAGCCTGCGCACCATGGCCGTGCTGGTGAAGAAAGCCTTCCCCGATACCAGATTCGAGATCGATGCGCGGGGCCGCGTCGGCCGCGTCGTGATGACGTCGATCCCGGATTTCACCAGCCATGAAATGATCGACGAGATCGGCAGGGTGACCGGCGAGACGGCAACGCTGTTCCGCTGGCAGGATGCCGAGCAGGACTTCTTCCGCAAGACCACCAACATCATCCGCGACGACGGCCAGCGCGCCGTCGGCACCGTGCTGGGCAAGGCGAGCGCCGCCTATGCGCCGGTGGCGGCCGGCCGTACCTTCCTCGGCGAGGCGGTGATCCTCGGCAAGCCCTACTATACCGGCTATCACCCGGTGCACGATCCGAACGGCAAGGTGATCGGCATCCTCTATGTCGGCGTGCTGAAGACCAATATCGAAGCCTTCGTCGACAAGATTAACTGGCAGGTGCTGCTGGCCGGCGTGATCTCCGTGCTGGTCGGCGTGGTCATCGCCATCGTCGTCACCCGCAAGCTGCTGCGGCCGCTGGGCGAGATCGCCGGCTGGACCGAGCGGCTGGCGCAATACGAAATGAATGTCGAGATCGGCCATCGTGAGCGGCGCGACGAGATCGGCACGCTGGCGCGTGCCGTGCAGGAACTGAAGAATACCTCGCTCACCGCCGCGCGCGCCCAGAGCGGTCTGGAGAATGTCACCACCAATGTGATGGTGGCCGACGGAAACAACACGATCGTCTACTGCAACAAGTCAGTGCTGGAGACGCTGCGGCGTGCGCAGGACGACCTGCGCGAGGATCTGCCGCATTTCGATGCGGATGACCTGATCGGAAAGTCGGTCGACATCTTCCACAAGAATCCGGCGCACCAGCAGAAACTGCTGGCCACTCTGACCAGCACCTACCGCACCCGCATCACCGTCGGTGGTCGCATCTTCGACCTGATCGCCAATCCGGCGCTGAACCAGCGCGGCGAGCGCGTCGGCACCGTGGTGGAATGGGCCGACCGCACCGAGGAAGTGCGGCTGGGCAACGAAGTGGTCGCCCTGGTGCAGGGCGCCACCGACAAGGGCTTTGCCGAGCGCGTCGATCTCGCCGGCAAGAGCGGCTTCATCCGCGCACTCAGCGAAGCGATCAACACCATGTCCGACAAATGCCAGGCGATGACCGGCGAAATCGCCCAGGCGATCGGCGCGATGGCACAGGGCGACCTGACCGGGCGCCTGGACAAGGACTATCCCGGCATCTTCGGCCAGCTCAAGACCGGCGCCAATGCATTGTCGGAACGCCTGCGCGATTTCGCCGGCCGGCTGGCCGATACCTCGCGCACGGTGCGCGATGCCTCGGCGGAAATCTCGACCGGCAGCCAGGATCTGGCGCAGCGCACGGAATCGCAGGCCGCTTCCATCGAAGAGACCGCGGCGTCGATGCACGAGATCACCACGACTGTGAAGCAGAATGCCGACAACGCCCAGGCCGCCAACCAGCTGGCCGTCGCGGCGCGCGACACGGCCGAAAAGGGCGGCAGCGTGGTCAGCGACGCCGTCACCGCGGTGACGCAGATCGAAGCCAGTGCGCAGAAGATCAGCGACATTGTCGGACTCATCGATGAGATCGCCTTCCAGACCAATCTTCTTGCGCTGAATGCTTCGGTGGAAGCCGCGCGTGCGGGCGAAGCCGGCAAGGGTTTCGCCGTGGTGGCGCAGGAAGTGCGTGCCCTGGCGCAGCGGTCTGCCAATGCCGGCAAAGACATCAAGGCGCTGATCACGGAATCGAATGCGCAGGTGAAGACCGGTGCGGCGCTGGTCAACCAGACCGGCGGCTCGCTGACCGAGATCGTCAATGCCATCAAGAAGGTCAGCGACATCGTCGCCGAGATCGCCGCCGCGTCGCGCGAACAAGCCACCGGACTCGACCAGGTGAATACCGCCGTGGGCAGCATGGATGAGATGACCCAGCGCAACGGCGCACTGGTGGAGGAAACTTCGGCCTCGGCGCAGGCGCTGGCCAATCAGGGCCGCCAGCTGGCCGAACTGGTCGGCTTCTTCAAGTTCGACGGCAGCGGCAGCATGGCCATGTCGCCGGCGCCGCGTCCGGCGCCGGCTGCGGCGCCAGCGAAACCTGCCGCCACACCGAAATCTGCCGCCACGCCGGCCGCCAGACCCGCAACGGTTGCAGCATCGCCCGCGAAGCCGAGCGTTGCCGAAGAGAACGACTGGCAGGAATTCTGATTGGAATTCCAGAGTTAAACCGATGTGGCCGGCCTGCATTTTTTGTCGGCCTGCCGCTCGTGCAGCCAGCGCGTAATCCCGGCGTAAATCAGACCCGCCAATACTCGTAATACCTATAGGTGTGCTTTAACCATGTTTTGACGCTGGCGGTTCATCTTCGGCGGCGAAATGAGGGTTGCACCCGTCATTATGCGGGCGCAGTGTGGTGTTCAGTGGGGTTAGAGGGGGAGCGCAAGAATGCGTTTCGGTATTCGTCAGAAACTTCTTCTGGCTGTGGGTGTGATCGCCGCCATGGCGGTGATCTCGAGTCTGGTTTCGTTCGGATTTTTCGGCCAGGTGCGCAGCGCGCTCGGCCTTGTGACAGACCGCAGTCTGCCGGCAGTGACGGCGGCACTGACATTGTCGGCGCAGAGCGCTGATGTCGCCGCCTCCGCGCCGGCGCTGGCCTATGCGACCAACGATGCCGAACGCGCCACCTCCATCTCGGTGCTGAACGGCAAGCTGGAGCAGATCAAGCGCACGCTGAATGAAGTGAAGGCGACCGACGCACCCGAGACGCTGCGCCAGGAAGCCGAAGACTCCTTCGGCCGGCTGGCCGATGCGATGGAGCGCATCGACGGCGCCGTGAAGGAACGTCTGGCGCTCAGCGCCAAGCGGCAGGCGCTGACCAAGACGATGACCGACAACCATGCCAATTTCCTGTTCCTCGCCCAGCCGGCGGTGGACCAGGCGGTGATGGACATGACGATGGAATTCGAGCTGGTGTCGCGTGCCACCGGCCAGGGTGCGTCGGAAATGATCCAGAGCATCCTCGACAAGCAGGTGGCCGGCGCCCGCGCCATCCAGGATCTTGTCGCCAAGACCAACCTGAGCGTCGGCATGCTGGCGGTGGCGGCGCAGGCCGACAGCCCTGAAACCGTCGAACTGATCCAGGTCGACAACATCAACACCAAGGCCGAGATGCTGCGCGGCCTCGATACCGTGATGGCGATTTATCCCAACAAGGAAATCGAGGACATGGTGAACGGCATCGCCAAGGTCAGCGAGGGCGAGGACGGCCTGTTCTCGATCCGGCGCATGGAGCTGGCCGCCACGCGGCAGGCTCTGGCGGCGCTGACCGAGGGCCGTTCGGCGACGCTGGCGCTGTCGGATGCGGTCGCCCAGCTGGTCGCCGCGGCCCGCACGGATGCCACGACCTCCTCGCAGGCCTCGATCTCGGCGATCGACATCGCGCAGATCGTCATGGCATCAATCGCGATCTTCTGCCTGATCGCCGCCATCGGCATCGGCTGGCTCTATATCGGCCGCCGCGTGATCGACCCGATCGTCGCCACCACCGGCACCATGGACAGGCTGGCCAACCGCGACTGGACGGCGCAGGTGGTCGGTACGGAACGCGGCGATGAGATCGGCGACATGGCGCGCGCCGTGCAGGTGTTCAAGGATCAGGGCCAGGAAGCCCAGCAGCTGCAGGAGCAGATCGAAGCCGACCGCAGCCGCTTCGAGGCCGAACGCAAGGCACAGGAAAGCCTGCTGAAGAGCGCGGTGGGCGAGATCGTCGCGGCAGCCAATGCCGGCCGCCTGAGCGAACGGATCGACACCAGCCGCATCGAAGGCGTGATGCAGGAGCTGGGCGAGGGCGTCAACACGCTGCTCGGCACCATGGAGCGCGTACTGGACGACCTCGGCGACATGCTGCACAAGCTGGCCGATGGCGACCTGACGCATCGCATCCGCAGCCAGTATCAGGGCCTGTTCGCCGAACTGGCCGGCGATGCCAACCAGGTGAGCGACCGCCTGTCGGATACGGTGAAAAAGCTGACGGAATCGGCAGCGCTGGTGCGCGATGCCTCGGCGGAGATTTCGACGGGCAGCCAGGACCTGGCGCAGCGCACGGAGAGCCAGGCGGCGGCGCTGGAGCAGACGGCGGCCTCGATGCACGAGGTGACGGCGACGGTGAAGCAG
>NZ_PEKV01000002.1:192617-192948 GCF_002796975.1 Ferrovibrio sp. | reverse complement strand
CGACGTGGTGCGGCAGTCCGACAGCGGCATGCTGTATTTCGTCGACCGCATGAAAAACATCATCCGCCGCTCGGGCGAGAATATCGCGGCGGCCGAGATCGAAGCCTGCCTGCAGGCGCATGACGCCGTGGCGCAGGTCGCCGTACTGGCCGCACCGGATGAGTTGCGCGAGGAAGAGGTGATGGCCTGCATCGTGCTGATGGATGGTCACACGGGTACAGCGGAGATGGCCGACCAGCTCTTCGGCTGGTGCTTCGACCGCCTGGCGTATTTCAAGGCACCCGGCTGGCTGCTGTTCGTCGACAGCCTGCCGACCACCGGCACCCAGAAG
>NZ_PEKV01000002.1:0-192587 GCF_002796975.1 Ferrovibrio sp. | reverse complement strand
GGCGATGCCCGTGCCGTGGCGCTGTGGCTGTTCACTGTCGCCGGTCTCGTGGCGCTGATGGTGGTGATCGGCGGATTGACCCGCCTGACCGAGTCCGGCCTGTCGATGGTGGAATGGAAACCGGTCACCGGCTGGCTGCCGCCGCTGTCGGAAGCGGCCTGGGCAGCGGAATTCGAGAAGTACAAGCAGTTTCCTGAATACCAGAAGATCAATATCGGGATGACGCTGGAGGGATTCAAAAACATCTTTTGGCTGGAATTCGTCCATCGCCTGCTTGGCCGCCTGATCGGTGTCGCCTTCGCGCTGCCGATGATCGGCTTCTGGATTGCGGGCCGTATTCCTGCCGGCATGAAGCCGCATCTGATCGCGATGTTCCTGCTCGGTGGCTGCCAGGGCGCGCTCGGCTGGTTCATGGTGGCCAGCGGCCTGGTCGATCACCCCGATGTCAGCCACTACCGCCTCACGGCACATCTTGGGCTGGCCTTCTTCATCTTCGCCTATCTGCTCTGGGGTGGGTTGTCGCTGGCGCGTCATGGCCGCATGGTTTCAGGTCGCGGGGGTGGTTTGGCTGCGGCGCTGGTCGGGCTGGTTTTCCTGCAGGTGCTGTCGGGCGGTCTGGTCGCCGGCATGAATGCCGGGCTGGCCTACAACACCTGGCCGCTGATGGAAGGCGCCTTCGTTCCCGAAGGCCTGCTGATCGCCGATCCCTGGTGGATCAACTTTTTTGAGACTGCGATGACGGTGCAGTTCCAGCATCGCATGCTGGCTTACTGTGTCTTCGTGCTGGCGGTCGTCACTGTGGTGTTACTGAAGGGCCGCGCGGCCACCGGTCTGCGCCACGGCCTGCTAACGGCCGTGCTGGTGCAACTTGGTCTTGGCATCGCCACGCTGCTGGCGCATGTGCCGGTGGCGCTGGGCACGCTGCATCAGGCGGGTGCGGTGGTGGTGCTGGGCATGTCCGTCGCGCTGTGGCATGACCGGGCTCTGCAGGCCAATGACTGAGATCGTCCTGCTCTACTGCACGACCGCCAGTGTTGCCGAAGCCGAGGCGATTGCGCAGAAGGTGGTGGGCGAACGGCTGGCCGCCTGCGCCAACATTATCCCCGGCATGCGGTCGGTTTATTGGTGGCAGGGCAAACTGGAGCAGGGCGAGGAAGCCGTGCTGATCCTGAAAACCCGCACCGACCTGGTCGAGGCCGTCACCGCAGCGGTGAAGGCGGCGCATAGCTACAGCACCCCCTGCGTGCTGCCGCTGTCCATAGGGCAGGGCGGCAATCCCGATTACGTCGCCTGGCTGCTGGCTGAAACAACGGGCTAAGCCCTCGAACGGTCACAGGCTCTGGCGCACCGGCCCCAGTATCTTCCCGGTGAGTTGGTTTTGCTGGAGTCTAGTCAAATGGACCGCGTCCTTGCCCCGTTGCTGACCGGCCGGTCTTTTCTCCTGTTCATGGCGCTGGCGACACTTGGTCCGGTGCTGCTGGCCGCGTCGCATCTGGCCATGCCTGGCAACGTCGGCCTGGCCGGCAGCAGTGCGCTGCGTGTGCTGGAGCTGCTGGCCGCGCCGCATGTCTTTACGACGCTTTACCTGCTGGTCGATGCACGCGAACTGGTCGGCGTCCCGCGGCCGCTGCTGACTCTGCTCGTCGTCCCGCTGCTGCTGATGGCTGCCACGGCCGCAGTTCTGGTGGCGTCGCCACTGTGGATGGTGACGGCGTTCATGCTGTTTTACACCTTCTTCGGCATGTGGCATTTCGGCCGGCAGAATTTCGGCGTGGTTGCCTTCGCGACCCGCATCTCCTACCGCCGGCCGATGGCGCGGTTGGAGCGCCATGCGCTTAATGCGGGGAACATCGCGGGCCTGCTCGCGGGTTATCACATCTTCGCGCCGGTGATGTTTACGCTGAATCGGCAAACCTGGCCGCTTGATCTCAGCGAGATCGATCCGGTCTTTTCGCTGCTGCGCTACGGCGGGCTGGTGATCTATGCGGTGCTGATCCCGTTCACCGTTTACTATCTGATCGCCAACTGGCGTCGGCATGAGCCCTTTGCGCTGGTGATCTTCCTCGGCTGCGTCTTCTTCTTCCTGCCGACTTACCTTTCTACCGATCCGCTGCTGGTGCTGGTGGCCTGGGCAGTGGCGCATGGGTTGCAGTATGTGCTGATCCTTGGTCTGCATGCCGCCGGTCGCGCCACCGGCCGGGCCGAGCGCTTTTCCGTCTGGCCGCTGCTGCTGTTCACCCTGGTGGTGATCGGTGGCGTGGTGCTCTGGCGGTTCAGCGGGCGCGTGCAGCTGGATGGCGACGATACCGAGGTGCGGGTCGCGGTGTCTGCGGTCGTCGCGATCACGCTGGCGCATTACTGGGTCGAGCGCTATCTGTGGAAGTTCAGCAGCCCGGAACGCCGCGCCTGGCTGGAACAGAGCTTCCGTTTCCTTTCCCCACCGAAGACGGTGCAATGATGGATCGCTTCTGGATCGCCTTTGCTGCCCTGGCCGGTGCCGTCGGTGCGCTGGGCGATGCCGTCATCCGCCACCTGGTGAGCGATCCGGAGCAGATCGAATTCGGCATCACGGCGGCGCGCTACGGTATGATCCATGCGCTTGCCCTGCTGGGCGTCGCGCTGCTGTGGAACCGCGACGACTACTACGCGCCGGGATTTTGGCTCCCGGCGGCAGGCTGGTGCTTCGTCGTCGGGCAATTGCTGTTCAGCGGCTCGCTCTATGCTTTTGCCTTCGGCATTGCACCTGGCTGGGCGGGACTGGTGACCAAGCCCGGACTGGGCTTTTTCGTTCTGGGCTGGCTGGCGCTGTTCCTGCACGCGGTGTTTTCCCGTCGGCAACAATGAACCCAGCAATAATGTAGGGGGGCATTTTAGGGGCTTGCTCCGTGGGCTGACGGGCGTAGGCTGGCGGCAATCCTAGCCGCCCGAGTCCGCAAAAAAATGTCCCGCTCCTCCGGTTTCCTGACGCTGGTCTTTTCCAGCCTGGCCCATACCTATTCCCATCTTTTCACGCTGCTCTATGCCACCGTGGTGCTGGTACTCGAACGCGAATGGGGCATGGGTTATGACACGCTGTTCGCGCTCTCCATTCCGATGAGCGTGCTGTTCGGCGCCGCAGCCCTGCCGGCCGGCTGGATGGGCGACAAGTGGAGCGCCTCGGGCATGATGTCGCTATTCTTCCTTGGCGTCGGCCTCTGCTCGATCGCGACCGGCATGGCCGATACGCCGCTGACCATCTGCCTTGGCCTTGCTGGTATCGGAGTCTTCGCGGCGATTTATCATCCGGTCGGGATTCCCTGGCTGGTGCGCAATGCCGTCAACCGCGGCCGCGCGCTCGGCATCAACGGCGTGTTCGGCTCCATCGGCACGGCAGCCGCGGCCCTCGTGGCCGGCTTCCTGGCCGACCTCTATGGCTGGCGCACGGCCTTCATTCTGCCGGGCGCGGTCTGCCTGATCACCGGTGTGGCTTTCCTCTGGGCACGACAGACCGACCGGCTGCTGGATCGCGGCGAGGATGCCGTGCCGACGCCGGCGCCGGGCAAGAGCGACATCTGGCGCGTCTTCTGGGTGATGTCGGCCACCATGCTCTGCACCGGGCTGATCTTCCAGGCGACGGCCTTTGCCTTGCCCAAGATTTTCGATACCCGCCTGTCGGACTGGTTCAACGACAGCATGCTCGGCATCGGCGGCATGGTCACCATTGTTTACACCTGCTCGGCACTGTCACAGCTCGTTGGCGGTGAACTGGCCGACCGCTATGCGCTGCGCAGCGTCTATGCCGCAGTGCAATGGCTGCAGATTCCGGTGATCATCATTGCCATGATGCTGATCCATCCGGCGCTGGTGCCGGTGGCGGCGCTGATGGTCAGCCTGAATGTGGCGGGGCAGGCGGCGGAGAATTCCCTGCTGGCGAAATACACGCCGCCGCAATGGCGCGGTCGAGCCTTTGGAGGGAAATTCGTGCTGACGCTCGGCGTGTCTTCGCTGGGCGTGGCCGTAATCCCGGTGATCTACCGCATGACCGGCACGCTGGACGTGCTGTTCATCCTGCTGGCGGTGGCTGCGGCTGGGGCAGGGGTATTTGCACTGCTGCTGCCACGTGACAGGGCAACCGACCCGCAGGCGACGGCAGCACCAGCGGCAGCAGAGTAATCACACCGCGCTCAGTGTACCGCGATCGTCAGGCCGCATTGAGTGCCCCATCCAGGTCTTTAATCAGGTCGGTCACGTCCTCAATGCCGATGGAGAGCCGGATCACGTCGTCGCCGGAGCCGGCAGCGGCGCGCTGTTCCGGTGTCAGCTGGCGATGCGTGGTGGAGGCCGGGTGGATCACCAGGCTGCGCGTGTCGCCAACATTGGCGAGATGCGAGAAGATCTGCACGGCATCGACGAATTTGAGCCCGGCGTCGTAGCCGCCCTTCAGGCCGAAGGTGAAGGTCGAGCCGGCACCCTTGGGCAGGTATTTCTGCGCCAGCGCATAGTGCTTGTCGCCGAGCAGGCCGGCATAATTCACCCAGGCCACCTGCGGATGCTTCGACAGGAATTCGGCAACGGCCTGCGCATTGTCGCAATGCTTGCGCATGCGAAGGCTTAGCGTCTCCATACCGGTCAGGATCATGAAGGCGTTGAACGGCGAGATCGCCGGACCCAGATCGCGCAAGCTGATGACACGGCAGGCCACCGCAAAGGCCATATCACCGAAAGTCTCCCAGAAGGTGAGGCCGTGATAAGCCGGCGACGGCTTCGACAGATGCGGGAACTTGTCGTTCTGGCCCCAGTCAAACTTGCCGGAATCGACAATCACACCGCCCATCGAATTGCCATGGCCGCCCAGGAATTTGGTGGCGGAATGCAGCACGATATCGGCGCCATGCTCGATGGGGCGGCAGAGATAGGGCGAGGCCATGGTGTTGTCGATGATCAGCGGAATGCCGGCTTCATGCGCGATCTCGGCCAGCGCCGTGATGTCGACAATCACGCCGCCGGGATTGGACAGGCTCTCGGCATAGATCGCCTTGGTCTTCGGCGTGATCGCCGTGCGGAAACCGTCGAGGTCGTCCGGATCGACAAAGGTCGTGTGCCAGTCGAAGCGTTTGAAGCTGACACCAAGCTGGGTGATCGAGCCGCCGTAGAGCTTGCTAGAGGCGACGATATGATCGCCCGGGCTCATCAGCATATGGAAGGCAACGGCCTGCGACGCATGTCCGCTGGCCACTGCCGTGGCAGCGCGACCGTTTTCGAGTGCCGCAACCTTCTGCTCCAGTACCGCCGTGGTCGGATTGGTCAGGCGGGTATAAATGTTGCCGAAACTCTGCAGGTTGAACAGTGACGCGGCCTGGTCGGCATCCTCGAACACAAAGGCCGTGGTCTGGTAGATCGGCGTCGAGCGCGCGCCGGTGACGGGATCGGGCGCGGTGCCGGCATGGACCTGCAGCGTGTCGAAGCCATAAGGCGAGGTGTTTTCTGCCGTGCGGTTCTTATTCTCAGTCATAACTCTAAATCCTACGCTGACGCTTCGAACTGACGACGCGGGTATTAACGCCCATCCAGCCGATCTCCCGGCTGAGCCGGCCATATTCGATCTTGGGGCAGCGGTTCATCACCACGCTCAGGCCGGCGGTTTCGGCCTTCTGCGCGGCGGCCTCGTTACGCACGCCCAACTGCATCCACAACACCTTGGCGCCGACCTTGATGGCCTCGTCGGCGAGCGGCGGGATGGCGTCGGAATTGCGGAAGCAGTCGACCATATCGACCTTCACCGGAATCTCGCTGACGCTGGCGTAGACCTTCTCGCCGAGTATTTCCTTGCCGGCTTCCTTCGGGTTGACCGGGATGACGCGGTAGCCCTTTTGCTGCAGGTACTTCATGGCGAAATAGGACGGGCGGTTCCAGTTGGCGCTGGCCCCGGCCATGGCGATGGCATTCACCTTGCGCAGGATGCTGCGGATATACTCGTCGTCGTAATTGTCGTGATCGATCTTTTCCATCACAGCAGTCATTTCAGCGGCCTTCCCAGCTCGGGTCGCGCTTCTCGATGAAGGCGTCGATACCTTCCTCGGCATCGCGCGCCAGCATGTTTTCCGTCATCACCCGGCTGGCATAGTCGTAGGCCTGCGCCAGCGGCATCTCGATCTGGCGGTAGAACGCCTCCTTGCCGATCTTCACGGTCAGCGGCGACTTGGCGGCGATCTGCTGTGCCAGCGCCAGTGCGGCATCGGCCAGACCGGCTTCGGGTACCACACGATTGATCAGGCCGATGTCCGCCGCCCGGGCCGCCGGCAGCAGGTCGCCGGTCAACAGCATCTCCATCGCATGCTTGCGCGACACGTTGCGCGACAGTGCCACCATCGGAGTCGAGCAGAACAGTCCGATATTGACGCCGGGCGTCGCAAAACGCGCAGTGTCGGCCGCCACAGCCAGATCGCAGCTCGCCACCAGCTGGCAGCCGGCCGCAGAGGCCACACCGTGCACCTGGGCAATGACCGGCTGGGGCAGGGCAACCACCGACTGCATCAGCATCGAGCACTGCCGAAACAGGGCCTCATATTGCTGGCGGCCGGGATTAGCCCGAACTTCCTTCAGGTCGTGGCCGGCGCAGAAGCCAGGACCGTTGGCGGCGATAATCACCGCTTTGACACCGTTCCGTTCGGCCTTGATGGCGTCGAGTTCGGCCTGCAGCGCCGTCATCAGCCCGGTGGACAGGCTGTTATAGGCCTTGGGCCGATTCAGGGTCAGGCGAACGATGCCGGCGGCAGGCTGGCTGCGCAGGACCGGGGTATCGGCAGGCGTGAGATCGGGTGCGGCAGACACGGGCCTCTCCGGGTATTTCGGTAACGGACTGCGGTCATGATAGGGTTTGGGCCCCTGTAGGGAAAGCGGCCGGAACCGGCGCCGCCGCGCCCCGTTTGGGGTCGCATTTCTGCCCCATTATCGGGCCAAGAAAGGCGGCCATAAGTCAGGTTGGGGCGCTTCGCCCCAGTTGCACGAGACCGGGCCGGCGGCGTAAAACCGCGCAGTGGCCTGGGCCCGAATCGCCCATGTCGAACAACAAGAAAGTGCCTGTCGCATGATTCGTCCGATCCGCAAAGCTGTGTTCCCCGTCGGTGGTCTCGGTACCCGCTTTCTGCCGGCCACCAAGGCAATGCCGAAGGAAATGCTGCCGGTCGTCGACAAGCCGCTGATCCAGTATGCCGTGGAAGAGGCGCAGGCCGCGGGCATCGAGGAATTCATTTTTGTCACCGGCCGCGGCAAGCAGGCGATCGAGGATCACTTCGACCGCTCCTACGAGCTGGAAGATGTGCTCAAGGAGCGCAGCAAGAACGACATGCTGGAGCTGATCAACAGCTGGATGCCCAAGGCCGGTGCTGTGTCCTACACGCGCCAGATGGAACCGATGGGGCTCGGCCATGCCGTGCGCTGCGCCAAGTCGCTGGTCGGCGATGAGCCGTTTGCCGTGCTGCTGGCGGACGATCTGATCCTGTCCAAAAAAGGCTGCCTGGCCGAGATGGTCGAGGCCTACAACAAGGTGGGCGGCAACATGATTGCCGCCATGGATGTGCCGCATGAGCACACCAAGCGCTATGGTATCGTTTCGCCGGGCAAGGACAGCGACAAGCTTGTCGAGGTGAAGGGCCTGGTGGAGAAGCCGAGCCCGGACAAGGCGCCGTCGCGCACTGCCGTGATCGGCCGTTACATCGTGCAGCCCTCGGTCTTCGATCATCTCGACAAGGTGCAGCGTGGCGCTGGTGGCGAGATCCAGCTGACCGATGCCCTGGCGCGCATGATCAGCGAAGTGCCATTCCATGGCCTGCGCTTCAGCGGCACGCGTTATGATTGCGGCGANNGCGGCCGAGATCGTCCGCGAGGTTTACAAGACGCTTTAAGCACGGCGATGTCGCCCGCTTATTGCGGAACTGGGGGTAGAGAATGCGCGTAGCGATGATCGGTACCGGCTATGTCGGCCTGGTATCCGGAACCTGTTTCTCCGAATTCGGCCACACCGTCACCTGCGTGGACAAGAATCCCGACCGCATCAACAGCCTGCTGCGCGGCGAGATTCCCATTTTCGAGCCGGGTCTGGAAGATCTGGTGGCGCGCAACGTCAAGGCTGGTCGGCTGTCCTTCACCATGGATATCAAGGCTGCGGTGTCCAATGCCGATGCAGTGTTCATTGGCGTCGGAACGCCGTCGCGTCGTGGCGATGGTGAAGCCGACCTGTCGTATGTCTATGCGGCCGCCAAGGAAATTGCCGAGGCGCTGACGCATTACACGCTCATCGTGACCAAGTCGACCGTGCCGGTCGGTACCGGCCGCGAAGTGGAACGCATCGTCCGCGAAACCCGGCCCGACGCCGAATTCGAGGTTGCTTCCAATCCGGAATTCCTGCGCGAAGGCGCGGCGATTGAGGATTTCATGCGCCCCGACCGTGTGGTCTGCGGTGCCGACAGCGACCGGGCCAAGGAGTTGCTGCGCGCGCTGTACCGCCCGCTCTATATCAATGAGACGCCGATCCTGTTCACCACACTGGAGACGGCAGAGCTGATCAAGTATGCCGGCAACGCCTTCCTCGCCACCAAGATCACCTTCATCAACGAAGTTGCCGATCTGTGCGAAAAGGTGAACGTGAACGTGCAGGATGTCGCGCGCGGCATCGGTCTGGATGGCCGTATCGGCGGCAAGTTCCTGCATGCCGGTCCGGGCTATGGCGGTTCCTGCTTCCCGAAGGACACCAATGCGCTGGCTGCGACCGGCCGCAAGTTTGATGCGCCGCTCAGCATTGTCGAAACCGTCATCAACGTGAACGACAGGCGCAAAGGCCGCATGGCCGATAAGGTGGTCGCAGCCTGCGGCGGATCGGTGAAGGGCAAGACCATTGCCGTGTTGGGCCTGACCTTCAAGCCCGAGACCGACGACATGCGCGACAGCCCGAGCCTGGAGATACTGCCGGTGTTGCAGGCGGCCGGCGCCACCGTGCGCGCCTACGATCCGGAAGGCATGCATGAGGCAAAGAAGCTGCTCAAGGACGTGGTCTGGTGCGACGAGGCATATGAGACGGCAACCGGTGCAGACGCACTGGTGATCATCACGGAATGGAACCAGTTCCGTGCGCTCGACTTTGACCGACTCAGGACGCTGTTGCGCCAGCCCGTGCTGGTCGACCTGCGCAATATCTACAAGCCGTCGGAGATGAAGCAGGCCGGCTTCCGTTATTACTCGGTCGGTCGCCCCCCTGTTCAGTAAGCGCCCGTTACTTGAGATCGTCGCGACGCGGTAGCAGGTACCAGGCCAGTCCGAGCAGCAGCAGGGCCATCGCCAGCCCAAGCGTCCACTGATAGGCGACCAACGGATAACCGCCGTTGGCGTCGCGGGGCCAGAGGGCGATTAGCCAGCCCATGCCAGCCTGGGCGAAGAAGGTGAAGCCAAACACCACACCGTTCAGCAGTGTGTTGATGCGCCCGGCCTGGTCCGGTGTGAACTGGCTGCTCAGGATCGGATAGGCCAGCACGGTGGTGTTGCACAGGATGCCGAACGCGATCCAGAGCAGCGGATTGGTCGGCACCCAGCCACTGGCCATCGCCGCCAGCACGACGGCATAGAACACCACGCCCCAGGCCATGATACGGCCGAGCGGGATGCCCCGGCGCTGCATCCGGTCGGCAGCGATGCCGGTCAGCGTGAAGCCGGCAGTCAGTGCCGCGGCCATGACGAACAGCACCTGTGCGGCGCCGGCCCGGTCAAGGCCGCCGACATCGCGCAGATAGGGACCGGCCCAGAGTCCCTGGATCGACATGCCGCTGGCCATGCCCATCATCGACACCGGCGCGATGCGCCAGAAACGCGCATCGGCCAGGAAACGGCCGCAGTCGCGCAACTGCTGGCGCAGTGTGGATGTCGCGACGGGGGCCGCGTGGCGTTCCGGCACGATGAAGAAAATCAGCGCCGAGGCGAAGGCGGTCAGGCCTGCCAGCCCCCAGAACAGGACCGTCCAGTGATAATGCTCCAGCGCCAGTTCGACCGGCAGCGTTGCGGCGAGTGCACCAAGGCCGCCGGCGGTCATGAACACGCCGTTGGCCAGCGCCCAGCGCTCCTTGGGTAACCAGAGCGCGATGGCTTTCATGGCGGACATCAGCCCGCCGGCAACACCGAAACCGACCAGCGCACGACCGATCACCAGATGCGAAAGGTTGGTGCCGATGGCAAAGACGACGGCACCCAGCGCGGCCAGCAGCAGCAGGCAGGCCTGTACCCGGCGCGGACCGAAGCGATCGAGCAGGATGCCGAGCGGCAGCTGGAACAGCGAGAAGGTCAGGAAGTAAGCGGCGGTCAGCGTACCGAGATCGGCAGCCCCGATGCCGAGGTCGCGCTGCAGGTTGGGCGCGATCACGGCATTCACGCTGCGGAACAGGTAAGACATGAAGTAGCCGCAGGCAAACGGCAGAAGCACGCGGAAGGCGACGAAGGCGGTGCTGACGGGAGCAGTCGAAGCGGGCATTGCCCTGGTCCTCTTTGGCTACGCCCTCCTGCCGGCGCAGGCGGCCGGACAGGGAGAAGCAACCAAGGGGCGGGATGCCATGTCGTCTGCAGCCAGGGCAGGCGACAAATCAGGGCTTCGGGCAAGACTCAAAATAGCAAATGCAAAAGCGCCTGTCAGCGTGGGCGGGGCAAGGATTTTCATCGTTCTGTGATGCTGTACAAGGCGACCGGAGCGGACTTGCCGGGCAGTGGAAAGCTGCCGAGATACCGAGACGTCATGCCCTCCGGCAGCGCTGCCGCCGCAAGGGCTTCGGCGGAGGCAACGATGTTGCCGGGCAGGGTCTTGGCAACCGTCTCGATCTTTGCCGTGGTGTTGACCGTGTCCCCGAGCAGCACGATCTCGCGCTTCACCTCGCCCATTTCGCCTGCAATCACCGGGCCGGCATGCAGCACGGCGCGGAAGTCGGGCGAGACGCCGAAATCGCGGCGATAGCGTTCGGCCTGGCAGGCAAAACGCCGATGCGCCTCACGCACCGCCGCATAAGCGCCAGCCGGGTTGCGGCCACCGCTATCCAGGGCCCAGGTGACGATCATCTCATCGCCGACATATTTGTGCACCACGCCACCCCAGGCGAGTACGGCTTCTGTCAGGTCGACGAAGAAGCGGTTGAGCAGGCTGTGGAAAGCCATGTCGCCAATCTTTTCGGCAATGGCCGTGGAGCCGCACATGTCGAAAAACACCATCAGCCGGCGTTCCTGGCGCGGCCGGTGGTAGCGCCCGCGCAGCATGTTGCCGAGTACGCCGGGGCCGAGCAGCATCGACATTTCCATGACGAAGTTGATCAGCAGCGCAAAGCCGACCGAGAAGAAGAAAGTGATCGCAGTGATGCGGTTCCAGCCGGAGCCGGGATCGCCGGGCGTACCAAGCAGGGCACTGCCAAGCCAGTCGCCGTTGAGGATGGCGCCGATATAGACCACCTCCTTGATCGCCAGCAGCTGCCAGAAGGGCCGGCGCCGCAGGCCATTGGCACCTTCGACGACATAAAGTTCGAAGGCGGCAATCGCACCGCTGACCAGCAGGCCGGTGAAACAGCCGCGCAGCGTGCCGTGGAACAGGACATGCGGGCCGAGCGTGCCTTCCATCAGCACGCCGACGGCAGTGCCATAGGCGCCGCCAAGGACGATGCCAAGCAGCATGAACATGTAGAGCAGGTTCAGGCGTCGGCGGCGGGTGTGGGTCAGATCCATGGCTCAGCGCTCAAGAATATTGCGGGATCATAAAAAAGCTGCAGACGAACAGGAAAGCCGGCGTGGCTGCTATCTTGTGCCGAGGCGCACAACCAGCCGAAAAAGAAAAAGGCCGCGGCAACCTGGATTGCCGCGGCCTTTCCCGAAATATCTGTCGCGCTCAGGCGTCGGGCGAAATGACTGAGCAGGTCATCTTCTCGCGTTTGAACTGCTCGCAGGCCTGGCGGGCCGAGGTCTGGGTCAGGCCGGTGAGGCGGGCGCGGTATAGCGTCATCTTGCCGGCATCGATGGCATCGACCAGCGGTTCTGCCTCCGGCAGTTTGCCGCGCGCGCGGTCCAGAACCTTTTCAGCGGAGGCCGCCTGCTTGAAGGCGCCAAGCTGCACGGCCCACTCGCCGGTCGGTGTGGCAGTGTCACGCGGCGCTGCCGCCTGGGTCGCCTTCTTGATCTGCCTGGCGCGGGCAGCGGTCGGAGCAGGAACGGCGGCCTCGGCATTCGAGATCAGGCCGATGCCCTGGTCACGCTTCGGCGCATCGACCATCAGCAACGGGGCGTTGCGATCTTCGCCGTTCTCCAGCTTCTCGAAACCGATGTCGAGCAACTGGATCATGCGGTTGTCGCGGGCCTGCACGCTGGTGCCACCATAGACCACCGCCACGATGCGGCGGCCGTCGCGCTTGGCCGAGGCAACAAGGTTGAAACCGGATGCTGCGATGAAGCCGGTCTTGATGCCGTCGGCGCCTTCGTAGCGCGCCAGCATATGGTTGTGGTTGCGGATCGCAGCACCCTGCCACTCGAATTCGGCGGTCGAGAAGTAGCTGTAATAATTCTTGTGGTTCTTGATCAGGGCGATGCCCAGCGTGGCCATGTCGCGGGCCGTGCTCTTCTGCTTGGTGTTGGGCAGGCCGGAGGCGTTCTGGAACACGGTGTTATGCATGCCGAGCTGGTGAGCGCGGCGGGTCATCATCGTCGCGAACTGCTTCTCGCTGCCGCCGATGGCCTCGCCCAGCACGGCGGCGGCATTGTTGGCCGACTTGGTGATCGCGGCCAGGATGGCGTCGCGGACGGTGATAGTCTGGCCGGCACGCAGGGCAATGCCATAAGGCTGGGCGGCGGCATGCTTCGACACGGTCAGCCGCTGGTCCATTTTCAGGCGGCCGTCTTTCAGGGCGTCGAAGGCCATGTACAGGGTCATCATCTTGGTCAGCGAGGCCGGGTAGCGCGGGGCATCCGCCTCCTGGGCATGCAGGACCCGGCCGTTATCGGCATCGACCACGATGGCGGAATAGGGGCCGGCCAGGGCAGGGGCGGCGGTAAAGGCGAAAGCCAGGACGGTGAAACAGATTGTTACAATAGCCGGCAGAATCCGCCCCTTGGCCAAATCAGTTCGCATCATTATCTGCCTTACCTCGGTATCCCTTAGGGCAACTGGTGCCCTGACTGCGGGTAACGACCGGGTGCCCCCCTGGCCGCGAATCGGGAGAAGGATATTAACCAGACCTACCCCTTGTCCAGCGTATTGTTTACTAACAGATTGAATCAACATGGATTCACCCGGATCGGTGGCCGGAAAACGCAGGAAAGCGCAGACTATGATCAAGAGCTTTAACAAAGTGTTGGCGGCAGCCGTTATCGCGGCGGCAGGTCTGGCGGCCTGCGCGTCCCAGGGACCGACCGACAATCCCCTGCAGCGCGCCCTGACCTGGGACCGCTATGTCGGGGGCGACGATCTCGCACGGGCCTGCGCACCCGGCCAGCCGGCCAGATACCGGCTGGTCTACAATGCCCGGCAGGATGACCAGCAGCGTAGTTACGACATCACGGCGCAGCCCGACGGCGGCGCCATGATGGAGGCCCGCGTGCTGGGGCGGGGGCTGCTGAATAACATCCTGATCAGCGACCCTCTGAGGCCCTGGAACGGGGAACAGGCGCTCTACCGCCTCAATCCGGCAGAATTCACCCAGTTGAAACAGGCCATCGCTGCCACCGGCTTTGAGGCGCCGGCATCGAAGGGCCTGGCCCTGCGCGGCGATACCTTCTACTGGGCTGCCAGCGCCTGCCGGGAGGGTAAATTCCACTTCAACGCCTGGGCCTGGCCCTCGCCGGACTTCGACCGCATGGCCGTGCCGCTGCTGCGGGCCGTGGCGCCGTTCGACAAGACTGTCGAGAAGCCGATCGAGCCATACGAAGTGCCGCTGCCGCCCTATGGCACCATGATAAGTCAGGGGACCGAGCGCGGTGTGAAATCGGTGCCCCATCGCTACATGGTCGGCGAGAACGGCCTGACCTACAGCCAGGGCATCCTGTTCAACTAACGGGCGATTTCTGTAGATTTCCGCCGATTCTAGTGCGCTGCGCAAGATTTTTGTGCAGCGCACAATTTTTCCATTGACGAGTGGTCAGGGAGTGCCTAAATTCAGGGCTGTTGCAGTGCAGCATCATTCATTCTGCCGTCCCCGCTCAAGGCGGGTCAGGCCCGTGACAAACCCCGACACAGCAAGGACAGCACCCCATGGCCACCAAGAAGAAGATCGAAGGCACCGAAACCGAAGCTCTCGCCAATCCGTTTGAGGCAGTGATGTTCGCCTCGAAGGAGCAGGTCGAGAAGACGATCACTGCCAGCACCGAAGCGCTGGAGAAGGCGTTCTCGATGAGCAAGGAGCGTTTCGACGCCGTCACCAAGAGCGTTGATGACGCCGCCAAGCTCGGCAAGGATCAGGTCGAAGCCTATGTGACCGCCGGCAACGTCGCCACCAAGGGCTTCGAGACCATCAATGCCGAAGTCATGGCCTTCACCAAGACGCAGGTGGAAGACCAGATTTCCGCTGCCAAGGCGATGATGGGCGCCAAGACCCTGCAGGAACTGATCGAGCTGCAGAACGGCTACGCCAAGAGCGCCTTCGAGGCCTACACCGCTCACACCACGAAGCTGAGCGAAGTGGCCACCAAGGTCGCGCAGGACGCTTTCGCGCCGATCAACGCCCAGGTTCAGGCCACCGTCGAAAAGATGGTGAAGCCGCTCGCTGCCTAATATGACGGCGGCTGTCGCCGCCAGAGTTTCTTCCCCAGTAGAGTATGTTAGGAGCCCGGTCACAAAACCGGGCTCTTTTTTTGTCCCGAGGCTACTGGTATTTTTAACCGGCGTGGCCATATCATCATTCCGTGCACCAATTGTTTTCATGGTGCCGCAAGTTTGCTGGGTCTGAGGCATGAGCGAACGGGATGGACGTGACGGGCGCGGGCGCACCGAGGTCGGCGTGGTCACCAAGACCCGGCCAAAGACGCAGAAGCCGCCCATGTACAAGGTTATGTTGCTGAACGACGACTACACTCCCATGGAGTTCGTCGTGCATGTGCTTGAGCGCTTTTTCAACAAGGCGCGGGAAGATGCCACCCGCATCATGCTGCACGTGCATCAGAAGGGTGTCGGCATCTGCGGCGTCTTTACCTACGAAGTTGCCGAGACCAAGGTTACCCAGGTGATCGATTTCGCGCGCCAGCACCAGCATCCGCTGCAGTGCACGATGGAACGCGACTGAGGGAGGTTCAGGACGGATGGCATCTTTCTCCCGCACGCTTGAACAGACCCTGCATCGCGCGCTGTCGCTCGCCGGCGCCAAGAAGCATGAATTCGCCACGCTGGAACACCTGCTGTTCGCCCTGACCGAAGATCAGGATGCGATTGCGGTTCTGCGTGCCTGCAATGTCGATGTTGAGAAGCTGCGCCAGCGCGTCGGCACCTTCATCGACGAAGAACTGCGCGGTCTGGTGGTCAGCATTCCGCAGGATGCCAAGCCGACGCTGAGTTTCCAGCGCGCCGTACAGCGCGCGCTGTTCCATGTGCAGTCGTCCGGCCGCGAGGAAGTGACCGGCGCCAACGTGCTGGTTGCGATTTTCTCCGAACGTGAAAGCCATGCCGTGCATTTCCTGCAGGAGCAGGACATGACGCGCCTGGACGCCGTCAGCTATATCAGCCATGGCGTGGCCAAGGCGCCGGGGCGCGGTGACCGCCGTCCGGTGCGCGGCGCCGACAGCGATGTCGAGCAGCGTGCAGAACGCGCCGACCGTGGCGACCGCGAGCGCGGCGGCAGCGACCGGAACGCCGGCAAGGACAAGGAGGCGCTCAGCGCCTATTGCGTCAACCTCAACGAGAAGGCCAAGGCTGGTAAGATCGACGCCCTCATCGGCCGCGAGGCCGAGATCGAACGCACGATCCAGATCCTGTGCCGCCGCACCAAGAACAACCCGCTCTATGTCGGCGATCCCGGCGTCGGCAAGACAGCCATTGCCGAAGGCCTGGCGCGTCGCATCGTGCGCGGCGAGGTACCGGAGATTCTGAAAGACTCCACCATCTATGCGCTCGATATGGGCAGCCTGCTGGCGGGTACGCGCTATCGCGGCGATTTCGAGGAACGTCTGAAGCAGGTGATGCAGGAGCTGGAAGGTCAGCCTGGCTCGATCCTGTTCATCGATGAGATGCACACGGTGATCGGCGCGGGTGCCACTTCGGGCGGCGCAATGGATGCGTCCAACCTGCTGAAACCTGCCCTCGCTTCGGGCGCGCTGCGCTGCATCGGTTCGACGACCTACAAGGAATTCCGCTCCTACATCGAGAAGGACCGCGCATTGCTGCGCCGGTTCCAGAAGATCGACGTCAACGAGCCGACCCCGGCCGATGCCATCAAGATCCTGAAGGGCATCAAGGGTTACTACGAGCAGCATCATGGCGTGCGTTACACCGAGGATGCGATCAAGGCCGCTGTCGAACTGGCTGCGAAATACATCAACGACCGCAAACTGCCCGACAAGGCGATCGACGTAATCGACGAGGTGGGCGCCGCCGAGCTGATGAAGCCGGAAAGCAAGCGCCGCAAGACTATCGGCGTGAAGGAAGTCGAGGCCATCGTCGCCAAGATCGCCCGCATCCCGCCCAAGTCGGTATCGCGTGAAGACAAGGAATCTCTGCGCAACCTGGAAGCCGAACTGCAGCGCGTGGTCTACGGCCAGGACAAGGCCATCGAGGCGCTGTCCAGTGCGATCAAGCTGGCCCGCGCCGGCCTGCGTGAACCCGAGAAGCCGATCGGCAACTATCTGTTCTCCGGCCCCACCGGTGTCGGCAAGACCGAGGTGGCGCGCCAGCTTGCCGCCATCATGGGTGTCGAACTGATCCGCTTCGACATGTCGGAATATATGGAGCGCCACAGCGTCAGTCGCCTGATCGGCGCACCGCCGGGCTATGTCGGCTTCGATCAGGGTGGCCTGCTGACCGACGCCGTTGACCAGCATCCGCACTGCGTGCTGCTGCTCGACGAAATCGAGAAGGCGCATGGCGACCTGTTCAATATCCTTCTGCAGGTGATGGATCACGGCAAGCTGACCGACAACAACGGCAAGCATGTCGACTTCCGCAATGTCGTGCTGATCATGACGACAAATGCCGGCGCCTCTGAAATGTCGAAGCAGGCCATCGGATTTGGCCGCGACATGAAGGAAGGCGAGGACGAGGAAGCCATCAAGAAGATGTTCACGCCGGAATTCCGCAATCGACTGGATGCGGTGATTCCCTTCGCCGCGCTGTCGCTTGAGGTGATCAACAAGGTGGTCGATAAATTCGTCGCCCAGCTGGAAGGTCAGCTTGCAGACCGCAATGTTACCGTTGCCCTGACCGATGAAGCGCGCGCCTGGCTGGCCGAGCGCGGCTACGACAAGCTCTATGGCGCCCGGCCGCTCGGCCGCGTGATCCAGGAGCACATCAAGAAGCCGCTGGCCGACGAACTGCTGTTCGGGCAATTGGCGAAGGGCGGCCATGTCCTCGTGAAGGTCGTGGACGACAAGCTGGCCTTCGAATACACCGCCGACAAAGCTGCCAAGGGTGGCAGCGGGGGGGCAGATGGTGCACCGGACGGTAAGATTCCAGAATACGCGCATTGATAGCCGGCGCCGGCAGAGCGTCGCTTCTTTTCTGCCCGCGATACGCGGCAGTTTGAATCTGGCGGGCTATTCGAGCTTCTTCGCCTTGCGTTGCCAGTAGTCGCGTTTGGCCGTGTCAGGTGGGATGCCGGGGCGGCCATCGGCATAGAAACGCACGATATCCTGTACCGCTGCGGCATAGCCGGCTTTGGCCGCGCGTTCTAGCCAGCGCAGTTCTTCTTTCGGATCGATGCTGACGCCGTCGCCGCTATTGTAGAGCGTTGACAGAATATAGGATTCTGCTGGATCGCCGAGTTCGGCCGCCTTGCGACCGGCGCGCAGGGCCAGCGGCTTGTCCTTCATGTAGCGGTAGCAGTCGGCCAGCAGGGTCCAGGCTTTCAGGTTGCGCGGCTCGTCGGCCACAGCCAGTTCGAGTTCGGCCGCCGCTTTGGGGTATTCGTTAATCAGTGCGGCAAAACCGGCATAGCGGTAGCGATACGCTGGTGCACCCCTGGAGACGGTGATCGCCTCACGCAACGCCTGCAGCCCTTCGGCGTAAAAGCCGCTGGCGAAATAGGCATGGCCGAGCAGGGCATGCAATTCCGCATCATTAGGGTTGACCGCGATGGCCTTCTCGCAGGCAGTGGTAAGGCCGCGCTGAGCCTCATCGCGACAGGCCGCGGCAT
The DNA here is from genome assembly GCF_002796975.1 of Ferrovibrio sp. Lineage (GTDB taxonomy): Bacteria > Pseudomonadota > Alphaproteobacteria > Ferrovibrionales > Ferrovibrionaceae > Ferrovibrio. The sequence continues at coordinate 174,270 of NZ_PEKV01000002.1, read as the reverse complement.
AATCCGTGGCGGCGACGGAAGTGCCGGTCAGCAGGACTGACAGCAGGATCAGCGGCAGAAAAAACCGGGCCGCTGTCACTACCGGATGCACGGCTACAGCCTGGCCCGGATATCGGCCGCCTGTTTGGCGATGATTTCATGATCGCCGGGCGTCAGGCTCCAGTTCAGCTTGGCATTGTCGCCCAGCCGGCGTGGCAGGATGTGCAGATGATAGTGCTGTACGGATTGCGCAGCGCCGGGTCCGTTCGCCTGCACGATATTGACGCCGTCATTCGGGACGGCGTCGACGACAGCGGCGGCAATTTTCTTCGCGGTTCGGGCGACAGCTGCCACGGCGTCTTCGTTCGCCTCGTGGAGATTGGTGTAATGCCCCTTGCTCAGCACCAGCGTATGGCCGTGGTTGAACGGATTGATGTCCATGATGGCGAAACTGAGATCGTCTTCGTAGACCTTGAAGCTCAGTGCTTCGCCCTTGACGATTTTGCAGAAGATGCAGCCGTCGTCGTGCGGTAATCCCGTCATGTCAGTACCTCCCAAACAAGCCCGATGTTACCCCGGGTCCCCAATATACTCTTGAGCAGTCGAGACAGACTATTCGCTTTCCTCTGTCGGCGTCACCTGACGAAAGGGTGAATGTTGGTCGAGCGCGGCGATCATGCCGGTCATATGGGCGCGCTCTTCCTTCAAAAACCGCGCGACAGCCTCGTGGAAGGCTGGCTCGGCGAGCCAATGGACCGAATAGATCGGCACGGGAAGGTAGCCGCGGGCCAGCTTGTGCTCGCCCTGGGCGCCAGCCTCGACCCGGCTCAGTCCATGACGGATGGCATAGTCGATCGCCTGATAGTAGCAGCATTCGAAATGCAGGCAGGGATGATATTCGATACAGCCCCAGTTGCGGCCATATAACGTGTCGCTGCCGCGCATGTTCCAGGCGCCGGCAATCCAGCGGCCTTCGCGCTGTGCCATCATCAAAACCACGCGATCTGCCATCGTCTCCTGCAGGCGGCGGAAGAAGTCGCGATTGAGATACGGCTGGCCCCATTTGCGACTACCGGTATCCATGTAGAAGTCGAAGAACGCGTCCCAATGTTCCTGCGTGAGCGTATCGCCCTGAAACGTGCGGATATCGATGCCGCGTTCGACGGCTTCGCGGCGCTCCTTGCGGATCGCCTTGCGCTTGCGGGCAGCCAGTTGCGTCAGAAAGGCTTCGAAATCCGTATAGCCGTCATTCTGCCAGTGGAACTGCTCGCCGATGCGCAGCAGCATGTCGTGGCTCTGCGCCCATTCGGCTTCGGTTTCCCCCAGGAAGTTGATGTGCACAGACGACAGTCCGTATTGCCGCGCAATCTCGCGCGCGCCGTGCAGCAGCGCGCCGGCTACCGTATCGAAGTCGGCATCGGGCACAACCAGGAAACGCCGCCCGGTGACGGGAGAGAAGGGCACCGCTGACAGCAGCTTGGGGTAATATTGGCCGCCGGCACGCGCATAGGCGTCGGCCCAGCCATGGTCGAAGATATATTCGCCCTGGCTGTGTCCTTTGAGATAGAGCGGCAGCACGCCGATCACAGCGCCGGCGCCGTCCTCCGCGACCAGATGGGTTGGCTGCCAGCCGGTGCGCGGCGTAACACAGCGCGATTGTTCCAGCGCGTCGAGGAAGGCATGGGCGACAAAAGGGTTCTCGGTGCCGGCGCAGCGATCCCAGTCGGCGACCGGCAGGTCGGCAACCTGCGTCAGCGCCCGGACAGTGATTTTGCTTGCTGCGGCGTCCCGGCGTGCGGTCATACAGCCGTGGTCGACAGATCCTCGAAGATCACATTGTCGGCGTGCGCCGCAGCGCGGGCACGCTCGCCGGGCGTACGAACGGTCCAGCTCAGCAGCGGCAGGCCGCGTCGCCGCGCCGCTGCAGTGATCTCGGAAGGCAGATCGCGCACATCGTAGGCGAGGAAGTCGGGGTTGCCGTAGCCGGTCATCAGGGCGCGCTTGAGCTGCAGTCTGGTGAACCAGTTCAGGCCTTTGGTCATATTGGCAAGATCGGTCGCGATCTGGCCGCGAATGATCTGCGGTGCATTTTTCTCGAACCATTTGACAGTACGCGGATTGAACGACTGGATCACGAAGGGGCCGGGATAATGCTGCAGCATGCGCGCCACGCTGCTTTCCAGTGGTCCGACCGGTTCGCCCTTGTCTTTCTTGATCTCCACCACCAGCGGCACGGCGCCCTGCACCAGATCGAGCAGGTCGCGGAAGCTTGGGATGGTTTCCTCGGTGCCGAGCAGCTTGAGCGGCTTGAGATCGGCCAGCGGCATCTGGCAGACGATGCCGTCGCGACCGCAGAGCCGGGTCAGGACATCATCGTGGAACACCACCACCTGCTTGTCGCCGGTGATGCGCACGTCGGTTTCGATGGCAAAGCCAGCCTCGATCGCCTTGCGGAAGGCGAGCAGGGAGTTCTCCGGCACGCCCTTGGCGATGTCATGCAGGCCGCGATGCGCCACCGGCGTCTTGGTCAGCCATTTCGGAATGTCGAGACGCGGCATGCAAAACTCTCAGTGCAGCAGGAAAACGGCATCGGCCTCAAAGGCGATGTTCAGCGGGAGTGACGGCGCCGTGGTCAGCGCCCTGACGGGCAATTTATCGGCGCCGAACAGGTCGGCAAAGAGGTCGGTGACGCCGTTGGCAACGATATGCGCGTCATTGAAATCCGGTCCGGCATTCACCAGCGCGAATACTTTCACACAGCGAGCAATGCGATCAAGATCGCCGTCGCAGGCAGTGCTCATATGGGCCAGCAGGTTGAGGCCGGTCAGTTGAGCCGCAGCATAGCCCTGCTCGACACTGAGATCGCTGCCAACTTTCCCGGCGTGCCGAACTTCCTTGCCCCAGGTCGGGCCGACGCCGGCGACATGCACGAGTTTGCCGACGGTGACGAACCCGACATAGGTTGCCACCGGCACCGGGGCGGGCGGCAGAACCAGCCCTTTCGCCTGCAATCTGCTGGCGACGTTGCTGCTCATCGGATCAGGCAATTTCGAAGACGGCGTCGACTTCGACCGACACGCCGCGCGGCAGCGACACGGCACCGACCGCGAAACGCGCATGCTTGCCGGCATCGCCGAACACTTCGACCATCAGGTCGGAGGCACCGTTGACCACCTGCGGATGGTCGATGAAGTCAGGTGTGCAATTCACGAAACCGCCGAGCTTCACGCAGCGCTTGATGCGATCCAGGCTGCCGCCGAGCGCGTTCCGGGCTTGCGAGATGATGTTCAGGCCGCAGAGGCGGGCTGCCTGCTTACCGGTTTCGACGTCGATACCGGCGCCGAGCTTGCCGAGATGGCGAAGCTCGCCGTTGAAAATGGTGATCTGGCCGGCGACGAACAGCAGGTTGCCGGCAATGACGGTGGGAACGTAGTTGGCGGCCGGTGCGGCCGGGTTTGGCAGTTCGATCTTGAGGGCGGCAAGGCGGGCGTCGTGGCTCATGTGCATTATCCTGGCGCGATCCGGGGGTGAACAGGAGGGTAAATCCTGTCTACCTGTCTAGCCCGGATGGCGCGCCGCTGGCAACGCGTCGGCCGCGAAGACCGCGAGACGGTCAGTCGTCGCGGCGGGCCTGTTTCCGGACATACATGGCGCGATCGCAATCGCGCAGCAGTGTCGGCAGGTCGGCACTGCCGTCATAGCTGGACAAGCCGTAGCTGATGCCGACCGGGATCAGGGCATCGGCGAAGCGCAGCGGCTGTTTTTCCACACGGTTGGCCAGTTCGGAGAGGCGGGTCTCGGCCTGCTCGCGCGTGGCGCCGGGCATAGCCAGCACGAACTCGTCGCCATGCAGGCGGGCGAGGCAGTCGGTGGCCCGGGCGGCAGGACGCAGCCGCAAGGCGATCTGGCACAGCACCGCATCGCCGGCGGCGTGGCCGTGGCGGTCGTTGATGGCCTTGAAACGGTCGAGATCAAGGAAGGCGAGCGTGCCGCCATGGCTGTCGCGGCCGGCGCGGGCCAGATCGGTTGCCATAAAGGCTTCGAAGGCGCGACGGTTGGGCAGGCCGGTCAGCGCGTCGGTGGTGGACAGGGCTTCCAGCTCTGCAATGCGCTGGGCCTGGTCGATCAGGCGCTGCTCGCTTTCGGCTGCCGCGGTCAGGATCTGTTCGACAAGGTTGCGCTTAATCGGATCGGGATCTCTGCGCAGCGCCAGGCGCAGGCGCAGCACCAGACTGGCAAAGCCTGTGGAATGGGGCGCGAGATGGTGCTGACCAGCCAGGGCGGTCAGGGGCCATTCAGTCAGCGGGGTGTCGTTTGCGGGCATCATGGTACGGGTTCCTCAGACCCTTACAAAGCAAGGCATATGCCAGAGGGAAAAGCCCGGAAAACAGGGATTATTTGTTTTGATGCCAAGGCAGTTTTTGCCGCCTTCCCAACGGCTTACCGTTAACAGGATGGCTGGAATACGGCACCGGCAGCTACAGCGGGTAGGGCGCGGGCAGGCCTTGCAGGACTGCGTCGATATTGTCGAGCGCCATGAAACCCATCCGATCCCGGGTCTCCACTGTGGCGCTGCCCAGATGCGGCAGCAGATAGGCGGTTGGCAGGTCGAGGTAGGCGGGATTCAGCTGCGGTTCGCCGGCAAAGACATCCAGCCCGGCGGCGCGCAACCGGCCGGCCTTCAGGGCGGCGATCAGGGCTTCGTCGTCCACCATGTCGCCGCGGGCGGTATTCACCACGATGGCTCCGTCCGGCAGGCGGGCGATGGCCTCGGCATTCAGAATATGGCGGGTCTCCGGTGAGGAGGGGGCATTGATCGACAGGATGTCGCTGACCGCCAGCAGATCGTCGAGACGGTCATGGAAGACCGCGCCCTGTTCCTCGGGCGCCGCCAGGCGGTGACGGTTGTGGTAGTGGATCTGTAAGCCAAAGGCGCGGGCACGCTCGGCCACAGCCCGGCCGATCCGGCCCATGCCGAAAATTCCCAGCCGTTTGCCGCTGAAATCGACGCCCAGCAGCATGGTGGAGGTCCAGCCGTGCCATTCGCCCCGCCGGACCATCTGTTGTGCTTCGTAGCCGCGCCGGGCCGCACCCAGCATCAGCAGCATGGCGATATTGGCGGTCGCCTCGGTCATGGCGCCGGGCGTATTCGCCGCCACGATGCCTCGCGCCCGGCAGGCCGCGACGTCGATATGCTCGTAGCCGACCGAGAAAGTCGAAATCACCTTGAGTCGTGCCGGCAGGCGCCCGACCAGCGCGGCTGTGATCTTCTCCGAGGTGCAGATCAGCATCGCATCGACATCGGCGGCGCGGGCGATCAGTTCGTCGGCGGTGTAGATCCGGTCGTCGGGATTGAGGCGGGCGTTATAGTCGCGCGTCGCCCGGGCTTCGACGGCGGCGGGCAGCTTTCGGGTCACGAAAACAGTGGGTCTGCTCATGCAACCTCCAATCCAGATCTCTGCCGGTCCGATTCCATCTCATCAGAGCGGGCCGGTTTCATTCCATGCGGGGCGGCGCTATTCTTAACCTCATATGTCGTTACCAGCTACAGACAGGCATGGCCGCAGAATGATGGCCCGGACCGGAACAGATGCCCGCCTCGGCGCTCTTTTGCGCCGGACGCTTACGTTGGTTGTGTTGCTGCTCGGTCTGATCGTCGTACCCGCAGAACCGACCCACGCTGTCGATACCGACCTGCAGGCGGTGGCGCGCAATCTGGCCAGTCATCGGGCGCTTTACACGCTGTCGGTCGCGCGGCTCGATCCGCGCAATTATCGCCATGGCATTGCCGGCGGGCTCAGCCTGGAATTCGTGCATGCCTGTGATGGCTATGTGCTGAACCAGCGCTTCGTCATCGAAACCACGACTGACGACGGCACCGTCCTGAACAACATGGTGCTGAACTCCTGGGAAGCGCTGGATGGTAAGAGCTTCAGCTTCAAGATGCGCGACGAAGTGAATGGCGATGTCGAACAGGAACTGAAGGGCGACGGCAAACTCGGCAGCAGGGGCGGCAGCGTACATTTCACCCAGCCCGAGGATATCGATCTCGACCTGCCGCCGATGGCCATGTTCCCGACCGAACATACCCTACGGCTGCTGGCATTGGCGCGTAGCGGCGGCAACTGGCTGCAGGCCAGCGTCTACGACGGCGCTTCGCCCGATGCCTATAGTGAAGTCGGCGGCTTCGTCGGTGCCGAATTGCCGCCTGAAACCGGTGACAATCCGATCCTGTCTGAGCTGAAGGGGCAGCGGTCCTGGCGGATCCGGCTGGCCTATTTCACATCGGACAAGGGCCAGGACACGCCCGACTACGAGATCGCCTATCGGCTTTATGAAAACGGCATTGCCGACGACATCGTATTCGATTACGGCGATTACGCGATCCGCGCCACGCTGAAGCTGCTCGAACTCAAACCGCGCGAAGCCTGCTGATCCGGTTATTCGGCCGGCCAGAGCCAGGCCGCACCGCGCACGCCGGAACTGTCGCCATGGCGGTTCTTCACCAGCGGCGTGACGACCGTATCCGAGAAGACAAAGGCGCCCCAGAGTTTCGGCACATTGCGGTAGAGCCTGCCCTGGTTCGACATACCGCCGCCCAGCACGACGACATCGGGATCGATGACATTGAGAATCGCCGCCAGGCCGCGAGCGAGGCGGTGTTCGTAACGCTGCAAAGCGGCTTCGGCCTGCATGTCGCCGGCTTCAGCTGCCGCAACTATATCAGCGCCCTTGAGATCGCGGCTGGTCTGTTCGCGGAAATCACGCTCCAGCCCGGTGCCAGCCATATATGTTTCCTGGCAGCCGAATTTGCCACAGTAACATTTCGGGCCGGGCAGTTCGTCGGCCTGTGGCCAGGGCAGCGGATTGTGGCCCCATTCACCGGCAATCGAATTGGGGCCGCTCACGATGCGGCCATCCACCACGATGCCNNCCGTCGCTCGCCTCGGAGAGCGCAAAACAGTTTGCATCATTGGCCAGCCGCACGGATCTTCCGGTGGCCTCGGCAAGGTCGCGATCCAACGGGTGGCCGATCAGCCAGACGGAATTGGCATTCTTGATCAGGCCGGTCGCAGGCGAGATCGTGCCCGGAATGCCGACGCCGATGGGGCCTATTGTCCCGGCTTCGCTTTCCACCGCCTGCGTCAGATCACGCAAGGCGGTCAGTGTTGCACGGTAGTCGCCCCGCGGTGCCGGCACGCGCCGGCGCACCCGGATCGTGCCATCGCCCTCAAGTGCGATAGCCTCGATCTTGGTGCCGCCGAGGTCTATGCCGATCCGGATTCCCGTCATCTTGCTGCCTGCGTGAGCAGGGCCTGGATATGCGTCAGCATGTCGGGCCAGGTATCGGCGCGGTGATGGCAGTCCGGTGCCGGCCCGAGCAGGGCTGCCAGCCGTGTATCGGCGATGTAATGCAGGCGGTGCACCGCAGGCGCGATTTCCGCTACGGATTTGTGATTATGCGGAATGTCGTCGATGAAAACGGCAGACGCCATGGTCTGCTTCAGCATGAACGCGACGGCCGGACCTTTGGGGCCGGTATTGGCAATCAGGGGGAAGGCCATGCCGTGTCGCGCAAGAGCACGGATGCGAGCGCCGCGCGCCGGCATCGGCACATTGCTCAGGACAACCACCTGCGCCGTCCGGCTCAATTCAGCCAGGGCCTGTGCGGCGCCGTCTACCGGCTCCAGATCCTCGGTAGCGTCGGCGAAGAAGCGTTGTAGCAGGGGGTGCAGGATTTCCGCAGCGACAGGGGCATCGTCCCGCCGCTGACGGATGTTTCCGTGCAGTGCGTAGGAGGCCCAGTCGAAATAGAGGTCGCGGCTTTCCAGGAAGCGTTCCAGGCCGCGCATGAAGTAGAACAGGACCTCGTCGGCATCCACGATAATCAGCGGCTTCCCGCGCGTCAGGGCGAGGGTGGCGAGTTGCTCGGCTACCGGGACGGGAAGCTCAGTCGGATCAGGGAATTTTGTGCTCATCAGCTGCTGGAATGTCATGGTAAACGGCTTGGCCCGGCCGGTGGGGGGTGCTACAAAATACTGGATACGCAGGGAAAACGGCGCGTGCGACAGCAGATACTATCCGGGGACCGGGGCTGATGAGCAAGACTGTACTGATCGTCGAGGACAACGAGCTCAATATGAAGTTGTTCCACGACCTGCTGGATGCCCATGGCTACCAGACCCTGCAGACCAAGGACGGCATGGAAGCGCTGGCCATGGTGCGCAAGCACCGGCCCGACCTGATCCTGATGGATATCCAGCTTCCCGAGGTGTCCGGCCTGGAAGTGATCAAGTGGATCAAGGAAGACGACAATCTACGCAGTATCCCGGTGGTCGCCGTGACCGCCTTCGCCATGAAGGGCGACGAGGAGAAGATGCGCGAAGGCGGTTGCGACGCCTATATCGCCAAGCCCATCTCGGTCGGCAAATTCATCGAGACTGTGAAGCAGTTCCTCGAGCCGAAGGCCTGAGATTTAGCGCCCGAGTGATCCGATGACCGCACGCATTCTGGTCGTCGATGACATCCGCACCAACGTCAAGGTGCTGGAAGCTAAGCTGACCAGCGAATACTACGAGGTGATTGCGGCGAGCAATGGCCCGGAAGCGCTCGACGCCGCCGTGAACCAGAAGCCCGATCTGATCCTGCTCGATGTGATGATGCCGGGCATGGACGGATTTGAAGTCTGTCGCCGGCTTAAGGCCAATCCAGATACCGCGCATGTCCCCGTCATCATGGTGACCGCGCTGGGCGATCCCGAAGATCGCGTGCAGGGCCTAAGTGCCGGCGCCGACGATTTCCTCACCAAGCCGGTCGACGACACATCGATGTTTGCGCGCGTCCGGTCACTGCTGCGCGTCAAGCTGATGCTGGACGAGCTGCGTATGCGCGAGCGTACCTCGGCATCGCTGGGCGTGATTTCGCCGCCGGTGCCGAGCCTGAATGAGGATTATGCCGCGGCGCAGATTCTGCTGGTGGAGGACAATCCACGTGATCAGCTGCGCCTGCAGCGCATGATCGAAGGGCAGTTCCGCACCGAGATGACGGCAGACGGCATGGATGCGCTGAGCCGTGCCCGCCAGGTCGAATATGATTCTGTTGTGGTCAGCCTCAGCCTGCAGAATCCCGATGGGTTACGGCTCTGCTCGCAGTTCCGCACCACCGAGGAAACCCGCAACGTACCGATCCTGCTGCTGGTGGGGCCGGACGATCAAAAGCAGTTGGTAAAAGGGCTGGAGATCGGCGTCACCGACTATGTGGTGCGGCCGATCGACCGCAACGAATTCATCGCTCGCCTGCGCGCCCAGGTGCGCCGCAAGCGCTACCAGGACCGCCTGCGCCTGCATTACCAGCAGAGCATGGAAATGGCGGTCACCGACGCGCTGACTGGCCTGTACAACCGCCGCTACATGGCCTCGCACCTTGCCACCCTGCTGGCGCAGAGTGCGAGCCAGCATGGGACATCGGTGGCGATCCTCGACCTGGATCACTTCAAGCAGGTGAACGACACGCATGGTCATCCGGCCGGCGACGACGTGCTGCGCGAAGTAGGCAACCGGATCGTGCGCAACATCCGCGGCATTGACATGGCCTGCCGTTACGGCGGCGAGGAATTCGTCGTGCTGATGCCTGATACCGATCTGGAATCGTCCGAGGTGGTCGCCAACCGTTTGCTGAATGCGATCGGCGGCAAGTCGATCCAGACGCGCAGTGCAGGGGAGTTGACCGTGACCTGCTCGATCGGCTGTACGTCTTCGCTGGAGGGCGATACGGCCGACAGCCTGCTAAAGCGCGCCGACGATGCGCTCTACGAGGCCAAGAATGGCGGCCGCAATCGTATTATCTATCGCCAGTCCTGACGGCGATTTCACCGGCCCAAAATGAAAAGCCCCGCCGATGGCGGGGCTTTTTGTCTTTCGCAGCCAGGTTGAAACAGCCGGCGCGGGAACCTTACTTGATCTTGGTTTCCTTGAATTCGACATGCTTGCGGGCGACCGGGTCGTACTTCTTCAGCGACATCTTCTCGGTCTTCGTACGCGGGTTCTTCTTGGTCACGTAGAAGTAGCCGGTGTCGGCGGTGCTCAGCAGCTTGATCTTGAGGGTAGTCGGCTTGGCCATGACTCGGTTCCAAAAATGCGGTGCGGCTAGGATTGGCGGCGCAGCATAGGGATTCGCGCCCCGATGTCAACGCCTATGGATTATCCCAGCGGATCATGGGTTTACCTCGGCGGTAACGCCAGAAAGCGGCCCGTGGCGGCATCAAGTCAGGCCCAAGCCCGCCGACCATGGTCAGGACGAATTCCGTAATGTCGGCCAAGGGCAGCCGCAGGGCGGTTTCCAGCGGCCGGAAGGCCAGATCGAGCAGTTCACCCGAGCCACCCAGAGTGAGCGGCATCCCGGTCACATCCTGCAGGAAGAAACGGGCATGAAAGCGGATCGGACTCTCGACCGGGGTGATCGCCCGGCAGAGGTAGCGCAGGCCGGACAGGTTGGGCTGCAGCCGGTCGGCAACGACCGAACCAAGCAGGATGCCGGTTTCCTCCCAGGTTTCGCGGACGGCTGCGACGGCCATTGGATGCAATAGGGAGTCAATATTATTCAGAGCTTTAAGTGATATTTCTAACTTATCGCATGAATCAACCCTCCCGCCCGGAAAGGCATAGACATTGGGCAGGAAGCGGTGTCTGCCGGCCCGTCGGCCGAGCAGCACTTCCGGTCCGCTGGGACTCTGCCGGACCAGCACCAGGCTGCCGGCGTCATGCGGGACGACAGGCCGGCTCATTCCCAATCCAGCTGGCGTTGGCCGCGCAGCATGTGGTGGAAGGGTACCGGCAGGGCCGGGTCTGTAGCCGCAGGAGGCGCCAGCCAGTGCTCCAGATTGGCGATCACATACTGGGTGATTCCCGGCAGGGGCAGGCCCTCGGTATCGGCCTGGGTGACCCAGCTCAGCTTATCGAGTTCGGCCGAGGGCGTGAGGTCGCCCATCGCCAGTTCGGCCGGGGCGGCAAAGAATCGGGCATCGAAGCGGCGGGGCCGACCGGGCGGGGTGATGGCCCGGCAGATGTAGAGGAGGGCCGAGGGATCCGGCGCCTGGTTGCCGGCACAGAAGGCTGACCAGTTCGGTGGCATCGTCTTGGCAGCCTTCGCCGGTCCGGCGATGCGCAGGCCGCTTTCCTCGAAGGTTTCCCGGATCGCCGCCAGCGCCAGCGCAATGCCCTTGCGTGGGCCGGTGCCGCGGCACCGTGCCAGCCGTACCGTACTGACGGGGTTGAGCGGTGTGGCCGGGCGGATACGGTAGTCGCCCAGATCGAGGCGACCGCCGGGAAACACATAGCGGTTGGGCATGAAGGCGCTGGCGCCATGCCGTTCGCCCATCAGCACTTCCAGTTTCCCACCGCGCCGGCGCCACAGGATCAGAGTGGCGGCATCGCGAATAGGCTGCGGCCCGATTAATTGCGGCGGCGTCCTGGCCGAGTCGGCGTTTCCCATTGGCTCAGTATAGCGGCTAATGCGGTTCGCTGCCGAACCCGTGCATGCGCCGCGCCCATTGCAGGCCGATCAGCGTGCCTTTGATGCGAGGCAGCAGCCACAGGCAAAGCAACACGGTCAGCGGCGGCCATAGCACCATATGCTGCCATTCCGGTGGCTGCAGGCGCTGCTCGAACATCAGCATCAGCGGCACGACGATATGCGCGACGATCAGGATGGTGAAATAGGGTGGTGCATCGTCGGCGCGATGACCGGCGAGTTCGAGTCCGCAATTGGTGCAGGCCTCATTGACCTTCAGGTAGCGGCCATACATTCGCCCCTGTCCGCACTGCGGGCAATGCTGTTTCCAGCCGCGCCACATGGCTTCGCCGGTCGGCCGCTCGATGAAGTCGTCGAGCGGGTCGCGACTCACAGCCAGCCTTTCCGTCTGAACCACCAGTACGGCAGGATGGCGGACGCGATCATCAGCAAAATGGCGACCGGATAACCGATCGGCCAGCTCAGCTCGGGCATATGCTGGAAGTTCATGCCGTAGATGCTGGCGATCAGCGTCGGCGGCAGGAACACCGTGGCGGCAACCGAGAAGATCTTGATGATCTTGGTTTGCTGGATGTTAATCAGACCGAGCGTGGCGTCGAGCAGGAAGTTGCCCTTATGCGCGAGGAAAGCAGCCTGCTCGTTCAGTGACTGCACGTCGCGTGCCAGAGTCTTGAGCCAAGTGCGGCTTTCCTTGGTGCCGCGTTGCTCGGCCATGGTCAGCGTCAGGAAGGCAATCAGACGGGTCAGCGATAGCAGGCTGTCGCGAATGCGCGAATTCAGATCCTCGATATGACCGAGCTTGCGCACGACTTCTTCCAGATCTGATTCGTCGTCAGGGATTTCATCCGGCTTGCGGTCGTAACGGAAGATATCTCGCGAGATATTGTCGAGATCGCGGCTGCCAACTTCCAGCACGTCGGCGGCGCGATCGATGATGGCATCGAGGATGCCGCACAGCGCGGCATCGGGCGAGGCAAGCAGGGCCGGCTGGCGCTGGGCGCGCGCCACGAACTGACGGAAGCTCTGCGGATCGGCGTAACGCAGCGTCACCGTGGCGCGCGGCGTACGCATGAAGGTGACGGCTGTGGTCTGCGGCCGCGGCGTTTCCGAATGATAGAGGATATTCGCCGTCATGAAGCTGGCATCGCCTTCGCGATACAGACGGCTGGAGATTTCGATCTCCTGCATCTCTTCACGGGTCGGAACTTCGATGCCGAGCAGGGTTTCGATGGCCTTCTCTTCGACCTGGCTGGGTTCGACAAGGTCAATCCACACGACGCCTTCGGGAAGCGTCGAGGTCGGTGTAAGCTCGATACGTTGCAGCTGGCCGCCATGCGGCAGGTAGGCAGTGATCATGCTGGCCGTCCCTGGTGTTCCGGCGCTGCCCCGGCGGTACAGCGCGGCGCCCTTTTAGCCCTGTAAGTCGGGCCTGGGAAGCCCTGAAAAGCGGCCTGCGGCGATTTTGCCACAAGATGCGAGTCCGGGCAGCATGACTGCCGGATGCGACGATTTTATGGCGTGCCGTTTACGGTGAAACCGGGCTGGGGCTTGGAAGGGCCATACCGCGGGCCTGCATCACGGCGCGCAGGCGGTCGGCATAGTCGGTGGTGATGCCGTCGACACCGAGGTCGAGCATCTGCGCCATGGTCGACTGGTCATTGACCGTCCAGACATTGACCTTGAGGCCAAGCTGATGGGCTTCCTTCACCAGCGCAGGCGTGACGTTGCGCCAGAAGGAGACCCAGACATGGGCACCGGAGGCCTTCACCATCTGCGGCACCGACTGGTAGTTGTCGACATCGTAACCGTTCAGCCAGGGACCGGGGCCGGGCTGGCCGCGCAGGATATTGGCTGACGGCGAATTCGCCTCGAAGGTGATCTGGCCGATCCTGAGTTCGGGCGCGATCTTCGCCACGGCAGCGGTCGTTGCCCAATTGAAGGAGATCACCGTAGTGCGGTCGGCGATGCCGGCATCGCGAATGGCCTTCACTGCCATGGCTGCATGCTGTTCCACCGGCGCCGTCAGCGGGGCATCGCGCGGGTCCAGCTTGATCTCGATATTAAACCGGACTTTGTCGTTGCCGGATTTGCGCACCAGCGCGATGAATTCATCGAAAGTCGCGATATGCGTGCCGTCGATGCCGGCCTGTTCGGGGTAGGTCTGCCCATATTTGGTGGTCTTGTTGACGCGGCCGACGTCGAACTGACGCAGCTCGTCCAGGGTCATCTGCCAGATGACGTGCTGGTTGTCGGCCACCCAGCTGCCGTCAGCATTGCGTGCCAGATACGACTTCAGCACCGGATCGTGCCAGATCACCAGCTTGTTATCCTTGGTGATCTGCAGATCGAGTTCGAGATTGTCGACTCCGAGCGAAAGCGCCTTGGCGAAAGCGGGCAGGGTGTTTTCCGGCATCAGGCCGCGCGTGCCGCGATGGCCCTGGATTTCCTGTCCGGACGCAGTGGCGCTCAGTATGAGAGTGGTCGCAGCGGCGAGAATGGCGAGAGTTTTCATCGGCGCTTCTTGCTCCTGTGCTTGGCCCAGCTCGGGCGATTGGTCGGTTTCTTCAGTGCAGGCTTTTCAGCGCCGCCACGACGCGTATTGGTGCTTTGCCCGCCGCTGCCCATGATCTCGAAACGCAGGCCGCCGGTGACCGGCGTGGCCTCGGCCAGCCGTACGGTGACGCCGTCGCCGAGCCGGAAGCGCTTCTTGCTGCGCTTGCCGACCAGCGCGCGAGATGCCTCGTCATGTTCGTAGAAATCGTCGCCCAGCGTGGAGATCGGCACGAAGCCGTCGGCGCCTGTCTCATCCAGTTCAACGAACAGCCCGAAGCGGGTGACGCCGGTGATGCGGCCATCGAACTGCGCGCCGACATGCTCCGACATGAAGGCGGCCACGAAGCGGTCCATCGCATCGCGCTCGGCCTGCATCGAACGGCGTTCGGTCAGCGAGATATGTTCGGCGATATTCTCGAAATCGGCGTCGTCCTCGGGCGGCAGGCCGTCATCGCCCAGATCCAGGCCGCGGATCAGGGCGCGATGCACCAGCACGTCGGCATAACGGCGGATCGGCGAGGTGAAATGCGCGTATTTGTGCAGGTTGAGACCGAAATGCCCCCGGTTGTCCGGTGAATAGGTCGCCTGCATCTGGCTGCGCAGCACAACCGTGTTGATAAGCTGTTCATGCTCGCTGCCGATGGCTGCCTTGAGGATGGCGTTGAAATGCATCGGCCGCAGGCCCTGGCCTTTGGCCAGCTTGTAATCCAGCGTGTTGAGGAATTTGCGTAAGCTGTCGATCTTCTCGTCTGACGGCTGCTCATGCACGCGGTACATGCAGGGCTGCCGGCGCTTTTCCAGTTCCTCTGCCGCCGCCACATTGGCCGCGATCATGAAATCCTCGATCACCTGATGGCTCAGCATATGATCGCGCGGCTTGATGGCAGCGATATGACCATCCTTGCCCATGACCACCCGGCGCTCCGGCGCATGGATCGCCAGCGGCTGCCGCGCCTCGCGCGCCTTGTTCACGGCGGCGTGGCAGGCGTAGAGCGGCTTCAGCACCGGCTCCAGGAAGGGCTGCGCCATCGCGTCGGCCATGCCGTCGATGGCGTTCTGCACCTGGCGATAGTTTAGTCCGGCAGCGCAGCGCATCAGGCCGCGCACGAATTTATGGCGCTTCTTGTTGCCATCGGCATCGAACCACAGATGCACGGCCATGCAGGCGCGGTCCTTGTGTTCGACCAGGGAGCAGAGATCGGCTGACAGCGCCTCAGGCAGCATCGGTACGACGCGGTCCGGGAAATATGTTGAGTTGCCACGGGCGCGTGCATCATGGTCCAGCGCACTGCCCGACCGCACGTAATGCGCCACGTCGGCAATCGCCACGATGGCATGCCAGCCGCCGGGATTATCCGGATCGGTGTCAGGCTCGGCAAACACGGCGTCGTCGTGGTCACGCGCATCTTCCGGGTCGATAGTGATCAGCGGAATGGCCCGCAAATCTTCGCGCTGGCCCAGCGTCACCGGCTTGGCCTTTTCGGCGTCACGGATGGCGGCCTCAGAGAACTTGGTCGGGATGCCCAGAGTGAAGATCGGGATCAGGCTGAGCGCCTTCGGATCCAGGCTGCTGCCGATCACTTCGGTGATCTTCGCTGTCTTGAGGCCGTAACGGCGCCCCTGCTGCGGCTGCGCGACGACGATCTCGCCCGATTTCGCGTTGTTACGATGCTCCGGCGCGATCACATACTCGTGGCGCACCTTCTTGTCGGTGGGCTGCAGGCGGCCTTCGCCGTCTTCGGTGAGCGTGAAGACGCCCAGCACCGGCTGCTCGTCTTTTTCCAGTCGCTTGATGACGCGGGCGGCATAGCGGTTGCGACCGGCGCGGGTGAGGCGGGCCAGCACGCGGTCGCCGACGCCGACATCGGCCATCTCACGCCGGCGTACCTTGCCGCCAACCTCGAAGATGATTCGCGGCGGATCGCCTTCGCCGGACCATTCGACCGGGCGGCCCATCATGTCGCCGTCGCGATCCAGCTTGACGATATCGACCAGCGTCACCTCAGGCAGTTCCCCCTTTGGCGCCATGCGTTTGCCATGGCCCTGGTTGATATCGCCCTCTGTCTTCAGTTCACGCAACAGGCCCTTGAGCTGCACACGCAGCTCGGGGCCAACGCCGAACGCCTTGGCGATCTCGCGCTTGCCGACCATGCCGGGGTTGTCGGCAATGTATTGCAGGATGTCCTGTTTGGACGGAAGCCCGGCTGCGATCTTTTTCTTCGCCACGCGGCTTACGCTGCTGCGGCTTTCTTGGCCGCGGCCTTCTTCTTCGGTGCCGCTTTCTTCGCTGCCTTTTTAGCTGCTGGCTTTTCTGTTTTGGGCTTGTCGGCCTTGGGAGCGGCAGCCTTCTTGGCCTTCGGGGCAGCCTTTTTCTTGCCCTTGCCGCCCTTCTTGGCGCGGGACGCAATCGCCTCGATGGCCTGATCAATGCTTAGCGCGTCCACTTCGGTGCCGCGCGGGATCGGCGCATTGGTGGCGCCGTGCTTGATATACGGACCATAGCGGCCGTCGATCACCTGGATCGGCGCCTCGTCGTCGGGATGCTTGCCTACTTCGCGCAGCACCTTCAGTTCGGCGCGCTGGCGCGGGCCTTTGCGGCGGGCATCGGCTTCGGCGATCTTCTCGACCGCGTGGTTGATGCCGATCTCCAGCGCCTCCATGGCGTCCTTCAGCTTGGTATAGGCGCCATCATGCAGCAGATACGGCCCGAAGCGGCCGAGGCCGGCAAGGATTTCCTTGGCCGTCGTCGGATGCAGGCCGACCACGCGGGGCAGGGCCAGCAGCTTCAGCGCCATTTCCAGCGTTACGTCTTCCAGCGTCACGCCCTTGGGCAGCGAGGCGCGTTTCGGCTTGGTCTTCGCTTTGCCTTCGCCTTCCACCTCGCCAAGTTGGACATAAGGGCCGAACGGGCCCTGGCGCAAAGTAATCATCAGGCCGGTGGCTGGGTCGGCCCCTACTTCCTGCGGACCCGAGATGGCGATGTCGCCATGACCGTTGCCGCCGGCGCTGAGCGGGCGGGTGTAGCTGCATTCAGGATAGTCCGAGCAACCGATGAAGGCGCCGGTGCGGCCGGCCTTGATGCCGAGCGAGCCTTTATTACAAGCAGGGCAGAGACGGGCCGGTTTGCCATCTTCGCGCGGTGGGAAGAAGTGATTCTCCAGCAGCGCGTTGATGGCATCCAGCACTTCACCGCGGCGGCCCATCTTCTCGTCGATGCGGGTGACCGCATCCTTCACCGAGGAGAAAACAGGGTCCTTCGGATCATGCTGGCTGAAATCCTGCCAGAAGTCGGTCAGTACCTTCTTCCAGTCGAGATTATGCTCGGCGATCTCGTCGAGCTTCTCTTCCAGACCGGCGGTAAAGCTGTAGGCGAAATACTGTTCGAAGAAGCAGACCAGGAAGGCATAGGCGAGCCAGCCGGCATCCTCCGGCTGGAAACGCTTGTTCTCCAGCTTCACATATGAACGCGCCTTCAGGACCTCCAGAATGGCCGCATATGTCGAAGGCCGGCCGATGCCGAGCTCTTCCAGCCTGCGCACCAGGCTGGCTTCCGAGAAACGCGGCGGCGGTTCGGTGAAATGCTGCTCCGGCTTGACGCCTTCTTCCTTCATCGCCTCGCCGACACTCATCTTCGGCAGGCGCGCGCCCTCCTCATCGTCGCTCGACTTGTCGTCGATGCCTTCCTCGTAAAGCTTGAGGAAGCCCGGTGAGAGAATGACGGTGCCGGTGATGCGGAAGGTACCGGCCTTGTTGGATGCTGCGATATCGACGGTGGTGCGTTCCAGCTCGGCCGATTCCATCTGGCTGGCGAGGGCGCGCACCCAGATCAGTTCGTAAAGCTTGAGTTGTACCTCATCGAGGTAGCGGGCGACGGATTTCGGGCGCCGGCGGAAATCGGTCGGGCGGATCGCCTCGTGCGCTTCCTGCGCATTCTTCTGCTTGGTCTTGTAAACGCGCCAGTTTTCCGGCACGGCATCGCGGCCGAAATCCTCGGCGATCACGTCGCGGGCGGCACGGATGGCTTCATTCGCCATGCTCACGCCGTCGGTACGCATATAGGAGATGAGGCCGGTGGTCTCGCCGCCGATCGTCACGCCTTCATACAGGCGCTGGGCGATCTGCATGGTCATCTGCGCCGAGAAGCCGAGCTTGCGCGCCGCTTCCTGCTGCAGGGTCGAGGTGGTGAAGGGCGGCGAGGGGTGGCGCTTGGCCGGCTTGATCGAGACGTCACTGACAGCATAGCTCTGCCCGGCCAGCTTTGCCATGGCGGCCTTGGCGGCGGCTTCGTTGTTGATGTCGAACTTGTCGAGCTTCTTGCCGGCCAGTTCGACCAGGCGCGCCGTCACGATCTGGTTCTGCGGTGTGCGGAAATCGGCGCCGATGGTCCAGTATTCGCGGGCTTTGAAGGCTTCGATCTCGGTCTCGCGCTCGCAGATCAGGCGCAAAGCCACCGACTGCACGCGACCGGCCGATTTGGCCGAGGGCAGCTTGCGCCACAGCACCGGCGACAGGGTGAAACCGACCAGATAGTCCAGCGCCCGGCGCGCCTGCTGGGCGTTGACCAGATCCATGTCGATGTCGCGCGGATTGGCCATGGCGTCCAGCACGGCCGACTTGGTGATCTCGTTAAATACCACCCGGCGCACGGTCTTGCTCTTCACGACCTTGCGGTTGTTCAGGGCTTCCAGCACATGCCAGGAAATCGCCTCGCCCTCGCGATCCGGGTCAGTCGCCAGGATCAGGGTGTCGGCATCCTTCAGGGCACCGGCGATGGCGCGGATCGATTCCGAGCCGCGGCCAGACATCTCGTAATGCATCTCAAAGTCTTTGTCGGGCTCGACAGACCCATCCTTGGCGGGCAGGTCGCGGACATGGCCGAACGAGGCCAGTACCGTGTGACCGGGGCCGAGATACTTCTCGATGGTTTTTGCCTTCGCCGGGCTCTCGACGACAACCACTTTCATAATGCGCAGTTTTCCAACAAAAATGAGGCGTACGCTCTTACCAAGTCTGGACGGAGTCCCGACCGGCGCGGCAGCGGGAACATGGGCGATGGAATCCGCCTTGTCAAACCCGACCGTCGGAGCGGTGTTATAAGTATATGATTTATTTGTATTTTAGGACAGACGGTCTTCCGGCGCCGGCTCCAGCGGGAAAGCGGCGACCAGCAGCATCTTCACGTCCGGCCCCCCGGCGGTCAGCGGCAGGGCCAGCCGCTCCCAGCTGCGTTCGACCTGCCAGGTCGAGCGCTTGTCGCGCGAGGTGTAATCGAAGGTGGCGGTGTAGCGGCGCGACATCGGGATGCCGCTATGCACGACGGCGTCGTATTCGCTGCGCAGCAGTTCGGCCTGCTTTTCCGGCAGTCCGTTCACCCGCTTGCCGGTCATGTCGACCTTGAACTGATTGACGAAAGTCGAGCCGTAGAGGCGATAGAGGTAGTCGTTGCCGTCGATGCGCTCGACCAGCATCAGGTTGCCGAGCCAAGCCTTCATCTCGATGGGATCGATATCGGCGCGGTCGGGCAGGGCACGGCCATTACGCTTACCGGCCCAATAGTTATAGAGGGCCCGAAGCGTATCCAGCGTCAGTTGCGGTGCGCCTTCCAGCATCAGGCCCATGCAGTTGTTTCACTACCCCCGGTCGGAAACACCCGGCTGTCGACCCAACATCCGGTATGTTTCGCCTGAGGATACCGCAAATGGATGATTCTGTCAGCCTACCCGAAGGGTAAAGACAGGGATTTTCCACCCTGCTGCCACTGGTCGGTATACCGCTTATCGGGCTAGTTTTTTTGCGCAGCATAAAGATGGGGGAAGTGCAGCATGTCCGTCGTCACCAACAAGGTTGCCTTTGTCACCGGTGCGGCGCGCGGTCTGGGTCTGGCGGCCGCGACGAAATTCCTCGACGAGGGTTGGCGCGTCGTGATGCTCGATATCCTCGGCGATGTGCTGGAGGAGGCGGCAAAGGGCCTCGGCAATCCCGAGATGATCCTGACCATCCGCGCCGATGTGTCCGACCCTTCCGATGTTCAGGAGGCCGTGCAGAAGGCCAGGGACAAGTTCGGTCGCATCGACGCATTGGTGAACAATGCCGGCATCGCCATCTTCAAGCCGATCCTGGAGGTGACCCTGGATGACTGGCAGAAGGTCATGGCCGTCAACCTGACCGGCCCCTTCCTGATGACGCAGGCCACAGCAGGGCTGATGCGCGACCAGGGCGGTGGTGCCATTGTCAACATCACATCGATCTCGGGCCTGCGCGCTTCGACCTTGCGCGTCGCTTACGGCACCAGCAAGGCCGGCCTTGCGCATCTGACCAAGCAGCAGGCGGCCGAACTCGGCGAATACGGCATCCGCGTGAACGCAGTGGCGCCCGGCCCGGTGAACACGGCGATGGCGGTGGCGGTGCACACGCCGGAAATCCGCGCCGACTATCACGACCACATGCCGCTGAATCGCTACGGTCTGGAAAGCGAACTCGCCAATGCGATCTATTTCCTGTGCAGCGACCAGGCCAGCTTCGTCACCGGGCAGGTGCTGTGCGTCGATGGCGGGTTTGACAGCACTGGTATCGGTCTGCCGACGATGCGGGCGCAGAAGAAGAACAGCTGACGATGACGTTGGAATCCGTATTCCGGCCTCTGATCGGGCAATTGGTCTGGTCAGTCCGGAAGGGGCACGGCACTTTTCTGACGATGGAATTCGGTGCACCACATCTCGATGTCGTGGGCCGGCGGAAACCCATGCAGATGCTCCGGAGGAAACCCGGCGTCATCTTGCACGGCGCAAGGTGCATTTATGCGGCGACTGGCATTTCTGGGTACAGCATTGTGACTGGGAGGTCACGACTGTCACTGCAAGGCCATAAGCCGTGATGCCAGTGAGCAAACGCTGGCTGCGACTCTTCTGGAGTTTGATGGTCAGAGGCTCGTACACGCGGGACAGGGGGCAATTTTGCACTCCACTATCCTGAAGTTCGACATGGGCGGAGAACTTCTGATTAGACCCGCAGGTTATGCAGAACCAGATGATGACCCATGGAGCCTGCACGCATGGCAGGGCCAGATCATCTCTTTTACATGCGACGGTGAATTGATCATGGAAAAGCCGGAGACTTTCTAGTTCTCCGCGATCCAGCATATAGCGGCGTATCTACGTCCGCCCGCAGCATTGCTTGAACTTCTTGCCTGAGCCGCAGGGGCAGGGGTCGTTGCGGCCGGGTTTCTTCACCGGCTGCAAAGCCGTCTCACCATCGACATAGACCCAGCTGCCGTCCGTGTCGCGGCGGAAGCGCGAGCGTTCGTGCAGGGCGCGGGTTTGACCTTGCGCCTGAAACCGCGCGACGAATTCAACAATGCCGCTGCTGTCCTCTGCGCCGCCAGCTTCCGTGTCGAGAATCTCCAGCCCGAGCCACTGCGTCTCGCGCATGCCGACACTGACATCGGCCGTGTCGAAGCCGGCGCGATGTTCCGGCGCCAAGGTGCGCGCCAGATGTGCCACATCGCCATGTGCATAGGCAGTGTAGCGCGAGCGCATCAGCGCCAGCGCAGTTGGCGCCGGCGTACCGGCCAGGATCGGACCGCAGCAGGCCTCGAAAGACTGGCCGGACTGACAGGGGCAGGGGTGCAAATTTACGCCGCCGGCTTCTCGTGCGTCTCGGCGGGGCGGGCGAACTGCGGGAAGTTGGGATGCAGCGCCAGCGGGATGACGTCCACCTTGGTGAAGCAGGGATACAGCGGCATGCCGCGCAGCGTCGTCGCCACCGCATCGGCATC
Organism: Ferrovibrio sp.; assembly: GCF_002796975.1. Taxonomy (GTDB): domain Bacteria; phylum Pseudomonadota; class Alphaproteobacteria; order Ferrovibrionales; family Ferrovibrionaceae; genus Ferrovibrio. The sequence goes on along the minus strand of NZ_PEKV01000002.1, from coordinate 152,435 downwards.
GGGCAGGTTCCACAGCACAAAGGTGCCGAGTGCATTGGCACGACGCCAGATGCCGACCAGCTGGTACTTGGCCAGCATCGTCTCGGACTCGCGCCATTCGGCCTGCACCAGTTCCTTGAACCGGTCGCCGGCGCGCGCGTATTCGATCCGCACATCGCAGAGGAACAGGTTGCTATCCGGCTTCGGCTTGCTGTCCGGCTTTTCATGCGCCTGTGGCGCGCGGGCAAACTGCGGGAAGTTCGGATGGCTGATCAGCGGCGTGACCTTCACATCCGTGAAATACGGATAGAGTGGCATGGCGCGCACCTGGTTGCCGACTGCCTCGTTGTTCGGCATGTCGATAATGAACATCGTGCCCATGCCATTCGCCTTGCGCCAGATGCCGACGAACTGGCCTTTCGCGAGTAGACGTTCTTCCTCGTCCCATTCGGCGCGCACAAGCTGCTGCGCCTTGTCGCCCAGCGTGGTGAAATTGAAGGTGACGTCGATGAGCGCGAGCATGGTGGGGTGTTCCTTCTTTCCAAATTGTCATGGCCGGGCTTGGCACTGGAGGGCAGTGGGTGCGCGTCAGTCCACGATCCGCTTTTTCACATAACTGCCCGGCGCGGGCTCGATCACCTTCAGCTTGCCATCGCCCGGTTTGCGCGCCGGCACCTTCTCGCCGGATTTCGGTGCCAGCCATTTGTCCCAGTCATCCCACCAGGAACCGGGATATTCCTTCGCGCCCTTGATCCAGTCCTCGACATTCGGCGGATTGGTTTTCGTGTCGTTGAGCCAGTGCTGGTATTTCTTCGCATCCGGGTGGTTGATCACGCCGGCGATATGCCCCGAACCTGCCATCATGAAACGCACTGGCCCGCCATAGAGCTGCGTCGCCTTGTAAACCGAGCGATAGGGCGCAATGTGATCGTCCTTGCTGGCCTGCAGATAGACCGGAATCCTGATCTGGCGCAGGTCGAGCTTCTCGCCGGCCAGTTCCAGCTGGCCCGGCTGCGACAGCAGATTCTTCTGATACATATTGCGCAGGTAGAAACTGTGCATCTTGGCCGGCATGCGCGTGCAGTCGGAATTCCAGTACAGCAGGTCGAAGGGGAAGGGTTCCTTGCCCAGCAGGTAGTTGTTCACCACGAAAGACCAGATCAGGTCGTTGGCGCGCAGCATGTTGAAGGTGGTCGCCATCTCGCTGCCATCGAGATAGCCCTTTTCCGACATCAGGTTTTCCAGATGCTTCACCGTATCTTCGTCGGTGAAGACGCTAAGTTCGCCGGCTTCGGTGAAATCCACCTGGGCGGCAAAGAAGGTGACCGCCTTGATGCGGTCGATCTTCTTCTGCGCCATCCAGGCCAGCGTGGCGGCCATCAGCGTGCCGCCGATGCAGTAGCCGATGGCGGTGACCTCGTCCTCGCCGGTCGCCTTCTTCACGGCATCCAGCCCTTCGAGGATGCCTTCGCGCATGTAGCTCTCGAAGGTTTTGTCGGCCGTGTTTTCGTCCGGCTGGTTCCAGGAGACGACGAAGACGGTATAGCCCTTGTCGACCATCCAGCGGATGAAGGAATTCTGCGGCTTCAGGTCGAGGATGTAATATTTGTTTATCCAGGGCGGCACGATGAACAGCGGCCGTTTGTAGACCTGTTTGGTGGTCGGCTCGAACTGCAGCAACTGCATCAGGTCGTTCTGGTAGACCACCTGGCCCGGCGCGGTGGCGATGGTCTCGCCGACGGTGAAGGCCTTGGCATCTACCATCTTGACGGCGAGTTTGCCGTGGCCGCGCTCGATATCCTCGACCAGATTCTCCCAGCCCTTCACCAGGTTCTCGCCGCTGCTCTCAATGGTGGCGCGCATCACCTCCGGATTGGTGAGTACGAAGTTCGACGGTGACAGCGCATCGAGGAACTGTTTGGCGTAGAACTCGGCCTTGCGCGCAACCTTGGGGTCGACGCCCTCGGCCTGACTCATGGTGGATTGCACCCAGCGCGAGGTCAGCAGGTAGGATTGTTTCAGGAAGTCGAAGACCGGGCCGTCCTGCCACCCGGCATCCTTGAAGCGCTTGTCGCCCTTGTCGGGCTCCACGACGGGGGCAGCCGGGCGGCCGAGGAAACGGTCGGTGGTGTTGGCCCAGAGCTTGGCGTAGTCCTGCCACAGCTTCATCTGGGCATCCGCCAGCTTGGCCGGGTCGGCCATCAGGTGATGGGCGACCTCCAGGAAGGCGCCGCCGACATTCAGCGGATCGGGGTTGACCGGGCCGGTCAGGGAGCCTGCGGCCGGGGCAGGGCCGGGCTCGGCCTGCTGCCGGACAGCCATATCTGCCATCAGCTTCTGACTTTGCTCAGTAATCCGGGCCCAATTCCGGGCCCAGACGGCCGGATCGGGCAATTTGACGTCGGTGTCCGGTTTGCCACTGTCCGGTTGCTTCGCCATCCGACAGTCCTTATTCTCGGGGCCGTTTCCTCGTCGCGCGATTCCGGTTTTCGGCCGGATTTCTACGCTACGGATTGAGGTTACGGGATAGGGAATCGCCCCGCAAGGCCGAAGGGCCGGCTGCAGGCGAGAGGCTGATTTTTAGTGTTTCAGGGGGGTTCGGATGGTTCTGATCGGCAAGACCTCCGCCAGCGCAGCGGCGCCGGGCGGTTTGATGCTGCGCAGCATGACTGCCGCAGCATTGCTGGTCGCCATGCTCGGCCTGGCGGGCTGCGGCAGCTGGGCGGACCCAACCGAATGGAAGGATCCGACCGGCTGGTTTGGCGGCGATGACGCGGATGCGGCCCCGGTGCCGAGCGGCAATATTGCGAAGGATGCCGGCACCAATGCCGACCGCTTCCCCAATCTGGCCCGTGTCCCGCCGAAACCAGTTGAGATGTCGGCCGGCAGCGAGCGCCGTCAGGCCGTCGACAGCCTGGCCGCCGACCGCGCCAATGCCCGCTATACCGACGAAGAGCTCCGCGCCCGTCCGGCCGACAGCAACACGCCGCCGCCGGCCCCGCGCCAGCCGGTGACCCAGTTGCCGCCTGCCAATCAGCAGCCGCTGCCGCGCGGTGCCGTCGAGCCGGCTCCGCGTACGGCCCAGCAGCAGCCGGGGGTGACCGCGGTGACCCAGGCACCTCTGCCGCCGCAAGGCCAGCAGGCCCCGGTGCAGACGGCCGCGCCGCAGGGCGTCGACACCTTCTCGCAGAGCCTGGCGCAGTCCGGTGCCACCTCGCTGCCGCCTGGTCTGGCGCAGCCACAGGGCGCGAGCTACAGCCCGGTGACGCTGCCGGGGTCGCAGCAGCTGCTGGCGATCGTGCGTTTCGGCAATGGCGCCAGCAATCTGGGCAATGACGACAAGGCGCTGATCAAGCGGGTGGCCGAGTATTACAAGGGGCTGGGTGCCAAGGGGAACCTGAAGGTGGTGACCTATCCCAGCCAGACCGCGACTGGCCTGGCGCAGCGCCGCACCGACAATGTGTCTGCCGAACTGCGTCGCAACGGCGCAGCACAGATCGCGGCCGCTACCACCGCGCCTCCGGCAGGCTATGCCGGGGGCGCCGCCGACGACTACAGCCGCAGGGTTGAAATCTATCTCGTGAACTGAACGGATTTCGACTGAGGCTGAAGCGGGGGCGCGGGGCGAAAAGCTGCCGCGCCTTCGTGCAACTGGACCCTAGTTTTACATTCCCCGTACTGGACAAAGACCATGGATACCGAGTTCTACCGCATCAAGCGCCTGCCGCCCTACGTGTTCGAGGAAGTGAACCGTATGAAGGCCGCCGCACGCGCCCGCGGCGAGGACATCATCGATTTCGGCATGGGCAATCCCGACAACGCCACGCCGCCGCATATCGTCGCCAAGCTGGTGGAAGCTGCCACCAATCCGAAAGCGCATCGTTACTCGTCCAGCCGCGGCGTGCCGGGTCTGCGCAAGGCACTGTCGAACTATTACGGCCGCCGCTTCGGTGTCGAACTCGACCCCGAGAAGGAAGCCATCGTCACGCTCGGCTCGAAGGAAGGTCTGGCCAACCTCGCCATGGCGATCTCCGCGCCGGGCGACACCGTGCTGGTGCCCAATCCCAGCTATCCGATGCATGCCTTCGGCTTCGTGATCGCCGGCGCCAATGTGCGCAGCGTGCAGATCGGTCCGGGCATCGACTTCTTTGCCGGTCTGGAGCGCGCCTACCAGCACAGTGTGCCCAAGCCGATTGCGCTGATCGTCAGCTTCCCGGCCAATCCCACGGCGATGACCGTCGATCTCAGCTTCTACGAGGCGATGGTCGACTACGCCAGGAAGCGCAATATGTGGATCATTTCCGATCTCGCCTATTCGGAGATCTATTTTGACGGCAATCCGCCGCCGTCGATCCTGCAGGTGAAGGGCGCCAAGGATGTCGCCATCGAATTCACCTCGCTGTCGAAGACCTACAACATGCCGGGCTGGCGCATTGGTTTCGGCGCCGGCAATCCGGCGCTGATCGGTGCGCTGGCGCGCATGAAGTCGTATCTGGATTACGGAGCCTTCACACCGATCCAGGTGGCGGCCACCGCGGCGCTGAATGGCCCGCAGGATTGCGTCGAGGAAATCCGCCAGACCTACAAGTCGCGCCGCGACGTGCTGGTGAAAGGGCTGCAGGCCGCGGGCTGGAATATCCCGATGCCGAATGCCTCGATGTTCTGCTGGGCGCCGATCCCCGAGCGCTATGCGCATCTCGGCTCGGTGGAATTCTCCAAGCTGCTGCTGCGCGAAGCGGAAGTCGCGGTCGCACCCGGCATCGGCTTCGGCGAGCATGGCGACAATTTCGTGCGCTTGGCCTTTGTGGAAAACGAGCATCGCACCCGCCAGGCGGTGAAGAACATCAAGAAGCTGCTGGCGACACCTTCGAACCTGCCGGAGTCTTCGGCGAAGGCGGCGGCCAATGACTAAGGCGTATGTGAAGTCGGCGGCACCGCTGAAGGTCGGCATCGCCGGTCTTGGCGTGGTCGGCGCGGGTGTTGTGCGGCTGCTCGACAGGCAGGCCGGCATGCTGGCGGCCCGCGCGGGCCGTCCGATCAAGGTTGTTGCCGTGTCGGCACGCGACAAGCGCAAGAAGCGCGACATGCCGAAGGGTAGCTGGCGCTGGTATGCCGATGCGCTCGACCTGGTCGGCGATCCCGAAGTCGAAGTTGTCGTCGAACTGATCGGTGGCTCCGAAGGCAAGGCACGCGCACTGGTGGAAGCCGCGTTGAAAGCCGGCAAGGGCGTGGTCACCGCCAACAAAGCGCTGCTGGCCATGCATGGCAGCAAGCTGGCCGCGATGGCCGAAACCAAAGACGCCCCGTTGGCTTTCGAGGCCGCGGTCGCTGGCGGTATCCCGATCTTGAAGGCGTTGCGCGAAGGCCTGGTCGGCAACCGCATCGAACGCATCACCGGTATTCTCAACGGCACCTGCAACTACATCCTGACCGAAATGCGCCAGACCGGCCGCGATTTCGGCGTCGTGCTGAAAGAAGCCCAGCAGCTGGGTTATGCCGAAGCCGACCCCAGTTTCGATGTCGACGGCATCGACGCGGCGCACAAGCTGGCGGTGCTGACTTCGCTGGCCTTCAACACGCAGGTCGATTTCAAGGCCGTGCATGTCGAGGGTATCCGCCACGTCTCGGCCACCGATATCGCGTTCGCCAAAGAGTTTGGTTATCGCATCAAATTGCTGGCGATTGCCCATCGCACTGCGCGCGGCATCGAGCAGCGCGTGCATCCCTGCATGGTGCCCTCCGACACGCCGATTGCCCATGTCGATGGCGTTTTCAATGCTGTTGCCGCCGAGGGCGATTATGTCGGCCGTATGATGTTTGAAGGTCGTGGCGCCGGCAGCAACCCGACCGCTTCTGCCGTGGTCGCGGATCTGGCAGATCTCGCGGCCGGGCGTCGCCTGCATGCCTTCGGCGTGCCAGCCGTGAAGCTGCAGCCGCTCAAGGCCGCGCCAATGGCCGATCACGTGGGGCGTTTCTATATCCGCCTGATCGTGCGCGACCAGCCGGGCGTGCTGGCGGACGTGTCTGCGGTATTGCGCGACGAGAAGATCTCCATCGAGAGCCTGGTGCAGCGCGGCCGGTCGGAAGCCGAGAACCAGCCAGTCGCCGTCATGCTGATCAGTCATGAGGCGCGCGAGGCCGACATGGCGCGGGCCATGAAGAAGATTTCCAAACTGCGCTCGGTGCTGCAGGCGCCGGCATTGATCCGCATCGAACCGCTCTGAGGACAGGCCATGGCCGCAGGCAAGACGACGACGGCAAGGAAGAAAGCTGAGAAGCCGGCCGAGGAGGTCGGCAGAATCTCGCCAGATAACATTTCGGTCGAGCGCAATCTCACGCTCGAAGTGGTGCGTGTCACTGAAGCTGCAGCCATCGCCGCCGCCAAACTGACCGGCCTGGGTGACGAGATGGCGGCCGACCAGGCCGCTGTCGATGCCATGCGCACCGCGCTGAATGACCTGTCCATCGACGGCACCATCGTGATCGGTGAGGGCGAGCGCGACGAGGCGCCGATGCTCTATATCGGCGAGAAGGTCGGCACCGGCAAAGGCCCGCGCATCGACATCGCGCTCGATCCACTGGAGGGTACCTCGATCACTGCCAAGGGTGGCAGCAACGCGCTCACCGTGATTGCCTTCGCCAATGCCGGCTGCTTCCTGAATGCGCCGGATGTCTACATGGACAAGATCGCGGTCGGTGGCGGCTTGCGTGAAGGCGTGGTCGATCTCGACCTCACGCCAGCCGACAATCTGAAGCGCCTGGCCGAGGCCAAAGGTATCGCGGTATCCGAACTCACAGCCTGCATCCTGGATCGCCCGCGACATGCCGAACTGATCAACCAGGTGCGCGGCACCGGCGCCCGCATTTCGCTGATTTCCGATGGCGACGTGGCCGGGATTATCGCGACCACAGATCCGGCCACCGGCATAGATATCTACATGGGCTCGGGCGGCGCGCCGGAAGGCGTGTTGGCGGCAGCGGCCCTGCGCTGCATCGGCGGCCAGATGCAGGCCCGGCTGCTGTTCCGCAACGAAGACGAGCGTAACCGTGCGCGTCGGCTCGGCATCGACAAGCTGGACCGCAAATATGCCCTGGCCGATCTCGCCTCGGGCGATGTGATCTTTGCTGCCACCGGCGTGACGGACGGTTCGCTGCTGCATGGCGTGAAGCGCGTGCCCGGCGGCTTCAAGGTCAATTCCATCGTCATGCGGTCGCAGACCGGCACCATCCGCCGCATCGAAGCCGTCATCCGGCCCCCACATCAGAGTTGATTATGCAAGTTGAGTCCGCGCCTGCTTTCCTGGGCGTGACCCGCTCCGTCGGCGGGCGGCGCTGGCGTCTGCGCAACACCGATGACCGTCTCGCACTGGCGCTGGCACAGCAGGCCGGCCTGCCGGAAATCCTCGGCCGCGTGCTGGCCGGCCGCAATGTCGGGCTGGACGGCCTCGACGACCATCTCAATCCCAGCCTGCGCCGCCTGCTGCCCGATCCGTCGCGCTTCCGTGACATGGATGTGGCAGCCGAACGTCTTGCGCATGCCATCGCGAAAGACGAGCGCGTTGCCGTGTTCGGTGACTACGATGTCGATGGTGCAACTTCGACCGCCTTACTCAACCGTTTCTTCCGCAGTATAGGTCGCGATCTGCGCGTCTATATCCCGGATCGCCTGAAGGAAGGTTATGGCCCCAATGCGCCGGCTCTGCGCAAGCTGGCGCAGGATGGCATCAAGGTGGTGATCACGGTCGATTGCGGCACGCTGGCCTTTGCGCCGCTTGGGGACGCCGCCGCCGCGGGCCTCGAAGTGATCGTCGCCGACCATCATCTGGCAGAACCGGAACTGCCCAAAGCGGTGGCGGTGGTCAATCCGAACCGGCTCGATGAAACACCGGGTTTCGGCCAGCTTGCCGCCGTCGGCGTCACTTTCCTGATGGTGGTCGCGATCAATCGTCGCCTGCGGGCCATGGGCTTTTACACCAAAGAGCGTCCGGAGCCCGATCTGCTCGGCTGGCTCGATCTGGTGGCGCTGGGCACCGTCTGCGATGTTGTGCCACTCACCGGGCTGAACCGTGCGCTGGTGAACCAGGGCCTGAAGATCCTGCGCTCGCGCAGCAATGCGGGGCTGGCGGCCCTGGCCGATGTGGCAGGCGTCGCCGAGCCGCCCGGCGCCTATCATCTCGGTTTCCTGCTCGGACCGCGCGTCAATGCCGGCGGCCGTGTCGGCCAGGCCGATCTCGGCACGCGGCTGCTCTCCACCGATGACGCGCGCCTCGCGCAGCAGATGGCCGGCGAACTGGATCGCTACAACCGCGAGCGGCAGGAGATCGAGACCGGCGTGCTGCTGGAGGCGATGCAGGAACTGGAGCATGTGCCGGACAGCGCGGCTCTGGCTTTGGTTGCGCGGCGCGGCTGGCATCCCGGCGTGATCGGGATTGTGGCGGCGCGTGTGCGCGAAGCCTCCGGTCGGCCGAGCTTTGTCATCGCGCTGGATGAGAACGGTATCGGCAAAGGGTCGGGCCGTTCGATCCCCGGCGTCGATCTCGGCGCGGCCGTGGTCGCGGCCAGTCAGGCCGGGTTGCTGGTCAATGGCGGCGGCCATGCCATGGCGGCTGGCCTGACCGTGGAAACCGGTAAGCTGAACGAGCTAAAGGCTTTCCTGAATACGCGGCTGGATGCTGCCGTGCAGGCGGCCGGCGCCTCATCGTCCATGGGTTTCGATGGCGCGCTCGGTATTGGCGGCGCCAATGCCGACCTCTGCGACAAGCTGGAACAGCTTGGTCCTTACGGCTCCGGCAACCCTGAGCCGCGCTTCGCGCTGGCCGGCGCACGCGTCGTCACTGCCGATGTGGTGGGTGAGAAGCATGTGCGCTGCATGATCACGTCAGGCGACGGCAGCGGGCCGCGGTTGGCGGCGATTGCCTTCCGTTCGGTCGAGGCCGATCTCGGTCCGGCCCTGATGCAGGCGCGTCAGACCGGATCGCCGCTGCATATCGGCGGCCATCTGCGCACCAATCACTGGCGCGGCGAAAAGCGCGTGCAGTTCGTGCTGGAAGACGCGGCGCAGCCTGCCTAGTCAGGGCGGCGGTGTCGCCGCCGCCTGCGCGGCGGCTTCCTTGCCGCGCAGGCGTTCGCGGTGCAGTACATAGAGTCCGCTGCCGACGATCAGTACGATGCCGACGCTGGCCAGCGTATTCGGCACATCGCCCCAGATGAAATAGCCCAGCAGCAGCGCCAGCGGCAGGCCGGCATAGCGCATCGGCACGATCACGGTCACCTCGGCATGGCGGAAGGCATCGACGGTGCAGATATAGCCGACTGCAATGCAGAGCGCGGCAATCGCCACGAAGCTGAACTGGCCCAAGGTCATCGTCACCCAGCCCTCGAGCAGGGCGAGTGTCAGCGACACCAGGGTCAGCATACCGACATTGGTCAGGATGATGATGGCAGAGGGGATTTCGGCCGCGATCCTCTTGGTCACCAGATCGCGCAGCACCACAAAAGCCGCGGCACCGACGCCGAGCATCGAATAGGCGCTGAAATTTTCCGCACGCGGCTGCACCACCAGCAGGACGCCGAGGAAGCCGACCGCCACCGCGCTCCAGCGCCGCCAGCCGACCGTCTCACGCAGCACGATGGCCACCACCGCCGTCATCATCAGGGGCGAGGACATATGAATGGCCATCACGTTGCTGATCGGCGTGTGGAACAATGCGATCATGTAGAAGTAGCTGCTGATCAGGTCGATGCTGCTGCGTAGCAGCACCGGGCGGTCGAACATCCGCAGGATGCGCGGCATCGCGCCAGAGGCCTGGATCAGGCCCAGCACGGCGACGGTGGCGATCACGCCGCGCAGCGCAAGGATCTGGTGCGTCGAAACGGCGCCATAGACCAGCTTGCACAGCGCCTCGTTGATGGTGAAGAGGAAGACTGCGAGCAGGAAGGAAATGATGCCGCGCCGGTTGCCGGAACCGTGCAGGCGGGTGAGAAAGTTCATCTCAGGGGCAGGTGACGAATCAGCGCTTTGCGTTCGGATCCGCATGGATGGGATCTACCCAGGGAACATTCTCCGGCTTTTCGACCGGTTCAATGTCGAGATTGACCACCACCGGTTCCTGGCCGGAACGGACCAGCACGCATTCCAGAGTCTCGTCGCTGCTGGCGTTGATTTCCTGATGCGGCACATAAGGCGGCACGAAGATGAAATCGCCTGGACCAGCCTCGGCCACGAATTCGAGATTGTTGCCCCAGCGCATGCGCGCCTTGCCTTTCACGACATAGATCACGCTTTCCAGATCGCCGTGATGATGCGCGCCGGTCTTGGCATTGGCATGGATATGCACGGTGCCGGCCCAGATCTTCTGCGCGCCGTTGCGGGCAAGGTTGATGGCGGTGGCGCGGTTCATGCCGGCGGTCTTGCCGGCTGAGGTCGGGTCGAGTTGGTCGCCCGGGATCACCTGCACGCCGTCGTGTTTCCAGTCGGTATCGTGATGATGATCGTGACCCATGGCATCCTCCACAACGTATACGGAGAATGGTAGTCCCCACCCGTCATCGCGACAAGGGGCGAGGGATCATTCCCGGAAGGACTAATCCCTGTGACGCGGATCGAAGGCGTCGCGCAGGCCGTCGCCCAGAAGGTTGAAGCAGAGCACGACCAGGAAAATCGACAGGCCGGGCCAGACCGCCATCCAGGGTGCTTCGGACATGTAATCCTTGGCGGTGTTCAGCATGCTGCCCCAGCTCGGTTCCGGCGGCTGCTGCCCGAGGCCGAGAAAGGAAAGGCTGGCCTCGGCGATGATGGCGGAGGCAATCGTCAGCGTCGACTGCACCATGAGGGCGGGCCAGATATTGGGCAGGATATGGCGCAGCGCGATGCGCAGCGGCGAGTTCCCTACTGCATGTGCCGCTTCGATATAGTCTTCCACCTTCACGGCCTGCACCTGCGCACGGGTCAGTCGCACGAAGATGGGGGCTGCCGCGATGCCGATGGCGATCATCGCGTTGGTCAGGCTGGGGCCGAGGAAGGCGGCCATGGCGATCGCCAGGATCAGGAAGGGCACCGCCAGCATGGCATCGGTGAAACGCATGATCACACCGTCCACGAGACCACCGGCGTAGCCCGACAGCAACCCCACGGGAATCCCGATCAGCAGTGCCAGCAACACCGAGATGACGCCGGCAAACAGCGAGGCGCTGGCACCATGGATCACCCGGCTCAGCACGTCGCGGCCGAGTTCGTCACTGCCGAACAGATGCTCTGCACTCGGCTCGCCGCGTAACGCACCCCAGTCGGCAGCAATTGGGTCATAGGGCGAGATGACGTCGGCCAGCAAGGCCATGCCGACGAAGACCAGCACGACGACGAGACCGACGACGGCACCCTTGCGGCGGAACAGGCGGCGCAGCGCGCGTCGCGCCGGGCTCTGCTCTGTGGCGGGTTTCGCTGCGGGCGCGGGAATCACAGCCTCGCTCATGAGCGCAGCCTTGGATTGACCAGGAAGTAGGCGATGTCGGCCAGCAGGTTCAACAGGATATAGGCGGTGGCGGTACAGAGCACGACACCCTGGACGACGGCGTAGTCGCGGTTGAACACCGCATCGACGATCAGCTTGCCGAAGCCGGGAATGGAGAAAATCTGTTCGGTCAGCACGGCGCCGGACAGCAGCTGGCCGAATTCCAGCGCGCCCAGCGTGATCACCGGCACGGCGGCATTGCGGAAGGCATGCTTGCCGATCACCACGCGCTCATACAGGCCTTTGGCGCGGGCGGTGCGGATATAATCGCTGGCCAGAACCTGCAGCATGGCGCTGCGGGTATGGCGCATGAAGACGGCGGCAATGCCGGTGCCGAGCACGAAGGCCGGCATGATCATGGCCTGCAGATTGCCCCAGAGGTCTTCCATGGGCGAGACATAGCCCGAGGCTGGCAGCCAGCCGAGATGCACCGAGAACAACAGGATCATCATGATGCCGAGCCAGAAATTTGGCGTCGACAGGCCCCAGAGCCCGATTACATTGGCGACGTAATCGGGCCAACGGCCGTTATGTAAGGCGGAAATAACGCCAGCTGGCAGCCCGACGGCGAGCGCGATCAGCATCGAGACGATGGCCAGTTCGATGGTGACCGGCAGTTTTTCCAGCAGCAGCTGGGAAACCGGCAGCTGAATGCGGATCGACTCACCGAAATCGCCCTGCAGGATGCCGCCGATCCACAGGCCGTACTGAACCCAGATCGGTTTGTCGAGATTGTATTTCGCGCGGATGTCGGCAATCGCCTGCGGATCGCGCTCCTCGCCGGCCATGGCAATGGCGGGATCGCCGGGCAACAGCTGCTGCAGCCCGAAGATGATGATCGACACGAACAGCAGTGTCGGCAGCAGGATGGCAAGGCGCCGGATCAGGAAGCGGGTCATCTTGGACTTTACGAAAGAGAGCCGGAGGGCGCGCTGAAGCGCGCCCTCCGGGGCATTACATCTTCATGCCGACGAAGCGGACCAGGCCGTCCGGATATTCCTTGAACCCGGTCAGCTTGGCTCTATGGGCATAGAGCCACTTGCGGTGCAGCAGGTAGATGATCGGCCGCTCGGCACTGACGATCTTCGCCGCCTTGTCCCAGGCCGCCTGGCGCTGGGTCATGTCGGTGGTCAGGCGACTGTCGTTCAGCACCTCATCCAGCGCCGGGTTGCACATACCGGAATAGTTCAGTGGCTGCTTGCAGGCGTGGAAGCTGTAGAGATTGCCGTCCGGATCGGGGCGACCGCTCCAGGCCAGGATATAGGCCTCGAAGTCGCCCTTGTCGGCCATGTTCAGCGAGGTGGCAAACTCAGTGGCCTGGATGCGGACATCGAAGCCGGCTTCCTTCGCCATCGCCTGCACCACCTGCGCGATCTTGCTGGCATCCGTCGTGGTCGGCGTCACCAGGTTGACCACGGGGTTCGGATTGCCGGCTTCCTTCAGCAGTGCCTTGGCTTTCGCGACATCGCGCTTCGGAACAGGTACCGACTTGGCATAGTAGGGGCTGTTCGGCGCGACCCACTGGTTGCCCGGCGTGGCCAGGCCGTCGAACACCACCTTGTTGATGCCGTTGCGGTCAAGCGACAGCTCGAAGGCTTCACGGATCTTCGGATTGGAGCCCAGCGCCGAGGTCTTCGACTTCTCGCTCTTGCCGATATTGATGGTGATGCCGTAGTAGCCGATTTCCGTGATCGAGGCGAATTTCAGCTTGCTGTCCTTCTGCACCGCCTTGGCATCGGTGGCAGCGAGACGTTCGAGGAAGTCAAGCTGGCCCGAGCGCAGATTGGCGAGACGCACGGTGGCGTCGATGAACGGGCGGAACTCGATGCGCGAGAAATGCACATTGGCCTTGTTCCAGTAGCCGTCATATTTCTCGACCACGATACGGTCCTGCGCCACGCGTTCGACGAACTTGAACGGGCCGGCGCAGACCGGTGCGGTGGCGAACTTGTCGCCCAGCGCCTGACCCGCCTTGGGCGAGATCATCATGCCGGCGCGGTCGGTCAGCGTGGCCAGCAGCGGGGCGAAGGGCGCCGAGGTGTTGAGCTTGACGGTCAGCGGATCGACCACCTCGACCGAGGTGACGGCCGAGAGTTCGCCGCGGCGCTGCGAACCCTGCATGGTCTTGTGGCGCTCGATATTGTACTTCACCGCGGCGGCATCGAATTTCTCGCCGTCATGGAAGGTCACGTTCGGACGCAGCTTGAAGGTCAGGCTCTTGTTGTCGGCCGACCATTTCCATTCGGTGGCCAGCTGCGGCACGACCTTGAGGTCGGGCGAGATGTCGACCAGCTTGTCGCACAAGGCCGAGAAGACCAGGCGGCCAACGAAAGTGCGGGCCAGCGTTGGATCGAGCGCGTCCGGGTCTTCGGCCAGGCCGAATTTCAGCGTCTGGGCCGATGCGCCGCCAGCGCCCAGTACCAGTACTGCGGCAATCGCCGCCAATGCAGTCTTTTTCATCTGTCTGCCTCTCCTGTTTATGATTGCGATGCGGTTTCGGTAAAACGGGCCTGCAGCCGGGCCAGGCGCGCGGCGCCTGCGCTGTCGCCTTCGACCGGCAGCGGAGCGGCGACGGGCAGTTCGCGCCAGTGATGGCAGGCGACGCTGTGGCCCTGTGATGTTGTTTCCATTGCCGGCGCTGTCTGCTTGCACAGATCGGTGGCGAAGGGGCAGCGCGTGTGAAAGCGGCAGCCGCTCGGCGGATTGATCGGGCTCGGCACGTCGCCGGTCAGAATCATGCGCTGGCGCGCAGCCTTGGGCTGCGGCACCGGGATGGCCGAGAGCAGCGCGCGGGTATAGGGATGCTGCGGTCGCGTGAACAGCTCGGCCGTCGGCGCGATCTCGACGATATTGCCGAGATACATCACGGCGATGCGCTGCGAGATATGGCGCACCACGGCGAGGTCATGCGCGATAAACACCATGGCGATGCCAAGCCGCGCCTGCAGGTCCTTCAGCAGGTTCAGTACCTGGGCCTGCACCGAGACATCGAGCGCCGAGACGGCTTCGTCGCAGACGATCAGCCTGGGCTCGACCGCAAGCGCACGGGCGATGCCGACGCGCTGGCGCTGGCCGCCAGAGAATTCATGCGGATAACGGCGCGCGTGAGAGGCACGCAGCCCGACCAGGCCGAGCAGTTCCTCGACGCGGGCCTTGCGCTGGCCGGCCGGCACCATGCCATGCAGCATCAGCGGCTCGGCCAGGATATCGCCCACCGTCATGCGCGGATTGAGCGAGGCATAGGGGTCCTGGAAGACCAGCTGCATCTCGCGGCGCAGGTCCCGGAGCGCCGTGCCGGTCAGCTGCGTGATGTCGCGGCCCTCGAAGCGAATGGAGCCGGCAGTGGGATCGATCAGGCGGAGTAACAGCCGGCCGGTGGTCGACTTGCCGCAGCCGCTTTCGCCCACGAGACTCAGCGTCTCGCCGGCTTTCAGGTCGAAGCTGACATCGTCGACGGCATTGACGAAGCTGACAGGGCGGCCGAACCAGTTGGTGCGCGCGGTGAAATGCTTGGTCAGGTCGCGGACTTCCAGCAGGTTCGTCATAGCGGCGCCTTCCAGCAGGCCACCGCATGACCCGGCAGCACGTCGCGCAGGGCAGGCGGCGCCGCGCGGCATTGCGCTTCGGCAAACGGGCAGCGCGGGCTGAAGCTGCAGCCGGGCGGCGGATCGCTCGGATCCGGCACGCTGCCTTCGATGGAGGCGAGGCGGTCTTTGGTCTGGTCGAGGCGCGGGATCGAGCCGAGAAGCCCGATGGTGTAGGGATGCTGCGGCGCGTCAAACAATTGTTCCACCGAAGCCTGTTCGACGATCCGTCCGGCATACATCACCGCGACATGATCGGCCATCTCGGCAATCACGCCCATATCGTGGCTGATCAGCATGATGGCGGTGCCGAGATCGCGCTGCAGTTCACGAAGCAGGTCCAGTATCTGAGCTTGAACAGTGACATCCAGCGCCGTGGTCGGCTCGTCGGCAATCAGCAGTTCCGGGCCGCAGGCCAAAGCCATGGCGATCATGGCGCGCTGGCGCATGCCGCCCGAAAGCTGGTGCGGATAATCGTCGACGCGCTTCTCCGGTGCGGGAATCTTCACCTTGCGCAGCATGGCGATGGCCTGCTCGCGCGCCTGCGCTGCCGTCAGTCCCTTGTGACGGGTCAGGCCTTCCATGATCTGGTCGCCGATCGTGTAGGCCGGATTGAGCGAGGTCATCGGTTCCTGGAAGATCATCGCCAGGCGGCTACCGCGCAGGTCGCGCAGTTTGCCGGCCGGCAGATCGCGCAGGTCGCGGCCATCGAAACGGATGCTGCCGCCCGCGATACGCGCGCCGCGCGCCGGCAGGAGCCCCATCACAGTGAGCGAGGTGACCGACTTGCCGCAGCCGCTCTCGCCGACGATGCCGAGCGTCTTGCCGGCTTCGACCGCGAAGCTGATGCCATCGACCGCGCGGAACTCGCCGCCGCCCTCGGTGGCGAAATGCGTGCGCAGGTCGTCGACTTCCAGCAGGGCCATCAGCGCTGCTCCGCCTCTAAACGCGCCACTTCAGCTTCGACCAGCGCGCGGTCCCAGATGCCGCTCGGATTGTCGCGCGTGGCATAGAATTTCGTGAAAGCGGCCGGCCGTCCGCGCGACACGCCATAGAGCCGACGCAGTTCCATAAGAGGCTCGGCATGATCGTCGACGCGTAAAGAGAGCGCCGGATAATCCTGGTCGGTATGGATGATCAGTGCCGCCGACTGCTTGCCGCGCTTGTCGCCGCCTTCGGCCTGGCCGGCATCCAGCGCATCGAGGAAACGTTCGGCGAAGGGCTTTGTGCTGGCGGCGAAGCTGGCATAGGTGGCACTCACTACGCTTTCGCCGGCCAGCATGTTGCCGGCGACCGAGAAGCCGTCGCCCGTTTTATGCCCGCACCAGCCGATGCAGTCCTTGCCGGTATGCGCCGCCGTATTGCCATCACGGTCGACCACATGAAGCTGTCGTGCCTCGCGGCCGTCGTCAGACGCCACCAGCCAGCGCATGACTTCGGTGGCCGGCAGTTCATCGCGCAGCATGCGCAAGCCGCGCGGCCCCCAGGTCGGGTTGAGGAAGGCCTGCGTCGCCAGTGCGCCCACGCCGCTCATCGCATGCGGGCACATGGCGCCGACGGCGAAGAATTTTGTGGTAACGGCGACACCGAAGGTGCCGGTGGCAGGATCGCGGGCGACGATCGACCAGGTCATCCGCGGTTCACCGACCCACCGCGTAGCCCTGCATGCCGCGCGGATTGGCGCCGGCGGTCAGCAGCGTGCCTTCGGGCGTCTCGGTGGTGCCACAGGCGGTGAGCCGGCCTTCCGACCAGTCGCCGCCGACCTCGACCTTGTGGCCGCGCGCCTTCAGTGCCTCGATGGTCTCCTTCGGGAAACGGCCTTCAAGGCCGAGATGGCCGGGCTTGGCGGCGCGCGGATAGAAGGACGAGGGGAAATGCTCGCTGTGCCAGGCCGGGCTGTCGATGGCTTCCTGCAGGTTCATGCCATGATGCACCACTTTCAGGAACAACTGCGGCGACCACTGGTCCTGCTGGTCGCCACCCGGCGTGCCGAAGGCGAGCGCCGGCTTGCCGTCGCGCAGCGCCATCGACGGAGAGAGCGTCGTGCGCGGGCGCTTGCCGGGCTTGAGCGAATTCGGCAGGCCCTCTTCGAGCCAGAACATCTGCGCGCGGGTGCCGAGGCAAAAACCGAGCTCCGGGATCAGCGGCGAGGATTGCAGCCAGCCGCCTGACGGCGTGGCCGAAACCATGTTGCCCCATTTGTCGATCACGTCGATATGGCAGGTATCGCCGCTGGCCGCACCGCGCGCCGTCACCTTGCCGTCGCTGCCGGCCAGACGCCCCACCGTGGGTTCGCCGACACCGACACCGCCGGCCTCACCGGCCTTGATCGAGGTCAGTTTCGCCGCCTTGCCCATCGGATCGCCGGGGCGCAGTTCGAGCGAGGCCTTGTCGGTAATGAGTTTCGCACGCGCCGCGTTATAGGTATCCGACAGCAGGGCGGCCATTGGCACCTCGACATGGTCGGGATCGCCATACCAGGCTTCGCGGTCGGCGAAGGCCAGCTTCGACGCCTCGACCAGCGTGTGCACAAACTCAGGCCCGGCCGGGTCCATGGCCGAGAGATCGAAATGCTTCAGGATGGCGAGCTGCTGCAGGAAAGCCGGCCCCTGGCTCCACGGGCCAGCTTTCGCCACCGTCCAGTCCTGGTAGTCGTAGGTCAGCGGCGCTTCGATATGCGCCTGCCATTTCGCCATGTCGTTGCCCGACAGCACGCCGCGATGCCGCTTGCCCGAGGCATCCATGGCTTCCGTATTGGCGACATATTTGTCGATGGCCTCGGCGACAAAACCTTCGCGCCAGGCTTTGCGCGCGGCTTCGATGCGCTGCTCGCGGCTGCCCGCACCGGCGGCGACCAGCTTGCGATAGGTGGCAGCCAGCCCCGGCTGCCTGAACAGCGCATAGGGCTTCGGCAGCGCGCCGGTCTTATCGAGCCACAGTGCGGCAGACGTCTTCCATTCGTCCTGGAACAGCTTCTGCACGGTGGCAATCGTGTCGATCACGCGCGGCACTAGCGGCGCACCGATCTCGGCATAATGAATGGCGGGCGCCAGCGCATCGGCGATATCGATGGTGCCGTAGTCGCGCAGCATCAGCAGCCAGCCATCCACCGCGCCGGGCACGCAGGGGGCGAGAAGCCCGGAGCCGGGGATCAGGTCGAGGCCGAGCGACTTGAAATGCGCGATGCTGGCTTTCTCCGGCGCCGGACCCTGGCCGCACAGCACTTCGATCTTCTGCTTTTTCGCGCTCCACAGCAAAGCCGGCAGGTCGCCGCCGGCGCCATTCAGATGCGGCTCGACCATATGCAGCACGAAGGCGGCGGTGACGGCGGCGTCAAACGCATTGCCGCCGCGCTCCAGCACGCCCATCGCCGTGGACGAGGCGATCCAGTGCGTGGTGGCGACGACACCGAAATTGCCCTTGATCTCGGGACGGGTGGTGAAGGCGAAAGGAACTGTCATGGCACGATCCGGAACAGAAAAAGGAAGAGACAAGCGCTGTGCATTATTCCGCAGCCGTCGCCGGCATGGCGGCTGGCTGGGCGACCGAACCGCCCGGCGCGTGGTTCATCGCCTTCAGCAGGGCTTCCTGATGCGTGGCGATATGCGCGCGCATGATCTGCGCCGCCTGGTTGCCGTCGCGCGCGGCAATCGCTTCGGCAATCGCCAGATGCTGCTGCGCCGAGCGGGTCTTGCCATCGGGCGTGCGGGCACGGGCGCGCATGCTCTGCCACGAGGTGTCGTTGCGGATCTTGTCGATCACCTCGAACAGGTCGAGCAGCAGGCGGTTGCCGGCGGCTTCGGCCAGGCTGCGATGAAACGCGCTGTCCCAGCGTTCCAGTGTCGCCGGCTCGGTGTCGATGCTGGCGGTGGCGATGCGTTCGGCGAGGCGGCGGATCATCGCGATCTGGTCGGCGCTGGCGCGATGTGCCGCCAGCTGCGCCATGCTCGGCTCGATATGCAGGCGCACTTCCATGATCTCGTAGAAATTCGTGCGGCTGGCGAGACGGCTCAAGCTGGGCGCCGAGGCGGCCGGGGCGGGACCGATGAAGGTGCCCTTGCCCTGGCGGCGCCAGATCTTGCCCTCGGCTTCCAGTTCGGCCAGCGCCTGGCGGATCACGCGGCGACTCACGCCCATGCGGGCAGAGAGATCGCGCTCGGTCGGCAGCGGCGTTTCAGGATGCGGGGCGTGTTCGATCAGCAGTTTGCGCAGCACGCCCAGGGCTTCGGCAGCCGTGGAGACACGCGGGGGGGCAGGGGGCGACATATCGTTCATGGCGTCGAACCTAAACCCAATGGTTTAGCTACGACAATACGAATTCTTTGCTTTAATTGCCAAATAAACACGCATTTTGCTGCCTCTTCGGTCATTTTTGGTGCCCGAGCGACGGACCATTTCAGAAATTGGTTCGGGGAGGTTCGCGGCCTCCATGGCCCGGCTCCGCTGGGGGTGGGCTGCGGGCAGAGAATGCGCGGATGAGAAGCCCGGAGCGGCTATTGATTTGTGGAAGGGTTACCGCTACACAGCGCCTCGCATCGGGCAACCGATGCTGCTGCCGGGTCATTTGATTCGGCCAGCCACAGGCCGACCCCATCGTCTAGAGGCCTAGGACGTCACCCTTTCACGGTGAAGACACGGGTTCGACTCCCGTTGGGGTCGCCAGCTAACTTAGCTGGACGGGCCAAGCCTATTAAGGCATTGTAATCGCACCAAACCTGACTCGCTTAGAGCCTTTCCCAGGAAAGTTCAGGGCCTCCCGCCGCTGGAACTGCGGTGCTGGCAGGCACATTCCGCCGCGACCGCGCGATCCCTAAAATTACCGGTTTTGAAAAACAGGGGGCTGTTATGAACGAATACCGCAAGCTTTGGTTGGTATTGATCGCAGTCCTGGTCGTAACTTTCGCCATTCTGGGCATATCGGGCAGAGAGATCTATCGCGAGGTACCGCCGATCCCGGCTCAGGTGGTCACGGCGTCCGGCAACGTGCTGATGACCGGCGATGACATCCTGGCGGGGCAGGCGGCGTGGCAGAGTACGGGCGGCATGCAGCTCGGTTCGGTCTGGGGGCATGGGGCCTATCAGGCACCCGACTGGTCGGCCGACTGGCTGCACCGCGAACTGGTCGCCTGGCTTGGTCTCGCCGCACAGGAGAGCTATGGCAAGGCATTCGACGCTCTCGATATCGAGCAGAAGGCGTCGCTGACCTACCGGCTGAAAGAGGAATACCGGCGGAACAGCGCCGATCCGGTCACCGGCATCGTCACCGTATCGGACCGCCGCGCCCGCGCCATCGCACTGGTCGCCGATCATTACGTCCGGCTCTATGGCAGCGATCCCGCATTGCGCGCGATGCGCGACAATTATGCGATGAAGGAAGACACACTCCCAAGCGCCGAGAAGAGACAGAAGCTGACCGATTTCTTCTTCTGGACCGCCTGGGCAGCCTCGACCCAACGGCCGGGAACCACTGCGACCTATACGAATAACTGGCCTCCCGAACCGCTCATCGGCAACCAGCCGACGCCGGAGAATATCCTCTGGTCGCTCGCATGCGTCGTCATCCTGATCGCAGGGATCGGGACACTGATCTGGGGCTGGGCATTTCTGCGTCGCCACGACGACACGCCGCTGGTTGCGGCGGAACGCGATCCGCTGACCGTAACCGCGCTGACGCCGTCGCAACGCGGTCTCGGGAAATATCTGTTCGTCGTGCTGGCTCTGTTTATTTTCCAGGTCTTCCTCGGAGGCTTTACCGCGCATTACACAATCGAGGGGCAGGGCTTCTACGGCGTCGACGTGTCGCAGTGGTTTCCCTATGCACTCACCCGGACCTGGCATATTCAAAGCGCCGTGATGTGGATTGCGACGGCGTTTCTTGCTGCGGGGCTGTTCCTCGCGCCGGTCATTCATGGCGGCGACCCGAAATTTCAAAAGCTGGGGGTCGATATCCTCTTCTGGGCGCTGATCCTGGTCGTGGCCGGGTCGTTCATCGGCAATTACTTGGCCATCGCGCAGGTCATGCCGGATGGACTTCGCTTCTGGCTGGGCCATCAGGGATATGAGTATCTCGACCTTGGCCGCCTGTGGCAGATCGCGCTCTTCGGCGGGCTGCTCTTCTGGCTGGTGCTGATGCTTCGCTGCATGCTGCCCGCGCTGCGCAACGGAACGGGCGACAAAAATCTGCTCGCCTTGCTCACGGTCTCCACCATCGCGATCGGCCTCTTTTACGGCACCGGCCTTTTCTATGGCGAACGCACGCATATCACGATCATGGAATATTGGCGCTGGTGGGTCGTTCACCTGTGGGTCGAGGGTATTTTTGAAGTGTTCGCCACTGCGGCGATAGCCTTCGTTTTTGCGTCGATGGGGCTGGTGTCGAAGCGGGTGGCAACCGCGGCGAGCCTCGCTTCCGCGTCGCTATTCATGATCGGTGGCGTGCCGGGAACCTTCCACCACCTCTACTTCTCGGGAACGACGACCCCGGTCATGGCGGTCGGCGCGGCATTCAGCGCACTTGAGGTCGTGCCCCTCGTCGTCCTTGGCTACGAGGCGTGGGAACATTGGAGCCTGCGAAACCGGGCGCCATGGATGCGCGCGCTCCGCTGGCCATTGTTCTGCTTCGTCGCGGTCGCCTTCTGGAACATGCTCGGCGCCGGCGTTTTCGGCTTCATGATCAACACGCCGGTTGCGCTCTTCTATCTCCAGGGACTCAATACCACCGCGGTTCATGCTCATGCGGCGTTGTTCGGGGTCTATGGCTTCCTGGCTTTGGGCTTCGTGCTGCTGGTCATGCGCTACATCCGGCCCGAAATCATGCTCAACGAGCGGCTGATGCGGGTCGGCTTCTGGGGCCTCAATGCGGGGCTGGTGCTGATGATTTTCACCAGCCTGCTGCCGGTCGGAATGTTCCAGTTCGAGGCGAGTGTCACGACCGGAATGTGGTATGCGCGCAGCGACACATTCCTGCAGCAGGATTTCCTGGAAACCCTGCGCTGGGTTCGCACCTTCGGCGACGTGGTGTTCATCGTCGGCGCGATTGCTCTGGCGTGGCAGGTCGTTGTCCTCGGCCTGTGGCGCCGGGGCGCGCGCAGCGGCGTGACAGTCACCGCCTGAGCAGACGCGGGTCGCGACGTCCCGGCCGCAGCAGAGCCGGTATTTGTAGCGGTGTTCCGATCCGGAAACCGGGGAGGGAACCACCACGCTCATTTCGATGATCGTGGCGTACAGGCATGCCGGTACGGGGCTGTAGGTTGTACTCTCCCACCGGCCATCACACTTCGTCAGATTTTCGCAGCGTTTAGCGAAGATTTTGTCCGATTCGGTTTCAATTCTTAATCCATTCCAGATTGCCGTCCGGCGAGGCTCTGCCATATAATCCCTATAGAGATTACAGCCGATGCCTGCGTCGACCAAAATCGCCCAGCTTAACGACCTGCTTAACAAGGCGGAGCTGCATGGAGTGGCCATCATTCGCAAGATGGCTGAACCGGATCGCTTTGCCGCCAGCTTCGACAGCTTCCGCGGCTATATCGACGAGATCGACAAGTTCTATGTGCTGGTCGACCTGGTGGAAGACCAGCTGCCGCTGTTCGAAGCCGCACGGCGCGACAAGCTTGCCCATAATCTGGTGAACCTGCGCTGGCAGGTCTGCATCGTCGAAGTCAACGCCACGCGCATTTTCATCCTGCAGGTCGGCGAGAAGGGCCGCAGCATGCCGTTCGGCAGCCGCGATTTCCTGCAGCGCCGGCGCGACCGGCTGACCGACATCGCCGTGTTCCACGACCGCTTCGGCGAGCAGCACAGCCTGCCGAAAC
This sequence comes from Ferrovibrio sp., assembly GCF_002796975.1. GTDB lineage: Bacteria > Pseudomonadota > Alphaproteobacteria > Ferrovibrionales > Ferrovibrionaceae > Ferrovibrio. Next base: position 129,548 of record NZ_PEKV01000002.1, on the reverse strand, counting down.
TGCAGACCGAACTGGTCGATACCGTGCGCCGCCTGCTGGATAACGTGATCGGCAAGAGCAGTTCGCTGCCCGATCTGCTGGCTGAGGCGATGCAGCAGAGCCGCGACGAACCGGCGGCCCCCACGACGATGCAGCCGCGCCTGCGTGCGCCGGGCGAGATCGCCAGTAGTATCTCTGGCGCCGTCACGCAGAAGCGCAGGCCGACCGAACTGAAGGTGAAAGTGGTCTACGGCCGCTATTACGCCGACGGCATGTCGGTACAGGCGGTGGCCGAGGCCTGTGCCGAATCGAAGATGACGATGGACGAACTGGCGCAGCAGCTTGGCCTCAACCGTACCCAGCTCGGCCTGATGCTCAATGGCGCCGACGCGATGAGCAAGCGGATCTACGAGGAACTGCGCGACTTCCTCCGCAAAGCCTGACTTGCCTGCGGGCCGCCGGGTTGCTATAATGTTCCGAGCGATAGGTCGCTGATTCTCAAGGAAAATTTGTGCTTCACGCCGTATAGGCCCGCTACAAGGCCAGACAGGCGCGGTAACAAGGCAAAACAAGCTCGTATAAGACAAAATAAGCCTGCTATAAGCTCAAATAAGCAGGTTCTCGACATGAAATAAACCCGGAAAAGTGCGGAAAAAGGCGAAAATGGCGGGGGTTTTCAGTTCAGCAGGGTTTCGTTGCCGCCGCGCCCCGGCGGAGGCGGCGCCATGATCCGCGTCACCGGCCGCATCAGCCTCGATCCGCGCGAAATCGAGATCAGTTTCATCCGCGCTTCGGGCCCGGGCGGCCAGCATGTGAACAAGGTGTCGAGTGCCGTGCAGCTGCGGTTCGACGTGCGGCAGTCGCAGGCCTACAGCGACGACGTGCGGGCCCGGCTGGAAAAGCTGGCCGGCAACCGGCTGACCCTGGATGGCGTGCTGGTGATGACCGCGCAGGAGCATCGCAGCCAGGAGCGCAACCGCGAGGATGCGATCGAGCGGCTGCTGACCCTGATCCGTGCCGCGGCCGTGGTGCCCAAGGTGCGCCGGGCGACGCGGCCGACGCTGGGGTCGAAGAAGCGCCGGCTGGAGTCGAAAACCAAGCGGTCGGGGGTCAAGAACATGCGCTCGCGCCCGGCCATGGACTGACGGGGAAAACCATGTCTGCCGCGCTGATGACACATTCACCGGGCAAGACGGGCAGCGCGTATCCCCTGACGAGTCTGTTCCGCCCGATGTCTTCCCGCATTTCCGCTGTCTCTTTCGCCGCGACGCTGCTGGCTGCGCCCTGCGTGTTCGCCGCCGATCCGCCGGATCTGGCCAAGCAGGCCGAGCCGCAGGTCGGCATTTTCAGCTTCGTGCTGGAGAACGATCTTTTCTACCACACCGACCGGCGCTACACGAGCGGCGCGCGCTTCAGCTACCTGACGCCGAAGAACGGCGAACCGGAATGGCTGCGCGATCTCGCCTATGAAGTGCCGATGCTGGCCTGGCACAGCGACATCCGCGTCGAATATGCCATCGGCCAGAATATGTACACCGCATCGAACAAGCTGCTGCGCGATCCGCCGGCCGACGACCGGCCCTATGCCGGCTGGCTCTATGGTTCGGTCGGCGTGGTGGCGCGCACGGGGCAGGTGCTCGACCAGTTCCTCGTCAGTGCCGGCGTGGTCGGCCCGGCCTCGCTGGCGCATGAGACGCAGGACTTCATCCACTCCATCGTCGATTCACCCGAGGCGCAGGGCTGGAGCAAGCAGCTGAAGAACGAGCCGACCCTGCAGCTGACCTATCAGCGCAGCTGGCAGTCGCCGGAATTCAAGCTGCCCGGCGGCTTCGGCCTCGATGCCACACCGCATGCCGGCGCCGCGCTCGGCAATGTCTACGACTACGCCAATATGGGCATGATGTTCCGCTTCGGGCAGAATCTGCCGATCGATTACGGCCCGCCGCGCGTGCAGCCCAGCCTGCCGGGCTCAGGCTATTTCGAGAAGGCGCCGGGCGGTTTCGGCTGGTATCTCTTCGCTGGCGTCGATGGCCGCGCTGTGGCGCATAACATCTTTCTCGACGGCAATACCTTCCGCGACAGCCGCAGCGTGAAGAAGGAAAACTTCGTCGGCGATGCACAGCTCGGTCTCGCCGTGGTGATTGATGGTGTGCGGCTGGCCTATACGCATGTGCTGCGCACGCGCGAATATGTCGGCCAGGATGCCAGCGACCAGTTTGGCGCCTTCAGCGTGTCATTCGCGTTCTAGCCCAGCGGGACCGTTCCGGCTCGCAGTCTTGTGACCCGATAGCGCTTGCCCGGGCCGGCGATTTACGGGAATTTTATGGCATGCGCCGCTTCGGTTTTTTCCGCCGCCTGCACCAGGTTGTCCTGGTGGCTGTCCTCACTCTCGGCCTGCTGCCGAATGTGCAGGCGCAAATGTCTGGCAATGACCTCGTTGATGCGGCGCTGATCGCCGAACCGCAGAGCATCCGCGCCGGGCAGCCCTTCTGGGTCGGTGTCCGCCTGCGCATGGCCGAACACTGGCATACCTACTGGCGCAATCCGGGTGATTCAGGCCTCGCCACCGAGATCAGCTGGGCGCTGCCCGAAGGCTTTACGGCTGGCCCGATCGTCTGGCCGGTGCCGGAGCGCATTCCGGTCGCGCATCTGGTCAATTATGGCTACGAGGGCGAGATCCTGCTGCTGACGCAGATCATGCCGCCGGCTGTGTTGCCGGCCGGCGAGATGCCGCTGCGCGCCGATGTGAACTGGCTGGTCTGCCAGAAGGAATGTATCCCCGGCGAGGCCACCGTCGATCTCGCGCTGCCCGGCGGGAGTGGCGAGGGCGATCCTGCTAACAAGGCTGCTTTCGACACTGCACGCCAGCAGGTCGCGCAGCCTTCGCCCTGGCCGGCAGACATGCAGATGGCCGACGCCAGTTTTGTGCTGACGGTGGCAGCGCCGGGACCGAATGGCGGTCGTATCAGGGAAGCCGTGTTCCTGCCGCATCAGGAAGCGATGATCGAGCATGCGGCGCCACAGCCACTGCAGATCACCGCCGAAGGTCTGACGTTACAGATGCCGCGCGGCAGCTTTGCCGCGGCCGGCCTGCCACAGCAGACTGGCGGGTTGCTGCTGATCAAGGAGGATATCGGCGGCCGGCTGCAGCAGCAGGCGTTTGAATACCCCCAGATCGCTTACGGCACGGCGCCGGTGGCGCAACCTGCCGATTGGGCCGCCGTGCTGCAGGCCGCATTGCTCGCGCTGGTGGGCGGCATGCTGCTCAACCTGATGCCCTGCGTCTTCCCGGTGCTGTCGATCAAGATTCTCGCGCTGGTTTCGCACAGCGGGCAGGGCCGGGCGCAGATGCGCCGCCATGGTCTGGCCTATACCTTCGGCATTCTCGTCAGCTTCGCCGCACTCGCCGGCCTGCTGCTGGTGTTGCGTGCGACGGGGGCGCAGATCGGCTGGGGTTTCCAGTTGCAGATGCCGCTGGTGATCGCGCTGCTCGCTTATCTGCTGTTCGCCATGGGACTCAGCCTCTCGGGCGTGTTCCATCTCGGCGGCAGCTTCGCCGGCATCGGCGACGCGCTGACCCGGCGCAGCGGGACTCAGGGCTCCTTCTTCACCGGTGTGCTGGCCGCTGTGGTCGCCACGCCCTGTACAGCGCCGTTCATGGCGACGGCAGTGGGATTTGCACTGACCCAGCCGGCTGCCATTGGCATTGCCATCTTCCTCGCGCTCGGCTTTGGTCTGGCATTGCCGTTCCTCGTGCTGACATGCGTGCCGCAACTGGCGGATCGCCTGCCGCGGCCGGGCCTGTGGATGGAACGTGTGAAGCAGGCGCTGGCATTCCCGCTCTATGCCACGGTGGCCTGGCTGATCTGGGTGCTGAGCCAGCAGGTCGGGCAGCAGGGGTTGCTGGCCGCGATGCTGGGTCTCGTACTGGTGGCGGCGGCCGCCTGGAGCTTTGGCTTGCGCGGCCGTGTGGCCATGGCCAGCGCCGTTGTGCTGCTGGTTGCCGCGGCCGGGGCGCTATACGGAACCGCGCGCGATCCGGCCGCGCCGGCCGTCGCAGTCGCACAGCCGGGCGGCGGGAGCGCCGAAAGCTTCAGCCGCCAGAAGCTGGATACGCTGGTGGCGCAGCAGAAACCGGTCTTCGTCAACATGACGGCGGCCTGGTGCATCACCTGCATGGTCAACGAGCGCACGGCTTTGTCGAGCGATGCCGTGCGGGCTGCCTTCCGCGCGCGCAGCATCACCTACATGAAGGGCGACTGGACCAACCAGGATCCCGAGATCACCCGCCTGCTGGAGCAGAACGGCCGCAGCGGCGTGCCGCTCTATCTCTATTACGCCGGCGGTCGCAGCATCGTGTTGCCGCAGATTCTCACCCCGGCCATCGTTCTGGAACATCTCGCCCAACTCGACCGGCCGCAGAATAGTGCGTCGCTTCCCAACCCCACCATCAACACGCAACGATAGGAGTAGCCGTCATGATCTCTCGTCGTATCCTGTTATCCGCCGCCGCCATCGGCACCATTGGCCTGCTGACCGCACCGCAACTCGTGAGTGCCAATTCCGGCGTCCAGATCGGCCAGGCCGCGCCGGCCTTCACCGCCAAGGACACCAACGGCAAGACCGTCTCGCTCGCCGACCTCAAGGGCAAGACCGTGGTGCTGGAATGGTCGAATCACGACTGCCCCTTCGTGAAGAAGCACTACACCGGCAACAACATGCAGGCGCTGCAGAAAAAGTGGACCGGGCAGAATGTCGTCTGGCTTACCATCGTCTCCTCGCCGGTGGGTGAGCAGGGCCATGTCGATGCCGCGCAGGCCAACAAGCTGACCACCGATCGCGGTGCTGCACCCTCGGCCGTGCTGCTCGATCCGAAGAGCCAGATCGCGCGTGCCTATGGTGCCACCGTGACGCCGCATATGTATGTGATCGACAAGACCGGCAAGCTGGCCTATGCCGGCGGCATCGACGACAAGCCGTCGACCCGTGTCGATGACCTGAAAGGCGCAAGGAACTTCGTCGACAGCGCGCTGACTGAACTGGCGCAAGGCAAGGCCGTCAGCACCACCACGGCGCGGCCCTATGGCTGCACGGTGAAATACGCGCCGCCCTCGGCCTGATTCTGAAATATCTCTGAGATGGAAACGCCCGGGCTCCGCCCCGGGCGTTTTTTTATTCCGCCGCCTGCGGGATTGCCGGGCGCAGGCTGGCTTCGAAATCGGCCAGCATATTGCCGAGCGACTGGCCTTCCGGATCGGCCAGCGCCGCGGTACGCGCCTGTACCAGCGCATTCACAGCTACGGTGGGCGCGAGGCGTTGTTCCAGTGCCGGCAGGATCACGTGGTCGCGGATGCGGTCGAAATTGCCGGCGCCGCGTTTGAAGGTATCGCCGTACCCCTTGATCAGCCGGGCGCAGTCGACGATCTCGCGTGCCAGGTTGAGATCCAGTGCAGCAGCACGGCGGATCAGGTCAAGCCAGTCCTCGATGCGGGCCTGTTCCTCGGCATAGCGTGCACTGCGCGGCCGCCAGAAACGCAGGCCGGCCAGCATCCGCAGCTTCAGATAGCCGCCGATGCGGTTGGACTGCACGGTCATGGCCAGATGCAGCTTATCGGTCCAGCCCTTGCGCTTGCTGAACCCGATCACGCGGCGCGCCAGCGAAGGCGGCAGCAGCGAGGCAATCTCTTCCACGCCGGGCTTCAGGAACTCGGCCACGGTATAGGGCTGGCCGGGCTTCACGCGCTGTTCGCGCTCGATGGCGGCAAACCGCTCGGGCTTCAGCTTGAGCTGCGCGACGCGAATCACATCCTCGAAACTCATCCGCAGCGCCAGATGCCGCGCGGTCTCGTTGGCCAGCATCTCGTCGCCCAGCTTGGCGATCATATCCAGCCGATCGAGATAGAGCCGGGCATACGTCACGCCCTGATAGTCGACCAGGCGCTTGATGCCTTCGGCAGCAAACTTCTGCACAGCAAGAGGCAGCCGGGCGATGCGGTCGGCCAGTGCCGGCACGGCGGCGGCCGGCGGCAGCGACGACAGCACGGCGGCACGCGCTTCGATCTCGTCCTGGCCATGGCTCAGACCGAAGCGGAAACCGGCAAGGTTGCTCTCCACCGCCTTGCCTTCAATGCGGATGCCGTCCTCGAAGGCGGAGGCGGGCAGCGGCAGCACACCGGAGCCGGACAATGCGCCAAGCAGCACGGCATTCAGGATACTGCCGGAGTCTTTGGCAGCCTGGTCCATGTCGAACAGGATGGTGCGGCGGGCATGGTCTTTCGCGGCGCGAAACAGCTTGCCGGTATCATAGCGGCCATCGCCCATGGCGCTCTTCTCGGCGACCGCAAAGATACGATGCGTGGAAGCGATCAACAGCGTACGGTCGGGCGAGACGAAACCGTTGGCAATCGCGCGGCCGGCTTCGACGAATTCGCTGGCGATCATCACATCGACCTGGCCCGGCATCGGGTTCAGGCACATCACCGGGCGCTGCGTCGTCTTTTCGGGCCAGATCTCGATGTAATAGGTGGTGGCGCCGGTGCGTTGCGCCACGCCGGGGATCGATGTGCTCTGCACCGGATAGCCGGCGCGTTCGGCGGCATCGACGATCCAGCCGGTCAGCACGCCGCCGCCTTCACCGCCCATGGCGGCGATCAGGATGCAGAGGGGGCGAGTGGCGGTCATCGTTATTCCCCCGCCGCCGGCATCGGCGCAGGTGCAGCCTTGTTGCCACCGAGCCAGCCGATCACCGCGCGGTGCAGGCGATCACTGAAACGGTCCCACCAGCCAGGGTTATGCACGATCTCGGTCTTGTAGAAGGAGGGACACAGTACGGCGGCATGCGCCACCTCGCCGCAATGGCCGCAACCGACGCAGCCGCTGTTCACGCTCGCCACCGGGTCGGTGCGCAGCGGATCCGGGTTAGGCTTGATGGTCAGCGACGGGCAGCCCGAAAGGCGGATGCAGGAATGGTCGCCGGTGCAGACGGCATCATCGATGCCAAAGCGCGTACGCAGCACACGTTCGCCGGCTTTCAGCGCCTTGGCTTCTTCCGTGCGCAACCGGCGCTGGCGCGCCAGCATGCATTCGCCTTCGGCCAGGATGATCTTGAGCCCTTTGGTTGTGGTGGTCAGTGCGTCACGCAAAGCCTCGCGCATGGTCCCGAGGCTGTAGGTGCGGATGCGCTTCACCCATTTGACGCCAAGCGCCTTCACGGTGGTTTCGATATCCGCGCCGCTGTCCAGCCCGTCGACGCGGTTGCCGGCTGAAGAGGGGATATACTGCACGCCGGTCGCCGAAGTGTAGCCGTTCTTCATGATGACTAGTACGCCATCGCCGCGGTTGAACATGGAGGACGCCACGCCCGACAGCACGCCGTTATGCCAGAATCCGCCATCGCCCATGATGGATAGTGAGCGCGTGTTCATGAGAGGCCCGACGCCAGCCGCCGAGGCCAGTGACATGCCGTAGCCGAGAATGGAATGGCCGAGCGAAAACGGCGCGAAGGTGGCCAGCGCGTGACAGCCGATATCGGCGGCGACATGGACCTTACCGATCTCGCGCTCAACCAGCTTGATCGCGGTGAAAACCGGCCGCTCGGGGCAGCCAGTGCAGAAGGTCGGCGGGCGCGGTGGCAGATCGGTGCCAATCACGGCCTGCGCGGTCTTGCGATTATCCAATGCTGAACTGAACGCTGTATCAGCAGCCGAAACATTGATCTGCGGTTGCTCGGCCTTGACGAATTCGAGCAGGCCGCGGGTCAGTGCCTCGATGGAGTATTCGCCGGCGGCAGGCAGCATGCCCTTGCCATGCACGCGGGTATTCACGTCGGCGCGGCGTAAAGCGGTATGCAAAGCCTGCTCGATATATTCGGGTGAGCCTTCCTCCACCATCAACACGGCGCGCTTGCCGGCACAGAACTGCACCAGTTGCTCCGGCACCAGCGGATAGGTCACGTTGAGCACCAGTGTCGGTACGCGGCTGTTGCCGAAGGCATCGGCCAGATCGAGATTCATCAGCGCGCGGTTCAGGGCATTGTACAAGCCGCCCTGAACAACGATGCCGATCTCCGACAGGTCGCCCGGCATGGTTTCGTTCAGGCCGCGTTCGAGAATGAATTTGCGCGCTGCCGGCAGGCGCTGCTCCAGCTTGAGCTTTTCCTGCATGAAGGTGGCAGGCGGATGGGCGAGGCGGTCGTAATTGAATGCGGAAGGCCCGGGCAGTCGGCTGTTGCGCGAGACTTTCGCCGGCTTGTTGTTCTTGGCCGGGAATTCGCCAGTGACATGGCAGGCGCGGATGCGCAGTTCCAGCATGACCGGCGTGTTGGTGGCTTCGGACAGTTCGAAGCCTTCCTCGACGCAGCGCGTGATGGTCGGCAGGTCAGGGCGCGGATCGAGCAGCCAGATGGATGACTTCATCGCATAGGCGTGGCTGCGTTCCTGGATCACGCTGGCGCCTTCGCCGTAATCCTCGCCGACCACGATCAGTGCGCCGCCGGTCACGCCAGGCGAAGCGAGATTGCTGAGCGCATCAGATGCCACATTGGTACCGACGATGGCTTTCCAGGTGACGCAGCCGCGTGCGGGATAATGGATCGAGGCGCCGAGCAGCGCGGCAGCCGAGGCTTCGTTGGTGCAGGTTTCAAGATGGATGCCGAGATCGTCCAGCATGTCCTGCGCCTGCACCAGCACATCGACCAGATGCGACACGGGCGCGCCCTGATAGCCGCCGACGTAAGACACGCCGGATTGCAGGATGGCCTTCGTGACAGCCAATATGCCTTCGCCGCGGAAGATGTCGCCATCACCCAGACGCAGCGATTCAATCTCTTTGGCGAAAGAGCGTTCCATCGAATCCTCCCACAGCCGCGGAATCTTGCACCGCACCCTCGCAGGGTCAAGAAATTAGTTTGGTATCCAACAAAACAATCTGGACAGGCCCGGTCAGGCCGCGCTAGGCTGCCGCCGCAAAAACAAAAAAGGGCTGTCAGGTTTCGCTGACGGCTCGCCAGCGGAGGAAACACATGACAAGCATACGCTACAGTTACGTCTGCGCTGCCGTCCTTGGACTCGGTGTCGCACTCGGCCTTGCCGCTGCGCAGCCGGCGATCGCTCAGGACAAAACTGTCACACTGCGGCTGGGGCACTGGCTGCCGCCGGCCCATCCGTTGCATCCGGCCTGGCAGGAATGGGGCAAGTCGCTGGAGACGGCGACCAACGGCACCGTGAAAGTGCAGATCTTCCCGGCCCAGCAACTCGGTGCCGCGAAGGATCATTACGATATGGCGCGCGACGGCGTTGCCGATCTCACCTACGTCAATCCTGGCTATACACCGGGACGGTTTCCGGTGATCGCCGGCGCCGAATTGCCGTTCCTGTTCTCGAACGGCAAGAGCGGCTCGGCGGCAATCGACACCTGGTACAAGAAGTATGCGGCCAAGGAGATGGCGGATGTGAAGGTCTGCATGGCCTTCGTGCATGAACCCGGAAGCTTCCATTCGAGGAAGAAGATTGCCAATCCTGCCGATGTGAAGGACATGAAGATCCGTCCCGGCAATGCATCGGTCGCCCGGCTGGTGACGCTGGCCGGCGGCACAAATGTGCAGGTTTCCGCACCTGAGGCACGCGATGCTCTGGAACGTGGCGTGGCCGATGCCATCACCTTCCCGTGGGGCAGCCTGTTCCTCTTCGGCGTCGACAAGGTGGTCAAGTACCACATGGAGGCACCGCTTTACATTTCCAACTTCGTGCTGGCGATGAACAAGGGCTCCTACGACAAGCTGTCGGCCAATCAGAAAAAGGCGATGGACGCGCATTGCACGGCGGAATGGTCGCAGAAGATCAATACTCCCTGGTCCGATTTCGAGCATGCCGGCGTTGCCAAGATGCTGGCATTGCCGGGGCATGAAGGCGTGAAGCCGAGCGCCAGCGACCTTGCCGCCTGGCGCAAGCTGTCGGATGAAATGACCAAGGCCTGGTATGCGGACGTCCAGAAGGTTGGCGTCAATGGCGAACAGGCGCTGAATGAACTGAAGGCGGAGCTGAAGAAGCGCAACGCCGCCTTCTGATCGCGTAAACTCTGTGTAAAAGGGCGGCTGTGGCCTGACGGATGGCCGCAGCCGCCCGATTTATTCTGGCCGGATCTATTCTAGACTGGCCTGATTCGAGTACCGGCAGGGGGGACTGCCCATGAAGATGTTCATCGACAAGGTTGAACTGGTGGCGGGGCTGCTGCTTGGCGCCATCGCCGTTCTGACCTTCGTGGCCGTGATGCTGCGCTGGCTGTTCAATTACGGTCTGCCGGATACCTTCGATTTCTCGCGCCTGCTGCTCGGCACCGCGATGTTCTGGGGTATCGCGCTGGCCGGCTTTCATAACCGTCATATCCAGGTCGATGGATTCTGGGAAATGGCGCCGCCATGGGGCCGGCGCATGATCGACATTTTTGCCACCAGCGTGACGCTGGCGTTCATGGCGCTGTTCGCCTGGATGCTGGAAAGCAAGGTGACCAGCGTCTTTGCCAGTAACGAGCAGACCTTCGACCTGCGCCTGCCGGTCTGGCCTTTTCATGCACTGGCGGCACTGGGCATTGCGCTGGCCAGCGTGCTGCTGCTGCTGCGTTTGGTCCGCCTGATCACCCGACGGGAAGGGGTCTGACGATGGATCAGGATTTTGTCACCGTCGCCGGTTTTGTCACCCTCTTCGTGCTGATGGTCCTGCGCGTGCCGGTCGGCATTGCCATGGGTATCGTTGGCGTCGGTGGTTTCGGGATTCTCGCCGCCACCAAGCCGGCGCTTAACCTGCTGGCGCAATCGCCGATCCGCGTCGCGACCGACTACGATCTTGCCGTGATTCCGATGTTCATTCTGATGGGCAGCTTCGCCACGGCTGCCGGCATGAGTCGCGAACTGTTTCGCGCCGCCGAGGCCTGGCTTGGCCATCGTCGCGGCGGTCTTGCCATGGCCACCGTGATGGCCTGCGCCGGCTTTGCCGCGATCAATGGCTCTTCGGTGGCGACGGCAGCGACCATGACCAAGGTGGCATTGCCCGAGATGCGGCGCTTTGGCTATCACCCAGGCTTTTCCACCGGCGTGATCGCCGCCGGCGGCACACTCGGCATCATGATTCCGCCGTCAGTCGTGTTTGCGCTTTATGGCATCCTGACCGAACAGGATATCGGCAAGCTGTTCATATCCGGCGTGCTGCCGGGTCTGCTGGCTGTCATGCTGTATCTTGTCACCATCCAGATCGTCGGCTGGTGGAAACCGGATATGGTGCCGCGCGGGCCGAAGACGAGCTGGGCGGAGAAGTTCACTTCGCTGCGAGATATCTGGGCCACCGTACTGCTGTTCGCCGGTATCGTCGGTGGGCTGTACGGCGGCGTCTTCACCGCCACGGAGGCCGCCGGCTGCGGCGCCTGCGGCGCGCTGATCATCGGCATCCTGCGTGGCCGGCTCGGCTGGACCGAGATCAAGGACAGCCTGGTCGATGCTGTGCGCACCGGCGGTTCGATCTTCACCATTGTGGTCGGCGCCTTCCTGTTCGGCTATTTCCTGGTGATCACCCAGACGCCGCAGAGGGTGAGCGATTTCCTCACCGGACTGCCGGTCGGACCCTACGGCGTACTGACGCTGATCCTGATCATGTACCTGATCCTCGGTGCGCTGATGGATGAACTGGCGATCATCCTGGTCACCGTTCCGATCATCTTTCCGGTGATGATGCAGCTCGGTTTCGATCCGATCTGGTTCGGCGTGATCATCGTCATGGTCACCACACTGGGCATGGTGATGCCGCCGGTCGGCATCAATGTCTTCGTCATCAACTCGATCGCCCGCGACATCAGCCTGTGGCAGATCTACAAGGGCGTGATGCCCTTCATCGTCGTCGACCTGATCCGGCTGACACTGCTGGTCGTCTTCCCGATCATCGCGCTCTGGCTGCCGGGACATATGAACTGACATGCCGATGAAGAAGGCACAGGTTGCGGAACCCCCGCGCAAGGAGGCGAAGATCCGCAAGCTCGATCGCGGACCGCTGCCGGATCTGTATGGCTACAACCTGCGCATTGCCCAGGTCGCCGTCTTCGGCAATTTTATCAAGGTGGTGGGCAGCGGTCTGGCCGGCCGCATGGGGGGACTGACGCCGGGCCGCTTCAGCCTGCTGGTGCTGCTGCGCGCCAATCCGGGCATCAACCAGACCGATCTCAGCCGCGGGGTGGGGGTGGACAAGTCGACCCTGACGCCGGCGCTCGACCAGCTGGAGAAAAAAGGCCTGATCCTGCGTCAGCGCACAGCCGCCGACCGACGGACCTATTCGTTGTCGCTCAGCCCGGCCGGCGAGCAGCTGCTGAGCGAGTTGATGAACAAGGTCGAGCAGCACGAGAGGAATATCATTGCCGGGCTGACACCGTCCGAGCGGGTTACGCTCACCCGGCTGCTGAAGAAAATGGCGCGCAGCCTGGGTAGCGAAGCGCTCGGCTGATCGCGCCGGCCGTGGGATATTCTACCGGAGGGTCGGTGGATTTAACGGTCGGGACGGGAATGGCCGCGGAAAACCAGCCCTGAAAATCAAGCTTGGCCGCAGGGCGGACAACCAGCAAGCGACTGCATGCACATGTCGGCCCGAACAAAACCCGACCAAATCAATTGACAAGCCTTTGCTATGTATGCCGAAATTGGCGCAGGCCGGTTGGCGAAAGCAGCCGGATATATTTTCTGATTTGTCCCGGTAAACCGCGGGCGCTTGCCGCGAAACGCTCCGGGAGGATGACTGTATGCGTTGATTGATATGTTCCGCCGCGACGGGGTGCAGAATCGGTTTGTGAGAGCCTACGCTTCGCCTTCGAGAGGGGCTGCGCACGGTGAGCCGTGGGGCCGCTGCCATCCAGGCAGGTCCGCTGGTTCCGGCGCGCTCTGACAGCCGGTAAATTGAGTGATATCGGGACATAGATCATGAGCGACGAAAAAGCAGTGACAATCGTGATGGTCGAGGATGACGAAGGTCATGCACGCCTGATCGAAAAGAATATTCGCCGCGCCGGCGTCAACAACGAGATCGTGTCCTTCTCCTCCGGCACGCCGGCTGTCGAATATCTGCTGAAGGCAGGCGACAGCGATACAGGCTCCCATGGCGGCGCCTATCTGGTTCTGCTCGATCTCAACCTGCCCGACATGCAGGGCACTGAAATCCTGCGTCGCGTGAAAGAGCATCCCGGCCTGCGCCGCATGCCTGTGGTGGTTCTGACCACCACGGACGACAAGCAGGAAATTCAGCGCTGCTACGATCTCGGCTGCAACGTCTACATCACCAAGCCGGTGAATTACGAAAACTTCGCCCAGGCGATCCGCCAGCTGGGCCTGTTCTTCATGGTCATGCAGGTGCCCGAGACGACGTGATGACCAGCGCGCGACCTCGACTGCTCTATATCGACGACGATCCGGGCCTCAGCCGCCTGGTGCAGAAGGAATTCGAGCGCGGCGGATACACCGTCGAGCTGCTGAGCAGCGGTGCCGCCGGCGTGGAGCGGCTGCGGAAAGCCAATGATGTCGATGTGGTGGCGCTGGATCACCACATGCCTGACCAGCTCGGGCTCGACACGCTCCGCATGATCCACGCGCTGCCCAATCCGCCGCCGGTCGTCTATGTCACCGGCGAGTCCGAGGGGCGTGTCGCGGTGGCGGCGCTCAAGGCCGGCGCGGCCGACTATGTGATCAAGGATGCCAGCCCGGAATTCCTCACCCTGCTGCGCGCCGCCATCGATGCCGCGCTGGAAGGGCGACGGCAGAAATTCCTGCGCGAACAGGCCGAAGCGGAGATGCGCGCCGCACGCGACCGCTTCGAGGCGCTTGCCAACGAACGCGCCGTGCTGATCCGCGAGGTCAATCACCGCGTTTCCAACAGCCTGCAGCTGATCGCCAGCCTGCTGCAGGTGCAGTCGGCGGCGCAGAGCGACATGAAGTCGGCGCAGACCCTGCTGAATGCCTACAAGCGCGTGTCCGCCGTCGCCAGGGTTCACAAGCGCCTCTATACCTCGGCCGATGTGCGTTATGTCGATCTGGCGGACTATCTCTGCGGCCTGGTGGAAGACCTGCGGCAGTCGGCCGACCAGGGCGGCCGCATGCTGCAGTTCCTGGCCAGCCAGACCCGCATCGGCACCGATTTCGCCATTCCCATCGGTCTGATCGTGACCGAACTGGTGATCAACGCCTACAAATATGCCTATCCCGACAGCGATGGTCCCATCCGCGTGAAGGCCGAGCGCAACGGCGATCTGATTACCGTGCAGGTCAAGGACGACGGCATTGGCGTGACGGAATACGACTGGCGCAGGGGCGGCGGCATCGGCAGCAAGATCGTGCTGGCGATGGTGGAAAAGATCGGCGGCGCGCTGAATATCGAGACGGAGCCGAGCGGTACCTGCATTACGGTCACCTTCACAGCCGCGGATCCGGCACCTGAACTCGACGCGGCCGGAGATAGCCTGACATCGGTGCTGGTGATTGCCGACAGCCTCGGCCGCACGATCGCGGCAGGCGCCGATACCGATGAGAACGAGCCGCCGGTGCTGTTGCTGGTGGAAGACGATCCGCTGATGCGCATGGTCGTGGCCGGCAATCTGGAGGCCGCAGGGTATCGCGTCGAGGAAGCCGGCAGCGGTGAGGAAGCCCGCGCGATCTGGCACAGAACCGGCGGCGTCGATGCGGCCATCATCGATATCGGTCTGCCTGACTGTCGCGGCGATCAGCTCGCCGGCGAATTACGCAGTTCCAGGCCGAACCTGCCGATCGTGCTGGCCACGGGATATGACGAAAAGGTGGTTGCACCGGGCTTTGTCGGCAGCCGTTACAGCCGCGTCCTCGCCAAGCCCTACGACGACACGGCCATGCTGGGGATTCTGGTGTCGCTGGGGGTCACCGGCGGCACGATGCCGGCAACCGAGGTCGAGCCTGTTGGCGCGCCGCGCGCGGTCTGACCGCGCCGCCTAAGCCGCGGTCAGCCGCGGAACACAACCGTCTTGTTGCCGTTCGGGAAGATGCGATGCTCGACGTGGTATTTCACCGCGCGGGCCAGCACCAGGCTCTCGATGTCGCGTCCCGTCGCGGCCAGTTGCTCCGGCGAGGAGCCATGGTCGACGCGCGCGACCTCCTGCTCGATGATCGGGCCTTCGTCCAGATCGGCGGTCACATAATGCGCGGTCGCCCCGATCAGCTTCACGCCGCGGGCATGGGCCTGCTTATACGGATTTGCGCCCTTGAAGCTGGGCAGGAAGGAATGATGGATGTTGATGATCCGGCCGGAATAGTCGCGGCACAGATCGGGTGACAGCACCTGCATGTAGCGGGCGAGCACGATCAGGTCGATCTTCTCCTGATCGATGAGATCGCGCAGCATCTTTTCCTGCCGCGCCTTGCTCTCTGCCGTCACCGGCCAGTGATGGAAGGGGATGTCGTGATTGGCGGCGCGCTGGTACCAGTCGCGATGATTGGAGACGACAGCGGGAATTTCGACCGGCAGGGCACCGATCGAATAGCGGTAGAGCAGGTCGTTCAGGCAGTGTCCGAATTTCGAGACCAGGATCAGCACACGAGGCTTTTCACGCTCGTCGTGGATTTCCCAGGTCATGTCGAAGGGAGCGACAACCGACGCAAAGGCAGCGCGGATCTGCTCCAGAGGCCGGCCGCTGCCATCAGGTCCGCTATCGAGGTCCTCGACGCTGACGCGCATGAAGAACAGGCCGGTTTCGCCATCGCCGAACTGGGCGGAATCGCGAATGTTAAAGCGATGGGTCGCGAGGAAACCGGAGACCGCAGCAACGATACCGGGGCGGTCTTGGCAGGACAGTGTGAGGATCAGGCTCATGGGAAGGCAATGCGATCAGAAAACCAACAATCACGCCGGAAGGCGGCGCGACAGTACCCTTGCAGGCGCAGAGTCGCAACCGCAGGGTTAAAAAAGGATGGGCAATGCGGCGGTTTCCTCCCAAACAAGATGCTCGCTTCGGCTGTGGCGCTTGATTAAGCTGCACCCAAACGGAACGGATTCGGCTCCAGAGACATGATCACCCGCGGCCCCGACTTTCTGCGCCAGATGGCCAACAAGCTGCTCGATGCACTGGTGCAGGGAGCGGAGGCCGAGGCACGCAAGGCGCCATTCAGCACCGACATGCTGCGCCAGCTGGTCGAGGCGATGAAGACGGCCTCGGATTACGACCATTACTACCGGGCGTCCTACGACAGCCTGATGAAGGTGGTCGAGGAAGACGCCCGCCGCGGCGCCCGCGTGAATGCTTTCGGCCGCCTGCTGGTGCATCCGCTCGATCCGCTGTTCAGCGAGGAGAAGCTGGATCGCCGACTGATCGGCAACTACTTCTTCTTTGTCCGCTCGCTGTTCGGCGACGAGGTCGATGTCATGGCGGATGAGGCCGCTACCGTAGCCGAGGAAATCCGCAGCACCGCCGGCGGCAACCTGGACTGGGCCAGCTTCTACGCCGACCCGCGCGCCAAGCAACTCTATTTCAAGGTCGTTGCCCGCGTGATCCGCGCCTTCCGCGTTTTTGAAACGCGGCGCGACTGGGTGATGAAGGTGATGCAGCACGATCCCACCGCCGTGGGGCTGTCGTCGAATGTCTATATCGAGCGGCCCTTCGAGGGGCAGGCGCTGCCGTTCGGCAATCGCGAATTCTATCTGTTCTTCGACGGGCTGATCCGCCCGCTGGTACATCTGTCATCCGAAGATGCTGCGCTGTTCCAGAGTGCGACCGGCGAGGATCCCGCCCGCATCGTCGGGAACTTCCTGTCCGAACTGGAACAGCACCGCCCACTTAACTGAGCGGCGCGTCAGTCAATAGACACTCAGTTGGAGTTGGCCGGCTCGCGATGATCGAGCTTGGCAGCGAACTGCTCGAACAGTTCTGACACGCAGCGGGCGACGGTGCGCTGGTGGTTGTCGTTGAGTTGGTCGGCGGCCCGCATGCACATATCGGCAAATTTGCGGGCGAGGATCACGGCGTCGCGATTGCTTTCCAGGCGGATCTCGTCGAACACCGCGACGATGAAATCGCGCGTCTGGTTGCTTTCGTGGTGGGTGACCGGGCGCTCGCCCATAAGCGAATCCAGCATCGCATTGAAAGTCTGCGAGGTGTCGATGGCGATGCTCGCCAGGATCTTCTCGACCCGCTCGTTATCCTTGGGCGTCAGTTGCTTGCGTGCGCCGCTGCCGTTACCGCCAGCGCGGACTTCCGTCGGCTGGTTCTCGGTCTGGTTGGGTCGCTGGCTGGAACGGTTCCACATGATACTCAATCCTGCTGTTACGGTCAGGTTATTGCCAGATCAGGGTGTGGCCGAACGCGCCAGCGCCGGCGTTAGTTCACGACTTCGCGCGAGGCGCGGATCATGTTGTCGATATGCCAGCCCTGGAACAGACGGATGCCGCCGGCCAAGCCAGCCTTCAGCGCCTCTTCAGTCTCGCAGCGTGCCATGATCACGCGATTGGCGTCGGCCTCGGCGATCCTGCTTGCCAGTTCCTTGTCGATCCAGTCTTCGTGGCGATCCTTGAAGTAGAACAGCTTCACGAAGTCGGCCTTCAGTTCCTTGCGGCCGAACAGCTGCAGCAGATCGGGCGTGATGCCGTCGATCAGGATGCGATAGCCGGAGTTATGCAGGAATTCGCAGGCCAGCAGGTATTCGTTGTAATCCCAGAATACGTCGTAGCGCTGCAATTCAATGATGACCTGCTCCTTCTTCACGATATTGCCGATGCGGCTGTCGAAATCGCGGAAGGTGTCGCTCAGGATCGTGCTGACGTTCAGGTTGATGCTGAACGGGCCGCTGTTGCGGGTGACGAAGCCGTCGAGAAGTGCGCGGAACACGCGGGTATCCAGCGTGCGGGTGAGATGGTGGAACAGCGAACGGGCACCGCGAAGATTCACGGTCGGCGCAATCGCCTGGCGCAGTTCGTTCACGCCGACGAAGATCTCCTGGAAGATCGGCTTCGGCGGCTGGTTGCCGAAGCACAGCGTCACCGGCTGACGCTTCATGAAGGTCGAGACGTCAGCCTTCTTCAGGATGTCGTCGATCTGCTGCAGCGCGCCAGGCGTCAGCGGCGTGCCGTCGCCGGTGGCGGCGGCGGTGCCGGCCTTGGCGAGCAGGCGCTTGCGGCGCTCGGAGAAGACGCGGAAGCGCTGCTGGAACCCGTCCATCAGTTCCTGCAGGTCTTCGAACTGGCTGTCGAAGCGGTACCAGCGAACGGCGTTCTCGGCCTCTTCGGGAGTCAGGCCGATAGCGACGTTGTTGCGGGTGAGGATGTCGTCGATCTCGAGTACCAGCTTTTCGAAGGTCTGGTCGAAGAAGCGCTCGGAGAGCCGGATGAACATCACAATCGAATAGTCGTGCAGCGTGTAGAACGTGCCTTCGTATTTCGACATCAGCGAACGCATCGAATGCACAACGATGTTGTAGCTTTCGCGATTACGCTCAAAAGTCTTCGGATTAACGAACTGAATCACCGAAGCGAGGCGCCCACCGAAAATCTTGCCGCGCGCAAGGCGGTCAAAGTCGGTGAACATCTTCTCGTCATCGGACGATTGGTTCTGTACAGCCTCACTCATAGAAAAGGTCGCTTTCTCCGGTAACGGTCGTGGAGAGGGCGACAAACAGCCAATCTAGCCTGTCCCCTGCGGCACTATGGCAAATTCCTCTCGCGGGAAAAAGCCGGATGACATAGTTAATGCCTTGGCTGTGGATAATATTCACTTAATGCCAAGGACTTGCGGTTAAGACTTGGTAACCCCTCGGGCAGCCAGTGCGGCTGGGGTATCGTAGTCATGCAGGATGCCCGGATCATTCACCGGCACCTCGCAAATCCATTCCGCATGCGACCCAAACAGGCTACGTGCTCCGCTGTCGCCTTCCAGACGTATCAGGTCAGGCAGGAATTGCAGGCCCCAGAGCGTCGGATTGCCGCGTTTGCCGCCAATCACCGGCAGGCAGATCGCCCGGCCTTCTACCGGGTTGAAAGCAGCGATGAGTGCCTCAAAAGTTGCAGTTGAAACGTCCGGCATATCACCCAGACAGACGATCACGCCATCCAGTCCCTGCGGCAGCGCGCTTAAGCCTGCGCGCAGCGAACTGGCCAGACCTTCGGCGTAGGACGGATTGTGCACCACCGTCACGTCAGCTCCGGCAGCAGCGCGGACTTCATCGGCGCGATGTCCCGTCACCAGCAGGATCGGGCTGGCCGACGACGCCTGCGCATGCTCCACGACGTGGCGCAGCACCGGCTTGCCATCGAGACCGGCGAGCAGCTTGTGTCCGTCGCCGAACCGGCTGGAGAGGCCGGCAGCGAGGATCAACGCGGCAACTTTCGGCCGTCGCGGGGCAGGTGTAGCCGTGCTGTCGCTGCCGGTGCGTGGCCCCTGATCGCGGAGCATGGGCCGGCTCGGGATTTCCTTCAGCAGACCGCCGCCGCCCATCCGCATGATGTCGCGCCGCGCGATCGGTACGCCGGCGCACAGCCGTTGCAGCACCCAGTCGAAGCCGTTCAGTTTAGGTGAACGCGCGCAGCCGGGCACGCCAATCACCGAGACGTCATCGTGGCGGCCGAGCATCAGCAGGTTACCCGGATCGACCGGCATGCCGAAATGCAGCACCTCACCGCCAGCCCGCGTCAGGCCTGCCGGCACCACGTCCTTACGATCTACCGTGGCGGAGGCACCGAAGACGAAGATCGGCGCACAGCCGCCGGCCTTCAACTCGGCGATGGCCTTGGCGACCTCGGCTTCTTCATGCTGAACGATGCGCTGCATTCTGATGCGGCTGCCGAACTGCGCCAGACGCTGAGCCACGGCCTGCTCGGTCTTTTCCAGCACGCTGTCTTTGGTATTGGCGACGCGGGTCAGAACCAGGCCGACCTCGCGCGGCGTGAACGGCATCACCTGCACCAGCGGGGCATGGCCGCGCAGCAGTTGCTCTCCGCGTTCGATCGCCTGGCGCGGCGCGGCGAAAGGGATCACCTTGACGGTGGCCAGCATCTGCCCGGCCTCGACCGGCTCATAATCGTCGAGCGTGGCAACGGTGACGGCTTCGTCAATCTCGTTGACCTCATCCAGTCGCGCGGTATCGATGCGCACGAGACCTGCGGTTTCGGCATAGAGATTGGCGCGACCGGTGAAGGCCGCAGCGGTGCGGGCGTGCGACCCGGTCAGGGCGACGGCAATGCGATGTGCGGCTTCATCCTCGGCGATGTCGCCGTCTTCCAGACGCGCGATATAAACTGTCGCGTGACCGGCTTTTTCCAGCGCTGCCGCATCGTCGGCGCTGAGCCGGCGGCCCTTGCGGAAGCGTTCGCTACCGGCCGACAGGCTGTGGCCAAGGATGCCGCCTGCAGCATCGCGCACCGGCACCGGACCGAAGAACATCAGGCTGCTGCCGAAGTCGCCGACGCCGCCGGCTGGCGTAACGCCGCCGTCATCTGCGCCAGGATGGAGATGGAAATCTCAGCCGGCGACTTGGCGCCGATACTCAGGCCCACCGGGCCATGGATGCGGGCGAAGTCATCCGCCCCGAAGCCGGCTGCGGTCAGCCGCTCGATCCGCGAGGCGTGCGTCTTTTTGCTGCCCAGCGCGCCGATGTAGAAGACGTCGGATCTCAGGCCCGAGATCAGCGCCGGATCGTCGATCTTGGGATCATGCGTCAGCGTCACCAGTGCCGTGCGCAGATCGGGCCGCAGCTTTTCCATCGCTTCGTCGGGCCAGTCGTTCGACAGCTGCACGCCGGGGAAGCGCTCGACCGAACCGAAGGCACTGCGCGGATCGATCACGATCACTTCGTAGCCGGCCAGCTGCGCCATCGGCACCAGCGCCTGGGCGATATGCACGGCGCCGACCAGGATCAGCCGCAGCGGCGGATTGAATACATTGAGGAAGAGGGGGCCCTGTTCGGTTTCCACCGTGCGCGGCTTGTCTTCGATCAGCGCGGCGCGTGCCGTTTCGCCGATCCGCGGATCGAGGTCTTTCAAGCCCTTCTTGCCGACCAGATAGAGCAGGCGTTGCTCACCGGTCCTGAGAAAGGTGGCCAGCACCACCGGACGCTTCTCGGCGCGGTCGGCCTGCAGCTGTTCGAGAATCTCACGCTTCATGAATCGAGCCGTTCGACATAAACCTGGATCTTGCCGCCGCAGGCCAGCCCGACTTCCCAGGCCTGCGCGTCAGAGACGCCGAAATCCAGCATCCGCGGCTTGCCGTCGGCAATCGCATCCAGCGCTTCGGTCACCACGGCGCCTTCGATGCAGCCGCCAGAGACCGAGCCGATGAACTTGCCTTCATCATCCACGGCGAGCTGGCTGCCGACCGGGCGCGGCGCCGAACCCCAGGTGGTGACGACAGTGGCCAGCGCCACGCCCTTGCCGGACAGTTTCCAGCCGAGGGCGGTGGCGAGAATATCGGCAGATACATCAGGCATGGGATCGGTGGTCATGCAGCCAGTCTCCCGAGATTGAGTTTCAGCCGGTTGCCTGTGTCGCTCTCGTGACTGAGCGCATGGGCGAGGTCGGCAATAGAGCTAAGATTGTGAACCGGACGGAAATCGTCAACATGGGGCAGTATGGCGCGGATACCAGCGGCTTTCGGCTCGAATCCGTCCCAGCGCAGCAGCGGATTGAGCCAGATCAGCCGATGACAGGATTTGTGCAGCCGCTCCATTTCGCGCGGCAGGCCTGCGCCGCCTTCGCGGTCCAGCCCGTCAGTCAGCAGCAGCACGACAGCGCCCTGGCCCAGTACGCGACGCGACCACAGACGATTGAACTCCGCCAGCGTGGCGCCGATGCGGGTGCCGCCCGACCAGTCGGGCACGCGCTCGCTGACAGCATTCAGGGCTTTGTCGACGTCGCGCTGGCGCAGCATGCGGCTGATATTGGTCAGACGCGTGCCGAACAGGAAACTGTGCACGCGGCTGCGGTCATTGCTCAGTGCGTGCATGAAATGCAGGAACATGCGGCTGTACTGGCTCATCGAGCCGGAGATGTCGCACAGCACCACCAGCGGCGGCGGGCGCTCGCCAGGGCTCTTGCGCTTCAGCGGAATGATGGTGCCACCGGTGCGTAGACTGGCCTGGATGCTGGCGCGCAGGTCGATGCGATGACCCCGCGCGTCAGGTTTCAGGCGGCGGGTACGGGCAGGGCGGAACGGCCAGTCGATCCGCGCCATCGCGGCTTTGGCCTGATCCATTTCTTCCGCCGTCATGTCAGCGAAGTCTTTTTTCTGCAGCAGTTCGTCGGCGGAGAAGGTCAGCGTCGCGTCGATCTCGACCTCTTTTTTCTCGTTGCCGGCCCGGCCTTCACTGCCACCGGGCAGCAGGGCCTGTTTCAGCCGTTGCGACATGCTGTTCTTGCGCGGCTCGGCGGTGCCTTCAGCCTGTGGCAGCAGCAGGCTCATCATGCGTTCGAGAATTTTCGGATCGCGCCAGAAGATATGAAATGCCTGGTCGAACAATTCGCGCTGATCGCGCCGGTTCACCAGCACCGAGAACAACGTCCAGTAAAGATCCTCGCGCCGCCGGATGCCGGCGACTTCCACGGCGCGGACGGCGTCCATTGCCTTGCCGGGGCCGAGCCGCAAACCGGAGGCGCGCAGTAGGCGCACGAAATGCACGATATTTGTCGCGAAGGCGCCGCCGTCGCTGCGTTCACCCGACGTGGGATCGGGCAGCAATACCATGTCAGATACCGAGCGAGGCCATGTCCTGCTGCACCTGGCGCAGGATATTCGCGGCTTCCGAGCCCTTCATCTTCGCAATATCGTCCTGATACTTCAGCAGGACGCCCAGCGTATTGTCGATCGTTTCGGGATCGAGGCTCACCTTGTCGAGGAAGGCGAGCGCGCGAGTCCAGTCGATGGTTTCGGCCACGCCGGGCAGCTTGAACAGCTCGGTCTCGCGCAGATGCTGCACGAAGGCGACGATTTCGCGGCTCAGCCGCTTCTGCACGCCCGGCACCTTGCGCTCCAGAATCGCCAGTTCGCGTTCGGCGTTGGGATAATCGACCCAGTAATACAGACAGCGGCGCTTCAGCGCGTCGTGGATTTCGCGCGTGCGGTTGGAGGTGATGATTACGATCGGCGGTTCGGCAGCTTTCACTGGGCCGATTTCGGGAATGGTGATCTGGAAGTCGGACAGCACTTCCAGCAGATAGGCTTCGAAGGGTTCATCTGTGCGGTCGAGCTCGTCGATCAGCAGCACCGGTGCCCCGGCCGGATCTGGTTTCAGCGCCTGCAGCAGCGGGCGTTCGACGAGGAATTCCGGGCTGAACAGATCGCGCGCCAGCTTATCCTTGTCGCCGCTGCCGGCAGCCTCGGCCAGCCGGATTTCCAGCATCTGGCGCGGATAATTCCACTCGTAGACCGCCGAGGAGAGATCGAGGCCTTCGTAGCATTGCAGGCGCACCAGCCGGCGGTTCAGCGTCGTGGCCAGCACCTTGGCAATTTCGGTCTTGCCGACACCGGCCTCGCCTTCGAGGAACAGCGGCCGGCCCATCTTCAGCGCCAGGAACAGCGTGGTGGCCAGCGAACGGTCGGCGACATAGTCGCCACGGTTCAGCAGGGCTTCGACGGCATCGATGGACTCTGGCAGCAGCGACATGAGCTTACAATCTAGGGCGGAAGACCCGGAAATCATGCCCGGTTCGGCCCGCTGTCACAAGGCGGCAAGGTGTCCGTCCGGGCCCGAAAACCCGGAAGAAACCATGGCAACCGCGTCGGACTGTTCGTGGAAGAGCGCTTCCACTACGATCTGGCTACGCTCGTGCGCCACTTGGCGGCAGAGAAGCAAAGCTGACGGAGAGCAGGGCATGCCGAAGCCGCGTGCGGTCTACTGGATCGATTACCAGCGCGGCCCGGCCTGGCCGACAGGTCAGCCGGCGCCGAAACAGGCGCTCCACGATCACCAGATTTATCTCGAACGCCTGATGCAGGGTGGGAAACTGCTGATGGCAGGCCTGTTCCGTGACGATGCAGGCGGCGGCATCGCGGTACTCGACAGCAGCGACGAGGCAACAGCCCGACGCATGATGGAGGACGATCCGGCGGTGCAGTCGGGCCTGCTCGCGGCCAACCTGCGCCCCTGGCAGATGGTGTTCAATCCGGCGAGTCATACCTCGCCATTCGCCGAAGACGCGGCCGACTGATTTATTTGGCCAGCAGCGTGTAACCGCGCTCGATCACGCGTTTTGTGGCCTCGAAGGCGTGCAGTAATTCATCATTCGCTTCGCGCGCGGCCTTCAGCCGGGCAATGTCTTCCGGCGAAGGATTGGCGTTGGCGGAAAGCTCCAGTGCGATCTTCAGGTAGCGGGCCCTGGCCTCGGCGACCCGGACGGCGAAAGCCATGAAGGACTCCCGGGTCAGTTCGGGCACGGCTTTCTTCAGCACCTCACGATTGGCGCTGAAGATGGCCATCTCGACCTCCTCCAGGAATTTCTGCAGTTTCCGGTGCGACTCCCGGTCCAGCATTTCCTTGGTGACCAGGTGATCGACCTTTTCGGTCTTGCCGTAGCCCAGAATCCTCATCGCCGCCTCCTGCCGCGATAACTGCCTGAAATTAAAAGATAGCCGGGCAGCTACGGGTATAGAAGGGGGTGTTACCGCTAATTAAGGTTCCCGGCGGCTGGAATGGCTGCCCTGGCGGGGAAATTCGATGCATTGGGGGGATTTTGGAGGTCCGGGCCGGAATTGAACCGGCGTACGCGGATTTGCAGTCCGCTGCGTCACCACTCCGCCACCGGACCTCGCGAGCGCGGCCCCTTACTAAGGGTTGCCGCCCGGTGGGGTCAAGGCTTTCCCGGGCGGCGTCACTGGTCGGTCGGAGCTGGCGGCAGGGAATGGCAGCAGTCCCCCTGCAGGCCAGCTAACCCCCAATACGACCGTTGTTTTCGCGGCATTGCAGCATTATAAACGGCGCCTGTCCCAACGCCTGTTCCAGCCCGGATTCCCAGCCCATGGCCACAGCAGAACGCCAATTCGCCGAAGCGCGCCGCCAGATGGTGCTGACGCAGCTCCGTCCCAACAAGGTGATCGACGAGCAGGTGATCGACGCCATGGCCGCCCTGCCGCGCGAGCAGTTCGTGCCCAAGGCCTATCGCGGCGTAGCCTATATGGACGAGGACGTGGCGATTGCGCCCGGCCGCTTCCTGATGGAACCGATGGTGCTGGCCCGCCTGCTTCAGGAAGCTGAAATCCAGCCATCCGAGGTTGCCTTGGTGATCGGTGCGTCTACCGGCTACGAAGTCGCCGTACTCGCCCGCCTGACCAGCACCGTGATCGGCCTTGAGGCCGATGCCGCGCTGAGCCAGCAGGCCGGCCAGACCCTGCAGAGCCTGGGCATCGACAATGTTGCGCTGGTCGATGGCGCGCTGAAAGACGGCCTGGCCAAGCAGGGCCCGTTCAATGTGATCCTGATCGCCGGCGCGGTGCCGGAATTTTCGCCCGCACTGCAGCAGCAGCTGGCCGATGGCGGCCGCCTGATCGGCGTGCTGCGTGCGCCCGGCGCCCCGATCGGCCAGACCGTGCTGGTCAAGCGGACTGGCGATCTGTTCCCGCAGCGTGTGCTGTTCGACGCTGGCACGCCGATGTTGCCCGGTTTCGAGCGGCCGGCCGGTTTCGTGTTCTGATCTGTATGACCGACGCACCCCTGGAAATCGGCGTCGCCGAACTCGACGCCTGGCGCAGGAGCGGCAAGGACGTTGCGGTTCTGGACGTGCGCGAGGACTGGGAAGTGAATACCGTATCGCTGCCGGGTACGGTAAATATCCCGATGCAGCAGGTACCGCAGCGGGTTACCGAATTGCCACGCGACAAGCCATTGGTGGTGATGTGCCATCATGGCGGTCGCAGTCGCCAGGTTACTGGCTGGCTGCGGCAGAACGGTTTTACGCAGGCGACCAATCTCGCCGGCGGAATTCATGCCTGGGCCGAACAGGTCGAACCGGGCATGACGACATACTGAGTGCATAATAAAAATATAAGAGTTCGGGGACTACGATTGGGACGCGCCACGGCGACAACGATGAAACGAAATGAAGGACGGATGCGCGTCATGAGCTTCACGAAAACCATCTTGGCCACGGCAGTTGCCGTGAGCTGCATCGTGGCGGTGCAGTCTGCCAGGGCCCAGTCGCTGACCGACGTGTTCAGCGCGGCCTACAACAACAATCCGACGCTGCTGGCGGCCCGCGCAGCGCTGCGCGCCACCGATGAAGGCGTGCCGCAGGCACTGTCGAACTGGCGGCCGACCGTAAGCGTCACTGGTGAGCGTGGTCGTCAGAGCATCGACTACTCGCCGGAAAGCGCGACGAGTCAGAGCGGCAACATGGATCCGGCCACGCTGCAGCTGACGGTTTCGCAGCCGCTGTATCGCGGCGGCCGCACCGAAGCCGCGACCGACTCCGCCGAAGCCCTGATCCTTGCCGGCCGGCAGGATCTCGCCAGCACCGAGCGTCGCGTGCTGCTCGATGCCGTCACGGCCTATATGGACGTGACGCAGAACCAGGCCGTGCTGGACCTGACCCGTAACAACGAGGAAGTGCTGCGTCGCCAGCTTGAGGCTGTGCGCGAGCGCTTCCGTGTCGGTGAAATTACCCGCACCGACGTGGCGCAGTCGGAATCGCGCCTGTCGCGCGCGACCGCCGAACGTATCTCGGCGGAAGGTGTGCTGGTGTCGTCGCGTGCCGTGCTGGCACGCGTGATCGGCGAAATGCCGCGCACACTGTCGCCACCGCCGCCGTTGCCGGAATTGCCGAAGAGTGAGGAAGAGGCGGTCGGAATTTCATATGATGAGAACCCTGATCTGCAGGGCGCGCGCTTTCGTGAAGTAGCCGCCAAGAACGACGTCCGCGCCGCTTCCGGTGCGCTGCTGCCGACCGTGTCGCTGAATGGCACACTGACCAAGGCGGACGAAACGACGCGTAACAACCTGCAGGTCGATACGCAGAAGCTGGCGCTGACTGTCACCGTGCCGCTGTATGAGGGCGGTGCAGTATACAGCCAGACGCGCCAGCGCAAGCAGACGCACAACCAGCGCCGCATTCAGGTGGAAGAGCAGCGCCGCAGCGTGCGCCAGTCGGTGGTGCAGGCCTGGGAGAACCTTGGCACGGCACGGTCCAACATCACCGCGCGCGTCAGCCAGGTCGAAGCTTCCCGCATCGCGCTGGAAGGCGTGCAGCAGGAAGCCGAAGTCGGTTCGCGCACCACGCTGGATGTGCTGGACCAGGAGCAGGAATACCTCGATGCCCGCGTGGCCGAGGTGCGTGCCCGCCGTGACGAATACGTTGCCGGCTTCACGCTGCTCTCGGCGGTCGGCCGGCTCAATGCCCGCTCGCTCAGCCTGCCGGTCGAATACTACGATCCGACCGACAATTATGAGCGCGTGCGCAACAAGTGGTTCGGCACTGACGGCGGCCTGAACGCCGAGTAATCCCGAATGTTTCAGCCCGGTTCGCGGTGGAAAGCGCCGCGAATCGGGCGAAAAACGCAACCGGACCGGCAATTAGGGGAAAATCCCCTTAACCCAGGTTAACAGTTCGGTTATCTTTCCCCCGCATACCATTGACCTGATTGATTCGGCCTAGTTTCTGTCTTGGCTGGATTGGCGATGGCCTGCATGCCATGCCGTCATCCAGACGGTTTTGCGTAACAGATGAGTGTATCGGGCGGATGAGCGACCCCAAGGCTGGCCAAAATGAACCGACAATGGAGGAAATTCTTGCCTCCATCCGCCGGATCATTTCCGAAGATGGCGCCGATCAGGGTGGCGCGGCTCCCGCTGCCGAATCTGCACCGCCGCCGCCAGCCCCAGAGCCGGCGCCGGAGCCTGAACCCGAGCCTATGATGGCGATGCCGGAACCCGAGCCGGAACCGGAACCAGAGCCCGAACCTTTCATGCCGGAACCCGAGCCCGAGCCGATGATGGCCGAGCCGGAATTGGATCCGGAACCCGAATACGAGCCCGCACCGCCACCACCTCCGTCGCCGCGCCCCCGTCGCGCAGCTGCCCCGCCAC
This sequence comes from Ferrovibrio sp., assembly GCF_002796975.1. Taxonomy (GTDB): domain Bacteria; phylum Pseudomonadota; class Alphaproteobacteria; order Ferrovibrionales; family Ferrovibrionaceae; genus Ferrovibrio. Next base: position 101,533 of record NZ_PEKV01000002.1, on the reverse strand, counting down.
CGCCGCCGCGCCAGAGCGAGGACATCCTCGAACTGACCGATGTGGTGCGCGACGAGGTGGAAGGCTTGGTATCGCCGCCCACCGCGGCCCGTGCGGCCGCCCATCTGGGCCAGCTGTCCGGTGCCATTGCCGGCAGCCGCGCCATGGGGCTGGGCAACAGCCAGCGCACCCTCGAGGAGCTGGTGAAGGAACTGCTGCGCCCAATGCTGAAGGAATGGCTGGATGCCCATCTGGCCACCATCGTCCAGCGTATCGTCGAGCGCGAAGTCGCCCGCCTGACCATTCAGGCGGAAGAAGAGCAGGACCACCTCTAAAAACTGCGGTTTTGGCCGTGTCTCTGCGCTCCGACCGCCCGGCCGGGGGCTGGACTGCTGCTGCCGGATCGTCTTTTATTTCCGCCCTTTCCCGTAAGCCCTGAAGACTGAGTTGCCACCATGCTGGACAAGAGTTTTTCCCCCCAGGACGTCGAAGCCCGCCTGTACAAGGCCTGGGAAGAGAGCGGTGCGTTCAAGGTCGGCGTCAAGTCGGGCAAGCCCTACACCATCGCCCTGCCGCCGCCGAACGTGACCGGCAGCCTGCATATGGGCCATGCGCTGAACCACACGCTGCAGGACATCCTGATCCGCTATCACCGCATGCGCGGCTTCGACGCGCTGTGGCAGGCGGGCACCGATCATGCCGGTATCGCCACCCAGATGGTGGTGGAGCGCCAGCTGGCCGAGAAGCAGATGAACCGCCACCAGATGGGCCGCGACAAGTTCGTTGAGCGCATCTGGGACTGGAAGGCGGAATCCGGCGGCATGATCACCGGCCAGCAGCGCCGGCTGGGTGAGAGCATCGACTGGAGCCGCGAGCGCTTCACCATGGACGAGGGCCTGTCCGAGGCCGTGCTGAAGGTTTTCGTGGAACTCTATCGTCAGGGTCTGATCTACAAGGACCAGCGCCTGGTCAACTGGGACCCCAAGCTGCTGACTGCGATCTCGGACCTCGAGGTCGAGCAGCATGAAGTGAAATCTCACCTCTGGTACTTCCGCTATCCCGTTGAAAGCATGGCGGATACCTTTATCACGGTGGCGACAACACGGCCCGAGACGATGCTGGGCGATACCGGTATTGCCGTGCATCCCGAGGATGAGCGTTACAAGCATCTGATCGGCAAGCACGCGGTCCTGCCGCTCGTCGGCCGCCGCATTCCCATCGTCGCCGACGAGTATTCCGATCCCGAGAAGGGTTCGGGCGCGGTGAAGATGACGCCGGCGCATGACTTCAACGACTTCGAAGTCGGCAAGCGCCACAAGCTCGAGATGATCAACATCTTCGACAAGCATGCGAAGCTGAACGAGAACGTGCCCGAGAAGTATCGCGGCATGGAGCGTTTCGCCGCCCGCAAGCAGATCGTGGCTGACCTGGAAGAGCAGGGTCTGGTCGAGAAGATCGAGCCCAACACCCATATGGTGCCGCATGGTGACCGCTCGCAGGTGGTGATCGAGCCCTGGCTGACCGAGCAGTGGTATGTGAATGCCGAGGTGCTGGCCAAGCCCGCCATCGAGGCGGTCGAGAAGGGCGATATCCAGTTCGTGCCGAAGAACTGGGAAAAGACCTATTTTGAATGGATGCGCAATATCCAGCCCTGGTGCATCTCGCGCCAGCTCTGGTGGGGCCACCAGATCCCGGCCTGGTACGGGCCGGACGGCAAGGTCTTCGTGGCCTACAACGAAGCCGAGGCACAGGCCGAAGCGACCAAGCATTACGGCAAGCCGGCCGAGCTGAAGCGCGACGAAGACGTGCTGGATACCTGGTTCTCTTCGGCGCTGTGGCCGTTCTCGACGCTTGGCTGGCCGGAACAGACCGACGTGTTGAAGTCGCATTATCCGACCGACGTGCTGGTCACCGGCTTCGACATCATCTTCTTCTGGGTCGCCCGCATGATCATGATGGGGCTGCACTTCACCAAGAAGGCGCCGTTCCACACGGTCTACATCCATGCCCTGGTCCGCGACGAGAAGGGCCAGAAGATGTCCAAGACCAAGGGCAATGTGATGGACCCCCTGGACGTGATCGGCAAATACGGCGCCGATGCGTTGCGGTTTGCGCTGACCATCTTTGCGGCGCAGGGCCGCGACGTGAAGATGTCGGAGCAGCGCGTGGAAGGGTATCGCAACTTCGCCACCAAGCTGTGGAATGCCGCGCGTTTTGCCGAGATGAACGGTTGCGTACTGCCGGCCGACTTCAAGCCGGAAGCCGCACAGAACACCGTCAACAAATGGGCGATCGGGGAAGTGGGCAAGGCGGCCCGTGAAGTTGAAGCGGCTCTGGCAGCCTACAAGTTCAATGAGGCAGCCGGCGCGCTCTACCACTTCACCTGGGGCACCTTCTGCGACTGGTACCTGGAGCTGATCAAGCCGGCGCTGATGGGCGAGGATGCCGCGCTCAAGAGCGAGACGCAGGCGACCTGCGCCTATGTGCTGCGCCAGCTGATTCACCTGCTGCATCCCTTCATGCCGTATGTGACGGAAGAGCTGTGGGACAAGCTGTATGGCGCGCCTGACGGTTTCCTCATGCTGCGCGACTGGCCCAAGGACGGCGAGCGCGCCGAGGACAAGGCGGCGAGTGCCGACATCGACTGGCTGATCCGCCTGATTGATGGCGTGCGTGCCGCGCGTGCAGCGCTGAATGTGCCGGCCGGTGCCAAGATCGCGATGATCGCCAATGGCGGCAATGCCGAAACCGCGGCGCGTCTGGCCCGCCATGCCGATCCGATCAAGCGTCTGGCCCGCATCGAGACGCTGACCGAGAACCAGCCGGCGCCGCAGGGCTCGGCGCGCATCGTGGTGGATGAAGCCACCTTCGTGCTGCCGCTGGCCGATGTGATCGACATCGCCAAGGAAAAGCAGCGTCTGGGCAAGGAACGCGAGAAGGCATTGGCCGAGATTTCTAAAATCGATGCCAAGCTGGGCGACCAGACCTTCATGTCGCGTGCGCCGCAGGCCGTGGTGGACGAGCAGCATGAGCGCCGCGCGACGCAGACCTCGCTGGCCGAGAAATTGGCCGACGCGCTGCAGCAGCTGGGCTGAGCATGACATTGCCCGCGGCCGATCAGGAACTCCTGGATGCCGCCACGGCGCTGATCCGGCAGCGCTACCTTGTCGGACGCCATCACATCGCGGCGGCGCTTCGCACCAGATCAGGCCAGATTGTCACTGGACTGCATCTCGATACTTATGTGGGGCGCGCGTCTGTTTGTGCTGAAGCGGTCGCGGTCGGTCAGGCGATGGCGCAGATCGGGCCGAATGATCCGATCACCGATATTGTCTCGGTACGTCATCCGCGTCCGACCGAGCAGAACCAGAATATTCAGGTGGTGGCGCCCTGCGGCATCTGCCGCGAGATGCTGCGCGACTTCGCGCCCGATGCGCGTGTACTGCTGACCGATGAAACCGGCGGCAGCCTGCGCGCCTACAATCCCTCTGACCTGCTGCCGCTGAAATACCATCGCAAGCCCTGATCGTCGGGGGACATTTCTCCGATTGACCGGCTGCCGCCCGGCTGCTCTGCTGCCGTCAAAAGGAGCCGGCCATGAACGACCTGCAGATGAACGACATTCTCGCCACCGTGAAGACCTATCTCGATGGCCTGTTCGAGGGCGACACCACTAAGATCCGCGAGTCCTTCCATTCGGCATCCAGCCTGTTTGCCGTAGCTGCCGACGGCAAGCTGGTGAACATGCCGCGCGAGGAATGGTGCAGGATGATCGAAGGCAGGGCCTCGCCCAAGGCCAGCGGTATGACCCGCGAGCATGAGCGGATTCTCTCGGTGGACATCACAGGGCCGAATACGGCGCTGGTGAAACTGAACTGCGCCATCGCACCGCGTTTCTTCACGGACTATCTGAGCCTGATCAGGCTGGATGGCCGCTGGGTGGTGATCAACAAGACTTTCGTGGCGGAAACTCTGCCGGCCTGACGTCCGGTCCATACCGCCCGAATTCCGCCGCAATCCTGCGGCCAGCTTCCGATCAAGAAAAGCGGGGGCGGGCAATGATCAGTATCCGGCTTTGGGCATTCGGTTTCGCGCTGCTGATTGCAACCGCAACTGGCCTGGTCTTCGTTGCCGACTGCCTGGCAGCCGACAGCGTCCGCGGCGACAGTCCCTATCAGCGCCCGATCCTGCGCAAGCAGTATCCAGCCATGGCCCGCGAGGCCGAACGCATCCAGTTCGAACCCGGCGAAAGTCTGCTGACGCTAGCCGCAACCCGCATTCTGGATCGGCAGGTTGCCGGTATCCGCGCGCAACCGAAGGCACCTGTGACGATCTACGGCTTCGCCGATGTCGAGGAAGGGGAAGGGCAGGTTGCCGAACGGCTGGCCCGCCGCCGGGCGGAAACCGTGCGCGATTACCTCTTGGCAAAAGGCCTGAATCTCTACCGGCTGAAGCTGGAGATCATCTTGCCGCCGGCCAGCTACAATCCGCCACTGGCCAGCGGCTGGTCACGGCCGACGCGTTACACGATCACGCGGCTGTCATCCTGGGACGAGTGAGCCTGGAACGACTGATTATTCTGCAGCGACGGCAGCAGCTTTTGTCGAACTTTGCCGGATCGCCACGGCGGTGAGCGTCGTCAGCGCCAGCATGAGCGCGACAAACCACAGTACGTAATTGGCGCGGCCGTGATCGAGCAGCAGGCCGATCACCAGCGGCGCCATCGCCGAGCCGGCATCGAGGCCGGAATAGACGAAACCGAACACACGGCCCGAGGCGCCCTTGGGTGCTGCGCCACGCACGATCAGATCGCGCGAGGGCGTGGTGAAGCCCTGCAGGAAACCGGCGCCGGCGATGGCAGCCACAAGCGCTGCGGCGGGCAGGTCGAGATTGGCCACCACCAGCATCAGAGCTGCCGCGCCCAGCAGGCCGGTGATCACGATGGCTTCCAGCTTCACGCCCTTGTCGGCGATCCAGCCGCCCACCATGACACCGCCGGACGCGCCGAGCAGGAAGCCGGTCAGTGTCGTGGTGGCCAGCGTGAGCGGTGTGCGGTAGAGCGCCTCAAGGGTGGCGGGCAGGAAATTCTGCACGCCGATCAGAGCGAAGGACAGCAGCAGGAAATAGCCGAAACACATCACCACCGGCAGGCTGAGCAGCGGGCCAAGCGCCTCCGCCTTCTCACCGGCCTTGGCGGCGGCGCGGCGGGCAGCGCCGGCATCTTCCTTCAGCAGGTCGCGGTTCAGCAGCAGGGCAGCGAGGATCGCATAGCCGACAAGGGCTGCGATAATCGGCGCAGCGCGCCAGCCGAACAGCGCGGCGCCGCCGGCCATCAGCACCGGCGCCAGGCCCCAGCCGAGATTGCCGCCCAGCGTATGCGTGCCATAGGCACGGCCGAGCCGCTTCTGGTCGACCGATGCATTCAGGATCGAGAAATCGGCCGGATGGAACACGCTGTTGCCGATGCCGGCAAGTATGGCGACCGGCACCAGCATCCAGTAGCTCGGCACCAGACCGTAAAGCAGAATCGCGGTGCAGAAGACGGCGAGGCCGCCAATCAGCACGTTACGTGCACCGATACGGTCGACCAGGAAACCGGCCGGGGTCTGCAGCACGCCGGAGGTGACGTAGAACAGCGTCATCACCAGACCGAGTTCGGTATAGCTGACGGCGAAGTCGTCCTTCAGGAAGGGAAACAGCGGCGGCAGCACAAGCTGGAAGAAATGGCTGCAACCATGGGCGACGCTGATCAGCGCCATCACCTTCAGATCGCGATTGGGGATGCTGGACGGCGTGCCGGCGGGAAGGACGAGATCGGTCATAATGGCCTGCGAGACGAACGAGAAGCTTGTCCGGCTGTATCGCCGGTTGGGCCAAGCCTAGCAGAGAATGCAGGCCGGGCCAGTGAAAACTCCTGCTACGGAGTAAACCGGACATAAAAAAAGCGCGGGGTTTGGGGCCCCGCGCTCAAGTACGGCTCCAAGCGGAGCCGCGCCTCATTTCTTCATCTTCACAGTCTTGTCGAGGAAGTCGTTGCTGTAGACCTTGGCAATGTCGAAATCCTTCTCCATGCCGAAATAGGTCTTCACCATGTCGTAGTCGCTCTGCAGACGCTTGGCGTCGAAGGCGCCGAGCGCGACGCCGGTGGTGGTCGGGTCGGTCATCAGTTCCTTGATGCGGTTCCACTGGTCGCGCTGGTTGGCTTCATCGAGACCGCTGACGCCGGTCATCAATGCCTTCAGGCAGGGACTGACATCGGCGACGCAGGCGGCGAAGGCCTTCTGCGAGACGGACACGAACTTGGCCACCTTGTCCTTGTTCTTGCCGAGATACGCACCATTCACGATGATCGAGTTGCCGTAGAGGTTCAGGCCGATATCGCGCCAGGCCAGGAAGCCCAGATCGGCACCGAACTCACGCACCTTCAGATCATGCTCGTTGTAGAAATCGCTGGTGATGTCGATCGCCTTGCTCTTCAGCGACGCCACCTTGGCCTGCGGCGTGATGTTGACGAAGGTCACGCTGTCGGTGGCGATGCCGACCTGCTTCGCAAAGGCCGGCCACATCACGCGCGAGGCGTCGCCCGGCGGATTGCCCAGCTTCTTGCCGGGGAAGTCCTTCGCCCCGGTGATCCCTGAACTCTTGAGCCAGTAGAAGCCCTGCGGCGAATTGGCATAGACGGTCATCACCGCCACCAGATCGGCGCCCTTGCTTTTGGCGACCAGCGCGGTGGCCATGTCGGCAATCGCAAATTCGGTATTGGCCGCGCCGACGCGCTGGGCTGAGACGCCCGAACCCTTGCCGGCTTCGATGCTGACATCCAGGCCAGCCTTCTCGTACCAGCCCTGGGCCTTGGCGTAATAGTAGGGGGAGTGGTCGGCGGTCGGCACCCAGTTCAGCAGCAGGTTGACCTTGTCCTTGGCCTGGGCAAGCGCGCCGCCGGCCGGCAGCAAAGCCGCCGCTACCGCGATGGCAAGAAGTCGGCGTGATGTCATGATGGTCCCCTTTGGTGCGTGATTCGCGCCCGGCCCCCGCCGGGTGATCAAAGAAACTCTAGCCATCCGGCCCTAAGCCGGTCAATAATTAATCAACCAGTTGGATGATAAGAGATGAGTATGGCAGGCCCTGCTGCAGATCGAGTACCCGCCCGGGAAGGGGGCGCCCGCGAGGAGGGCGACGGACGCCGCCGTGATCCGGTGGCGACCAAGGCCGCATTGTTGCGCGCGGCAGTCGCAGAATTCGCCGGCAAGGGCCTTGCCGGTGCCCGCATCGACGAGATCTCCCAGCGCGCCGGCGTCAATAAGCAGCTCGTCTACCACTATTTCGGCAGCAAGGATGAGATCTACGCCGCTGCGCTGGAGACGGTGTATGCCGAGATTCGCGAACGCGAACGCGCGCTGCATCTGGGCGATCTGCCGCCAGAAGCCGCAATGGAGCGCCTGATCGGCTTTTCCTTCGACTATCTGGCCGAGCATCCGGAATTCCTGGCGCTGCTGAATGACGAGAACCGCCAGGATGCCCGCCATGTACGCGGTTCGCAGCGGCTGGAGCAGATGCATTCGCCGCTGGTCAGCCTGATGCAGGAGACGATTGAGCGCGGTGCGAAAGAGGGCGTGTTCCGCGCCGATCTCGATCCGGTGCAGCTCTATATCTCGATTGCCGGCCTGTCGTATTTCTTCTTCTCGAACAACCGCACGCTTTCCGCGATCTTCGGCCGCGCGCTGGACAAGCCCAAGGCCGTGGCCGAGCGCCGCCGGCATATCATCGCTTTTGCGATGGGGGCCCTGCGCCCGTAAGGCGCGAGATGAAGTTTGGGCCCTAAACTGGCCGTCAAGCTTCCAATCAACTGGTTGGTTGATTAAGGCGTGGCGGCCTGCTAGGCTGCCCGCAGCAGAGGGGAATGCATATGGCTGCAGCCGAACCGGACACGCCACAGGAGAAGCCGAAAGGCCCTTACCTGCGCTGGCTGACCATCCTGGCGATCCATGTCGCTGCCATCATCCTGTGGGAATTCGCCGTTCGTGCCACCAAGCTGCCGGTCTTCATCCTGCCGGCGCCGAGCGCGATCTTCGTCACTTTGTCCAAGACCAACTATGCCTGGCTCAGCAACACCTGGGTAACGGCGCAGGAGATTTACGGCGGCTATCTGCTGTCGGTCGTCACCGGCGTCGCGCTGGCGCTGATGTTCACCTGGTCGCGGCTGCTGACCCTGCTGGTTTTCCCGCTGTTCATCACGCTCAACATGATCCCGAAAGTGGCGCTCGGCCCGCTGATCATCGTCTGGTTCTCCTACGGTATCGGCACCAACATCCTGATCACCCTGTCGCTCTGCTTCTTCCCGATCCTGCTCACCACGGTGCGCGGCCTGAAGGAAGTGGAGCCCGACCTGCTTGATCTGGTGAAGTCGCTGAAGGGCTCGCAGTGGCAGACCTTTCTCTACATCCAGCTGCCAGGTTCGCTGCCCTATATCTTTGCCGGCATGAAGGTGGCAGCCATCCTCGCCGTCGCCGGCGCCGTGGTCGGCGAGTTCATCTCGTCCGACAAGGGGCTCGGCTACCTGATGATCCAGGTGCAGGCCGCGCTCGACACCCCGGCCATGTTCATGGCCGTCATTCTCATTACCCTGCTCGGCATTGCGCTGTATCTGATGGTGTTGCTGCTCGAGCATCTGTTGGTTCGCAAGGATGCGAGGATTGCGTCATGACCAAGCTCGACGTCAAAAAAGAACTCTGGCTCGACGATAGTGCGCTGCCGGCAGGTTTTGCCGATGAGGCCGCGCTGGAAGAATTCATGACCCGGCCGAGCCGTGCGCTCGCCGCCGATCTCGAGGCCCTGGACGGCGACATCATGATTCTCGGCGTCGGCGGCAAGATGGGCCCGACCATGGCGCGGCTCGCCAAGCGTGCCGCGCCGGGCAAGCGTGTGATCGGCGTGGCGCGGTTCAGCGAGAAGGGCCTGAAGGAGGGTCTGGAAAGCCATGGTGTCGAGACCATCGCCGCCGACCTGATGGATCGTGCCGCGGTCGAGAAACTGCCGCGGGCAAAGAACGTGATCTTCATGGCCGGCCGCAAGTTCGGCGCCAGCGGCAACCAGGCGCTGACCTGGGCGATGAATGCCCATGTGCCGGCGCTGGTGGCCGAAAGCTTTGCGGCTTCGCGCATCGTCGCTTTCTCGACCGGTTGCGTTTATCCCTTCGTGCCGGTCGCCAGTCAGGGCTCGACCGAGGAGATGGCGCCCAATCCGCCGGGCGAATATGCCATGTCCTGCATCGGCCGCGAACGGATGTTCGAGCATTTCTCGCAGGTGCATCACACACCGGGCCGCCTGTTCCGCCTGAACTACGCCATCGATCTGCGCTATGGCGTGCTGCATGACGTGGCGGCTTCAGTCATGCGCGGCGAACCGGTCGACGTGACGATGGGCCATGTCAATGTGATCTGGCAGGGCGATGCCAATGCGCAGGCGCTGCGCTGCCTGAAGGCCGCCACGGTGCCGACCTCGCCGTTGAACGTGACGGGGCCTGAGACGATTGCCGTGCGCTGGCTGGCCGAAAGCTTCGCCAGGCGTTTCGGCAAAAAGGCGCAGATCACCGGCGAGGAGGCGCCGAGCGCCTGGCTCAACAATGCCGCCGAAGCCGCGCGTCTGTTCGGCTATCCGCGCATTTCGCTTGCCAGCATGATGGACTGGGTGGCCGACTGGGTGTCGCGCAGCGGTCGCAGCCTCGGCAAGCCGACCCATTTCGAGGTTCGCGATGGCACCTATTGAGGCGTTCGATATCGATCGCCTTGACCCTGCCAGTCTTCCGGGAGCGCTGGCGCTGTCGGCCGAGGCCGGCTGGAACCAGAGCGCGGATGACTGGCGCGTTTTTCTCGAACAGGGCCAGGTCTTTGTCATTCGCGATGAAGGCCGCATCGTCGCCACCGCCGCGATCCTGCCATATGGCGATTTCGCCTGGATCAGCATGGTGCTGGTCACCGCCAGCCATCGCCAGCGCGGGCTCGGCACCCTGCTGCTGCGGCACTGTATCGCCGAATTACGACGCATGGGCTGCACGCCCTATCTCGATGCCACGCCGGCCGGCGAGCAGATTTATCTGCCGCTCGGTTTCCAGCCGGTGATGAGCATCACCCGCTGGCAGGGCCGTGGTGCGGGCTTGGCAACTCCGGCGTCGCTCGCTGAACTCGATGCCTGTCTGGTGCGCGACACGATTGCCTTCGGAGCCCGCCGAGAGCCGCTGCTGCGCGCTTTCCTGAGCGGCGTGCCGGAACTGGCGATCCGCAGCAACCACGGCTTCGTCGCTGCCCGCAGCGGCCGGCTGGCGATCCAGATCGGCCCGCTCGGCGCCGACAGCGAAGCCGATGCCCTGGCGTTGCTGCGTACGGCGCTCGATCGTGCCACCGGTCCGGTGTTTCTCGATGTGCCGGATCGCTGGACGATGCTGAGCGACGAACTGCAATCCCGTGGCTTCACGGTGCAGCGCGGTTTTCGCCGCATGGCCCTGAACACATCGCAATGCAATGGCAATCCCGACCAGAGTTTCGTGCTGGCCGGGCCTGAATTCGGTTAGAGAGAGCAGGGAACAGGATCATGGGTTTGCATCATTCCGAACTGCCGGCTGATGTTCTGGCCAATCTGCGCAAGGGCGTGGCGATCCCCGCGCACCCGCTGGCGCTGGATGCCAACCGCAAGTTCGACCGCAGGCGCCAGCGCGCGCTCAGCCGCTATTATGTCGATGCCGGTTCGGGTGGTCTGGCGGTCGGTGTTCATACCACACAGTTCGCCATTCGCGAGGTCGGCTTGTACGAACCCGTGCTCACTGCCGCGATGGAAGACGCGAAAGCCTGGACCGATCGCCCGCTCGTCATGGTCGGCGGACTGGCAGGCAAGACCGCGCAGGCGGTGAAGGAAGCGCAGACCGCGGTGAAGCTGGGCTATCATGCCGGGTTGCTCAGCCTCGCCGCCATGAAAGATGCCGGCGTCGATGCCATCATCGCGCATTGCGAAGCAGTGGCGGCCGAGATCCCGCTGGTGGGTTTCTACCTGCAGCCGGCCGTGGGCGGCGTGGTGCTGGATGCCGAATTCTGGCGCCGCTTTGCCAGCATCGACAATGTCATCGCCATCAAGGTGGCGCCATTCCATCGTTACCGCACGCTGGATGTGATGCGCGGCGTGGCCGCCGCGCGGGCCGAGAAGCGCATTTCGCTCTATACCGGCAATGACGATCATATCGTGCTCGACCTCACCATTCCCTTTACGGTGAAGCGCGACGACGAGACGGTGAACCTGCGTTTCGTCGGCGGTCTGCTCGGCCACTGGTCGGTCTGGACCCAGCAGGCGGTCAAGCTGCTCGACAAGGCGCATGCGGCGGTCGCTGCAGGCAGCGTGTCGCCGGAACTGCTCGGGCTGGATGCGCGCGTCACCGACTGCAACGCCGCCTTCTTCGATGTCGCCAACGATTTCCACGGCTGCATCGCCGGCTGCCACGAGATCCTGCGCCGCCAGGGCCTGCTGGAGGGTATCTGGTGTCTCGATCCGCATGAGGGGCTGAGCCCCGGCCAGGCCGAGCTGCTGGATCGCGTCAGCCGCGAACATGCCGACCTGTCGGATGATGCCTTCGTGAAGGCCAATCTCGAACGGTGGCTGTCGTGACGCCGTTCATCCACCTCGAAAACGTTCGCAAGACCTATCGCGGTCGCGGCAAGGATTTCGTCGCTGTCTCCAACGTCACCTTCGACGTCAATGAGGGCGATCTGGTCTCGCTGGTCGGGCCTTCCGGTTGCGGCAAGACCACCGTGCTGAAAATTCTTGCCGATCTTCACGAAGCCGATACCGGCTGCACCGTCGAGATCGGCGGCGGCACGCCGTTCACGCCGGGCCGCGATGTCGGCATGGTATTCCAGCAGGCCCTGCTGCTGAAATGGCGTACCATCCTCGACAATGTGCTGCTGCCGGCCGATATCCTCGGTCTGCCGCGCAAGGCCGCGAAAGACCGCGCGCGCGACCTGCTGGCCATGGTCGGTCTCGCCGGTTTCGAGAGCAAATATCCCTACGAACTTTCCGGTGGCATGCAGCAGCGTGCCGCGATTGCCCGTGCGCTCGTACACGATCCGAAGCTGATCCTGATGGATGAGCCCTTCGGCGCACTGGATGCACTGACGCGCGAGAAGATGAATCTGGAGATGCTGCGCATCTGGCAGGAAAGCCGCAAGACCATCCTGTTCGTCACGCACAGCATCCAGGAAGCGGTCTTCCTCGGCTCGCGCTGCGCGGTGCTGACGGCCGGCCCGGCGCGCATGGCCGATTTCTTCGAGATCGAACTGCCGTTTCCGCGCACGCTGGATGTGAAGACCACCGAACGCTTTGGCGACTATACCAAGCGTATCTACCGTCAGCTCGGAATGGACTGAGCATCTCGGCTACCCAATGGTCGACGGCTCGCGGCTTCGCCTCTTGCCGTCGATTAAGGTTTATGCTATTATTCCTATAAAATAGAACATTTGTTCCAACACCTGAGGTGGTTCGCCGGGGCGTTTTCAGGATCAGACCATCGCCGCTGTTGGACATCGTAGATCGGAATCAATGACTTTGCACAGAATGCCAATGGCTTAGGCGGGAGTTAACAGGACGAAACAGGACTCAACAGGATGAAACAGGCTCTAACGGGACGGAACGGGATGTAACGGGCCTCCAATGGGACGTAACAGGCCCGCGAACAGGCCGAAACGGGCCGCCGCTAGACCGGCTGGCGGTCGATCCAGTCGAGATAGGCCTGCAGGATGTAGCTGGCGGCCAGCTTGTCGACCAGCTCGGCGCGCCGCGCCCGGCTCAGGTCGGCCTCGTCCACCATCATCCGCTGCACGGCCATGGTGCTCATCCGCTCATCCCATAGCGCAATCGGCAGCGGCAGCAGCTGGGCGAAATTGCGCGCGAAGGCTCGCGTCGCCTGGCAGCGCGGCCCCTCAGTGCCGTCCATGTTGACTGGCAGGCCCAGCACCAGCGCCGACACCCCTTCGCGGGCGATGATCTTCTGCAGTTCGGCGGCATCCTGGCCGAATTTCTTGCGCGCCAGCGTCTGGTAGGGGGAGGCGATGCGATGCCCGGCATCGGAGAGCGCCAGCCCGATCGTCTTGGTGCCCAGATCGAGTCCCAGATAGCGCTGACCGGTCTGTAGCCGGACCGGGCCTTCTGCGGGCTTGAACAAGGACTTAGCAGGGGGGGAGGCGGGGTTGCCGGGGCCGGTCACGAGTGTTATTTTCCGCCGCTATTTCAATGGATTCTCCCCAGTTTACCACCAGAGAGCGGACAACGCATGTCACTGGATAAAGCGGCCGTGGCGAAAATCGCCAAGCTGGCCCGGCTGAAGATGGAGCCGGACCGGCAGGAAGCCATGGCTTCCGAGCTGAACAGGATTCTTTCCTTCGTCGAGGAATTGCAGGCGGTGAATACCGACAACGTGCAGCCGATGACCTCGGTGGCCCCGATGAAGCTGCGCCAGCGCGAAGATGCCGTCACCGATGGCGGCAAGCCGGAAGCCGTGCTGAAGAACGCACCGCAGCGCCAGGGCGATTTCTACACTGTGCCGAAGGTGATCGAGTAATGGCCGCCATCGATCCCGGTTCGCTCACCATTGCCAGTGCGCTTGAAGGTCTGGCCAAGAAAGACTTCACCTCGGTCGAACTGACCCAGGCCTGCATCGCCAGCATGGAAGCGGCGCGACCGCTGAATGCCATGATTACCGAGACGCCTGAAAAGGCGCTGGAGATGGCCAAGGCTGCCGATGAACGTCGCAGCAAGGGCGGCGAAGTGGGCCTGCTGGATGGCGTGCCGCTGGCGATCAAGGATCTGTTCGCCACCCAGGGCGTGCTGACCACGGCGGCCAGCCATATCCTCGACGGCTTCAAACCTGAGTATGAATCAACCGCCACCGCCAACCTGTGGAAGCAGGGCGCGGTGATGCTGGGCAAGCTCAACCTCGACGAATTCGCCATGGGTTCGTCGAACGAGACCAGCTATTACGGTCCGGTGGTGAATCCCTGGCGCGCCAAGGATGGCACCAAACTGGTGCCCGGCGGCTCGTCGGGCGGCTCGGCAGCGGCGGTTGCCGCCGGCTTCGCGCTCGGCGCCACCGGCACCGACACCGGCGGCTCGATCCGTCAGCCCGCCTCGCTTTGCGGCATCACCGGCATCAAGCCGACCTATGGCCGCGTGTCGCGCTGGGGCATTGTTGCTTTCGCGTCTTCGCTGGACCAGGCAGGTCCGATGACCCGCACGGTGCGTGACAGCGCGCTGATGCTGCGGGCCATGGCCGGCTTCGATCCGAAGGACAGCACCTCGGTGGATCGCCCGGTGCCAGATTACGTCGCCAACCTGGATGGTGGCGTGAAGGGTATGCGCATCGGCATTCCACGCGAATATCGCATGGACGGCATGGATGCCGAGATCGTTGCGCTGTGGGAACAGGGCAAGCAGTGGCTCAGGGATGCCGGCGCCGAGATCGTCGATATCAGCCTGCCGCATACTCACTACGCGCTGGCGACCTATTACATCGTCGCCCCGGCCGAAGCCTCGTCGAACCTCGCGCGCTATGACGGTGTGCGCTACGGCCTGCGCGTGCCCGGCAAGGATCTGAACGAGATGTATGAGAATACCCGCGGTGCAGGGTTTGGCCGCGAGGTGCAGCGTCGCATCATGATCGGGACTTACGTTCTCTCGGCCGGCTACTACGACGCTTACTATACCAAGGCGCAGAAGGTGCGGACGCTGATCAAGAAGGATTTCGAGCAGGCCTTCCAGCGTGTCGACGCCATCCTGACGCCGACCGCGCCGAATGCCGCTTTCCCGATCGGCATGAAGAACGACGATCCGGTGATGATGTACCTGAACGACGTCTTCACCGTGCCGACCAGCCTGGCCGGTTTGCCCGGCATGTCGGTGCCGGCTGGCCTGAACAGTGCCGGCCTGCCGCTTGGCCTGCAGCTGATCGGCAAGCCTTTCGAGGAAGCGCAATTGCTGCGCGTCGGTCAGACGCTGGAGAAAGCCGCAAACTTCACCGCCAAACCCACCGCCTGGTGGAGGTCGTAACATGGCTGAGAAAGATTATATCCAGGGCGCCACCGGTGCGTGGGAGATCGTGATCGGCATGGAAGTTCATGCCCAGGTCGCATCGAAGTCCAAGCTGTTCTCCGGCGCCGATACCACCTTCGGTGCCGAGCCGAACCACCAGGTCAGCCTGGTGGATGCGGCGATGCCCGGCATGCTGCCAGTGATCAATGGTTTCTGCGTCGAGCAGGCGGTGCGTACCGGCCTGGGTCTGAAGGCGCAGATCAACCTGCATTCGGTGTTCGACCGCAAGAACTACTTCTACGCCGACCTGCCGCAGGGCTATCAGATCAGCCAGTATCTGCAGCCGGTGGTGGGCAAAGGCGAACTGCTGCTCGACATGCCCGATGGCAGCATCCGCACCATCGGCATCACGCGCCTGCATCTGGAACAGGATGCCGGCAAGAGCCTGCATGACCAGAGCCCGCGTGAGAGCTTCATCGACCTGAACCGCTCTGGCGTCGCGCTGATGGAAATCGTCTCCGAACCCGACATGCGCAACTCGGAAGAGGCGGGGCTTTACCTGAAGAAGCTGCGCACCATCGTGCGCTATCTCGGTACCTGCGACGGCAACATGGACGAAGGCTCGATGCGCGCCGACGTCAACGTGTCGGTGCGCAAGCCGGGCGGCCCGCTCGGCACGCGCTGCGAGATCAAGAACGTCAATTCCGTGCGTTTCGTGCAGCAGGCCATCGAATACGAAGCCCGCCGCCAGATCGAGATTCTGGAAGACGGCGGCAAGATCGATCAGGAAACCCGCCTGTTCGATACCGGCAAGGGCGTGACGCGCAGCATGCGCTCGAAGGAAGAAGCGCATGATTATCGCTACTTCCCGGATCCGGATCTGCTGCCGCTCGAATTCGAGCAGGGCTGGGTCGACCAGATCAAGGCGACGCTGCCGGAGCTGCCCGACGAGAAGAAGGCACGCTTCATCGAGAAGCTGGGCCTGAGCCCCTACGACGCCTCCGTGCTGGTGGCCGAGAAGGAGTCGGCCGACTTCTATGAGAAGGTGGCCAGGGGCCGCGACGGCAAGCTGGCCGCCAACTGGGTGATCACCGAGTATTTCGGCGTGCTCAACAAGTCAGGCCAGTCGATGGAGGAGTTCACCATCACCGCCGAGAAGCTTGGTGGCCTGATCGATCTGATCGCCGACAACACGATCTCGAACCGCCTGGCCAAGGATGTCTTCGCTCTCATGGTGGAAACCGGCAAGGACGCCGCCACCATCGTGGAAGAGAAGGGCATGAAGCAGGTCACCGACACCGGTGCGATCGAGAAGGTGATCGACGAAGTGATGGCGGCCAACCAGGACAAGGTGGCCGAGTATCGCTCGGGCAAGGACAAGCTGTTCGGCTTCTTCGTCGGCCAGACGATGAAGGCTTCGGGCGGCAAGGCCAACCCGGCCGCCGTCAACGAACTGCTGAAGAAGAAGCTGGCGGGCTGATCGCCGCGGGTCGCGCGTGACCAAGCTGTGAACTCAAAGCTGTGCCGGGCCGGGGTCGATTGACCCCGGTCTTTCTTTTTTGCAGTTTCGCGGGATTATTTCCGGTCTGCGCCGTTATCCATCCGCCCCGGACGAGGAACCGCGAATGATCCGCTCAGCACTTCTCTGTGCCACGCTGCTGCTTGTGCTTGCCGGCTGTACCTCCCGGCGTGAAACCGATCCCGGGCGGTCGGCCTCCGAAATGCTGCTCTTCTCCGAGGCCGCAGACCGCGCCGCCGACAAACTGACGTTCAATCTGCAGCCCGGCACCAAAGTTTTCGTGGATGCCACCTACACCGAAGGCACCGACAGCAAATATGCCGTCAGCGCGATCCGCGACCGGGTGGCGCGCAAGGGCGGCGACCTGGTGGACGACAAAGGCAAGGCCGACCTGATCATCGAGCCGCGCATCGGCGCGCTGTCGATAGATCGCGACCGCACCCTGTTCGGTACGCCCGCCATGCCGGTGCCGCTGGTGGGCCTCGAGATCCCCGAGATCGCCATCTTCAAGCGCAGTTACCAGCAGGGCGTGGTGAAACTGGCGGCCACGACCTACGACCCGAAAACCGGTCTGCTGGTGCAATCGCATGAGCCGGTTTATGCCTTCTCCAACCGCAAGGACTGGACTCTGTTCTTCCTGTTCTCATGGACCACCACCGACCTGATGCCCGAGGAAGAGAAGAAGGAGTGGATTGGCGATTGAAGGCCGGGAATCACGGCAGGCTAGTTTTTTCGGGTATTCAAAGCAGGTATGGGTAGCATTTCACCCTCCAGCCGCGTGGACGGTTGCGAAGCTGAACGGTGCGGGTTAAGCCAGCAACAGCTTTTCCCCAAAAACCGCCAGTTCGATGTTCTGCGAAACCGATGCCGAAGCCTTTGCCGATCCGGCCCGTGAGCTGATTTTTCAGGTCGCGCGCGGCTATCTGGAACGCCAGGGCATCACCAGCACAGATCTGGTATTCGATCCGGCGCAGCATCAGGCCATGCTGAACGACGGCGCGCGCTTCCAGGAAATCCTGCAGCGCGTCGCCCTGCTGCAGGGCCAGCATACGCGGCGGCCGGTTGCCGAGCGGATGAAGGAACTGACGGCCATTGCCGAAGCCGGCATACAGCGTGTCGCAGCTGCCTCTGTTGCCCTGCCAAAGTTTGGCTCCTTTGCCGAGGCGCAGCAGCAAGGCCTGTTCAGCGGTAGCAATCTCGATGAATGGATCCGTAGCGGTGTCGCGCTGGCTCGCCTCCTGGCAATGGCCAATGACTGGGAGAAGCGCGCTGCGCTCTGCCTCGATGTACTGGACGCAGCAGCAGAGGGCAGCGAAAGTCATGGCATGGCCGACCAGACGCTGGCCGAAATCCTGCGGCTGTCACCGGCCGCACCGGTCCTGTTCGGCGAGAAGGCCAATCGCCGCCGCATGATCGCGCTTTGTCTGGGCATTGGCGGCGCCGAGTTGCCGGCGGATGCCCATGCCGTCCTGCAGCGGTTGCGGAATCTTGTGGCGAAGCAGGCCTTACCCCGTACAGGCGACGCCCTGCGGGCGCGCCTCGTCGAGATGATGCACGGTACCGCGCCGGTCTTTTCGCCTGAACCGCATGACGAGTGGCAGGCCATGCAAGGCCTGAAGCGCAAGATTGGCGAGCTGAAGATTTTCTCAGTTGATCCGGAAATCGCGGCCAGCATGATGCGGCGTTTCACGCGCTTCGCCAGTCCGGAATTGCTCAATCCGATCCTGGGGCGGGAGACCGAGATCGCGCGGAAGCTGCTTTTCCTCCTGCAACTCTATGCCGAGATCGACGATAGCAACGCCCGGTTCGAACTGCAGGGCATCCTGACCCATTATATGGATCACCGCGATTTCAAGACGCAGTTCATCGGCCCCCAGACCAGTCGCGAAGAGTTTGGCAGCCTGGCGGCGGCGATCTCGGGCGCGCTTGCCACGACCGATATCCCCGAACCACGCAAGAGCCGCCTGCTTGAACAATTCCGCACCCAGCTCGCGGCCGTGGTGAAACCCTCCGGCGCCCGCAGCAACCAGCGCGGCATCGGCGGTTCCAAGGATGCCGTCATCGTGCGCGGTCTGCGCTTCCCGCTGAAGAACTGGAGTCCGATAGGCCTGCTGTTTGGCCCGTGCTCGCCGGCGGTCACCAGCAAGCTGGAGGTCGGCAGCAAGCTGTCTGTCGCGGTCGAAGTCCGCAACAGCCTTGTCAGCCTGGATTTCACGGCAGAGGCCGAAGTGCTGCGCATCAGCGATGGCTTGATTGCCGCGCGTTACCTGTGCGGTGACGTCGCCATCCAGCAGCGCATCAAAACTTATTTCGCCTGATTACAGATTGTCCGGTCGATCCGGCCTGCACTGATCGCCCAACTATTGCGAGATCTCAGAGCAGGACCAGGTTTCAGCGTATGCCGGCCAGGCTCTGGCTATGCATTCCACCGGATTCTGAAACTTTCTTCAGGGCTTCGCTCGCATGGCGCGGCTGTGTCTCGGTCGCCACATCACCCAGCGACACGATGCCAACCAGACGTTTCTGGCGATTCAGCACCGGCAGGCGTCGGACCTGGACGCTGCCCATATTCCTGGCGACATGCGCGATGTCCTCATCCTCGAAGCAGTATTTCACGTCGGGCGTCATCACCTCGCGCACCTTGGTGTCCGGTTCGCAATTCTTGGCCACGCCGCGAATGGCGATATCGCGGTCGGTGATCATCCCAACCAGCCGATCTTCTTCGCCGACCGGAAGGCTGCCGGCATCGATTTCCGCCATGATCTGGGCTGCTTCAGCAATGCTTTGATCCGGCGACGCGATCCGCACTTCACGGCTCATGGCTTCACTGACACGCATAATCCAGTCCTCCTTTTCAATGCGTACAAAGGCTTGAAAGAGGTAAGACCAGTCTGTCTGATCGCAACCTGAGCCGCGGCAGATCGGCCATGGGTCACAGGTGGGCCACAGTCGCGTAGCGCGAAATGGCTGCGCTCTGTCTAGCTATGCTAGAGTAAATGCGAATCATCCAGGCGCCCCAGAAGCGTGTCCGGGCGCATTTTGGGGGAAGCGCGTATGAACCTGATGGAAGCCACCATCTTCGCCGTCCTGATCAGTACGCCGCCCACGGAAGGGCCGGCCTTTGGCTGTCGGTCGACAGCCGACAAGGAAGCGCTCTGCACCAATGATCTGGTGATCAAGGAATTCCAGGACGGCACGCTGGAATTCGGCTCGAAGGTGACGGTGAAGAAGAACCGCCGTCGCGACCTGATCTTCTCCAACGGCATCTCGGCCTATTTCGACAGTTTCGGCTGGCTGCAGTTTTCCAACGGCTACGCCGTGCGCCGCATAGAGGGTGACATCTTCAAGATCACACAGCAGGGCGCGCGCGATCTCACCTGCCGTTATGCCATACAGGGCAAGCAGACGCGCTGCAGGGTGGATTAGGGGCGCGAGCCTGGGTCAGCGCTTCATGTCGACGGCGCGCGACAGCATGGCATCTGCCGCGCTGATCACCTGGCCATTCATCGAATAGGCCTGCTGCGCCACCATCAGCCTGGTCATCTGCTCGGCGATATCTACGGTAGATCCTTCCAGAGCGCCTGTTACCAGGCTGCCGACGCCGGTATCGCTGTCTGGATCGCGAGGGAAGCCGTAGACGACAGTGCCCGAAACCCTGTTGGCGACAAAGGTCGTGCCGTCGAGGCGGTCCAGCCGGTCAGGCTCGGGGAAGTTGCCCAGCGTGACCTGGCCGCCGAGGCGGCTGCGCCCGTTGGTATAGTTGTAGATGATCTGGCCATCTTCCTGGAAGGAGACATACTGGAATTCGCCGCCGCGCAGGCCATTCTGGGTGAGCGAAATATTCGAGGCTTCCCGAGTTTCGCCCGCATATTGGGTTGTTCCATGCTGGGCAGAGACATCGAAAGTGGCACCGAAAGTGCCGATGGCGAGCTGGATAGTCTGAGCACCGGATCCGTAATCAACACTCATGTCCATGGTCGCTTCCCCAGCTGCGGATGTCGTTACAGCGGGGTCGGCGGATGTCAGTGTGGCCAGCGTGCCGTTTGTGAAGGTCGCCGTCATCGGGCCGAAGGAATTCGGCGTCGCCTGGGTGGTATTGATGGTGATATCCCAGGTATCCGCAGCAGTCTTTCTCCAGATGACCTGGAAATTCTGCTCATTGCTCTCGGCGTCGATCACGCCGATACCGGTGACAATCTCTTTGCCAACCAGAGCGGTGGCCGGCAGATTGATGGTTGAAGTGACGCGCGAGGTCGTCACCGGGTCGATATCCGAGGTGTCGACCACGAAATCTTCTGGGTCCGAGCCGGCTGCGGCCGCTTCTTCGCCTTCTTCGACCGGGATAGCCTGCAGATACATGCCGGCGGAATTCACCAGGCGATTGGAGTTCTCGAGGCGGAAATCGCCGAGACGCGTGTAGTAGACGGTGTCGTCGAAGCCGGACGGTTGGCCGGTCGCGGCGTTGATGCCGGTCGCCCGGGCGACCGGGAAGAAACCGTTGCCGCTGATGGCAATTGACGTCGTGCTGGCGTCCCGCGAGATGGTGCCCTGACGCCGGTTGCCGAAATCGGCGTTGGCCGTCACGCCCATATGCTTGTTGGAATCGATGATCTTGCTGTCACCGATAACCTTGTTGTTCACGAGGTCGCCGAACAGCGTATTGACCTGCTTGTAGCCAAAGGTCGTCGCATTGGCGACGTTGTCGGAGATATGTCCGATGGCTGTCGCCTGGGCCGTGATGCCCTGTACGGCAGTACCGAGGGCGCCGAAGAATGTCATGTCTGGACTCCTGGGTCCGCAGAATCGTCTCGGCCCAACCGCAGCAAACCCCGTGCCAACTCACGTCTGACACTATGTTTCTGAAATACATGCGAAAACCTGTGTCCGGCCGGGCTTTCCGCTAGGCAAAATTTGCCTCTGTCTTTCCCCGGACAGGGCCGAGGGTCATAATGTGCCGGGGATCCCATGCTGCAACCGCCGTCATCATCTCTGCTGCAAGCCGCCGACGACGCCCGCCTGTTCCTGTGGACCGGCGAGTTTCGCGACCGGCGGGTCGAACAGATGTATCGCCAGCAGCGGCTCGAGCCGGTCCGCACCCTGCTGCTGGCCTGTGGCGTGGCGGCGACAACGGTATTCTTCCTGCTGATCATCCGGCAGTACATGCTGTTCGGTGCCAGCCTGACCTTCTGGCTCGATGCCGCAGTGCGCGGTATCGGTCTGGCGATCGGCATTGTTTACCATGTGCTGGTGCGTCGGGCCTCCGCCATCGCGATGCTGGATATCGTCGGCGGTGTCGGCATGGCCACGTTGACCACGCTCACCTTCATGACCTGGCTGATTGGTACCCCGCCGGCGCTGAATGCCGGCACGCTGAGTTTCGGCTATCTGCTGGTTTTCTTCCTGATGGTGCCCTGTCCGGCCCAGGTTGTGCTGGCCAATGCGGTGTATCTCAGCATCGGCACGCTTGTCCTGACAGTGTTGTGGCTGCCGCTGCAAACCGCTGGAGTCATCACCGTCGTCATGTTCCTCGCGATCGGCAATGGCCTCGGCGCGGTGGCGATGCGGCAGTTCAAACTGGAACGGCGCCGCAATTTCCTGGCCCGCGAGGAAGCCCGCCGCGTGACCGAGGCGCTCACGCTGGCGCGGCAGGAGGGCCGGCGGCGCAACGAATATCAGGCCTGGGCGCTGGATGCCTTGCAGGTCGGTGTCATCCTGTTTCATCCGGGCGGCGAGGTGCACAGCCTGAACCGCCGCGCCACCGAGTTGCTGGCGCTGCCGGCCGGTGCGCTGCAGCCCGGCGATACGCATGAAACGCTGATGCGCTTCCTGTTGCAGCGGCGCGATTTCGGCGACCTGGAACTGAGCGATATCCGCTACCATGTCGATCGCCTGCTGCGCGGCGTCGGCACCATGGCCGCTATCCGTCATGCCAGCACCGGCAAAATCCTGGAATTCACGCTCAACCGGTTACCGGACCAGTCGGTGGCCGTCACGATCTTCGATGCGACCGAACGCTATGCGCTGAACCGCCGGCTGCGTCATGCCGTGGAAGTGGCCGGCGACGGTTTCGCCATTTACGACGCGCAGGACCGCATCGCCATCTGTTCCAGCCGCTTTGCNNTTCAGCCGCAACGAACGCGAGTCCGGCAGCACCGCCGGCAGCACCACGACGTCGCGCCGGCATATCCCGGAACGCATGATCGAAATCCGCACCACGGCCGGAGAGTGGTTCCTGGTGCATGAGCGCGTCACGCCGTCGGGCGATCTCGTCGTGGTGCGCACCAACATCACAGCGCGACGGCGCATGGAAGACGAACTGCGCCGTGCCAAGGAGGAGGCGGAGCGGGCGCTGGCCGATCTGCGCGGCGCCCAGGCCAACCTGATCCTGGCCGAGAAGATGGCCTCGCTCGGCTCTCTGGTCGCCGGCATGAGCCATGAAATCTCCACGCCGCTCGGCATCGGTGTCTCGGCTGCCTCGCATCTGTCGGAAGAAGTCGAGCAACTGACCAACAATTTCCGCGATGGCCAGCTTAAGCGCAGCGACCTCGAGGATTTCCTCGAAACCGCCACCGAGGCGACGCGTATCATGCAGGGCAACCTGACCCGCGCGGCGCGGCTGATCCAGGCCTTCAAGCAGGTCTCGGTCGACCAGACCACCGACGAAGTGCGCAATTTTGGCCTTGGCGAATATCTGCAGGAGATCATGCTGAGCCTGGCACCGGCGATGCGCCGTACCGCGCACCGTGTGGAGATCGACTGCCCGTCGCATCTGGTCATCCGCAACCGTCCGGGTGCGCTCGGCCAGATCGTCACCAACCTGCTGATGAACACCCTGCAGCATGCCTATGACGGCCGTGCCGAGCCCGGCATCATCCATATCGCGGTGACGGTGCCGCGCGAGGGCCGCGTCGTCCTGGAATTCCGCGACGATGGCAAAGGCATTGCTGCCGACGACCTGCCGCGCGTCTTCGATCCGTTCTTCACCACCAAGCGCGGCACTGGCGGCACCGGGCTCGGCCTGCATATCGTCTACAACCTGGTCAGCCAGGTGCTGGGCGGCACGATTGCGGTATCGAGCCGGCCGGGCGAGGGCACGCGCTTCACGATAAGTTTCCCGCAGACTGCGGTATCCTGAGCTATATCGGCTGCCATGAACGTTGCCGCACGCACATCCATCCCGGCCTGGAAACGCGGCTGGCCCTGGCAGGAAGGGGCGGCCGGGCGCTTCTCGCCATTCAAGGCTGTGATTTTCGCCGCTCTGCTGCTGCCCGCGTTATGGCTGCTCTGGCGCACGGCCCAGCATGACCTGGGGCCGCGTCCGCTCACCGAGCTGATCCTGCAGACCGGCACCTGGGGCGTACGGATACTGCTGGTGTCGCTGTTCGTCACGCCGCTGCGCCAGATTCTGCGCTATGGCCGGCTGGCACTGATCCGCCGTATGACCGGTGTCGCTGCAGCACTTTATCTGGCGTCGCATTTCAGCCTCTACATGGCGAACCACGCCTTCGTGCCGGAGAAGATCATTACCGAGATCGCCAAGTCGAACTACCTGATCATTGGGTTGATTGCGCTGATCTGTCTGCTGCTGCTGCTCGCCACCTCGACCGACGCCATGCTCCGTCGGCTCGGTGGCCGCCGCTGGCAGATGCTGCACCGCCTGGTATTTCCCGCCGCCATGCTGGGGGCCTGGCACTATTTCCTGCAGGTCAAGGCCGACATCTTCCAGCCGCTGCTGATCATCGGCTTTCTGGCCTGGCTGCTGGGTTACCGGCTGTGGCGCAGGTGGCGGCCGCAGGGCATGGCGCTGCCGCTCTGGGCTGTGATCGTGCTTGGTGTTTTTGCTGCGCTGCTGACCATGGCCATCGAAGCGGCCTATTTCAGCTGGAAGATTGGTGCGGCGGTGGTTCCGCGCGTGCTGGAAGCCAACCTCAGTATCGACATGGGGCTGCGCCCGGGAATATGGGTGCTGCTGGCGGCAACAGGGGTGACACTAGTCGCCGGACTCGCCACAATACGGGCTCGTCGTTCCTAACAGCGAGTGTCTGCCGTGCGTGCCGTTTTCGTCGATGCCAACCCCACGCTTGGCGATCTTGCCGAGCGCCTGCACAAATCCGCTTCCGACCCTGCCGTCACCGTCAATCGTCAACCCGACGTGAAACCGGCTGACCTGCCGGCTGTGCTGGGCAATGCGGAAATCGCCTGGGTCGACCATACCTACCTGCCGACCGATGTGGCCAGGCAATGCAAAGGGCTGAAGCACGTCGTCTTCCTCGGCACAGGCGCGCGCAGCTACATGAATGTCGAGGAACTCGCCGGCCTTGGCATCGAAGTGCATCTGATCAAGGGCTATGGCGATACGGCTGTAGCGGAATGCGCTTTCGCCCTGATGTGGGCGGCCAGCAAAGGCTTTGCCACGATGGATCGCGGCATGCGGGGCGGCAACTGGTTGCGCATGGATGGCGTACAGCTGACCGGCAAGACGGTCGGCCTGATCGGCTATGGCGGCATCGCCGCCGAGATGGCGCGGCTCTGCCTTGGTGCCGGCATGAAGGTGCTGGCCTGGAACCGCTCGAAGAAGGACGCGCCCGATGGCGTCACCTTCGTCGAACTCGACCAGCTGCTGAATCTCAGTCATGTCATCTCCATGCATCTGCTGCTGAATGACGAGACACGCGGTTTCCTCTCGGCGGAGCGGATCGCAAAAATGCGCCCCGGCGCCATCCTGGTGAACACTGCGCGCGGCGCTGTGGTGGACGAGGCGGCGATGATCGCCGCGCTGCAGTCGAAGCAGATCGGCGCCGCCGGCCTCGACGTCTTTGATGTCGAGCCGCTGCCCGGGGACCATCCGCTGACCAGGCTGGAGAATGTCACTCTGTCGGCCCATTCGGCCTTCCGCACGCCGGAAGCGAGCGAGAACCTGATCGAGGCAGCCCTCAACCATACTAGGAGGATCGCGAAATGACCCGGCGCTACGATCTCGCCATCCGCAATGCCCGTATCTTCGACGGCAGCGGCGCGGCAGCCGTGACCGGCGATGTGGGCGTCAGCGGCGACCGTATCGT
Source organism: Ferrovibrio sp. (assembly GCF_002796975.1). Lineage (GTDB taxonomy): Bacteria > Pseudomonadota > Alphaproteobacteria > Ferrovibrionales > Ferrovibrionaceae > Ferrovibrio. Next base: position 75,910 of record NZ_PEKV01000002.1, on the reverse strand, counting down.
GGCCGTCGGCGATCTCGGCGCGCAGGCGGCGGATCGCGAGATCGACGCGAAAGGCCTGGCGCTGGCGCCGGGTTTCATCGACGCCCATACCCATGACGACAATGCCGTGCTGCACGGTCCGGATTGCATGCATTGCAAGCTCAGCCAGGGTGTCACCAGCGTGGTGATCGGCAATTGCGGGATCAGCCTGGCGCCCGCCACGATGAAGCAGCGCCCGCCGCCGCCGCTCGATCTGGTCGGGCTTGAAAGCGCTTGGTCGTTTCCGACCTTCGCCGATTATGCTGCGCAGCTACGCAAGACGCCGCCGGCCACCAATACCTATGCGCTGGTCGGGCATATGTCGCTGCGCGTGGTCGCCATGGACCATGACGTGCAGCGCGCCGCCACCGACAGGGAAGCCGCGCAGATGAAGCAGCGGCTGGAAGAGTCACTGGATGCTGGCGCCTCTGGGCTGTCGTCGGGCCTGTGGTATCCGCCCAGCCGGTCGGCCCCGACCGACGAGGTGATTGCGGTGGCCGAGGGCCTGCGCTCGCGTGGCGGCTTGTATGTGACGCATATGCGCGACGAGGCCGATGGCGTAGTCGACAGCATCCACGAAACCCTGAAGATCGGCCGCGACAGCGGTTCGGCCGTGGTAATCAGCCATCACAAGTGCACCAATCCGGAAAATCACGGTCGCTCGACCGAGACGCTGGCGCTGATCGACAAGGCGGCCAGGGAACAGAGCGTCGATTTCGACGTCTATCCCTATGCGGCCAGTTCCACCGCGCTGCTGCCGGACCGGTTGCGCGAAGATATGGCGGTGCAGATTGCGTCTTCGGGGCCATATCCCGAAATGCGCGGCCGCATGCTGGCCGATATTGCCACGGAATGGGGCACCGATATCGTGACTGCGGCCAAGCGTCTGCTGCCGGCCGCCGCGATCTATTTCATGATGCACGAAGAGGATGTGCAGCGGATCATCGCGCATCCGCGCAGCATGATCGGCTCTGACGGCCTCCCGTCCAACGATATGCCGCATCCGCGCCTGTGGGGCACGTTCCCGCGCGTGCTGGGCCATTACAGCCGCGACCTGAAGCTGCTCAGCCTGGAGCAGGCGGTGCACAAGATGACCGGGCTGACGGCAAAAGTTTTCGGCATGGTGGATCGCGGTGCGATCCGCACCGGTGCTTTTGCCGATCTGGTGTTGTTCGATCCTGAAACAGTGATCGATACCGCCACCTTCAGCAATCCAATCCAGCCTGCCGCCGGTATCCGCGAGGTCTGGGTGAATGGCGTATCCAGCTATATTGGCGGTAAGGGCGTCACCGGTGCGGCCAACGGCCGGCTGATCACCCGTAACAAGGCCTGATGCGCCGGCTCGCACTGCTGCTGACGTTGCTGGCCGGCAGTGTTTCTGCGGCCGAACTGCCACGCGAGCAGATCGTGCTGCGCTCGGCGATCAGTGTCGATCCTGACGCCAAGACGGTAACCCTGCCGCTGTTTCGCGGCACGGCGGCAGGCCGGACCGTTTGGTATATCGTGACGGACTCATCCGATGCCGCCGATGCAGCGGCTCGTGGCGTGGTGCATGCCCCGCTGCTGGCCCATGCCGGCCATGTGCAGGCAGTTGGGTATCAGGGCGGCATCCTGCAGTTTGCCGCTGCGCCGGATTTTGCGCCGGCCCGCAAACTGGCATCAGGCCCGCACGGATTTCCGCCGGCTGAAGCCGTGCCGGGTGCCGTCGCACCGGCAGCCTATTCCCCATTCATCCGCCTCTCGGCCGATGCGCCGGTGCTGAATGCACCCATTGTTGCAACCGGTGAGGGAACGTTCGATCTTGCCGGTCATGGCAATGTCATGGACCGGGTGCTGGCCATCGACACGGCGAAGGGCACGGTGACCCTTCTGCTCAGTCATGGCTTCGCGGAAGGTCGTCGCGTTGTCTATATCAGCACCGAGGCCTCTGATCCTGTCGCTGCAGCGCTGGAGCGCGCCACCTATGTACCGCAGCTGGGCGACGGCGATGCGGATATCGCACTGCTAGTTTTCACAACTGCACCGGAACAGGGCATGGCGCAGGCGCTTCTGCGCGGCGGGCTCGCCCGTCATGCGACGCTTGGGAATGCGGGCGAACTCGGCGCGCCGCTGAACATCCTGTCGGCTTTTCCGACCGGCAAAACAGCGCGCGGCTACTCCCCGTCCTGGCGTGTCACATTGCTGCAATGGGTCGACGGTGCGATGCCGCGCCGCCTTGAGGCCCAGGCAGATGTCTGGCGCCTGATCACCGCAAGGCAGATCTCCGGTCCTGCGGGCGCGCCGCCGGCACCGAGCGACATGGTGGTGAATTGCCCGGTCATCGCCTGGCTGGATGGGCCTGTTCCATAGGCATTCGGACCATAGGCAAACCAATCCTCTTATCCGTTCTGCCGATTGCCTTTTCGCGAGCGATCCCGTCTACTGATTTGCATACGGATTCGCCTTTCTGAGCCATAAATGACACTTCCAGACACCACCGCGCAGGGAAATTCCCGCTATTTCCCGAAAACGACAGATATGGTCGTACGACGCTGGTGTACCGCGCGTGGCGTCAGCCTGGACGATCTGGCGACCCAGGTCGGTGTCCCGCGGGTGACCCTCGGGCTGATCCTGAAGGGTGTCGATCCGGTGACACAGGCTCTCGAACGCAAGCTGCGTTCGGTGATCGACGGCAACTGAGCGGCATTCAGCCCAGCAGTGCCTTCATGAAGTCAGGCACGCGCCGGTTCTCTCCCAGCAGATAGCGCGCCATTGCGCCGGCTACCTGGCGCACGCTGGTGCGTTGCCCCATACGACTGCGCCAGGCGAGCAGATATCTGTGCGATGCAGGGATCGGCGCGCCCATGCGGTCACCGAAAATCTGTGCCATGTAGAAGGCGATATCCGCATAGCTGAAGGCTGTGCCCGTCAACCAGTCGCGGCCATCGCCAAGCAGGATTTCCAGCTCTTCATAGAAGGCAGCAGCGCCGGCCCGCGCTGTTATCGCGGCAGGATCGTCGGGTGTCTGCTGCAGGCCCATCAGTTTGATGATATGCGGGAAATAGACCTCGTCCGATTTCAGTTCCAACAGGCGCGCACGGGCGCGTTCCACCGGGTTTGCGGGCCAGAGCGGCGGCTGGGGCATCAGGTCTTCGAGATATTCGAAGATCTGCGTCGAATCGAAGATTTCCAGATCGCCCCAGGGACCGCTGTGTATCAGCACCGGCACCTGTCGCTTCGGATTGATGCGCAGCACATCCGGATGTTTCGGCTCATACAGCGCCTTCATCTCAAATGGCACCATGATCACTGCGACATCGATCCGCTTCTCCAGTGCGGCGATCTGTGCTTTCGCGCCGAACATACTGAGCGGACCGGAATAAAGCTTAATGTCTGACATGAGTCCTCCCTGGGCAGGGCAAGCCTAGAGAGGCGGCGGCGCAGGAACAATCGGCGTGGCAAACACTGCTGACAGCAGTTGTCACATCAGGCCCGATTGAGGGGGTCCGGCTTAGCCGGCCTGGCCCCGGTACAGCTGCAGCAGAGTGGCCTGCCGATTGGAGGCAAGGCTGAGTGAGACGACGCTGAGCTGCTTCTGCACGGCAAGCGAGGCGAGCAGGGCATCGTTTGCCGAGATGTCGCTGTCCACCAGCGCACCGACACCAAGCTTCATGGCATCGACGAGGGAATCGACGAATTGCACCTGCAGTGACATCTGGCGCCGCACCACCGCAAAATCTGCAATCGCCGCAGTGGCAGCAGTGGTGAGCGGATCAATCAGGTTATAGGCGTCGGTTGCCGTGATGGCATCAGTGATGCTGTCGATCGCGCCGCTCAACGCGTCATGTTCGGCTGTCATATCGAAGGCCGGCACCGTAATCATGCTGCCGGAGAAATCGGCCACGAACGCGGCCGGCGCCGAACTTGCCAGCAGCTGGTTGCGGCCATGGAAGCTCGCCTGGCTGACCATGCTGGTCATCTGTTCGGCGAGCAACTGGGAATCGCTGCGGTAGATGCCGCGCTGGGTGTCCGACGCCGAACCGTCAGAAGCCTTGATCAGGCTCGAACGCAGGTTGTCGGCAAGTTGCAGCACGCCATTGATCGCGGCAACAGTAACATCGACCAGGCCGATACCCTGCTGCAGCGAGGACTGAACGGCGGCATTGGCGCGGAAATTGGTGCGAATGCCCTGGGCCACGGCAAAGACGGATGCGTCGTCAAATGAATCGGCGACGCGAAAGCCGGTCTCGAGCTGTTTCGACGTAGCAGCGATCTGCGCGTCGGTGACGCGCAGTGCGGCGATGGCGGACATCGCGTTGTAATGCGTGTTAATCGAATTCATTCAGCAGTCCACAGGGCTTAACGCGCCTTGTGGTCCCCCCGATTGCCGTCAGTTCCGTCATTTTTTGCATGTGGTTAATTAAGAGTAAATACGGAATCTGCAACTGGATGGCGATTCGAGTGGCCGGTTGCGAAATTAGTCCGAGGGCTGATTAACGTTAACGGCATGTTCGACGCGGCTTGAAAAGAACATTAAGAGAACATATATGACTGTGGGCCGGCAATACGGCCCGACCGGCGGCGCGAATTCAAACGAACGCCAACGAAGCGAAACGAACACTTACGAACACGGGCGAAGCGTTACGAAGCGGTCTGAACGTCGGACGGCTGGGCGCAACCGCTGGCCGGCCAAGACAGCTTCCTGTGGGTAACTAGTTGTTCGGGCTGACTTTCGCGTTAACTGACCGGAGTCGGCGGCTTGTCGTGCCGGCGATCCTGTCCCATCCTGCCTTGACTGGCGTTTTCTGCCGCGGAGCCCTCTGATGATCGACCTGTATTACTGGCCCACCCCGAACGGCCACAAGATCACCCTGTTTCTGGAAGAGGCAGGTATTCCCTACACGATCAAACCGGTGGCGATCGGCAAGGGTGAGCAGTTCAAGCCGGAATTCCTGGCGATCAGTCCGAACAACCGCATGCCGGCCATCGTCGACAGCGAACCGGCGGATGGCGGCAAGGCGATCAGCGTGTTCGAGAGCGGCGCGATCCTGCTGTATCTCGCCGACAAGTACAAAAAGTTCATCCCGCAGGATCTGCGCGGCCGCGTCGCCTGCACCGAGTGGGTGATGTGGCAGATGGGCGGGCTGGGGCCGATGTGCGGCCAGAACCATCACTTCACCCAGTATGCGCCCGAGAAGATCGACTATGCGATCAATCGTTACGTGAACGAGACCAACCGTCTCTACGGTGTGCTGAACAAGCGGCTGGAAGGCCGCAGCTTCATCTGCGGCGACGACTACACCATCGCCGACATGATGAGCTATCCCTGGATCGTACCCCATGAGCGCCAGGGCCAGAAACTGGAAGACTTCCCGAACCTGAAACGCTGGTTCGACAGCATCTGGGCCCGGCCTGCCACCAAGGTGGCCTATGAGAAGGGCAAGGCCATCAACCAGGGCATTCCCGTGATGACGGACGAGGCCAAGAAAGTGCTGTTCGGCCAGACCGCCGGTGTGGTGAAGGGGTAATGATCACCCTATGTGTCATGCCCGGGCTTGACCCGGGCATCCACGAATTTCTTTGCTGCATCTATTAAGACGTGGATGGCCGGAACAAGTCCGACCATGACACATAAAAAAGGCCCAGATGACGATCAACATCCACATCGCGGAAACTGACGACCAGATCGCCGCCTGTTTCCCGGTCATGCAAGATCTGCGGCCGCATCTGAAGGATGTCGCCGAGCTGGTGTCGCGCGTGCGTCTGCAGCAGAAGGAAGGCTATGTCCTGGCCTATTCCGTCGGCGCCGATGGCAAGCCGGCCGGTTGCATGGGATTTCGCCGGCAGAACCGGCTGGTGCATGGCCCGGTGATTTATGTCGACGATCTGGTCACGCTCGGCAACCAGCGCTCCGGCGGTCATGGCGCGGCATTGCTCGACTGGCTGGAAGCGCTTGCGAAGCGCGAAGGGTTCAGGGCGGTCGATCTCGACAGCGGCACGCAGCGCACCGACGCCCATCGTTTCTACCTGCGCCAACGCTTTGCCATCACAGCTTTCCATTTTCTGAAAAGGATCTGACCCGTGATCGATCTCTATACCTGGGGCACGCCGAATGGTCGCAAGGCTTCCATCATGCTGGAGGAAACCGGCCTGAAGTATCAGGCTTTCCCGATCAACATCTCGAAGGATGAGCAGTTCGCGCCGGACTTCCTGAAGGTGAATCCGAACAACAAGATTCCGGCCATCGTCGACCAGGAGCCGCCAGCTGCTTATGGCAAGGAGCCGGTCAGCGTCTTTGAATCCGGCGCGATCCTGATCTATCTCGCGGAGAAGAGTGGCAAGCTGTTGCCGACAGATGCGAAGGCGCGCATGCAGGCGCTGCAATGGCTGATGTGGCAGATGGGCGGCTTCGGCCCGATGCCCGGCCAGCTGCATCACTTCGGCCGTTTTGCCAAGGAGAAAATCCCTTACGCCATCGAGCGCTTCACCACAGAGACGGCGCGCCTCTACAAGGTCCTGGATGGCCAGCTGGCGAAGAACGAGTTCGTCTCCGGCAAGGATTATACCATTGCCGATATCGCGATCCTGCCCTGGGCCGCACGCTGGGAGTGGCATAGCATCGACTGGGCGACCTATCCGAATGTGAAGCGCTGGTTCGATGCCGTGATGGCCCGGCCGGGCGTGCAGCGCGGCTTCGAGGTGCCGTAAAGGAAGTAAAGATGGGGCGGCGACTCGCAATCTGGTTTGATTACGCCAGTCCTTATTCCTACCTGGCAGTTTCGCGTATTGCCGCCCTACGCGATGTGATATTGCCCGAGGCTACAATTGAATGGCAGCCCTTCCTTCTGGGGCCCATTTTTATGAAGCGTGCGAGTGGCGCCGGCGCATTCCAGGATGTGTCGCCGGCCGAGCGGCAGTATCGGTGGCGCGATCTGGAGCGCCTTTGCGCGCTGTACAGCCTGCCGTGGCAAAAGCCGCGGCGCTATCCGCCGCGTGGCCTATTGGCCGCCAGAGTGACGCTCGTCGCGCTGCGACAAGGATGGGGTGAGGCCTGCATCAGGGCAATCTATCGCGCGGGCTTCGCCGATGACCGTGACATTGCCGACCCCACCGTCCTCGGGGCCGTGATTGCGGATCTGGGGCAAAAGCCGGACGAGATTCTTTCCGCGGCACAGAACGAATCTGTAAAGGCGCAATTGCGGACCCAGGTTGACGCAGCTATGGCATCGGGCATTTTTGGCGCACCGAGCCTTGTCGTGGATGGCGAGATATTTTGGGGAAATGATCGCTTGGAGCAGGGGCTCGCATGGGCTCGCCAGGTATGGATGTGAGTGGCATGACATGACGAAGGCTGATGTTCTTTCCAATGCATCCGTGCAACGCGTGCGTGAGGCTCTGCGTCTGCGCGGTGTCGAAGGCGAGCGTGTGATCGCGCTGGACGGCGCCGCGCGCACGGCGGCCGAGGCTGCCGCTGCGCTCGGCTGCGAGGTGGGCGCCATCGTCAAGTCGCTGGTGTTTTCCTATCCGGGCCAGAGCGGCGAAAAGCAGGCCGTGATGGCGCTGGTGGCCGGCGACCGGCAGTGCAATGTCGAGATGCTGGGACGGGCGCTCGGTCTGGGCGTAACGCCAGGGCGGGCAGATGCCGATCTGGTACGGCGGGCAACCGGTTTTGCCATCGGCGGCGTCGCTCCGCTTGGGCATCCGGAGCAGTTGCCCATTGCCATCGACGGCAGCCTGGCACGCTTCCCGCTGCTGCATGCCGCAGCCGGGCATCCGCACAGCGTATTTCCGTTGACTTACGATGAGTTACTGGAGTGGACGGGCGGCCTGGCAGCCCCCGATTTGACAAAGGGGTAGGCGTTGACAGCCCTTGCCTCGGGCCTTAGAAGGGGCGCCGCATACACTGTGTAAATACCCACTCGATTGCGGAGGGGTGGCCGAGTGGCTGAAGGCAGTGGTTTGCTAAATCACCGTACGATGTCAAGTCGTACCGCGGGTTCGAATCCCGCCCCCTCCGCCACTTACTTCTTCTTTTTCCCCGAGCCAGCGTCCGGCGCGGCGACGATGCTGAGCTGCTGCAGGATCGGAATCGTGCGCTGGCGGAAGGCCTCATGGCGCTCCCGCAGATGCGCCAGGTTTTCTTCCGGCGAGGTCAGCGGCTGGCCATTGCGCAGCAGCACTTCATTGCGCGCGGCCAGGCATTCGGCGACGAAGGCGGCGGGATCCAGCTTGCGCTGCCCGGCCAGCAGGAACAGCTGCTCGAACCGGCCGATCTGGTAACCGCCGCCGGTCAGCGGCGAGGCGAGGAACTGCAGGTCGCTGCTGTGGACCGCACGTTCCAGGATTGCTGTGTTGAAAGTTGTTGTCGATTTCGCGCGTTCGGCATCGCCGGCAGCCGGCAGGCAAGGCTGGATGTGGTTCTGGCCGATCAGCACGGTGATCGCTTCCATTGCGGCATTGAAGTTCAGGGCACGCAACGCCTCGTCTTCCACAAGCTGGGCCAGCGTGCGCGGGCCGCGGGCCAGCACTGCAATCAGCGGATCGAAGACCTCAGTGCTGAGGGCCAGCTTGCCAAGCGGCGTCAGCACATTACGCTGGATGGCATCGTCGGGGGTAGTCAGGATGAACCGTGTCGCCAGCAGTCTGGCCGTCCGCTCGCCAGCGTCGAGCGACAGGCGGCCCTTGATATAGAGGTCGCGGCGGAACTGCCGGTTGGTGATGAAATCGCGCATCACTTCGCGATGGTCCGGATTGCCGGTCTCGCGCAGCACGGCCTGTTGCTCGACACTGAAGTTGAAATTCTCGAGATGCTCGAAGACTTCAACGGTCGTTGCGTGCTCCAGCTTGGCGCCGCGCAATTCGCGCGCCACGTCGGTGTGATAGAAAATCGTCCAGTCGCGATTGAAATATTCATGCGCGATATAGGGGCGGGACTGCTTGCGGACACCCTCGAAGCGTTCCTTCAGCATCGGGTTGACGCGCGAATACATGCTGTTGGTGTCGAACAGCGTCTGAATTCTGGTCAGCGCCTGGTCGATGCGCGGCAACAGCGGATCGCTCGGATTGCCCGAAAGCATCGTCATGAGCTGGCGCAGCGGCGCCATGGTGGCCCAGCCGGGATAGCAGTTGTAGCTGATGTAGACGACGCCGCCGATCTTCAGGCGTCTGGCGATGAAGTCGACGATATGGCGACGGTTTTCCTCATTCACCCAGGTGTAGACGCCATGCAGGGTGATGACGTCGAACTGCGGCAGGTCGCGATCGGCGAATTCCTCGAAGGAGTCGTCGTAGAAGCTGACATTCTTCGTGCCTGCCTCGGCGGCCAGCTTGCGGGCATAGCTGATATGGTCCGGGAGGAAGTCGTTGGCGTGGAAATCGGCCTGGGGATGCGCCGCCGCCAGCAGTGCGGTGCTGAAACCATGGCCGCAGCCGAGTTCGCAATAGCTGATCCGGTCAAGGTCGATATTGCCCGGATCGACGCCACGGGAAAGCAGGGCAAAACGGTGTAGGGCCGGGGTTAACTCACGGTAGAAGTCATGCGTATAGCCGACATCGACATAACCTTCCGTCCAATCCGCACCCACACCCGCCTCCTTCTGGCAGGCCGGCATGGTGCTTGCGGGTATGACGCAAGACAAGCCTCGGCCCTGCGCCAACGCGCCACGCCGGGCGCGGTTGACCCCGTCGGGGTGAGGGTAAAATATGGGCTATGAGGAAGTTTATGCTGACACGCCGCGAGGTTCTCGCTGGGGGGGCGGCGGCCATGCTGGTCGTGCCGCATGCCGTAAAAGCCGCGCCGGAAGCGGTGATTCTGACAGCCGGCGTCATTCCCCATACATTGCCAGGCAACGTCGGTCCCTCTGATCTTTGGCTTTACAACCAAACTGTCGCACTGGTGCTCCGCATCCGGCGTCACGAAAAGTTTACCGCCGTCTTCCGCAATCAGCTCACCGAACACAGTGCGATCCACTGGCATGGCGTACGCGTGCCCCATGCCATGGACGGTGTGCCCTATATCACCCAGCCGCCGGTGCAGCCGGGTGACAGCTTTACCTATGAATTCACCCCACCCGATCCGGGTACCTTCTTTTTTCATCCCCATTGCAACACCGTGGAGGCGCTCGGCCGCGGCCTGGCAGGGGTGCTGATCGTGGAAGACCCGCGTGAGCAGGGCCTGTTCGACATTGAGCATGTGCTGGTGCTGAAGGACTGGCGCAGCCGGCATGACGGCAGCTTCGAGGATTTCCTCACCGATGCTGGCGCGGCGCGCTCTGGCACCTTCGGCAACCTGCGGACCGTGAATGGTCAGGCCCTGCCGGTGCTGCAGGTGCCGCCCGGTGCCCGCGTGCGCCTGCGGATCGTCAATATCGATCCAACCCGCATTCCGATGCTGAGCCTGCGTGGCGCCGAGCGTCCGCTGGTGATCGCCACAGACGGCAATGCCTGCGAACCCTTCGCGCTGAATGGCTGGCGGCTGGGTCCGGCGATGCGTGCCGATGTAGCCTTCATTGCACCGGAAAAGGCGGGCGCAGAGATCGTCCTGGAAGATGTGTTCAGCACGCGGCCGCGGTCGCTGGTCAAACTGGTGACGGCGGGGCAGGGAATGCGGTCGACCAAGGCGGTGCTGCGCCTGCCTGCCGCCGAACTGCCGCTGCCCGATCTGAAGGCGGCGACCAAGCTGGATGTGCAGTTGCTGGCCGGCAGCGCTGATCCCAAGCTGGAATCCTGGGCGAAGGAGATGGGTGTCAGCCTGGACGAAATCTGCCTGACGCAGAAGGTCTTCTGGTCGATCAACCGGCAGGTCTGGCCCGGCATGGCGCATGACAAACTGCCGCCACCGCTGTTCGAGCTGAAGAGCGGTCGCAGCTATGTGGCCGAATTGTTCAACGGCACGCCGCACCAGCATCCGATGCACATGCACGGCCATACCTTCCGGGTGCTGTCCTCCTCGGAACGCGACCTTCCGCCGCACTGGGCCGATACCGTGCTGGTGCGGCCCAAGGAGCGTATCCGTATCGCCTTTGTGGCCGGCGAGCCGGGCGACTGGATGTTCCACTGCCACATCATCGAACACCAGGAAACCGGAATGATGGGTTATCTCCGGGTGGCGTAAATACACGTATATGTAGTCAATATTATAAAAAATTCGTCTTTTTGGATTGGACTATATAAGGAACATACAGTATATAAAGAATGTCCATTGCAGGAGGCATTCTATGGCGGCGCGCGGCGGATATTTCGCGATCACTGCAGATCAAAAAGCCAGGCTGATGGCTCTGACCACCGGCGCAGATCGCGCTGAGTATCTGAATGAGATTTTTGACGAAGTGCCATATCAGGATCTCGACAAGGCCTGGTACACGATCCATCGCGCACTGGCGAATTATCCGTCTGACCCTTATGGCCTGAGCGATGAGATGGATGCTCAGTATGCCAGTTATCCGCTAAAGCTCGCGATCTATGGCGGGCAGGACATCAACGTTGACGGTGATGATGGATGGATTCTTCGCCTGATCGAGCCGCATCAGATCGCTGACCTGGTCCAGGCAATGGAAGGGTTGGATGAGGAGAGTCTCAAGCAGAAATACTGGGCTTCTAATAGCCTGGAGAGTCACTGCGAATACGGCGAGGACGATCTGGAATACACGCTCGGCTATTTTGAAGAAGCCCGGGATTTTCTCAAGCAGATGGCCGGCACAGGACGAACGGTGATTTTTCTCGCCGATCAGTAACTTCAAACATTAAGCGGAATTAATCCGGCGTTCAGGTGCGCTGAAGCGGCGGCTTCCTATGTTGCAGGGGTGAGTTTCCCCTGCCCAAGGAGCAATCCGATGAAAACCACTTCCCGTCTGAAACGTGCTGTCATTGCCGTGCTGCTGGCCAGCACCGTGCTGTCCGGTGGCGGCGGCTATCTCGCCGCCCGCGCTTATGCAGCGAGCGATGCGCCAATCACCATCACGCCGGCCGAACAACCGATGACGGCGGCAAGGCAGTCCTTTGCCGANNCAGCGCCAGCAGCAGATGCAGCCCGACTCACTGGAGGACTTCTTCCGCCAGTTCATGGAGCAGGGGCAACGCAAGCGCGGTCCGCAGCATGCGCTGGGCTCGGGTTTCATCATCGATGCCTCGGGCTATATCGTCACCAACAATCATGTGGTGGAAGATGCGGCCAAGATCGTGGTGACGCTGGAGGACGGCAGTGAACATCCTGCCGTGGTGAAGGGCCGCGATCCGAAGACCGATGTGGCGCTGCTGAAAATCGAGAGCAAGACGCCGCTGCCCTATGTGGCCTTCGGTGACTCCGACAAAGCGCGGATCGGCGACTGGGTGATCGCAGTCGGCAATCCCTTCGGCCTCGGCGGCAGCGTTTCGGCCGGTATCCTGTCGGCACGCGGTCGCAATCTGAACAGCGGCCCTTACGACAACTTCCTGCAGATCGACGCGCCGATCAATCCGGGCAATTCCGGTGGGCCTATCTTCGATGCGACCGGCCGGGTGATCGGTATTTCGACGGCGATCTATTCGCCGAGCGGGGGCAGCGTCGGTATCGGCTTCGGCGTGCCATCCAATCTTGCGGAGAGGATCGCCGCTCAGCTCCGGGATGCCGGCAAAGTCGAGCGCGGGTGGCTCGGCGTGAGCATGCAGCCGATGACCGACAGTCTTGCCAAGGCGGTCGGCCGCAAGTCTGCGGACGGCGTGCTGGTGAACGAAGTGATGGCCGACGGTCCGGCAGCCAAGGCCGGCCTGAAGCAGGGCGACGTCGTGGTGGCGATAAACGGCCAGGCAATCCACGATCCACGCGATCTCGCCACCCAGGTGGCTGGGCTGAAGTCTGGCGACAGCGCCAAGTTCGGCATCTGGCGCGATGGGCACGAGCGCAATCTGACGGTGACCATCGGCAGCCAGCCGACCGACCAGACCGCGGCGCTGAATGATGCCGCGGGCGAGGAAGGCAAGGTGGGGCTCAGCCTGGCGCCGCTGACGCCCGAACTACGCAATCGCTTCGGCCTGGAGGCCGGTGCGAAAGGCGCCGTGGTGGCCGAGGTGGCATCCGACAGTAAAGCCGAGGAAAGTGGCGTGCAGCCCGGCGACGTGATCGTTGGCGTGGCTGGCAAATCGGTCGCCAATCCGGGGCAGGCGGTCGATGCCATCAAGTCGGCGCAGCATGCGAAAAAGGAAGCCATTACGCTGCTGGTCATGCGCAATGGCACGACCTATTATCTCGCTCTGCACCTCGTCTGATCCAACATTGGCCAGGGCGGTACCACCGCTCTGGCTGATCTTCCAGCGATCCATGAAGATCCTCCTCGTCGAAGACAACCAGCAGGTCGCGCAGTTCGTCCGCAAGGGGCTCGCCGAAGCGGGCCATACTGTCGACCATGCCGATAACGGACGCGATGGCCTGTTCATGGCCAGCAGCGAAAGCTACGACGCGCTGATCCTGGATCGCATGCTGCCGGGCGGCGTGGACGGGCTCGGCATCATCGAGGCGCTGCGCCGTACCGGCAATACCACGCCGATCATGATCCTCAGCGCGCTCGGCGATGTCGATGAACGCATTCGTGGGCTCAAGGCCGGCGGCGACGATTATCTGACCAAACCTTTCGCTTTCGGTGAATTGGAAGCTCGGCTGACCGCCCTGACCAGACGCGGCCAGTCTGCCAGCCAGGACACGACGTTGAAGGTTGGCGATCTGACGCTCGATATCCTCAGCCGTAAAGCCATGCGCGACGGCAAGGCCATTACGCTCAAGCCGCGTGAATACAAGCTGCTTGAGTATCTGATGCGGCATGGCGGTCAGGTGGTGACGCGCACCATGCTGCTGGAGAATGTCTGGGATTATCATTTCGATCCGCAGACCAATGTGATCGATGTGCATATCAGCAATCTGCGCCAGAAGATCGATGCCGGTTTCGACCGGCCGCTGCTGCATACCGTACGTGGCGCCGGCTACCGGCTTGGCGATGCCTAGATTTCTCCGCTCCACGGCCTCGCGGCTGGCGCTGGTGTTTGCCGGCCTGTTCATGGTGGCCGCGATACTGCTGGCTGCGCTGCTCTGGTGGAATACCACTGGCTATCTGGATCGCGAGACTGATGCGGTGATCGCGGCTGATACGCGCGCGATTGGTGATCGCCTGGGTGATTTCGGCCTGGCAGGCGCCGTGCAGACGATGAACGAGCGTATCGCCGCGGATGCCGATAACCGCGCCATTTATCTATTGACAGATCCTCGCCTGCGACCGCTCGGCGGCAATGTCGATGCCTGGCCGTTGAAGGTCGGGCCGCAACCCGGCTGGTACGAGGTTGAACTGGTGCATCGCGACCGGCTGCATGTCGTCCGGCTGCTGCACGTGGCGCTGCCGGGTAATTTCCAGTTGCTGGTCGGCCGCGACGTGCAGGACCGCGTGGAGATGCGCAATCTGTTCCTGCGCGGCCTGGCCTGGGCCGGGCTGGCGGCGCTGGCCATCGCCTTCTTCGGCGCCTGGCTGATCCGCCGCGCAGTGCAGCATCGCATCGAGGGGATCAATCGCACGGCGCTGGCCATCGTGCAGGGCGATCTGGCCCGCCGCGTGCCCTTGCGCGGAACCGATGATGAATTCGACCAGCTGGTCGCCACGATCAACCGGATGCTGGACCAAATCCAGCAATTGATCGAGGGCGTGCGCAACGTCTCGAATGCCATTGCGCATGATCTGCGCACGCCACTGGCCGAAACGCGGGCGCGATTGGAAGGCCTGCTGCGTCAGCCCGCGGGAACCGGAACTTCACTCGACGGCATCGCGGCCGCCATCGCCGATATCGACCGGCTGATCGGTGTGTTCAATGCGTTGCTGCGGCTGGCCGAACTGGATACCGGCCTGCGTCGGGCCGGTTTCGCGCAGGTCGACGTCCCGGCGCTGGTGGAAGACGCAGCCGAGCTATACGGACCGTCGGCGGAGGCCAAGGGCCTCAGCCTGGTATGCCATGCCGATGCCGGTCTCAGCATAAATGGCGACCGGCAACTGCTGGCGCAGGCGATCGGCAACCTGCTCGACAATGCGGTGAAATACACGCCGTCCGGCGGCAGCATCCAATTGCGGGGTGAGGCCGGCGGCGATGGCTGGATCCTGCTCAGTGTGGCCGATACCGGCCCGGGCATCCCCGAGGGTGAGCGGGCCAGAGTCGTCCAGCGCTTCTACCGCGGCGATGCCAGCCGCCACGCTGAGGGCGTCGGGCTGGGGCTCAGCCTGGTCGAGGCCGTGGCCCGGCTGCATGGCGGCGGCCTGCAATTGGATGCCAACAATCCCGGCTTACGTGCGGTCTTGGCACTGCCGGCCAAGGCTTGATAGGATCGGGTCATGGCACAGGATCACGACCATCATCACCACGATCATGCTCACGGGCATCACCACGATCATGCTCACGGCACCGTCCTGAGCGATGTCGAGCTGCGTGTCCGCGCACTGGAAAGTGTGCTGGTCGAGAAGGGCTATGTCGATCCGGCCGCGCTCGACCTGCTGATCGAAACCTACGAAACCAAGGTGGGGCCGCATAATGGCGCTCATGTCGTCGCCAAGGCCTGGAGCGATCCGGCCTATCGCGACTGGTTGCTGAAAGATGCCTCGACTGCGATCCAGTCGCTCGGCTATGTCGGCCGGCAGGGCGAGCATATGGTGGCAGTCGAGAACACGCCGGCGACCCATAACATGGTCGTCTGCACGCTGTGCTCCTGCTATCCGTGGCCGGTGCTGGGCCTGCCGCCGGTCTGGTACAAGTCGGCGCCGTATCGCTCGCGCGTGGTGATGGATCCGCGCGGCGTGCTGCAGGATTTCGGTGTCACGCTGCCTGAAGGCAAGCAGATCAAGGTCTGGGACTCGACCGCCGAGGTGCGCTACCTCGTGCTGCCGGAACGGCCGAAGGGGACTGAGGGCTGGAGCGAGGAAAAGCTGGCGACCCTGGTGACGCGCGACAGCATGATTGGCACCGGGCTGGCGAAGGTGCCGTCGTGAACGGCGGCGCCGATATGGGCGGCATGATGGGCTTCGGCCCGGTGCGCCATGAAGGCGAGCATGAGCCGAAATTCCATGCCGAATGGGAAAAGCGCGTGCTGGCAATGACGCTCGCGGTGGGTGCGACCGGGCAGTGGAATATCGATATGTCGCGTTCGGCACGTGAAAGCCTGCCGCCGCCGCAATACTACGCCAAGACCTATTACCAGATCTGGCTCGCCGGCATCGAGAAGCTGATGATCGACCGCGGCATGATCTCCGCCGAAGAGATCGAAGCCGGCCGCGTGCTGGCGCCGCCAAAGCCGTTGCCGCGCATCCTGAAGGTCGAGAATGTGCCGACCGTGCTGGCCAAGGGCGGACCGACCGAACGCGAGAGCGATCAGCCAGCGCGTTTCAAGGCCGGTGACCGGGTGCGGGCGAAGAACATCCATCCGACCGGTCATACCCGCCTGCCGCGCTATGTGCGCGGCCATGTCGGTACTGTCGAACTGCTGCATGGCGTGCATGTCTTCCCTGACAGCAATGCCAAGGGGCAAGGCGAGCAGCCGCAATGGCTCTATACCGTGCGCTTCGAGGGGCGCGAACTCTGGGGGCCTGAGGCCGATCCGACGCTGTCGGTGTCGGTCGACGCCTGGGACAGCTATCTGGATCCCGCGTGAGCAGCCTGAAGGATATCCTGCCTGAGTTGCCCTGCGACGATACCGCTGCACCGGTATTTCGCGCGCCCTGGGAAGCGCAGGCCTTCGCCATGGCGGTGAGCCTGCATCAGAAGGGCCTGTTCACCTGGACCGAATGGGCAGCGGCACTGACCGCTGAGATCAGGGCCGCGCAGGCGGCCGGCGATCCCGATACCGGTGCAACCTATTATCACCACTGGCTGCGCGCGCTGGAGCGTCTGGCAGTGGAGAAGGGGGCCGCGACGTCGGCGGCCTTGCAGGACAAGGCCGCGGCCTGGGATCGCGCCGCACGTGCCACGCCGCACGGCCAGCCGATCACACTTCCATAAACCTACAGGGCTTCGGGCGCTGCCACGCCGAGCTGGTCGGCCCAAGGGCGCAGGCTCGGCATGATCTCTGGATGCAGCGCCAGGCCTTCGGCCTGCTGCTGAGCGCGTAACTTGAGCCCACGCTCGCCCGGCATGCGCACCGGCGGATTGCCGGGTTTGACCGGCGCCGTGCGGCAGGCGTCCGCGAGCCACTCGGTCTCTTTGGTGAATGCCTCGGCACCGCCAAAGGCCGCTGGATCGATCACCTGCACGAAGACGCGCGCGCCCCATTGCTTGGAGCCGTCGGCGCGGCCCGACCCGGCCAGGCCGGAGGTCAGCATCTCGACCAGCAGGCCGAGCGCGAAACCCTTGTGGCCGAGATCCATGCCGCCGAGTGGCAGCACTGCGCCGGGCGGCGTCGTCGTGAAACTGGCGGGATCGTCGGTGGCATTGCCCTTGTTGTCGACCAGCCAGGGTCCACCGAGCTTGCCACCGGTACGATTGAGGCGTGCCACCATACCGTTGGTGGTGGTCGAGGCGCTGATGTCGAAGATCACCGGTGTAGTTTTGGTCGGCCAGCCGCCGGCGATGGGGTTGGGCGTGTAGCGGCCGACGATGGCGCCGAACGGTGCTACCGAGCCGCTATGCGGATCGGAGCTGGCGATCAGCAGCGCCATGCCGCGCTCAATCACGCGCAGCGGATAGGCTGCGAGGCAGGCGATATGGTGCGAATGGTTGATCACCACCGTGCCGGTGCCATAGGTCTTGGCGCGTGTGATCGCGTTTTCGATGGCTTTCAGCACCAGCCAGGGGCCGGGCAGGTAATGGCCGTTCCAGGTCAGCACGGCGGGCCGCTCGGCGATGATCGTCGGCTCGCCATCCTTGCCCATACGCCCGGCTTCCAGTTCGGCGAGATATGGTCCGAGCAGCTGCAGGCCATGCGTGCTGTGGCCCATCAGGTCGCCTTCGACCAGGATCGCGGCAGTGGCGCGCGCCTTTTCGACATCCAGCCCGCCCTTCCGCAGCAGGTCGATGGCGAAGGTGACAAGATCGGTGGCGGCAAAGCGTTCGGTCATGACCTGTCCAGACAGTACGAATCAAAAACGGCGCGCCATTGTACTCAGGCGCGCCGTCGATGGGAAAGCTATGATCTCAGCCGAGCGCGTTCTGCACCGCGCGCTTGGCGACGACGCCAACCAGATGCGCGCGGTATTCGCCGCTGCCATGGATGTCGTTGTTCATCCTGGCCGGATCGGTCCTGATGCCCTTCAGCGCATCGGGGCTGAAGGATTTCGACAGCGCCGCTTCCATTTCCTTGTGGCGGAACACGCAGGGGCCGGCGCCGGTGACGGCGACGCGCACGCCATCGGCGGTCTCAGCCACAAAGACACCGACCATGGCATAGCGCGAAGCGGGGTTGCGGAACTTCTCATAGCCGGCGCGCTTTGGCACCGGGAACTCGATCCTGGTGATGATCTCGCTCTCTTCCAGCGCGGTCTCGAACAGGCCGGTGAAGAAGCTGTCGGCGGCGATCTTGCGCTTGGTGGTATGCATCGTGGCATTCAGTCCGAGCACGGCGGAAGGATAGTCTGCCGCCGGGTCGTTGTTGGCGACCGAGCCGCCCATCGTGCCCATGTTGCGCACGGCGGGATCGCCGATCAGGCCGGCGAGATTGGCCAGCGCCGGTATGGCTTTCCTGATGTCGGCCGAGGTGGCGACGGCGCCATGCTTGGTGATCGCTCCGATGCTGACGATGCCGCCCGAAACGCTGATGCCGCTCAGTTCAGCAATGCCGGTGAGATCCACGAGGTCGGAGGGTGAAGCAAGGCGGTTCTTCAGGGTCGGCAGCAGGGTCTGGCCGCCGGCGATGAACTTGCCGTCGCTGGCATCGCCGAGCAGCTTGGCGGCATCGGCCAGCGATTTCGGACGGTGATAGTTGAACGCATACATGGTGGCTTCTCCTGATCTCTTATTCGGCGGCCGCGGCGAGATTCTGGCTCTGGATCACGTTCCAGACATTCTGCGGCGTCGCCGGCATGTTGATCTTCTCGGTGCCGAGCGCATCGGTGATGGCATTCATCAGCGCGGCCGGGGCGGCAATCGCGCCGGCTTCACCGCAACCCTTTACGCCCAGCGGATTGTGCGGGCAGGGCGTCTCGATCATGCCGACCTTGTAGGACGGCAGATCGTCGGCGCGCGGCATGCAGTAGTCATTGAACGACGCCGTGAGCAGCTGGCCGCTCTTGGGGTCGTAGACCACGCCTTCCAGCAGCGCCTGGCCGATACCCTGGGCGATACCGCCGTGCACCTGACCTTCGACAATCATCGGGTTGATCACTTTGCCGAAATCGTCCACCGCCACCCAGTTTGCGACGCGGGTGACGCCTGTGGCGCTGTCGATCTCCACTTCGGCCACATGCACGCCGGCCGGGAAGGTGAAGTTGGCCGGATCGTAGAAGGCGCTCGCCTCCAGGCCCGGTTCGAGATCGGCCGGGTAGTTGTGCGGCACATAGGCCGTGAAGGCGATCTGCGCCATCGGCACCTGCTTGTCGGTGCCTTTCACCGAGAAGACACCCTTGTCATAGGCAACATCGTCGACCGACGCTTCCATCAGATGCGCGGCGATCTTCTTGCCCTTGTCGATGATCTTATCGGCTGCGCGCATGATGGCGGAACCGCCGACGGCCAACGAGCGCGAGCCATAGGTGCCCATACCCATCGGCACCAAGGCCGTGTCACCATGCACCACCTCGACGCTTTCGAGCGGCACGCCGAGGCGGTCCGACACGATCTGCGCGAACGTGGTTTCATGGCCCTGGCCATGGCTGTGCGAACCTGTATGAACGAACACGCTGCCCGTCGCGTTGAAGCGGATTTGTGCCGACTCCCACAGGCCAACACCTGCGCCCAGTGAGCCGACCACCGCCGACGGTGCGATGCCACAGGCTTCGATATAGGCGCAGAGCCCGATGCCACGCAGTTTGCCCTTCTTGGCAGCCTCCGCCTTGCGCTGCTTGAAGCCGTTGTAATCGGCCATCTTCAACGCTTCATCCAGTGCCTTGGCATACTGGCCGCTGTCATATACGCAGGCGACCGGCGTCTGGTACGGGAAGGCGTTGTCCGGCACGAAGTTGCGCCGGCGCAGTTCCGCCGGATCCATCTTCAGTTCGCGCGCCGCCGCTTCGACGATGCGCTCCACCACATAGGTCGCTTCCGGACGGCCGGCGCCGCGATAGGCATCGACAGGCGTGGTGTTGGTGAACACCGCCTTCACCTCGGCATAGATCGCCGGCGTGGTGTACTGGCCTGCGAGCAGCAGCGCATAGAGATAGGTCGGCACGGCAGATGCGAAGGTAGACAGATACGCGCCCATATTTGCCTTGGTGTCGACACGGAAGCCGAGGAACTTGCCATCCTTGTCCATGGCCAGTTCGGCATGGGTGACATGGTCGCGGCCATGCGCGTCGGTCAGGAAAGCCTCGGTGCGGTCGGATGTCCACTTGACCGGCTTTTTCAGCTTGCGTGCAGCCCAAACGCAGACTGTCTCTTCGGCATAGTTGAAAATCTTGGAGCCGAAACCGCCGCCCACGTCGGGCGCGATCACGCGCACCTTGTGTTCGGGCAGGCCGAACACGAAGGCGCAGAGGATCAGCCGGATGACATGCGGATTCTGCGAAGTGGTGTAGACCGTGGTGTTGTCGGTGCCGGGTTCGTATTCGCCGATGGCGCTGCGCGGCTCCATCGGATTCGGCGACAACCGGTTGTTCACCAGATCGATTTTGGTGACATGTGCGGCCTTGGCGAAGGCGGCCTCGGTGGCAGCCTTGTCGCCGAAGTCCCAGTCGTAGCAGAGATTGCCAGGAGCATCGGCATGCACTTCTGGTGCGCCGGGTTTCAGCGCGTTGACCACATCGACCACCGGCGTCAGCACGTCGTAATCGACCTCAATGGCCTCGGCGGCATCGCGGGCTTCGCCCAGGCTGCGCCCGATCACCACTGCCACCTGGTCGCCGACATGGCGCACATGGTCGATGGCGATGATGTCGTGGCGTGGTGCCTTGTGCGGCTCGCCCTTCTTGTCCTTGACGGTCCAGCCGCAGATCAGGCCGCCGACTTTATCAGCGGCAACATCCTTGCCGGTATAGATCGCGACCACGCCCGGCATCTTGCGGGCAGCGTCGGTACTGATCGATTTGATTTTCGCGAAAGCGTGCGGTGAGCGGAGGAAGTAGGCGTACAGCTGGCCGGGGCGGTTGATATCGTCGGTGTAATGGCCCTGACCCGTAATGAAGCGGAAATCTTCCTTGCGACGGACTGGTTGGCCGATGCCCTGGTTTGTCATGACGCTTACCCCCGCATTGCCTGCGCCCCGGCCATCACGGCCTTGACGATGTTATGGTAGCCCGTGCAGCGGCAGAGGTTGCCCTCCAGCTCGTGACGAACGGTTTCCTCGTTCGGGTTTGGATGGCGCTGCGCGAGGTCGACGGCGCTCATGATCATGCCGGGCGTGCAGAAGCCGCATTGCAGGGCATGATGCTCACGGAAGGCTTCCTGCATCGGATGCAGCTTGCCGTCCTGGGCCAGGCCTTCGATCGTGGTGACTTTCGCACCCTGCGCCTGCGCGGCGAGGATGGTACAGGCTTTCACACTCTTGCCGTCGACATGGACGACGCAGGCGCCGCACTGGCTGGTATCGCAGCCGACATGCGTGCCGGTCAGCTGCAGATGTTCGCGCAGGAACTGCACCAGCAGGGTGCGGGGTTCGACGTCGCGCGTTTCCGGCTGGCCGTTGACGTTGATCGTCACGGAAATGGTCATGCTGATCCTCCCATGGGGCGCGGAGAAGTGTTGGGGCATTCGCGCGCCGCACCCGGTAACTTTGGGCGCAACGCGCAAGGGGCGTCAAGTTGCAAAACGGCGGAAGATCAACTGCGCAGGATCAGAACTGTCGCTGCGCATACGATCACGATCAGTCCGGTGATCCAGAGCCAGCTCGGTATCCCGCCGGTTACCGGCGTCTGTGGTTGCGCTGCAACAGATGTGTCTGCCTTCGACAGGGCATCGAGTGTCGCCGACGCAGCGATCGGTTCGGATGCGGCGAGATCTTTCGCCGCGTCGGCGGTTGCCGCGGCGTCAGCCGTACCGGCGCGGGGCCCACCGACGATCTGGTTGAACTTGACGAAGAAGTCCTCGGCCATTTTGGCGGCGACGCCGTCGATCAGCCGTGCGCCGATCTGGGCCAGCTTGCCGCCGACCTGGGCGTTGACCGCATAGGTGAGGCGGGTCGCACCTCCGTCGGCGTCAGCCATTTGCACCTTGGCGCTGCCCTTGCCGAAACCAGCCGCCACCCCGCCCTGGGCTTCGCCTGAGATGATGCAACTCCTGGGTGGATCGAGGTCGCTGAGGGTGACCTTGCCCTTGAAACGAGCTTTGACTGGTCCGACCTTGACCTGCACCGAGGCCTCGAAATCGGTATCCGAGGTCTTGGTGACGCTCTCGCAGCCGGTGATGCACTGGCGCAGGATCTCGGGGTCATTGATGGCATCCCAGACCGCCTGACGCGGGGCGGGAATGAGCTGTTCGCCGGTCAGTTCCATGACAAACCTCCAAAAATCATAAAGTAATCCCCAGAAGAGTCGCTTTGGGAAACGATTCACGGGCTGTTAAGATTACCTGCCTAGGTTCGGCAGAACTAGGTTCAGGTCCAGTGTAAGGATAGGGGTGTTATGGTCCCCGCGACGCGATCAGGCATAGATGTAAGTTTCTGGCTGCTCGAACAGGCAGCGACAGAGCGTATTGCCATGTCGCTGCCGAAACTGCGCTGGCTGCTCTATCTGGCCCAGGCGCATTATGCGATTGCGCGCGATGGCGCCAAGTTGATGCCTGCGACCTTCCTGGTCGGCGACGATGGCCCCATCGAGCCGACACTGGATCTGGTGTTCCAGGCCGGCATTGAAAACCCTTGGTCACCGTCATTGAGCGAAACCGCCGAGGCCTTCCTGGAAGGCTTTTGGAAACGCTTCGGCGCCCTGCCGGCGATTGCGCTGCACAAACTCGTGGTCGGGGACCCCGCATGGCGCAGGGCGCTGGAAAACGGTCCAGGTAGCGAGATCGCCGTCGACCACCATCGCGCTGCGGCCCCGAAGCCCGCCGCCATCGGCCTCGCTCCTGTTCACCCGGCTGCCAGCGGCGCCCGCCGTCGGCCTCCAGCTCCTCCCGCCGTGCTGCCACCTTTCGAGGAAGCCGTGCGACAGAAGATTGCTGAGCATGCCATTGATGCGGCGCATCCGCTGACACGCGCGGTACGCACGGCGCAGCCCGCACGTCCCAGCCAGCAACCCGGTCAACAGCAACAGCCGAAGACCGCATCGGTCCAGGAAGCCGCCGGCCACCTGCGGGCTGCTCCCCCTGACAGCCAGGAAGTCCGGTTCACTGCGGACGGTCGTTCCGTTACCCGGTGGCGTCCGAAGCGGCGCGTGGAAGGCCCTACCATTTAGTCGAAAGCCCCTCGTAACCCTCCGCAGCCCTTGTTAGAATCGTTTTGGCACCGCCCGTAAAAGGTGTTACGGTTAGACGTTTAGTGGGGCAATCGAAGGACTAAAAGAGTGGATCAAGGGGGCTTCGGCGACGCCGAGATCGTCAAGATTTCCGGCAAGGTCAAGTGGTTCAACGCAGTCAAAGGCTTTGGTTTCGTCAGTCCTGACGACAATTCCGGAGACATCTTTCTTCATCTCTCCTGCTTGCGACAGGCTGGTTACGAAAGCATCGAAGAAGGCTCGACCCTGATGCTGGAAGTGGCCAAGCGGCCCAAGGGCATGCAGGCCGTCCGCGTTCTGTCAGTCGATACCAGCACCGCGCAGCCTTCGAGTGGTGGCCCCGGTGGCGGAGGTTTCGGTGACCGTGGCCCACGTCCGCCGCGTCAACCGCGCTTCGGCGACCGCGGCGGTTTCGGTGATCGTGGCGGCTTCGGGGATCGCGGCGGTTATGGTGACCGCGGCAGTGATCGTGGCGGCTTCGGCGGCGGCGGTTTTGGCGGTGATCGCGGCGAAGCCCGCTTCCCCTCGGTGGTCGCCCAGGGCGATTTCTTCGAGGCCAAGGTCAAGTGGTTCAATGCCGTGAAAGGCTATGGCTTCGTGTCGCGTGGCGACGGCCAGCAGGACATCTTCGTCCATATGGAAGTGTTGCGTCGCGAAGGCATCAACGAACTGCAGCCGGGCCAGTCGGTTCGTGTGCGCATCGGTCAGGGCCCGAAGGGCCCCCAGGTGGCCGAAATCCGCAACGAATGATCGGTACCACACCAGATTTTTAGCTAAACGCCGACGGTTTGATCCGTCGGCGTTTTTATTTCCGGACCGGTTATTTCGGTGCGGGGTGCCGTGCCGCAGGCAGTTTCTCTTCGCGACGGCCCTGTTTTACTTCGTCCGCCGGGGGTGCTGTGGTTTTCTCCTCATCGGGGTAAGCATTGAGGATAAGCAGCATATCGACGTTTTCGCCGTCACGGGCCAGAGGGAAATAGACGCGCTCGGTGTCGATGAAATCGCGGCCAGGATGCGGCATGCCGAAGCGGTCATAGATTGCTTCGCGACTTTCCATCGCCATGATCATGTTGCCGCGGATACGCTCCAGATATTCGGGCAGTACGGCATCCTCAAGATATTTGCCGCTGATCTCGCGGCCCGCCGCAGTGCTTTGCAATGTGCCGATGAGGCGAAAGCGGAAACGGATTTTGCCGTCCGCGCGCTCGATATCCACAAGGTTGGTAAAAGAAAGCAAGGCGCGGATGGCCAGCGGATCGATATGCTGACGCCCGGGCAGTTTTCCGGGCGGGGCAACGCCAGCCAGATAGTCGCGCATATGCGCAAATTGCGCGCCCAGTTTGGCGTAATCTGGTCGTCGCATTTCTGCCTCCCCCATGACGCCACCAAGGTCAGCCTAGCATGCTTCGACAGCCTGCGCTGCCTCGTTGTTAACTCAATGTAACTCAACGGCATAGTCGGCCACCGGCAGAGCTTTGGGGATCAGACCCTGCTTAACAAGGTAGTCAGCGAAACGGCTGTAGCGCCGGCTATCGAGCGCTCGCGGCGATTGCGCAAAGCGCGGCACGGTAGCGCCCCAGGCACGGCGGTTCAGTTCGTCATCCAGGCTCTTGTTTTCCTTGATGAAAGCCTGCCAGCTTTTCTGCGGTTCGTTGTGCATGTAGGCCACAGCTTCTTCGAGGGCGTCGAGCAGGCGCTTGAGACGGTCGTCGTTCAGTTTATTCTTGTGCGCCACCAGCACCAGTTCATCGTACAGCGGGACGCCGTAATCCTCGGGATAGAAGGCGCGACCCGGCTTGCCGGCGATGTCCATCTGGTTCAGTTCGAAATTGCGGAAAGCACCGATGGTGGCATCGACCTGGCCCGAGAAGATCGAGGGTGAGAGCGAGAAATTGACGTTGATCAGCGTCACGTCAGCCAGCTTCAGCCCGTACTGCTCGAGCATGCTCTTGAGCAGGGCATCCTCGAAGCCACCGACGGAATAACCGATTTTCCTGCCCTTCAGATCGGCAACCGATTTGATGGGACCATCGCGCAGCACCACCAGCGAATTGAGCGGCGTGGCGACCAGCGTGCCGAAGCGGCGCAGCGGCAGACCCTGTGCCACCTGCACATGCAACTGCGGCTGATACGAGATCGCCACGTCCGCTTTGCCGGCGGCAACCAGCTTGGGCGGATCGTTCGGATCGGCGGGCGCAATCAGGTCGACCAGTAATTCGTGGCGGTCGAAGATGCCGGCATGCTTGGCGACGACCAGCGGCGCATGATCCGGATTGACGAACCAGTCGAGCAGCACGGTCAGCTTGTCGTGCGCCGAGGCAATCCCGGGCAGCAGGGCGACGACAAAAGCGGCAGCGGCGATGATGCGTTTCATGGCGGTCACTCCTTTACGGGACTCAACAAAGAGGGGTGGCTGTCCGCCTGCCAGCGCAGCCACCGGCGCGTCATGGCATCGACGCCGACATAGAGCGTGACGGCGCAGACGGCGAGCAGGATCAGGGCGGCAAACATCAGATCAGTCTGCACGCGTGCATTGGCCTGGAGCATGCGGAATCCGAGCCCGGCGCTGGCACCGACCCATTCGCCGATCACCGCGCCGATGGGGGCCACGGCCGCGGCGATCTTCAGGCCGCTGGCGAATGCCGGCAGCGCGGCCATCAGGCGGATATGCTGCAGGATACGCAGGCGATGCTGTGGCGCATCGGCGGTCATCACGCGTGCCAGATCAAGCCAGCCAGTCTCAGTGCGGCGCAGACCGTCATAAAGCGCGACGGCGACCGGGAAGAAGATCACCAGCACCGCCATCATCACCTTTGAGGCGATGCCGAAGCCGAGCCACAGCACCAGCAGCGGCGCCAGCGCGAAGACCGGCACCGCCTGGCTGGCAACCAGCAATGGCAGCAGCCAGCGGCGGGCGGTGGGCGAGAGCAGCAGGCAGATTGCAGCAGCCGCACCCAGGAGGCAGCCGAACAGCAGGCCGAGTAGCATTTCGATCACCGTCACGGTCGCTTCGCGCAGCAGCAGCCCGGCATTGTCGACGAAAGCGAGAGCTACGCGATACGGCGCAGGCAGGATGTAGGAGGGCAGGTCAAAGCCCCAGACAATACCCTGCCACAGCAGCAGCAGGCCGCAGGCGGTGAGGACGGGGCGCAGCAGGTTGGTCATGCATTCACCGCCTTCTGCAAAGCCGCCTGCACATTGCGCAGCACTGGTAGCACCGGCGGCGACAAAGGATCGCGTGGTGCGGCAGGCGGCAATACGGCTACCTGCTGCAGGACGGCAGGCGCACCGCTCAGGACGAAGATACGGTCGGCGAGGCGACAGGCTTCAGCCGGATCATGCGTCACCAGCAGCACCGCGCGATGGCTGAGCACCTCGCTGGCGAGCTCCTGCATTGCCGCGCGCGTGATCGCATCCAGCGCCGAGAAAGGCTCATCCATCAGCACCAGCGGACGGTCTTCCATCAGTGTGCGGGCGAGCGCTGCGCGTTGCCGCATGCCGCCCGAGAGAGACGCAGGCATAGCATTGGCGCGATCGGCAAGACCAAGCCGTGCCAGCAGGGCCTGCGTGCGGGCGATGTCTGGCACTTCGCCGCGCAGGCGCGCGCCGAGCAGGACGTTGTCGAACAGGGTAAGCCAGGGCAGCAGCAGATCCTGTTGCGCCATCCAGGCGACTTGTCCCGCGAGAGACGATGGTTGGCCAAGGAGCAACCCGGCGATCAGGCGCAACAGCGTGCTCTTGCCGCAGCCGCTGGCGCCGAGGATCGCCACGGTCTCGCCGGCCGTCAGATCGAGCGAAAAGGGTGCCAGTACGACACGGTCGCCATAGGCGAAACCGCTGCCTGCCAGCCGGAAGGCCGGCGCAGATGCGGATGGGGAAAAGGAGGTGGAGTCTGCTGACAAACCGCTGATCCCTACGCCGGTATCAACCGGATCAGGTTCGAGGGGTCGTCCGGCTCACCCGGACCTCTCAGCCGCCAATCGGCTCCCCCTCAGCTGGAAGCATTATAGGCGACTGGAACCGCTTGTTAAGCCCCGCAGGGCCGCTAGATTTCGCTTATGCACCGGCCTGCAGTGTTTATCGGCAACGAAATTTATCGGCATTCCAGCCTGGGCGGAAAACATCCGCTGTCGATCCCGCGCGTGTCCACGGTGATGGACATGGTGCAGGCGCTGGGCTGGTTGGAGCCCGGCCAGTATTGCGAAAGCCGGCCGGCGACACCGGCAACTCGCGCGTTTTCATCGCAAGGATTACATCGCTGCGGTGCAGGCGGCCGAGCGAACCCTGACGGTGACCCCTGAAGACTCTGAACGCTACAACCTCGGCCGCGGCGGCAACCCGGTTTACGGTACGATGTTCCGTCGTCCGGCGACCGGCGTCGGCGGCAGCCTGATCGCGGCACAACACCTGCTGCAGAACGGTGCCGGCATCGTCTACAGCCCTGGTGGCGGCACGCATCACGGCCGACCGGCGCAGGCCTCTGGCTTTTGCTATTTCAACGATCCTGTGCTGGCAATCCTCACCATGCTGGATGCCGGCCTGTCGCGCGTGGCCTATGTCGATCTCGATGTGCATCACGGCGATGGCGTGGCCGATGCCTTTGCCGCCGATCCACGCGTGCTGGTGGTCTCGGTACATGAAGCCGGGCGCTGGCCGCATTCCGGGCAACTCGATGAGGAGGGCGCCGGCAACCTGTTTAATCTCCCGGTCCCGCCCGGCATGACGGATGACGAAATGACCGCGCTGGTCGAAGAGGCAATCGGACCATTGGTTGAGAACTTCAAACCCGAAGCGCTGGTGATCCAGTGCGGCGCCGATGCGCTGGCTGACGATCCGCTGGGTAAGCAGGGGCTGTCGAACGGGGCCTTGTGGCATGCGGTCGCAGGCTTGAAACCGCTGTCGCCGCGGCTGTTGGTGCTTGGCGGGGGCGGCTATAATCCTTGGTCGGTGGCGCGCTGCTGGACCGGCATCTGGGCTGAACTGAACGGCTTGGAAAAGCCGGACCGGCTGCCACCGGTGGCGGAGAGCCTGCTGCGGGCCCTGAGCTGGAACCGCAGCGCGGGCCGCCAGCCGCCGGAGGACTGGTTCACCACCCTCGCCGATATGCCGCGCAATGGCACGGTGCGTGAGGAGGTGCGGGGGCTGGTGCGTCGGGTGAAAGAGAGGATGAGGGCGTGAAACTCAGTCGGGTATGGGCCGTTCTATGCGGCATGGTTCTACTAGCCGGTATTGTCGTTTCGCAGCCTGTCACGGCCCAGCCGCAGCCGACCCTGCCACAGAGCGATCTGGTGATCCAGACCGCCAAGGGGCCGCAGCGGTTCCGCGTCGAACTGGCGGATAATGACCAGTCGCGGGCGCGCGGTATGATGTTCCGCACCAGCATGGCGCCAGATACCGGCATGCTGTTCGATTTCAAGCAGGAGCAGATGGCATCCTTCTGGATGCGCAATACCTTGCTGCCGCTCGACATGCTGTTCATCAGGGCCGATGGCACCATCCTGAACATCCACCAGCGCGCCATCCCGCGTGACGAGACCGGCATCAATTCGGCCGGCCCGGTGCGGGCCGTGCTGGAGGTCAATGGCGGCACGGCTTCCCGATTGGGCATCAAGCCCGGCGACAAGGTCGAACACGCCATTTTCGGGAAGTCGTCCAGGAAGTAATTCTGGCGATAATGCTGATTTCCGGGCCCTCTGAGGGTCTGGCAAAGGCTGGCCGGGGCGGGGGGCTTCATGCTAAAAGGCGGCCACTTTCCGCTATTTAGGGCGGGGTGTAGCTCAGTCTGGTAGAGCGCTTGCTTTGGGAGCAAGAAGTCGCTGGTTCGAATCCAGTCACCCCGACCATAATGGCCCCAGAGAGACCGATCAGCAGACCCAGGATCAGGACGATGACCAAGGCCCGTATCTATCAGCCGACCAAGACCGCCATGCAGTCCGGCAGGGCACGGACCCAGCAATGGGTGCTGGAATACGACACCGCCGACAGCCGCTTCGTCGAGCCGCTGATGGGCTGGACCGGTGCCGCCGGCACTCTCGGCCAGCTGACGTTGAAGTTCGACAGCAAGGAAGAGGCGGTCGCCTATGCCGACAAGAAGGGCATCACCTACGAAATCGAGGAACCGCAGGCGCGCAAGCTGAATCGCCGTGCCTATGCCGATAACTTCTCTTACACCAGAATTCGCTAAACCGTTCCCGGCGAGGCGCCCGATGCGGCCGGCCTCGCCGGCCGTTTTTTTTGTTTGTGCAGGCTGTATTTCCAGGTCTGATTCCTTGGGTGCCCTTAGCTCAGTTGGATAGAGCAGCCGCCTTCTAAGCGGCAGGTCGCTGGTTCGAATCCAGCAGGGCACGCCACCTTCCAAAGATAATCCATGCCGAACGGTAAACTTGTACCTCGTTGATACAAGCTGATTAGCCTTGCGTCTTCGATAAACTTGCATACAAGATATGGAACAATGGAAGTGCCGCCATGAACGACGCTTCGAGGGAGGATCAGTGGCCAAGCCGCAATCATCGCGCAAAGCAGCCACCAAACAGGTGCGCGACACCAAGCAGGTACGCAGCCGCGCCGGCGTCAGGATGACGTCTTCCGCCGCTCGTGCGCGGTCGCCACTGCTCTCGCGCGTGACCTCCGCCGCTCTGGTTTACGAGCGTCTGCACGAAGACATTATCGCCCTTCGTATTCGACCCGGCGCCAGCCTGTCTGAGAATGAACTGGCCAGCAGCTTCGGTGTCAGTCGTACGCCGGTGCGCGAGGCGCTGTTGCGGCTGGCCGATGAAAGCCTGGTCGAGATCGTGCCGAAATCCGGCACCACGGTCAGTCGCATTCCCTACGCCCAGATCGGTGAGGCCATTGTCATTCGCAAGGCGCTGGAGGAAGTGACCGTGCGCGAGGCCAGCCGGCGCGCAACCAAAAGCCAGTTCACCGGCCTGTGGGCCCTGGTCGAACGTCAGCGCGAAGCGGCGAAGGCGGATGATCGCATCGGCTTCCATGCCGCCGACGAAGCTTTTCACGCCGCTATTGCCGAGGCTGCCGGTTATCCGGGCATCTGGCGTCTGGTCAACCAGGTGAAGGTACAGGTCGATCGCATGCGACATTTGACGCTGCCGGAGGGTGGCCGCATGATGCGCGTGACCAAGGAGCATGCTGCAGTGCTGGCTGCGATGGAAAAACGCGATGGCGACAAGGCTGTTGCTGCCATGCGCAATCACCTCGACGGACTGGAGCATAGCCTGCCGGAAATCCGCCGGCGCAACGCAGATTTATTTGTCGATGAAGCAGGAGTGTTCGTACTGTCCGGCACTGCCGGACGAAAACCAGAAGTGCGTAAGAACCCAAAAAACTAGGGAGAGAAAACATGAAAAAGTTGATGACGGGTCTGGCAGTGGTGGCGGCTTTTGCCGTTGCGGCTCCGGCAATGGCGCAGACCAAGCTGAAATGGGCGCATGTCTACGAGACGCCCGAACCCTATCACACCGAAGCTGTCTGGGCGGCCGGTGAGATCGCGAAGCGTACCAATAACAAGTATCAGATCGACGTCTTCCCGGCGTCGCAGCTCGGCAACGAGAATCAGATCAATGAAGGCCTGACGCTCGGCACCGTTGACATGATCTATACCGGCGTGGCTTTTGCCGGTTCGATCCACAAGCCGATTGCCATTACCAATGCGCCGTTCATCCTGCGTGATTACGACCATTGGAAGGCCTATCGCGACTCCAAGCTGTTCCGCGACATCGCCGCGGGCTACGAGCAGAAGACGAAGCACAAGGTGACGGCGCTGACCTATTACGGGCAGCGACATGTTACCGCCAACAAGGCGATCAACAAGCCTGAAGACATGAAGGGCATGAAGCTGCGTGTGCCGCCGGCACCGCTGTTCCTCATGTTCACCAAGTCGGTCGGCGCCAATGCCACGCCGATTGCCTTCGCTGAAGTGTATCTGGCACTGCAGCAGGGCACGGTGGATGGGCAGGAAAATCCGCTGCCGACCATCATGGCCAAGAAGTTCTATGAAGTGCAGAGCCACATCATGCTGACTGGCCATATCACCGAGTCTCTGCTCAGCATCGTCGGCAGCCATGTCTGGGCCAAGCTGAACGATTCCGAGAAGAAGATCTTCGAGGAAACGCTTCGTGCCGCAGCGGCACGAGCCAGCGACAAGATACGCACTTCGGAAATGAGCCTGGCCGACGAGTTCAAGAAACTCGGCAAGACCGTGGTGACGCCGGATCGCGAGGCCTTCCGCAAGGCTGCGATTCCGCTGCACAACGACGCTTCGGCCGGTGCCGGCTGGAGCAAGGCGGAGTACGATGCGCTGCAGGCGCTGAAGTAAGTCGGATTGCCGGCGGGCCATGCAGGTGGCCCGCCGGCACCTGACTAGCTGATGACGATTGGGGTGAAAGCCTGCCGCTTGGTGACGGCTTCCCAGTTCCAGTCGATGCCAAGTCCCGGCGTCATCGGCGCCACGGCCTTGCCGTCGGCGATTTCGAGCCGGTTATGCGTGATATCGTCGAGTTGCGGAATCCATTCGACCCAGGCAGCATTCGGTACTGCGGCACAGAGTGAAACGTGAAGTTCCATCAGGAAATGCGGACAGATCGGCGTATTGAAGGTCTCGGCCAGATGCGCGACCTTCAGCCAGGGCGTGATGCCGCCGATGCGCGCCACGTCGGCCTGCACGATACTGCAGGCGCGCTGCTGCAGATATTCCCGGAAAAGACTGGGATGGTAGATCGATTCTCCGACCGCAATGGGCAGCGTCGTGACGTTGCAAAGACGCACATGGCCGTCGATATCCTCGGCAGGCAACGGTTCCTCGAACCATGCAAGGTCGAGTGCCTCGAACTGGCGCGCACGACGGATCGCCTCGGCAGCCGTGAAAGCCTGGTTGGCATCCGTCATGATTTCGAAGGCGGGACCGACAGCCTCGCGCACGGCGCTCAGTCGCGCCATGTCCTCGGCCACATGCGGTCGCCCGACCTTGATCTTGGCGCCGCGGAAGCCGGCCTCGCGGGCTTTCAGCGTATCGTCGACCAGCGCGGCGGGCTCGATGTGCAGCCAGCCGCCCTCGGTGGTGTAGACCGGCACGGCGGCCTGCGCGCCGCCGGCTTCCTGCCAGAGCGGGCGTTTGGCGGCGAGGCAGTGGAGATCCCACAACGCCGTGTCGATGGCAGCGAGCGCCAGGCTGGTGATCGCGCCCACGGCCGTTGCATGCGTGGCGAAGAACAGATCCTTCCAGATCATCTCGATCAGCGCCGGATCGCGGCCGATCAGGCGCGGTGCCAGATGGTCGCGCAGCAACGCCACCACGGACGATCCACCCGTGCCTATGGTATAGGTATAGCCGGTACCGGTCAGGCCGTCGCTGGTGGTAATGCGCACCATCGGAGTTTCCTGGGTGACGAAGGACTGGATCGCGTCCGTTCGCTTCACCTTCGGCGGCAGATCAACCTGCGCCACTTCCACATGCGTTATCTTCGCCATTGAGGTTCCCTCCCGAGTCCGCACCTGGCCACAGAATGCCAAGGCTATCGATACAAGGAAATGAGGAAATGACAGAACAAACAACTGACGAAACACTGCACCTGATCGTCGCGGAAGATCCCGATGTGAAGATCGAGCATCATCCGGAGGACTGGATTTCCTTCGCCATTTTCTGGGTGTTGGCTGGCGTGGTGTTTCTGCAGTTCTTCACCCGCTACATCCTGAACGACTCATTGGCCTGGACCGAAGAGATTGCGCGCTACCTGCTGATCTGGGTTGCCTTCATCGGCGCTGCGATTTCCTTTCGACGCGGCACTCATATCAGCGTCGAGGCGCTGCATCACTTCATGCCGGAGAAAATCGTCCGGCCATTGCGTTTCGCCATCGATGTGATGACCGTGGGTTTCGTCGCGCTGCTGTTCTGGTTCTCGATCGCCATCACCGAGCGCATGCACATCCAGGTGATGACGGTAATCGATTGGCCGATGAGTATCGTCTACGCCGGCGTCGGATTGGGCTGCCTGCTCATGCTTTTTCGCGCCGTGCAGGCGTTTATCGCCAATGCCAGGCGTCGCTGGGCCGAAGATCCGGCCAAGCAGACCCTGATTATGGATTGAGGGCTTTTCGATGACTCTTCTTCTCACGGTTTTCTTCGCCTTGCTGCTTGGCGGGCTGCCGATCTTCATTGCACTGGCCGGCTCTTCTCTTGCCTATACCCATTTCTCAACCATGATTCCGGATTTTGTGGTGTTGCACCGCATTGCGGGAGGTGTCGATTCCTTCCCCCTGATCGCCGTACCGTTCTTCATCCTCGCCGGTAACCTGATGAACACGGCCGGCATCACCAACCGCATCTACGATTTCGCCACCGCCGCTGTGGGTTGGATGCATGGCGGTCTGGGGCATGTGAATGTGGTCGGCTCGGTGATCTTCGCCGGCATGTCAGGCACAGCCGTGGCGGACGCCGGTGGTCTTGGCACCATCGAGATCAAGGCAATGCGCGATCATGGCTATAACGATCAGTTCGCCGTTGGCATCACGGCCGCATCTTCCACGATCGGGCCGATCATTCCGCCCTCGCTGCCCATGGTGATCTTCGGCGTGATGGCGAATGTTTCGATCGGGCAGTTGTTCGCCGCCGGTTTCCTGCCCGGCCTGCTGATGGCCGCCTGCATGATGGTCTATGTCGCCTGGTATGCCTGGAAGCACAAAATCGGTGCCGATCAACGCTTCTACTGGGCCGTGCTGGGGCGCACCTTCATCGGCGCGATTCCCGCGCTGCTGACGCCAGCCATCATCATCGGTGGCATGGCTACCGGCGCCTTCACCCCGACGGAAGCGGCCATTGCCGCCTGCGCCTGGGCCCTGATTCTGGGGACGCTGCTGTACAAGTCCCTGAACTGGAAGCAGTTCTATCGGATTTCGATGGAAACCATCGAGACGACATCCAGCGTGCTGATCGTGGTTGGCGCCGCATCGCTCTTCGGTTGGGTCCTCACCACTACGCGCATCACCGATGAGTTGACCGAGGCGCTGCTCTCGCTCACCTCCGATCCGCTCATGCTGCTGCTGCTGATCAATGTCCTGCTGCTGATCGTTGGCTGTTTCATGGAGACCATCGCAGCGATTTCCATCCTTGTGCCGGTGCTGATGCCAGCCGTGCTGAAGGTCGGGATCGATCCCGTGCAGTTCGGCATCATCATGGTGCTCAACTTGATGATCGGCCTGCTGACGCCGCCCGTTGGTATGGTGTTGTTCGTGCTGTCGCGGGTGGCGAAGATGTCCTTCGACCGCACGGTGATGGCTGTGCTGCCATTCTTGATCCCGTTGCTCACGGTGCTCGTGCTGATCTCGATCTTCCCGCAGATCACGCTCTACCTGCCAACGCTCTGGTATCGATGAATGCGTACCTGTGGAATGTTTCTGTAATGTTCCGCAGCAGTGACCGCCAGCCGAACTCCTCCTCCTTGTCCGGCTGGCGGCATTGAAATCAATCAATTAGACGTTTTTACAAGTCTTTCGCCGCGCCCGGGCGCTTCCCCGCGGCAGGCGGTTGGCTATTGTAGGTATACATAAATTTGGAGGAACCCCAGCAATGACAACGGCAAAGGTCGCCCTGGTTACTGGCGCAGGCACGGGCATCGGCAAGGCATCGGCGATTGCGCTGGCCAAGGCCGGGTACAACGTGGTGCTGGCCGGCCGGCGCCTCGAAGCGCTCGATGCCACTGCGCGCGAGGCCGAGAAACACGGCGTGAAGGCGGTCGCTGTCGCCACCGATGTTGGCGATCACGCCCAGGTCAAGGCGCTGTTCGCCAAGACCAAGCAGGCTTTCGGGCGCCTCGACGTGCTGTTCAATAATGCGGGCATGGGTACCCCGGCGATGCCGCTGGAAGACCTCTCCTTCGAGCAGTGGAAGGCCGTGGTCGACGTGAACTTGACCGGTCCGTTCCTGTGCACGCAGGAGGCCTTCAGGATCATGAAGGACCAGGCGCCGCGCGGCGGCCGCATCATCAACAACGGCTCGATCTCGGCCTATGCGCCGCGGCCATTTTCATCGCCTTATACCTCGACCAAACATGCGATCAGCGGCCTGACCAAGGCCAGCTCACTGGACGGACGGGCCTATGACATCGCCGTCGGCCAGATCGATATCGGCAATGCCGCCACTGACATGACCGAGCGCATGAAGAACGGTGTGCCGCAGCCCGACGGCTCGATCCGGGTCGAACCGCGCATGGATGTCGAGCATGTCGCCAATGCGGTCGTCCATATGGCCAGCCTGCCGCTCGATGCCAATGTGCTGTTCATGACGGTGATGGCGACCAAGATGCCTTTCGTCGGTCGCGGCTGACGTCTGGATACCCGACTACGCCTTTTGAATAGCTAGGCGGCTTCCGGCCGAGCCTCTATGACAGGCGGCTCGGCGGCGGCGCGCCGCCTCGAGTCAGTGAAGGAGGGCAGGGTGAGCGATGCCATAACCCAGATGCGGGACCAGATTCGCAAACACCAGGAAGACAAGGCGCGGCTGGAAGGCGATCTGGCCACCCTGGCGAAAAAGCGGCCGGAACTCGACAAGCAGATCATGGCCGCCCAGGCCAAGCTTCGGGATGCCAAAGGGCCTGCGGTTCAGCAGATTCAAAACGAACTCCGGAATGCGAAGGAAGCTGTTCAGGGTGCTGCTGGTGGAATGCAGAGTTTGCGGGGAAAAATAGCGGAACTGACCGGAAAGATTGCAGAACTGGAGAAAAACATTAAAATCGTGGAAGATTTTATGCGGCCGAAGAAATAGGCTGCCGAAGGCATGAAAACAGGGGGCAGAGGGGCAGTATGAACCCCATGGAAGTAGAACGGATGCTGGCTCGCCACCGGGAGTGGCTGGCCAAGCGTCCCCGTGGTGCCCGCCTGAATCTCTCGCTGGCAGATTTGCAGGGTTATGATTTCAGCGGTGCCGATCTGCGTGCCGCCAAGATGTCCGGCGCCAATATGTCGCGTGCCGTGCTGGTTGAGACCAATCTGTCGGAAGCCGACCTGTTTGCCGCCAACCTGGAACGCGCCGACCTTTCCAAGGCCGACCTGACCAAGGCCGACCTGCGCGGCGCTTCGATGCGCGGTGCGACCCTGGCCGGCGCACGCCTGATGGGGGTCGATTTCCGCGGCGGCGCGCTGATGCAGGCCTCCGACAACGGCGTCGGTTTCGGCGGGCCGGACGGGCAGGGCAACAAGCCGAAGGCCAACACCTCGGGCGCCGATCTGGCCGAAGCCAATCTGCGCGGTTCGAACCTGACCGGTTCGAACATGAATGGGGTGAACCTGGCTGGTGCCAATCTTTCCCGCGCCAATCTGACGAAGGTTTCCCTGCGCAAGGCCAATCTGGCCGGGGCCGATTTCAAGGGTGCCTGCCTGCGCGGCGTCGATATGTCGCTGGCGCTGATCGACGGCGCTGATTTCCAGGGCGCTGACCTGAAGGGCGCGATTCTGGAAGACGTCGACATGGACTCCGCCAACTTCACGGGCGCCGAGTTGTTCGTCGACGTCGCCAGCTTCGGCGATACGGTCGCCAGTATCCTTCAGGAACATGAGAAGTGGATCAAGACGGACGGGCGCGAAGGCACACGTGCCGATCTCGCCGGTCTGAATATGGAACGCATTGATCTTTCCAATAAGGATCTCAGCGGCGCCAATCTGAAAGGCGCGAAGCTGGCCGGGGCCAAACTGCAGAATGCCACGCTGGTGATGACCGATCTTTCCGAAGCCGACCTGACCGGCGCGAATCTGATCGGTGCATTGGCCAACGGCGTCAATCTCGCTCGTGCGACCCTGCAGAAGGCGCTGCTGACGCGCGCTCAGCTTGGTCAGGTGCCATTACGCGGTCCGGACGGCAAGCCGATCGGTCGTTTCTGGTCGGCCAGTCTCGCTGCCGCCGATGCGAGCGATGCTGATTTCTCGGATGCGCTGCTGAAAGGTGCGAACCTGATCGACGCCAAACTCAATCGGGCCCGGCTGGTGAATGCCAACCTCACCGATGCGAAGATGGTGAATGCCGATTTGACTGGTGCCGATATGACCGGCGCCCAGGTTCCGTCGCAGGGCTGATGTTGCAGCAGGGCTGATCCGGCTTTGTCGGCCGGGCCAGCGTTTTCGCTCAGCTTTCCATATTGCGCGCGCGCTCAAGGCGCATGCGGCCGGCGTGGTCGATGGCCTCCTTGTAGGACTCAGGCGCCAGCGATGACAGCTTGTGGCTGAGATTGCGCGACATCTGCCATTCCTTGCGCGGGTCGTTCTTGCTGAGCAGCGCCTTCGAACTCAGGTTTGAAAGGATGCGCTCCCACAGCGTATCGGCACAAAGCGGCAGCCTGTTCTCGCCCAGCAGGCGATTGACCTTTTCCAGCAGCGGATCTGGTTTGGCCGGCATTTCCAGTTTGCCGGCGGACAGATCGGCCAGCGCAATCAGCGCTTCCGATAGGCCGGCACGCGGGCCCAGCAGATCCTGGATCAGGGTCGCGGAATCGATACAAGATGCCGCAATCTCATCAAGCAGGACAGCGGTGCCATGCATGGGGCGCTCGATCATGTCATTCAACGCGATATCCAGCCGTGCCGCAGTGCTTGACAGCGACTGCGTCACCTTCGTCGCCTGGAAGAAGAACATGAAACGCAGTTCGTCATCCTTCATGCGCTGTGATAGGCGCTCGTACAGACGCGCAAAATCATTGTTCTCGAAGGCCGGCAGATTCTTTTCAGCCAGCGCGTTGCGCGTATGCGACATCAGCTTGTCGAACAGCGCTTCCAGCTTCTTGCTGCGTTCAGCCTGGCCGGGCAGGCCCGGCTGGGTTTGCGCGCCAGCGATCGCATAAATGCCGGCGCGCATGAAGCTGCTCATGTCGTTCAGCTTGCGCTGATGCTGCGGCGAATGCAGCAATTCGATCGCAGTGGTATTCTGCTTGTCGAGGAATTCACGGAAGACGGTGCCCAGGCCTTTTGCGGACGGACGCTTGGCCAGGTCATAGATCGTCTCGCACACGGGGAACACGCCCTTGTAGGGACGCGTGGTCATTGTCTTGGGGCGAGCTGTGGCGACCTTGTTGAAGATTTCAGACTGGGTACCGAATCCGTCCGAACGCTCGCGCGACCGGAGTACCTTCACAGCCTGGAAATCCCCCATGTTCAGCAGGGCATTGGCCTGGGCAATGGCGTTCTTTTCCAGTTGCTCGTTGGCATGCTGGGTATTGCTGGATTGGCCCTCGAGCCGCTTGTCGAGCCGCCAGCGGCCATCAACCTGCACATAGATCTCGTAGGAATAAGCACGGGAGCCCGCGCCGAATATCGAACCGAAAACCATGACTTCCCACCCAACTCGCTTTGTATGTTTTGGTATGAATCGATCCTTGCCGTCAGAGACGGTTATTGCAAGGCGATTGTCACTCAGTCCTGCTTGTCGCGGCGCTGCTTCTCGGCGATAGCGCGCTGCTCAATAGTCTGTAATTGCTTGGCAAACCGCTCAAAAGCCTGGGACACCGAGAGTACGAACTGACGCTGCTGCGGTTCGGGCATTTCCAGCGCGGCCTCGGCGAATTTACGTGCCTGCTGGCGCGCAAGCCCGGCGGCATCGCGGAAGGCATCTACACGCACCTGTTCGAAGGTGGACAGGATGCAGTGCCGGGTGATGCTTTCTTCGACGGTCTTGAAAGAGGCTTCCTTGACCATGCCGTCCTTCAGCAGGTCGAAAACCAGCAGGGTCTCTTCGGAAATCCGGTTGATGATGCCATCGACCCGTTCGCGGTCGCGCGGGGTCGGGGCCAGGTCGGGGTCCGACGGCCGCTTATTGGAACGCTTGACGACGCTGGACCACATGACCCGGTGACGGCCCTTTCTGGCATCCGTCGGAATTACCTGCCCG
The DNA here is from genome assembly GCF_002796975.1 of Ferrovibrio sp. Lineage (GTDB taxonomy): Bacteria > Pseudomonadota > Alphaproteobacteria > Ferrovibrionales > Ferrovibrionaceae > Ferrovibrio. The sequence continues at coordinate 36,526 of NZ_PEKV01000002.1, read as the reverse complement.
CCGCCATAGTGCGACACAACCCCGAGGTGCGCCACGATTATTGCCGATAAATGGTTGCCCAAGGCTTAAGTCTTGGTAACTCCATTCCGGTTAGCGGAATGTTCCTCCGGAGCACATCTACGTGGACAAGAAAAAAGGCCCCGCAAGCGGGGCCTTTCTCCAGCCAGTGGCTAAGCCTGATCAGCCCTTCTTCGCCGGGGCTTTGGCGCGGCGCTGCTGTGTGCCTGCGATCATGAAGTTGTCGAAGGTATTCTCAGCAACACGGAACCAGGCAACCTGGTCGTTACGGAACGGCAGCCAGCTGTCATAGATCTTCTTGAACTTCGGATTCTTGGCAGCGGTTTCCGCATACAGTTCGTTGGCTTCCTTGAGGCAGGCTTCCATTACCGGGCGCGGGAAGGCGCGGAGCTGGGTGCCACCGGCGATCAGCTTCTTCAGAGCCGCCGGGTTGAGCGCGTCATACTTCGCGACCATCCAGACATTGGCTTCTGCGCAGGCCGCCTCGAGGACGTTCTGATACTCCTTCGGCAGCTTGTTCCACTGCTCGATGTTGACCATGACCGACAACTGCGGGCCGCCTTCCCACCAACCCGGATAGTAGTAGTACTTGGCGACCTTATTGAAGCCGAGCTTCTCGTCGTCATACGGACCGACCCACTCGGCCGCGTCGATGGTGCCCTTTTCCAGCGACGGATAGATGTCGCCACCGGCGATCTGCTGCGGCACCAGGCCCAGACGGGTCAGCACCTGGCCAGCGAAGCCACCGATACGCATCTTCAGACCCTTGATGTCCTCAACGGTCTTGATTTCCTTGCGGAACCAGCCGCCCATCTGCGCACCGGTATTGCCGGCCGGGATCGCATGGCAGTTATAGTCCTTGAAGAAGTCGTTCATCAGGGCGCGGCCGCCGCCATGATACATCCAGGCATTCTGCTGGCGGGCATTCAAGCCGAACGGGATCGAGGTGTCGAAGGCGAAAGTCGGATCCTTGCCGACATAGTAGTAGTTCGCGGTGTGGCCGCATTCGACCGTACCGGCCTGAACGGCATCCAGTACCTGCAGGCCGGGGACGATTTCACCGGAGGCGAAAACGCGGATCGAGAACTTGCCGCCCGTCGCGGCAGTCACGCGATTGGCGACGACTTCACCAGCACCGTAGATGGTGTCTAGGCTCTTGGGAAAGCTCGAAGCCATGCGCCATTTGATTTCGGGCATGCTCTGGGCCAGGGCAGGTGCCGGGAAACTGGCGGCAACACCGATGCTGCCGGCGCCGGCAAGGGCGGCGCCTTTGAGGAACTTACGTCTTTGCATTGTTTATCTTCTCCCTGTTTGACGGGCCGGACTCTACGGCCCGATTACCGACCGTCCTTACAGACTCGCGCTGCGTCAGACGATGGGGGGAGATTACGGGATCGGTTTAGTCAGAACAATGATTGATAGAAGAAAGCCCCGCAGAGCGGGGCTTTCTCTAATTCGTATACTGAAAGTCTTTAGGCTGTTGTATTAGCCCTTCTTGGCCTTCGCCTTGCTTTTGCGCTGGCTGGCGGCGGCCATGAAGTTGTCGAAGGTGCCTTCGGCAACGCGGAACCACAGCAGCTGGTCGTCGCGATACTTCACCCAGCTGTCGTAGATTTTCTTGAACTTCGGATTGTTCGCCGCGACTTCTGCGTAGACTTCATTCGCAGCATCGAAGCAGGCTTCCATCACCGCGCGCGGGAACGGACGCAGCTGCGTGCCGCTTGCCACCAGCTTCTTCAGGGCAACCGGATTCTGCGAGTCATACTTGCCGAGCATCCAGCTATTGCATTCAGCGCTGGCCGCTTCGATCGCAGCCTGGTACGGCTTCGGCAGGCTGGCCCACTGCTGATTGTTCACATACAGCGAAACCTGCGGACCGCCTTCCCACCAACCCGGATAGTAGTAGTACTTGGCGACCTTATTGAAGCCGAGCTTTTCATCGTCATACGGACCGACCCACTCGGCGGCGTCGATGGTGCCCTTTTCCAGCGCCGGATAGATGTCGCCACCAGCGAGCTGCTGCGGCACGACGCCCAGCTTGGTCAGGATCTGACCGGCGATGCCCGCGATGCGGAACTTCAGGCCCTTCAGATCTTCAACGGTCTTGATTTCCTTGCGGAACCAGCCACCCATCTGCGTGCCGGTGTTGCCGGCCGGGAAGTGGACGATGTTGTAGTCCTTCATGAACTCGCGCATCAGCTCGAGACCACCGCCATTGCGCATCCAGGAATTCTGCTGGCGCACGTTCAGGCCGAAGGGCAGGCAGGCGTCGAAGGCAAAGGTCGGATCCTTGCCGACATAGTAGTAGCTGACGCTGTAACCGCATTCGACGGTGCCGGCTTGCACGGCATCCAGCACCTGCAGACCCGGGACGATTTCGCCGGCGGCGAAAACACGGATCTGGAACTTGTTGTCGGTCAGTTCGGCAACGCGCTTGGCCAATTGCTCGCCACCGCCATGGATGGTGTCGAGGCTTTTCGGGAAGCTGGTGGGCATACGCCACTTGATTTCAGGCAGACTCTGCGCGATGGCGGGAGCCGCAAAGGTAGCAGCACCGACGCTGCCGGCACCGGCAAGCGCCGCGCCCTTCAGGAATTTACGACGAAGCATGGTTGGTCCTTCTCCCTAGCGTGTCTGTTGGCCGGTATTCCGGTCTGGGAATGAGGCAACAGGGACTGCATGTACACGGAGAATCCGTATACGGCTGGGGAAAATACCCCCCTAGGGAGGGCTAGGCAAGAAACCCGGGTCAGACAAAGGTGGGGACGGCGGGGGCCGGCTGGGGCACCGGGTCGGCCTCCTGGTCGAGGCGTCTCCAGCCCTCCTGGGTGAGCGCTTCGAGCGGCCGGAAGCGGCTTTTGTAGGCCATTTTCCGGCTCTCGGCGATCCAGTAGCCGAGATAGACATAAGGCATGCCCAGCTCGTAGGCATTCTGGATATGCCAGAGGATGATGAAGCTGCCGGGACTGCGGCTTTCGAAATCCGGGTCAAAATAGCTGTAAACCAGCGAGATTCCGTCATTCATCTCGTCGATCAGGCAGACCCCGAACAGGCGGCCGTCGGCATTGCGGAATTCGGTCAGGCCGCTGCGGACGGGACTGTCCTCAACCATGGCCCGATAGTCGGCGAATTCCATATCGGCCATGCCACCGCCGTCATGGCGGGCGGTCACATAGCGGCGGAAGACCTGATAGTGCTCGCGGGTCGCATAGGCAGGTAAGCGACGTGCCATGACGCCGCTGTTCCGGCGCAGCACGCGGCGCTGAGTTTGGTCGGGCTGGAAGTCGGCGGCCGGCACGCGCACCGGCACGCAGGCATTGCAGTTCTCGCAGGCGGGGCGATAGGCCAGATCCTGGCTGCGGCGAAAGCCGGCCTGGCTGAGTGCGTTATGCAGACCATCGGGATCGTCGCCGGCGAGCAGCGTGACAACCTTGCGCTCCAGCCGGCCTTGCAGATAGGGGCAGGGTGTAGGCGGCGTCGCAAAGAAGTGCCGCAAGGGTATCTGCAGGCGATGTTTCACGTCGCAGTCCGTCCGCGTGAGTGTCGTACTGAGATTAGCGTAATTGATCGACTTGGGGAGGGGGTAATCTGCGCTTTTCTCACGCGCGGCCAAGCCGGCGCACCACCATCGTGCCGCAGAGCTGATCGTGCAGACAGCGCCGGCGATTGCTGAACAGCGGCCAGAGCAGGATCAGGCCGCCGGTGAAGCTGGTTGTAACGTAAAACACCGCAGTATGCAGCAAAGCCTGGATATAGCCCGGTTTGCCGCCATTCCAGATTCGCACCTGCAACCCGAAGAGACGCATGCCCAGGGTTGCAGAGCCGGGTCCGCCGATGGTGAGGGTGTGATAGGCAACAGGAATGGCTGCCGCGAGCAGCACCAGCAACGGTGTCGCGAGGCCGAAAGTGATCACGGTGAAGAAGACCAACGCAACCTTGTACAACAGCAGCAGGCAGAGCAGGACGCAGAGGTCGACGACATAGGCAAGGCTGCGTCGCCACAACAACCCCTCGAACTGCGCCGGATCGGAAAACGGATCGACGACAGGAATGGCCGGGGGGGCAAGTTCGGATGACGGCTGCTGATCTGACACGATCAACGGCTCGGCATAACGCGAATCTGGCTGTTGCCATTCGGCCCGTTCAGACCCGGCGGCGGCGGCGGCGGCGGCGGCGGATTGCGCAGTGCACCGGGGGTGACCCGGCCAGGCGTGAAGCCGCCACGGCTGCCTGCGCCACCACGATTGCCACCACCGGCGTTGCTGTCAGGAGCAACCTTCGGCACATCGCTCAGCAACAGGATCGCGATGCGACGATTACGCGCATCGAGCGGATTGTCCTTGATCAGGGGATCCTGATCGGCGTTGCCGGTGACCTGCCGGATGCGCTCGGCCGGCACTCCGGCCTCGATCATGGCACGCCGTGCGGCATTCGCGCGATCAGCCGACAGTTCCCAGTTCGAATAGGCGCCCTGACCGCGGAACGGCTGGGCATCGGTATTGCCACTGATCGCCAGCTTGTTCGGTAGTTTGGACACCGCCTGCGCCACCTGCTGCATCAGTCGGCGCGTCTTGTCGCTCATTGCGGCGCTGCCCGAGGGGAACATGGACGATTGCTCCTCGTCGACCAGCTGGATGCGGAAGCCTTCCGGCGTATTGTCGAAGACGATCTGCTTGGACAACTCGGCCAGCTGGGGATTGTCCTGGATTGCCTGGCGGATCTGCGCTTCCAGTTCATGGAAGCTCTCCGCCTCAGCCTGCGCCACGCGTTCGCGCGCCGCCTGGGCGTCGATCTGCTGCAGATCGGTGATTTGTTCCGGACCGCCGCCGGTGCCGTCTTGATTCTGCTGACCGGCGCCGCGTTGCGCAGCTTCGGCCGGATCGGGGAAGCGGTCGCCCTGCGTGCCGGCAGCTGGAGGCGGCTGGCGAGCATCGGGATAGCGCTGGTCGTATTGCGGCTGGTCCGGCTGGTCACTTTTTTCCGACGACGGGCCGATCACGACGGTTGGCAGGCCGAAGCTGGAAATCTTGCCGCCGTCCTCCAGGATGGTGCGACCGCCCATCACGCCACCGGCACCCGACAGGCTGCGGCTGACCGAGGCAGGCGAGAAGTAGTCGGCGACACCTTTTTTCTGCTCGTCGGTGGTCACGTTCAGCAGCCACAGCAGCAGGAAGAAAGCCATCATCGCCGTCACGAAGTCGGCATAGGCCACCTTCCAGGCGCCACCATGTGCTGCATGGACGCCCTTCTTGATCTTCTTGACGATAATCGGGCGTTCGCCCTCGACACCGGCCATGTTTCAGAGCCCCGCGGTGATCACACCGACTGTACTTTGCTGGTGGCTTCTTCGACTTCGTAGAAGGTCGGACGCACATTCGACATCAGCGACTTGCGCGCAAACTCGACCGAGACGGCCGGCGCATAGCCTTGCAAGTGGGCCAGCAGACCGGCTTTCATGCACATCAGGTATTTGCTGTCGTGCTCCATGGTGGCCTTACAGGCAGCAGCGATCGGCGAGACGATACCATAGGACAGCAGAATGCCAAGGAAGGTGCCGACGAGGGCGCCGCCGATCAGTTTGCCCAGCACTTCTGGCGGTTCGCTGATCGCGCCCATGGTTTTGATAACGCCGAGCACCGCGGCCACGATGCCGAGTGCCGGGAAGCTTTCGCCGAAGGCGCTGAGCGCGGATTGCGCGAGGTGATCTTCCTGGTGATGGACCTCCAGTTCCATGTCCATCAGTGATTCCATCTCATGCGGGTTTTCGCTGCCAAGAGTCATCAGGCGCAGATAGTCGCAGAGGAAGTCCATAGTATGGTGATCGGCCATGAACTTGGGAAACTGAGTGAAGAGCTTGCTCTCTTCCGGTTTCTCAATGTGCTGTTCCAGTGCCAGCATGCCCTTGCTTTTGGCCAGCTTGAACGTGCTGTACAGCATCGACAGCAGTTCGAGGTAATCGTCCTTGCTGTATTTCGGGCCCTTGAAGGCGACCTTGAAGCCATTCAGCCCGGCCTTCAGCACCGGTTTCGGATTGCCGACGATGAAGGCGCCCACACCGGCGCCGCCGATGATGACCAGCTCGAACGGCTGAAACAGCACGGCGAGCTTGCCGCCCATGGCGACATAGCCGCCCAGCACGCAGCCCAGACCGACGATAGAGCCGATAATGATCAGCATTCAAAATCTCCATGCCCACGCCACAACAGCTCGCAGACGCGAATCCGGCCGGGCGCGCAACCAACCTTTTTTATCGTATGCGGGGGGTAAATAGAACCTTGAAAAGGGGTAATGGTTTACGCTGGAAAGGGTTGAATTGATCACTTTTCCGGCCCGCGACGGGCTATCGCGCCGTCAGACGCAGGCGCCCCAGCGCGCCGGTCTCGAAATCGGCCGGCCGCATCGACATCGGGATATACTCGACTGCTGCCCAGGGTATGGCGTAATCCCGGTAATGCGGCGAGAGAACATGGCCCGACTGGCCGGTGGAATGCATGAATTGCGACCGGTTCAGATCGGCGAGATCGTAGATCGCCCGCAGCGATGCGGCGTGCCGGTTGGCGAACGGATCCTTGTCGTTGGCGATATCGTTGCGGCCAACATTCACCGTAAAGGCGTCGCCGCCGGTAGGAACGCTGACTTCGAAGAAGCGCCGCAACACGGCGATGTTACTGAAAGGCCGGTGTGTGCCCCGTGCTGCATGGGCTTCGCCCCAGCGCCAGCGCGCCATATCTGATCCGTAGCGTGTCTTGAGATCGTCAAGGGCGCGATCCAGGGCCTCGGCCACCAGTTCTGCGCAGGATGTGGTCGCGCCGGTCGCCTGGTTGGCACACCAGCGGCTTTGGCCATTCTGGTTTGTCAGGATGTTCCTGATCAGGATTGGCCGGAAGCGCCACAGCGGCTGGAAGGCATCGCCCAGCTCGTCGGCGAGGATCAACCGGGTGAGTTCGCGATACCAGGCCTGGAAAATCAGGGGCTCGGCGCGATTGATCGACATGTTGCCGTCCCATGAGGCCAGCAGGGCGTGGCTGCCTGCCAGTTCGCTGTTACGCGGCAGGTTTTTCGGCGGCACCGCCAGCAGGAGCGGCAGAATCTCGCTCACCATCGGCGACATCGTGTCGCCCTGCAGCTGCTTGAAGCTCTCCACCGAGTGGACGTTGCGTTCCTTCAGCAGCTGCTCGATGCGGCGGGCGCGATAGGGCTCGGCCCAGTCAGCGGTGATGAAATAGGGATAATTGTCGGGCACGATCTTGTTGTTGGCCGTCACGATGATGCCGCGCGGCGGGTTGTAACTGCGCGGCAGTTGCTCGAACGGGATGAAGCCGTTCCAGTCATAGCGCGCATCCCAGCCCGGTGCGGGTGCAAGACCCTTTAGGTCGTTGTCGGCCCGGCGGATCGGGATCAGGCCGGGCGCGACGAAGCCGATATTGCCCTCGCGATCGGCGTAGACGATGTTCTGCTGCGGCGTCACGAAACGCTTCAGATTGTCGTTGAAACCGTTCCAGTCGGTGATGCTGTCGAGGCCGAGCAGGGCGTCGGCGGTGGTGTCTTCATCCAGAAGCGCCGTCCACGCAAAGGAGAGGACATAGCCGGCCTCCAGTTGCTGGCGCGCGCCATCATGCACATCGGAGATCACCGGGCCATGGCGTGTTTCGCGCACGGTGATGACGACATCTTCGCCGCTGCGCTGTTTGATGGTTTCCTGCCGCGTGACGAAAGCGGCCGAGCCATTCGGCGTGACGTATTGCGTCGGATCGGCCGGATCGATCTTCTCGATATAAAGATCCTGGGTATCCGGACCGGTGTTGGTGAATCCCCAGGCAACGCGGCCGTTATGGCCCAGTACCACGCCCGGCACGCCGGGCAGAGTGGCGCCGATAGCGGAGCCAGCCGGTGACGCCATATGTGCGAAATACCACAGCGCCGGCGTCGCGAGGCCAAGATGCGGATCGTTGGCCAGCAGCGGCTGGCCGGTGACCGTGTGTTTGCCGTTGATGACCCAGTTGTTGGAACCGACACCTTCCGGACGCTCGGGCGGCAGGATTTCGAGCAGGCGCTCGACATCGACGGCAGTTGCGACCTTGCGATAGAGTTCCGACATCTCTGCCAGTGCCACCGGACCGTCGCCGGGATAGGGCGGATAGAATTCTTCGATCTGTTGCTTGGTCAGGCGTTTCGACAGACCGAGCGTGGCAAGTTCGCGGCCCCAGTTGCCGCCCAGATCCCAGGCCATCATCTTCAGCCAGCCGAGCGAGTCTGCCGGTGTCCAAGGTTCGGGTGTGACGTCGAAGATCAGGAATTCCGGCGGCAGCGGACCGTTCCGGCTTGCAAGGAATGCATTCACGCCATCGGCATAAGCCTGCAGTGTTGTCTGTGTTTCCGGCTTGAGATGCGCGAAAGCGGTGACGGCCTTGCGCCGGATGCCGAGCGTGCGGATGAACTTGTCGGTGTTGAGCGTGGCAGTGCCAAAAAGCTCCGACAGTCGGCCGGCGGCGACGCGCCGCTGTACCTCCATCTGCCACAGGCGGTCCTGCACATGGGCATAGCCGAGGCCGAAAGCAGCATCGTTGCGGCTGGCGGCGCGGATATGTGCCACGGCATTGCGGTCGCGCAGGATTTCGACCGGGCCGGACAGCGTCTGCCCGACTTTCACTTCACCATTGAAGACCGGCAGCGAAAGATGGGCAACGACATAACTGCCGCCGGCGGCAAGGCCTAAAAGCACAAACAGAAGAACGATTAATCTGACAATCCAGCGCATGCGATCCCGACCAACCAGTACCGGCGATCAGGCTTAACAGATTTGACAGCGATTTGCAGGTTCGAATCACCCCACGACCGTAAGGACACGGCCATGAAATGCACTCAGACTACCAACAGGTCAGGCTTCGGCGACCGGCTTGCCGCCAGTGGGTACGCCCTGCAGGCTGCTGAATGCAGTTGCCGAAGCTGCGGCCACCTGCGGAGCGGGGGGCGCGGTATTCGGCGCAGGCACGCCGTTGGCGCGATCCTCGGCGCTGCCGATGATCCGAGGCTGCGGTGCAGCTGTGTCCTGCTGCCGGCTGGGGGGCTCGGGCAGGTTCTGCTGATACTCGCGCACAGCACGCGGGCTCGGATACTGCTGCTGCACTTCACCGGTTTCGCTGTTGCGAATTTCGACAATGGCGAGGCGCGCCGTGATGTCGAAGCGGATAAAGGGGCTGACGAAGACAGCGACGTTTGCAGATGGGGCGGAGACCTGAACCTCTTCCCTTGGCGCGTTTTCAGAACGCGCAACGACAGCCGCATCCTTGGTGGTTGCAGCTGCAGAAGCCAAATCATTTAATCGGGCAGTATTGCGGCCATTCGCGCCGCCACTGCCCGACGCGGCAACAGTGCCGAGGATGTCGAGCGGCATGATGGGTTTCTCCCACGCCAAATACAGCAACGTCATTCTTTATTTACCTTGTTTTTCCGATGCTTGCAAGCAGTAATTGTACCCGATAGGCCGCCAATCGCTATAAGAGCGTTAACGAGGCGATTGCCCGGGCGAGAAGCTTGGTGCAAACTGCCGCCGCTGCGGCAGTTAACCTTAACTGCTTATGATTCTTGGACTTTAGGGGGAAACGATGGCGAAAGTGGCGTTTATTGGCCTGGGCGTGATGGGCTATCCGATGGCCGGACACCTGGTGAAGGCCGGCCATGCGGTGACGGTCTGGAACCGTTCGGCCGAGAAGGCCGACAAGTGGGTCGCCCAGCACAAGGGCCAGAAAGGCGCCACCCCTAAGGCCGCCGCCGCCGGCGCCGAACTGGTCATGGCCTGCGTCGGCAATGACGATGACCTTCGTTCGGTGACTTACGGTGATACCGGTATCCTTGCCGGCCTGGCCAAGGGCGCGATCTTTGTCGATCACACCACGGCGTCGGCCGATGTGGCCCGCGAGATTGGCGAGAAGGCGAAGGCCAGTGGACAGGGCTTCATCGACGCGCCGGTCTCGGGCGGTCAGGCCGGTGCCGAGAACGGCCAGCTCACCATCATGTGCGGCGGTGACGCGGCGACCTACGAGAAGGTCAAGCCGGTGATTCAGGCCTATGCAAAGATGCAGAACCTGATGGGTCCGACCGGCAGCGGCCAACTCACCAAGATGATGAACCAGATCTGCATCGCCGGTCTGGTGCAGGGCCTGGCTGAAGCGCTGGCTTTCGGCCGCGCCTCGGGTTTGGACCTGACAAAGGCGGTGGAAGTGATCTCCAAGGGCGCCGCCGGCTCGTGGCAGATGGACAACCGCCACAAGACGATGATCGAGGGCAAGTTCGATTACGGCTTCGCCGTCGACTGGATGCGCAAGGATCTCGGCATCTGTCTGGCCGAAGCACGGCGCAACGGCGCCAGTCTGCCGGTGGCTGCGCTGGTTGACCAGTTCTACGCCGAAGTGCAGCAGATGGGCGGTAACCGCTGGGATACATCCAGCCTGATCGCCCGCCTCGAAGCGACCAAGACGGCGAAGAAATTCTGATTGTGACGAGAGCCGGGCAGCAGCTAGTGAAGGCTGCTCGCCCGGCTACTTCTTTTCTTCGGCGATCATACGCGCAATGTCGCGTGCAAAATACGTCAGCACGCCATCGCAGCCGGCGCGCTTGAACGACAGCAGGCTTTCCCAGGCCACTTTCGCGCGATCCAGCCAGCCGCGCTCCGCAGCGCCAGCCAGCATCGAATACTCGCCCGAGACCTGGTAGGCGTAGGTCGGCCGGCCGAAGGTGGATTTCACCCGCCAGCAGATGTCAAGATAAGGCATACCCGGCTTGACCATCACCATGTCGGCGCCTTCGGCGATATCGAGCGCCACTTCGCGCAGCGCTTCATCGCCATTGGCCGGATTCATCTGGTAGGTACGCTTGTCGCCGACGCCCAGATTGACCGACGAGCCGACGGCATCGCGGAACGGGCCGTAGAAGGCGGAGGCGTATTTCGCTGCATAAGCCATGATCTGTGCGTGTTTGAAGCCTTCACGCTCGAAGGCCTGGCGGATCGCGCCGATGCGGCCGTCCATCATGTCGGAGGGCGCGGTGATGTCGCAGCCGGCCTTCACCTGCACGACAGCCTGCTGTACCAGCATCGCAACTGTTTCGTCGTTCAGGATTTCGCCGTCCTTCAGCAGGCCGTCATGGCCATGGCTGGTATAGGGATCGAGCGCAACGTCGCATAGTATGCCGAGATTCTTCGTTGCGGCCTTCACGGCGCGAACAGTGCGACAGACCACGTTGTCGGGATTGAGCGCCTCGCGACCATCCTCGGTCTTCAGCTTCGGATCTGTGGCGGGGAACAGGGCAATGGCTGGAATGCCAAGCGCTTCGGCTTCCTTCGCGGCTCCCACCGCATTGTCGATGCTCAGACGCTCGACGCCCGGCATGGACGGGATCGGTGCGTTGCCGGCTGCATCATGCACGAAGATCGGCCAGATCAGGTCGTTGACGCTGAGGCTGTTCTCGGCGACGAGGCGGCGAGTCCAGTCGGTGCGGCGCAGGCGGCGAGGCCGCGCCAGGGGAAATTGCGGCAGGGGCGGTACAGCGGTGTCGGTCATTCAGAAAGCTTTATCAAACCGCTCCTGAAACGCAATCCAGACCCAGGGAGAAGTGCCCAGAATTCTGCCCAGCCGCATGGCCAGGCCGGAGGAAATCGGCCGCTCGCCGGCCAGAACCTGCCGCAGCAGCTTGTGTGGAATATGGGCTTCGCGGGTGAAATGCTCGGGATCGCTGCCGCGGGCGACGATGGCCCGTTCGAGCAGAATGCCAGGATGGATCGGCAGCATCGCATCACCTCGCGCATCGAACCGTGTTTTTCGATTCTCGCGCGACAGTGGTTAATGCCCCGTAACACCGTCGGAATACTTCTCCGCCTTACTTCTCGTGGGGCTTGCGGCCCGCGAGGCGGTCGAACTGCTTCACTAGATCGGCGATGTCGGCTTCGATCGGGCGCGGCGGCAGCATGGTGACAGCGTCATTGGCAGGCGGCGGGGCCGCTGGTTGCGCCGGCTCCTGCAGCGCCAGCTTTGCAGTGAGTTCGACATCCTCGCGGCAACGGACGGTGAACCAGAAGGTCGAGCCTTCGCCCGGCGCACTGATCACGCCGATCTCGCCGCCCATCAGATGCACCAGATGCTTGCAGATCGTCAGGCCGAGGCCGGTGCCGCCATAACGGCGCGTCATCGAGATGTCTGCCTGCGTGAAAGGCTCGAAGAGGGTGAGCTGCTGCTCGGCGGCGATTCCGATGCCGGTATCGCGGATGGCACAATGCAGCATGAAGTCGCCGTTCTGCAGCCCTGTGGCAGTGATTGTGACCGTCACGGTGCCTTTCTCGGTAAACTTGACGGCGTTACCGATCAGGTTGGTGAGAATCTGGCGCAGACGCAGTGGATCGCCGATCACATGTTCGGGCACGGTTTCCGCTACATCCAGGATCAGCTGGTTGCCGCTTTCGCGGGCACGCGGGGTGAGCAGGGCGACGATGCTGTCGATGGTCGGGCGCAGGTCGAAGTCGATCGCCTCGATCTGCAGCTTGCCGGCTTCCAGCTTGGAGACATCGAGAATATCGTCGATCAGGCCGAGAAGGTCGCGCGCCGACTGGTGCGCCACCTCGGAATAGCGTTTCAGCGCCGGCTCGATGTCGCTGCGGTTCAGCAGGCTGAGCATGCCCAGCACGCCATTCATGGGTGTGCGGATTTCATGGCTCATCATCGCCAGGAAGTTGGACTTGGTCTTGTTGGCGGTTTCGGCCGCATCCCTGGCCGTGGCCAGCGCCTGCGCGGTTTCCGCCAATTTAACCGACTGCTCTTCCAGCATCTGGCGCTGCAGTTCCAGTTCGTTCATCTGGCGCCGAATCTGGTCGACGTCCTCCAGGCTGCCGATCAACCGGGAGGCGCGGCCATTCGCCGTATAGCTCGGTTCGGCACGGGCCAGCACCCAGATATAAACGCCATCGCTGCGCCGGATACGGAATTCCGCCTCGTAGGTGCGCCGCTGCTTCAGCGCCGAGTTTACCCGATGACGAACCATGTCTCGGTCGTCGGGATGCATCAGCTCGGTGAAGGCATCGATGGTGGTGCGTGAGGATAACAGGGTGCTGTCGTTGCTGTCCTGCAGATAGTTCGCGACGATCAGAAGCTCGCCGGACAGCAGATCCCAGTCCCAGATGCCGAGCCGGCTGCTGCGGGCTGCCGCTTCGAACAGGTCGTTGCTGGCCTGCAGGGCGGCGCGTGCCGCCGCCATGGCGCGCTGCTGCACCATCACGCGCACCGCCAGAGCAATCAGCCCGGCAATCATGTAGGTGGCAACCAGGCAGGCCATGAAGGACAGCGTGGCAACCAGCGGCAACGTCGTGCTTGCACTGTTGGCCTGCCACAGCACAAATGATGCCAGAATGCCGCCGAGCAGCACAACGACCTGCCCGATCAGCAGGGGCAGCGGCGCGATCTGCGAAGAAGGGTGGAAGGTGCGCGCGGCACAGGCGGCGCCCAGCAGCAGCAGTACGATGGCCCCATCGGGCAGGGCGGCGGAATGGGTGGTCCAGGCGCCGGTTTGCGGCAACAGGTCGAGCGCGCCGATCGAGAGCGTGATCGACAGCGCCACCAGTGTCATGGCGATCGACCAGCCGAGCGGCACATTGCCGACCGTGGCGCGGCGCGAGGCCGGCACATACAGCCGCGCTGCCGTCAGCAGCGCACCGATGCAGAGCACCGGCCCCATGCTGCCGCTCCACAGCGTGGCGAATGTCGGTGCCGATGTGGTCTCGGCAGCCTGGGTCAGACTGCCATGCAGGATATAGTTGCCCAGCCCGGCGACGCTGAGGCAGGCCAGCGCCAGTGCCAGCAGGCGCGAGACCGGCGCTGCCGTGTCGCGCAGCAGCAGGGACAATCCGGCCAAGGCTGCCACAGCGGCCACATCGGCATGGAAAGGCGGTGCGCCGGGAAGCCAGGCGATGGTCATGATGCCGGTGAACAGCGGCGCGCCGGCCAGCAGCACGGTCAGGCCGATCAGAAGGCCGGCAAGTCCATAGGACAAGTTGCGCAAAGGCCAGCCGATGCCGGTTTCGGCATTTGGTTGTCGCTTGGAACTAAGGGACAGCATGGGCGGCGGCAATGGACCTGATCAAAGACGTAAGGCTAGCATGTCGGGAGCAGCGCGTGCGACTCTGTTCATGCCTAGTTCGTCTGGACTAGACCGGCCGTTGACGACTGGCCGGCAGGGAATTAAGACCCGGAATAAGGGAGAAAACATCATGCTGTTCGAGTTGTCCGATGATCAGCGGGCCATCCAGGAAACGGCCCGGCGTTTCGCGCTGGATCGGATGCAGCCCAATGCAGCAGCCTGGGACGAGAAGAAGCATTTTCCGGTCGACGAACTGCGCGAAGCAGCGGCGCTTGGCTTCGGCGGTATCTATGTCGCCGACGATGTCGGCGGTTCGGCGCTCAGCCGCCTCGATGCCGCCATCATCTTCGAAGAGCTGGCGGCCGGCTGCACATCGACGGCCGCCTATATCTCGATCCACAACATGGCGGCCTGGATGATCGACCGCTTCGGCGGCGACGAACAGCGCCAGCGCTTCCTGCCCGATCTCTGCAGCATGCAGAAATTTGCCTCCTACTGCCTGACAGAACCGAATGCCGGCTCAGATGCCGCCTCGTTGCAGACGCGCGCCGCTGACGCTGGCGACCATTACGTGCTGAATGGCAGCAAGGCCTTCATCTCGGGCGGTGGACGCTCGGATATCTATGTCTGCATGGTGCGCACCGGCGAGGCCGGGGCACGCGGCGTCACCTGTCTCGTCGTTGAAAACGGCACGCCGGGACTGAGTTTCGGGGCGCAGGAACGCAAACTCGGCTGGAACAGCCAGCCGACAGCGATGGTGAATTTCGACGACTGCAAGGTGCCGAAGGCTAACCGCATCGGGGAAGAGGGCGAGGGTTTCCGCATCGCCATGGCCGGACTGGATGGCGGGCGCATCAATATCGGCGCCTGCTCGCTGGGTGCTGCCAAGGCCTGCCTGACGGCAGCACGCGAATATGTCGCCGGCCGCAAGCAGTTCGGCAATGCGATCGGCAATTTCCAGGCGACCCAGTTCAAGCTGGCCGACATGGCGACCGACCTGGCCGCCGCCCGGCTGCTGATCCGGCAGGCAGCCTCCATGCTGGACGCCAAAAGTCCGGAAGCCACCATGTACTGCGCCATGGCCAAGCGTTTCGCCACCGATGCCGGCTTTGCCATCTGCAACGAGGCATTGCAGTTGCATGGCGGTTACGGCTATCTGAAAGACTATCCGGTCGAACGCTACCTGCGCGATGCGCGGGTGCATCAGATCCTGGAAGGCACCAATGAGATCATGCGTGTGATCATTGCACGCGCCCTGACGTCCGGTTCGTTTCACGACTGAGTTTTCGGAGTTTTATCTTGAGCAACGACATCCTGTTTTCGGTTCAGAACGGCATCGGCATTATCCAGCTCAATCGGCCGCAGGCATTGAATGCGCTGACGCACGACATGTGCATTCCGCTGGAGCAGACTCTGCGCAAGTGGGCGACGGATGCAGCCGTCAAAGCCGTGATCATCAAGGGCTCGGGCGAAAAAGCCTTTTGCGCCGGCGGCGATATCCGCAAACTTGCCGACCGTGGCCCTGAAGGCGTGCAGTACCGCAAATCATTCTGGTATGACGAATATCGCTGCAACACCCTGATCGGCGAATATCCGAAGCCCTTTATCGCCCTGATCGACGGCATCTTCATGGGTGGCGGTGTCGGCCTGTCGGTGCATGGCAGTCATCGCATCATCAGCGAGTTTGCGCATTTCGCCATGCCGGAAACCGGCATCGGCCTGTTCCCCGATGTGGGCGGCACATACTTCCTGCCTCGCTGCCCGGGCGAGCTTGGCGTCTATCTCGGCCTGACCGGCGCGCGTCTGAAAGGCGCCGACATTCTGACCGCCGGTGTCGCCACGCATTTCGTGCCGCGCACCAGCATGGCAACGCTGGAGCAGGCGCTGATCGATACGGCTCCCGGCGACAAGGCGAGCATTGATGCCGTGGTGGCAAAGTTCACGGCCGATCCCGGCCCGTCGCAACTGGCCGAGCGCAAGGCCGAGATCGACAGGCGTTTTGGCGGCGACAGCGTGGCGGCCGTGATGACGGCGCTGGAAACCGATCCGTCGCCGTTCTCCATCGAACAGGCCGGCATCATCCGCGCCAAGTCACCCACCTCGGTGAAGCTGACCTTCGCGCAGTTGCGGCGCGGCCGCAGCCTGTCCTTGCGCGATTGTATGAAACTGGAGTGGCGCATCTGTAATCATGTTGCGCTTGGTCATGATTTCTATGAAGGCGTGCGCGCTGTGATCATCGACAAGGATCACAAACCGAAATGGCAGCCGGCACGTCTTGAAGACGTGACCGACGCCGAGATCGAAAAATACTTCACGCCGGTCGCGGACGGCGAATTGCAGTTCGACTGAGCAGACACAGCACAAGCGGGAGAAACGACCATGGCGAATATCGGCTTTATCGGCGTCGGCAATATGGGCGGCCCGATGGCGCGCAATCTGCTCAAGGCCGGGCATACGGTGAAAGCCTTCGACCTGGCTCCTGAGGCGGTGCAGAAGGTGGTCGATGCGGGCGGTGTGAAGGCTGCCGCCGCTGCCGATGCCGCACGCGATGTGGATGTCGTAGTCACCATGCTGCCGGCCGGCAAACATGTCTCCAGCGTCTATATCGGCGACAGGGGCATTCTCTCCGTTGCTCGTCCGGGCACGGTCTTCATCGACAGTTCGACCATCGACGTGAAGACGGCACGCGACGTGATCGCCGCGGCCGAAGCCAAGGGTATGCTGATGCTGGATGCGCCGGTCTCGGGCGGTATTGCCGGTGCGGAGAATGCGGCGCTGACCTTCATGGTCGGCGGCAGCGAAGCGGCCTTTGCCAAGGCCAGGCCGATCCTGGAAGCGATGGGCAAGAAGATCGTGCATGCCGGCGGACCTGGAAACGGCCAGACCGCCAAGGTCTGCAACAACATGATCCTGGGTATCACCATGATCAGCATCTCTGAAGCCTTCATCATGGCCGAGAAACTGGGCCTGTCGGCCCAGGCGATGTTCGATATCGTCGGCAGTTCGTCCGGCTCCTGCTGGGCGTTGCTCAACCATTGCCCGGTGCCGGGGCCGGTGCCGACCTCGGCAGCCAACCGTGACTACAAGCCGGGCTTTGCAGCCGAACTGATGCTGAAGGATCTGAAGCTGTCGCAGGAGGCGGCGAGGGCGGCAAAGGTGCAGACCCCGCTGGGTGCGGAAGCCACCGCGCTTTACGCCGAGTATGTCCAAAGCGGTAACGGTCCGCTGGATTACTCCGGTATCATCCGCATGATCCGCGATCTGGGATGAGGCTTCCGTTTATTTGCGCTCGCTGGTCGCGCTGACGGTCATCGCCTTCGGTATGTTCGGGATGCTGTAGTTCGTGCCGGTCTGCCGAAGATCGTCGCTCCACATCGTTGTGCGCGACACCGTGACATGCGAATGGCGCGGCGTCGTCTGCAGATATCCGCTGAAGGCGACAAAAGGCAGGCTCGCGATGCAGGCAGCTCCGAGGATCAACAGCAATTCGCGCATGGCCCACCTCCGTCTGACAAATGCCGTACGCGGCATTCGTAAATCAAACGTAAATGGGTTGGTCCGGTTCCGGCCGCGAGGGGCCCGGAATCAGTGACTTCCCTGTGACAAAACCGGAAAACTCAGGGCGCGGAGGGAATAACCGCGGTCGCTTCGATTTCGATCTTGGCGCGGTCTTCCAGCAGGGAGGCGACCTGCACCAGCGTCATCGCCGGGTAATGCCGGCCCAGGATCTCGCGATAGACTTTGCCGAGATCCGCGTTGCGCGCCATATAGTCGCGTTTGTCGACGACATACCATGTCAATCGTACGATATGCTCGGGGCGGGCGCCGGCTTCTGCCAGTACACGAACGATATTTCGCAGCGCCTGACGCGTCTGATCGACCAGATCGTCGCTCTCGAAGGCCGCTTCGGCATTCCAGCCGATCTGGCCCGCGATGAAAACCTGGCGGCCTTCGACGGCGATGCCATTCGCGTAGCCTTTTGGCTTGGTCCATTCGGCGGGATTCAGAATCTGCATCGGATGCCTCAACGAGATTTATTTTATATATAAAATACTATTCCGGAATCGGCAAGGGCAGTCATATAAGCGGCAATTAAATTTCCTTCATCGATATGTTGGCGCAGCATGACATCCGAGCCTGTGCAAAATTCCGTTAAGCCTTGAGGATAATGACAATAAAATGTACAGACGATTCATGTCAGACGCGACAGGGAGCGATGACGGGGACTGGGAAGCGATCATCGAGTTTCGCCGCATCGGTACGGCGTTGCAGGTGGTAGCCATTGATCCCGAGACGGGCAGGGAAGTGTCTATGGTGGGCGATCCACGCCTGTCGCAACACGAACTTGGACGGATCGCGGCGCAGAAACTCCGCTACGTGCTGAACAAGCAGCGTGCGGCCCAGTCGGACGGATGATCGGGGGTGCCTTGGAGTATTTTCTTCAACAATTGATCAATGGCCTGACGCTGGGCGCGGTTTATGCGCTGATCGCCATCGGTTACACGATGGTCTACGGCATCATCGGCATGATCAATTTCGCCCATGGCGAAATTTACATGATCGGCGCCTTCATCGCCGTGATCACCTTCTCAATTCTCGGTATCGTCGGCGTGACCTGGGTGCCGCTGGCATTGCTGATCGTGCTGATCGTCTCGATGATCATCACCGGCCTCTATGGCTGGACGGTCGAGCGTATTGCCTACCGGCCCCTGCGGGGCTCTTTCCGCCTCGCACCGCTGATCTCCGCCATCGGTATGTCGATCTTCCTGCAGAACTACGTGCAGATCGCACAGGGCGCCAAGATCAAGCCGCTGCAGCCGATGATTCGCGGCGGCATCGAACTGATAAAAGGTGAGACCTTCTCCGTCACTATCTCGTATTTGCAGCTCATCATCATGGCGATGACGCTGGTACTGATGCTCGGTTTCTCCTACCTGATCTCAGCCACGCCGCTCGGCCGTGCGCAACGCGCCTGTGAGCAGGACCGCACGATGGCCTCGCTGCTCGGTGTCAATGCCGACCGCACTATCTCACTCACATTCGTGCTGGGCGCCGTGCTGGCTGCTGTCGCCGGCGTGATGGTATCGCTGTATTACGGCGTGGTGGACTTCTACATCGGCTTCCTTGCCGGTCTGAAGGCCTTCACGGCTGCTGTGCTTGGCGGCATCGGCAGCCTGCCGGGCGCCATGCTGGGCGGATTGCTGATCGGCCTCATCGAAGCTTTCTGGTCAGCCTATTTCAGCATCGAGTACAAGGACGTTGCCGTCTTCACCATTCTGGTCGTCGTGCTGATCTTCCGTCCGACCGGCCTGCTGGGCCGGCCTGAAGTGGAGAAGGTGTGATGACGGTGGCCGAACGTCTGAAAGACGCCATCATGGCCGCCGCCGTGGCGGCGCTGCTGGCCCTGCCGCTGATCGGCTTCGAAACCGTCGACACCGGCGGTCCGCTCGGCATCAAGACGCGCTTCGACTATATCGCCTATGCCGCAATTGTCGTCTTCCTCGGCCGGCTCGGCATGCGGATCGCCTTCGACTGGCGACGCAGCTACCGCGAGCGCATTGTGCAGGCAGAGCCAACCAATATCGATCGCAAGGAACTACTCACCGTGCTGGGGCAGAAGGCGGACAAGTGGCTGATGCCGGTGATGATCGGCTTCGCCATCGTGATGCCCTTCCTGCCATTCGCCAACCGTACCGTGATCGATCTCGGTACGGTGGTGCTGATCTATGTGATGCTCGGCTGGGGACTGAACATCGTAGTTGGTCTCGCCGGCCTGCTCGATCTTGGCTATGTCGCCTTTTATGCAGTGGGCGCCTACACCTTTGCCACCCTGTCGATGCATTTTGGTTTCGGCTTCTGGGAGACGCTGCCGTTGGCCGGCCTCCTCGCCGCCACCTTCGGCGTGGTTCTCGGCTTTCCGGTGCTGCGCTTGCGCGGTGACTATCTCGCGATCGTCACGCTCGGCTTCGGCGAGATCATTCGCGTCATCCTGCTCAACTGGCAACCGGTCACCGGCGGTCCGGCCGGCATCTCCGGTATACCGCGGCCGTCTTTCTTCGGTTTCCCGTTCTCGGCCGATCCGCCGGAAGGCGCGACCGCATTTCATCAGTTGTTCGGGCTGGAATACGCATCTATCCACCGCATCATCTTCCTGTATTACCTGATCCTTGCACTGGCACTGGTCACCAACCTTTTCACCATGCGCATCCGCAAGCTGCCGGTCGGCCGGGCCTGGGAGGCCCTGCGTGAAGACGAGATCGCCTGCACAGCCCTCGGCATCAACCCGACCAATACCAAACTGACCGCCTTTGCCATCGGCGCGATGTTCGGTGGCTTCGCCGGCAGCTTCTTTGCCACGCGGCAGGGCTTCATCAGCCCGGAGAGCTTCAGCTTCATCGAGTCCGCCGTGATCCTGGCGATTGTCGTGCTGGGCGGCATGGGCAGTCAGGCCGGCATCGTACTGGCCGCAGCCTTCCTCACGCTGTTGCCGGAAGTGGCGCGTGAATTCTCTCTGTTCCGCATGCTCGCCTTCGGTGCCGCCATGGTTCTGATCATGGTCTGGCGTCCGCAAGGCCTGCTGGCGCATCGCGAACCGACCATGCGGCTGCATCCTGCAGGGACAAAACCCGGTGGAGGCAAACCATGACGCAGCCTCTGCTCAAGGTCGAACACCTGACCATGCGCTTCGGCGGCCTGGTTGCAGTCAACGACGTTTCCTTCGACGCGAAAGCAAGCCAGATCACCGCCGTGATCGGGCCGAACGGCGCCGGAAAAACCACGGTGTTCAACTGCATCGCCGGCTTCTACAAGCCGACGGTCGGCAGACTGACGCTGACCAATAACGGCACACCGCATCTGCTGGAACGCATGTCGGGCAACGACATTGCCGGCAAGGCGCGTGTCGCGCGCACCTTCCAGAATATTCGCCTGTTCCCGAAGATGACGGTGCTGGAGAACCTGATCGTTGCGCAGCACAACAAGCTGATGCGCGCCTCCGGTTTCACGCTGCTCGGCCTGTTTGGCTGGCCGGGCTACAGCAAGGCGGAAGCCGAGGCGGTCGATCTTGCGCGTTACTGGCTGGAGCGCACCAACCTCACTGATGTCGCTGATGAAGTTGCCGGTAGCCTGCCGTATGGCGGCCAGCGGCGCCTTGAGATCGCGCGCGCCATGTGCACCGAGCCGGTGCTGCTGTGTCTCGATGAACCCGCGGCAGGCCTCAATCCGCGTGAGTCGGCCGATCTGAACACGCTGCTACGCTTCATCCGCGACGAACACAAATGCGGCGTGCTGCTGATTGAGCATGACATGAGCGTGGTGATGCAGATTTCCGATCATGTCATCGTGCTCGATTACGGCCGCAAGATCGCTGATGGCCCACCGGATGCCGTCCGCAACGATCCGAAGGTGATTGCCGCTTATCTCGGTGAGCCGGAAGATTCCGCCGTTGCCCAGGGGGGCGTGTGATGCTCTCGATCAGCGGTCTGCATACGTATTACGGCGCAGTGCATGCGCTGAAGGGCGTCGATGTCGAAGTGAAGCAGGGTGAGATCGTCGCATTGATCGGTGCCAACGGTGCTGGCAAGTCGACGTTGCTCATGAGCATTTGCGGCAATCCGAAGCCGCGGCAGGGCCATGTGAAGCTTGCCGGCGACGACATCACCGGCATCCCGACGCACCACCTGGTCCGTCGCGGTCTGGCGCATGCGCCGGAAGGTCGTCGCATTTTTCCGCGCATGACGGTGCTGGAAAACCTGCGCATGGGTGCGGTGGCCGCCGATCCTGCGCATTTTGATGCCGATCTTGAACGCGTCTACGGCCTGTTCCCACGCCTGAAGGAACGCAGCGAACAGCGCGGCGGCACGCTGTCGGGCGGCGAGCAGCAGATGCTGGCGATCGCACGCGCGCTAATGAGTCGGCCGAAGCTGCTGTTGCTGGATGAACCCTCGCTCGGCCTCGCGCCGCTGGTGGTAAAGCAGATCTTCTCGATCATCGAAGAGATCAACCGCACCGATGGAGTCACCGTGCTGCTGGTCGAGCAGAATGCCTATCATGCACTCAAGCTCGCCCATCGCGGCTATGTCCTGGTGAACGGGCGCATCACCATGAGCGGTTCCGGCAGTGAGCTGCTGGCCGATGAACAGATTCGCGCTGCCTATCTGGAAGGAGGGCACTGATGCTGCTGGCCATCCTGGGCGAGAGTATCTGGGTATTCCTCGGTCTGACCGTCATCCTGGTGGGCGGTTGTGCCTTCCTGATGGGGCAGGCGATTGCCGGAACCTGGCGGCCCTACTGGCAGATCCTGCCGTACAGCCTGATCATGGCTGCCGCGAACCGGTTCCTGGCTTTCGCGCTGTTCAAGGAAGCGTTGCTGGCACCGGTCCCGTACCTGATATCCATTCTGGTTGTCTGGGTGCTGGCCACATTCGGCTTCCGGCTGACCCGGGTCGACCAGATGATCCATCAGTATCCATGGCTCTACGAGCGATCCAGCCTGCTCGGCTGGCGGGAAAAACAGGGGACACCTTAGGTTGTTGCCGAGGTCGGTCCGACTGCATTAGACTTTATGCAATGCCTTAAAACAGGGAGAGGAAGTCATGCTTAAATTCACCACTGGTTTGGCTGTTGTCGCTGCGGTCGGCCTGTTCGCCGGCACCGCTTCGGCGCAGATCAAGGTTGCCCTCAACGGCCCGATCACCGGTCAGCTCGCCAGCTTCGGCGAACAGATGAAGCGTGGCGCCGAAATGGCCATTGCCGACATCAACGCCGCGGGCGGCGTCAACGGCCAGAAGCTGCAGCTCGTGATCGGCGACGATCAGTGCGATCCGAAGCAGGCCGTGGCGGTTGCCAACCGCGCCGTGCAGGAGAAGGTCGCCGTCGTGATCGGTCACTTCTGCTCGGGTTCGTCGATCCCGGCCTCGGACGTCTACAAGGAAGAGAACATCCTGCAGATCACCCCGGCCTCGACCAATCCCCGCTACTCCGAGCGCGGCTACAAGAACGTGTTCCGCGTCTGCGGTCGCGACGACCAGCAGGGCGTCGTTGCCGGCGACTACATCATGGACAAGTACAAGGGCAAGAAGGTCGCCATCCTGCATGACAAGACCCCCTATGGTCAGGGCCTTGCCGAAGAAACCAAGAAGCGCCTGAACGCCAAGGGCGTGAAGGAGACCATGTTCGAAGCCATCACCGCCGGTGAAAAGGATTATTCGGCGCTGGTCTCGAAGATGAAGCAGGCCGGCATCGAGCTGATCTATCTAGGTGGCTACCATCCGGAAGGCGGCCTGATCGTCCGCCAGGCCAAGGAGCAGGGCCTGAATGCCCCGCTGATGGGTGGCGACGCGCTGGTCGACAAGCAGTTCTGGGCGATTTCGGGCCCGGCCGGTGAAGGCTCGCTGATGACCTTCGATGCCGATCCGCGCAAGAACCCGGTTGCCAAGCCGCTGGTCGACAAGTTCAAGGCCCAGGGTTACGACCCGGAAGGCTACACGCTCTACACCTATGCCGCGATGCAGGCTTGGAGCCAGGCTGCGACCACGGCGAAGTCGGTGAAGACCGCGGATGTCGAGAAGGCGCTGCGCGCGGGCAAGTTCAAGACCGTGCTGAACGAGATCTCGTTCGACGCCAAGGGCGACACAACCACACCGGCCTATAAGGTCTACGTCTGGAAGAACGGTTCCTACGACTACGTGAACTGATCTCCGTATCCGGAGTGACTGGAAGCCCGGCCTGCCATCCTCGGATGGGGTCGGGCTTCTTTTTCGCACAAATGTTCGCTAATTGTACTTGAAGGCGAAGGGCGGCAATCCGCCATCCCGGAGCATTTCCCTTGTTGGTAGGGTTGGCACCTGCCACCGGATATTGTAGGGTCCGGCCGTCTTTCCCGAGGTGTCCAGCCGATGTCCAAGCCCACGGTCGCTCTCGCTGCCGATCATGCCGGTTTTGAGTTGAAAAACCTGCTGCGCGATGAGCTTAAGGCCGAGGGGTATGACGTACTCGACCTCGGCACCAATTCCTCCGACAGCGTCGACTATCCCGATTTCGGCCGCCAGCTTGGTCAGGCCGTCGCTGCCGGCAAGGCCACCTTCGGCGTCGCCGTGTGCGGCAGCGGCATCGGCATCTCGATCGCCGCCAACCGTGTGGCCGGCTGCCGTGCCGCCCTGGTGCACGATGCCACCAGCGCCCGGCTGTGCCGCGAGCATAACGATGCCAATGTGCTGGCGCTCGGCGCCCGCCTGATCGGCATCGAGACGGCGCGCGACTGCCTCAGGGCCTTTTTCGCCACCCCCTTCGCCGGCGGCCGCCACCAGCGCCGCGTCGACAAGCTCGACCAGCCGGCCTGACCGCCTACAGACGCTTCAGGAGTCCTTACGATGTCCAGCACCGCCGCCAAGCCCACCGTCACCCATGCCGGCTTTTTCGAGCGCACGCTCCAGCAGGCCGACCCGGAAATCTTTGACGCCGTCGTCAAGGAACTGGATCGCCAGCAGAGCCAGATCGAACTGATCGCCTCGGAAAACATCGTCAGCCGCGCTGTGCTGGAAGCGCAGGGCTCGGTGATGACCAACAAGTATGCCGAGGGCTTGCCGGGCAAGCGCTATTACAACGGCTGCGAATTCGTCGACGTGGCAGAGACGCTGGCGATCGAGCGCGCCAAGAAGATCTTCGGCTGCGGCTTCGCCAATGTGCAGCCCCATTCCGGTGCGCAGGCCAACCAGGCCGTCTTCATGGCGGTGCTGAAGCCGGGCGACACCTTCATGGGCCTCGACCTCGCCGCCGGCGGTCACCTGACACATGGTTCGCCGGCCAACCAGTCGGGCAAGTGGTTCAACGTCGTGCCTTATACCGTCCGGCAGGACGACCATCGCGTCGACATGGACCAGGTTGCCAAGCTGGCCGAGCAGCACAAGCCCAAGCTGATCGTCGCCGGCGGCTCGGCTTATCCGCGCTTCTGGGACTTTGCGAAGTTCCGCGCGATTGCCGACAGCATCGGCGCGATCTTCATGGTCGACATGGCGCATTTCGCTGGCCTGGTCGCCGGTGGCGCGCATCCCAGCCCGTTCCCGCATGCGCATGTCGCCACCACGACGACGCACAAGACCCTGCGCGGTCCGCGCGGCGGCATGGTGCTGACCAATGACGAGGCGCTGGCCAAAAAGCTCAACTCGGCCGTCTTCCCCGGTCTGCAGGGCGGCCCGCTGATGCATGTGATCGCCGGCAAGGCCGTGGCGTTCGGCGAGGCGCTGACGCCGGAATTCAAGTCCTATGCCCAGGCCGTGGTCGACAACGCCAAGGCGATGGCGGCAGCATTGCAGGAGCGCGGCTACGACCTCGTTTCGGGTGGCACCGACAACCACCTGATGCTGGTCGATCTGCGCTCCAAGGGCCTCAAGGGCAATGTCTGCGTCGAGAGCCTGGAGCGTGCGCGTATCACCGCCAACAAGAACGGTGTGCCTTTCGATCCGGAAAAACCGACGGTTACTTCGGGTGTTCGTCTGGGCAGCCCGGCCGGCACCACGCGCGGTTTCGGCGTTGCCGAATTCCGTCAGATCGGCGGTCTGATTGCCGACGTTCTGGATGGCATCGCCAAGAAGACCAACGACAATTCGGATGTCGAGCGGGCCGTGGCGGAGAAGGTGGTCGCACTGTGCAACCGCTTCCCGATCTATCCGCAGCTCTGAAGCCATAATCATAAGGCGGGGGAAAACCGACCATGCGTTGTCCGTTCTGCGGCAATGACGACACCCAGGTGAAGGACTCGCGGCCGACCGAGGATAATTCGGCGATCCGCCGCCGGCGCTTCTGTCCCAATTGCGGCGCGCGCTTCACGACATTTGAGCGCATCCAGCTGCGCGAACTGACCGTGATCAAGAAGAACGGCCTCAAGGCGCCGTTCGATCGCGACAAACTGGCGCGGTCGATCATGATCGCGACGCGCAAGCGGCCGATCGATCCTGAGCGTATCGAGCGTCTGATCAACGGCATCGTGCGTCGCCTCGAAAGTTCAGGCGAGAGCGAGATCAAGTCGGACTCGATCGGCGAGTTGGTGATGGACGGCCTTGCCGCCCTCGACAAGGTCGCCTATGTGCGCTTCGCCTCGGTCTATCGCAACTTCCGCGAAGCCAAGGATTTCGAAGACTTCATCGGCTCGCTGAGTGGCGCCAGCGAAGATGACTGACAAAGCTGCCGCCGCCCGGGACGAGCGCTACATGCGCATCGCCCTCGGGCTGGCGGCGCGTGGGCTGGGCAATACCTGGCCCAATCCGGCAGTCGGTTGTGTGATCGTGAAAGACGGCCGCATTGTCGGCCGCGGCTGGACGCAGGCGGGCGGTCGCCCGCATGCCGAGACCGTCGCCCTGCAGCAGGCGGGAGATGCCGCGCGCGGTGCAACAGCCTATGTCACGCTTGAACCCTGCGCCCATCACGGCAAGACGCCACCCTGTGCCGAAGCGCTGATCGGCGCGGGCATTGCCCGTTGTGTCGTCGCACTGGAAGATCCGGACTCCCGTGTGGCGGGCAGAGGGCTTGCGCTGCTGCGCGACGCAGGTATCGAGGTTGCCGAAGGCTGCCTGCGTAATGCCGCAGCTGAACTGAATACCGGCTTCCTGCTCAACCGTGAACGCAATCGCCCGCTGGTCACGCTCAAGCTCGCCGTCAGCCTGGATGGCCGTATCGGCACGCATTCGGGCGACAGCAAATGGATCACCAGCCCGGTCGCCCGCATGCGCGCCCATCTGCTGCGCGCCCAGCATGATGCGATCATGGTCGGCAGCAATACGGCGTTGCAGGACGATCCGGATCTGACCTGCCGCCTGCCGGGCCTGCCGAAGCGACCTGCCGTGCGCATCATCCTCGACGGCAGGCTGCGGCTCAGCCTGACGTCGAAAGTTGTGGCCACGGCGAAGCAGACGCCGACCTGGATCATCACCCGGGAGGATGTCGATCAGGCCCGTCGCCAGGCTTTCGAGGATTGCGGCGTCGAGATGATCGCCGTCGAACCGGACGAAGCCGGCTTTCCGGCTCTGGCGCCGGCCCTGGCCATTCTGGCCGAGCGGGGCCTGACGCGGATCCTGGTGGAGGGCGGCGGCAAACTGGCCGCCAGCCTGATCCGGGCCGATCTGGTCGACCGCATGATCTGGTTCCGTGCGCCCAGCGTGATCGGTGGTGACGGCCTGCCAGGAATTGCCGCCTTTGGCATCGATACCGTAGCGGAAGCACCGCGCTGGCAGCGGGTCAGGGCCGATATTCTTGGCGATGACCTGCTGGAAACCTTCATCCGCCCCCTCTAAAACTAGGCCCATGTTCACAGGCATCGTTACCGATATCGGCACAGTGGTCGCCCGCGAGACGCGCGGCGATACCCATTTCCGCATCCGCACGCGCTATGAAACCGCCAGCATCGACATTGGCGCCTCCATTGCCTGCGCCGGTGTCTGCCTCACCGTCGTGCAAAAGGCGGCCGACTGGTTCGCCGTCGATGTCTCCGCCGAAAGCCTGTCGCGTACCACGCTGGGCAACTGGCAGGAGGGCACCGCCATCAATCTCGAGCGCAGCCTGAAGGTCGGCGACGAACTCGGCGGCCATATCGTATCGGGTCATGTCGATGGCGTGGGCGAAGTGGTGAGCACGCAGAACGAAGGGGACTCGCTGCGCATCGATTTCCGCGCACCGGCCAATCTCGCAGGCTTCATCGCCGAGAAAGGTTCGATCACCATCGACGGCGCGTCGCTGACCGTGAATGGCGTCGATGGCGCCGTGTTCGGTGTCAACCTGATCCCGCATACCCGGCAGGTGACCACACTCGGCAAACTGACGGCCGGCGACAAGATCAATCTGGAAATCGACGTGCTGGCGCGCTACGTGGCGCGGCTGCAGCAGTGGAGCAAGCCGTCGTGAACAGCATGGACGATATCAAGCGCTATATCGCTTCGGCCGAGGATATCATCGAAGAGGCCCGCAAGGGCCGCATGGTGATCCTGGTTGACGAGGAAGACCGCGAGAACGAGGGCGACCTTTACATTCCCGCCGAGATGGCCGACGCAGCCGCGATCAATTTCATGGCGAAGTACGGCCGCGGTCTGATCTGCCTGACATTGACACGCCAGCGCATCGAACAGCTCGGCCTGCCGCTGATGGCGCAGAACAATGCCTCGCGTCATCAGACCGCATTCACGGTTTCCATTGAAGCCCGCGAAGGCGTCACCACCGGGATCTCGGCGGCCGACCGCGCCCAGACCGTGAAAGTGGCGATCGATCCTTCGAAGGGTCCGGCCGATATTGCCGTGCCCGGGCATATCTTCCCGCTGATGGCGCGCGACGGCGGCACGCTGGTTCGTGCGGGCCACACCGAAGCCGGTGTGGATATCGCGCGGCTCGCCGGTCTCAATCCGTCCGGCGTGATCTGCGAGATCATGAATGACGACGGCACCATGGCTCGCCTGCCGGACCTGATTGCTTTTGCGCAGCACCACAATCTCAAGATTGGCACGATTGCCGACCTGATTGCCTATCGCCGCCGGCACGACAACCTGATCCAGAAGGTGGTCGAGGGCGAGATCGACAGCGTCTGGGGCGGCAAGTTCCGCATGGTGGTGTTCCGCAATCGGGTGGAGTACGCCGAACATATCGCCCTGGTAAAAGGCGATGTGGCTGACGGCAAGCCGGTCATGGTGCGCATGCATGCCATGAATGTGCTGGAAGACGTGCTGGGCGATCATGGCGCGCGGTCTGGCGTGCTGCATGGCGCCATGCAGATGATCGGCGAAGCGGGGCGTGGCGTGGTGGTGCTGATCCGCGAACCGCGACCGACTGCGCTATCGGACAACGTCCGCCAGAAACTGGGCGAACCGGTTGAAAAAACAGCGCATCTCCGGGATTATGGCATCGGGGCACAGATCCTGATCGATCTGGGGGTTAAGGACATGGTCGTCCTGTCAAACGTCGAGCGCACCATCGTCGGCCTGGAGGGCTACGGCCTCTCGGTTGTCGAAACTCGACCGATCAAGGTTCGCAGGGAGAACTGAACCATGGTAGCGCGCAGGGGGAAGCCGGCAGCCAAGAAGGTTGCGGCGAAGAAAAAGGCGGGCAAGACCGCGACGTTCTCCAGCCTCGAAACCGAAATGGCGGGCGATCTCGCTATCGAGATCCGCAAGCCCCGCGTACTCATTGTCGAGGCGCGCTTCTACGAAGATATTGCCGATGCCCTGTTTGAAGGCGCCAAGGCGATCATCGAAGCCTCCGATTTCGACTATGACCGGATCGACGTGCCCGGCGCTCTCGAGCTGCCGGCCGCGATCCGCTTCGCGATGAACCGCAAAGGCGAGAAAGCCTATGACGGCTATGTTGCGCTCGGCTGCGTGATCCGCGGCGAGACCGCACATTTCGACGTGGTCGTGAATGAAAGCGCCCGCGGTCTGCAGCAGCTGGCGATCGAACATCAGCTCTGCATCGGCAACGGCATCATCACGGTGGAAAACGAAGCGCAGGCCTGGGACCGCGCCAAGAAGGACCGTCAGGACAAGGGCGGCCAGGCCGCGCTGGCAGCCGTGGCCATGATCGGCCTGAAGCAG
The DNA here is from genome assembly GCF_002796975.1 of Ferrovibrio sp. Lineage (GTDB taxonomy): Bacteria > Pseudomonadota > Alphaproteobacteria > Ferrovibrionales > Ferrovibrionaceae > Ferrovibrio. The sequence continues at coordinate 6,821 of NZ_PEKV01000002.1, read as the reverse complement.
CTGTTCTCGATATGAGCGAAGGAGGGCAGCGACGGGGAACACGCACCGATCGCCCGGCGGGACGCCGGTCGGTAGCGCGGCTGTTCGCCGTACAGGCCCTCTATGAAATCGAATTCGGCGGCGCCAACCCCGAAGCTGTGATCGCCGATTTCCGCACCCATCGTCAGTCGGAAGAGATCGAAGGCGTGCAGATGCGCGAAGCCGATGCCGACTGGTTTGCCGAAATCGTGCGCGGTGTCGCCCGGCAGCAGGCCGAAGTCGACCGCGTGATCAAGGATGCGATGCCGCGTGTCGATGCGCTGGATCGCATGGAAGCCATCCTGCGTTATGCCCTGCGCTGCGCTGCCTATGAAATCATTGCGCGCATCGACGTGCCGGCGACCACGGTGATCGATGAGTATCTCGGCATCATCCGCGCCTTCTTTGGCCCGCGCGAAATCAAGCTGGCGAATGGCGTGATCGACGCGGTGGCGCGCAAGCTGCGCCCCGGCGAATTTACGGCCTGAGGCTGTCATGCCCGGGCAAACGGGCCTCGGTGAGTTCGATCTGATCGCGCGCTACCTCGCGCCGCTCTCAGCATTGGCGCCTGGCGCTTTCAATCTGCGCGATGATGCTGCGGTCCTTCCGGTTCCGCCCGGCGAAGATCTGATCGTTACCACCGATGCGATGATCGAAGGCGTGCACTTCCTCGCCAGGGATGGCGCGGAACGTATTGCTCGCAAGCTGCTGCGGGTCAATCTGTCCGATCTGGCTGCAAAAGGCGCGAAGCCGGTCGGCTATCAGCTCATCCTTGGTCTGCCCGGCGAACCCGACGAAACATGGCTGGCGCAGTTCTGCGAAGGACTGCGACGCGATCAGGAGGCTTTCGGCTTTCCGCTCTATGGCGGCGACACGGTAAGGAGTCCCGGCGGTATCACGCTGGGCGTGACGGCTTTCGGCAGCCTGCCGGCCGGAAGCATGCTGCGTCGCTCGGGCGCGCAGGCCGGTGACGATCTCTATGTCACCGGCAGCATCGGCGATGCCGCACTCGGCCTGGAGACGAAACTGAACCATCGTCTGTTTTCGTCGGCCGCAATGCTGTTTTTCGATTCACGCCTTCACGTGCCGACGCCGCGGCTGGCGTTCGGGCAGGGGCTGCGCGGCCTGGCGCATGCCGCCCAGGATGTGTCGGATGGGCTGGTGCAGGATGCAGGGCATATCGCTGCGCAATCCAACCTGAAAGCCGTGATCGAGGCCGCCGCCGTACCGCTGTCGCTGGCTGCCCGCCAGGCTGTGCAGGATGATTCGGATCTGCTGGATGTCGTGCTGACCGGTGGCGACGACTACGAACTGCTTTTTGCGACTTCACCCGGCCGGGCGAGCCAGATCGCCGCGCTGTCCCGTTCAGTCGGTCTCGCTGCAACCCGTATCGGCAGGCTGGAAGCCGGGCAGGGGGTTGTGGTGCAGGACCAGAGCGGCAGTCCGTTGACGCTCCATCGCAGCGGTTTTCAGCATTTCGGCGGATCGTAAACCCGGAAATCGTTTAAACTGTCCGTCGCTGTGAGTCGCGGAGACCGAATTTGCGCAAGATCATTCTGATCATTGTGGCCCTGATCGTGCTGGCATCGCTCGCCGGCGGCGGCTTTGCGGTCTACATGTTTGTCTTCGCGCCGAAGAAACATGAAGAAGCCGCGAATATCGATCCCAGCGACCCACCGCCGGAAGCCCCGGCGAAACGGCCTGCCTTTATCCCGCTCGAACCGTTCAGCGTCTATATCGTGCCGGAAGGGCAGAAGCCGCGCGAGGTGATGGTGATCCTGCATCTCGAAGTGCCGCCGGACAATGTGCCGATGGTGAACGAAAAGATGCATGTGCTGCGGGATCGCTATATCCGCGAACTGCTGAAAGGCGATCCGATCCCGGTTCCGGCGCGCTTTTCCAGCAAGGACCTGTTCCTGCTGCGCGACCGGCTGCGTGGGCCGACCGATGAGATTCTTGGTAAGGGCGTGGTGACGCAGGTTCTGCTTCTGAATATTATTACCCAGCTGAAATAAGTAGAATCGATCCACCTCCCATGACCACATTGTCGCCGGCCGCCGCGAAGCGGAATGTTTTCATCCTGGCCGTCTGCATGGCGCTGGCGAATTCGGCCACCACGCTGCAGGTCACGTTGGGCGGCCTGGTCGGCTTCCTGCTGGTCGAGGACAAGGCGCTGGCCACGCTGCCGGTCACCTTCGTCGTGGCGGGTACCGCCTGTGCCACCATCCCGGCCTCGATGCTGATGCGCCGCATCGGTCGGCAGCTGGGCTTCATGTCCGGCTGCCTGTTTGGTGCAGCGGGATCGCTGCTCGCGGCGCTCGGCGTTTATCAGTCGCATTTCTGGCTGTTCTGCCTTGGCGCCTTCATTTTCGGCGCGTCGGCAGCCTTTACCCAGCTTTACCGTTTTGCTGCGGCCGATATCTCGCCGCAAGAGATGAAAAGCCGGGCGATTTCCTGGGTCATGGTCGGCGGACTGGTGGCCGCTTTCGTCGGGCCCGAGATCGCCAAGCATACCCGCGAGATCCTGTCACCCTATCTGTTCCTCGGCTCGTATCTGGCCGCCGCGGCGCTGGCGCTGGCCGTGATCCCGATCCTGGCGCTCACGCGCCTGCCGCGCCCCACCGTGGCCGAACTGCGGGAACCTGGCCGGCCACTCTCCGAGATCGTCCGGCAGCCGGCGTTTTTGGTCGCGGCCATGGCTGGCATGTTCGGCTATGGCGTGATGAACCTGCTGATGACTGCGACCCCGCTGGCCATGCAGATCTGCGAGCATCCGTTCGCCGCCGCCGCCACCGTGATCCAGTGGCATGTCTTCGGCATGTATTTTCCCAGCTTCTTCACCGGCCGCCTCATCACGCGCTTCGGCACGCTCCGTATTATACTTTTGGGGGTAGCCCTCAACGTCGTCTGCGTTGCCGTCGCCCTCAGCGGGGTGGAGGTGCTGAACTTCCAGGCGGCCCTGCTCCTGCTCGGAGTGGGCTGGAACTTCATGTATATCGGTGGCACGGCGCTGTTGACGGAAGTTTACAGGCCGGCCGAGCGCAACAAGACACAGGCGCTGAACGACTTTCTGGTCTTCGGGACCGTCGCCCTGGCATCGCTTGGTTCGGGCAAGCTGCTCTACCACTGGGGCTGGAACCTGGTTCCGATTTCCGCCCTGCCGTTCGTCCTGATGGTGGGGCTGGCGGCAGTCTGGCTGATGCTGCAACGGCGCCGGACTGCCATTCCGGCATAAGCTTCGGAAAAGCCAGCTATATTGCACCGCAAGCGCATCTCTGGCATAACCCTCGCAGTTTGCCCCGCGTCGAGTCTGGGGCCAAGAATGTCAGTAGTCGCGTAAGCCGGCACGGGCACGCATGCCCGGCGGTAAATATCCGAGGAACGAAGGGAAACGCTCATGACGGAGTTGTGGTTCGCCATCGCCTGTGGCGTGTTGGCACTGTTATACGGCATCTGGACCTCGCGGTCGGTGCTGGCTGAGTCTGCAGGCAATCAGCGCATGCAGGAAATCGCTGCGGCGATCCAGGAAGGCGCATCCGCCTATCTGAACCGTCAGTATCGCACGATTGGCATCGTCGGCATCGTCGTCGCGATCATCCTGGCCTTCACGCTGGGCCTCAAGGTCGCCATCGGCTTCATCGTCGGCGCCGTGCTGTCGGGCGCTGCCGGCTATATCGGCATGAACGTTTCGGTCCGCGCCAACGTCCGCACCGCCGAAGGCGCGCGCAAGGGCATGGAACATGCGTTGAGCATCGCCTTCAAGTCGGGCGCCGTCACCGGCATGCTGGTGGTCGGTCTCGCGCTGCTCGGCGTCACGATCTACTACGTCATCCTGCTCAAGATCGGCGCCGGTGCGCGCGAAACCGTTGATGCGCTCGTCGCGCTCGGCTTCGGCTCCTCGCTGATCTCGATCTTTGCCCGCCTCGGCGGCGGCATCTTCACCAAGGGTGCCGACGTCGGCGCCGACCTCGTCGGCAAGGTCGAGGCCGGTATCCCGGAAGATGATCCGCGCAATCCGGCGGTGATCGCCGACAACGTCGGTGACAATGTTGGCGACTGCGCCGGCATGGCGGCCGACCTGTTCGAGACCTATGCGGTGACCATCGTCGCCACCATGGTGCTGGCATCGATCTATTTCGCTACCGATGCTGTGCTGATGGCCAAGGTCATGGTCTATCCGCTGGTGATTGCAGGCGCCTGCATCATCACCTCGGTGATCGGCACCTACTTCGTCCGCCTTGGCAGCAGCCAGAACATCATGGGCGCGCTGTACAAGGGCCTGATCGTCACCGGCGTGCTGTCGGCGATCGCGCTGTGGCCGATCACCGACCACATGCTCGGCATGAACACGACGATGACCGCTGGCGCCGTCACCTTCACGGGCATGAACCTGTTCTGGTGTGGCATCATCGGTCTGCTGGTGACGGCTGCCATCGTCTGGGCCACCGAATACTACACCGGCACCGACTACCGTCCGGTGAAGAGCGTGGCCCAGGCCTCGACCACCGGTCATGGCACGAACGTGATCCAGGGTCTGGCCGTCTCGATGGAAGCGACGGCTCTGCCGGCACTGTTCATCGTCATCGGCATCATCTCGACCTACATGCTGGCCGGCCTGTTCGGCATCGCGATCGCGGTGACCACGATGCTGGCGCTGGCAGGCATGGTCGTTGCGCTCGATGCCTATGGCCCGGTGACTGACAATGCCGGCGGCATCGCCGAAATGTCGGACCTGCCGAAGGACGTGCGCAAGACCACCGACGCGCTCGATGCAGTGGGTAACACCACCAAGGCCGTGACCAAGGGCTATGCCATCGGTTCGGCCGGCTTCGGCTCACTGGTGCTGTTTGCCTGCTACACCGAGGATCTGAAGTACTTCTTCAAGGACGTCACGATCGACTTCTCCCTGAGCAACCCGTATGTCGTGGTCGGCCTGCTGATCGGCGGTCTGCTGCCGTATCTGTTCGGCGCCATGGGCATGACGGCGGTCGGCCGCGCGGCCGGTTCGGTCGTCGTGGAAGTGCGGCGTCAGTTCAAGGAAATCCCCGGCATCATGGAAGGCACGGCGAAGCCCGATTACTCCAAGGCTGTCGACCTGCTGACCAAGGCGGCGATCAAGGAAATGATCATCCCCAGCCTGCTGCCGGTGCTCAGCCCGATCGTGCTGTACTTCATCATCAAGGTCATCGCGGGCCAGGCTGCTGCCTTCGCCGCGGTGGGCGCGATGCTGCTCGGCGTGATCGTGACCGGCATCTTCGTCGCCATCTCGATGACGGCGGGCGGCGGTGCCTGGGACAACGCCAAGAAGTACATCGAAGAGGGTCATCATGGTGGCAAGGGCTCGGACGCCCATAAGGCGGCCGTGACCGGCGACACCGTTGGCGACCCATACAAGGACACGGCCGGTCCGGCCGTGAACCCGCTGATCAAGATCACCAACATCGTGGCCCTGCTGCTGCTCGCCATCCTGGCGCACGGCTAAGCGTTACGACCTTACGAATAAGGGCGAGGGCCGGGGTAACACCCGGCCCTTTTCTTTTGGGATGTTCAGGCGGCGACGGTAGCGGCACCGATCGCCAGCAGCACACCGACTTCGGCGATCTGCTGTGCCGTACCCAGCACATCGCCGGTGTGACCGCGAATCTGCCACTGCGCCAGCGCAGCCACTGCCAGCGCCAGGGCCGCGGCGGCGGCACAGGCGACGATGAAGGCGAAGCCGGGCAGAGCGGCAAAGGCGATCAGAGCGGCGATAATTGCAGCGGCCACGGCCGCGCCGAAAGGAACCGTACCGCTGCCGGCCGCAAGGCCATCATTTCGCGCGGGCGGCAGCAGATACCACACGGCAGCCATGGCCGCGCGCGACAACACGCCGGCAGCGACCAGCGCGATGATCACAGCCGAATTCTGCCCTGTGACTTCGTCAAGTTCGTCGCTGATCGACAGCAGGTTGCTGGCAATGTCCTGCAGGGCGGTGAAGCGCAGCGACAGGATCAGCACCAGAGCCACGACGCCATAGGTGCCGATGCGGCTGTCACGCATGATCTCCAGCTTGCGCTCGCGGGTCCGGCCGCCGCCGAAACCATCGGCCGTATCCGCAAGGCCGTCCTCATGCAGGGCACCGGTCAGCAGCACCTGGGTCCCCATTGCCAGCAGGGCGGCGCTTGCCATGCCCAGCCCCAGATGGCTCGCCAGCATGAAGATGCCGCCGCCGGCTGCGCCGACCAGCAGGCCGACGACGGGAAAGATCCAGGCCGCGCGTGCGACAGCGCCATCTTCCGGACCGGCTGGCTTGCCGGCCGGCAGGGGCAGGCGAGTGAGCAGCATCAGGGCAAGGCGAAGGTCGCCGAGCCAGCGGTTGTGGCGTGAAGTCTGGTGGCTGGAACTGTCAGTCATGGCTGTATTGCGGCAGGGGCTGGCGTAGCTTATAGCACGCAGGCGCCCTGAACGCGACGCGCGAGCGAAACAGGCGGGCGTGATGAGGGCATGACCGATATGTTCCCGGATAAGACTGCGATCGTCAGGGCAGTGCAGTCGCTGCCTGCCAGCGATTCGGAAGCCGTGGCGGCAGCGACGCGCCATGATGCAGATCTGACCAAACCGGCCGGCGCGCTGGCGCGGCTGGAGGATTGTATCCGCCACCTGGCAGGCTGGCAGCGACGTCCCATTCCGCGGCTTGATGCAGTTACGATCCTGATCTTCGCCGGTAACCACGGCGTCACTACACGCGGTGTGTCGGCCTATCCAGCTGAAGTCACCGTGCAGATGGTGGCGAATTTCGAACGTGGCGGTGCCGCGATCAACCA
>NZ_PEKV01000019.1 GCF_002796975.1 Ferrovibrio sp. | reverse complement strand
TTCGCCATCCGCGAAGGCGGTCGTACCGTCGGCGCAGGCGTCGTCGCCAAGGTCATCGCGTAAGTATCGAGCGTCAGACAGGACACAGGACAATGGATAGTCAGAATATCCGCATCCGCCTCAAGGCGTTCGATCATCGGGTGCTCGACCAGAGCACCAGCGAGATCGTGTCGACCGCGAAGCGCACCGGTGCGCGCGTGCGTGGCCCGATCCCGCTGCCGACCCATATCGAACGCTTCACCGTGAATCGCTCGCCGCACGTCGACAAGAAGTCGCGCGAGCAGTTCGAGATCCGCACCCACAAGCGGCTCCTGGACATTGTGGACCCGACCCCGCAGACGGTGGACGCGCTGATGAAGCTCGACCTCGCCGCCGGCGTGGATGTCGAGATCAAGCTGTAAGGAACTGGACCGATGCGGACCGGATTGGTTGCACGCAAGCTGGGGATGACCCGGCTGTTCTCGGAGGACGGCACGCACGTGCCCGTCACCGTGCTGAAGGTGGACAACTTGCAGGTGGTGCAGCAGCGCACTGCCGAGAAGGACGGCTACACGGCCCTCCAGCTCGGCGTCGATGCCGCCAAGCCGAAGAACGTCACCAAGGCCCTGCGCGGCCACTTCGCCAAGGCGAATGTCGAACCGAAGCGCAAGCTCGTTGAGTTCCGCGTTCCGGCTGACGCCATGGTGGAAGTTGGCGCCGAACTGTCGGTGGAGCATTTCATTGTCGGCCAGTTCGTCGACGTGACCGGCACCACGATCGGTAAGGGCTTTGCCGGTGTCATGAAGCGGCACAATTTCCGTGGCCTGGAAGCCAGCCACGGCGTGTCGGTCAGTCACCGTTCGCATGGTTCGACCGGTCAGCGCCAGGATCCGGGCAAGGTGTTCAAGGGTAAGAAGATGGCCGGCCATATGGGCGACCGTCAGCGCACCCAGCAGAACCTGCAGATCGTGCGCACCGATGCCGACCGCGGCCTGATCATGGTCAAGGGCAGCATTCCGGGCTCAGAGGGTCAGTATGTGGTGGTTCGCGATGCGGTGAAGAAGCCGCGCGCCAAGGACCTGCCGATGCCGGCCGCTCTCAAGGCCGCCAAGTAAGGGTATAGGATCATGGCCGATAAAATCGAAATCGCCGTGACGACGCTGGAGAACAAGGACTCGGGCAAGCTCACGCTGTCCAAGGACGTGTTCGGTCTGCCGCCGCGTGCGGACCTGCTGCAGCGTTATGTCATCTGGCAGCTCGCGAAGCGCCAGCAGGGCACTCACAAGACCAAGACCTATGGCGAAGTTGCCGGCTCGACCCGCAAGATCGTCAAGCAGAAGGGCTCGGGCGGCGCCCGCCACGGCGGTATCCGCGCTCCGCAGTTCCGCGGCGGTGGTAAGGCTTTCGGCCCGGTGCCGCGTAGCCACGCCATCGACCTGCCGAAGAAGGTTCGCAAGCTGGCGCTCAAGACCGCGCTGTCGACCAAGCTGGCCGAAGGCAAGCTGAAGATTGTCGACGCCGCCACGCTGACCGTTGGCAAGACCAAGGATCTGGCCAGCAAGCTGAAGGTCATGGGCCTGGAGAGCGCGCTGGTCATCGACGGCAAGGTGCTGGACGAGAATTTCGCCCGCGCCATCCGTGCGATCCACAACGTCGACGTTCTGCCGGAGCAGGGCGCCAACGTTTACGACATCCTGCGCCGTGACACCCTGGTTCTGACCAAGGCCGCGGTCGAGGCTCTGGAGGCTCGCCTGAAATGAGCAACGTGAACCATTACGATGTGATCCTCTCGCCGGTGATCACCGAAAAGGCGACCCGTACTTCCGAGTACAACCAGGTCACCTTCAAGGTGCCGCTGACTGCCACCAAGCCGCAGATCAAGGCCGCCGTTGAGGCGCTGTTCAAGGTCAAGGTGACGGCGGTCAACACCCTGCGCAGCAAGGGCAAGGTAAAACTGTTTCGTGGCGAACCGGGCCAGCGCTCGGATTGGAAGAAGGCGATGGTCACCCTCGCCGACGGCCACAAGATCGACGTGACGACGGGGATCTAAGCCATGGCGTTGAAGACTTATAAGCCAGTTACGCCGTCGACCCGCGGCCTCGTGCTCATCGACCGTTCGCAGCTCCACAAGGGCCGCCCGGTCAAGGAACTGACCGAGGGCCTGAAGAAGACTGGCGGCCGCAATCATTTCGGTCGTATCACGACCCGTCACATCGGTGGCGGCCACAAGCGCCGCTATCGCATGATCGACTTCAAGCGCCGCAAGTTCGATGTCGGCGCCACGGTCGAGCGGATCGAGTATGACCCGAACCGCACCGCGTTCATCGCGCTCATCAAGTATGATGACGGTGAGCTGAACTACATCCTGGCTCCGCAGCGCCTGAAGGCTGGCGACCGTGTGGTGTCGGGCGAGAAGGCCGACATCAAGCCGGGCAATGCGATGCCGCTGAAGTCGATCCCGGTCGGCACCATCATCCACAATGTGGAGATGAAGCCGGGCAAGGGTGGTCAGATGGCGCGTTCGGCCGGCACCTTCGTGCAGCTGGTCGGCAAGGATCAGGGCATGGCGCTGGTGCGTCTGGCCTCGGGTGAACAGCGTCTGGTGCAGGCCGAGTGCATGGCCACCATCGGCGCCGTGTCCAACTCGGACAACCAGAACACCAAGCTGGGCAAGGCTGGCCGCAAGCGCTGGATGGGCATCCGCCCGACCGTGCGCGGTGTTGCCATGAACCCGATCGATCACCCGCATGGTGGTGGTGAAGGTCGTACCTCGGGTGGCCGTCATCCGGTGACCCCGTGGGGCAAGAACACCAAGGGTAAGCGCACGCGTAACAACAAGCGGACGCAGAACATGATTCTGCGCCGTCGCCCGCCGGGCAAGCATAGCTAACGGGCTAGGAGGTCGATCGTGACACGTTCTGTCTGGAAAGGCCCGTTCGTTGACGGGTATCTGCTGAATAAGGCCGACAAGGTCGCAACGTCGGGCCGCAAGGAGGTCATCAAGACCTGGTCGCGCCGCTCGACGATCATGCCGCAGTTCGTCGGCCTGACCTTCGGTGTCCACAACGGCAACAAGTTCATCCCGGTGAACGTGACTGAGGATATGGTCGGGCACAAGTTCGGTGAGTTCTCGCCGACCCGCACCTTCCCTGGTCATACGGCCGGCGACAAGAAGGCGAAGAAGTAACCATGAGCAAGCAGGCGCGCGAAACCCGCCTCGGCGAGAACGAGGCCATGGCCGTGGGGCGCAACATCCGTGTGAGCCCTCGGAAGCTTGGTGTGGTGGCCGGTCTGATCCGCGGCAAGCGGGTCGAGGCTGCCCTGTCCGAGCTGACCTTCTCCAAGCGTCGTATCGCCCAGGATGTCCGCAAGGTCCTCCAGTCGGCGATCGCCAATGCCGAGAACAACCATCAGCTCGACGTCGACCGTCTGGTCGTCGCCGAAGCCAGCGTCGGCAAGGGCCTGGTGATGCGGCGCTTCCATGCCCGCGCCCGCGGCCGCGGTGCAGCGATCCTGAAGCCGTTCAGCCACATCACCATCGTGGTGCGTGAGCGCGAAGAAGAGAAGAAGGCTCCGGCCAAGGCCGCCAAGCCGAAGGGCGCCAAGTCGGCTCCGAAGGCGAAGAAGGCTGAAGCGCAGAGCGGGGAGCAGGCGTAATGGGTCAGAAAGTCAATCCGATCGGGCTTCGTCTCGGCATCAACCGCACTTGGGATTCCCGCTGGTATTCCAGCGACAAGGAATACGCCGGTCTGTTGCATGAAGATCTGAAGATCCGCGCGTATCTCGAGAAGCGCCTGGCTCAGGCCGGTGTTGCGCGCATCGTGATCGAGCGTCCGGCCAAGAAAGCCCGCATCACCATTCACTCGGCACGTCCGGGCGTGGTGATCGGCAAGAAGGGCGCCGACATCGAGAAGCTGCGCTCCGACCTGGCCAAGATGACCAAGTCCGAAGTGCATCTGAACATCGTCGAAATCCGCAAGCCGGAACTCGATGCCAAGCTGGTGGCCGAGAATATCGCCCAGCAGCTGGAGCGCCGCGTGGCCTTCCGCCGTGCGATGAAGCGCGCCGTGCAGTCGGCGATGCGTCTGGGCGCCGGCGGCATTCGTATCACCTGCAGCGGCCGTCTCGGCGGCGCCGAAATCGCCCGCGTCGAGTGGTATCGCGAAGGTCGCGTGCCGCTGCATACGCTGCGCGCCGACGTCGACTTCGCCCGCGGCACTGCCAAGACTGCCTATGGCAGCTGCGGCGTGAAGGTGTGGGTGTTCAAGGGTGAGATCATGGCTCATGACCCGATGGCGCAGGACAAGCGCATGGCTGAACAGAGCCAGGGGCCGAGCCATCAGGGCGGCCGTCAGGGCTGAGCCGGGAGTAACGAGAGATGTTGCAACCGAAGCGTACCAAGTTCCGCAAGGCCTTTAAGGGCCGCATCCATGGCGTGGCCAAGGGTGGTACCGACCTCAATTTCGGCGCCTTCGGCCTGAAGGCCCTGGAGCCGGCGCGCGTCACCGCCCGCCAGATCGAGGCCTGCCGCCGTGCGATCACCCGTCACATCAAGCGCCAGGGTCGCATGTGGATCCGCGTGTTCCCGGATGTGCCGGTGTCGAAGAAGCCGGCCGAAGTCCGCATGGGTTCCGGCAAGGGCTCGCCCGAATTGTGGGTGGCCCGCGTGAAGCCCGGCCGCATCATGTTCGAGCTCGATGGCATCCCGGCGGCTCTCGCCAAGGAAGCTTTCGTGCTCGGCGCTGCCAAGCTGCCGATCAAGACCAAGGTCGTCACCCGCCTGGGTGAGGGAGCGTAAGCCATGAAGAGCAATGAACTGGTCGGTAAGACCAAGGACGAGCTGAACACCAAGCTTGTCGACCTGAAGAAGGAGCAGTTCAACCTGCGCTTCCAGAAGGCGACCGGTCAGCTGGAAAACACCGCGCGCGTGAAACAAGTGCGCCGCGACGTCGCCCGAGTGCGCACCGCCCTGCATAAGCAGGCCGGCGCCAAGAAGGCGTAAGGAGAGAAGAGATGCCGAAGCGCGTATTGCAGGGCGTCGTGGTGAGCAACAAGGGCAACAAGACCATTGTTGTGAAGGTTGAGCGCCGCATCATGGACCCGGTGTACAAGAAGTTCATCCGCCGTTCGAAGAATTACCACGCCCATGACGAGAACAATTCTCGGAAAGAGGGCGAGGTTGTGTCGATTCAGGAATCGAAGCCGATCTCCAAGCTGAAGCGCTGGATCGTCGTCGAGAATCCGTCCTGAACCGCACATAGATAGTTAGCGAGGTACAGGTCCAATGATCCAAGTGGAAACCAATCTCGACGTCGCCGACAATTCAGGCGCACGCCGAGTCCAGTGCATCAAGGTGCTGGGTGGCGCGAAGCGCCGGACGGCCCAGGTCGGCGACGTGATCGTCGTGTCCGTCAAGGACGCGATCCCGCGCGGCAAGGTGAAAAAGGGTGACGTGCATCGCGCCGTCATCGTTCGCACCGCGAAGGAAATCCGCCGCGCCGATGGCAGCGCCATCCGCTTCGACCGCAATGCCGCCGTCCTGATCAACAAGCAGGAAGAGCCGATCGGCACCCGTATCTTCGGGCCGGTCACCCGCGAGCTGCGCGGCAAGGGCCATATGAAGATCATTTCGCTGGCGCCGGAGGTTCTGTAAGCCATGGCCGAAGCTATGAAGATCAAGAAGGGCGACAAGGTCGTCGTGATTACCGGCCGCTCGAAGGGCGCGTCCGGTGAGGTGCTGAGCGTGAGCCGCGAGACTTCGCGCGTGACCGTCTCGGGCGCCAACAAGGTGACCAAGCATGTCAAGCCGAGCCGCACTGCTGCGGGCGGCATCGAGCAGCGCGAAGCCCCGCTGCATGTTTCCAACGTGATGCTTGCCGATCCGAAGGACGGCAAGCCGACCCGCGTTGGTGTCAAGACTCTCGACGATGGCCGCAAGGTGCGCTTCGCCAAGCGCTCCGGCGAGATCATCGATCGCTGATGGAGGCTGATGTGGCCAATCCGCGTATGAAAGACATCTACGAACAGCAGGTCCGCAAGCAGCTGACCGAGAAGTTCGGCTACAAGAACACCTTGGAAGTGCCGAAGATCACCAAGATCGTCGTCAACATGGGTGTGGGCGAAGCCGCCCAGGATTCGAAGAAGCTGACTGCGGCTGCCACCGAAATGGCCGCGATCACCGGCCAGAAGCCGGTGATTACCAAGTCGCGCAAGGCGATCGCGAATTTCAAGCTTCGCGAAAACCAGGGCGTCGGCTGCAAGGTCACGCTGCGCCGCGAGCACATGTATGAATTCCTTGATCGCCTGATCAACATCGCCCTGCCGCGCGTGCGCGACTTCCGCGGTGTCAGCGGCAAGAGCTTCGACGGTCGCGGCAATTACGCGCTGGGCCTGAAGGAGCAGTTCATCTTCCCGGAAATCGACTACGACAAGGTCGATGCTCCGCGCGGCATGGACATCATCATTTGCACCACGGCGAAGACGGATGAGGAAGCCAAGGCCCTGCTGGCCGGTTTCCGCATGCCGTTCACGAACTGAGCCGAGAAGGGACGCCGGATATGGCAAAAACCAGTTCTGTCGAGAAAAACGAGCGCCGCCGCCGCATGTCGGTCCAGTTCGCCGCCAAGCGCGCGAAGCTGAAGGCGACGATCAAGAACAAGAACGTCACCCCGGAAGAGCGCTTTGAGGCGGCCCTGAAGTTGGCCGAACTGCCGCGTAACTCCGCAAAGATCCGTGTGCGCAATCGCTGCGAACTGACGGGCCGCCCGCGCGGTACCTATCGCAAGCTGAAACTGTCGCGCAACATGCTGCGTGAACTGGCCTCTGCCGGCCAGATCCCGGGCATGGTCAAGTCGAGCTGGTAAGGAGAGTAGGAAATGGCTCTTACCGATCCCCTGGGTGATATGCTTGCCCGTATTCGTAACGGGCAGCAGGCGGGTAAGGCGGCGATCGCCAGCCCGGCTTCGAAGCTGCGTATGAACGTGCTCGAAGTGCTCAAGAAGGAAGGCTATATCCGCGGCTACGAAGTCGTGGAAGATGGCAACAAGCGCAATCTGAAGATTGAGCTGAAGTATTTCGAAGGCGAGCCGGTCATCAAGACCATCGACCGCGTGTCGAAGCCCGGCCGTCGCGTGTATTCGGCAATCAAGGATCTCGGCAAGGTGCGTGGCGGTCTCGGGATTTCGATCCTGTCCACCCCGCGCGGCGTGATGTCCGACACCGAGGCTCGCTCCGCCAATGTCGGCGGCGAAGTCCTCTGCCGCGTGTTCTAAGGAGCTGATCATGTCGCGTATCGGCAAACATCCGGTTCCAGTGCCGCAGGGCGTGCAGGTTCAGTTGACCGGCCAGACCCTGACTGCCAAGGGCCCGAAGGGCGAGCTCAAGCTCACCATCGTGGAAGATCTCGACGTCACCATGGCGGACGGCAAGATCACCGTGAAGCCGCGCCAGGTCACCCGTCGCGCACGCTCCATGTGGGGCATGCAGCGCACGCTGGTGAACAACCTGGTGAAGGGCGTCAAGGACGGTTACAGCGAAGAGCTGGAAATCAACGGCGTCGGTCTGCGTGCGGCGATGCAGGGCAAGAACCTGCAGCTGAACATGGGCTTTAGCCACGAAGTCATCTATCCGATCCCGGCCGGCATCGAAATCAAGGTGGAAAAGCCCACCTCGATCAAGATCTCGGGTGCGGACAAGCAGTTGGTCGGCAAGGTCGCGGCGGACATCCGCAGCGTCAAGCCGCCGGAGCCCTACAAGGGCAAGGGCATCAAGTATGCCTCCGAGACCATCCTGCGCAAGGAAGGCAAGAAGAAGTAAGGGATGCCGCTATGAGCCTCAAGACTCGCCTGAACGCTCTGAACGAGCGCCGCAAGCAGCGCAACCGGACCAAGATCGTTGCCGCCGCGCATGGTCGTCCGCGCCTGAGCGTGCATCGTTCCTCGCGCTACATCTACGCCCAGGTCATCGACGACGTGAAGGGCGTGACTGTTGCCGCTGCCTCGTCGCTGGAAGCCGGCCTGCGTGGCTCGCTGAAGACCGGTGCCGACAGCAAGGCTGCCTCCGAAGTTGGCAAGCTGATCGCCGAGCGCGCGAAGGCCGCCGGCGTCACCGATGTCACCTTCGATCGCGGAGCCTATCTCTATCACGGCCGCATCAAGGCGCTTGCGGAAGCAGCGCGTGAAGCCGGTCTGAAATTCTAAGAAAGGTTTGGGTACCATGGCTGCTACTCAACGGGGTGAACGGGGCGATCGGGAACGTGGCGACCGCGGTGGTGACCGCGACCGCGGCGAGGGCGATCTCGTCGACAAGCTGGTCAGCATCAATCGCGTCGCCAAGGTGGTGAAGGGCGGTCGTCGCTTCGGTTTCGCTGCTCTCGTCGTCGTCGGCGATCAGAAGGGCCGCGTCGGTTACGGTTCGGGCAAGGCCCGCGAAGTGCCGGAAGCGATCCGCAAGGCCACCGAACATGCCAAGCGCAACCTGATCCGCGTCAACCTGCGCGAAGGTCGCACGCTGCATCACGACATCGAGGGCCGTCATGGCGCCGGTAAAGTCTTGCTGCGCACGGCTCCGGCCGGTACCGGCATCATTGCCGGCGGTCCGATGCGCGCTGTGTTCGAGACGCTGGGCGTCGCCGACGTGGTGACCAAGTCGCTCGGTTCGTCGAACCCGCATAACATGGTGAAGGCTACTTTCGAGGCTCTCAAGGGCCTGAATGCGCCGCGCCATATCGCGTCCAAGCGCGGCAAGAAAGTCGCCGATCTGCTCGGTCGCAAGTCCGAGACTGAGGAGTAAGCCCCATGGCTGCTGCGAAGAAGAAGGCCGCCAAGGCGGCCGGCAAGACTGTCAAGGTCACCTGGATCCGTTCAGCCAACAAGCGGACTGCCGATCAGCAGGGCACGCTGGTCGGTCTGGGCCTGCGCAAGCTGCATCAGACCCGCGAGCTGGAGGACACTCCTTCGGTGCGCGGCATGATCGCCAAGGTGCAGCACCTGATTCAGGTCGAAGGCTAAGGATCACTGGGCTCGCTCTTTAGTTGGCGGGCCCGAGCGGAAGGGTTAGGAACATGCGTCTCAATCAGATTGCCGATAACGAGGGCGCCCGCAAGGACCGTATGCGCGTTGGTCGCGGCATTGGTTCCGGCAAGGGCAAGACCTCGGGCCGCGGCGTGAAGGGTCAGAAGGCCCGCACCGGCGTCAGCATCAAGGGCTTCGAAGGCGGTCAGACCCCGATCTACCGTCGTCTGCCGAAGCGAGGCTTCAATCCGCTGAACCCGGTCCATTTCGAGACCGTGAACATCGGGCGCCTGCAGTCGGCCATCGACAAGAAGAAGATCGATGCTTCGCAGCCGATCGACGAAGCAGCGCTGAAGGCTGCTGGCCTGTGCTCGCGCAAGGCCGGCGGCGTGCGCCTGCTCGGCACCGGTGAACTGAAGGCCAAGGTGACCATCACCGTCAGCGGCGCCTCTGGCACCGCCAAGGCGGCAGTCGAGAAGGCTGGTGGCAGCCTCACCGTGCTGATTGCTCCGAAGGCGGAAGCCGAGCCGAAGGCCGAGAAGAAGGCCAAGGGTAAGAAGAAGTAAGTCAGGCCTTTCAGGTCTCAGCGACGGGGCTTTGGCCCCGTCGCCAGTTTTCAGGTTCACGCGGTCGGATTTAGGACTCGGGCATGGCATCGGCAGCGGAACGCATGGCAGGCAGCCTCAATCTCGGGGCGTTCGCCAAAGCGACCGAATTGAAGAAGCGTATCTGGTTCACGATCGGCGCTCTGATCGTGTACCGGCTTGGCACCTATATTCCACTGCCGGGCATCGACCCGCAGATCATGGCCGACATCTTCCGCCAGCAGGCCGGCGGCATCCTCGGGATGTTCAACGTGTTCGCGGGTGGCGCGCTCGAGCGCATGACCATCTTCGCGCTCAACATCATGCCGTATATCTCGGCCTCCATTATCGTTCAGCTGCTGACTGCGGTGACCCCGCAGATGGAAGCGCTGAAGAAGGAAGGCGAGGCGGGCCGCAAGAAGCTCAACCAGTATACCCGCTACGGCACAGTCTTCCTGGCCCTCATCCAGTCCTACGGTATCGCAGTCGGCCTTGAAGGCATGACCGGCAGCCGCGGCGGCGCGGTGATGGATCCGGGCATGTTCTTCCGTCTCACCACCGTGGTGACGCTGACCGGCGGTACGCTGTTCCTGATGTGGCTGGGCGAGCAGATCACCCAGCGCGGCGTCGGCCAGGGCACCTCGCTGATTATCTTCGCCGGTATCGTCGCCGAACTACCGCGCGCTCTGGCCGCGACGCTGGAACTCGGCCGCACCGGTGCGCTCAGCACCTTCTTCATCCTGTTCCTGTTGGTGCTGATCGTTGCCGTTATCACCTTCATCGTCTTCATGGAGCGCGCCCAGCGCCGCATCCTGGTGCAGTATCCCAAGCGACAGCAGGGCGCCCGCATGTTCGGCGGCGAAAGTTCGCACCTGCCGCTGAAGCTGAACACCTCGGGCGTGATCCCGCCGATCTTCGCATCCTCGCTGCTGCTGATGCCGGCGACGGTCGCGCAGTTTACTGCCAGTTCCGGCGCACCCGGCTGGGTTACCACGATCACGACCCTGCTCGGCCATGGCCAGCCGCTTTATATGGCGACCTATGTCGGATTGATCGTATTCTTCTGTTTCTTCTATACCTCGGTCGTGTTCAATCCGAACGAGACGGCCGACAACCTGAAGAAATACGGCGGCTTTGTGCCGGGCATCCGTCCTGGCCAGCGTACGGCGGAGTATTTCGACTATGTGCTGACCCGTCTGACCGTGGTCGGTGCCGCCTACATCGCCGGCGTCTGTCTGCTGCCTGAATTCCTGATTTCCCAGTACTCGGTTCCGTTCTATTTCGGCGGCACATCGTTGCTGATCGTGGTCAGCGTGACCATGGATACCGTCGCCCAGATCCAGTCGCATCTGCTGGCGCACCAGTACGAGGGCCTTATCAAGAAGGCCAAACTGAGGGGAGCGCGCAAATAATGAGGCTGATCCTGCTCGGACCGCCGGGCGCCGGCAAAGGCACCCAGGCCCAGCGTCTGACCGCCAATCATGGTCTGGTCCAGCTGTCGACCGGCGACATGCTGCGTGCCGCCGTCAAGGCCGGCACTGCCATCGGCCTGAAGGCCAAGGCGATCATGGATAGTGGCGCCCTGGTCTCGGACGAGATCGTGGTGGGCATCATCGCCGACCGCATCGATCAGCCGGACTGCCGCAAGGGCTTTATCCTGGACGGCTTCCCGCGCACCACCAAGCAGGCCGAAGCGCTCGACAAGATGCTGGCCGAGCGCAAGCTCAAGCTGGACGCCGTGATCGAGATGCAGGTGAACGACTCCATTCTGGTTGAGCGTATCACTGGCCGATTCACCTGTGCCAAGTGTGGCGCGGGCTATCACGACAAGTTCCAGCCGACCAAGCAGCCAGGTATATGCGACCGCTGCGGCTCGACCGAGTTCACCCGCCGGGCGGACGACAAGGCCGAGACCGTGGTGCCCCGGCTCAAGGCCTATCACGAGCAGACGGCGCCGCTTCTCCCGTATTACGAGGGGCGGGGTATCCTGCGGAAGGTCGATGGGATGGCAGAAATCGACGATGTAACGCGGCAGATCGAGGACGTTTTAGCTTCGCTTTGACTGCCTTTAAGTGGTTGACTGAGTAGAGGAAGTTTCTATAATCGCGCCCCTTGGCAACGGGCGCGAGCGACAATTGAGGCTGCGGATCCCGACGTAAGTCTATGACTTCGTTGGGTTTTGCTCATGTCTCATCGGTGCCAAGGTGAACGCTTCGGCAAGGTCGGAGCGGGTGATTCGAGGAGAAGAACGTGGCGCGTATCGCTGGCGTGAATATTCCGACCAACAAGCGGGTCGAGATCGCACTGACCTACATCTACGGCATCGGCCGGGTGAAGGCGAAAGAGATTTGCGAAAAGGTGGGCCTTCCGGCTGAGCGCCGCGTCAATCAGCTGACTGACGCCGAAGTGCTGCAGATCCGCGAAACCATCGATCGCGACTACAAGGTCGAAGGCGACCTGCGTCGTGGAATCGCCATGGACATCAAGCGTCTGATGGACCTGGGCTGCTATCGCGGCCTGCGTCACCGCAAGGGCCTGCCGGTCCGCGGTCAGCGTACCCATACCAACGCCCGCACCCGCAAGGGCAAGGCGGTCGCCATCGCCGGCAAGAAGAAGGCCGCGCGCTAAACCGTTAGCCCCCGTTTTAAGGACTGCAGGATACTCATGGTCAAGGACAAGGCCGCGCGCCCCCGGCGCAAGGAAAAGAAGAACATCACCTCTGCCGTTGCGCATGTGAATGCTTCGTTCAACAACACGATGATCACCATCACCGACGCGCAGGGCAACACCATCGCCTGGTCGTCGGCTGGCAGCCAGGGCTTCAAGGGCTCGCGCAAGTCGACGCCGTATGCCGCGCAGGTCGCTGCCGATACTGCCGGCCGTCGCGCTGCCGAGCATGGCGTGCGGACCATCGAGGTCGAGGTGAAGGGCCCGGGTTCGGGTCGCGAGTCTGCGCTGCGCGCTCTGCAGGCCGTCGGCTTCGTCATCACCAGCATCCGCGACGTCACGCCGATCCCGCACAACGGCTGCCGTCCGCCGAAGCGCCGCCGCATCTAAACGGTCCGCGCCGGATTCAGGTCCGGCGCAGAAAAGAACAATGAGGCCGGCCGCCGTCACGGGCGGCCGATGCCGCACCCGAGGTGGCCTAGGCGGAATTACCGCTGCCGCCGCAACCGAACGAGGTTACAGGTGATCCAGAAGAATTGGACCGATCTGATTAAGCCGAACAAGCTGGTTATCGAGCCGGGCGCCGTGCCGGGCCGTACCGCGACCATTGTCGCCGAACCGCTGGAGCGTGGTTTCGGTCTGACGCTGGGCAACGCGCTGCGTCGCGTGCTGCTGTCGTCGCTGCAGGGCGCTGCCGTCACGTCGATCAAGATCGACGGCGTGCTGCATGAATTCTCGTCCATCCCGGGCGTGCGCGAAGACGTCACCGACATCGTGCTGAACATCAAGTCGATGGCGCTGAAGATGCACGGCGAGGGCCCGAAGCGCATGCATCTGAATGCGCAGGGTCCGGTCGAGGTGACCGCCAAGATGATCGAGACCGGCCATGACATCGAAGTCATGGACCCGACCCACGTGCTCTGCACGCTCGACGCCGGCGCCAGCATCCGCATGGAACTGACCGTCGAGACCGGCAAGGGCTATGTGCCGGCTTCGGCCAACCGTCCGGAAGATGCGCCGATCGGCCTGATCCCGGTCGATGCGCTGTACAGCCCGGTGCGCAAGGTTTCGTACAAGGTCGAGAACACCCGCGAGGGCCAGATTCTCGACTATGACAAGCTGACCATGCAGATGGAAACCAACGGCGCGATCAAGCCGGATGACGCGCTGGCCTATGCCGCGCGCATCCTGCAGGACCAGCTGCAGCTCTTCATCAACTTCGAAGAGCCGAAGGCGGAGAGCCGCGAGAAGGTCACCAGCGAGCCGGAATTCAATCCGAACCTGCTGCGCCGTGTCGACGAGCTCGAGCTGTCGGTGCGTTCGGCCAACTGCCTGAAGAACGACAACATCGTCTACATCGGTGATCTGATCCAGAAGACCGAAGCAGAGATGCTGCGCACGCCGAATTTCGGCCGCAAGTCGCTCAACGAGATCAAGGAAGTTCTGGCTCAGATGGGTCTGCATCTCGGCATGCATGTCCCCAACTGGCCGCCGGAGAATATCGAGGAACTGGCGAAGAAGCTGCAGGATCAGTACTGATCCTGTCCGCCTAAAGGAAGATCGAGGAGAGTCCCATGCGTCACCGCAATGCCGGCCGCAAACTGAATAAGTCCAGCGCGCATCGTCGCGCCATGTTCGGCAACATGGTTGCCTCGCTGATCAAGCATGAGCAGATCACGACCACGCTGCCGAAGGCCAAGGAGCTGAAGCCGCTGATCGACAAGCTGATCACGCTCGGCAAGCGCGGCGATCTGCATGCCCGTCGCCAGGCGCTCTCCTTCATCCCGGAGAAGTCGGCTGTCGACAAGCTGTTCTCGACGCTCAACCAGCGCTATGCCTCGCGCAACGGCGGCTACAGCCGCGTGCTGAAGGCCGGCTTCCGCTATGGCGATGCCGCGCCGATGGCCGTGGTTGAACTGGTCGACCGCGACGTGTCGGCCAAGGGCCAGGATTCGGGTCCGGTGGCGGAAGCGACCGAGGAAGCTGCAGCCTGATCGGCTGACGCATAGAATATCTGAAAGCGGCGGTCCGGTTTCCGGGCCGCCGTTTTCGATTCCGGGGCTCGCTTTAAGACAGGTGGCGTTCGGCTGCGGGCGTGAAAGCCACGCCGGCCATGATCATGTCCACCTGGCTGTGGCCCAGCGGCAGGATCAGCGACTGGTGATCGACATAGCCGTCGCTGACCAGGCCGTGGCGGCGGATCAGTGTCGGCTTGCTGGTGGCCATCACCTCGCAATAGGTCTGCCGCGCCATCTCGGCGAGATCCGGCCAGGGATGCTGGTCGAGATATTTGCCGGTCATGTCG
The DNA here is from genome assembly GCF_002796975.1 of Ferrovibrio sp. Classification (GTDB taxonomy): domain Bacteria; phylum Pseudomonadota; class Alphaproteobacteria; order Ferrovibrionales; family Ferrovibrionaceae; genus Ferrovibrio. The sequence continues at coordinate 36,536 of NZ_PEKV01000019.1, read as the reverse complement.
AAGCCCTGGCGCTGCGCAATGGCGGTGCCGAACAGGCGATAGCGGAAACGCAGCGGGGTCGGCTCGATATCGACCAGGATCAGATGACCGATGATGAAGCGCAGCTCCAGAGGATCGATATCCTCGCGCCCCGGATAGGGGCGGTCGCCGCGCTTGTCCTCCCAGTAGGCCTGCAGCTGCTGCAGGATCGGCTTTTCCAGCTTCATGGTCGGGCAGAATGGCCGTAAGCGGTGAATACCGCGTTAACCCTCAGTCCCCCGGCGACCGGCCATTGAAAAGCACCCGCCGAGCCCCCTATGTAAAACAGCCATGGCGCAATTCTCTCTCTGCACTGTCCTGAAACTGGCGCTGGCCGCGGTCTTGGCCGCGCTGCCCGTCGTCGCCTCCGCCCAGACAGGTCAGACCCGCCTGCCGGCGAGCCGGGCCGAGATCCAGCTGAGTTTCGCGCCGCTGGTGCAGCGCGCCGCACCAGCCGTGGTCAACGTCTACAGCCGCCGCGTCGAGCGCGTGGCCTCGCCCTTTGCCGACGACCCGTTCTTCCGCCGCTTCTTCGGCAACCAGTCGCCCTTCGGCATGCCGCGCGAGCGTATCGCGCAGTCGCTCGGCTCGGGCGTGATCGTCGAGGCCGAGGGCGTGATCGTCACCAACAACCATGTGATCGAGGGCGCCACCGAGATCGTCGTGGCGCTCAGCGACCGCCGCGAATTCGAGGCGCGCGTGATTGCCGCCGATCCGCGTTCGGACCTGGCCGTGCTGCGCATCGACACGCGCGGCGAAACCCTGCCATATCTCGAATTCCGCGATTCCGACGAGATGCAGGTCGGCGACCTGGTGCTGGCGATCGGCAATCCTTTCGGCGTCGGCCAGACGGTGACACAGGGCATTATCTCTGCGGTCGGCCGCGCGATCTCGGATGACATGACGGCGCAGTCCTTCATCCAGACCGATGCGGCGATCAATCCCGGCAATTCCGGCGGCGCGCTGCTCGGCATGGACGGCAAGCTGGTCGGCATCAATACGGCGATCTTCTCGCGCTCCGGCGGTTCGATCGGCATCGGCTTTGCCATCCCGGCCAACCTCGTTTCGTCCACCGTGGCCAGCGCCATGGCCGGGAAGGGGATCAAGCGGCCGTGGTTCGGCGCCAATGGCGAGACCGTCACCAGCGAGATCGCGCAAGGGTTAGGCATGGCACGACCCAACGGCGTGCTGGTCGGCGAGGTCTGGCGCGGCGGACCGGCCGATCGCGCCGGGCTGAAAGCGGGCGATGTCGTGCTGTCCATCGACGGCCGCGAGGTGAACGATCCGCAGGCGCTGCGTTTCCGCATCGCCACCCGCAAGCTGGGCGACACGGCGGCCCTCGATGTGCTGCGGCGCGGCCAGCGGCTGAACCTGAAGATCGCCCTGCAGGATGCGCCCGAGACGCCGCCGCGCAGCCTGACCCTGCTCAGCGGCAACCAGCCGCTCGCCGGCGCCACGGTTGGCAACCTCTCGCCGGCTTTTGCCGATGAACTCGGCCTCGACATGCTGGAGCGTGGCGTCATCGTCACCGAGATCGCGCCGGGATCGACCGCGGCCCGGCTGCGCCTGCGCACCGGCGACATCATCATGAAGATCAATGACCGCGAGGTCGACGACGTGAAGTCGCTGCAGGGCCTGCTGCGCGGCGGCAGCCAGTGGACCGTGACGCTGCGGCGTAACAAGCAGGTGCTGTCGTTTACGGTGCGGATCTGAGCATGGCCAAACGCAGCGCCCCGGCAGCAGGCGGCCCCATGGGCGGTACGGGCGAAAGCCTGTTCGCGGTCGCCGGCATGGAAGCGGCAGGACCTCTCGCCGATCGCCTGCGCCCGCAGACGCTTGCCGACGTGATCGGCCAGGACCATCTGCTGCACGGCGAGGGGCCGCTGGCCCGCATGGTGCAGGCGAAGAAGCTGTCCAGCCTGATCCTGTGGGGCCCGCCGGGCACCGGCAAGACCTCGATTGCGCGTTTGCTGGCCGATGCCACCGATCTGGAATTCGCACCGCTGTCGGCGGTGTTCTCGGGCGTGGCCGATCTGCGCAAGGTGTTTGAAGCGGCCCGCGAACGCCGTGCGCTGGGCAAGCGCACCTTGCTGTTCGTCGATGAAATCCATCGCTTCAACCGCGCGCAGCAGGATGGCTTTCTGCCTTACGTCGAGGATGGCACGGTGGTGCTGGTCGGCGCGACCACGGAGAATCCCAGCTTCGCACTGAACTCGGCGCTGCTGTCGCGCGCCGCCGTCATCGTGCTGCACCGGCTGGATGACGAGGCGCAGGAAAAGCTGCTGTCGCGCGCCGAAGCCATCGAACGTCCGTTGCCGCTGACGCCGGAGGCCCGCGCCGCATTGCGCGCCATGGCCGATGGCGATGGCCGTTACCTGCTCAACATGGCCGAGCAGATCTACACCCTGCCGCCCGAGACAGAGCCGCTCGATCCTGCAAGGCTCGCAGAGACATTGCAAAAGCGCGCGCCGATCTACGACAAGAGTCAGGACGAGCACTACAACCTGATCTCGGCCTTGCATAAGTCCTTGCGCGGCTCCGATGTCGATGCCGCGCTCTACTGGATGGCGCGCATGCTGGTGGGCGGCGAAGATCCGCTTTATATCCTCCGTCGCCTGGTGCGCTTCGCCGCCGAGGATATCGGCATGGCCGATCCGAATGCGCTGGTGCAGGCACTGGCGGCCAAGGACATGTACGATTTCCTCGGCTCGCCGGAAGGCGAACTCGGCCTGGTGCAGGCAGTGATCTATCTCGCCACGGCGCCGAAATCGAATGCCGCTTACAAGGCCGAGAAGGGCGCCAAACGCGCAGCGCGCGAGCATGGGTCGCTGGCGCCGCCGATGCATATCCTGAACGCGCCGACCAAAATGATGAAGGAGCTGGGCTACAGCGCGGGGTATGCCTACGACCATGATGCCGCCGACGGCTTTTCCGGCCAGAACTATTTCCCCGAGGGAATGGACCGGCAGACTTTCTACCGCCCGGTGGAGCGCGGTTTCGAGCGCGACATCATTAAAAGGCTGGATTACTGGCAGAAGTTGCGCAGTCGCCGCCAGGATGAACAGGACTGAACGAACAGGATTGATCCGGGGCATGCGGCTCTGATCCGTTAACCAAGTCCTAACGCTGACCGTCGTATAAATCTGATGTAAAATTGCGGTATGGCACGGCCTCGCAGCAGATCACCTGTCGCTTATTTCATGGAGCGTTTTTCCGTGCTGCAACGGATGGGCTTTTTCGGCATCGTCGCACTTCTGCTCCTGCTCGGAGCGGGGGTGTATACGTTTTTCCTCAGCATGCCGAAGGAAAAGCCGTTCTACACGCCCGGCGTGGTGCAGAGCCGCGACGACTGCTTCTACGGCAAGCTGGCGCAGTTCAAGAATCTGACGCGGCAGATCCTCTATGCCGCGGCGCAGGAATGCGAAATCGAGGTGCAGTCGGTCGAAGGNNCCATGTCCCAGGTGATCACCCGTACCGTCGTTGCCGACGAAGCCGACCTGCGTCTCGACCGCTGGTTCAAGCGTCATTATCCGTGGCTCGGCCACGCCAAGCTGGAAAAGCTGCTGCGCACCGGCCAGGTCCGCGTCGATGGCGGCCGCGTCAAGGCGGCGGCCCGGCTGGAAGTCGGCCAGACCATCCGCATCCCGCCGCTGGGCGAGCCGCCGAAGGACACGGACGAGCCGCGTGCGCCCAGGGTCGCCAGGGCCAGCCCCGAACGGATCGCCGAACTGGAAGCCGCCGTGCTGCACAAGGACGATGCGGTGATCGTGCTGAACAAGCCGGCGGGTCTGGCCACGCAGGGCGGCACCGGCCTGACCGAACATCTCGACTGTTTGCTCGGCTATCTGAAATTCGGCGCGGCCGAACGCCCGCGTCTGGTGCATCGCCTCGACAAGGATACCTCGGGCGTTCTGCTGCTGGCGCGCAGCGCGAAGGCGGCAGCGAAACTGGCCGAGGCGCTGCGCAAGCGCGATGCGCACAAGCTCTACTGGGCACTGGTGATGGGCGTGCCGGACCAGCGCATGGGCAAGATCGATCTGCCGCTGGCCAAGCTGGCGGGCGGCGCCGGCGAGCGCATGGTCTATGACGAGGACGAGGGCAAGAATGCCGTCTCGCTCTATCGCACGATTGATACGGCCGGCAAGCGCGCCGCCTGGCTCGGCATGGCGCCGCTGACCGGCCGCACGCATCAGCTGCGCGTGCATGCCGCGGCGATGGGCACGCCGATTGTGGGCGACGGCAAATACGGTGCGGCGGAAGCATTTCTCACCGGCGGCGTGAGCCGCAAGCTGCACCTGCATGCGCGCGGGATAAAGCTGGCGCATCCCGATGGCGGCAAGCTGGAAGTGCGCGCGCCGCTCTCGCCGCATATGGCCGCGACCTGGGATTTCCTCGGACTGACGCTCGACAAGAGCGCAGATGCGTGGCTGGAGGAGTGATCTACCAGGCGGGCTCGTTGCTCGCCTTGTTCGAATCCGCTTGTAATCCAAGGGGCGTCTTCGTCAGGGAGTGGGGCAAAAAAGGCATGGAACCCTCCACCGAGACTAACCCCACAACTCTCACAACTTATAAATACCTGAGCGCGGCCGGAGCATTGCGGAATCTGCGTGAGGGATCAGTCTATCTGGCCCACCGAGATCAATTGAATGACACGCTGGAAGCCCGCTTCGATCTTGTTGACTCCGAGGCGTTTCTGGATGTCGCGCTTAAGACGGTCAATGAAGTCGCCCGGATGCGAAGAGAAAGACGATGGTCTCTTCGGGCGACCAGTACTCAAGAGTTTGCAGAGGTTACTCGGAAGGAAGATGAGAACTTCCGCTCCTTCTGCGAAAATATTGGCATATGCTCACTCGCGCAGCGCCCGGATCATCAAGCCATGTGGGCCTACTATTCCGACTGGGGTAGAGGCGTGTGCTTCGAGCTTGAATGGACCCATGAGCTTATGGAGATGCATCAGCTCTGGCTGCACCCTGTGCACTATACGAATGCTCCAAGGATTCTTAACCGAGCCGAGGATTGGAGAGCGGAATTTCTTCAGTTGCCAGTGAGATATCCTGAGAAGTCCCTAGAAGAGTTGCTGGACTACATCCTCGAAAAGGATTTCCGAAGACGTTATGGGATAAGGTCCGCCGCTCGCTCGGTGTCGATCAAACATACTGATTGGCAACATGAGCAAGAACTTCGTCTGCTCGGTCCCCATAGCCGTGTTGCCTTGCCAGTGCTGAGGGCTACTCTCAGACGTGTTCATTACTTACAACTCTCCGAAGAGGTAGCTGAGGTGTTCAGATATCTTTTTCAGAATTATCCGAAGATGGATGTTGTCTGGCACAAGTTTGAACACGGACAGCTATCTGACGGACAGCTATCCAACAGTCAGATAATGGAACTAAAAGCAGTGCCACTTTGATCCTGCCCGGAGGATCGATCTAAGCAACAACGACCTGCACTGGCAAAAAACCAACTTGCAGGACCATGTTAGTGTTGCTATTATGTTCTTAGCATTCTTTGCCACTAAGCACAAGCGGAAACCAAGAGTGCGGTCTGCCGGAAAGGGGCATCCAATAAGCCGGAATAAGAGTCAAATAAGCAAAAATAAGCACGTTATAAGACGGAATAAGCACTGAATAAGACGACAGCAAGCCAGGCCAGCGGAGTCATAAGGTTGGAATCACAACGAGTTAGCGGAATGACCGCCCGAATAAGGGGCCTGCACGAATAAGGGGCCTGCAAAGGGAGGGTTCAGGAGACAGAAGGCGTCAGCGGCATCACCCGCGCAGCATCTGCCGGATGGCGCTGGCGAGATGGTCGGCCACGGCACGCACCCGCGGCGTATGCCGCAGGTCGCGGTGCAGCACCAGCCAGAGTTCGCGCGTCACCGGCGGCTTGCCGGGCTCGGGCGCCAGTTCGGGATACTGCCGGCCGATATATTCCGGCAGCAGCACGGCACAGGCCCCGGCGCGGGCGGCGGCCACCAGCGGGATCATGCTGTTGCTGCGGATCGCCTGGGTCAGGCCGGATGTCCTGAGCCAGAGCGATTCCGGGATTTCGGCCAGGCTCTCGTCGAAGGCGGCGACGGCATTGCGGTCGACGGCGGAAGGCGCGCGATAGAGCCGGTAGGGCACGGCGCCGAGCCTGCTGGCATAGAGTTCGCCGGTTTTGGGCCGCGCCCAGCGGATCGCGATATCGGCCTCGCGGCGGGCCAGGCTGAGCGAGCGGTGTTCCACCACCAGCTCGATCTGCAGGCCGGGCCAGCGCTGGCGCAGGCTGGCGAGTTGCGGCGCCACGGTATGGCTGGCGACGCCTTCGGTGCAGGTGATGCGCACGGTGCCGGTGATCTGCGCGCCGGCTTTGGCATCGCCGAGCCGGGCGAGCCGCAGCAGCGGTGCCTCGATCTGCTCGGCGGCCTGCAGCACGGGGGCGGCGGCCGGCGTTGGCACATAGCCGCGCGCACGGCGCTCGAACAGCGTCATGCCCAGGCTGCTTTCCAGCGCCGCGATGCGCCGGGCCACCGTGGCGTGATTGACCTTCAGCAGCCGGGCCGTGGCCGACAGGCTGCCATGACGGGCCAGCGCCAGCACGTAGCGCAGGTCGTTCCAGTCCAGATTCCCGGGGACAGGGGCCTCTGTGCGTTTGTGAACAGGCATCGCGCGATCTTATGGAATATGCACAGATGGCGCCAGCCGCTATCTAGGGCCACATCGTTACGAATGGAGAGTGAAATGTCGCGTCCGAAGACCCTGCTGGAAATGGCCGGCGCTGCCGGGATCCCGGTGGCCTGGGAGAAGTCCACCCTGCTGCTGATCGATCACCAGAACGAATATCTCGCCGATGGCGGCCTGCCGCTGACCGGCATGGATGCGGCCGTCGCCGAGATCGGCAAGTTGCTGGCGGCTGCGCGCAAGGCCGGCGCCCCCATCGTGCATGTGCGCCATCACGGCAAGCCGGGTGGCGCGCTGTTCAACCCCGAGGGTCCGAAGGCGGAGTTCATCGCCGGCGTGGGCCCGCAGGGCAACGAACGTGTCGTCACCAAGGGCCTGCCCAACAGCTTCGCCGGTACCGACCTTGATGCCGTGCTGAAGGAACTGGGCCGCAAGGAACTGATCATCGCCGGCTTCCAGACCCATATGTGCGTCAGTGCCACGGCGCGCAATGCCATCGACCATGGCTATCGCGGCGTGGTGGTGAATGCCGCCTGCGCCGACCGCGACCTGCCGGATCCGGCAGGGACAGGCACGATTGCGGCGGCCGAGATGCACCGCATCACCATGGCGGCGCTGAACGACCGTTTCGCGCTGGTGATCCCGAACGCGGCTGCGATCTCGTAGGCGTCTATCGGCTGGGCGGCAGCGGCGTCGCGTTGACGCCGCCGCGCGGCGCCGCGTCCACCGCCGGGATGGGCGCGCCCGCGCCGCCGCCGGTCGCCGACGGCCGGTTGCGTGTGCGGCGGTCGGCCGGCAGCGTCTCCCAGACGCGGTCAGCTTCGGCGACGTTGAGTTGCCGGTCGCCCGGTCGGCAGGCGCGGCTGCGATACAGCACGCTGCGGCCGGGGAAGAAACACCACGAGGCTTCCGCCAGCTGCGCGCGCTGCAGCAGCTCGGCTTCCTCGGTATTGATCCAGCGGCTGCCGGGCGGGCAGCTCTGCGCTTCGAAGACATGCCCGGCGCTGTCGTTGTAGCAGAGCGCGAACACGCCTTCGCCGACGCGGGCGTCGTTCACCGCATAAGGCGCGCTCGGCACGCCACCGGGGCTGGATGGCGGCACGTTGGATTGCGGAATGCTGCCGATGCCGGGGCGTGCGGCCTGTTGTGGGTTTTGCTGTGGCAGGGGCGCGATCTCGGGCGCGCCACGGCCGGCGACCGGGCCGCGTTGTGTTGCGGTCTGGAACTGGCGCTGCGCTTCCGTGTTGCCGATCGGCGCATAGCCCGGCGCACAGCGGCCGGTCTGGCTGGTGTAGAGCAGGCCGGTCTCGGCGCTGAAGCAGGGCGTGCCGGCGCTGCTGCTGGTGACGCCGCCTTCGATGGGACGGCTGCGGGTTTCGCCGCCGAGGCCGCGATACAGGCTGCGGTTCAGGTCGCGCATGCCGTCGCAGCCGGCGAGTCCGGCGGCGAGAATGATCAGCGCGAAGACAGGAGCGCCGCGCCGCATCGTTGGATCAGCCGCGGCCGCGATAGGAGGCGACGCCCTGGTCGGGCAGCCACAGATCGGCCGGCGGTTTTCCGGTCTGCCAGAACACATCGATCGGCATGCCGCCGCGCGGATACCAGTAGCCGCCGATGCGCAGCCAGCGCGGCTTCATCGCCGCGACCAGCCGCCTGGCGATACCGATGGTGCAGTCTTCGTGGAAGGCGCCGTGATTGCGGAAGCTGTTGAGGAAGAGTTTGAGCGACTTCGATTCAACGATCTGCCGGTTCGGCACATAGTCGATCACCAGATGCGCGAAATCCGGCTGGCCGGTCATCGGACACAGGCTGGTGAATTCTGGCTGGGTGAAGCGGATCAGGTAGGTCGTGCCCGGCTGGGGGTTGGGCACGGTCTCCAGCTTCGCTTCATCGGGGCTCTGCGGCTGCGCGGCGCTATGGCCGAGCTGCGTCAGGCCTTTGGTGACGGAAGCGGAGGAGGCGGTCTTGCCGGGAGTCTTGGCTGTGCGTTTCATGCCTAACTTATGACACAGCATGACCTTTTTTGCAGCCTTGTGTGGCCATTTTCGGCGGCCATCTTAACGGGGTGAGGCGGCAAACCGCCTGACTTTGAGTTTACCAGTACCAGGAGGTACCCCCATGTCGACCCCCATTTCGCTGAAGTCCCTTGCCACTGCCCTGACTGTCGCCGGTACCGTAGCACTGGGCGCGGCGGGCGGTGCCTGGGCGCAGAGCACGACGCCCAGCACACCGGCCGGCGATGCCACGGCCCAGCAGACCCAGACCGATGCGCGCAAGGAGCAGCGCAAGGCTGACGAAAAGAAGGCTGACGCCAAGAAGGCGCAGCGCAAGGCCGACGAGAAGAAAGCCGATGCGCAGCGCGACGCCAACAGCGACAAGGCCGCGGCCCAGCGTCAGGCCGACGAAAAGAAGGCTGACGCCCGCAAGCAGCAGCGCAAGGCCGACGACAAGGCCCGCCGCGTGAACTGACCCAGCCTGACCGGCTGAATGAGGAAGGCCCTTCGCTGTACCGCAGCGGAGGGCCTTCTGTTTTCTTAAATATATCAAATATTTGTTTCTGGCGGCTGACACGGTTGAGCGGCGGGTCCGGGCGTGCGATTCTGGCGCCATGAGTGCCGATCCGCTTCCGTTAGCCGCCGACTTCGACCCGCCGCGTCTGGTGATCTTCGACTGCGACGGCACCCTGGTCGACAGCCAGCATCATATCGTCAGCGCCATGCACAGCGCCTTCGCCGCCAACGGCCTGGCGCTGCCCGAAGCGGACGCCGTGCGGCGTACCGTCGGCCTGCCGCTGGAAGTGGCCATCGAGCGCCTGCTGCTGCCGCTCGGTTCGCAGGCGCTCATGCCTGTGGTCGATGCCTACAAGACTGCCGCCGTCGCCCAGCGGCTGGAACCCGATCACCATGAGCCGCTGTTCCCCGGCCTCGTCGCGACGCTGGACCGCCTCGGGCAGGCCGGCTTCCTGCTCGGTGTCGCCACCGGCAAGGCGCGGCGCGGCCTGAACTTCACGCTGGCGACCCATGGCCTGACCGAGCGTTTCGTCACCCTGCAGACCTGCGATGTGGTGGTCTCCGGCAAGCCGGCGCCCGACATGGTGCTGCAGGCGATGGCCGAAACCGGCGCGGTGCCGGCCTCGACAATCGTGGTCGGCGACACAACTTACGACATCGAGATGGCGCGTAACGCTGGCGTCCAGTCGATTGGCGTAGCCTGGGGCTATCACGACGAGCGCATCCTGCTCGAAAGCGGGGCTGCAAGTATTATCAAAAACTTCGGGGAACTTCCCGATCTGGTGGGCAAGCTGCTCGCCAGATCCTCATCAGCCGCCTGAGGAGGGACCGCAATGCGTATTCTGAAATGGGTCGTGGCCGTCGTCGTGCTGCTGGTCGCCGGCGTGGTGATCGCCGCGCTAACGGTGGATGTGAACCGCTTCAAGCCGCAGATCGTCGCCGCCGTCGAGAGCGTCACCGGCCGCAAGCTCGACATCGCGCAGGACATGAAGCTCAGCCTCTGGCCGCTGGGCATCGGCGTGAAGCAGGTCAGCTTCGCCAATGCCAGCTGGGGCAGTCGCCCGCAGATGGCAACCGTCGGTGAGTTCACCGCCCAGGTCGACCTGATCGCGCTGCTCAGCAGCCAGGTGAAGATCGACAGCCTGGTGCTGAACGATGTCGATCTGCTGCTGGAGAAAGACCGGCAGGGCCGGGCCAACTGGGATTTTGCCGGCCAGAAGCCGGCGCCGCAGCAACAGCCCCAGAGTCAGCCCGCCCAGCAGTCCGGCGGCGGTGCGGTCATACCCTCGATTCAGAATGTTTCGCTGAAGAATGTCCGGCTCGCCTGGCGCGACGCCCAGGCCAACAGCCAGAATAACGTCGTACTGAAGGAACTGACCGTAAAGCAGGCCAGCGGCGGCCTGCTGGCGGTGAAGATGGCCGCCGATGTCGACGGCAAGGCGATCACCGCCGATGGCACGCTCGGCAGCTTCGACGTCCTGATGTCGGGCAGCCGGCCCTGGCCGGTCAAAATGGCCGTGACATTGCCGGGTGCGAAAGCCAGCGTGGACGGCAGCATCGCGCAGCCGATGCAGGCCAAGGGCATTGCACTCAAGCTGAATGTCGATGCGCCGGATCTTGCGAAGGTGGCCGAACTCGCTGGCGCCAGCGCGCCGGCCGTGCCGCTAACCCTGCAGGCCGATGTGAAAGACACCGGGCCGCAGCGCTATGCACTGAACAATATCGTCGCCAAGGTTGCCGACAGCGATCTTTCGGGCAATGGCGAGGTAAATCTGGCCGGTGCGAAGCCGTCCGTGCGCTTCGATCTGGCGTCGAAGAATATGGATGTCACGCAGCTGATGCCGAAGGACAGCGCCGCCGCCAAGCCGGCGGCCGGCGGCGGGACTGCGGCTGGCGGTTCGGCCGGCGGTGCAGGCGGGCAGAAGCGCCTGTTCAGCAGCGACCCACTGCCGCTCGATGGTCTGAATGCCGTGGATGCCGCCGGCAGCTACAAGGCCGAACGGCTGAAAGCGCCGATGTTCGATGTGCAGGGCGTTGCGCTGAATCTGACGTTGAAAGACGGCGTGCTGAATGCCAAGCCGGCTGTCGCAAATCTGGCGAATGGCAGCCTGAACGGCGATATCACGGTGAATGCCAAGTCCAAGGCGCTGAGTGCCAAGCTGGATGGCAAAGGCGTGGTGCTGAGCGAGTATCTGCAGAAGAACGGCATCACCGATATCGTGCGCCGCGGCGGCGCGACCGATCTGGTGCTCGATGTCACCAGCAGCGCAGCCTCTGTGCAGCAGATGATGGCCGGCCTTAATGGCAAGATGGTGCTGAAGGTCGGCGAGGGCGAGCTGAAGCAGGAATACATCCGCGACTTCCTGCCTGGCCTGGCCCGCGCGGTGGCGGCGCTCGACCGCGCTACCGCGAAGACCAAGCTGCATTGCGTGGTCAGCGGCCTCGATTTCAAGGCCGGGGTGGTGACGCCAAAAGCAATACTGGCTGAGACCGGCAGCATGACCATGACCGGCGACGGCACCGTCAATCTCGGCACCGAGCGGCTCGATCTGAAGCTGGTGCCGTCTTCGCGCGACAGCGGTCTGGCGGCGATGCTGCCGCCGGTGAATGTGCGCGGCAGTCTGACCGATCCCAGCTTCACGCCGGATAGTGCGGCGCTGGCCAAAGGCGTGCTGGGCACCGTTGCCGGTGTGGCGGCGCTGGGTCCGCTGGCGCTGTTGTCGCCGGCCATGGGCTCGGGTGGCGATGATGCTGCCACGGCCTGCGCCAAGGCTGTGGCGCTGGCGGAGGGTCGGCAGGTGCCGCAATCGGCGAAGCCTGCGACGGGCTCGCAGACGCAGGAACAGCAAAAACCCGAAAGCCGGGGCGATGCGATCCGGCGCGGCCTGGGCAACTTGCTGGGCCGCTGACCCGCCGCTATAAGCCGGCGTCATGAAACGTTTCTACAAGCTCGCCACGGCGGAGCAGGCCGAGGGCGGCGCCATCGTCCGCCTCGATGGCCGGGTGCTGAAAACGCCTGCCAAGGCCGAGATGCACCTGCCGACGCTGGCGCTGGCCGAGGCGATTGCCGGCGAATGGCAGGCCCAGCAGGACGAGATCCGGCCGCAGTCGATGCCGCTGATGCAGCTTGCCGCAACGGCAATTGACCGCGTGATGGTTGATGCCAGTTTTGCCAGCAACGACTTGGTGCGTTACGGCGAGACCGACCTGTTATCCTACCGTGCCGACGAGCCGGCTACTCTGGCTGAGCGGCAGGCGGCGGAATGGCAGCCGCTGCTCGACTGGTTCCGCGACCGGTATGACGTTCAGATGAACGTTACCTCGGGCATCATCGCGGTGGCACAACCCACCGAGCTGAAGCCGCGGCTGGAAAGGGTCTGCGCCGGGCTGGACGCCTGGCGGCTGACGGCGCTGCACGGCGCCACCACCAACTCGGGGTCGGTCGTGATCGGTCTGGCCCTTCTGGATGGCCGTCTGGACGCCGATGGCGCCCATCGGGTGGCCCTGCTGGACGAGATGCACCAGGCCGAGCGCTGGGGGGAGGATGCTGAAGCCGTCGCCCGCCGTACCGGGTTGCTGGCCGACCTGCAGGCAGCTGCCCGTTTTTTGGCGCTGCTCCCCGCCCGTCGCTAACGATACTGTCACTGGCTACGGACTGATTCGAAGCTTAGCCTGTGCTACCCTAATGCGAGTCGGCTTGCTATAATTGGCCGATTACAGGGTTTCAGTGTCGGCCAGGGGGTCCGACATGGCAGGTACAGATATCACCAAACGTCAGCGGCCGAAGGTGGGGTATGGCGAATTGCTGGCCACCATCGCCGACCATGAGAAATACCGCCAGCGGTTGCCTGGCGGTAAACGGGCGATCTTTCAGTTTCGCGATCTCTCGCATCTGACGATGGCAGGCGCTGATCTGTCGGGCGCCGACTTCACCGGCTGCAATCTGCAATCCGCCAACTTCTCCGATACGAACCTGAGCAGTGCGGTGCTGTATGGCGCCGATCTGCGCGGTGCCGTGCTGCATGGTGCGCGGCTCGATCGCGCCGACCTGCGCGGTGCGTCCTTGCGTGGCGCGGACCTCACCGGTGCGCGGCTGCAGGACGCCGACATGCGCGACGGCGTGATCGCTGAACGCGACACCAGCGGCAACATGCGGCTGAAGAAGCCGGATCACGATGCCGTCGATCTCGGCGGTGCGCGTCTGGTGGCCGCCGATCTCACCGGCGCCAACATGACCGGTGTTGCCGCTGGCCGCACCGATTTCACCGATGCCGTGCTGGTCAATTGCGTGTTGACGCGCGCCAATCTCACGTCTGCAAAGCTGGATGGCGCCAATCTGTCGGGTGCCGATCTCAGCGGTGCCAATCTCAAGGATGCGCGCCTGCGCGGCGCGGTGCTGGTGGGCGTGAAGCTCGAAAACGCCATGATGGCCGGTACGGATACGCAGGGCGTGCTGGACGACAAGCCGCGCGGCCGGCCGCTGGCCGAACTAGGCGTGCCGATCGAGGAGGCCTTCCGCCTGTATCGCATGTGGGTGGAGACCGGTGGCCGCCAGGGGCGGTTGTTCGATTTCAGCCGTCTCGACCTGCGGCATATCGGTGCCCGGCCGGGCATTGTGCTCACCGGTGCCAGCATGGACGGCGTCATCCTGCAGGGGCTGGATCTGGCGCGCGCATCGCTGCAGGGTGCCAAGCTGGCGGAAGCCGATCTGCGCGACTGCAATCTTTCCGGTGCCGATCTGCGTGGCGCCAATCTGAGCGGCGCGATGCTGGTGCGTGCCGACCTGCGCGATGCCGATCTCGGCCCGCTGACAGTGAGTCTAGACCGCGCTTTCCCGGTCAATCTGATGCGCAGCGTGTTGCGCAGTGCCGATCTGCGCGGTGCCAAGCTGAGGCAGGCATGGCTGGATGAAGCCGACATGTCGCGTGCCCTGTTGGAGGGCGCTGACCTGTCGGAAGCCCGGCTTCCGCAGCGACAGGTCTGACATCTGCGGGTGCTGGGCGCCCAACTCATATATCAGCCTCGATAAACTCCGCTTATCGCTGGTATTTTGCACTGCACCCCAGACTATTTGCCCCTGTCGCGCGATATGCTAAGGCCTTAGGTCACGGTCATGTCATCGGCGCGTCATAAGCGCCAGAATAGGCACTTGGCGTAAAGCCTTGCAGTGGGGAGTTGCATGCAGGACATCATCCGCCAGTTGGAAGAAAAGCGCACCCAGGCCCGTCAGGGCGGCGGTGCCAAACGCGTCGAGGCGCAGCATGCCAAGGGCAAGCTGACAGCGCGCGAAAGGCTGGAACTCCTGCTCGATCCCGGCTCCTTCGAGGAGTGGGACATGTTCGTCGAGCATGACTGCACCGATTTCGGCATGGAGAGCCAGAAGGTGGCCGGCGATGGCGTCGTCACCGGTTATGGCACCATCCATGGCCGCCCGACCTTCGTCTTCAGCCAGGATTTCACGGTGTTCGGCGGCTCGCTCTCGGCCAGCCATGCCGGCAAGATCTGCAAGATCATGGACACGGCGATGAAGGCGGGCGCGCCGGTCATTGGCCTGAACGATTCCGGCGGTGCGCGCATCCAGGAAGGCGTCGACAGCCTTGCCGGCTATGCCGAAGTTTTCCAGCGCAACGTGCTGGCTTCGGGCGTGGTGCCGCAGATTTCGGTGATCATGGGGCCCTGCGCCGGCGGTGCGGTCTATTCGCCGGCGATGACCGACTTCATCTTCATGGTGAAGGACAGCAGCTACATGTTCGTCACCGGGCCTGACGTGGTGAAGACAGTGACGCAGGAAGTGGTGACGCAGGAACAGCTTGGCGGTGCCATCACGCATACGACGAAGTCTTCGGTCGCCGACAATGCCTTCGAGAACGACGTCGAGGCGCTGGCGCAGACCCGCCGCCTGTTCGATTTCCTGCCGCTGAACAATCGCGAAAAGCCGCCGGTGCGCGAGACCTGGGATCCGGTCAACCGCCAGGAAGCCTCGCTCGATACGCTGGTGCCGCCCAATCCGAACAAGCCCTATGACATGAAGGAGCTGATCGAGAAGGTGGTCGACGAGGGCGACTTCTTCGAGATCCAGCCGAATTATGCCAAGAACATCCTGACCGGCTTTGCCCGCATCGGCGGCCAGACGGTGGGCATCGTCGCCAACCAGCCGATGGTGCTAGCCGGCTGTCTCGATATCGATTCAAGCCGCAAGGGTGCGCGCTTCGTGCGCTTCTGCGACTGCTACGACATCCCGATCGTCACCTTCGTCGACGTGCCCGGCTTCCTGCCTGGCACCGCGCAGGAATACGGCGGCATTATCAAGCATGGCGCCAAGCTGCTGTTCGCCTATGCCGAAGCCACCACGCCGAAGGTCACCGTCATTACGCGCAAGGCCTATGGCGGCGCTTATGACGTGATGGCATCCAAACATCTGCGCGGCGACGTCAACTACGCCTGGCCCTCGGCCGAAATCGCCGTAATGGGGCCGAAGGGCGCAGTGGAAATCATCTTCCGCGGCGAGATCGGCGACGCCGAGAAGATCGCCGCGCGCACCGAGGAATACCGCCAGAAGTTCGCCAATCCGTTCGTGGCCGGCCATCGCGGTTTCATCGACGATGTGATCATGCCGCACAATACGCGCTTCCGGATTGCCCGCTCGCTCGCCATGCTGCGCGACAAGAAGCTGGAGAATCCCTGGAAGAAGCACGACAACATTCCGTTGTGAGATCAGAGATCATGGCCAATAAATTGTTCGACAAGATCCTGATCGCCAATCGCGGTGAAATCGCCTGCCGCGTGATCAAGACCTGCCGCAAGCTGGGTATCAAGACCGTGGCGGTCTATTCCGATGCCGATGATGGCGCACTGCATATGCGGATGGCCGACGAGGCCGTACATATCGGCCCGCCGGCGGCAGCCGAAAGCTATCTCGTGATCGAGAAGATCGTCGCCGCCTGCAAAAAGACGGGCGCGCAGGCGGTACATCCGGGGTACGGATTCCTGTCGGAGAACCGCAAATTCGCTGCCGCGCTGAAAGAGGCAGGCATCGCTTTCATCGGGCCGAACCCCGAGGCGATCTTCGCCATGGGCGACAAGATCGAGTCCAAGAAACTCGCCAAGCAGGCCGGCGTCAGCACCGTGCCGGGGTATCTAGGCGCCATTGGCGGCACCGAAGAAGCCGTGAAGATCGCCACCGAGATCGGCTTCCCGGTGATGATCAAGGCCTCGGCCGGCGGCGGCGGCAAGGGCATGCGCATCGCGCGCTCAGCCGACGAAGTGGCGCAGGGCTTTTCGTCCGCCACCAACGAGGCGAAGAATTCGTTCGGCGATGATCGCGTCTTCATCGAGAAGTATATCGAGCAGCCGCGCCATATCGAAATCCAGGTGCTGGGCGACAAGCATGGCAATGTGATCTATCTGGGCGAACGCGAATGCTCGATCCAGCGTCGCCATCAGAAGGTTGTCGAAGAAGCGCCCAGCTCGTTCCTGGACGAGAAGACCCGCAAGGCGATGGGCGAGCAGGCTGTCGCGCTGGCGAAGACGGTGAATTACGACAGCGCTGGCACGGTGGAGTTCATCGTCGGCCCGGATCGCAGTTTCTACTTCCTGGAAATGAACACCCGCCTGCAGGTGGAGCACCCGGTCACTGAACTGATCACCGGTATCGACCTGGTCGAACAGATGATCCGTGTCGCGGCGAACGAGAAGCTAACGATCAGCCAGGACGACGTGAAGCTGAACGGCTGGGCTGTCGAAGTGCGCATCTATGCGGAAGATCCGCTACGCGGCTTCCTGCCCAGCACCGGCCGCCTGGCGCGTTGGCGCACGGCCGAAGAGTCGAAGGTGATCCGCAACGACACCGGCGTGGTCGAGGGCAGCGAGATCAGCATGTTCTACGATCCGATGATCTCCAAGCTGTGTTCCTACGGCAAGGACCGCGCCGAGGCGATCGAGACGCTGTCGGCGGCGCTGGACGAGACCTGGATCGCCGGTATCGGCCATAACGTCAATTTCCTCTCGGCCGTGCTGGATCATCCGCGCTTCCGCTCAGGTGATATCTCGACCAATTTCATCGCCGAGGAATGGCCCAACGGCTATGGCGGTACCGTGCTGCCGGAGGACCGGCAGAACAGCGCACTGGCCGTCGCAACCCTGATCCATATCCGCAATGAGCTGCGGGCACGTCATCTGGGCGGCAAGCTGGGTCTGCCGGAATGGCAGCCGGGCGCCGACTGGATCGCAACCCTGAACAAGCAGGACTACAAGCTGACGGTGTCGGATGCCGAGGGCGGTTGCGATGTCAGGGTAGGGAAGGGTAAGGCGCTGAAGGTGCGCAGCGGCTGGAAACCGGGCGAGCCTTTCTTCCGTGGGACGGTGAACGGTGCGCCGGTCGTGGCCCGCATTTCGGCGCGGCCGGATGGCGTTCGCGTCGTGCATGGCGGTGCTGAACTGGATATCGCAGTCCGCACGCCGCGCGCCGCCGAACTGGCGCGGCTGATGCCCGAGAAGCTGCCGCCGGATATGTCGAAGTATCTGCTCTGCCCGATGCCGGGTCTGGTGGTGTCAATTGCCGTGGCCGAAGGCGAACCGGTCAAGGCCGGTCAGGCATTGGCCGTGGTCGAGGCGATGAAGATGGAAAACGTGCTGCGCGCCGAGCGCGACGGCACGGTGAAGAAGGTCAATGCCAAGAAGGGCGACAGCCTCGCCGTCGATCAGGTCATTCTCGAATTCGCCTGATCGACCTCCGCATCACCTGACCTAGTTCTGCTCGCGGCGTTGCCGCCGCTGGTCGTCGGCGTCCTGCTGCTGGCGCCGGACGTCCTGCGGACGGCTTTGCGGCTGCGCCTCCTTCTGACGACGCTGGGCTTCGCGCTGCTGCTGGTCTCCATGCTGCCGTTGGACATCCTGCTGCTGGCGCTGCTGAGTCTGGCGCTGCAGCTCCTGCTGCTGGCGGCGATGATCCTGTGTCTGGCGTTCCTGGTTCTCGCGTTGCTGACGCATATTGTCCTGACGTTGCAACTCCTGACGCTGGCGATCCTGTACATTCTGCTGGCGTTCAGCCGGCTGCCGCTGCTGCTCACGCGCGGCGCGCTGCTGCTCACGCGCGGCGCGCTGCTGCATCTCCTGCCGGGGTTGCTCCGGTCTGGCCTGTTCCTGGCGGGGTTGCGCCTGTTGCCGGTTGCGCGACTGCGGCTCCGTCCGACGTGCATCGACCTGACGCGTCTCGACCGGCTTCAGGTCTGTCGCGCGCCGTTCGGTCTGGCGGATCTGCGGGCCCGGCGCGTCGCGGCGTTCTGAGCCGCGGCTGTCGTTGCTCCGGATGCCCATCCGTTCCGCCGTCTTCGGCGACATGCCGGCCGTCATGGCAGTGGGTTCGATGCGGGCGCGACGGTCAATCCGCGCAGACTCAATCTGCTGGCGGTCGGGGCGCTGGACTGCACGTTGTACCGGTTCCGAACGACGCATTGCATCCGCCGAGACAACAGTGGCGCTGTTCCGGTTCACAAAGCGGTTGACGGTGACATTGTTGACATTTGTCACGTTCGTCACTTTCGTGATGTTGGTGACATGAGTGACGTTGACATTGCGGATATAGGTGCGGCTGACGCGGTAGGGCGGATAGTAGGCTTCATGCCAGCCCAGCGGCACCCAGCCGACATTGCCGGCCGTAATGCTGATCGAGACGCCGCTGCCAGTACCGAAGAAGGCGACCAGTGCCGGCGCATAAACCGGCCTGTAGTGATGATGGTGATGCGGGCGACGGACCGTCACCACCACGCCCGGACTCCAGGCCCAGCGGTCGCGCACCATGACCCAGCGGCCATAGTGGAAGGGCGCGAAGCCCCAGGGTTCGTCGGCCACCCAGGTCCAACCCCAGGGCGGCACATAAGCCCAATGGCCGTGACGATAGGGCACCCAGCCGGTTTCCACCGGTGGATACCAGACGGCGCCATAGTCAGGCGCGGTCGACCATGAACCGTAAGACGAGAGGTCCTGCGCACCCGTCATGCCCTGTACCTGCGCCGGCACGGCGGCCGGTGCCGGAGGGCGAGGGGTCTGTGTTGTGGCTGCAGGTGCGGCCGGCGGTGCAGCCGACGCGGGAGCTGCAGCCGTCTGCGGTGCCTTCTCGTCGGCCAGTACCGACTGTACGAAAGTGCTTTGCGGGGCTGCAGGGGCGAGACTGGGCTTGACCGGTTCATCGCCGTCCAGCGGGCCCGTGAGTGCGGCCTGCTGGCCGGCAGGTACAGCCTGGTTCAGGTTGCGACCGCTCAACTGTGCCTTGCCGCCATCGAGCGCCGTGACAGTGGTTGGCGTGTCGTCGTCGCCGGCGGCGATCACATAGCGGCCGGGTTCGGTGATCTGAACGCTGCCGCGTGGGGTCTGCAGCGTATAGCTCTCACCGGGGGCGACGTCATCGACATTCAGATAGGCGGTGCCCTGCGGCAGGCCGGCTTCAAAGCGGGTGTCGTCCAGCGCGATGACATTCAGTTCGGTCTTGCTGTCCATGACCAGGCGGTTGCCGCTGCCGATCTGCAGTTCGGCGCGGGCATTTGGCTCTGTCCACAGCGCGTTGCCCGAGGTCAGCGGATAATTGAGTTTCGCCGGGCCCCACTGGTCTTCGTCGGTGGTGTGAAATGACACTGTGCCATTCATCCTGGCGATGCGCCCGACGCGCGCCGGCGGATCGCCAGCGGAATTCTGCGCCGTGATCGGCGGGCCCGGCCACGGCTTGGCGGCGTCGCCCTGACTCGTCTGGTTCTGGGCGGTCTGTGGCGTTTGCGCAAAGACGGAGGCGAGCGGGGTGAACGTCGTGCTGGTGATCAGCGCGGAAGTCGCACAGACGGCAAGAGTCCGCCGCGCGGCTGTCGCTACGACCTTGAACCCTCGATGCATGGACATGCTTGCTCCTGGGAAGCGACCGCCGACTCATGAGGGCGGTCCGCATCCAGATTCCACGCGGCAGTCATGGCGGCTTTGTGTCGAAAACCGTCCAGAATTCCGGCAAACGGCTGTGATCCTTCGGTCGCGGATTGTGCCCACGACAGCCGGTATCCGAGTTTGGAAAAACGGGGAACCGGATGCCGAGGTCCTGCCGCGTCAGGGAATTCAGCCCTTCTTTACTGGTTGTACAACTTAAGGTATACTTTCTTTACAAGGGGGGGATTCCGGTAATGGCGGGCGTTTGGGGGCGATACCTCAAAATCAGGGGGTGCGTGATCGGCGCATTCCTGGTCATTTTCTTAATCGCGCCGACCGTGTCGGCCGTAGAGAAACGCGTGGCCCTCATTATTGGCAATAGCGCTTATGCCGATGCACCGTTGCGGAACCCAGTCAACGACGCCCGCGCCATGGCCTCCGTCCTGCGAGAACTCGATTTCGATGTAACCCTGCTTGAAAATGCCGACCGGACCCGAATGCAACGGGCCGCGCTCGAATTTGGCAGGAAGCTGAATCAGGATGCAGTAGGACTGTTTTATTTTTCAGGCCACGGCATGCAAGTGCGTGGGGTCAACTACCTGATTCCGGTTCAGGCTCAGGTGGGCACCGAAGAAGAAGTCGAAGTTGAGGCGATGGATGTGAACTACGTCCTTGCCCGCATGGCGGTGGCGAAAAATCGGTTCAACATCGTCATCCTCGATGCCTGCCGCAACAATCCATTCGAACGCAGTTTCCGTTCCAGTACCAATGGCCTTGCCGCCATCAGTGCGCCGCGTGGCACGCTGATCGCCTATGCCACTGCGCCCGGTTCCGTGGCAGCAGACGGGCAGGGCACCAACGGGCTTTATACCGGCGAGTTGGTCAATGCGCTGAAGATGGCCAATCTGCCGCTGGAGCAGACATTCAAATACGCCCGCGCGGAAGTGGTGACGAAATCGTCCGGCAAGCAGACCCCCTGGGAGTCATCATCGGTTATCGGTGACTTTATTTTTCGCCCTCAAGCTGTTGCTCCGGTTGTCAGCGCCGCCGACGCAACTTTCTGGTCGGCGGTGAAGGACAGTGGCAACCCGGCAGACTATGAAACATATCTGAAGAATTTTCCGCAGGGCTTCTATGCCAGCTTGGCGCAAAGCCGCATTAACATATTGACGTCGGTGCGGGAGACGGAGATTTCCCGCGTCGCCCGAGACGCCGCCGATAAGGCGGCGCGTGAGGCTTTGTTGCAGGCGCAGCGGCGCGAAGCCGAAGCTGCCAAGGATAGCCAGACGGCGCAGGCGAAAATCACCACTGCCACCGCACCGGTGCAGACTGCATCGCTGTCCTCGGCACCGGTATCGACCGTGAACAGGCAGGCGCCCGGCGTCGAGATGAAGTCAAACTGGAAAGCGATCGAGCAGGCTGTGCGGACGCATTTCGACGATCCCGAAAACAAATGGTTCTATGCCAGCCATATCCAGGTGATGACGAGTTATCCTCTGAGGGTCAACGTGGTGAACTACTACGATCCGGTTTCGGTTACAGATACCGGAGATATTGAGGCCGTGTTCGTACTGCACGGGAGCTATCCTTTCCCCCGGAATATTTACACCGGTGGCCTGCAGCCTTTCTCGATTTATGTGAGATACGCCGTGCAGCAGCAGGCCGGTGGCTACACGGTAAAGGAGTTCCTGCCGGTGGCAGCCGCGTCTATGCGGCCGAAGGATACCAGCGATCAATCGCGCGGCATGCCTTGATGGGCGCTGTTTAGCCGGATTGCAGATACTGGATGGCGGCGTCGCGCTCGAACAGATAGAGCAGCGTCAGCAAGGCCTTGCCGCGTTCGCTGGCCAGTTTCGGGTCGCGTTCGAGAATCAGCCGCGCGTCGTCGCGCGCCGCTACCAGCAGGTCGGCATGGGCTGCCAGATCGGCGACGCGGAAGTCCGGCAGGCCGCTCTGGCGCGTGCCCAGCACTTCGCCCGCACCGCGCAGGCGCAGGTCTTCCTCGGCAATCAGGAAGCCGTCATCGGTTTCGCGGATGATCTTCAGACGGGATTTCGCCGTCTCACCCAGCGGTCCGCTGTAGACGAGGAGGCAGGCGCCGGGTTTGCCGCCGCGCCCGACCCGGCCGCGCAGCTGGTGCAATTGGGCCAGACCGAAGCGTTCGGCATGTTCGATCACGATCAGGGTCGCATTCGGCACATCGACGCCGACCTCGATCACCGTGGTGGCCACCAGCAGTTTTGAGCGACCGGCGGAGAAGGCCTCCATCGCGGCGTCTTTTTCGGACGGTGTCATCTTGCCATGCACCAGCCCGATGCTGCCGTCGCCCAGTTCCGGTTCCAGCGCCAGCCTGAGGGCCGAATGGCGCTCAGCTGCGGCGGCCAGATCGAGCTGTTCGTTTTCCTCCACCAGCGGGCAGACCCAGTAGACCTGCTCGCCGGACTGGATCTTGCGCGTCACGGCGGCGACCACGTCGAGATAGCGGTCCGATGCCACGGTGCGCGTGTCGACCGGACTGCGGCCTGGCGGCTTCTCGGTCAGCTTTGAGACATCCATGTCGCCATAGGCGGTGAGCGAGAGCGTGCGCGGGATTGGGGTTGCCGTCATCACCAGGATATCGACACCGCCCCCTCTCTCTGAAGAAATGGGGTCGCGCTGGCCCTTGGCGGCCAGACCGAGCCGCTGGCTGACGCCGAAGCGATGCTGCTCGTCGATCACCGCCAGTGCCAGATCCTTGAACACCACATCGTCCTGGAACAGGGCATGTGTACCGATCAGGATATTCACTTCGCCATCGGCCAGCCGTTGCAACAATGCTGCGCGTGCCTTGCCCTTGTCGCGGCCGGTCAGCAGTGCAATCTTCACACCAAGTTTAGCGCAGTAAGGTTCCAGTGTTTCGGCATGCTGGCGGGCGAGGATTTCGGTCGGCGCCATCAACGCACCCTGCGCGCCATCTTCCACACAGAGCAGCAGGGCATTCAGCGCCACCATAGTCTTGCCACTGCCGACATCGCCCTGAAGGAGGCGCAGCATACGGCGTTCGCTCGCCATGTCTCCGGCGATTTCGGCATTGGCCTGACGCTGGGCATTGGTCAGCGGCCAGGGCAGCAGCTTTTCCAGCGCGTCCCGCAGCCGCCCGTCGCCCGTCAACACGCGTCCGGTCTGGCGTTTCAGTCGCCGCCGCACCAGCAGCAGCGCCAGCTGGTTCGACAGCAGTTCGTCAAAGGCGAGCCGCTGTCGGGCCGGCGTATCTTTTTCCAGGTCCGCCATGCCCTCGGGCCGGTGCGCGGCCAGCAGCGCGTCGCGCCAGGCCGGCCAGCCTTCGCGCTGCTGATACGCCGGGTCGAGCCATTCGGGCAGATCGGTCGCCCGCGTCAGGGCGCCCTCGATGATCTTGCCCAGAGTCCGCGGCGCCACGCCGGCAGTGAGCGGATAGATCGGTTCGACGGCCGCCATCTGCTCGATCTCTTCCAGCGTGCCCATGCGATCCGGGTGCGTCATCTGCACCTGGCCGTCGAACAGTTCGATCATGCCGCTGACGGCACGCGTTTCCCCTTCGGGCAAACTCTTCCGGAGGAAGTCTTCGCGGCCGTTGAAGAAGACCAGCGTCAGCCGGCCGCTGCCGTCATGGCACTGCACCTTGTAGGGCATGCGGTTGTTGCGCGGCGGCAGATGCCGGTCCACTGTGACCTGCAGCGTAGCGATGCGACCGGGCTCGGCCTCGGCCACTGCCGGGCGGTAGCGCCGGTCGATCAGGCCGCTGGGCAGATGCCACCACAGGTCCAGCACGCGGCCGCCGCCGACCAGCTTTTCCACCAGCGGGGCGAGCTTGGGGCCGCAGCCTTTCAGGCTGGTGATCGGCGCGAAGGCGGTAAACAGCGATTCCGGACGCATGAGGTGGGAAAAATTCCTTGGGATTCTTGAGAATCTGGCACTTCACGTACTATATCCTGCCCACGTTCTGGAAACACCCCCAAGGACTGTCGCCCCATGGCCGAGGATATCGAAATCCGCCGCAAGCGCCTGCTGCATCGCAGCCTCTATACCGGCATGAAAGAGGTCGACATCCTGCTCGGCAGCTTTGCCCGGCGGCATCTGCAGACTTTCACCGAGGTCGAACTCGACCAGTATGAGGCACTGCTGGAGAATTACGACGATCCGCAGATCTATGCCTGGGCGATTGGACGCGATCCGGTGCCGCCGCATCTCGATACCGGGGTGATGAAACTTCTCAAGTCCTACAAGCTGCCCTTCTGATCTAATGACTTTTGTGCTGCCGGATATCCTGACCCGGCCGGGCCGCTGGGCATTGGCCGGCAGCCCGGAAGGGCAGGATGCGCGCCTGCTGACGGCGCTGGCGCAGCGGCAGAAGGGCCGCGGCGTGCTGCATATCTGCCGCGATGACGCCCGTATGGCCACGCTGGAAGCCGCGCTCAGGTTCTTCGGGCCCGATCTGCCGGTTCTCACGCTGCCGGCCTGGGACTGTCAGCCCTACGACCGTGTCTCGCCCAATGCCGAGATCGCCGCCCGGCGCATGGATACGCTCAACCGCCTGTCGGGCGAGCGGCCGGATGTACCCTGGCTGCTGCTGACCACGGTGAATGCGGCCCTGCAGCGCCTGCCGCAGCCGGATTGGTTCAAGGGCACCGGCTTCAATGCCGCGAAGGGCGGCCGCGTCAAACCGGAAACCCTGATCGGGTATCTCGGCCGCAACGGCTACAGCCGTGTCTCCACGGTGAACGAGCCGGGCGAATATGCTGTACGCGGCGGCCTGGTTGACCTGTTCCCGCCCGGCACCGAGGCGCCGTATCGGCTGGATTTCTTTGGCGATGAGGTCGAGAACATCCGTCGCTTCGATCCCGCTACCCAGCGCACCATCGATGCGGTGGCGGAGCTTTCGCTCACCGCGATGAGCGAAGTTCCGATGGACGAAGAGTCGATCGCACGCTTCCGCAGCGGCTATCGCGAACTCTTCGGCACGGTCACCAAGGAAGACCCGCTCTACGAGGCGGTGTCGGCCGGCCGGCGCCAGATCGGCATGGAACACTGGCTGCCGCTGTTCTTCGAACGGCTGGCAACGGTTTTCGACTATCTGCCGCAAGCAGCAGTGACGCTGGATCACTTGACCGGCGACGCTGTCGACGAGCGGTTCAAGGCGATTGCCGATCATTACGATGCGCGCAAGTCGGCGATGAAGCGCGGGCTGGAAGAGGGCGGTTCGCCTTACAAGCCGCTGCCGCCGGACCGGCTGTATCTGACCGCCGGCGAATGGACCGCGCGACTGGAGAAATTCCCGGTTGGCTCGCTATTCCCATTTGAAGCCGTGGGTGGCCCGGATGTGAAGGTGGTCGATCTGGCGGCCCGGCCGGGTCGCGATTTTGCGCCCGAACGTACCCAGGCGGCGCAAGTGGCCGAGAAAAAGGCTTCGGTCGTCAGCGTCTACGACGCGCTGGGCGGCCATGTTGCGAAGCAGATCGCGCAAGGGCGGCGAGTTCTATTCGCCACTTTCTCGGCCGGTGCACGCGAGCGTCTCGCCCTGGTGCTGAAAGACCATGGTTTGCCGATGCCGCAGGCCATTGAAGTCGCAAGCCAGATCGAGACTCTGCCCAAGGCGACGCCGGCGATTGCCGTGCTGCCGATCGAGCATGGTTTCGAAGCTGCCGACCTCTGTGTGGTGGCCGAGCAGGATATCCTCGGCGACCGTCTGGTACGGCCGCGCCAGAAGAAGCGTCGGGCCGAGAATTTCATCGCCCAGGCCAGCGCGCTGCAGCCGGGCGACTATGTCGTGCATATCGACCACGGCATCGGCCAGTACAAGGATCTGGTGACACTGGATGTGGCCGGCGCGCCGCACGACTGCCTGCTGCTGCATTACGAAGGCGGCGACCGGCTGTATCTGCCGGTCGAGAATATCGAGATGCTGTCGCGCTACGGTTCGCCGGAAGCCGAAGTAACGCTCGACAAGCTCGGAGGTGTCGGCTGGCAGAACCGTAAGGCGCGCATGAAGAAGCGCCTGAAGGATATGGCCGGCGAGCTGATGAAGATCGCGGCCGAGCGGGAGTTGCGGCAGGGTGAGCGGGTCATTCCGCAGGAAGGCCTGTACGAAGAATTCTGCGCCCGCTTCGCTTACGACGAGACTGAAGACCAGGAACGCGCCATCAACGAAACACTGGACGACCTGTCCAGCGGCAAACCGATGGATCGCCTGATCTGCGGCGATGTCGGTTTCGGCAAGACCGAAGTGGCATTGCGTGCTGCTTTTGCGGCTGCCATGTCGGGTCAGCAGGTCGTCCTGGTCTGCCCCACCACATTGCTTTGCCGCCAGCACTACCGCACCTTCTTCGAGCGTTTCCGCGGCCTGCCGCTGCGTATCGAACAACTGTCGCGCATGGTGACGGCCAAGTCAGCCAAGGACACCAAGGCGGGCCTGAGCGACGGTACGGTCGACATTGTGATCGGCACGCATGCCGTGCTGTCGAAGAGTATCGAGTTCAAGCGGCTCGGTCTGCTGATTATCGACGAAGAGCAGCATTTCGGTGTCAAGCACAAGGAACGGCTGAAGCAGCTCAAAGCTGAAGTCCATGTGCTGACCATGTCGGCGACGCCGATCCCGCGCACGCTACAGCTGGCCTTGTCGGGCGTGCGCGAGCTCAGCCTGATCGCCACGCCACCGGTCGACCGTCTGGCAGTGCGCACTTTCGTCACGCCCTTCGACGGCGTGGTAATCCGCGAGGCGCTGCTGCGCGAGCATTTCCGTGGTGGCCAGAGCTTCTTCGTCTGCCCGCGCATCGAATATCTCGATACCGTGATGGCTTTCATCCGCGACGATGTGCCGGAACTGAAAGCCGTGGTGGCGCATGGCCAGATGGCGCCAACGGATCTGGACGACGTGATGAACGCCTTCTACGACCGACGCTATGATGTGCTGGTGGCGACCAATATCGTGGAAAGCGGCCTCGACATCCCCTCGGCCAATACGCTGGTGGTCTATCGCGCCGATCTGTTCGGCCTGGCGCAGATGTATCAGCTACGCGGTCGCGTCGGGCGCTCCAAGCTGCGTGCCTATTCCTATTTCACTTACCAGCCCGGCCGCCTGCTGAGCACTTCGGCAGAGCAGCGCCTGCATGTGCTGCAGAGTCTGGATACCTTGGGCGCGGGATTCAGTCTGGCTTCGCATGATCTCGATCTGCGCGGCTCTGGTAATCTGCTGGGTGAGGAACAGTCCGGCCATATCCGCGAAGTCGGTTTTGAACTTTATCAGGAGATGCTGCAGGAGGCGATTGCGGCGGCGCGCTCTGCGGCACGCGGCGATGCCAGCGCGCTGAGCGAGAAGTGGTCGCCGCAGATCCAGATCGGTACGGCAGTGCTGATCCCGGACAGCTACATCGCCGACCTGAATCTGCGCATGCAGCTCTATCGTCGCGTCGCCGATCTGGAGAACCGCGCCGATATCGATGCCTTTGCTGCCGAGCTGATCGACCGCTTCGGGCCGCTGCCTGAGGAAGTCCATCATCTGCTCGACATTGTGGCGATCAAGAAATTCTGCCTGGAAGCGAATATCCTGAAGATCGAAGCTGGTCCGAAGGGCGCGACGCTCACCTTCCGCGACAACACTTTTGCCGATCCGGCAGGTCTGGTGCTGTTCATCCAGTCGGAACGGGGCGCAAAACTGCGGCCCGATCACAAGGTGGTGCTGATCCGCGACTGGCCGGAGCCGCAGGATCGCCTGAAGGGCGTGCTGCATGCGTCGCTGCGGCTGGCGGAGATCGCCACCAAGGCGAAAACGCGGATCGTCAGGAAAGCCTGATACCGCTCAGGCGTGGCCGGACGGCTCGGTTTTGCCGGGCGGAAAGTTCTGGCCCGAGCCGACGTAGGCCACTTCGCCATCGGGTCCG
The DNA here is from genome assembly GCF_002796975.1 of Ferrovibrio sp. Taxonomy (GTDB): domain Bacteria; phylum Pseudomonadota; class Alphaproteobacteria; order Ferrovibrionales; family Ferrovibrionaceae; genus Ferrovibrio. The sequence goes on along the minus strand of NZ_PEKV01000019.1, from coordinate 8,549 downwards.
AGCAGGGGCACGGCCACCACTTCCAGCANNCCGGCCAGGTCACGGCCCAGCCGCTGCACGATATCGGTGCCGACCAGCCGGTAGCGGAAATGCGGCGGATCGGGTTCGACCTCGAGCAGCGACAGCGAACCGAGCAGGAATCGCAGGCGCAGCGGATCGAGAAAGGACTTGTCCGGCGCGTGGCCACCGATATGGGCCGTCCACCACAATTCCAGGAACTGCCTGACATCGGCATCCCTGATGCGGCTGGCGTCTGTAATAAATTCGATGCTGGGCTGCCCAAGCGGTATCGTGCTCTGGGGGCGGGGCAGCACCACGATCAGGCCTCGTCGGCGGTCACCGGTTCGGCAGTGATCTTATCGATCACCTGCAGCAATGCCTCTGGCGGCTGTGCACCGGAGACACCGTATTTGCCTTCGAAGATGAAGAAGGGCACGCCGGTGATGCCGAGTTCGCGCGCCGTCATGTCTTCCGACTGAACGACATCGGCATCGCGACCTTCATCCAGCAGCTGTTTCACCAATGCGCCATCCATGCCTTCGAGCGCAGCCGCATCGGCCAGCACTTCGTGATTGCCGATATCGCGGCCCTGGATGAAATAGAAATTGAACAGGCGCTCTTTCAGCTCGCTCTGTACTCCGGCATTCAGGGCCCAGCGCAGCACGCTATGGGCGGCCAGCGTGTTGGGCGTGCGCTTGATGCCGTTGAAATTGAAGGGAATGCCTTCCTTAGCCCCTTCTGCCGTGACACGGGCGTAAATCTGCTGGGCACGCTCCGGTCCGCCGAATTTGGCCTCGAGATAGCTCTTCCGATCGGCCCCCTCGCGCGGCATGTCGGGGTTGAGCTGAAACGGCCGCCAGCCGATCTCGAACTGAATCTGGGGGCGTTGACCCATAGCCTGTTCGAGGCGGCGCTTGCCGATGAAACACCAGGGGCAGATGACGTCGGAGACGATTTCGATGCGCATGCCGTAACGGTAGCGCAGCCCAGGCGATCCGGCCAGCCCTTGACCGAACGCAACAGCCCGCCCAGCATTCAACTATTGGAAAATCAGGGAGGATTTGATGGGCGCCGGGATCAATCTGAAGGGCAAGGTGGCGGTGGTGACCGGGGCCAGCAGCGGCCTGGGTGAACGGTTCGCCGAAATCCTGAGCGCTGCCGGGGCGAGCGTCGCCCTCGCGGCCCGCCGGACCGACCGGCTGAAATCACTGGCCGACCGGATTAGCGCCGCGGGCGGGACGGCAATCACCGTGAAGCTGGATGTGAATGACTATGACAATATCCAGGCGGCTTTTGCCGAAATCCGGCAGAAACTCGGCGGCACCGATATCCTCATCAACAACTCCGGCGTCAGCAAGCAGGGCCGCATCGTTGACGTCACGCCTGACGATTACGATTTCAACATGAACACCAATACCAAGGGCGCCTTCTTTGTCGCTCAGGCGGCGGCGCGGGACATGATCGACCGCAAGGCCGAAGGCCGGATCATCAACATCGCCTCGGTTGCCGGCATGCGGGTGCTGGGGCAGCTATCGGTCTACTGCATGTCGAAGGCGGCCGTGGTGCATATGACCAAGGCGATGGCGCTGGAATGGGCGCGCTACGGCATCAACACCTCGGCGATCTGCCCCGGCTATATTGAAACCGAGATCAATCGCGACTACTGGGCGACGCCGGGCGGCAAGAAACTGATCGAGATGTTGCCGCGTCGGCGTATCGGTGACGTGAAGGATCTGGACGGGCTGGTGCTGCTCCTGGCTTCAGGCGAGGCGCGTTTCATCAACGGCGCGATTATCGCAGCCGACGACGGGCTGTCGGTCACCTGACCGATCAGGACAGATCCATCCGGCGCAGCATCTGCTGGCTTTCGGCAACCACGGTATTGGGAGCGAATGTCATGCGGCCGCTGAACATGCTGATCATCTTGTCCATCAGCGTGCTGTAGCGGTTCCACAGCGCAGTGCGTTCGCCATCAGTCTTGGCGGCATTCCAGTCCTTCACATAGGCGGCGCCGGCCTGCATCAGGGTGAGGTGATCGTTCTGGGTGGCGACATCGCGATAGGCCTGGGCCAGTTGCGGATCGGCCGCGAACAGCTTGCTGATCTCGGCGGCCTGCGGATGTCCGTTGTCGACGATGATGCGGCCATCGCCGCCGACGCTCAGCTCGGCCGGGATATTCGGGTCGATGCCACGGTTCGCCAGCGCCTGTCTGAACTGCCCGGCAAATTCTGCCGTGAGCTTCTGGATGTCGGCGGCAATTTTGTCGAGCCGGATGGTCTTGGTATCGGCATCCCAGGCATTGCCGAACAGCACCTTGCCCAGCAGTTCGGGGCTCGGATGCTGGCCGGGCGATACGCTGGGCAGGCGGTTGGCCGACTGCTTTTCTTCAAGGTAATCCGCGAATTTCGTTGCGGCCAGTTTGGCCGGCGTATTGCTGGCGACGGTCTGGTGTGCAGTCATCAGGTCGCCGAAAACGGCTTTGGAGGATGCGGTGGCTAAGGCATTCATGACTGACCCCATAGATTGCTCTTGAGGGGACAGTCGCAAAGCGCGTGCCACATTATTTCAGGCTGGTTTCCGCCAGTTTCTTGCGCTGTACCTTACCATTGGCAGTACGCGGCAGGCCGGGAACGAAGCGCCATTCACGGGGGCATTTGTAGCCCGCCAGACGACCTTCGGCGAAGCGGTCAAGCTCGGCCGGATCGGTCGTCATGCCTTCGCGCAATACGATGAAGGCCGCCACCACCGAAACATCGGCGCGGACCTTGATTTCGGTGACCGCCACTTCGGCAATCGCGGGATGATCTGCCAAAGCCATCTCCACCTCCACCGGTGAGACGCGATAGCCCATGGCATTCATCACGTCGTCATTGCGGCCATGGTGCCAGACATAGCCATCGGCATCCAAGCTGGCGAGATCGCCGCCGCAGAACCAGTCGCCACGATACACCAGCGCTTCTTCCTCGGGGCGATGCCAGTAACCGAGCATCATCGACGGGTCGCTGCGATGCACTGCCAGCAGCCCAATTTCGTCTTGCGACAGCGGCGTGGCGTCGTCGCTGTCCGGTGACAGAATGGCGATACGACGGCCGGGCTGCGGGCGACCGGGGCTGCCCGGCTTGATCGTCATGCCGGGGCCGGTGGAGATGTAGGTCGAGATTTCCGACATGCCGAGTGCTTCATACATTGGCTTGCCGGTGCGGTCTTGCCATTCCTGCAGCAGCGCCGGCGGCAGTGCTTCGCCGGCCGTCGCACCGTGTCGCAGGGCAGTGAGGTCGTAAGCGTCGAGATCGCAGTATTTCAGGATCTGGCGATACAGTGTCGGTACGGCGGCGAAAATCGTGGCGCGATGCCGCGCCAGCAGTTGCGGCCAGACATTGATATCGCGCGGGCCGTTATACAGCACCGTCGTGGCGCCGACCGCCCAGGGATCGACCAGACCGACACCCAGCGTATAGGTCCAGTTGAAAGCGCCGGCATGCAGCATCACGTCGCTGTCGCGCAGGCCCAGCCAGCCCTGATGCATCGGACGACGGCCCCAGGCGGCGCGATGGGCATGCAGTACGCCCTTCGGCCGGCCGGTGGTGCCCGAGGTATAGACCAGATAGGCCGGATCATCGGCGGCGGTATCGGCAAAATCCGGCAGCGGCTCGAACTGCTTGAGCTGCTGCAGCCTCATTGGATCGAGCAACAGCACGCCAGACGGGAGGCTCAGGTCGGCGGCAAGTTCGGCACTGGCAGCCACAGCAGCGGCGCCGGAATTCTCCAGCAGATAGGCAGCCTCGTTCGCCGTCAGCTGCGCGCTGGACGGCAGCGCGACATAACCGGCCGCCATGGTGGCGAAATAGGTGAGGGCGTAATCCGCATCATTGGCCATGCGGATCATGATGCGGCTCTGCGGCGGCAGCCCCAGACTCTGCAGTCCGGCCGCCAGCCGGCGCACGGCAAGGTCGGCCTCGGCGAAGCTCATGCGGACTTCAGCATCGGCGCCGACCAGGATCATTGCCGTCTTGTCTGGCTGCAGCCGGGCGTTCTCAGCCAGGCAATAACGGGCAAGATTGAAGCGGAAAGGAACTGTCTCGGTCATGATGCGGTCTGGTGCGGTTTGGCATCGGGCGTGCGCAGATAGAACAGCAGCGCGGTGAGCAGGATGGCGAACTGCACGCCGAAGATGATGCGATAATCCAGTTCGGTTGGCACGGTGCCTTTCGGTACCATGCGGCCCATCAGCCAACCGGTGAAGAACTGCTGGAAGGCGCCACCGCCCATGGTGCCGATATTCAGCGTCGTGATGCCGCGGCCGATCAGCGCGGCCGGGAAGACCGAACGCGCATGGGCGAAGATCATGACAATGCAGCCGTTCATCAGGCCCATGAAGCAGAACAGCGCTGTGATCACGACAATGCCGAGACCCGGCACCAGGATGATCGCCAGCAGGCAACAAAGCTGGCTGCCCAACCCGACTGCGAGCAGCCATTTCCGCGTGTTGAACACCCGGTCGAGCGGGCCCCAGATGAAGTAGCCGGCTGCTGCACCTACCGCCATGAAGATCAGCACATTGCCGCGCGCTGCCGCATCCATGCCATGCACATCATGCAGGTAAGGGCCACCCCACAGGCCGATAATGGTGATGAAGGTGGCGTAGGCCGAGGCGATGATGACGAAGAGGTTGGGGAAGGCAGGATGACGGATCACCGCACCGATGCCGCGCAGTGTTTCGGCCAGTGATTCATTTGCGCCACTGCGTGCCTTGGCCGGATCAGGATGATCCTCAAGGCCCCAGTATGACAGCGCGATCAGACAGACGGTGAGTGCTGCCGTGATGAAGAAGGCGGCACGCCAGCCATAGGCTTCTGCGAGCCATGCCAGCGGCGCGGTCGAGGCGATGACGCCGATATTGCCGACTGCGATCAGGATGCTGGACATGGTGGCGAAGCGATCAGGCGGAAACCAGCGCGAGAACAGTACCATCGGGCCGGTCAACAGTGCGGCACAGCCGAAGCCCAGCACGATGCGGGCAAGCGTCAGTTCGGTGAGGTTGCGGCCGAAGGCGAAAGCCAGCGCACCGATCAGGGCGATCACTAATGTGGCGATGATGGTGCGGCGCGGCCCCCAGCGGTCGAGCGCGATACCGACAGGGAGCTGACTCACGGAGAAGGTGAGGAAGAATGCTCCCGTGAGGATACCGAGATCCTCGGGCGTCAGGGCCAGTTCGACCATCAGATCCGGCCCGATGACGGCGTTTGCCGACCGGTAGAACTGGCTGATCGTATAGCTGAGGCAGGCGCAGAACAGAATGCGCCAGGCAACGGGCATCAGGGCACCAGGAGAATCATTTTCCCATCATCGTGTCAGGCAACCAGGTGGCAATGCCAGGGAAAAGGCAGAGCAGGAAGATGGCCAGGACCATGCAGAGCATGAACGGAATGGCACCCTTCAGGATGACGGGCAACCGAACGTCCGGCGCGATACCGTTGATGACGAAAAGGTTCAGGCCGACAGGCGGCGTGATCAACCCCAGTTCCATGTTGATGGTCAGGATGACGCCGAACCAGATCGGGTCGAAACCCGCATTGGCAATGATCGGAGCCAGGATCGGCGTGGTCATCAGGATGATGGCGGCCGGCGGCAGGAAGCAACCGGCCACAAGCAGCAATAAGTTGACGAACAGCATCAGAATCCAGCGATTCACCTCCAGAGCCGCAATCCACTGCGCGATCGACTGCGTAACGAAGAGGCTGGACATCATATAGCTGAACAGGATCGACGTGCCGATGATCATCAGCAGCATGCCGGATTCGCGCATGCCGTCGCGAAGGATTTCCCAGAGCTGATGCAGATGCCAGACGCGATAGATCACGACCACCATCAGCAGGCACAGCATGGCGCCCACGCCTGCGGCCTCGGACGGCGTCGCAATGCCGCCATAGAGCGAGTAGACGACGCCGGCGATCACCAGCACGAAGGGGATGACGCGGGGCAGCAATTCCAGCTTTTCCGCCAGCGAATAGCGCCGGCCGAAATCAGCCAGCTTCTCGCCGCGGTACCAGCTGATGAACAGAGCCCAGGCCATGAACAGGCCAGTTAGCAGCAGGCCGGGTAGCACGCCGGCCAAAAACAGTTTGCCGATCGAGGTTTCGGAAGCAATGCCGTAGAGGATCATCGTCACGCTGGGCGGAATCAGGATGCCCAGCGTGCCGCCGGCGGCAATCGCGCCGGTCGCCAGATCGGCGGAATAGCCGCGCTTTCGCATTTCCGGAATACCCATCTTGCCGATAGCGGCGCAGGTGGCCGGCGATGAGCCTGTCAGGGCGGCGAAGAGTGCGCAGGCACCGATATTCGAAATCACCAGCGAACCGGGGACGCGATTGAGCCACCGATTCAGGACTTCATAAAGGTCGGCACCTGCCCGGGACGAGGCAACGGCAGCTCCCATGATCACAAACATCGGGATCGAAACGAGGGTGAAGTCGTCCAGGCCGGCAAAGATGGTATCGGCGAGGAAGTCGATGCTTCCCCAGCCTTCCAGTGTGATCAGGAAAAACAGCGAGACGATGCCAAGGCCGAACGCAATCGGAATGCCGGTAGCGAGGACTGCAAGAGCGACGACGCAGATCAGTGCGCCGAGATGAAGTTCATTCACGGGCGGTCCTCGGGCTTGAGGCCGAACGGCATATCGCGACCTGTGGCAATGGCCCAGATGTCGGCGATGTACTGCAGGCAGAGCAATCCCATGCCGACCGGCAGGGACAGATAGGGAATCCAGACGCGGGCGCGCCACATCGAGCTAGTCAGCCTGTCGGTGACATAAGCGTCATGCCACCAGAAGATCGAGCTCCAGAACAGAGTCGCGCAGAATGCGAGGGCCAGGACTGACGAGACCAAGGCCATTGCCACACGCGTTCTGTGCCCAGCCATCAATGGCAGAAGATCTACATTCACGTGGCCGCGAGTCAGCAGAACATATGGCGCACCAACGAAGGTGGCTGCTATCAGCGCGAAGATGACGAATTCCGTCTGCCAGATCGTCGATTGCTCCAGGACGGCGCGCTGGAAGATCATCTGGCAAACAATCCCGATGCTGAGCAGAGTCAGCAGGACGGCAACCGCCCCGCTGACTCGCGACAGCATTCGTACCAGGGATACGAAGCGATTCATTTGAATAGACTCAACGCACCTGCAGGGCCTTGACGATCAGCGCCTTGCCGTTCGGCACCTTGTCGGCAAAGGTGCGATACGAACTGCTGTTCGCCACTTCGCGCCACTTTGCAGCCTGCTCTTCGGTCATGGTCACGACCTTGACGTTGGCCTTCTTGAAGGCGGCCACAAGTTCATCGTCCAGCTTCTTGGATTCGGCTGCGAAATAATCTTCGGCCTTTTTCGACGCAGCCATGATGGCCTTCTTCTGGGCATCGTTCAGCTTGTCGAAGCTGCGCTTCGACATCAGCACCGGCTCGTACATGAACCACAGGGCGTTGTCGCCCGGGGCAGTCAGGCAGGCGACCTGCTCATAGAGGCGGAAGGACACGAAGCTGCCCGAGGAGGTGTCTGTGGCGTCGGCGACGCCAGTCTGCAGCGCGTTGTACACTTCGTTCGAGGGGATCGACACGATCGAAGCCCCGGCGCCGGCCCACATTTCGGCAAATGTCGCGCCCGCCGAACGCACCTTCAGACCTTTGGCATCATTGGGCTCGAGAATGCAGCCCTTCTTTGAACCGAATGCACCGGCAAGCCATGCGTCGGCCAGTACCACGACACCGGCATCATTGATGATTTTCTTGATGTCCTGCATGAAGGGCGAGGAGTTCATGCGCTTGGCATGGTCATGGTTCTTGACCAGGCCCGGCATCAGGGTGGCGCCGAACTGGGCATGCTGGCCGGAGGCGTAGTCAAGCGGGAAGGACGTGATGTCGATCTGCCCCTTGAGCATGGCATTCCACTGTTCAGTGGCCTTCACGAGGCTGGCGCCCGGATACACTTTGACGTCGATCCCGACATTGGCCTTGGCCACCTCACGGGCGATCATCTGCACCATTTCGTCGCGCACGTCGCCTTTGCCGCCCGGGAACTGGTGTGAGGCCTTCAGCGTGATATCGGCCGCGGTGGCAGTGCCAGCTGCGAACAATCCAGCTGCCGCCAGCATGGCGGCACCGGCAAGTCGATGCATATGTCGGGTCATGATTGTTTCCTCCGTTGTTTATGTATTTGTTGGATGGTCATACTAATAGAACCGTCCGGGCCCAACAAGAAATCTCGGTGGACGGAGTTTTTTGCAATGCACTCAGCGTCTCAGGCAGGTGAATAACGGAATTTGGGCCGGCCCGCCGGAACCGAATCCGAGGAAACGGCTACAATGACAGAGCCACCCTTGCATCGCCATGGCTGACAATCCTGGTGGCGGCATCAAACTCCATTAGATCCTCACCGATCAGCACCGGGCCGGCATAGTCGGCGCGGACTTCTGCCATCAGTGCGGCAGAATCGAAATCGACCGGCACGAAATGATTCAGGATCAGGCAGGCGGCATGCGCCTGGCCGGCCACCTTGCC
>NZ_PEKV01000033.1 GCF_002796975.1 Ferrovibrio sp. | reverse complement strand
GGCTATCTGAGCCCAACCCCTCGAAAAGGTAAAAATTAGCTGACGCTAATACACTTGCTCGTCCAGTCCCTCTTCTCGCAGTGCTCGCTCCCAGAAGTCCGGATCATTGTAGCGCTCGGCGAGCGCGTCGAGATCGACGCCCGACCCTGTCTGCGTGAACTCGAACCGTCCGAACAGATTGATGTGCTGCCAGGCGACGGGCGAAATATGCCCGAGAATCTCAAGGGCCTCCACGTCGCCGGCGGTTTGCTTTTGCTCGTAGATCCGCGACAGCAACGCGGTGTTGTAGTAAATGACCGCGTTGGCGATCAGCCGCGAGCACTCGCTCCAGATCTGTTGTTCGGATTCGGTCTTCACCCGGAACTTGCCGGAATTGACGTAGGCGATGGCGCGGCGGAAACGGTGATAGGCCTCGCCACGGTTCAGGGCCTTCTGCACGCTCTGGCGCAACACGACGCCGTCGATGTAGTCGAGGATGTAGAGGGTGCGACAGATGTTGTCGAGTTCCGCCAAGGCCTTCTTGGTCCGGTTCTGCCGGGCATAGGCATTCAGTTTCCGCACCATGGTCGCTTGTGTCACGTCTTTTTGCGCCAGTGACGCCATGATCCGCTGAATATTTGGCCACTCGCTGCAGATCAGCGACTCGAGCACCTTGCGCGACGGCTTGATGAGGCTGTCGGCATCGTGCTTCGAATGCCGGAATCCGACCAGGCGCTCGGTCTTCTTGCGAAGATTGCGGTAACGCGGCGCAAACAGGTAGTCGAACACACGCAGAATCCAGAAGTTGACCTGGTTCGTGCCGTGCGTGTCGGTGGAGTGGCGCTCGGGCCTGACGTCCGTGGTGTTGTTGTGCAGCAGGTCGAACACGAAGTGGCTCTCATGCTCGTGAGTGCCGATGATCCGGGCGTTGATCGGCACATGATTGGCCACCAGCGTGTAGGAGCTCACCCCCTTCTTCAGGCCGAAATACTTGCGCGAATGTCGGGCGTTGATGGTCTCGATCTGGGTCTCGATGCGTTGACCGTCGCTGCTGGAGTGCAGCTCGTCGCGGATGTCGTACTGGCGGAACATCGGCAGCGCGGCGATGGCGTTGGTCAACGCGTCGTTGGCCACATGCAGGGTCTCGAGGCGCAGGTAATTGCGCGCCGCGCTCACCAGTGACGGATGACCGAGTCCCGAGACTTCAGCCATCTTCCACAGCCCCATGTTGGTGCCCATGGCGACGATACAGGCGAGGATGTTCCGGGCATCGGACTCGTACTTGACGTAGCGGTCGAGGACATGGGTGAAGCGGTCTATGAACCCCGTTTTCTCGGCGACGAACCACAGCAAGTCGGCGATGCCGATCACCGGCAACCGGCTGTAGAAGGGACTCTCGGTCGGCTGCTCGATGCCGGGGGATCTCAGTGTCCAGCGGCGTTTCTCGCCGGCGCCGGTGATCTTGATGTGTTTGTTCCGACCGCTGTCGATGTTCTCATTGACCGATTCGAACTTGGCGTTCAACTCCTTGCAGAAGGCCGCCAGGGTCTCCTCGATCGGGGCTGTGAGCATCGGGGCGCCGACCTCGCGCAGCACCGCGTCCTTATCTTGCCAGCGGGTGTCGCTGATCAGATCGTCCTCGAAGCGGCGGAACTCGGTACTGTCCGCCACATACAGGTCGCCCGCCTCCAAGGCGTGATGCACCAGGCGGTAGACGAGAAACTCATAGAGGTCGATCTGCAGGCGCTTCTTCTTCGGGGCATCGTCCGTCTCGACGAACAGGTGCCGGCGCAAGGTCTTCGGTATGAACGCCGTGGGGAAGGTGGCCGGATCGACGCGCCGCGGTGCGCGTCCGCNNTTGAAGTGCGTCGACAGGGTCTTGTAGTGGGCCCATTCACTGGCGGCCTTGTCGAACTCGACGTCGCGCAGATAGGCTGAAACCTGCGCGAATCGCTCGGGCTCGAGCAGGTCGAACGCCTGTGCTCGCACTTGCTCGAAGGGGACCTCGGCCGGGATGGAGGGGTCGACGAAGAGGTTCAGCACCGCTCCGGCGGACTTCAGGTGCTCGCTCGCCTCATCCAGCGACTGCCGTGCCGCCTCCTTGGCAGCCTGCTTGGCCTGTTTCTCATACTGATCGACAAGATGGATGAACGCGTCGGTGAGATTGTCGTTGATCTGGCCAAAGCGCTGATGGGCGAAGCACAGCAGATACAGACGCGTCGTTGCCACGGCCATGCGCCGCAGCTTGTAGATGGTGTAGAACGGCACCAGGGAGGCGTAGTATTTGACGCTCTCGTTGGATAGGCCCGTGGTCTGCAGGAACTCGTGCGCGAACCGGTACAACGGCTCGAAGGCTTGGCGACGCTCGACCTCCTGGTGCAGCTCCATGTAGGCGAAGCTCTTGGCCTCGCGTTGCAGCGCGCGGATGCGGTAGATGCCTTCGTCCGCCTCCAGCAAGTCGTCCAGTTGGCGCTGTATCTCCGGAGTCAGGGCTCGCTCGAGCAGCTGCGTGAGTCGTTGGCGCTCACCGGAAACGACCCGGCCGACCAGATCCTGCAGAAAGCTATACCCCGGTGCGACCAGGCGCTGCTGTTCCAAATACTTCAGCGCCTCACGCAGGATATAGACCGGCTGCGTCGAGAGCATGGCGACTCGCTGTGCCTTACGCTCCAGATCCGCTCGGGCGGCGTCGTCGCACAGACGATAGGCGAACAAGCCGAGCACGATCTCCTGCTGACCGAGGCGGGTTGGCTTGGACAGGAGTTTGACGGTATCCAGGTCGCGCTCGGGGAAGTAGCGCCGCAGGATGTGCTGCAGATCGTCGAGCACCGCCGCGTGCTCGTAGACAAAGAACCGCCGCTTCGCCTTGAAGTAGCCGAGCTGAAGCACGAAATGCACGGCGGCCGAGGTGGTGTGCACGCCGTCCACGG
>NZ_PEKV01000018.1:87547-101655 GCF_002796975.1 Ferrovibrio sp. | reverse complement strand
CCGAGGTTGCCGAACAGCTGCTCCAGCACGGTCATTTCCTTGCCGCGCGTCGGCGTCTCGCGATCGACGAATGCGATCTGCTTACCGTCCTTCAGACCATAGCGCTTGATGTCCTTGACGCGACTGTCCTTGTCGAAGGCGATGGCCAGAACCTGCTGGTCGATCAACTCCGGCGCGAGGAAGGCCACCGTCTCGGTTTCACTGGAAATGTAATAATAGACCGTGCCCCAATCGGGGAAAGTGGAAATCGTCGAGGGCGAGCCGAGCAGCGCGTTGACCTGGCCTTCGCTGGACTGGCCGACCTTGATCAGATCCAGCTTCTCCTGCTCGATGGTGATGCCGCGATAGTCCTGTCGCGGCGCGCAGGCGGCAGTCAGCAGCACTGTGGGCAGCAGGATCGAGAGGACAGCGGCAAGACGAAACGACATGCGGAAGACTCGCTATAACGTGGGCCGCATATTATCTTCACGCGCCCCCGAAGGCAAACAGCGCCACCCGGCCGGCGCGTTTTACGAAATAGTGGCAAATGCTTAATCGGCTTATTTCTTTGTTCGCTGGAAAGCAGCACAACCCAGCTGCAGTCGCACTTTACAGGTGCATTGTCGAACAGGCGCGGCAGCCCGATTTCTACACCCACCATGGTGTGCCCGACAGCCTGGATGGCCGCTTCGACATGATCGTGCTGCACACCTTCCTGGTCATGCGCCGCCTGCGTACCATTGCCAGCCAGGCGGCCGGCCACCTCAGCCAGGATCTGTTCGACCTGCTGTTCGCCGACATGGACAGCAATCTGCGGGAAATCGGTGTCGGCGACCTGGGCGTCGGGAAGCGGGTCAAGAAGATGGCCCAGGCCTTCTACGGCCGGGTGGAAGCCTATGAGGCTGGGCTGACGGCGACCGACGACGCCATTCTCACCGACGCCCTGACTCGCAACCTCTACGGCACGACTCAGCCGGCTTTGCCCAACCAGTTGGCCATGGCCGCCTATATGCGTGCTGCCGAGGCCCGACTGGCCGACCAGTCAGAGGCTAAAATTTTGGCGGGAAACGTGTATTTTCCGGCTGCACCGGTCTGACTTTCCGGGCGCTTCCGGCGGTTGACCGCCAACCCGCTACCCCCTATGTTCCGCCGCCTTGGCTGCCGGCCTGTTTTTGACGGTTCGGCGGCCCTGCTGAACGAGGATTTTGCCGTGTCGAAGGACGTACCTGGCAAGGAATTCAGCCATGTCGTCGAAGTCGACCGGATCGGTCCCCAGGGGCTGCAGATGCAGCTGGAGGCCGACCAGGCGGCTCGCACGGCCCTGGCATACCAGCTCAGAATTCTGGGTGTTCTGTCGCTGAAGGCCGATCTGAGGCTGGTTCCCGAGGCTCTGGCCGGGCATTTTCGGCTGACCGGGCAGATCGAAGCCGAGGTGGAGCAGGCCTGCGTGGTGTCGCTGGAACCGGTCCGCCAACGGGTCAGCGAGATGTTTGTCCGCCGTTTTGGCCCCGAGACCGAGGCCAAGCCAGAGGCGGAACTGGGCGAGGGTGAGGCCGAATGGCTTGATCCAGACGCAGACGATCCGCCGGATCCGATTGCCGGCGCCCAGATCGATCTGGGCGCAGTGGTGGCCGAGGAGCTGGCGCTGGGGCTGGATCCCTATCCGCGCAGGCCCGGGGCCGAGGTGCCGGACAGCTACCGCGAGACAGCGGAAGAGGGGAGCAAAATCAGCCCCTTTGCCGCTCTGGCCAAGCTGAAGGCGACGAAAAAGGATTGAGGCGAAAGCGCTTGGCCCCCGGGCGTGCCGAGAGTATATAGGCGGGGATTCTGAGCCGGGCGGGCATGCATGCGAACCGCTTGTGCGAATTGTTGAGAGAGAAGTGTCATGGCTGTTCCGAAGAAGAAGAAGTCGAAGTCCCGCCGCGATCAGGGTCGTTCGCATGACGCGCTGAAGCCCAGCGCGCATATGGAATGCTCGAACTGCGGCGAACTGAAGCGCCCCCATCATGTGTGCGGCGCCTGCGGTCATTACGACGGCCGTGAGGTCGTGGCGAAGACGGCTGCCGCCTGAGCCCGCTCAGGCATCCGTACTGAACGGTTGCAGGCAACGGGATGACCGCGGCCTTAACGATTGCGCTCGACGCCATGGGGGGCGATCACGCCCCCGACGCGGTGATCAAGGGCGCAGCCGCTCTGCTTCCACGCTTTCCGCAAGTGAAGTTCATCCTGTTCGGCGACGCCGCACAGGTCGAACCGCTGTTGCGTAAATTCCCCACGCTGAACGAGCGTAGCGAGCTGCGTCACACTGCTGAGAAGGTGGCGAGCGACGACAAGCCGAGCCAGGCGCTGCGCCGTGGCCGCAATACCAGCATGCGTCTTGCCATCGATGCGGTCGCTAATGGCGAGGCGCAGGCCGTCGTGTCGTCTGGTAATACCGGCGCGCTGATGGCGATGGCGAAATTCGTGCTGCGGACTCTTCCCGGTATTGAACGCCCTGCCATCGCGTCCTTCCTGCCGACGCAGAAGGGCGAAACGGTCGTTCTCGACCTCGGCGCCAATGTCGAATGCGATGCCAGGAACCTCGTGCAGTTCGCCGTCATGGGCGCCAATCTTGCGCATTCCGCGCTGGGCCGGCATCGCCCACGCGTTGGTCTATTGAATGTCGGCGTCGAAGACGTCAAAGGCCATGATGAAGTGAAGGCAGCAGCCGAAATGCTGCGTGCCGTAAACAATCCGCCATTCGAGTTCATCGGCTTTGTCGAAGGCAATGATATCGGCGGCGGCAGCGTCGATGTGATCGTCACAGATGGCTTTACCGGCAATATCGCGCTGAAGACCGTCGAAGGTACTGCGAAATTAATGTCGTCGCTGCTGCGCTCGGCTTTTCAGCGTTCGATCTTCACCAAGATCGGTTATCTCTTCGCCAGCGCCGGGCTGGCGATGCTGCGCGACCGCATGGATCCTCGCTTTTACAACGGCGGCGTGATGCTCGGCCTGAACGGCATCGCCGTAAAGAGCCATGGCGGCACCGACGATGTGGGTTTTGCCTCGGCTCTGGAATTGGCCATCGATATGGCGCAGGATCGCCTGATCGACCGTATCAAGGCTGACTTCGCCGGCGCCTTCGCAGAATCGCTGGCCAAGCAGGCGGCAAACAGCGAAGCGGTCCCGAACGAACAAGAGTCGAGTGCGAGGGCCGGATGATTCGCTCTATTGTGGTGGGATGCGGCAGCTATCTGCCGGAGCGGATTCTGACCAATGCCGATCTCGCCAAGATAGTCGATACGACCGACGAATGGATCGTGGAGCGTAGCGGCATCAAGCAGCGTCATATCGCCGCCGATGGCGAACTGACTTCCGATCTCGCGCTGAAAGCCGCGCAGGCGGCGCTGAAGAATGCAGGGCTCACGGCTGACGATGTCGACCTGATCGTGCTGGCCACGGCGACGCCGGATGAAACCTTCCCGGCAACCGCTTGCCGCGTGCAGAACGGGCTGGGCATGACGCACGGCTTTGCCTTCGACGTGCAGGCGGTGTGCTCCGGTTTCATCTATGCGTTGGCCACGGCCGACAATTTCATCAAGGCAGGGCAGGCGAAGACGGCGCTGGTGATCGGCGCCGAAACATTTTCGCGTATCCTCGACTGGACCGACCGCGCCACCTGCGTGCTGTTTGCCGACGGTGCTGGCGCGCTGGTACTGCAGGCGCAGGACGGCAACGGCAGCAACGACGATCGCGGCATCCTGACCACGCATCTGCATTCCGACGGACGTCACCACGATCTGCTCTATGTCGATGGCGGGCCGTCCAGCACGCAGACCACCGGCAAGCTGCGCATGCTGGGCAAGGAAGTGTTCCGCCATGCTGTGGTCAACCTGGCCGATGTGGTGAAAGAGACGCTGTCGGCCGTGAACATGACGGCCGACCAGATCGACTGGCTGGTGCCGCATCAGGCCAACAAACGGATTATCGACGGCACCGCCCGCAAGCTTGGCCTCGGCACCGAGAAGGTGGTGCTGACGGTCGACCACCACGGCAATACGTCGGCCGCGTCGGTGCCGCTGGCGCTGGCGGAAGCGACCGCCGACGGCCGCATCAGGCCCGGCCAGGTCGTGTTGCTGGAGGCCATGGGCGGCGGTTTCACCTGGGGCAGCGCCCTGGTTCGCTGGTAAGTCCGATTCTGGGTGGGATTTCCGTCCTTTAACCCCGATTCCCGCTTTTTCGTACACCCAAGGTCTTGTTGACGGCCGCTTGGGCTTAAGTTAGCGTCACGGCTATAAAATTTAGAAAAAGGGGCGTGGCGATGAGCGAGAATACCCTGACGCGGGCGCAGCTCAGCGAGGCGATCTATCAGGAAGTTGGCCTGTCGCGCAGCGAATCTGCGCAACTGGTTGAAACTGTTCTGAATGAGATTATCGACAGCCTGATCGCCGACCACATGGTGAAGATCTCCTCTTTTGGTACCTTCCAGGTGCGTTCCAAGGGCGGTCGCATGGGCCGTAACCCGAAAACCGGCCAGGAAGTGCCGATCGATCCGCGCAAGGTGCTGGTTTTCCGCGCTAGCCATGTGCTTAAAGAAAAGATCAACGCCGGCATGCACGCGACAACCCAGCAGGTTAGAAGCGGCTCGTAACCTTCCGTATTTCCTGTATGATCGGGGTCGATGACGACTCCGAGCGAGACACAGGACAAACCCGGTAAAAACAAGACCGACGCCGCCTTCCGCACCATAGGCGAGGTCGCCGAGCAGCTCGGTCTGCCGCAGCATGTGCTGCGTTTCTGGGAAAAGAAATTCCATCAGATCCGTCCGGTGAAGCGCAACGGCGGTCGCCGCTATTACCGTACCGGCGATATTGCGCTGCTCCAGGAAGTCCGGGTCCTGCTGCATGAGCAGGGTTACACCATCAAGGGCGTGCAGAAACTGCTGCGCGAAGGCGGGCTGGCCAAGGCCGTGCGGGCGCGGGGCAGGAAGGCCGAGCCCGCCTCGGAGCCTCCTGTCGCTTCAGGCAAGAAGTCGACATCAGAGCAACGTCAGATTGGCATGCCCTTCGAACTGCTGAACGACATGGGCAACCTGAAACAGGCGCTGAAATCCTGCCTGCTGGAACTCGAAGGCATCCATGCCGACATCGTCTCGCGGCAGAAACGCTGACGTCGCCGCCGCTCACCGCGAGCCGGCATTCATGCTCATTTTCAAAGGGTTTGGCCCGGTTGCGCCGGGGGGAGGCGGTGGCTATAGTGCGCGCCGCTTTGCAAGGCCGCCTGCTTACCCGGCCGCTTCGCAAAGCCCGGTCGGACTGTAGCGCAGCCTGGTAGCGCACTTGTCTGGGGGACAAGGGGTCGTGGGTTCAAATCCCGCCAGTCCGACCAATTCTTCTGCAAATGCTATTCGGCACCATCCTGCTCGTCGGCCAGACGCGGCAGATGCCAGACTTCGTGCTCGACCAGCACGCCAACTTCATCCCACCACCAACGCTCGCTTTCGGCATCAGTGGCGGGCGCGGCGGAGATAACGGTCTCACGGTCTTTCGCTGCGGTCATGGGGTCCTCGCTACTCGCACTTGTTCCCCAGCTCAACGGGGCCCACGGTGGCGCGTTCCTGGGCACCGTTGCATGTCCGCGCTTGAACACAGCGGTGCTGCAGAATGTCACGCTACAACCGAATTTCGAGCTACCCACCACCTATAAGTGTAATGCAATATTAACCATGCCGGCCCTCCACTGATCGTAAGAACAGGCGACAAGCCGGGATGCAGGGGGCGCTGATGTCGGAATTGACCGCTGGACGACCGGGGTTCAGGCAAGGTGACCGGGTCGACTTCGTCGATATCCGGGTCCACGACGGTTTGCTGATCATCGAGATCGGTGGCGCGCCGGATACCGCGAAGGTGCTGAGCGGATTGCAGGCGGGCTATGAAAGCGGCTGGATCCGTACCGACATGCCGACGCTGGTGGATGTTTCGGACTTCCATGGCAAGATCGACTGGTCAGCCATCAAGCGTATGAGCGAACTTGCGGCCTGGGGCGGCGCTCGCGTCGCCTATATCAGCCCCGACCGTTTCTTCGCCTTCGTGATCAAGGCCGTGAGTATCCTGTTTCCGCGCGCGCTACATCGGCTGTTCTCGGATCGGCGCTCTGCGCTGCTCTGGCTGCAGGCGCCCCAAACGCACTAGCGGCCTCACCAGCAGCCACTTGATTTTCAAGGGTTTTCGATAGTCGGGCAGGGGGCAGCACAGGCCTCCGATACTTGCAATTGGAGCATCGGCGGCTATAGTCCGCCTCTCGCGTCGCGCGGCCCCCGATTGTCGGCTGGGCTGCTGCGGCCCCAATCATCGACAGGGAGTTTTTCATGCTGATTTCCGAGGCCTACGCGCAGGTTGGTGGTGGCACCACCGACATGCTGACCTCGCTGCTGCCGCTGGTCCTGATCTTCGTCGTCTTCTATTTCCTGCTGATCCGTCCGCAGCAGAAAAAGATGAAAGACCACAAGGCGATGATCGAAGCCGTGCGTCGTGGCGACATCGTCACCACTGCCGGCGGCATCATCGGCAAGGTTCTCAAGGTGCAGGAAGACGGCCTCGTTCAGGTCGAGATCGCCGAAGGCGTGAAGGTGAAGGTGCTGAAGGGCACCATCGGCGAAGTCCGCGCCAAGGGCGGCGACGTCGAGGACGAAGACAAGTCCGAAGCCAAGGCTGGCTGATTGCCGCATACGGACGGCGCCCGCGCGGCGTCGTCCGCTTTTCACTGCCTGAATGATGTGACTATCCGATGATGTACTTCGCGCCCTGGAAGATCGCGCTGATCGCTCTGGCCTGTCTGGCCAGCGTGATCTTCAGCATCCCGAGCTTTTTCCCGGCTGCCACGGTGGCGACCTGGCCCAACTGGCTGCCCAAGCGCCAGGTCAGCCTTGGCCTCGATCTGCGCGGTGGCGCACATCTGCTGCTGGAGGTCGATACCTCCGTGGTGCTGCGCGAACGTCTGGAAGCGCTGGTCGAAGGCGCCCGCAATGAACTGCGCCAGGCCCGTATCGGCTACACCAATCTGAGCATCTCCGGCACCAACAGCGTCGTCGTGCGTCTGCGCGATGCGTCGCAGACCGAGCAGGCCCGTCAGTTGCTGATCAAACTGGCAATGCCAGTGCAGAGCACGTCCGGCCTAGGTTTCGGCAGCGGCCCGGTCGACATGGATCTGACCGGTACACCCGATGGCCAGCTGCGTATGACGTTGTCCGAGCCCGCCCTGCTGGAGCGGGCGCGCAACGCAGTGACCCAATCGATTGAAATCGTACGCCGCCGCATCGACCAGACCGGTGTGTCCGAACCCACCATCCAGCGCCAGGGCGCCGACCGCATCCTGGTGCAACTGCCCGGCATCGATGATCCCGAGCGTATCAAGCGCCTGCTCGGTACCACTGCGAAGCTGACCTTCCGCATGGTGGATGTCGGTGCCGATCCGAATGCCCCGGCACCGCCGGGGTCGGAAATCCTTCAGGGCGACGGCGCACGCGCCGAACGCTATGTCGTGAAGCGCAAGGTCGAAGTCGCCGGCGACAACCTTGTCGATGCGCAGGCCGGCTACGACCAGCGCGGCGGCATTCCGGTGGTGAACTTCCGCTTCGACACTGTCGGCGGCAAGCGGTTTGCCGAAATCACCCAGCAGGCCGTCGGCCAGCCTTTCGCCATCGTACTCGACAACAAGGTGCTGAGCGCGCCAACGATCCGCGAACCGATCCTCGGTGGCTCGGGCCAGATCAGCGGCAATTTCACAACTGCCTCTGCCAACGACCTTGCCGTGCTGCTGCGTGCCGGCGCGCTGCCTGCACCGCTCAAAGTCGTGGAAGAGCGCACTGTCGGGCCTGATCTCGGTGAGGATTCGATCCGCGCCGGCCTGATCTCGATCGCCGCCGCTGCGGTGCTGGTGGTGATTTACATGGTGCTCGCTTACGGCCTGTTCGGCCTGTTCGCCAATGTAGCGCTGATCGTCAACCTGGTGATGACACTGGCCGCCATGTCGCTGCTGCAGGCGACGCTGACGCTGCCGGGCATCGCCGGTCTTCTGCTCACGCTAGGCATGTCGGTGGACGCCAACGTGCTGATCAACGAGCGCATCCGTGAAGAAACCAAACTCGGCAAGTCGCCGATGGCGGCGATGTCGGCGGGCTTCAGCCGTGCCTTCAGCACCATTGTCGACGCCAACGTCACCACGCTGATCAAGATGGCGCTGCTCTACGCGCTGGGCTCCGGCACGGTGAAGGGCTTCGCCGTCACGATCTCGATCGGCATTCTCACCTCGATGTTCACTGCTACCGTGCTGGTTCGCCTGATGATGGTGACATGGCTACGGCAGCGCCGGCCGACCCTGCTGCCGGTGTAAGGAGACGGGCATGTACAAACTCCGCCTGATTCCGGACAATACCAACTATCCGTTCATGAAGGGCCGCATCGTCGGCTTGGGCATGTCGGCCTTCCTGTCGGTCATTTCGATCATCCTGTTCTTCCATCCGGGCCTGAATTACGGCATCGACTTCAAGGGCGGCATCGTGATCGAAGCCCGCCTACAGCAGCCGGCCGATTTTCCGGCCCTGCGCAACCTGATCGGCAATCTCGATCTCGGCCATGCAGCCCTGCAGCAGTTCGGTTCGCCGAATGACGTGCTGATCCGCCTGGAACGTCAGGGCAGCGAAGACGCTGCCGCCCAGCGTGCTGCCGACAAGGTGCGTGCCTCGCTGCAGCAGGCCTATCCGGGTACGGAAATCCGCCGCGTCGAAGCCGTGGGTGCCAGCGTATCCGAGGGCCTGTTCCGCGACGGTATGATGGCGATGGGCCTGGCCATGGTCGCCATGCTGATCTACATCTGGTTCCGCTTTGAATGGCAGTTCGGCGTCGGCGCCATCGCAACGCTGGTGCTCGACGTCACCAAGACGATCGGCTTCTACGTCATCACCGATATCCAGTTCAATCTGGTCGCAATCGCGGCCGTGCTGACCATCATGGGCTTCTCGGTCAACGACAAGGTCGTGGTTTATGACCGTGTGCGCGAGAACCTGCGCAAGTACAAGGCCATGACGCTGCGTCAGCTGATCGACAAAAGCATCAACGAAACGCTGAACCGCACGGTGAACACCTCGATCACGGTGTTCCTTTCCACGCTGCCGCTCGCCTTGTTCGGCGGTGAAGCGGTGAGCGAGTTCGCCATCGTGCTGCTGTTCGGCATTGTGCTGGCGACCTCGTCATCGATCTTCATTGCCGCGCCGATCCTGCTGTTCCTCGGCGAGAACCGGCTGCGCCGCGGTCAGCCTTCGGAGCAGCCCGAGGCCAAGGCGGCCGCCCAACGGCCGTAATCGGTCCGTAAATCAATCGCAGGAGGCAGGTATGGACCTGCTGCCACGCATTCCCGCCGATCGCCAGGTGATCAACGCCTATGGCGACGGCGGCTTCCGCATCAGCGGCAAACACTGGACGGAGTCCGTGCTGGTCTTTCCCGGCCAGACGCTGTCCTGGGGCATCGCCGATATCGCGCAGATCAGCATGGCGTCACTGGAGCCAGCCTTCGGCATGGGGCCCGCGGTGGAACTGCTGCTGCTCGGCTGCGGGCCGAACATGGTGTTCATCAACAAGGCGCTGCGCGCCGAGATCCGGGCGCGCGGCCTGGTGATCGAGACGCTGGATACCGGCGCCGCCTGTCGCACCTATAATTTGCTGATGGGCGAGGGCCGTCGCGTCGCCGCCGCACTGATCCCGGTCTAATTGCAATCTCTTAGGACAATAAAAAAGGGCGGCCCCTCAGCCGCCCTTTGTCGTTGTGCTGATGCGCCGGCTTACCAGGCGCCGCCATTCTGTTGTGCCACCATGCAGTAGAGCATGGGCAGCGACAGCATGAAGTTGGTGCGCGAGGCCAGCATGCCGAAGCGGGCCGCTTTCGCTTTGGCCGCGTCGTCGGCCGGCACAATGCCGAGCGCCTTCTTCTGGTTCGGCCAGATCACGAACCAGACATTGGCGGCCATGAACAGGCCGAGCCACATGCCGATGCCGATCGTACGGCTGCCTTCCTGCAGCGCCAGGGCCTGATGGCCGTAACCATTGAGGCCGGACAGGATCAGACCGGTGACAACCGTAGCCACCGCCGACCAGCGGAACCAGAACAGCGCTTCGGGAGCGATGAACTTGCCGATAGCAGGCTTCAGTTCAGCCGGAAGCTTCGGGGCAACCGGGATCTGCACGAAATTGAAATACCACAGCAGGCCGATCCACAGGATGCCGGAGAGAACGTGCAGCCAACGGAAGAAGAAGCTGAGGAAGGCTGCATCGAAGCTGCGATGCACGAGGAAGAAGACGATCAGGGCAAGCACGACGCCCGCGCCGAGCGCCTTGTAGAGGTTTTCCAAAATCTTTGCCATGATGCCGATCCTTGTTGTTCTTGTTCAGGCTGAGCAGAAGATGCTTGGACTGACCACGTTGATCCGCAACGCACCCTCATTGAATGGAGGGCAGGGGAAGGACGAATCAGCCACCGTGTCATCTTGCATCAGCCTGATTCGCAGGGGTGAGGCTATCATAAAACCCCATAGCGACAAGCAATCATCCCGGATTCGCGCGGTTTCCGAATGAGCGAAACGCCTGCAGACCAGTGCGGGCGCGACTTGCGCCGGCTTGATCCGGACCGCTGGTTGACCGCGTTGTTCGCACCGGATGCGTCGCGTCCCGGCCTGTTCGCGTTGTACGCGTTCAACGCCGAGATCGCGCGGGCACGCGAAAGCGTCAGCCAGCCGATGATCGGCCAGATTCGCCTGCAATGGTGGCGCGAAGCCTGGGAGGGCATTGCTGCCGGCAAGCCGCGCCAGCATCCGGTGGTACTGGCCTTGCACGAACATTGTCGTGATCTCGATCAGTCTGTCGTTATGGCGCTGATCGATGCGCGCGAGCGCGACATGGAAGATGCGTGTTTCGCTGATCTGGCTGCGCTGACCGATTATGCGCGTGCCACGTCGGTGCCACTGATGAAGCTTGCCCTGCAGCAGTTGAATGCGCAGGCCAACGGTGCCGTGGTCGATGCCGCGGGTACGGCCTACGCGCTGACCGGCATTCTGCGCGCCGCACCGCATCTGCTGGCGCAGCAGCGTGTACTGCTGCCGCTGGATCTGCTGGCTGCACAGGGGCTTACTCCTGAAGCGGCTTATCAGATCGAGGCGGGAACCGCGCTGCGGCCAGTCTTTACCCAAATCGCGACAGAGGCTGAAATCCAGCTGAACCGCGCGCGTCAGCAAAAAATCGTACGCGCCGCGCTGCCGGCCTTATTGCCGGCGACGCTCGCCGGATTGGCGCTCAAGGCATTGCGGCGAAACAACCATGATCCAGTGGCCGCGGAAACGGCGATCACGCCGCTGAAGCGCCAGATGGCCTTGCTCTGGGCCAGCCTGCGCGGGCGATTTTAACCGCACCGATCTATTGGCTGAAGGTCCGGGCGAGGCCGGTCGGGATATCGATCGGCTCGACACCCAACCGATGGCGCATGTCGTCGATGGGGAAGGTCTTGTTCTCGCTCAGGCGGCGCACTTCATCGATTCTGATCGTCGGAATGCCGGGAACGACGGCGGTCAAAGCTGCGATTGCCTGCAAGGCAAAACTGGGCAAGGGCAGCACGACGGGTGACTTCCCGATAGCGCGGCCCACAGCCTGTACCAGATCTCGATAGGCAATCGCCTGTGGGCCGGCGACGACAATCGGTTTGCCAAGCACATCGTCACGCTGCAAGGCGGCCTCGATACAGGACACAACGTCATCGCTGTGGATCGGCTGCATCAGCGTGGCGCCGCCGCCTGGCAGCGGTACGGCACCGAATTTTCGGATATAGGCGGCGATGCGCTGTACGTTGGCGTCGATAGGTCCGCCATAGATCATGGTTGGATGCAGTACCACGCCGGGAATGCCGCTGGCGGCCAGTGCCGCGATGACCTGCTTCTGCATCTCAATCTGGTGGTTGGAATAACGGCTGAATATCCGCGTCGAGCCCATCATGACGACGCGCTTCACGGACGCGGGCAGTGCTTCCACCACGGTGCCGCCATCATGCGCCTGCACGCAGGACACAACATATTCCGCATCGCGCAATGCCTGCTTCAGGCTGCCCGGTTGTTCGAGATCGAAATGCCGCGCCTCGACCCGCTGTTCGGGCGTCAGTGCGTCGAGCCGGCGGGCAAGAGGGATGACCTTGCGTCCACGGCCGGCCAGCCGGCGCATCAGGTTCTGGCCCAGCTTGCTGGTCGCGCCGACGATGGTGACCGGGCTTTCAGTCATGCGGCGGCGGCCGTCGCTCCCGTCAGCCAGGAGGCCAGATCGCGCAATGCACGGCGACTCAGGGCAGGTTTGCGCTCGTTGCGCGGCACGTCTGCACCGACCGGCGGAAAAAGACCGAAATTTACATTCATCGGCTGGAAGTGCTTCGCATCCGTGCCGCCAGTGAGATGGCTGTGCAATGCGCCCAGCGCCGTGGTCGGCGGCGGTGGACTCTGTTCGCTGCCCAAACGCTGCGCAGCGGCCATGCGGCCGGCGAGAAGCCCGATGGCGGTGCTTTCGACATAGCCTTCCACGCCGGTAACCTGGCCAGCGAACCGCAGGCCCGGCATCGCCTTCAGACGCAGCTGACTGTCGAGCAGCTTGGGCGAGTTCAGGAAGGTGTTGCGATGAATGCCGCCAAGCCGCGCGAATTGTGCATTCTCCAAGCCCGGGATCATGCGGAAGATCCGGGTCTGCTCGGCATATTTCATCTTGGTCTGGAAGCCGACCATGTTGAACAGCGTGCCGAGCTTGTTGTCCTGCCGGAGCTGCACAACGGCGTAGGGTTTGCGGCCAGTGCGCGGATCGGTCAGGCCAACCGGTTTCATTGGACCGAAGGTGAGCGTGCGCGGGCCGCGTTCGGCCATCACTTCGATGGGTAAGCAGCCCTCGAAATAGGGCGTGTTCTTTTCCCATTCCTTGAATTCCGTCTTCTCCGCGGCCAGCAGCGCCGCGTGGAATTCGAGGTAATTCGGCTTCTCGAAGGGGCAGTTGATATAGTCGGCACCTTCGCCCTGTTCACCGGCGCCACCAGGCCCCACCTTGTCATAGCGCGACTGGAACCAGGCCTTGTCCATGTCGATGCTGTCGCGATGCACGATCGGTGCAATCGCATCGAAGAAGGCGAGGCTTTGTTCGCCGGTCAGGGTACGCACGGCATCGGCCAACGCCGGCGAGGTGAGCGGGCCGGTTGCCACAATCACATTGTCCCATTCCGTCGGCGGCAAGCCGGCGATCTCTTCACGACGCAGCTCGATCAGCGGATGAGCTTCGATGACGCTCTGCACTTCCGCGGAGAACACATCGCGATCCACCGCCAAGGCACCACCCGCTGGCACCTTGGCGACATCGGCGGCCCGCATGATCAGCGAATTGCAACGCCGTAGCTCTTCATGAAGGAGTCCGACGGCATTGCCTTCGACATCATCGGAGCGGAACGAGTTCGAGCAGACCAGTTCGGCCAGCCCTTCGCCCTGATGGGCGTCCGTTTTGCGCACCGGGCGCATCTCATGCAGCACCACGGGCACCCCGGCGCTGGCGATCTGCCAGGCGGCCTCAGAACCGGCCAGGCCGCCGCCGATGACGTGAATGGGCTTAATCTGCGTCATGTACCATCTCCTCGAGCGCGGCGACGCTGTCGGCGCTCAGAACCTTCATTGCCACGGCTTGACTGAAACCGCGGCGGGCAAGTGCCCCCAGATCCTTCTGTCGCATTTCGGCGCGCTGCGTCGGATCGCCGCGATAGGGACCGAGCTTACGCTTGCGGGCGAAAGCCGCTGCTGCCGGCAGGTCTGAAACCGGGGTTGTCGATTCAGCCGCAAGCCGCTCCAGCGCCGCATCGGCATCTTCCTTGCCGATGCCTTTGACCGCAAGGGTCTGTCGGATACGGCCGAGCGATTTGCCCTCGGCATACAGCCGCCGGACACGGCCGATCGCATAGGCCTGATCGTCCAGCAGCTTACTACGTTGCAGTTTGGCGATCAGTTCCGCGACCCATCCGGCGGCTTCCTCTTTGGTCGGCGCGCCATGTTCGCGGATCGAGCTGCTGATCTTACGGTCCAGCACCCGGCGGAGATT
>NZ_PEKV01000018.1:0-87522 GCF_002796975.1 Ferrovibrio sp. | reverse complement strand
GTGTCAGATGCCCAGCTTGGCGATACCGGCGCGGGCGATGATCGCATCATCGCTCGACTTCACGCCCGACACGCCGACGCCGCCGATGCAGACGCCATCCACGATGATCGGCTCGCCACCTTCCAGCAGCACCAGATCCGGCACCGACAGGAACGCATTCCGACCGCCGCCGACAATGTCTTCCAGCGCCTTGGTCGGCTTGCGCGAGAAGGCAGCCGCCTTGGCCTTGCCCTGGCTGATATAGGTCGACTGGATATGCGCGCCGTCGAGGCGCTGGAAGTGCAGCAGATGGCCGCCGTCATCGGTGATGGCGATGCTCACCTTCCAGTCGTTCTTCTTGGCTTCCGCTTCGGCGCCGGCGGCAATGGCCTGCACATCGGCAAGCGTCAGGACTTTACGCGTGATCATACAAAAACTCCCCCATGTTATTCGGCCGCGTCACGGCTCGATTTTTTCAGGGCCGGGGCACTGCGTTGCGCCGCCGGCTTGAGATATTCCTTCAGATACTGGCCAGTATAGCTGTCCTTCACCTTGGCGACATCCTCCGGCGTGCCCTGGGCAACCACACGGCCACCGCCGCTGCCGCCCTCAGGGCCCATATCGACAATCCAGTCGGCAGTCTTCACCACCTCAAGATTATGCTCGATCACGATCATGGTGTTGCCGGAATCGACCAGTTCGTGCAGCACTTCGAGCAGCTTGCGCACGTCCTCGAAATGCAGGCCGGTGGTCGGCTCGTCCAGAATGTAGAGCGTGCGGCCGGTGGCGCGCTTGGACAGTTCCTTGGCCAGCTTGACGCGCTGCGCTTCACCGCCCGACAGCGTGGTGGCCGACTGGCCGATCTTGATATAGCCCAACCCGACGCGGTTCAGCGTCTCAAGCTTCTCGCGGATGGTGGGGACGGCCTTGAAGAACTGGGCGCCGTCTTCCACCGTCATGTCGAGCACGTCGGCAATCGACTTGTCGCGATAGTGAATCTCCAGCGTCTCGCGGTTGTAGCGTTTTCCCTTGCAGACGTCGCATTGCACATAGACGTCGGGCAGGAAGTGCATCTCGATCTTGATCAGGCCGTCGCCCTGGCAGGCTTCGCAGCGACCGCCCTTGACGTTGAACGAGAAGCGGCCGGGCGCGTAGCCGCGCGTCTTGGCTTCGGGCAGGCCGGCGAACCAGTCGCGGATCGGGCCGAAGGCGCCGGTATAGGTGGCGGGATTGGAGCGCGGCGTGCGACCGATCGGCGACTGGTCGATGTCGACAATCTTGTCGAGCCATTCCAGGCCCTCGATACGCTCATGCGCGCCCGGCAGTTCGCGGCTGTTGTTTAATTTACGCGAGATCGCCTTGTACAGCGTCTCGATGGTCAGCGTCGACTTGCCACCACCCGAGACGCCGGTCACGCAGGTGAACAGCCCGAGCGGGAAATCGACCGACACATTCTGCAGGTTGTTCGCCTTGGCGCCGATTATCTTCAACTGCTTGTTCGACACACGCTTGCGGCGCTGCTTGGGAATGGCGACCGACCTTACGCCGGTCAGATACTGGCCGGTGACCGACTTCTTCGCCGCCATGATGTCTTCGGGCGTGCCTTCGGCAATAATCTCGCCGCCATGCACGCCGGCCGCCGGGCCCATGTCGATCACATGGTCGGCGGTGCGGATCGCCTCTTCGTCATGCTCGACCACCAGCACGGTATTGCCGATGTCGCGCAGATGCACCAGCGTCTCCAGCAGCTTGGCATTGTCGCGCTGATGCAGACCAATCGAAGGCTCGTCCAACACGTAGAGCACACCGGTCAGGCCAGAGCCGATCTGTGAGGCGAGGCGGATGCGCTGGCTTTCGCCGCCGGACAGCGTGCCGGACGAGCGCGACATCGACAGATAATCGAGGCCGACATTGACCAGAAAACCGAGGCGATCGTTGATCTCTTTCAAGATGCGCGCCGCGATATCCTTCTCTTTCGGCTTCAGCTTCTTGGTCAGGCCGAGGAACCAGTCGCGCGCTTCGACAATCGAGAATTCGCAGACCTGGCCGATATGCAGGCCACCGACCTTCACCGCCATGGCTTCGGCCTTGAGGCGATAACCGTTGCAGGTTTCGCAGGCCGTGGCCGACTGGTAGCGCGACAGGTCCTCGCGAATGGTATCGGATTCGGTTTCGCGCCAGCGCCGCTCCAGATTGGGCAGCACGCCTTCAAACGGCCGCTTCACCGTGTAGGTGCGCATGCCGTCGTCGTAGCTGATCGGAATGATGTCATCGCCCGAACCATGCAGGATGGCGTTGCGGGTCTTTGCCGGCAGCTCCTTCCATTTGGTGCTGAGTGAGAACTTGTAGAATTTCGCCAGGCCTTCCAGCGTCTGCAGGTAGTAGGGCGAGGGCGTCGCGGCGCGCGACCATGGCACGATGGCGCCTTCCTTCAGAGAGATGCCTTCTTCCGGCACCACCATGGCGGCATCGAAATACATCTTCGAACCGAGACCGTCGCAGGTCGGGCAGGCGCCATGCGGGCTGTTGAACGAGAACAGCCGCGGCTCGATCTCCTCGATGGTGAAACCTGAGACCGGGCAGGCGAATTTCGCCGAGAAGATCGTGCGCTCGTCCTTATCGGCATTCTCGGCGAAGGCGATGCCGTCGGCGAGGTTCAGCGCTGTCTCGATGGAATCCGCCAGCCGCGACTTGATGTCGGAGCGGACGACGACGCGGTCGACCACCACTTCGATATCATGCTTCAGCTTCTTGTTCAGCGCCGGCACTTCGGCGATCTCGTGGAGCTTGCCGTCGACCTTCACGCGCTGGAAGCCGCGCTTCTGCAGATCCTGCAGCTCCTTCCTGTACTCGCCTTTGCGTCCGCGCACGATCGGCGCGAGGATCAGCAGGCGCGTCCCTTCCGTCATGCCCAGCACGCGATCGACCATCTGGCTGACCGTCTGGCTTTCAATGGGCAGGCCGGTGGCCGGCGAGTAGGGCACGCCGATACGCGCAAACAGCAGGCGCAGATAGTCGTAGATCTCGGTGACGGTGCCGACCGTCGAGCGCGGATTCTTCGAGGTGGTCTTCTGCTCGATGGAAATCGCCGGGCTCAGGCCGTCGATATGATCGACATCGGGCTTCTGCATCAGTTCGAGGAACTGGCGCGCATAGGCCGACAGCGATTCGACGTAACGGCGCTGCCCCTCGGCATAAATCGTATCGAAGGCCAGCGACGATTTGCCCGAACCCGACAGGCCGGTCAGGACGGTCAGCTTGTCGCGCGGGATGTCGACATCGACATTCTTGAGATTGTGCTCGCGGGCACCGCGAACCGAGATGTACTTCTGCATAGGATAAACGCCGTATCTGGGGGGCCGATTATTGCTCTTTTCAGGCCGGGCTTTCATTATGTACCCGACTCATGGTACAAGATCACTACGTGAACGGATAGGGGTTATAATATGGCTGGCAGCGTCAACAAGGTGATCTTGGTTGGTAATCTAGGGCGCGACCCCGAAATCCGCAGCATGCAGTCGGGCGAAGAGATTGCCCAGCTGTCGCTGGCGACCTCGGAAACCTGGCGCGACAAGGCCTCGGGCGAGCGCAAGGAGCGCACCGAATGGCACCGGGTCGTTATTTTCAACGAAAATCTGGTCAAGGTGGCCAAGTCCTATCTGAAGAAGGGCTCCAAGGTTTACATCGAAGGCTCGCTCCAGACCCGCAAGTGGACGGACAAGGACGGTGCCGAGAAATACACTACCGAAGTGGTGCTGCAGCGCTTCCGCGGCGAACTGACAATGCTAGATGGCCGTGAGGGCGGCGGTGGCGGCGGCGGATCATACGGCGGCGGCGGGGACGATTATGGCAGCAGCGGCAGTCAGGGCGGTGGTTCCGGCGGCAGCTACGGCGGTGGCGGCGGCCGTTCCTCGGGCGGCGGCGGTGGCGGTTCGGCGCCGCGCCGCGACGACATGGACGACGAAATTCCGTTCTGATCCATCAGTAGCGGACATATAAGCAGAAAGGGCGCAGCCGCAAGGCCGCGCCCTTTTGATTTCCAGCCTCAGCGAGGCGTCAGCGTTTCAGGATGGATGTGAGCACAACCCCGAGGCCGGCGGCGATCCCGATGCTGGCGAGCGGATGTTTGCGCGCCAGCGGTTCGATCTCGTCGCGCAGCTTGTCGATCTCTTCCTGCAGGCCGTGCTTGGGCCAGTAGGTCCAGAGCAGAGCCGCAACAATACCGAGGAAGACAATGAAGCCGATCAACGTCGCGCCCGCCGCCGCCGCCGCCCAATGCGGCGTCATCGAGGTACCGTAGCCGAGAAACAGCGCCCAGCCGAACAGGATGAAACTGGCTGAAAGAGCGGCAAAGGCGACAATACCCAGCGCGGCCACCACGGCGAGGCGCCGCTTCTGCCGCTTGGATGCAGCCGCCTGCAGCCCGCTCAGCAGCAAGCCGGGCAGCAGGGTCGCCATCGCGCTCATGATTTAGCGGCGCAGCAGGACGGTGAGCAGGGCGCCGGCCGCAAAGGCTGCGAGCAGGCTGCCGGCCGGATGCTCCTGCACGGTCTCTTCGATGCGATCGATCGCCTCGCGGCCGTGGTCCTTCAGGTTGCTGCCCAGGTCGAGGATGCGGCTCTGCAACTGCGCCAGCTCGGCTTCGGCCAGCGCCGTACCGTCGTTCTTGGCGCGGGAGACGAGGGTGCCGAAATCGTTGCCCAGCTCCATCACCTGATTGCGCAGGTCGGAAAGCTCAGCCTCCGGGCTGCGGGGACGGCGGCGGGTGCGGTTGGTGTTTGCGGCGGTTGCCATGGGGGATGCTCCTTCGTTTTCTTATGGGTGTTCGGACGAACTCAATGCTTGCTCGGCTTCGGCCTCGCACGGCTGTCCGCGTCGACGAGGTCGTTCATCCAGGCTGCGACCTGGCGTTCGGCCTGGTCGGTGACGATGCCGTAGCGTTCCTGGATCTTGCCGACGAGCTGCTCGCGGCGGCCGGCGATGATGTCGAGGTCGTCGTTGGTCAGTTCACCCCAGCGCTCCTGGACCTTGCCGGTGAACTGCTTCCAGTTGCCTTCGATCCGGTCCCAGGAGGGCATAGCGGCTTTTGCATTAGCGGTAACACGATCCATGAAATGGCTCCTTTCAGATGTCTGGAGAATCAGCGGGCGGCCTGGGTTTTCTCCCATTCGTCCACCTGCTTCTCGGCTTCCTTTTTGGCGACGCCGTAGCGCTCCTGGATTTTGCCGACCAGCTCCTGACGTCTGCCGTTGATCACGGCGACATCGTCATCGGTCAGCTTGCCCCAGCGCTGCTTCACCTTGCCGGCGAACTGGTTCCAGTTACCCTCGACCTGATCCCAGGTACCGCTGGCGGCATGGGCGGCCGGCGCCATGGTCATTGGGGTGGCCGCGGCAAGCAGGGCGAGTGCGGAAACGGTTGCGATTACGATCTTGCGCATGGCGGTACTCCTTCTGGTGCTGGGGAGGTGCCAAGCTAACCGTGAGCGGATGCGGAAAGTTCCGCTCCACAGGCCGTTGTCTGGCTAATGTCACGAGGCAAGTGTCTGATTTGCAAGGGAATCGGGCAGGGACTGTGCGCTGCCGCAAGCGGCGCAGGGCACGCTGCCTGATGCTATTTTTGCTGTTTTTCCAGCAGCTTGGCCTGGTCCCAGGCGGCATCCATTATGGCTAGATCGCAATCTGCCAGTCGTTTGCCTTCTGAATTCAGAATGACTTCCATCTGGCTGAATCTACGCTCAAATTTCCGGTTTGCTGCACGCAGGGATGCTTCCGGATCGAGCTTGAGATGGCGCGCCAGATTGGCAACCACGAACAGGAAGTCGCCGAATTCCTCCTCGATCCCAGCTGAAGCGCCAGATTCAATCTCGGCCTCAAGTTCTTCCAATTCCTCGCGAATCTTCGCAAGCACAGGGCGCTTGTCCGGCCAGTCGAAACCGACCCGGGCGGCGCGGTTCTGTAGTTTCACGGCACGCAGCAGCGCCGGCAGGCCCTGGGTAACACCGGCCAGCACGGCGGACAGACCCTGGTCGACGGCGGCCTCGGCCTTGGCGGCTCGCTCGGCAGCCTTGATGCTTTCCCAGTTCGCGCTGACGGTTTCGGCATGCGCAGCGTCGACGTCGCCAAACACATGCGGGTGGCGGCGGATCATCTTGTCGGCGATGCCGGCGGCGACGTCCGGGAAGGCGAAAAGGCCGGCTTCCTCGGCCATGCGGGCATGAAACACGACCTGCAGCAGCAGGTCGCCAAGCTCATCCTTGAGCGCCGGTAAGTCATTGCGCGCAATGGCGTCTTCGACCTCGTAGGCTTCCTCGATAGTATAGGGCGCGATGGTCGCGAAGGATTGTTCGAGATCCCACGGGCAACCGCCATCCGGATCGCGCAGCCGCGCCATGATGCGCAGCAGATCGGACAGGCTGGTCAGGTCATGGGATACGGTCATGGCGGCCTCAGTGAATCAGTCCAGATATCCTGCGGGGATTGGTTGCCACCGCGCAAGCACGCCGGAAAATCGTGTTCCTTATATGTTTCACGTGAAACATCCCAGTTTTAACTGGCCGGGAGCGCCCGATTACATTACTGAAATTATCGGATAATGTATATTATGGAAAATATAGTATGATTGTTTTCCATATAGTTAGACTATTCTTTGCGTTATCAGCCGGCCGCGACCATGTGGTTATCCCATTGCAATTCGCCAGCCTCCGCCAACGTTGCCATGCTGCCGTTGTCGCCGAGCCGATACATGCTACCAAGTCCGTTCGACACCATGAAGCCTGCGTCAGGCTGCGCCGCGATCCCGCAGACGTCGCGCGCCTCGCCGACACGCGCCAGCGTCAGCCGCTCCATGTCCCAGACCAGTACCCGGTTGCCACGCGGACT
Organism: Ferrovibrio sp.; assembly: GCF_002796975.1. Lineage (GTDB taxonomy): Bacteria > Pseudomonadota > Alphaproteobacteria > Ferrovibrionales > Ferrovibrionaceae > Ferrovibrio. Next base: position 80,662 of record NZ_PEKV01000018.1, on the reverse strand, counting down.
GCTGACCGCCAGATAGCGACCGCTGCCGTCCATCGCCGCCGAGCCGCAATACTGCCGCATGGCGACCCGTTGGTCCTCGGGCATCGGCAGGTAGTCGAACCGGCCTGCCCCAGCCGGCGCGTCATGCAGGGCCACCAGCGGCACCTGGTCGGCCGCAGGGCCCTCATACTGCATGGCGACGGCGACCCGGCCGCGCCGGTCGATGGCGATATGCCGGATGCTGAGCTGGCGCAGCTCGGCCGCCGGGCGGACCTGTCGTACCAGGCTGCCATCGCGGGCATCCAGATAGACCAGCGACGGGTCCATGTCCGGGATGTTGAGCTTGAGCCGCGGCATGTCCGAACGCATCAGGATGCCGCCATTGGCCACCACGAGCGTCCGGTCATCCGGCATCAGGCGCACCTCATGTGGGTCCAGGCCGTGGGTCGGGACCTCGCCGACGCGCCTCCAGCCATCGCCGGCGTCATAGATGCCCAGCACGCCGTCGCCGGTCGACCCGACGGCCTCGGTGGCAAACATCAGCTTGCCATCGGCCGTGAAGGCGCCATGGCCGCAAAAATTCCGATCCTCGGCCGCCGGGATCCGATGCGAGGCCGTGCCGGCAACCGGATCGAAGACCAGCGCGTAGTCGCCCGGCCGGCGCGAGAACGCCACGGCGATGCGGCCGTCTTCACGTCTGGCAAAGCTATGGCCGCGCCCCGGCAGCGGCAACCGGTAGCGGATCTGACCATCGGCATCGAAACCGGCCAGACCGAAGCCGCCTTTCTCGCCATAGGCATTCACATACAGGCGCGTCCGTGCTGCCGCAAAAGCCGAATGTCCCAACATTGGCAGCAGGCTGGCGCCGCCAAGGACGGAAAGAGCCGAGCGACGCGTGATCATCGTTCAGTCTCCATCCAGTGCGTTGAAGCCGACCGGGATATCCAGCGCCAGCGGTAGACGATCACCCAGCAGCTTCTTCAGCGCCAGCAGTTCAGCGGCCAGCGCTTCGGCCTGCGGGCGCGCTTTGGCATCCTGCACGGCAATTTCGAGCGGGACCTTGATCGCATTGGCGGCTGTCACCGATTTGTTGAGACCGTCACGGATCGCAGCATCGACAGCCTTGTCGGCAACGGCGGCCGAGAAGCTGTTCAGATAGAGATCCTGCGCGGCAGCCAGATTGCGCTGGATGTTGCGCAGTGAACGTTCGCTGCGCCAGGATTCCGACAGCCGCGGCCTTGCATCCTTCAGTGTGGCGCCCAGCGGTCGCGCCAGCTTGTGGTCGGCCGCCAGTTCGATCGCCAGATACAGCGCCTTGAACAGCTCCAGCGTCGCTTCCTGCGGCTCGCGATACGGCGCATCGGGTTTGGCGGCATCCTGCATCACGGCGGAAAATGCCTTTTCGCCACCGTCACGCCACGCAATCCGGGTCTCCTTCGCCATCTGCGCCAGATTGAGCGCGATGGCTTCGACATAATGGCAGCGATAGGCCGCATCCGCGCCGGATTTCAGCTTGCTGGCATCCTCGCCGAAGATCAGTCGCTCCAATGCCGGCAGGCCCTGCGTGGCGACGCTGCCCTTGGCCAGCAGCTCGGGATCGACCGAATCGGACTGATGCTTCGACAGCAGTTCAGCCATCTGTTTGCCGATGGTGTTGCGCTGATCGGGCCAGAAGGCAAAACGCTGACTGCGAAAGAACCAGTCCACCGGGCCGAAACGCACATGCTGGATATCCTGCCAGGCATCCATCGCTTTGCCGAAAGCCGCCTGCAGATCGCCGACTGGCCTGGTCGCCGGTGCCGCACAATAAGTCTTGGCCGCATCGTTCAGACCGGCGGTCGCCGTCACCAGCGCGTCATACCGTGGCAGGATATGCTTCTCGATAGCAGCCTTGTTCAGCGTGACATAGGCGCCCGCCTCCACGGCATGGCCTGGATTGGCCGCGAGCAGCAGCAGGATGGCAAATGTGGAAGCAATCAAACGCATATTCGGGACTCCGGGAAACTAAAGCGACTGGATGAAGGCAAGCAGGTCGGCACGTTCGGTACGGCTCATGCGTTGCACGCGTGCCCTGGCCGCTTCGGCCTCGCCGCCATGCCACAGGATGGCTTCCAGTGCGCCACGAGCGCGGCCGTCATGCAGCATCATATCATGGCCGCTGACCGTGCGGGTCAGGCCGATGCCCCAGAGCGGCGGCGTGCGCCACTGGCGGCCGTTGGCCTCGCCTTCCGGTCGCTCGTCGGCCAGCCCCTCGCCCATGTCATGCAACAGCAGATCGGCATAGGGGAAGATGCGCTGTGCGGACTGTTCCGGCCGCGCCGGGTCGCTGCCGGTGACAAAGCTCGGCACGTGACAGCCGCTGCAGCCGGCGGCGGCGAACAGCGCCTTGCCACGCAGCACGGCCGGATCGTTCGGATTGCGCTGCGGTGGCACGGCAAGATTGCGCGCATAGAAGACGACGAGATCGAACATCTTGCGCGGCACTTCCACCTTCTCGCGCGGATCGTCTCCGACCGGCAGGGCGAGACAGGCCTTCTGCGCCGGGGTGCAGTCGCCATGCGATGCGCGCACCAGATGGGTGGAAAGGCCAAGATCGGTGGCAAAAGCATCCGCCACCTGATCGGCAACTGTAGGCATGCCGGCCTTCCAGCCGAAACGCCCGATCATCGCCCTGCCCTCGACATGGCTGCGTACACGGTTCGGCCTGCCAGCGATGCCGTCGCTATCGGCATCCTCGGGATCGGCATGTTTCAGTACTGCCTCTTCCGGGATCATTTCCAGCAGCCCGAGGCCGATCATCGGCGGTGCGACACGCGGCGACATCATGACCTGCCGGTGCAACGGACCGTAGTTCAGCCCGGCCACACCATAGCGCGGCTTGCGCAGCCGGATCACCTCGCCATCGGCCAAGGTGACCGGATGCCCGGTATAGGCAATCGTCATGCGGCCCTCAGCCAGCAGACCGTTCACCGAGAAATTCTGCAACTGGCCGCCATAGGTCGGCTCCGGCGTCGCTGCGCGCATGTAGGTCGCCAGTGCCTGGTGATCGGCATCGGTCTGCGGTGGGATGCTGAGGCGCAGGACCATCGACGTGGCGGCTTCACCGACCGCCGGCGGCCGGCCGCGGCCGTCGCGCAGATGACAGGACTGGCAGCCGCGCGCATTCAGCAGCGGGCCAAGGCCATCGGAGGATTTCGTCGAGCTGGGCGACGGCACCCAGAGCTTGCGGAAGATGCCGTCGCCAACCCTGAAATCGAGCTGGCGCTCGAACGCCATATTGGCCGAGGGCTGCGAAAACGCGGCAGCATCGACGCGACGCGTGGTCGTAGCGCCAGCCAGCTGACCGGAAGTTTCCGCGCCCGCAGCGCCGGCCAGAATCAGGCCAAGCGCTGCGACCGCGTAATACGGCTTACTTCTTGCCGACCTTGTCAGGCGCATCGAGGCTGTCCGAACCTTCGAAGGTGGCTTTCAGCTTCAGCGACGCAACGACGCGTTCCAGCATCCTGGTCTGATCGGTCAGGCGGTCGATGGCAGCCTGGATCACGGCATTGCCTTCCGCATTCCCGTCGCCCAGCATCTGGTCATAGGCTTCCTTGGTCTCGGCGCGCTGCTTGATGGCAGTCATCGCATCCAGCGTCGCCTTCAGCTTGCCGCGCATCTCGGTATCGAGCTCCGGCGCGGCGGCGCGCACCAGCTGGCCCAGACTGGCGCCCTTCACCATGTTGCCGTTCACCCGTTTATACTCACCGCCATAGACATTCAGCATGCCGACGACATTGTAGTAATGCGAATTATGCGTGTTGTCGGAGAAGCAGTCATGCTCCTCCTCCGGATCGTGCAGCAGAAGGCCGAGCTTCATGCGCTCACCCGCCAGTTCGCCATAGGACAGGCTCCCGATACCGGTGATGATCACGCCGATGCCGGCATCCGCACCTTTGGCAGTCACCACCTTGCGCGCGGCACCTTCCGCCGCCCACTGCTTCGACATGAAGGCCAGGTCTTCGACCAGCATCTGCGTCGCAACCGACAGATACTGCGCACGGCGCTCGCAATTGCCGTTGGTGCAGCCCTGGCTGGCATAATCGGTCCAGGGACGATTGCCAGCGCCGGGGCCGGTACCGTTCAGATCCTGCCCCCAGAGCAGGAATTCGATGGCATGATAGCCGGTGGCCACATTGGCCTCTACGCCGCCCACTTCATGCAGCTTGCGCAGCAGGCGCCAGTCGATCTTGCCGGCATCGAGTGTCTTGCCGCCGAATTTCAGCTTCTTGTTGGCGATGACATTGGCGGTGTAGAGCGGGTTCTCATCCGACTCCTCGCCATACTTGCCGGTGTCGACATAGTCGATCAGGCCTTCATCGAGTGGCCAGGCATTCACGCGGCCTTCCCATTCGTCGACCACCGGATTGCCGAAACGGAAGACTTCCGACTGCTGGTAAGGCACACGCGCCGCAATCCAGGCTTCGCGTGCCGCCTTCATTGTTGCATCCGACGGTTTGGCGATCAGCGCATTCACGGCTTTCTGCAGGTTGCGCGCCGTGCTGGCGGAATCTTCGTAGATCGCCTGGGCGATATCGGCATAGGTCTTGAGCACCGCCGCCTTGCTGGGTTCGGCAGCCTGCGCGGACATACCGCAGAGCAGACCGAAGCCGAGAAATGCAGCAGCCAGGATTGAGCGGATCATTGGCCTTCCCCTACTTTTTATCCAGGTCACTTCAGGAAAAACTGTACCGGCACCACGACATCGAGCCTGGATTTGCCAAGCGCGGGCGGGATCGGCGGCAACGGCGACGCCCTGGCGATCATCCGCTCCACCGCATCGTCCAGTGTTTCATGACCGGAACTGCGTTCGATGCGATGCGATATGACACGGCCGTTTTCGTCAATGACGAAACGCAGATGCGCCACGCCTTCCATGCGGCGCAGCTGAGCGCGGCGCGGATATTCCTTGTTCTTCTCCAGCCAGGCCAGCAACTGGGTATAGTAGTTCGCTTCGGCATCCGGATTGACGGCGACACGTGGTGCCGAATTCACCGGCGCGGGCGGCGCGACGGCAACCTGCTGCTGCGGTGGCTGGTAAACCGGCTGCGGCGGGGCCTCGACCTTCGGCTGAACCTTGGGCGGCGGCGGCTGATGCTTGCGGATCACCGGCTTTGGCATGGGCGACGGCGCCGGTTCGAGGTCCGGCTCCTCCGACACCGACGTGATCGGGTCCGCCTCTGGCGGGGGCGGAGGTGGTGGTGGCGGAACGCTCACCACCAGCGGCTCGGGCGGTGCGGCCGCGAGCAGCAGAACCTCGATGCCCTGGAATTTTTCTTCCGCCAGGATCGGCTTCTGGAAAAACGGGAAACCGAACAGCAGAAAGGCGATGACAGCGATATGGGCGCTGACCGAAACAACCCAGGATGTAGCTGTTGCGCGCATCAGCCTTACTTCGCAGGCGGCGGTGTCGCGCCTTCGGCAACGAGAGAGATCTTGCCGAAGCCAGCCTGGCCGACCTTGCTCATCAGATCCATGATACGGCCATATTCCAGCGCCTTGTCGCCGCGCACATAGATCACGGTGTTCGGATCGCTCTCATTCAGCGCCCGCAGCCGGGCGACCAGATCGGCCTCTTCCACCGGATCCTTGCGGATGAACAGCTTGCCGTCCCTGTCGATGCTGACCACCAGCGGTTCTTTCGGTGGAGTCACCTTGGCAGCCGTAGTCTTGGGCAACTGCAGCGGCACGCCCACCATCATCAGCGGTGCGGCTACCATGAAGATGATCAGCAGCACCAGCATGACATCGACGAATGGCGTGACGTTAATGTCGGAGATCGGCTTGTAACCGTCGAAACCGTCGTTGCTGTAGTCGCTGCCGCCGTTGCCGATCGGAGAAATCGCCATGCCCCGCGTCCTTACTGGCCGGCTTCAGCCATCGCGCGAGGATGCGCCGCGCTGGTGCGCGAGAACTGGCGTGCGGCCTCGTTGATCGCGACGTTGAAACGCTGCGCCAGGCGGCCGAGATCGGTGCTGAACTTGTTGTAGAGCACGACGGCGGGAATGGCGGCGACGAGGCCGAGCGCGGTGGCAAACAGCGCTTCGGCGATGCCAGGCGCCACGACGGCGAGGCTGGTGTCGTGCGAACCGGCAATCGCCGTGAAACTGTTCATGATGCCCCAGACAGTACCGAACAGGCCGATGAAGGGCGCAGCCGAACCGACAGTGGCAAGGAAGGGCAGGCCCGGCTCGACCTGACGCAGCTGCTGCGCCATCGCCTGGCGCATCACCATCTCGAGGCGGACGCGGAATTCATAGCGGCTTTCGCCAGCGTCGATGCCGTCCTTGCGCTCGCGCGCAGCGGCCGAGAGGATCGCGGCCTGCACGCCCTCGCCCGCTTTCGGATTGCTGAGCAGCGCATCTGCTTTCACGGCGGCTTCGAAATTGCGCGCCGCGCGACGCAGCGATGTGAAGCGCACCAGCTTCTCCACTGTGATGGCCCAGCAGGTGACCGAAGACACAACCAGAATCGCCATTACCGTCTGCACGATCGGATCGGCATTGACGATCAGCGCCATGAAGGAAAGTTCATGGTTCATCAGTATCTTACTCCTGATTTGCCGCGTTTTTTTGGCGGCTGCGTCTGTGAGGCGGCCTAGTAATAATGAGAACCGGTCGCAAAAGAAAGCGACTTCAGCCAAAAAAGCGTTATAAAGTATCATAAAAGCGCGGATACGCGACAAACCGCCTCAGGCCGCTCTGCCCTCAAGCCCAGCCAAGCCGGTCCCGGATATCGCGGGCGATATGATCCATGTCGTCGATGCGGGTGTTTTCCCATTGCATCAGGCGGCCGTCGAACCATTGGATCAGGCCACGGCGCAGCAGACTGTCGTAGAACTGCTCGAAGCGTTTTGACCGTCCCGGCAGGCGAGCCACCAGCACCGGTTTGCCGGTGGAGCAGGCTTCCGAGATCATCGAGATCGACTCACTCGTCACCACGATGGCATCGGCGAGGCCCAGGAAACCGAAATACGGATTGGGGCCCTGCCCGTCCCAGAGGATTGCCGGCAGACTGGCCAGCCCGCCGCGCAGGATACTGGCCTCGGCTTCGCCGGTGCGGCGCGACACGGTGGCGAGGATGCCGCAACCGGACCGCTCGGTCATGCGGCGCAGCTGCCCGACGAATTCGCGCATCCAGTCTTCATCCAGCGTGTAGTTGCGGTTGCTGCCGCCGATCAGCACGGCCACCCGAGGTGACGGGATGCGCGCGCATTCGGCGCGGATCGCATCGGCCCCGCTGTCGAGCTTGAATTTGGTCACGCGATGCAGCGCGCCATTGGTCAGCAGCACGTTCGGCCCACGCACATGATCGTGCTCCGGCACCACCAGGATATCCCAGTATCGCGGATTGCTGCGCGGATCCTGGGTCAGCACGGTGCGCGTCTTGCCGCCGCTGGCCTTGCGGATCGCCAGCGCGGCAAAAGCCGCCTTACGACCGCTGGCGATCAGCAGGTCGGGCCAGCCCTGCTTTTCCACCTGTGCCATGATCGGCGCCAGCGTATCGGGGCTCAACGCGCCCATGTCGGCGAAGAACGGATGCATCGGCAGCCAGCGCTGCGGCGCACGCAGCGCCACTTCGAAGCCTTCCGGCATGGCGAAGCCTTCGGTGGTGAACAGCGCTTCGGCCAGACCGAGCGCCTGGCTCTGCATGCCAGCGGCGCCGCGTTCCCAGATCGCCCAGATCGTCTTCAGCATGCGGCGATCAGCAGTGCAGCACCATGCCGTCATAGGCGGGTTCGACGCCCGGCGGCAGTTCGGCTTTCAGCTTGTTGTAATCGAGGTCGATATGCAGGTTGGTCAGTACCGCACGCTCGACATCCAGCCGCGCGATCCAGCCCAGCGTCTGCTCGACATGGCTGTGGCTGGGATGCGGTTCGTAACGTAGCGCATCCACCACCCAGAGCTTGATGCCTTCCAGTGCTGCAAAGGCATCTTCGTCCAGCGACACAACATCGTTGGAATAGGCGAAATCGCCGCAGCGGAATCCGAGTGAGTGAATCGCGCCATGCTGCTGGCGGAACGGGATGACTTCGATCTCACCGACCGTGAAAGGACCGTCGATCATCTTTGGTTCAAGGATGGGCGGATAACCATCGCCCATTTTTTGGAAGCAGTAGGCGAATTTCCTGGCCAGTCGTTCATGCGTGAAGGCATCAGCATAACCTTCGATCCGCTGCTTCTGGACATAGGCCATGGTGCGCAGGTCATCGATGCCATGCGTCTGGTCGGCATGGTCATGTGTCCAGGCCACGGCAGTGACCGAGTGGAAACCATTCGCCAGGAATTGGGACCGCAGATCGGGGCTGGTATCGATCAGCAGCCGGGTGTCGCCCTGCTCTATTACGATCGAGCCACGGCTGCGCCGGTTCTTCGGCTCGCTCGGATCGCAGGCACCCCAGCTGCCGTCGATGCGCGGAACGCCAACCGAGGTGCCGCAGCCGAGGATGGTGATCTTCATGCGCGGATCAGGCCGCCCGGCGGTCGCTGACCGCCTCGTGCGGCACCTTGTCGAACAGGCGCAGGAAATTCGCCGTGGTCGTCTCGGTGATCTCGGCCACGCTGACACCCTTAAGCTTGGCGAGGAAGGCGGCGGTATGCGCCACGAAGGACGGTTCGTTGCGCTTTCCTCTCAAGGGAACAGGCGCGAGATACGGCGCGTCGGTTTCCACCAGCAGATTCTGCATCGGCAGTGCCTGCGCCGACTCCTGCACGCCGCGCGCCTTGTTGAAGGTCAGGATGCCAGAGAAGGACACCATCATGTCGTGCTTCACTGCGACCTCTGCCAACGCATGGCCGGACGAGAAACAGTGCAGCAGGCCTTTAAATTTGCCCTTCGCCATCTCGGCCTCGAGGATGACGGCGGTATCGTCATCGGCATCGCGGGTATGGATGATAACCGGCAAACCTGTTTCGCGCGCCGCCTGGATATGTGCCAGGAAGCAGGTCTTCTGCGCTTCGCGGTTGCTGTGCTCATAGAAATAGTCGAGTCCGGTTTCGCCCAGTCCGACCACCTTGGGATGCTTCGCCAGTTCAATCAGCTTTGCAGCAGCAACATCGACATGGTCGTCGGCTTCGTGCGGATGGATGCCGACCGTGCAATACACATCGGGATAGGCCTCGGCCACCGCCAGTACGCGCTCAAACTGGTCGAGGCGGGTGGAGATCGTCAGCATCAGGCCGAGGCCCGCCTGCCGGGCACGCTGGATGATCGCGTCGCGCTCCTCGGCGAAATCCGGGAAATCCAGATGGCAGTGGCTGTCGATCAGCAGCGCCATGTCAGGCGCCTTCCTTGGCAACTTCGACATGCCGCGGGAACACGCCCTGCGGAGTGGGCAACGGCGAGCCGGCGCGCAAGCGGCCCGGTTCACCCAGATGCGCAAAGCTGCGCGCGGCTTCCGACACACCCAGCTGCTCCAGCATCTTCGCCGACGACTGCGGCATGAATGGCTGCGACAGGATGGCGAGTTGTCGGATCGCCTCCAGCAGGCACCACAGCACAGTCTGCATGCGGGCCGGATCGGTCTTGCGCAACGTCCATGGTGCTTCGACGTCGATATATTTGTTGGCGGCATCCACCAGATCGAACCACTGCTGGAGAGCAATATGAATGCTCTGCTCGCCCAGCGAGGCGCGCATCTGTTCAACCAGACTGTCGGCCTGGGCCAGCAGTGTTTCGTCAGCATCGTTCAGCGGGCCGGGAGTCGGCACGGTGGCATTGGTATTCTTGGCGCAGAAGCTGAGCGTGCGTTGCGCCAGGTTTCCGAAACCATTGGCCAGTTCGGAGTTGATGCGGCCGACGATGGCAGATCTGCGGAAGTCGCCGTCGTTGCCGAACGGCACTTCACGCATCAGAAAATAACGTGTCTGGTCGAGGCCGTATTCCTCGATCAGCTGCAACGGATCGATCACGTTGCCGAGCGACTTGGAAATCTTCTGGCCTTCGTTGGTCCACCAGCCATGCGCGAAGACGCGCTTCTGCACCTGCAGGTCTGCAGCCATCAGGAAAGCCGGCCAGTAGACGGCATGGAAACGCAGGATGTCCTTACCCACCATATGCAGGTCGGCCGGCCAGTAGCGGGTATACTTCTCGCTTTCGGTATGCGGATAGCCGGCAGCAGTGATGTAGTTGGTCAGCGCATCCAGCCACACATACATGATATGCGCTTCATCGCCCGGCACCGGCACGCCCCACTTGAAAGTGGTGCGCGACACCGAGAGATCCTTCAGGCCGCCTTTCACGAAGCTCATCACCTCGTTGCGGCGGCTGGCCGGCAGGATGAAGCCGGGATTGTCTTCGTAGAACTTGATCAGCCGGTCGCCCCATGCCGACAGGCGGAAGAAATACGACGGCTCCTCCACCCACTCCACCGGCGCACCGGTCGGCGCCAGCTTCTGACCGTTGGGGCCGTCCGTCAGTTCGTCTTCCTGGTAGAAGGCTTCGTCGCGCACCGCATACCAGCCGGCATACTTGTCGAGATAGATATTTCCGGTCGCGACCAATTTCTGCCACAGCGCCTGCACGGCGGTGATATGGCGCGGCTCGGTGGTGCGGATGAAATCGTCGTTCGAAAAATTCATCGCCTTGACGAGATCACGGAAGCTCTGGCTGACGCGGTCGCAGAAGCTCTTCGGATCGACGCCGGCAGCTTCAGCGGATTTCTCCACCTTCTGGCCATGCTCGTCGGTGCCGGTCAGGAACATCACGTCATAGCCGTCGAGCCGCTTGAAGCGCGCCAGCACATCGCAGGCGAGCGACGTATAGGCATGCCCGATATGCGGCTTGTCGTTGACGTAATAGATCGGCGTGGTGATGTAATAGTTTTTGCGGGTCATCGGCTTAAACTAGGGTCTGGGCGCCGGCCAAGCCAGCGACGAGCCCTTGCTAACACCCGCCGTCCTATTTTGCCAGCAATTCAAGGCCTTTGGCGACCGCCTCAAGCTGGCTTTCAGGCGCTTCTCCAGGGCTACGCCGGAAAATTTGCATGCCGGGATACCAGGGCGTGCCCTCGCCCTCTGCCATCAGGTAGAAAAACAGGCTACGGCCGACAGATGGCGCCAGCAGCCAGACCGGACGGCCCAGCGACCCGGCAAGATGCGCGGTGATGTTTGACACCGTGACGGTCAGATCCAGCGCGACAATCTGGTCAGCCAGCGCGGCAAGGTCGTTTTGCGCATCGACGCCGGGATCGACGATATAGCGGTCACCGAACAGTGCCCGCAGGGCAGCGTGTTCTTCGGCCGTCGCGCCATATTGCAGGCAGACGAAACGCAGTCCGGCGATGGCGGCCAGCGGCGTCAGATCGGCGATACGAAGCGACTTGGCAGCACCCAGCGTGGGATTGGCGCTGCGCCACGACAGGCCGACGAGGCGATCCTGGCTGTCGCCGCGATATCTGCTGGACATCGCACTGGAGCGTGCGAGATCGGCGCGCAGGATCGGCTGGCCCGGCGGCGCGGTGACGGCGAGATCGCCCAACGGACGATGACCATCGAACTGGCGCTGCAGCAGTTCCTGATCGACATGCGTGGCTTCCGGTGCGAAATCGACTCCGGCGAAGCTGCGTTGCAGCAACGGGATCAGGCGCGGATCGGTTTCCAGTGTCACCTTCGCGCCATCTTCGATCAGTGCCGGCAGGAACTGCAGCAACAGCAGGCGGTCGCCCAGCCCCTGCTCGCCCCAGATCAGCAGGCGTTTGCCGGCGATGTCGTTTTCGGTCCAGACCGGCCAGGGCCAGGCACGGTGCGGCAGTGGCGGTGCGGCCTTGCGCCAGCGCCAGGCATAGGCCTGCCAGCCTGCGGCAAAATCGCCCGCCGTCAGCGAGGCCAGCGCATAATTCCATTGTGTCTCGGCATCATTCGGCTGCCGAGCCAATGCGTTGCGGTAAAGCTGCCGTGCCTCATCGATCTCACCCAAGCTGTGGCGCGCCTGGGCAAGACCGGCCACGGCCTGCGGATGACCATCCGTCATCGTGATTGCCTGCTGCAGGAGCGACACGGCCTCGGCCGCCCGTGCGATCTCACGCAGCGATGCAGCCTTGTTGATCAGAGCAGCGGGATAGTTGGGCCGCAGCGTCAGGGCGCGGTCGAAATGCGTAAGTGCGACGGCATGATCGTCACTGGCGGCATAGAGGCTGCCGAGGTTATTGTGGCATTCCGGCGCCTGCGGTGCATGTTGGACTGCGCGTTCGACAGCCTGTTTCGCAGCGGGCAGATCGCCCGTCGCCTGTAGGCAGGTGGCGAGTTGCAGCCACGCACCAGCATGATCGGGGCGCACTGCAAGCAGCATGCGATAGCCGTCGGCAGCCGCAATCCATGCCGATGCCGCGCGCTGCGTTTCGGCCCAGACGTAAAGTACGTCAGGATCTTTCGGTGCGAGCTGCCGCGCCTTCTCGGCCGCTTCGCGGGCCGCCTCATGCGCGCCATAGGTTAGCAGCGCTTCGGCATAGCTGACCCATAGGCCCGGCTGGCCGGCATTGCGATCCAGCGCATGACGCAGCAGCGGTATGGCATCGCCGGCGCGGCCAGCCTGCACCAGCAAGCGGCCCAGCAGATTGAAGGCATCAAGCGTATCCGGCGCGGCCTGCAGCACCGAACGATAGTGACGTTCGGCAGCGGGCAGATCGCCGCGACGATGCGCCTCCAGACCGGCCTGCAGGTCTTGCAGGACGGTCTGTGCAGACGCCGCCGGCAGGGTGTCGGACGGCGGCGGGGCGCTCATGTATCGAAACGGAAATCTGGAACTTCAATGCAGCGATCGAGCAGACGCTTCATCCGGCCAATGACCTCTTCGCACAATGCGGACATCGCTTCCGGCACGAGCTGCGGCGGGACTTCCGGCAGGACTTCGGCGTGAAACTGCGCCAGCACGTCGTGCTGCATCAGGAAAACGGCCTGGGCGAAGAAATTGATCATGTCACGCTTTTCCAGCGCAATCAGGTAGGCGCCCATTGCCTTCAGCAAGGCATGGAAGGCGCGTACCTTGACGGCCGTTACCTCGTGCAGGATCGGTTCGCGCGTAGCCGGCGGCAGGTTCTCAAGTTTGCTCTCGATCACGTCGCAGAACGACAGGAATTCCTGCGTGCGGCGGAAGCCGTCGGCGTAATCCGAAAACGACAGGATGGTGGCCAGGGTGAACATCCGGGCGGTCACGCCCTGAACCTCGTTGGCGCGGCCATTCAGGACTTGCAGCAGGCGCACGGCCTGGCCCGCAACATCGGTACCGCCCGCAAGATCGACCTGATTCTGGCTATAGTCCTGCATCATCGAAGTCAGCTAAGCAGAAAATGGTTAAAGCTTTGATTGCCGGTTCGTTGCCCGGGGGGGCACTTTTATGTATGGTGCCTTTTTAATGTCTGTGAATCGCGCCATCCCCGCCGAATCAGCCGGCCTCCGGCCGCTGCCACCATTTTCCCATCGGCATCTGCTTGGAATCGAAGGGCTTTCCGCCCAGGACATCCAGATCCTGCTGGACCATTCCGACCGCTATGTGGAATTGAACCGGGCAGTCGAGAAGAAGCAGAGCAGCCTGCGCGGCCGTACCATCATCAATCTCTTCTTCGAAAACTCGACCCGCACCCGCACCAGTTTCGAGCTGGCCGGCAAGCGACTCGGCGGCGACGTCATCAACATGTCGGTCGCCACTTCTTCGGTGAAAAAGGGCGAAACCCTGATCGACACCGCCATTACCCTGAATGCCATGCACCCCGACCTGCTGGTGGTGCGGCATCAGGATTCTGGCGCGGTGGCCCTGCTGGCCCAGAAAGTCGGCTGCAGCGTGATCAATGGCGGTGACGGCAGCCATGAGCATCCGACCCAGGCGCTGCTGGATGCGCTGACCATCCGCCGTCGCAAGGGCCGGCTGGAAGGCCTGCTGGTCGCCATCTGCGGCGACATCCTGCACAGCCGCGTGGCACGGTCGAACATTCACCTGCTCAACACCATGGGCGCGCGCGTGCGCCTGATCGCGCCGCCCACCCTGCTCCCCGCCTATGCCGAGCGGCTCGGCGTCGAGATTTACCACGACATGCGCAAGGGCCTGACTGACGTCGATATCGTGATGATGCTGCGCCTGCAGATGGAGCGTTTCCATGGCTCCTTCGTGCCGTCCACGCGCGAGTATTTCCACTTCTACGGCCTGGATCACGAAAAGCTGGCCTTCGCCAAGCCCGATGCTCTGATCATGCATCCCGGCCCGATGAACCGCGGCATCGAGATCGATACCGAAGTGGCCGACGATATTCATCGCAGTGTGATCCACGAACAGGTCGAGATGGGTGTCGCCGTGCGCATGGCCTGCCTGGAACTGCTGGCGCAGCACATTCCCAACTGGCGCAGCGCCAATCCGGCCGGAGCATGAGTTCGCATCCCATGGCCCGCCGCCGCAAACTCTACACCAACGCCCGCCTGCTCGACCCCGCCTCCGGCCTGGATGTGAAGGGCGCATTGCTGACCGAGGGCGATCGCATTGTCGATCTCGGCCCCAAGCTGGCCAGCGGCAGCTTCGCCGGCGATACCGAGCAGATCGATTGCCAGGGCCATTGCCTCGCCCCCGGCCTGATCGACATGCATGTCTGGCTGCGCGAGCCCGGCGCCGAGCACCAGGAGACGTTGGCCACCGGTGCGCGCGCCGCTGCCGCCGGCGGCGTCACCACCATGGTGGCGATGCCGAATACCGAGCCGACAATCGACGAAGTGGCGCTGGTCGAATTCGTTGCCCGTCGCGCCACGGATACGGCTGTGGTGCGAATCCTGCCGGCCGCGGCGGTCACCAAGGGCACCAGGGGCGAGGAACTCACCGAGCTTGGTCTGCTCGCCCAGGCCGGGGCCGTCGCCTTCACCGAGGGGGACAAGCCGATTGCCTCGCCGCGCCTGATGCGCCGCGCGCTGTCCTATGCCACCACCTTCGACCTGCTGCTGATGCAGCATTGCGAGGAACCCTCACTGGCCAAGGGCGGCGTGATGAATGAAGGCGAGGTTGCAGCCCGCCTTGGCCTTTCCGGCATTCCGGCGATGGCCGAGGTGATCCTGCTGGAGCGCGACGTGCGCCTGCTGGATGCCACGCAGGGCCGCCTGCATGCCTCGCATCTCTCCACGGCAGAGTCATTAGACGTCGTGCGGCGTGCCAAGCAGCGCGGCCTGCGCCTCACTGCCGGCGCGGCACCGCATAACTTCGCACTGAACGAACTCGATGTCGGCGACTACCGTACCTTCGCCAAGGTGAAACCACCGCTGCGGGTAGAAGCCGACCGCAAGGCGGTGGTCGACGCCATTGCCGACGGCACCATCGATGTGATCTCGTCGGCGCATGCACCGCAGGATCCGGAAAGCAAGCGGCTACCCTTCGCCCAGGCCGAATTCGGCATCATCGGGCTGGAGACGCTGCTGCCGCTGACGCTGGAACTTTATCACAATGGTTCGGTGCCGCTGCTGCGCCTGCTGGCCTGCCTGACCTGCAATCCGGCCCGGCTGCTGAAACTCGACAGTGGCCGTCTGGCGCCTGGAGCCCCGGCCGACCTGCTGATCTTCGACGTCGATACGCCCTGGCGCGTCGATGAAAAGAAATTCCGCTCCAAGGCCAAGAACTCGCCTTATGATGGCCGGCGTGTGCAGGGCCATGCCCTGCGCACCGTGGTGGCCGGCGAGACGGTCTTCCAGCGCAAGCGCGAAAGCTGATATGTCATGAATATGATGATGGATCCGGTCGCCTGGGATTCGCCGTTGCCGTATTACTTCGCGGCAGCCGTGCTGGGCTACATGCTGGGCGCCATTCCGTTTGGCCTGGTGATCACCAAACTCAGCGGCCTCGGCGATATTCGCAAAATCGGTTCAGGCAATATCGGCGCCACCAATGTGCTGCGCACCGGCCGCAAGGATCTCGCGGCCCTCACCCTGCTGCTCGATGGCGGCAAGGGTACGGCAGCGGCGCTGCTGGCGGCCTGGTATGGTCCAGACGTGATGCTGGTGGCGGCTTTCGCTGCCTTCGTCGGGCATCTGTTTCCGATCTGGCTGAAATTCAACGGCGGCAAGGGTGTCGCCACCTTCCTCGGCGTATTGCTCGGCGTCGCCTGGCCGATTGGCGTCTTTGCCATCCTGTGCTGGCTGGCCATCGCCTTCACGCTGCGCTACTCATCGCTGTCGGCGCTGGTCGCTGCCGCTGCATCTCCCGTTGTCGCCTGGTTTGTTGTCGGGCCGGATGTGGCCGCGCTCGCAGCTTTGATGGCCGTGCTGGTCTATATCCGACACCACCAGAATATCGCCCGCTTAGCGAAAGGCGAGGAACCCAAGATCGGCAAGAAGAAACCCGGGGATGGCAACGCGCCCGCTGCCTGAGCAGGACAAACGCGACTGGCTGCGGCTGATCCGCAGTACCCATCTCGGACCGATCACCTTCCATCACATACTCCGGTATTACGGCAGCGCTGCCGAGGCCATCGCGCGCCTGCCCGAGATCGCCGCACGCGGCGGCGGGAAACGCAAAATCGAACTGGCGGCTGAGAAAACCGTCGCCGCCGAACTCAAAGCGCTGAAAGCCTGCAATGCCCGATTACTGGCCTGGGGCGAGCCGGGCTACCCGACTGGCCTGATGCAGTTGGAAGACGCGCCGCCGCTACTGGCTGCAAAAGGGGATGTGGCTTCTGTTTCTGCTCTGCCCGGCATCGCCATGGTCGGTGCGCGCAATGCGTCGGCGATCGGTCAGCGCTTCACCCGTGACATCGCGGCAGCGCTGACACAGCACGGCTTCGCGGTTCTTTCCGGCCTGGCGCGCGGTATCGACAAGGCAGCCCATGAAGGCGCGCTCGGCGCCAAGGGCAAAACCGCCGCCTTTATCGGTACCGGTATCGACGTTGCCTTCCCGCCCGAGAATGCCAGGCTGCAGGACGAGATCGCCGAACGCGGCGCGGTCTTGGCCGAGATGCCGGCCGGCACGCCACCGCTGGCGCAGAATTTCCCACGCCGCAACCGGCTGATCTCGGGTGCCTCCATGGGTGTACTGGTGGTTGAAGCGGCGCTTAAATCTGGTTCGCTGATCACCGCACGTATGGCGGCGGAACAAGGCCGCGAAGTGATGGCGGTGCCGGGTTCGCCGCTCGATCCGCGCTGCCGTGGCAGCAATGGCCTCATTCGCGACGGCGCCGCACTGATCGAAACCGTCGACGATATTCTCGCCATTCTCGCACCGCAGCAGGCGCAGCGCCGCGCGGAAACGCCCACGCCCAAACCGACACCGATTGCCGACGACGATCTGTCGCGCGCCCATGCCGAGATTGAACGCCTGCTGTCGCCCAGCCCGGTTCTGGTCGACGACCTGGTGCGGCTCAGTGGCATGGCGTCCAGCCTGGTGCAGATGGTGCTGACCGAGCAGGAACTGGCTGGCCGCGTGCTGCGCCATCCTGGCGGCAAGGTTTCGGCGGCTTAAAAAATCCACTTGCCTTTACCGGGCCTCAGCGATAAGTCTCGCCTCACGGGGACAATGCGGTCTCCCCGATCAGATACTCCGGTATCCAAGCGCCGCTCCTGAAGTCATGCTACGCATGACAGGAGTCGCTTATATGGATACCAGCACCCTTCCTCCATCCATCTCGATTGCCGAACTGGCGCACGAACAGTCCGCCGGCCGTTTCCCCGTGTTGCTCGACGTCCGACGCGAGGAACGCTACGCCCAAGCGGCCAGCACCATCCGCGGCGCGCGGCGTCGTCGGCCGGAGCAACTGGCGCAATGGGCCGCCGATCTGCCGCGTGACAGCGAGATCGTCGTCGCCTGTGTGCACGGTCATGAGGTCAGCCAGAACGCTACGGCGGAACTGCAGCGACGCGGCTTCCGCGCCCGCTATCTGGTCGATGGGATCGAAGGCTGGCAGAGTGCCGGCGGACCGATGCAGCCCAAGCCGCCAGCCGAGTCCAGCCGCTGGATCACCCGCGAGCGCCCGAAGATCGACCGCATCGCCTGTCCCTGGCTGGTGCGGCGTTTCATCGACGCCGATGCGCGCTTCCTCTATGTGCCGAGCGATCAGGTATTCAATCGCGCCAAAGACTGGCAGGCTACGCCCTATGACATTCCCGGCGCTGCCTACAGCCATGACGGAGAGTTCTGCAGCTTTGATACTTTCATCGCCAAACACGGGTTGGGCGATGATCCGGCTCTCAAGCGCCTTGCCCTGATCGTCCGTGCCGCCGATACCGGGCATCCCGAACTGGCGCCGCAGGCACCGGGCCTGCTGGCCATCTCACTCGGTCTCTCCGCGATGCTGCAGGACGATGACATCATGCTGGAACGCGGCATGCTGGTCTATGACGCCCTTTACGCCTGGTGCGCCAGCGCGGTAAACGAAACCCATGGCTGGCCGCCGGCTGCCTGACGGGACAGAAGAACATCATGAACGTTCAGACACAAAACCACCCGACTTTCGCCGAAGCCTTCCGGACGTGGGCTAAAATCGGCCTGCTGAGCTTCGGTGGACCGGCCGGGCAGATCGCACTCATGCACCGCATTGTGGTGGATGAGAAAAAGTGGGTCAGCGAGCCGCAATTCCTGCATGCGCTGAATTTCTGCATGCTGCTACCCGGACCGGAAGCACAGCAGACCGCCACCTATATCGGCTGGCTGCTGCATCGCTGGAAAGGTGGCGTCGCAGCCGGGCTGCTGTTCATTTTGCCCGGACTTGCCGTGATTCTTGCGCTCAGCACCATCTATGTCCTGTGGCGTGAAATCCCGCTGGTCGAAGGCCTGTTCTTCGGCCTTCAGGCCGCTGTGCTGGCCATCGTCTTTGAGGCGACACAGCGCATCGCCAGGCGCGCCATCAAGTCGCGCTTTCTGCTGTCGCTGAGTGCCGCCGCCTTCATCGGCATTTTCGTGCTGCAGATTCCCTTCCCGCTGATCGTGCTGGGCGCCGGTGTGGTCGGCTGGCTCGTCGGCCGCAGCCGGCCGGGCTGGATCGGCGCGCAGGCAAAACATGACGGCGACATGCTGTCGAGTGTGTCGCCGAGTTGGTCGCGCAGCCTCGGCGTTCTTGTCGTCTTCGCCATCCTCTGGGCCAGCCCGGTGCTGTACAGCTTTGTGGTTTTCGGTTCACAGTATGTCTTCAGCCGCATCGGCGTGTTCTTCAGCGAGATGGCGGTGGTTACCTTCGGCGGCGCCTATGCCGCGCTCGCCTATGTGGGCCAGCAGGCGGTCGAGCATTACGGCTGGCTTGCGCCGGGGGAAATGCTGCATGGGCTGGGTCTGGCCGAGACCACGCCGGGACCGTTGATCCTGGTGCTCACCTTCGTCGGTTTCCTTGCCGGCTTCCGCGACAGTGGGCTGGATCCGCTGCTGGGCGGTTTGCTCGGCGGGCTGTTGGCAACCTGGGTCACCTTCGTGCCCTGCTTCCTGTGGATTTTCCTCGGCGCGCCCTATGTCGAACGTGCGCGCCATGTGCAGGCCTTTGCCCATGCGCTGGCGGCGATCACCGCTGCCGTGGTCGGCGTGATCCTGAACCTCGCGGTCTGGTTCAGCCTGCATGTGCTGTTCCGCCAGATGCAGCAGGTCTCAGTCGGCGGTTTCACCTGGGATCTGCCGCTATTGAGCAGCCTGGATCCGTGGATGGCAGCGCTGTCAGCTGCCGCACTGATTGCCGTCTTCCGGTTCCACCTCGGACTCGGCTGGCTGCTCGGCGGTACGGCGCTCGCCGGCATGGCACTGCGCTTGCTGTAAAAAGAAAGGGGGCCGAAGCCCCCTTTTTCCGTCTCGGTATCGCGCGGTGGCTTACAAGCCAACCTGCGTGATGAACTTGGTGTTCAGGTAAGCCTCGATGGCCTCCGAACCGCCTTCCGAGCCGTAACCCGAATCCTTGATGCCGCCGAAGGGCACCTCCGGCAGGGCCAGGCCATGGTGGTTGATCGACACCATGCCGGACTCAAAGGCGGCGCCGATGGCGGCAGCGGTCTTGGCCGACTTGGTATAGGCATAGGCGGCCAGACCGAACGGCAGGCGGTTCGCCTCTTCCACCACATCGTCGAACTTCGAGAAGGGCACGATCGGCGCCAGCGGGCCGAACGGCTCCTCGTTCATGATGCGCATGTCGGTGTTGATCCCGGTCAGCACGGTCGGCTCGAAGAAGTTGCCCTTGTTGCCGATGCGCTTGCCGCCGGTTTCGACCTTGGCGCCCTTCGACACGGCATCGGCTACGAACATCTCCATTGCCTGCACGCGGCGGTCGTTCGCCAGCGGACCCATGCGAGTGTCCTTGTCCATGCCGTCGCCCACCTTCAGCGACTTGGCGAAGCTGGTGAAGCCTTCGACGAACTTGCCATAGACCGATTCATGCACCAGGAAGCGGGTCGGCGACACGCAGACCTGACCGGCATTGCGGAACTTGTTGGCGCTCAGCACCTTCACGGCGGTGTCGACATCGGCGTCTTCAAATACGATGGCCGGCGCATGGCCGCCCAGTTCCATGGTGATGCGCTTCATATGCTGGCCCGCCAGCATCGACAGATGCTTGCCCACCGGGGTCGAGCCGGTGAAGGTGATCTTGCGGATCACCGGATGCGGGATCAGGTATTCCGAAATCTCCGACGGAATACCGTAGACCAGCTGGATCACACCGGCCGGCACGCCGGCATCGACGTAAGCTTGCACCAGCGCGGCGCAAGACGCCGGAGTTTCTTCCGGGCCCTTCAGGATGATCGAGCAACCGGCGGCAATCGCGGCCGAGCATTTGCGCACAGCCTGGTTGATCGGGAAGTTCCATGGTGTGAAAGCAGCAACCGGGCCAACCGGCTCCTTCACCACCAGCTGGTACACGCCCTCGGCGCGCGGCGGTACGATGCGGCCATAGGTGCGGCGCGCTTCTTCGGCGAACCAGTCCATGATGTCGCCAGCTGCCAGGGTTTCACCCTTGGCTTCGATGAAGGGCTTGCCCTGCTCCAGCGACATGATCTTGCCGATTTCGTCGGCGCGGCTGCGGATGATGTCGGCGGCCTTACGCAGCACCTTGTAGCGGTCGAAGGGCGAGACCTTCTTCCAGGCCTTGAAACCCTTGTCGGCGGCGGCCAGCGCGCGATCCAGGTCGGCCTTCTCGGCATGGGCCACCTTGCCGACTTCCTCGCCTGTGGCGGGATTCAGCACGGGAATGGTCTTGCCGCCGGCGCCCTTGGTCCAGGCGTTGTCGATGAAAAGCTGCACTTCGGGATACATGCGTTCCTCCTCGTTCACTGGGAAGGCCATTGCTTATGGCGGGTGTTTTTCGGGGCCGGGATTATGGCGCAAACACCCCGGTCCCGCTACCGGTTGCGCCCTGCCCGCGACACCCCCAGAATGGTTCGCCTTTCACTTGTATTTCCTGATGACAAGCATGCCCAAGATGCCCGCGAAAAAAGCCGCCCCAGCCACAGAGAAGTCTACTGCTAACTCTGGTGAAACCGCCCTGCTGCGCATCGCTGCGGCGCTGGAACGGCTGACGCCGCCGGCCGCACCGGCCTTCGACGATATGGCGGCCGATGCCTTCGTCTGGCATGCCGAACCGGCGCCCGGCTGGCTTGCCCCGGTGCCCCGGATCAATGCCGTGCCGATCCGGCTATTGCAGGGCGTGGAGCGTGTGCGCGACATCCTGCTCGACAACACGCAACGCTTTGCCAAGGGTCTGCCAGCCAACAACGCCCTGCTCTGGGGCGCGCGCGGCATGGGCAAATCCTCGCTGGTGAAAGCCGTGCATGGTGCCATCAATGCGAAGAAGGCGCATGCGCTGGCACTGGTGGAAATCCACCGCGAAGACATCCCCAGCTTGCCGGCACTGCTGGCCATCCTGCGCAACTCCAAACGCCGTTATGTGCTGTTCTGCGACGACCTGTCCTTCGATGCGGAAGACCAGCATTACAAATCGCTGAAAGCCGTGCTGGATGGCGGCATCGAGGGCCGGCCGGAGAATGTGGTGCTCTATGCCACCTCGAACCGCCGCCACTTGCTGCCGCGCGACATGATGGAAAACGAGCGCTCGACCGCCATCAACCCGCATGAGGCAGTCGAGGAAAAAGTCTCGCTGTCGGATCGTTTCGGACTCTGGCTCGGCTTCCATTCCTGCAGCCAGGACGATTTCTTCGCTATGCTGGATGGCTATGCCAAGGCCTTCGGCCTGAAGATCGATCCGGCGCAGCTGCGCGCCGAGGCGGTGGAATGGTCGATGACGCGCGGCGCGCGTTCGGGCCGCGTCGCCTGGCAGTTCATCCAGGACCTCGCCGGCCGGCTCGGCCAGCCGGTCACGATACCGAAGCCCTGAACGGTTAGGCGACCGAGAGGAATTTGGCGGGATCGACCGCCTGTGTGCCGCGGCGGATTTCGAAATGCAGCTGCGGCTGGCTGACGCCGCCGGTGCTGCCCACGGTACCGATTGCCTGGCCTTTCGTCACTTTCTGGCCTTTCTTGACCAGCGCCTTGTCGAGATGAGCATAGGCCGTCATCCAGCCATCGGCATGACGGATCAGCAGCAGGTTGCCAAAACCCTTCAGCTCGCTGCCGGCATAAACCACCACGCCATTCTCGGCGGCGATCACCGGCGCACCAGCGCGTGCCGCGATGTTGATGCCGTCATTGTGCAATCCGTCCGGCGTCGGCCCGAAGCCGGCCAGCACACGGCCGCGCACCGGCCATGAGAAGGTGCGGCCCGAACGCGGCGGCAGCACCGTATCCTGTTTCGGATCGGCCGTCGGTCCCGCACTCGACGGCGGTGCGCTTGCCACTTTCGGTTCCGGTTCTGCCTGCGGTGCCGGGCGCTCCGATGCAGGTTGCTGCGGCACAGGCGGCAGACCGGCGCTGCTGGGTTCTTCGTGCTGTACCGGCGCCGCGACCGGCGCACCCGGCGTCACCGGCAATGTGTCGACCTGATAGCCGCGCGGCGCCGGTTCATGCGGCGCAGTCGGGCTTTCAGGCGCAGGCGCGGATGCCACCGCATAACCGGTCGGCGATGGCACCTTCAGCTGCTGACCGATGCTGATGCCGAACGGCGGCTGCAGATCGTTGGCCTGCGCCAGGCTGTAGAGGTCGACGCCAGTGCTGCGCGAGATGCTGTAGAGCGTTTCGCCGCGCTGCACGGTATGGAACCGGCCTTGTGGCAGGTTGATGCGCTGGCCGGCCTGTAGTGCATAGGGCGGTTGCAGGTTGTTATCTTCAATGATGGCGCGGACCGGGCGATTGTAGCGGCGGGACAGCGCATAAACGGTATCGCCCGGCTGCACGATCACGGCATCGTCGAAGTTCGATGCAACGGCCGCGGGCGCCGTAGTCTGGGCCGGCTGCTGCAGAGGCTGCTGCTGTATGGACTGCGTGCGTGCTGCCGGCGGCGGACTGCCGGGCGGAGGGCCGAGCTGCTGCATCTGCACGACGCCCTGCGGCGAAGCCTGCGGGGTCGCGGCGGCAGGACTATTGGTGCTGCGCTGGCCCTGCATCGGAGGCGGCGGCGTGCCGGGCGCGACAGCAGGAATTTCGCCACGATGACCGAACACAACCGGTGCCGGCGCCTGCTGCCCGCAGGCAGCCAGTCCGGTCACGGTCAGCAGGGTCAGAAGACGAATCCGAAACATCGTGCGGAGTCTACGGCTCTTGGCAGGCTACGACAACGGAAGGCAGCCGCTGAAGGCGGATCCGAAACGGCTCAGGTTGCGGCTTCGCGGGCGATTCCGGGCAGCAGCGGCACGAAACGCACCGGCAACATCCGCTCTTCGCGTATATCGTCGCCTTCACGGGTATAGCGGATCACATCCTGTTCGGTAGGATTCACTGCCACCGGCGCAACCATGATCCCGCCATTGGGCGAAAGCTGGGCGATCAGACCGTCCGGCCGGCTGTCGGCGGCGGCGGTGACCAGAATACGGTCGAACGGTGCCTGCTCGACCCAGCCCTTGTTGCCGTCGCCCAGTTTCGTCACCACGTTGGTAATCTTCAGTTCATTCAGCCGCTTCTCTGCCGTCGTCAGCAGCGAACGATAGCGTTCCACGGTGTAGACGCGGCGGCTGAGACGGGCCAGCACGGCGGTCTGGTAACCCGAACCGGTGCCGATCTCCAGCACCTTCATGCGGTCGGTCAGCTTCAGCGCCTCGGTCATGTAGGCCACGACATAGGGCTGGCTGATCGTCTGGCCCTGCGTGATCGGCAGGGCGATATTGTCGTAGGCGTGCTTCAGGAACTGTTCGGCGACGAACTGCTCGCGCGGCACCCGCTCCATCGCCGCAAGTACGCGGGTATCGCCGATGCCCTGCTTGCGCAGTTCCATCAGCAACTGGATGACGCGGGTATCCATCGTCTCAAGCAAGCGCGGCCTTCAGCGACTTCATACCGGTCTTGTGTGTCAGGTCGAGCTGCAGCGGCGTCACCGAAATGGCGCCATTCTCGGTGGCCCCCAGATCGGTATGCCGCTTGGCCTTGTTCTTCTGCTTGCGATAACCGATCCAGTAATACGGCACGCCGCGTGCATCCACACGGGCGTCCAACAGCAGGTCGGCCAGATCGCGTTTGCCCTGCGGCACCACTTCGATACCGGTCACGGATTCCGCCAGCACGTCGGGGAAGTTCACGTTGATCAACGTATCCTTCGCCCAGCCGACCTTGAGCAGCTTCCTGATCACCTTCGGCGCGTGATGCTCTGCCGTGCTCCACTTCACCGGATGGCCATGCTGGAAACACTGACTCAGGGCAATCGAGGGCACGCCGAGCAACGCGCCTTCCATGGCAACCGCAACCGTACCGGAATAAGTCACGTCCTCACCCAGATTGGCGCCGCGATTGACGCCCGACAGCAGCAGGTCCGGCCGCTTGTCCTTGAATATCTCGTGCATCGCCATCATCACACAGTCGGTCGGCGTGCCGCGCACGGCATATTTGCGCGCGTTGATCTTACGCAGGCGCAGCGGCAGGGTCAGCGTCAGCGAGTGCGATGCGCCCGACTGTTCGTATTCCGGCGCCACCACCCACACATCCTTCGACAGCGAATGCGCTACTTTCTCGAGGATTTTCAGGCCCGGCGCGTGGATGCCGTCATCATTCGAAACCAGGATACGCATTACTTCCCCACCTTCTCGACTTTCGTCAGCCCGTTTGTGTAGGGCTTGAGCACATCCGGCACGCTGATGCTGCCATCTTCGTTCTGATAGTTTTCCATCACCGCGATCAGCGCGCGGCCAACTGCGAGGCCCGAGCCGTTCAGCGTATGCACGAAGCGGGTCTGCTTCTCGCCCGGCGCGCGGCAGCGGGCATTCATGCGCCGCGCCTGCCAGTCGCCGCAATTCGAGCAGGAGGAAATCTCGCGATACTGGTCCTGGCCCGGCAGCCAGACTTCCAGATCGTAGGTCTTGCGTGCCGCGCCGCCCATATCGCCGGCGCAGAGCAGCATGGTGCGGAATGGCAGCTCGAGCCGCTTCAGCACTGTCTCGGCGGCTTCGGTCATGCGCTCGTGTTCTTCCACCGACCTGTCGGGCGACACGATGCTGACCAGTTCCACCTTGTTGAACTGGTGCTGGCGGATCATGCCGCGGGTATCGCGGCCGGCCGCACCGGCTTCCGAGCGGAAACAGGCGGTCAGCGCCGTGAAGCGCCAGGGCAGCTCGCTCTCGTCGATGATCAGGTCGCGCGCCAGATTGGTCAGCGGCACTTCCGCGGTCGGGATCAGCCAGTAGCGGAAGCGAGGGTCGTTTAGCAGTCGTCTGCTTTCAGCCGTGATTCCCTTCACGATTTCGAGGGTTGGCTGCGCCGCACTAGTGAGTAAGGCTTTATTATTATCGACGAAAGATTCACTAAACTCTTTCAACGCATGACTTACTGCAGCTCGATCTATCGTTGCAAAAAGGTCATCGCCGAATTTCGGCAGCTGGCCGGTGCCAAACGCCGTGGCGTCATTCACCAGCATCGGTGGCTGCATCTCGGTATAGCCGAACTCGGTCGTGTGCAGGTCGAGCATAAACTGGCCGAGCGCACGCTCAAGGCGGGCGAGTTGGCTCTTCACCACGGTGAACCGTGCTCCCGCCAACTTCACGCCGGCGGCGAAATCCATATAACCGAGCCCTTCGCCGAGGTCGAAATGCTCCTTCGGCTTGAAACTGTAAGTCTTTGGCGCACCGGTGCGGCGCAGCTCGACATTGCTCTTTTCATCGAGCCCGTTCGGCACGTCGTCGGCCGGCAGGTTCGGAAGCCGCGACAGCGCATCGGTCAGCGCTTCTTCATGCGCCTTCTGCTCGACTTCCAGGATACCGAGCCGTTCCTTCAGTGCGGCGACCTCGGCCATCAGTTCGGCGGCGCGCGCCTCGTCTTTCTTGGCTTTGGCGGCACCGATCTCCTTCGACAACGCATTGCGTTTGCCCTGCAGCTCATCGAACTCGGTCTGCGCCGCGCGGCGCTTGCGATCCAGTTCGATCAGGGTGGCAGAGAGCGGCGCGACGCCACGGCGTGCAATCGCCCGGTCGAAAGCTTCCGGGGTGTCCCGGATCAGTTTGATGTCATGCATAACGCGTTACCTTCAGGGCACCGCCATCACGGCGCAGGCGGCGTATAAGACTCGTCCTTGGCCGGCGCGGGAGATTCAGTGGGGGCGTTTTCCGCTTCCTCGGCTGCCTTTTCGGCAGCTTCTTTCCTGCCGCGGTCGCGTTCGATCATCTTCACCATGATGATCGAGATTTCGTAGAGCAGGATCAGCGGCACGGCGAGGCCGACCTGGCTGAACACATCCGGCGGCGTCACCACTGCAGAGAAGACAAACATGCCGACTACGGCATATTTGCGTTTGGCTGCCAGGCCGGCCGAAGTCGCAATGCCGACCTTGCCCAGCAGGGTCAGCAGCACTGGCAGTTCAAAGGCAATACCAAAGGCGAAGATCAGCGTCATCACCAGCGAGAGATACTCGCTGACCTTGGTTTCCAGCTGGATCGGAATACTGCCGTCGCCGCCCGGTGCCTCGAAGCCAATGAAGAACTTCAGCGCCATTGGCATGATGAAGAAGTAGACGAAGGCGCCACCGATCGCGAACAGGATCGGCGTCGCGATCAGAAACGGTACGAAGGCCGACTTCTCGTGCTTGTAAAGGCCCGGTGCGACGAACATCCAGATCTGGACGGCAATCATCGGGAAGCTGACCAGCATCGCGGCCCAGAAGGCCAGCCGGATATAGGTGAAGAAGGCTTCCTGCGGCGCCGTGAAGATCATGCGGCGGCCTTCGGTGCCGGTCGCATCGATCAGCGGCTGCATCAGCAGGTGGTAGATATACGGCGCCAGGAAGTAGCAGGCCGCAAAAGCGATGAACACCGTACCGGCCGACCACATCAGGCGGTTGCGCAGCTCGATCAGATGATCGAGCAGCGGCATGCGGGAGGCTTCGACCTCATCCTCCGGCTTGGCGTCTGTTTCGGTCTCGCTCACGGCTTGGGCGTCTCGGTCTTTTCGGGTGCGGGTTCTGCCACGGCATCTGGCGCAGGCCCCGGATCGGCGATCCTGGTCGCGGTTTCAGCCGGAGCGGTCTCCGTCGGCGAAACGGCGCCAGTGGCATCCATGATCGCCTTGTTGTGTTCGGCGAACTGCTTTTCCAGCGACCCGTCGGGATCGAAGGTCTTCTTCACTTCCTTCTCGATCGAGAAATCGCTGACCTGCTTGGCCGCCTTGCGCAGCTCATCCAGTTCGGTCTCGCGCACCATGTCGTCGATGCCGCTCTGGAATTCGCGCGCCATCGAACGCGCCTTCGCGGTCCATTGCCCAAGGGTGCGGAGCACCTTGGGCAGGTCTTTCGGGCCGATGACGATCAACGCCACCACCGCGACTACTCCGAGCTCCGACCATGCAATGTCGAACATCGCAGCCTAAACCATCCGTGCTGCTGTACCGGCCCGTTTCAAAAACGGCTGCCGGTGGGCTGTTGTCAATGCTGCGCGGTCTTGTCGGCCGGAGCGCCGCTGTTCGCGGTACCGGTCGGCTGGCCAGGCTGCTGGTTGATGACCGGCGGCGGCGCGTCGGTCTTGTCCTTGTCGTCGCCGGGTTCGGCCATGCCTTTGCGGAAATTCTTGATACCGGACGCAAGGTCGCCAGCCACCTTCGGCAGCTTGCCGGCGCCGAAGATGATCAGGATCACCAGCAGGACAATCAGCCAGTGCCAAAAACTAAAGCTACCCATACCCTTATCTCCTCCAAAGCGGGGCCCCGGGCGGGCCCGGCTTACGCAGGCCGCACTATGGCAGAGATCGGCCGCCCGAGGCAATCTTCGGCCCCGGTTTCTCAGCCTCTTCGCTGCATCTAAGCGGCTGGAAAAACGAAGCAGAAATCCGGGTTCAGCCCGAAATGCAGCACCGCGCCGCTCGCCGGCAGCGGCCCGGCTGGCAGGCGGGCAGCAAAGCGCTGTCCGGCGACGCCGATTTCCAGGCGACCATAGGCACCCAGTGCCGTAGCGCGTTCCACCGTAACGGCAGCCGTGCCGGCAACACCGGCCCCGGTTTGCTGCAGCGCCTCGGGCCGGAACATCAGCAAAGCGGCGCTGCCATCGGCCAGACGAGACGGCACCGGCAGGCGGCCGAACGGCGTATCCACTGCACCGCCACGCACCTGCACCGGCAGTTCGTTCGTCTCACTCAGAAAGCGGGCCACAAAGGGCGTGGCCGGCGTCGCGTAAACCTGCGCCGGAGTGTCGATCTGCTCGATCCGGCCGGTATTCATGATGGCAATGCGGTCGCCCATCCGCATCGCCTCTTCCGGGTCATGCGTCACCAGCAGCGTCGCCGTGCCGGCCTGCTTCAGCACTTCCACGGTTTCGTCGCGGATCTGGTCGCGCAACCGGCTGTCGAGGCTGGAAAATGGCTCATCCAGCAGCATCACGCGCGGCTCTGGTGCCATAGCGCGGGCCAATGCGACGCGCTGCTGTTCGCCGCCTGACAACTGGTGCGGATAGGCAGTCAGCAAATTCGACAGGCCCAGCCGCCTGCCCCAGCGCTCGATCCGTCCCTGCCGCTCGGCGGCGGCCACATGGCTGAGGCCGAAGGCGATATTCTGCGCCACGCTCAGATGCGGGAACAGCGCATGGTCCTGGAACACCATGCCGACATGGCGACGCTCGGTCGGGATATTGATGCTGCGGTCGGCCATGGTTTCGCCGCCGATCCGGATAGCCCCGGTTTGCAGATCCTCGAGACCTGCAACAAGACGAAGCGTGGTGGATTTGCCGCAGCCCGACGGCCCGAGCAGACCGAGGATTTCGCCCGGCGCAACGGCAAAGCCGATACCGTCAACAGCGCGGCGACGGCCGTAGTCATGGCTGACCGCACTCAGATCGAGGCCGGCCCTGCTGGCGCCCTGGCTTGCGGCGGACCGCTCACTCATCGTCGGATGCAGGCTTTTCCTTGGCGGCCTTCTCGTCAGCTTCCTCGTCCACCAGGGGTTCGAGGTATTCGCGGCCGTCATCGTCCTCATCCAGCGGATCTTCACCCGCATCGGTGAGGGCTTCGCCCGGCATCGGGATGCCGCCAGACGCCGGCAGGGCTTCCAGCAGACCGGAAGCACGCAGTTCCTCGATNNTAGGTGACCGGGCGACCGGGCACGCGACGGCGGCCGCGCACCTTCACCCAGTCGATCTCCATCAGCAGGTCCAGCGTACCCTTGCTCAGGGAAACACCGCGGATATCCTCGATCTCGGCGCGCGTGCAGGGCTGGTGATAGGCGATGATCGCCAGCGTCTCCAGCGCGGCCCGCGACAGCTTGCGCTGCACCTGGCGATGTTCTTCCAGCATGTGCTGCAGGTCAGGCGAAGTCATGAACGACCAGCGGCCGGCAACCTTCTTCAGCACCACGCCGCGGCTGCGGTAGATGTCGTCCAGTGCGGCCAGCACAGCCGGCACGCGGGTGCCGCGCGGCAGGCGCTTGCGCAGGGTGGCCTCGTCCAGCGGCTCGGCAGCGGCGAACAGCAGCGCCTCGGCCATGCGGATCGCGGTGGCGAAAGCGGCTTCCTTCTCGGCGTCGCTCAGCCCGGCCTCGGCGGCAGAGGCTTCGTCCTCCTCGCTCGGCTCGGCTTCGGTCTTTTTGGCGCGCGGCTTCCGGGCGGCCGGCGGCGCGGCTACCTCGGCCGAGGCCTCTTCGTCCTCATCCTCATCCTCGTCGTCGGCATCATCATCGTCATCAGAGTCATCATCGTCGTCCGACTCCTCATCGTCATCGGACTCGTCATCTTCGTCATCACCGTCTGACTCTTCGTCCTCTTCGTCGTCATCGGACTCATCGTCCTCGTCGTCGAGATCGTCGTCGTCGTCCTCGTCGCCGTCATCATCACCGTCGTCGTCATCGCGACGCTTTTGTGCGGCGCCAGCCGTCAGCGCGGCCTCGTCGTCAGCCTCGTCTTCCGCGGCGGCGATGATCTTGGTTTCTTCGTCCAGGCGATCTTCATCGGCCGGCAGTGCGTCGTAGGACTGCATCACGTCTTACTCTTCCGGATTGGCATTGGCCTCGGCCGACAGATTGCCATGGCCGCGGCGGATATAAATGGGACCGAAGGTCTGCGACTGCCTGAGTTCGATCAGGCCCTGCTTGGCCATCTCGAGACTGGCATTGAAAGTGGAGGCAATCGCCGATTTGATGGTGAAGGGGTCGTCCAGTTCCGTCGGCAGGAAGGACTGCAGCGTCGCCCAGTCGGGGATCTGGCCGATCATGTTGCGCAGACGGGCCAGCGCCTCTTCCACCGAAACGATGCGGCGGCGCGCCATCTTCATGGTCAGCACTTCCGACGAGCCCTTGGAGGCGCGGAACTCGGCGTAGGATTTCAGCAGCTCATAGAGCGTCGATGTATAGATCGACTTACGGATGACGCGAACGCCCTCGGGCTGGCCGCGCAGGAACATGGCCAAGCCGACCTGATCGCGACCCATCAGCTGCTCAGACGCGCGGCGCATGGCTTCCAGCTTCTGCAGCTGCAAGGCCAGGCGAGCAGCCATATCGGCGCCCGACGGCTCGCCTTCCTTCTCCGGCTCGGGGAGCAGCAGGCGCGACTTCAGGTAGGCCAGCCAGGCGGCCATCACCAGGTAGTCGGCGGCGACCTCAATGCGTACCTTGCGCAATTCGGCGATGAAGCCGAGATACTGTTCGGCCAGGGCGAGAATGGAAATCTTGCGCAGGTCGACCTTCTGGTCGCGCGCCAGTGCCAGCAGCACGTCGAGCGGGCCCTCGAAAGCGTCCAGGCTGAGGATCAGCTGTTCGCCGATCCGCACTCCGTCATCGGCGATCCCATCGCGCTGGGCGGCCTCGAAGGGCTCACCCCCGGGCTGGTTCCCGGCGGGGGCGTCGGGCGCGGATGCAGGTATCTCGGCAGCCTCGGTCACTACTTTGAAATCCTTGCCTAAACCTTTGAAGGTCAATCTTTTAATTGCGGGCCGGGGTTGTTAACCGCCGTGTCCCGACAATGCAAGCAGAGAATCCGCCAGCCAGTTCACCACCGGAGTGATCAGCGCAAACAACGGGTTCCAGTCGATGCCGAATTGACTGGCCGCCAAGGGCACGGCGAGCAGCAGAATCAGCAGAAGCACCATGCCATAGCGCTCCAGCCGGGCCAAGGGACGCGCCAGCGCCAGAGGCAGCAAACCGACCGCCACCCGGCCGCCATCCAACGGCGGTAAAGGCAACATATTAAATACACACAATATCAAATTGATCTGAATAGCATTTTCGAAATTTTCGGCGAGCCATTTATCTACCGTCAGGCCGAACATCGGCAGCAGGTGAAACAGCAGCAGCGCGATATAGGCCTGCAACAGATTAATGCCCGGTCCGGCTGCCGCGACGATGGCCATATCGCGACGCGGCGAAGGCAGGTTCTGGAAGTCGACCGGCACCGGCTTGGCCCAGCCGAACAGGAACGGCGCCTTCACCAGCAGCAGCATCGCCGGCAGCACCACCGTGCCCATCGGATCGACATGTCGCAGCGGGTTGAGCGTCACCCGTCCGGCGTCTTTCGCCGTCGGATCGCCCAGCCACCAGGCCACGAAGCCGTGCGCCGCTTCATGCAGGGTGATGGCCAGCAGAGCCGGCAGGATCCAGGTCGAGGCGGTGTAAAGAGTATCCAGCATGGCCGCCTCAGGCCGGCACCTGCTCCAGCAGCGCCTGGTGGCGCAGCTTCTCGGCATCGGTGAACGGCTTCGGCGCCGGCAGCGCCACACGGGCACGGGCGATCCGGCGAGCCGCTTCAGGGCTCATCGCCGGCAAGGCGGCGAGCAGCGCCTGCATCTCCGGCAGGTCGCCCGAGCAATGCAGCACCAGGTCGCAGCCGGCCTTCAGCGAGGCAACACCGGTCACCGCCGGGCTGCCCTTCAGCGCCTTCATGGTGAGGTCGTCCGAAATCAGCACGCCGTCGAAACCGATGCGGTCGCGGATCACCCGCTTGATCACGTTAGGTGAGAGCGTCGCCGGCAGCACGCCGTCATAGGCTGCGTAGACAATATGCGCCGTCATCGCCCAGGGCGCATGCCGCAGGGCCACAAACGGCAACAGGTCGCTGCGCTCAAGCACTTCGGCCGGAGTATCCACCACCGGCAAATCCAGGTGGCTGTCGGTATGCGAGCGGCCATGCCCGGGAATATGCTTGATCACCGGCATCACGCCGGCTTCGGCTAGGCCGCGCATTACGGCTTCGGCGATCAGCCCCACCGTATCTGCGTCGCGGCCATAGGCACGATCGCCGATCACGTCATGTGCGCCCTCGACCGGCAGGTCGGCCACCGGCGCGCAATCGACATCGATGCCCAGCGCCGCAAGCTCCGCGCCGATATAGCGATAGTTCAGATAGGCGGCTTCCTCGGCGATGGCCGGATCGCGCGCGTAAAGCTCGCCGAAAACGGCGCCACGCGGAAAAACCGGCCAGTGCGGCGGCTTCAGGCGGGCAACGCGGCCGCCTTCCTGGTCTATCAGCACGGGAGCAAAGGCGTTGCCCACCACACCGCGGAAATCGCTGACCAGCGCCTTCACCTGCGCCGGATCGACAATGTTGCGTGCGAACAGGATCAGGCCGAGCGGCTTGCGCACGCCAAACAGCACGCGCTCTTCCGCTGTCAGCTGCGAACCGGCGCAACCGACGATGACGGGCGCATAGGCGCCCCACTCTACCGACTTAACGTCCGACAACGATGCAGCCCTGATTCTTGGCAGCCAGCGCGCTGCAAGCAGCCTGGGCGTCGCCGCGATCCTTCAGCGGCCCGGCCTGCAGGCGGACGAAGGTGCCCTTGTTGGCGATCTCGACCCGCTCATAGGATGGCTGCAGTCCGCCGAGGATGTCGGGAAATTTCTTCTGCAACCGGTTCCAGGTCGAGGTTGCGGCAGCCTGGTCCTTCAGCGAGGCGAGCTGAATCTTGGCGCTGCCGCCCGGCGTGGCGGTCACAGTGCGTGCGGCTGGTGCAGCGGCAGCCTGCGGCTGGCTCTGCTGAGCAGGTGCCGGCGTCGATGCAGCAGCGGTGCGCGCCGGTTGGCTGGGCGGCGTCACTGCCTGGGGCTGGCCCGGCGTCGTTGCCGCCGCCGCCGGTGCATCCGTACGGTTCGGCACACCCGGAGCGGCCGGAGACTGATTGGGCACCGGCTGAGCGCTGCGGTTTGGCACAGTGACGGATGGGGAGGTCGCCACGTTCGGCTGGGTCGGCGCGGCGCTTGGCCGTTCCGGCGGCGGCAGCAGGCGTTCGGTCTGGCTGCCCGGTGCCTGCGCGGTGTTGCCCGGCAGGCGTTCATAGATCTGCTTGTCCTGGTTCGGCACCTGCATGCCGCCGGGATTTTCTGGCGCCACCTTGGCCGGCGCCTGATCGGCGCGGATCAGCGGCGGCGCACCGGACGCGCCGCGCTTCACACCCTGATCATAGGCGAACCAGATGCCGATGCCGAAAGCCGCGACTGCACCCAACGCAATGCCGGCCGTGATCAGGCGTCTCGGGCTGCGCATGCCGGGGCTGCCAGGAGGCTCGCCGGGTACAGGACGCATATTACGGTCGCCACGCAAATCGCTCATCACTCACCTCATTTCTTCGACGGGCGTCACACCCATCACTGCAAGGCCCGAAGCGATCACCAGCGCCACGGCACGCAGCATCGCCAGCCGCGCACGGGTCAGGTCGCCATCCTCGGGCAACAGGAAACGCATCCCCACATCGTCACGGCCGACATTCCACAAGCCGTGGAAGGCTGCGGCCACATCCTGCAGGAAGAAGGCCACGCGATGCGGTTCATGCGCTTCGGCCGCCGACTCGACGAGCCGCGGCCATGACGCCAGCAGTTTGACCAGCGCCAGTTCGGCGGGGTGTGACAACTTCGTCATATCCGCCTTGGCGAGTGCGGCATCGGCGGTATCGACACCCGGCACTTCGGTCTTCGCGTTGCGCAGCACCGAGCAGATGCGCGCATGCGCATACTGCACATAGAAGACCGGATTGTCCTTCGACTGCTCGGTCACTTTCTTGAAATCGAAATCGAGCTGCGCGTCGTTCTTGCGCGTCAGCATGATGAAACGCACGACATCCCTGCCGACTTCGTCCACCACATCGCGCAGCGTCACGAAAGTCCCCGCGCGCTTCGACATGCGCACCGGCTGGCCGTCGTCGAGCAGGTTGACCATCTGCACCAGTTTGACGTCGAGCTCTGCTTCACCGTTCGAGATCGCCTTGACGGCGGCCTTCATGCGCTTGACATAGCCGCCATGATCGGCGCCCCAGACATCGATCATCTGGTTGAAGCCGCGGCGATACTTGTCGTCGTGATAGGCAATGTCGGCACCGAAATAGGTCCAGCTGCCATCGGACTTCTTGAGCGGGCGGTCGGTGTCGTCGCCGAATTCGCTGGCCTTGAACAGCGCCTGCGGGCGGGCTTCGTAATCATCGGGCAGCTTGCCCTTGGGCGGCTCCAGCACGCCGGTATAGATCAGGTCGCGCTGCTGTAGCCGGTCGAAGGCGGTCTGCACCGCGCCGCTCTCGTGCAGCGCCTTTTCCGAGGTGAACACGGCATGATGGATATTCAGCGCGGCGAGATCCTCGCGCACCATCCCCATCATCGCCTCGGTGGCTTCCTTGCGGAATAGCGTCAGCCAGTCGGCCTCCGGCGCGGTCTTGAACCTGTCGCCGTATTTCTTCGCCAGCGCTTCGCCCACCGGCTTGAGATAGTCGCCGGGATAGAGGCCTTCCGGAATCGTGATGCTCTCGCCCAGCGCCTCGCGGTAGCGCAAATGCGTGGAGCGCGCCAGCACATCGACCTGGGCGCCGGCATCGTTGATGTAGTATTCGCGGGTGACGTCGAAACCGCCCTTGTCGAGCAGCGCAGCCAAGGCATCGCCGAACACCGCGCCGCGGCAATGGCCGACATGCATCGGGCCGGTCGGATTGGCCGAGACGTATTCGACATTCACCTTCATGCCCTGCCCGGCCTTGCTGTCGCCATAGGCGGTGCCGGCCTGCAGGATGGTGGCGACCTGGGCCTGCCAGTAGTCGGGCTTGAGCCGCAGGTTGATGAAACCGGGCCCGGCGATCTCAACCGCCGTCACATGAGGATTGGCTTCCAGCAGGGGTTTCAGCTTTTCGGCCAGCGCGCGCGGCGCCATCCCGGCCGGCTTGGCGATCACCATGGCCGCATTGGTGGCGAGATCGCCATGGGCAGGATCGCGCGGCGGCTCGACGGCGACCGCCTTGAGCGGCAGGTCACCCGGCAAACCAAGGCTTTCGACAGCCCGGAGCACGTCGCGGCGGAATTCGGAAAAAACGTTCATGTCGGCTAGGCTTTTCTGTATCTACTGGGCGGCGGTGTTTCGGCGGAAAGTAGCCATATGGCCGCCCTGCCGCAACGCGGTGCCGGGAAATGCCTTATCTGCCAAATTGACTTCCGCGCGGCAGCCCCTAAATTGCTGATCGAATGTCGCAAATTATTGGTAAACCAAGCGTAAACGATCCCAAGAGCACCGTATGACCGAGATCGCGACCCAGACCGGCAATTCCGCTGCCCCCACCGCTCCCGCCAGCGGCGAGCTGGGTCTGACCGCGTCTGCGGCCCGGCGAATCCTGAAAGTGGCCGAGTCGGAAGGCAATCCGGCGCTCGGCCTGCGGATCAGCGTCTCGGGCGGCGGCTGCTCGGGGTTCCAGTACAGCTTCACGCTGGATGCCGACGAAACTCCGGACGACGTGGTGATCAGCCGCGACGGCGCCCGCCTGCTGGTCGATACCGTGTCACTGGAATACCTGCGTGGCTCGGAACTCGATTTCGTCGAAGACCTGTCCGGCGCCGGCTTCCGCATCAGCAATCCGCTCGCCACCTCCAGCTGCGGCTGCGGCAATTCCTTTGCGGTTTAAACCCTAGGCGCAGCCACCGCCCTGGCCGATACTCGCGGCCATGAGAATCGCCACCTGGAATGTCAATTCGGTCAAGGCGCGCCTGCCCAATGTCACCGGCTGGCTGCGCAATGCGAAACCCGATGTCTGCGTGTTGCAGGAAATCAAATGCCAGGATCCGGACTTTCCGCGCCTGGAATTCGAAAGCCTCGGCTATCACGTCACCAGCCACGGCCAGAAAAGCTATAACGGCGTCGCTTTCCTGAGCCTGACCAAACCGGACGATGTGCGCATCCGCCTCGCCGGTGACGACACCGACGAACAGTCGCGTTACATCGAGGGCGACGTCAACGGCGTCACCGTCTGCGGGCTGTATCTGCCGAACGGCAATCCGCGTCCCGGCGAGAAATACGAGTACAAGCTGCGCTGGATGGAGCGGCTGCGCCAGCGCGCCATCGCGCTGCTCGGCTCAGGCCAGCCCTTCCTGATGACCGGCGACTTCAACATCTGCCCGGAAGATGTCGATGTATACGATCCGGCCGGCTGGGCCGAGGACGCGCTCTGCCATCCCGACAGCCGCCGCGCCTGGCGCGCGCTGTGCAATCTCGGCCTGACCGAAGCCTGGCGCGCGCTGCATCCGCGCGAGGTCGAGTACAGCTTCTGGGATTACCAGGCCGGTGCCTGGCCGCGCAACAACGGCCTGCGCATCGACCATTTCCTGCTCTCGCCTGCACTGGCCGACCGGCTCGTTGCCTGCGAGATCGACCGCGGCCCGCGCGGCCAGGAAAAGGCGTCCGACCACACGCCGGTGGTCTGCGAGATTTCCGCCTAGTCGGCTTCGATGCGGTCGACGCGATCGGGATAAAACGCCACGAAGCCGCCGATGCGCGATACGGCCGTGTTGGGCTCCTCGTAGCTCCAGACTGCATCCTTCGCGCGTTTGCCATCGACATCAAGATGGAAATACGACGCCTCGCCCTTGTAGGGACAATGGCTGGTGTGGTCGCTCGGGGTGAACAGGCGCCAGTCGCAGTCGTGGCGCGGAATGTAATAGACCGGCGGATAGTCGGCTTCCTGCAGCCGCACGGCATTGGCGGTGTTGGCGATCAGATGACCGTTGAAGGCCACGCGCACGCGGCCGGGAAACTCGTCCACCGTGATCGGATGCTTTGCGTCGGGCTCAAGCTGCTTTTTACCGCGGCTCTTGCCTTCAAGCTTGGCCTTGGCAGCCGCCTGTTGGGTATTGGCCATCATCCGTCCCTCCGCGCTGTTCAGCAGATCGAACTAGGACAACGCGGGACGGAGGCAATGGTTCACCCCTTCGTCGTCCCCGCGAAAGCGGGGATCCAGAACAACGGCCCGACTGGGTTCCCGCTTTCGCGGGAATGACGGATCTTTTCTTATTTCAGCAGCTCATACGGCCCGCCGGTGTCCAGCGCCTTTTTGAAGGCCGGCCGGGCATGGATGCGATCCAGAAATTCCAGCACCGCGCCATGCCGTTCGCGGCTGAGGCTCATGCGCGCATTCGCCGCTTCGAGCGGGAAGCTCATCATGATATCGGCGGCCGACATCGCGTTGCCGGCGAACCAGCCGCCATTCTGCTGCAAGGTCGTGTTCCAGTATTGCAGATGCTGCTCCAGCTGCGGGTCGGTGACTTTCGCCTGTCCGGTGGCGGCGATCTTCTTGACCAGCGGCCGCAGGAAGAACGGCACCCCCATCGGCATGCGCAGGAACACCAGCTTGAGCAGCAGCAGCGGCATCGCCGAGCCTTCGGCGTAATGCAGCCAGTAGGTCTGCTGGCGGCGCGCATCGCTCCCCACAGGCGGCTGCAGCTTACCGGCGGTATCGTAAGTCTCCAGCAGGTATTCGACGATGGCGCCGGTCTCGGCATAAATGCGGCCGTTGTCTTCGATCACCGGCGACTTGCCGAGCGGATGTACCTTCTGCAGCTCGGCCGGCGCGCGCATGGTGGCCCTGTTGCGCTCGTAGCGTTTCACCTGATAGGGCACGCCGAGTTCTTCGAGCAGCCAGAGCACGCGCTGCGAG
The DNA here is from genome assembly GCF_002796975.1 of Ferrovibrio sp. Classification (GTDB taxonomy): domain Bacteria; phylum Pseudomonadota; class Alphaproteobacteria; order Ferrovibrionales; family Ferrovibrionaceae; genus Ferrovibrio. The sequence continues at coordinate 42,335 of NZ_PEKV01000018.1, read as the reverse complement.
CGCGAATTGTTCAGATGATGGACGGTGAGCATGCGAATCCCCCTCAGCGAATAGCGCGCCGATACTACGAGGTCCGCCCCCTCCGCAACAGGGGCGCCAGCCCGATCAGACCCAGCACCGGCCCGGGCAGCAGAAGCAGCCCTGTGTAAGGCCCGAGCAGCGGCAGCAGCGCGGTGGCCAGCGCAATCGCCACGGCGGTGATCGCAAAGCCGATGGCATTCTGGATCGCCAGCGCGCTGCCCACCGCTTCGGGCGGACAGGCGGCGCCTGAGAGCGAGGAAAACTGCGGCGAGTCTGCCGTCACGGCGAAACCCCAGACCAGCAGCAGCACCAGCGGCAGCGGCCATGCCAAACTGTCGCTGAGCAACGGATAGAGCAGGCAGCAGGCGCCCGACAGGCCGAGCATGAGCGCCGCCACCCATGCGCTGCCGATGCGCCGGCTCAGCAGCCCGCCCAGCACGCAGCTCAGCGCGCCGATCCCGATCACGGCGAAACACAGCAGCGACACCGCGCCGGCGGCCAGATCCGGCTGCGCGATCAGCAGCAGGAACGGCAGCACGGTCCAGAAGGCATAGAGCTCCCACATATGGCCGAAATAGCCAAACGCCGCCGCGCGGAAGGCCGGGAGGCGGAACGCCGTCAGCACCGCACGACCGCTCAAGGGTTTTGCAGTGCCGCGCACCAGATACGGCCCCTCGCCCAGCCACAGCACCGCAACGCCGCCAAGCAGCGCCAGGACGGAGGCCGCAGCCACCGCGATCTGCCACGGCACACCGCTGCCCGCGCCCTTGATGCCATGCGGCAGGGCCGTGCCCAGCACCAGCATGCCGATGAGAAGCCCGAGCGCGTTGCCGGTGGCGCCGCGCGTCCAGCCGATCACCAGCTTCATGCCGATGGGATAGATGCCTGCCAGCGCCATGCCGGTGAGGCAGCGCAGCGCGAAGGCCAGCGCATAGTCGCGATAGAGCCAGATGAAGGCGGCGTTCGTGGCCGCGCCGATCAGGCAGGAGACGAAGAAGATGCGATGCGCGGCGAAACAGTCGGCCAGGCCGGAGAGCGCAATCAGCAGCGTGCCGGCGATGAAACCGATCTGCACCGCATTGGTGAGCCAGCCGATATCGCTGGCCGACAGCCCGAGCAGAACCTGCAGGTCGATGGCGGCGGCATTGAAGGAAAACCAGAGCGAGGTGCCGAAGAACTGCGCCACCACCAGTACCGGCAGCGCGCGCGAAGACTTCCTGTCGGCTGTTCCGGTCATCGTTTCTCCGCATAACCCTTAAGTATTATGAATTAAATCAACGGTTTGTGAGATGGACCGCGCTGGACAACTTACCTATCAGTAGGTAAGCAGGCAACATGATCGTCGACACCCGGCACCTGATTCTCGACAAGGCCGAAGTGCTGGTCCGCACGCGCGGCTACACGGCCTTCAGCTATGCCGACCTCGCCGCCGATCTCGGCATCACCAAGGCGAGTGTGCATTATCACTTCGCCGCCAAGGAAGACCTGGTGCTGGCAATCTTCCGCCGCTGCATCGAGCGCAGCCGCGCGGCGCTGGCGCAGATGAAGCACGACCACAGCGATGCGCGCGACCGGATGCGCGTTTATGCCAACAGTTTCCTCTTCGCGGTCGAGAGCGGCATGATGCCGGTCTGCGGCGCGCTGGCGGCCGAACGCATGGTGCTGCCGCCCAGCAGCTATCCGCTGATCCAGGACTTTTTCCAGATGCAGATCGACTGGCTGACCGAGGTGATCGCCGAGGGCGTCACTGCCGGCGTGATCGCGCCGCCGATGCCGCCGCAGCAGGCGGCCATGGTGGTGTTCAGCGCGCTGGAAGGCGGCACGATGATCGCCTGGGGCATGGACCGCACATCGATGGTGCTGACCGCCTTCAAGGCGGTGCTCGACTGCATGCAGGCGCCTGTCACGCAGGCGCCGACGAAAACGACCTCTGCAACGGTTGGGAAGCCGAAGCCAGCTGGTCAGGGCGGCACGCGCAAGCGGGCCACATCACGGAGCGCAGCCCAGGCTGGAGGACCGCTCGAATGACGTCGACCTGACCGCACGCGCCGTGACTGGCCGGGCTGCGCAGCGATAACCCGCGCGCGCCCGCTTCCCGCAAAAACCAATCAGAGATCGAACATGACGAACAAGCATACCGGCGCCTGCTTCTGCGGCGCCGTCGAGATAGAAGTGTCTGGCGAACCCGAAGCGATGGGCTATTGCCACTGCGCCTCCTGCCGCTCCTGGTCGGCCGGCCCGGTGAATGCCTTCACCTTGTGGAAGCCGGAAAACGTGAAGGTGACGAAGGGCCAGGACTCCGTCGCCACCTTCGTGAAAAACCCGAGCAGCGAACGCCAGTACTGCAAAAAATGCGGCGGCCATCTGATGACCGGCCATCCGGGCTTTGGCCTCACCGATGTCTACGCCGCCACCATTCCGTCTGTGAAATTCCAGCCCGGCGTGCATGTGAACTACGCCGAGACCGTGCTGCCGATGAAGGACGGCCTGCCGAAACTGAAAGACTTCCCCGCCGAACTCGGCGGCAGCGGCATTGCCGTTGCCGAATGAGTGAGGTGATCGGCCGCGCGGCGTAACGTAACGCTGCACGGCTGAACCCAAGCCTGTCCGGCCCGGCTGAAAGCGCTCCGTGGGCCGGACAGGCAGGGTTTTATAAGGAAATGAGAGATAATTTAGACTCAGATTCACGGCATAGAGACCGGCGAATCGTGTCAGTTGCGCTGCACGCAGGACAACGTCGGCGAGCCGTACCGGCACGGGCACATCTGCTGATGAAGGAGTGGAAGGAAAAACCCACCAAGCCTTCATCTGATTTTTGGGCGCAGCGCCCTCTCAGCTTTGTGTGTCAGCGTCAGTTCAAGCAAGAGCCTAGTAGAATCATGCAAATGAGAAAGATCGTCATCAAAAAGCAAATCCTTAGCACGCTCCTTGCTGCGCTCGGGACTGGCGAGATCAAAAAGCCTAATAGTTTCAGCTCCCTTTTGAGAAGCATTCACCGGCCGAACTAAAACCGCCATTTCCGCCCCCTCAAAAAACAGATGCTCGTCCGGCTTGTCTAAGTAGGGATGAACAATATTAAACTTTGTCGCTTTATAAGACCGACCCTTTTGGGCAACCGGGTCGAAAGTTTGTTTCCTGTCGGAATTACAAGTTGAGCAAGCAAGCACGATGTTGAGAGGATGATAGTTGATGACTGTGATAAGGGCATCTGTATAGCTCCCTAAATTTCTCGTAGAAAATCCCCCTCGTCTCCGAGCAATTCTCTTCTCAACTGAACCACGAGGGTCGGCAGAAATACTGTTTAGCTCGTCACGAGAAATGCGTTGGAAGCCTATTGCGATCTCTGCTGCAGGAAAGAAAGGGCCTATCCATTCTTTAAAAAGGCGAAATTTTTCTTCATCCTCACACAAGGCGAGAAAGGCCTCACTAACGGTTCTGTCCATTGCGCCGGTTGTGGTGAGATTTGTTCCCTGCCGAACCCCCAGATACTTGTAGTACTCCTCGGTTTTTTTCGAGGAATTTGAGGTGGAGCTGGAAAAGTGGAATCGATCACGAACTAAATTGGAGATTGCTAGAACTTTAGTCGGTAAGTAATTCCCCCAAAATCCATAAAAGGGGTAATCATTCTCGGTTCCTGCAAAGCCGAGACTGACATCTACACAAGAAAAACCGCTAGATTGTTCTATTTTTAATCTTTTCTGCGCCGTTTTTCCTGCCGATCTTTCGTTTTCGAGCATTGCCGTTACATATGCTGCGCAACTGGCAAGAATTCTGCTCTTACTTGTTCCATTGACTCCCATAAGAAGAGTGATGTGTGTCCCCACATCGATCTTCTCTGCCATTAATCTGACTGTTTTTTCGCGTCCATCGTCAAAACGGAAACGAGCCCCCCGCAACTGAAACATTTAAGCGCTTCCCCTTAAGAGTTCTGCTGTGCCTACAAAGATACTCCCTCAAATATGCGCCGGCTTCGCCCCGCCTGATCCGCCGCCATTGTCGCCCACTGCACTCGCCGCCATACGCAGCACTTCCCTATAGCCGCCGCGCAGTTCCATCTGGTCGCGCAACCCCTTCCCCATCAGCACACGATGCGCCGCCGGCAGTTTCCAGCAGGGCAGGCTCAGCAGCAGATGATGTTCGAGGTGATAGTTCACCCAGTAGGGCGCCAGCAGCAGGCGCGCGATCGGGTTCGCATAGGTCGTGCGCGTGTTGCGCAACGGATCGTCGTTGTCGGGCACCACGGCATGTTCGGCGATATTGCGGATGCGGCTGACCAGCTGGTACCAGGTGAGCAGCGGCAGCAGCCACAACACCGGCCAGAGCCACCACAGGCCGACGGCGCTCATCGCCGCGAGCATCAGCGCATTGGTGATGACGAAGCCGACCAGGCCGCCTTCTTTCAGACGCGCGTAACGCTCGCGCCAGCTTAAGCCCGGCTCGGCACCCCACGTCATCATAATCTGCTGTTTGCGGCGCGTGACACCGGTATTGCCGGTGATGTCGCGCCAGATCTTGCGCTTCAGGCTGGTGCGGTTGATCGGGAATGGCGCCGACAGCACAAGGTCGGGATCGTCGGCCTGCTGCGTGTGGCGATGATGTTTCAGGTGATAGGGCCGGTAGAGATGCAGGTCGGTGCCCACCGGAAAGGCGCAGAGCCACTGCCCGGCGAATTCGTTCAGCCGGCGCGTTCTGAACAGCAGGCCATGGGCGGCATCATGCATCAGGATGGCGAGGCCGAGCTGCCGCCCGCCGATCACCATCACGGCCAGCAGGAATGTCAGCGGATTGGGCAGCCAGACGAACAGCGCCATGGCACCGGCGATCAGCGCCCAGGCATGCAGCACCAGATACGCGCCCATCCAGTCCGAGCGCTGGCTGAGCGTCCTGATCTCGTCCGGGGTGAAGACTGTCCGCGCCGTGCTGCTCACCGGCCGTTTCCTCGCGTTTGTCGTTGGGCAAAGTCTAGGCGATTCCCGAAACACCGTCATGTGCGGGTTCGCCGGCGTATACTTCCCCAACACCGTCATGCCCGGCCTTGTGCCGGGCATCCATCCCGTCTATCGGCACGTCGGACCCTGCCGTTATCGCGCGGTCGGTCCGACAGATGGATGGCCGGGACAAGCCCGGCCATGACGGCTATTGAAAATTGCGTAACCCCCTTGAAATCAGCCAGTAAGTTCCACATATGTTCTTATTGGCTCTCCGTCTGCCTGCATGCGTATGCGGGCCCTGGCGATACGCGCCGTTACGGACCGATAGCCGCCGATAAGACGAACGAACCCAAACGAGTACCAACGAACACCAACGAGCACCAAACGAAGCGAAACGAACGCCAACGAACACGAACGAGCGCAAACGAACAGCCACGAACCGGAACGAAGCGCTGCGACGCCCTTCGATGCTGCATTCAGTCGTATGCAGTGGTCAGAACGCCCGCCCCTAAAATGCTCTTCCCTTGGGCGCCAGCTTCATCCCGCGCCGCAGCTTTTTGTAGGGCAGCGTCTCCGCTCGTTCGATGAAGGCGCCGGGGCTCTCCACGTTGAGGATGTCATGCGCGATGTCGGTGAAGTCGCCGCGGAAATGCACCGTGCTTTTCACGCCGACGATCTGGCGTTCGCCGGGCTCGATGCCGAGATGGCGGTACTGGTCCTTGTCGGCCGCCTGCACACGCGCCGAGGCGATCACCAGGTCGACGCCGTTGACCTGCAGCCGTGCCATCAGGCCGAGGTCCATTCTGGTGCCTTTGTAGAACGGCCCGGTGCAGAGGAATTTTCCGCTGCCCAGTTTCGCCACCTTGAAGCGGCTGCGATAGGGCCGCGCGCCCTCGACATCGAGCAGCTTGCCGCCGACGCTGACCTCGATCTCGCTGCCCTCGCCGGCCTGGTGCGCGATCTTTGCCACCTCGGGGTCATACAGCAGGCCGAGCGTGGCATCGGGCACATGCTCGGCGACCAGGGCCGCCAGCAGGCCCGTCGTGTCGCTGGTCGCGCCGGTGCCGGGATTGTCCTGCACATCGGCCAGCACGATGGATTTGCGCGCGCCGCCCTGGATCAGTTTGCGCGCCCGGTCGATGGCGTCGCGCGGGCTCAGCAGGTTGAGTTTGAACTCCGCCTCGCGCTCGGTGATCTGGCGGGCGAAATCGTCGGCCGCCTTATCCGCTGCCTCCTGCGTGTCGCCATAGGCGATCACGGTCGGGCCGCAGTGATGGATGTCGGCCGGATGGAAGCCGGGGCTGAAACTGAGCGAGCTGACGGCGCCGCGCTCCATTTCGCCCAGCGTGTCGTACAGGCTTTTACACGGCTCGATGAAGGTGCATTGCGCCGTCAGGGGGATCAGGAAGGGAATCTGCCGGAAGGCCTTGGCCTGTTTTTTCCGCTCGCCTGTCAGCAGCTTTTCCATATGGCGCAGCACGCGTGCGCCGGTCACCGCCATGTCGAGATGCGGATAGGTGCGATAGGCGATCATCACGTCGGCATGCTGCACCATTTCCGGCGTGACATTGGCATGCAGATCGAGGCTGACGCCGATCGGCATGTCGGGACCGACAAGGGCGCGCACGCGGCGCAGCAGCTCGCCCTCGCCGTCTTCATGCGCCTCGGTCACCATGGCGCCGTGGAGATCGAGATAGACCGCGTCGATGCGGCCCTTCAGCGCGGCGATGCCATTGACGATCTTGCCGGCGACATACTCAAACGCCTCGGTGGAGACATAGCTGCTGGGTGCGGCGGCGGCCCAGACGATCGGATGCAGCTCCCAGCCCTTCGGCTTCGCCGCATTCATGAAGCCGCCGATGGGAATATTCATCGGCGAGAAAACCTCGACGATGTCCCTGCCCTCGGTCAGCGGCGGCCAGCCCTCGCCTTTGATGAACAGGTCGAGCGTCGCGCGCGTCGGCGCAAAGGTATTGGTCTCGTGCTGGAAGCCGGCAATGGCGATGCGATAGGTCATGTATATCTCCCCGGTGTCATGGTCGGGCTTGTCCCGGCCATCCACGTCTTCTCTTCAGACAAAGGCGTGGATACCCGGCACAAGGCCGGGCATGACAATGTTGTATGAAAACCGCCGCGCCTAGATGTCGGCGTATTCCGACACTTCTTTGGCGCCGCCGGGATGCGTCACCGCGCCGTCATGGGCATCGCCCACGGTCTGGGCGTATTTCCACAAGGTGCCCGACTGGTACGCGGTCTTGCGCGGCTTCCACTTCTTCTTGCGCGCGGCGAATTCCTTCGCCGAAACATCCACGCTCAGAATGCCCTTCACGGCATCGATGGTGATGATGTCGCCGTTTTTGATCAGGCCGATGGGGCCGCCGACCGCAGCCTCAGGCCCGACATGGCCGACGCAGAAGCCGCGCGTACCGCCGGAGAAACGCCCGTCGGTGATCAGCGCGATCTTCTCGCCCATGCCCTGGCCGTAGATTGCCGAGGTGGTGGACAGCATCTCGCGCATGCCCGGACCGCCCTTGGGGCCTTCGTAGCGGATGACGATCACGTCGCCTTCCTTGTACTTCTTGGCCTGCACGGCGGCAAAGGCGGCTTCTTCGGAGTCGAACACCCGCGCCGGACCGACATGCTTCAGCCGGCTCATGCCCGCCACCTTCACGATGGCGCCGCGCGGGGCCAGATTGCCCTTCAGGCCGACCACACCGCCGGTCCTGGTGATCGGATTGCTGATCGGCCGCACCACATCCTGGTTCTTCGGGAAAGTGACGCCTTTCAGATTCTGCTCGATGGTCTTGCCGGTCACGGTCAGGCAGTCGCCATGGATGAAGCCGCCTTTCAGCAGCTCGTTCAGCACCACCTGCACCCCGCCGATCTCGTACATGTCTTTGGCGACATAACGCCCGCCCGGCTTGAGGTCGGCGATATAGGGCGTCGACTTGAAGATCCTGGCGACATCATCGAGGTCGAAGCGGATGCCGGCCTCATGCGCGATCGCCGGCAGATGCAGCGCGCCGTTGGTCGAACCGCCAGTGGCGGCGACGACGCGGGCGGCATTCTCCAGCGCCTTGCGGGTGACGATGTCGCGCGGACGGATGCCGAGCCTGATCAGCTCGACAATCTGCTTGCCCGAGGCTTCGGCATACTGGTCGCGCGTCTCATACGGTGCCGGCGCGCCGGCCGAACCCGGCAGCGCCAGGCCGATGGCTTCCGACACGCAGGCCATGGTGTTGGCGGTATACTGGCCGCCGCAGCTGCCGGCCGACGGACAGGCCACGCATTCCAGTTCGTGCAGCTCGGCCGCATCCATCTGGCCGGCGGCGAACTTGCCGACACCTTCGAACACGTCGATGACGGTGACATCCTTGCCGCGGAAACGGCCGGGCAGGATCGAACCGCCATACATGAAGATCGACGGCACGTTCAGGCGCACCATGGCCATCATCAGGCCGGGCAGCGACTTGTCGCAGCCGGCCAGACCGACGATGGCGTCGTAGCAGTGGCCGCGCACGGTCAGTTCGGTGCTGTCGGCAATGACTTCGCGGCTGATCAGCGATGACTTCATGCCCTGGTGACCCATGGCGATGCCGTCGGTCACCGTGATGGTGGTGAATTCGCGCGGCGTGCCGCCATTGGCCTTAACGCCCTTCTTCACCGCCTGGGCCTGACGGCCGAGTGTGATGTTGCAGGGCGCGGCTTCGTTCCAGGTGGTGACGACGCCGACGAAGGGCTGGGCAATTTCCTTCTCGGTCATGCCCATCGCGTAATAGTAGCTGCGATGCGGGGCGCGCTCGGGACCGACCGTGACATGCCGGCTCGGCAGCTTCGCCTTGTCGAGTTTCGGATTGGCCCGGCCGCTCCTGGCCTTTTTCGGCGCGGCGGTCTTCTTCTTGGTTGCCATGGCTGCTGGTCCCATCCCTTGAGGCAAAGCACAGGGGACGGAGCATAGTCCAGCGGATCAGCTTCCGGCCAGAGGCTTTGCGTCCGCGGGCGTGGTTTTGTCCGCCTGCCTTTTTTCGCGCCGCAACAGGGCGGAGTTCAGTTCGGCGCCAAAGATGAAAAGCACGGCCGAGACATAGAAGAAGACCAGGGTGACGATCACCCCGCCGAGACTGCCATAGGTGGCGCTGTAGCTACCCAGTTTGGCAACATAGATCGAGAACAGGCTGGCGGCAGACAGCCAGAGTATGGTGGTGGCGATCACGCCGGGCAGCAGGTTGCGGACCCGCAGGCAGGCGCCCGGCAGCCAGCGATGCAGCGCCAGCAGGGCGGTCATCAGCACCAGGGTGGCCAGCAGATAGCGCACCGTGCTGAAGGCCCAAATGTCGCCCTCTCCGAGCGGAAACAGCCAGAGCAGCCCTTTCCAGATGACGGGGCCGAGGATGACCAGGACCGAGAGCAGCAGGAAGACCACGCCACCGACGATAATGGCCCCGATGCTGCCCAGCTTGATCAGCCACCAGGGCCGCGCTTCCTCGATGTCATAGGCAGCATTGAGTGCGATCCGCAGCGCGTCGATGCCGTTCGACGCCACCCAGAGCGCACCGAGCAGACCGAGCGTGAGCAACCCGCCGTCGCGGGTATCGATCACCTCATGGATCACCGGCGACAGCGTCTGCGCGACATCCTGCGGCAGCAGGTCGAGCATGCTCTGCACCGAGGCCAGCCCGCCGGCAGAGGTGCCGAGGAAGCCGGCCAGCGCTGCCAGGAAGATCAGGAAGGGAAAGATCGCCAGCAGGCCGGTATAGGCGATGTAGCCAGCCAGTTCGAAGGACAGGCTGTTGATCATCGCGCGGCCGGTATTGATCAGCAGCCGGCCGAGGCTCAGCAGCCGGATATTCATCCCGGCCGCCCGCTCTGTACCTGCTTGAGCAGCGCCGCACAGTCGCTGTCGCTTTCCAGGCCCGGCTCGATGAAGGCCAGGATCGAGGCCAGCGGCGTCAGCAGCACGCCAAGCGCCACCGCGCCCGCGCCGCGCGCCGCCAGCGGACCGGCATCGACGCCGATCGACGGCCGGCTGAAGGCGCCCTTGATGTTGATCGGCGTGCGCGCCGCCAGCAGGCTGGGATCCTTCGGATGTGCCTTGATCTTCAGCCCAAGCAGTTCCTGCGTCAGGCTGATGCTGCCCTCGGCCGTGACCGTCGTGTCGGTGGTATCCAGCACGAAGACGCGCGGCGTCATCAGGCCCTGCTCGACGTTGAAATCGGTGACGAAGCAGCGCAGCGGAATCTGCTTGTCGCCACCGGCCCAGAAAAGTGCTGCCTGGCCGACATCAAGTCCGACCAGTTCCATCGCCAGGTTCGACAGCGAACCGTTCTCCATCGCCATGCGGATCTGGCCGTTGGCGCTGCCGAGCGACTTCTGCACCGTGTCGCCATAGCCGACCAGCTGGATACGGCCGCTGATCTCGCCGCTGCCGCTGTCTTTCAGGCCGGCGGATTCCAGGAATCGTTCGAGCCGGAATTTGTTGAGTTTCACGTCGTACTGCGTCAGCACGGCATCGCTGCGCGCATCGATACGGATATCGGCATTCACCTGTCCGCCGGCGACACCCAGTTTAAGCGGTCGCAGATGCAGCACGCTGTTTTCCAGCAGCAGGTCGAGATCGACCGCACTGAGCGGCGTATTGGGCGCTTCCACCTTGTCGCCGTGGAACTTCACCTTGGCATCGACTTCGCGGATCTGCTCAACCGCCAGCGGCGCGTCAGGCAGCACGCGCGGCGGCGGGCCCTTATCTGCTGCCGGCTTTCCGGCTTTCTGCGCCGCCGCCTTCTGGTTCTCGGTCATGGCGTCGGTGTTCGGCGGGCGCTCTTCTTCCGGTCGCAGGCCCACGAGAGGCCCGATATCGCGATAGTCCAGCACCTTCGAACGCAGATCGGCCTCTAGGTAGAGTCGCTCGCGCCCGGTATCGATCTCGATCATGCCACCCAGATCGCTGTTGCCGACCCGGCCTGCCATAGTCTCGATGCGCCAGACCGCACCGTCACGATGCAAACGGCCTTTCAGATCGTAAGGCGGCGTCATCGGCAGCGGTACGCCGGTGATGATCTGCAGCCGGGCGAGATCGGGACCGCTCAGCGCAATATCGAGGTCGAGCCCCTCGAACTTGATGGGATCGGCCAGCGTTCCGGAGATGCGGCCACGCGTCTCGCCCACCACCATTTCGATAGTCAGCGGATAGGGTTCCTCGCTTTCGCGCAACGACAGCAGCGAACCACCGGTCATACGCAGCCGAAAGGCTTCGCCATGCATGGTGCCGCGACCGCCGAGCCGCACGCGATCCCTGCCCTCGCTGTTGGCACCGACCACAGTGGCGACTTCAGCATCGATATCGACACCAACCTTCTCGTCGCGATAAAGGAAGCGGCCGTCCTCGATACGGAGCCGGCCGATCAGCGGCATCTCGGTACGATCCTCGGGCGCGGCAACATCCTTGGCCACCTTCACGCCGAAGGTCCAGTTACCCTCGCCATCGGCGCGCCGCTCCAGTGCCACCCGCGGCTTCACCAGCTTGATTTCAGGCAGCACTGTTCGGCCGCGCAACATCTCGCGTAAATCGACCACGATCTCGGCACGCTCAAAGCTGACGAGTTCCTTTTCCTTTGCCCATTCAGCGTTGGCCATATGGAAATCTTCAACGACGAAACGCGGGGTGAGTGACCACTCGCCATCCAGCCGCCCGTTGATCACGGTCTGCCGGCCCGTCGTCGCGGTAATGAAGCTCTGCGCCGGATTGCGCAGCCAGTTCCAGTCGAACAGCGCAGCCACCGCCACGAGGGCAACCAGCAATACGGCCAATCCGCCCGCCATCCAGTGCCACCACGGACGGCGCCAGAACGACCGAGGGGTGGATTTTTCCCGCGATTCTGGTGTTTTTCCCCGCGGATTGGGCGTGGCCATGGCAATCTCCGGTTGGATAACAGAACCCCTGGTATGTCCTTGGAGTTCCGTCAGAAATTGCCGGCGAGAGGAAAAATTAACGGCTGTTTAAAATTCGTTAATCGTGACCTGACACAGTACGTCTCATGGGCGTCCAGACGGAAATCATCATCCCCCGCTATGTCGTGATGACACGACTGGCCGACAGCTGGATTCCGCGCGCCTCCCATGGCGATGCCGAACGCGCCGAGGCCGAAGCCTTCCGCTGGCGGCGCATCTACGGGCCCGACCGCACCCGCGTCGCTGAATTCCTCGTGCCGGAGGAAATAGATACGCCGAGCTACGAGGCGGTCACGGTCACTGCGGTGCCACTCGTCCCGCGCGCCTCCTCAAAAATGGCTTCGGACAAATATCATGCCTGGCGCGAAGCCGGCCTGCGTGCACTCGCGCTTTATCTCGGCTTCGGCTTCGCCACCCGCGCTGTCGATCTGCTGATCATTCTGGTTGAGCATTAGTTCTCGGCATTAGTTTTAGGGCGCCGCCTGGGCTAGACTCGTCCGCAGTATCTCCCCGCCCGAGTCCGATATGCTCTCCGTCATTTTTGCCATCATTCCGATCTTCCTGCTGATCGCGCTCGGTGGCGCGCTCAAGCGTTATAATTTCCCCGGCGAAGCCTTCTGGCCGCTGGCCGACAAGATGACGTATTACATCTTCTTCCCGGTTCTGCTGGTCGACAATCTGAGCAATGCGCGGCTCGGCAATCTCGACCCGACCGGCATGCTGGGCGCATTGCTGGCCGTGATCCTGCTGCAGGCCGCGCTGGTTTATCTGCTGCGACCCCTGGCAAAAGTTGACGGGCCTGGATTTACATCGCTGTTCCAGGGCTCGCTGCGGTTCAACACCTTCGTCGGCCTCGGCGCCGTGGCGGCATTGGAGGGCGGCGCCGGCATCACGCTGTTTGCCATCGCCATTTCGCTCGCCATCCCGGTGCTGAACGTGCTTTGCGTGCTGACGCTGGCACGCTATGGCGCGCATGGACAGAGTACCAGCCTGAAGGGGCAGGCGCTGTTCCTGATCAAGAACCCGCTGATCATCGCCTGTCTGATCGGTATCGCCATGAATGCCGCCGGCCTGTCCCTGCCGCAGGGCATCGAGCCGGTGTTCAAGATGCTGGGCAGCATGGCAGCTCCAATGGGCCTGCTGACCGTGGGCGCCGGCCTGCAATGGGAGGCGGCGCGCAACGGCGGCCGCGCCGTGCTGCTGGCCAGCGTGCTGAAGCTGGCGATCTATCCGCTGATGCTATTTGGCGCGGCGAAACTCTGGGGCCTGGGGCCGCTGGAAACCAAGGTGATGGTGCTGTGGGGCGCCATGCCGACGGCGAGCACCAGCTACATTCTCGCAAGACAGATGGGTGGCGATGCGCCGCTGGCCGCCGCCATCGTCACGGTCAGCACGGTCCTGGCATTCGTGACCGTGCCGATCTTCATGCTACTGGCAGGCGTTTAGCCGAAAGCAATCAGCCCTTGGGGAAATCCAGCCCCATGGCTTCATAGCGCTCGGGGTCATCACCCCAGTCCTCGCGCACCTTCACGAACAGGAACAGGTGCACGCGACGCTCGAACTGCTCTTCCATGATCTTGCGGGCAAAAGCTCCGATACGCTTGATCATCTGCCCCTTCTCGCCCAGCACGATCTTCTTCTGGCTGTCACGCTCGACGAAGATCACCTGATCGATACGGGCCGAACCGTCCTTCTGGTCTTTCCAGTTCTCGGTCTCGACCGTGATCGCGTAAGGCAGTTCGTCATGCAGGCTGCGATAGACCTGCTCGCGCGTGATCTCGGCGGCCAGGAAACGCATCGGCACATCGGCCAGCTGGTCTTCCGGATAGAGCCATGGACCGGCCGGCATGCGTTTGGCCAGATCGGCGCGCACATCATCCACGCCGGTGCCCTTCTCCGCCGAGATCATGAAGACGCGTTCGAAATCGTAAGCCTCGCTGATTTCTTTGGCCAGACCGAGCAACTTTTCGCGCTGCACGGCATCAACCTTGTTCAGCGCCAGCAAAACATTCTTGCGTTTGCGGTTCTTAAAGGCATCGACGATGGCGCGGCTCTCCTCGTCGAAGCCGCGTTCGGCATCGATCAGCAGCAGCACCGCATCTCCTTCATCCACGCCGCTCCAGGCCGCATTTACCATGGCCCGGTCCAGCCGGCGCTTCGGCGTGAAGATGCCAGGCGTGTCGAGGAAGACCAGCTGAGTCTCGCCTTGCATGGCAATCGCCGTGATGCGGGCGCGCGTGGTCTGGACTTTCTTGGAGACGATGGAAACCTTCGCGCCGACCAACCGGTTCAGCAACGTGGACTTGCCGGCATTCGGCGCGCCGACGATGGCGACGTAGCCGCAATGCGGCGCCGTCGGGGAAACTTCGATGTCTTCAGTCATGCTTTCTCGGTGACAAGCCGGTCGAGCAGACGACCGGCGGCTTCCTGTTCAGCGGCCCGTTTCGAGCCGCCCTGCCCCTTGGCTGGTTCGCCACTTCCGAGCTTCACGGCAACGGTGAAATGCGGTTCATGCGGCGGGCCTTCGGTGCTGACGATTTCATAGCGCGGCGCGGCCATGCCACGCGCGGCTGCCCATTCCTGCAGCGCGGTCTTGGGGTCCTTGGCGGCGCCATTGGCGACTTCAGTTAACGCCGGCTCCATGTAGCGACGTACAAAGCGTTCGGCCACCTTGAGCCCACCATCGAGGTAGAGCGCCGCGACCACGGCCTCGCAGGCGTCGGCCAGGATCGCCGGTTTGCCAGCGCCGCCGGAATCGCGTTCGGAGCGCGACAGCTGAATGAAGTCGCCCAAGCCGAGCGACTGCGCGAAACGCGCCAGGCTCTCCTGCTTGACCAGCGCATTATAGCGTAGCGCCAGTTCGCCAGCTTCAGCCTGCGGAAAGCGTTCAGCCAGCAGCGTGGCAACAACCAGGCCCAGCACGCGGTCGCCGATGAATTCGAGGCGGTTGTAGTCGCGCACGGCCGGCGGCGTTTCGGCGGTCTTAGTGCGGGCGGATTTGGCCCGGCTGCGGCGCGGGTTGGCCGAGGGATGTACCAGCGCTTCTTCCAGCAGTTTGGTGTCGGCGAACTTATGGCCCAGCGCCTGCTGAAGTTGCTCCAGTGCCGGTTTGCGGGTCTCCGCGTTCAACGCCGGCCTCAGTTGATACCGGTGAACATGCGACTCCAGCGCAGGGCGCTGAACCATGTCCAGGGCTTGAGCAGCGACGCGCTCTGGTCGATCGAGATCCAGCGCACTTCAGCGCGACCGATCAGATGGTCGGCCGGCACATAGCCGACGCCGCCGACTTCGACCGGCACGCGGCTGTCCTGCGAATTATCGCGGTTGTCGCCCATCATGAAGTAATGGCCGGCCGGCACGGTATAGACGCCGGTATTGTCGCCGGCATTGTAGTTAAAGAGGTTCAGCGTGTTGAAGGTCGCGCCACCCGGCAGCGTCTCCTCCCACTGCTCAATCCGCTCGGTCACGTTGCCGAAGCGGTCGTGGCGCTCGAAATCTTCGACGCGACGGCGCTTCACCGGCTCGCCATTGATCAGCAGCGCACCGTCGCGGACCTGGATACGGTCGCCCGGCAGACCGATCACGCGCTTGATATAATCGATCGACGGATCGCGCGGCCAGCGGAAGACCACCACGTCGCCGCGCTTGGGCGACGAACCGAGGGCACGGCCCTCGAAGATCGGCGGGCTGAAGATGATGGAATACTTGCTGTAGCCGTAGGCGAATTTGGAAACAAAGACATAGTCGCCGACCCACAAGGTCGGCAGCATCGATTCCGACGGGATATGGAACGGCTCATAGGCGACGGTGCGAATGCTGATCGCCAGCAGGACGGCGTAGATCAGCGTGCGCAGGCTGTCCCAAATGTCGCCGCCGCGCGTCTTGGCCTTTGCCACTGCCTGCTCCTGATCCATATAAATCAATCCCTTACGCGTATAATCCGGCGCGCCGGAGCGGCATCAAGCCGTGTTCCGCCCGGCAAAGTCAAGCGCTGGCTAAGGGCCTGATCAAACGGGCGTTTTCGGCCTTGCCGAGATGATGACGATGGCCTGGGCCAGGGGCGGTTCATCGGTCAGCGAGATGTCGATCTGGGCTTCATATCCTGCGGGTAACATGCTCTCAAGACGTGCCAGCGCCCCTCCGGTCAGCGCCATCGACGGCTTGCCTCCGGTCAGGTTGATCACGCCCATGTCGCGCCAGAACACGCCCTTGCGGAAGCCGGTGCCGAGCGCCTTGGAGCAGGCTTCCTTGGCGGCATAGCGCTTGGCATAGGATTCGATACGGGTGAGCTGACGGCGATCGGACCGCGCGCGCTCTACCGGCGTGAAGATGCGATTGAGGAAACGGTCGCCGAAACGCTGGATGGTCTTGTCGATCCGGCGGATATCGATCAGGTCAGACCCCAGGCCGATGATCATGCCGATTTTGCCGTCAGGCCGCGCGCATCGTTCATCAATGCGCGCATGCGGCGGATCGCGCCATCCAGCCCGCCGAAGATCGCCTCGCCGATCAGGAAATGGCCGATGTTGAGTTCGACGATGGTGGGTATGGCCGCAATCGGCGCCACCGTCTCGAAATTCAGGCCATGGCCGGCATGACATTCCAGGCCGAGCTTCTCGGCATGGGCAGCCGCCTTGCGAATACGCTCCAGTTCCGCGGTCTGTTCTGCGCCCTCGGTTTCGCAGTATTTGCCGGTATGGATTTCGATCACCGGCGCACCGAGCGACCTGGCGGCATCGAGCTGCTTCTCGGAGGCTTCGATGAACAGCGACACGCGGATGCCGGCATCCGACAGTCTGGCAATCATCGGCTTCAGATGTGCGAACTGTCCGGCGGCGTCGAGGCCGCCCTCGGTGGTGCGCTCCTCGCGGCGTTCCGGCACGATACAGGCGGCATGCGGCTTGTGGCGCAGCGCGATGGCCACCATCTCTTCGGTGGCCGCCATCTCAAGATTGAGCGGCAGATTGATCTCGGCCATCAGACGGTCGATGTCACTGTCAGAGATATGCCGGCGATCCTCGCGCAGATGCGCGGTAATGCCATCGGCACCAGCGACAGCTGCCAGTTTGGCGGCACGGACCGGATCGGGATGCCGGCCGCCGCGCGCGTTGCGAATGGTGGCAACGTGGTCGATGTTGACGCCGAGACGGAGGCTGCGCGCAGTCATGGCGGAGTTTCCTATTTCAGGCCGCGCGAGCCGGGCTTGATCGCCGGGATTTTCTGCAACTCGGGCGGCAGCGCATCGGCGGCATAGGACGGCACCTTGAAGCCGCAAAGCGCGAACAGCGGCACACCGAGATCGACTTCGCCATCGGAGCGGTCGACGATGCACGATGCCGCCACGACCTTGCCACCATGATCTTCAATGCAGTCGATGCATTCGCGGCTCGATTTTCCGGTGGTGACCACATCCTCGGCCATCAGCACGCGCGCGTCCTGCGGAATATCGAAACCGCGGCGCAGCGCGAATTTGCCATCCACACGCTCGGTGAAGATCGCCGGCACGCCGAGCTGGCGGGCGAGTTCGTAACCGACAACGACGCCGCCCATGGCCGGCGAGCAGACCAGATCAACCGGCTTTGGGCCGTATTTGGCGCGCAGCCTGTCGGCAAGCGCCTTGCACAGCGCTTCGGCGCGCTCGGGGAACATCAGCACGCGGGCCGACTGCATATAAACCGGGCTGTGCAGGCCGGAGGTGAGCAGAAAATGGCCTTCCAGCAGGGCGCCGGAGTCACGGTAATGCTGCAGTACGTCCTCACGATTCATGGTCTTGCGGTCTCTTTCTGGTCAGTTGATCAGCCGCGGGCACGTTCCACCGAACTGATGACGGAGGTGGCGCGCAACGCCGCGATGATGTTGGTGAGATGCTTCACGTCGCGCACCTCGATATCAACAAACATCTCGAAGAAATCGGTAGTGCGATTGGTGATCTTGAGATTGGTGATATTGCCCTTGTGCTTGGCGATGATAGTAGTCACCGCACTTAATGCACCCGGCTCGTTGTTGATCAGCAGGTTGACGCGGCCGACATGGCCATGCGTCTTCTCGGCATCGGACGGCGGATCCCAGGCGAGATCGAGCCACCGCTCCGGCTGTTCGGCAAACTGCTCCAGCGTCTCGCAGTCGATGGTATGGATGGTCACGCCCTTACCCGTGGTAACGATGCCCACGATACGGTCGCCCGGCAGCGGATGGCAGCAGCCGGCGAAATGCATCGCCATGCCCGGGATCAGGCCACGGATCGGGATGCCACTGCCGGCCTTGCTGTGATCGGCCGGCTGGCGATGCGGCCGCGGCAGCGGTGGCGCCTTGTCGGCCTCGTCTTCCTTCTGGCCGGGGAAGACGATGTTGATCACCTGACGCGAGGTGAAATTGCCCTCGCCCACACCGACGAAAACTTCATCGGCATTTCGTAGCTTCAATACCTTCACGACCGGCTCCAGCACCTTCTCGGTGGCGGAACTGTCATGCTCCTTGAATGCCTTGGTCAGGATCGCCTTGCCCAGTTCGTGATACTGGCCGCGCTGCTGCTGGCGGATGAACCGGTTAATGCAGGATTTGGCGCGGCCCGACTTGACGAAATTCAGCCAGGTTGGATTGGGTGCCGGGACTTTCGAACGCAGGATTTCCACCTGGTCGCCATTGCGCAGCACGGTGCGCAGCGGCACTACGCGACCATTCACCTTGGCGCCAACCGCCGTATCGCCGACGTCGGAATGCACGGCATAGGCAAAGTCGACCACGGTGGCATCGCGCGGCAAGGCAATCAGGTCGCCCTTCGGCGAGAAACAGAAGACCTGATCCTGGAACATGTTGAGCTTGGTATGCTCAAGGAACTCTTCCGGATCCGACGCCTGGTCAAGGATTTCCAGCAACTCGCGCAGCCAGCGATACTGACGCGCCTCAGCTTCCGGCGCCGGAGTACGACTGCCGCCATTCTGCTTGTACTGCCAGTGCGCCGCGACGCCGAGATCGGCGATGGTGTGCATCTCGTTGGTACGGATCTGGATTTCGATGCGCTTGTTTTCCGGGCCGATCACCGTGGTGTGCAGCGAGCGATAGCCGTTCTGCTTCGGCGTCGACAGATAATCCTTGAAGCGGCCCGGCACCGATGGCCAAGTCTGATGCACCACGCCCAGTGCGTGATAGCAGGCCGCGACATCGGCCACCACGACGCGGAAGGCCATGATGTCAGACAACTGCTCGAACGCGATGTTCTTGCGCTGCATCTTCTCCCAGATCGAGAAAGGCCGCTTTTCGCGTCCCGACACCCAGGCCTCGACACCCTGCTCCGCCAGCGTACGCTTCAGCTTGTCGACAATGCGATCGATCAGGCTGCCGCTCTCGGTGCGCAACTGGTCCAGGCGCGCGATGATGGATGCGCGCGCATCGCCATTCAGTTCGGCGAAGGCAAGGTCTTCCAGCTCCTCGCGCAGGTCCTGCATGCCGATGCGGTCGGCAAGCGGGACATAGATCTCCATCGTCTCCTTGGCGATGCGGCGGCGCTTGTCCGGATCCTTGATGAAATGCAGCGTGCGCATGTTGTGCAGCCGGTCGGCCAGCTTGACCAGCAGCACGCGGATGTCGTTCGACATTGCCAGCAGCAGCTTGCGGAAATTCTCCGCCTGCCGCGTGCGATCCGATTGCAGTTCGATGCGCGATAACTTGGTCACACCATCGACGAGGCGCAGCACATCGGCGCCGAAATTCTTCTGAATCTCGTCCGGCGTCGCGACGGTGTCTTCCAGTGTGTCATGCAGCAGGCCGGTCGCAATGGCCGTCGCATCGAGCTTCATGCCGGCGAGGATGCCTGCCACTTCGACAGGATGGGAAAAATACGGATCGCCCGACGCACGCTTCTGCGCGCCATGCGCTTTCATCGAAAACACATAGGCGCGATTCAGCAGGTCCTCATCCGCCGACGGATCGTAGGCGAGGACTTTTTCCAGCAGTTCAACCTGACGCATGACTCGCGGGCGCATCGTCTTTAGTCCGTTCTCCGCTTCCGGCAAACGGTTGTTCCTAAAGACTTATTCTGGGCCAATTTCCGCCGGGGACAAGCCCAGCGGGAGGAAAAACCTTAATAAAGCCGCCAGATCACTCTTCGGCGGGGGCTTCCGGCTCTCCAGCAGCTTCTTCTGCCGCATCATCCGCATCGTCGCCATCGGCCTCTTCGATCCCCATGCCTTCGGCGAGGTCTTCATTGTCCTGCGGGACACCGGCCCATTCGCCCGACTGCATCAGGGCGGCCATGTTGTCCTCTTCCGGCTCGTCAACTTCCGGGCTGTCCTGCATATCGCCGATCATGCGCTGACGCAGACCTTCGATATCCACGGTTTCATCGGCGATTTCGCGCAGGGCGACGACCGGGTTCTTGTCGTTGTCACGATCCACGGTCAGCGGCGCGCCGGTGCCGATGGCGCGGGCGCGCTGGGCGGCGATCAGAACCAGCTCGAAGCGGTTCGGGATCTTGGTAACGCAATCTTCGACGGTGACGCGGGCCATGGCTTACCCTCGGGCAAAACAGGAGAAAAACGGCGGAAGCGGGTTATTAAGGGCGTTTCCGCTGCGATGCAAGGCCCATTCAAGCAGAAACGCGGCATCGGGACCAAGAAATTCCTTATAACTTATTGATTCTCATAGGATGCGCCGCGGAAATCAGGTCCGGCAAGGCTGCGCCGCTGCGCGGATGGCGCCAGTCCGGCGCGATTTCCTGCAGCGGCAGCAGCACGAACAGCCGTTCGGCCATCCGCGGATGCGGCAAATGGGGGGTTCCACCCTGCCCGACCTGGCCCGGCTCCGGCTCCGGCTGAACCTGGCCGCGATAGTCGATCAGGTCGAGATCGAGCACACGGGCTTCCCAGCGCTGCTGTCGCACCCGGCCGCAGGCCGATTCGACCCGATGCAGCGCCGCCAGTAGCTCCGCCGGCATCAATGCCGTTTCGACTTCGGCCACGCCATTGATGAAGTCAGGCTGCTCGGATGCCGGCAACGGTCCGGATTGCCACCAGGAAGAGCGTCGCAGGATCGCGATACCCTCGTGAGCGAGCAATGACAGCGCGGCCTCAAGCGTTGCGCGCGGCGAACCATGTTCCGCGCTCGGCAGATTCGCGCCAAGCGCGACGAATATCCCGCCGCCTGATTTTGTTACAACGTTTCCACTTGCCATCGCGATTGCAGAGTTTGCACACTGACTGCATAAGAACGTCGCATAACGCGTCTGCGTTTTATAACAAAGTCATATGGAAGAGGATAGCCGATGAAGTTTTATCAGCAGGAGCGCGTCGCATTATTTATCGATGGCGCCAATCTCTATTCCGCCGCCCGCAGCCTCGGCTTCGAAATCGATTATCGCCGCCTGCTCGACAGCTTCCGCAAGGAATCGCAACTGGTGCGCGCCTTCTACTACACGGCGCTGGTCGAGGATCAGGAATACTCCCCGCTGCGCCCCCTGATCGACTGGCTCGACTATAACGGCTTCACCATGGTGACCAAGCCTGCCAAGGAATATACCGATGCCATGGGCCGCCGGAAGGTGAAGGGCAACATGGATATCGAACTCGCTATCGACGTGATGGAGATGGCGCCGCATATCGACCATGTCGTGCTGTTCTCCGGCGATGGCGATTTCCGCCGCCTGGTGGAAGCCGTGCAGCGCAAGGGTGTGCGCGTCAGCGTCGTCAGCTCGACCCGCACCCAGCCGCCGATGGTGGCTGACGAACTGCGCCGCCAGGCTGATACTTTCATCGAGTTGCAGGAACTGATGCCGAAGATCATGCGCGATGCCGCCGCGCGCGACCAGTCGCGCTCTGCCGGCGTGCATGCCACGCTGCGCAGCGGCCCGAATAGCGACCGGGGCAGTGATCGCGGCAACGACCGTGGGAATGTGGCTCATTCGAGCGCGGCCAATGCCATGGATGACTTCGACGAGATCGACACCGCCGATCCGCGCAAGCATCTGCGCTGATTCAGACCGCCCTGCCCCAATGACGACCGCTGTTCCCGCTTTGCCGGGTCACAACTGCCCGCTCTGCCCGCGGCTGGTCGAATACCGCATGGCCAATCGCGCCACCTTCCCCACCTTTTTCAATGGCCCGGTGCCGCCCTGGGGCGATCCACAGCCTGCGCTGCTGATCGTGGGTCTCGCACCTGGCGTGAAGGGCGCGAACCGCACCGGCCGGCCTTTCACCGGCGACTATGCCGGCGAACTGCTGTATTCGACGCTGATCAAATACGGCTACGCGAAAGGCCAGTTCAAAGCTGATCCGAATGACGGGTTGCAACTGGTGCGCAGCCGCATCACCAATGCGGTCAAATGCGTGCCGCCGGAAAACAAGCCGACACCTGCAGAAACCAAGACCTGCATGAAGACCTTCCTGTCAGGCGAGATCGCCGCGATGGCAGGCCTGAAGGCGATCCTGGTGCTGGGGCAGATCGCGCATGTCGCCACGCTGGATGTCCTGAAGGTCAAGCGGTCCGCGGCTCCGTTTGGCCATGGCGCGGAACATAAGCTGGCGAGCGGTGTGACGCTGTTCTCCAGCTATCACTGCTCGCGCTACAACACCAATACCGGCCGCCTCACCGAGGCCATGTTCCATTCGGTATTCGACAGGATCAAACAGGTGGCGGGCTGAGCCGCCACCTGTCACGACTTAAGCCTTCGGCTTCATCATCAGCGCATTGAAGCGCCGTTCCGGACGCGGCGTGATGGCGATATTTGCCTTACCGGCCATTTCCGCATTCGGATGGAAGACCGGGATGATGGCCTGTTCGTGCATCGACAGTTCGATGGCGGCCTGTACCAGAGGTTTGCGCTTTACTGGATCCATCTCGCTCTGCGACTTCTCAATCGCGGCATCCAGATCGGTATGCGAGAACTTGGTGCGGTTGGCAGTGCCGTAGATGCCGCCCGGCGTATGAACGAGTGCGCGCGGACCAATCGAAGCCTCATCCGTGCCATACTGCGCCATAAAGCAGGAATACTCCTGCTTGGTCGCCTGCGAGAAGAAGACGGTGCCGGGCAGCGCCTCGACGCTGACCTGCAGGCCGATCCGCGTCCAGAACTGGCCGACCGCCTGGGCGATATCCTTGTCCTTCGGATAACGATCGCCGGTGGCATGCAGCGTGATCTTGAAGCCGTTGGGATAGCCGGCTTCCTTCAGCAGCGCCTTGGCCTTTTCAGGATCGTAGGGATCGACTTTCAGCTTGGTGCTGGTGCCGTCGAAGCGCGACGGCAGGAACTGTGAGGCCGGCGTGGCCGAACCGTCCAGAATACGGTCGACGATCGCCTTGCGGTTGATCGCCAGCGACAGCGCCTTGCGCACGCGGCGATCCTTCAGCGGATTGCCGAGCAGCGCCGGCTGGCCATCCTTGGCGGAGATGAACGGGCTGACATCGCGCACGGCATCCATGGCGATATACTGCACGGTGGCCGAAGCACCGCTGACGACGTTGAAACGCTTGTCCTGCTTGATGCGCGGAATATCGATGGTCGGCACTTCGTCGATGGCATCCACATCACCCGACAGCAGCGCGGCGATACGCCCGGCATCGCCCTTGATCACCTTCTCGGTCACCTTGGCCCACGGCTGCTTCTCGCCCCAGTAAGCGTCGTTGCGGGCCAGCACCAGCCGCTGGCTGTTTACCCATTCAGTCACCTTGTAGGGGCCGGTGCCGATGGCAGCGCCGGCAGCGCCGTTGTTGAAATCGGCGGTGCTGGCAGCGACATGCTTCTTCGAGATGATGAAGACGCGTGCCAGATCGGATGCCAAAGTCGGTGACGGCGTTGCCGTCTTGAAACGGATCTTGTGCGACCCCAGCTTTTCAGTGCTCTGGATCGAACGGGTGAACTGCGTGAAAGGATTCGGGCTGTTCGGCACCTTCGGCACGCGCTCCAGCGTGGCGATCACATCATCGGCGGTGAAATCGGAACCATCATGAAATTTCACGCCCTGCCGCAGGTCGAATTCCCAGGTCAGGTTGTCGATGTTGCGCCAGGCCGTCGCCAGGCCCGGAATCAGGCGCAACCCGCTGTCGATACCGATCAACGCGTCAAAAATCAGCGAATGCGACGAGGCCTGCGGAAAGCCGTTGAAGAAATGCGGATCGAGCGTGTTGAGTTCGAGCTTGGTACCAATCGTCAGCGACGACGTGCCGCTCTGCGCAAAGGTTCGCGAACCAATACCGGCAGCTGCCAGCGTCGCAAGAGTTCCGCCCATGAACAGGCGGCGGGAAACTGGGAGCATGCCGTTTTTCCTTCTGGTTTTTGGCGTCGCGTCGGACCTATAACAAACGCCTTCGTGTTTTGAGTCAATCAGACAGGGTGACATAAAGCCATGCCGCGCAGTTATCGCATCGCCATTGGCGGCTTCATGCTGGAAAGCAACGGTCACGCACCGGTTTCAACCCGGGAGGAGTTCGAATCCGCCGTGCTGCTGGAAGGCGAAGGCCTGCTGGCCGACCTGGAAAGCCGCAATCCGCGCATTCCGACCACACTGACCGGCTTCACGGCAGAAATGGATCGCCTCGCAGATTGGGAACGCGTGCCGCTGGTTATGGCCGCCGTCGGCGCCTCCGGACCGGTGGACCAGGAGTTCTTCGACTGGGTCATGGAGCGCATGCGCAAGCTGCTGCGCGAGGCCGGTCCGGTGGATGCAGTTTTCCTGTCGCAGCATGGCGCTGCGACCGCAACGGTCGATATCGATCCTGACGGCACGGTGTTCCGCGCCGTCCGCGAGATCGTCGGGCCGAATGTGCCGGTGGTTGCAACGCTGGACCTGCATGCCAACGTCAGTCCGGCGATGGTGGAACTGGCGGATATCCTGGTTGCCTATCGCGAGAATCCCCATACCGATATGCCGGATCGCGGCGCCGATTGCGCGCGCCACCTGAAGGCCATGCTGGAAGGCATGAAGCCGCATTCGGCCTTTGTGAAGCTGCCCTTCATTCCGCCCTCGACCAGCCAGAATACCAAATCCGGGCCTTATGCCGATGTGATTGCCTACGGTCAGACCAAGGTCGGCGGCGGCGTGATCGACGTCTCGATCTCGTCGGGCTTCTCGTTAGGAGATACGCCCAAGAACGGTACATCGGTGATCGTGACTGCGACCGATGCCAAACAGGCTGAAATGGTGGCACGCGATGTTGCCAGTCACGTCTGGAGCCAGCGTCATCGCTTCACCACCAGTCTCACCAGCCTGGAACGCTGCACCGAGATGGCGCTGGCCTGCAGCCGCGATCCGGCCAAACCTGCCCTGCTATTTGCCGATGTGGCCGACAATCCCGGCGGCGGCGGACGCGGCAACACCGCCTATATTCTCAGCGCCTTCCACAAGGCCGGCGTTACCGGCTGCGCCATCGGCCCGGTCTACGATCCGCTGCTGGCCGCCGAAGCGCACAAGCTGGGGATCGGCGCGACTTTCGAGGCGAAGTTCAACCGCAACGAAACCACCACATTTTCCGAAGCCTTCACCGCACAAGGCAAGGTGGTTGCGCTGAGCGACGGGCTGTTCGTCGGCCGTCGCGGCATGGCGGCTGGCCGTACACTGGATATGGGTCCGGCCGCGGTCGTTCAGGTCGGCGGCATTCAGGTCGTCGCGATGACCAACCGTCATCAGGCGCTCGATCCGATGTTCTTCGAAACCTTCGGGATCGACATCGCGACCCTGCGCAGCCTGGTAGTGAAATCGCGCGGCCATTTCCGCGCCGGCTTTGATGAGTTCTATTCCGACGACCGCATCATCGAGGTGGATGTGCCCGGTCTGACCACGCCGGTGCTAAGGAACGTCCCCTGGCGCCAGGTACCACGGCCGATCTACCCCCTCGATCCGGAGACGACATGGGCGCCATAAGCGCCCATTCTTCTTGAGAACATTTAGGCAACATGATATAATGCAGGGTATAATAAATCAATGACTTAGCAAGATGCCCCCGATCCAGACCTCGATCATTCCCGACCACGAAACCGTGTTTGCCCATCTGAGCAACCGGTTCGATCTCGAAGCGGCGATGCAGCCATTCCTCGGGCGGACCTCGGCGCTGCAGCGCTACGACCTGTCCTTCGATCTGCCGGCGCTGGAGACGGCCTGCCGCCAAGTGATCGCGCGCTATAGCCTGCGCGGCTTTCGCAATACGGCCGACGACGTCGCCAATCCGGCCTACGGCTCGCTGTCGCTAACCTGCAATCCTGACGTCGCCGGCGATCCGCACAGCGCGACGCTGGGCTCGGCGCATCTGCGCAACGGCCAGTACTTCTACGCTTCAGACGCGACCCGCGCCCAGATGCCGAAGCTGAAGGGCGACTATTACGACGGCTATGGCTTCCGTCGGCTCACACCGGCGGCAAACCACGGTGCGCTGGGCGGGTTGCTGCGCGGCTTCACCTTGCCGGTGATCCGTTCGCGCCTCAGCGTGATTCCCGGCGACAATCCGGCAGCACTGCAGGACGGCTACGGCTGGCACCGCGACGAAAGCATCTTCCACAATCTGCGCATCAATATTCCGGTCTGGACCGCGCCGGAATACCTGCTGGAGATTGAAACCGTGCTGCTGCAGCCGGAACCCGGCTCGGCCACGGCACAGCGCCATCACCTACGGCATGGCTTTGCCTGGTCATGGGATACCAACCAGCCGCATCGCGTTTTCGCCAGCGGGCTGACAATGCAGTCACGCTGCCATCTGGTGGTCGGTCTGGCGCCGTGGTTCGACTATGATGCTGCGAACGACGCCTGGTCGCCCAACCAATGGTTCGGGCGCATGCATCCGCACGATCTGATTGCCGAGGGGCTTGCCCATCCGCTGATCCGCGCAGGTCGACGACTTTAGGTCACAACCACTTCATCTTGCGCAGCAGCAGAACTTCCGCGATCAGCAACCCCACCGTAGTTCCGCAGACAGCGCCGAAGGCCCAGGGCTCGTCGGCAAAGGGAATACCGGCGACATTCACGCCGAGCAGACCTGCGATCAGGCTGGGCGGCAGCAGGATGGCAGTCAGGGCGGTCAAACGATTGGTGGTCGCTGCGATCTGCTCGCTCATCAGCGTTGTCAGATCTTCATGCAGGATCGTCAGGCGATCGCGCAAAGCATCCAGTGTTTCCACACTGCGCAGGACTTTGTCGGTCAGTTCGCGCAGGTGCTGGCGGTCGCGCGACGTGATCCAGTTTCCTGTCGCACCCTGCAGGCGAAACATCGCCTCGCGCTGCGGCGCCATGTAGCGGCGCAACGAAATCACGCGTCGCCGCATATCACTCAGTTCTCCGCGCGCTTCGCGCACGTCGCATTCCTCGATCTGATGATCGAAGGCATCCACCTCGTCCTCAAGCTGTTCGAGCACAGGTTCGATATACTTGAACACGCGGCGGGCAACCTTGGTCAGCAGATGCCCGATATGCAGCGGCCCCTGCCCCTCGCCTAAATCCTCGCGGATATCGCGCAAGGCGTGCAGGTAATGATCCTTGTCGCGCAGCGAAATCATCCGGTGCTCGTCGGCCCAGAAATGGATCGGCACCAGATCCAGCGTATTCTCGTTCGGATCGCGATTGACGCCACGCAGCACGGCGATCAGCCCGGTAGTGGTTTCCTGGATGCGCGGTCGCGACTCTTCCGCCAGCAACGCGTCGCAAACCACCATGTCGAGGCCGCTCTCCTCACGCAGCCATCTGGCGGCCGTCGGGTCGTCGCGCTCCAGATGCACCCAGATCACACCCTGCGCCGGACGCCATTGCCGGATTTCATCCCAGCCGACTTCCCGCGCACCGCCGGTGCCATCCAGAATAAGGGCAAAGCGCAGGCCAGGCTGCTGGCCGTAAATCAATCCGCGCTGCTGATCCATGCGTCCCCCGACTGCACGTTTCACTCCGGCCAGCTGAGACTCAGCCGTACCGTTCTTCTTTCCACGGATCGCCGGTATTGTGATAGCCGCGCACTTCCCAGTAGCCCGGCGCATCGCGATCCAGAAACGCGATATGCTTAACCCACTTGGCGGATTTCCAGAAATAGAATTGCGGCATCACGATCCGAACCGGTCCGCCATGTTCGCGGGTCAGCGGCCCGCCCTCCCAGGAATGCGCCAGCAGGACATCGGGGGCGGCAAACATCTCCAGTGACACATTCGTGGCATAGCCGTCGTAGGACTGGAATACGACGTGTTTCACTTCGGGCCGGGGCCGGACTGCCTTGAGGAAATCCCGCGCCAGCACGCCCGACCACTTGTTGTCGTACCGCGACCAGGCGGTGACGCAGTGGATGTCGGAGACCGTGTCGCTCTGCGGCAGATCGAGGAAATCGTTCCAGTTCAGCTTGAGCGGTTTTTCCACCAGGCCGCCGACGGTCAGCTGCCAGCGGTCGAGCAGGATATTTGGCTGTACACCGAGATCGAGCACCGGCCAATCGCGCGTCAGGCGCTGGCCCGGCGGCAGGCGGCGCCTGTCGGGCGACGAGGTTTCGCCGGTCAGCAGCCGGCCATCCCTGGCCCATTGCTGCTTGGAAGCGATCAGCTTGTCCTTGATCTGGCCGAGAAGGCCGGGCTTGTAGTCATCGCTCATCGCTCGCCTCCGCCTGCTGTTTCAAACGAGCCGGCTAGTCCTTGGTCTTCAGCAACCGGTGCTGCTCACGTTTCCAGTCGCGCTCCTTCTCGGATGCGCGCTTGTCGTGCAGCTTCTTGCCACGCGCCAAAGCGATCTTCACTTTTGCCCGGCCACGCTCGTCGAAATATATGGTCAGAGGCACCAAAGTCACGCCGCCGCGCTTCAGGGCGCCGACCAGCTTATCGATCTCGCGATGCTTGAGCAGCAGCTTGCGATGGCGCCGCGGCTCATGATTGAAGCGGTTCGCGCCGTGATATTCCGGAATGTGCGAATTGATCAGCCAGATTTCACCGCCCTGCTCGGCGGCGTAGGAATCCTGGATGCTGGCACGACCGTCGCGCAGGCTCTTTACCTCCGAGCCAACGAGAACCACGCCGGCATTGTAGGTTTCATCCAGATGATAGTCGTAACGCGCCCGGCGGTTTTCGGCCACCGTGCGCGGTTGCTGCGGCATGAAGACTTACTTCTTCTTTTTCTTGCTGCCCTTGGCCTTGGCGGCAGACTTGCCGCCTTTCGCCTTCGGACCGACAAGACCGAGCTGCTTGACCAGCGCCTTGACGCGGTCGGTGGTCGCCTTCGACGGCGGGGCCATCGGCAGGCGCACTTCGTCGGAGCAGATGCCCAGCATTGCAGCCGCGAACTTCACGGGGCCCGGGCTGGGCTCGGCGAACATCGCCTTGTGCAGCGGCATCAGCTTTTCCTGGATCGCCAGCGCCTTCGCATGGTCCCCGGACAGGCTGGCCTCCTGCATTTGCGACACCAGCTTGGGCGCGATGTTGCCGGTCACGGAAATGCAGCCGGTGCCACCGTGGGCGTTGAACCCCAGCGCGGTCGTGTCGTCGCCGTCCAGCTGGCAGAACTTAGTGCCCGACGCGATACGCTGCAGCAGCGGACGCTCCAGATTGCCGGTGGCATCCTTGACGCCACGGATGCGCGGCAGCTTGGACAGCGCGGCCATAGTCTCGACCGACATGTCGATAATGCAGCGTGGCGGGATGTTGTAGATGAAGATCGGAATCTTCGTCGCGTCGTGGATCGCCTTGTAATGGGCATAAAGCCCAGTCTGGCTTGGCTTGTTGTAATACGGCGTCACGATCAGAGCGGCATCGGCCCCGGCTTCCTGGGCATGCAGGGTCAATTCGATCGCCTCGTCGGTCGAGTTCGAGCCGGTACCGGCCATCACCGGAACGCGGCCGTGAGCCACCTCGATGCAGATCTCCACCACGCGCTTATGCTCGTCATGACTCAGTGTCGGGGATTCGCCGGTGGTGCCAACCGGCACCAGGCCGTGCGTGCCCTGGGCAATCTGCCATTCGACGAAATCGCCGAACGCTTTCTCGTCCACCAGCCCCTTCTTGAACGGGGTGATGAGTGCGACGAAAGAGCCCTTGAACATGATGGTTCCTTTACCTTTGCGCGTTACGAAATGGGTCGCCGCGACCTTACTCGCGCCGGCAGCCCCAAACAAGGGCAAGCCGAGCTTTTGCCCAGGCCGGCTGACTGCTATCATCCATTTGGATTTGCGAAAGATTCGCCGTGCCGCTGCATTGTGTCGATTGTCCCTCTGTCCGCCGGCGCCCCGGTCTGTATCGGGGTCTGACCGTAGCCTTGTTCGCGGGCCTGTGCCTTGGTCTGATCGCGCCGGTCGCCGCCCGGCCGATCCCGGAAACGAAACCCTCGCCTGACCTGGCCTCGACGACCACGGCAACACCGCTGCCCTCGGCGAAACCCCGTCGCGGCACACCCCCGGCCCGGCCGGAACAGACCAGGCTGCCGGCCCAGCATGAGATTCTCAGCGCAGCCGACCGCGAGATCGGACGCAAGGCCTTTCAGGAAGCTGCCGCCAGCCGCTTCGATGCCGCGCGCCGCATCGCCGCCACGGCCAAGGAGCCGATGATCGCGCAACTGGTCCGCTGGCTCTGGCTGCAGTCGGCCAACAGCGGCGCGGGTTTCGAGGAAATCACCAAGTTCATAGACAGCAAGCCTGACTGGCCGGCCCGCGAAGCCCTGCTGCGCCGTGCCGACGAAGCGATCGATGGCGGTACACCTGACGGCCGCATCCTTGCCTGGTTCGACGCGCATCCGCCGGAAACCGGCCTTGGATTGCTGCGGCTCGGCGAAACATTGCTGCGATTGAGCCGCGAGGCGGATGCTTTTCCCGTCATGCGGCGCGCCTGGGTCGACGGCAATCTGTCGCTGCGCGACGAAAAGGTACTCTGGGCGGAGTTTGGCCAGCGTTTCAGCGTCGCTGACAATGCTGCCCGTACCGACCGGCTGCTGTGGGATGGCAATATCGAAGCTGCACGACGGATGTTGCCCAGACTCGATGCCGAAAGCCGCCTGTTGGCGGAGGCTCGCATCGCGCTTGCCAACAATGTGGCGAGTGCCGAAAAGCTGGTGACCGGACTGCCGGCCCATCTGCAGGACGACGGCGGCCTGAATTACGATCGTCTGCGCTGGCAGCGCAAGCGCGGCATGAATGACGGCGTCGAAGCTCTGCTCTACAACGCGCCCGACGATCTGGGCCGTGCCGAGAAATGGTGGGTCGAACGCCATTTCCGCGCCCGCAAAGCCTTGGTCGAGGGCCGCATCTCCGAAGCCTACCGTCTCGCGGCCGGTCATGGACTCAAGGGCGGCGGCGCCAAAGCTGATGCCGAATGGCTCGCCGGCTGGATCGCGCTGCGCCTGCTCCAGGAACCGAAGGCGGCGCTGAAGCATTTCACCGCCCTGCAGGACAGCGTGCGTTTCCCGGTCAGCCTGTCACGTGCCGCCTACTGGCTTGGCCGCACCCATACGGCGCTGGGCGATACCGAACAGGCACGCCACTCGTATGAACAGGCGGCGCTGCATGGCACGACGTTCTATGGCCAGCTGGCGGCGCATGAACTGGATGCCAAGCGACCGCTCGATCTGCCCGATGTGATCCAGCCGACGGCGGAACAGGCGCGACAGTTCCAGCGCCGCGAAGTGGTGCGTGCGGCGCAGATTCTGGTCGAGCTCGACCAGGAAGAGCGGCTGCGTCCTTTCATCATGCGCCTCGTCCATACCGCAAAGACACCCGAAGAGCACAAGCTGGTGGCGCAACTTGCACGTAACCTGCGCCGCGTCGACCTTGCGGTTGCCTCCAGCAAACGCTCGGCACGTCAGGGCATCATCCTGCTGCACGAGGCCTATCCGCTGGTCGAGCCGATGCTGCGCGTGGACGACCCGGAAACCGCGCTGGTACTGGCATTGTCGCGGCAGGAAAGCGAATTCAACCAGACTGCCGTTTCGCCGGCCGGCGCCCGCGGCCTGATGCAGTTGATGCCAGCCACCGCCAAAGGCATAGCGAAGGAACTCAAGCTCGGCTTCGATCAGAACCAGCTGACCCGGAATGCCGGGTACAACGTGCAGCTCGGCTCGCATTACCTGAAGGGTCTACTGCGCAACTGGGACAACAACTTCGTCCTGGCACTGGCCGGCTACAATGCCGGCGAGGCGCGCGTGCGCCGATGGATTCAGGATTGGGGCGATCCGCGGCAGCCGAATGTCGATGTGATCGACTGGATCGAACTGATCCCCTTCTCGGAAACCCGGAACTATGTGCAGCGGGTGCTGGAGAGCGTACAGGTCTACCGCCATCTGCTGCAGAACCAGCCGGGCAGCGTGGACCGGATATACATCGACATGCGTGGTTTGCCGCGGCAAGCCTGCAGCACGTCGCCCTGCTGATCTGAGGTGTTGCTATGGGAATCAAGGCCTGTCTGTTTGATGCCTATGGCACGTTGTTCGACGTGGCTGCTGCGGCCCGCGCACTTGCCGACGAACTCGGGACGCACTGGCAACCGCTGGCAGATACATGGCGCGCCAAACAGCTGAACTATTCCTGGCTGCGCAGTCTGATGGGCGCACATGCCGACTTCTGGCAGGTCACGGCGGATGCGCTGGACTTCGCGATGGAAGAACGCGGCCTGAAGGATGCCGGCCTGCGGCAGCGTCTGCTTGACCTGTATTTCAATCTGGCCTGCTATCCGGAAGTGCCGGCTATGCTGCGGCAGTTGAAAGACGCCGGCTTTGTCACCGGCATCCTGTCGAACGGCGCGCCGGCGATGCTGGAAGCGGCCTGCCGCTCGGCCGGGATCGACACGCTGATCGATCACCAAATCTCGGTGGAGGATGTCGGTATCTACAAGCCTGATCCCAGGATCTATCGGCTGGCCATGGAAAAGCTCGTGCTGCCGGCCAATGCGATTGCCTTCCACAGCAGCAACGGCTGGGATATCCATGCCGGCAAGCGGGCCGGCTTCTACGCCATCTGGATCAACCGCAGCGGCCAGCCGGCCGAGCGCCTGCCTCATCCGCCCGATGTCGTGCTGCGCAGCCTGACTGAGGTGCCGAACATCCTGGGTGCGGCTGGATGACAGCCGAATTCCGCGAGGGCTGGTTCCATAGTCATGATGGCCTGCGGCTGTATTACCGCGATTACGGCGATCGCACAGGCGCGCGCACGCCGCTGCTCTGCCTGTCGGGCCTGACCCGCAATTCGAACGACTTTCATGAATTCGCGCTGCGTCACGCGCCAACGCGACGCGTCATCTGCCTCGACTATCGCGGCCGCGGCCGGTCCGCACATGACCCGAACCCGATGCATTACGAAGTGCCGGTCTATCTGGACGATATCCAGCACCTGCTGGCGGTGACGCATATCCGCCGCGTGATTGTCGTGGGTACCTCGCTCGGCGGTATCATCGCCATGGCGCTGGGTGCGACCATTCCGACGCTGCTGGCCGGTGTGGTCCTGAACGACATCGGCCCCGATGTAAAAGAGGATGGTCGTCAGCGGATTGCCGGCTACGTCGGCCAGGCCGTGCAGGTGCCTGACTGGAATGCTGCCATCACCCATCTGCGCAAGGGATATGCAGCAGCTTTCCCCGTGCTGGACGATGCCGGCTGGCAGCGGATGGCGCGCGGCACGTTTACCGAGACTGCAACCGGGAAAGGTCTCACGCTCGCCTACGACCTCAATATTTCCGTGGCACTGAGAGAACAGGCAAAACAGCCGCTGCCCGATCTCTGGCCGCTGTTCCGCAGCCTGCGCCCCCTGCCGGTGCTGGCACTACGCGGCGCGCTGTCGGACATCCTGACGGCCGACACCTTCATTCGCATGAAGCGCGAACATGCCGGTATGATTGCTGTAACAGTCCCCGATATCGGCCATGTCCCGATGCTGGATGAACCGGCGGCGGAAACCGCCATCGACGCTTTCCTCACCGACCTGTAACTGGCCTCACAGACCTGTAACCCTGACGCCCGCATGCTATAGTTACGGCTTCCGTCAAACAGCGAGCCGATCATGAACGCGCCTGCAAAACTGCCCCCCCTCCCCACCGTCAGCGATGTCGAGGATGCCGCCCGCCAGTTGCGCGGCGTCGCAGTCCGCACTCCCTTGCTGGAAAGCCAGTTTCTGAACGAGCGCCTGGGCGGCCGCCTGCTGATCAAGGCTGAACCGCTGCAGGTCAGCGGCTCGTTCAAGTTTCGTGGCGCCTATAACCGGATCAGCCGCCTGAATGCCGAGGAACGCAAGCGCGGCATTGTCGCCTTCTCGTCCGGCAATCATGCCCAGGCCTGCGCCTGGGCGTCGAAGATCACCAGCACGCCAGCCGTCATCGTGATGCCAAGCGATGCGCCGAAGATCAAGATCGGCAACACCCGCGCCTATGGTGCCGAGGTTGTGCTGTATGACCGCCACAAGGAAGACCGCGAGGCCATCGGTCGTCGCTATTCCGACGAACGCGGCATGACCCTCGTGCCGCCCTTCAACGATCCCTATATCATCAGCGGTCAGGGCACCATTGGTCTGGAGATTGCCGCGCAATGCGCCGAATGCGACATCAAGCCGGATGCAGTCCTCGCACCGGCTTCCGGTGGCGGCCTCATTTCGGGTATTTCGCTGGCGATCAAGGATCGCCTGCCCGGCACTGACGTCTATTGCGCCGAGCCAGACCAGTTCGACGATATCGATCTCTCACTGAAGGCCGGCAGGATCGTCGACCATGCCGGCAAGGGAACGACCTTCTGCGATGCGCTGATGGCGCCACATCCCGGCGACATTACCTTCGGCGTGATGAGCCGCAATCTGAAAGGCGCTGTTTCCGCGACGGATGCCCAAGTCGAAACGGCGATGGCGACCGCCTTCAATTATTTCAAGCTGGTGGTCGAACCCGGCGGCGCCGCCGCCTTGGCATCGGTGTTGAATGGCAAAGTCCCGTGCGCTAACCGCACGGTGGTCGTGGTCTGTTCGGGCGGAAATGTTGACTCCTCGCTTTACTCCGCCATCATCGCCCGCACGCCGCCGGTGTAACACCCGTCGGCGTTTTTCCAACTCGGCCGAGAGACCTTAGGGAGAGACATATGACCGAGGCATTCATCTGTGACGCCATTCGTACACCCGTGGGCCGCTACGGCGGCTCGCTGTCCAGTGTACGTGCCGACGATCTGGGCGCCGTACCGATCAAGGCGCTGATGCAACGCAATCCTGCTGTAGACTGGGAAGCGGTCGACGACGTGATCTACGGCTGCGCCAACCAGGCCGGTGAAGACAATCGCAATGTCGGTCGCATGTCGCTGCTGCTGGCCGGCCTGCCCGAAAAGGTACCGGGCGCCACCGTAAACCGCCTGTGCGGTTCGGGCCTCGAAGCCACGGGCGCGGGCGCGCGCGGCATCAAGACCGGCGAGTTCGACCTGGTGATCACCGGCGGCGTGGAAAGCATGAGCCGCGCTCCCTTCGTGATGGGCAAAGCCGAAAGCGCTTTCTCACGTACTGCTGAAATCTACGACACCACCATCGGCTGGCGTTTCGTCAACAAGCTGATGAAGCAGAAGTTCGGCGTCGACTCCATGCCCGAGACAGCCGAGAATGTCGCCGAGCAGTATCAGATCAGTCGCGCCGACCAGGATGCTTTCGCGCTGCGCAGCCAGCAGCGCGCATTGTCTGCGATCAAGCTCGGCCTGTTCGAGGCCGAGATCACGCCGGTGACCATCCCGAGCCGCAAGGGCAACCCGGTGGTGGTGGATCGCGACGAGCATCCGCGCGAGACCTCGCTCGAAGCGCTGGCCAAGCTGCCGACGCCGTTCCGTCAGGGCGGCACGGTGACGGCCGGTAATGCCTCGGGCGTGAATGACGGGGCCGCCGCGCTGATCCTGGCGTCGGAAGCCGCTGCCAAGAAGCATGGCCTGACGCCGCGCGGTCGCGTCATCGCCACCGCGACTGCCGGCGTCGCCCCGCGCGTGATGGGCATCGGTCCGGTGCCGGCCACCGAGAAGGTACTGGCCAAAGCTGGGCTGTCGATCCGCGACATGGATGTGATCGAACTGAACGAGGCTTTCGCCGCACAGGGACTTGCCGTGCTGCGCCAGCTCAACGTGCCCGACGATGCGACCTACGTGAACCCGAATGGCGGTGCCATTGCCATCGGTCATCCGCTCGGCATGAGTGGCGCCCGCCTTGTCACCACCGCACTGAACCAGCTGGAACGCACCGGCGGCCGTTATGCGCTCTGCACGATGTGCATCGGTGTTGGTCAGGGCATCGCCATGGTGATCGAACGCGTTTAAGCGGCGCTGCCCGCACAGCGAAAGGGCCGCCGCTTGGGCGGCCCTTTTTTTTGTTTCGGTCAGGTCGTCTTGTAGCCGATACGGAAGCCGCCCCAGTGACGCCCCTGCACCGTGATCGGTGCCGACATGTCTTTCATCAGGATGAAGACGCCGCCGCCCATGTCGCGGCGATAGCACTGCAACAGATACGACTTGGTGTTGCGACCGCAGGCCAGACCGACGGGATCGTTGAACAGGCGACGGTTACGTGAATTCGCCGCATTCCAGACCGGGTCATTGCCCTGCGGCTGACAGTATTTAAGGTTGTGGGTCGGGATCAGGCCGTTGCGGTCGATACCGACGCAGAATGCGATATTGGAATTCGACGACAGCAGCGGCTCCTGCACCTTGGGCAGGAATTCGTCGGTGAACTTGACGTACCGGGTCATGTACTGCTGCGGATTGGAGCCCTTGATCGGCACGTAGTTTTCGTCGAACAGATCTTCCATGCTGAGCTGGCCGCGCCGCACGGCATCCTCGAAGCCTTCGCTGATGCGTGCCGCAGCATCTTTCGCAGCAATCAGGAAGGGCCGGTCTTCCGTGGTGGTGACGAAAGCGATCTGCGTGGCGAGGTTGGCGACCTGCTGGTCGATATCCTGAATCGCCTTGCCGGTCCGCTGTACAACGGCAAGATAGCCGCGGGTGGCAGCGTTGATCTCGGTGATCGAGCCGGTGACGGCATTGACCCGGCCGGACTGTTCGGTGCTGGCCTGCTCGATCTCGTCGAGTTGCTGGCCCATCGAATCAATCGCCTCAACGATGCCGTTCAGCACCTTGCCGGTCTCGCTCACCAGCGTCACGCCAGACTTCACCTTGTCGTCCGACTGCTTGATGATCGCGCCGATATCCTTCGATGCATTGGCGGAGCGCTGCGCCAGCGCACGCACTTCCTGCGCCACCACGGCGAAACCCTTACCGGCCTCACCGGCACGCGCGGCTTCCACCGAAGCGTTCAGCGCCAGCAGGTTGGTCTGGAAGGCGATCTCATTGATCAGCGAAGTGATCTCAGAGATACGTTGCGACATCTCCGCCATCTCATTCATCGCATCGACCGAACGCCGCACCACGGTCACGCCATTCTGTGCGGCGGCACGGGCCTGTTCGGCACGCTGGCTTGCGCGCTTGGCGGCGGCTTCGTTGGCGCGCGCGGCTTCGCTCAGCGAGGCCGCGTCAGCCGCCGTGCGGTCGAGACTGTCGGACTGCGCTTCGGCGCTCTGCGCCAGTCCCTTGGCTTCGCGATTGAGTTCCACCGATGCGCTGGAGATCGAGTTCGCGGCCTGCACGATCGTGCCGATCACGCCGCCCAGTCGTTCCGCTGCCTGGATTGCTCCTTCGCGGATGACGGCGAAATCGCCGCTATAGGTGTTGTCCACGCCAGTCGACAGATCGCCCTCGGCCATGCGCGCGAACAGCGCCTTCAGATCGCCCACTACACCATCGAGTGTTTCAGCCATATGATTGAAGCGTTCAGCCAGACCGTGCGCCTGGGCCTCGCCTTCATGCGCGGCAACGCGCCGGTTCAGAACGCCGCTGTCGATGTCGCCGCACAGCTCGGAAATTTCGCTGATCACCGCGCTGTCGGATTTCTGCACGCGGTCGAGTTCGGCCTCGACCTCTGCCAGACGATGCTCCAGCGCTTCGCGCCGGCTGGTTTCCTCGCCCCAGCGCCGCGCCATGGCCTGCAAGGGTTCGCGCAGATTCGAAGGCGCAGTGTCGACCTGACCGGCTGCGGCCGGCCAGTTCCGCAACAGATCGGCAATCGCAGTCGTTCCGCTGAGGGAAACAATCATCGCGCCACCGACGACAACGGCGACCAGACTGACAATCAGTGGAAGCATCATGCCGCCGGCAGAATGAGTTGCACTCCAGACCCAACCGCCAGCGACAACGATCAGACTGCCAATTGCCACGCCGACGCGCAGACCCGTGGGCAGACCAGAAACCATGTGTAACTCCTCCCGCGTCGGCGCCTTACAAACCCAGCCCTGTCGGGTTCGGGCGTCCGCTCTTGTCCTGTTTTTTGACAGTGTAGCTTAATGAATACCCGGTTGGGCAGAATAAGCCGGCGATCTAAGCCCTTAGCCCCATCCGACTTTAGTCGAAAAGTTTACTCCCTGCTCGCCATCAAGTTGCGGTTGAGTTTCATCCTCCCGTCACACGGACGAGCCCTGGCAACGCGGATACGAACGGCCGCTTCACCTGCCCCGATAAGCCTGTGACCCGGGCTGACGCTATACAGCGCCTGCACCGGCCGATATAACCCAAATGCCCGCACGACGGGCATTTAGCCCATGTCATTCATGCAAGAATGTTGGGGCATTCTGTCGGAGAATGGCTGGGCATGGCCAAGCCCGAAAAAGCAAAGTTCATCAAGGCGCCGCAGGCGCTGCGGCAGAAGGCTGTCAATTTCCAGACCGGCGTCGATCTCACGCTCACCGACGAGGTGCGCAGCCGGATCGAAGCGGTGATCACCGAATCCGCCGATGCCTTCTCCAAGGATGTGCTCGACAAGCTGCGCGAGATGCGCGTGCAGGTAAAAGCGGCCGAGGACGATCCACTGTCGCGCATTTTCATCCTGACGACGATTTCCGAACTGGCATTTGACATCAAAGGCATGGGCGGCACTTTCGGCTACCCTCTGCTGAGCCACCTCGCCAAGTCGCTGAAGGATTTTATCGCCGAACTGGCCCTGCCGAACGAAGCCCAGCTGGAAGTGATCAGCATCCATGTCGATGCGATGTATGTCGTGCTGGCCCAGGGTGTGCGCGGCATGACCGACCGGCTGCAGAAGGATCTGCTCGACAATCTGGGCATTGCCGTCAGCAAGGTCCGCGACCCGGTTTAATGCTGCGGCATTAACCATTTTCCGCCATACTTCGCTAACGTTTTGCCAGCAGTGTAGCGGCCATGGACAACAGTTCCGACGCTGAGATTTACCGCACGGCCCGCGACCTGATCGCCGATTACGGCGCACGCGGCGCGGAATCGCATGCCAACCGTCAGCTCGCCGAGATGACGCTGGGCAGCAACTTCGTTGGCATGCTGGTGTGGCGCCGTATCCTGCGCGCAGTCAAAGGCATGAACTCGACCAGCGCCAGCAGTTCGGCTGCCTCACGCCGGCGCTGAAATCCGGCTCCCCAGTTTCATCGCTTCAGAGCCCGTTCCGTCCCGTTCGAGGCCAGTTCTGTCCCGTTCGGGGCCAGTTCCGTCCTGTTTGAGCCAGTTCCGTCCTGTTTCAGCCAGTTTAGGCCAGTTGAATCCCGCCTAAGTCATTGACTATCTGTGCCAAGACTTTGATTTTATTATTGACGATGTCCAAGAACGGCGATGTTTTATCCAAAGCTGCGCCGATGCGCATACCAGAATATGCGAACACATGTTCTGATTATGGGAATAATAGCACAATTTATCTCAGGCCGCAAGACAACGTCACGGCTAACAACCGCCCTGCCCGGTGCGGGTTCTAATTCTTCTTGTCGTTCAGGACGACAGGCAGGCCGCGCGAGCCTTCGATCAGCGCACCGCGCAGATCCGCATCAGTCAGATTGGCATACATCAGATTGCTGTCACGCATATCCGAGCAGATCAGCTTGGCGCCATGCAGATTGGCATTCGAGAGATTGGCCTGCCGCAGGTCGGCGCCATTGAGATTGGCGAGCGCCAGATGCGCGCGCGACAGATACCAGCCGGCCATGATCGCACGGCGACCTTTCTGCCCATCGGTATCGATCCAGGTCTGGTGATCCTGCACCACCTGCTCCAGCACCTCCGGCGCAACCACTTTCGGCAGTTTGGCGCCGCTGCCCTGCAACTGCTGCAGCATCTCGGCGGGAAAATCGGCGAGATTGAAATTCGCATTGTGCAGCTTTGCAGTCTTGAACTGCACATTGCTCAGCGTCGAATAGGAAAAATCCGCGCCTTCCAGGTCAGCATTGTCGAGGATGCAGCCATCGAGGATGGCACCGACGAAAGACGCGCCGAGCAATTTGGCCTGCGTCAGGTTGGTATTGTGCAGCGTGGTTTCGCTCAGCGACACGACGCCGCCCTTGCCGTGCGGCGGCACCGGCGGATCGGTCATCGGCCGCATGTCGGCATTCTCGAAGCGCGTACCCTTCAGGATGGCGCGCGACAGATCGGCGCCGCGCAGGTTCGCCCAGACAAAGCGTGCATTGGTGAGGTCGGCACCGGAGAAGTCGCAGCCGGTGAGCACAGCCTGGCTGAAATCGGTGTTGCGCAGATCGGCGCAGTAGAAACGGCAGCCACGGAAGACGGTGCGCTGCAGGTTCATGCCGACCAGCTTGATGCCGGTGAGGTCGGCACCCACAAGCGTAAGCTGCTTGCCGCGCGTCAGCTTGCCAAGGCGGCCTGACAGGAATTCGCCATGCGCCTTGATCTGATCGTACAGATCGTCGGGCCAAGGGCCGTTATGGGCGTCGCCGGTCGTCATGTTTCCATCCGCGTGCCGGCGGCGAGCCGGATTACGAGTTATGAGATGGAATGTAATTAGGGCAGTTCAAGAAAGTGTTAACACGCCGTTGCCAGCTGGGCCCGATAGGTCGCACCCAGCCGAGCGTAATGCGCGGCCGTTTCGGTAATATTCCGCAATTCGTCCGTATCAAGACGGCGCATCAGTTTGGCCGGCCGCCCGGCCCAGAGTTCGCCCGCCGCAATGCGCTTGCCCGGCGTCAGCAGCGCTCCGGCGGCCAGCATGCCCTGGCTCTCGATCACGCAGCCGTCCATCACGGTCGCCTGCATGCCGACGAAGCAGTGATCCTCCAGCCGGCAGCCATGCACCAGAGCCAGATGGCCGATGGTGACGCCCGAGCCGATCTCCGTGGCAAATTTCGCCCGGGTCACATGCACGACGCTGCCGTCCTGGATATTGGTATCGCTGCCGATACGGATGCTGTTGACGTCGCCGCGGATCACCACGCCGAACCAGATCGAGCTGCGTGCACCGATCCCGGTATCGCCGATCACCGTCGCATTCGGCGCGACAAAGGCATCCGGCGCGATGGCCGGATGCTTGTCACCGAACGGCAGGATCAAACTCACGGGAAGAGCGCGATCTGCTCGAGCCCCATGGTTTCCGGCAGACCGTACATCACGTTGAAGTTCTGCACGGCCTGACCGCTCGCACCCTTCATCAGATTGTCGATCACCGAGAACAGCATGGCGCGGCCTTTTACCCGATCGGCAAACACGCCGATATGGCAAGAGTTCGTGCCGCGCACATGGCGCGTCTGCGGCGCAACGCCCTGTGGCGTGATCTGCACAAAGGGCTCCTCGGCATAGCGCTTGACCAGCGTGGCCCGCAGGTCGTCCGCGCTGACACCCGGCTTCAGCTTCACATAGATGCTCGACAGCATGCCACGATTCATAGGCATGAGGTGTGGCGTGAAATTGACGACGATCGGCTTACCAGCAGCGTCTGAGAGAATCTGTTCGATCTCCGGACCATGCCGGTGCGACCCGATGCCATAGGCGTGCGTGCCCTCGGCCACCTCGCAATAGAGCGAGCCTTCCTTGAGCGCGCGGCCGGCACCGGACACGCCGGACTTGGCATCGATCACGATGTCATCGGGGTCGATCTGGCCGGCTTCCAGCAACGGCATCAGCGGCAGCTGGGCCGAGGTCGGATAGCAGCCCGGATTGGCCACCAGCCGCGCCTTGGCCACCTGGTCGCGATAGACTTCGGTCAGGCCATAGACGGCTTCGTCCTGCAGCTTCGGCGCCCGATGCTCGTGGCCATACCACTTCGCGTATTCGTCGAGATTCCGCAGCCGGAAGTCCGCCGACAGGTCGACGATCTTCAGATGCTCCGGCAGGCTGGCGATCACTTCCTGCGTGGTGCCATGCGGCAGGGCGCAGAAAGCGGCGTCGACACCGCTCCAGTCGACCTCCTTGATGGTCACCAGCTTGGGCAGGTTGAGGCCCATGAACTGCGGGAAGACCGTGTCGATCCCCTCGCCTGCCTTCCGGTCGGCCGTCAGGGCGACCACGCGGACGCGCGGATGACGCAGCAGCACGCGGAGCAGTTCCGCGCCCGTATAACCGCTGGCACCCAAAATCGCGACCCGAATGGCGTCCGTGGCCATAACAACCTCCTGAGGAAAAAGGGCCTGAAAAGACGAGGAGGATGGGTATAACGCGCCAGCCGCCGGGTTCAATAGCTAAATTGCCCCCTTCAGACGCGGAATTGACCCACTAAATCAGCCAA
>NZ_PEKV01000032.1 GCF_002796975.1 Ferrovibrio sp. | reverse complement strand
AGCGGCGCATTGCGGTCGCCCTTGGGCGCCGGCAGACGATTGACCAGCGCTTCCAGCACCAGGTCGATGCCGATGCCGGTCTTGGCCGAGATCGGCACGGCATCGGAGGCATCCAGGCCGATCACATCCTCGATCTGCTGTTTGACGCGGTCGGGCTCGGCCGCCGGCAGGTCGATCTTGTTCAGCACCGGCACGATTTCGTGCTTGGCATCCAGCGCGTGATAGACGTTGGCCAGCGTCTGCGCTTCGACGCCCTGCGACGCATCGACCACCAGCAGCGAGCCCTCGCAGGCGGCTAGGCTGCGGCTGACTTCATAGGCGAAGTCGACATGGCCTGGCGTATCCATCAGGTTGAGGACGTAGTCCTTGCCGTCTTTCGCATGATAGTTCAGGCGCACGGTCTGCGCCTTGATGGTGATGCCGCGTTCCTTCTCGATATCCATGCTGTCGAGAATCTGTTCGCTCATCTCGCGCTTTTCGAGGCCGCCACAGGCTTCGATCAGGCGGTCGGCCAGCGTGGATTTGCCGTGGTCGATATGCGCGATGATCGAGAAGTTGCGGATCAGGGAAGGATCGGTCGCCACGGTCTATCTTGCTCTGCGAAAAAAGGGCTCAGCGGAACAGCGCGAGGATGTTGCCTTCGCGGGTTTCCTGGCTCGGGATCTTCATGATGCCGGAGGTGCGCAGGCAGGGCGCGCCATCGGCGGTGATCATTGCCTCGGCGAAGGCGAGGTTGCGCGTGGTGCGGATCAGGCGGCCATGGCCTTCGACCCAGCTGCCCAGCGGCGCCGGACCGACATAGTCGCCGGTCAGGTTGATGGTGGGCATGAACTTCCTGCCGCCGGCGCCGATGCCGCAGGTGAAGCTGACCAGCATGTCGGCAAACGTCATCAGCATGCCGCCATGGCAGATCTGCATCGGATTGCAGTGGCGCTGCTCGACGCGGAAACCCATCACCGGCAGGCCGTCGTCGTCGTGCAGCCGGCCCCAGAGCGGCCCGTTGGCTTCGAGGAAACCGCCAAGCAGGCGCAATTCTTTCATACCGGCAGGAATCGCCGGGTTTTCTGAAGTCTGCGCCAAGAATGGGGGGTGACTCATGCGCGGGGGTTGTAGCATCCGGGGCCATCAGGGGCAATCGAGGCTTCGGCCAGCAAAAAGCGCTGGAAAACAGGTATAAATGACCCCTTCTCGGTCCTTATTCCGGGCTTGTTTCGGCTTATTCCATGCTTATGGCATCCTTATATTTGCTTATTTCATCCTTATTCCGGCTTGCCGGCCGCTTATTCGGCCCCGGCGCCGGCGTCCCGCGTCACAGCTTGACTGTCGCGCCAGAATATGAGAACATTATAGGAACATATTACCGGATTATCCAGTCCGTGACCTCAGCGGGGTGCGGCAATGGCGATCTGTCCCCTTCCGGTCACAGCCACCCTTCCCGGTCACAGAATGAGGCTCTGCCGTCACGGCCGCGTCACCGGCTGATAGCGAAGCCATCACACCACCGGCCGCGAAATCCGGCCTATGGTTTTTGCAACGACGACACAGACATCAAACCCGGTAGCGGAGAGAAAAATGACCCAGACCCATGTTTCGCTCGTCAATCTGCAGTCCCAGATTCATGCCGCGCAGCAGCAGGAGCATGACCTGCGCGAGGAGCGCGAGGTCTGCGACATGGAATTCCGCGCGATGAATGCGCATCTCGGCCGCATCAGCATCCGTCCGCGCGATATGGACGACTATGATGCCGTGCTGCGCAAGCGCGAACGCATCTCGGACGAATGGCGCTTGGCCAGCCGCAAGCTCATCACCCTGCAGCGCCGCCTGGAAGCGGCCGGTCTGCAGTAAGGTTTCTCCACCCGTCTCGCAAACGGTGAAACGACGAACGGCCGGAGATGAAAGTCTCCGGCCGTTTTCGCGCGGACGACACCCTCACCCCAACCCTCTCCCGCAAGCGGGAGAGGGAGGGCCCCGCCGCGCAGCGGTGGGAGGGTGAGGGCCTTCTGCGGTTTTGCGCAAGGTACAGATTTAAAAAAACCGTCGTTCCCGCCCAAGCGGGAACCCAGAACAACGGTCAGACTGGGTCCCCGCTTGCGCGGGGACGACGAGAATTTCTAGCCGCCTGCTGCCAGCGAGATCGAAGCGGCCGGTGGCGCAAGTTCTTCCACCTCCACCTCCCCCTCTTCTTCCCCGATACACAGCGTCTCATCGGCAAAGCCCATGGTGCGCCAGCAGTCGCGCATCGCCTGCGCGAAACCCTGCGGCGTCGGCGGAGCGGCGCGGACGATGGCGGCCAGCGCGCGCGCCATGCGCACTTCGGGGCCAAGCTGCGCCGCGTCGCGCAGGATCGCCTC
Source organism: Ferrovibrio sp. (assembly GCF_002796975.1). Classification (GTDB taxonomy): domain Bacteria; phylum Pseudomonadota; class Alphaproteobacteria; order Ferrovibrionales; family Ferrovibrionaceae; genus Ferrovibrio. Next base: position 3,958 of record NZ_PEKV01000032.1, on the reverse strand, counting down.
GGCCGTATCCGGCCGGCATTCCAGCAGCGCGCGCAGCAGCTGCATGGTGATCGCCCAGTCGGGCTTTAAACCGGGCAGCGGCAGCGACGGCGCCAGATTGCGCAATTCATCCAGCACATCGGCATCGGCCAGATCGGCTTCGGAGGCGGCGTAAGCATCGAGCCCCATACGCAGCATGGCGGGGAAGAAGGACTGGTGTTCGATCAGCGACACCAGATCGCTGATCAGCCCGTAATGCCACTCGATCCAGCGCGCGTCTTCATGGCAGAGATAGCAATGCGGCCAGCCCTGCGTTTCGAGCTTGAGATGCCCCAGTTCATGCACGATGGTCATGACATCATTGGGAGGCATTGTGTCGGAGGACGACGGCATGGCATTCGGCAGCGGCGCACCGGCCAGCACCACGGCGCGCAGGCCGGGTTCGGACCAGGCCTCGCCCTCGGCGCCTGCCATCTCGTCGTCGCGCAACAGACGGACAGAGAGTCCGCTGGCGCGTTCGACATCGGCACGCCAATTGCGCGCTTCCATCGGCAGGATGACCGCATCCCAGGAAAGTTCGTACAGCATGCTTTTTTGACCGGTTTGGGGAGGCCAGCCGGCCCGGAAAGACAACCGGGGAGACGGTCTGGGTGAGCCCTATTTAGGGCGGCAAATCCGGTCGGCAGCGTGACGTGATCGCGACATTTTTTATGCCGTTGATATTGCTGGCGCGGACGCGATGTCGCAGGCGGGCGTTGATTAACAGACCGCGAAAAACCAGCGCAGCTTGGCCTTTCTGCCTCCTGCCCTTACGACAGGCTTTGCCGCAGCCGCCGGCTGTGCTTCCCTGTCGGAAACGTGGGAGGACACCGCATGGACCATGCGCCGCATCTGGCGCAATTCCGTCGTCTGCTGGCGCTGGTGCGCCGCGAGCGCGACGAGAATCTGGCACAGCCCTTCTACATCAGGCCCAACATCTACTGGCGGCCCGAGCGGTTGCAGCTGGAGATGCAGCGCGTGTTCCGCCGCGCGCCGCTGGTGCTGGGCCATGCCGCCATGCTGCCGAAAGCCGGCGACACGCTGGTGATGGATGTGCTGGGCCAGCCGCTGCTGATCGCACGTGGACGCGACGGCACGATCCGCGGCTTCCTCAATGTCTGCCGCCATCGCGGCACGCGGCTCTGCAATACCGACAACGAGAATGGCATCACCCGCCAGAGCCAGTTCACCTGCCCCTATCACAACTGGGTCTACGACCTGGATGGCCGGCTGAAACATGTGCCGCTGGAGGCGGAAGGGTTTCCCGGCCTCGACAAGGCCCGCTTCGGCCTGACGCCGATTCCGCTCGCCGTCCGCGAGGGCATGATCTTCGGGATCATCGATCCAGATGTCGGCGCCATGGACCTCGACGGTTTCCTCGCCGGCATCGATCAGGATCTGAGCGTCTTCGGCTTCGGCCAGATGCAGTTCTATGCCGCCGCCACCACGAAACGCAAAACCAACTGGAAGCTGATCATCGATGCCTTCCAGGAAAGCTATCATGTGTCGCGACTGCATCGATCTACAGTAGGGCCGTTCTTTCTGGATAACTGTGCGGTGATCGACAGCCTGGGCCCGCACAGCCGCGCCGTGGTGGCGCGGACCGAATTCGCCGAGATCGCCGCGCTGCCGGAACGCGACTGGGACGCGCGGCGGCACAGCAGTTTCGCCTATATGCTGTTCCCCAACACGATCCTGGTGCTGCATCCCGATTACACCAGCATCCTGACCATGCTGCCGGTCGCAGCCGATGAGACGCTGTTCCGCCATGTCATGCTGGTGCCGCAACTGCCGCAGGACGAAAAGACCGAGGCGCATTACCGCCGCAGTTTCGACCTGATCGAGGGCGGCGTGTTCCAGGCCGAAGACCTGCATATCGCCGAACAGGCGCAGATCGGCATGGCGTCGGGCGCCAACAGGACGATGATCTACGGCAGGTTCGAGAGCGGCATTCGCCGCTTCCACGAGACGCTGGATGAGTGGCTGGGCACCAGCAGCGTGAGCGAGATGGCGGAGTAGCCCTCCTCCTTTGTCATCCCCGGGCTTGTCCCGGGGATCCACGTCTTCCTTTTTGCAGAATAAGGCGTGGATGGCCGGGACAAGCCCGGCCATGACACGAGTTGTGCGTATAAGAAAACGGCCGGAGATGATCCGGCCGTTCGATCTTACATTCGTCGTCCCCGCGAAAGCGGGAACCCAGAACAACGGTATGACTGGGCTCCCGCTTTCGCGGGAGCGACGAAGAAAGTCAGCCCTTCGCCACGACCTCGGCAATCGCCTTGCCGACGTCCTTCGTATTGGCCTGGCCGCCCATGTCGGGCGTGCGCGGTCCGGCTTCCAGCACCTCTTCGATCGCCTTCATCACGGCATCCGACGCATCCTTGTGGCCCAGATGCTCCAGCATCATCGCGCCGCACCAGATCTGGCCGACCGGGTTGGCAATGCCCTTGCCGGCAATGTCCGGCGCCGAACCGTGCACCGGCTCGAACAGCGAGGGGAATTTGCGTTCCGGATTCAGGTTGGCCGACGGGGCAATGCCGATGGTGCCGGTGCAGGCCGGACCCAGATCGGACAGGATATCGCCGAACAGGTTGGAACCGACCACGACATCGAACCAGTCGGGATGCTGCACGAAATGCGCGGTGAGAATGTCGATGTGATACTGGTCGACCTTGACGCCCGGATACGCCTTCTTCATCTCGGCCACGCGCTCGTCCCAGTAGGGCATGGTGATCGAGATGCCGTTCGACTTGGTCGCCGAAGTCAGATGCTTCTTCGGCCGGCTCTGCGCGAGGTCGAAGGCAAATTTCAGGATGCGATCAGACCCCGTGCGGGTCAGGATGGTTTCCTGTATGACGAATTCACGCTCGGTGCCGCCAAACATGCGGCCGCCGATCGAGGAATACTCGCCCTCGGTGTTTTCGCGCACGACGTAGAAATCGATATCGCCCACTTTACGATTGGCCAGCGGCGACGGGATGCCCGGCATCAGGCGGACCGGGCGCAGATTGACATACTGGTCGAATTCGCGGCGCCACTGGATCAGCGAACCCCAGAGCGAGATATGGTCCGGGACTTTCTCCGGCCAGCCGACCGCGCCGAAGAAGATCGCGTCATGGCCGCCGATCTTGTCCTTCCAGTCGGCCGGCATCATGGCGCCGTGCTTCATATAATGGTCGACGCTCCAGTCGAAATGATCGTACGCGAAGTCGATGCTGAAGCGGCGCGCCACCGCATCCAGCACGGCCACGCCTTCCGGCACGACCTCCTTGCCGATGCCGTCGCCGGGGATCACCGCGATCCTGTGTTTCTTGGCCATGAGATTTACGCGTCCTTGTTTTTGATCTTGAGGTCTGGGGAGACTTAAGCAGGTTACAGGAGGTTAGTCAGCATACTGGCCGGCCGCCTTGATCAGCGGCGCCCATTTGTCGATTTCGGCATAAAGATGCTTCTTGAGCGCATCCGGCGTGGCCCGCTCCGGCGAGGCCACCGTGGTGTTGATCTCGCCGAAGCGCTTGACGATCTCGGCATCCTTCAGCGCACCGCGGGCCGCAGCGGCCAGCTTCTGCACGACGGCATCGGGGGTGCCCTTCGGCGCATAGAGCGCGTGCCAAACATTGACCTCGAAGCCCTTCAGGCCGGCCTCGTCGGCGGTCGGCAGGTCGGGCAGATCCTTGATGCGCTGCTTGGTGGTGATGGCATAGGCCTTCACCTTCTTGGCCTTGATCTGGCCCGTCGTATTGGTGGCCTGGTCGCAGGTCATGTCGAGCTGCTTGCCGAGCAGGTCCTGCATCACCGGCGCATTGCCGCGATAGCCGACCGTGTTGAGCTGCACATCCATCGCCGACATCATCAGCATGCCGCAGAGATGCGAGGCGGCGCCGATGCCGGCATTGCCATAGGAGACCTTGCCGCCTTCCTTCTTCAGATGCGCGATCAG
>NZ_PEKV01000031.1 GCF_002796975.1 Ferrovibrio sp. | reverse complement strand
CCGCCGGGTTCAATAGCTAAATTGCCCCCTTCAGACGCGGAATTGACCCACTAAATCAGCCAATTCCTGGGCCTGCCGCGCCATCGCGGTGGCCGAGGCCGTGGTCTGCTCGACCAGGGCGCCGTTGCGCTGCGTCATCTCGTCCATATTGGCGACTGCCGTATTGACCTCTTCCAGCCCGACTGCCTGTTCGCGGCTGGCCGAAGAAATCTCACCGACGATATCCGCAACTTTTTTTACCGCCGTGACAATCTCGGTCAGGCTGGTGCCAGTCAGGTTGACCAGACGCGCCCCTTCCCGCACTTCGCCGGTGCTGGCCTGGATCAGCGTCTTGATCTCGCGGCTGGCATCGGCCGAGCGCTGGGCAAGCGCTCGCACCTCCTGCGCCACCACGGCGAAACCCTTGCCGGCTTCGCCTGCTCTCGCGGCCTCGACACTGGCGTTCAGCGCAAGCAGGTTGGTCTGGAAAGCGATCTCGTCGATCAATCCGACAATGTCGGAAATCTTCTGTGCACTTCCCTCGATACGGCTGACGGCGGCGACAGCATCCTGCACCACGCTGCCGCCCTTCTCGGCGGTATTGCGTGCAGTGGCCGCCAGCTTGTTGGCGGCTTCGGCATTATCGGCATTCTGCTTCACCGTGGCGGTGATCTCGTGCATCGAGGCCGCGGTTTCTTCCAGGCTTGCCGCCTGCTGCTCGGTACGGCCGGCCAGATCGCTGCTGCCGGTGGAAATCTCGGCCGCAGCGTCACGCACCGACGAGGCAGCAAACGTCACCTTGCCAACGGTTTCCGACAGTTGCTGCGCCGTGCGGTTGGCATCCTGCTTCAGGCGATCGAACACACCGTCATAATCGGCCTCNNCCCGCAGCAGCGCCCACCACTTCACCGACAGCGCGATCCAGCAGGGCTTCCTGCGCCTTGCGCTGCTCCTCGGTGGTCTGGCGGTTACGCTCGACCTCGATCTGCAACTGTTCATTATCAAGGCCATTTTCCTTGAACACCTGCACCGCCCGCGCCATGGCGCCGATTTCATCGCTGCGCTCGCGATCCGGCACGTCGGTTGTCCATTCGCGGTTGGCAAGGCGATCCATCGCGCCCGTCAACATAGTGAGCGGATCGGCAATGCGCCGGCCGATATACAGCCAGCCAACCAGGAAGGCCGCCACCAGGCTGGCCAGCGCGACGATCACCAGCGTGGTCATACCGACCGTGCTGACACTTTTGGCCTGCTGGGTGGCATCGGCGACGCCGAGATTTGCGTCTTCAACGACATTCTGCGCCAGCGCGCCCAGCCGTTTGGCAGCCTCGCGGCTAGTGCGCAGCGTGGAGAGCGAATACTCCTGCGAATCCAGCTCCTGCTCACGGAAACTGAACAGGCCCGTACCCTCATCGCCGAACGACAGCACCTCTTTCGTCGCCTTGATCAGTTCCGGGTGCGGGTTGATCTTTTCAACAACTGCCAGGGCTTTTGTCACACGCTGCGACGAAGCCGCGAACCGCTTGGCCATATCGGCCAGATCGGCCCGCGTGGCGGACTGGGCGCCGACTGCAAGCTGCCCGACCGCATTGTTGACCTCGCCAAGCAGTGTGGCGGTCGCCTGCACCAGCGCCAGATCGTTGTTGGCCATGCGGGTAAGCGAGCGCTCGATGCGGGTCACATCCCCGCTGCGCGTCACATTCTGCATACTGCCGCTCAGATCCACCACGGCGTCGTCGATCAGCGGATTGGCAAAGCGCAGGAAACCTTCATGCGCCTTGGCGAGATTCTGGGTTTCCTGCACGCGCTGGGCGCTGGTCTGAATCCGGGCCGCAACCAGTTGCTCCAGCCGGTTGATATTGGCCAGCAGGCCGTTGGTTTCGGTCTTGATCTTCTCCAGCGTTTCGCCGCTCACACGGGCCGCAACGAGATCCAATACAGCCCGAATATCGGCCTCGCGCTCCTTGTTGCCCGCAGCGGTCGCCTTGAGTTCGGCGTCGTTCACCGCCGAGACCAGGTCCGGGGCAGCCCCCGCCATGTCCGCAACCCGCTCGGCCAGCGCCAGAGCAGCGACCACGGATGACACCCCTTCGTCGGTCACGGTCGTGATGGCCCGGTCGAGCCGGGACAGGGAAACCCACCCCGTCACCGCCGAAATCAACGCGAAAGAGGCAATCGCCCCCACCGCCAGGTAAAGCCGCTGACGGATTCCGCCCTGCCGCTTCGTGATCGGCGCCTCGGCCATCATATTCCCCCTCTGATTCTAATCGGGGCTGATTGTTCTGGGTTTTTCGATTTGGGGCAACCCCATTGATTCTGCAATATAAACTGGTAAATCGCATACTAGCATTGCGGGTGCCGGGCCGTGGCATCCGCGCCGACGGGTATGCTAGGCTGCCCGCACTGAGGAACGCCCGCCCATGCTCGTCCTGATCGACAACTACGACAGTTTCACCTGGAATCTGGTCCATTACTTTGGCCAGGTCGGCGCTCCGGTGCAGGTTTTCCGCAATGACGAGACCACGCCCGAAGCAATCCTGGCCATGAAGCCCGCCGGAGTGGTGCTATCGCCCGGCCCCTGCGACCCCGACCGCGCCGGCATCTGCCTCGCCATGATCGACAAGGCAGCCGAGACCCGCCTGCCCCTGTTTGGCGTCTGCCTGGGCCATCAGGCCATCGGCCAGGCCTTCGGCGGCAAGGTGGTTCGTGCGCCGCAACCCCTGCACGGCAAGATGAGCCGGATGCACCATAGCGGCGAAAGCGTCTTTGCCGGCCTGCCGCAGGATTTCCAGGCCACGCGCTACCATTCGCTGACCATCGACCCGGCTACACTGCCCAACAGCCTGTCGGTCACCGCCCGGGCCGAGGACGGCGTGATCATGGGCGTGGCGCATCGCGACCTACCGATCCATGGCGTGCAGTTCCACCCCGAGAGCATCGCCTCGGAACATGGGCTTGCGATGATCGCGAATTTTGTGCGCTATTGCGGCCTTCCGGTGGGCAAGATTTCGGAGCACGGACAGGCGGCATGAGTGCGGATGTAACGGAATTCAAGCGGCTGCTGGGGCTGGTAGCCGGTGGTGCGCGACTGAGCATCGAAGATGCCCGCACCGCCTTCGACGTGATGATGTCGGGCAATGCCACGCCGTCGCAGATGGGCGCCTTTCTGATGGCGCTGCGGGTACGCGGCGAAACCGTCGACGAGATCACCGGCGGCGCCATGACTATGCGCGCCAAGGTTAACGGCGTGACAGCGCCCGCGGGCGCCATCGATATCGTTGGCACCGGCGGCGACGTCAAGGGCACCTGGAATGTTTCGACCTGCTCGGCCTTCGTGCTGGCCGGCTGCGGCGTGCCGGTCGCCAAGCATGGCAATCGCGCGGTGTCGTCCAAGACTGGCGCCGCCGATGTGCTGACCGCGCTAGGCGTGAATATCGACTGCGACTTCCGCCTGATTGAAAAAGCCATCGCCGAAGCCGGTGTCGGCTTTCTGATGGCGCCGCGCCATCACGGTGCGATGCGCCATGTCGGCCCCACGCGTGTCGAACTCGGCACCCGCACGATCTTCAACCTGCTCGGCCCGCTCAGCAATCCGGCACTGGTGAAGCGCCAGTTGATCGGCGTGTTCGACCGCCAATGGGTGCAGCCGCTCGCCGAGGTGATGGGTAAGCTGGGCGCCAAAAAGGTCTGGGTCGTGCATGGCTCGGATGGTCTGGACGAGATCACCACCACCGGCCCGACTTACGTGTCCGAAATGGATGGCGGCAAGCTGCGGCATTTCGAGATCTCGCCCGAGGATGCCGGCCTGCCGCTGGCGAAGCTGGAAGACCTGAAGGGCGACGAGCCGACCGCCAATGCGGTGGCGCTGCGCGCCGTACTGAACGGCACGGCCGGCGCCTTTCGCGACATCGTATTGTTCAACGCTGGTGCCGCGCTGCTGATCGCCGGCAAGGCCAAGGATCTGCGCGATGGCGCCGCCCAGGCCGCGCAGTCGATCGACAGCGGCAAGGCGCGTGCGGCACTGGCCCGCCTGATCGAGATCACCCATGAACCGCCGCCACCTCTGCCTGAAGAGGAAGCCCCGGCGAAGAAGAAAGCGTCATGAGCGACGTCCTTGCCAGGATCAACGCTTACAAGCGCGAGCATGTCGCGGCGTGTAAAGCAGCCGTGCCGGCTGCTGAACTCGACCGACAGGCCCGTGCCACACCCACGCCGCGCGGCTTCATCCGCGCGCTGCAAAATACTGTCGCGGCCGGGCGCTACGGCCTGATCGCCGAAATCAAGAAGGCCTCGCCGTCGAAAGGCCTGATCCGCGCCGATTTCGATCCGCCCGCTCTCGCCCGGGCCTACGCTGCCGGCGGCGCCACCTGCCTGTCGGTGCTGACCGATGAGCCGTCCTTCCAGGGCCATGACGATTATCTGCGTGCGGTTCGCGCTGCCGTGAACCTGCCGATCATCCGCAAGGATTTCATGCTCGATCCCTATCAGGTGATCGAGGCCCGGGCCCTGGGTGCCGACTGCATCCTGCTGATCATGGCGTCTTTGAGCGATGCGCAGGCCAGCGAACTCGAAGCCGCCGCCGGCGACTACGGTCTCGACGTATTGGTGGAAGTGCATGATGGCGATGAACTGGAGCGCGCGCTGAAACTGAAAAGCCCGCTCCTTGGGGTGAACAATCGTAATCTGAAGACTCTGACCGTCGATATCGCCACGACCGAAGCGCTGGCGGCGCGCGTGCCGGCCGGCAGGATGCTGGTCGCGGAATCCGGCCTCTACACCAAGGCCGATCTCGACCGCATGGCAAACTGCGGCGCCCAATGCTTCCTGGTCGGCGAAAGCCTGATGCGCCAGCCGGACGTCGAAGCGGCCACCCGCCTGCTGCTGACCGGCAAGGAACTGGCCGCATGAGCGGCCGCAGGCTCACCCATCTGAATGAGGCGGGCGAAGCCCATATGGTCGATGTCTCGGCCAAGGCCGAGACCGAGCGTGTCGCCAGGGCCGGCGCCCGTGTGCTGCTGCAGAAATCGACGCTGGATCTGATCCTGTCGGGCCAGGCTGCCAAGGGCGATGTGCTGGCGACGGCGCGTATCGCCGGCATCATGGCCGCGAAGAAAACCTCCGACCTGATTCCGCTGTGCCATCCGCTGGCATTGAGCCAGGTGACAGTGGATCTGACGCCCGATCCGGCAGGCAATGCGATCGATATCGTCGCCACCTGCAAGCTGAAAGGCCGCACCGGCGTCGAGATGGAAGCACTGACGGCTGCCAGCGTTACGGCACTCACCATCTACGACATGGTGAAAGCCGTGGATCGCGGCATGCAGATCACCGCTATCCGGCTGCTGCATAAATCCGGCGGCAAGTCGGGCGATTTCAACGCATCATGATTCCCGTCAGCTCATGATTCCAGTTCGGGAGGCCCGCAGCCGTATCGTCACCGCCCTGCCGCCGATGGCCGCAGAAACGGTGGCGGTGAGCGCGGCGTCCGGTCGGGTTCTGGCGGAAGCTGTCGCGGCACGCCGCACACAGCCGCCCTTCGATGTCAGCGCCATGGATGGCTGGGCCTGCCGCCAGGCCGATCTCGGCAGCATTCCCGCGAAGCTGAAACCGGTCGGCCATGCCGCCGCCGGCGGTCGCCATGACGGTACGGTCGGCACTGGCGAATGCGTGCGCATCTTCACCGGCGCGCCGCTGCCCGATGGCGCCGATGCTATCGTGATCCAGGAAGACGCCGATCTTGTCGGCGACGTGCTGACCGTGCGTGAGGCGCCGAAGGCAGGTCAGTGGATCCGCAAAGCCGGTCTGGACTTCGCCGAAGGCCAGGTGCTGCTGCCGGCAGGCCGCCTGCTCGGCCCCGCCGATGTGGCGCTGGCCGCCGCGATGAACGTGCCCTGGCTGCAGGTGCGGCGGAAACCGCGCATCGCCGTACTCGCCACCGGCGACGAACTGGCGCGACCGGGCGAGCGCATCGGTCCGAACCAGATCGTCAGCTCGAACAATATCGGGCTCTGCGCCCTGATCGAGGCGAATGGCGGCGTCGCCGTCGATCTTGGCATTGCCCGCGACACCGAGGCCGATCTGCGCGAGAAGGCCACCGCCTCGGCCGGCTGCGACCTGCTGCTCACGCTCGGCGGTGCCAGCGTCGGCGAGCATGACCTCATTCACAAGATCCTCGGCGGCGGCGGCAGGAGCATCGACTTCTGGAATATCGCGATGCGGCCGGGCAAGCCGCTGATGTTCGGCCGCGTCGATCTTGGCAATAGCGCCACTATCCCGTTGCTCGGCCTGCCGGGTAATCCGGTCTCGGCGCTGGTCTGCGGCTATAATTTCCTGCTGCCGGCGATGCGCGCCATGCTGGGCCTCGACTGGGAAATCCGTTTCGAGACCGCGATCAGCAGCGCCGATCTTGGCGAGAACGACAGGCGCGAGGATTACCTGCGCGCCACGCTGAAGCGTCAGGAAGATGGCCAGCTGGTCGCCACCGCGTTCGGCAAGCAGGACAGTTCCATGCTGCGCCGTCTGAGCGAGGCCGACTGCCTGATCGTGCGCCCGCCGCATGGTCCGGCCATCACGGCCGGCGCCGCGGTGCCTATTCTGCGGCTGCGCTGATCATGCGTGTCACGCTGCTTGGCACCGGCTGCCCGCAGGTTTCCACGCGCCGTTATGGCCCGGCAAGCCTGCTGCGTACGGACACGCGGCAGTTCCTGATCGATTGCGGCTCGGGCGTCACCCAGCGTCTGATCGCGGCCGGTACCTCCGGCAAGCAGATCGATGCCGTATTGCTGACGCATCTGCATTCCGATCATATCGCCGACCTGTTCCAGCTGATCATCTCGAGCTGGCATCAAGGCCGCGACCGGCCGCAGCGCATCTTCGGCCCGGTCGGCACGAAACAGTATATGAAAGGCCTGATGGCCCTGTGGAAGCCCGAACTGGATCAGCGCATAGCCCATGAAAAGCGGCCATCTACCACAGCGCTCGAACTCGAGGTCACCGAAGTCGAGCCAGGCCGGATCTTTCAGGATGGCGATCTGTCGGTGATCGCAGTCCCGGTGCGACACCAGCCGGTGAAAGCTGCTTTCGGCTATGTCTTCGCTGATCAGCGGCACAAAATCGCCTTCAGCGGCGACACAGCCTATTGCCCCGAACTGATCCAGGCGGCGAAAAACGCCGACGCGCTGGTGCATGAATGTTTCATCCACCGTGAAATGCTGGCCCTGCCCGGCCGCTCGCCGGAAACGCTGGCCAATGTCGCCAGCTACCACACACTCTCGACCGAAGTTGGCAAGGTGGCCGGCCAGGCGCATGCCGCCTGCCTGATCCTGAATCATTTCGTGCCGGTCGAT
>NZ_PEKV01000030.1 GCF_002796975.1 Ferrovibrio sp. | reverse complement strand
GCAAGGGTTTTGTTTACGCCTACCGCGGAGGGTTCGGCAGGAGTGATGGCGATAGAAGTTGCCTTCTGTATGACGGTCAGCTCAATAGTGCCTGTTACGCCGCTTCCGTCTTTAGCCGCGGCGGTGACGGTTGCCCTGCCTTCCGTCAAGCCTGTTACTAAACCGTTGGCGTCCACGGTAGCCTTGGACGGATCGCCGCTGCTCCACGTCACTCCCTTGTCGGCGGCATCTTCAGGAAGGACTGCGGCCGTCAATTGTTGGGTGCTCCCCACCGCCACACTGGCCGGGGAGGGCGTAATAGCGATAGAAGTTACTTTTTTAGGCGTGACGGTCAGCACAATAGTGCTTGTTATGCCGCTTCCGTCTTTAGCTACGGCCGTGATGGTTGCCGTGCCTTCTGCCACGCCAGTCGCTAAACCGTTGGCATCCACGGTAGCCTTGGACGGATCGCTGCTGCTCCACGTCACTTCCTTGTCGGTGGCATCGGCGGGAAGAACATTGGCCGTCAACTGTTGAGTACTCCCCACAAACACGCTGGCCGGGGAGGGCGTGATGGCGATAGAAGCGGAAAGGGTTCTTGTCAGCGTGACGGTCAGCGTGGTTGTCCCTGTTACGCCGCTTCCGTCTTTAGCCGTAGCCGTGATGGTTGCCGTGCCTTCTGCCACGCCTCTTGCCAAACCAGAAGCAACGTCCACGGTAGCCTTTGAAATATCGCTGCTGCTCCACGTCACCTCCTTGTTGGCGGCATCGGCGGGAAGAACCTCGGCCGTCAACTGTCGGGTATCCCCGACTACAACCCTGGGCGAAGGGGGCGTAATAGTGATAGACGTTGCTTTTTTGGGCGTGACGGTCAGCTCAATAGCGCCTGTTACCCCGCTTCCGTCTTTCGCCGTGGCCGTGATGGTTACCGCGCCTGTTGCCGCGCCAGTCACTAAACCGTCGGCGTTTACGGCAGCCTTGGTCTCATCGCTGCTGCTCCACGTCACCCCCTTGTCGGCGGCATCTTCAGGAAGGACTGCGACCGTCAATTGTTGGGTGCTCCCCGCCGCCACGGCGGTCGAGGAGGACGTG
>NZ_PEKV01000017.1 GCF_002796975.1 Ferrovibrio sp. | reverse complement strand
AACGTGGCCAATCGTGCCAATGTTGCAGTGCGGCTTGTTACGCTCAAACTTTGCCTTGCTCATCGCTCTATCCTGTTGTCCGACCAATTTCTTTGCCGAAGCTCCTCACGGAACCCCGGTGGGTTGACTGTGGCATCCGGTCTGCGCCGCGCTCTTCGAAGCGCCGTTCGTCAAACCGTCTGCCGCGGGCAGACCTCGCTCTACTCTCAGCAAGTCCGCCCAACAAGCTGGAGCGGGTGAAGGGAATCGAACCCTCGCAACCAGCTTGGAAGGCTGGGGCTCTACCACTGAGCTACACCCGCCGCTTCGCGTTACTCCTCAAGACTTCCCGCCAAGCCGTTGATGCCATAGGCATTTTCCGACTGGCCCGGAGATATGGTGGAGGGGGCTGGATTCGAACCAGCGTAGGCGTGCGCCAACGGATTTACAGTCCGTCCCCTTTAGCCACTCGGGCACCCCTCCGACCGGGCCCCCCAATTACTGAAGGGATATCCGTACGTCAATGGATAAACGCGACAAAAGCACCACCATCGCCCCCCGCTCCCGAACTTTTAGGGTCGGCGGCAATGTTGTTGCTTCTGACGGGCCGAACTATAAGGGGCGCCATGTCCAGACGCAAGCCGGATGCCCGGAAACCCGCCCGTTCCGCCACCTCAGGTGGCCACGGCGCCCACTCCTCCCGCGACCAGCGCCCGAATCGTCCAGGGAGTCATCCCGGCGGCAAGCCGGGCGGCCATTCTGCTGCCGGAAAGCCGGCAGGCAAACCCGGCAGCAAGCCGGGAAGCAAACTTCGGCCCTACGGTTCGCAGGGGAAACCGGGCCGCGGCGAGGCTCGCGCCGAAGGCGGTCGCCCGGAGGGTGGCCGGCCGACCGGCAAACGTCCCCAGGGCGACCGCCGCGAAGACAGGAATCGCGAGGCGCCCCGCCGGTATGAAGGCCAGTCCGAAGAACGGTCGGAACGCCCTCAGCGCGATGACTGGAACCAGGAACGTGACCGCGCCGAACGCCATGGCGGCGCCATTGGCGGCGGCCGACGTCACGGCGGCGACCAGTTTTCCTCCCGCAGCCGCGAAACCCGCGGCGATCTGCCGGTCTGGCTCTACGGCATCCATGCCGTCACGGCCGCGCTGGACAATGACGAACGCCTGATCCGCCGCATCCTGATCACTCGCGAAACCCGCGAGGCACTGGGCGACCGCCTGCCCCGTCTGAGCGCCCAGCCCGAGACCGTCGACCGGATGAAGCTCGACAGCCTGCTGCCGCCCGGTGCGGTGCATCAGGGCATCGCGATGCTGACCGATCCGCTGGAGGATCCCGGCGTCGAATCCCTGAAGGAGCCGCAGGACGAAGACGCGCCGCGTGAAGTCGTGCTGCTGCTCGATCACGTGACCGACCCGCGCAATGTCGGCGCCATCCTGCGCTCGGCTGCCGCCTTCGGCGCACGCGCCGTGATCGTGACTGACCGCCATGCGCCGGAAGCCACTGGCGCGCTGGCCAAGGCCGCCAGTGGCGGGCTGGAAATCGTGCCGCTGATCCGCGTCACCAATCTGGCACGCGCCCTCGACCTGCTGGCTGAATACGGATTCTGGCGCGTCGGCCTCGAGATGGAAACCGACAAGAGCCTGGCTGAAGCGGTGCACGACATCCGTCGCGTGGCGCTGGTGCTGGGCGCGGAAGATGAAGGCCTGCGCCGGCTGACGCGTGAGAAGTGCGACTTCCTGGCCAAGCTGCCGATGACCGGCGCGGTGGAGAGCCTGAATGTGTCGGCAGCTGCTACTGTCGCACTGTATGAATGCGTGCGCGTCTGAGCGCACACCGTCTTTCTTATTGTCATCCTCGGGCCTGGCCCGAGGATCCCATTTAATTTTCACCAGATCGGAAATGGGATGCCCGGATCAAGTCCGGGCATGACAGCGGCGTTGTGTTACGATGGCGAGCCGTCGCCCATCTGCGACTGCAGGTAATTCTGCACACCGACCTTGTCGACCAGACCCAGCTGGGTCTCAAGATGATCGATATGCTCTTCGGTGTCGCGCAGGATATCGCGCAGCGTGTCGCGGCTTACATAGTCCTGCACGCTCTCGCAATGCGCGATGGCATTGATCAGATCGCTGCGGCCCTTGCGCTCAAGTTCCAGATTGGCCTGCAAGCCTTCGGGAACCGTCTCGCCGATCTTCAGCTTGCCGAGATCCTGCAGATTCGGAATCCCTTCCAGCAGCAACATGCGCTCGATGATCTTGTCGGCGTGCTTCATCTCTTCGATCGATTCTTTGTATTCGTGATGGCCGAGGCGCTCGAAGCCCCAGCTCTTCCACATGCGCGCATGCAGGAAATACTGATTGATTGCGGTCAGTTCATTCTTCAGCACGGTATTGAGATGCTGGATGACTTTCTTGTCGCCTTTCATGGGGCAGGCTCCTCATGCTGAAAAGAATCGCGACTCGCTGACGAGCGCGCTGCATGCAGGGAGGCTTACGCCCGGCCTGTTGGAGGCTCAAGGAAAATGCGTGAAATTGGGAGTTAGTCGCAAAGAAACAGCGATTTAACTCAGATTCTGTGCGACATCCTCGCAATCGTTGCGCGACTGCGCATCATGCGCAATACGATGCGCGTCGACAGCACAATGCCAAGGCTGGCTGCCGCAAACAGTGCAAGTTCGAACGTGCTGCTGTCGCTCATCAGTCGGCCCCTTCCATCGCTGCCAGCGCGCCGGCAGGAATATGTGCTGCGGCGCCATGCTGCGCCTCGCGATGTTCATGTAGCATGCAGCGCACTTCGGGCACGCACTTGCCGCATTGCGGACGGTCGGCGAGATGGCGATAGACGGCGGCGACGGATTTGCAGCCATGGCCGATCGCGTTGCGTACGTCGCCGTCGGTGAAGCCATGGCAGAGGCAGATATACATCGCGGCCTTGCCTCAGTGCACCAGCATCGCCGCCGGCCGGGCCAGGCGGCTGCCGTTCTGCGGGCGCGTGCGGTACGGCAGATCGTGGCCGCTGCTGTTGAGATAATCGGCGAAGTCGTTGAGCGCCGTCGTAAAGCCCTCGACGCCATCGCTGCGCACCAGCCATTGCGCCATGGCGCGGGCGGCCGCGGTGGCGCCGTTCTGCAAGGCGGCAACGATGGAGATCAGACAGACCTCATCCGCACCGAGACAGGCACAGCAGGGCTGATGATAGGCGATGGTGCGGCGGGCATGGCGCGTCAGGCCAACCAGCGCGGCATCGAGCGCGATCAACGCCGGGCGGGCTTCGGACTGACGGAACTGGCGGTCGAATTCGCGGGCCAGCATCGGCAGATGCTCGCGGCCCGAAACCCAGCGGCGAAAGGCCCAAAGGACCAGATGCTCGCCTTCGCTGAGTTCCTGGATGCTGGTCGGCCAGTGACCCGACGAACCCGGCTCAACCCTGCTTTCGGCCCCGGCAAACTCACGCATCGACACGCGGCATCCCATCTTTCAAGGCAGACTAGGTTTGCAAATCATTCGCAGAGGCAGTTTTAGCTCTCTTGCGAGTGATTATCAAGTGCCTTGCGCGGGGAATATACAGAAGCCAATCCGGCGGAAAGTCGCCCTTTCCTGCCCGTCAGCCCCTTACCACACGCCAAACAGCATGCCGCGGGCTTTGGCCGTCCCGGTCCGCCGCTCCACATCGGCGTCAGACAACGTGGTGCGGATACGGCGCCGTCGGAGCCATTCGAACAGCTGTGCCGCCAACTCCTCGCACACGGAGGCATGGGCAGCGCTGTCACCGAGATCGCGATACTCCTCCGGATCTTCCTGCAGGTCGAAGAGCTGCGGCCGGAAGCCCTCATAGGCGATGTATTTCCAGCGGTCGGTGCGGATCATGTAGGCCCTGGCGCGATCCGGCGGCAGGCCCAGAGTCTGGCGCGCCGGGCGGAAGGCGTAATCGCATTCGCTGAATACAGCCTCGCGCCATTGCTGCGTCGCCCGGCCGAACAGGCGCGGCAGCAGCGAAACGCCTTCCAGCCGATGCGGCTGCGGCGCCCCGCCGGCCGCCTCCAGGAATGTCGGCACCAGATCGATGGCCTCGACGAAAGCATGGTCGATCTTGCCGCGTGTCGCATCGGCCGCGGCATCGGGATGATAGACGATCATCGGGATGCGCACGCTTTCCTCGTGAAACAGCTCCTTCTCGCCGAGCCAGTGATCGCCAAGATAATCGCCATGGTCGCTGGTCAGCACGATCAGCGTATCCTTCATGCGGCCGGACTGCTCCAGGAAGGCGAACAGGCGACCGAGATGATCGTCCAGTTGCTTCACCAGTCCCATATAGGTCGGAACCACGGTATCGCGGACATCGTCGCGGCTGAAATTGACCGACTCCTCGTGTTGCATGAAGGCCGCTACGACGGGATGCGGGTCGTGGCGCTCCGCATCGTGCTTGCGCACCGGCTGCACATCTTCCGGGCTGTACATGTTGTGATACGGTGCCGGAGCGATATAGGGCCAGTGCGGCTTGATGTAGCTGAGATGCAGGCACCAGGGCTGCTCGCCGGCATCACGGATGAAATCGATTGCACGATCCGTCATGTACGGCGTTTCGGAATCTTCTTCACGAATCCGCGCCGGCAGATTTGCATTCCGCATATACCAGCCGCTCAGGATTTCACCGCCCGGCCCCTCGCCCGCGTTGGCGTAATCGTGCCAGGGATTCTCCGAGACATACCCCTTCACGCGCAGCCAGGCATTGTAGGCCAGATCCGGATCCAACAACTGGTTCGGATGCAAACCATCGTCGCGCTCAAAGGGTTCGAAGCCGCATTCGGAAACCAGCACGCCCAGCGAAGACTGCGGATCGATGCCGAGACGCCGCAACCCTTCGTCATCGCTTTTCATGTGAGTCTTCCCGACCAGGGCAACGCGGTAGCCGAGCGGGCGCAGATAGTCGCCCATCGTCAGTTCGGTGGCGCGCAGCGGCACGCCGTTATAGGTCGCGCCATGACTGGTCATGTAACGGCCCGTGTAGAAGGACATGCGCGACGGGCCGCAGACCGGTGCCTGGCAATAGGCACGGTCGAACAGCACGCCGCGCTTTGCCAGCCCGTCGATATGCGGCGTCTGCAGCGTGGAATGGCCGGCGCAGGACAGGTAGTCGGCCCGCAGCTGATCGGCCATGATGAAAAGGATATTACGCAGGCCGGCCATCGTTACGCACTCTCACACAGGTGGAATCAAACCGCCTTGTTCAGTTTTCCGGTTTGAAGCCCGAAGCTGCAACCGCAGGCGCCCAGAAAGCCGTATCGCGTTTCTGAATGTCGCGCAGTGCTGCCGGAGTAGTGCCAGTAGGCACCAGGCCGATCGCATTGACCGCCTGCATCATTTCCGGTGTCTTGAGCCCATCGGCCATGATCTTGCTGTAGCGTTCCACCATGTCGGCCGGCGTACCGGCAGGGGCATAAACGGCATACCAGGAGTCGCCCTTGATCTGATAGCCACTCTCGACGAAGGTCGGCACTTCAGGCATGAAGGTTGAGCGTTTCCCGCCCGAGACCGCGATGACGCGAATCTTGCTGGCTTTGTGAAGACTCAACACGTCCGGCACAGTGGTGAGCACCATCGGCACCTGTCCACCGGCGAGATCGGCCACTGCGCCGGCCGAGCCCTTGTACGAAACATGCTGCAGATCGAGGCCGGCCGCCTTGCCGAACAGCACCATGAAGAAATGCGGCAGCGTGCCGGCGCCCGGCGTGCCGTAATTCGCCTGCGATGGATTGGCCTTGATCCAGGTCATCAGCTCTTTCATCGACGTCACGTTGATGTTGTTCGCCACAGCAAGGGCGAATTCCATCGTCGCAACCTGCGACACCGGCATCAGATCCGTCACCGGGTCGTAGCCCAGGTTGGAATAGACATTCTGGTAAACAACGACCGGCGCGATCGGAGTCAGCAGCAGGGTTTTGCCATCAGGCGTCGCCGACTTCGCCGCCTGCACGCCAATCCGCCCGGCAGCCCCTGCCCGGTTCTCGACAATGACCGGCTGATCGGTGCCGGCATGCAGCCGTTCGGCCAGCAGACGCGCCAGGGCGTCTCCCGAGCCTCCGGCGGTGAACGGGAAGATGATCCGCGTCGGCTGCGCCCCGATCTGGGCTATGGCTCGCCCTGAGACCGATGTCGCGGCCGCGGCGGCAGCTGTATATGCCATCATGGATCGGCGACTGATCATGGTCCTGTCCTCCCTATGCGGCCGTCTTGCGCGGCGTATGGGGAAGTGTGAACCGGGTCGCCGCTGAAGCAGAACAGCCTTCCGCCGAAGTTTCACCTGGTGTAACACTCACGGAACGGGAGGCGCGATTTGCAGACCAGGGTCAAATCGGTACGGGCATTGGCTCGTGGCCTGGAGGTATTCAAGGCCCTGCATCATCATCGCAGCGCCAGCCTGCAGGAACTGCACCAGGATACCGGCCTGGCGAAGCCGACATTGCTGCGCATTCTGAAAACCCTGGAGGAAGGTGGCATCGCCCGCCGTTCAGCCAGCGACGGGCGCTACCGCGTCAGCGCCAGTGTGCGGTTTTTTGGCCAGAATCTCGGCGAGGAAGATGCTATTGCCGAACTGGCTGCGCCGGTACTGGACCGGTTGTGCCGTGACGTGATCTGGCCCTCGGATCTCGCTGTCTACAAGGAGGGCGCCATGGAGATTCTGGAAAGCAGCCGACATCAGACCCCGTTCATGGTGAATCGGGACCGGATCGGTTTCCGCGTCCATATGCTGATGAGCGCGATGGGGCGCATCTATCTGGCATTCAGCCCCGCGGCCGAACGGCGGGCGATCCTGATGCGCCTGAGCAGGTCGAACGACCCTTACGACCACGCCGCACGCAATCCGTCGACCGTGCTGGCCGATCTCGCCAAAGACCGGGCGCGAGGCTATGCGGTACGCGAAGCTGGCTACGGTCGCTGGGGCTACACCGATCGCAGCCGGGCCGGGGCCATCGCTGTTCCCGTGATGCAGGGTAGACGGGTTCTGGCCAGTCTCAGCCTGTCCTGGGCGGCAGGAGCCACCACGCGGGAGCAAATGGTGGACCAGCATCTCGACCGGCTGAAATCTGCCGCCGCGGAGATTGGCACCTGCCTCCCGGCACCGGCAGCGTAACCGCCGGGATGGTCAGAATCGCCTGCCCGGATGGTCCCGCCGCCTTGCCGGACGGCGGCCGGTCACGTAAACAGGCCCCGAACCAGACGATGCCGGATTAGCTCAGCGGTAGAGCAGCGGTTTTGTAAACCGAAGGTCGGGGGTTCAATCCCCTCATCCGGCACCATTTTCCTGATCCCCACCCTTAGTCGCCGCCCCCAGTATGGGCTCCCCCATCACAAACCAGGCCCGGGTAATCTTTCCGCCGGCCAGTTCATAGATGGCGATGACGTCCACCTGCCCCACCCCCTCCGGGAAGGTCCGCGTCACCACTTCGCGGTCCACCACGGTATTCCCCGCACTCATGCGCTGGATCAGACGTCCAAACAGATTCGTTTCCCGGAAGCGTGCCTCATGCCGTGCGCGGATCGCCGCCGCGCCATCGGCCAGCAGCGTATCAGGATGCGCGTAGATTTTCGCATCCGCCACCCAGCAGGCCATGAAGGCGTCGATGTCTTTGGCGTTGTAGGCGTCCAGCTGACGCTGGACGGTGGCTTGATTGTCGGCGGTGGGCATGAATTAGATCCGGATGGCGATAACGAAGCTTAATCGGGCATCCCCGGCGCAGGAATGATGGAATTGTATCGCTGCAATGACGTTAGCAGTGTCTGCCAACTGAAACTGCACACTCCATGCGCCACTCCCTTACCGCTCTCACCACCATGCTGGCCTGCGCCGGGACCGTCGCAGCTTCGACTCCGGAAGCCTGGCAGGAACTGTTCGCCGAAGCCGGCCGGCAATGCTCCGCAGTCAGCGGGCTGCTGGATGCGGCGGCACTGGCCCAGCCGGTCGATCTGGGTGACGTGGTTCTGGTGTTGGTCGGCGGCATGTGGCCGCAGCCGCATATGAAACAGGCGCCGGCGCATCTGCTGTGCCGTTACAGCAAGGCAAGCGGCGAGGCCATGGTGATCGAGCTGCCGGCCGACTGGCGCACGCAACTGCGCTGATCATTCCCCCAGCAACAGATCCTTCGCGCGGTTGATCTGCGCGGCCAGATAAGTTGAGCCACCCTGGTCGGGGTGGAATTTCTTCATCAGCCGTCGATGCGCCGTGCGTATCTCCGCATCTGGCGCGCCCGCTTGCAGTCCGAGCACATCCCACGCCTGTTCACGCGTCATCGAGCCGTTTTCTGTCGGCGATGCCGTCTCACCCGCATTGCCCTGCGTCGCCCGCTCGCGCCAGTCTTCACCGATGCTGCGATCCAGATAGGCTTCCAGCAAAGCAGCGGCCTGATTGTCGTGGCTCTGGCAATCGCGCAGCAACAGGATCAACTCTTCAAAACTGAGCGACGACAGCCGCCGACCGGCATGACGCCCCTGCAGAACATCACCATCCATGCGACCGGTGGCGTGATCGAGTTGCATGCGCAGCCAGGCAGTCTCGACGTTGGACTGCTGGCCGCCGGCGCCGCTGCGTCCGTCGAGATCGTCATTGCCGGTGCGGGCGCGCTGCCAGCCACTGCCCAGGCCGCGACCGCCGAACAGGCTGCCGAGATTGAACGGCAGCAGGCTGCGCGGCAGATACCCCAGTGCCGCCGCGGCTACGGCACCGAGCATCAATGCCGCGTCGATGCGACCGCGGACAAGCAAAAGCACGGCAAGACCGCCGCAGATGACGGCAACGGCAATCTTGAGAACCTTTGCAAGAAATTTGGGATCGGCCTTGAGAAAGCCCCGGGCGCCCAGCAGAAGCAGGATGAGGCCAACGATACCAAGAGCGAAAAAGGCAGCCATCGGAACTATCGCATCTGCCCGATCAGGGCACGCACTTCACGTCCGGAGCCGGCGGCAAAATTCTCCAATGCCCTGTATCCACCGGCAGCATAAACCGCAACGGCCGACAGCAACTCGCGCAAGGTGGCGGCACTGGAAGCGTCGAAGCTGCAGTGGGCGCCGCGGGTCAACCGGGCCATTTCCTGGAAGCAGGCCTTCGCCCGCGGTTCTTCGCCCTCCTGGAAGGCAAAGATCGGCACGCCGAGCAGGCCGAGTTCGCCCGCGCGCATGGCAACGTCGTCGGGGCTTTCTTCCAGGCAGTCGCCGACATAGACCAGCGCATTGACTTTGTCCTCACGCGCCTCGGCCAGAGTATGTTTCAGCACGCGCTCGATCTGGGTATGACCGCCGACGCATTCCACCTGGCGCATCAGGCGCAGCATGAGATTGGCTTCCGAAACCCAGCCTGACGCCTTGCACTCGCCCAGACCGCGGAAGAACACGAGCTGGATATTGAGCCCGCCCAGGGCCGCCGTGGTGCGGAACATATCGGCCTGGATGCGCTGGGCTTCATCCCAGGTGGCGCGGCGGCTTGCGGTGGCATCCATGGCGAAAACCAGCCGGCCGCGGCCATTCGCGGCGAGGCTGGCTTTGGGGGCCAAAGCCGCCTGACGCAGGAAGGCTTCTACTTCCTTGCCCGAAGACTTGGTCGGCAGACGTTCATCGCTGTCCATGCCGTCAGGATATAGGGGGCGCTGAGGTAAAGCAAAACCCCCTGGAATCCCTGACCGCCGGCTTATTTTCCGGCAGGGCCGAACAACAGATCCGGCAGCCACATGGATATGGCCGGCACATATGTGACGATGATCAGGAAGACCAGCAAAATGGAAAGCCACGGCAGAGCTGCCCGCACCACCTGCATGATCGGCATACCCGTGATCCCGGAGGTGACGAACAGATTCAGTCCGACCGGCGGCGTGATCATGCCGATCTCCATATTCACCACCATGATGATACCGAGATGTACAGGGTCGATGCCGAGTTCTACCGCGATCGGGAACAGGATGGGGGCCAGGATCAGGATGATGGCCGATGGCTCCATAAAGTTGCCGGCGATCAGCAGCAGGATGTTGACGACAATCAGGAAGGCCCAGGGTTCAAGCCCCCAGACGAGAATGGTCTCGGTGATCGCCTGCGGAATACGTTCGGTGGTCAGCACATGAGCGAACAGGAAGGCGTTGCAGATGATGAACATCAGCATCACCGTGGTCTTGCCGGCCTCCAGCACCACATGCGGCACACGAGGCAGCGACATGTCTTTGTACACAAAGACGGCAATTACAAAGGCATAGACGGCGGCGACGGCGGCCGCCTCGGTCGGCGTGAAGATGCCGCCGTAGATACCTCCCAGGATGATGACGATCAGCATCAGCCCCCAACTGGCGTCGCGCGCGGTGCGCAGTCGCTCCGCCCAGCTGGCACGCGGCTGGCGCGGCAGATCCAGTTTCCGGGCAGAGATGTAAACCGCGGCGATCAGCATCAGGCCGAGCAGAATCCCGGGGACCACGCCAGCCATGAACAGGCGACCAACCGAAGTCTCCGTTGCTGCGCCATAGACGACCATCACAATGGATGGCGGAATCAGGATTCCCAGCGTTCCCGCATTGCAGATCACACCCGCCGCATATTCCTTACTGTAGCCGGTACGCACCATCCCCGCGATCACGATGGATCCGACGGCCACCACCGTCGCCGGCGAACTGCCCGACACCGCAGCAAACAGCATGCAGGCCATAACAGACGCAATGGCAAGGCCACCATAGGTGTGTCCCACACAGCTGATCGCAAAGTCGATCATGCGGCGGGCAACGCCCCCGGTAGTCATGAAGGCGCCGGCCAGAATGAAAAACGGGATGGCCAGCAGCGTGTACAATTCCATCGTGGAAAAGAACTTCAGCGCCAGCGACGCCAGGGAATCCTGAGCGAACAGCAGGATCGTCAGAACACTCGACAAGCCGAGCGCAATGCTGATCGGAATGCCGAGCGCCATGAACACGAACAGGGCGACAAACAGGAAAAGCGTAGTCATTGGCCGCTGCTCCCGTCGTTTGCCTTCAGTTTGGCCACCCGCTCGGCTTCGTATTCAGCCGCGTGAGCACGCAGCACTTCGGCTGCTTCGTCACCCAGCAGTTCGGTCTGCTGGCCGCGCAGGATGCGCCATGCCGCCTGCATCAGGCGCCAGCCGAGAAGAGCGAAGCCAATTGGCAGGATAATCGCCAGCAGCCAGCGTTCCAGAGCGATATCCTCGGCCTCGACGCCAAGCATATGCATGGTGTCGACGTAACGATAACTGCCGATCAGGAGGATGCCCGCATAAAGCAGGCAAAGCAGACTGGCGAGCAGGCCGATCAGGCGTTGAACCCGCGGCGACATCAGCTTCACCACGGCATCGATGCCGATGTGGAAACCGACTTTCACGCCGTAGGAAATGCCGACCAGTACCAGCCAGGCGAACATGTAGGTGGTGACTTCCAGCGCCCAGACAAAGCCGGAATTGAATACATAGCGCGCCACCACCTGCGCAAAGGTGAGCAGCGTCATGCCGGACAGGAGGAGAATGATCATCCCCTCCTCCAGCCGATTCATGATTTTTTCAATCACGGATTGCCCCCGATTGCAGATTGTCGGTTACGCGGCGCCTCCCCCCCGAAAGGCACCGCGTCCCGGATCAGCTCGCCTTATTGGATGCCAGTGCCGCGTCGAGCAGATCCTTACCGATATCGGGTTCGAACTGCTTGTAAACCGGCGTCATCGCCTTACGCCACGCGGCAGCCTGATCCTTCTTCAGAGTGATGATTTCCGACTTACCGGAATCCATGATCCGCTTCTTGTCCTGCTGGTTGATGTCTTCAGCCAGCTTGTTGGCATAGACCGTAGCATCGGCCATCGCCTTCTCGATTGTCGGCTTCACATCCTTCGGCAGGCCATCCCAGAATTTGGTATTGGCGACCACCATGTAGTCGATCACGCCATGATTGGTCTCGGTGATGTATTTCTGCGCCTCGTGGAACTTCTGCGAATAGATGTTCGACCAGGTGTTTTCCTGGCCATCCACGGTGCCGGTTTGCAGTGCCTGGTAGACTTCGGCGAACGCCATCTTCTGCGGATTGGCGCCAAGCGCCTGGAACTGGGCCAGCAGCACATTCGACGACTGGATGCGGAATTTCAGCCCCTTGGCATCCTCCGGCATGCGCAGCGCCTTGTTCGCCGACAGCTGCTTCATGCCGTTATGCCAGTAAGCCAGGCCGGTATAGCCCTTGCTCTTCATCGAGCCGAGCAGTTCCTGCCCCTTCTTACCCTTCTGGAAACGATCGATCGCGTTGATGTCATCAAAGAGGAACGGCAGATCGAAGACCTGCAGCTTCTTGGTGAACTTGTCGAATTTCGACAGCGACGGAGCGATGATCTGCACGTCGCCGAGCAGCAGAGCTTCCATTTCCTTGGCATCGCCGAACAACTGAGAATTCGGATAAACCTCGACAACAACTTTGCCGCGAAGACGCTCCTCGACCAGCCGCTTAAATTCCAGCGCACCCTTGCCCTTCGGCGTGGCATCGGCAACCACGTGGCTGAACTTGATCTTGATCGGGTCAGCTGCCAGGGCCGTCCCGCTTACCGCACCGACGGCCAGAACCGCCATCATGGCAATTGCGTATCGCATACCGTTTCCTCCCGTTTCCGCACGGCGAATACCGCAGCGGAGCTCGCTGTTTGCGATGATTAATTCTCCCCGACGCCCAGGAAGCCTGCGCGTCCGGGTTAGAATACCAAATGAAGACGGCAGGGCAACCATACAATCGAGTTCATGCTGCAACTGCGTCGTCAAAGACAAAGAACGCCGCCGGTTTGCACCGGCGGCGTTCTTTGTCAGCAGACTGCAATGCGGATCAGCCTTCCTCGGTGAAGGCCTCTTCCCGTTTCTTGCGGATCGAGGGCAGCAGCACCACTATCAGGCCGATCACCGCGAGACCCAGCATGGTGGCGCTGATCGGGCGCTCGATGAAGACCATTGCATCGCCTCGCGACAACACCATGGCGCGGCGCAGATACTCCTCCATCATCGGGCCCAGGATGAAGCCGAGCAACAGTGGAGCAGGTTCGCAGTCCAGCTTGGACAGCACGTAGCCCAGCACGCCGAAGATCGCCATCAGGTAGACATCGAAGGTCGAGTTGTTCAGCGAGAAAACGCCGATCGCGCAGAAGACCAGGATGGCCGGATACAGCAGGTGATACGGCACGGTGAGCATCCGCACCCACAGGCCGATCATCGGCAGGTTCAGCACGACCAGGAAGAAGTTGCCGACCCACATCGAAACGATGATGCCCCAGAACAGCGAGGGCTGTTCGGTCATCACCTGCGGGCCCGGCTGGATGCCCTGGATGATCATCGCGCCGATCATCAGCGCCATCACCGGATTAGATGGAATACCCAGCGTCAGCATCGGAATGAAGCTGGTCTGCGCGCCGGCATTGTTGGCCGATTCCGGAGCCGCCACACCTTCGATGGCGCCTTTGCCGAAGTTCTTCGAATTCTTCGAAATCTTCTTTTCCAGCGAATAGGCGGCAAAGGACGACAGCATGGCGCCACCGCCAGGCAGAATGCCCAGCGCCGAGCCCAGTGCGGTGCCACGCAACACCGGCGCGGTGATCGTCTTGATATCATTCCAGGTCGGCAACAGACCGGTGATCTTGCGAGCAAAGACGTCGCGCGTCTCCTCGTTCTCCAGATTCCGGATGATCTCGCCAAGGCCGAACATGCCCATGGCGACGATCACGAAATTGATGCCGTCGGCCAGTTCAGGAATGTCGAAGGTGAAGCGCGGCGTACCTGAGGTGACGTCCGTGCCAACCAGACCGAGCAGCAGACCCAGCAGGATCATGGCAATCGCCTTGATCAGCGAGCCATGCGCCAGCACCACCGAGGCCACCAGGCCCATTACCATCAGCGAGAAGTACTCGGCTGGACCGAATTTCAGCGCAATCTCGGCCAGCGGCGGTGCGAACAGCGCCAGCAGGAAGGTGGCCACCGTGCCGGCAAAGAACGAGCCGAGCGCAGCCGTGGAGAGTGCCAGTCCCGCCCTGCCCTGACGCGCCATCTGATAGCCGTCGAGCGCCGTCACCACCGAGGATGACTCACCGGGCAGGTTGATCAATATGGCGGTCGTGGAACCGCCATATTGCGCGCCGTAATAGATGCCGGCCAGCATGATCAGCGCCGAGACGGGCGGCAGGCCGAAGGTGACCGGCAGGAGCATGGCGATCGTGGCCGTGGGCCCGAGGCCCGGCAACACGCCGATCAGCGTGCCGACGAAAACGCCGCCCAGACAATAGAGCAGGTTGAGCGGGGTCAGGGCGACTTCAAAGCCGGTGTAAAGATTGGCAAACAGTTCCATTTACGCGATCCTTCTCAACCGCCAAGCCACGGCCCGCGGACCGGCATCGGCAGGCCGAGGGCGTAGATGAAGACAACGGTACAGAACACCGCCATGCCAACGGCCAGAACCAGTGTCGGCTTCCAGTTGAAACGCTGGCTCGCATAGGCACTGACGGCAACCAGAGCGGCGGTCGCAATCGGCACTCCAGCCGAGCGCACCAGGAAACCGAACAGCAATGTGCCGACGATGACCAGTACCAGGCCCTTGAGCGTGAAGCCACGCATCGGTTCCTCAGCTACCGTCACGCCTCGCACCGCAATCGCAATTCCAATCGCGATCAGAATGCCGGAGAGAATGATAGGAAAGAAGGCGGGGCCCATGCGGCGGGGCGTGCCGAAATTATAATTCTGGGCGATCCACATGAAGGCCACCCCGAACGCGATAAATAGCAGACCAGAGTAGAAATCCTTCTGGTTGCGTATGCCGAAACCGGACATTTTCTCCCCCTGTACCCCAACTGCTTGGTAAATCTTGTACAAGGGGCGTCCGGTCGGAGAAAGACGGGACGCCCCAAGTTTACGAGAATGCTATGCGTCGATCAGTCGGCGTATTCGCCGGCCGCCTTGATGACCGGCGCCCACTTGGCGATCTCGGCCTTCAGATGCGCGCCCAGCGCTGCCGGCGTGGCACGGTTCTGCGCCACCGGCTCGGTGCCAAGTTCAGCAAAGCGCTGCACGACATTCTTATCCTTCAGGGCCACCTGGAGGGCACTCGACAGCTTGTCGATGGCCGCCTTCGGGGTGCCCTTCGGAGC
Source organism: Ferrovibrio sp. (assembly GCF_002796975.1). Lineage (GTDB taxonomy): Bacteria > Pseudomonadota > Alphaproteobacteria > Ferrovibrionales > Ferrovibrionaceae > Ferrovibrio. The sequence goes on along the minus strand of NZ_PEKV01000017.1, from coordinate 53,288 downwards.
ATAGAGGCCATGCCAGATCGCCACTTCGAAACCCTTGATGCCGGCTTCGTCCATGGTCGGCAGATCGGGCAGCGAGGGCACGCGGGTCTTGGAGGTCACGGCATAGGCCTTGATCTTGCCACCCTTGATCTGACCCGTGGTGTTGGTGGTCTGGTCGCACATCAGGTCGATCTGACCGCCCAGCAGGTCGTTCATCGCCGGACCGGTACCCTTATAGGCAACCGTGGTCATCTGCGTCTTGATCGCACTCATGAACATCAGGCCGCAGAGATGCGAGGCCGCACCGATGCCAGCATTGCCATAGGACACCTTGTCCTTCTGCTGCTGCACGTAGGTAACCAGTTCCTTGAAGTCCTTCGGCGGCAGATCCTTCCTGGCGACGATGGTCATCGGCACATCGGTCACCAGACCGATCGGCTCGAAATCCTTGATCGCGTCATACGGCAGCTTGCGATACAGCGTCGCGCTGGTGGCCTGGCCGATATGATGCAGCAGGATCGTGTAGCCATCCGGCGCCGAGCGTGCGACACGACCGGCACCCAATGTGCCGCCAGCACCGCCGACGTTCTCGACGATCACCTGCTGCTTCAGGGTCGTACCCATCGACTGCCCGATCAGGCGGGCGACAGTGTCAGTCGGACCGCCAGCGGAGAAAGGCACCACCATGGTGACGGGCTTGTCGGGATAACCCTGGGCCTGAGCAGAAGCACCTGTCAGAATCAGCGCAGCACCGGCAAGCAGCGATAGTGTCGTTCTCATGTTCTGTCCCCTGTAAATCTCGGTCGGATCATGCCCGAATTGGACGCCTCTTAAAGCACACATCGCCTGCTTCCTCCAAGGGAAAGCGGGGCTTTTTCCATATGTTGCAAAAGTGATTTTGCCTCTTTTTGCACTGCAGCATGCTGCTGTTTCGGGCAATTCAGTCAGTTATTAAATTCAGGCCCAGCAGCAGGCTCCGGACTTCCTGTCGCGCCGCCGCCTGCGCCATGCTCAATCCCGCAGCTGTACCACCCGGTCCTGCGCGATCCAGATCCATCAAAGTCAGTCCGCTGAGGAAAAGTTCGCGGAAAATCACGCGTTCCGACAGGCCCGGCAGAAAGCGGAAACCGATCCGCTTTTCCAGCGATTCGAGTACATGACCGACATTACGCTTGTTGCGTGCATCGAGATGCGACAACCGGTTGCGGATCACCACCCAGTCGACATTCTGGCGGTCGCGCACGAATCTCTGCTTGCGCTGTTCCCAAACCATGACGGCATACCGGCTTGGCTTGATCACCTTCAGCGTGTCGGGATCGACGCTGGCCAGCAAATCTACATCAATGAAACTATCATTCACCGGCGTGACCAGCAGATCGGCATAGGAATGGCCCACGCGGGCAAGGTTGGTGTCGCTGCCCGGGCAGTCGACCAGAATGAAATCGTGCTGCGCCGAAAGCTCATCGACTGTGGCGGCGAACTGTGCCGCTTCTTCCGCTGCCGCATCGGCCTTCACCCCAAGTTCGCTTTCGGTGATGACACGATGCTCAGGCATTGCCAGCCGCAGGTTATGCCTGGTGATGAAGGCGCGACGATTTTCCAGATACCGCGTCAGCGTGCGCTGCTTGCCATCCAGATCGATGGCGGCAATCCGCCCGCCCTCCAGCAGAAGGGCGATCAGGATATGCATTGCGGTGGTCGACTTGCCCGAGCCGCCCTTCTCGTTGCCGACGACAATGACGCGCGGCCGTGACTGCACGGTCATCCCGAATCACCCGGTAAAGAAAGAGATGTTCTAGGTATTACAGCAGACCCAGATCGCGCAACTCGGCCAACAGCTTCGGCGGCAGCTTGTCGGTGCCCTTGCCAGCGGTGGCAACGTCTGGCGGCGCGTCTTCAGCTTCCAGATAACGCCACCCCTGATGCGGCCGGCGCGGCAGCGGTAGTACCGGGATCAACTGCGACTTCATCACGATGCCGCAATGCGGCCCCTTGTTCTCCAGCACCGCTTCTTCCAGGCCGACGATGGGGCAGCGCACAGCGATATAGCCTTTGACGATCCAGTACAGCGAACCGCCGTTTAGCACTTCCTCCGAACGCTTAGGCATATGGCGCGTGTAATGCGTGAAGGTTTTGCCGGCCTTTCGGCGCAGCTTCATGCGTTCCTGGAAATGCTCGATGCTGTCGATGCCGACAGCGATTTTCAGGAGATGAACCGGCACGGCAACCTCAGACGCATTTCGATTTCAGCGCACGCGCCACGCGCGACACCGGCAGGCGACCGAGCCGGTCGGAAATCCACCAGGCGGTCTGCACCAGCTTCTTCAGATCGAGGCCTGTCTCGATGCCCATACCATCCAGCATATAGACGATATCTTCGGTGGCGACATTTCCGGTCGCACCGGGGGCGTAAGGACAACCGCCAAGGCCGGCCACCGACGCATCGTGCCGCGTGACACCGCATTCCAGCGCGGCCAGCGTATTCGCCAGGGCCTGGCCATAGGTGTCGTGGAAATGCGCGCCCAGCACATGCAGCGGCACGAGTTTGGCGCAGGCCTCGATCATCGCCCTGATCTTGCCGGGCGTGCCGACGCCGATGGTATCGCCCAATGCGATATCGTCGCAGCCTAGATCGTAGATCTGTTTCGTCACCTTCGCGGTCTGCTCGGGCGCAATCGGCCCGTCGAACGGACAGCCGATCGCCACCGACACGAAAGCACGCACCTTCACGCCATCGCGCTTTGCCGCCTCGACCACCGGACGAAACCGTTCGATGCTTTCATCGATGCTGCAATTGATGTTCTTCCTGGAGAAACCTTCGCTGGCGGCCGCGAAGATACCGATGGCCTGTGCGCCAGCAGCACGCGCCCCTTCATAGCCCTTCATATTAGGCGTCAGCACCTGGTAGACCACGCCGGGCCGACGTTTCATCTGCGCCATCACCGCCTCATGGTCGCCCATCTGCGGCACCCATTTCGGCGACACGAAACTGGTGGCCTCAATATGGGTCGCGCCGCAATCGACCAGCCGGTCGATCAGTTCGACCTTGACCTCGGTCGAGACCACGCCGGGCTCGTTCTGCAAGCCGTCGCGCGGACCGGCCTCCCAGAGAGTGATTTTCCGCGGCAATACCATCTCAGCCCTCCGCCTCGATCTGCAGCAGCGCAGCACCCTCGGGCACCTGCTCGCCGGCCATGAAGTTCACCTTGGCGACCTTGCCCTTGTCGGGCGCCGAGATGGTGTGTTCCATCTTCATGGCTTCCAGAATCATCAGGGGCTGGCCTTTGTCGACACTCGCCCCTTCCTCGACCAGAACCTGCACGATCTTGCCCGGCATCGGCGCATTCAGCTGACCGCTGCCGCCTTCATCCATATCGCCGGCTGCGCGCGGATCGATAATCGTCAGGCGATGGGTTTCGCCCGGCAGCAGGACGACCAGATCGTCGTCGCGTCGCACGATACCGGCGCGCAGGCGGCGACCGTCGATCACGGCGGCCAATCCACCCTCGCTATCCATCACGCCCTGCACGACCGTCTCGGTATCGTGTGCATGCACGCGTAATGCACCACCCGACAGATATTCGATACGGCAGAGAATGTCGTTGTCCCGTTCCCGCATCAGCAGCTCGTCCCAGCCCTGATCGTTCACGCGCCAGCCATCGACGGCAGACCACGGCGACCAGGGGTCGCCACTTCTCGTCGCCGCCTGCGCCACAACAGCGCGACGCTCCAGCGTCACGGCCAGCGCGGCGAGCGCCAGCACCGTGATTGAGGCCGGTTCGGCCGGCGGCAGCAGGTCGGCGCGGAACCGCTCGATAAAGCCGGTATCGAGATCGCCGCCGATAAACGCCTGGTGGCCGGCCAGCGCGATCAGGAAAGCTGTATTGGTGGTGACGCCGGCGATCTGGTACTCACCCAGCGCCTGCCGCATGCGACGCAAAGCCGAGGTACGGTCGGCATCCCAGACGATCAGCTTGGCGATCATCGGATCATAGAACGGTGTGACGGAGTCGCCTTCGCGCACGCCCGTATCGATCCGCACATGGCCATCCACCGCTGGTGTGCGCAGACGATGCAGCGTGCCGACGGACGGCAGGAAGTTCTTTTGCGGATCTTCGGCGTAGATTCGGGCTTCCACCGCATGGCCGGTGATGGTCAACTTGTCCTGCGTCAGCGGCAGCTTGCCGCCAGCCGCCACTTCCAGCTGCCAGGCCACTAGGTCCTGACCGGTAATCATTTCGGTCACCGGATGCTCGACCTGCAGGCGCGTGTTCATTTCCATGAAGTAAAAGCGGTCGGGCCGAAGTCCATCGGAAACATCGGCGATGAACTCCACCGTGCCGGCACCGACATAGCCGATTGCTTTGGCGGCAGCTACGGCGGCATCACCCATCGCCTTGCGCATTTCCGGTGGCATGCCCGGCGCCGGCGCCTCTTCCAGCACCTTCTGATGCCGACGCTGCACCGAGCAGTCGCGCTCGAACAAATGCACGGCATTGCCATGGCTGTCGGCGAAGACCTGTATCTCGATATGGCGCGGCTTCACCAGATACTTTTCCAGCAGCACCTTGTCGTCGCCGAAGGCATTAGCCCCTTCACGCTGTGCACCGGCAAGCGCCGCGGCAAATTCCTGTGCAGAGTCGACACGACGCATGCCCTTACCACCACCGCCGGCAACTGCCTTGATCAGCACCGGATAGCCGATACGTTCGGCTTCCCTGGCCAGCAGATCGGGCGACTGGTCGTCGCCATGATAGCCCGGCACGACCGGAACCTTCGCCTTTTCCATCAGCGCCTTGGCAGCACCCTTCAGGCCCATCGCCTCGATGGCCGAGGGCGGCGGACCGATGAAGACCAGGCCAGCATCCTTGCAGGCTTTGGCGAAGCTGGCATTTTCCGACAGGAAGCCATAACCCGGATGGATCGCCTGCGCGCCGGTGCGCTTGGCCGCATCAATGATGCGGTCTGGCAGCAGGTAGCTTTCGCGCACGGGAGCCGCGCCGATATGCACCGCTTCGTCGGCCATCGCCACATGCAGCGCATTGGCATCAGCATCGGAATAGACCGCGACGGTGGCCACGCCCATGCGCTTGGCGGTGCGGACGACCCGGCAGGCGATCTCGCCGCGATTGGCAATCAGGATCTTGCGAAACACGTTGCCAGCCCTCTCACTTCGCCCAGTTTGGTTTGCGCTTGTCGAAGAAGGCCGCGAGGCCCTCCTGCCCTTCCGGACTGGCGCGCCGCTCGGCAATATTCTGCGCGGTGAACTGCATCACCTCTTCATCCACGCTGCGGCTCGCCACACGGCCGACCAGCAGCTTGCTGTCGCGGATCGCGCCCGGCGCACCCTGCAGCAGCATACCGATCAGCTCGACGCCGCGGGTTTCCAGCGCACCCTCGTCGGCCACCACTTCATGGATCAGACCGATGCGACAGGCATCGTCAGCAGTGAAGCGTTCGGCGGTGAGGAAATAGCGTCGTGCCTGCCGCGGGCCCATGGCCGCCACTACATAGGGCGAGATGGTCGCCGGCGTCAGGCCGAGCCGCACCTCAGTCAGCGCGAACTGCGCACTCTTGGTGGCCACCACGATATCGGCCGCCGAGGCTAGGCCGGTGCCGCCGGCCATGCAGTTGCCATGGACGAGCGCGACCGTCGCCTGCGGCAGATCGTTCAGCTTTTTGAGCATGCGCGCCATGTTCATGGTACTGACACGGTTCTGTTCGGGTGTCGCCTGACCGGATTTGCGCATCCAGTCGAGGTCGCCGCCGGCCGAGAAGCTCTTGCCGGCACCCTTCATCACCACAACGCGCACATCGCTACGTGCGGCAAGATCGTCCCAGATTTTCGTCAGCGTGGCGATGACGTCGTCGTTGAAGGCATTGTGGATCTGTGGCCGGTTCAGCGTCACGGTGGCGACGCCGCGCGGATCGATATCGAACAGTACAATCTGATCGGTCATGGTATTACATCCGGAAGACGCCGAACTTTGTCGGCTCGATGGGTGCGTTATGGGCAGCGCTCAGGCCGAGCGCCAGCACCGTGCGGGTATCGACCGGATCGATGATACCGTCATCCCACAGTCGCGCCGACGCATAATACGGGTGCCCCTGTCGATCGTATTGTGCGCGGATCGGGTTCTTGAAGGCTTCTTCCTCGTCCTTCGACCAGTTGCCGCCGCCGGCTTCGATACCGTCGCGTTTCACGGTGGCCAGCACGCTGGCCGCCTGCTCCCCGCCCATCACCGAGATGCGGGCATTGGGCCACATGAACAGCAGACGCGGACTGTAGGCGCGACCGCACATGCCGTAATTGCCGGCACCGTAGGAGCCGCCGATGATCACAGTGAATTTCGGCACGCTCGCAGTCGAGACTGCCGTCACCAGCTTAGCGCCATCCTTGGCGATGCCACCAGACTCATATTTTTTGCCGACCATGAAACCGGTGATGTTCTGCAGGAAAACCAGCGGGATGTTGCGCTGGCAGCAGAGTTCGATGAAATGCGCGCCCTTGAGCGAGCTTTCCGAGAACAGAATGCCGTTATTGGCGATGATGCCGACCGGATAGCCGTGGATGCGAGCGAAGCCGCAGACCAGCGTGCTGCCATAGAGTTTCTTGAACTCATCCAGTTCGGAATCGTCGACGATGCGCGCAATGATCTCACGCACGTCGAAGGGAATGCGGCCGTCCTTCGGAATCACGCCATAGAGTTCGGCCGGATCGAAACGCGGAGGCTTCGGCTCGCGCACGTCGCCCGTCACCTGCTTCACCGTGTTCAGGTTACCGACGATCTTGCGCGCGAGACCCAGCGCATGGGCATCGTTCATTGCGTAATGATCGCTGACGCCCGAGACGCGGGTATGCACATCGGCGCCGCCGAGATCCTCGGCCGAGACCACTTCCCCGGTTGCCGCCTTCACCAGCGGCGGGCCCGCGAGGAAGATGGTGCCCTGATTACGCACGATGATCGACTCATCCGACATGGCTGGCATATAAGCGCCACCCGCCGTGCAACTGCCCATCACCACGGCGATCTGCGGAATGCCGGCGGCCGACATATGGGCCTGATTGTAGAAGATGCGGCCGAAATGCTCCTTGTCGGGGAACACCTCGTCCCAGGTCGGCAGATTGGCACCGCCGGAATCCACCATGTAGATACAGGGCAGCCGGTTCTGCAGCGCGATCTCCTGCGCCCGCAGATGCTTCTTCACCGTCATCGGAAAATACGTGCCGCCCTTGACCGTGGCGTCGTTGCAGACGATCACGCATTCGCGGCCATTCACCCGGCCGATGCCGGTAATCACGCCTGCAGCAGCGATGTCCCCGCCATACATGTCGTAAGCGGCGAACTGGCTCAGTTCCAGAAATGGTGAGCCCGGATCGAGCAGGGTGCGCACACGGTCGCGCGGCAGCAGCTTCCCGCGCGAGAGATGCTTTTCACGGGCCTTGTCGCCACCGCCCTGCTTGATCTGGCGGACCTTGGCTTTCAGGTCGTCAACCAGCGCCTGCATCTGGGCAGTATTGTCGCGGAAGGCGGCCGAACGGGTATCGAGTTGGCTGGTGAGCGCGCTCATGGGCGTTCTGATTCTCGTTCTCGGACGGTGATGGAAACGACCATGCCAGCCGCCCCGGATGCCCGCAAGTGGCCCCGGCGGAAAAGGATGCGACCCGCGGTGCAACCTGTTAATTTCGAGATATATCTATCGCCAACATCGACAAAAACTATGGAGGAAACATGGCCGGCAAAGGCTTCGATCTCAGCGGCAAGGTTGCCCTTGTCACCGGCGGTAATGGTGGCATCGGACTGGGCATGGCCGAGGGCATGGCGCAGGCCGGTTGCGACCTGGTGATCTGGGGTGGCAACCCTGACAAGAACGCCGCTGCGGAAAAGAAACTCGCCGCTTATGGCCGCAAGGTTCTCGTGCAGAAAGTGAATGTCGCCGATGAGGCACAGGTCGAGGCCGCCATGGCCGAGGCGCTGAAGCAGATGGGTCGCATTGACGGCTGCTTCGCCAATGCCGGCGTCAGTCAGAAGCGCGCCGTCTTCCATGAACTCAGCACCGAGGAATGGCGACGCGTGCTGTCGGTCAATCTCGATGGCGCCTTCTTCACGCTGCGTGCTGCTGCGCGCCACATGGTTGAGCGCAGCCAGAATGGCGACAAGGCTGGCGGACGTCTCGTGGGCATGGCGAGTACGGCCGGCGTACACGGTGCGGCACGCGCGGAGTCCTATGCCGCCAGCAAGGGGGCGATGCTCTCGATGGTCCGCGCGCTGGCGGTTGGCATGGCGCGCTACGGCGTGACGGCGAATTCGATCCTGCCCGGCTGGATCGAGACCGAGATGACAGCGGCCGGCGTGGCCGATCCGAAATTCAGTGGCAATGTGCTGCCGCGCATTCCGGTACGGCGCTGGGGCCAGGGTTCCGACTTTGCCGGCATCGCCGCCTATATCATGAGCGATACCAGCCAGTACCACACCGGCGACAGTTTCGTGATCGATGGCGCCTATACGATCTTCTGACGCGTCACTTTCACCTGCATCCACTGCATGCGCAGGATACCGGCGAGGATGAGAATCCCGCCGGCCACCTGCTGCAGCGTGATGCTGGCGCCGAAGAACAGCGCCGAGACCACGACCGCAAAGACCGGCGCCATGCTGGAATAGAGCGTGGCGACCGGCACGCCGATGCGGCTGACGCCATAATTCCAGAACAGGATGGCGAGGCCCGCGCCGCCGAGCCCAATGCAAAGCAGCATGCCGATGGCAGACGCCGCGGGCCATGCGGTCGGCAGCCGTTCGGGCTGGGAGACCGCAAGGATACCGACCAGGCTGCAGATCAGCAGGCCGCCAGCCAGCGAGGTCAGCAGCGTAATTCGCATCTGGCCGAAGCCGAGTGGCGCCAGCCAGTTTTGCGCCCGCACCGAATACCAGCTCCACAGCACCATGGCGCAGACCAGCAGCCCCTCACCGAGATAGGCGATCTCGCCGGGTGCGGCGGCGCGTGCCTTTACGGCATCGATCGCCACCAGAGCTGCCCCGATCATGGCCGCCGCTGCCGCCGGCCAAAAACCGCGCGCCAGCGGTGCCCGCAGCATTACCTTCGAGACCAGTGCCGCGACCAGCGGGCTGGCGCTCATCACGATGGCAGCACGCACCGGTTCCGACAGCATGATGCCGATGGTGAAGCAGAGCGAGAACAGCGACATGGACATGCCGAGCCGCAGCAGCTTGCCCCAGGGCATCGGCGCGCGGAACGGCGACTTGCGGTCGTAGATTAGCGCCAGCGCAAACAGCAGCGGTGCCGGGATCAGGTAGCGAACCGCCGAGACGAAAAACGGATCGAGATACCGGGTCGCCAGCGCATGCGTCATCGGGATCATCATGCCCCAGAGCAGCGCAGTGGTGACAAGCCCGGCAACAGCCATCGCCGTACCGGCTGGTTTGTCTGACATACGGGGCTACTTCTTCTGCGTCAGCCAACGGTCGATATGATCGATGCGATCCGAACCCCAGAACATCTCGTCATCGACAATGAAAGTCGGCGTGCCGAAGGCCTTGGTTTCAATCGCCTCGGCAGTTGCATCGATCACCGCCTGCCGCGCGGCACCATCTTCGGCAGCCTTGGCAATCTCGGCTTCGGGTACTCCGGCCACGTGCACCACAGCCTTAAGGTGTTCCGGTAGGGCGATATCCTTGCCCTCACCCCAGTATTGCTTGAACGCTGCCTTGGCGAAGGCCACTGCCTTGGTCGGATTCTGGTCTTTCAGGCGATAGAACAGCAGGCGCGGCAGCTTGGCATCGGTGGGAAACGGGCTGGGCGTGGTTACGATGGGCAGGCCGGCGAGTTTCGCCGAGCGCGTCCAGTCATGCTCCATGTAGTCCATCTTCACCTTGGGAAATGGCGTGCGATCCGGGATTGCCTTCCACAGATGCCCGATCGAAACCGGTCGCCAGTCGACGCTGCGATTGTGCTTGCGCGCCACGGCCTCGATCATGTTGGCGCCGATATAGGCATAAGGCGAGGTGAAGTCCCAATAAAAGACAATCTGCTTGGCCACGACGCCTCTCCCTGTATTTTCTATCTGTTACCAGCCGCCGCGCGACAGCCAGCGGTCGATCTGGTCGAGACGGTCAGCGCCCCAGAAGGGCTCGCCGTCGACGAAGATGAAAGGTGAGCCGAACACGCCGCGGTTCTGGATCGCATCTTCAGTCACCTCGCGCAGCTTGCCCTTGACCTCGGGCTGCTCAATGCCGGCGAGGAAAGCCGCACGATCCACACCAAGGTCGGCGGCGATATCGGCCAGCACCTCGTTCGACGAGATATCGCGATCCTCGACGAAATAGGCCTTGTAGACCGCCTTGACGAACGGCACCGCCTTGTCGGCATCAGTCGCCTTCAGCCAGTAGGTGCCACGGCAGGCACCGACGGTGCCAAGCGGGAATTTCGACGGCATCCTGAAACCGATGCCATGCTCGCGCGCGCTGCGCTGGAAATCGTAGGTCGAGTATTTCCCCTTGAGCGGATATTCGGTCAGCGGCTGCGTCCCCGCCACCTTGAACACCGCGCCGAGCAGCATCGGCCGCCAGTCGATGCTGCGGCCATGTTTCTGCGCCAGTGCATCGATACGCTGGGCGGCGATATAGCCATAGGGCGAGGCGAAATCGAAATAGAATTCCAGCGGGGCGGCCATGCGTTTCCTCTTTTCTTGATTTACTTAATCGAAACCGAATGCGCGGCGGAAACCGCGCCAGACCGGATGCTCCTCCGGTTCGAGTTCGATGCCGATCGAAGTGATGCGATCCTTGCGGATCTCGCGCGCCACCAGTTCCACCGGACCCCAGCGCACGCGATCACCCACCACGGCGCGATGGCGCAGGCGGCGACGCATATAGGCGCCGACCGGCTCGCCACGATCTTTTTCTTCGACGGGAATGCCATAGAGCAGCGCCACCTCACCCAGCAGCGTGTCGCCGGTCAATACGAATTCCCCGAACACTTCCTCGCCGCGTTCCCGTTTTTTGCGGCGCTTCGGCGCCTCGCGGGAGATGAACAGGCGGTCGAGCGAGAAAAACTGCTCGGCCGGCGCCAGCACCAGGATGTAGTCGCCGGCCTCGAGGTGATCCAGTTTCGTACGGTCCATCACCGTGCCCTCGCGGATCACGGTGATGATGCGCGAACGTCTTGGCAGCGGGATTTCGGCGAAGCGATAGCCCAGCGCGGGCGCATCGGCTTCGACGCGATAGCTGGCCACATCGCGGTCGGCGGTCGAGCCGAGATCGAGATCGGTGCGGCTGACGGCCTCAGGTTTCGGGGGCAATTCGAGGCCGAAGAAACGCGCTACCGGTGCAATCGTCCAGCCCTGCAGGGTGAGCGAGGCCAGCACACAGACGAATGCGGCGGTGACGTAGACTTCGGCATCAGGCAGCTTGGCCAGCACCGGAATGGTGGCGAGGAAGATCGGCACCGCGCCGCGCAATCCGATCCAGGAGATGAAGCCGATCTCGCGGAAGGTATAGCGGAACGGCACCAGGCAGAGCAGTACGGCGACCGGCCGCGCCAGCAAGATCAGCACACCGGCAACAACACCGCTGCCGGCCAGATAGGGTTTCATCTGGTCGGGCGTCATCAGCAGGCCGAGCAGCAGGAACATGACGATCTGGCTGAGCCAGCTGAGACCGTCGTAGAAGCGCAGGATCACCTGCGCGCCGCGATGGCGCCGGTTACCCAGCACCAGGCCGGCGACATAAACCGCGACATAACCCGAGGCGTGCAGGAAATAGGCGCCGGAGAAGATCAGCAATGCCGCCGCCATGGCCACGATCGGATAGAGGCCGCCGGCGACCGGCACGCGGTTGAACAGCGCCACCAGCAGGAAACCCCCGCCGACGCCGACCACCAGGCCGCCAACCATTTCGACCACGAACTGTGTAGCCAGTTCCAGCGTGTCAGGCGGCTGGCCCTGCCGCATCAGTTCAACCGCCACCATGGTGAGGAAGATCGCCATCGGATCGTTGATGCCGGACTCGACTTCCAGCGTGCCGCTGACGCGCTTCTGCAGCGCGAGGCCCTTCATGTTGAGCAGGAAGAATACCGCCGCGGCATCGGTCGAACCGACGATGGCGCCGACCAGGAAAGACTCCATCAGTCCGAGGCCGAGCGCGTAATAGGCCGCGACGCCGACCAGTCCGGCTGTCGCCAGCACGCCAACTGTCGCCAGCACGAAGGCCGGCCCCACCACCAGCCGCACGGTGGTGAGATGCGTTCGCAACCCGCCGTCGAACAGGATGATGCCGAGCGCGGCCGAGCCGACCGAGTAGGTCAGCTGATAATCGTTGAAGACGATGCCGCCAGGACCGCCCTCGCCGGCCAGAAGGCCAAGGCCGAGGAAGACCAGCAGGAAAGGAACGCCAAAACGGCTCGAGGCCGACCCGGCAAAGATGCTCACCAGGACCAACAAGGAGGCAATAAAGAGAATCTCGTTGGCCTGGTACAAACGCTCGGTTTCCTCGTTTCTTCCCTAGCTTCCCGGGGCGTTCCCGGCGATAGCCCGGCTGATCACCAGCCGCTGGACGTCGCTGGTGCCTTCGTAAATCTGGCAGACGCGGACATCCCGGTAGATGCGTTCCACCGGGAAGTCGGCCAGATAGCCGTAACCGCCGTGAATCTGGATGGCATCCGAGCATACCCGCTCGGCCATTTCAGAGGCAAACAATTTGGCCATGCTGGCCTCTTTCAGGCAAGGCTGGCCGGCATCCTTCAGCCGGGCCGCATTCAGGATCAGCTGATGCGCCGCTTCGATGCGGGTCGCCATGTCGGCCAGCCGGAAGGCCACCGCCTGATGGTTGATGATGGCGGTGCCAAAGGCCTCGCGCTGGCCTGCATACAGCCGCGCGGCGTCGAAAGCCGCCCGCGCCATGCCGGTTGCCTGTGCGGCAATGCCGATGCGGCCAGATTCCAGGTTGGCGAGCGCGATCCGGTAGCCCTCGCCCTCAGCGCCCAGGATCGCGTCTTCCGGTACCCGCACATCCTCCAGCACGATCTGGCAGGTGTCGGAGCATTTCTGCCCCAGCTTCTGTTCAATGCTGGCCACGCGGTAACCGGGCGTGTCGGTGGGAACCAGGAAGCAGGACATGCCGCGCTTGCCGGCCGCCGGATCGCTGATGGCAAAGACCAATGCCAGTTTCGCGATCGAGCCCGAGGTGATGAACTGCTTTACGCCGCTGATCACCCAGTCATTGCCTTCACGCCGGGCCCGGGTCTTGAGGGCAGAGGCATCCGAACCGGCTTGCGGTTCGGTCAGGCAGAAGGCGCCGATCCATTCGCCGCGCGCCAACGGCTTCAGATACTGTTCCTTCTGCTGCAGGCTGCCATAGCGCAGCAGCGCTGCGCATACAGGTGAATTGTTGACCGACATAATGGTGCTGACTGCGCCGTCGCCGGCGGCAATCTCCTGCAGCGCCAGCACATAGGCGACAAAATCGGCACCTGCACCGCCCCACTGTTCGGGCACGCCCATGCCCATCAGGCCGAGATTGCCCATCTGGCGCAGCAACTCGACCGGCGGTTTACCGCTGCGGTCGCGTTCGCTCGCGCCGGGCACCAGTTTTTCCTGGGCAAAATCCCGCGCCATATCGCGGATCATCTGCTGTTCTTCGGTCAGCATGCTACGCCTTCCCTCAACTCTGCTTGCGGGCCGTGACTTCAATCTCCAGCTTCATCTTCGGATCGATCAACTGGCAGATCAGTGCGGTCGCCGCCGGCAATGCCCTGGCGAAATGCCGCCCGCAGATCGGCGCGATCTTCTCGAAAAAGCTTGCATCGGTCAGGTAGTAGTGCACCCGCACCACGTCATCCAGGCTGCAGCCGGCCTGCGCCAGTGCCGCCGAGATGTTTTTGAATATCTGCTCGCATTGCACCACGGGATCGTCGCTGATCGTCATCGTGGCATAATCGTAGCCGGTGGTCCCCGAAACATGAATCCAGTCGCCATCCACCACGGCGCGCGAATAGCCCATGGTCTTCTCGAAGGTCGATCCCGACGAAATCCGGCGACGCCCCGTCATGTCATTGGCGCTCATCTCAGTCCTTCCGCTGCATCAGCTTCACGCCGGCTGCGTAAGCCAGCACCTGTTCAGGCGTCAGCGGCCGGCCGGCTGTGGCGCAATACACGCCATCCAGCCGCTGGCTGCCTTCGGTCAGCGGTTCGTCCTTGGCGGCTTTGGCCTGCAGGCCACTGGCGCCTTCCGCCGTTTGCGGCTGTGCATAGAAGCCGAGCGACACGCATTGCCGTGTGCCGAGGTCGAAGCGACGCGACAGCACCGGGCCATTCGGCGTCGCCAGCTTTTCGTCGGCCGTCTGGGTCGCCTGCGGCTTCGGCGCTTCCAGCCCGTTCAGCACAGTCGTGGCAAACCGGATCAGGTCGACCGGACCGCTGAGATAATGGTCTTCCTCGCTCAGGTCGCGCAGCACAGCGAGGGCAAAACTGCCGGCCGGCTTCTGTGCTTTCCACAGATAGCGCTCCAGCCGGTAGCCCAGCGGCGAAGAAAACGATTCCGCCAGTTGCGGCGCTGCCGTCAGGCCTTCCGCCTCCCACCGCACGCGTTGCTCGGGCGCACGCAGCGGCTCCCAGCGCACATCAGTCTCGTCGCCCGCCCAGGCGGGCAACGCGGCAAGGGTAACACCAGCAAGAAAGATGGAATGCAGCAGCCTCACTTGGTCTCCTCGAAGATTTCGCGGCCGATCAGCATGCGCCGGATTTCCGAGGTGCCAGCGCCGATTTCATAGAGCTTGGCATCGCGCAGCAGGCGCCCGGTCGGATAGTCGTTGATATAGCCGTTGCCGCCCAGGATCTGGATCGCATCGAGCGCCAGCTTGGTCGCCTTCTCGGCAGCGAACAGGATCGCGCCGGCGGCATCCTTGCGCGTGGTCTGGCCGCGGTCGCAGGCCTTGGCCACCGTGTAGACATAAGCTCGCGATGCATTCATCTCGGTATACATGTCGGCCACCTTGCCCTGTATCAGCTGGAAGGTGCCGATCGACTGGCCGAACTGCTTACGCTCGTGAATGTAGGGAATCACCACATCCATCGCCGCCTGCATGATGCCCAGTGGACCGGCAGCCAGCACGGCGCGCTCATAATCCAGGCCGCTCATCAGCACATTCACACCGCGCCCGACCTGGTTCAGCACATTCTCTTCGGGCACTTCGCAGTCCTGGAACACCAGTTCGCCTGTATCCGAACCGCGCATGCCCAGCTTGTCGAGCTTCTGCGCCGTGGAGAAACCCTTGAAGCCCTTCTCGACCAGAAAGGCCGTGATGCCACGCGGGCCGGCGGCCGGATCGGTCTTGGCATAGACCACCAGCACATCCGCGGTGGGACCATTGGTGATCCACATCTTGTTGCCGTTCAGGATGTAGCGGTCGCCCTTCTTGTCGGCGCGCAGCTTCATCGATACGACATCCGAGCCGGCATTGGGTTCGCTCATTGCCAGCGCGCCGAGGCTTTTACCGCTGATCAGACCCGGCAGATACTTCTTCTTCTGCTCAGTGTTGCCGTTGCGGCGGATCTGGTTGACGCAGAGATTGGAATGCGCGCCATACGAGAGCCCAACGGAGGCCGAGCCGCGACTCACCTCTTCCATCGCTACGCAGTGTTCCAGATAGCCCAGCCCGCTGCCGCCATACTCTTCCTCCACCGTGATCCCATGCAGGCCAAGATCGCCAAACTTGGTCCACAGATCGCGCGGGAATTCGTTGGTCTTGTCGATGGCATCGGCGCGCGGCGCCAGTTCGGCGTCGACGAAGCCGCGTACGGACTGGCGCAGCATGTCGGCGGTCTCGCCGAGCCCGAAATCGAGCGTCGGATAGCTGTTGGAAATCATGGTTATTGGCCCTTCTCGGACGGATTCAGGCGAACCCTGAATCGGGGGTGGCGGAAGTGTAGCGGATCGTGGCTCAGGATACAGCCGTGCGGGGTGCGTCAGGGCGTCCCAGCATGCACATCATGGTCGCGAGTCCCGTAGCGCAATGCAGCATCTTTCCCGATTTTTCTGCAAAGACGTCGAANNCATGCGGTCGCCGTCGGCCGGCGCCATCAGGTTCATCTTGTATTCCACCGTCAGCACCGTGGCGTCGGCCGGAAACAGGCTGTAGGCGGCATAGCCGGCCGCCGAATCCGCGATCATGCCGACGATGCCGCCGTGAACGAAGCCATGCTGCTGGGTCACCTCCGGCTTGCGCGGCATTTCCACCTCGCAGAGGCCCGGCTTCACCGTGGTCAGCACCGCGCCGATCAGATGCATGGCCGGCTGGCGGTTGAAACTGTCGCGCACGCGAGCCTCGAAACCGGGGTCGGCGGGCTTGAACTCAGTCACCATATTCACGCTGCAGCCTCCTTTGGCGCGACCGGCTTGATGCCGAATGTCTCGACGATACGCGCCACAAAATTCTGCGGAAACGGCCGCGAGCGGCGCTTCACCAGATCGATGCAAACACCGGTCAGCCGCGCGGTCATCGCCAGCTTCTCATCGCCGACGCGGATCAGGCGGTGGCGAAACACGATCTTGCGTTCAGCAATGCTTTCGACCGTGCTTTCCATCCGCACCATGTCGCCGCCGCGCAGTTCGGCCTGGTAATCGACTTCGGCCTTCACCGCAGCAACGCCCGCCTGTTCGGCCAGCATCTGCTCGCGCGGCCAGCCATGCATGGCGCCCATGGCAAAAGCGGCATCGCCCAGCCAGCCCATGTAGAAGCTGACATTCACGTGGCCCAGATGGTCGCATTGCCAGGCCTGCGTCATCATGCGGAGCGTTTCGATGTATTTCTCGGTCATGGCTGGCAGCCCCTTCCGGCCGGTTTCCTCTGCCTGCCGTGATAGCGTGGAAAGTTGAATAGAGAAAATCGATTGTTTTTATCAGTCGGATAGGGTTTTTCTATGATCGATGAACCTGACCCTGATCCGCTATTTCATGGCCGTGGCCGAAACCGGCAGCTTCACCCGCGGGGCCGAGCGCGCCAACGTCACCCAGCCGACCCTCTCGGCCGGGATCAAGCGGCTGGAAGAGTCGCTGGGCGCCAGCCTGTTCGAGCGCAGCCGCACGCCGCAACTGACTCCCGCCGGCGCACGTTTCTTGCCCCGAGCCCGACTGCTGCTGCAGGAATGGACAGCGGCGCGGCGCGAACTGCGCCAGGAAGGCCGGCCGACCAAACTGCGCCTGCGGCTCGGCTACATTCCCGGCCTGCCGCAGCAGCGACTGACCGCCCTGCTCGGCAGCTTCGCCTCGGCCCATCCCGATGTGGCGCTGGAGATTCTCGAAGCACCGGCGGCCACGCTGACGCGCCGGCTTGATCTCGGCCGCATCGATGCGGCGATCCTGCCGCTGGGAGATGAAAGTGATGAGCACAGCCTGACGCTGTTCCGCCAGCGCTACCTGCTCGCTGTACCGCCCAAGCATCCGCTGGCGCGGCGCAGCAGCGCACGGATTTCAGATTTGCAGGACCAGCCTTTCGTAATCCGCCCCCAGGCCGAGATCATGCCGGCGGCCGAGAGGCTGTTCGACGGACTGAATGTGCGTCCGCGCATCATCGGCCGGGCCGAAAGCGATGCGGCTCTGCTGGCGCTGGTGGAGGCCGGCATCGGCGTCGCGCTGCTGCCGCACTGGCTGGCGAGCGACACAGTGGCGACGCTCACTCTGCCCGAACTACGCGACATGCATCGCATCGGCCTGCGCTGGCGCGACGACGCGCATGTTGCGCTGGGCCAGCTGCGCGATTTCGCCGCCGGCCACGACTGGGACGCGGCCACGGACCGCGCCGTTCTCGGCCACTAAAATCTCAGGCGCCGCGTCCCATCAGGCCTTCGGCATGGTCCTGCGCATCCACCACGGCGACGGCGCTCATATTGACCAGGCCGCGCACGGTGACATTGCGCGACACGATATGCGCCGACTTGGCCATGCCCATCAGGATCGGACCGACATAGAAGCCCTGCTCCATCTGGCGCACCAGATTGGCCGAGATATTGGCGGCATCCTGATTCGGCATCACCAGCAGATTGGCACTGCCCTTCAGGCCGTTGCCGGGCATCAGCTTCTCGCGGATCGCTTCCGAGACGGCGGCATCGGCCTTCATCTCGCCTTCGATCTCCACATCGGGCATCAGCTGGTGCAGGCGGTGAGTTGCCTCGCGCATCTTCTGCGCCGACGGCGACGACGAGGTGCCGAAATTGGAGTGCGACACCAGTGCTATCTTCGGCACCAGGCCGAAACGGCGCACTTCATCGGCCGCGATCTGCGTGATCGCCACGATCTCATCGGCGGTGGGATCTAGGCTGACATTGGTGTCGGTGATGAACAGCATGCCCTGCGGCAGCACCAGCAGCTGCATGGCTGCGGCCAGCGCCACACCGCTGCGCAGACCGATCACATCCTGGATATGCGGCAGATGCTGGTCGTACTGGCCGACCGCGCCGCAAAGCATCGCATCCGCCTCGCCGCGCTGCACCGCCATGGCGGCAATCACCGTGGTATTGGTGCGGATCATGATGCGGGCATCGTCGGGCGCCACGCCCTTGCGGTTCATCAGCGCCAGATAACCGGTCCAGTATTCGTGATAGCGGTCGTCGCGCTCGGGGTCGATCAGTTCCACATTGGTGCCGATTTTCAGGCGCAGGCCGAGCTTTTCGATGCGCTTTTCCACCACGGCGCGGCGGCCGATCAGGGTCGGCACCGCCACCTTGTCGTCCAGCACGATCTGGGCGGCACGCAGCACGCGCTCATCCTCGCCCTCGGCATAGATCAGGCGCATCGGCTTGCGCTTGGCGCGCTCGAATGTCGGCCGCATCACGAAGCCGGTGCGATAAACGAAGCGCTCCAGGCTGTGGCGATAGGCATCCATGTCGGCGATCGGGCGCGTCGCCACGCCGCTGTCCATCGCCGCCTGGGCGACGGCGGGCGCGATCTGCAGGATCAGGCGCGGATCGAAGGGCTTCGGGATGAAGTATTCCGGGCCGAAGCTCAGGTCTTCGTCGTTGCCATAGGCGCGCGCAACCACGTCGGAGATTTCCGCCATGGCGAGATCGGCGATGGCGCGCACCGCGGCCAGTTCCATCTCCGTGTTGATCGTGGTGGCGCCGACATCCAGCGCGCCGCGGAACAGGAACGGGAAGCACAGCACGTTGTTGACCTGGTTGGGATAATCAGACCGCCCCGTGGCCAGGATCGCATCGGGACGTACAGCCTTGGCCGCTTCCGGCAGGATTTCCGGCGAGGGATTGGCCAGCGCGAGAATCAGCGGCTTCGGCCCCATCTTCTCGACCATTTCCGGCTTCAGCACATTGGCGGCCGAAAGCCCGAGGAAGACATCGGCGCCGCTGATCGCGTCGCTCAGCGTGCGGTGGTTGGTCGGCCGCGCATAGCGCGCCTTGAACTCATCCATCTGCTCGGTGCGGCCTTCATAGACCACGCCGACGATGTCGCTGACGACGATATTCTCCTTCTTGATGCCCAGTTCGACCAGAAGGTCGAGGCAGGCGAGCGCCGCAGCGCCGGCGCCGCTGGCCACTAGTCGAACATCTTCCATCTTCTTGCCGACCACGCGCAGGCCGTTCAGCACCGCAGCCGCCACGGTGATCGCCGTGCCATGCTGGTCGTCGTGGAAGACCGGGATCTTCATCTTCTGGCGCAGCGCGCGCTCGACCACGAAACATTCCGGCGACTTGATGTCTTCCAGGTTGATGCCGCCGAAGGTCGGCTCGAGCGCCGCGATGATCTGCACCAGCTTGTCGGGATCGGTTTCGTTGACCTCGATGTCGAAGACGTCGATGCCGGCGAACTTCTTGAATAGCACCGCCTTGCCTTCCATGACGGGCTTGGACGCGAGAGGCCCGATATTGCCGAGGCCGAGCACGGCGGTGCCGTTGGAGATCACGCCGATCAAGTTGCCGCGCGCGGTCAGCTCGGCGGCCTGGGCCGGATCGTCCTTGATGGCATTGCAGGCGGCGGCGACGCCGGGGCTGTAGGCGAGCGCCAGGTCGCGCTGGGTACCGAGCGGCTTGGTCGGGGTGATTTCGAGCTTACCCGGCTTCGGCAGCCGGTGGTATTCCAGGGCCGCGCGGTCGAGATCGGATGTCATCAAAACTCTCGCAGGATCAGTACGATCAGGGGCGACAGCGAAGCACATGCCGCCGGGGCAATCAGGCTTACAACAGCCCGTCCTGCGATGAAAGTGGGACGCCCGGACCCTGGAGAGGTTTCGAATGGTGCGGTCGAAAAGACTCGAACTTTCACGGCCTTTCGGCCACAGCCACCTCAAGGCTGCGCGTCTACCAATTCCGCCACGACCGCATTTTCGGGCGACGCGGGGGAATAGCAAATCCCGCCGGGGTATTCAAGGCCGCACAAGGCCTTAAAAACGCAGCTTTAATCGTCCGGTCAGTCTTCGGACATCGTGTCGGTGATCGAGACGGCGACCTTCTCGCCGGAAATCACGATCTCGCCGCGGGCGATCAGCTTGTTGTTGGCGAAGATCCAGGCATGGTCATCCACGCTGGCGTCCAGCTCGATGACGGCGCCGCGGCCGACTTTCAGCACCTGGTGGATCGGCATGGTGGCCTTGCCCAGCACCACCGAGATTTCCACCGAGACGTCGTTGACCGCATTGGTCGCCATACAACACCTTCCTCGGCCGCACTTCCTTTGGGCCACTGCAGGGCTTAAGTAACCCCTGCAAGGTTAGCACAGTCTTAAGGTCATGCCCTCCCTTCTGCCGCCCCCCAACCAGACCATCCAGACCCCGGCCGGACCGGTGGACTGGATCATCAGCGACGCTCCGGTGGCCTACGAGGTCGCCCAGGCCGCGATGGAGGCCCGGGTAGCCGACATCCATGCCGGCCGGGCCAACGAGGCGATCTGGCTGCTGGAGCATCCGCCGCTCTACACCGCCGGTACCTCGGCCAAACCGGCCGACCTGCTCAGCTCCCAGTTCCCGGTCTTCGCCACCGGCCGGGGCGGCCAGTACACCTATCATGGGCCGGGCCAGCGGGTGGTCTACCTGATGCTGGACCTGACCAAACGGGGCCGCGACGTGCGTGCCTTCGTCTGCCGGATGGAGGACTGGGTGATCGCCAGCCTCGCCCGCTTCAATGTCGCCGGCGCGATCCGTGACAGCCGGGTCGGCGTCTGGGTCGACCGCCCCGATCAGGGACCGGGCCGCGAGGACAAGATCGCCGCCATCGGTGTCCGGGTCCGCCACTGGATCACCTTCCACGGCCTGAGCCTGAACGTCGACCCCGACCTGGACCACTACGGCGGCATCGTCGCCTGCGGCATCCAGAACACCGAGGCCGAACCCTACGGCGTCACCTCGCTGGCCGATCTGGGCCTGACACCCTCGCTGCCCGAGGTCGACCTGATCTTACGTGACACTGTAGAAGCCGCCCTGCTCGACCGGCTGGGCACTACTTGCACTACCTAATCAGATACACAACCTAAGAAACTGAAATCTAAATCTTATTCTTGCGCTTCAACTCGCGCTTCTGCTGGCGGCTGAGATGATCGGTCGAGATCACCACCGGCTCGGCCGCAGCCTTCTTGGACTTGAGCCAGAGCACGTAGCCGGCCGTGAAGATGAGGATGGAGCCGAAGCCGACCCACTGGTTGCCGGTCGTCACCCATCCCACACCGCCCAGGACCAGAGCGCCGGCATAACAGATCGCCCACTCCTTCAGTGTCATCCTGTATTTTTTCTTTGTAATCATATTACTATGTCTTCTTTCTGATCTTCTTAGACAGCTTATCTGCGCGTGATGGCAAGTCTGCGGTGACCTTATTCGATGCTTATTCAGTGCTTATAGCATCCTTATATTTGCTTATTCCGTGAAACATAGGCCGTGAAACATATCTGCCGGGGGACCGCGCAGAAAAGGAACATATAAGGTACGCTTCCGCCATTGCAATCCCGCCAAACATTCCGCTTGACCCGGGACGATCCCGGTATATGTTATTCGTCGAATGACGAACAAGATCGCCTCTCCGACGAAACCTGACGCCCGCCCGGTGGGGGCCGAGGACAGCTGCTGCGACAGCGCGACCGGCGCTGTCGCCTTGGCCGAAACGCTGCGGCCGGAAGACGAGGAACTGGCCATGCTGGCCAAGGCCGTCGCCCATCCCGTCCGCATCCTGATCCTGCGCAACCTGCTGCGCATCGGCGCCTGCTACTTCGGCCGTCTGGCCGACCTGCTGCCGGTCGCCCCCTCCACTGCTTCGCAGCATCTGACCATCCTGAAGGATGCCGGTCTGGTGAAAGGCGAGATCGAGGGCGAGCGTCCCTGCTACTGCGTCGACCTGCAGAAGCTGCGTCGCATGCAGCATCTGATCGGCGATCTGTAAAAAAATTTGCCCAGAATATTCGTAGTTCGACGAACAACTAAGGAAACGACACCATGACCGCCCTGACGAAGATCATCCGCACCAGCCTGCCTGTCGTCGTGATCGGTGCCGGTCCGGTCGGACTTGCCGCCGCCGCGCATCTGGTCGTGCGCAACATTCCGGTGAAGCTGCTGGAAGCCGGCAGCGAGGTCGGCGCCCATGTGCGCGACTGGGGCCATGTGCAGCTCTTCTCGCCCTGGTCCTACAATATCGACAAGGCCGCTCGCGCCCTGCTGGACAGGAACGGCTGGCAGGCTCCGAAGCGTAGCCTGCATCCGACCGGCGCGGAACTGTATGAGCAGTATCTGAAGCCGCTGGCCGCCACGCCCGAAATCGCTGCCGTGCTGGAATGCGATGCGCGCGTCACCGGCGTGAGCCGGCTCGGCTTCGACAAGATGAAATCCGCCGGCCGCGACCACGCACCCTTCTCCGTCATCGTGCAGCACAAGGACGGGCGCGAGCGGCAGGAACTGGCCTCTGCCGTGATCGACACCTCGGGCACCTGGACCCAGCACAATCCGATCGGCGGCAACGGCCTGCCGGTGCCCGGCGAGACCGCAGCCCGGGATGCGATTGCCTACGGCGTGCCGGATGTGCTCGGCCGCGATGCCGCGCATTATGCCGGCAAGCGCATTCTGGTGATCGGCGCCGGACATTCGGCGGCCAATGTGCTGCTCGATCTGGCGAAGCTGAAGGACAGCGCGCCGGCCACCGAGATCGTCTGGGCGGTGCGCGGCGCCAGCCTCGCGCGCCTGTTCGGCGGCGGCGCGAATGACAAGCTGGCGGCGCGCGGCGCCCTGGGACAGGCGCTGGAGACACTGGTGAAGGCCGGCGGCATCGACCTGCATATGCACAGCACGGTGACCTGCATCGAAGTCAGCGCCGCACTCGGCGTCACGCTGGCCACACCGGGCGGCGCGGACCAGACGCTGGAGGTCGACCGTATCATTGCGGCCACCGGACAGCGACCCGACCTCGCCATGCTGCGCGAAATCCGCCTCGATCTCGATCCGGCCACCGAAAGCCCGCGCGTGCTGGCGCCGATGATCGATCCCAATATGCATTCCTGCGGCACGGTGCGCCCGCACGGGCATCGCGAACTGGCACAGCCCGACAGCGGCTTCTATATCGCCGGCATCAAGAGCTATGGCCGCGCACCGACCTTCCTGCTGGCGACCGGTTACGAACAGGTACGTTCGATTGTCGCTGCACTCGCGGGCGACATGATGGCGGCCGACGATATCCAGCTCGACCTGCCGGAAACTGGCGTCTGCAGCACCAATCTGCCTAAAGTCACAGGTGTCGAAGGCGATGGTGAACGCTGCGGAACCAGTTGCTGCGGCACGCCCGAACCGGTGCCCGCTGCCACCGCCTGCTGCACACGCGCCAACGAAACGGCAGTGAAGGCAGGCCAGCAGGCCCGCCCGGTTGCCGCAACTGCCTGCTGCTGAGGTCTGCATGTCCGTATCGAGGGACCGTCGTACACTGGTTGTCGTGGCCCTCGGCACCGCCCAGACGCTTGGCTGGGGCTCGACCTATTACCTGCCGGCGATCCTCGCCGGTCCCATGGCGGCAGAGTTCGGTGTTTCCACCGGCTGGATCTATGGCGCCTTCTCGGCAGCGATGCTGCTGACGGCCTTCATCGGCCCAGGCGTCGGCCATCGCATCGATCGTTTCGGCGGCCGCAACGTGCTGACAGTGTCGAGCCTGATCTTCGCCGTCGGCCTTGGCCTGCTCGGCGCCGCGCCCAACCTGCCGGTCTTCGTCGCCGCCTGGCTGCTGATCGGCTGCGGCATGGCCATCGGCCTGTATGAGGCCGCTTTTGCCACGCTGACCGCCATCTATGGCAGGAACGCCCGCGGCGCGATCACCGGCATCACGCTGCTGGCGGGTTTCGCCAGTACGGTCTGCTGGCCGATCTCCGCCCTGCTCGATGCCGAATGGGGCTGGCGCGTCACCTGCTTTGCCTGGGCCGGCGCACATCTCTGCATCGGCCTGCCGCTCAACCGCCTGCTGATCCCCCGCGACCTGGGGGCACATATCACCGGCCCGGCGTCGGCGACGGAACAGATTGATGAATCGCTGTTCACCCGCCCGATGCTGTTGCTCGCCTTCGCCTTTGCCGTCACCTGGATCACCAGCACGGCGATGGCAGCGCACCTGCCGCGCATTCTCGAAGCTGCCGGCGCCAGCAAAGCCGTGGCGATTGCCGCCGCGGCACTGGTCGGTCCGGCACAGGTGGCCGCGCGGATTCTGGAACACACCCTGCTGCAACGGTTTCATCCGCTGCTCTCGGCGCGACTGGCCTCGATCACGCATCCCATCGGCGTCGGTGCGCTGCTGCTGTTCGGTCCGCCGGCAGCTTATCTTTTTACGCTGCTGCATGGCGCCGGCAACGGCGTGATGACGATTGCCAAAGGCACTCTGCCACTGACGATCTTCGGACCGGTCGGCTATGGACGACGACAGGGCTGGCTTGTTGCGCCCGCCCGCTTCGGTCAGGCCGGCGCACCCTTCGTCTTCGCACTGCTGCTCGAATGGTACGGCCAGAATGTGCTGCTGTTCACCTCGGGGCTCTGCATCGCCGGTTTTGCCGCGATGCTGATGCTGCGCGCGCAGTCTTCCGGGACAGCCGCCAAGGCCTGAGACATGCAATGAGCCGGAATATCCGTAACGTCCTTTTCCTCTGCACCGGAAACTCCGCGCGCAGCATTCTGGCCGAGGCGCTGATGAACCAGCTCGGCAATGGGCTTTTTCGGGGCTACAGCGCGGGCAGCTTCCCAAGGGTGACGTGCACCCCATGGCGCTCGATCTGCTGACCGGGAACGGCCACGATATCGCAGGCCTGCGCTCGAAATCCTGGAATGAATTCTCCGCGCCGGGGGCACCGGAAATGGATTTCATCTTCACCGTTTGCGACGACGCCGCGAACGAAGTCTGCCCGATCTGGCCCGGCAAGCCGATCACGGCGCATTGGGGACTGCCCGATCCCGCCGCTGTCGCGGGCGGCGAAGAACCGCGGCGCCTCGCCTTCAGCGACACTTATCGCGCGCTGCGCACCCGCATTCAGGCATTTATGTTCAGCCGGAACTGATCCGGGCAACGCCACGGATCAGTTCCGGATCACAGCCTGGCTTTAGCGCTTGTCGAGCTTGTCCTGCACCCGGTCGAAGGTGGCCTGCGCTTCCGGCGTCATGATCGCGTCGAAATGCTCCATCTCGATGATTGGCCGGATTTCCAGTTCGCTCGGGCCCGGCATCGGATTCGGGCAGCGTTTCGCCCAGGCCACCGCCTCGGCCATGTCCTTGACCTCCCAGAGCCAGAATCCGGCGATCAGTTCCTTGGTCTCGGCGAAGGGCCCGTCATAGACGGTGCGGCTGGCGCCATCGAAGGCAATCCGCTTGCCCCTGGATGAGGCATGCAGCCCGTCGCCGCCCTTCATGATGCCGGCCTTCACCAGTTCCTCGTTGTATTTGCCCATGGCCACCAGCAGTTCGGTCGAGGGCATGAAGCCCGCTTCGCTGTCCTTGGTCGCCTTCACCATCACCATCACGCGCATTGTCGTCTCCTCTGGTTTGGCTGCGGCTCGCATGGCCGCGATAGTCCAAGGACGCTGCCACCCCGGCCGGGCCGACATAGGGACGCTTATTTTCCCGTTCGGCCTGAATACACTATTAGTTTCTATAATGTTCTTGTCTCGTTTTATCCACCGCTCTATCCTGCTGGCACGCGCAGCGCCATTGGCAGGCCAGAAAATGAAACAGCAGCGTTGGAAATTACTGATACACCTTCTGCTCGGCATCTGCCTGTCGGCTCCGGCTGTCGCCCAATCCAAATACGCAAGTCTGCCATCCGGGCGTTCGGATAGCGGTCTTTCAGGCGAGATCGCCGCCGAAGTTTTTCTGCGGACGAGAGAGTATGCCGCGGGCGCGGTTCCCGATTGCAGCAGCCCGACATTGCGCTACAGCACAGTGCCTCTGCGTGCCTCTCTGGTCAGGCAGAGCGTGCCTGATACGCTTCAGGAAACCGAAATCTGGTATCTGGAATGCCCCACTATCATCCCCGTCGTGGTGCGATATCGCAAACACGCGGATGGACAAATCGACGAAATCCATGTCGGGCCATTCAGCGAGTTCATGGCGGAGATCAAGTATCGCCCGCTGTCGCTGCGCCGAAACCCCGCGTTTGACTTCGATGAATATTTCGGAAAGCGGCCTGCCTATGAACCTGTCTGTTTCGGTCGGATGACCGCCGCCATGGCCAAGTTGCTGTCAGAGCGCGTTCCCAGACTGAGAGAGCCGCCGAAAGGCCATGTCGCGAAAGCGATGTGCATTCGTCTGCTCATCTGCAACAGCATAGAGCCGGAGATCGATATCCTTTACGACACCATCATGGTGGGAGCGGGAGCAAACCAGCAGGACGTGAGCAGTGCCACGGAACTGGGGCAGTATTGCGGGCGTCTACAGGAGAATGTCGAACTCCTGTTTTCCGAAGAGCCCGAGACAACCTTTGGGGCAAATGCCACGCTTCCACTGGTGACACCCTACACCAACCACTTCTACCGATCTGATCGTTAAGCGCCACCTCGACAAAAATGTGACGCCCGACCTCCTCGACAGGTCGTCACTGGGTTAGGATGATGTGGTTTGCGGCCTTTCGGGGGAATGCTCATGAACATCCTGATCTTCGGCGCCACCGGCATGGTCGGCCAAGCGGTGCTGCGCGAATGCCTGCTCGATCCGGGTGTCAGCCGCGTGGTTGCCATCGGCCGCAGCGCGGCGCGCGCCACGCCGATGGGGCGGCTGCCCGAAGCCGGCAAGCTGGAAGACCTGCATCACATCGACATGTACGACTATAGCGCGATCGAAGACCGTCTGACCGGCTTCGATGCCTGCTTCTTCTGCCTCGGTGTCTCGTCCGCCGGCATGAGCGAAGCGGCTTATACGCGCGTGACCTATGATCTCACGCTGGCGGCCGCCACCACGCTGGCACGACTCAATCCGCAGATGGTTTTCACATATGTGTCCGGCCGCAGCACCGACGGCACAGAGAACGGCCCGTCGATGTGGGCGCGCGTCAAGGGCCGCACCGAGAATGCGCTGCTGAAGCTGCCGTTCAAGGCGGCTTATATGTTCCGCCCCGGCGTGATCGAACCAATGGACGGCATCAAGCCGAAAAGCCGCGTCTATCGCGCGGCGTATTATCTGCTGATGCCGTGTCTGTCGCTGGTCAGGTTCCTCTGGCCGCAGGCGGCGCTCACCACCACGCGGCAGGTCGGCCGGGCGATGATCGCAGTGGCGCGGACACGCGCGGCGAAGCAGATTCTCGAAGTGGCCGATATCAACGCGCTGTGATCGCGCAGACTAGAGCGTCGCGTTCTGCGAGAACTTGGTCGCGCCGGCGGCCAGTTCCGCCTCTTCCGGGGTCACCGGGGCTTCTTCCACCGTCTCGACCTGCGCGGCCTCCGGGCCGGCATGCAGATCCTGGCCCAGGCTGTCGAGGTCGCTCTTCGCGCCATAGGCCAGCACTTCCACCCGGCCGTCGCGCCGGTTGCGCACCCAGCCGACCAGAGTAAGGGCCTTGGCACGGGTGGTGACCCAGTACCGGTAGCCGACGCCCTGCACCCGGCCCGATACGAAATAGCGGCGTGACAGCTTGCTCATGGAACAAATGTAGTGTGCCGGTAAGGTCCGGCCAAGGGATTAAGTGGCGGCTCGCCGTCGAGCTGATGACACCTTTGTGTGCAAAACCTATCCGTCGCCCCCGCGAAAGCGGGGGCCCAGTCAGGCAGGGAGGCTGGGTTCCCGCTTTCGCGGGAACGACAACTATTTGAGCCGCGCATCCAAGCTGTCGTGGAACCAGGCGCAGCCCTGCTCGAAGCGGCCGAAGGTGATGTGGCTGTTGGCGCCGGAGCGGAAGCCGGCCTGGATCGCCTGGCCCATCTGGAAATCCTCGTCCAGCGCGTCCCAGAAGATCTTCACGTTGCGGTCCCAGTGCGCGTCGGCCTTGGCCGTGCCGGCCGGGCCCTTCTCCGTGACCGGCGGCACCAGCGCGCCGCCATGTACGATACAGGTGTCAGTCCCCTTCGGCAGCACGGCCATGGCGGTGGCGTGATCGGGCTGCACCAGGATGATCAGATTGGGAAAGATGTAGTAAAGCGGGTTGCCGTAGTCGCGGATCGTGCCCTGCGCTGTGCCCGCAACCAGTTCTGCCGCATTGCGCTTGGTGAAATAGAGCCGCATATGCGGATCGAGCCGGTCGGCCACCGCGACATTGTCGGCAAACATCGGCGCAATCGTGCGCTTGTGCGCGTGCTGCACGTGATAGGTTTCCAGCCCGCCCTCGACCACGACCTTCCAGTTGCAGTTGATGCCGATCTCACGCTCGTCATGCAGGATGTGATCGCCGAGGCCGAAGCCTTCGAGATCGTCGCGGATGCCTGACAGAAAACCCGTGAAGTCGTAGTCCGGCAGCGCGGAATCCGGCTGCACGAAGACAAGGCCGAAAGCCTCCGTCACTGCCAGCCGCACGAGATTGTGCTGCGTCTTGTCGAGCCCGGCGAAACCGGCTTCATGCGGTATGCCGCGCAAGGTGCCACGCAGATCATAACTCCAGGCATGATAGGGACAGGTGAAAGCGCGCTTGCCGCAGCCGCCCTTGTCCCAGACCAGCTTGGCGCCGCGATGGCGGCAGACATTGAGGAAGGCGCGCAGCACGCCATCCATATCGCGCAGCACCAGGATCGGCAGCCCGAGCAGGTCATGTGTGACGTAATCGCCGGGCTTCGACAGTTTCGATGCAAAGCTGACGAAAACCGGCGTGCGGCGCAGCAGCGCCTGCTCGGCCGCCAGTCGCTGCGGATCGGTGTAGCGCGCGATATCGATGCGCGTCACCGTCTCGGCCATATCGGTACTGCGTGCCGCCATATGATCGCGCACACGGCCGAGCCATTCTTTCTGCAAAGCGGGCTGCATCAGCGCGCGGCTTTCTTCCTGGCCGGCTTCAGCTGCGCGGTCCCGGTGATGAAGGACCAGAGCTGTTCCGTAATCTTCTCGCGGCCTGGACGCTTCACCATGCCGAGGGCCTGACCGATCGCCTGTCGCAATCCGCCGAGGATCATCGCACCGAGCAGATGCGCGTCCAGTTCGACAGGGATTTCACTCTTCTGCTGTGCCAGTTCGATATTGCGCGCCGCCAGATCGATATGCCGTGCCAGCCGCGCAGCTTCGACAGCTGCCACCTCTGGCGTGCGGCTGAGCCGGGTCAGGATCAGCGGCGCCAGCGGTTCGGCATAATAAAAGTCGACCATGCGTTCGAGCCGCAGCCGCTCGCGCTCGCCCCAGCCCGCGCCCGGCTTCGGATTGGGCTCCATCACGGCGGCTTCCATACGGTCGTAGAAGGCTTCGACCACGGCCGAGATGAGCCCGGCCTTGGAGGTGAAATAGTGATAGCTCAGGCCCGCTGAAACGCCGGCGGCGCGCGCGACATCGGCGATCTCGCATTGACCGTCGCCGGCGATCAGCACTTTCGCCGCCGCCTTCAGGATGCGGTCGCGGGTCTCATTGCCGCGCGCCGAGGCCGGCAGGTCGGGCGGCAGCAGTTCCGCAGCGGAAACACGTAATCGGGGCGCCATATACAAACTATATTGAATTCAATTCAAAATACAAGACTGCATGCCACCGCAAACAAATCCGTGGGCAGAGCAGACTGGCAGGCCTAGAATGCCGGCCGCATGGCGAGTCCGCTCGCCCAGAGGAAACGAACGCAAGAAAGACAATGCTGATGACTTTCACCCGGACGCTCTTATCCGCCGTGGCTGCCGCCACGCTGCTGCTGGCACCCGCTGCCGTCACACAAGCCTTCGCGCAGGCTTATCCGAACAAGCCGGTGAAGGTCGTAGTGCCCTTCCCCGCCGGCGGCACCACCGACATCCTTG
This sequence comes from Ferrovibrio sp., assembly GCF_002796975.1. Taxonomy (GTDB): domain Bacteria; phylum Pseudomonadota; class Alphaproteobacteria; order Ferrovibrionales; family Ferrovibrionaceae; genus Ferrovibrio. The sequence continues at coordinate 22,949 of NZ_PEKV01000017.1, read as the reverse complement.
CCCGCCTCGTGTCGCAGAAACTGACCGAACGGCTCGGCCAGCAGTTCATCGTCGACAACCGCGCCGGTGCGGGCGGCAATATCGGCACCGAATACACGGCGAAGTCGGACGCGGACGGCTACACGATCATGATGGGTACCATCGGCACCCATTCGATCAATATCAGCCTCTATTCCAAGCTGGGCTACGACCCGGTGAAGGATTTCGCCCCGCTGTCGCTGATCGCCATGGTCGCCAATGTGCTGGTGGTGCATCCCAGCGTGCCGGCCAAGAATGTGCAGGAATTCATCGCGCTGGCGAAGTCGCAGCCGGGCAAGCTGAATTTCGGCACCCCTGGCAATGGCACCTCGGGCCATCTTTCGGCCGAGTTGTTCAAGACCATGACCGGCACCGATCTGGTGCATGTGCCCTATCGCGGTTCGGGCCCGATGCTGACCGACCTGCTGGGCGGCAATGTGCAGTTCACTTTCGACAACCTGCCCTCGGCGCTGCCGCATATCCGCTCGGGTGCGCTGCGTGCGCTCGGCGTCACCACGCCGCAGCGCTGGCCGTCGACGCCGGATATTCCGACCGTCGCCGAACAGGGCTTGCCGGACTACAGCGCCACCGCCTGGTTCGCCATGTATGCGCCAGCCAAGACGCCGGCGGCCATCGTGACCAAGCTGAACCAAGAAATCGATGCGATCCTCAAGTCGCCCGAAATGAAGGCGCAGTTCGACCAGCAGGGTGCGCAGCCCGTGGGTGGCAAGCCGCAGGTACTGGCCGACCTGATGAAGACCGAGATCGAGAAATGGGCCAAGGCCGTGAAGGCCTCGGGCGCCAAGATCGATTGATACACCAAAAAAGACTGGGTTCCCGCCTGCGCGGGAACGACGAGAATGATGTCGTCATCCCCGCGAAAGCGGGGATCCATTTTTCTACATCTCCATACCAGCCGGCAGATACCTGAACGGCAGCACTGAGAGATCGAGTGCCGCCGGGCCGGGCGTGTCGACATCGACGATGATCGCGGCGCGCTCGATGAAAGCGGCGCGGAAATGGTTTTTCGCCTTGGCGGCGATCAACCGGGTCTTTTCCAGATCGATGCTATGCAGGCGGAAATAGGCCGGGTCGATGCCGGCCTGGCAGCTGGAGGTGACGATCACCTTCACACCGCCGGTCTGCAGCACAGCGGTTTCGCCCAGATCGACCGCCATGCCTGTTTCAAACGGGCCCTCGTTGACGAAACGACCATCTGTGAGCGCGACAACCTCCGCCTTCGCCTCGACCGGTGTACCGAAATGCGGCGCGATCCGTCCACCAAGTTTGGCAGCAATACTGGCTCCGACACCGGCGGCTTTCGCAGCCTGTACCAGATCCGGATCGTAGAGGAAGGCGAACACCGATTCACCGTCGACCTTCATCTCCAGCAACGCGTGCAGCAAACCAGTGGTATCGCCGATACCGCCCGACAGCGGATTGTCGCTCGGCTCGACCACACAGACGAGACCGGGCGTCTGCAGCGCCGTCTTCAGGCCCTCAACCGGATTCGGCAGCGAGGTGCGGAACTGCTCGCGGCGGTCGAACAGCTTCTGCGCGATGTCATCGGCCACAGCCGTCGCAGCCGTCGCCGTCTCGGCCCAACTCAGAATGCTGGCGCCGGCATCTGGACTGTCACCCCAGACGAAACCACCGAAAACCGTGACATCCTTCACGCTGCCGGTCGTGGCCGCTTTCGCGTCGTTGACGGTATCGGCCATCGGACCGGCGGCGGTGCGCATATTGAAGCTGTGCAGCAGCACCGGCAGCTTTTTCACCGCGCCAAACAGTTTCGCGCCGCCCTCGGCCAGCCGTGCCAGTTCAGCCAGCACGCGCGCGGCCGTCCGGTCCATATCGATATGCGGATGCGTTTTATAGCCTGAGGCGAAATCGACCAGCTGCGGCAGTTCGGAAGAAATATTGGCATGCAGATCGAAACTGACACCTAACGGCGTAGAGCCAATCATGGCGCGCACGCGGCGCAGCAGCATCAGGTCGGCCTGCGGTTCGCTTTCCGTCACCAGTGCGCCATGCAGCGAGAGATACACGGCATCCCACTGTTGGCCTTCCAGTCCGCGCAGCATGTCGGCGACGATGCGTTCATACAGCGTGTCTTCCACCGGCCCGCCCGGCGGTGCCGAGGCGCAGCGCAGCACGGTGATGTCCCAGTCAGGACGGGCATCCTCGAAGGCAACGACCGCACCCAGTTCGGTGCCGGTGCCGCGATAGCGCGCCAGGCCTTCGTTGCCCTCGAACCATTCGCGGCGCTCGAAATCGGCCTGCGCGGTCCGCAGCGGCGTGAAACTGTTGCCCTCATGCCAGAGGCGGGCCACGGCGAGACGCTTTTTCCGGGTCATGCTCAACTGAACTGAATGGGGAAAGACAGATACCCTCTGAACCGGGCACGACCGCCCCGCACGGCCGTGCCGGTGGCGCGGAAGTCCGGAAAACGCGCCAGCAGCTGCTGCACGGCAATCTGGCCCTCCAGCCGCGCCAGCGACATGCCGGCGCAGGCGTGAATGCCGGCGCCGAAAGCCAGATGCCGGTTCGGCGTGCGGCCGACATCGAGCCGGTCGGGATCGGCGAACTGTGCCGGATCGCGGTTGGCCGCGCCGATGCAGAGCGTGACCAGCGCGCCGGGCTCGAATGTCACGCCACCGATCTCGACGCGCTCCACCACGCGGCGGTTGCCGAGCTGGTTGGAGGATTCAAAGCGCAGGAACTCCTCGATCGCCGGTTTGATCAGGCCAGGATCGTTCGCCAGCCGCCGCTTTTCGTCCGGCCATTCCAGTAAGGCGGCAATGCCGTTGCCGATCAGGTTGGTGGTGGTTTCGTGGCCCGCATTGAGCAGGAAGATGCAGTTCTGCACCAGTTCGGCCGAGGTCAGCTTCTCGCCATTCTCACCGCGGATCAGTCCTGCCAGCACATCGCCATAGGCGTCTTCCGCCTCCCGCGCATCCATGCGCGTTTCCCAGTCGACGATATGCTTTTCCAGATAGGTCTCGAATTCGGCGACGGCACGGTGCCCCTGCTCTGCCCGTTCCGGCGTCAGCACCGGCTCCAGCGCCCCGAGGATGGCGAGCGACCAGTCGCGCAGCAGATGGCGGTCCTCATGTGGCACCGCCAGCATGTCGCCGACGATCTCGACCGGCAAGGCGGAAGCAAAATCGGCGATCACGTCCATGCCGCCGTTTTTCTCCGCGCGGTCCAGCATGCGCGCCACCAGTGCCTGAAAGCGATGTTCCAGCAGTTTCAGCGCGCGCGGCGTGAAGGCCGGAGACAGCAGCCGCCGCACGCGGGTATGCAGCGGCGGATCGTTGAACACCAGACTGGTGGTATGATGCCGGTGCAGCGGCGTGCCTTCGCCGTATTTGGCGCCGAATTCCACTTTCTTGTCCGACGAAAAGCGCCGACTGTCGCGATAGACCGCATGCAGGTCGTCGTAGCGCGTCAGGAACCAGCTGCCGTCGGGCATGTGGCGCACCGGATCATGCTGCCGCAACAGATGGTAGACCGGATAGGGATTGTCGAGGAAATCCCGATCCAGTGCGCGCAGGTCGAAACGCGCGACCTGCGGGGGAAGATCAGGGCGTGAAGTTGCCATCTCCATTGTCGGGCTTGACACTGGGCCTTCCTCCGCCGGCTGCCTTGATCTGAGCGTCCGTAATGTCCGCCATTGTCCCTTGGGGCACGATCACACCGCAGGAAATGATCAGCTTCATCGCCTGATCCACGCTCATCGACAGGATATGGATGTCGCGGCGGCGATAATAGGTCATGTAACCGCCGGTCGGGTTCGGCGTAGTGGGCACGTAGACGGTCACGATCTCCTCGCCGAGCAGATCGTTCACTTCGTTGCCCTGCACATAATTGGTGACGAAGGCGATGGTCCACGAGCCGGTGGACGGCCAGGGCACCAGCGCGACCTGGCGGAAGGAATTACCCGACTGGCTGAACACGGTTTCGAAAATCTGCTTCAGCGCCGAATAGATGCCGCGCACCACCGGCATGCGCGCCACGATCCGCTCGCCGAGTGACAGCAGCGTGCGGCCCATCAGGTTGGTGGCGAGGAAACCAATCAGCGTAAGGATGACGAGTGCCGCGATCAGGCCGAGCCCCGGAATGCCGAAGGGCAGATTGTAGGACGGGATGAAGCGTTCCGGCTCGTAGCCCGGCGGCACCAGGCTACGCACGTTACGGTCGATCGCCTCGATGGTGATGAAGACCAGATAGATGGTCAGGCCAATCGGTGCGGCCACGATAATACCGGCCAGGAAGTAATTGCGCAGGCGGGTGAGCAGGCTCACCTTCGGCGCCGGCGCGATAATAGGCGGCAGTTCGGTTTCGGGATTGGGCGGCGGCGTGTCGGTGGTCATCGCAGATCAGGCCTTCAGGAACTTGATCAGCGCCGCATAAGTCTCGTCTGGCGCTTCCTCAGGCAGGAAATGCCCGCTGTTGACGGCATGGCCGTCGAGCGGTCCGTTCACCCGGTCGCGCCAGGCGCCCAGCACGTCATAGGCCTTGGCCATCAGCCCCTTGCTGCCCCACAGCACCAGCATCGGGCAGGTCACGCGCTTGCCAGCGTCGCGGTCGGCGCGGTCATGCACCAGGTCGATGCCGGCGGCGGCACGGTAGTCCTCGCAGGAGGCGTGGATGGTCTCGGGTTTGCTGAAGCAGCGCAGGTACTCCGCCATGGCGTCTTCGTCGAATTTGAAACTCGCGCCCGACCAGTGGCCGGTCTTCTTGCGCAGGTAAAATTCCGGGTCGGAGCCAATCATCTTCTCGGGGAACGGTTCGGGCTGGATCAGCCAGAACCAGTGGTAATAACCGGTCGCCACCTGCTGATCGATATTCTCGTAAAGATGCAGGGTCGGCACGATATCCATCAGCGCAACCTTCTTCACACGCGCCTGATGATCCAGCGTCAGGCGATGCGAGACGCGGGCACCGCGGTCATGGCCGGCAAGACAAAACTGGTCGAAACCGAGAGCGGCCATCGCTTTGACCATATCAGCAGCCATGGCGCGGAAGGAATATGGGGCATGGTCGGGCGTGGTGGCCGGCTTGCCGCTGTCGCCATAGCCGCGCAGATCGGCGCAGACCACGGTGAAGTCTTCCGCCAGTTTCGGCGCGATCCGGTGCCACATCGCATGGGTTTGCGGGTAGCCGTGCAGCAGCAGCAGCGCCGGCCCCTTGCCGCCGATCCGCAGGTTGATCTCGGCGCCTTCGCCGGCCACACGCTTTAGCTCGAAACCCGGAAACAGCACGCCGCGCCTCCCTATCCCTGACTGCATCGGAAGCAGTCTAGCAGGGGAATCAGGCGCTTGCATGCCCCGGCCGGCAGGCTAGAGTGATTGGCACGGCTTTTTTAGGGAAGGCCCCTGTATTTTTGGGAGGAATTGGTTCATGCGTCTGTCTGGCAAGGTTGCGATCGTAACGGGTGGCGGTTCGGGTTTCGGCGAAGGCATCGCCAAGCGCTTCGCAGCCGAGGGCGCATCCGTGGTGATCGGCGACCTGAATCTCGCTGCTGCGGAAAGAGTCGCCGGCGAAATCAACAAGGCCGGGCAGAAGGCACTGCCGGTTGCCGCCGATGTCAGCCAGAACGGGCAGATGAAGACCCTGGTGGAAAAGGCCGTCGAAGCCTTCGGCGGGCTGGACATCATGGTGAACAATGCCGGCATGCCACAGCGCAATGCCTCGCTGCTGAACACCGACGAAGCCACCTTCGACAAGCTGTTCGCCGTCAACGTGAAGAGCATCTACCTCTCAGCCCAGCATGCCATCCCCGAAATGCGCAAGCGCGGCGGCGGCTGCTTCATCAACATCGCGTCCACGGCCGGCGTGCGGCCCCGCCCTGGTCTGGTCTGGTATAACGGCTCGAAGGGCGCGGTGATCACGCTGACCCGGGCAATGGCAGTGGAACTGGCGCCCGAGCAGATCCGCGTCAATGCGCTGAACCCGGTCGCCGGCCTGACGCCGATGCTGAAGGAATTCATGGGCGGTGAAGAAACCCCGGAGATGAAGGCGAAATTCGTCAGCACTATTCCGATCGGCCGCTTTTCGACGCCGACCGATATCGCCAATGCCGCGCTCTACCTCGCCTCGGATGAGGCGAACTTTATCACTGGCGTCTGCATGGAGGTCGATGGCGGTCGATGCATCTGAAGCCCCTTCTCGTTCTTGGCGCGGCGCTGCTGATCGCCGCGCCGGTCGTTGCCCAGCAGCCGGTGACGCCCCAGCAGCCAATGGCACCAACACCGTCACAGGCCGATCCGCGCGCCCAGCAGCCGCAGAGCCAGCCGATCGTGCCCCCTGCCCAGCAGCCCGCGGCTCCGCAGCCTGGGGCACAACAGTCTGGGACTCAACAGCCCGGTGCGCAGCCGCAGGCAGAGCAGAAGGACGGGAAGAAGCCGGCCCCGGCGCCTGCGCCCAAGCGTAACAGTCAGGGCGGCACCACGCGCAGCATGACTTTCGATGTCCCGCCGCTGGTACCAATCTCGGAAATCCCGCGCGGCAAGGCGGTGACGATCCAGGGCACCGTGCTGTCCCCGCAGGCCACAACCTTCGTGCTGAATGACGGCAATTCAAGCCAGGTGATCGTGATCGGTCCGGCCTGGCGCGACCTGACCAAGGTGAAGGCCGGCGACCGCGTGCGCGCAATCGGCCAGATGGATCCTTATGGCGCGTCGGTCTTCCGCGCCGGCAGCCTGTTGCTCGAAAACAACCGCATCGTCGTGGTGCCAGCGAACTAGGGCTGCTCAGACCTCGGCACTTCGCCGGGAGAGCGGCGTGGGCAGGTGCGGTACAGCATTTTCACCTGTCCCACCTCGACCGTGCGGACATGCTTCATATAGTCCCGCCAGGTCTTGAAGCTTTCGACCAGGTCGCGCAGGACAACACATTCGGCCGGCGCAAAATCGACCAGCTGGCGTGACGCCACGGTTTCATTGGCATCGCGCTGCGCGGCATTCGGATCGTCGGGCCAGTTGCGCTGAAAAGCCTTGGCGCGAACCTCGACCGCCTGCTTCATTTCTTCCGCATTGGTGTTGTCAAACGCCGCCCAGACATTGATGAGGTCGCGGTCATGGCCACGACGGGCGCAGGCACGTGCGTGGTCGCGGATCACCATGCCGGCGCGCACGATGGCAACCGCTTCGATCTCCGGTGCGTTGAAGCATTTGGTAGAACTTTTTGGCCGGCTGCCCGAGCCAAGGCCGCTTTGCGCCACTACGTCGGCCGACAACAGCAGGGCCAGCCCTGCCGCCACAACGGCATGCCAGCGGATCTGACCCGGCATCAGCGCTTGCGTGCGACGGCGGCGACGAAGGTGGCGGCTGCGTCGGCAGCGACATCCACCTGATTGGAGGCAATATTCGGACTCTGGTCGAGCGCCTGCTGCACCGCCTGCGCCTCCTGCGGCGGCAGACGTTTCAGGATTTCGGCGGTGCGTTCGGGCCCTGCCACGCGCAGGAAAGCCACCAGCTTGTCCCGGCTCATCTTCAACTCCAGAGAGACAGCCAACCTCGGCCGTATTGTAGCGCAGTCCGGCTGCAATACCAGATGGCGGTTAATGCCGAGTTAGCCCCGCTTCAGCCCTTGGATTTCGGGGCCGCCTTCATCATCGCCAGATACATCGGCATCACCACATTGGTGAACCGGTTCTGGCCGTACTGCAGTTCGTCCATCGCCGCCTTGACCATGGTCACCGTCGGATAATAGGGCACGATCACATAGCCATGCTTGCGCAGCTCGGCGATCACATTGGCGGCCTGCTTGGTGTAGTTTTCAAAAAAATAGCTTTTGTCGGCATCCTTGATCGCCTCGGCGATCACTTCCTGGGCGGCAATCGGCTTGATCGCCTGCGGCTTCCAGTTAAAGCCGTCCGGCGGTCCGTTCGGATTGTTGCGATCGTCGGAATCAGCCATGACCAGGCCTCACTAGAACTGGGGCCTCAATCGGCCGTCAGGCGCACGCCGCCTGGCCATTCGCGGCCGGTATTCTTCAGGTCCGGCGATTTCACCGCGGGTTCGCGCTTGCCGTCGAGCTGGCGTACCGCATCCGCCACCTTGTGTTCCATCGCCACTTCCGATGGCTGGCGCAGGCGCATCTTCAGATAGGCTTCGCGGAAGGCTTCGGCCACGCGGCGCTCCAGCACGCTGCCCGGCCCGCTGATGCGACGCCGCACGATAATATTCAGCGCGTCGATATTCAGGCCGATAATGGCATGCAGGCGATGGCTCGGGTTGGTCAGGCCATCGCAGAGATTTTTCAAAGAATCGGCATAGAGCGTGACCAGCGGATAACCGAACAGGCTGCCCTGCCCCTTCAGCTCCAGCGCCAGGTCGCGGATCCATTCGTAATAGCGCGCGCGGCCGATCGAATTGAACGACGCCGAACCCCAGGCTTCCTTTAAGGTCACCAGTGTCTCGCGCGCCGCACCTTCGAATTCAGCCTGGCTCTTCACAATCACCTTCTCGATCTTGCCACGCAATTCGGCGCTCAGCCGCACGTCCTGGCCGCGGGCGTAATTCACCGCTTTGCGTTTCAAATCACCCCGGTTCGCAATCAGCCGACCGGCAGTGTGAGGATCGAACATCGCCTTCTCTCGACCTGTCTCCCGGCCGAAATTGGCCGAATCGGAGGGTCTACCGTGAAATCATCACGGCAGGCTAACTGCTTAGCAACAGGGAAAGCGCGGCGAGACCTGGTGAACCGGGCGCGACTCCGGCGGGGGAATCGGCGACTCAGGCGTCGCGCCTGATCACGCGCAGGCGGTGGTTGCAGATGTCGATCTTGTCCGCCATGCGGGCACGCCAAGTCTTGTCGGCTTCCTGCTCAGTCGGGAACGGGCCGTAGCGTTCCTCGGTTCCGGCAATCGGCGCCGGGTCCGCAAGATCCTTAAAAATCCCGCCTTCAACGTAGAAATTCGTCATGATCCTCATCCTCCGGGCTGTACGGGCCGGACCGGGAGATTATCCCGCAACTGCGAAGAATTTTGTAGCCCCTCAAAGGTTGTATCTTGGTAACCGCCGCTACGGGTTCCGCCGAAAACGCGGCGCATCGGCGCCTGTGACCCCTCCGGACAGAGTCGCCACCGATTGCGGCTCAGAACCGAGCTAAGTGCTTCATTCAACAGATAATCCGGCTGGTTGACGGGGACCGGCCGACGACCTATGGTCGCGGCGCTTTTCCGGCCCAGGTCGCCTTCGGGGGCTGCCGGAAAGGGCCTCGTGAGCCCGTAGCTCAGCTGGTAGAGCAAGCGACTTTTAATCGAGAGGTCCCGGGTTCGAATCCCGGCGGGCTCACCAACCTCTCCTATCGTAGAACGAATTGCCCCGGTACCCGATTGCCCTGCAGTATATGCTGCAGCAAACCGGAGGAGATGCCGTGAACCGGCAGATCGTCGAAAGCAGGTTCCGCCTCGATCCCGAGTTACGGTTCCAGCGTCCAGAACTCCGCCTGCTTGTCGCGCTGTGGGACGAAAAGCGCGCCGGCCGTATCGCGCCTGACCGCGCGGATTTCTCGCCCTTCGTGCTGCGCCCCTACCTGCCGCGCGTCCTGATCTACGAAATCGTGCAGGAGAACGACAGGCGCCGCTTCCGCATCCGTCTGTATGGCACGCTGGTGAGCCAGTATTCCGGGCGCGATCCCACCGGCAAATTCGTCGACGAAATCATGAGCGAGCAGGCCTATACCGACTTCAACAACGGTCTGTCCTGGGCGACGGAGAATGCGAAACCGCTCCGCGCCGCTGGCAGTTACTATTTCGTCGATCGCAGCTTCGTGCAGTTTGAATCGGTCACCCTGCCGCTGACCATCGGACAGCGTGGCCAGATCGAACAGTTGATCAACATCACCTATTACGACGACGAGGATTGAAAATGGCCGACGACAAGGCGCGCTTTGACACCGATGCCCAACTCACCCGCGCGCTGCGTCGCTGGGAAGGCGAAGGTGGCGCCATGGAAGATCATCATTTCGCGGTCTCGGAGACCAACATCCTGAAATGCCTCGGTGCGGCGGTGGTGCTGACCTGGAACGACCTGCCGCAGACGCTGCAGCGCGAGCTGTTCCTGCAAGCGCTGAAGGTGAATGACTCCTACGATCCTGCGACGCTGAAAACCCAGATCGGTCGCTTCCTGCACCTGCACAAGGACGACGACGCGTTCAGCGTTTAGGACTAGCGACTATCACCAATGATAAATGATCCGGAAGGCCAGATGCGCCAGGCCATAGGCGATGGCGGCGAAGAATGCCGCGATGCCAAAAACCTTCAAATGGCGCAATAGCATCTACAGGGGGTCGATGTCGCCGCTCGCCTCGCCGGCATGGAAGTCGGCGGCGAAAGCGTTGAGCCGGCCTTCGGCGATGGCGGCGCGCATGCCCTGCATCACGTCCTGATAATAGGTCAGGTTATGCGCGGTCATCAGCATCGAACCGAGGATTTCATCCGAACGCACCAGATGATGCACATAGGCGCGGCTGTAACTGCGGCAGGCCGGGCAGCGGCAATGTTCATCGATGGGGCGCGGGTCTTCCGCATGGCGGGCATTGCGGATGTTGATGGTGCCGCGCCGGGTGAAAGCCTGCCCGTTGCGGCCCGAGCGCGTCGGCATCACGCAGTCGAACATATCGATGCCGCGCTGCACCGCGCCAACCAGATCGGAGGGCTTGCCGACGCCCATCAGATAGCGCGGGCGGTCCTGCGGCAGATGCGGCATGGTGACGTCCAGGGTGGCGAACATCTCGGCTTGCGTCTCGCCCACCGCCAGGCCGCCGACGGCATAGCCATCGAAGCCGGTTCTGATCAGGCCTTTCGCAGACTCCTCGCGTAAGCCGCCATTGGTGCCGCCCTGCACGATGCCGAACAGGCCGTAGCCGTCGCGCTGCTGAAACGCTGCTTTGCAGCGCTCGGCCCAACGCAGGGAGAGCTGCATCGCTTCCGAGACGCGCTTGTCGTCGGCCGGCAGCTTGACGCATTCATCCAGCTGCATGGTGATCGTGGCATCGAGCAGATGCTGGATTTCGATGGAGCGCTCCGGTGTCAGGTCGTATTTCGCGCCGTCGATATGCGACTGGAAGCTGACGCCCTGTTCGGTGACCTTGTTGAGTTGCGACAGCGACATCACCTGGAATCCGCCGGAATCAGTCAGGATCGGCCCGGGCCAATTCATGAACGTGTGCAGCCCGCCGAGCTTGGCAACGCGCTCGGCGCTCGGTCGCAACATCAGGTGATAAGTGTTGCCGAGGATGATCTGCGCGCCGGTCTCCCGCACGCCTTCCGGCGTCATCGCCTTCACGGTCGCGGCCGTACCCACGGGCATGAAGGCCGGCGTGTCGATCGCGCCATGCGCGGTTTCAAGCCGGCCCCTGCGGGCGGCGCCATCGGTGGCAGAAACGGTGAACTTCAGCGTCATCTCGGGCTGGCCTGTCTGAACAGCAGGCTTGTATCGCCGTAGGAGTAGAAACGGAAGCCTTTCTGCACCGCATGGGCATAGATCGCCCGCTGGCCTTCCAACCCGACGAAGGCTGCCACCAGCATCAGCAGCGTGGATTTCGGCAGGTGGAAATTGGTCATCAGGCCGTCGGCCACCCCAAAGCGGAAGCCCGGGGTGATAAAGATATCGGTGTCGCCCCGGAAGGGTTTCAAGCCGCCATCTCTGGCGGCGCTTTCCAGCAGGCGCAGCGACGTCGTGCCGATGGCAATCACCCGACCGCCTTTTGCCTTCGCGGCTCGGATCGCGGCAACTGTCTCCTCCGTCACCTCCCCCCATTCGGCATGCATCTTGTGATCTTCGATGCGATCCACCTTGACCGGCAGGAAGGTGCCTGCGCCGACATGCAGCGTGACGCGGGCAAATCCGATACCGCGCGCTTTCAGCGTCTCGATCAGCGCCGGGGTGAAATGCAGCCCGGCAGTCGGCGCGGCAATCGCACCGGTCTTTTCGGCGAATACCGTCTGGTAGTCGATCTTGTCCTGCGCGTCGGCTTTGCGCTGCGCCACGATATAAGGTGGCAGCGGCATGGCACCGGCATCTTCCAATGCCGTCAAAAGCTCTCCATCAGCACGGTCGAAGCGCAGCACGATCTGATCGTCTTCACGGCCGATGGCCTCAGCGACGATGCCATCGTCGAACAGCACGCGGTCGCCGGATTTCAGCCGTTTGGCCGGCCTGGCCATCGCGGTCCAGCGCTGCTCACCGATGGGCTTGAGCAGCAGGGCTTCCACCCGGACTTCCGGATCACGCTCGCGACGACCGTAGAGCCGCGCGGGAATGACTTTCGTGTCGTTGAAGACCAGCAGGTCATTCGGCCGCAGCAGATCCGGCAGATCGGCCACGGTAAACTCACGCCGATCGATGCTGCCGACATGCAGTAGCAGACGTGCCGCTTCACGCGGCACGGCCGGCCGCTCGGCGATCAGCGCCGGCGGAAGTTCGAAGTCGAAATCGGAAACCAGCATTGATCTAGCCCCAATGAGGGCTGACAGTCACTCGACGTCGGCAGCGACGCGCATCGTGATGATCTTGTCCGGGTCTTTCACTTCGCCATTTCCACCAGCGCCGCGCTTGATCTTGTCGACATGCTCCATGCCATCGGTGACCTGACCCCAGACGGTATACTGCTTGTCCAGAAAGCGGGCATCGGCGAAGCAGATGAAGAACTGACTGTCGGCGCTGTGCGGGCTGCTGGCGCGGGCCATCGAACAGGTGCCGCGCACATGAGGTTCGTCGTTGAATTCAGCCTTCAGATTCTCGCCGGAACCGCCGGTGCCATTCCCTTTCGGATCGCCGGTCTGCGCCATGAAACCCTCGATCACACGATGGAATTTCAGGCCGTCGTAGAAATTCTGCCGCACCAGTTCCTTGATGCGCTCGACATGCTTCGGGGCCAGATCGGGCCGCAGCGCGATAGTGACACGACCGTCTTTGAGTTCGAGATACAAGGTGTTTTCGAGATCGGCGCTCATATTGAACCTCTTACTTCACATCCGCAGCAACGCGCATGCGGACAATCTTGTCGGGATCGGCGACGGCGCCACTGCCCGGCGCACCCTTTTTAATATTATCGACGAATTCCATGCCGCTCACCACCCGGCCCCAGACGGTATACTGGCCGTTCAGATGCGGTGCCTCGTCGAAGCAGATGAAGAATTGGCTGTCGGCGCTGTTCGGGTCGCTGGTGCGGGCCATCGACACGGTGCCGCGACGATGCGGCTCGCGGCTGAACTCGGCACGCAACTTCTGGCCCGAGCCACCACCGCCGGTGCCGGTCGGATCGCCGACCTGGGCCATGAAGCCGCGGATCACGCGATGAAAGACCGAACCGTCGTAGAAACCTTTGCGGGTCAGCTCCTTGATACGCTTCACATGGTTGGGCGCCAGATCGGGCCGCATGGCGATCACCACGCGGCCATCGCGCAGTTCCATGATCAGAGTATTCTCAGGATCGGTCTGCTGCGCTTTCGCAGCAAGCGGCGCAAAGGCAGCGAACAGAGCAAGCGTCAGAAAACTACGCCGGATCATTCTTCGCTCTTCCGATTTTGCAGGGCGACGCGCACCCGTTCCGCCACGCGCGGCGAGACGAAGGGATTGATGTCGCCGTTCAGGGTGGCGATTTCCTTCACGAGGCGCGAGGCGATGAACTGGTGATTGTCAGACGCCATCAGGAAGACGGTCTCGATCTCGGAATTCAGCCGGGCATTCATGCCGACCATCTGGAACTCATACTCAAAGTCCGACACCGCGCGCAGGCCGCGGATGATCATGACCGCGCCCAGATCCATGGCGAAATGCATCAGCAGGTTGGAAAACGGCTTCACCTCGAACTCGGTGGCGCCGGGCATCAGCGGGCCGATCTCTTCGCGCACCATCTCGACGCGTTCTTCCATCGAGAAAAGCGGTCCCTTGCCGACATTGACGGCAACGCCAACCACCAGCTTGTCGACCAGCTTGGCGGCGCGCTTGATGATGTCATAGTGACCCTTGGTCACCGGATCGAAAGTCCCCGGGTATAGTCCGATCCGCTGCTTGGTCATCCGCTCCCCCACAGAATCACTACAGACTGATTATTCCGGCGTGTCGCCGGCAGTCTCGCCTGCCACGTCGCCGTCGTCAGTCACTTCGCCGGCTTCGTTCGGGCCACTTTCCGGCAAATGCGCCACCGACGCAACCTTCTCGCCGTCACCCAGCTTGAAGATGATGACGCCCTGCGTATTGCGGCCGGCGATGCGAATATCATGCACCGGGCAGCGGATCACCTGGCCGCCATCCGTCACCAGCATGATCTGGTCATCGTCTTCCACCGGGAAGGCAGCGCCGACATTACCGTTCTTCTGCGTCGTCTCGATGTTGATGATGCCTGAGCCGCCGCGGCTGGTGATGCGGTACTCGTAGGCTGAGCTGCGTTTGCCGTAGCCCTTTTCGGTCACGGTGAGAATGAACTGCTGGGCCGCCTGCAGTTCGGTGAAGCGCTGCACCGAAATATCTTCAGGCAGGGTCACACCGCTCTCGCCGTTGCGGATACGCTCATGGGCATCTTCGTACTTGAAGAAGGCCTCGCGCTCTTCCGGCGTCACCTCGATATGGCGCAGCACCGACATGGAAATGACACGATCGCCGTCAGCGAGTTTCATGCCGCGCACGCCGGTCGACGACCGGCTCTGGAAGGTGCGGACATCGGCGACCGGGAAGCGCACACACTTGCCTTCATAGGAGGCCAGCAGGATGTCGTCGCTCTCGGTGCAGGGCAGCACGCCGACCAGGCTGTCGTCTGCGTCCTCGCCCTCGAATTTCATCGCGATCTTGCCGTTGGCATTGATCGAGACGAAATCGCTCAGGTCGTTGCGGCGAACATAGCCCTTGGCGGTGGCGAACATGACATGCAGCTCGCTCCACTTGGTTTCATCCTCGGGCAGCGGCAGGACTTCGGTGATCTTCTCGCCCGCCGCCAGCGGCAGCAGGTTCACGAAGGCCTTGCCGCGCGACTGCGGCGTGCCTTCCGGCAGGCGGTAGACCTTCATCTTGTAGACACGGCCGATATTGGAGAAGAACAGCACCGGTGTATGGGTGCTGGCCACCAGCACGCCAGTGACGAAATCCTCGTCCTTGGTGCTCATGCCAGTGCGGCCCTTGCCGCCACGCTTCTGCAGGCGATAGGTCGAGAGCGGCGTACGCTTCACATAACCGCCGAAGCTGACGGTCACGACCATGTCTTCGCGCTGGATCAGATCCTCGTCGTCCTGCTCGAACTCGATCTCGGCGATCTGGGTGCGACGCGGTACAGCAAAGCGTTCGCGCATTGAGACCAGCTCGCCGCGCAGGATACCCATCAGTTTGACGCGGCTGCCCAGCACCGAGAGATATTCGTTGATCTCCTCGGCGAGTTTCTTCATCTCGTCGCCGATCTCGTCGCGGCCCAGTGCGGTCAGGCGCTGCAGACGCAGGTCGAGAATGGCGCGGGCCTGAGTTTCCGACAGCTTGTATTTACCATCGATCACCTTGTGGCTCAGATCGTCGATCAGACCGATCATGTCAGCCACGTCATGGGCAGGCCATTCGCGAGTCATCAACTGATCGCGCGCGGTCTGCGGATCCGGCGCGGCGCGGATGGTCTTGATCACCTCATCGATATTCGCCACCGCAATCGCCAGGCCGACCAAAACATGGGCACGGTCGCGCGCCTTGCCGAGCAGGAAGCGCGTGCGGCGCAGGATCACTTCCTCACGGAAGTTCACGAAAGCGCCGATCAGCTGCTTGATATTCAGCAGTTCCGGCTTGCCGCCGTTCAGCGCCAGCATGTTCACGCCGAAGCTGCTCTGCAGCGGCGTGAAGCGGTAAAGCTGGTTCAGCACCACATCGGCCATCGCATCGCGCTTGATTTCGACCACCACGCGCACGCCGTCACGATCTGACTCGTCGCGCAGATCGGAAATGCCCTCGATCTTCTTGGCGCGCACCAGTTCGGCCATCTTCTCGATCATCGAGGCCTTGTTCACCTGATACGGGATCTCGGTGATGATGATGGCTTCGCGGTCCTTGCGGATCTCCTCGAAATGCACCTTGCCGCGCACGATCACCGAGCCGCGCCCGGTCCACATCGCCGACTTCGCGCCGGCCCGGCCCAGAATAATACCGCCGGTGGGGAAGTCGGGTGCCGGGAGTATCTCCAACAGTTGTTCCAGCGTCACTTCATTATTGTCGACATAGGCGCAGCAGGCGTCGATCACCTCACCCATGTTGTGCGGTGGAATATTGGTCGCCATGCCAACGGCGATGCCGTTGGCGCCGTTGACCAGAAGATTGGGATACTGCGCCGGCAGCACGCTGGGTTCCTGCGTGCTGTCGTCGTAGTTCGGCTGGAAATCGATGGTGTCCTTGTCGATATCCGTCAGCAACGCCTCGGCGGCGCGCTCCAGGCGGATTTCGGTGTAACGCATCGCCGCGGCCTTATCGCCGTCCATCGAGCCGAAATTGCCCTGGCCATCCAGCAGGAGCTGACTCATCGAGAAGGGCTGCGCCATGCGCACCATGGCATCGTAAATCGACTGGTCGCCGTGCGGGTGATACTTACCCATCACGTCACCGACTACGCGGGCCGACTTGCGATAGGCCTTGTCAGCGGTATAGCCGTTCTCATGCATCGAATAGAGGATGCGGCGATGCACCGGCTTCAGACCGTCGCGCGCATCGGGCAAGGCACGCGACACGATCACGCTCATGGCGTAACCGAGATACGAACGCTGCATCTCCTGTTCGATGGAGATCGGCTGAATATCGTGCGGAGGCTTCGGCTGTTCGGTCACGAAACGGCGTCCAAAAAATGTAGTGAATTTGGGGTCTGAAATCGGGCGACTCAGGCCACCCGAATGGGCCCGGATTCGGCCCTGGAATCAGGTCGCAGAAACTACCATGCCGAGGGTATGGCAGCAACGTTTCGAACCCGGCCAATAAGGCCCAAAGCGGAGGTTAAAATTCTATATATTTCAGATATTTATGCGAACTTCGCCTGGACGCTGCGGCCGGGGGCTACCGTCCGGTACGCGGGTGCGGTTTTTTGCCCCGAAATCGCACCGAATCAGGGATCGAAAATCTCGCGTTTCAGCCAGTCCCACTGCTCCTCGCCGCAGGCCAGAAGCAGAGGCGCAGTGTTTAGCGGATCGGCGGCACAATAGGACCGCCCATCCAGCCTTTTCGCAACACCGCCGGCTTCAGTGATCAGTAGGCTGCCCGGGGCGAAATCCCATGGGTGACGCCCGCTGTATATTCCATAATGCAGTTGTCCTTGGGCAAGAGACAGATATTCAAGTCCAAGACACCGAAGACACATAAGGCCCGCCGTCCGGTCCAGCCGGTGCGCTAGGCGACTGACCAACGACCGGTTGCTCATGCGGAGATTTGCCGCGCCCGAAAGATGGGCAAGCGACGGAGGCTTCGTCATTTGCAGACGCATGCCGTAGCCCCGCTCGCTCATAAGCCAGGCCCCTTCCCCTTTCGATGCCGTCACAAGAGTTTCACCGGGGACATCCAGTATCCAGGATGCGACGGCATCGCCATCAAGAATCAATGCAATCATGGATGCAAAAAACGGCCAGCCCGCAGCAAAATTCGATGTCCCTGAAATAGGATCGATCAGCCAACGCAGGCCCGGCTGACGCAACTGGTCCAGCAGCGCAGGATTGCGTCCGACCGCCTCCTCGCCGACGGTGCGCGATCCGGGCAGCAGCGCTTCCAGCCGTGGCGTCAGAAAGGCTTCGGCCTCTTCGTCGGCAACGGTGACCAGATCAGCCTGGGATTTCTCGCGCACGTCATGCGCCTCCAGGCGGCGGAAGCGCGGCATGATGATCTCGCGCCCTGCCTGGATCAGCAGGTCGCCGACGGCGGTGATATCCACTGACGTCATGGCCTGATCAGGCGTCGAAGATGTCTTTCTTCAGCCAGTTCCACTGCTCTTCGCCGCAAGCTGCGACCAGCGGGCTGCCCCAGGGCTTGTCGGCAGCGCGATAGAGGCTGCCATCCAGCCGCTTGGCGATACCGCCGGCCTCGGTCAGCAGCAGGCAGCCAGCCGTATGGTCCCAGGGCATGGCGCGGTTATAGACCGCATAGTGGAAATGACCATCCAGCATGGCGAGATATTCCTGGCCGGCGCAGCGCAGGATCATCACGCCGGCGGTCTTGTCCATGCGATACGCAATCCGCGCGGCGAAATCGCGGTCGCCGTAGCGCAGGTTGGGCGCGCCCGAGACATGCGCCAGCGACGGCGGGTTCGGCGTCTTCAGCTTGCGCATATCGCCGTCGGCCTCGCGCATGAAGGCGCCGGAACCCT
This sequence comes from Ferrovibrio sp., assembly GCF_002796975.1. Lineage (GTDB taxonomy): Bacteria > Pseudomonadota > Alphaproteobacteria > Ferrovibrionales > Ferrovibrionaceae > Ferrovibrio. The sequence continues at coordinate 4,607 of NZ_PEKV01000017.1, read as the reverse complement.
TCTCGGTCATCGCCGTGATATTGCGGATCGGATCGTGGATCCAGCTGGCCACGGCATCGCCATCTTTCACCAGCGCCACCATCACGGCGAACAGCGCGCTGCCGACGGCGAAATTGGCGGTGCCGTCGATCGGGTCGATCAGCCACGCATAGCCGGGGCGGCGCAGCGCATCCATGATGCTTTCATCGGCACTGCTGGCTTCCTCGCCCACCACGGTGGACCCCGGCACCAGATCGCGCAGACGCGGCGTCAGAAACTCTTCCGAGGCCTTGTCGGCGACAGTGACCACATCATGCGGACCGGCCTTCTGGTCGATCTGCTTGCTTTCCAGCTTACGGAAATGCGGCAGGATGGTGGTGCGCGCCGCCCCTTCGATCAGCAGCCGCACGGCGTCCATATCGACTTTCATACTTGTCCCTTCTTCATATACGACCCGTTTCCTGGCGCTTGAGCCACTTGCCCGCTTCCGCCTGCGACAGCGCCACGGAAAGTTTCAGGCTGCCGCCTTCTTCCTTCATGTCCAGCACTTCGCCATGACGATGCAGCCATGCAATCGCGGCGCCATCGCCGGCATCGAGCGTGACATCTATCTCGACCCGGTCCGTATCCAGCATGCCGTCGATACGTTCCAGCAGCGTGTCGCAGCCGTAGCCGTTCAGCGCCGAGATCAGCACGGCGGTGTCCTGGCGGTCAGCCTGGTTCTGCAGCGCTTCACGCTCTTCCGGTGGCAACTGGTCGGCCTTGTTCCAGGCCTCCATGCGCCGATGCTCGCTGTCTTCCTTGACGCCGAGCGAGGCCAGCACATCGGCTACGTCGGCGGCCTGCGCTTCGGTGTCGGGATGCGACAGGTCGCGCACATGCAGGATCAGGTCGGCCGAGATCACCTCTTCCAGCGTGGCACGGAAGGCAGCGACCAGATGCGTGGGAAGTTCGGAGATGAAACCGACTGTATCACTGAGAATGATGTTGCGGCCCGACGGCAGGCGCAAGGTGCGCATGGTGGGATCAAGCGTGGCGAACAGCAGATCCTTCGCCATTACATCGGCCTGAGTCAGCCGGTTGAACAGCGTCGACTTGCCGGCGTTGGTGTAACCCACCAGCGCCACCACCGGATACGGCACCTTCTGCCGCGCACGGCGATGCAGCGAACGGGTGTTCACCACCTGCGCCAGGTCTTCCTTGATGCGGATGATGCGGTCGCCGATCAGGCGGCGATCCATTTCCAGCTGGCTTTCGCCCGGGCCGCCGAGAAAGCCGAAGCCGCCGCGCTGACGTTCAAGGTGGGTCCAGGACCGCACAAGGCGCGAGCGCTGGTAATTCAGATGCGCGAGTTCGACCTGCAGCCGGCCTTCCTTGGTGCGTGCGCGCGCGCCGAAGATTTCCAGGATCAGACCGGTGCGGTCAATCACCTTGGCCTTCAGGCTCTTTTCCAGATTGCGCTGCTGTACCGGCGTAACAGCGGCATCCACCACCACCACGTCCACCGGGTTCTCGGCGATCCAGGCGGCAAGTTCTTCCAATTTGCCCGGACCGATCAGAGTGCCCGGGCGCCAGGTGGAAACCGGCACCACATCAGCGCGTACGGCCTGCAGGTCGATAGCGGCGGCCAGACCCACAGCTTCGGCCAGCCGCGCCTCGGGCCGGCGGCGCAGATCGGCTGCCTTCGCCTTGGCCTGGGCAGATTTCAGGGACGGATGCAGGACGAGCGCCTTGCGGGGGCGCTCGTCTTCCAGAGTGTCGTAATCAGACATCAGCCAAACTTACACGATGCTCCGCTGGTGGGCACCGTTCAGGGGATACAAACCCGCGCGGATCAGCCCTGTTCCCCGGCAGCGGGCTTCTCGCCGGCGGCGGCCGGGTCGAAGAGCTGGATCGGGCCGGACGGCATGACCGTCGAAATGGCATGCTTGTAGACCAGCTGCATGTGGCCGTCGCGGCGCAGCAGCACCGAGAAATTGTCGAACCAGCTGATGATGCCCTGCAGCTTCACGCCGTTGACCAGGAAGACGGTCACCGGGGTCTTGGTCTTGCGGATGTGATTGAGGAAGACGTCCTGGACGTTCTGAGGCTTGTCGGCGGCCATAGTTTAGACCTTTCGTTTCTTATGTTGTTGTAGTTCTTTTGTTTTTTCAGCTTCTGCCGACTACGTCCCCGGGATTTTTCCTTCGAAAACGCGGCCATCAGTACTGCGGGGGCGGCGGCCGCTGCCCCACGCCCATGAATTAAACCATTAATTTCTGAAAGTGGCAAAACAATGGCGTGCAGTGCGGCATCAGACCACGCCTGCCGCTGTCTCACGCCGAAGTGACGGTGGTGTGACGACCGTTACGGCCCGAGGAAGGGCGCCTGCCAGTCGGTGCTATGGGTCGCGGCATGTGCCTCATACAGGCTGCGCAACTTCGCGACCACCACGCCCGGACCGCCATTGCCGATCAGTTTGCCGTCCAGCGACACCACGGGAATGACGAAGGACGTGGCCGAGGAGACGAAGGCCTCTTTCGCTGCCTGTGCCTCGGCAACGCTGAAGGGCCGGAATTCGACTTTCAGCCCTTCCTGCTTCGCCAGTTCCAGCACGGCGGAACGCGTGATACCGCTGAGGATTTCATGCGTCGGCTTGCGGGTGACCAGCACATTGTCCTTGGTCACGATCCAGGCATTCGAGGAACTGCCTTCGGTGACGAAGCCCTCGTCATCGACCAGCCAGGCTTCATAGGCGCCGGCTTCTTTCGCGGCCTGCTTTGCCAATGCGGCAGGCAGCAAGCCGACCGTCTTGATATCGCAGCGGCCCCAGCGAATATCGGGATGCGTGATCGCGGCCACGCCCTTGGCGGCATTGGCGGCGCCTTTCGCCCAATCGAGATGCCGCGCGATGGCGACGAAAGTGGGGGCGGTATCGGTGGGGAACGGGAATTCGCGCCTGGCCTCACCGCGTGTGATCTGCAGATAGACGCTGCCGTTACGCACACGATTGCGCCGCACGGTTTCGGCCAGCACGACGCTGAGCGCGGCGCGCGACATCGGACGGTCGATCCGCAACTCATCCAGGCTGCGCTCCAGCCGCACCAAATGGCCTTCGAGATCGACGAAGCCGCCGTCCTTCACCGCCACGACTTCATAGACGCCGTCGGCGAACTGGAAACCGCGGTCTTCCACATGTACCCCGGCCTGGGCATAGGGCACATACTGACCGTTGACATAAGCGATACGCGACATCGGAAAGGCCTCGGCTTTTTGCTTTTATCTCAGAAGAATTCCAGGCGGACAGCGAACAATTTTTCCACCTTCTTCACGGCGTCGCGGCGGGCAAACAGGATGACGCGGTCGCCAGCCTCGATCTCACTGTCGCCACGCGCGATCTCGACCGTATCGCCACGCAGGATGGCACCGATCTTCAGACCATCGGGGAGATCGAGTTCCGACAGCGGCTTGCCGACCAACGCGCTGGTCTGCTGGGCCTCAGCCTCGATGGCCTCGGCGGCGCCATCGTACAGCGAATGCACCGCACGGATGCGACCGCGGCGCACATGCTGCAGGATCGACGACACCGTGGTGGAGCGTGGATTGACCACGACATCGATGCCGAGCGAGCCGATCAGCGTGTCATAGGCCGGATTGTTGACCAGCGTGATGGCGCGCTGAGCGCCAGCCTGCTTGGCCAGCAGCGACGTGAGGATATTCACCTCGTCGTCGTTGGTCATGGCTATGATGGTTTCGGCGGCACCGACCTTGGCTTCCTGCTGAATGTCCTGGTCCAGTGTGTCGCCATGCAGCACCACCGCATTCTTCAGAGTGCTGGCGATATGCTCCGCACGTTCGCGGTTCGCCTCGATGATCTTGAGCAGCACCGAAGGCTGACTTTCCTGGATCTCGCGCGCCAGGAACAGGCCGATATTACCGCCGCCCGCCAGTACGATACGACGCGCCTCGCGTTCCTCATGGCCAAAGATGCGCATGGCGCGTTGCAGGTGCTCCGACAGCACGCAGACATAGATTTCATCGTCGGCTTCCAGATGATCATCGGCATCTGGCACCAGCATCGCGCCCTGGCGGATGATGCCGCAGATATTCAGCGCCAGGTCCGGGAACAGGCCAGTCAACTGACGCAGCGGCGTGTTCAGCACCGGGCAGTCTTCCTCCAGCCGGACGCCAACCAGGCGCAGCCGATCACCCGCAAAAGGGATCATGTCGAAGGCGCCCGGCGTCAGGATGCGGCGATGAATGGCGCGCGCCACCTCGATCTCGGGCGAGATGATAAAATCTATCGAAATATGCTTTTCGTTGAACAGGTCCGACCATTCCGGCCGCAGATAGCCTTGCGCACGGATGCGGGCGATCTTGGTCGGCACATTGAACAGCGCATGCGCCACTTCACAGGCCACCATGTTCACTTCATCGGCGAAGGTGACCGCGATCAGCATGTCGGCATCGGAGGCGCCGGCTTGTTCCAGCACATCGGGATGTGAGGCATGGCCAACGATGGCGCGCAGGTCGTAGCTTTCCGCTGCCTTGTTGGCGCGTTCGGCCGAGACGTCAATCATCGTCACTTCGTTGCCTTCGGCGGCAAGCTGGCGCGCGATGGTGGACCCGACCAGGCCGGCGCCGCAGAC
>NZ_PEKV01000016.1 GCF_002796975.1 Ferrovibrio sp. | reverse complement strand
GACCCTTAGTTTGCAGGAATATGACACTTGCGAGAATCGCCACAGTGAAGCTTTGTCACACTGTGATCGAAAGAAAATATCCGAAAAGAAAATAGTAATAATTATTCCACTGCTCTATAAATTCTATAGAAATAAATATGAATATAATTGGGATATTTATTACATTCTCAGATTATACCAATCATTAATACTTCAATTCTCATGTATATATTTCTCTATAAATACTTAAATCCGATTTATATTTAGAAATTGATACCCGGACCTTATCAGCATTTGTAGAGGGCGAACTTTTTCTCCCTCCTATTTCTCACGGAATTCCGCCTGCCTATCGGGACAGATCTGCCCCGGGCATCCGGACCATGAATTCGCTGCCTTTTCCCATCTCGGATTCGATGACAAGCCGACCGCGGTGGCGCTTGATAATGTGCTTCACAATCGCAAGGCCAAGTCCCGTTCCGCCGAGATCGCGGCTGCGCGCCGAGTCGACGCGGTAGAATCGCTCGGTGAGGCGCGGCAGGTGTTCGCGGGGGATGCCGTCGCCATGGTCGCGGATGCCGACTTCGATCCAGCCGCCATCCCGTTCGCCCAGCCGGACTTCAACCTGCGTCTCCGCCCGGCCATATTTGATCGCGTTGTCGATCAGGTTCTGGAACACCTGCATCAGTTCGTCGCGTGCGCCCGCCACCGGCGCCACGGCGTCGTTCAGATCCAGCCTGATCTGCATCTGCTTGGCTTTGGCCTGCGGTTCCAGTGCCGCGGCTACGTCGCGCAGCAGCGGGGCCAGCGCCAGCACCTCGGACGGCTGGTCATGCTCGCGCATCTCGATCTGCGACAGCGACAGCAGATCCTGGATCAGGCGCGACATGCGACCGGCCTGGTCGCGCATGATCCCGAGGAAACGGATGCGGGCCGGCTCGTCGTCCTTGGCCGGGCCGAGCAGCGTCTCGATGAAACCGACCAGAGACGCCAGCGGCGTGCGCAATTCGTGGCTGGCATTGGCGACGAAATCGGCGCGCATTTTCTCGGCCTTGCGCAGCGAGGTGAGATCGTGCAGCGCCAGCACCGCCGCGGTGTCTTCGCGCGCCGCCGGCAGGGCCACGACGCGGACCGAGAAGCTGCGGCCGTCCGGCACCGGCAGATTCAGGTCTGCCGCCGCCATACCGGTCTCGCCGCTCAGCACGCTGTCGGCGGCATCCAGCACGGTCGGATGGCGCAGCGCCACGGTCAGGTCGTTGCCGACGATGTCGTTGCCGAAAAATTTGCGCGCGGCGAAATTGGCTCGTGCAATCGTACGCTGGCCATCCAGCAGCAGAACCGGATCGGGCAGCGCATTCAGGATTGCATCTGCCGTGGTGGTCTGCAGCGCCACCTGGCCTTTTTCATCCAGCAACGTCTGACGCAGGCGCTCCATCGTGACGCCGAGTTCGCCGATCATGGTGAGCGCATCCCAGTCGCTGCCGGTGGTGCGCTGCCCCATGCCGGCGATCTCGTCGGTGCTGCGCAGCACGCGCCAGGCCGCCAGGGTGTGCCAGGCGGAAAACAGCGCGATGATGCCGAGGATCGGCAGCGCGATCGCCCAGGCCGCCCGTGTCGATACAGCGTCGCTCATCCAGGCGATGCCGATCACGCCGGCCAGCGGCATGCCGAGAATCAGCGTCAGCGCCAGCCAGCGCATCACCGGATAGCGCATGGTCCGCAGCGTGCCGGCCGGCTGATCGCTCATGGCCCGTTCGTCCGGGCCGGAGTCCAGTGCAGCAACGTCTCCACCAGCTGCCGCAGCACCGCGGTCAGCGGCGCCGCCCGTTGCGCATCCCAGTGTTCGAGATTGCGCTCGTCCATATAACAGCTTTGTGCGATCTCCAGTTGCAGGCCATGTACGCGTTCGGCAGGGCGGCCGTAATGCCGTGTGATATAGCCGCCCTTGAAGCGGCCATTATGAATACTCGTGAAGCCGCGCGCGCCACTGAGCACGCCATAGGCTGCGGCAGCCAGTCCCGGATCGCAGCTGCGGCCTTCATCGGTGCCGAGATTGAGGTCGGGCAGCCTGCCCTCGAAAAAGCGCGGCGCCTCGCTGATGATGCTGTGGCCGTCGAGCAGGATGGCATAGCCATGGCGGCTGCGGATCGCATCGAGTTCAGCCGCCAGCCGGGCATGATATGGCCGCCAGTAGGCATCGGCACGGCGGGCCACTTCGGCGGCATCCGGCGCCGCGCCCTCGCGATACAGCGGTTCGCCATCGAAGCCGCGCGTAGGACAGAGTTCGGTATTGTCGGCGCCGGGATAGAGCGGCTTGCCGTCCGGATCGCGATTCAGGTCGACAACATAGCGCGAATGAGTCGCCGCCATCAGGCCGACACCAAGTGCGGGCGCGAAGCCATACAGCTTCTCCACATGCCAGTCGGTATCGGCCAGGCGAGCTGCTGACGGTGTCAGGCGGCCGGCCAGACCGGGATTCAGGCCGAGACCGGCATGAGGAATGTTCACCAGCAGCGGACTGCTACCGGAAACCAATGTAAACAAAGCTGAATCCATGGTCATGGCCAACGATACTGGAAAGGGATGACGGATAGGTAACAAAGCCGCCGGCAGCCGCCAAGCCATGCCGCACTGCGTATAAAAAAATCATAACTAATAAAATTTACATAAACAAATAAGCGCACCAGATACCGCATATCTGTGTTTGCCCCTAGAGTGCGCGCCCCGAAACGCCGTGATCTTTATTCTCCGTCTATAAGGTTCGTTGCAATGGATTTTTCTCTGTTCGGCTTCTCGCTGTCCGCTGCCGAAGTCAGTGCTTTCTTCCAGGTCATCATGATCAACATCGTGTTGTCGGGCGACAATGCGATCGTCATCGGCCTCGCCGTTGCCGGCCTGGCACCCGAGCAGCGTAACAAGGGCATCTTCTGGGGCATTATCGGCGCCACCGTGCTGCGCCTCGCCTTCACCGCCGTGGCGGTCGAACTGATGGCAATCATCGGCCTGATCCTGCTCGGCGGCCTGCTGCTGCTCTGGGTCGCCTTCAAGATGTTCAAGGAACTGCGCGCCCATAACGCCGAGGGCGGCGGCGAAGGCAAGGAGGCGCCGAAGTCGATGCGCGATGCGATCCTGCAGATCGTCATCGCCGATGTCTCGATGTCGCTCGACAACGTGTTGGCGGTCGCGGGTGCCGCGCGCCAGTATCCCTATATCCTCGCCTTCGGCCTGGTCCTGTCGATCGCGCTGACCGCCGTCGCCTCCAAGGCGATTGCCGGCCTGCTCGACAGGTACCGCATCCTTGGCTATATCGGCGTCGCCATCATCGTCTATGTCGGCATCGAGATGGTCTATGACGGCGGCTTCCAGGTGCTGGCCGCGACCGGCCTGGACGAGACGCTGCATATCCACCACTGATCGCGCCCTGCACGCGCAGGCGAACGGCCCGGAGCGATCCGGGCCGTTTTTTATGCCTGCAGAGAACGAGAAATCCGTTAGCGCCGCCCCGGCAATGGACTTTCCCTCCCGCAGCCGGCAGGCTTGCCGCCGGAGCATGAAAGACACTGCCATGAGCGAACCTCTTCACCTGGCCAGGCGTGAGCACGGCCTGAGCCGCCGCCAGGCCGTCGCTGCCATCGGTACCGCCTGCATATTCGCGCCTGCTGCCGCCGAAGCCACACCCGACACCGCGCGCAGGCTGCTCAGCGAGCTCGTCAAGGTCGCGCCCAAAGCCGGCAAGGTGCGGATCGACATTCCCGAGATCGCGGAGAATGGCAACAGCGTGCCGATCGCCGTTGCGGTCGACAGCCCGATGACCCCGACCGACCACGTGCGGGCCATCCATATCATCTCCGAGCGTAATCCCCTGCCCGGCGTTGCCAGCTTCCTGCTCGGCCCCGACAACGGCAAGGCGGAAGTGCATCTGCGCATGCGCCTGGCGGAATCGCAGACCGTGATCGCGGTGGCCGAACTGAGCGACGGCTCGGCCTGGGTGGCGACCCGCGAGGTCAAGGTCACCATCGGCGGCTGCAACTGAGCGCGGAGCAGATGGCATGAGTACAGACATCAGGCCGCGCATCCGGATACCCCAGGGCATCCAGCGTGGCGACGTGATCGAAATCAAGACGATGATCTCGCATCCGATGGAATCGGGCCAGCGCAAGGATGATGGCGGCAGAATCATCCCGCGCATGATCGTCAACCGGATGACGGTGACGCTGAATGGCAGGCAGGTCTTCGAGGCCCGGCTGGAACCGGCAGTCTCCGCCAATCCGTATGTGTCGTTTTTCCTGAAATGCACCCAGAGCGGCCGCCTGGACTTCACCTGGACCGACGACAATGGCGGCCTCTACAAGGCCAGCCGCGACCTGACGGTCGCCTGACGATCAGGCCTGCGGCAACTGTCCGGCTTCCTGCGCTGCCCGGCGCGCCTGGAAGCGGTCGATCGCAAGGGCGACTTCGCCGGCCAGGGCGGCGGTATCCCGGTCGGGATTGAAGAACGCCAGCACCGCATCGCCCAGGGTTTTCAGCAGATCGAAGGATTTCTGCCAGTCCTGGGTGAAGACGAAATCCTCACCGCGCTCATACATCTGTCGCGCCGGAATCAGCAGCCGCTCGCAGAGCTGGCCGACATGCGCCAGATCGGTATCGACGATGCGCTGCCTGATATCCTCAGTGGATGCGATCAGGTCGCGCAGCATGGTCAGCGTATGAGCATCCGGCATCGTCTGCGCCTTGTAGAGCGGCACGATCTGCGCGGCAACGAAAGCGATCCGGAAGGCCGAGGCCTGCAAACGCTGGCGATTGACCTGTTCGTTCATGGCCATCACGGCCTGCTGCAGCATGCGGGCGTCGAAACCCTCGCCGGTCAGCTTGGCACGCATCGGATTGGGCACGTCGAACAGCGGCACATTGCTTTCGCGCCGTGCTTCGACGCGGCGGCGATCCGGCCCGATGTAATCGGATGTCACCACGAAGGGCTTGCGGTTCATGGCGACCGCTTCCAGCCGGTCGAGCAAGGACTTGGTCGACAGCGGCTTGACCAGCAGGTCGTCCGGTCCTGAATCGGCCAGCCGCCGCACCACCGAACGTTCGGCCTCCCAGGTGGTGAGGATCACCGGCAGATAGGGATTGATGCCGAGCCGTCCATGCCGCAGGCCGGAAACGAGCTGCGCGACATCGCCGCCCGGCAGACCGATATCCATCAGGATCAGGTCGGGCTGCGCGACGGCGACAAGATCGATGAAGCCTTCAAGCGTGTCGAATTCGCGCAGGTTGTTGAAACCCGCGCCGATCATGGCCTGCCGATACAATGCACGCGACCCGTGGGCGGGATCGCCGTACAAGATACGCACTTCCTGACGACGGCCGATCTGCATACTCGATCCTACGGAGCGCGCCTGCGCACAATCAAGCACCAGAACGATTTGATCATCGCATCCGTGGTTTTGCCCGCGCTGTCGGCGTCGCGGCAAGCGGATTTTCCGGCCAGTCGTGTTTCGGGTATTGTCCCCGCATCTCTGCCCGCACTGCGCGATAGCTCGTTTGCCAGAAACCGGCGAGATCGCTAGTCACTTGCAACGGCCGGCGGGCCGGCGAGAGCAGATGTAGCACCAGTTTCACGCGACCGCCCGCAATGGCCGGGGTATCGGCATAACCGAACATCTCCTGCAGCCGCACCGGCAGCACCGGCACCTCGCCCCGCACATAGTCGAGCGGAATGCTGGAACCCGACGGCACCTGCCAATGTGTCGGCGCTTCGGCCTCCAGCCGCTTCTGCTGCGCGTAGTCGAGCTGATGGGTCAGCGCCGCATGCAGATCGATACCGGATAACTGCGAAAGTTTTGCGACACCGTCGAGGTACGGACCAAGCCAGTCTGCAAGCCGCGCGATCAAGGCGGCATCGCTCATATCGGGCCAGTCGGTGGCCTCGGAGAGATGCTGGCGCAGCAGGGCCACGCGGGCCTGCCATTGCCGCAGGCCGGGTGTCCAGGGCAACACGTCGAGGCCGCGTTTGGCGATGGCCTCAAGCAATGCTTCGCGAATGGCTTCGACGGGCGGATTGGGCAGCGGTTTTTCGCGCAACACCAGAGCGCCCAGCCGGCGCTGCCGCCGCGCCAGCACGGCGCCGCTGCGGTCATCCCATTCAACGGCATCGCGCGCGGCAATTGCCGCACCGAACTGGGCTTCGATGGTCGCCTCGTCGATCGGCGCGGCCAGAAAGACGCGCGCATCGGCCTGCGCGCCATCCACTTCGGCCACTGCCAGATACTCCTCGCGGCTAAGCGCATCGAGTGGATCGAGCCTGGCGCCGCGGCCGTTGCTGAGCAGGAAGCTGCCGCCACCACCGCGCTTTTTCGCGACCCGGTCGGGATAGGCGAGCGCCACCAGCAGACCGGCATCGTCGACCGGACCCTGATGCGGCGCGGCGCCGATCTGCCGCCGCCAGTCGCGCGCCAGCTGGCGGATCTGCCGCACGGCATTCATATCGACCTGCAAGCCATGCGGGGCGCTATGGCGCTCGGATTCTCCGGCGACGATTTCCAGCCGCCAGCGCAGATCGGCATCGCGGATCGCCCCTTGTGCGGTACTGCGCGGCACGCGCGCGATGTCGCGCTCACCCAGCAACGCCGCCAGCGCGCAGGCCAGGCCGCCCAGATCCTGGGCATGACCGCGGATCACCATATGCGCCAGCCGCGGATGCAGCGGCAACTCCGCCATTGCCTTGCCATGCGGCGTGATCACGCCCGCCTCATCGACCGCCTCCAACTCGCGCAGCAGATCCTGTGCATAGGCCATCGCGCCATCCGGCGGCGGATCGAGCCAGGGCAAGGCTTTGGCGTCACGCACGCCCCAGGCGGCAAGGTCGAGCGCCAGCGGCGTCAGGTCGGTGACGGCGATTTCCGGCGCGGTGAATTTCGTCAGTCCGCCATGCGCGGCTTCGGCCCAGAGCCGATAGCAGATACCGGGGCCGAGACGCCCCGCACGGCCGCGGCGCTGGTCGGCCGAGGCCTGACTGACGCGGATGGTTTCCAGCTTTGCCATGCCGGTGCTGGGCGAGAAGCGCGGCTGGCGCATATAGCCGCTGTCGACCACCACGCGCACGCCCTCGATGGTGAGCGAGCTCTCGGCAATCGACGTGGACAGCACGATCTTGCGGCGGCCGGGCGGGCTGGGTTGCAGCGCCTGGTCCTGTTGCGGACCGGGCAGATCGCCGTAGAGCGGCAGCACGCTGACATTCGGCGCGAGCCTTGCCTCGGCCAGCAGGCGCTCGACATGCCGGATCTCGGCCACACCCGGCAGGAAGACCAGCAGATCGCCCTCGGTTTCCGGCAACGCGTCCTGAATCTGCTCCGCCACTGCAGCATCGAGCCGGGCCTGCGGCGAGACCGGGCGCCAGTGGGTTTCGACCGGGTAGCTTTGACCGGCGCCGGTCGTCACCGGACAGTTGCCCATCAGCGCCGCAAATGGCGCGGCATCCAGCGTGGCCGACATGGCGATCAGCCGCAGATCGGGCCGCAGCGCGGCCTGCGCTTCCAGGCAGAGCGCCAGGCTGGCGTCGGAATCGAGGCCGCGTTCATGGCATTCGTCGAACAGCACCGCGCTGACGCCCTGCAGTTCGGGATCGCGCTGCAACCGGCGCAGGAACACACCATCGGTATTGAGTTCGATACGGGTCTTCGGGCCAACTTTGGTGTCGAGCCGGACGCGATAGCCGACCGTTTCGCCGACGGCCTCGCCCAGCAGATCGGCCATGCGCCTGGCTGCCATGCGAGCCGCCAGCCGGCGCGGTTCCAGCACGATGATGCGACCGGCACCAGCCCAGGCTTCATCGAGCAGGGAGAGCGGCAGCAGCGTTGTCTTGCCCGACCCCGGCGGCGCCTGCACGACGAGATTGCTGGTCCGTGAAAGGTTCGCGCGAACCTCGGCCAGAATCTCCTGGATGGGCAGCGCATGAGAGAGTTGCAATTTTTGCAATGTTCCTGTGCCCGGCAAACTGGAATGGTACGATTTTAGCGAAACACTGGTCCGATGTCCGAAATCCCCGCTGCTGGTTCCGTCTCAGCTCCCCCCAAGGCGATGCTGATGATGGCGGGTTCAGCCCTCTGTTTCTGCGTCATGCATGCCTTGGTCGCCAAAGCCTCGCAAGAGGTGCCGCCGATCGAAGTGGCGTTTTTCCGCAATCTCTTTGGCTTCCTCGTGTTGCTGCCGGCAATCGTCCGCAGCCGCTTCGTCGCCTTCAAAACCACCAAGCTGCATTTGCATGCGCTGCGCGGCGCGCTGAACAGTACATCGATGATGATGTTCTTCACGGCGCTGGCGATCACGCCGCTGGCCGAGGCGACGGCCCTTTCCTATACCGCGCCGCTGTTCATGACGATCGGCGCGGTGCTGGTGCTGCACGAGAGGATTCATGTTCGCCGTATGGTCGCTCTGGCGATCGGATTCCTGGGCGCACTCGTGGTGCTGCGTCCTGGCATGGTGCCGATCGGGCTTGGTCCGATGCTGGTGATCGGCTCAACCGTGCTCTGGGCCGGCTCGATGCTCGACATCAAGATTCTGGCGCGCACCGATTCCAGCCTGACCATCGCCACCTACATGGTGGTCTTCCTGATGCCGATCACGCTGGTCGCCGCCCTGTTCGTCTGGCAGTGGCCGACCTGGGAGCAGCTCGGCATCATGTTCCTGATCGGTGCCTGCGGCTCGGCCGGCCATATGCTGTTCACCGAGGCTTTCCGCCACGGCGACACCACGGCGCTGATGCCGCTGGATTTCACCAAGCTGATCTGGGCCTCGATCATCGGCTTTTTGTTTTTCGGCCAGATGCCCGATATGTGGACCTGGATCGGCGGCACCGTCATCTTCGCCAGCGCCACCTACCTGTCCTATCGCGAGCATCAGATTGCCCGTCGGGCCAGAATAGCAACCCAGACGGCAGGCAGTCCGGCGTCGCCGGATACCGTCGCAACCGAACTGCCCCGTAGTTAGGCAAAATCTACTTAAACCTGTCGCAACACATTGTAGGTCTAGGGCTATTTACAAGCCCACCCGAATCCCGTTTGATTTGCACCGCGTCCAGAACATCGGGCGTCAGGGAGCAAAAATTAACGAGCGTTCGGGAAAATAATGGCCGACGACTATATTCTCACGACCGAAGGTCTGACCAAGGAATTCGCCGGCTTCATTGCGGTGAAGGACGTCAATCTGAATGTCCGGCGCCACACGATCCATGCACTGATTGGTCCCAATGGTGCAGGCAAGACCACCTGCTTCAACCTGCTGACCAAATTCCTCAGCCCGAGCCGCGGCAAGATCACCTATAACGGCCGCGACATCACCAGCCAGAAGCCGGCCGATATCGCGCGCAGCGGCATGGTGCGCTCTTTCCAGATTTCTGCGGTTTTCCCGCATCTGTCGCTGCTGGAAAACGTGCGCGTGGCGCTGCAGCGCCCGCTGGGCACCAGCTTCCATTTCTGGCGCCCGGAAACCAGCCTGAATGTGCTGAACGAGCGCGCCGAGGAACTGCTGAAAGCGGTTGGCCTGATCGAATACCGCAAGCATACCGCGGTGGAGTTGCCATACGGGCGCAAACGCGCCCTGGAAATCGCCACCACGCTGGCGCTCGAGCCGGAAATGATGCTGCTGGACGAGCCGATGGCCGGTATGGGCCATGAGGATATCGACAAGATTTCCGACCTGATCAAAACAGTGGCGAAGAACCGCACCGTACTGATGGTCGAGCATAATCTGAGCGTCGTCGCCAAATTGTCCGATACGATCACCGTGCTGCGCCGTGGCGAAATCCTCGCCGAGGGCAACTACGAGACGGTGTCGAAGAATCCGGAAGTGATTGAAGCTTATATGGGGACCGGCCATGCATAATGGTACTGAGTTGGCCGTTTCTGATCTGAATGCCTGGTATGGCGAGAGCCATATCCTGCACGGCATGCAGTTCGACGTGAAAAAGGGTGAGGTCGTCACCCTGCTCGGCCGCAATGGCGCCGGCAAGACCACCACCATGAAAGCGGTCATGGGCATGATCCCGAACCGCAAGGGGTCGGTGAAATTCGGCAGCGATGAACTGATTCAGCTGCCGTCGAACAAGATCGCCAAGATGGGGCTGGCCTTCTGCCCCGAAGAGCGCGGCATCTTTTCCAGCTTGAACGTCTACGAGAACCTGACGCTGCCGCCGGTGGTGAAGGGCGGCGGCATGAGCCTGGAAGAGATCTACCAGATCTTCCCGAACCTGAAGGAACGCCTCAAAAGCCAGGGCACCAAGCTGTCTGGCGGCGAGCAGCAGATGCTGGCGATCGGCCGCATCCTGCGCACCGGCGCGACACTCCTGTTGCTGGATGAGCCGACCGAAGGCCTGGCGCCTGTGATCGTGCAGCAGATCGGTGCGATGATCCGGCTGCTCAAGGAAAAGGGCTATACGATCCTGCTGGTCGAACAGAATTTCCGCTTCGCCAGCACCGTGGCCGACCGTCACTACATCGTCGAGCATGGCAAGGTGGTCGACATGATCGCCAATGACCAGATCGCAACAAGCACAAAGAAGCTCGAGACATATCTCGGCGTTTAACAGGCAGGTTCAACCAAGGAGGGAACGATGCGTTTGAACACTCTGGCCGTCTCGACGGCCGTATTGCTCGCGGCGGGTAGCGCCCACGCGCAGTACACCAATGGCACGATCAAGATCGGCGTCATGAACGACCAGTCCGGCCTGTATGCCGACGTGTCCGGTCCGGGCGGCACCTGGGCTGCCAAGAAGGCGGTCGAGGATTACGGCGCCGCCAAGAAGGGCCTGAAGGTGGAAGTCGTTTTCGCCGACCACCAGAACAAGCCGGACGTCGGCTCGAACATCGCCCGCCAGTGGTATGACGTCGATGGCGTCGATGTCATCGTTGACGTGCCGACCTCGTCGGTCGCGCTCGCCATCACCCAGATCGCCAAGGAAAAGAACAAGGTGTTCCTCGGCTCCGGTCCGGCCAGCTCGGACCTGACCGGCAAGGCCTGCAACGCCAACTTCATCCACTGGACTTACGACACCTGGGCGCTGGCCAACGGCACCGGCAAGGCCATCGTGCAGACCGGCGGCAAGAGCTGGTACTTCCTGACCGCCGACTATGCCTTCGGCCATGCGCTGGAGAAGGATACCGGCGACGTCGTGAAGAAGAATGGCGGCACGGTGGTCGGCGCCGTCCGTCACCCGCTGTCGACCAACGACTTCTCGTCCTTCCTGCTGCAGGCGCAGTCCTCGAAGGCGCAGATCGTCGGTCTCGCCAATGCCGGCGGCGACACCATCAACTCGATCAAGCAGGCGGCTGAATTCGGCATCGTCGAAGGCGGTCAGAAGCTTGCGGGCATGCTGATGTTCATCACCGACGTTCATGCGCTGGGCCTCAAGACCGCCCAGGGCCTGAACTTCACCACCGCCTGGTACTGGGACATGAACGACGCGAACCGCGCCTTCGCCAAGGAGTTTGCGGCTGCCAATGGCGGCAAGCATCCGACCATGGTGCAGGCCGGCATCTACTCGTCGGTCATCCATTACTTGAAGGCCGTGGAAGCCATGAAGTCTGACGCCGATGGCGCCAAGGTCGTGGCCAAGATGAAGAGCATGCCGACCGAAGACAAGCTGTTCGGCAAGGGCACCATCCGCGAGGACGGCCGCCACATGCACGACATGTACCTGGTCGAGGTGAAGAAGCCGGCTGAGTCCAAGAAGCCGTGGGATTACGTCACCGTCAAGAAGACCATCCCGGCTGCCGAAGCCTTCCGTCCGCTCAAGGACGGCGGCTGCGAGCTGGTGAAGAGCTAATCGGCTCCTGAGCTGAGGTGCCGGCCGGGCAACCGGCCGGCACCATTTCGATTTACTTCCGGGGGATTATCGCATGTTGTTTGAGTTAATCGGCATTCCGCCGCAGGCATTGTTCGGCCAGCTGCTGCTGGGGCTGATCAATGGTGCCTTCTATGCGATGATGAGTCTCGGCCTGGCCGTGATCTTCGGCCTGCTCAACGTCATCAATTTCACTCATGGCGCCCAGTATATGATGGGTGCCTTCGCTGCCTGGATGCTGCTTGAATGGGCCGGCATTCCCTACTGGGGGGCGCTGGTGCTGGCGCCGATCATCGTGGGCGTCACCGGCATCGTGATGGAGAAGCTGCTGCTCAAGCGCCTCTATCACCTCGACCACCTCTACGGCCTGCTGCTCACCTTCGGCCTGGCGCTGATGATCGAGGGTTTCTTCCGCAAGCAGTTCGGCTCCTCGGGCCTGCCCTATTCCAATCCGCTGCCGGGCGGCACGCGCCTCAGCTTCATGTTCCTGCCCAATTACCGTGCCTGGATTGTGGTCGCCTCGCTGGTGATCTGCTTCGGCACCTGGTTCATGATCGAGCGCACCAAACTGGGCTCCTACCTGCGCGCCGCCACCGAACGCCCCGATCTGGTGCAGGCCTTCGGCATCAACGTGCCGCGCATGATCACGCTGACCTACGGCTTCGGCGTCGGCCTCGCTGCGCTGGCCGGCGTGCTGGCCGCGCCCGCCTATAACGTCAGCCCGCTGATGGGCTCCAACCTGATCATCATCGTGTTCGCCGTGGTGGTGATCGGCGGTATGGGCTCGATCCTTGGCGCAATCATCACCGGCTTCGGGCTCGGCATCATCGAAGGCCTGACCAAGGTCTTCTATCCGGAAGCCTCCAACACCGTGATCTTCATCGTCATGGCCATTGTGCTGATGGTGAAGCCTGCCGGTCTGTTCGGCACGCCCAAGTAAGGACAAGGCCATGAGCACTGCCGTTACTGCCACTGTCACATCGAAATCCGCTGGCGCTAAAAACCGCGAACTGATCGCGTTTGCCGTGTTGATCGGCATCGGCCTGGTGGCGCCGATTGCGATCTACCCGGTCTTCCTGATGAAGGTGCTGTGCTTCGCACTCTTCGCCTGCGCCTTCAACCTGCTGATCGGCTATGTCGGTCTGCTGTCCTTCGGCCATGCCATGTTCTTCGGCCTGGCCGCCTATGTCGGCGGCTACTCGGTCAAGGCCTGGGGCTTCTCGCCCGAACTCGGCATCCTGTACGGCACCGCCTGCGGCGCCGTGCTCGGCCTCGTTACCGGCCTGCTGGCCATCCGCCGCCAGGGTATCTACTTCGCCATGGTCACGCTGGCGCTGTCGCAGATGGTGTTCTTCTACTGCCTGCAGGCCAAATTCACCGGCGGCGAGGACGGCATCCAGGCCATCCCGCGCGGCCATTTCCTCGGCCTGATCAACATCCAGGACGACCTGACCTTCTACTATGTCGTGCTGGCGATCTTTGCCGGTGCCTTCCTGCTGATCTGGCGCACCGTGAACTCGCCCTTCGGCCAGGTGCTGAAGGCGATCCGCGAGAACGAGCCGCGCGCCATCTCGCTCGGCTACCGCGTCGATCATTACAAGCTGATGGCCTTCGTGCTGTCGGCCGCGCTGGCCGGCCTCGCCGGTGCCACCAAGGCGCTGGTCTTCCAGCTGGCCTCACTGACCGACGTGACCTGGCAGATGTCGGGCGAAGTCGTGCTGATGACGCTGGTCGGTGGCATGGGGACGATCTTCGGCCCGGTCGTCGGCGCTGCGGTGATTATCACCATGCAGAACTATCTCGCCGGCTTCGGCGAATGGGTGCTGGTGATTCAGGGCTTCATCTTTGTCGTGGTGGTGATGGCCTTCCGCAAAGGCATCGTCGGCGAAATCCAGGACTGGTGGACAAAGCGCGCCAACAAGGCCTGAGCCACCCCAACCGCGCTCCTGACGCAGACGGCCCGCTTCGGCGGGCCGTTTTCGTTTCCAGGTTCGATCCGACGGAGTCTCCAGCATGACCTTGAAATCTGCTGGCTTAAATGATATTATTCCTATTAAGAGAACATTTGTTCGCATACCCAGCCATGCACGGAGACAATCTCATGGCTGGAAATGCCTCGCTGTTGGACATCGTGGATCAGAAAATCAACGACTTGGTACGCAATGCCAAGGGCTTATGCGGGATGAAACAGGACGAAACTGGCCGGAGCTGGCTCTAACAGGCGCTAACTGGCTCAAACAGGCCGGAATAGGCTCCCAACGGGACGAAACTGGCCTCGAAATGGGACGTAACGGGCTTAGCCAAGACCGATGCGGCCCCGGTCGTAGGCCTGCGTGGCGCGGCGGCACCAGGCCGAATTGTCGAGATACCACTGCAGCGTCGCCTGAAGGCCGGCCTCCAGCGTATGCGCCGGCTTCCAGCCCAACTCGCGTTCGGCCTTGGACGGGTCGATGGCGTAGCGGGCGTCATGGCCCGGCCGGTCGGTGACGAAGGCGATCTGGGTCGCATAGCTCCTGCCGTCCTGCCGCGGCACCAGACCGTCCAGCGCGGCGCAAAGCTTGTGCACCAGGTCGATGTTGCGCTGTTCGCCGCGCGAGCCGATCAGATAGGTCTCGCCGGCCCGGCCCTTTTCCATCGCCATCTGCAGGGCGGCGGCATGATCCTCGACATGGATCCAGTCGCGCACCTGTTCGCCCTTGCCGTAGATCGGCAGGGTCTTGCCCTCCAGCGCATTCAGCACGGTGAGCGGGATCAGCTTTTCCGGAAACTGGTAGGGGCCATAGTTGTTGCCGCAGTTGGTGACCATCACCGGCAGGCCGTAGGTGCGGCCGAAGGCGCGCGCCAGATGGTCGGACGAGGCCTTGCTGGCGGCATAGGGCGAATTCGGTTTGTAGGAGCTGTTCTCGTCGAAGAACCCGGTCGCGCCGAGTTCGCCGTAGACTTCGTCGGTCGAGACCTGCAGATGGCGGAACTGGGTCTTCGCGGTGGCGTCCAGACCGCGCCAGTGATCCAGCGCCGCCTCCAGCAGCACCAGGCTGCCGTTCACATTGGTCTCGATGAACGGCGCCGGGCTGTCGATCGAGCGGTCGACATGGCTTTCTGCCGCCAGGTGATAGACCGCCTGCGGCTGCACCTCGGCATAGATGCGCTTGATGGCTGCGCGGTCGCAGATGTCCACCTGCTCGAAACTGTGCAGTTCGGGATGCGGCAGCTTCGCAATATTGTCCGGGTTGCCGGCATAGGTCAGCTTGTCGATGGTGACGACCCGGCGCTTCTGCGCATTGAGCCGGCGGACCAGGGCAGAGCCGATGAAGCCGGCGCCGCCGGTAACGATAACGGTCATGGATGAAATCTCCTCGGGCCCTTGTATACCCGAGGGCCAAACGGCCCGGAAGGTCTTGCCAGACTGTGGCAGCAGCAGGGCATCCGATGGGTTTCAGCGCCGATTCCCGGCCCCTCGGCGCCTTGGCGACAGGCGCATCCCGCCCCATATTGGCAGCCATGAGCCAGCCCCCCGTCATTCAGAGCATGGAACGCCAGATCGAGGATCCGGACCGTTTCGCCGATGCGAATTTCCCGGATTTCGTGCCGCACCGCCCGCCGCGCCCCGACAAGAGCGAGGGCGGTATCGCCTATGACCTGCAGGCCCCCTATGTCCCCAAGGGCGACCAGCCGACCGCCATCGCCGAACTGACCGAAGGCGTGATGAACCAGGAGCGCGATCAGGTGCTGCTCGGGGTCACCGGTTCGGGCAAGACCTTCACCATGGCGCAGATCATCGCCAGGTCGAAACGCCCGGCCCTGATCCTGGCGCCGAACAAAACGCTGGCAGCGCAGCTTTATGGAGAAATGAAGTCCTTCTTCCCCAACAACGCGGTGGAATACTTCGTCTCGTATTACGACTACTACCAGCCCGAAGCCTATGTGCCGCGCAGCGACACCTACATCGAGAAAGACTCGTCGGTGAACGAGCAGATCGACCGCATGCGCCATTCGGCGACGCGCGCGTTGCTCGAACGCGACGACGTGATCATCGTCGCCTCGGTGTCCTGCATCTACGGTATCGGCTCGGTCGAAACCTATTCGGAAATGACGCTGAGCCTGAAGGCCGGCGACCGCATCGACCGCGACACGCTGCTGCGCCGGCTGGTGGAACTGCAATACCGCCGCAATGACACGGCCTTCGCACGCGGCGCCTTCCGCGTGCGCGGCGATGGCGTGGAAATCTTCCCCTCGCATATGGAAGACCGCGCCTGGCGCCTGTCGCTGTTCGGCGACGAGCTGGAAAGCATCGTCGAATTCGATCCGCTGACCGGCCACAAGACCGACACTGTCGAAGCTGTGAAGCTGTATGCCAACAGCCACTATGTGACGCCGAAGCCGACGCTGAACCAGGCCATCGAGCAGATCAAGGTCGACCTGCGGCTGCGGCTCGACCAGCTGATGAAGATGGGCCGGCTGGTGGAAGCCCAGCGGCTGGAGCAGCGCACCAGCTTCGACCTCGAGATGATGGTGGCGACCGGCGCCTGCGCCGGCATCGAGAATTATTCCCGCTATCTCACCGGTCGCGGGCCCGGCGCACCGCCGCCGACCCTGTTCGAATACCTGCCCGACAACGCGCTGCTGTTCGTCGATGAAAGCCATGTCACGGTGCCGCAGATCGGCGGCATGTTCCGCGGCGACTTCCGGCGCAAGGCCACGCTGGCCGAATACGGCTTCCGCCTGCCGTCCTGCATCGACAACCGGCCGCTGCGTTTCAAGGAATGGGAGCAGCTGCGGCCGCAGAGCGTGTTCGTCTCGGCCACACCGGGCAAATGGGAAATGGAACGCACCGGCGGCGTCTTCTCCGAGCAGGTGATCCGCCCGACCGGCCTGATCGATCCCGTGACCGAAATCCGCCCGGTCGAGCATCAGGTCGACGATCTGCTGGCCGAATGCAAGGAGATGGTAAAAAAGGGCCATCGCGTGCTGGTCACCACCCTGACCAAGCGCATGGCGGAAGACCTCACCGAATACATGACCGAAGTCGGCCTCAAGGTGCGCTACCTGCATTCCGACATCGAAACGCTGGAGCGTATCGAAATTCTGCGCGACCTGCGGTTGGGCGTGTTCGACATCCTGATCGGCATCAACCTGCTGCGCGAGGGCCTGGATATTCCCGAATGTGCACTGGTGGCGATCCTGGATGCCGACAAGGAGGGCTTCCTGCGCTCGGAAACCTCGCTGATCCAGACCATCGGTCGCGCTGCGCGTAACGTCGAGGGCCGCGCCATCCTCTATGCCGACAAGATCACCAACAGCATGCAGCGCGCGCTGGATGAGACTGCGCGCCGCCGCACCAAGCAGCAGGCCTATAACGAAGAGAATGGCATCACGCCGGAAAGCGTGAAGAAGCAGATCGGCGATATCCTGCAGTCGGTGTATGAGCAGGATCACTTCACCGTCGATGCCGGTGCCGCCAGCGGCGGCCATCTGGTCGGCAACAACCTGAAGGCACACCTCGATGACCTTGAGAAGCGCATGCAGGACGCGGCCGGCAATCTCGAATTCGAGGAAGCTGCCCGTCTGCGCGACGAGATCAAGCGGCTGGAGATGAACGAGCTGGAAATCAGTATCCAGAATCGCAAGCCGGCCGGCTTCTCGGAAGATGCCGCCACGGTGCCGCGTCCGGCCGGGCGCTCCACTGCCGGTCGCGCTGGATCGCGCCGCGCCTATCGTGGAAGCAAACGCTGATGACCGTTTCTGCTCAGGCTCCGACTGCCCTGGTCACCGGCGCCGGCCGCCGCATCGGCCGCGCCATCGCGCTGCACCTCGCCGGCCGCGGCTATCGCGTCGCCGTGCATTGCAACCGCTCGCGCGACGAGGCTGACGCTGTGGTGCGCGAAATTACCCAGGCAGGCGGCCATGCGGCCATCGTGCAGGCCGATCTGGCCGATCATGCCGCCGTCAGCGGGCTGGTGGCGCAGGCCTCCAGCGCGCTCGGGCCGTTGTCACTGCTGGTAAACAGCGCCTCGCTGTTCGATTACGACCATATCGAGACCGCCACCGAGGAGAGCTGGGAACGCCATCTCGACACCAACCTGAAAGCGCCCTTCTTCCTGAGCCAGGCTTTCGCCGCGCAGCTGCCTGACGGTACGCCCGGCAATATCATCAACATGGTCGACATGCGGGTCTGGCGCCTGACGCCGCATTTCGCCTCCTACACAGTCTCCAAGGCCGGGTTGTGGACCCTGACCCAGACGCTGGCCATGGCGCTGGCGCCCCGGATCCGGGTCAATGCCATCGGGCCGGGCCCGGTGCTGCCCAGCCCGCACCAGACCGAGGAGCAGTTCCGCAAGCAGTGGGACAGCACGCCGCTGAAGCGCGGGGCGGAGCCGGGCGAGATTGCCGCAGCCATCGGTTTCCTGCTTGACGCTCCGGCCGTGACGGGCCAGATGATCGCCCTGGACGGCGGCCAGCATCTGCCTTGGCAGCAGCCCGGCGGACCCCTGCCCGCCGCCCGGATAGCGCTGGAGGACTGACATGACAATCCATGATCGCGCCCGCGCCGCCTGGGCCGAAATCCCGGTTCCCGCAATTGCCGAGGCCAGCCAGCCGGCCCGGCGGGTCTTCGTGCGCGACCTGCTGCTGGACGCCCTGATCGGCGTCTATGCCGGTGAAGACGACAAGCCGCAGAAAATCCTGATCAATCTGGATCTCTGGGTGGCCGAGACGCCGGGTGCGCCGCCGCGCTCCTATGGCGAGGTGGTCTGCTACGACAACCTGGTGCAGCGGACCAAGGCGTTGCTGGCCGAAGGTCATGTCGGCCTCGTGGAGACGCTGGCCGAAAAGCTGGCCGGCCTGTGCCTGAGCGATCCGCGCGTATTGCGCGCCCGCGTGCGGGTGGAAAAGCCGGATGCGATTGCCGAAGCCGCCGGCGTGGGCGTCGAAATCGAACGCCGCCGGGGCTGACGCCTCGCCCCTCGGGGCGATCGAACTAGCGCTTGACTTTGCAGGCTGTTTCCTGTTGCCGCCGAGGTTGTACACAGGGTCAACAGCCGAGTCGGAGCGACTCGCAGCACCGGATTGATAATGCACTGCTCTGTGGATAACCCGACTTTCCCTTTATCTGTCAGTTCATTACCCAAAACCGCCGCGCACTACGCAGAGGTGTATTGATTTTCGGCCCGCTACAACGCGGCGATTCAGCCAATGTTTCCCCACACAGTTATCCACAGCCTTGGGATGCTTTTGTCAACACCGTGCAATCATTAGGTTTTTGTCAGTATGGTGATGCGTATGAGTGAAGACCCCACCGTCGAGCCACAGACAGGGCTGCTGCCTGCTGAAATTGGCGCGGCGGTGATCCAGCGTCATCTTGCGACGCTGCCGATGGGGCCCGGCGTGTATCGCATGCTCGATGCGCGCGGCGACGTCCTCTACATCGGCAAGGCCCGGTCGCTGCGCAAGCGCGTCACCTCCTACACAAAGTTGCAGGGTCTGACGGTCCGCATCCAGCGCATGGTGCGGCAGGTCTGTGCGGTCGAAGTCACCACCACCCATACCGAGGCGGAAGCGCTGCTGCTGGAAGCCAACCTGGTCAAGCAGGTGCAGCCACCCTTCAACGTGCTGCTGAAGGACGACAAATCCTTCCCCTATATCCTGGTGGCACACGACCATCCCTATCCGGCGATCACCAAGCATCGCGGCGCACGCGACGTCCCGGGCGATTATTTCGGCCCCTTCGCCTCCACCGGCGCCGTGCATGTGACCTTGAACGCCATGTCGCGGGCATTCCCGTTGCGCAGCTGCAGCGACAGCGAATTTGCCGGGCGCAGCCGGCCCTGTCTGCAATACCAGATCAAGCGCTGCACCGCCCCCTGCGTCGGCCGTATCAGCGAACCCGACTACTTGAAGGTGGTGGACGAGGCGAAAGGCTTCCTGTCGGGCAAGAACCGCCAGGTACTGGATATCTGGCAGGGTCGCATGCAAGCCGCTGCTGACGAGCGGGACTACGAAACCGCCGCCGAACTGCGCGACCGCATCCGTGCGCTGGCGCATATCACCCAGAAGCAGGACATCAACATCACCGACATCGAGAATGCCGATGTCATCGCCGTACATGCCGAGGGCGGACTGGTCTGCATCCAGATATTCTTCTTCCGCGCCGGGCAGAATTTCGGCAACCGTTCGTATTTCCCCGCCCATACCCGCGATGTCGAGATCAGCGAGGTGCTGGATGCCTTCATCGGGCAATTTTATGCCCAGCGCGAGGCACCGCGCCTGATCCTACTGAGCGACCCGGTTGAGAATAGCGATCTGATCGAGGAAGCGCTGGGCAAGAACAGCGGTCACAGGGTGGAACTGCATGTGCCGCAGCGCGGCACCAAGCGCGATCTTGTCGACTATGCGGTGACCAACGCGCGCGACGCCCTGCGCCGCCGGCTGGCCGAGGCCGCATCGCAACAGCAGCTTCTGCAGGGCGTGGCCGACCTGTTCGGCCTCGATGCGCCACCGCAGCGGATCGAGGTTTACGACAACAGCCACATCATGGGGCGTCACGCAGTGGGCGGCATGATCGTTGCCGGGCCGGAAGGCCTGCGCAAGAACGCCTATCGCAAATTCAACATCAAGGGCGAGGATATCGAGCCCGGCGACGACTACGGCATGATGCGCGAGGTGCTGACCCGCCGCTTCCAGCGCCTGCTGAAAGAGGATGCCGAAGACGAGAATGCCGCCGACTGGCCCGATCTGCTGCTGATCGACGGCGGCAAGGGTCAGCTCGCGGCCGTCATGCAGGTGATGCAGGAACTAGGCGTCGAGGATGTGCCGGTGGTCGGCATCGCCAAGGGACCGGAACGCAATGCCGGACGCGAGCAGTTCTTCCTGCCCGGCCGCGAGCCCTTCATGCTGGAACCGCGCCACCCTGTGTTGTTTTTCCTACAACGGCTGCGCGACGAAGCACACCGCTTTGCCATCGGCACGCACCGTACCAAGCGTGCCAAGGACCAGATCCGCTCGCCGCTCGACGAGATCGCGGGAATCGGGGCGGCCCGCAAGAAGGCTCTGCTGCTGCATTTCGGCTCGGCCAAGGCGGTGTCGCGTGCCGGCCTGACCGATCTGGAAGCCGTGCCCGGCATCAGCGAAGCTGTNNCCCGTCCAGCCTCATGCGATAGCTTCTCCATCATGCTGAACAGCCTACCGAACATCCTGACCGTATCGCGCATCCTGGCGATTCCGGCCATTTGCGCGGCGTTCTTCCTGCCGGGCATCTGGAGTGCCTGGGTCCCGCTCGGCCTCTTCGTCGCTGCCGGTATCACAGACTGGTTCGATGGTTATCTGGCGCGTAAGTGGGGCCAGATGTCCGACCTCGGCCGCTTCCTCGATCCGGTCGCCGACAAGCTTCTGGTGGCGGCCGTCATCCTCATGCTGATTGCCTTCGAGCGCATCGACCGCATCACCTGCCTTGCCGCTGTGGTGATCATGTGCCGTGAAATCACCGTGACCGGCTTGCGTGAATTCCTCGCCGAGCTGCGCGTGAAGGTGCCGGTCTCGAAACTCGCCAAGTGGAAGACCACGATGCAACTGATCGCGCTCGGCATCCTCATCGTCGGCGACTATGGCCCGGCCTTCCTGCATACCCGCCTGCTCGGCGAGATCGGCCTGTGGATTGCCGCCGTGCTGACGCTCTATACCGGCTGGGACTACCTGCAGACCGGCCTGCGCCATATGGCGGCCGACAATCGCACTCCGTCCAAGGGAGGGGACTGAATGCGCGTATTGTATTTCGCCCTGCTGCGCGAAAGAGTCGGCATGGCAGAGGAAACCGTGTCGCCGCCGACGGAGGTCCGCACGGTGGCCGATCTGGTCGTCTGGCTGCGCGGTCGCAGCGAACAGCACGAGGCGGCGCTGGCGAATGCGGCCATGGTTCGCGTCGCCGTGAACCAGGATTATGCCCAGCCGAGCGATGCCGTGCGGCCGGGCGACGAGATCGCTTTTTTCCCGCCGGTCACCGGCGGCTGATGCGCGGAAGCGTGCCATGACTGTCAGGGTACAACGCGAGGATTTCGACACTGCCGCCGAACTGGAACGCGTGGCCGCGGGCCAGACGCAGATCGGTGCCGTCGTCACCTTCACCGGCCTGGTGCGCGACTTCGCCGACGCCAGAAACGATACCCAGAGCGACGCCCGGGGCGTGCAGCGGATGACGCTGGAGCAATATCCGGGCATGACCCAGCGCCAGCTGGAAGCCATCGTCGCCGAGGCGCGCCGGCGCTGGCCGCTGGATGACTGCCTTGTGATTCACCGCTACGGCGAACTTTTGCCAGGCGACCGGATTGTTCTGGTCGTCACGGCTTCTGCCCATCGGCAGGCCGCCTTCGAGGCCAGTGCATTCCTGGTCGACTGGCTGAAGACCAGGGCCCCCTTCTGGAAGCTGGAAGAGCATGGCGGCCAGCGCCGTTGGGTGGAGGCGAAAGCCAGCGACGACGAAGCCGCATCTCGCTGGAATCGCTGACATACAGTAGTACTTGAGACAGCGGCGCTGTTTGCCTGGGCGTTCGAATTTGCGGTTTACTGCTGCTATTACGTGTGGCATGTCCTTGCCGCAGGCGGGCCCTGTAGCATAGCCTGACAAGGTCCAGTTTCTTCTGTTTCACCGCTCGCGAGTTCATCATCCCAGCATGTCGTCGTCAGAGCCGAATGTTCCCCAAACCGAGGTGATCTCTTCGGTCGCACCGGACCGGATCCGCAGCAAATCGCTGCGCAATCTGCTGGGCTACTGGGAAGCGAAAGAAAACTATCTCGGCCGCCTGCCGGCCCGGGCCGACCTGCAGCCCGACGAGATGGTGCCTTTCCTGCCTTTCGTCGCCCTGATCAACGTGCAGTCGGGCAATCCACGCTTCCAGTTCCGCCTCGTCGGCACCGGCATCGTCGGATCTATGGGCCGCGAGACCACCAACCGTCAGGTCGACGAGAACCTGTTCGGCGCAAATGCCGTGGTGGTGGAAAACTTCTTCAGCATTCCACTCGACAGCCGCGGCCCCGCTTATGCCGCCGGCAAATACACGGTGGCACCGAGCGGCCGCATGCTCGGCTTCGAGACGCTGCTGCTGCCGCTCTCCAGCGACGGGACAGCCATCGACATGCTGCTGGGCGGCCTGGTCGGCGAGCGTATCCAGCGCGACGAGCAGATCTGCGGTTTCCAGTACGATTACTATTGCCCGGTCGTGCAAACGGCCACGCGCTGAGCACGTGGCCGTTCGTTGAGGGCGGGAAGTGGAGGCGGCTTAGGCCGCCTTTTTTGCGCGCGTGGCGACGTCGAATTCGCCCAGCAGCGTCTGGCAGATCTTGCCCGGCGTGAACTTGTAAGGGCCGATCTCCGACACCGGCGTCACTTCCGCCGCCGTGCCGGTCAGGAAGCATTCGTCGAAGCCGGCCATTTCCTCCGGCTGGATCGGACGCTCGATCACCTCGATGCCGCGGCCCTTGGCCATCGCAATCACGGCACGGCGGGTGATGCCGTCCAGGAAGCAGTCCGGCGTCGGCGTATGCAGCTTGCCGTCCTTGGCGAAGAAGATATTGGCGCCGGTCGCTTCGGCGATCTGGCCGCGCCAGTCGAGCATCAGCGCATCCTGGTAGCCTTCACGTTCGGCCTTGTGCTTGGACAGCGTGCAGATCATGTACAGGCCGACTGCCTTTGCCTTGGTCGGCGCCGTGTTCGGTGCCGGGCGGCGCCAGTCGCTGATTTGCAGACGCAGGCCCTTCATCTTGGCTTCCGGCGAGAAGTAGCTCGGCCATTCCCACACCGCGATGGCGACATGGATTTTGTTCTGCTGCGCCGAAACGCCCATCATCTCCGAGCCGCGCCAGGCGATCGGACGGATGTAGCAGTTCGGCATCTTGTTGGCGGCCACGGTCTCGCGGGTGGCACGGTCGATCTCGTCCACCGAATAGGGGATCGTGAAATCCAGCAGCTTGGCCGAATCGATCAGGCGCTGGCTGTGTTCGGTCAGATGAAAGACCTCGCCGTCATAGGCGCGCTCGCCTTCGAATACGGCAGAAGCGTAATGCAGGCCATGGGTCAGCACATGCAGCTTGGCATCCCGGAACGGGACCATCTTGCCATCGAGCCAGATCAGACCATCGCGGTCATCATACGGAAGCAGGGACATGAGACTTCTCCTCGGCGAAAGGGCGACAGGTATTATTATTACCTTTAGATGGGGACATAAGTAACAATATGATCAAAATATGTCAACACTACTGCCATAGTTTTCGCGACGGCGAATATCCCGCCCGTTCGCGGTAAATATGGCCGATATTGTACTAGTTGGCTTGAAGCCCGCTATCCCTTTGGTCCATATAGACGATCATGACCGACCTGAAATCGCTGGCCAATCCCCTGTTCCTCCGCGAAGACGAGCTTCGCCAGGCCATCGAATTGTTGTTCTACGCCTATCGCGACTTTACCCGCGGCCCGGACGAGATCCTGGAACGCTATGGCTTCGGCCGGGCCCATCACCGGGCGCTGCATTTCATCAGCGGCAATCCCGGCATCACCGTGGCCGAATTGCTGGCGATCCTGCGCATCACCAAGCAGAGCCTGTCGCGCGTTCTGTCAGCCCTGATCGAAGGCGGCTTCGTGCGCCAGCAGCAGGGCACGCGCGACCGCCGGCAGCGCCAGTTGTTCCTGACCGACCAGGGCAAGCATCTGGAGCGCCAGATCGCCACCGTGCAGCAGGCCAAGGTGGCCGAGGCCTATCGCGAAGCCGGCGCCGAAGCGGTCGCCGGCTATCGCAAGGTGCTGTCCGGCCTGATCGATGCGCAGGAACGCCCGGCGATCCTGCGCGCGATCCAGCGGCGCTGAAGGCAGACCCACGATGGACCTCGGCGAACCGCATATCCTCGTCGTAGACGACGACGAGCGCATCCGCACCCTGCTGGCGCGCTACCTCAACGGCCAGAATTATCGCGTCACCAGCGCGGAAGATGCCGCCGACGCCGCCGACAAGCTCACCTCGATCAGCTTCGACCTGCTGATCGTCGATGTCATGATGCCGGGACAGAACGGCTTCGATTTTGTGGCCGACCTACGCAAGCGCGGCAATGTCGTGCCGGTGATCCTGCTGACCGCGCGCGGCGAGGCGGAAGACCGCATCAAGGGCCTGGAAACCGGCGCCGATGATTATCTACCGAAGCCCTTCGAGCCGCGCGAACTGACACTGCGCATCAATGCGATCCTGAAGCGTGCCGCCCGCCCCGCCCCCGTCGCGCCCAGTATCGCGACGCGTTTCGGCGAGTTCAGCTTCGATGCCGTGCGCGGCGAGCTGAAACGCGGCGACGAGCTGGTGCCGCTGACCACCGGCGAAGCGCAGCTGCTGCGCATTCTGGCGCGCAGCCCGGGCCAGACGGTGCCGCGCGCGGCGCTGGCCGATCCGGCCACCACCGGTGAGAGCCGGGCGGTCGACGTGCAGATCACCCGCCTGCGTCGCAAGATCGAAGCCGATCCGCGCAATCCGCGCTTCCTGCAAACCGTCTGGGGCGAAGGCTATGTGCTCTGGACTGAATAACTGCGCATGACCGCGCTCAAGCGCCTTCTGCCGCGCAGCCTGTTCGGGCGCTGGCTGGTGCTGCTGGTCGCTCCGGTCGTGGTGCTGCAGGCGCTGCTGACTTACGTCTTCTACGAACGCCACTGGGATGCAGTAACGCGCCGCCTCGGCCTCGGCCTGGCCGGCGAGATCGCCGTGGTTATCGCGACGCGGGAGAGCAACAGTGATCCCACGGTCTTGTCCGATCTGATGCGTCGTATGGACCAGTCGCTGGAACTCGACATCAGCTTCGAGCCCGGCGCAGATTTTCCCGCCAACATCCCGCCGCCACGGCGCTATTCGATCCTCGACCGTATGCTGATCCAGGCGCTCGGCGAACGTGTTTCGCAGCCCTATATGATCGACACCCAACGCAGCGATCGCACCGTGGTGATCTACGTCAAACTCCCCGATGCGCTGATGACCGTGTCGGCTCCCGAGAACCGTATCTTCTCGACCAGCACATATGCCTTCATGGCCTGGATGACGGCCGCGTCCATCGTGCTGCTCGGCATCGCAGTGTTGTTCCTGCGCAACCAGATCAAGCCGATCCGCCGCCTGGCCGAAGCGGCCGATGCTTTCGGTAAAGGCCGCGAAATCGCCGACTTCCGCCCGGCCGGTGCCGAGGAAGTGCGGGCCGCCGCCCGTGCTTTCCTGGCCATGCGCGACCGCATCCGACGCCATATCCGCGAACGCACCGAGATGCTGGCCGGTGTGAGCCACGATCTGCGCACACCGCTGACCCGTATGAAACTGCAGCTGTCATTGATGCCGTCCGATGCGGAAGTCGACGAACTGAAGCGCGACATCGACGAGATGGAAAAAATGGTCGGTGCCTATCTGGCCTTTGCACGCGGTCAGAGCGAGCAACCGGCCGAGCCGACCAATCTCGGCAACCTGATCAGTGAACTGGCCGACGATGTACGCCGGCGCGGCCGCGAATTGCAGATCGAGGCTGACGGCAGTCTGACGCTGCCGCTGCGCCGGCTGAGCTTCAAGCGCGCCCTGTCAAACCTGGTGGAGAATGCGTTGCGTTTTGGCCATACCGTGCGGCTGAGCGTCACCCGGATGGCAAATCGGGTGGAAATCCGTATCGAAGATGATGGCCCCGGCCTGCCGGAAAAAGAGCGGCACAAGGTATTCCGCCCCTTCTACCGGCTCGATCAGGCCCGGCATGGCAGCGGTAATGTGGGACTGGGACTGACGATCGCGCGCGACGCCGTGCTGGCGCATGGTGGCGAGATTGCGCTGGGTCAGTCGTCGATGGGCGGCCTGATGGTGACGATCAGATTGCCGGTCTGACGACCGGTCGGCGACTGCCGATCTGGTTCAGTTTTCGGCAGGCTTGGGCGGCTCGGCAACGGTGAAGCGGCGCTCGGCCTGCAGGCGACCGTCGCTATCCTTCAGCTGCAATACCCAGTCGCCAGGAAAAATGCGCGACTGCGACCAGATACGCCAGTTACGGCTGACATCGACGCGTGCCTTGGAACGCCCGACCTCCTGATCGTTGCGCACCCAGTGAAACCAGAAAGTCTCACCGCTGCGCACCTGCGTGCAATCGAGGCGCGCGAAGCCATAGGCCCGCTCGGTACCCATCGGATAATTCGCTTCGATCACGCCCTGTGGTTCGAGGTTGATCACCTGGTTGGTCAGAATGAACTGCCGCACGACGCAGTCGTGATCCTGCGCAACCGCCGGACCGGCAAGGCCCAGCGACATCCCGGCAACTGCAAGTTGGATAAAGAGTGCGAAACGAATTGTTTTTGTCATCAGCTGGTTCCTGAGCCGGGATTGTCGACTCAGGCCAAGGTTGGGTCAATACACACAACGTCAGTATAGACGCCCGCCATTCGGCACTGCCTGATCGGGCGCCAGCAGCACGACCTGATCGTCCGTGTCAGGCAGACCGAGTACCAGTATCTCCGACTTGAAGGTACCGATCTGACGCGGCGGAAAATTTACGACTGCGATCACTTGGCGGCCGATCAGCCTTTCGGGTGTGTAGTGCTTCGTCAGCTGGGCCGAGGATTTCTTCACCCCAAGGGTGAGCCGAAATCGACCCAGACCTTGATCGCCGGCTTGCGCGCCTCAGGGTAAGGTTCGGCGCGCATCACCGTGCCGACACGAATATCGACCTTCTGAAAATCGTCGTAAGCGATCTCGGTCATCGCGCAACCTCCCAATCCGGAAACCGGCAAATAAAAAACGGGCGGAGTTTTACTCCGCCCGTCGGTCGTCTGGCAAATCCTCGCCACGCCGCCGAAGCGACGGCGGCCTTACTTCGCAGTCGGAAGATGCTTGCGCATCTCTTCCATGTTTTCGTGCAGGCGCTTGTTGACCAGATCGAAGGCCTCGGTGTTGGTCTTGGCCAGCATCTCGGACAGCTCGCGCAGATTGGCCAGCGCCTTCTCGGCGGCCTGGCGCACCACTTCGGCCTGCTTGGTCGGATTGAGGTCGGCAGCCGCGCCCGGGGTCGCACCCTTCAGCATGCTGGCGAGTTCTTCCATATTCTCCTTGAAAATCTCGCCCTGGCGCTTGGCCAGCGCCTGGTAGCCTTCATAGGCGCGCTTATTAGCGGCAGCCAGCGCTTCGAAATTCTTCTGCTGGGCAGCAGCCAGAGCAGCTGGATCGAGGCCCGGCAGCTTCATGTCGGCGAACATCTTGCTGAGGTCGAAACTGGCGAACGGATTCTCGGTGGTCTTGCTCATGGCGGGCTCCCCGGGGGTCGGTCGTAGGTGAACGCCGGGCAAGGTATCGGCGACTGCCCTCGGCGTCAACGCATCATTGTGCGTCGCACAATTATTAAAAACAATAACTTAGATGACGCCAAGCTCAAGCCGCTGCCGTCGATTTTTCCCGCAGCCGCGAGATCGGTCCACGGCCCGTCAGGAGCCCCAGAGCCTGTTCCAGCCGCTTGTCCAGATGGGCCATGGTCGTGGCCATGTCAGTTCCGTCGTCCTTGAGCCAGACCCGCAGGGTATCGAGATAGATGCCGCCGAGCAGTTTCCGG
This sequence comes from Ferrovibrio sp., assembly GCF_002796975.1. Lineage (GTDB taxonomy): Bacteria > Pseudomonadota > Alphaproteobacteria > Ferrovibrionales > Ferrovibrionaceae > Ferrovibrio. The sequence goes on along the minus strand of NZ_PEKV01000016.1, from coordinate 26,735 downwards.
CGAAGGGCGCCGGAAAGGCCGCCCGCGTCTAGGTCGGCTGCCGCCAGCATCCAGTCGAGCCCCTGACGCAGACCGCGATGGAGGAAACAGGCCAGCGCCAGCGGATCGCCCGGCAGTTCGCGCATCATGACGCGGATTGCCGCCTTGTGCGGATTGAGCGCATCGAACCGCGCCATCACGGCCTCGAACAGGCGGTCTTTCACCGCCGCCGCGTCGGCCGGCGCCGGACCCGGTTCCCCGAGTGCCGCCAGCATGGCCAGATCAATACGTCGCACATAGGCAGTCAGCAGATCGGTCTTGGAGACATACTGGCCGTAGAGGGCACTGAGCGGCAGGCCGCTGGCCTGAGCGATGCGTCCCAGCGTCACGGCGCGCCAGCCCTGCTCGGCAACCAGATCCAGCATCACGGCAACAGGATCTGCTGCCGCGCGCTCGCCCTTGGCACCGGCCTTTGCCGCCGCTGCTGATTTCCTGGTTGCCTTGCCCGTCGTCTTTGCCATGGGTCAACTCCGCCTGGGACCGGGCTAATCTGGGCATCCGGTCCGGGAAGAACAAGCGTGAATCAGCCTGCGAGTTCCCGCGAGCGGCGGGCGGCGGCGGCGATCGCCTTTTTCATCAGCGGTTCGACGCCGTCGGGCGCCATCAACACGTCCAGCGCCGCCTGGGTGGTGCCGTTGGGACTGGTGACATTCTTGCGCAGCTGGGTCGGGCTTTCCGGGCTGTGCTTCATCAGGATGCCCGACCCGCTCACCGTGGCGCGTGCCAGACGGGCAGCGAGATCGGCGGGCAGGCCAGCGGCTTCTCCCGCCGCAGCCATGCATTCGGTCAGCCAGAACACATAGGCCGGACCCGAGCCCGATACCGCGGTGACAGCATCGATCAAGCCTTCTTCCTCGACCCAGCCGACTTCGCCGATGGCCGAGAGCAACGTCTCGCACAAGGCGCGCTGCTCGGCCCGCACGGACGGATTGGCGCAAGCGATGGTAATGCCCTCGCCCACCGCAGCCGGCGTGTTGGGAATGCTGCGCACGATAGCGGCCGAGCCGCCCAGCAGGCGGTTCAGCGTGGCGATGGTTTTGCCGGCGGCCACCGAAAGGAAGCAGGCGCCTGACGCGGCATAGCGTGCATAGGCCGGCGCAACTGTATCCATCACCTGCGGCTTCACCGCCAGCAGCACCAGCGCCGGTGCGAAATCGGCCGGGATCGCCGCAGCATCATTCACCTGACGCACACCGACCGGCAGGCCGGGCACCGGATGGGGTTCGACCACCACAACATCGGCCGCCGCGACGCCGCGCTGCAGCCAGCCGGTCAGCATCGCGCTGCCCATCTTGCCGCAACCCACCAACAGAATGCCCTTCATGATGTCGCCTCCCGACATGCGCTGAAACACAGGAATGATGCGCTGTTGTGACAGAAACAATAAGGGCGGGGAAGCATTCGCGCTTTACCCGCCCTCGGAGAGTGGAAAGATGTGTGGCGGGCGACCGTCAGGCCTCGCCCAGGCACTCGAACATGGCAGCGGCGACGGCGTCTTCCGGCGTACGCCCGCCCCAGACGAGGAACTGGAAGGCCGGGTAGAACCGCTCGCATTCCGACAGACCGATTTCCATCAGGTCTTCGATCTGCTCGGTCGTCGCACCCAGGCCGCCACGCAGCAGCAGCGCCTGGCGGAAGACCACCATGCCTTCTTCGGTCCAGTAGTCGAAATGGCCGATCAGGGCCTTCTCGTTCACATAAGCCAGCAGCGAATGCAGGTCGCGGCGGCGATTGACCGGTACCTTCATATCGAAGGCGCAGGTGAAGCTGAGCGCGCCGAGTTCCTCGCGCCAGGAGAACCACATTTGATGTTCGCAGTAGCGGCCGGAAACGCCGACGGTGAGCTCGTCCGTGCCCTGGCGGTCGAAGGGCCATTCATGCTCGCCGACGATCTGCTCGACCAGATCGAGCGGATTGAGGCGACTGTAAGTCTCGCTTTCGATCAGAGTCCGCATGCGTTAACGCTCCCCCTTGCGGCAGCCGGTCTTCGGCTGAATGTCCCGGGAATGGCTCATCTGGCTGGGAATTTGGCCCCATACGGCGACAGCAGCGGCCTTGGCCGAGAATGCCCCCATTGGCTCGGCAGACCATACATTTAGGTGTCGCAAAACAGAACGAACCATAGATTTAGAGTATTCGCGGGTCATGTGTGGTGCAAGAACAGATTTAGGAAAAATTCATGAAATTCGCCTGATCCGTACTCAGGTTAGCCCTTATCGGCGAATCCGCTGCTCAGCTGGGATTCGAGTGCGGCCAGCCGCTCGGACAGGCGGATATTCTCTTCACGCGCCGCCTGGGCCATGGCCTTCACGGCCTCGAACTCCTCCCGGCTGACCAGTTCCATATCGGCCAGCGCCCGTTCCAGCCGCTGGCGAAATGCCTGCTCCACCTCGCCCTTCACACCCTGCAGGGTGCCAAGCGCGCCGGTGGCGATGCGGCTGAGATCGTCGAGCAGGCGATTGTCGGTCTGCATGGCGCGACTCCGAGCGGGAAATCCTTATCCGATATGGCCAGCATCAGCGCCGCCCGCAAGCGGCGCCACCGGCGTTTTCCACAGCTATTCCCTGCCGACTCCGCCGTGACTCGGTTTGATCCACAGAAAGGTTTGCCGCGGGGGTCCGGCCGGGGGCCGAGCGGTTGGAAAGCCGGGGGCCGGGTGCTAGGTTCCGGCCGCAACATTTACCGTCCTGCCAAGCGATTTGCCGTGACCAATCAGACCACGACTTCACCCACTGCTACCGATGCCAGCGGCGAGCGCGCCAACCGCGAAGCCAAGCTGCAGCAGCTGCGCCAGCTCGGCCTCGACCCCTATCTGGCGCCGAAATTCCCCAAGTCGCACAAGAATGCCGCGGTGCATGAGCAGTTCGCGCATCTTCAGGCCGAGGAAAAGACCGAGGAGAGCGTGGCCGTGGCTGGCCGCGTGATGGCGATCCGCAACAGCGGCATGTTCATCGACCTGGTCGACGATACCGTGAAGCTGCAGGTCTATACCGGCAAGGATGACGTGCAGGGCCGTTTCGCGCCGGTCATGAAGGCGCTGGATCTGGGCGACATCATCGGCGTACGCGGCAAGGTACGTCGCACCAAGCGCGGCGAGATCACGGTGGACAACGACGAGATCGTGGTGCTGGCCAAGGCGCTGGAGCCGCCGCCGGAGAAGTGGCACGGTCTGAAGAATGTCGAGCAGCGCTATCGCCATCGCGAATACGACCTGATCGGCAACGAGGACAGCCGCGCCACCCTGCGCGCCCGTTTCCGCGTGATCCAGTCGATCCGCCAGTTCCTGAACGGCGAAGGTTTCCTCGAAGTCGAGACGCCGATGCTGCACAGCATCCCCGGCGGCGCCATCGCCAAGCCGTTCGAGACGCATCACAACGCGCTGGATATACCGCTCTATATGCGCATCGCGCCCGAACTGCATCTCAAGCGGCTGGTGATCGGCGGCCTGAGCGAGAAGGTGTTCGAGATCAACCGCTGCTTCCGCAACGAAGGCATTTCGCCGCGCCACAACCCCGAATTCACCACCATGGAACTGTATCAGGCCTATGCCGATTATCAGGACATGATGGACATCACCGAGCGCACCATTGCCAACGCGGCGATTGCCGCCACCGGCAGCACCAAGGTGAAGTTCGGCGAGCAGGAAATCGATTTCACGCCGCCGTTCCGCCGAGCCACCATGCTCGGCCTCATCGAAGAGCACGGCAAGATCGGGCTGGACGGCCTGGACGATGCCGCCGCGCGCGAGGCCGCGAAGAAGGCCGGCGTCGAGATCGCGCCGACCGCCAGCTGGGGCAAGGTGGTGGAAGCCTGCTTCGAGCATTTCGTCGAGCCGAACCTGATCCAGCCGACNNCCGGCCATCGCCGAGCGTTTCGAGACCTTCTGCAACACCTGGGAGATCGCCAATGCCTTCTCCGAGCTGGCTGATCCGCAGGAACAGCGCGCCCGCTTCGAGGATCAGCAGAGCCAGCGCGACGGCGGCGACGACGAGGCGCACCGCATCGACGAGGATTTCCTGAAAGCCCAGTCCGCCGGCATGATGCCGATGGGCGGCCTTGGCATCGGCATCGACCGCATCGTGATGCTGCTGACCAATTCGCAGACCATCCGCGAAGTGATCGCCTTCCCGACCCTGCGCCCCCGCGGCGCGGGCGACACCTCGGAAGAGTAATGCTGTTCACCACCTTACCCGTTCTGGCCTTTCCGGTGATCGATCCGGTCGCGGTGGCGATCGGGCCGTTTGCCGTGCGCTGGTACGCGTTGGCCTACATTGCCGGCCTGGTGATCGGCTGGCGCTGGGCGATGAATATTGCCAAGCGTCCCGGTAGCGAGATCACGCCGGAACAGGTGGACGGCTTCCTGCTCTGGGCCACGCTCGGCGTCGTGCTGGGCGGCCGGATCGGCTATGTGCTGTTCTACAATTTCGGCTACTACCTGCATCATCCGGTTGAGATCTTCGCCGTCTGGCAGGGTGGCATGTCCTTCCACGGCGGCATGCTGGGCGTCATCTTCGCCATGCTGGCCTATTGCCGGCTGAGCGGAATCCGGTTCCTCGCCTTCACCGATGTGATCGCCTGCGTCACGCCGGTCGGGCTGTTCTTCGGCCGCATCGCCAATTTCATCAATGGTGAACTCTGGGGCCGCGCCGCGCCAGATTTCGCTTATGCCATGGTCTTCCCGACCGGCGGCCCGCTGCCACGCCATCCGAGCCAGCTTTACCAGGCCTTCATGGAAGGCATCCTGCTGTTGCTGCTGATCAACCTCGTGCGCTGGAACAGCCGCGTGATCGACCGCGCGCCCGGCACGCTGTCGGGTGTGTTCCTGATCGGCTATGGCACTGCGCGCATCGTCGGCGAACTGTTCCGCGAGCCGGATGCGCAGATCGGCTATCTCGTGGGCGGCACCACGATGGGCCAGTGGCTCTCGCTGCCGATGGTGCTGTTCGGTATCGGAGTGGTGTGGTGGGCACGCCGGCAGAAAGCGGCGTAAAGGCCGCACCGCTGCTCGACATCCTGCGCCGCCGCATCGCGGCGGAAGGTCCGATCACGATAACGGCCTTTATGGCCGACTGCCTGCTGCATCCCGAACACGGCTACTACCGCAGCCAGGAAGCCATCGGCCTGCACGGCGATTTCATCACCGCGCCCGAGATCAGCCAGATGTTCGGCGAGTTGCTCGGCCTGTGGGCAGCCGACTACTGGCAGCGCATGGGCGAACCGGAGAAATGCTATCTCGTCGAACTTGGGCCCGGCCGCGGCACGCTGATGCGCGATGCGTTGCGCGCCGCCCGCGCCCTGCCCGCCTTCCGTCGCGCGCTGCAGCCTGTACTGGTGGAAGCTTCCGCGCGACTGCGCGGGCTGCAGCAGACTCTGCTCGCTGATGAAGGCGCCGTCTGGCACGAACAGGTCGCTGCGCTCCCGAAAGACGCCCCACTGCTGCTGATCGCCAACGAATTCCTCGATGCACTGCCGGTACGCCAGTTCCAGCGCGGCGACGACAATCAGTGGCACGAGCGCTGTGTCGGACTGGACGACACCACCGGCGAACTGTGCTTCATGCTCGACCCGCGCGCATTGCCCTTCGACGAGCTGCTACCGCAGGTGCTGCGCGATTCGCCACCGGGCTCCATCGTCGAATCGAGCCCGCCGGTACGCGCCGTCGCAGTCGAGATCGCGGCGCGGCTGAAAGCCCAGAATGGGGCGGCACTGTTCATCGACTATGGCTATGCCAGCGCCGGAATCGGTGAAACGCTGCAGGCCGTGTATCGCCACACCTACGCCGATCCGCTGCAGAGTCCCGGCCTTGCCGATCTCACCGCCCATGTCGATTTCGGCTCCTTTGCGCTGGCCGCAAAACGCGCCGGGGCAGTTGTGCATGGCCCGATTGGCCAGGGTGCGTTTCTCAATCGGCTCGGCATACGGGCGCGCGCAGCCAAGCTGAAGCAGGGCAATTCGGCGCAGGCCGGCGATGTCGATCAGGCGCTGCGGCGGTTGACCGCTCCGGAGACGATGGGCACCCTGTTCAAGGCGCTGGTGCTCACGGCGCCGGAGTCTCCGCAACCCGCAGGCTTTGCATGACCGCTCTTGTTGCCGATGCCATCGCGCCCGTGCAGGCCGCCGGCCTGTCCGGCCTGCCGCACGGCTTCTTCACGCGCCACGGCGGCGTCTCGACCGGGCTCTATGCATCGCTGAATTGCGGCCCCGGCTCGTCGGACGATACCGCTGCCGTGCAGGAGAACCGCCGTCGCGTGGCAACCAATCTGCATGCACCGGACGGGCTGGTTTCGCTCTATCAGGTGCATGGCCGCGAGGTCGTCGTGGTCGGCGACGATTACGACATCACACTGCGCCCTAGGGCCGACGGGCTGGTGACGAAACGGCGCGGCATCGCGCTCGGGATTCTCTCGGCCGACTGTGCGCCGGTGCTGTTTGCCGATGCGCAGGCCGGCGTGATCGGAGCCTGCCATGCCGGCTGGCGCGGCGCACTGGCCGGCGTGACGGATGCCACCATTGAGGCGATGATCGCCCTCGGAGCAAAGCGCGAGCGCATCAGGGCCGCCATCGGGCCGTGCATAGCGCAGCTATCTTACGAGGTGAGCGCGCCCTTCCGCGATGAATTCCTTGCCGCTGATACCGGCAATGCAGCTTTCTTTGCCACCGGCAAACGCGACGGCCATTGGCAATTCGATTTGCCGGCCTATCTGATGCAGCGTCTGCGGCGGGCCGGCGTGGTGGCAGAGAATCTGGGGCTCGATACCTGCAGCGATCCGAACCGCTTCTTCAGCTATCGTCGCATGACGCTGCTGAAGGAAGCCGATTACGGCCGTCAGGTTTCGGCTATCGCACGACCAGCCTGACCGCCGACACGATGCCGCATCTGTTCATGCTGGTGGTTTTTGCAATCCTGTGCCTGATGGTGAGCTGTGTTTTCGGTTAAGCACCTCCTTCCGATCCTCGTTGCCGGCATTGCTGCCGCCTGCCAGCCGCTGCCGCAGCCATTCCAGGCCGACAGCCGAGCCAAGGCGACCGATGCGCTGATCCGCCCGATCGGCGAGGCCAGCCTGTTCATTCCTCCGGTGGCCGGCTTGCCGCAAGGCCCTGATGCAGCACTTGCCGAAACGCTGGCCAAAGCGCTGAACGAGAAGGACGTGCCGGCCAGCGCCACCGGGCGCAACCGGCTGACCTCGTTGCTGACTGTGCGGCTGGAGCCGCGCGGCAGCGACGCTGTCTGGTCGTGGGAAGACCGGGCGCCCGACGGCAGCCTGCAGGCCGGTGAAAGCCGCAGCCTCGGTGTCGCGCCGGCGCGACTGGCTGCGAATGACGCCGTTGCCATGAAACAGGCCGCCACCACCATGGCCGAGGCGATTGCGCAGAAACTGAACGCCACGGTGATCGAGGCGGCGCAGACTGACGCCAGGCCGATCATGCTGGCGGTGAAGGAGTGCGAAGGTGCACCGGGCGACGGCAACCGCGCGCTGCGCCAGGCGATGCGCGAAATCCTGATCCTGGGCGGTCGCCAGCCGCTGCCGGATGCCACCGGGGCCGACTACGTGATCGGCTGCCGGGTCAATGTCTGGCAAGACACCCCGGATTCGGAGCGGGTGACCATCGAATGGATGCTGCTGGGCGCCAATGGCAGCCAGTTGGGCGACGTGAAGCAGGCCAACCGCATCCCCCGCGGACAGCTCGCCGGCAGCTGGGGAAACACCGCCCACATCATCGCCCAGGGTGGCTGGCAGGGGCTCAGCGATATCCTGGAGAGGCAGCAGCGCAGCCGACCTGCCGTTCCACCCGCAAAATCCTGAATTTATTAGATTTTTCGCGGTTTACAGAGGGCAGGGCGGCGGCTATAGTCCGCGCGATTTTCTCCCCACGATTCCGGCCTCACACAGAGCATTGTCATGAAGGTTTTGGCGGGTAACTCCAATCGTCCGCTGGCGGAAGCCATTGCGGCTTATCTGTCGGTTCCGCTTGCCAAAGCCAGCGTGCGCCGCTTCTCCGACATGGAGGTTTTCGTGGAAATCCACGAGAACGTCCGCGGCGAAGACGTGTTCGTGATCCAGTCGACCTCGTATCCGGCAAACGACCATCTGATGGAGCTGCTGGTTTGCATCGACGCGCTGAAGCGCTCGTCGGCCCGCCGCATCACTGCCGTGCTGCCCTATTTCGGCTACGCCCGCCAGGACCGCAAACCCGGTCCGCGTACGCCGATTTCCGCCAAGCTGGTCGCCAACCTGATCACTGCGGCCGGCGCCAACCGCGTACTGACGCTCGACCTGCATGCCGGCCAGATCCAGGGTTTCTTCGATATCCCGACCGACAATCTGATGGCCGGTCCGGTACTGACCGCCGACATCAAGCAGCATCTGCAGGGCGATGACCTGATGGTCGTGTCGCCTGACGTCGGCGGCGTGGTGCGCGCCCGCAACATCGCCAAGCGTCTGGACGCCGATCTCGCCATCGTCGACAAGCGCCGCGAAAAGGCCGGCGTGTCCGAAGTGATGAACATCATCGGCGACGTCGAAGGCCGCCGCTGCATCCTGGTCGACGACATCGTCGATTCCGCCGGCACGCTGTGCAATGCCGCCGACGCGCTGAAGAAGCACGGCGCCAAGTCGGTTTACGCNNGTCATCACCGATTCCATCCTGGCGACCGAAGCGGTCCGCCTGGCACGAAATATCCGCCAGGTGTCGATCGCGCCGCTGGTGGGCGAGGCGATGCGTCGGATCAGCGAAGAGGCTTCGGTCTCCAGTCTGTTCGACTGAACAAGTTTCAAAGTTTCGGCGCGCGGCACCCCTGGAGGCCGGCGTCGGAAACGGGCCTGGCACGGTGCCGGACCCGTATCTAAGCAAGGAGCGCAATCATGCGTGAAGTAAACACCATCGCCGCCGAGGCGAGGTCGAGGGCCGGCAAGGGGACCGCCCGTGCAACGCGACTGAAGGGTCGTGTGCCGGGGGTCATCTATGGCGAAAAGCAGACCCCGGAACTCATCTCGGTCGAATCCCGCGAACTGCTGAAGGAGATGCACAAGGGCAGCTTCTTCTCGCGCCTGTTCACCGTCGATATCGGCGGCAAGACCGAACGCGTGCTGGCTCGCGACGTGCAGCTCGATCCGGTTACCGACCGGCCGGTCCATGTCGACTTCCAGCGCATCGGCAAGGACTCGAAGATCCGCATCTTCATTCCCGTGCACTTCCTCGAGCAGGAAAAGTCGCCGGGCCTGAAGAAGGGCGGCGTGCTGAATATCGTGCGCCATGAGGTCGAGTTCTTCGTTCGGCCGGACAACATCCCGGAGAGCATCTCGATCAGCCTCGAAGGCATGGATATCGGCCACTCGATCCACATCTCCGCCTTCAAACTGCCGGAAGGCATCAAGGCAGTGATTCAGGATCGCGACTTCACGGTCGCCACCGTTGCGGCGCCGACCAAGGAAGAAGAGGCCGCGCCGAAGGCTGAAGCTGCCGCTGCCCCGGCAGCGGGTGCTGCTGCTCCGGCGGCGGGTGCCAAGGCTCCGGCCGCTGCTGCGGCCAAGCCGGCCGCCAAGAAGTAACGCCCAAGAGGCTACACATGGGTTGGCGGCGCAATGGCGTCGCCAACCTCCCCCTGCCCTCTTCTCTCTGACCACCGGCTGAACCGCCATGCTGCTTCTTGTCGGACTCGGAAACCCGGGCGGCGAACATCGGCGTCAGCGCCACAATGTCGGCTTCATGGCCATCGACGCCATTGCCGAGCGTCACAATTTCCAGCCGTTCAGGAAGCGCTTCCAGGGCGAGATCGCCGAGGGCGTGCTGGACGGCACCAAGACGCTGCTGCTCAAGCCGCAAACCTACATGAACCTGTCGGGCAAGTCGGTCGGCGAAGCGGCGCATTTCTACAAGCTGCCACCGGCGCAGGTGGTGGTGGCGCATGACGAGCTCGACCTTGCGGCGGGCAAAATCCGCATGAAGACCGGCGGCGGCCATGCCGGTCATAACGGGCTGCGCTCGCTCGATGCCGCCATCGGGCCGAACTACCGCCGGCTGCGCATCGGCATCGGTCATCCCGGCAAGGATCTGGTGCTGGGCTATGTGCTGCAGAATTTCCATGCGGACGAGCACGTGTGGCTCGACCCGCTGCTGGAGGCCATGGCCGCAGAGGCCGGCTATCTGGCGAAGAACGACGATACCGGCTTCATGACCAAGGTGGCGCTGCGCCTGCAACCGCCGAAACCGAAGACAGAGAAGCCCGACAAGACCAACAAGACAGACGTGAAGGACGCCTAACATGGGTTTCAAATGCGGCATTGTCGGCCTGCCTAATGTGGGCAAGTCGACGCTGTTCAATGCGCTGACGCAGACCGCCGCCGCGCAGGCTGCCAATTATCCCTTCTGCACCATCGAGCCGAATACCGGCCTGGTCGGCGTGCCGGATGAGCGCCTCGACGTGCTGGCCGGGATCGCTGGCTCACAGAAGATCATCTCCACGCAGCTGACCTTCGTCGACATCGCCGGCCTAGTGCGCGGTGCTTCCAAGGGCGAAGGCCTGGGCAACCAGTTCCTTGCCCATATCCGCGAGGTGGACGCGATCTGTCATGTGCTGCGCTGCTTTGAAGACGGCGACATCACCCATGTCGAAGGCAAGGTCGATCCGGTTGCCGATGCCGAAACCGTCGAGACCGAGCTGATGCTGTCCGACCTCGAAAGCCTGGAACGCCGCGTCGAGCAGACTGCCAAGCGCGCCAAGCAGGGCAACGAGGAAGAGAAGCAGCGTCTGGCCGTCATGGAAAAGGTGCTGGTGGCGCTGCGCGACGGCAAGCCGGCCCGCACCGTAACGCCCACTGAGGATGAGAAGAAGTTCTACAAGGAGTTGATGCTGATCACCGCCAAGCCGGTGCTCTATGTCTGCAACGTCGAAGAAGCGTCGGCTGCCGAAGGGAATGCCTTCTCCACCCGGGTGAAGACCAAGGCCGATGCCGAGGGCGCCGCCATGGTGGTGATCTCCGCCGCCATCGAGGCAGAGGTGGCGCAGCTGGACAGCGACGAGGAAAAGACCGCCTTCCTGGCCGATCTCGGCCTGAAGGAAACCGGTCTGACCCGCGTGATCCGTGCCGGCTACGGCCTGCTCGACCTGCTGACGTTCTTCACCGTCGGCCCCAAGGAAGCCCGTGCCTGGACCGTGCGCAAAGGCGCACGCGGACCGGAAGCCGCTGGCGTGATCCACACCGATTTCGAGAAGGGCTTCATCCGCGCTGAAACGATTGCGTACAATGATTACGTCGCCGGCAAGGGCGAGGCCGGCGCACGCGATGCCGGCAAATTGCGGCTGGAAGGCAAGGACTACATCGTGCAGGATGGCGATGTGATGCACTTCCGGTTTAACACCTAAGAGATCTGATGAAATATCTGGAAGATTTCGCCGTCGGGCAGACGATGGAATTCCCGCCCCGTACGGTGAGCGAAGACGAGATCATTGCTTTCGCGCGGGACTACGACCCGCAGCCCTTCCATCTCGACAAGGAGGCCGCCAGGCAGTCGCTGTTTGGCGGCCTTTGCGCATCCGGCTGGCATACCGCCGGCATGATGATGCGCATGCTGGTCGACAACGTGATCGGCAAATACGCCAGCATGGGGTCGCCCGGCGTCGACCAGCTGCGCTGGGTCAAGCCGGTATTCCCGGGCGACACCCTGCATCTTCGCGGTGAGATACTCGACGTGAAATCCTCACGGTCCAAACCCGACCGCGGCGTGGTTACCTCGCGCTACGAGATGAAGAACCAGAAGGGTGAAACCGTGCTGACCATGCAGGCCAAGGGCATGTACGCCCGCCGTCCCGTCTGAGGCCAGATCGAGATACCGCCATGCAGTATTACGAAGATATCAAACCCGGCGCCGTGCGCGAGATCGGCAGCCACACCTTCACCGAACAGGTGATCGTCGCCTTTGCCCGCCAGTTCGATCCGCAGCCTTTCCACACCGATCCCGAGGCCGCGAAGAAATCCGCTTTCGGCGGGCTGATCGCGTCGGGCTGGCATACTGCCGCCACCGTGATGCGCTTGATCGTCGATTCCGCCATCGAGGTGGAAGCCAGCCTCGGCTCGCCGGGTTTCGACGATCTGTCCTGGCTCAAGCCGGTGCGGCCGGGCGATACCATCCACGCCCGCATGACCTGCATCGACAAGACGCCGTCGCGCAGCCGGCCGGGCATTGGCTCAGCGCGTTTCCTGGTCGAGGCATTCAATCAGAATGACGAACTGGTGATGCACTACACCAGCATCGGCATCATGCGTTTCCGTACGCCGCCCGCCAGCTGACGCTTTCCGGGCCTAGCCTTTCCAGTTCATCAGGATCAGTCCGCCGGCCACCAGTATGGCAGCTAGGACGCGGCGCCAGCCGAAGCCTTCGCGCAGCAGCACCGCGCCGATGATGGCGGCAAAAATCACGCTGATCTCGCGCAAGGCCGCCACATGGGCGGCGCCACTATGGCTGAATGCCCATATGGCGATGCCGTAGCCCGTGGCGGCGATCACGCCACCGGCTATTCCCCGCTTCCAGTCGGTGCGCGCTGCAACGGCAAAGGCCCTGCCGCGCGTGGCGAAGGCATAAAGCGCCACCCAGGGCCCTTCGAGGATGTTGAGCCAGCCGATATAGGCGATCGGATCCCCGGCAGACCGCACGCCGCGCGCATCGATGATGGTATAGGCCGCGATGCTGAAACCGGTGAGCATAGCGAAAGCCAGCGCATGCCGGTTCTCCAGAGGCGTACGACGACCGCCAAAGGCCAGGCTGGCGATGCCAAGCGAGACGATCCCCACACCCGTCAGTTCCCGCGCCGCCAGCACCTCGCCAAAAACGAAACCCGAGCACAGCGCCACGGTCAGCGGCCCCAGACCGCGGGCAATCGGATAGACCTGACTGAGGTCGCCATAGCGGTAGGCCTTGAGCAGACCGGTGTAATAGACGCAATGCACCAGTGTCGAAGCCACCAGCCACAACCAGGCCTCCTGCGCCATCGGCCCGCTGATCAGCACCAGCAGCAGCCCGACCGGCATGCCGGCCAGTCCGAGCAAGGCCATGCTGGTCTGCCGGTCGGAACCCGATTTGACCAGGGCATTCCAGCTGGCATGCAGCAGGGCAGCTAGCAGCACGAGGCCGGCAACGAGCGGATCGAGAACCATGGACGGAGACGCCAGCGTTTATGTCTGTTTTATTGCGATTTCATGACGATCATGCCACCGTAATCGAACGTCGTCATTATGCTGACACCGGGCAAAAGCGGTCGGCCGCAAACTCGACCAGATGATTGTGAAGGAGATTGAGATGGGTGCCATGACCAGCCTGACCGCCGCCGACGGCCATCGCCTTGCGGCCTATGTCGCCGAACCCAAAGGCGCGCCTAAGGGCGGTGTCGTGGTGATACAGGAAATCTTCGGCGTGAACGGCCATATCAAGGCGGTGACCGACGGCTTCGCTGCCGACGGCTATTATGCCGTGGCGCCGGCACTGTTCGACCGCGTGCAGCCCAATGTCGATCTCGGCTACAGCCCCGACGATATTGCCAAGGGCCGCGATATTCGCGGCAAGATGGCCTGGGATACCGTGCTGCAGGATTGTGCCGTGGCGCTCGCGCTGGCCGCCAGCGCCGGCCGCGTCGGTTGCACCGGTTATTGCTACGGCGGTGGCGTGACCTGGAAGATGGCGACCTCCCTGCCCGGCCTGACCGCTTCAGTCGGCTATTATGGCGGGCCCTGGGACGAACTGAAGGCAGAAGCGCCCAAGGCGGCCTGCCTGCTGCATTTCGGTGCGCTGGACAAAATGATCCCGACCAGCCTGGCCGACGAGATGAAGGCGAAGCATCCCGGCATCACGACGCATGTCTACGATGCCGATCACGGCTTCAACTGCGACCAGCGCGCGACCTATAACGCCACGGCCGCCGTCATCGCACGCCGCCGCACGCTGGCCTTCTTCGAAGCGCTTCTCTGATTAAGCCCGGTTGCTGAATTCCAGGAAGATGCCATCGGCCACCGAGGCCGGCACCAGCACGGTGCCGTCCAGGCTGCGGGCATGCTCGACACCCGCGGCCTTAAAGTAGGCCGCTGCCGCCTCGGTGTTATGCACGCGGAACCGCAGGCCGGCCACATAGGGCGTCGGCCGTACCGGATGGTCGATATCCGGGAACAGGGTATCGAGGTCGTCCGGCGTCACGAACAGCACGGTCTCCTCGCCCGCCCGCACCGCCACCATGCGATCCGTCCGTACGGCGGCGCCCGCACCCACCAGCGTCTCATAGGGCAGTTCCAGTGCCGGCGGGTTATCGACCGCCACGATCACGCTGGCGATCTGCTGTGCGCCGTTGGGATGCAGCAGCCAGTCCGGCTTGCGCAACAGCTCCGGTGTCAGATGCTGGCACAGGAACATCGAGAGCTGCGGCGTCGCCTCCGGCGGCAGATGTACCAGGCTGAAGCCCGGCAGCACCGTACCTTCGGGCAGTTCGAGTTCGCGCTTGAGATCCTGCGGCTCGGATGGGTTGAGACCCGAAGCCTTCAGCTCCTGCACCGCAGCCCCGGCATCATCGATCCCAAGCACCACTTTATGCACGCCGGGGCCTTTGGCTTTCAGCAGGTCTTCCACGCCGGCGGTGTAGCCGCCGGGCTCGGCAATGCCGAGCAGTTCATGGTAGTTGCGCGGAAACATGATGCAGTAGTTGCCGGTGGCCCAGCCGATATGGCGACCGCGCGGCGTCAGCGTGAAACCCAACCGCTGCCAGTTCGCTTTGGCCGCCTCAAGATCGGTGACCGCATGAACGGTGTGGTCCAGGCCGGTAATGTGATGGGCCACGCTATGCTTCCTCTGGCTCAGTGTCCGTCGAATTCGCAGAGCGACAGCACCTGCACGCCCAGCGCTTCCAGCTTCTTGCGACCGCCCAGTTCGGGCAGATCGACGATGAAGGAGCAGCCGATCACATTGCCCTGATGGGCGCGGATCAGCTTGATCGCGGCTTCCGCCGTGCCGCCGGTGGCGATCAGGTCGTCAACGATCAGGATATTCTCATTCGGCTGAACCGCATCGACATGGATTTCCATCGCATCGGTGCCGTATTCGAGCTGGTATTCCTGCGACCTGGTTTTCCAGGGCAGCTTGCCGCGCTTGCGCACTGGCACGAAGCCAATCGACAGCTGATGCGCAATGGCGCCCCCCAGGATGAAGCCCCGCGCCTCGATGCCGACGACCTTGTCGATGCGGGTGCCGGCCAGCGGCTGCACCATTTCATCCACGGTCTTGCGGAAGCCACGCGCATCCTGCAGCAGCGTGGTGATGTCGCGGAACATGATGCCCGGCTTGGGATAGTCGGGGATGGCGCGAATCTTTTCCTTGATACCCTGCATGGCAGGTTGATCCTTTCGAATTAGGCCTTCAACACGCGGCCGGCGACCGCATCGAGTTTCTTCAGCACTTTCGGGTCGCGCTTTTCCGGCGCGGTGATCAGCGCGGTGTCCAGCACGTGGTCGCAACCCTGCGGGCAGTGGCCAGGCCGGCTTTTGAGATGCGGCACGGCCTTGGCCACCAGGTTCTGCCCCTTCTCGGCATTGCCGAGCAGCACACGGATCACGGCAGCGACATCGACATGATCATGGTCGGGATGCCAGCAGTCGTAATCCGTGACCATCGCCACCGAGGCATAGCAAAGCTCGGCCTCGCGGGCGAGTTTGGCTTCCGGCGCATTGGTCATGCCGATCACGTCGCAACCCCAGCTCTTGTAGAGGAAGCTTTCGGCCTGGGTGGAGAATTGCGGCCCTTCCATGCAGAGATACGTGCCGCCGCGCTGCACGGTGATGCCGGCATCCTTGGCGGCGGTTTCCAGCGCGTCGCCCAGGCGGCTGCAGACCGGATGGCCGCAGGAGACATGCGCCACCATGCCGGTGCTGAAGAAGCTTTTCTGCCGCATAAAGGTGCGATCGATGAACTGGTCGACGATGACGAAGGTGCCGGGCGCCAGCTGTTCCTTGAACGAGCCGCAGGCCGAAACCGAGATCACATCCTGGCAGCCGACGCGTTTCAGCGCATCGATATTGGCGCGATAGTTCACTTCCGACGGCGAATGCACATGACCGCGGCCGTGGCGCGGCAGGAAGACCAGTTCAGCGCCATCCAGCGTGCCGAACAGCAGCTCGTCGGAGGGATCGCCCCAGGGCGTCGATACTTTGCGCCACTTGGTATTCTTCAGGCCAGCCATGCCGTAGATGCCACTGCCACCCAGCACGCCGATGCGCACCGGATCGCCGGCTCTTGCGACATGGGGCTTCGATATCCCGGCAGACGACTTGCCCGAGACCGATCTTGCGGCGGCCCTGGCAACTGCAACGGCGGAGGTGGCCGGCTTGCCAGCGCGCTTGCGCTTGGGTGCGGCCTTGCGCGTCGCCTTCTTCGCTGCCTTCTTCACCGCTTTTTTCGCCTTGGCCATGACAGATCCTTTCGGACAGGAGCGCGCATTTTCCCGAGGGGTATTGGGCCGCGCGCGACTTAAGCAAACCGATCTCAGAGGTGCAACAAAAAAGGCCGCCGTTTCCGGCGGCCTTTTCAGTGTCTCCAGCCGTATCGGCTTAGTGCAGCTTGGCCCAGATGCGCTTCTTGGCCATGAAGAACAGGCCGGTCAGCACGATCAGGAACACGATCACCTTGAAGCCCATGCGCTTGCGATCTTCCAGCTTGGGCTCGGCGGCCCACATCAGGAAGGCGGAAACGTCATGCGCCATCTGCTCGACAGTGGCCTTGGTGCCATCGGCATAGGTCACCTGGTCGTCGTTCAGCGGCTTGGGCATCGCGATCTGATGGCCCGGGAAATACTCGTTGTAATTCAGACCCTCGCCCACAGTGAAACCGGCCGGCGCATCCTTGTAACCGGCTAGCAGGGCGCGGATGTAATCTGCACCGCTGCCTTCAGTGCGATGGTGGTCCTTCATCTTGGCCACCAGTGACAGGTCCGGCGGATAGGCGCCGCCATTGGAGGCGCGCGCTGCCTTCTCGTTCGGGAATGGCGACGGGAACTTGTCCTGCGGCAGGCCGGGACGCTTGAACATCTCGCCCTGGTCGTTCGGGCCGTCATTCACTTCGAAAGTGGCAGCCAGTGCCTTCACTTCGGCAGCGGTGAAGCCAAGGTCGGTCAGATTGCGGAAGGCCACATACTTCATGGCGTGGCAGGCCGCGCAGACCTCCTTGTAGACCTGATAGCCGCGCTGCAGCTCGGCGCGATCAAAGGTGCCGAAGGCGCCCTTGAAGCTCCAGTTCTGCGTCGGCGGGGTCACTTCGGTGCCCGCGGCGAAAGCCGGCACGGCAAGACCGAAGGTCAGGGCAGCCGCGAGGATCGTACGCATCGTCATCTTTTTCATGGTCCGATCCCCCTTAAGCTTTGCTGCCGGCAGCGCCGGGCTCGGTCTTGAGCACGGCCTCGCTGATCGAGGCAGGCAGCTTCAGCGGCTTCTCGAACCAGCCGACCAGCGGCATCAGGATGAGGAAGTGCGCGAAGTAATAGACGGTGCAGACGCGGCCGATCACCAGTGCCAGGCCTTCCGGCGGCAGGCCGCCGGCATAGGTCAGGCCGACGCAGGCGATCAGGAACACCCAGAACAGCTGCTTGTAGATCGGACGGAACTTGGCCGACCGCACCTTGCTGGTATCCAGCCAGGGTAGCAGGAACAGGATCAGGATGGCACCGAACATCAGCAGCACGCCGCCGAGCTTGTCAGGCACCGAACGCAGGATCGCGTAGAACGGCAGGAAGTACCATTCCGGCACGATATGCGCGGGCGTCACCAGCGGATTGGCCGGGATGTAGTTGTCGGGATGGCCGAGGAAGTTCGGCGCGTAGAACAGGAAGAAGCAGAAGAAGATCAGGAAGGCGCCGACGCCCACCGCGTCCTTGATGGTGTAGTACGGGTGGAACGGGATGCGGTCCTGCGGGCCCTTGGTGTCGATGCCCAGCGGGTTGTTCGAGCCATGCTGGTGCAGGGCCAGGATATGCAGCAGCACCACGCCGACGATCACGAACGGCAGCAGGTAATGCAGCGAGAAGAAGCGGTTCAGCGTCGGGTTGTCGACGGCGAAGCCGCCCCACAGCCAGGTCACGATCGGCTCGCCGACCACCGGAATGGCCGAGAACAGGTTGGTGATCACGGTGGCGCCCCAGAAGCTCATCTGGCCCCAGGGAAGCACATAACCCATGAACGCGGTTGCCATCATCAGCAGGAAGATGATGAGGCCGAGGAACCACAGGATTTCGCGCGGCGCCTTGTAGGATCCGAAATACAAGCCGCGGAAGATATGGATATAGACCACGATGAAGAACATCGAGGCGCCGTTGGCATGCATGTAGCGCAGCAACCAGCCATAATTCACGTCGCGCATGATATGCTCGACGCTGTCGAAGGCCATCAGGGTGTGCGGCGTATAATGCATCACCAGAACGATGCCGGTGACAATCTGAATCACCAGGCACAGACCGGCCAGCGAACCGAAGTTCCACCAGTAGTTCAGGTTCTTCGGGGTCGGATACTGCGTACCGACCATGTGGTCGAGGGTGGAGAACACCGGCAGACGGTATTCGATCCACTTGACGACGGGGTTGGCAAAAAAGCCGGAATTGTTGTCAGCCATGGGTGCTGGTCCTTAAGCCTTAGCCGATACGGATACGGGTATCGGTGAGGAAGGCGTACTGCGGAATCGGCAGGTTCGCCGGGGCGGGGCCTTTGCGGATACGACCCGAAGTGTCGTAGTGCGAGCCGTGGCACGGGCAGAACCAGCCACCGAAATCGCCCTGCTGACCGAGCGGCACGCAGCCGAGATGGGTGCAGACGCCCATCATCACCAGCCATTCCGGCTTCTTCACGCGGTCGGCGTCCTTGGCCGGATCCGGCAGGGCGGCGGTGTCGTCCTTCTGGGCCTGGGCAATCTCGGCCTCGGTGCGGTGACGCACGAAGACCGGCTTGCCGCGCCACAGGATGGTGATGCTCTGGCCGGCGGCGATCTGGCTCAGATCGACCTCGGTGCTCGACAGCGCCAGCACGTCGGCCGACGGGTTCATCTGATGAATGAACGGCCATACCGCCGCCGCCGCTCCCACCGCGGCGAAGGCGCCGGCTGCGACGACGATAAAGTCGCGCCGGGTCGGCTCGGTCG
Source organism: Ferrovibrio sp. (assembly GCF_002796975.1). Taxonomy (GTDB): domain Bacteria; phylum Pseudomonadota; class Alphaproteobacteria; order Ferrovibrionales; family Ferrovibrionaceae; genus Ferrovibrio. The sequence goes on along the minus strand of NZ_PEKV01000016.1, from coordinate 7,544 downwards.
TACCGGCCGGTTGGGTCGCTGTCCCTGCCATAGATCCCTCGAAGATAATAAGACTTGGAAACGTGTCGGGATATTTCTCACTATATGTTGGCGAAGTCCAGCACTTAGCCCGACGGATGCGACAGGTTGCCGCAGGGGTCTTGTGGTTGGAATCGCCTCGGGAAACCGCGAAAAAACTACCCCCTCTCGGCTCTGCCGGAACACCCGATTCACAAGCGCGTCTGAACAGCCATGCGGCTCGCCCTTTTTGAACCCGACATACCGCCGAACCTCGGTACGATTCTGCGCCTCGGCGCCTGCCTTGAAACCCCGGTGCATGTCATCGAGCCCTGCGGCTTCCCCTTCTCGGTCCAGTCGATCCGGCGCAGCGCCATGGATTACCTGGAACATGCCGAGATCCACCGTCATGACAGCTGGCAGCATTTCCAGGATGAGCGTCATGCGGGGCAGTTTGGCGGTGGCCGTCTGGTACTGATGACCACCAAGGCGGCCATTCCCTATACGGATTTCCGTTTCGCGCCGGACGACATCCTTCTTTTCGGCCGCGAGACCAGGGGCGCACCCGATTACGTCCATGCCGCCGCCGACGCGCGGCTGCTGATCCCGATCCGGCCCGATTTACGCTCGATCAATGTCGCCACGGCCGCCGCCATCGTACTTGGCGAGGCGCTGCGGCAATGCGATGCATTCCCGCGCCGTCAGTAACGCCGCCTGTACGGCAGAGAAGGAGTATCAGAATGACCGACGCCCTGATCAGTGAACGGCAGCAACGCGCCCGCGTCTGGTTTGAATCCCTCCGCGACCGGATCTGCGCCGCCTTCGAACAGCTCGAGGACGATCTGACCGGTCAGTTGAGCGACCGTACCGCCGGACGCTTCGTGCGCACCGCCTGGGATCGGCCGGGCGGCGGCGGCGGCGTGATGAGCGTGATGCGCGGCCGCGTCTTCGAGAAGGTCGGCGTGAATGTGTCGACGGTGGAAGGCGAGTTCAGCGAAGAGTTCCGCAAGCAGATCCCCGGCGCCGCGTCGGACGGGCGTTTCTGGGCCTCCGGCATCTCGCTGGTGGCGCATCTGCAATCGCCGAAAGTGCCAGCGGTGCATATGAACACGCGCTTCCTGGTCACCAGCAAGGCGTGGTTCGGCGGCGGCGCCGATCTGACGCCGATGGTGGCCGACGAAGCCGACACCGCCGCATTCCATGCCGCCCTCAAGGGTGCCTGCGACCGTTCCGATCCCGCCTACTACCCCCGCTTCAAGACATGGTGCGACGAGTATTTCCACCTGCCGCATCGCAATGAGCCCCGCGGCGTCGGCGGCATCTTCTTCGATCAGCTCGATAGCGGCGATTGGGAGCGCGACTTCGACTTCACAAAATCGGTCGGCGAATCGTTCCTCGAATCATACCCAAAAATCGCCCGCAAACACCTCAATGAGTCGTGGTCGGAGGCCGAAAGAGAGCATCAGCTGGTCCGTCGCGGACGCTATGTGGAGTTCAATTTACTCTACGATCGCGGCACGACATTCGGTCTGAAAACTGGCGGCAACACAGAAGCGATTCTGATGTCGATGCCGCCGGAAGTGAAATGGCCGTGAGTGCAAAAACACCAGATTCCATGCGGCTTTTTTTAATGTCGCATTTTTCGGAATCATCGCGTGCGTTTTACTTCAGCAATGCATTCTCGTTCATGCGCCGCGTGCGATTCACATCGCCGACGGAATGCGCACTTAACCATTTTTTAAGCGCGCGCAAGATTTAGTGGTTAATACTGTTGCGTTGTGCTACAGATATACGTGTTCGGGAAATATTTTCCTGAAAACTTCGTTGCGGTGAAAACCGCACTCTAATCCATGGAGGAGAAACTCATGGCTGCGAAGAAAAAGGCCGCTAAGAAGAAGGTGGCGAAGAAGGCTGTGAAGGCTAAGAAGGCCCCGAAGGCCAAGAAGAAGGCTGCCAAGAAGAAGGCCAAGAAGTAAGGTCTCTTCGGTAGCTTTAGAGTACAGTTGTCTTGGGCTCCACGTCGGCCGCCGGGTTTACGGCGCCGACGTGGAGCCCAAGCGCTTTTAGGGACACGCAACAGGTCTTTTCCGACCGCAGTCCCCGATAAAAATCCTGAAAATTCAGATATTTGATTCTGCGACGCTCAGTCGCTGTCGGTGAGTTGCACCCTTTCGCGCAGGCGCTGCAGACAGGCCTCGCGATCAGGCGCAAAGCCGGCCTCCACCCACCAGGATTCCAGCTCGTTGAGCAATGCGCTGACCGTCGGACCCGGCGAGAAACCGGCCGCGAGGATATCGGCGCCGCGCAACGGAAAAACCGGTCGCTGCCAGTTGGTCGCCGCAACGGCGTGCGCGATGGCTGCCCCTTCATCCACTGCCTGACGGGCATCTGCGAGCAGCAATCCATCGCGGCAGCGCTCAGCCCCCAGACGATAGAGCGCGGCGCGGAAAGCTGATTCGTCCTGCAGCAGGCCGGCATCGAAAGCGGGCAGCGACAGCAGGCCGTCCAGCCGCAGGCGCTGGGCATTAGACAGCTTCAGACGGTCGGCAACGGCATCGGCACCGGTGTTGCCATCCAGCAACAGGGCGAGCCGCGGCCAGAGATCGGGATCCGCACCGCCGGCATTGGCCACTGCCGCTTGCAGCCGGATCAGGCGTGCCAGCGCCGGCACATCCAGCTGCGCCTGCGGCAGCACCGCCGCCAGTACGCCGCTCTGCTGCATCAGTGCCAGCGCATCGGCGGCATTGGGCAGGATCAGGATCTTCAGCAGCTCGTCGCGAATCCGCTCGCCCGACAGCCGGTCGAGCCGGTCGACCGCGGCGGCACAGGCCGCCAGCGCCACCGCATCCGGCGCGCCTTTGCCGAAGCGGGCGTGGAAGCGGAAGAAGCGCAGCACGCGCAGATAGTCTTCCGCCACCCGCTGGGCCGGATCGCCGATGAAACGCACGATTCCGGCGGCCAGATCGGCGCGGCCATCGGTGAAGTCGTACAGCCGGCCTTCGGCGTCGGCATAGAGTGCATTAATGGTGAAATCGCGCCGCGCGGCGTCTTCCGCCCAGTCGGTGCCGAAGGCCACGGTGGCATGGCGGCCATCGGTGGCGACATCCTGGCGCAGCGTCGTGACCTGGAAGGTGGCGGGCGGCACGACGGCCGTCACGGTGCCGTGCTCGATGCCGGTCGGCACCGCCTTCAGCTTCGCCTTCTCCAGCCGCCGGATCACCGCATCGGGCGTTTCCGGGGTGGCAACATCGATATCCGCAGGCCGCAGGCCCAGGATGGCGTCGCGCACGCAGCCGCCGACGAAACGCACCGAGGCGCCGCCGGCGCCAAGCGCCGCCAGCAGGCTGCGGGTCGGCGCGGCCGTCATCCAGTCGGGTGGGATGATTCGGTCAGGCTGGGTCATAGCGACAGTCTAGCGGACTATTGGCCGACGCGGCCTGGGACGATCCGGCCGTTCTCGAATCGCGCCGGGGCGTAGTCGCCGAGCGTCTCCTCGAAGAAGGCGCCGTAGACGACGAAGCTGAGGATCATCAGGACCAGCCCGATGGCAGCGAGCCAGAACCACGGCGTCGCTTCCGGCCCATCCTTGCCGCTGCGCTTCACATGCCAGATGTACAGGCCATAGAGCAGAAAGGGCAGGATCAACGGCAGCAGGTAAACGATCAGGCGACTCATGGATTGGCGTGCTCCGCGGTCTGGCCGTGTAAAAGGTCGTGCAGATTGCGCAGCATTCCGGCCGTCGCCCCCCAGATGTAATAGTCCTGATATGGCATGGCCCACCACTGGCGCTCGACGCCGTTGAATACGCCCTTGTGCCGCTGGTGATTGCGGGAATCCATCAGGAAGTCGAAAGGCACCTCGAACACTTCGGCCACCTCATGCTGCGCTAGATGCAGGGAGAAGCCGGGCTTCACCACGCCGACCACCGGCACGACAGCGAATCCGGTGCCCGTGACATAGGCATCGAGCGCGCCCAGCACGCTGATATGGCTGCGGTCGAGGCCGATCTCCTCTTCCGTCTCGCGAAGTGCGGTCGCAATCACATCCGGATCCTCGGCATCGACGCGGCCGCCGGGGAAACTGATCTGGCCGGCATGATTGGACAGATGCACCGTGCGCTTGGTCAGGATCACGCGCTCGCCGCCATCATAGGCCACCACGGGAACCAGCACGGCGGCCGGCATCAGCGGCCCGGCACGGAACGGCGTGAAGCCGGGATTGAGCTGGAAATCGCCTTTCGGCGCCACCGCATGGTCGCGGGGAATCGCATCGAAGGCCGGCACCGGCTGCAGATGCGCGCGCAGACGTTCCATCGCCGGCGTACTGTCGATAATCAACGGCGCAGCAACATTCACGGCATTTCACCCAAAACAAAAAACTGCCCGGCGCTTTCCACACCCAGCATGGCCTTGCCGTCGATGCTGCGTTCCTCCGCCATCTCGACAAGCTGATAATAGACCGGTCGCGCGATCAACGCCTCAAGCCGGTCGCGNNCCGTCCAGCGGCACGACATCGTCGACATTGGTCCGGAAGGCGATCAGCCGCGCCGCGCCCTCTCCTGCCACGGTCGCCTCGACGGCAACGAAGGGCGCATCGTCGACCCGGATGCCGCATTTCTCCGCCGGTGTCACCAGAACGTAACTGTCGTCCGCTTCGCGCCGCAATATGCTGGCAAACAGCTTGACCATGGCGGGGCGCGGAATCGGCGAGCCCATATAATGCCAGCTCCCGTTCCGGGCGATCCGCATGTCGGTCTGGCCGCAAAACGGCGGGTTCCAGAGATGAACCGGCGGTTTTTTGCGCAAAGCCTCCTCGCCGCCGAACCGGGCGATCACATCCTTGAGACTTGGGCCTTTTGAAGCGGTGACGGACATAGGAGACATATGGGCTTTCGTTTCGCTTCTACTATATACTCATTCCCATGCACAATTTGAGCGATACCGCCGAACATATCCTTCCTGAGATCGAACGGGTCGGCGGCCGTCTCGTTACCGCCCGCGATGCGGTCGGCCGGGTGATCTTCGGTCAGGGCGAAGTTGTCGAAGAAACCCTGATAACCCTCCTGGCCGGCGGCCATGCCCTGCTGGTCGGCGTGCCGGGCCTGGCGAAGACCAAACTGGTCGAGACGCTGGCCAAGGTGCTGGGTCTCGATGCCCGCCGGGTACAGTTCACCCCCGACCTCATGCCGGCCGACATCGTCGGCTCGGAAGTGCTGGAGGAAAGCGAGACCGGGCGCCGCTCGTTCCGCTTCATCCCCGGTCCGGTCTTCTGCCAGCTGCTGATGGCCGACGAAATCAACCGCGCCAGCCCGCGCACGCAGTCGGCGCTGCTGCAGGCCATGCAGGAGCGCCAGGTTTCGGTGGCGGGACAGCGCCACGAACTGCCGGCACCCTTCCATGTGCTGGCGACGCAGAACCCGCTGGAGCAGGAAGGCACCTATCCGCTGCCGGAAGCCCAGCTCGACCGCTTCCTGCTGCAGATCGACGTGCGTTATCCCGACCGCGAGGCCGAGCGCCGCATGCTGTTCGCCACCACCGGTGCGACGGAAGAATCGATCCCGACCGTGCTGAGCGCCGCCGACCTGATGGCCGCCCAGCGCCTGGTGCGCCGCATCCCGGTCGGCGAAAGCGTGGTGGAAGCCATCCTCAATCTGGTTCGTGCCGGCCGGCCGGAGGAAAGCGACGTGCCGGGTCTGGCCGATCTGGTGGCCTGGGGCCCCGGTCCGCGCGCCAGCCAGGCACTGATGCTGGCGGTGCGCGCCCGCGCGTTGCTGCAGGGCCGCCTCGCGCCCTCGATCGACGACGTGCTGGCTTTGGCCGGCCCGATCCTGCGGCACCGCATGGCGCTGACCTTCGCCGCCCGCGCCGAAGGCGTCACCGTCACCGACGTCATCGCCAAGCTGACCGCACCGCTGCGGTAAGCGGACGCAGTATGGCGGTAGCGTCAGCGGCCGGAACCACAGCCAACGCACGGCGCCAGCGCGCCGAACACTTCGCCGCATTCCTGCCGCCGTTGCTGGTGGCTGCCGAGCGCGTCGCCGCCACCGTCGAGCAGGGCGTGCATGGCCGCCGGCGCGTCGGACCCGGCGACGCTTTCTGGCAGTTCCGCCGCTACAGCCAGGGCGACTCGCTGACCCGTATCGACTGGCGCCAGACCGCCAAGCGCCAGGCCGCTTTCATCCGTGAAAACGAATGGGAGGCCGCCGAAAGCATCTGGCTCTGGCGCGACCCCTCGCCGTCCATGCGCTGGAAATCCGACCTCGGCATGGAGCAGAAGGACGAGCGCGGCGACCTGCTGCTGCTGGCACTGGCCAGCCTGCTGCTGCGCGGTGGCGAACGTGTCGCCCTGCTTGGCCATCCGCAGCGGCCAGCGTCCGGCCGCATGGTGCTGGAGCGCATCGCCGAACGCCTGATCCGCTCGCGCTTTGAAACCGCCGACGCCAGCCTGCCGCCGATCCAGCCGTTGCCGCGCTACGCGCATGTCGTGCTGCTGGGCGATTTCCTCTATCCGGTACCCGAAATTGCCGCGCGCCTGCGTCAGATCTCGGATATGGGCGTGAAAGGCACCGTGCTGCGTCTGGTCGATCCGGCCGAGGAAGACTTCCCCTACAAGGGCCGCACCCGATTCCTGGGGCTTGAGGGCGAGTATCCTCTGCTGGTGCCACGCGCCGAAACCATGGGCGATGACTGGCGCACGACTTTCGCGGCGCATCAGGCCGAACTGGCCGAGGTCTGCCGCCGGCTGGGCTGGCGCCACATCAAGCATCGCACTGACCGCGCCCCCCAGACCGCGCTGCTGTCGCTCTACCAGTCGCTGCAGGGCGAACGCGCCCTCATCCCGACGGGTCGCTAACGATGCTATCGCTCGGCGCACTCGCTTTTGCCACACCCTGGGCGCTCGCCGCGCTGATCGGGTTGCCGGTGCTGTGGTGGCTGCTGCGCATCACGCCGCCGCAGCCCAGACAGGTCACCTTCCCGCCCCTGCGCCTGCTGCTTCTGCTGAAGCCGAAGGAAGAGACGCCGGCGCATACACCCTGGTGGCTGCTGTTGCTGCGGTTGCTGATTGCAGCTCTGGCGATCCTGGCGCTGGCGGAACCGATCCTGAATCCGCAAGTCGCACCGCGCGACGGTCAGGCGCTGGTACTCGTGATCGACGACGGCTGGACCGGTGCGCCCCACTGGCGCGAGAAACTCGCCCGGGCGGACGAACTGCTGGAAGGCGCCGAGCGCAATGGCCGCCCGGCTGTGCTGATCACCACCGCCGCGCCAGGCAATGGCGAGGCCATGCAGCCTTCGCTGCTGATGCCGGCCGCCGAATTGCGCCCCATCGTTGCCGGGCTGCAGCCCAAAGCCTGGGTCAGCGACCGCGCGTCGTTGGTGCAGGCGCTGCTGCAGGCCCGCCTGCCCGACAGCGCCAGTGTGATCTGGATCAGCGACGGCCTGCGCGAAGACGAGACCGGCGAAAGCACCTATACGCTGGCCGAGTTCCTGCAGCGGCTCGGGCCGCTCAGCGTGATCACCTCGCCCGACGACGCGACGCTCGCGCTG
>NZ_PEKV01000015.1:97849-146840 GCF_002796975.1 Ferrovibrio sp. | reverse complement strand
CACCACCCAGGCGCAGGCGCTGACGTCGAACCAGATCGGTGCGCTGACGCAGACCCAGATCGAAGGTCTTGAGACGACCGACATCGCGGATCTGACCACGACGCAGATCAAGGGCCTGAACACCACGCAGATCGGTCAGCTTGAGACGACCGACCTGAATGCCCTGACCTCGACGCAGTCGCAGGTTCTGTCGGCGGCCCAGATCAAGGGTCTGACGACGACGCAGATCGGCGCGCTGGAAAGCACCGACATCGGTGATTTGACCGCCACGCAGCTGGGTGCACTGAATGCCACGCAGGTGCAGTCGATCAGCACCACGGCGCTTGCGGAACTCGACTCCACTCAGGTGAGTGCACTGACCTCGAGCGTCTTGGGTGCGCTGAGCACCGAGCAGCTCGATGCCCTGAGCACGACGGCGCTGGGTGCGATCACCACGACCCAGGTCAAGGGCCTGACCACGACCCAGGTTGACTCGCTGGATGAGACGCAGATCGGCGCGCTGAGCAGCACGGCGATCAGCGGTCTGAACACGACGCAGCTCCGCTCGGTCAGCACGACGGCGCTGAATGCTCTGGACACCACCCAGACGCAGGCGCTGACGACCTCGCAGATCGCTGGTCTGACGACGACGCAGATCGGTGCGCTGGAAAGCACCGACATCGGCGAGCTGAGCTCGACGCAGGTCAAGGCACTGAACACCACGCAGGTGCAGGCGCTGTCGACCACCAACCTGAATGCCCTGGACACCACCCAGGCGCAGGCGCTGACGTCGAACCAGATCGGTGCGCTGACGCAGACCCAGATCGAAGGTCTTGAGACGACCGACATCGCGGATCTGACCACGACGCAGATCAAGGGCCTGAACACCACACAGATCGGCCAGCTTGAGACGACCGACCTGAATGCCCTGACCTCGACGCAGTCGCAGGCTCTGTCGGCCAACCAGCTGAAGGGTCTGACGACGACGCAGATCGGCGCGCTGGGAAGCACCGACATCGGTGACCTGACCACGACGCAGGTCGGACAGCTGAGCACGACACAGATCCAGGCCATCAGCACCACGACGCTGAGTGAGCTGGACGGTGCGCAGCTGACGGGTCTGACCTCCGCTCAGGTGGGTGCGCTGAGTACCGCGCAGCTCGATGCCCTGAGCACCACGGTGCTGGGCGGGCTCACCACGACCCAGGCCAAGGGCCTGACCACGACCCAGGTAGGGTCGCTGGATGAGACCCAGGCTGGCGCATTGAGCAGCACGGCGATCGGTGCCCTGGCTTCGACCCAGCTGCAGGCTCTGACGACCACGGCGCTGAACGGCCTGGATACAACCCAGACGCAGGCGCTGACCACGCAGCAGATCGCGGCTCTGACCACGACTCAGATCTCCTCCCTGGAGACCACTGATCTCGCGGAACTGACCACGACCCAGATCAAGGGCCTGACCACTGCTCAGTTGCAGCAGTTCAGCAGCACCAATCTGGCTGCTCTGGACACCACCCAGACGCAGGCGCTGACCACGCAGCAGATCGCGGGTCTGACGACGACCCAGATCTCCGACCTGGAGACCACCGATATCGGCGAACTACTCTCGTCGCAGGTTGGTGCTCTCTCGGCACTGCAGGTGAGGGCTCTGGCGACCGAGAACCTGGACGCGCTGACGACTACTCAGTCGGCTGGTCTCACGGCTCTGCAGGTCAAGGCGCTGACGACCACGCAGATCGGGGCTGTGGGTTCGACCTTCATCTCCGGTCTGACCACGACGCAGGTTGGTCAGCTGCTGTCGACGCAGGTCGGCGCACTGAGCACGACCAACTTTAACGCTCTCGACGCCAGCCAGGTCGGGGTGTTGTCGACGAGCCAGATTGCTGGTCTGACTTCGACGCAGATTGGGGCGATCGACACGACCGATGTGGCGGAATTCGCTGCGACGCAGATCGCCGCGATCTCCACCACGGCGATCCAGTCGTTCAGCACCGCAAATATCAGCGAGCTGACCTCGACCCAGGCGAATGCCTTTACCCAGGCCCAGGTCAATGTGCTGAGCGCCGAACAGGTCGAAGCCTGGCTTGAAGCCCTCGGCTAAGGCTCATCCGGGAGGCGGGAATCCGACATTGTCGTTCCTGCCTCCCGAGCAGCTTCCCGCGTAGCGATTTATTAAGGGAGTAGCCGCTTTACTCCTGGTAGAGGGAAGCCGTTGGCGTCAGCGGCAGCTGCATGGGGTAAAGATGAGCGGTTTGAATTTTGATAGTTTGGTCGCGGCACTGGCCGAGCGGCCTGTGTCCATCACCGAGTTGATCGATCAGGCTTCGCGTCTGCAGGCCGCCGGCGAGATCGACAAGGCGATCCTGCTCTACAAACTATGGGATAAGTGCAATCCCAACGATCCGTTCCGGTATGTCGCAGGTTTCAATCTTGGCACCATGCTGAGTGCGCGCGGCGATCTCGCCGGTGCCAAGACGGTTTATGAGCAGACCATCGCGAATAGCCCGGATTTCTATCCAGCCTATATCAATCTCGGCAATGTTCTGGAACGCCTGGGCGACGCCAATGCGGCCGTCAGCCAGTGGAATATCATCGTCCAGCGACTTGCCACGCTGACCGGGCCGGCAATCGAACATAAAAAGACCGCCTACAAACAGATCGGCCGTGTGCTGGAAACCAATCACCAGCATATCGCATGCGAGGGTGTGCTGAAGCAGGGGTTGACCCTTGACTCCAAGCAGAACGATGTCGCGCAGCATTATCTCTCGCAGCGCATGATCCTGAACAAGTGGCCTGTGGTGGAACCCTGGGAAGGGGTTTCACGCATGGACCTGATGAAGGGCTTCAGCCCGCTTTCATCCGGCGCCTATTCGGATGACCCGCTGTTCCAGCTGGGCGGCGCCTGGGCCTACAATCGCGGCATCGGCGATCCTTCGGCGAACGGTGAGTATCTGTGGCAGAAGGTGGCGCGCAAGCCATCGAAGCGGCTGCGTATCGGCTATCTCTCATCGGATCTGCGCGAACATGCGATCGGCTTCCTGATGTCAGAGCTGTTCGAGTTGCATGATCGCGACAAGGTCGAAGTCTTTGCTTACTATTGTGGTATCAAGACCGACGATCCGACCAAGCGCCGCATCAATGCGGCTGTCGAGCATTGGGTCGATATCAACGATCTCGGCGATCAGGCCGCGGCCGAGCGTATTGCCGCCGACAACATCGACATCCTGATCGACGTCAATGGTTATACGCGGGATGCACGTACCAAGGTGCTGTCGTACCGTCCCGCGCCGGTGATCGTGAACTGGCTCGGCTATCCGGGCAGCATGGCGAGCCCGTATCACCAGTATATCATCGCGGATGAATGGATCATCCCGAAAGACTATGAGCTGTACTATACGGAAAAGGTGGCGCGCCTGCCGTGCTACCAGCCCACAGATCGCAAGCGCGTGATTGCTGCTGACCGACCCAGCCGCAAGGATGTCGGCTTACCGGAAGATGCGGTGGTGTTCTGCTGCTTCAATGGCGGGCATAAGCTGCGCAAGCTCACCTTCGATCGCTGGATGCGCATCCTCGCCAACGTTCCCGACAGCGTGCTGTGGCTGCTCGGTTCGTCCGAAGTGGTGCATGAAACGCTGAAGGCCGCCGCCACCGCAAGCGGCATCTCGCCCGACCGCATCATTTTCGCTGCCAAGCAGCCCAACCCGAAGCATCTGGCACGCTACCCGCTGGCTGACCTGTTCCTCGACACGTTCCCGTACGGCGCCCATACAACGGCGTCAGACGCCCTCTGGATGGGCGTCCCGGTGATGACCTTCTCCGGTCGCGGTTTCGCGTCCCGCGTCTGCGCCAGCCTGGTGCGGGCGGTGGGTATGCCGGAAATGGTTTGCGAGTCGCCGGAAGACTATGTCGACAAGGTTATCGCGCTCGGCAAGGATCGCGCGGCGCTCAAGCGCTGCCGCGAGAAGCTGGCGCGGATCCGCGACAGCAGCGTGCTGTTCGATATGAACGGCCTGGTGCGGTCGCTTGAGGGTATCTATCGACAGATGTGGCAGGATTTCGAGAAGGGGGCGATTCCGGTGCCCGATCTCGCCAATCTGGACCTTTATCACGAACTGTCCTGCGAAGAGAATCACGAAGCGCAGGAGATGCTGGCGAAGGACGATTTCAACGGCTTCTATCAGGCGAAAATTGCCACCCGTCACAAATTCCGCCCGGTTCCAGAGGATCGGCGTTTGTGGACGGCGAAAGCGATCAAGGCCACAGAACAGGCCTATATGGGCAAGAAGCGCGCGAGTTAAGTTAACAAGTCACGAGCCGAGAAGCGGTTCGGACACGGAGAGTTGACATGGATGTAACAACTCTGACTGCAGCCGCCATTAAGGCGCTGAAGACAACTGAACTCAGGGCGTTGACGTCCAGTGAGATTCAGCAGCTTGAAGCGACTCAGATTCAGGCGTTGACCTCGTCGCAGATCAGTCAGCTCGCGACGACCCAGATCAGCTATTTCTCCGAAGATCAGATGGTCTTTAATGCGGCCCAGCTTGCCGTGTTCAGCTCTGTGCAGATTCAGGCGCTGTCAACCAAGATGCTGGCGTTCGACAGCACGCAAATGCGGGCTTTCAGCGGCACGCAGATACGCAGCCTGAATACCACTCAGGTCGGTGCATTGACGGTTGCTGAATTCGACGAGTTCAGCGCGGCGCAGCTTGCTCAGATCGGTACAGGCCAGTTCCGGCTGCTGAGCACTGCAACCCTGCAGGATCTGACCTCGACGCATTTCAAGAGCTTCGTCTCGACGCAGGTTGCGGCGCTGACAACCAGCCAGATGCCGCTGCTTGATCCGGCCGTCCTCAGTGTTCTGACCACGACTCAGATCAAGAAACTGACTGCCTCTCAGATCGGCTCGTTCAACGAGACGCAGGTCGAGGCTTTCAGTAACTCGGTGCTGGGCGGCCTGGCTGCGACTCAAATCGTCGGCCTCAGCACGACCAATCTGAATTCTCTGGACGAGACGCAGGCGCAGGCCCTGACGGCCACTCAGCTTCGCGCCCTGACAACGACACAGATCCAGGGGCTGGGGTCTTCCGATCTCAATGAATTGACCCGAACCCAGTTCGGGCTGCTGACGGCCGCTCAGATTGGCGCGTTGACTACAGCGCAGTTGCAGTCTCTTGGCACGACAGCTGTGAGCGGTCTGACCGGAACCCAGGTTCTCGGGCTGACGGTCACGCAGATCGGTTCACTCGACACAACGAATGTCGAGGCACTGACGACGACCGCGCTCACCGCTTTGAGCGCTGTCCAGTTGCGGGCCCTGAACGAAACAAATCTAAAGACGCTCTCCACCACGCAGAGCCAGGCGCTGACAGCGACTCAGATCGCCAACCTGACCACGACACAGATCGGCGCACTTGATACGACCGACATTGCGGATCTGACGACGACGCAGTTCAAGGCGTTGACGGCGCCGCAGATCAAGGTACTGAGCACCGAAGCAATCGAGAACCTGACAACCACGCAGGTTGCCGGTCTTACTTCGGTGCAGCTCGGTGCGCTGACCGAAACGCAGCTCGGTGCGCTGACCGAAACGTCGCTCGGCGAACTGACTTCTACCCAGGTCAAGGGGTTTACGACGACCCAGCTTGCGTCTCTGGCAAGCGATCAGGTTAAAACCTTAACGAATACGGCGCTGTCCAGTCTGTCATCTTCCCAGATTGGAGCGCTGGGCACGATTGCGCTGGGCGAGTTGGACAGTACCCAGTTCCAGTCCTTTACGTCGACGCAGATCAAGGGGCTGACGACGACGCAGATTGCCGGTCTTGTCGAAGCCGATATCTCAGAGTTCGCCGCAACGCAGCTGTCCGCCTTGAGTTCAGCTCAATTGCGCGTGCTGTCTACCGACGATCTGAACGCGTTGGATGAGACACAGATCGGGGCATTCTCGTCTGGTCAGATTGGCGATCTCACCACCACGCAGATTGCGGGGTTCGATCAGATCGAGATATTGACAGCAACGCAGTTCGCCGGCCTGAGTACGACGCAGATCAAGGCAATCAGCAGCCCGCTGTCTGATACCCAGATTCTGAATCTCACGTCGGCCCAGATCAACGTTCTGAGTGCAGATCAGATCGAGAATCTGGATGCTGGCGTAGTCGGCAATCTCACCTCCAGCCAGGTCAAGGGGCTGACGACAACGCAGATCGCGACGCTGAATGCAGATCAGGTTGAGGCCCTGAGCAGTTCTGCTCTGGTGGCACTGACGTCGACGCAGATAGGGGCTCTGGGCACGACCGCCCTGAATGCTCTGGATGAAACCCAGATCAAGGCCCTGACGGCAACGCAGATTGGAGGTCTGACCACCACGCAGATTGCCTCGCTGGAGGCCGCCGACGTAGAGAATCTGACCACGACACAGATCAGGGCGTTCTCTACCACGCAGATCAAGGCGCTGACGGGTGAGAATCTGTCCCAGCTCGACGAGACGCAGTTCCAGGCTCTGGCAACCACGCAGATCGCCGCCCTGACCACGGCGCAGGTCGCAGAGCTGAGTGAGAGTGATGTCAACGAACTGAGCTCGACGCAATTTGCCGCTCTGTCGGCGACCCAACTGGCTGCAATCGATACTGCTGCGCTTGTCGATCTGACGATTACGCGGCTGCAGAGCCTGACCTCGACACAGATTGCGGCGCTCGCGACTACATTGCTTGACTCTCTGGATGCGACCGAGATCGAAGTCCTGACCGCGACGCAGGCCAAAGCCCTGACGACGGCCCAGATCGCGTCTCTGGATTCGGATCAGGTTGCTGCGCTCACCAGCACAGCCCTGGCAGCGCTCTCATCTTCGCAAATTTCCGCGCTGGCTACCGATGCGCTGAATGCGCTTGATGCAACTCAGGTTCAGGCCTTGAGCGTTGCGCAGCTGAAGGGGCTGACCACCACACAGATTGCGGCCTTTGCGGGGACGGATGCGGCCGATCTGACCACAACGCAGTTGAAGGGCTTGTCCTCCACGCAGTTGCGGGCTTTGACCACAGATGCGCTGAACGAGCTGGATACGACCCAGATACAGGCTCTGGTCTCGTCCCAGATTCAGGGACTGACAACAACGCAGCTGAGTGCGCTGGTAAGTGAGGATAGCGCTAATCTCACGACGACGCAGATCAAGGCACTGACCTCGACGCAGCTTCAGGCGTTGGCGGACGATAGTTTGACGGGCCTGGAGACGACCCAGGTGCAGGTTCTGGTCACATCCCAGCTTCAGGGGTTGACGACTACACAGCTGAACGCCCTCGTGAGCGAGGATGCTGCCAACTTCACGACAACGCAGATCAAGTCGCTGACCACAACGCAGATTCAGGCACTGACGGACGAAAACCTGAAGAGCCTGAATACCGACCAGATGCGGGCGCTGACCACGCAGCAGTTGCAGGTTCTCACGACAACACAATTCAATAGCCTCGGCGCGGACAATATTGGCGAACTGAATGCCACGCAGCTCGCACGCCTCAGTACGACGCAGATTTCGAACCTCAGCCAGGAAGGTTTTGAGGCGCTGAGTGCAACTTCGCGACAGGCTCTGACGTCATCGCAGATCGCCAGCCTCACCACCACGCAACTCGACGGGCTGGATGAAGGGATATTTGCCGAACTGACGTCCACTCAGGTGAAGGGGCTGACTTCCACGCAGATCAGCGTCTTGACGGAAACACAGTTCGGCGGGATCAGTTCCACGGGCATCGCCGGCCTGACTTCCGCGCAGATCTCCGGCCTCACGTCCACCCTGATCAACCAGCTTGGCGAAGAGGAATTCGGAATTCTATCCGCGACACAGGTTCGCGGATTCACCACCACCCAAATCGGTGCACTGACCACTGCGCAGGCCGGTCTTCTGAGNNCAGATCGCCGCACTCAGCACCACGCAGATCGACGCGCTTGGCGCGGATGATATTGCCGAACTTACGACGACGCAGATCAAGGCGTTGACGACAACGCAGATCAAGGCGCTGGACACTGCTGATCTGGAGGCATTGAGCGCGGATCAGGTTCAGATTCTGACAACCTCGCAACTCCAGGCGCTGACCACGGCGCAGATCGCTTCGCTTGACATCGCGGACCTGACCTCGACTCAGGTGAAGAGCCTGACATCGACGCAGATCGGTTCGCTCACCGATACACAGTTCGGCGAGCTGACTGCGAATGCGATCGTCGGTCTGACATCCGCGCAGATCGGCGGCCTGACCTCGACGCAGCTCAATTTAATTGAAACCACGACCTTCGGTGCTCTGACGTCGGCCCAGATCAAGGGGCTCAGTACGGCCCAGATTGCGGCGTTGGAAGAGACACAGATCACCGCGCTGAGCAGCACGGCGATCAAGGGCTTTACCTCCTCGCAGATCGGAGCGATCGCTTCCGAAGCGCTGAAGGCGCTGGATGCCACCCAGATTGCGGCGCTGGCGTCTTCGCAGATCTCTGGCCTGACCGCGACGCAGATCGAAGGGCTGGAGACGACCGATATCGGTGAACTGACCTCCACGCAGGTCAAGGCACTGACCTCGACACAGATCAGGGGGTTGTCGACTACGAACCTGAACGCGCTGGACACTACCCAGGCGCAGGCGCTGACCACACAGCAGATTGCGGCTCTGACGACGACTCAGATCGAGGGGCTGGAAGTGACAGACATTGCCGAGCTTAGCTCGGCACAGGTCAAAGCGTTCAGCAGTACACAGATTGGTGCGCTTGAGACGGCCGACCTGAATGCTCTTAGCACGACGCAGACACAGGCGTTGACCACGTCGCAGCTGAAGGGTTTGACCACAACCCAGATCAGTGAGCTCGATACTGCCATTCTGCTTGGACTTTCGTCGTCTCAGCTTGCCGCATTGAGCACGACCCAGTTCAAATCCATCAGCGACGGCGCTCTCGGCGAACTGACGGCGACGCAGGCTGCAGGATTGACATCGTCGCAGCTGGGTGCGCTGAGCACCGAGCAGCTCGATATCCTGACCACAACGGCGATCGGCGGGTTGAGCAGCGCACAGCTTAAGGGCCTGACCACGACGCAGATTGGATCGCTGGATACCGGCCAGATCGGCGCTTTGACTACTACGGCGATCAAGGGGCTGACTTCGTCGCAGATAGGAGCGATCGGTACCGACGCGCTGAATGCACTGGAATCTACCCAGATCCAGGCCTTGGCCTCTTCGCAGATTGCCGGTCTGACTACGACGCAGATCAAGGGTCTGGAGACAACGGACATCGCCGAACTGACCTCGACCCAGGTAAAGGCGCTGACCAGCACCCAGATCGGTGCGCTTGAATCGACCGATCTGAATGCTCTCAACACGACGCAGACGCAGGCGTTGACCACGTCGCAGCTGAAGGGGCTGACAACAGATCAGATCGACGCACTCTCGACTGCGATTCTGCTTGAACTTTCGTCGTCTCAACTTGGCTCCCTGAATACCACCCAATTCAAAGCTCTCAGCGCAACCGCGCTGGCTGAACTGACGGCGACGCAGGCTGCAGGGCTGACATCTTCGCAACTCGGTGCACTGGACACAGCGCAGCTCAATGAACTGACCACGACGGCGGTCGGCGGTCTGGGCAGCACGGCGGTAAAGGGTCTGACCACGGCCCAGGTTGGGGCGCTGGATAGCGACCAGATCGGTGCGCTGAGCAGCACGGCGATCAAGGGCCTGTCATCAACTCAGGTGGGGGCAATCGACTCCGAGGCGCTGAGCGGACTGAACGCCACGCAGGTGCAGGCGCTGGCCTCGTCGCAGATTTCCGCCCTGACCACCGAGCAACTCGATAGCGACGATCTCGGAACCCTGCTCGGCGCATTGACTACGACCCAGGTGAAGGGGCTGACCACCACCCAGATTGCATCTCTGACCGATGATCAGGTCAAGGCGCTCAGCGCCACGGCCATTTCCGGATTGAGCGGCTCTCAGCTCGGCGCATTGAGCAGCGATGCGATCAACAATTTCGACACAACGCAGATGCAGGCGTTGACGTCGTCGCAGATCGCGGGTCTGACCTCAACGCAGATCGATGCTCTTGCCGATGTCGGCGAGTTGAGTACGACGCAGATCACATGGTTGACTGCCACCCAGATCAAGTCGCTGAGCGGTGGGAATCTTTCTGCGCTGACAACGGATCAGACTCAGGCCCTGACTTCTGCGCAGTTGCAGGCGCTGACCACGACACAGATCAGCGAATTGACCGATGACGACCTTTCCGAACTGACGCCCACTCAGCTCGGCCGTTTCAGCACGACGCAGATCAAGGCCTTTACTGCCACCAGCCTCTCGAATCTGGATACAAGCCAGTTCCAGGCACTGGCAGCCACTCAGATCGCCGCGTTGACGACCGAACAACTCGCTGAAATCGACGAAGTGACCTTCGGAACCCTCACATCCACTCAGGCCAAAGGTCTGACGACCACGCAGATCGCTTCGCTCGATGCGGATAAATTCGACGAACTGAGTACGACGGCGCTTGCCAGTCTGACCACCGCGCAGCTTGGCAGTCTGACCACGACTCAGGTCACCGGCCTTGACACTGCGGTGTTTGCGGCATTGACATCCACGCAGATCAAGGGGTTGACCGCCACGCAGATTGCCTCGCTGTCGTCCGAACAGGTCGGAGGGCTGTCTGCCACAGCATTGGCGGGCCTGACGGTGTCGCAGATCAAAGCGCTCACCACTGAGGCTCTGAATGCCCTGGATTCGACGCAGGCACGAGCACTTGCCAGTACGCAGATCGCGGCGCTGACCACGACGCAGATTGCGGCGCTGGAGGCGACCGACGTGGCCGATCTGACCACGACGCAGGTCAAGGCGCTGACCTCCGCGCAGCTTCAGGCATTGAGTGCAGATAATCTGTCGCAGCTCGACACGACGCAGATGCAGATTCTGACCAGCGCGCAGATTGGCGGGCTGACCACGACGCAGATTGCCGGGCTGGAAGAAACGGATATCGGTGAACTGGGCACCACCCAGATCAAGGGACTGACGACCTCGCAGATTGGTGCTCTGGAAACCAGTGATTTCATTGCGCTCAATACAACGCAGGTGCAGGCGCTCAGCGTCACACAGATCAAGGCGCTGACCACGACCCAGATTGATGAGCTTGGCACTGAAGCCCTGCTCGATCTGACCACGGCCCAGCTGGGGGCCTTGACCACGACGCAGATCAAGGCGCTCAGCGACGATGCTATTGCCGAACTGACCTCGACGCAGATCGGCGGTCTGACTTCGCAGCAGCTCGGGGCTTTGACGGCGACACAACTTGGCCAATTGACCACAACGGCTTTCGGCGAACTGACCGCGGCGCAGATCAAAGGGCTGACTGCCACGCAATTCGGTTCGCTTGCAACCGATCTGATTGCCGCATTGACGACCACGACATTGTCCGGTTTGGCCTCGACGCAGATTGCAGCGTTGAGTACGACGGCTCTCAATGGGCTCGATGCTACTCGTACTCAGGCATTGACCGCCGCGCAGATCTCGGGTCTGACCACCACTCAGATCGCGGGGCTTGAGACCACGGACGTTGCCGATCTGACCACCACGCAGCTTAAGGCGCTGTCAGTGACGCAGATCAAGTCGCTGTCCAGCGACAGTCTGTCGGAACTGGATCAGACCCGGGTGCAGGCCTTGAGCACGGCGCAGATCAAGGCGTTGACTGCGACGCAGCTGAACAACCTGGATGCCACCGATCTGAACGAACTGGCAGCGACGCAAATCGCCAGCCTGGCGACGACGCAGATCGGCGGTCTGAGCGACGACAGTCTGGCAGGCCTCGACGAAACCAGAGTGGCCGCTCTGACTTCAAGTCAGATCGGAGCCCTGACCACGACGCAGATCGACCAGCTGGATTCGACATGGTTCGAGAATCTGACCTCGACGCAGATCAAGGGTCTGAGCTCGACGCAGGTCGGTTCGCTCAGCGACGATCAGTTCTCTGCTATCTCCCCGACAGCCATCGGGCTCCTGGCTGCAAGCCAGATCGGCGGGCTGACCAGCACGCAGATTAACGGTCTGGACAGCACGGTATTCTCCGCTCTCACCTCGGCGCAGGTGAAGGGGCTGACCGCGACGCAGCTGGCAGCACTGTCCGACACCCAGTTCAATGCGCTCACCACGACAGCGCTGGGCGGGCTGACCACGCAGCAGGTGGCCTCTCTGTCCACCGACGTCGTCAATGGGCTGGATGCCACGCAGAGCCAGGCGTTGCTGAGTACGCAGATCGGGGCCCTGACGGCGACGCAGATTGCAGCCCTGACAACCGACGACGTGGCGGATCTGACCACCACGCAGATCAAGGGATTGAAGACTTCCCAGCTGCAGGCTCTGAGCACCGAAAACCTCCGGGTGCTTGATACGGATCAGGTGGCTGCCCTGAGCGGCATCCAGCTGCGCGGCCTCACCGCGACGCAGATCGGTGGGCTGGAATCCGGCGATTTGAACGAACTGACGGCGACTCAGATCGGATCGCTGAGCAGTACGCAGTTCGCGGCACTGAGTAGCGCAAATCTGGGGGAACTGGATGCCACTCGCATTGGCGGCCTGACCTCGCAGCAGCTTGGCGCCCTGACCACGACGCAGCTTGATGCGCTGACGACAGATCAGTTCGCCGCACTGAGTTCGACGCAGGCAAGGGGGCTGACCGCAACGCAGATCGGCTCGCTGTCGACCGAACAGGTCGGAGCGCTGACCAGCACTGCCATTTCCGGCATGCAGAGCTCGCAGATCGCAGCGCTGACGACCGAAAGTCTGAACGCCCTGGATGAGACGCAGACCCAGGCACTGACCACGGCGCAGGTTAAGGCCCTGACCACGACGCAGATCAGCAATCTTGGGAGCGATGATCTCAACGATCTGACTACGACACAGTTGCGGGTTCTGACCGCGACCCAGATCGGCGTGCTGAGTGACGATACTTTCAAGGGACTGGACGCAACGAAGCTCGGCGTCCTCACCACCGCGCAGATGGGTGGGCTGACATCGACGCAGGTCGGTTTCCTGGAAGCAGCCGACATTGACGAGCTGTTGGAAACTCAGTTGGCCGCCATTTCGCTCACCGCCATCGTCGGGTTGACCACGGACGCCATTCGCTCGATGGAGGCGACACAGGCGAATGCACTGAAGCAGGAACAGGTCGAGCTCTTCAGCGACGATCAGATCTCTGCCTGGCTTGAGGCAATCGGTTAAGTCAGATGAATAAGGCCTTGTTCCCTGCGGCGGTTCTCGCTAGTGATTCGGCGCCGGCAGGCTTGAGCCAGCCTGGTCGGCATGGCCAGCCCGGAGGAGGGCGATGAACGACTTTCGTACCGACCGAGGACTGGAACCCGGCAAAACGGCAGGTCTGTTGTTCCGGTTTCATGGCCGCCGGGCGCTGCGGATTGCGGCAAGCCGGGCCAGCATGCTGGCCGAAGGCGGCGACCGCGACGGGGCACTCGAGTGGCTGCGCATTTCGGAAGCGGTGCGCGATATCCTGCAACGGGAAACCAAGCAGTAAGGATTGCTTCGTCGATCCTCGGCAGAATGGCGGACAGGGTGAGATTCGAACTCACGGTACCCGTAAAGGTACGGCGGTTTTCAAGACCGCTGCCTTAAACCACTCGGCCACCTGTCCCGCGGGCGGGTTTTAGCGCACCGGTCCGGCAGCGTCGAGAGGTCTGGCAGGGGACGGGCGTAGTTTACCGCTCGGCCGGGACACCGCCGCTCACCAGTGCTTCCACCAGATCGAATGCGGCGTTCCAGGCGAGCTGGATGGCGCTGTTCCGCTCGGTTTCCAGGATACGGTCGACCGCCCAGGCGAGCGCTGCGCGTGCCGTGCGGAAGCGAGGGTCGCTGGCGCCATAGGTGCCATGCCGGCGGGCGAAGGTGGCGGCGGTTTGTGCCAGGCTGGGCAGGTCGTCCAACTGCTGTACCACGTCGGTGAGGACGAGCATGAACTGCAGCCGCTGGGCCACCATATTCGAGACCAGCTGCGGTCGCTGGATATGCGGATCCAGGGCGACGGCGCGGGCGTAGAACATCTCGGTCAGGCGATCGCGGTCGGCAGCGAGAATCTGGAAAGTGGCTCGAACCAGGCCGAGATGCGCCGGGCTGAGCGGGGAGACGTCATTCGATGGCACCGCCGGTTCGATGAGCTGGGCGGCGAGAGCAGGGCGCATGATGTTTATACCTCGCGCCGCGCAAGGCGCATCAGGTCGAAATGACGGGTTGCGCCGATCTTGCGATACAGAGAGCGGCGCTGAACTTTCAGGGTGTTGACGCTGACATCGAAGCGCAGCGCGATATCCTTGAGCTGACTGCCTTCGACAAGTGCGGAGGCCAGTCGCATTTCCGCCTTGGTGAGTCTGTAGCCGGCCAGCACGTTTTCCGGCGTCGGGACCGCGCTGCGCAGCGGATCCGATATCTCGACGGCCGTCGCGATCTCGTTGTCCTCGAAATGCAGGCCGCGCCCGACAACCGGGAAAATCCACAATGCGTAGGGCGGCTGATTGCCGGTCCGGCGCACGACGGCCGCCCCTCCGGTTGCAGCATCCACGATATCCGGGCCGACCGAGATATCGGCCTGACTGCTGCGCGACAGCAACTGGTGCAGTCGCTGGTTGTCGCCCAGGTCGGCAGCCTGCAGATGATCCTGGACCAGTGCAAGGCCGTCATTGAGGCGGAGAATGCGTTCGGCTTCCTTGTTCATCGACACGACGCGGCCATGGCGATCCAGGCAAAGCAGTCCCTTGCCCTTGGAGTCGAGATACTGCTGGCTGACCTCCTCGTAGCGGCTCAGCCCCATGCAGTGCGAGCGGATACGAAAGGCGAGATTCAGATGCGGCAGGAAAGATTGCAGCGAATCGATATCGGCCTGATCGAACGGTGCGGTACGCGGCGACCGGTGCAGGGCGATATATGCGGCGCGGCCCTGTTCGAGTTTGAATACCGAGCCCAGCACATGGCGAATGCCGTAGCGTTTGAAAAAGTCGCAGTAGAATTCTGTTTTCTCGAATTCATGCGGCGGCATGACCTGATCGGCCGTCATGACGCGGCCGATATTCTCGCGCTTGAACAGGATGGGTCGTAGCGGGCTCACCTTGGCGTAACGATTGTGGTAGTCCTCGTACCAGCTCTGCTCGAAGGCCTGGCTGGTATACTGCACAATCGGCTTGCCGGTGCGCATATCGATCGTCGCGAGCGAGCAATTCACGGCATCGTAAGACGATGTCAGAATACGGAGCACATCTGCCCACCGGCCATATTCGATCGTGCCCGAGTATAAGTGCGCCAGCAGGCGGGACTGCTGGTCGATCGTGATCTGACTCATATTCGTGTCATCTCCACTGTACTGTCGCATCCACCGGGAAAATGGGCCGCAACGGACAGCGGCGGATGTGTAGTTCGTAAGACTGTTGAAGATCAGTAATATTCCATCGGGTTTGGCGTATTTCAGGTCTCATTATTGAACCCAGATACCCTTCTCCAGGAAAAACGCGCAGACAGGGGCGCTCGCGAAAGTATTCGCGTCAAATTCGCTTTCTTTTTCGAATACTTCAGAAGTGCTGCAAGCTACTTCTTCGCGGCGGCAGCTGCGGGCTTGCCCGACTGCTCGATCAGCTTTTCGAGTCGATCGACGGTCATTCGCAGCGTCGAAATCTTCATCATCAGTTCGCCGATGGCCTTTCGGTCCGTCGCCGTGGTGCGCTCCATTTCCGTAATGCGTGCGCCACGCCGCTGGATTTCCGACGCACTCCAGCGATAGGCCAGGGCCTGTCGCCGATGCGCGGCAATCAGTTGCAGAATAATAAAGGTCGTACCGGGAATCCCGATCAGCAAGAAAGCAAGAACCAGAAGAAACATACTCATGACGATCCATCCGCAGGTCGATGCTGCCTGTCTGGGAGACAGTCTCCGACAGGTAAGCATGGTTCGCCATAGTCCTGGAGGACTAGTGGAGGGTTATATGCGCCAATGGGTTAATGAGGGCCGGGGAGCACCAGCACGGATGGTTTTTTAGGAATTGTATTTCGCGAAATTAGTGTGGAGGAACCGTCATTCAGCCTGATTTCATGGCTTTCCCGCAGCCGGGCCAGGAATCGCTCCAGGGTGCTTTCGCTGAAATAGTGCATCGGTACCACCAGTGGGGCGGCGATCTGCGAAATCACCTCCTGCATGTCGAAGATGTTGAGGGTGAAGCCGCCATCGACCGGCACGAAGAGCACATCGATCCTGCCGATATCGGCCAGATGACCCGATGTCAGCTTGTGATGGAGGTGGCCGAGGTGGGCAAGGCAGAGATCGGCCACTTCAAAGATGAAGATCGAATTGCCGTCGAATTCCGTACCGTTGCCGTAGCTGCGGATATTGGTCGGCACATTGCGTACGCGCATGTCCTTGAACTGCACGTTATGGCGTGCCGGCTTGTCCTGGTACGACCAGCCGCGCAGCACATGGCGGATGCCAGGTTCGGGACTGTCGGTGTAGTGCGTGGTATGCGCGTAATTCATCGTCACGATATCGGGGCGTACGGCCGGCCGGATATAGTCGTTGTAGTCCGTGGCAGCGGTAACGCCCTGCGGCGTTTCGATCAGGAATGTGGCATGGCCGACGAAAGTGACCCGCACCGCGTTGGCAGGTACCGCAGTGGACTGGAAGTTCGCCGGCATCAATCGGGCAGAGCCGATGCGGTCGCGTTGCGCCACTGCCCCGAGGCAGGCGGCCAGCAACCGTTCCGGCGCCAGTGAAATCGCAATACCGAACAATCCGACAAGCAACACGGAACGACGCAGCATGGCGATCACCTCAGGATATGGGTGGCACAATCCATTTCTGTGGAACCGATGACGCAGTCTTCCGGTCGCCCTGTCGACGCTCGGGATTGACGATACTAGACGTTACGTGGCGTCCCGGGAAAGACAGAATCGGACGCCCACGCCGGCCGGCCGATCACTTTTTGCAAAGCGGCAGTTCGTAAATCAAAATCTGCTCTTGTAACCGCGCATAATACTTGAAGCCTTTCCACTTGTCTTTCTTGAGCCGCTCGACGATGTCGTAGGTACTCTTGCAGACTGCCTCGTTGGTCTGTAACGGCTTCATCGTTGCGACCGCAGAATCGGTTTCCCATTGCTGGGCCTGTGCGCGGTTCGGAAATATCCGCGACAATGCCGCGCGGCGCAGATCGACAGCGTTACGAATCCGATCGCCGTTTTCCTGGTCGAAAGCGTACCAGTCATTCAGGTAGGCTTGCCCGTTCGGATCGATCTGCGCGCAGCGACGCAGGATTTCGCGCAACTGGATTCCGGTGCGGACTTCGGCTTCGGCCTCGGCTTCCTTCTGGTTGAAGCAGGCTTTGTTGGCNNTGGCGTCCTCCGCCAGCGCGAGCATGGCGTCGATGAATTTCGCCGGCGCTGCTACGCCGCCATATTCCAGCAGCATGGCAGCCTTGGCGCGCATGGCGCTTTCATCCAGTGGATTTTCGGGATCGCCGTATGCATGCTCGCGGCTGGCGCTCAATTCCGATCCATCGTCGAGATAGACGGCAACCTCGGCACCCCAGGCCACCGGATAGCGCTGAACATAGGGCGCGATGGCGGCGATTTCCACGCGGGCCGCGGTTGCGGCGAGACGCTCGCGTGCCGCGACATCGAAGCTGGCGAAATCAATGCGGCCATCTGTCAGCGCTGCCGCCGCAGTATGTTGCAGCGAGAATTTCGCTTCGTATTCGCTGCGCGGCGCCACGCGGTCACAGACATCGAGAGCGGCCTGATAGGTGCCGACCTTGATCCGCTCGATTTTCCGGTTGCCGATCTTTGAACTGAGCGAAAGGCCGGCATCGATGGTGGGGTGCGTGTGGCGGCAACTCGGCCATGGCTTGATCGACGTCAGGCGCAATTGCCAGGGTGAATCGGGATCGGCCAACAGGCGCTCGGGATTAGGATCGGCGCAGGTCGCCTTGAAGAAGCCTTTCTCGCCTTCGAGGATCTGCGGCGGACCCGAGAAGCCGCGCGCGGCGAGATCGGCCGCGAGCAGGCCGGCTTCGGCCGCGCGTCCGGCATGCAGATGCTTGCTCATCGCGCCGGTTTCCAGGAACTGCCACAAGCCCGAAGACTGCGTGCCGGCATTGCCCAGTGCATGCGTCATCGCTGTGTGATCGAGGCCGAGAATGTCGCCGGCGGCGTAAGCAGAACCGAAGGGACCGCAGGTCGCTGTGTTATGCCAGATGCGGTAGTGCGCGGGGCCCACCGCCATGCCGACACGGCAACAGGCCTCGAAGCCGCGCAGCACGGCAGCCAGGAAGGCATGGCCACGCAGGTTGCGCCGTCGCGCCAGCACGTAGGCCGCCGGGACCACCACACAGCCGGGGTGCACTACCGAGGCGCGATGCAGATCATCCACTTCCAGGATATGTGTCAGGCCACCGAGCAGCATGGCCTCTCGGCCGGTGGTCAATGGTTCGGCATCGGCCCAGTCGAGCAGGATGGCGCCGGCAGCCGTTCTGCGGCCGGCCAGGGCATTGGCCAGCGCATCCAGCGTGAAGAGTGCAGCAGCCCGATAATCCTCAGGCCCGAGCGGCTTGGCGGCGATCAGCGCGGCAAGGTTGGCGGTGAGGGAAGCAGATGGCAGCGAAAGTGGGGTGAGGGCAGTCATAACCTTGAGTCTGCAGGGTGAACTGCGGTTGATTGATATTTAGCACCAGCCCCCGCAAAGTGACACCTCCGGTTCGTCAGAATCGCATTGTTCTGAAAGTGGCTCCCAGCATGCCCGGCCCATTTGTTGCCATTTTCTCCAGTCTTGGCAGCCTGATTTTTGCTTTGCTGCTGCTCGCATTGCCGTTGTCGTGGTGGCGTGCGACGCGGCGGCTCGGAATCATGCTGGGCACGACCATGCTGCTGCTGGTCGGGGTGATCGGCGTTCTGCCACTGCACGACTGGCTGCTGCGCCCCCTGGAAGAATATTTCCCCGTTCCCGAACTGCCTGCGAAGATCGACGGGGTGATCGTGCTGGGCGGCGCCGAGGAACCGGGGGTGATGGCGGCGCGCGGCTGGCCGGAGTTGAACAGCAATGCTGACCGGCTGATCGGTTTTGTCGCACTGGCGCGGCAATATCCCGAAGCCAGGCTGGTCTTCACCGGGGGGGCGGCAGTGCTGCGCGGGGATCGGGCGGTGAGTGAGGCTGACGTTGCGGCCGCCGTATTTGCCAAGCTTGGTCTTGACCCGGACCGGGTGACCTATGAACGGGCTTCCCGCAACACGGCTGAGAATGCCCGCCTGTCCCATGCCTTGATCCAGCCAAAGCCGGACGAGACCTGGATTCTGGTAACCTCCGCTCGGCATTTGCCCCGAGCCGTCAACACCTTCCATGCGGTGGGATGGCAGGTTATCCCCTATCCGGTCGATTTCCTGACTGGCAAACCGCAGGAATTCGAGTTTTCGCCTTTGCGGCGGCTCTCCGGGTTCAATTTCGTCGCTAAAGAAGTGCTCGGACTGCTTTGGTATCGGATCCAGGGTTGGACGTCCGATCTGCTCCCGGCGCGCAGGACGGCCGAAACAAAGCCGTGAGATATCACAGCGGGTGCTTGGCGAATCCGCGCACTTTGAGCTAACACATTGATGGATTTGGTATGAATTGTGGATTCGGAGGTTGAGGATGCGAAGCTTGCGGCTGGCGGTTGTCCTGCTTGGTTTCGGCCTGGTCGTGGCATGCGGCTGGCGTCCATCCGGCCAGCCCCGCGAAGGCGCGGCACCCTCGGCCGCTGCCGCGACGCCGACTGCTCCGGCGGTGGCGCCGGCCGCGGCCTCCACGCCGGCTGCAGCACCTGTTGCGCCGACCGCTACGCCGGGAGCGCCTGCCAGTGAGGCGGTAGCGCCGTTCAACCGCGCTGAATTCGACGCCTTCCTCGCCGAGGTGCGCAGCGAAGCACTCCAGAAGGGCATCAAGCAGGATGTCGTGGGCACAGCGCTGGCCGGTGTCGAGCCGGTCATGCGCATCATTGAGCGCGACCGGAACCAGGCCGAGTTCAAACTCAGCTTTGCCACCTATCGCGATCGCGTCATTACTTCGGCGAACGTGCAGCGCGGCCAGAAGCTGCGCGACGATCATCAGGTCCTGCTGCGCCAGGTGTCGCAGCGCTACGGCGTACAGCCGCGTTTCGTGCTGGCGATCTGGGGTATTGAAACCCGCTACGGCGCAGTGAAGGCGGATGTGCCGCTGATACATTCACTCGCCACACTGGCCTTTGATCGCCGCCGGTCCAGCTATTTCCGTAACGAACTGTTCTCCGCACTCACCATGCTGGATCGCGGCTATATCGATTTCCCGACCATGAAGGGGTCGTGGGCCGGCGCGATGGGCCAGCCGCAGTTTATGCCGAGCAGCTATCTGGCATATGCCGAGGATTTCGATGGCGACGGCAAACGCGACATCTGGGGCAATACCGGCGATGTCTTTGCCTCGATCGCCAATTATCTCGCCAAGCATGGCTGGAATACCTCGCAGACCTGGGGCCGCGAGGTACGGATTTCGGCCGACCTGCAGAAATCGCTGGGCAACTATCCGCGGGAAGGCCGCTCAGGGTGCCGGGCGATCGACCAGATGACCCGTGATCTGAATTTGGAGGAATGGAGCAAGCTCGGTGTGCGCCGTGCTGATGGCGGCGAATTGCCGAAGGCACAGCAGAGCGGCGCCCTGGTGCAGCCCGATGGGGCGGGCGGACCCACCTTCCTGGTTTATGGGAATTATCGCTCGATCCTCCGCTACAACTGCGCCCATCACTACGCTTTAACGGTCAGCCTGCTTGCCGATCGGCTGGGTGACGGGTAAAATACTCAACATCTAGGCCATGAATCGTCGTCGGCACGCCATCCCTTGCTCAAACCGGGGGGGTCGGGGGGACTCCCGAGCCACATGGCAGCCCCGTGTCCTGGCCTCTGTGGTGATCTTGCTGGGCCTGTCGGCCTGCGCCGAAGCTACCCTGCTGAACTATTCCGCCAAATCCGTGGTCCGCAGCGGTGAGCCGCCGAGCCAGCAGGCCATCGCCAAGGGCGGCATCTACAAGGTCGGCAATCCGTACCAGATCAACGGCGTCTGGTATTACCCGAAGGAAGACCCGAACTACGACGAGACCGGCATCGGCTCGTGGTATGGCGAGCAGTTCCACGGAAAGGCCACCGCCAACGGCGAAATCTTCGACATGAATGAGGTGACGGCGGCGCATCCGACATTGCCGATGCCGTCGCTGGTTCGCGTCACCAACCTTGAAAACGGTCGGACCATCGTGGTGCGCGTCAACGATCGTGGGCCATATGCGAATGGCCGCGTGATCGACCTGTCGCGCCGCAGCGCACAGTTGGTCGGTTATGAGCGCCAGGGTACGGCCAAAGTTCGCGTGCAGTATATCGGTCCTGCGCCCCTTGCCGGCGATACGGGCACGCAGATGGCGATGCGATCCGGCGTCGACGAGCGCCCGTCAGCAGCACCGCGCGGTGGGGTGTCGGCAGAAGCGCTGCCACCGCCTCCGGGTGTGCGCGGTCGCAGCGGCGATGTCGTTCGGCCGGCGCCGTCCCAGCCCTCGGCTATGGAAGTGCTCGCAGCACAGAATGCCCAGAGCCCGCAGCCGACCGGTGCGCCAGGTGAACTGATTACCAAAGCGGAGCTGAGCCATCAGACGCCGCAAGTCGGCCCGGCACGTGGCGGCCAGATTTATGTTCAGGTCGGCGCATTCACTCTGCATGAGAACGCGCATAAGCTGGCTGCCCAGATGTCGCTGCTTGGCCCGTCCAATGTCAGTTCGACCTTCGTCAACCGGCAGGAATTCTTCCGCGTCCGCCTCGGCCCCTTCAATCAGGTGACGCAGGCGGATCAGGTGTTGCAGCAAGCGATCAATAACGGACAGACCAATGCGCGTATCGTTGTGGAGTAAGTATGCCGTTGCCGCCATCGCGGCCCTGATCGCCGTTGCGGTTGCGCGGCCGGCAGTAGCTCAGCTCGGTCAGGTCGAGACACAGGCCCGTCAGATGATCCTGATGGACTACGACACCGGCACGGTGATTTTCGAGAAGAATGCCGACGAACTGATGCCGCCGTCGTCGATGTCCAAGCTGATGACCGCCTACATGGTCTACGAGCAGATCGAGGCTGGCAAGCTGCGTCTGGACGATATGCTGCCGGTCAGCGAGAAAGCCTGGCGGATTCAAGGTTCGAAGATGTTCGTACCGCTGGGCGGTCGCGTTAAGGTGGAGGATCTGCTGCGTGGCGTAATCGTCCAGTCGGGCAACGATGCATGCATCGTTCTGGCCGAAGGTATCGCAGGCACCGAGGAGCGCTTCGCCGAGATGATGACCGAGCGGGCAAGGCAGCTCGGCCTGACGAACAGCACCTTCCGCAATGCCTCGGGCTGGCCGGATCCGCAGCATCTGATGACGGCCCGCGACCTTGCGTCGCTTGCCAAACTGCTCATCTCGCGTTTCCCGCAGCACTATCATTTCTATTCGGAGAAGGAATTCACCTACGGCGTCGATCAGGTGACCAAGAAGCCGATTACCCAGGGCAACCGCAATCCATTGCTCTACAAGGATATCGGCGCCGATGGCCTGAAGACCGGCCATACCGAAGCTGCGGGCTACGGCCTGACGGCGTCGGTCAAGCGCGGCGACCGCCGCCTGATCCTGGTCTTCAACGGCCTGAAGAGCATGAACGAGCGTTCGCGCGAAGCCGAACGCCTGATTGAACTCGGCTTCAGCCAGTTCGAGAACTACAAGCTGTTCAGTGCCCGTGCGGTGGTGGACGAGGCCGATGTCTGGCTTGGTAACATGGCGCGCGTGCCGCTGGTGATCGACCGCAACCTGGCAATGACCTTGCCGCGCCAGTCACGGGGCAACTTCAAGGTTACAGTCTCTTACGACAATCCGATCCCGGCGCCGATCGCCAAGGGCACGCCGGTTGCCAAGCTGACGGTGATGAACCGTGACACTGTCGTAAGCGAAGTGCCGTTGCTGGCCGGGGCCGATGTGCAGCAGCTTGGTTTTACCGGGCGTATCAGCGCGGCGATCAGCTATCTGCTCTGGGGCGCGAAGAAGTAGTGACCGCCCAGGATGGTCGATTGGGGCGCGGTCATTTCATCACGTTGGAAGGCGGCGAGGGCGCCGGCAAATCCACACAGGTAAAACGGCTTGCTGCGGCCTTGTCTGCGCGGGGCATCGAAGTTGTGCAGACCCGCGAACCGGGCGGTACGCCGGGTGCCGAAGACATCCGCACATTGCTGGTCACTGGCGATCTCGGTCGCTGGGATGCGATGACCGAAACCCTGCTGCATTACGCCGCCCGTCGCGCCCATGTCGAGAAAACCGTCAAACCGGCATTGGCGCGCGGCATCTGGGTGATCTCGGATCGCTTTGCCGATTCCACGATGGCGTATCAGGGCTATGCCGGTTCGGTCGGTCGCGAGGCGGTAGCAGCACTGCATAAGCTGGTGCTGGGCGATTTCGCGCCTGACCTGACCCTGGTGCTCGACCTGCCGGTGGAAACCGGTCTAGCCCGCGCCAAAGCCCGCATGACCGGCACCGGCCAGGCCCCAGGGCAGATAGAAGACCGCTACGAGCGGATGGGGCTGGCCTTCCATGAAAGCCTGAGGGCGGCCTTCCACGAGATCGCCAGGCGCGAGCCGGAACGCTGCCGATTGATCGATGCCGATGGGAATCCCGATCAGGTTGCTGCCGCGCTCTGGCAGGCCGTGGCGACGCGCTTTAATCTGCCGGCATGAGCGAATTCGATCCGCAGGAGGCTGCCACCTGGGCGCCGCGGCATAATGCTGCGCTGTTCGGGCACGAGGCGGCAGAGCAGGCGTTGCTGGAGGCCTGGGCCTCGGGCCGGCTGCCGCATGCCTGGATGATCACCGGCCCGCGCGGCGTCGGTAAATCTACCCTGGCGTTTCGTTTCGCGCGTTTCTTGCTCAAACATGGCCCGGCCTCTGCTGCCGATGAAGGGCCCAGCCTGTTCGGTGACGCGCCGGTGTTGCCCAAGTCGCTGGATGTGTCAGAGGAAGACCCGGTCTTCGCCCGCGTTGCCAATGCCGGTCATGCCGACCTGATCGCGGTCGAGCGCAGCTGGGACGACAAGGCTGATCGCTTCCGCGGCGATATCGTGGTGCAGGATGTGCGCGCGGTGATCGACCGCTTCGGCAAGACTGCGGCCGAAGGCGGCTATCGCGTCTGCATCGTCGATGCGGCCGACGATATGAACGTGAATGCCGCCAATGCGCTGCTGAAGATCCTGGAAGAGCCGCCGGCCAATGCCGTGCTGCTGTTGATCAGCCATGCGCCGGGCAGCCTGCTGCCGACCATCCGCTCGCGCTGCCGCAGGCTGGCGCTGAAGCCGCTGGATGATGCCGCGATGCAGCCTACGCTCGACCGCTTGCTGCCCGATCTGGATACGGCCGAGCGGCGCGGTCTCACCGTGCTGGCGGAGGGTTCGCCCGGCCGGGCCGTCGTGCTGGCCTCGCAGGGCGGGCTGAAACTGCTGCATGGCCTGCTTGATATGGTGAGCCAGCTGCCCAAGCCCGACATGATCAAGCTGCATGCGTTCGGTGATGTGCTGGCGCGCGACCGCAGCGGTGCCGGTTTCCAGCTGATGACCGAACTGTTCCGCTGGTGGCTCGCCCGTCTGGTGCGGGCTGCCGCCGCGGGTCGAATCGGCGGGGCCGGCTGGGCCGAAATCTTCCCGGGCGAAACCGCGCTGGCCCAGCGCCTGTCGCAATGGCAGGCGCCGGCCCGCTGGGCCGAGGACTGGGAACAGTTCGGTCGCTTGCTCGACCGCGGGGAATCGGTCAATCTTGATCGCAAGCAGATGCTGCTGAACCTGTTTGCCGCCCTCGGGCGGTCGGCTGCGACACGCTGACATCGAATATCGCTGACATCGAATGTCATAGGGATCGGGTAGGGGGATTTCATGGCCAAGGCAGCCGTTGGCGCCGCCGCGCCTGACAGTCTGGAAAAAATCGACCTGCTGAGCGACCTCAGCCCGGCCGCTCGTGCCGACGTCGAACGTGCCTGCCAGTGGCGCCGCTTTGCCGCCCATGAGCAGATCCTGGACCGCAACAGCGACAGCCGCGATGTCTATTTCGTTGTCGACGGCACGGTGGAAGTGGTGAACTTCTCCGGTAACGGCCGCGAGATTTCCTATGCGCTGGTTTCGGCCGGCAGCTATTTCGGCGAGATCGCCGCCATCGACGGCGAACGCCGCTCGGCCAGCGTCGTGGCGCAGACCGCCTGCCGGTTGGCTGCCCTGCCGCCAAAGGCCTTCGAGGGACTGGTGGCGCGTGAGCCGGCGGTCGGCCTGAAGGTGATGAAGCGGCTCACCAACATCATCCGCGCCAACAATGAGCGCATCATGGATCTTGCCACGCTGGGCGCGATCCAGCGTGTCTATCGCGAGCTGCTCAAGCTGGCGCGCAAGGATCCGCTGAACAACGATGGCTGGATGATCTATCCCATGCCCAAGCAGCATGAGATCGCACGCCGCGCCGCCACCACGCGCGAGACGGTCGCCCGCGTGCTCGCCAATCTGCTGCACGGCGGGCAGGTGACGCGCAAGGACAAGACCTACTACCTGACCGACCGCGCGGCCCTGGAACAGGCCATCGTGCGGCTTGATGTGCGCCAGGGCAGCCACGGTCTGGCCTGACCCGTCACTTCTCGATACCTGTCACTCCGCGATACGAGTGTGCACCGCACTAAAGTGCGGTGCACAGCCTCTCGTTTCACGTTGCTCTGACATATCAGATGGGAGATAGTACGCCCATGGTGTAACGGCGCGCGGTTGAGAAGACGCGCTGGCATCGAGGAAACGTCAATCAGCAGGAGGGATTTCCATGCGTGGGTTCAAGGCGCTTGTTACGAGCTTGGTCGCAGGTGCGGCGCTGCTTACCGCTGCCGGTGCGCAGGCAGCTTTTCCGGATCGTCCGATCACCATGATCGTGCCGTGGGGCGCCGGCGGCGGTACCGATGCCACTGCGCGCATCATCGCCAGCCTGATGGAAAAGGAACTGAAGCAGCCGGTGAATGTGGTGAACCGTACTGGCGGCAGCGGCGTGGTCGGCCATTCCGCCATCGCCCAGGCGCCGGCCGACGGCTACACGATCGGTATGATCACGGTCGAAATCGCCATGATGCACTGGCAGGGTCTCACTGAACTGAACCCGACCTCCTATACGCCGATTGCGCTGGTGAATGCCGATCCGGCCGGCGTGCAGGTGGCGGCCGATGCACCCTATAAGAACGTGAAGGAGCTGCTGGCCGCCGTGAAGGCTGGTGGTCCCGGCAAGTTCAAGGCCAGCGGCACTGGCCAGGGCGGCATCTGGCATCTCGCCATTGCCGGCCTGCTGAAGGATCAGGGCATCGATCCGGCCAATGTGGCCTGGGTGCCCAGCAATGGCGCGGCGCCTGGTCTGCAGGACATGATCGCCGGCGGCGTGCAGATCGCGCCGGTATCGCTGCCCGAGGCGCGTGCGCTGATTGAGGCGGGCAAGGTGAAGAGCCTCGCCGTGATGGACGCCAAGCCATCGGCGCTGTTCCCCAAGGTGCCGACGCTGAAGTCGGAAACCGGCAGCGACTGGACCATGGCAGCCTGGCGCGGTATCGCCGCCCCGAAGGGCCTGCCGAAGGATGTCGCCGACAAGCTGACCGCCGTCGTCAAGAAGGTCTATGACAGCAAGGAATATCAGGACTTCATGGCGCAGCGCGGCTTCGGCATCGTCTGGGCTGGCCCGGCTGACTATGCCAAGTTCATGGCCAAGTCGGATTCCGACATGGGCACCGTCATGAAGGCCGTCGGTATCGCCAAATAAGCCGTCATTCGCAGTAAAAGCCGGCGCGGTCCCGAGCCGCGCCGGCGCTTTCTTTTCTGCAGGTTGGTGCCATGCGAATTCATGATGCTTTGAGCGGGCTGCTGCTCGCACTTCTGGCGGTCGCCATTCTTGTCACGGTCAGCCAGTATCCGCCCATTCCGGGTCAGAATGTCGGCCCCTCGGCCTTTCCCGGGGTGGTCGCGATCCTGCTGCTCGGCTGCTCGCTGCTGCTGATCTGGCGCGGCATCCGCGGCGAACGCATGCCACTGGTCGTCATGGGTGCCTGGACGCGCTCTACGCGGCATGCGATCAATTTCCTGCTCGTGATCGCATCGCTGCTGTTCTACATCTTCTGCTCAGAATTCTTCGGATTCATCATCACCGGCACGCTGATCCTTGCGATCTTGTTCTACGTGCTCGGCGTTCGGCCGGTCCTGATCCTGCCGGTTGCGATCGTCTCCACCCTGGTGATCCATCTCATCTTTTACAAATTCCTGCGCGTGCCGCTGCCCTGGGGGCTGCTGCAGGGTCTGCATTGGTAGGAGCCGACTATGGATCTGCTGACCCTTACTGCTGCTGCCACGAAGCTTGTCTTCGATCCCTATGTTCTGCTGGTGATGGTCGGTTCGGCGGCCTTCGGGCTGTTCGTCGGCGCCATTCCCGGCCTGACCGCCACCATGGCGACTGCACTGCTGGTGCCGATCACCTTCTTCATGCCGCCAGTGCCGGCAGTGGCGGCCATCGTCACTGCCACCGCTATGGCGATCTTCTCTGGCGACATTCCCGGCGCGCTGCTGCGTATTCCCGGCACGCCAGCTTCAGCAGCCTATACCGACGAAGCCTATCAGATGACGCTGAAAGGGCAGTCCGAACTGGCTTTGGGTGCTGGCCTGGTCTTTTCCGCCATTGGTGGCCTGTTCGGCACCGCGGTGCTGATCGCCGCTGCGCCGGCGCTGGCCGAGATCGCGCTGAAATTCTCTTCCTTTGAGTATTTCTGGCTGGTGATCCTGGGGCTTTCGGCTGCGGTCTTCATCGGTAGCAACAGTGTGCTGAAGGCGGTGATCTCACTGCTGATTGGCCTGCTGGTCGCCAGTGTCGGTCTCGACAATCCAGGCGGTTACCCGCGCTTCACCTTCGGCAATACCGAGTTGATGGGCGGCATCAGCATGATCCCGATGATGGTCGGCATGTTCGCCATCTCGGAAATCCTGCGCTTCGTCGTGAATATAGATCCGCCGGCGCGCGTCCTCGTCCAGCGGCTGGGCAATGTCTTTGCCGGCATGTGGGCGCTGACGAAAAAATATCCAGTGCAGATTCTGCGCGGCAGTGTGCTGGGGACAGCGGTCGGGATCATGCCGGGGGCGGGTGCAGATATGGCCTCCTGGATGTCCTACGCCTTGAGCAAGAAATTCTCCAAGGAGTCCGAGAAGTTCGGCACCGGGCATGTCGAGGGCATTGTCGAATCGGGTGCCGCAAACAACAGCGCGCTGGGCGGTGCCTGGATTCCCGCGATGGTTTTCGGCATTCCCGGCGACAGTATCACCGCCATCGCCATCGGGGTGCTGTATCTGAAAGGCCTCAACCCCGGTCCGACATTGTTCCTCAATCATCCGGAAAACGTCTACGCCATCTTCCTGGTCTTTATCGTCGCCAATATCATCATGATCCCACTGGGCTGGATGACAATCCGGTTGGCCACCAACATCCTGCGCGTGCCGGGCAATATCCTGATGCCGATTATCCTGCTGTTCTGTGCGGTGGGCGCCTTCGCCATCAACAACACGGTCTTCGGCGTTACTATCACGCTGATCTTCGGCCTGCTCGCCTATGTGATGGAGGAGAATGGATTCCCGGTAGCGCCAGCCATTCTCGGTGTCGTACTGGGCACCATGCTGGAGGAAAATTTTGTCACCTCTATGATCAAGGCAGACGGAAATCCTCTGGTCTTTTTTGAACGGCCGATCGCAGCTGGCCTCGGCGCCCTGACCTGTGTGATCCTGTTCTGGCCGCTGGCTTCCTGGCTGGTGCGTCGGCTGCGGACTAGGCCGGCATACTAGCCATGCGCGCCGCCCGGCGGCGCTGCCACCGGTCGAACAGGCGGAGCACGATCACCGTCAGTGTGAGTGTGACCGCCAGCCAATAGACGGGCATATCGGGCGTGCGCTTGGCATTGGTGATCACAAACGAGATGGCGATATACCAGCTGCCGCACCAGTGCAGGGCCCGCCAGTTGCGCACCCCCAGCCAGCGCACCGCGCCATCAAACGACGTGGCGGCCATGGCGAGGATGAACAGATAAGCCAGTCCGCCGGTGATGAGAGTCCCCATGCCGGTCATGCTGTTGAACAGTGCCGGATCGGTGACGGCAAAAGCGATGATCGCCATCGCATGCAGGATATGTGAGGCAGCGAAAGAGACGCCGAGATAGCGCCGGTTGCGGTGCAGCCAGCGCGTCACGTCGTTCGGCTGCAGGCGGACCAGGGCGGAGGCGGCGAAGACAGGCAGGAACAACAACAGCGAAGTTCGTGCGGTGGCGCGGATCGCCACCCGGATTCCGTCTACGGAGAAATCATGCGACCCGATGATGCCCAGCGTCATCAGCGACAACAACAGCGCCATCAGCGCCGTCAGTCGCCAGCCATGCAACCAGTGTGTCGTCATTGTGTTGCCCTCCTGCAGGACCGCGGTGATCCTTCCGCTTTTGCGTGAGGCGCGGCAAGTGATGGTCGTTACAGCTTCCGGCGGAAGCCGGAGGGATCACAGGGACTTGAATGACAGGGACGCGACGAAATCGACCAGTGTGCGGTTATAAGCTGCGGGGACTTCAAGATGCGGGCTGTGCCCGGCATTGTCGAAACAGCAACGGCGTGCGCCCGGAATGTTGGCCGCCATCCACTGACTGACGGCGGGCTCATACAATTGGCTCTCGCCGCCATGCAGGATCAGCACTGGGAGTGTCAGTGTAGGCAGCAGCGTACGATAATCCTGTTCGGCCATCGATTGCCAGAGGGCGGCCATGGCGGCACCGTCGTTGCGCGCGATCTCGGTCGAGATCCAGTCCCCGAACTTGGCCTCCGGCATATAGCTGCGGGCGAACAGTCGCGGCATGGCATTCTGACTGTAGCCGGCCCAGTCCTCGCGCATCGCCGTTACGGCGGCTGTACTCTGCGCGGAGTCGAAGCCGTTGCGAATGCCGAAGCGCCAGCCGGGTTCATTGGTGATCTTGACGGTCATATCCTCGATCACCAGTCCAGCAAGATCATTGCTGCCAAACTGAGAGATATAGTCGAGCGCCACCATGGCGCCCATCGACCAGCCGATCAGCACCGGCTTCTCCAACCCGCGCGCTTTGATCAACTTGTGCAGATCGGCGGCGAGGGCAGGGATGCTCAGCGCATCGGGCATGGCAGGGCTGTGTCGATGGCCTGGCAGATCAGGCATGACCAGTTGGAAGTCGCACGCCAGCGTCTCGACCTGCGGACCGAAGTAATCGCCATGGCTCGACCAGCCATGCAGGAAAACCAACGGCTGGCCGCGACCGGTTTCGGCCACATACATGGCACTCGGCATCATTACGCCCCGACATCCTTCGCCAGCACCAGGGCCCGGCCTCGGCAATAGATGGTGCCGCTTTCATCGCGGCAGGTAGTGGCCAGATCGACCAGATGCTTGTCGGGCCGCAGGCGCGTGATTTCGACGCGGGCGATCAACGGCACGCCGACTGGGGCTGGCTGCACGAACTGCAATTCCTGCTTCAGGTAGTTGGTGCCAAAACCGGGCAGCTCGACGCCCAGCAGATAGGAAAACAGTGCGCCGACCAGCGGCTCGGGCACGGAGTCCGGCGTGCCATCTGGAGCGTCAGCCAGTGTATGGAAGGCGACGATATCGTCCAGTGCATAGCTGCGGCGAGTTTCGGCATAGTCGCCGACGCGCATGCCCTTGTGGCTGACGGTGTCGCTCATGGCAGCGCAATCTCCGTCTGGCCGTCCAGGGTCAGTGCGCCATCGGTCACGCGCGTCACCTGGGTTGACAGCACGATCCGGCCGTCGGTGGCGGCGATCTCGTTCAGGGTAAAACGGTGCGGATCGTCGGCATAGGTCGGGTTGGGGAACATCAGGGTCTGGGTGACTTGGCGCGCACCAGGATAATGCTTCTGCACCAGACCCCAGAGCACCGTGTAGAGCAGCATGCCGTGACTGACCGTGCGGCCAAAGCGGGTGCGAGCCGAGAAATCCGGATCGACATGGATCGGGTTGTTGTCTCCACTGACCGCGGCAAAGGCGTTGAAGTCTGCCTGACTGAGGCTGCGGACCATGGAAATCATGACGGGCTCTCGGAAAAACGGCTACGCAGGATATGCTTCTGCACCTTGCCGGCGGCGGTGCGCGGGAAATCCTCGATGATGCGGATATGCTTCGGCACCTTGTAGGCGGCGAGGTTCTCGCGGCAATAGGCGCGCAGGGCCTCAGGATCGACACTGGCGCCGGGCTGCGGCAGCACATAGACGCAGCCGACTTCGCCCCATTTTTCGTCCGGCACACCGATCACGGCGCATTCCAGAATGCCCGGGAAGCGGTAGATCACGATCTCGACTTCGGCGGGATAGACATTCTCGCCACCGGAAATGAACATGTCCTTGATGCGGTCGACGATATAGTAGTAGCCGTCGCTGTCACGACGGGCGACATCGCCGGTGCGCAGCCAGCCATCCTTCGTGAAGGCGGCTTTTGTCGCGGCCTCGTTGTTCCAGTAGCCCGGCGTGACGCCGGGGCCGCGGATCTGCAATTCGCCGGCATGGTCGGCGGGCAGGGGGCAGTCGTGATCGTCGACCACGCGCACCTCGGCCAGGATCTGTGGCTTGCCGACCGAGCCGATCTTGACCTTGGTATGAGTGCGATCCATCAGGAATACGGTCGGGCCTGTTTCCGTCATGCCCATACCGTTGCAGACCAGCACGTCGCGTTTGGCGAATAGCTCAATCAGCGTGGCGGGCAGCGGCGCGCCGCCACAGCTCCAGCTGCGTACCCTGCTGAAATCGGCCCTCGCAAAATCCTTGTGCAGGCTGATCGCCTGATAGATCGCCGGCACGCCGAGGAAGGCCGTGCAGTCGCCGTTCTGCAGTGCCGCCATCACCGGATCTATCTCGAATTTCTTCAGCACCCGCACGCTGCCGCCGAAGATCAGCACCGGCAGGGTATGAAGATTGATGCCGGCGGTATGAAACAGCGGCAGGTAATTCAGCGTGGTGTCTTCCGAAGTCAGGTCGGTGGCCTGGCCGATGTTGATGGCATTGGCATAGGCCATGCCCGGCGTCTGGATCACCGCTTTCGGCTTGCCAGTCGTGCCCGAGGTGTAGAGCATGTACCAGATGCGATCCGACGGCCAAGCCGTGTCGAAGCTGCCGGGCGCGCTGGCGGCGACGGCCTGCTCGTAGTCGGCCAGCGACAGCAGCGGCAGATTCAACGCGGTGGCGACTGTCGCATTCTCGGCATCGTGGATCAGCAGCTTGGGCGCGGCATCCTGCGCCACTGGCAGCAGTTCCGGTGCGGGCTGGCGCCAGTTCAGCGGCACCAGGATGGCGCCGAGCTTGCCGCAGGCGAAGAGGATCTCGAAGAAGGCGGTCGTGTTGAGGCAGAGAATGGCGACGCGGTCGCCGCTGCCGATGCCCTGGACCTGCAACCAGGTGGCAAAACGACAGGCGCGCTCGTTCAGTTGGGCATAGGTGAGGCTGCGACCGGTCTCGACCTCGGTGAAGGCGATCTTGTTCGGCGTCAGCTCGGCGCGGCGGGCGGCGATGTCGAACACGGCCTGCATGGTGGTCAGGCGCCCCTGTTCAGGAAGCGGGTCATGCCGGCCTCGGTGTCTTCGCGGTCGATCAGATCGAGGAAGTTGCGCAACTCGGCTTCCAGTCCGGCAGCGCAGTCGTCGGCCAGCAAAGCCTTGGTACTGGCAACGCTGGCCGGCTGCATGGTTTTCAGCTTCTCCAGCCAGCCTTCGATGGTGGCATCCAGCGCATCGGCTTCGATACAGGCGGTGACAAGGCCGAGCTGCAGGGCTTCCTGCGCCGAGACGCGCTGGTTCAGCAGCTGGATTTCGCGGGCGCGCTGCGCACCAATGCGTGCCGGCAGCATGGCGGTCCAACCGCCATCTGGACTGAATCCGACCTGCGCGTAATAGGGCTGGATGAAGGCCTGCGGCGTGATCGCAGCCAGATCGCAGGCCAGCAGGAACCCTAGCGAACCACCCGTCAGCGGCCCGTGGATGCGGCCGATCACCGGTATCGGCAGATGCAGCAGAGCGAGGATCGCGTGATTCAGGCTGCCGACCAGGCCTTCAGCATACGTGCGGCGCTGACCGCGCGGCACGGCGTGGAAGCCGGCGACATCGCCGCCGGTGCTGAAACTGCGGCCGCTCGCCTGCAGTACCACGGCGCGGATAGTGCGATCGCCGGCAATGCGGTCGAGATCGGCATTCACGCTGTCGAGCAAGGCAGGGACGAGGCTGTTATGCCGCTCCGGCCGGTTCAGCGTCAGCCGCGCCACGCCGTCCGCGATATCCAGCAGCGTCGCCGACATCAGCGCGTGGCTTTCGCCGCAAGTCCGCCGGCAACCATGGCCGAGGCGACATCGACGATGGGATCGAGTGGCGCTTTCGGGTCCCACAGGCCATAGCGCTGGCCGAGGAAGACCGAGATGCCCATCAGCATCCAGGCGCGCACTTCTGTGGCGCTGTCATTTTTACCTGGAGTGATTTCACCGCGCTTTTCGGCGGCGGCCAGCGCGATGCGATAGGATTTGGCGAAGTCGGTGTAATACTGGCGATAGACCTTCTCGTCCACGAACTGCGATTCTTCCACCAGTTTGTAGAGATCGGGGTTGCGGCGCACGAAGTCGAGGAAGGCGCGCAGACCGAGGCGTTCAGCCTCGATACGATCTTTTGCTCCCGTCGTCGCCTCGGTCAGATGGTGGCGCAGCATGCGGCCCATATGCAGGACCAGTTCGCGCATCACGTCTTCCTTGCTGCGGAAGTAGATGTAGAAGGTGCCCTGCGCTACGCCGGCTTCGGCCGTGATCGTGGCGATGGAAGCCTCGGCAAAGCCACGCCGGCCGATCTCGCGCTGGGCGGCATCGAGAATCTTGCGGCGGGTCTGCTCGCCCCGGCCGGTCTTAGGCAGGGGCAGGGCGCGTTTCCTCTGGTTCATGTAGGCCATGAATCGCTTGTCATAATTCGTCCATCGGGACATTCCGCATGCGGTCCAGCTTCAGAGTGGCGGAATGCAGCTTGACGTCCCAGTGGCCGGACAGTACAAATCTATGAAACATGAATCAACTGTCATGTTTGTGGACCGTCCAGCGGGCGCGGTCCGCCAGCGGCACCGGGACCACTCGGGCCAAGCAGAGGGAGGAGCGAAAATGTCGCGCATGTCGCATGCAGTACTCGCGTCTCCGTCGCCATGCCCGCATCGCAAGGGAGAGACGACATGCAGCGCGTGATGAAGACCGCAGGCCTTGCCGCCGCACTGACCGCCGGTCTGGCGCTGTCGGCGCAGGCCGCCGACCTGAAGATCGCTTTGATCACCAGCAAGACCGGTCCGCTGGAGGCTTATGCCAAGCAGACCGAAACCGGTTTCATGATGGGCCTTGAGTATATGACCAAGGGCACCATGACCTGGCAGGGGCGCAAGATCCAGGTGATCACCAAGGACGACCAGCTGAAGCCCGATCTGGCCAAGTCGCTGCTGGAACAGGCTTATGCCGACGACAATGTCGACCTGGCCGTCGGCACCACCGGTTCGGGCGGCGCGCTCGCCATGCTGCCGGTCGCCGAGGAATACAAGAAGATCCTGATCGTCGAGCCCGCCGTGGCCGATGCGATTACCGGGGAAAAGTGGAACCGCTACATCTTCCGCACCGGCCGCAACTCGTCGCAGGATGCAATTGCCGGCGCCGCGTCCTTCCCGGCGAGCGGCGAGGTCAGCGTCGCCACGCTGGCGCAGGACTACGCCTTCGGTCGCGATGGCGTGAAGGCGATGAAGGATGCGCTCGCGCAGATCCGCCCGAACGTCAAGATCGTGTTCGAGGAATACGCACCGCAGCAGACCACCGATTTCACGGCTTCGGCCCAGCGCATGTTCGACGCGCTGAAGGACAAGCCGGGCAAGCGCGTGATCGCCGTGATCTGGGCCGGCCCGCATCCGCTGCCCAAGATCGCCGATCTGAAGCCGGAACGCTTCAACATCGAGATCGCGCCGGGTGGCAACATCCTGCCCGTGATGAAGGGCTACAAGCCCTATCCGGGCATGGAAGGCGCCGTCTATTACTACCATGATTTCCCGAAGAACCCGGTCAATGACTGGTTCGTGGCCGAGCACAAGAAGCGCAATAACGGCAATCCGCCGGACTTCTTCACTGCCGGTGGCTTCGCCGCTGCCTCGGCCGCGCTCACCGCCGTACAGAAGGCGGGCGGCACCAATACCGAGAAGCTGATCGCCGCCATGGAAGGCATGGTCTTCGACACGCCGAAGGGCACGATGCTGTTCCGCAAGGAAGACCATCAGGCCCTGCAGCAGATGTACCACTTCAAGGTCAAGAAGAACGGCAAGGACGACAACGACCTTCTGGAACTGGTGCAGACCATCCAGGAATCGGCCATGCCGCTGCCGATCCGCAACAAGCGCTGATCTGAAACCGCCGCCGGGGTGCTTGCATCCCGGCGGCATTTCTTTATCCGAGAGACATGTCCGCCACGCCGACCTTAGAGACCCGCGACCTGACGATCCGCTTCGGCGGGCATATCGCGGTCAATGCCGTGAGCTGCGCCTTCCAGCCCGGCACGCTGACCGCCATCGTCGGTCCCAATGGTGCCGGCAAGACCACCTATTTCAACCTGATCTCCGGCCAGCTGCGCGCCACCTCCGGCCAGGTGCTGCTGCGCGGCGCGGATGTCACCGGGCTGACGGCCTCGGCCCGCACCAAGCAGGGCATGGGGCGTGCGTTTCAGCTCACCAACCTGTTCCCCAACCTGACCGTGATGGAAAATGTGCGGCTTGCCGTGCAGAGCCGTGCCGGTGCGGGCCTGCAGCTGTTGCAGCTCTGGAGCCATCGCCGCGACCTGATCGAAAAGGCCGACGGCCTGCTCGACTCTGTCCGTTTGCTCGACAAGCGCGATGCCACCGCCGGCGCTTTGCCGCATGGCGATCAGCGCAAGCTGGAAGTCGCGCTGCTGCTGGCGCTGGAGCCTGATATCTTCATGTTCGACGAGCCGACCGCGGGTATGTCGGTGGATGAAGTGCCGACCATTCTCGACCTGATCCACAGCATCAAGGCGCGCGGCGACAAGACCGTGCTGCTGGTTGAACACAAGATGGACGTGGTGCGCAGTCTGGCCGACCGCATCATTGTTCTGCACAACGGTCAGCTGGTGGCCGATG
Organism: Ferrovibrio sp.; assembly: GCF_002796975.1. GTDB lineage: Bacteria > Pseudomonadota > Alphaproteobacteria > Ferrovibrionales > Ferrovibrionaceae > Ferrovibrio. The sequence continues at coordinate 110,581 of NZ_PEKV01000015.1, read as the reverse complement.
GCGAACCCGCCGCCGTGATCGCCTCGCCGGTGGTGCAGCAGGCCTATCTCGGCCTGCCGGCTGACGGGAGTGCCGCCGCATGAGCGACAACCTGCTCAACCTGCAAGGCGTGCAGACCCATATCGGCCAGTATCACATTCTGCATGGCGTCGATCTGGCGATCCCGCGCGGCCAGCTCACCATGCTGCTCGGCCGCAACGGCGCCGGCAAGACCACCACCCTGCGTACCATCATGGGCCTGTGGCAGGCCAGCCAGGGCAGCATCACCTTCGATGGCCGCGACATCACCAAACTGCCGACGCCGGAGATCGCGCAAGCAGGCATTGCCTACGTACCTGAGAATATGGCGATCTTCGCCGATCTCACGGTGCGCGAGAACCTGATCCTGGCGGCGCGCAACGGCGACCTCGATCCGGCGCGCCTGAAATGGATCTTCGGCCTGTTCCCGGCGCTGGAGAAATTCTGGTCGCTGGCAGCCGGCGTGCTGTCGGGCGGGCAGAAGCAGATGCTGGCGATTGCCCGCGCCATCGTCGAGCCGCGCGACCTGCTGCTGATCGACGAACCGACCAAGGGCCTCGCGCCTGCGATCATCATGAACATGGTGCAGGCCTTCAAGGAGCTGAAATCCACCGGCGCCACGATCCTGCTGGTGGAGCAGAATTTCCTCGCCGCCAAGCTGCTCGGCGATCATGTCGCAGTGATGGATGACGGTCGCGTCGTGCATCGTGGCGCGATGGCCGAACTGGCCGGGGATGCCGCCCTGCAGCAGAAGCTGCTGGGCCTGAGTATGGATGCGCATCAATGACCGCCGTTGCCGGGAACACCGCCTCCACCACGCTGCCCAAGGTGCGCGTCGACTACCTGCCGGTGCTGCTGGTGCCGATCCTGATGCTGGTGGCGCTGCCGCTGGTCGGCAGCTTCTCCACCTGGGTCACGCTCACCGTGGCGGCACTTGCCATGGGCATGATGATCTTCCTGATGGCTTCGGGCCTCACGCTGGTCTTCGGCCTGATGGACGTGCTGAATTTCGGCCATGGCGTGTTCATCTCGTTCGGCGCCTATGTCAGCCTCATTGCACTCGGTCCGCTCGCCGGCTGGGTCGAAAGCACGAATCTCTGGCTCAATGTCGGTGCGCTGCTGGCCTGCATTCTGGTTGCCATGCTGGTGACCGGCGCGCTGGGCTATGCCTTCGAGCGCGTGGTGATCCGGCCGGTCTATGGCCAGCATCTCAAGCAGATCCTGATCACCATGGGCGGCATGATCGTAGCCGAACAGATGATCCATGTGATCTGGGGTGCCAGCCCGATCCCGCTGCGCCTGCCAGAGGGCCTGCGCGGCGCCATCGTGATCGGCGACGCAGCGATGGAGAAATACCGCGTGATCGCCGTGGTGCTGGGCCTGCTGGTCTTCGGCGTCATGCACCTGATCCTGAACCGTACCAAGCTCGGGCTTCTCATTCGCGCCGGTGTCGAGAACGCCGAAATGGTCGAGGCGCTGGGCTACAGGATCCGCCGGCTGTTCGTCGGTGTGTTCATCGCCGGGTCGGCGCTGGCCGGCCTCGGCGGCGTGCTCTGGGCCTTCTATCGCCAGACGCTGACCGCCGGCATGGGCATGGAAGTCAACGTGCTGATCTTCATCGTCATCATCATCGGCGGCCTGGGCTCGGTCGGCGGCTGCTTCATCGGCGCCATTCTGGTTGCGCTGGTCGCCAACTACACCGGATTCCTGGCGCCCAAGCTGGCGCTCGGCAGCAGCATCCTGCTGATGGTGCTGATCCTGCTGTGGCGGCCACAGGGCCTCTATCCCGTGGCCAAGCGGTAAGGGGGGCGAGCATGCTCAACAGTATCCTCTCCGGCGACTATCCGCGCTCCCGCCCGCTCGCCATTCTGCTGGGGCTGGTGCTGATCGGGCTCGCCTTCGCGCCATTTCTCTTTCCGGGCAGCCAGCCGCTCAATGTGGCAGCGAAGATCTGCGTCTTCGTCATCCTGGTGGCCAGCTACGATCTGCTGCTCGGCTATACCGGCATCGTGTCCTTTGCCCATACGATGTTCTATGGCATCGGCGGCTATGGCGTGGCCATTGCCATGTACAATTTCAGCGCCACCTGGCCGGCGCTCGGCATCGGCATTGTCATCGCGCTGATACTGGCGATCCTGCTGGCGCTGCTGATCGGGCTTTTCTCGCTGCGGGTGCGCGCGATCTTCTTTGCCATGATCACTCTGGCGGTGGCGTCTGCCTTCGCCATCCTGGCGTCGCAGCTTAACGAGATCACCGGCGGTGAGGACGGTCGCAGCTACCGGATTCCGGAAATGCTGCGGCCGGCCTTCCGGCTGTTCGACGACCCGGTGCTGGGCGTCAACATCAACGGCCGGATTCTCACCTACTATCTGATCTTCTTCTCGGCCCTGTTCCTGTTCCTGCTGGCTTTGCGCGTGGTCAACTCGCCTTTCGGCCGCGTGTTGCAGGCGATCCGCGAAAACGATTTCCGCGCCGAGGCGCTGGGCTATCGTGTGGTGGTGTATCGTTCGATCGCCAACTGCCTGTCGGCCGGCATGGCCACGCTGGCCGGCGTGCTGATGGCGCTGTGGCTGCGCTATACCGGGCCGGATACGACACTCAGCTTCGCCATCATGATCGACATTCTGCTGATGGTCGTGATCGGCGGCATGGGCACGTTGTATGGCGCGGTTCTGGGTGCGGCGATCTTCATCCTGGCACAGAATTACCTGCAGGTGCTGATGGGCCAGTTCAGCGGCATGCTGGAAAGCGCCGGCATCCCGCTGCTGCCGAACCTGTTCCATGCCGACCGCTGGCTGCTCTGGCTCGGCATCCTGTTCGTGCTCAGCGTCTATTTCTTCCCGGTCGGCATCGTCGGCAAACTGCGGCAGCTGCGCAAATGAATCCCGTCTCACGTTACCTGACACTGGCTGGCCGTAGCGTCCGTATCCTCGACTGGGGCAGGGCGGATGCACCTGCTGTCATCCTGTGGCACGGCTTTGCCCGCAATGCGCATGACTTCGACGATCTGGCCGCCGCGCTCTGCAACCGCTATCGCCTGCTGTCGATCGATACCATCGGTCGTGGCCTGAGCGAATGGAGCCCGGAACCTGACGCGGAATACACTGTGCCTTTCTATGCGCGGCAGGCCGTTGAGCTGTTCACGCAGCTGGAACTGACAACCGCGCGCTGGGTCGGCACCTCGATGGGCGGCCTGATCGGCATGGCGGTGGCGGCCACGGCGCTGAAAGACCGCATCAGCCATCTGATTCTCAACGATGTCGGCCCCGCCATCGCGCCCGGCGCGGTCAGCCGCATCCTGACTTACGCCGGATCGCCGCCGACCTTCGCCAGCCTGCCGGAACTGGAACAGTATTTCCGCACCATCTATGCACCTTTCGGGATCGCGAGTGACGCCGGCTGGCGCAAGCTGGCGGAAACCTCGGCACGCCGTCTGCCCGATGGCCGGCTGACGCCGCATTACGATCCGCAGATCGCCGCCGTGCTGGGGCGCCAGGCTGCGACGGCGACCGGCGATGCCTGGCCGCTCTACGATCAGATCGCGGCGAAAACCCTGCTGCTGCGCGGTGCGGTGTCCGATCTGCTGGCCGAAGAGACGGCCGCCGAGATGACCCGGCGCGGCCCGAAAGCGCGCCGGATCGATATTCCCGGCGTGGGCCATGCCCCGGCTCTGGATACGGCCGAACAGATCGCGCTGATCGCGCAATTTCTCGCGGAATAGCAGGCATTGGCGGTCCGGTGGGGCCGCCCTATAATGGCTGCCATGTCCAGCCACGCCCATCAGCAGTCTCACAGCCATGGCCACGACCACACCGTCTGCATCGCCGACGCGCTGGCGGCGGCCGAGAGCCATTGCCATGCCACCGGTGCAAAACTGACGCCGATCCGCCGTCGCGTGCTGGAACTGATCTGGCAGAGCCACAAACCCGCCGGTGCCTACGATCTGCTGGCGCAGCTTGGCGGTGACGGCCAGAAGGTGGCGCCGCCCACGGTCTACCGGGCGCTGGATTTCCTGGTGGAACAGGGGCTGGTGCATCGGGTTGAAAGCCTGAATGCGTTTATCGGCTGCACCGAACCGGGCCATGCCGTGCAGCAGGAAATTTTCATTTGCCGCCAGTGCGGCGTGGCCACCGAGATCAACGATCCGGAACTGGGCAACCGTATCCAGCAGGATGCACGCGCGCTTGGTTTCCAGGTCGAACGCCAGACCATCGAAGTGGTCGGCGTCTGCCGCGATTGCCGCGCGTTGTAATTGCGCGTTCTGCCACGGAAAATTCCGGTCTCCATTTTGTCATTATGCCGGCCGGCATGATGGCGATAGCCTGTACAGACCCTAGCCAGAGGAGGGTGTCATGGCACTTGCAAACAGCCTGCAGCAATATCTTGAGCGGGAATCCGTTCCTTATAAACTTGTCGAACATGCCAGCGTGGCGACGATGCGTGAGGCGGCCCATTGCGCGGGCCTGCCGGAAGCCTGTGTGGTGAAGGCTGTTCTGCTGGAGGACGACGACGGCTTCATGCTGGCTGCGGTTCCGGCGTCCTGCGATGTCGAACTGGCCAAACTGTCGAAGGCCGTGAAGCGGCCGGTCGGTCTGGCCAGCGAAAGTGACATCATGACGCTGTTCACCGATTGCGCCCGCGGCGCCCTGCCGCCGCTGGGCGATGCCTATGGCGTGGAGGTGGTGATCGACCGCCGTCTCGACGCGATGGCGGATCTCTATTTCGAGGGCGGCGATCACTGCACGCTGGTGCATGTGAAAGGCGAGGATTTCCGTCGCCTGATGCCGGAAGCAAGACACGCCCGTATCAGCGTCGCGCATTGAATCGAAAGGCCCGCCAGCGGAAACTGGCGGGCCTTTTTCACTCACGACTGGGCGTCGTCAGTGTTTCTGCTGGCGGTCGCCGTCGATTTCGCCTGGCTTGCGGCCCGGCTGGACACCACGGCCGTCGCCGTCTGTATCCTTGCCGACAGAACTGCCTGACTGCTGCTTGCCAGACTGGGCTTTTCGCTGGCGATCGCCGTCGACGTCGCCGGCCACATGACCCGGCTGAACCACCCGGCCATCGCCGTCGGTGTCCTTGCCGACATCGCGGTTGCCGCCAGCGATGGGCGGCTGCTTCTGTGTATCTGCCTGTCTCGGATTGCGGTTCGGCATGATCGGCCTCCTTCGGGTTGGCTCATCTCAACCCATGGCAGGCGGCGATGTTCCGATAGCGCAGCCAGCCTGAAATATGGCGGTCGGGAGGTGGATATCTCCTTGAGGCCGGATGGCTGTATGTGTTATTATTCCTATAAAGGGAACATCTGTTCGAATGCCCTGGTATGCGAACAGGCACGACTATCGACGCAATGCCGCCGCTCTTGGACATCGTGGAGAAGAAAATCAATACCTTGGCACACAGCACCAAGGGTTTATGCGGGATTCAACGGGACGGAACGGGCCGAAACTGGCTCTAACAGGACGAAACTGGCTCAAACAGGACGGAACTGGCCTTGAATGGGACGCAACAGGCTCGAACAGGACGAAACAGGCTGGTGCCTGCGTGAGATAGGCTTGGCCTAACTGAACTTGGGCGGACGCTTCTCGAAGAAGGCGGTTATCGCCTCGCGCGCCTCGGCCGATTTCAGCTGGCTGCGGAAATGCTCGCCCTCCTGCGCCATCTGGCCGGCCACATCGCCCTTGGTCCGCTTCAGCAGCTGCTTGGTCAGGCGCATGGCGGTCGGCGGTTTGGTGGCAAGTTTCTGCGCCACGGCGGTGGCTTCGGCCAGCAGTTTGTCGTCCGGATAGATGGCATTGACGATGCCGTAGTCTTTCGCGGTGGCCGGCGTGAAGGCCTCGCCCAGCAGGAGGAGTTCGGCAGCGCGGTGATGGCCGACCATGGCCGGCAGCAGGAGCGACGACGCCGCTTCCGGCACCAGCGCCAGGTTGACGAAGGGCAGGGAGAGTTTGGCGCTCTCGCCGGCATAGACCAGATCGCAATGCAGCAGCATCGTGGTGCCGACGCCGACCGCCACGCCGCTGACCGCAGCGATCATCGGCTTCGACGCCGTGCTGATGGCGCGCAGGAAACGGAACACCGGCGTGTTGTCGCCCTGCGGCGGGTTGTTGAGGAAATCCTGCAGGTCGTTGCCCGATGTGAAGGCGCCGCCATTGCCGGTGAACAGGATCACGCGCACGGCCGGGTCGGTATCGGCGGCCTCCAGCGCATCGGCCAGCGTGGCATACATCGCCGAGGTCAGCGCATTCTTCTTGTCGGGCCGGTTGAAGGTGATGGTCAGGATGCCATCGGCCTGCGTGGTGAGAATATCGCTCATGGTGTTCGCTCCCCTAGTCGGCGAACAACAGGATGGCATAGTCCCCGATATGGGTGAAGCCCAACGCAGCGTAAGTCGTCTGCGCTGCAGCATTCTCGCGGTCGGTGAACAGGATGGCAGTTGTCGCGCCGGCCTTGCGGACATGGTCCAGCGCGCCGGCGACGACAGACCTCGCGTAGCGGCGGCTGCGCCATTCCGGCGGCGTCCAGACATTGCCGAGTTGCACGGCATCAGGCAGGCGGGCATTGAAACTGCATCCCGAGACCGGCCGACCGTCATCCAGCAGCAAAAACTGGTCGCCCCCGGCGACCCAGCATTCGACATCGCTGCGGTTTTGCCGCAACGAAGCCTGCGACGGTGTGTCGCCCAGGGTTTCCTGCGTCATGGCATCGCGCCATTCGCTCAGCAGGTCGACATCGTCGGCGGTCGCCACGCGCCAGGTGAGTTTCTGATGGGGCAGCGGCGCCGGCTGCTGCAGATCTTGCAACGGCAGGGACATCAGGATTTCGCGCGAGCGCAGCTTCAGATGCCTGTCGCCAAGTCCGAGCGCATCCTGCGCATCGAGTGATTGCTGCCACGGTCCGAGGATGCCGTTGACGCGACGGTCACCGACAGCAATGCGGGAAACCTCGGCGACATGGCCCGGTGCATGAAGAATCAGGTTGCCATTCCAGTACAGGGCTGCGGCGCCGATGATGCGATCGCCCTCGAAAGCCGCGGCATAGCGACCCTGACAGGGCTGATCGCCATCGACGATCCCGCTGCGCCGCAGGTTACCGCGCAGCAGCATGGTTTGTGCGACATGCGCCGCCAGGAAGGCTTGCAGCGCCGGCGCATCGGCCGGCGACAGCAGGCGGATGTCCATTACCCCTGCGCCTTGTTCAGTCGCTCGAAGCCAGCCTTCAGGTCGTCCATCAGGTCGCCCACGTCTTCCAGGCCGATATGCAGGCGGATCAGCGTGCCGTGACCTTCCCATGCCTCGGCGCTGCGCACATTCTTGATGCTGGGCACCGACACCAGGCTCTCATAACCGCCCCAAGAATAGCCGATGCCGAAATATTCCAGATGATCGACGAACTCGGCCACCGCCGCATCGCTGTATTTCTTCTGCAGTTCAAATGCAAACAGTCCGCAGGCGCCAAGGAAGTCGCGTTTCCACAAGGCGTGGCCGGGATCCTGCGGCAGACCGGGATGACGCACGCTGGTGACTTCGTCGCGACCGCGCAGCCAGTCAGCCACTTTCAGGGCGCTTTCCATATGACGGGGCAGGCGGACAGCCATCGTGCGGATGCCGCGCAGACCGAGATAGACTTCGTCAGGTCCGGCATTGGCGCCGATGGTGCGGGCCGTATCGCGCAGGGCCGGCCAGCATTCCTTGTTGGCGATCACGATGCCCAGCATCGCATCGGAATGGCCGACGATGTATTTCGTCGCCGCATGCACCGAGAGATCGACGCCATGACTAAAGCTCTTGAAGTAGAGCGATGTGCCCCAGGTGTTGTCCATCGCCAGCTTGGCGCCATGCTTGTGCGTGATCTCGGCAATCGCCGGCACGTCCAGCATCTCGAAGGTCAGCGAGCCCGGCGATTCAACGAAGACCAGCGAGGTATTGGGCCGGAACAGGGCGCGGAACGAGGCCGGATCGATTGAGGTCTTGAAGTATTCGGTCTCGACGCCCAGCCGTTTCAGTACCGTGTCGCAGAACTGCCGCGACGGACCGTAGATGTTGTCGATGACGAGGATATGGTCGCTGGATTTCACCACGCTCAGGATCGCGCCGGAGCAGGCGGCGGCGCCCGAGGGGTAGGCCATGGCGCGATAACCGCCTTCCAGTTCCGCCACGGTATTCTCGAAGGCATAGGTCAGCGGCGTGCCGACGCGGCCGTAGGTGGTGACCTGCTTGTCCTGCGCACGGTCGGAATAGGATTCCGCCAGCGCCTTCAGGCTCGGCTGCAGGATGGTCGAGGCGCGATAGACCGGGATATTGACGGCGCCGTTATGGCCCTCGGGATCGCGGCCCAATACGGCAAGCTTGGTTTCGTCTTTCATGGCGGGCTCCAATCTGGAACCCGACTATTGCAAAGCGCTCCGCCAAAGAGAAGACTTCGCCCAGGAGAGTTGTGTGTTTCCCGCATCAGCGGGATTTCCGGAGACCAGTCGATGACCCGCGCCGCCGCCATTCATGCCGCCACCGCCTATCTTGATGACGGCGGTTTCTTTGCCGATCTCAGCCGCCGCGTCGCCATCCCGACCGAAAGCCAGAATCCTGATCGTGCCGGTGCGCTGGCCGACTATCTGGAAAAGGAAATGCGCGGCAGCCTGGAGGCGCTTGGTTTCCAGTGCAGCGTGCATCCCAATCCCTCGCCGAAGGGCGGCCCTTTCCTGGTGGCGATCCGTCGCGAGGCCGGCGCTACGAAGACGCTGTTCTCCTATGGTCATGGCGATGTGATCCGCGGCCAGGATGCGCAATGGCGCAGCGGCCTGTCGCCCTGGCAGATCGTGCAGGAAGGCGAGAAGCTCTACGGCCGCGGTACCGCCGACAACAAGGGCCAGCATACCGTCAACATCGCGGCGCTCGCCGCCGTATTGAAAGCGCGTAACGGCAAGCTCGGTTTCGATGTCGTGCTGCTGATTGAAACCGGCGAGGAAGTCGGTTCACCCGGCCTCGATGCCTTCTGCAAGGCGCAGAAGGACCGCTGGAACGCCAATCTTTTCCTGGCTTCGGACGGGCCGCGCCTGTCGCCGGAACGGCCGACGCTGTATTGCGGCGCCCGCGGTGCGCTGAATTTCGACCTCACCGTCAACCTGCGCGAAGGTGCGCATCACTCGGGTAACTGGGGCGGTCTGCTGGCCGACCCCGGCATTATTCTCGCGCATGCCATCGCCAGTATCGCAGGCCCGACCGGCCAGATCCGCATTCCCGAATGGGTGCCCAAGGAACTGCCGGCCGGCGTGAAGCGCGCACTGGCGGATTGCGAAGTCGGCGGCGGCAGCGATGGCCCCCGCATCGACACCTGGTGGGGCGAGCCGGGGCTGACGCCGGCCGAGCGCGTTTACGGCTGGTGCAGTTTCGATGTGCTGGCCTTCAAGACCGGCAATCCGGAATTCCCGGTCAACGCGATTCCGGGCATCGCCACGGCGCATTGCCAGATCCGTTTTGTCGTCGGGCCTGACTCGACACAGTTCCTGCCAGCGCTACGCCGGCATCTCGACCGCCACGGTTTCCCGCAGGTGGAGGTGAAGCAGGCGCGGGCGGACATCTTCACCGCCACGCGGCTCGATCCCGACCATCCCTATGTGAATTTCGCGCTCGCCTCGGTCGAGAAGACGATGGGTCGCCGGCCGGCGCTGCTGCCCAATCTGGGCGGCTCGCTGCCCAACGAGGTGTTCGCTGAAACGCTTGGCCTGCCCACGGTGTGGATGCCGCACTCCTATGCCGCCTGTTCGCAGCATGCGCCGAACGAGCACATCCTGCTGCCGGTGATGCGCGAGGGGCTGGCGATGATGGCGGGCCTGCTCTGGGATCTCGGCGATCCGGATGCCACAGTTTTTCCGTCGTAGGATAACCGCATTCACAGTCTGACGCCGTGATAGAACAGGCATTCACACAGGCCGGGACGCTCGGCGGCCTGTTTCTGTGGTCGTTCCTCGCGTCCACGCTGATTCCGCTCTCGTCGGAAGTGGCGTTGTCGGCCGCCCGTGCAATGGACGCGGCGCCGCCGCTAATTCTTTTTGCCGTGGCGACAAGCGGCAATGTGTGCGGTGCAGTAATTAACTGGCTGCTGGGCGCCTGGTGCCTGCGATTTCAGCACAAACGCTGGTTTCCGATCACCGTAGTGCAGATGCAGCAAGCCCAGGGCCGGTTTCGCCGCTGGGGCGCATGGGCGCTGCTTTTCTCTTGGATTCCGCTGATCGGTGACCCTCTGACTTTCGCTGCGGGGGCGCTGCGCTATCCATTGGCCCGATTTTTGATAGTGGTCACCATCGGCAAGGCGGCCCGTTACGCGGCTGTCCTGTGGATAACTGAGCTTGTCTTGCCGATTTTTACAGCGTCGTGATAATTTTAGTCAGTTCTGCTCAAGGTGGAACCAGTCACAACAGGGAAGGGTAATACCAATGAAACTTCTTGCAACGGCCGCTGCCGCAGCGGCGCTCGTGTTCGTCGCACAGGGCGCTCAGGCTGGCGCCACCTTCGATGCGGTCAAGGCGAAGGGCTTTGTCCAATGCGGTATGAACGGCAGCGTCGGCGGTTTCGGTGCGCCGGACACCAAGGGCGAAATGAAGGGCATCGACGTCGATCTTTGCCGTGCCGTCGCCGCCGCCATGTTCGGCGATGCCAACAAGGTCAAGCACACCCCGCTGACCGCGCAGCAGCGCTTCACCGCTCTGCAGTCGGGTGAAGTCGACCTGCTCGCCCGCAACACCACGCAGACCCTGACCCGCGACGCGTCGCTGGGCCTGATCGGCGCCGGTGTGAACTACTACGACGGCCAGGGCTTCATCGTGACCAAGAAGCTTGGCGTGAAGAGCGCCAAGGAACTGAACGGCGCCACCGTTTGCGTGCAGCCGGGCACCACGACCGAACTGAACCTTGCCGATTACTTCCGCGCCAACAAGCTGACCTTCAAGCCGGTCGTGATCGAGAAGCTCGATGAAGTGGTGGGCGCCTATGCGGCCGGCCGCTGCGACGTCTATACCACCGACATCTCGGGCCTCGCCTCAACCCGCGCGACCCAGCTGCCGAATCCGGACGATCACGTGATCCTGCCGGAAGTGATCTCGAAGGAGCCGCTCGGCCCGATGGTCCGCCAGGGCGACGATACCTGGCTGGTCGTGGTCCGCTGGGCTCTCAATGCCATGATCGAGGCCGAGGAATACGGCATCACGTCGAAGAATGTCGATGAGATGCTCAAGAGCGACAATCCGAACGTCAAGCGCATCCTGGGTGTCACCCCGGGTGCCGGCAAGGCGCTCGGGCTCGACGAGAAGTGGGCCTACAACATCATCAAGCAGGTCGGTAACTACGGCGAAAGCTTCGAGCGCAACGTCGGCAAGGGCAGCGCCCTGAAGCTGGATCGCGGCGTGAACGCGCTGTGGACCCAGGGCGGCCTGATGTACGCCTGGCCGATCCGCTAAGACGTAAGGCGTGGCTGGCGGTGTACAGGGCACCGCCAGCCATCGCTTCCCGACGCGTATTCAGTTTCTCTCAGCCATGGGGGGCACATGGCAGATCCTCGAGTAAACGGCGCGCAGTCCGCGCCGCCGCGGCGTCTGAGTTGGAATGATCCGGACGTCCGTTCCGTCGTCTATCAGGTCGTTGCCGTTGCGCTGGTAGGTATCATCGGCTGGTTCCTCGTCAGCAACACGCTGCACAACCTTTCCATCCGCAATATCTCGACCGGCTTTGACTTTCTGGGCCGCGAGTCAGGTTTCGCCATCGGCGAATCGCCGATCGCATACGGGCCGGAGAATACCTACGCCCGCGCCGTTCTGGTCGGCATCCTGAACACCATCCGCGTGGCGGTCGTCGGAGTTATTCTCGCCACCATTATCGGCACGATCGTCGGCATCGCGCGCCTGTCGAAGAACTGGCTGATCGCCAAGCTTTCGATGATCTATGTCGAGGTGATCCGCAACGTCCCGCTGCTGCTGCAGTTGTTCTTCTGGTACGCCATCATCACCGAAACGCTGCCGGGGCCGCGCCAGGCGTTGAACGTCATGCCCGGCGTGTTCATGTCGAACCGCGGCGTCAAGGTGCCGGCACCGACCGATCACTTCGCCTTCGACCTTGCGGCCATCGGTTTCATGCTGGCCTTCGTGCTGATCTTCATCATGGTCAACCTGGCCAGGCGGCGGCAGGACGCCACCGGCAAGGCCTTCCCGGTCTATCGTGGCGGCATCCTGCTGCTGATCGGCATGCCGGTGCTCGGCTGGCTGATCGGCGGCGCGCCCTGGGAACTCGATGTGCCGAAGCTGCAGGGCTTCAACTTTGTCGGTGGCGCCACGCTGTCGCCGGAATTCGCCGCGCTGCTGTTCGGTCTCGTGCTCTATACGGCGGGCTTCATTGCGGAAGTGGTGCGTTCCGGCATCCAGGCGGTCAACTACGGCCAATGGGAAGCGGCGAGTGCTCTGGGCCTCAGTCGCAGCCAGACGCTGCGTCTGATTGTGCTGCCCCAGTCGCTGCGCGTGATCATCCCGCCGATGACCAGCCAGTATCTGAACCTGACCAAGAACAGCTCGCTGGCGGTCGCGATCGGTTATCCCGATATCGTCTCGATTGCCAATACGACGCTGAACCAGACCGGTCAGGCCATTGAAGGCATCATGATCATCATGGCGGTGTATCTCAGCATCAGCCTGTCGATCTCGGTCTTCATGAACTGGTACAACAAGCATAT
>NZ_PEKV01000015.1:1721-97818 GCF_002796975.1 Ferrovibrio sp. | reverse complement strand
CTGACCCTTCTGTCGGTCTGGCTGGTCCTGATGAGCCTGCCGCCCTTCATCGAATGGGCGCTGATCAAGGCGAATTTCACGGCGGATACCTCGCAGGCCTGCCGCGCCGGTGGCGGTGCCTGCTGGGCCTTCATCGGGCAGAAATACCGCCTGATGCTGTTTGGCCTGTATCCGTATGACGAACAGTGGCGGCCGCTGATTGCGGCGATCCTCCTGATCGCAATGATCGTCTCCAGCTGCATGCAGCGCTTCTGGAACGTCAGCCTGCTGGTGATCTGGGTCGGCGGCCTCGCGATTGTCTCCGTCCTGATGTGGGGTGGAGTTTTCGGCCTGCGCTATGTCGAGGACACCCAGTGGGGTGGGCTACCGCTCACACTGATCCTGTCCACCTTCGGCATCGCGATCGCTTTCCCATTCGGCGTGCTGCTGGCACTGGGGCGGCGTTCACGCATGCCGGCGATCAAGACGCTCTGCGTGCTTTACATCGAACTGATCCGTGGTGTGCCGCTGATCTCGATGCTGTTCATGTCGTCGGTGATGCTGCCGCTGTTCCTGCCGGAAGGTTTCAGCATCGACAAGCTGCTGCGCGCCCAGATTGCCATCATCCTGTTCGCCGCCGCTTATCTGGCGGAAGTGGTGCGTGGCGGCCTGCAAGCGATCCCGAAAGGGCAGTATGAAGGTGCCGACTCGCTCGGCCTGTCCTACGGGCAGAAGATGGGTTTCGTCATCCTGCCGCAGGCACTCAAGATTGTGATCCCGCCGCTGGTTAGCCTGTTCATCGCTGTGTTCAAGGACACCTCGCTGGTCGTGATCATCGGCATCTACGATCTGATGCAGTCGACCAAGGTGGCGCTTACCGATGCCGCCTGGCGCGGTTTTTCGATTGAAGCCTATGTCTTCGTCTCGGCGATCTACTTTATCTTCTGCTTCGGCATGTCAAAATACAGCCAGAATCTCGAAAAGCGTCTGGCAACCGGTCATAAGCACTAAGGGGGCCAGATCATCATGGCTGAGTCGGTTATCGAACTGCAGAGTGTCAACAAGTGGTATGGCGAATTCCACGTGTTGCGGAACATCAATCTCAGCGTCCGGAAGGGTGAGCGCATCGTCATCTGCGGGCCGTCAGGCTCTGGCAAGTCGACGATGATCCGCTGCATCAACCGACTGGAAGAACACCAGAAGGGCCATATCGTCGTCGATGGCACCGAACTGACGAATGACCTGAGGAATATCGATGCCATCCGGCGCGAGGTCGGCATGGTGTTCCAGCACTTCAACCTGTTCCCGCACCTGACCGTGCTGGAAAACCTGACGCTTGGTCCGATCTGGGTGCTGCGCAGGCCCAAGGCTGAGGCGGAAGAAACCGCGATGAAATACCTCAATCGCGTACGCATCCCGGAGCAGGCCAACAAGTTTCCCGGCCAGCTTTCCGGTGGCCAGCAGCAGCGCGTCGCCATTGCGCGTTCGCTCTGCATGAACCCAAAGATCATGCTGTTCGATGAGCCGACCTCGGCGCTCGATCCGGAAATGGTCAAGGAAGTGCTGGATGTGATGATCGGCCTGGCCCAGGAAGGCGGCATGACCATGCTTTGCGTCACCCACGAAATGGGTTTCGCCCGCAAGGTCGCCGACCGGGTGATCTTCATGGATCGGGGCGAAATCATCGAGCAGAACACGCCGGACGAGTTCTTCTCGAACCCGCAGAACGAACGCACCAAGCTGTTCCTGAGCCAGATTCTGCATTAAGGCTTGTTTTCGTCGTTCCCGCGAAGGCGGGAACCCAGTCATTCTGTCCACTGGATCCCCGCTTTCGCGGGGATGACGGTTTTGTTTGCGGCTCCATCAAATCCCGAAACCGTGTTACGCTCCTCCCATCACAGATGGGAGGAGCGTCATGCGTATCGCAGCCGCCGTTCTTCTGAGTCTCGCAGTCTTCAGTTCTGCCTGGGCGCAACTGCCCGCCGTCGACCCCGTCAACAAGTATCGCCTGATTGGTCCTGCCGACCGAAGCGACAGTCGTTGTATCGGTCAGGCCACCACGCCCCTTTGCGCCGTCGAGACCCTGCTGGCCTGCTTTGCGCGCCGCGATGCAGATCTGTGCCATGCTGTCTGGTCCGGCGGTGAGGGCGTCTCGGGCTTCCTGGCAAAGCTGCAGAGTTCACGCTACTGGTGGAGTTATCGTATCGCTGCCGCCGAGCAGTCCAACGCCGGCGAGGCTGTGATCGCCGTGGCCGGCCGCATGTGCGGCCTGCAGAGCGCCGAGCCGGACTGCTTCACCACCCCGGCACCGCCGACCAGTTACCGCTTGCGCCAGGTCGATGGCCGCTGGCAGGTCGTGGATTGGCAGTCGCCGCCCGGACAGCATCCGCAGCCGGCCACGCGCTAACAACGCCTGACTGACAGTCGCCGGCGTCAGGCGCCGGTGAAGTAACGGATGCCGATGGCCAGCGCCATGCCGATCAAAATGGCGGTCATCGATTTGCGCAGTAGGATCATGCAGGCGACGGCAGCGGCGAGACCGGCCCACATGGCAGGGTCGCCCTTCATCACGGCAGCGACCACGATAGCGACCAGCACGCCGCCGGCGGTCTGGCGCAGGAAGCGCTCCAACTTCGGCGACAGGGTGACATAGCCCATCAGCCAGAAGCCGCCGGCCCGGGTCGCGTAAGTCACAATGCCCATGCCGAGGATGGCAATGACAGCGGCAGTGTCGAACGTGGTCAGGCCTTCGATCATGCCGCTTTCTCCTCATCACGGCTGGTGATGAGCCCGGCGAGGCCAGCACAGACACCGCCGATCAGGATGTACCAGTTGCCCGGCAGCCAGAGCAGCGCGCCAGCCGTGCCGGCCACCGCAGCAATCCAGGGCCAGATGTCATCCCTGCCGCGATACAGCCCGACGACTGACGTGGCGAAGACGCCGGCGATCAGCACATCCAGGCCCCAGCGTTTTATATCCAGGCCGCCGCTGCTGATCAGTGCGCCGGCTGCAGTGCCGCCGACCCAGACCGGCCATTGCATGATCACGGTACCGAGCAGGATGCCGAGGTCGCGCCGGCCATTCATCATGGCCTGCAGGGCGATGGCCCAGCCGGCATCGGTCATCCCGGCCGAGACCGGCAGCACCTGGCGTAGCGGCAGGTTTGAGATATAGGGATAGAGCGCGGCGCCCATGACGATATGGCGCGCGTTGACCAGGAAGGCGGTCAGGATGATTGCCGCGACCGGCAGCGGCACGGCAGTCCACAGCGCCAGCACGGCGAACTGCGCGCTGCCGGCAAAGGCAGCGGCACTCATCAGGATGGCTTCACCCGGCGTCATGCCGACACCAAGCGCAGCTGCACCGAAAGCAAGGCCGAAGGGAAGGGCGCTGACGCTGTAAGGCGCCGTCAGCTTCATGCCGTGCAGAACGCCGGCGCGGGTAAAGGTCGCCGGCTCAGTTTGGTTCGGGACTGATTCCATGGGGCGGAAACTAGGGATTGGCGCAAGCCCAGTCAACCGGTATGGTGGTTATATGGGAGAGACTCTTCGCATCACGACCACCGGATTGCATGGCGGTCATCCGGCGCTGGATTTCGTCAATACGCTGGACTGGCGCGACCGCTCCACCGCTGAGGGCGGACCCGAGGACATGCTGGTGTCTTACGATGCCCTGCTCGCCTGCTGGCGCCGGCTGGGCATTGTCGGGACGGCGACCGAAGGCGAGTTGAAGCGTCAGGCCCGACGCGATCCGTCGCAAGCCGTCACTGTGTTGGGCGAGGCGCTGGAGCTGCGTGAGGCGCTGCACCGGATGGCGCAGGCGGTACGGCAGGGCAAAGAGGCGCGGCCGGTGGATCTCGATGCACTGAATCGCTGCCTGCTGCGCTATCCCGAAGCGCGGGTGATCGCCAATGTGAGTGGTGGCGCGCGGCTTGGCTGGAAAGCGCATGGCGACGGGCTGCAACTTGGTTCGCCGCTCGGCGCGATGGCGCGGCTGGGCGCTGATCTGCTGGTGAGTGCGGAGCCAGCCAGTATCCGCTGCTGCGCCGGGCCGGGCTGCGGCTGGCTGTTCCACGACACCAGCCCGAACAAGCGTCGTCGCTGGTGTTCGATGGAGAGCTGCGGCAATCGCGCCAAGGCACGCCGGCATTACCAGAAACACAAGGCATGATTCAGCGTCGCGGATCGAACAGCGCGTCACGCATCTGATAGGGGCGGAAACCGCTTTTCTGGTACAGCGGCAGCGCAGCCGGATGATCCAGATTACAGGTATTCACCGTCAGGCGGTCGATGCCGGAGGACCAGGCCTGCCGGATGCCGGCGCGCAGAAGCCACGGCCCGATGCCGCGGCCGAAGAATTCAGGCGTCAGTCCGAAATAGGCGATGTTGACGGTTCTGCGGTCGTCTGCATCGGTGTTACGGCGGTCGAGTTCGATATAACCGGCCGGCACGCCGCCGACATAGGGCACCCAGATTTCCACCAGCGGATCGGTGATGATGCCGCCGAGTGCGAGATCGGTCATGCGATGGCGGTCGACCCAGTGCCATGGCCGGCCGACGACATCGTAGAGATAGCGATAAAAACCAGTGGTCGGCTTGTCGAGTTTCAGCAGGGCCAGCTTGGGCACCAGCGGTGGCAGGTTCGCCGTTTCCGGCGGCGCCTTCGTCATCTCCAGATAGACGACAGTGACGTTATAGCGGCCGTCATCCAGCAGCGTGGCGGGCGGCAGGCGGAAGATCGCCGGTGCAACCGTTTCAGACGAGCGGATGTCGCGCGCCTCGGCCAAGCGTCAGCCTCTCAGGCGACTTCCGCCGGCAGGTCGGTGCGACCGCCCCATTCGGTCCACGAGCCGTCATAGACCGAGACCTGGCGATGGCCGAGCAGATGCATGCCCAGCGTCAGGATGCAGGCCGAAACGCCCGAGCCGCAGCTGTTCACCACCGGCCTGCTGAGATCGACGCCGGCCTTGCTGAAGATGTCTTTCAACGCGTCGGCCGATTGGAACAGGCCGGTTTTCGGATCAGTCATCATGGAGGAGGGTACGTTCAGCGAGCCGGGAATATGGCCGCCGCGCAGGCCGGCGCGCGGCTCGGGCTCAGTGCCATCGAACCGCCCCTTGCTGCGCGCATCCACCACCTGTTCGCGCTTAGCTCCGATATTCGTGCGCACCTGATCGACGTCGCGCACCAGCAGGTCGTTGCGACGCGCGGTGAAATGCCGTTCACGCGGCAGCGGCGGCAGGTCTTCGATCGGCCGGCCTTCGGCTTTCCATTTCCTGAAACCGCCGTTCAGCACAGCCACATCATTGTGGCCGAAGACGCGGAACATCCACCAGGCGCGTGGGGCGGAGAGATGCACGTCAGAGCCGTCATAGACCACGATGCGATTGCCATCGCCGATGCCCAGCCGACGCATGCGGGCGGCAAACTTTTCCGGGCTGGGCAGCATATGTGGCAGCGGCACATCCAGGTCCGCGATTTCGTCGATGTCGAAAAATACCGCACCGGGAATATGCGCGGCATTGTATTCCGCCTTGCCGTCGCGGTTCATCGCCGGCAGATACCAGGAGGCATCGACGATACGCAGATCCGGCGCCTTCAGGTGATCGGCCAGCCATTCGGTCGAAACCAGCGCATCCGGATTGACATACGACGACATCGTTTGCTCCCTAATCAAATCTTGTCAGGCCGCGAAGGCGATATTCACGCGGCGGTTCTGCTTGCCCTTGTTCTCGATCTTGACGACGGCGACCGGACCGATCTCGCCGGTACGGCCGACATGCGTGCCACCGCAAGCCTGCAGATCGAGCGGCTTGTCGATGCCGGCTACCTCGATCAGGCGCACCTTGCCCAGACCCATCGGCGGTTTCACCGCCATGGTCTTCACCAGCTCGGGGCTGTTCAGCATTTCCTCGTCAGTGATCCAGCGTGCGGTGACGGCATGATCGCCGGTGATCAGCTCGTTCAGCTTCGCGGTCAGTGTGTCCTTGTCGGGAATGCTGTCGGCCATGTCGAAATCGAGGCGTCCTTTGCCATCGCTGACCTGGCCGCCGGTGACCGGATAAGGGACGAGGACCGAGAGCAGATGCAGGCAGGTATGCATGCGCATCAGGCGATGGCGGCGCTCCCAGTCGATTTCCAGTTTACCCTTGGCGCCGACCTTCAGTGCGGCCGAGCCCGCGGCCGGCACATGCACGATGCCATCCGGGCCGTCGCCCTTGCGCGTGTCGGAAATCGCCACCGTCTCGCCGCTTTCCAACACAAAGCGCCCGGTATCGCCGGGCTGGCCGCCACCGGTGGGATAGAAGACGGTGACATCGGTCTGGAAGCCGCGTTCGTCGATGGCGGTGACGACGGCGTCGCAGGATTTCAGATAGGCGTCGTCGCGAAACAGGAAGCTGGTCATGGGGCTTTAGCTCATCCAGGCCGGAACCGGTAGGTTCTTTTCACGCAGGAAGTCAGGATTGAACATCTTGCTCTGATAGCGCGCACCGCCGTCGGCCAGGATGGTCACGATGGTGTGTCCGGGGCCCATCTTTTTCGCGAGACGAATGGCGGCGGCAATATTGATGCCGGACGAACCACCGAGCACAAGGCCTTCATGCTGGATCAGGTCGAACACCACCGGCAGAGCCTCTTCGTCCGGGATCTGGAAAGCGTCATCAGGCGTGATGCCTTCCAGGTTGGCGGTGATGCGCCCCTGGCCGATACCTTCGGTGATCGAGCTGCCTTCGGCTTTCAGTTCGCCATGCTTGTAGTAGTGATAGAGCGCAGCGCCCATCGGGTCGGCCAGTGCGACCTGGATCTTCGGATTGCGCTGTTTCAGCGCCATCAGCACACCGGCGAAAGTCCCGCCGGAACCAACTGCACAGGTGAAGCCATCCACCTTGCCGCCGGTCTGATCCCAGATTTCGGGCCCGGTGGTGTGCGCATGCGCCTCGCGATTGGCGACATTGTCGAACTGGTTGGCCCAGATCGCCCCGTTCGGCTCGGTCTTGGCGAGTTCTTCGGCCAGCCGGCCGGAATATTTCACGTAGTTGTTCGGATCCTTGTAGGGCACGGCCGGTACCAGCCGAAGATCGGCGCCGCACAGGCGCAGGAAATCCTTCTTCTCCTGGCTCTGCGTATCGGGCATCACGATCACGGTCTTGAAGCCGAGCGCATTGCCGACCAGCGCCAGACCAATACCGGTATTGCCGGCGGTACCTTCGACGATGGTGCCGCCGGGGCGCAGCGTGCCGCGCTTGAGCGCGTCCTGCACGATGTAGAGCGCGGCGCGGTCTTTCACCGAGCCGCCGGGATTCATGAATTCGGCCTTGCCATAGATGTTACAGCCGGTGAGTTCGGACGCGCGGCGCAGGCGGATCAGGGGGGTGCGGCCGATGCTGTCGATGAAGTCTTTGCGGGTATCCATAGGCACTCTCAAATCAGGGGGAGCGCGGCCATATAGCGCGCTTTCCCGGGCAATCCATGCCTCCATCCTATACCGAGGGGGGGTTAGGGTCGCAACCCGCGCGGATCGGCCCAGTTCCGGCGCAATTTGTCGCGGTGCAGCGCGAGCCAGAGCAGCGCGAAAGTAGCGGGCGGGTTGGGGATTTCCCCAGCTTCCCACCGTGCAAATGCGTCGGCGAAGGGCAGGGCGAAAACGCGAATATCCTCGGCTTCCTCGCCCAGACCGTGGACGCCGCCGGCCTTGCCGGCATCGACTGGGGCACAGAACAGGTGATAGCGCTCGCTGCAGAAGCCCGGGGTGGCATAGACGGTGTTGACGAAGATCAGCGGGCCGACCGGTTCGAGACCGCTTTCCTCCTTCATCTCCCGCAGCGCAACCTGTTCCAGGCTTTCGCCCTCCTCGATCAGGCCGGCGACGATCTCGGTCATCCAGGCGCGGTCGCCGTTCAACAACGCTGAGGTGCGGAACTGCTCGGCCAGCACGACCTCGTCGCGCACCGGATCGTAGGGCATCACACAGACGGCATCGCCGCGCCCGACCACCTCGCGGCTGATCAGCGGCGTCATGCCACCACGGAACAGGCCGTGACGCAGATGCAACTCATCCACCTTCAGATGCCGGTCGTAGACGCGTTCGTGACTCACGATCTCAATCGGATAGGGCTGCCTGGACGTATCTACCGGTTTGCGCATGGCATCGGACCCTGGTCTTGCAAGGAATGGAGGAAGACGGCCTTGTCACGCCGTTGCCAGCGCGGCAGGGTCCAGTCGTCGAAACTTGCCAGCAGCGCGGCGCCCGCCGGCAGGAAGACGCGGACACGGCTGGCGGCTGCACCGGCGGTGCCACAGCGGACGGGAAGGGCGCGCGTGACGTATTCCGGGCCCTCATAGGCGGTCAGGCGCGAGACATCGCTGGCACGGGCAGGGCGAAACAGCAGTCCCGTGACCAGACTGCCGGCAGCGCGCAGCAGCACCGGATAGCTGTGGCCGCGGGCGCGCTTGCGGCGCCAGCCGGGCAGGCAGGCGGGGCGGAGTTGGCGGGGACTTGGCCGATATCCGAGAATCAGCCGCTGCACATCCGCGTCGCACAGCGTGCCGTAGAAGAAATAGCTCATGAGGGGCGATCTTGACCGGTCCGGGGATTGATCCAGTTTACCTTTCGCAGCGTACAATACCCTGTAGAACAGCGAGCGAAACTTCGCAAAGATCATGGCTGTGACCGATTTGGCCGCACATATCGATTCGACCAGTCCAGGCCCGGCCCATCATATCCCGGCCGAGCTGTTGGTGGATTATGCCGCCGGCACCCTGGACGAGGCCTGGTCGCTGGCGGTGGCCTGCCACCTGACGCTCTGCCCGCACTGCCGCCGCGAGCTGAAAACCATCGAAGCCGCTGCCGGGCAGATGGTCGAGGCAGTGACGCCGTCGGCTGCCGCGACAGGTTTCGCGGCGGTGGCCGACCGGCTTGGCGCGCAGGAGCCTGCGCCGTCGCCTGCTCCGGCCGTCGCCTCGGACGGTCTGCCGCGGCCGCTGCACCGGTATCTCGGTCATGGACTCTCCGGTATCCGCTGGCGCTGGAGCGGCATGGGGCTGGAAACCTTTTCGCTGTCCATCGGCAAAAAGCGCGGCGGCATGGTCAGCCTGCTCAAAGTGGCGCCGGGTGCCGGCCTGCCACTGCATACGCATAAGGGCGACGAGATCACGCTGGTGCTGAGCGGCGGCTATACCGCCGGCGACGCCGCTTTCCGCCGTGGCGATGTCGAGATCGCCGATGGCGCGGTGGAACACCGTCCGCTGGCCATGCTGGATCAGCCCTGCATCTGTCTGGCGATCGCCGATGCGCCATTGCGTTTCAGCGGCACGCTCGGCTGGTTCTTCAACCAGTGGGCCAGACTTTCCGCCTAAGACTGCCTTCGGCTAGCCGCGCGTGAAGCCGTATTGCAGCACGTCGATGGTGCCCGCGTTGAAGCCGCCCTCGCAATACGCCAGATAGTATCGCCACATGCGACGGAAGCGTTCGTCGAAGGCCAGCTTGCCGCGGGCATCCAGCGCGCGGATCTGTGGCCATGCGGCATCGAAGCTTCGATGCCACAGGTTCAGTGTGCGGGCGTAATCGCGGCCGAAACTGAAAGCATCCTCGACCTTGAGGCCGGCCTGCGTTGCCTGCTGCTGCACGGTTCGAGGCGACAGCAGCATACCGCCGGGAAAGACATGTGCCTGGATGAAATCCATGGTGCCACGATAATCCTCGAAATAACGATCGGCGATCACGATAGCCTGGATGCCGGCGCGGCCCTGCGGCACCAGGCGGTCGCGCAGCTGGGTGAAATAACGCGGCCAGTATTTCTCGCCCACAGCCTCGATCATCTCGATGGAGGCGATGGCGTCATAGCGCTCGGTCAGGTCACGATAGTCGCGCAGTTCGATCTGCACACGTTCGCTTAGACCCTCCTGCTGAACGCGCATCTGCGCATAGTCATGCTGCTCGCGGCTGATTGTCACGGCATGGACCTGGGCGCCGAATTCACGCGCCGCCAGGCAGGCAAAGCCACCCCAGCCGCAACCGATTTCCAGCAGGCGCTGTCCAAGCTTCAATTGGAGTACTTCACCAGCAAGACGCCGGTATTTCTCGGTCTGCGCCTGTTCGAGTGTCTGATCTGGCGTGCACCACAGCGCGGCGGAATAAGTCATGCCCGGATCGAGCCAGCGGGCGTAGAACTCGTTGCCGAGGTCGTAATGGTAGGCGATGTTGCGGCGGCTGCCGCGCCGGTTGTTGGCGGCCAGCGCGAAACCGATGCGGCGCAGCAGCCGCAGCCACGGTTTGCCCATCAGCGTGTCGTCCAGTTCGCCATTGCGGCAGGCCCATTCGGTCAGCACCGCAAGGTCCGGACTGTCGAAATCGCCATCGAGATAGGCCTCACCCACGGCAAGGTTGCCGCCCAGCAAAAGCCTCCTGGCCAGCCGGTGATGATTGATATCCAGCCGCGCCTCGGGGCCGGGCTGCGCGCCGCGTGCCTGCAGGGCACGGCCATCGGGCAGGGTGACGGTCAGGCTGCCATGCGTGACCCGCGCCGCCAGCGCCAGCATCAGCTGTGTCCAGCGCGGCACATTGCGCAGGCGCAGGGCGTCCTGCGCGGTTCTCAGCAGCAGCGGTTCGGCCGTGGCGGCAGCATGAGGTGAATGGCTGGCCTGGCCGATCACGCCTGCGGCAGCGTCGATGGCGAGATCGGCGGCGCGATCAAGCGCCGACTTGCGCTCCAGGTAACCGTCACTCATGCATCACTCCGTCGTCTTCGCCGGCCTACCGGTCGAGACCGCATCGCGCGGCGGCGCGGTCCAGCGGAAGAAGGCTGCACCCTTGCGCCAGAGCTGCAGCGCCTCCCAATGGATGCCGGCTATCACTTTTACGGTCATCAGCGGATGACGGATGAGGGCTTTCAACAGACTGTGATCGGTCAGCGCCTCGCGCCGCCCGGTTTGCGTCGCCAGCAGCTGCACGGCACCACTGGATGAAAGCTGGGTGATGCCGATGCCGATCTTCTCGCCCGGCGGCAGCAGACGGAAACGGTACTGGCCCGCCAGCGGCAGGAAGGGTGAGACGTGGAACCGTTTCTCGGCGCTCTGCTCGATGGTTGGACCTGAGTTCCGGAGCGGTACCTCGATCAGATAACCATGCTGATCGCCGAAGGTATTCTTCACTTCGTACAGCACAGCACGCAGTCGTTCCTCCGCGTCGTAGCAGAAGAAGACGCTCAGCGGGTTGAACACGTAGCCGAACAGGCGCGGGAAACAAAAGATGCGGATGCGCGCACCGGCCTCCTGCAGGCCGTCACGTGCCAGTACCGCCTCCACCCATGGCCGTAAGGCTGTGCCATCGCGCGGGCCATGATCGCGATCATGGAAACTGACCATGCCGAAACGGTTGTGGCGCAGCAGCCGCGAATTGGCAGCAATCTCCGGCAGCCGGTCGATATCCAGCAGCAGGGAAAAGACGCGGTAATTGAATGTATGCCGGAAGGGCAGCAGCCGTTCATGCGCCACGCGGCACCAGTAGAGGCTTGCTGCCGCGTCCTGCATCATTCGGCAGCTTCCTGCTGCGCGGTTGCTGCATCGGCAGCGAGGGCAGGGGCGCCCAGCGCCTCGGCCACGCGCAGGCCCGCCGTAAAGCCGTCTTCATGGAAGCCGTATTTGCACCAGGCGCCGCAGAACCACAGCCGGTCCTTGCCCTGAATCTGGCCGAGGCGATCCTGCGCATTGATGGCGGCGCGGTCGAACAGCGGGTGCTCATAGGTGAATTCGGCGAAGACCAGGTCTTCGCGCGGCTCGGTCACTGGGTTCATGGTGACAAACAGCGGACGGCTGCTGTCGATGTTCTGCAACAGGTTCATCCAGTAGGTAAGGCCGACGCGGCGCTGCAGGTCGCGGCGCGGTTCGGACAGGTAATTCCAGCTGGCCCAGACATTGCGCCGCCGTGGCATCAGCAAGGGATCGCGATGCAGCACGGCACGGTTGGGCTGGAAGCGGAAATTGCCAAGCAGGCCGCGTTCCTGTGCGCTGGCCCGATCATCCAGCAGGCGCAAGGCCTGGTCGGCATGGCAGGCCAGCACCACCTGGTCGAAATGGCTGGTGCCGCGCGCAGTGATCACGTTTACGCCGTCTGCCTCTCGCTGCACGGCATGCACCGGCGTGTGCAGATGCAGGGCGAAATCACTATCTGCCAGCAGGCGCTTCACATATTCGCGGCTGCCACCTTGCACGGTGTACCATTGCGGCCGGTCGTCAATGCTGAGCAGGCCATGGTTCTTGAAAAAGCGCGCGAAGGTCTCGGCCGGAAACGACATCATCTCGGCCAGCGGCGCCGACCAGATCGCGGCGCCCATCGGCAGCAGATAGTCCAGCATGAAACTGTAGCTGTATCTGCCGCGCGCCAGATAGTCGCCAAGACTGAGCCCCGCCATGCGGCCGGCGGCCAAATCGGCGATGGCACCTTTGTTGAAGCGCAGGATGTCGCGCCACATGCGATGGAAACTCGGACGCAGAAGGTTGCGTTTCTGCGCGAACAGTGTGGCGAGGTTGTTGCCGCTCCATTCCAGTTTGCCTTGTCCCACGGAGACCGCGAAAGACATGTCGCTCTTGATCGCGGACACATTCAAATGCGTAAAGAGCCGGGTCAGGTTCGGATAGTTCCAGTCATTGAAGACAATGAAGCCGGTATCGACGGCAATAGGCGCGCCGTCGTAATCGATATCGACGGTATTGGCGTGTCCGCCGGGCCTGGCACTGGCCTCGAAGACGGTAACATCGTGGTACCGCGCCAAGGCCCAGGCGGCGCCCAGGCCGCTGATGCCGGCGCCGACCACGGCGATACGTTGTCGCCGTTCGCCCGCGAATTGCGTCATTATTCCCCCACTGCCTCGCCGGTATCATTACGTAAAGCGGCGAAGGCTGCCAGTGCTGCCTTGCGCGCTGTGTCATGGTCCACCAGCGGTGACGGATAGTCGCGGCCGAGCACAATCCCGGCCTGATCCAGCACAGCGGCCGGGGCTGTCCATGGCTTGTGGAGGTATTTCTTCGGCAGGTTCGCCAATTCCGGCACCCAGCGACGCACATACTCACCCTTGGGGTCGAATTTCTCGCCCTGCATGATGGGGTTGAAGATGCGGAAATAGGGTGCGGCATCGGCGCCAGAGCCGGCCACCCACTGCCAGCCGCCGGCATTGTTGGCGAGGTCGGCATCCACCAGCGTGTCCCAGAACCAGGCTTCGCCCAGGCGCCAGTCCTGCAGCAGGTGCTTGATCAGGAAGGAGGCGGCGATCATGCGCATGCGATTGTGCATCCAGCCGGTTTGCCAGAGCTGGCGCATGCCGGCATCGACGATGGGATAGCCGGTGCGGCCGGCCTGCCATGCTTTCACATGCGCTGAATTGGGATTCCACGGGAAGGCGTCGAAGTCCTCGCGAAAATTCTGCTGCGGCAGGGTCGGGAAATGGAACAGCAAATGATGGCAGAATTCGCGCCAGCCAAGTTCAGCGAGAAACTTCGCTGCATTCTGCGCGATGCCGGTCCCACCGCGATCGACCGCCATCTGCACCGCCTGCCAGACCTGGCGCGGGCCGATCTCGCCGAAACGCAGATGAGGTGACAGCCGCGAGGTGCAGTCGAGATCGGGCCGGTCGCGGCTATCGGCATAGCGATACAGATTCTTGTCGATGAAAGTCTGTAGCCGTTCGGCGGCACCGGCTTCACCGGGCGTCCAGGTCTCGCGCAGGCCGCCGGCCCAGTCGGGTTTGCTTGGCAGCAGGCCCCAGTCCGCAAGCATATCGCTTTTGATCGGCTGGCCGAACGGCATCAGACTTTTCGGCGCGCGCTGCGGCGTAGGCGAGGGCAGCGCCAGACAGGCACGCCAGAACGGCGAAAACACCTTGAACCAGCCGCCGGCCTTGGTCTTCACCGTCCATGGCTCGAACAGCAGCGCGGCGTTGTGCGTCTCGACAGCGACACCGTCCTGCTTCAGTGCGGCCCTAATCGCTGTGTCGCGCGCGATCCCGGCCGGTTCGTAGATGCGATTCCAGTAGACGGTATCTGCGCCGCTCTCGCGGAGCAGGGCGGGCAATATCTGTGCCGGCTGGCCGCGCCGCAGGACCAGCGGCAGGTCGTATTGCTTGTGCAGCGCCGCGGCGAGTTTGGTCAGGCTGTGATGCAGCCACCAGCGCGAGGCGCCGCCCAGCGACCAGTCATTGTCGGCGGTGTCGAGGATATAAAGCGCAATCACCGGTCGGCCGGAAGCGGCTGCCGCCACCAGCGCGGGATTGTCATTCAGCCGCAGATCCTGGCGGAACCAGACAACGACGGGAGCAGAGGAGGAAGCGGAAACCGGAAACGCCATGCCGAACCGTATCGCGATGCTGCCGCACCGAACCGGCGGCTTTCACCTTGATACGCAGCGCGAGGGGGGGTGGATCACCCTGAAAGGTCAGCGGATGGGCGGCTCGTTGTCGCGTTCCAGCAGGCGCAGCGCCAGCGACGCGGCCTGCGTGCGGTTGAACACCTGCATCTTNNATGGCCTTGTTGGAATCGCCCTGGCTGACCCATTTCAGCACTTCGCGTTCGCGCTCGGTCAGTGCGGCGAGACGCGGATCTGCAGGCTCGGCAGCCGCAGGTTTTGCCGCGCTCTCGTCACCGCCGGCGTCCAGTTCCTGGCGCAGGCTGCGCAGCAGCTCGCGGTCGTCGGCGCCGGCCCTGGCGCGTTCGGCCAGGTTGGCGAATTTCGCGGCGGCGATATAACTCGGCAGAAATTCCTCATACAGCCGCAGCGCCTTCACAACGGTGAGGATCGTGGTCTGCTGCGTCAGCTCGGTCTTTTCCTTGTAGTCGTTGATGCCGTGGTTCGACACCACGGTCAGCGGCGGCGCCTGGCCTGGCTGGCCGGTGCGGATCACGATCTGCGTCGACTTGTTGTTCAGGTCAGTGCGGATGAAATCGACCAGCGCCAGGCCGGCATGCTCGGTCTCCATCACCACGTCCAGCAGCACCAGCGCGATATCGGGATTGTCGCGCATCACATCGCGCGCTTCGGTGGCGGAATAGGCGCTGAGGAAATTCAGGCCGCGCTTGCGGTAGTTGAAATTGCGCAGCAGCAGCTTGGTTAGCGAATGAACGTCGGGCTCATCGTCGACGATCAGCACCTTCCAGTTGCGCTTGTCGCTGGTGCCGCCGCCACCGGGTGGGCCGGGTGGGCGCGTATCGTCCAGAAAGCTGATCGAGGATTCTGCCAAAACTTGTGTCTCCCGTTGGCGATCAGTCTAGCCGATTGGCGCGCAAAAGCCACATCGTGAGACGAGTCCCGGTATCGGTTTTTGCCGGATTTTCAGGGAACGCAGAAGCGGTCGATACAGGGAGCGGTTGAAACCTCCCCATTGCGCAGTCTCTCGTCGGTAACCAGGACAATCGCAGCTCGGTGGGAACTTTCGGCCCGGCCAGCCGTATCGGTTCCATGCTGATGCCAAAAAAGCCGCGTGTGGTGGCGATGGGGGAGGTCCGGGCCGAGTATCCCGGCTCGACCACGCCGCTGCTCACGCTGGAGCAGCATGGCAAGATCGCCGAACTGGCGAAACGCACCGGCCTCAGCGAGGAAGAAATCTGCCGTCGCCTGCTCGGCGCCGCGCAGCCTTCGTTTGACAAGGTGATCGACGCCGCACTCCGCCTGATGGCGATGCAGGCGGACTCGCTCGAAAACACCAATCACTGAGCGTCAGCCCAGTCGCGCCGTCAGGATCCTGAAGCCGGCATAGCCGAAGGCCAGTGCGAACGCACCTTCGAACCAGCGCCGCAGCCGCAGATAAACCCGCACCGCCGGCGCGCTGGAAAACAGCAGCGCATAGCCGTGGAAGACCAGCGTACTCTGCACGGCCACAGCGCCGATGATGGTGAGCAGCGTGAGCGGCGAGGCCTGCGCCGGCACGCCGACGGCATAGAGCGAGCCGAAGAACAGGATCGCCTTCGGATTGGTCAGATGCAGCGCCAGGCCGCTGGCATAGGCGTGCTTTACTGAACTGTATGCGCCGCCGCGGGTCGCGAGGTCGCCCGGCGTCAGCGCCGACTTCGCCGACTTCACCGCCAGAAAGATCAGATAGCCGGCGCCGAAATAGCGCATCGCCTCGAAAACCCAGGCATTGGCCAGCATCACTGCGCCGAGACCGAAGGCCGCCGCTGTCGACCACATCAGCGATCCGGTGCTGACGCCCGATGCCATCGCCAGTGCATGGCGCCGGCCCGAGGTCATGGCCGTGCCGGCGATGTTGAGCGTGGCGGGACCGGGGCTGCCGGTGGCGAGCAGGGCGGCGAGCAGGATCAGGGGCAGGTTGATGTCATCGAGCATGGCGGCAGGATCGGCGCGCGATGACACGAAGGCAAGCGCAGAGATGTACCGGTGCAATTCATCCGCGCTGACGCGGCCTGGCGGTTTTTTCGCCGGCAATTGTGCGGCCACTCTGACTTCGCCCGCGTCGTCCCGCCGCACGCACCAGCCGGCGGAAGGTGGGGCACTCCAGATGGCTTGGCGCCTTGCAGACGGCGGCGTGGCGCAGGCCGTCGCGCATCGCGGTCAGCCGGCGGATGGTGCGATCCAGATCGTCGGCCTTGCCGGCCAGTTTCTCGCGTTTGAGGCGTAGGCGGCCGTCGGGCGAGAACATCGCGGCGATTTCCTCCAGGCTGAAGCCCGCCAGCCGGCCGAGCGCGATCAGTGACAGCCGTCCCAGCACATCGGCGGTGAACAGCCGGCGCAGGCCCCGCCGCCCCACCGAGGCGATCAGGCCCTTTTCCTCATAGAAGCGCAGGGCGGAGGCCGGCACCCCGGCCCGGGCAGAGACTTCGGCGATATCGAGAAATTTCATGCTTGACCTCAAGTGAACTTGAATTTGTAGGGTAGCGCCATTCTCCCGTCTGGCAAGAAAGGTTTTCGCCATGGCCGAAACGGCATTTCGCATTCTTCTGGTTGGCGTCGGCGCGACGCTGGTGATGGATTTCTGGGGCTGGCTGCTGCGGCGCGTCTACGGCGTCAGCGCGCCGGACTACCGCCTGGTCGGACGCTGGATCGGTCATATGCCGCGTGGCCAGTTCCGCCATGACGGCATCGGCCGTGCGCCGGCAGTGCCGGCTGAAGCCCTGATCGGCTGGGCGGCGCATTACGGCATCGGCATCGCCTTTGCTCTCGGTCTTGTGACGGCGGTCGGGACCGGCTGGCTGCAGCAGCCGACACCTGTTCCGGCGGTCTTCGCCGGCCTGGCCACCGTCACCCTGCCGTATTTCGTGATGCAGCCGGCCTTCGGCCTCGGCATTGCCGGCGCCCGCACGCCGGACCCGACGGCGGCGCGCCTGCGCAGCCTGATCACCCACCTGGTCTTCGGCACCGGACTCTATATCGCCGCGCGGCTGGTCGCGGCGATATAGCCCTCACTTCACCAGTATTGGAAAAAGAAAAGGAAACCCAATGATCTCCCCGCGTTTCGCTCCCGTCGTTTTCGGTTTCGTCCTCTCGGCCATGATGTCCTTCATCGTGTCGGGCATCGCCACTTTCCGCACCGTCGGCCTGACGGATGCTTTCGTCAGCCTGTGGCTCGGCGCATGGCTGCCATCATGGCTGGTGGCATTTCCGGTTGTGCTGGTGGTGGCGCCGCTGGCCCAGCGCGCCGTTTCCAGCCTCGTCAGAGTATAATTGTCAGCGAAGCGCTGCAGCATTCCGTGCTGCAGCGCCGTGCTATGCAGATTTAAGGTTGACTCATCCGTATAAAGCGAAACAATCAGGGCTTGGTTTCGCTGACCAGCGGTGCCGCACATCCTGTTTCCGGAGGTGACGATGCATATCTTGGTAATCGAAGACCACGATCCCATGGCCAAGATTATCGAGACGATCCTCGTTGCCGATAATCACACCGTGGTGCGGGCCGTCGACGGCCGCGCCGGCATGGCAATGTATGCAGCCAAGCCGTGCGATCTGATCATCACCGACATCCTGATGCCCAACCAGGAAGGGCTGGAGACGATCCGCGAACTCGTCGCGCTCAATCCGAAGGTGAAGATCATCGCGGTATCCGGCAGCGGTCGCGACGGCGGCATGGACTACCTGCGTATCGCTGAGGCCTTTGGCGCTGTCTCGACACTGCAGAAGCCATTCCAGCCGGAAGAGCTGCTGCGGCTGGTGCGCGATGTGCAGAAGGTCGCGGCGTGAACTAAAGCGCGCTCAGTTGAACCAGTAGCGCAGGCCGATGCGGGCGATGTGAATCCCGCTGTCGTCGAAGCCATCCTTCCTGTCGTCGATCCACTGGTAGCGATAGGACGGCACCAGCTCCAGCGCATTGCCCAGATCGATATTCAGGCCGGCCTCGCCGAAAGCCGTCAGGTCGGTGGAGCGACTGCCGGCCGGAAAGTTGCGGCCACCGACCGTGACCACATTGCGTTCGTTGCGCTGATGCATCATGCCTGCACCGCCACCGACATACGGCCGCAGCGAGAAGAGCGGGCGCGTGTCGTAATACAGCGCGCCAGTGGCCGAGTAGTAATCGACGTCGCCATCGATCTTGGAACTGGAATTGCCGACCGAGATACGATCATTTTCCACTGTGCCGTAGCCGATCTCGGCTTCGGCGCGCCAGTTGTCACTGAGGCGATGGCCGAGCGCGCCGTAGAAGCCATAGCCATTGTAGGTTTTCCATTCCTGCCCGTCGCCGTCGTAGTCGCGCGGCACCAGCCAGTTGCCTGACAGCGTGCCGTACCAGCCGGTGTTGCGGTTGGCCGCGATGCCGTCCTGCGCCAAGGCGGCGGTAGCGAAGAGGGAGAGGAGAGTGATCAGGATGAAGGGGCTGCGGCAGGGCACTGGCTTCTCCAGCATTGGACTGGCTGGAGAACGACAAGCGGAGCAATAAATTCCGGCGCTGCGGTAGCGAGCACAAAGAAGGCCGTCGCTGTTGCGGACCGGCAACACACGACAGCGGGCACCCGGTGACTGCTCGCCATCGCGCAATATGAATCATTGATGTAAGGAGAAATGGCTCCCAGGGAGGGATTCGAACCCCCGACCGGGCGGTTAACAGCCGCCTGCTCTACCACTGAGCTACCTGGGATCAGTGCGGGGCGGAACCTAGCCACCTAGGCTCGGCTCTGCAAGCCCTGTATACGAAAATTTCGCAGCCGCGTCCGGGCTATCCAAAACCGGCTTTTCCCTTTGCGCGCCAAATGCTAAGCGGGAGGGTAAGGGGAACCGGAACGATGAAAATGACCCAGGCCGAACTCACGGCCTTTCTCGACAGCGAATTCCCGCAGATGCGGCCGCTCAAATTCCGAATCGAACACTGGGACGGCACGATGCTGCGGCTCGCCATGCCGATTGCTGAGCAGAACCTGCGCCCCGGCGGCACGGTGTCGGGCCCCGCGATGATGACGCTGGCTGATTGCGCCGCCTATATGCTGCTGCTCGGCCTGATCGGTCCGGTGGCGCTGGCGGTCACCACCAATCTCAACATCAACTTCCTGCGCAAGCCCGGCCTGGGCGATCTGGCCGCCGAGGTGACGATGCTGAAACTGGGTAAGACGCTCGCCATCATCGAACTCAGCCTTTATTCGGCCGGTGTGGGCGATCCGGTGGCGCATTCGGTGATGACCTACGCCATTCCCCCGGCACGGTGATAACGGACCGGAATTCAGCCAAAAAAGGTCGGCCGGAACGGTTTTCCCTGATAATGGCGGTTTGAATTCCCTAACCCCCTGAATCTGCAAGTATAGCTCGCAGCTTCCTGCTATGTTCTGGCCCAAGTGGAACCGGGGCGAGGGTGGGATGCGCTACGAGTATAAGCTGCCGGCCCTGATTGGCGCGATCTCGCTGTTGGTCGGTGTGGCCGTGGTCGGCTCGATCTGGCCGACTGCCGAGCGTGGTCTTCGGAATGCCGCCATCGACAAGCTGAATTCTGCAGCCGAGGGGCGTCGCGCAGCCGTCGTGCGCGAGATTACAGAAATCCGCCAGGAAGTGGCGGTCTCGGCGCGTCGCCAGGATATCCAGGATGCCACACGCCGGCTGTCGAATGCCTTCCGGCGCATGACGCCGGAACAGATCGACAAGCTGCGCCGTGACTACGGCAGTGAATCGCGTTTCCCGCCCGGCGCGCGGCAGGCGGTGGACGATGCCGAAGACGGCTCGCTCTACTCGACCATCCATCGCGAAGTTCACAACAACATCCGGCGTCTGGCGCAGATCAAGGGCATTCGCGACGTGATGCTGGTGAACGATGCCGGCGACATCATCTACACCGTGCGCAAGGACGACGATTTCGGCACCAACCTGCTGACCGGGCCCTATGCGAAAACCGAACTGGCGCGTCTCTATACCCATGCGCTGGCCAATGTGCCGCTGGGAGAAACCACCTTCGCCGATTTCTCACGCTATGGCCCCGCTGGCGATGCAGGCGTGGCTTTCGTTGCTTCCAAGTTGAATACCGACCTGCAGCACGCCATCGGCGCGCTGATTCTGTCGTTCTCCAATGACCGCATCAACCAGATAGTCCTCGATCCTGCAGGCCTTGGTGAAACCGGTGAGGTGTTCCTTGTCGGTCCCGATGGGCTGATGCGCTCGGATGCGCGTTTCCATTCGAGCGGATTCCTGATGACGCGGATCGACAGCGATCTGGTTCGCACTGCGCTGGGCGGTAAAGAGGCACAGCAGCTGACAACCGACCGCAAGGGTCAGCCGGTCCTCGCGCTCTACAAGCCGGTCGATCTCAATGGAGTCACCTGGGGTCTCGTCACTCAGGCCGGTACGCGCGAGCTGTTCGCCGCACTGGATGAGGGGCAGCGCACGGCGATCCTGAGTGCATTTGCCGTCATCGCGATCGTCAGCCTGATCGGTTTTTACTTTGCTCGCACGCTGACGCGGCCGATCCGCAAGTTGTCGGACGTGATGACCGGATTGTCCTCGGGCGATCTGACCATCGGCATTCCTTATGTCGAGCGCACTGACGAGATCGGTGCTATGGCGCAATCGGTACGCACGTTCAAGGCGGCCTATGAGCGCAATGACAATCTGGTGCGAACGGTTGAAAAAGAGCGCAATCTCTCGGCGGCGTTGTTTGAGGGGGCGCCGGATGCGACCGTCATTGTCGATGGCGAGGGCAACATCGTGCACTTCAATCACATGGCGGAAACCCTGTTCGGCTACCCGCGTGCCGATGTGGTCGGCCAGCCGATCGAGATGCTGATGCCGGAGCGATATCGCGCCGGCCATGTCGGCATTCGCAACGGATTCCTCGGTCATGCCTCGGCACGGGCAATGGGCACTGGCAGGCAACTGAGTGCCAGGCGTAACGACGGCACGGAATTCCCCATCGATGTCAGCCTCAGTCCGATTGCCGGCGAAAAACTGGTATCGGCGGCGGTGCGCGATGTGACGCAGCGCAAAGAGGCCGAACGGACGCTGCTGAAGGCGAAGGAAACGGCGGAGGAAGCGACCCGGGCGAAATCCTCCTTCCTTGCCATGATGAGCCACGAAATCCGCACGCCAATGAACGGTGTGATGAGCATGGTGGAAATGCTCGATGGCACCGACCTCGATACCGACCAGCGCGATATTTCGCGCGTGATCCGTTCGTCGGCCGAAGCGCTGCTGACCATCATCAACGACATTCTCGATTTCTCGAAGATCGAGGCTGGCAAGTTCGATCTTGAAGCCGTTCCCTTCGACCTGATGTCAGTGTCCGAGAATGCCGCCGAGATGATGGCGCTGAATGCCCATGACAAGGGTTTCCGGCTGCTGGTCGAAGTCGATCCGACCATCCCGCTTAAACTGCTGGGCGATCCGAACCGCCTGCGCCAGGTGCTGATCAATCTGCTGGGTAACGCCATCAAGTTCACGGAACGAGGTCACGTCGTGCTCCGGGCGCGGCGGCTGGCTGGTCGTGCACACGGCGGCATCGAGAAAGTACGCTTCGAGGTCAGCGACACTGGTATTGGCCTTTCCGACGACCAGATGAGTCGGCTGTTCCAGGCTTTCCAGCAGGCCGATGCATCCACCTCGCGCAAATTCGGCGGCACTGGCCTGGGGCTGACCATCTCCAAACGCATCGTCGAGTTGATGGGCGGCGAGATCGGCGTGAACTCCATTCTCGGCGAAGGCTCCACCTTCTGGTTCGAGGTGCCGTTCCCTGTGGTCGATTCCGCGCTGGAGGCGCCGCTGGCCGATCTGTCCGATCTGGGCGTGGTCACCATCGGCTTCGACGATACCGGCGGTGCCATCGTCGGCCGTTACCTGTCGGCGGCCGGGATCACGCAGGTCGAGGCGACGGGGCATCACGATTTCGAAGAGGCTATCGTTGCCATGGCACGCCAGACGCCGACGGTGATCGCCTTCCTGCTGCTGCGCGATTCTTTCCTGGCGGTTGAGGCCATGGAGCGGCTGCGCAAACTCAACCTGCCAAACCTGCGGGTTCTGGTCGCGACTCCGCGTGTCATGCTGTCCACCATGGGCCGTGTCAGGGACGAAGGCGCAAAAGCCGTGCTGCCGCTGCCGTTGCCGCGCCGGATGTTCTGGCGCGCCCTGGCCTATGCGGCGGGCCGGGTGCTGGATATGGGTGAACATGAAATGCGTTCCTCGGTCGAGGCCGCGTGGCAACCGCCGCAAGCCGAGATGGCGCGGGCGGCGCAGGCCATGATCCTGGTGGCAGAGGACAACCGCAC
Organism: Ferrovibrio sp.; assembly: GCF_002796975.1. Taxonomy (GTDB): domain Bacteria; phylum Pseudomonadota; class Alphaproteobacteria; order Ferrovibrionales; family Ferrovibrionaceae; genus Ferrovibrio. The sequence continues at coordinate 75,172 of NZ_PEKV01000015.1, read as the reverse complement.
CAACCAGCATATCATCCGACGCATTCTCACACGCATGGGCTACGCCCATGATGTCGCCTCTAATGGCGAGGAAGCCATCGCGATGTACGAGCAGGGTGGCTACGGCATGATCCTGTCCGATTACCACATGCCGGTGATGGACGGATTTGCCATGACCACGGCGATCCGTGAGCGCGAAGATGGCAGTGGTCGGCGTATTCCGATCATTGCATTGACGGCCGATGCAATGGCCGCCACCGAGCAGCATTGCATCGCCGCCGGCATGGATGGTTTCCTGACCAAGCCGATCAATACCGCGCAACTGCAGTCCTCCATCGAGAAATGGATGCCGCAGGGTATGGCGTTGCGCCGCAGGCAGGAAGGCGACGGCGACAAGCCGGCCGCGCCAACGGTTATTCCGACTGCTGCTAGTCCGGCGCAGAACGGCGTGCCGGTTTTCGATCTCGACCGCATCAGCGATATTTTCGGCGGCTATACCGCCGATGCCGCGGAACTGGTGCAGGGTTTTGCCTCGGACCTGCCCGATCGCCTGCGCGCCATCGAAGCGGCGCTTCGCGGATCGGATCATGCCGAGGCGCGCGACCTGGCTCATGCCCTGAAAGGCGCATCGCGCAGCATTGGCGCTGTGCTGCTGGGCGACAGCGCCGCCGCACTGCAGGCCGATCTGGATGAAAAGAATCTCGAAGCCGCAATCGGCCGCCTGCCTGATCTCGAGCGGCAGTCCACTGCATTCGTCATGACCATCGCGGGGCTTACGCCTGCGGCATAGACCTGTCCGGAGACATCATGGCATCCAATATCGATTACTCGCGGCTCAACATCCTGCTGATCGAGGATGAGTCGTACACCCGCGTTATCACCCGCCGCATCCTGAACCAGATCGGCGTGCGCGAGGTGGCCGAAGCCAGGGACGGCGTCGAAGGCCTGGGCGAGATCATGCGGGCGCGGCCCGATATCATTTTCTGCGACGTGAACATGGCCTTCATGGACGGCTTCCAGTTTCTGGAACAGTTCCGCACCGTCACCAGCGCCGACCTCGACCGCACCTGGGCGGTGATGCTGACGGCCGATGGCGGCTATGAGAACCGGCTGAAGGCGCAGGAGCATTCGGTTGCCGGCTATCTGGTGAAGCCGGTCAGCCTGAACCAGATCCGCGAGCAGATCGATGCCATCATCGCCAACGATGCCGAACTGGCGGCGCGCGTGCATCACGGCCTGCCGGTCGATTACGGCAAGATGCGTGTGCTGATCGTCGATGATGAGGAGATTGTCCGGCAAACCCTCAAGAAGATGCTCGGCCAGTTCGGCGCCGTCACCACGGCGGAAGCGACCGACGGCATGAAAGCGCTGATGGAGGTGGCGAAGTTCAAGCCAAACCTGATCCTCTGCGACGTGCATATGAAGCCGCTGGGCGGACTGCAATTCCTCGAAGGCCTGCGGAAGCTCAACGTGAAGGGCATCGAGGATACGCCGGTCATCATGATCACCGGCGATAGCAACGCGGATACCGTGAAAGAGGCCCAGCAGCTGAAGGTGTCGGGCTACCTGATCAAGCCGACGACGACCAAAGATTTGAAGGCTCGGATCGAGCATGCGATCCGCTCCACGCCCCGGCTGTTTGCGGCGCTGCGCAAGCCGACGATGTAGGAGGGCTTGACCGAGAGATTATGTTCCTATATTGTTCTTTGTGCGGGTAATACCTCCATAGCTGGACCCGCAGGAGTCGAAACGAACACCAGCGAACACAAACGAAGCCAAACGAACGCCAACGAGCACCAAACGAACTGAAACGAACACAAACGAAGCGGAACGAGCATTTCTGAGCGATTGGCAGGGGCAATCCTGTCGCTGCCGCGGAGGCAGAAGCCCGGTCGTCATAAAAAGATGGATTTCCGCTTTCGCAGGAATGACAATGAAGTGCTTAAGTCTTTGATTTATATGAAGCGGTGCGTAGGTAAAATAATACCGCTCACTAACATATTGAAAAGACAGGGTAGAACCCGTTTGACAGCGCGCTGAAAATCCTCATAGTGCGCCCCGATCCGCCCGCCGGCTGTCCGGCGGGATTTTTACTACCTCTGTCAGGACGTCCGATGAAGACCTTCACCGCCAAAGAGTCCCAAGTGGACAAGAAGTGGGTGCTGATCGACGCCGATGGCCTGGTGCTCGGGCGGCTCGCCTCCCTGATCGCCATGCGCCTGCGCGGCAAGCACAAAGCCATTTTCACGCCGAACTGCGACACCGGCGACCATGTTGTTGTCATCAACGCCGAGAAGGTGCGCGTCACCGGCCGCAAGGCCGCGCAGGAAACCTTCTACTGGCATACCGGTCATCCGGGCGGCATCAAGGGCCGCACCATCGGTGAGGGCCTTACCGGTCGCTTTCCCGAGCGCGTGATCCTGAAGGCCGTCGAGCGCATGCTGCCGAAGGAGAGCCCGCTGGCTCGCCGTCAGCTTGGCAAGCTCAAGGTCTACAAGGGTGCCGAGCATCCGCATGAAGCGCAGCAGCCGGTGAAGCTGGATGTCGCCGCGCTCAATCCGAAGAACAAGAGGAACGACTAATGGCTGAGTCCCGTACACTCGCCGATCTGAGCCTGGGCAACGCCAAGGCCGCTGTCGCCACCACTGCCGTCGAGGGTGAGCGCAAGCTCGACAAGTTCGGCCGCGCCTACGCCACCGGCAAGCGCAAGAACGCCATCGCGCGCGTCTGGATCAAGCCGGGCACCGGCAAGTTCATCGTGAACGGCAAGGAGAGCAACGATTACTTCGCTCGCCCCGTGCTGCGCATGATGCTGGCCAGCCCGCTGGTCGTGACCAACCGCACCAGCCAGTTCGATATCTACGCCACCGTCGTCGGCGGCGGTCTTTCGGGCCAGGCCGGCGCACTGCGTCATGGCATCTCGAAGGCGCTGACCTATTTTGAGCCGACGCTGCGTCCGGCGTTGAAGGCGCAGGGCTTCCTGACCCGCGACAGCCGCGTGGTCGAGCGTAAGAAGTACGGTAAGCCGAAGGCCCGCCGCAGCTTCCAGTTCTCGAAGCGCTAAGCGAAAATCTCCACTGCCTCGCGCGGCGGATACGAAAGGCCGGGGCTCCAACCCCGGCCTTTTTGTTTGCCGGATCACGTTCGCCCCGCGGTGCTATGGTGGGGCGTCTGCAGGTCCAGCAGACTGCGCGCGATCAGAGGAATGTGACGTCATGGATGGCGAAACGGTATTGCTTCTCGTGGTGCCGGCGATGCTGGTGCTGCTCGCCGCCGGCGGGCTGGCCGGTTATATCGAAGTCGCCGTCTACCAGCTCAATGCCAGCGGTCTCGGAGCGGGCGAGGCGACGCAGCAGGCGCAGCTGCAGAGCGACTACAGCCGCAAACGCAGCGAACTCGCCAGCCTGCGCGACGACAAGGCGCGGCTCGACGATGAACTCGCCAGCCAGATCAAGGAACGCGCCAGCCTGCAGGACCAGGAGCGCCGTCTCGCCGACCGCCAGAACAACATGGTGGCCGAAGCCGGCTATCCCGCACCGGGTGTGCCGGGCTTTTATTTCCGCATCGAAGGACCGACAGCGGTGATGCCGTTTGCAGGACTTGCATCGGTGCCCACCGCAATGGGCGGGCGCCGCCGTGTGCGGCTGGTGGTCTGGGCCGCGACTTACGATGCCGCACAGGCGGTGGCGCTCAACTTCGGCGGCGACGGTGCGCGCGTGATCGATCAGCGGCCGTTCGACGGCAAGCTGTTCTGGCACGAGGCCTGAGAAGATGGACAATCTGCTCACTGTGCTGTCGGCGCTGATCGCGCTGATCCTGTTCGGCCTGGCGCTCGTCATCGTGGTCGATCGTGCGCGGCTCGGGTATCGCCGCGCCGAAACAGAGAAGACGATGCGTCGTCAGGGGCAGCATGAACTCGCCATGCGGCTGGAACAGGTCGAGCGCGCCGTTGCCGAACAGAAGCCGGCGATCACCGCTGTGCGGCGCCAGCTCGCCGAGACCGCGGCGGAATGCGACGCGCTGAAGCGCCAGCTCGACTCCACTGAATATCCTTTCGGCTACACCGCCGTGCCAATGGAAAGCCGCGACATGTATGCGCGCTCCTGGCGGTTCGCCGCGCGCCATGCCGCGCTCGGCCCCGACCTGCCCGAGATCCAGCCGGCCGGGCAATGGGGGCAGGGTCGGCTTTATGTCGTCGCTGCCGAGAACCAGGCCGAAGCGCGTTCGGTGATGGACCGCCTGCTGCCGCGCCATCGTGGCTTCGTGGTGGTTAACGTGGGCGAGGCGGTGCCCGAGCCATCGGCCCCACCGGCCTAACTGACGGATTCGCCAATGGATTCGGGGCGATTCGCCCGGCAAACCGTGCCCTCCGCGGCAAAACGTGGATTGATTTGAGCCCGCCTTTGGCTGACAGTACCCGGAGGAAAAACACCCCCTTGGGGGTATTTCTGGGGCAATAGCTGAAAGGCCGCCGGCATGGATGCCGTCGACATCGTTTCTGCACTACTGCCGTCGCTCATGATGTTCTTCGCCGTCTCGCTCGGTGCGAACAGCCTGGAGCGCTATGTGTTCAACTATGCCCGCGGTCGTTTCCAGCTTGACACCCTGGTCGGCGAAACCGATCAGCTCCGCGCCCGGCTTGGCGATATCCGCGTCGATTACGACAAGCTGCAGGAAGACAAGGCCGGGCTCGAACTGCGGCTGGCCGAGAAGCAGAATGCCTATGGCGCGATGATGGCGCGCGAGGTCGAGTTCAGCGACGCACGCAACATGGTGATCTACGAAGTCGGCTTGCCCAAGCCGCACGATACCGGATGGTATGTGAAGCTGATCGGCCCCGAGATGCATGAGATGTTCAGCGGTCCGGGCTCCGCTACTTCAGCCTTCCCCGGCCGGCGCACTGCGCGCGTGGTGATGTGGGGCTTTGACGACGAGCAGGCGGTACGGCTGCGCAGCAAGAAGATTTTCGGCGCGCTGTCGGAAGTGATGCTGATCCGTCCCTTCAACGGCAAGATCAGGCTCGGCGATGCTTGATTTCTCGATGACCCAGTTCATCGGCGTGCTTGCCGCCGGCGCCAATATCGGCATCGCGGTGATGATCATCATCCTGCTGGGCGAGCGCAGCCATGCGGCCTGGACGCGGGTGCGGCTGAAGGCCGAGGAAATCACCGCCGTGAAGGAAGACTACGAGCGGCAGGTGAAGGATGCCGAGCAGGCGGTGCAGACCCTGCAGGAAAGCATCGCCGACCTGAAAAACCAGGTGGTGCGCGCCGAGCAGGATCTGGACTCGCTCACCGCGCGGCACAAGGGTACCGACCTGCCATTCGGCTATACTTCCACCATCGTCGATGTGGTCGACCGCCGCTACCGCACCTGGCGCGTGGTGGTGCGCAATTCCGATCTCGGCGCCACCGCCGGTTCGTTCAGTCATCCGGCGCATAAGTGGATCGAGGGCCGCTTCTACGAAGTGCCGGCGCCCAACATGGACTATGCCGTGCAGACGATGCAGAGCCGTTTCCTGCTGCGCGACGGCTTCACCGTCGATCCGGCGCCGCCGCGCGGCAGCGTCGCCGAAGCGCCGATGGCGCTCGATCAGGTGGAAGTGGGTTAAGCCTTCGGCGTCATAGTCCCGCGGTAACGCAGCAGCGGTAGCCCGAAGGGCAGAGTGATCTCGACATCGAAATGGAAAACACCCTCTTTGGCGGTTTCCACGGCATGGATATTCGGCGCCAGCAAACGGGGCAGCGGCATGCCCCACAGACGCCAGCCGCGGAAATGCATTTCCAGGCGGTTCTGTATAGCCAATAGCGCGAAATCGAAAGCCAGGGCGCCGAAGCGTTCGCTCAGATCACCCGTGCCGGTACCCGCGGAAAGGCAACTGGAAAACCGGTGCGCACCGAAACGGCGCTGCCAAGTTTCCTGATGGCCCTCAGGTAGAAAGTCGACGCGAACAGGAATGTCATCACCGGCAGCCGGGAAGCCGAAAATCGTATGGGCGATCTTCGCGATCAAGCTGTTACCGCGCGTGACGGTGGCACGGCCTTCCGCCGCACAATGGCGGTTCGTATCGTGGATATCGCGGATCGCTGCCGGCAGGCGGTCCCAGCCCGATTGCAGGATACCGGCATAGAGCGGTGCGACGCGTCGTTCGGTCTGCTCGGTCGCGATCTGGAATGCGCCGAAGGCCTGCTCGAAATCTGCAAGGGGCAGGACGTCGATAGCAGGGTAGGCACCAAAGGACAGGGCTTCGCCGGCATCGTCCTGCTTTGCCAGATGGCGCGACAGCAACGCTGCGGCGAGGCAAGGAATCCACGGGCCGTCCCCGCCATCGGCAATCAGGCTGTAGCGGCGCTCAATCATGCCATCCTGCGCGCGGCCGGCCACGCGGACGTCGAAAGCGGAACGGTCGCTTCCGAGAAAGCCCATATGGCGCTGCAATGTGCCAAAAACGTCGGCCAGCGGCGCCAGACTGCCGATCCAACCCCAGCGGACGGGCCAGGACAGCAACCACAGCAGCAGATTCTGCATGGTCATTTCAGCACCGGCGCGAAAGACCACGCTACGGCAATTGCGGAAATGCTGTGGCAGCAGGCGAAGGTCGGGCACGTCGCACAAACCGACAAGGCGATTGCGGATCGATGGTCGGCCGGTGACGTGGAAATCGCGGCGCTGCAGCGACTGCCAGCCATAGCCGGCGGTTTCCGCCGCTTGTTGCCAGAGTGGAATCGGCTTGCCGACATAGCTGAGAATGGCGCGAATGACATTGGTGCCGACCGTTGCCCGATTGCTGGCGCTGAGCGCGATTTCGATGTCGTGGATTGGTGCCAGATCGCGGCCTAGATGCGCCACAATGGCTGATGTCAAAGCGGGAACACTGCTGGCGCCGGTGATGGCGACAACGCGATGTTGTTTTGCGAGATCGTCGAGTTTGCTGAAACCTTCAACAAAGCTGCGGGCATCGGCAATGTCGAGATAATGGGTGCCGGCGTGAATGCAGGCGGAAGCGACGCGATAGTCGTCGTCTGTCATGCCCTGAAACGGCCCTGTCGCATCGATCACGAGCCACGGTCGCAATTGCCGCAGTGTCGTCGCCATATCCAGATTACGGTCCAGCACCACAGGCTGAGCCATCGGATGAGCCAGCTCGCGGCAGAAGGCTTCGGCTTTTTCCAGCGACCGGCCGGCGATCAGCAGTTTGAAATCCGCCGACTGGCTGAGCAGGCGGGCGATGCGGCTGCCGAATACGCCGTAGCCCCCAATGATGAGAATCTCGTGCATTTGCTCAGGTGAGAAAGCGTCTGGTCAACTCCGGTGCCGGTATCATGCAGGCATCGGTACGACCGAACAGACGATAGCGGTTACGTGCAATGCGGTCATATAGCCAATCCCGTAACGCTGCCGGAACGATGCGGCCAGCGGGCAGCCATGACCATGGCGGCCCTAGACGAGAGACGATCCGGAAGAAAGCCTCGGATTTTCCATAGGCGAAGCCATCGGCAATCAGCAGATTCGTTTCGAATTCATCGGTGGGCAGGCCAAGGTGGCGATATACGCCCTGGCCAAGCGTGGATTGCGCTGAAGCGAACAGAAACTGTTGTTTTGTATCCCGCTCGATCACCCAGCGTACAAAGGCCGAGCAGAAGACGCAGACGCCATCGAAGACAATAACGGGATGATGATCGGGAAAAGAGGGGACATCGGGATTGGAGCGCCAGCTATAGACCATGGCAGGCGCCAGTGGTCCGCACCAGCGCCGCGCGGGATTCAACGGTTCAGCTCTTTCATCCCGCGCTCCAGCCCGTCCAGGGTGAGCGGGAACATGCGGTTGTTCATGAGCTGGCGGATCACGCCGACGCTGGGCGTGAAGTCCCAGTACTTCTCTTGCACCGGATTGAGCCAGATCGCCTTCGGATAGGTCTCCAGCAGGCGCTGCATCCAGGTCGCGCCGGCTTCCTCGTTCCAGTGTTCCACGCTGCCACCCGGCTGCACGATCTCATACGGGCTCATCGTGGCGTCACCGACGAAGACCAGCTTGTAGTCATGCTGATAGGTGCGCAGCATCTCGAAGGTCGGCACGAACTCGCTGTGCCGGCGGCGGTTGTCCTTCCACAGTTTCTCGTAGACGCAGTTGTGGAAGTAGAAGAACTCCATATGCTTGAATTCGGCGCGCGCGGCCGAGAACAGTTCCTCGGTGACGCGGATATGGTCGTCCATCGAGCCGCCGATATCGAACAGCAGCAGCACCTTCACCTTGTTGTGCCGCTCGGGCACCATCTTGATGTCGAGATAGCCGGCATTGGCCGCTGTCGACTTGATGGTGTCGGGCAGGTCGAGCTCCATATCGGCGCCATCGCGGGCGAATTTACGCAGGCGCCGCATCGCTACCTTGATGTTGCGGGTGCCGAGTTCGACGCTGTCGTCCAGATTCTTGTATTCGCGCTTGTCCCACACCTTCACGGCACGGCGGTTGCGCGACTTGTCCTGGCCGATGCGCACGCCTTCGGGATTATAGCCATAAGCGCCGAAAGGTGAGGTGCCTGCCGTGCCGATCCACTTGTTGCCGCCCTGATGCCGGCCTTTCTGTTCTTCGAGCCGCTGTTTCAGCGTCTCCATCAGTTTGTCCCAGCCCCCGAGTGCTTCGATCTGCGCCATTTCTTCAGGTGTGAGAGTTTTTTCGGCCAGCTTGCGCAGCCATTCCTCAGGAATCTCGGCGGTGATCTCGGCGCCAGCGCCGACGAACTGAAGCCCGTTGAAACACTGGCCGAAGACGCGGTCGAACTTATCGAGGTTGCGTTCGTCCTTCACCAGGGCGGTGCGCGACAGATAATAGAAATCCTCGACGCGGTACTCGGCCACGTTCTTGTCCATCGCCTCGATCAGCGTGAGGTATTCCCGCAAAGTGGCAGGGACTTTCGCCTTGCGCAGTTCGAGGAAGAAGTTGATGAACATGCCAAGTCTCCCGGGCGGGCCCCTTAAGCCCTAGTTCCGCTCGCGGCGCGCGATAAACGCGAGCCGCTCGAACAGATGCACATCCTGCTCGTTCTTCAGCAGCGCGCCGGCCAGCGGCGGGATCAGCTTGCCCTGGTCCTTGGTGCGCAGCGCATCGGCCGGCAGGTCTTCCGCCATCAGCAGCTTGAGCCAGTCGAGCAGTTCGGAGGTCGAGGGCTTCTTCTTCAGGCCCGGCGTTTCGCGGATATCGTAGAAGACATTCAGCGCGTCGCGCACCAGATTCTTCTGCACGCCCGGATAATGCACTTCGATGATCTCTTCCATCGTCTCGCGCTCGGGGAAGCGGATGTAGTGGAAGAAGCAGCGGCGCAGGAAGGCGTCCGGCAGTTCCTTTTCATTATTCGAGGTGATGATAATGATCGGGCGCTGGCTGGCCTTGATCGTCTCGTTCGTCTCGTAGACGTAGAACTCCATGCGGTCGAGTTCGAGCAACAGGTCGTTCGGAAACTCGATATCGGCCTTGTCGATCTCGTCGATCAGCAGGACAGGGCGCTGCGGTGCCGTGAAGGCATCCCACAGCTTGCCCTTCTTGATGTAGTTGCGGATATCCTTCACGCGCTCGTCGCCAAGCTGGCTGTCGCGCAGACGCGAGACCGCATCGTATTCGTACAGGCCCTGCTGTGCCTTGGTGGTCGATTTCACGTGCCAGGTGAGGAGCGGGGCGTTCAGCGCCCTGGCGATCTCGATGGCCAGCACGGTCTTGCCGGTGCCCGGCTCGCCCTTCACCAGCAGTGGCCGCTCGAGCGTGATTGCGGCATTCACCGCCACCTTCAGATCGTTGGTGGCGACATAGGACTCGGTACCCGTGAACTTCATTGGTCGGCTTTCCCGGAATCTGCAAAAGAGAATGTGTCGATGAACGCTAGGTCGCAGCCCGGCAGGGCGCAACCATCTTGGTGGAGCACCGTGGCATGACGTAGCGTCAACAATGGCAGAGGGAAGGCGAGGATCAGTTGGCGGTCTTGTAGTTGACGCAGATCTTGGTCTTCTCGGCCGCGTCGACGGTCTCGCCGGTATTGCCGCAGGTACCGACACCGACCTTGGCATTCATATCCACCAGCGCGGCCTGACTGTTCACGCAGAACAGCGAACAATCCTGGCAGACGCCGAATTCGTTGATCTGGTTGCGGGTCTGCAGATCGTGCAGCAGGCGCGACAGGCCCTTGACCATTTCCGCGCCGAGTTCGTCGGCGATCTCAAGTGTCGCCTGTTCCAGGGTCTGCATCGGGTCCTTGGCCAGCATGGCCTGACCGGCCTCGGTGAGGCAGAGGTCGACCTGGCGGCGGTCCTCGGTCTTCTTGCAGCGCGTGATCAGCCCTTTGGATTCGAGGGCGATCAGCGTCTGGGAAACGGTCCCTTTGGTGGCGCCGAGATAGTCGGCCAGCGCTGTGGGGGAGCGGGAATACCTGTTGGCCTGGGCCAGGAAGCGCAGGGCTTCCCACTGGGCCGGGTTCAGGCCGTCGGCGAACTGCAATTCCCGGGTGAGCCGGCCCAGACGGTCGAGCAAAACGATAACCCGTTGAGCTATCGCATTTTTTTCGCCCGGCACAGTCCCGCTGACGGGGCCGTCGGTCACGGCATGGCTAAGGTCGGTGATCGGCATCACAGTTTGGTTTCGACTCGCTAATACCGCTTGCTGGAGGAACATTGGCGGGCGTATCGTAATTTGTATCGACCCGATACCAACTAACCACTTCGCCCAACCCTGTACGCGGCTCCAGTTCAAGCAACCTAGTGCAGGCAAGGGCGAAAGTCGATGGAGGACATATAATGGCCATCGCATCCGCCCCCCGGACTCTCGACAGCGCCGACCGGCGCTACCTGTCCACCGTCATGACCAAGGCCATGCTGACGGAGCAGGAAGAGTTAAGTTATGCCCGCGCCTGGCGCCTTGATGGAGATCAAAAGGCGATGCAGAAGCTGGTGACCGCCTATCTGCGCCTGGTGGTCGCCACCTCGACCCGTTTCCGTAATTACGGCCTGCCGATGCCCGACCTGATCCAGGAAGGCAATATCGGCCTGATGCTGGCGGTAAACCGCTTCGATCCCGAGCGTGGCGTGCGGTTTTCCACCTATGCCTCATGGTGGATCCGGTCCTCGATTCAGGAATACGTGCTGCGTAACTGGTCGATCGTGCGTTCGGGCACCTCGGCCGGCCAGAAGGCGCTGTTCTTCAACCTGCGCTGGCTGCGCGCCAAGCTGGAGCGGGCCGGCGGCGGCACGCTGACGCTGGACAACGCCACACGAGACGAAATCGCCACGGCGCTCAAGGTTTCGCCCAACGATGTGACCAACATGGCGCAGCGCCTGTCTGCGCGCGATCACTCGCTGAACGAGACCGTGGGCGGCGAGGAGGGCGGCGACGCTTTCCAGGATTTCCTGGTCGATCCGGGCCCGAATCCCGAGGAAATCGTCACCACCAAGATGGATGGCGGCCAGCGCCACGTCTGGCTGACGGAATCGCTGCAGGAACTCAGCCCGCGCGAGCAGATGATCATCACCGAGCGCATGCTGAACGAGGACAAGGCGACGTTGGAAGAGCTGGGCGGCAAGCTTGGCGTGACCAAGGAACGCGTGCGCCAGATCGAGACCAAGGCCTTCCGCAAGCTGCAGTCGGCAGTGCAGCGCAAGGCCCGCCAGGCCGGAGAAAAGATCGTGCCGGCTCTGGAGGATGCCAGCCACCTCGCGCTGGCCTGACAAGGCCTCAGAGTGCTTCTCACAAGTCTTTGCAGGCGCGGCCGGAATATCGGTCGCGCCTGCTTGACATCGGGGGTAGCCAAGGGTAAACCGCCTGCCGCCGCGGGGGTGTAGCTCAGTTGGTTAGAGCGCCGGCCTGTCACGCCGGAGGTCGCGGGTTCAAGTCCCGTCACTCTCGCCATTTCCCCGCCGGCAACCCTTCCTCAAAATCCGATCCGTAACCGGGCCTGCAGAGGTTCGGAAATAGCTTTTCCATATACAGATCGAGTCGCACTGCAGGACTGTTGCGAGCGACTCTCAAAAGGCAGAAAAGCGTTTTTCCCGCTGTGACTTGCGGCTTTTTTTCGCATCGGGGTGCGTGTTGCGAGGCCGGACGGAACCGGCTAGAACAGCCCGGAACTCGGGCGGGTGGGACCGGCCCGGGCAGAACGTTTTTTTCGGAGGGGAATGACCGTGGACGCCCTGCTGCGGGAATATCTGCCGATCCTGCTTTTCCTTGGTCTGGCCATCGTGCTGGCCGTGGTTCTGGCCCTGCTGCCCTTCGTGGCGGCCAAGCGTGCACCAGACCCCGAGAAGAATTCCACCTACGAGTGCGGCTTCGAGCCCTTCGGCGATTCCCGCAAGCAGTTCGACGTGCGCTTCTACCTCGTCGCCATCCTGTTCATCATCTTCGACCTTGAAGTGGCCTTCCTGTTCCCCTGGGCGATCACGCTCGGCGAGATCGGTGTCTACGGCTTCTGGTCGATGATGATCTTCCTCGCGATCCTCACCATTGGCTTCATCTACGAATGGAAGAAGGGGGCGCTGGAGTGGGAATGAGCAACGCCATGCAGACGACCCAGCAGAATTCCTCCCAGACCGGTACCGGCGCCACGCTCGGTTCCGACCAGGACGCCTTCTTCAAGGATATTTCCGACGAGCTGGCCGACAAGGGCGTGGTGATTTCCTCGCTCGACAAGCTGGCCAACTGGGCCCGTACCGGTTCGCTCTGGCCGATGACCTTCGGTCTGGCCTGCTGCGGCGTCGAAATGATCCACGCCTATATGGCGCGTTACGATCTCGACCGCTTCGGCTCGATGCCGCGCGCCTCGCCCCGCCAGTCCGACGTGATGATCGTCGCCGGCACGCTGACCAACAAGATGGCGCCGGCCCTGCGCAAGCTCTACGACCAGATGGCCGAGCCGCGCTACGTGATCTCAATGGGCAGCTGCGCCAATGGCGGCGGCTACTATCACTATTCCTATTCGGTGGTGCGCGGTTGCGACCGTATCGTGCCGGTCGATATCTATATCCCCGGCTGCCCGCCGACCGCCGAAGCGCTGGTCTACGGCCTTCTGCAATTGCAGAAGAAGATCCGGCGCACCGGCACGATTGCCCGCTGAGGAACCGGACATGACCGACAGCAAGGCGATCTTGCGCGAACAGGAACAGGGACTGCGCGACCTGGCCGACCATCTGGCCGCCGGCCTTGGCGCCGATCTGCTGGATGCGAAGATTGCGCTGGGCGAACTGACCATCCGCGTGCCGGCCGAGCGCATCGTGAAGGTGCTGAGCTTCCTGCGCGATGACGGCAACTGCCAATTCGCCGAACTGATCGATATCACCGGCCTCGACTGGCCGGAGCGCGCGAAGCGTTTCGATGTCGTCTATCACCTGCTGAGCCTGAAGCTGAACCAGCGCGTGCGCATCAAGGTCGAGACCGACGAAGAGACTCCGGTGCCGTCCGCCATCAGCGTCTATTCCGCCGCCAACTGGTTCGAGCGCGAGACCTGGGACATGTATGGCGTGATGTTCTCCGGCCATCCGGACCTGCGCCGTATCCTGTCGGATTACGGTTTCGAAGGGCATCCGCTGCGCAAGGATTTCCCGCTTACCGGTTACATCGAAGTGCGTTACGACGAGTCGCAGAAGCGCGTGGTCTACGAGCCGGTGCAGCTGCAGCAGGAATTCCGCCGCTTCGATTTCATGAGCCCGTGGGAAGGCGCGAAATACGTGCTGCCGGGCGACGAAAAGGCCGAGGGGCAGAAGTAACATGGCCGAAGTCTCCATTGCCAACTACATGGTCAACTTCGGGCCGCAGCATCCCGCGGCCCATGGCGTGCTGCGCCTCGTCATGGAACTCGATGGTGAGATCGTCGAGCGTTGCGATCCGCATATCGGACTGCTGCATCGCGGCACCGAGAAGCTGATTGAGCACAAGACCTATCTGCAGGCGGTGCCGTATTTCGACCGCCTCGATTACGTCGCGCCGATGAATCAGGAACATGCCTTTGCTCTGGCCACCGAAAAGCTGCTCGGTCTGGAAGTGCCGGCGCGCGGCCAGGCGATCCGCGTGCTCTTCGCCGAGATCGGTCGCCTGCTCAATCACCTGCTGAATGTGACGACTCACGCGCTTGATTGCGGCGCCATGACGCCGGCGCTGTGGGGCTTCGAGGAACGCGAGAAGCTGATGGAATTCTACGAGCGCGTTTCCGGCGCTCGCATGCACGCGGCCTATTTCCGTCCCGGCGGCGTGCACCAGGACATGCCCAAGGGCATGGAAGAAGACATCGTCAATTACCTGCCGCGCATGCTGAAGGTGATCGAGGATATCGAAGGCCTGCTGACCGAGAACCGTATCTATCGCCAGCGCAACGTCGATATCGGCGTGATCAGCGCCAAGGATGCGATCGACTGGGCTTTCTCGGGCGTGATGCTGCGCGGCTCGGGCGTTGCCTGGGATCTGCGCAAGTCGCAGCCTTACGATGGCTACGAGAAGTATGATTTCGATCTGCCGGTGGGCAAGAACGGCGACTGCTTCGACCGCTATCTCTGCCGCATCGAAGAGATGCGCCAGAGCGCGAAGATCGTCGAGCAGGTGATTGCCGCCATGCCGACCGGACCTATCGCGTCGGACGACCGCAAGATCGTGCCGCCCAAGCGCGGCGAGATGAAGAAGTCGATGGAAGCGCTGATCCATCACTTCAAGCTCTACACCGAAGGCTATCGCGTGCCGGAAGGCGAGGCTTATGCCGCCGTCGAGGCGCCGAAGGGCGAGTTCGGCGTGTATCTGGTGTCGGACGGCTCGAACAAGCCGTATCGCTGCCGCATCCGCGCGCCGGGCTTCCCGCATCTGCAGGCGACCGATTTCATGTCGAAGGGTTACATGCTGGCCGACGCCGTCTCCATCGTCGGCAACATGGATATTGTGTTCGGGGAGATCGATCGATGAGCGGCGTACATATCGCACCGCCCGAGATGCAGCCGGCCAGCTTCGCCTTCACGGCGGAGAATCTGGCGCTGGCCAAGACGCATATCGCCAAGTATCCGGCCGGCCGCCAGCGCAGCGCGGTGATGCCGCTGCTGGATATCGCGCAGCGCCAGCACGACAACTGGGTGCCGCAGGCTGCGATCCGCTATATCGCCGAAATGCTCGATGTGCCGGTGATCAAGGTGCTGGAAGTCGCCAGCTTCTACACGATGTACAACCTGGCCCCGGTCGGCACGCATTTCGTGCAGGTCTGCACGACGACGCCGTGCTGGCTCGCCGGTTCGGATAAGGTGCTGAGCGCCTGCAAGAAGCATCTCGGCCTCAATCCGGGCGAGACTTCGGCCGATGGCAAGTTCACCGTGATCGAGGTGGAGTGCCTCGGCGCCTGCGTGAACGCGCCGATGCTGCAGTATAACGACGACTTCTTCGAAGACCTCGATGAAGAGAGCACCGGCCGCATCCTCGAAGCGCTGAAGCGCGGCGAGACGCCAAAGCCCGGCCCGCAGAATGGCCGCCTGTCGTCGGAGCCGCTCGGCGGCGCGACGACCCTTACCACTTTCAATCCCGCGGCTTCGGCCGGCGGGAATGACGACTGAGGCGGAGCCAGATCATGCTTCAGGATAAAGACCGCATCTTCACCAATCTCTACGGCCAGCAGTCGTGGCGCCTTGAGGCTGCCCGCAAGCGTGGCGACTGGGACAACACCAAGGCCATCCTCGACAAGGGCCAGGACTGGATCATCGACGAGATGAAGAAGTCCGGCCTGCGCGGTCGCGGTGGCGCCGGCTTCCCGACCGGCATGAAGTGGTCCTTCATGCCCAAGCAGTCCGACGGCCGCCCGTCGTATCTCGTCGTCAATGCAGACGAGGGCGAGCCGGGCACCTGCAAGGACCGCGACATGATGCGGCACGATCCGCACAAGTTGGTCGAGGGCTGCCTCGTCGCTGGCTTCGCCATGCGCGCGGTCGCGGCCTATATCTATATCCGCGGTGAATTCTTCCGCGAGGCCGAGAATCTGCAGGGCGCCATCGATGAGGCCTATGCGGCCGGCCTGATCGGCAAGAATGCGTGCGGCTCCGGCTTCGATTTCGACGTCTATGTCCATCGCGGCGCCGGCGCCTACATCTGCGGCGAAGAAACCGCGCTGATCGAAAGCCTGGAAGGCAAGAAGGGCCAGCCGCGCTTGAAGCCGCCGTTCCCGGCCAATATGGGGGTCTGGGGTTGCCCCACCACGGTGAACAACGTCGAAAGCATCGCGGTCGCGCCGACCATCCTGCGTCGCGGCGGTGAGTGGTTCGCCGGCATCGGCCGTCCGAACAACACCGGCACCAAGGTCTTCTGCATTTCCGGCCATGTGAACAAGCCGTGCAATGTCGAAGAAGAGATGGGCATTCCGCTGAAGGAACTGATCGAGAAGCATGCCGGCGGCGTGCGTGGCGGCTGGGACAACCTGCTGGCGATCATTCCGGGCGGCTCGTCGGTTCCACTGCTGCCCAAGTCGATCTGCGACGACGTGCTGATGGATTTCGACAGCCTGCGTGCGCAGCGTTCGGGCCTCGGCACCGCGGCCGTCATCGTCATGGACAAGAGCACCGACGTGGTGCGTGCCATCGCGCGGCTCTCGAAATTCTACAAGCATGAATCCTGCGGCCAGTGTACGCCGTGCCGCGAAGGCACCGGCTGGATGTGGCGCGTGATGGAGCGTCTCGTGCAGGGCAAGGCCGAGAAGCGCGAAATCGACATGCTGCTGGAAGTCACCACGCAGGTGGAAGGCCACACGATCTGCGCGCTCGGCGATGCCGCGGCCTGGCCGATCCAGGGCCTGATCCGGCATTTCCGCGGTGAGATCGAACGCCGCATCGACGCATATCACACAGGCGCGCCGGTTCTGCCGGCGGCGGCTGAGTAGGCGGGGGAAGGGTAAGCAATGCCCACGTTGACCATCGACGGTATCCAGGTAACGGTCGAGCCCGGCACCACCGTGCTGCAGGCCTGTGAACTGGCCGGCAAGGAAATCCCGCGTTTTTGCTACCACGAACGCCTCACCATCGCCGGCAACTGCCGCATGTGCCTGGTCGAGCAGGAAAAGGCGCCGAAGCCGATCGCGTCCTGCGCGATGCCGGCTGCCGACAACATGGTGATCAAGACCGATACGCCGCTGGTGAAGAAGGCCCGCGAAGGCGTGATGGAATTCCTGCTGATCAACCATCCGCTCGATTGCCCGATCTGCGACCAGGGCGGCGAATGCGACCTGCAGGACCAGTCGGTCGGTTACGGCAAGGGTTCCTCGCGCTACGACGAGAACAAGCGCGCGGTGAACGACAAGTATATGGGTCCGCTGGTTGCCACCACGATGACCCGCTGCATCCACTGCACCCGTTGCATTCGCTTCGCGCAGGAAGTGGCCGGCGTGCCGGAACTCGGCGCCATCGGTCGCGGCGAAGACATGCAGATCACCACCTATCTCGAGCAGGCGATGACGTCGGAAATGTCCGGCAACGTGATCGACCTCTGCCCGGTCGGTGCGCTCACCTCGAANNGTCGGTGCCAATATCCGTGTCGACGTGCGCGGTCGCGAAGTGATGCGCGTACTGCCGCGCCTGAACGAGGACGTCAACGAGGAATGGCTCTCCGACAAGAGCCGCTTCGCCTATGACGGCCTGCGCAACCGCCGCCTCGACCGGCCTTACGTTCGCAAGAACGGCAAGCTGCAGGAAGCGACCTGGGCTGAGGCCTTCGCTGCCATCGCTGCGAACGTGAAGGGCCTGCAGGGCAGCCAGATCGCCGCCATCGCCGGCGACATGGCCTGCGCCGAGAGCATGACCGCGCTGAAAGACCTGATGGGCAAGCTGGGTTCGGCCAATCTCGATTGCCGCCAGGACGGCGCGCAGATCGATCCGTCGAACCGTGCCGGCTACCTGTTCAACAGCGGCATCAGCGGCATCGACGACGCCGACGCGATCCTGATCGTGGGCAGCAATCCGCGCCGCGAAGCCGCCCTGATCAATACACGTATCCGCAAGCGCTATCTCACCGGCAAGGTGAAGATCGCCCTGATCAGTTCTGAGCAGCCGCAGCTGACCTACAAATACGAATATCTCGGTGCCGGCGCCGCGACGCTGAAGGACATCGCCGAAGGCCGTCACGCCTTTGCTGAAGTCCTGAAGGGCGCGCAGAAGCCGATGCTGATCCTCGGCCAGGGCGCAATTGCCCGCGCCGATGGCGCCGCCGTGCTGGCGCTGGCCAAGCAGGCCGTCGACAGCCTCGGCCTCATCAAGGACGGCTGGAACGGTTTCAACATGCTGCACACCGCCGCCGCTCGCGTCGGTGCGCTCGACCTCGGCTTCGTACCGGGCCAATCTGCAGATGGGCAGGGCGGCAAGGATGTCGCCGGCATTCTGGCCGGCGCGCAGGCGGGCGAGATCAAGGCTGTCTGGCTGCTGGGTGCCGACGAGATCGACACCAGCAAGCTCGGCTCAGCTTTTGTGATCTATCAGGGCAGCCATGGCGATGCCGGCGCGAAGCGCGCCGACGTGATCCTGCCGGGTGCCGCCTATGTCGAGAAGGACGCCACCTGGGTGAATACCGAGGGCCGCGTGCAGCTCGGCCGTCGCGCCGCAGCGCCTCCGGGCGATGCCCGCGAGGACTGGGCGATCATCCGCGCCGTCTCCGAACCGCTCGGCCACAAGCTGCCCTACGACAACCTGGGCATGCTGCGTCGTCGCATGCTGGAAGTCGCGCCGCATTTCTCCGGTGTCGACAAACGCGGCACAGCGAACTGGGGTGCTTTCGGCACGGCCGGCAGCGTTGCCGATGCGCCGTTTGCCTCGACGGTTTCCGATTTCTATCTGACCAATCCGATTGCCCGCGCTTCCGCGACCATGGCCGAATGTTCGGCGATCGCGCGCGGCGCTGCCCAGCCGAAGACGGGTACCCATGACTGAGTCTCTCTGGCAAATGCTCTGGACCGGCTACGTCTTCCCCGGCGGGTTGATCCTCGTCCATATCCTGATGCTGCTGGTGCCGCTGCTGGTCGCGGTGGCCTACCTCACGCTGATGGAGCGTAAGGTGCTGGCGGCGATGTCGTTGCGCATGGGTCCGAACGTGGTGGGCCCATTCGGCCTGCTGCAGCCGCTGGCCGATGCAGCCAAGCTGATCTTCAAGGAAACCATCATCCCGTCGGGTGCGAACAAGTTCCTGTTCATCGCGGCGCCCTGCATCACCTTCATTTTGGCGATGATCGCCTGGGCGGTGATTCCGGTCGGTGACGGCCTGGTGATCTCCAATATCAATGTCGGCGTGCTGTATCTCTTCGCCATNNGCGCAGATGGTGTCCTACGAAGTCTCGATGGGCCTCGTCATCATCACTGTGCTGCTCTGCGTCGGTTCGCTGAACCTGAGCGCCATCGTGAATGCCCAGAAGACAGTTTGGTTCGCCCTGCCGCTCTTCCCGATGTTCATCGTCTTCTTCATCTCGGCGCTGGCCGAAACCAATCGGCATCCCTTCGATCTGCCGGAAGCCGAAGCCGAACTGGTTGCCGGTTACCAGGTCGAATACTCGTCGATGGCATTTGCGCTGTTCTTCCTCGGCGAATACGCGAACATGATCCTGATGTCGGGCATGACGACGATCCTGTTCCTCGGTGGCTGGCTGCCGCCCTTCGACGTCGCACCATTCAACTGGATTCCGGGCGTCGTCTGGTTTTGCCTGAAGGTCTTCGTCCTGCTGTTCGTGTTCATCTGGGTGCGCGCCACTGTGCCGCGCTACCGCTATGACCAGCTGATGCGTCTGGGCTGGAAGGTGTTTCTGCCATTCTCGCTGTTGTGGGTGGTGTTGACGGCTGGCGTCCTGCTTGCCTTCGACCTGCTGCCGAAAGGGGTCTGAGCCATGGCTTTGCTCGATCGCGGTGCTCGCTCGATCTTCCTGTGGGAAGTGGTGAAGGGCCTTGGACTCACCTTCGCCTATATGTTCAAGCCGCGCGCCACGCTGAACTATCCGTATGAAAAGGGTCCGCTGAGCCCGCGCTTCCGCGGCGAGCATGCGCTGCGCCGTTATGCCAACGGCGAAGAACGCTGCATCGCCTGCAAGCTCTGCGAAGCGGTCTGCCCGGCCCAGGCCATCACCATCGAGGCCGAGCCGCGCGATGACGGTTCGCGCCGCACCACGCGCTACGACATCGACATGACCAAGTGCATCTACTGCGGCTTCTGCCAGGAAGCCTGCCCGGTTGATGCCATCGTCGAAGGGCCGAATTTCGAATTCGCCACCGAGACGCGCGAAGAACTGTTTTACGACAAGGACAAGCTGCTCGCGAATGGCGAGCGCTGGGAATACGAGATTTCGCGGAACATCGCCGCGGACGCGCCGTATCGATGAGCGCGCCGCAGGCGAGGGGGTAAACGATGATTATCCAGGCTCTGGCCTTCTACCTGTTCGCAGCCATCACCGTGGCCTCCGGCTTCATGGTGATCGCGTCGCGCAACCCTGTGCACAGCGTGCTGTTCCTGATCCTGGCCTTCTTCAATGCGGCCGGCCTGTTCGTGCTGATGGGCGCCGAATTCCTCGGCATGCTGCTGGTGATCGTCTATGTCGGCGCCGTGGCGGTGCTGTTCCTCTTCGTGGTGATGATGCTCGACATCAACTTCGTCGAGCTGCGGCAGGGCTTCCTGCAATACCTGCCGGTCGGCGGCACCATCGGCCTCATCCTGCTGGTTGAACTCGCCATGGTGCTGGGTGGCTGGGCGGTCACTCCGGCGGCCAAGACAGTTTCCGCCGATCCGATCCCGGCGCTGGATAAGGTCACCAACACCCATGCGCTGGGGCAGGTGCTCTATACGAAATACATCTACCTGTTCCAGGGCGCCGGCCTGATTCTGCTGGTCGCCATGATCGGCGCCATCGTGCTGACGCTGCGTTCGCGTCCCGGCGTGAAGCGCCAGAGCATCTCCGAGCAGGTCAACCGCCCGCGCGACGAAGCGGTGGCGATCCGCAAGGTCGAGCCGAGGAAGGGAATCTGACCATGACCATCGGCCTCGGACATTATCTCACGGTCGCCGCGATCCTATTCACGCTCGGGATTCTCGGCATCTTCCTGAACCGCAAGAATGTGATCGTCATTCTGATGTCGATCGAGCTGATGCTGCTCGCCGTCAACATCAACCTGGTGGCCTTCTCCACCCACCTGAACGACCTGGTCGGCCAGGTTTTCGCCCTGTTCGTGCTGACGGTGGCGGCGGGCGAGGCGGCCATCGGCCTGGCGATCCTGGTCGTGTATTTCCGCAACCGCGGCACCATCGCGGTTGAAGACATCAATATGATGAAGGGCTGAGGCCAGCGATGACGATGTACCATCTGATCGTTTTCCTGCCGCTGCTGGCAGCGATCATCGCCGGCCTGTTCGGCCGCAGGATCGGCGACGCCGCCTCGATGGCCGTCACCTGCGTGGCGGTGATCATCTCGGCCGTTCTGTCCTGGGTTGCCTTCTACCTCGTGATCTCGAAGGGCATGGTCGTCACCGTCAAGGTGCTCGACTGGATCGATTCCGGTACTTTCTCGGTCGATTGGGCGCTCAAGATCGACCAGCTCACTGCCGTCATGCTGGTGGTGGTCAATACCGTGTCAGCCGTCGTGCATGTCTATTCCGTCGGCTATATGAGCCACGATCCGCACCGGCCGCGCTTCTTCGCCTATCTGTCGCTGTTCACCTTCGCCATGCTGATGCTGATCACGGCGGATAACTTCGTGCAGCTCTATATGGGCTGGGAAGGCGTCGGCCTCGCGTCCTACCTGCTGATCGGCTTCTGGTTCCACAAGCCCAGCGCCAATGCCGCCTCGATCAAGGCCTTCGTGGTCAACCGCGTCGGTGATTTCGGCTTCGCGCTCGGCATCATGGCGCTGTTCTTCGCCACCGGCAGCGTCGGCTTCGATGCCGTCTTCTCGGCGGCGCCGGATCTGGCCGGCAAGACCTTCCACTTCCTGTGGAAGGACTGGGACATACTGACGGTCGCCACCTTCCTGCTGTTCCTCGGTGCCATGGGCAAATCGGCCCAGCTCGGCCTGCACACCTGGCTGCCGGACGCCATGGAAGGCCCGACACCGGTGTCGGCGCTGATCCATGCCGCGACGATGGTCACCGCCGGCGTCTTCATGGTTGCGCGCTGCTCGCCGCTGTTCGAATACGCGCCCGATACGCTGGCCTTCGTCACCTTGATCGGCGCCAGCACGGCCTTCTTCGCCGCCACGGTCGGTCTGGCGCAGAACGACATCAAACGCGTAATCGCCTATTCGACCTGCTCGCAGCTCGGCTACATGTTCTTCGCGCTGGGCGTTTCGGCCTATCCGGCCGCGATCTTCCACCTGTTCACGCATGCCTTCTTCAAGGCGCTGCTGTTCCTCGGCGCCGGCTCGGTGATCCACGCCGTCGACGGCGAGCAGGACATGCGCCGCATGGGCGGTCTGTGGAAGCACATCAAGATCACCTATGTGATGATGTGGATCGGCAGCCTCGCGCTGGCCGGTTTCCCGATCTTCGCCGGCTATTACTCCAAGGATATGATCCTCGAAGTGGCCTACGCCGCCGGCGGGATAGGGCAGTATGCCTACATCATGGGCATGGCCGCCGCGATCCTGACCGCCTTCTATTCCTGGCGCCTGCTGTTCATGACCTTCCATGGCAAACCGCGCGCCGATCATCACGTGATGGAACACGTGCATGAAAGCCCGATGATCATGCTGGTGCCGCTGTTCGTGCTGGCCACCGGCGCGGCCTTTGCCGGCATCGCCTTCCACGATGGCTTCATCGGCCATCACTGGAAGGAATTCTGGGGCAGCTCGATCCTGATCCTGGAAAACCACAAGGCGATGGAAGAAGCGCATCACGTGCCGTTCCTCGTCAAGGTCGGCCCGATCATCGTCGGCATTGTCGGCATCTTCATCGCCTGGATCGCCTATATCCGCGATACCACGCTGCCGCATCGCGCCGCTGCACAGCAACCGATGCTGTATCAGTTCCTGCTGAACAAGTGGTATTTCGACGAGCTGTACGACCGCATCTTCGTGCGTCCGACCTTCTGGCTCGGCAACCTGCTGTGGAAGGGCGGCGACGGCAAGATCATCGACGGCCTCGGCCCCGATGGCTTGGCCGCCACGGTGGTTCGTCTGGCCCGGCGCGCCTCGATCCTGCAGTCCGGTTACGTCTATCACTATGCCTTTGCCATGCTGATCGGCGTGGCGGCGCTGGTGACTTATTTCTTCAGTGCGATGGGGCACTAATCCGATGTCGAGCATGCCCTTGCTGTCGATCGTCACTTTCCTGCCGCTGGTCGGCGCCGCCTTCATCTTCCTGGCGCGCGGTCCGGAAGAGATCGTTGCCCGCAATGCCCGTTCGGTGGCGTTGTGGACCACCACGATCACCTTCCTGGTGTCGCTGCTGATCTGGCTGAATTTCGACAATTCCACGGCGACCTTCCAGTTCGTCGAGAAGGGCGAATGGATCGGCGCCGGCATCAATTACCATATGGGCGTCGACGGCATTTCCATGCTGTTCGTCATCCTCACCACCTTCCTGATGCCGTTCTGCATCCTGGCCAGCTGGGAAGCCATCGAGCATCGCGTCAAGGAATACATGATCGCCTTCCTGGTCATGGAGACCCTGATGGTCGGCGTGTTCTGCGCGCTGGATCTGGTGCTGTTCTACCTGATGTTCGAGGCTGGCCTGATTCCGATGTTCCTGATCATCGGCATCTGGGGCGGCAAGCGCCGCATTTATGCCAGTTTCAAGTTCTTCCTCTACACGCTGCTCGGATCGGTGCTGCTGTTGCTGGCGCTGCTCTACATGTATTTCACCGCCGGCACGACCGACATCCCGAGCCTGATGAAGGCCGGGCTGTTCTCGGCGCAGGCGCAGACCTGGCTCTGGCTCGCCTTCTTCGCATCTTTCGCCGTGAAGATGCCGATGTGGCCGGTGCATACCTGGTTGCCCGATGCGCACGTTGAAGCGCCGACCGCCGGCTCGGTCATCCTGGCCGCCGTGCTGCTGAAGATGGGGGGCTACGGCTTCCTGCGCTTCTCGCTGCCGATGTTCCCGATTGCCTCGGAATATTTCGCGCCCTTCGTCTTTGCGCTCAGCGTGATCGCCATCGTCTACGCCTCGATCGTGGCGCTGGTGCAAGAGGACATGAAGAAGCTGATTGCCTATTCCTCGGTGGCGCATATGGGCTTTGTCACCATGGGCATCTTCGCGCTGAATACACAGGGCGTCGAAGGTGCCATCTTCCAGATGCTCAGCCACGGCATCATCTCCGGCGCGCTGTTCCTCTGCGTCGGCGTGGTCTACGACCGTCTGCATACCCGCGAGATCACGCGCTACGGTGGCCTGGCCAATAACATGCCGAAATACGCCACGATCTTCATGCTGTTCACTATGGCCAATGTCGGTCTGCCGGGTACCGGCGGCTTCGTCGGCGAACTGCTGACGCTGGTCGGTGCCTTCCAGGCCAATACCTGGGTGGCGCTGATCGCCACCACCGGGGTGATCTTTGCTGCCGCTTATGCGCTCTATCTCTATCGCCGCATTGTCTTTGGCGAGCTGACCAAGGCCGACCTCAAGGCGATGGTCGACCTGTCGCCGCGTGAAATCGCCATCTTTGCACCGCTGGTGATCATGACGCTGTGGATGGGCATCTATCCCGCGCCGTTCTTCGATGTGATGGCCGCCTCGGTCAAGCATCTGCTCGACCAGCACCAGACCGCGATGGCCGCCGCCAAGGCGCTCGCCACCGCTGCCCGCTAGGAGTTCAACCGTGACCGCTCTGCCCGCACTCGCGCCTGCCTATCCGGAACTCTGGCTTGCGCTCTCGGCCATGGCACTGCTGATGTTCGGCGTCTTTCGCGGTGAGGGCTCGACCCGCCTGGTGTCGTGGCTGGCGGTGCTGGTGCTGCTGATCGGCATTGCTTTGGTCGCCATGCAGCCGGCAGAATCGGTTGCCACCTTCGGTGGCCTGTTCGTGGCCGACGGTTTTGGCCGCTTCGCCAAAGTGCTGATCCTGCTCGGCTCGGCTTTCGCCATCGTGCTGTCGCTCGGCTATAACCGCTACGAGCGGATGGAGCGTTTCGAGTATCCGGTGCTGATCCTGCTGGCCAGCACCGGCATGATGATGATGGTCTCGGCCAATGACCTGATCGCGCTATATCTCGGCCTCGAACTGCAGTCGCTGTCGCTGTATGTGCTGGCCGCCTTCAAGCGCGATTCCGGCCGCGCCACCGAGGCTGGCCTGAAGTATTTTGTGCTGGGGGCGCTGTCGTCGGGCATGCTGCTCTACGGCGCCTCGATGATCTACGGCTTTGCCGGTTCGACCAATTTCGCCCAGATCGCCACTGCACTCGGCGGCCATGCGTCGATCGGCCTGTTGGTCGGTATCGTCTTCCTGTCGGCCGGTCTTGCCTTCAAGGTTTCGGCCGTGCCCTTCCATATGTGGACGCCCGACGTCTATGAAGGCGCACCGACGCCGGTGACCGCCTTCTTCGCCGTCGCGCCGAAGATTGCCGCGATGGCGCTGTTCGTGCGTGCGATCCTGACGCCGTTCGGCGACATCGCCCATGAATGGCAGCAGATCATCATCGTGATCAGCACACTCAGCATGCTGCTCGGCGCTTTCGCGGCCATCGCGCAGACCAACATCAAGCGCCTGATGGCATATTCGTCCATCGGCCATGTCGGTTATGCCCTGATCGGGCTTGCGGCCGGCACGGAAGAGGGTGTGCGCGGCATCCTGATCTATCTGGCGATCTACCTTGCCATGAATGTCGGCACCTTCGCCTGCATCCTCTGCATGCGCCAGAAGGACCAGATGGTCGAAGGCGTGAGCGATCTTGCCGGCCTCGCCAAGACCCATCCGGGCATGGCTTTGCTGCTCGCCGGCTTCATGTTCTCGCTCGCCGGCGTGCCGCCGCTGGCCGGCTTCTTCGGCAAGTTCTACATCTTCATGTCCGCGATCAATGCCGGCCTCTATACGCTGGCGGTGATCGGCGTGCTCAGCTCGGTGGTGGGCGCTTACTACTATCTGCGTATCGTCAAGATTATGTATTTCGACGAAGCCTCCGAGCCGCTGGCCAAGCCGGTGCGTGGCGAGCTGGGCGCGGTGATGACCGTGACCGGGCTGTTCACCATGCTGTTCTTCATCTGGCCGGCACCGCTGCTGGACATGGCCGGTGTCGCCGCCAAGGCGCTGTTCCCGTAATCTGTCATGGTCGCCTGGTCCCTCCGGGCATTCGACAGCCTCGACAGTACCAATGAGGAAATCCGCCGCCAGGCTGAAGCCGGCGCGGCGGAAGGTCTTGCAGTGCTGGCGCGCACGCAGACTGCCGGTCGCGGTCGCCGCGGTCGCGCCTGGGAGTCGCCGCCGGGCAATCTGTTTCTCTCGCTGCTGCTGCGGCCGAAGGCGACACCCGCCGAGGCTGCCACGCTGTCCTTCCTGACTGCCGTGGCGCTGCTTGAGGCGCTCGATCTCGCAGCGATACCGGCAAAACTCACCTGCAAATGGCCGAACGACGTGCTGGTGAACGGCGCCAAGATCGCCGGCATCCTGCTGGAGTCACGCACCGGTTCAGACGGTGCACTCGGCTGGGTCACGGTTGGCATCGGCGTCAATCTCGCCTGGCATCCGTCTGAAACGTCGTATCCGGTGACCTCGCTGGCCGCCCACGGCGTCACGACAGCGCCGGAAGAATTTACGAACTGGCTGCTGGCGCGTTACGGCTACTGGTATGGCCGCTGGCAGGCGGAGGGCTTTGCGCCGGTGCGCGCGGCCTGGCTGGCCCGCGCGCAGGGGCTGGGGCAGCCTGTTATTGTGCGGCTGCCCGACAGCGAGTTACATGGAGTCTTCGTGGCGCTGGATGACTGCGGCGCTCTTCTGCTGGAATTGCCCGACGGCCGCAGGCAGACTGTGACCGCCGGTGACGTGTTCCCGGCCGGCTGAAAAGGACGTGCCATGCTGCTCGCCATCAATGCCAACAACACGAATGTGAAATTCGGCGTCATCGACGGCGACCGCATCCTCGGCGAATGGCGCCAGCATACCTCGGCGATGCGCACCGCCGACGAACACGCCGTCTGGCTGCTGCAACTGATGCAGATCGAAGGCATCGATCCCAAGCAGGTGCGGGAGGCCATCCTCGCCAGCGTGGTACCGCAGGCCACCTTCAACCTGCGCCGGCTCTGCACCCGTTATTTCAACACCGAGCCGCTGGTGCTCGGTGAGCCGAACGTGAAATACGGCGTGCAGATCAAGGGGCAGGGCGCCGGCGCCGACCGTATCTGCAACACCGTCGGCGCGTCCATCCTGTTCCCGCGCACGCCGATGATCATCGTCGATTTCGGCACCGCGACGACCTTCGATGTGGTCGACGAGGACGGCAGCTATTGCGGCGGCGTGATCGCGCCGGGCATCAACCTCTCCATNNCCGAAAAGCGTGATCGGCATTAATACCGTGGCCTGCATGCATTCCGGTGTCTTCTACGGCTATGTCGGGCTGATCGAGGGCATCGTCGCGCGGATCCGGGGCGAGTTCGGCCGGCCGATGCGGGTGATCTCCACCGGCGGCCTGGCCCCGGTTTTCGATGGCGCCACAGATGTGATCGAGAAGATCGTGCCCGATATCACCGTGCGCGGCCTGATCGAAATCTATCGTCGCAGCACGCAGTGAAGTCATAGGACGTGATGTCAGAACGCCTCGATAAGGACAGCCTGTATTTCCTCCCGCTCGGCGGGGTGAACGAAATCGGCATGAACCTGAACCTGTATGGTTACGGGGATCAGTGGATCATGGTCGATCTCGGTACCAGCTTCGCCGATGAAGGCATGCCTGGTGTCGACATGGTGGTGCCGGATGTCGTCTGGATCGCCGGCCGGCGCGAGAAGCTGCTCGGCCTGATCCTGACCCATGCCCATGAAGACCATCTCGGCGCCATCAGCCATTGCTGGGAAGACCTGCAATGCCCGGTCTGGGCGACGGGGTTTGCGGCCAGCGTGCTGCGCCGCAAGCTGGAAGAGAAGGGCTTGGTTGACGAGGTGCCCGTGCATATCTACCAGCCGGGCGATCTGATCGAGCTGGGGCCGTTCAAGATCCGCTCGATGAACATCACGCATTCGACGCCCGAGAGTCAGGCGCTGGCGATCGAGACGCCGCGCGGCACCGTGCTGCACACCGGCGACTGGAAGCTCGACCCGCGCCCGATGCTGGGGCCGCAGACCGAGATCGAAACGCTGCGCAGCTATGGCGACAAGGGCGTGCTGGCGCTGGTCTGCGACAGCACCAATGTGTTCAGTCGCGGTACCTCAGGCTCGGAAGGCGAGGTCCATGACGCGCTGCTGCCGCTGCTGAAGGACAAGCCGGGGCGTATCGCGATCACGACGTTTTCCTCCAACCTGGCGCGGCTCGAAACGCTGTTCCGGACCGCAAAGGATCTCGGCCGTCATGTCTGCCTGATCGGCCGTTCGCTGCATCGCTTCATCGCAGCGGCGCAGGAGAACGGCTACCTCAAGCACATCCCCAACCAGGTGGACGAGCGCGAGGCCGGCTTCCTGCCGCGCGAGAAGATCATGTACATCTGCACCGGCTGTCAGGGCGAGCCGCGTGGCGCGATGGCGCGCATCGCCTTTGGCAGTCATCCGCATGTGGTGATGTCGCCCGGCGATACCGTGGTGTTTTCCTCCAAGATCATTCCGGGCAACGAACGCACGCTGTTCCGGCTGCATAACGAACTGGTGCTCAAAGGCATCGAGGTGATCACCGAGAAGGATGCCTTCGTGCATGTCTCCGGGCATCCCTCGCGCGACGAACTGGCCGAGATGTATGCGCTGGCCCGGCCGCAGATCGCAGTCCCTGTGCATGGCGAACCGCGTCATCTGGTCGAGCATGCGCGCTTCGCCCAGAGCCTGCAGGTGCCGCACGGCATCGTGCCGCGCAACGGCGACCTGATCCGTCTGGCGCCCGGCGAACCCGATGTGGTGGAGCAGGTGCCGGCAGGACGTCTGGCCATCGACGGCGACGAACTGGTGGCGGTGCAGGGCGGCGCTCTGGGCGTGCGGCGCAAGCTGGCCTTCAATGGCGCGGCAGCAGTCACTCTTGTCGTCGATGACCGCGGCAAGCTGCTGACCGATCCGCAGGTGATGCTGGCCGGCGTGGTGAATTTCGAGATCGAGGATATCGAGGACGAGATCGCCGAGGAAATTTCCGATGCCATCGACAATCTGAAAGCGTCGCGCGACGACGCGGCACTGGAGCAGGCGGCGATCCGGGCGATGCGCAGCTACCTGCGCAGCCTGACCGGCCGTAAGCCCATCTGCCAGGTACAGATCGTCCGGATGCCCTGACTCAGGGGTTAAGCTGGGCGTAAGCTATTCAGCTGCTGCGACTATCCGTCCGCTTGCCGGCCGGCCCGTTCGCCCCCATATTGCAGTGCAGAAACGCCAGCAGGAAACCCGCCTCAGGAAGCCATCATGATCGGTCGCCTCAACCACGTCGCCATTGCTGTGCCGGACCTCGCCGCCGCCGCCGCCATGTATGCCGATACGCTCGGTGCCAAGGTGTCGGCCCCGCTGGCCCAGCCCGACCATGGCGTCACGGTCGTGTTCGTCGAGCTGCCCAACACCAAGATCGAACTGCTGCATCCGCTGGGCGAGGGCTCGACCATCGCCAAATTCCTCGCCAACAATCCCTCGGGCGGCATGCACCATGTCTGCTATGAGGTGGAAGACATCATCGCCGCGCGCGACCGGCTGAAGGCGCAGGGCGCCCGCGTGCTGGGCGATGGCGAGCCGAAGATCGGCGCGCATGGCAAGCCTGTGCTGTTCCTGCACCCGAAGGATTTCGCCGGCACGCTGGTCGAGATCGAGCAGGTCTGAGTTACGCCGAGCAACCGCCATGACCTGGTACAACAATCTCGTCGCCTTCATCATCATCTACATGCTGATGCTGTTCTGCGTGCTGCCTATCGGGGTGAAGACCGCCGACGAGGCCGGCGAGGAAAAGCTGCCCGGACAGGCCGATTCCGCTCCGGCCAATCCGCGGCTCGGCTTCAAATTCCTGCTCTGCTTTGCGATCAGCAGCGTGATTTTCGGGGTCTATTACGTGGTCGGGTATTACGACCTGCTCGACATCGCCGGCTTGCTCGGCCGCGGCTAAGCCGCTTCTTACCCCCAGAAATGCAAACAGCCCGGGATGGGGCTGCGGTCACTCTACCTATAGGGGTAGTTTTCGTAAGCAGTGCTCACAAAAAAGAAAGGAGCAAGGACATGCCTCGCTCCGCACCCCGTCTCGCACGGGTAAGTTTAAGCCTCCCCAGACTTGGGCCGCCTGTTACCAAGCGGTTGCGTAATTTCTATACCGAATGATGAAAGCGTTGTCATCCAAAAAGTTATGACCTCCTAACAGAATCGTAACAATGCCGCGCTATGCTGGGAAAATGCTCCGGATTCCGACCATCCTGCTGCTCGGTCTGCTGCTGCTACCCCTAGGGAATTCAGCTCCGGCCACTGCCCAACCCGCCAAAACCCCGTCCGACTCGGCCCTGCCGACTGTGGTCGCACTCGATGCCCGCGATTGCCGCCGCCTGCTGGCGCAGCGGAACATTCTCGTGCCGCATCAGCCCGCGCCGGACGTGAATTACCAGCCCGGCCGCGATGTCGATTCCCAGGGCAGGCCGATAGCGCCGGCCGATCTGCCGGGCGGCAATCCGCTGCCGCTCGACGGCATGATTGAACTGCCGCTACGCATGCCGCTGTCGGGTCTGCCCGGCCTGTCGCAGGTGCCCAGCGACATGAAGCGGGAATCGGGCCTGGCGATCGCCACACTCGCCATCGATCCGATGAGCGGCAAGCTGGCCTTCAACGGCCAGCCGCTGCAGCCGCAGAGCGAGGACGCCGTGGCCGCCGCCTGCCGCGAGCACATGGCCAAGGCCGGCCAGCCAAAGCGCTAATCGGGCCCTGGCGGGCAGGGGCCATTGCAGCCAGCAGGATGGAGCCTTAAAAACGCCCCATTACCCGGCCATCACCGCACGATAAATTCAGGAAATCCCACAATATGCGGCTCAGCAGCTACTTCCTGCCCGTTCTGAAGGAAAACCCCTCCGAGGCCCAGATCGTCAGCCATCGGCTGATGCTGCGTGCCGGCATGATCCGGCAGAATGCCGCCGGCATCTACAGCTGGCTGCCGCTCGGCCATCGCGTGCTGAAGAAGATCGAGCAGATCGTGCGCGAGGAGCAGGACAATGCCGGCGCACAGGAACTGCTGATGCCGACCATCCAGTCGGCCGAGCTGTGGCAGAAGAGCGGCCGCTACGAGGATTACGGCAAGGAGATGCTGCGCATCACCGACCGGCATGAACGGCCTTTGCTCTACGGTCCGACCAACGAGGAAATGCTGACCGATATCGTCGCGAACGAGTGGAAGAGCTATCGCGACCTGCCGAAAATCCTCTACCACATCCAGTGGAAATTCCGCGACGAGGTACGTCCGCGCTTCGGCGTCATGCGTGGTCGCGAATTCCTGATGAAGGATGCCTATTCCTTCGATCTCGATCAGGCTGCTGCGCGCCGTTCGTATAACCGGATGTTCGTGGCCTACCTGCGCACCTTCGCGCGGCTCGGCCTGAAAGCGATCCCGATGCAGGCCGATACGGGTCCGATCGGCGGCGACCTCAGCCATGAATTCATCGTGCTGGCCGAAACCGGCGAGAGCGGCGTGTTCTGCGACAAGGCGCTGATCGAGCGCGACGTGCTGGGCGAGGCGGTCGACTACAATGCCGATCTGCAGCCTATTGTGGATTCGTGGACCGCGCCTTATGCGGCCACGGAAGAAAAGCACGACACCGCGCGGTTCGAGGCGCTGCCCAGGGAACGCCAGGTGGCGGCCCGCGGTATCGAGGTGGGCCATATCTTCTATTTCGGCACCAAGTATTCCAAGCCGATGGGCGCCGTGGTGGCAGGTCCGGGCGGCGAGCAGATCACGCTCGAAATGGGCTCTTACGGTATCGGCGTGTCGCGCCTGGTCGGCGGCATCATCGAGGCGAGCCATGACGACAACGGCATCATCTGGCCGATGAGCGTGGCACCGTTCCATGTCGGCCTGATCAATCTCAAGGCCGGCGATGCCGATTGCGACAAGGCCTGCAACGATCTTTACGGCAAGCTGCAGTCCGCTGGCTTTGACGTGCTGTATGACGACCGCGACGAGCGCGCCGGCGCAAAGTTCGCCACCATGGACCTGATCGGCCTGCCGTGGCAGGTGACGGTCGGTCCGCGCGGCCTGAAGAACGGCGTGATCGAGATCAAGAACCGCAAGACCGGCGAGAAAGAGGAACTTTCCGTCGACGCGGCGCTTAACAAGCTCGCGGCGGCCAAGGTTTGATCGTGGCTAAATTTCTCGTCATCCCCGCGAAAGCGGGGATCCAGACTCTGGGTTCCCGCTTTCGCGGGAACGACGAAGTAGTGTTTTAACTACAGGTCGCCCCCATGCCCTTCTTCTCGCGCTTCGAATGGATGCTCGCCCTGCGGTACTTAAGGGCGCGGCGGCAGGAGGGTTTCATCTCGGTGATCGCGGTGTTCAGCTTCCTCGGTATCATGCTGGGTGTGGCGACTCTGATCATCGTGATGAGCGTGATGAACGGCTTCCGCGCCGAACTGGTCGGCCGCATCCTCGGCCTCAACGGCCATCTGACCATCCAGTCCGAGGCCGCGCCGGTGATCCGCGACTTTGAATTCGTCGTCGACGCGGTGGGTAAGTTGCCCGGCGTGGTGATGGCCAACCCGATCATCGAGGGCCAGGTGATGGCCACCACTGACCGCGGCGCCTCCGGCGTGATGGTCCGCGGCGTGCGGCCGCAGGATCTGGTGAAAGAGAGCGCCATCGCCAAGGGTATCCGCGAGGGCAAGCTGCAGGATTTCCATGGCGACGATGCCGCCGTGATCGGGCATCGTCTGGCGCGCAAGCTGGGTCTGCGTGTCGGCGACCAGATCACGCTGATCTCGCCGCAGACCAATGCCACACCATTCGGCAGTGTGCCGCGCCTGGTGCGGTACCAGATCGTCGCGGTCTTCGATGTCGGCATGTTCGAATACGACAGTGCCTTCGTCTATCTGCCCTTCGAGGCCGCCCAGGTTTATTTCCGTCTGCAGAACCAGGCCTCGGCGGTGGAAGTGCG
This sequence comes from Ferrovibrio sp., assembly GCF_002796975.1. Taxonomy (GTDB): domain Bacteria; phylum Pseudomonadota; class Alphaproteobacteria; order Ferrovibrionales; family Ferrovibrionaceae; genus Ferrovibrio. The sequence goes on along the minus strand of NZ_PEKV01000015.1, from coordinate 42,037 downwards.
GCTGGTCGAGCCGGACAGGGCGCGCGAAGCCGCCCGCATGATCAGCCAGCGGCTCGGGCCGGGCTATCGCATGTATGACTGGCAGCAGGCCAATGCGCAGTTCGTCAGTGCGCTGCAGGTCGAACGCAACGTGATGTTCCTGATCCTGACGCTGATCATCGTGGTGGCGGCTTTCAACATCATCTCCAGCATGATCATGCTGGTGAAGGACAAGACGCGCGACATCGCCATCCTGCGCACCATGGGCACGGCGCGCGGTGTCGTCATGCGCGTCTTTGTCATCGCCGGCGCCAGCATCGGCGTGCTGGGCACAGCCTCGGGTTTCGCGCTCGGGCTTGTCTTCTGCCTCAATATCGAAAGCATCCGCCAGGCCCTGCAGGCGATGACCGGCTGGCAGCTTTTCCCGGCCGAGATCTACTTCCTGTCGCAACTGCCGGCCAAGGTCGACAGCACGGAAGTTGTATATGTCGTGGCGATGGGTCTGATCCTGTCGCTGCTCGCCACGCTCTATCCGAGCTGGCGCGCCGCCCGCCTCGATCCGGTGGAGGCGTTGCGGTATGAGTGATCATCATTTCGTCGTCCCCGCGAAAGCGGGGACCCAGTCTTTCCATTGTCTGGATTCCCTCCCGTCGCGCTTTGCGCGACAGCATATGTATGGCGGCAAAGCCGCCGGGCGCGGGAATGACGAGGGGACTTTCATATGACTGACCCCGTCCTCATCCTCGACAACATCAAGCGCACCTTCAGCCAGGGCGGCTTCAATGTCGAAGTCCTGCGCGGCGTCGATCTGACGGTGTCGCGCGGCGAGATCGTTGCGCTGCTCGGTCCGTCGGGGTCGGGCAAGTCGACCATGCTGCACATCTCCGGCCTGCTGGAGCAGCCGTCGTCGGGCCGTATCGTGATCGGCGGCCAGGATTGCAGCAGCATGAACGAGGCTGAGCGCACCCGCGTGCGTCGCGACCGCCTGGGCTTCGTCTACCAGTATCACCACCTGCTGCCGGAATTTTCGGCGCTGGAGAATGCCGCCATGCCGCTGCGCGTGCGCGGGCAGGGCGCAGGCGAGGCGGCGCAGACCGCCGGCGCGCTGCTCACCCATCTCGGCCTGGGCCATCGCCTCGACCATCGTCCGGCGCGGCTGTCGGGCGGCGAGCAGCAGCGCGTGGCGATTGCGCGCGCCGTGGTCGGCAAGCCCGACCTGCTGCTGGCAGATGAGCCGACCGGCAACCTGGACGAAAAGACCGCCGAGATTGTGTTCGGCGAACTGACCTCGCTGGTGCGCAACGGGGGCATCGGCGCCCTGATCGCCACCCACAATCTCGATCTCGCCCGCCGTATGGACCGGGTCGTCACTCTGCACGAAGGCAAGCTGCAGGCGGCTTAGACGCAGTAAAATGCCGAGGAGTTCGAGCGGTTAGTAAAAGGAATTGATTGTTGCTGGAGCCCAAGCGCAGTTTCCTGATTGTTTCGATATGCTTTGGATAGTCATCAATAAAAATTATCGTGGGCCTATCAGGAGCGCGTAGAAGTTCGATTTCGGAATCTATAGCGACTGTTTCTTTAACGAATGAATACACATCAAATGCGCTAGATAAATTTGCACATATCATTTCACTCAATACGGACTTTCCGTTTCCGAGGCGGCTAAGTAAGATGGTGACAGAGCTTCCGTTGCGAATTTTGTCAGAAATCAGTTCGACTTCTTCACGCTTTATCACGTACGGAAAATTATGCGTTCGTACTGACGTAGATAGATAGTCGCTTCTAACGCTGCCCTTCACGAATAAATTGAAAATATCGTTTGTGGTAGGTTTGTCAGTCGAAATTCCTGGCTCGTACCTTTCGAAACTAAAAAACTCACGGCGCGAGGTTGATGAGATATGTGAGGGCAGAATTTCACGAATATGATCTGCTGCAGCGGAGGTGCCGACGGGAAAATGATTCCCGAACTTTGATAGAGTCCTTACGAGTGATGCGCCAGGATTCTCCTTTACAACAAATACGCATTTTCGTTTTAAGTCGGATGTCGCTATTAAGACTTTTGCTATATCAAGATCAGCAAGGCTATATTCGCGACACGGCATAATTTCGACGTGCTGCTCGGCGGCGATCTGACAGTGTCGCACGATGAGATCGTTGCGCCCGCTCGGCTGGCCGGGGGCTCGCAAATCGACCAAGCGTGAACTGTTGTGGAGAAGCCGGATCTGCTGCTCGCCGAGGAGCCGACCGGCAACCTGGACGAAAAGACCGCCGAGATCGTGTTCGGCGAGCTGACCTCGCTGGTGCGCAATGGGGCATCGGCGCGCTGATCGCCACCCACAATCTCGATCTCGCCCGCCGCATGGACCGGGTGGTCACCCTGCACGAAGGCAGGTTGCGGGTGGCGTGATCCTGCGCCGCAGCGCCATCCCATGGCCACATTGTCATGGCCGGGCTTGACCCGGCCATCCACGCCTTCTTGTCGACATCAGAAAAGACGTGGATGGCCGGATCAAGTCCGGGCATGACAGTTATGTGGTTGCACGAGATGGTAGGCCAAGAAAACTCTCCTTGGGCCCGGCCATGACGGCTTAAGGCCTGGCTTTCCGCGCCCGCCATTGCTCCCGGGTCTGGCCCCAGAGATCGCAGCTGTCGTTGATCGGGGCGGGCAGGTGCCCTACGCGCAGGTAGGTCGACCCCAGCCGCTTCGCCACGGCCTGCGAAGCGGTATTCTCCGGCGCGATGCAGTGGATCACCTCGGTCCAGCCGAGATGGTCGAAGGCCCAGTCGATACAGGCACTCGCCCCTTCGGTGGCGTATCCCTTGCCCCAGGCCTCCTGCACCAGGCTCCAGCCGACCTCCGTGCCCGGCCACTCCGCCGGCCGCCAGGGACCCATGCGGCCGATCCAGCGGCCGGTCGCCTTCTCGATCACCGAGAACATCGAAAAGCCGTCGATGGCCCAGCCACCCGCCATGGTGCAGATCGAGCGCCAGACCAGGGCCGGCGGTAACACGCCGCCCAGATGGCGCTGCACCTCGGCATCGGCGCCGAAGGCGAGCCAGGGCTCGTAATCCTCCCGTCGCGGTGGGCGGAGGATCAGGCGGGCAGTTTCAAGCTGGGTCATGACAGGCTGCTCTTGTCGGGGGCCGCAGTCGCATTATGTTCTTTTGGGTGGTCGGCGTGATGGGAAGGCGCGGTGGACCGGAAAGGATGTCTCACCGGCTAAGTTAAGCTCCGGATAGGCAAATATAAGCACATCATAAGCCAAGGATAAGCTTAAATAAGAAGATTATAATACACTTATAAAACATTGTTTTTGTTTATAAAAAACATATTATATGATTGGATGACGCTTTCTTGGCTGTGGGCCACGCTTCAAGTCGGTATGCATTTTCAGATTATAAAATCATGTTTAATATCAATATATTGTAATAATTAATTGATCTGATACGCAAGAAGCATCCCGACTGTATTTCCCCTGCCTACAAAAGCTTGATCGCTTTTCCGCTACGTTCTCCCGTATTTGGGATTCGTCCGCGGGCGTTCTCCGGTATAGCCCCGGAGAACAGCACTTATCCACAAGATATTGGGAATCAACACAATTCCGCCACACCTGGTATAGGATTCGGATTCCTTGCGTTCTGGTTTTGCGGGCCTAGGTCGCGTATCGTAAACCGTGAACGGGACTCGAATATCCAGCCCCTGATTCGGGAAGTGCAGCGCCGATGAGCCACGCCGATTTCGTCCATTTGCGCGTCCACACCGCCTATTCGCTCACCGAGGGCGCGATCCGGGTGAACAAACTGGGCGAGATGTGCCAGCGGCACCGCATGCCGGCCGTGGCGATCACCGACACCAACAACCTGTTCGGCGCTCTGGAATTCTCCAAGGAGATGGCCGGCAAGGGTATCCAGCCGATCCTCGGCTGCCAGCTCAGCCTGGCCCGCGCCGACCAGGCACAGCCCAGCGGCCGCAACCTGAAGAAGCCCGATCCCGACAAGGTCGTGCTGCTGGCCCAGACCGAGGCCGGCTATGCCAACCTGATGAAGCTGTCGACCAAGGCCTATCTCGAGCCGCCGCCGGGCGAGGTGGCCCAAGTCCAGTGGTCGGATCTGGAAGCCTGCGCCGAGGGCCTGATCTGCCTGACCGGCGGGCCGAGCGGGCCGATTGCCCGGCTGCTGCTGGACGGCCAGATCGACGCCGCCCGCGAGCAGCTCAAGACCCTGGCCGGCATCTTCCTCGGCCGCACCTACGTGGAGCTTCAGCGCCATGGCTGGGCCTCGGAGGCCAAGAGCGAGCCCGGCCTGCTGGATCTGGCCTATGAGCTGAACCTGCCGCTGGTCGCCACCAACGACTGCTACTTCCCCGACGAGGACATGTATGTGGCGCATGACGCGCTGCTCTGCATCGCGGAAGGCTCTTACGTCGGCGAGCAGAACCGCCGCCGGGTGACGCCCGACCACCGCTTCAAGTCGGCCGAGGAAATGCGCGTGCTGTTCGCCGACCTGCCGGAGGCGATCGACAACACGCTAGTGATCGCGCAGCGCTGCGCCGTGAAGGCCAATGAACGGGCGCCCATTCTGCCCAATTTCGGCGATGGCACCGGCGAGTCCGAGGCCGACATGCTGCGCCGGATGGCGCGCGAAGGCCTCGAGCTGCGCCTGCAGCAGATCGGCGTCACCGATCCCGAGAAGGCCAGGGTCTATCACGACCGTCTCGACTTTGAATGCGACACGATCATCGGGATGAAATTCCCCGGCTACTTCCTGATCGTGGCCGACTTCATCCAGTGGTCCAAGCGCAACGGCGTCGCCGTGGGGCCGGGCCGCGGTTCGGGTGCGGGCTCGGTGGTCGCCTGGGCGCTGACCATCACCGACCTCGATCCGCTGCGCTTCGGCCTGCTGTTCGAACGCTTCCTCAATCCGGAACGCGTGTCGATGCCCGACTTCGATATCGACTTCTGCCAGGAACGCCGCGAAGAGGTGATCCACTACGTGCAGAACAAATACGGCGCCGCCAACGTCGCCCAGATCATCACCTTCGGCAAACTGCAGGCCCGAGCAGCACTCCGCGACGTCGGTCGCGTGCTGCAGCTGCCGCTCGGCCAGGTCGACCGTATCTGCAAGCTGATCCCGAACAACCCGGCCAATCCGGTGACCCTGGCGCAGGCGATCAAGGAAGAGGTGCGCCTGCGCGAGGAACGCGACCGCGACGAGAATGTCGCCCGCATGATGGACGTGGCGCTTAAATTAGAGGGCCTGTACCGCAACGCCTCGACCCATGCCGCCGGCGTGGTGATCGGCGACCGCCCGCTGGTCGAACTGGTGCCACTCTACCGCGATCCGCATGCCAGCATGCCGGCGACGCAGTTCTCGATGAAATATGCCGAGGCCGCTGGCCTGGTGAAGTTCGACTTCCTCGGCCTGAAAACGCTCGACGTGCTGGAAAAGGCCATCGACCTGATCCGGCTGAAGGGCGTGCAGATCGACCTGCCGGATATCCCGCTGTCGGACCAGCCGACGTTTGACCTGCTCGGACGTGGCGATGCGGTTGGCGTGTTCCAGTTTGAAGGCAGCGGCATGCGCGACATGCTGCGCAACATGAAGCCCGATGCTTTCGAGGACCTGATCGCGCTGGTGGCGCTGTATCGCCCGGGTCCGATGGAAAACATCCCGAGCTATATCGCGCGTAAGCACGGTAAGGAAAAGCCAGACTACCTGCATGACTGGCTCAAGCCGGTGCTGGAAGAAACCTACGGCGTCATCATCTACCAGGAACAGGTGATGGAAATCGCCAAGGTGCTGGCCGGCTATTCGCTGGGCGATGCCGATCTGTTGCGCCGCGCCATGGGCAAGAAGATCAAGGCCGAGATGGACGCGCAGAAGGACCGCTTCGTCAACGGCGCCAAGGACAAGGGCGTCGATCCGAAGCAGGCGGCCTTCATCTTCGAGCTGGTGGAAAAGTTCGCCGGCTACGGTTTCAACAAGAGTCATGCAGCCGCCTATGCGCTGGTCGCCTGGCACACGGCTTACCTGAAGGCCAATTACCCGGTCGAGTTCATCGCCGGGTCGATGACCCTCGATATCTCGAATACCGACAAGCTGAATGTCTTCCGCCAGGAATGCGCGCGCCAGGGCATCACGCTGCTGCCGCCCGACATCAACAAGTCGCTGGTCGAATTCTCGGTCGAATATGACAGGCATGAGAAGGGCGCGATCCGCTATGCGCTCTCGGCCGTCCGTAACGTCGGCGCCGCGCCGATGACGGTGATCGTGGCCGAACGCGAGAAGAACGGCCCGTTCAAGTCGCTGTTCGATTTCGCCAGCCGCGTCGATCCCACCGCGTTGAACAAGCGCATGCTGGAGAATCTGGCCAAGGCCGGTGCCTTCGACAATCTGGAAAAGAACCGCGCCAAAGTGATTGCCGGGCTGGAAACCCTGATCCGCTTCGCCCAGAGCAAGGCGGAGGAGCGCAACTCCAATCAGGTCAACCTGTTTGGCGGCGGCAAGACCGAAGAACGCCTGCCCAAGCTGCCTGAAGGCGACATCTGGACGCCGATGGATCAGCTCGCCAAGGAATTCGAGGCGATCGGCTTTTACCTCTCGGCGCATCCGCTCGATGCCTATCAGGCGACGCTCAACCGCGTCGGCGTGAAACGCTACACCGAGGCGCTGAAGGGCATCGGCGCCAGCGAGACCATCGTGAAGCTGGCCGGCACCGTCATCTCCAAGCAGGAACGCACCTCGCAGAAGACCGGCAACCGCTTTGCCTTCGTGCAGTGTTCGGATGCGTCTGGCATGTATGAGGTGATGCTGTTCTCGGAAATCCTGGCGCAGCATCGCGACATGCTGGAGGCAGGCACCAATGTGGTCTGGACGCTGTCGGCGCGCGCCGATGGCGAGCAGCCGCGGCTGAGCGCGCAGAAGATCGAGAAGCTCGATGATGTGGCGGCCCGCGCCGCCGCCGGGATCAAGATCCTGATCGAGGACGAGCGACCGCTCGGGCAGATCCGCAACCTGCTCGACAAGGCCGGCAAGGGCCGGGGGCAGGTGATGCTCGGCCTGCAGATCGACGAGACCGGCAAGCCCGACATCGAAGCCGATATCAAGTTGAAGGAAACCTTCGCGATCAATCCGGCGACACGGCATCAGATCCGCGTGCTGCCCGGCGTACGCGAGGTTTATGACATTTAGGGTGACTCCATGACAGCGCAGCCGACCGCGATTCATCGCAAGGATTATCGCGCCCCCGATTTCCGCATCGAGACAGTCGAACTGGAATTCGATCTGCAGCCCGAGGCGACGCGGGTGAAGTCAAGGCTGGCGATAGCGCCGCAATCAGCCGGCGCGCCGCTCAAGCTGGATGGCGAAGACCTTGAGCTACTGTCCGTCGTCCTCAATGGCCGCAAACTGGCGACCGGTGATTACACGGCCGACGAACACGGCCTGACCATCGCCAGCGTGCCGTCAGCGCCCTTCACGCTGGAAATCGAAACCAAGGTCAATCCGAAGGGCAACACGCATCTGTCGGGCCTGTACCAGTCGAGCGGCGTCTACTGCACGCAATGCGAGGCGCAGGGTTTCCGCCGCATCACCTATTTCCTGGATCGCCCTGATGTGATGTCGACCTACCGCGTCACCATCCGGGCAGACAAGACTGCCAATCCGGTCCTGCTGTCGAACGGCAATCTGGTGGAAGAGGGCAGTCTGTCGGATGGCCGGCATTTTGCCGTCTGGCACGATCCATTCCCGAAGCCGTGCTATCTCTTCGCGCTGGTCGCTGGCGATCTGGCCGTCAACGAGGACGAGTTCGTCACCCGCAGCGGCCGCAAGGTGGCCCTGCGCATCTTCGTCGAACACGGCAAGGTGCCGCGCACGGCTTACGCGATGGATGCGCTGAAGCGCTCGATGCGCTGGGACGAGACGCGCTTCGATCTCGAATACGACCTCGACCTGTTCAATATCGTCGCCGTCAGTGATTTCAATATGGGCGCGATGGAGAACAAAAGCCTGAATGTCTTCAACGACAAATACATTCTGGCCGATCCCGAAACCGCCACCGATACCGACTATGCCGGCATCGAGGCTGTCGTGGCGCATGAATATTTCCACAACTGGACCGGCAACCGCATCACCTGCCGCGACTGGTTCCAACTCAGCCTGAAGGAAGGCCTGACGGTCTTCCGCGATCAGGAATTCACCTCCGACATGCGCTCGCGTCCGGTCAAGCGCATCCAGGATGTGCGCCTGCTGCGCGGTCGCCAGTTCCCCGAGGATGCGGGACCTCTCGCGCATCCGATCCGGCCCGACAGCTATATCGCCATCGACAATTTCTATACGGCGACGGTCTATGAGAAGGGCTCGGAAGTCATCCGCATGATCCACACCATGCTGGGCGAGGACGGCTTCCAGAAGGGCATGAAGCTCTATGTCGAGCGCCATGACGGCGAAGCCGCGACCTGCGACCAGTTTGTCGCCGCCATGGCCGATGCCAACATGGTCGATCTGAGGCAGTTCCAGCTCTGGTACAGCCAGGCCGGTACGCCGGAGGTCGCGGTCGAAGGCCGCTATGACGACAAGAGTGGGGATTATGAACTGACGGTGACGCAGACCGTGCCGCCGACGCCGGGTCAGCCGGACAAGCAGCCGATGCAGATGCCGCTTGGTATCGGGTTACTGGATGCACAGGGCCGAGATATTGCATTGAAAGCAGATGCGGCAGCGATGCCGCGACCGGGTCTTCTGAATGTCACCGCGTCGAAGCAGACCTTCAAATTCGAGAGCGTGCCGGAGCCGAAGGCGATCTCGCTCAATCGCGGTTTCTCCGCGCCGGTGATCGTGAAGGCGAAACAACCGGGCGAGGCGCAGGCCTTCCTGATGGCGCATGACAGCGATGCCTTCGCGCGCTGGGAAGCCGGCCAGCAATACGCCACCGAGTTGCTGCTGACCCGCGTCGCCGATCCGTCGAAGCCTTTCGATCCGGCTTTCATTGAGGCGATCGGCCAGACGCTGCGTGACAATAAGCTGGAACCGGCTTTCATCGCCGAAGCCATCACCTTGCCGAGTGAAGACTATATCGCCGACCGCATGGCGGTGGTGGATGTGGAGGGCATTCATGCCGCGCGACGCGCGTTGCGGCTGGAGATCGTGCGGACATACCGCAAGCAGTTCGAGAACATCTACGCCAGCAACACCACGCCCGGCGCCTACAGCCCGGATGCCACCTCGGCTGGTCGCCGTGCACTGAAGAATGCCGCGCTGTCTTATCTGTCGGAATTGGCCGATGAAGACGCCGGCCTGCGTAAACTGATCCATGAGCAGTATGCCAAAGCCGACAACATGACCGACCGCGCGGCGGCGCTGCGCCTGCTGGTCGATATCGCCGGACCGGAACGCGAGGCGGCGCTGGCCGATTTCTATAGGCGCTTCGCCGACGACGCGCTGGTGCTGGATAAATGGCTCATGCTGCAGGCCATCTCGGCTTTGCCCGAGACGTTGGAGAATGTGCGGTCGCTGCTGACCCATCCGGCGTTTTCGATGCAGAAGCCGAACAAGGTACGGTCGCTGATCGGCGCCTTCACAGCCAATGCGCTGCGCTATCACGCAGCCGATGGCTCAGGTTATGCCTTCCATGCCGATCGCATGCTGGAACTGGAGCCGATCAATCCGCAGGTGGCAGCCAGACTGCTGGCACCGCTGGGGCGCTGGCGGCGTTTCGATCCGGGCCGACAGGAGAAGATGAAGGCCGAGCTGCGGCGCGTGCTGGCCAAGCCGAACCTGTCGCGCGACGTCTACGAGATCGCGTCGAAATCTCTGGAGAACTAAACTCCGTAGGCGCGTAAAAACGCGCCGACCGCGGCATCGACGCGGCGGCGGATTTCCTCGGCCGGCATCTCGCCATCGATGCGGAGTGTACGCCGCATGCTGCGATGGCCCATGAGCATGCCGAAGAACTGCTCGGCCGCCAGGACCGGATCGCTGACCGCCAGCCGTTTCGCGCCGGTTTCGCGGTCGAGATAGGCGGCGAGCCGGGCGAGACCACGGCCCGGGCCGTTGGCGTAGAAGGTGGGGCCCAGGGTCGGGAAGCTGGCCGCGGAGCCGATCAGCAGGCGCTGGAACTGCACAGCGCGGTTGGACAGGATCTTGCTCAGGAAGCCGACACCCAGTGCGGTCAGCACATCGCGCGGTGTCGATTCCGGCGTCAGTTCCGCAAGTGCTGCCGTGATCTGGCTCGAGCTTTCCTGCACGATGGCCGCGAACAAATCGTCCTTCGACTCAAACAGGTTGTAGATGGTCTGGCGCGAGACGCCGGCGCGAGCGGCAATCGTCTCAAGTCCGACGCCATAACCATGCTCGAAAAACAGCTCGCGCGCGGTTTCCAGTATCGCCGCGCGTTTGGCAGGATCGACGGGACGTCCGCGTTTGGGCGACAGCCTGTTCAATGCGCGTCTCCCGGCGCCGGGGCCTGCTTCGGCTTCTGCGCCAGCACCACGGCGATGGCAGCGATACCGAACAATAAACTGAGCAGGGTGAAGATGTCGATGAAACTCATCAAATAGGCCTGGCCCTGCACCTTGTTGGTCAGCATCTTGATCGCCAGCTGGGTCTGGTCGGCCGGGCTGCGGTCGCCGAGCATGCCGCCAATACTGTCGATATACTGCTGCACTTCCCAGCGGCCGGGATTGATGAAGTCGACCATCCGGTTCCAGTGGAAATTGGTGCGCTCGGTCATGATCGTGTTGATGCCAGCTAAACCGAAGGCGCCGCCGAGGTTGCGCGTCAGGTTGTAAAGCCCGCTGGCATTCTTCAGTTCATGCTGCGGCAGGGTGCCGAGTGCGATCACGTTGATCGGCACGATGCAGAACATCAGCGCGGCGCCGCGCATGATCTGCGGAATGAGAAGCTCGTCGAATTTCCAGTCGCCGGTCAGGCCGCTCATCATCCAGGTGCTGGCAGCGAGCAGCGCGAAGCCGAAGGCCAGCACGGGACGCGGATCTGGCGAGCGGCGGGCCAGGAAGCCGGCCAGCGGCGCCGAGCAGAATTGCGCCACGCCGGTGATGAACATGATCTCGCCAATCTGCAAGCTGTTCAGGCCCTGCACGCGACCGAGATACAGCGGCAGCAGGTAGACCAGCCCATAGAGGCCAACACCGATGGTGAGACTGAACAGGCAGCCGGTGGCGAAGTTGCGGTTGCGGAAGGCCTTCAGATCGACGATGGGATTGCGGTAGGTCAGGCTGCGCCAGAAGAAAACCAGCGCGCCGATCAAACTGACCAGTGCGAACCAGCGCATTGCCTCGTCGGCGAACCAGTCCTTGCGGGTGCCTTCTTCCAGCACGTATTCTAGGCTGCCGAGGAACAGCGCCAGGCCGGTCAGTCCGGCATAGTCGAAGCCCCTGATCAGCGAATAGTCCGGCTTGTCGATATCCATGAAGTTCCAGACCAGCGCGATCACCACGATGCCCGGGATGATGTTGATCAGGAACAGCCAGTGCCAGGAGAACAGCTGCGTGAGGTAGCCGCCCAGCGTCGGGCCAATCGTCGGCGCGAGCGTCGCGACCAGCCCGATTATCACGGTGGCGCCGGCCATCTTGTTGCGCGGGAAGATCATGTAGGTGGTGGCGAAGACGGTCGGGATCATCGCGCCGCCGAGGAAGCCCTGCAGCGCGCGCAGCACGATCATGGTTTCCAGATTGTTCGCCATGGCGCAGCCAATGCTGGCCAGCGTGAAGCTGGCGGCCGAGATGGTGAACAGCACGCGCGTGGACAGCAGCCGGGAGAGATAGCCGCTGAACGGGATCATGATCACTTCGGCGATCAGGTAGCTGGTTTGCACCCAGCTGATCTCGTCGGCCGAGGCAGACAGGCCGGCCTGGATCTCGGTCAGCGACGATGACACGATCTGAATATCCAGGATCGCCATGAACATGCCGAGCACCATGGCGAAATAGCCGATCATGCGGCCCTTCGGCAGGGCAGGTGCCGCAGGCTGCTGCGGCATCGCATCCATGGTGGCTGCAGAAGCAGACATGTTACTTGGCGGCGGTCTGGGTCGCGGCCTGGCTGCGCTTGTCGATATCGACGACGACCGACATGCCGGGCACCAGCGGCGGATTGTCCTCGGCCTTGTCGATGATCAGTTTCACCGGCACACGCTGCACGATCTTGGTGAAGTTGCCGGTCGCGTTATCCGGCGGCAGCAGGCTGAACTTGGCACCCGAGGCGGGCGCGAAGCTCTCGATGCGGCCCTTGATCTTCAGATCGGGGAAAGCGTCGACATGTAGCACGGCGCTCTGGCCGGGCTTCATGCCGTTCAGCTGCGTCTCCTTGAAATTGGCAACGACGTAAAGCTCATCGGTCGGCACGATCACCATGATCTGCGTGCCGGGCTTCACATACTGGCCGGTCTGGCCGGTTCGGTTGCCGATCACGCCGTCGACGGCGGCGCGCACCACGGTGTTGTCGAGATCGAGTTTCGCGGCTGCGAGGTCGGCTTCGGCCTGGGCGATCTGCGCCATCGCCTGGGCGCGGTTGGCCTGCAGCACCCCGGTCTGGTTCTGCTCCATCGTACGCGCGGCTTCGGCGCGGTCGACGGCGGCGCGCGCCTTGCGCTGGTCGGTCTGGGCGATTTCCAGTTTCTGGTTGGAGACGTAGTTGGAGGCGGCCAGCGCGCGGTAGCGTTTCAGGTCTTCGTCGCTGCGCTGCTGGTCTGCGCGGGTGCTGCGCAGCGAAGCATCGGCCTCGGCGATGGCCGCATGTTGGCTGGCGATCTGCTTATCGATTACATCGAGGGCGGCGCGGCGCGCCTGCACGGCGGCGGCGGCCTGTGCCACCTTGGCGCGGTAATCGCTGGCGTCGATTTCGAACAGCACCGTGCCGGCCCTGACCTGCTGGTTGTCGGTCACGGCCATATTGGTGATGTAGCCGGTCACCTTCGGCGCCACGACGGTGATGTCGGCGCCGATATAGGCGTTGTCGGTGCTTTCGATGAAACGGCTGTAGCTCCACCAGTGCCAGGCGCCATAGGCGGCGCCGGCAACAGCCACGAGGGCGACGGCGGAGAGAATGGTCTTTTTCTTGGTCATGATCCGGGTCCGGAGAGGGAGGCGAGCCATTCAATATGATTATTGGACGATCCTGTCCATGAAATAGCCGGTAACCGGTGATCCCGGTCACAGGATTCCGTCGCATGACAGCGCAAGCTCCGGATAGTTCCAGAAAAACCAAAGGCTTAAGTCTGGCGGCCAAAGGAGCCGACCATGACGCCTCTCAACCGCCTGTCCTTCGCCAACCTAGCCGCAAATGGCGCCGAGCAGCTCGCCATGGCCGCTATCCCGCTGATGGCAGCGCTCACCCTGGGCGCCACGGCCGAGACCATGGGCGCGCTGTCGGCGGCCCAGACCCTGCCGTTCCTGCTGTTTTCGCTGGTGGCCGGCATCTGGGCCGACCGCATGCCGCGCCACCTACTGATGGCCGGCAGCGAGGCGAGCCGCGCGCTGTTGCTGGTATTCGTCCCGCTGCTGGCCTTTGCGGGCTGGCTCGATCTGGTCAGCCTGGCGCTGCTCGGTTTCGCGCTGTCGGCCTGCACGGTGATGTTCAACGTCGCGGCGCAGGCCTATCTGCCGGCCATCGTGGCACGCGAAGGCCTGCCGGCCGCCAATGCGAAGATCGAGTTCACCCGTGCAGCTGCCGTCTTTCTCGGGCCGGGCATCGCCGGCGCAATTGCCGGCTGGACCACGCCGGCCTGGGCGCTGGCGGTCTCGGCGATCACGTCAGGCGTGACCGCAGTGCTGCTGCTGACACCGGGCATGCGGCGCGATGTGGCGACGACGGAACGGCCGCCGATCCGTCATGCACTGGCCGAAGGACTGGTCGTGGTGTGGCGGCACCCGCTGCTGCGTGCGATTGCCTGCTGCGCCATGGCGTGGAATTTCAGCTGGTTCGTGCTGATGGCGGTGTTCGTGCTGTTTGCCGTCAACACGCTGGGCCTGACGCCAGCACAGGTTGGCATCGCGCTTGGTGCGCAGGGACTGGGTATGCTGCTGGCCGCACTGGCGGCGCCGACCATCCATGCGCGGCTGCGGCTCGGCGTCATGATCATCCTTGGGCCGGCAACGTCGCTGTTCGCCGCCTTTGCCATCGGCGCAGCGACGATGGCGGCAGAGAGCACAGCATTCACATTGCTGGTGTCGGGCTTCTTCCTGTTCGGTTTCGGTCCGATGCTGTGGACCATCGGCCAGACCAGTTTGCGGCAGGCCATCGTACCGCTGCGCCTGATCGGCCGCGTCAGCGCGGTCCAGCAGGTGGCGACACTTGGCATGCGACCGCTCGGCGCGCTGGTCGGCGGCGCAGTCGGCGAAAGATTTGGGCTGGAGGCGGCGATCTGGCTGGCGGTCGTGGGCTATGGCGTGCAACTGGCCGTCATTCTCCTGTCGCAGATGCCCGCATTGACGGCATTGCCGCCAGCGATGGAAGAGGAGGGGGCGGTGGCTTAGTCCTCAGCCTTTTCCACGCTCGGCTTCGGCAGCTTGAAGCCGATGGCGCCGCGCAGATCGGCGCCTTCCAGATCGGCACCGCGCAAGTCCGCATTGGTCAGGTCGGCATCGAGGAAGGAGCAGCCGCGCAGGTTGGCGCTACGGAAATCGGTCAGCGTCAGGATAGAGCGGTTGAACACCGCCCCTTCCAGATCGGCGCCCTGGAACTTGGCCTGCGTCAGATTGCATTCCTGCAAGGATGCTGACTGGCGGCGGTGCATCGCACCCGAAATGCTGACGGTCGAAAGCTTCGCGCCGCGGAAGTCGGCATTGGTCATGATGGCGCGGTCGAACTTCGCGCCCTGCAGGTTGCAGGTGGCGAAATTGGCATTCAGCATCATCGCGCCGCGCAGGTCCGACAGCACGAAACGCGAGCCGGAGAAATCGGTATTGCGCAGGATGGCGTAGGAGAAATCGCCGGCCGAGAAATTGATGTTGGTCAGCTTGAGGTCGGAGAGATCGTAGCGGCTGAAATCCACCCGCATGCCCTGCTTGCCGAGCGTCTCGATCCAGGTCAGATGTTCCTTGACGATGAACTGCAGCGAGCGGTCGAGGCTTTCGAGGCTACGCGGCATGATCGCCTTGGTGACATCGGCGTCGCGTAGATCGATCGGGCGGAAATAGGCAGCCGTCAGGTCGGCGCCTTCGAAATTGGTTTCGTTCAGCACGGCACCGGCCAGCACCGAGCCGTGCAGGATGCAGTGCGACAGGTTCGAAGCGGTGAGGTCGGCGCCGGTGAACAGGCAGCCGGACAGGTTCGAGCCGGAGAGGTCCGCGCCGTTCAGCTTGGCGTTGGAGAAGTTGCAGTTGCTGAGATCGGTGTTGCGGCCAACCACCTTGCCGAGCTTGGCGGAGGTGAGGTTGGCGCCCGCCATCTTGGCATTGTCGATGGAGGTGGCGCGCTTCAGCACGGCGATCAGGTTGCCGTCTTCATCCGGGCGCAGCAACACGCCATCGCGAATGTCCGCATTGGTCAGGTTGGCGGCTTCGAGATTGGCGTTGCGCAGGTTCACGCCGCGCAGATCGGCCTTGGTCAGGTCGGCGCGGCGGAAATCGGCGCCCTGCATGTCGGCGGCGAAGAAGGAAGATCCCACAAGAGCCGCATGGCTGAAATCGGCATAGTTCAGCTTGCTGCCGACGAAATCGGCCGAGGTGAGTTCCTTGCCGCTGAAATCGACGCGCGAGGCATCGCGGAAATGCAGCACCATACGCTTGCCGCCCCGCACGCCGCGCACGTAATTGGCGTGGGACTCGAACATCTCGTCCACTTCGTACTGGGCGATGACCTTGACGGGATTATTCATGCTGCAGGGTCTGTCTCAGGTTCTTTTATGGCCAGGCTAGCATAGGCGCCAATAGTTCACGACAGGTTGACGCCGCTGGCGCCGGTAAAGTCGGCCCCGGAAACCTGGGCATCCCGCATATCTGCGCCGGTCAGGTCGGCGCCGCGGAAATTCGCCCCTTTCAGGTTGGCGTCGCGCATATCGGCATGCATCAGGATGCAACGGGTCAGGTTGGCGCCTTCCAGATCGCAGGCACTGAGATTGGACTGGCTCAGATTGGCATTCTCGAGATTGGTGTGCCAGCGTTTACCATGAAGGGACGAAATTGGCATGGGCGACAGCTTGGCGCCGCGGAAGTTCGCGCCGATCAGATTGGCGCCGCTGAGCTTCACACCGCGCATATCGGCACTGGAAAACTGTCCGTTCAGCAGCATGGCATCGGTGAAGTCGCACATGGTCAGGCTGGCGCCACCGAAATCCGCTTCTACCAGGGTCGACTGGATGAATAGCGCGGCCGACAGGTCGATCTGAGCCAGCTTGACGCCGGACATGTCAATGCGGCTGAAATCGGCGCGACGGCCTTTGGCGCCCAGCGAATCCGTCCAGGCCAGGTGTTCGCGCAAGATGATCTGCAGCGGCTTGTCCAGATCCGCAATCGCCTTGGGCAGCATCGCGCCAGAGACCCGGGCGTCACGCATTTCGCTTTGCCGGAAAAACGAACCCGCCAGATCCGCGCCGTCGAAATTGGTGCCGTTGAGCATGGCGCCGGCCAGCACCGCGCCCGACAGGCTGCAGCCGCTCATATTGGTGTTGGTCAGGTCGGCGCCGACGAAGATTGCGCCGCGCAGATCGGAATTGGACAGATCAGCATCGATCAGCCGTGCATTGGCCAGATTGGCATGGCTGAGATCGGCCTGCTGGCTCATCAGGCGGCCGAGCTTGGCACCCACCATCTTGGAATGGGTCATATGCGCTTTTTCAGTCACTGCACCACCGACCGAAATCGGCACCAGGTTGCCGTCTTCATCGGGCCGCAGCAGCCGGCCGTCGCGCAGATCGGCGCCGGACAGATCAGCGAATTCCAGGATCGCGCCGCGCAGGATGGCACCGCGCAGATCGGAGCGCGTCAGGTCGGCAGAGGAGAGATCGGCCATTTCGAGAGTCGCGCCGTAGAAATTGGCGCCGGCCAGCTTGGCGAACTTGAATACGGCGGCGTTGAAGCGACCGCCGACCATAGTCGCCTCGCGCAGGTCGCGGTTGGCAAAGTTGAGGCCCGAGGCGTCCCGAAACTGCAAGTTGAGCCTGAGACCGCCCCGCATGCCACGGGCAAAACGCTCGTGGCCGGCGATCAGGGGGTCCAGATCTTTCTGATGCACCACCGCGTCCGACATGGCGGCATATGACCATGCCGCCATGTGAGGCGCCAGTATCTATTTGTCTCTACACGGAAAATCGTGTTGATAACCCCTGTGGAACAGGGTTAACGCCAGTCCCCTCAGCGAGGCGCGACAGATGGGGGAACGGAAGGGCGTCAAAGGCCGGTTGCAATGCCGTTGCGAACGGGCTAAAAGGCGCGCACTCAAACCCACACGCAGGCGTACGCGGTTATCGGGGAGACATCCCGATACGGCGTTCCGGTGTCCCGGTTCCACCCACGACGGAATCATGGACGTGCCTGCGGCGGCCTAACCGGAGAAGGACATAGGATGACCCTGCCGACCTTTACCATGCGTCAGCTGATCGAAGCTGGCGTACATTTCGGACACCAGACCCACCGCTGGAATCCGAAGATGAAGTCGTATCTCTTCGGAGATCGCAACAACATTCACATCATCGATCTGCAGCAGAGCGTTCCGCTGCTGCATCGTGCCCTGCAGGCGGTGCGTGACACCGTTGCCGGCGGCGGCAAGGTGCTGTTCGTCGGCACCAAGCGCCAGGCTTCGGAAGCGATCGCGGAAGCTGCCGCCAAGTGCGGCCAGTACTACGTGAACCATCGCTGGCTCGGCGGCATGCTGACCAACTGGAAGACCATCTCCCAGTCGATCAAGCGCCTCAAGGAACTGGAAGAGTTGCTGGGTTCGGGCGAACAGGGCACCTCCGGCCTGACCAAGAAGGAAGTTCTGAACCTGACCCGCGAGCGCGAGAAGCTTGATCGTGCGCTGGGCGGCATCAAGGACATGGGCGGCCTGCCGGCGATCATGATTGTGATCGATACCGTCAAGGAAGACATCGCCATCGCTGAAGCCCGCACGCTGGGTATCCCGGTGGTCGCGATCCTCGACTCCAACTCGGATCCGCAGGGCATTACCTTCCCGGTGCCGGGCAATGATGACGCGCTGCGCGCCATCAACCTGTACTGCGACCTGTTCTCGCTCGCCGTGCTGAGTGGCCACGAGGAACTTCTGACCGAAACCGGTGCCGACCTCGGTGCTGGCGACGAGACGCCGGCGGAACAGATTCCGCAGGCAGACGCCGAAGGCGCTGCGGCCCAGGCTTAAAGCCTGATCCATTGCGGTCGCGGCGCCTGTGTCGATTCCGACGGGGCGCCGCAGCCGTTTCTGTGACACGACCGTTCACGACGGTTCAATGACATTGGAGAAATTACATGGCTGAGATTACTGCGGCCCTGGTGAAGGATCTGCGCGAGAAGACCGGCGCGGGCATGATGGATTGCAAGAAGGCGCTGGCCGAGAACGGCGGCGACCTGGATGCTGCGATCGACTGGCTGCGCAAGAAGGGCCTGTCGGCCGCTTCCAAGAAGGCCGGCCGTGTTGCCGCCGAAGGTCTGGTCGCGGTTGCCGTGAAGGACAATTCCGGGGCCATCGTCGAAGTGAACTCCGAGACCGACTTCGTCGGCCGCAACCCGCAGTTCCAGGCGTTGGCGAGCGGCGTTGCCGCCGTGGCGCTGACCGCGGGCGACGACGTTGCAACCATCGAAGCTGCGGCCTTCCCGGGCAGCAGCCGTAACGTGAAGGACGAAGTGACCCATGCCATCGCCACCATCGGCGAGAACATGACGCTGCGTCGCGCCAAGAAGCTGACCGTCGACGGCGGCGTGGTCGTATCCTACGTCCACGGCGCGCTGGCCGAAGGCCTCGGCAAGTTGGGCGTGCTGGTTGCGCTGAAGTCGACCGGCAAGCGCGAAGTGGTGGAGCAGATCGGCAAGCAGGTGGCCATGCATGTCGCCGCCGCCAATCCGCAGTCACTGAGCACCAAGGATCTCGATCAAAGCCTGGTGGAGCGTGAGCGTACCGTGCTGACCGAGCAGGCTGCCGGTTCGGGCAAGCCGGCCGACATCATCGCCAAGATGGTGGAAGGCCGTATCCGCAAGTTCTATCAGGAAGTGGTGCTGCTCGAGCAGACCTTCGTGATCGACGGCGAGACTCCGGTGGGCAAGGCAGTCGAGAAGGCTGCCAAGGATGCCGGTGCACCGATCGAGATCGTTGGCTTCGTCCGCTTCCAGCTTGGCGAGGGTATCGAGAAGAAAACCGACGATTTTGCCGCCGAAGTCGCCAAGATGGCCGGCTGACCGGTCGCAGCAGGATTAAGGAAAAAGGGGGGCAATGCCCCCCTTTTTTTTTACGCCTGCAGCAGCGCCGGTTCGGCCGGCGACCTGCCGGTGAGGCCCGGCCGTGATATAACCTTCGCCACAGAATCGCCCTGTTTCCGTCATCCCTTGGCGCGCCCCCGCAGCCAAGGCCGCCGTCCGAGGAAAATCCATGACCATGAAATACCGTCGCGTCCTGCTGAAATGCTCGGGCGAAGCCCTGATGGGGCCCACCCCGTATGGCATCGACTTCGAGACGGTCGACCGCATCACTGCCGAGATCAAGGCGGTGCACCAGCTGGGCGGCGAGGTCTGTCTGGTGATCGGTGGCGGTAACATTTTCCGCGGCGTTGCCGGCGCCACCCAGGGCATGCAGCGCGCCTCGGCCGACTATATGGGCATGCTGGCCACTGTGATCAACGCACTGGCGTTGCAGCATGCGCTGGAAAGCCATGGCGTGCCGAGCCGCGTCATGTCGGCTATCCGCATGGATACGGTCTGCGAACCCTATATCCGCCGCCGCGCCATCCGCCACATGGAGAAGGGCCGCGTGGTGATCTTTGCCGCCGGCACCGGCAACCCGTTCTTCACCACCGACACTGCCGCCGCGCTGCGCGCTGCCGAGATGGGCTGCGACGCGCTGCTCAAGGGTACCCAGGTGGATGGCGTCTACAGTGCCGACCCGAAGAAGGACAAGTCTGCGACCCGCTATGAGACGCTGACCTATCTTGATGTGCTGCAACAGGATCTGAAAGTGATGGACGCTTCGGCGATCAGCCTGGCGCGGGAAAACCGTATTCCGATCCTGGTGTTCTCCTTGCACGAGGCGGGCGGCTTCGCCAAAGTGCTGGCCGGCACCGGGCGGTGCACCACCATCACCGGCGAATAAGCTGCGAAACAGCCGTTAGGCTATTGATCTATCTAACAAAAAAGACGGGAGCAGGTAGTGGCCGAACCTGATATCGACGACATCGAACGGCGTATGGGCAAGGCAATTGAGGTGCTGAAGCATGAATATGCCGGCCTGCGCACCGGGCGCGCCAGCATCAGCATGCTCGACCCCGTCCGCGTCGAGGTTTACGGCAGCATGATGCCGATCAACCAGATCGGCACCGTCAGTGTTCCCGAGCCGCGCATGATCAGCGTGCAGGTCTGGGACAAGAGCAACGTGAAGGCTATCGAGAAGGCCATCGCCGCCAGCGGTCTGGGCCTTAATCCGCAGGCCGACGGCACCCTGATCCGTATTCCGATCCCCGAGCTGAATGAGCAGCGCCGCAAGGAGCTGACCAAGGTTGCCGGCCAGTATGCCGAGCAGGCCAAAGTGGCGGTGCGCGGCGTACGCCGCGACGGCATGGACAATCTGAAGAAGTCGGAGAAGGACGGCGACCTCGGTGAGGACGACGTCAAAATGTATCAGGACGAGATCCAGAAACTGACCGACGACGCGACCAAGAAGATCGACGATATGCTTGCCCAGAAGACCAAGGAGGTCTTGCAGGTCTAGTATGTCGCAGCCCGCTGCATCGCAGGCGCTTTCGCCGTCGCCGCCACGCCACGTTGCCATCATCATGGATGGCAATGGCCGCTGGGCGAAGGCGCGCGGGCTGCCGCGTAACCTGGGGCATCGGCAGGGGATCGATACAGTGCGCGACGTCGTGCGTGCCTGCCGCAATCTGCGCATCGAATACCTGACGCTCTACGCGTTTTCGTCCGAGAACTGGAAGCGTCCGGAAACAGAAGTCGCGGGCCTGATGGACCTGTTGCGCCTGTTCATTCGCCGCGAACTGGACGACCTGTCGCGTAACGGCGTGTGCATCCGCATGATTGGCGACCGCGCCAAGCTGGCCCCCGATATTGTGCAACTGATCGCCGACTCAGAGGCCAAGACCCGTGACAATCGCACGCTGACACTGACGATTGCGCTCAGCTATGGCGGCCAGGATGAAATCATCACCGCAACGCGTCGCATCGCCGAGCAGGTGGCGGCCGGTAAGCTGCAGCCATCGGAGATCAATGCGCAGGTGCTGGAAAGCAATCTGGAGACGGCCGGTATTCCGGATCCAGATCTGGTGATCCGTACCAGCGGCGAACAGCGGCTGTCGAATTTCCTGCTCTGGCAGACGGCCTACAGCGAGTTGATCTTCATCGACAAACTCTGGCCGGATTTCTCCGCGCAGGATCTGGCCGACGCTGTCTCCGAATTCCAGCGCCGCGAACGTCGCTACGGCGCCAGCGAGTAATCGCAACCCGCATGGCTTCCGGTACGCTCAGCAGTTTGCAGCTCCGCATCCTTTCAGCGGCGGTGATGCTGCCTGTCGCGGTTGGCGCCGTCTGGGTCGGTGGCATTGCTTTCACGGCGTTGGTCGTGCTGGCCGGCATAGCGATGCTGTGGGAGTGGTGGCGTTTCCCGCGACAGGCGACAACCCAGCCTGCCGTATGGACGCGCGGACCGCTCTGGATATTGCTGGGGCTGGTCTATGTGATCCTGCCTTGCGCTGCGCTGATCTGGCTACGCCAGACGCCGGAGATTGGTCGTCATATCGTCTTCTGGCTGTTCTGTGCTGTCTGGGCCACCGATACCGGCGCCTATGCGGCTGGCCGTACAATCGGCGGACCGAAACTGATTCCGCGTATCTCGCCCAACAAGACCTGGGCCGGCCTGCTGGGCGGCATGGTCAGCGCCGGTATCGCAGGTGGCGTTGTTGCCAGTCTCGATCCTGCCATGCCGGCACTCATGTTGGCCGCGCTCGCTGCACTGACCGCCGTTGTGGCACAGGCTGGCGACTTCATGGAGTCTGCCGTGAAGCGCTACTTCGGTGCCAAGGATTCCAGCCAGCTCATTCCCGGTCATGGCGGTGTGCTGGATCGGCTGGATGGCCTGTTGTTTGCCGCGCCATTCATTGCTGCGTGGGATCTGCTGTCGGGGAGGGTGCTATGGGGCTGAGCAATAATGCATCGCGCAGCATCACCATTCTGGGCTCGACCGGTTCGGTTGGCCGCTCGACGGTCGACCTCATTGCACGGGAACCCGAGCGTTTCCCAATCGAGGCACTGACGGCGCAGAGCAATGTTTCTCTGCTGGCCGAGCAGGCGGTGAGCCTGAAGGCGAAACTGGCCGTGATCGGCGACGAGGCTCTACTGCCGGAACTGCGCCAGCGCCTGGCCGGCAGCGGCGTCGAGACTGCAGCAGGCGTGGCCGCAATCGTCGAGGCAGCGGATCGCCCAGCCGATCTGGTCATGGCGGCCATCGTCGGCGCCGCGGGGCTCGAACCGACGCTGGCCGCGGTCCGTCGTGGTGCGCTGGTCGCGCTCGCCAACAAGGAAAGCCTGGTCTGCGCCGGGCCTCTGGTGATGCGTGAGGCTGCGTTGCATGGCGCCACCATCCTGCCGGTCGATTCCGAGCATAACGCGATCTTCCAGGTCTTCGATTTCGACAATCCCGATAGCATCGACAGGATCATTCTCACTGCTTCGGGTGGGCCGTTCCGCACTCTGAACCTCAGCGAAATGCGTGAGGTGACGCCGGCCCAGGCCATCGCCCATCCAGTCTGGAGCATGGGCGCGAAGATTTCCGTCGACTCCGCCACCCTGATGAACAAGGGACTGGAACTGATCGAGGCCAGCTTCCTGTTCTCGGTGCCGGAGACCAAGATCGAGGTGCTGATCCACCCCCAGTCGGTGATCCACAGCATGGTCTCCTATGTGGACGGCTCCGTGTTGGCCCAGCTGGGTACGCCGGACATGCGGACCCCCATCTCGGTGGCGCTGGCCTGGCCGGGCCGGATGGCGACCCCGGCGGCCCGACTGGATCTGGCTGCGATTGCCAGATTGACCTTTGAAGTGCCTGATTTTGCTCGTTTTCCCGCCCTTAACCTGACGCGGCAAGCCTTGCAAAGCGGGGGCAGCGCACCTACTATCCTGAACGCCGCCAACGAGGTCGCTGTCGACGCATTCCTGAACGGTCGTATCGGGTTCCTCGATATTACCCGGATTGTCGAGCAGACGCTGAGCCGCGTACCCAGCGGACCGCTCGGCGAGCTTGCCGCGGTTCATGAGGCCGATGGCGCGGCACGGCGTTATGCGATGCAGCTGATCGATCCGACGGATGACGACCGGGTGGTCCGGGTGCAAACAAGAGGACGGAACCGGCGATAGGCCGGCAGTCGAGGTGGCATGGATTTCGTTACCAATCTTGCTGGCTACATTATCCCCTTCGTGGTCGTCCTCACGATCATCGTCTTCGTGCATGAACTGGGGCATTACTGGGTCGCGCGGCGTTGCGGCGTGCGGGTCGAGGTCTTCTCGATCGGTTTCGGCCCGGAACTGTTCGGCTGGTATGACAAGCACAACACACGCTGGAAGATCAGCGCCGTTCCGCTGGGCGGCTATGTGAAATTCTTCGGCGATGCGGATGCCGCATCGACCACCGACAATGCTGCGATATCGGCCATGAGCGCCGAAGATCGCAAGGTGTCGTTCCATCACAAGACGCTGGGCCAGCGTTCTGCCATCGTCGCGGCCGGCCCGGTGGCGAACTTCATTTTCGCGATCCTGATTTACGCGGCTCTGTTCAGCCTGGTGGGCCAGCCGTTCACCCCCGCGGTGGTGGGCGATGTGGTGCCGGGCAGTGCCGCTGAGTCTGCCGGTCTGCGCCCGGGAGACCGTATCCTGGCGGCCGACGGGACCGAGATTCAGCGGTTCGAGGAGCTGCGCGCCTATGTGGCGCTGCGTGCCGAGACGCCGATTGCGATGCGGGTACTGCGCGATGGTGGAGAAGTCGGCCTGACCGTCGTGCCGCAGCGCGTCGATGTGCCGGACGGTTCGGGTGGCACCCACCGGGTCGGCCAGATCGGTATCCGGACCACCGGGGTCGATTTCGTTCGCCATGATCCGGGCACGGCAGTGGTCCAGGCCGTACGCGAGACCTGGCAGGTCGTGGCGAATACCTTCACCTACCTGGGACGCATCATTCAGGGGCGCGAATCCGGCGATCAACTCAGCGGCCCGCTCGGAATCGCCAAGATGTCGGGCGATGTCGCCAAGGCGAGTTGGCTCGGCCTGGTTTCCCTAATGGCCACGCTGTCGGTCGCCATCGGGCTGATTAACCTGTTCCCGGTGCCGATGCTTGATGGCGGTCACCTGGCGTTTTACGCCTATGAAGCCGTCCGGGGCCGCCCCCTGGGCGAGCGGGCGCAGGAATACAGCTTCCGCATCGGCTTCGCCCTGGTCATGTCGCTGTTCCTCTTTGCCACCTGGAACGACTTGAATCGTCTGCCTATTTTCAATTTCCTCACTGGGCTTTTCTCGTGAATCCGGCTAAGTGAGGGGCGGTCTGCATTTGATGGGAAGTGTGGCGGGGATGGTCCAATACGAGGCACTGCGGCGGCTGCGCCGGGGTATTCTGGCCGCTGCTCTGGCGGTTGTTGTGTTGATCTGCCACGCACAGGCCTTTGCCCAGGGGCAGCCGGTGGCTGGCACGGTTCGCGACATCGTGGTCGAGGGCAACCAGCGTATCGAACTGTCGACGATCCAGAATTACCTGACCCTGCAGCCGGGCTCAGCCTATTCCAGCGCCGAGGCTGACAAGTCGCTGAAGGCACTCTTCGCCACCGGCCTGTTCGCCGACGTGAACCTGCGCATGCAGGGCAGTACCCTGATCGTGCGGGTGACCGAAAATCCGGTCATCAACCGCATCCTGTTCGAGGGCAATCGCCGCATGCAGGTCGACCAACTGCGCAGCGAACTGCAGCTCAAGGCCCGCCAAGTCTATACCCGCGCCAAGGTGCAGGCGGATACGCAGCGCATCCAGCAGATCTATCGCCGGTCGGGTCGTTTCGCGGCGACTATCGAACCCAAGGTCATCCAGCTGCCGCAGAACCGCGTCGATCTCGTGTTCGAGATCGTGGAGGGTCCGCTCACTGGCGTCAGCCGCATTCGCTTCATCGGCAACAATCGCTTTTCGGATTCCGAACTGCGTGAGCAGATTCAGACCAAGGAAACCGCCTGGTGGCGTTTCCTGAGTTCGGACGACAGCTACGATCCTGATCGCGTCACCTTCGATCGTGAGAAACTGCGCAAGTTTTACCTCAGCAAGGGCTACGCCGATTTTGCGGTGACGAATGCCGTTGCCGAGCTGCTGCCGAACCGCGAGAAATTCCTGATCACCTTCACGGTGGAGGAAGGCGAGCGCTACCGCTTCGGTAAGATGGATGTGGTCAGCGAACTTAAGGGTGTCGATGGCGCCCAGGTACGCGAATTCGTCCGGACCAAAACCGGTGAGGTTTACAACGCCGATCTGGTTGAGAAGACGATTCAGGACATCACCACCGAGCTTGGCCGCTTCGGTTATGCCTTTGTCGATGTGCGTCCAGACGTCAACAAGGACCGCGAAAAGCGCATCATCGATGTCACTTATCGCATTGGCGAAAGTCCGCGCGTCTTTGTCGAGCGGATCGACATCGTCGGAAACGTCCGCACGCTGGACAAGGTCGTCCGTCGTGAATTCCGCCTTGTCGAGGGCGACGCCTTCAACTCGGCGAAGCTGCGTCGTACGCGGACACGGTTGCGCGGCCTGAACTTCTTCGAAAAGGTCGAGATCAGCGAAAACCGTGGCAGCGCACCGGACAAGGTGGTGCTGACTGCAGAGGTTTCTGAGAAGTCTACTGGCGAGCTGTCGTTCGGTGTCGGCTACTCGACAACGGAAAGCGTGCTGGGTGACATCTCGATCCGCGAGCGCAATCTGCTGGGACGCGGTCAGGATATCAAGCTTGGCTTCAGCCTGTCGACCCGACGCCAGCAGATTGATTCCTCGTTCACCGAGCCGTATTTCCTCGACCGCGAACTGGCGGCCGGCGTCGATATCCTGCGCCGCCGCACTGACTATGCCGAGCGCAGCAGCCTGGATCAGACAACCACAGCTCTGACACCGCGCCTGGCTTATCCGATCACCGAAAACCTCTCCCAGCTCGTCTATTACCGGATCCGGCAGGACGAAATCGACAATATCGAGACCTCAGCCTCCCGCTTTATCAGGGCGCAGGAAGGCAGCTATGTTACCTCGGCCATTGGTCATGCGCTGACCTATGATCGTCGGGACGACAAGATCGAACCAACAACTGGCTATTATGTCAGGTTGTCGCAGGAATTCGCTGGTATCGGCGGCACCGAGCATTACGTGAAAAACGTCGTAAATGCCGCCAAGTACTTCCCGCTTACCGATGAGACTGTGCTGTCGTTTGCAACTGAATTCGGCATGATTAATGGGCTGAGCGACGATGTCCGTCTGCCGAACCGTTTCTTCATTGGCGGCGACAGTTTCCGCGGTTTTGAGACTGGCGGTCTCGGCCCGCGCGATATCACCACGAATGACTCACTCGGTGGCACCAAGTACTACACCGGCGAAGCCGATATGACCTTCCCAATCGGCTTGCCGAATGAATTCGGCATCAAGGGGCGTCTGTTCGCCATCGCCGGCACAGTGTGGGATACGCCCGATAGTGGCCCTGAGGTGGTTGATGACAAGAGCATCCGTGTTTCGCTCGGTACAGGCGTACAGTGGAAATCCCCGCTTGGCCTGATTCGTGTCGACTTCGGCTTCCCGATCGTCAAGGAAGACTATGACGAGGAAGAAGTTATCCGTATCAATTTCGGTTCCCGCTTTTAGCAAGGTTTGACAGTTATGAAGTCCCTTATCAAAACCGCAGTTGCACTGGTCGCGCTGGCCGTGTCGGCGCTGCCGGGTCTTGCGCTGGCCCAGGCGGCTGGCGGCAAGGTGCCGCCATCGATCATTGCGGTGATCGACAGCCAGCGGGTCAATCGCGAGGCGGCAGCGTTGAAGAATGCCCGTCAGCAGCTTGAGCAGTTCCGCTTCAGCTTCCAGTCCGAGATTGCCAAGGAAGAAGAAAAGCTCCGTGCTGAAGAGCAGGAGATTGCCCGCCAGCGTTCCGTGCTGGCGCCGGAAGCTTTTGAACAGCGCCGCCAGGCCTTCCAGGCCAAGGTGATCGATCTGCAGAAGCGTATCCAGGAGCGGTCGCAGTCGCTGGAGAAGATGCTGAATGGCGTGCGTGAGCAGGTGACCGTTCAGGTGATTGAGATCCTGAAGGGGCTAGCCGCGGAACGCGGATTCAACATGGTTCTCGATCGTGCCCAGGTTCAGATCTTCATCGGCGACAGTATCGACATTACGCCGGAAGTGCTTAAGCGCCTCGATCAGCGCCTGCCGACCGTCAAAGTGAATCTTCCCCCCGGGAAATGACGGATGGCGGATCCGCGCTTCTTCGAGCGGGCCGGGCCATTCACGCTGGGTGAGTTGGCAGAGCGCTGCGGTGCCCGCCTTGCCGCCCCTGCAATGGCAGGGCACTCGGTCGGTGATGTTGCGACGCTCGATCAGGCCGGCCCGGACCAGCTGACTTTTCTCGACAATCCGAAATACACGGAGGCTTTCGCGCAGACGAAAGCCGGTGCCTGCATCCTGCACGAGAAGCATGCCGCGCTTGCGCCGGCTGGTGTGATCCTGCTGCTGTCACCGAAGCCCTATCTGTCTTATGCCCGGGTTGCGCAGCTGTTTTACCCAGCGCCGAAAGCCTCTCCCGGAATACATCCTACCGCGGTCGTCGACCCGTCTGCCCGCCTGGGCGATGGCGTGTCGGTCGCCGCGCATGCGGTTATCGAGGCGGGTGCTGAGGTCGGGGCGGGTTCTTCGATTGGAGCCAGCACGGTGGTCGGTCGCAGTGTGGTGCTGGGCAGGGATTGCCGGATCAGTCCGCAGGTGACGCTCAGTCACTGCCTGATCGGTGATCGCGTCCTGCTGCATCCCGGTGTGCGCATAGGTCAGGACGGTTTCGGCTTTGCGCCTGACCCGACCGGTCATGTGAAGGTGCCGCAGCTTGGCCGCGTGCAGATCGGCAGCGATTGCGAGATCGGCGCCAACAGCACGATCGACCGCGGTGCCGGTCCGGATACCGTGATCGGTCCGGGCTGTTGGATTGATAATCTGGTGCAAATCGGGCACAACGTGACCATGGGGCGTGGCTGTATCGTCATCGCCCAGGCCGGTGTTGCCGGCTCCACCCAGCTCGGCGACTTCGTCGTGCTGGCCGCGCAGAGTGGTGTCGCCGGGCATCTCAAGATCGGTACCGGCGCGCGTGTCGGTGCGAAATCGGGCGTGATGACGGATATTCCGGCCGGCGAAAGCCATTTCGGAATTCCTGCCGCCCGGGTGAAGGAATATTTCCGTCAGGTAGCCACACTCAGGCGCCTGGCGCAGAAGAAGGGTGCTGACAATGAGTGACGCGCAGCCGGCGGAAACCGTGGAGAGCATCGATATCCTGCGGATCATGGAAATGATTCCGCATCGTTATCCGATGCTGCTGATTGATCGTGTGGTCGACTTGAAAGTAGGCAAGAGTGCGATCGGCATCAAGAATGTGACGATGAATGAGCCGCAGTTCACTGGCCACTTCCCCTCGCAGCCGGTGATGCCCGGTGTCATGATCGTCGAAGCGATGGCGCAGACGGCTGCCGTGGTCGTCGTGCACAGTCTGGGCAAGGAAGCCGAAGGCAAGCTGGTCTATTTCATGACTATCGACGAGGCGCGCTTCCGCAAGCCCGTAACGCCTGGCGACCAGATGCATATCCATGTTGCTGCGATCAAGCAGCGCGGACCGGTCTGGAAGTTCGAGGGCAGGGCCATGGTCGACGGCAAGCTCGCCGCCGAGGCGATCTTCTCCGCCATGATTCTCGATAGGAAGTAAGCAGTTCATGGCACAGATCCATCCGACTGCGATCGTCGAGGACGGAGCCAAGCTTGGCTCCGATGTTCGCATTGGCCCGTACAGCGTGGTTGGCGCGCAGGTCGAACTCGCTGATGGCGTTGAACTGCTCAGCCATGCGGTGGTGGCCGGTATCACGAGCGTGGGCAGCGGCACGAAGATTTTCCCCTTCGCATCCGTCGGCCATGCGCCGCAGGATCTGAAATTCAAGGGCGAGCCGTCGCGGCTGGTGATCGGCAAGAACAACGTGATCCGCGAAGGTGTCACCATGAATCCGGGCACAGAGGGCGGCGGAATGCTGACCAAGGTGGGCGATAACTGCCTATTCATGACTGGTGCGCATGTGGCGCATGATTGCCAGCTGGGCAGCAACATCGTGATGGCGAACAACGCCACACTGGCCGGTCATATCGAGGTCGGCGATTTCGCTTTCGTCGGCGGTCTGGCTGCCATTCACCAATTCTGCCGTATCGGACCGCATGCCATGATCGGCGGCATGTCCGGCGTGGAGCAGGATGTCATTCCCTATGGCATGGTGATGGGCAATCGTGCACATCTCACAGGTCTTAACCTTGTCGGCCTGAAACGTCGTGGTTTCGAGCGCGAAGACATCGGCAAGCTGCGTGAGGCCTATGACGCGGTCTTTGCCCGTGGCGACACGATGAGCAAGCGGCTCGAAGGTGTGGCGGCACAGTTTGCCGGTATCGCCGTTGTTCAGGAACTGGTGGACTTCATACGCAACGCCTCCAAGCGCGGGGTCTGCCAGCCGCAAGATGGCGCCGCTGCCTAAAACGGGGCTGCCTAAACTCGGGCTGATCGCCGGTGGCGGCCAGATTCCGGCCCTGATCCGCGATACCTGCCATGCTGAAGGCAGGCCTCTTTACATCGCTGCCTTGAACGGGTTCTGCCGTCTCGACACCGTCAGCGGTGCGGAGCATGGCTGGTTCGACCTGCCGCAGGTCGGCGCCCTGATGAAGGCGCTGAAGGCGGCCAGGGTCGATGAGGTCTGCCTCTGTGGCAGCGTGGCCAAACCGGATTTCTCGGTGCTGAAACCTGACCTGAAAGGCGCACTGCTGCTGCCCAGGCTGCTGAAAGCTGCACTGACTGGGGATGACGCCATTCTGCGTGTTGTCATCGATGCCTTCGAGCGTGAAGGATTCCGTCCTGTTGGTGCCGATATGCTGATGGCGTCTCTGTTGGTACGTGAAGAGACCTATGGCACCCGGCTGCCGACGGCTGGGCAGACAGCCGATGTGGCGACAGCCCTGGCTGCAGCGCGGCAACTAGGCGCCGATGATCGCGGGCAGGCGGCCGTCGCTGCGCAGGGCAGAGTTGTCGGCTTAGAGGACGATGCGGGCACCGATGCGCTTTTGAAGCTTATGGTAGCCGAGCCATTGGCGCGCGGCGGTGTATTGGTGAAATGCGCCAAGCCACAGCAGGATCGCCGGGTTGATCTTCCGACCATCGGCGTCACGACCGTGGAGAATGCGGCTGTGGCGGGCCTTGCCGGTATTGCAGTCGAAGCGGGAGCTGCGCTGATCGTCGATGCCGCAGCCACAGCAAGTGCGGCGGATCGTCTGGGGTTATTCCTGATCGGGTTGCCCAATGGTGGTTGAACGCAGGCTTCGCGTTGCTTTGCTGGCCGGCGAGCCATCCGGCGACGTGTTAGGCGCCAGCCTGATGCGCGCGCTGCGCGCTGAAACCGGCGGGAGTGTCGAGTTCATCGGTACCGGTGGCGCGCTGATGGAAGCCGAAGGCTTGCACAGCCTGTTTCCGATCGCTGACATGGCGGTGATGGGGCTGGTCGAACTGCTGCCCAAGGCGCGTTTCTTGCTCAGCCGGATCGACCAGGCCGCGAAGTTTGTGCTGCAAGAAACACCCGACGTATTGGTGACCATCGACAGTCCAGGCTACACGAAGCGCGTGATGCAGCGACTGGCGGGCCGCCAATTTCCCATCGTGCATTATGTTGCCCCGACGGTGTGGGCGTGGCGTCCAGGTCGGGCACGCCGGCTGGCGCAGCTGTGTAACCATCTGCTGGCGCTTCTGCCATTCGAGCCGGCGTATTTCGAAGTCGTCGGATTGCCGGCCACTTTTGTTGGCCATCCGGCCGTCGAGGCTCTCGCGGCTGCGCGCAAAGCGGAGGCCGAGGCCGAAGTGGCTGGCGAGGGATTCCGTCAGGGCCATGGCATTGCAACCGATGCATGTCTGCTGGCGCTGATGCCCGGTAGCCGGCGGGGTGAGGTGAAGACGCTCTTGCCGGTATTCACCGAGACTTTGCAGCGGGTGAAATCGGCCGGGATATCATTGCATCTCGTGATTCCCACGGTCGAAACGGTATCGGCGATGGTGAACGAGGCGTTGCCGTCGTTGCCTTTCCCAGCCACCGTGCTGGAGACTGCACCGGAGCGCTATGCGGCGATGCTGGCAGCCGAGGTTGCTCTGGCGGCCTCCGGTACTGCGACACTGGAGCTGGGTCTGGCCAGCACGCCAACCGTACTGGCCTACAGGGTTAATCCGATCACCGCGGCGGTTATGCGGCGTCTCATCAAGATTCCCTATGTCGGTCTGGTGAACATTCTGCAACGGCGTGTGGTGATGCCGGAATTCCTGCAGCAGGATTGCACAGCTGATAAGATCGCGCCGGCCCTGTTGCAGCTGCTGACCGATCCCGCCGCCCGCCAGCGTCAGATTGACGGCTGTGCCGCCGTGGCTGCGCAGCTCGGTGCAGACGATCCCGTGTCGCCGGCCCATCGCGCCGCCCGTGCCGTGCTGGCGGCGGCAAAACGGTTGCCACCGGCAGCCTGAACGCCCATATCATTGCCGACCAGCCCCGGAGGATTGCCATGAACGAAACTGCCCCGCTTTCGAAACCTGCCGTGCAGGCCGGCAGCTTCCAGATGCTGCACACCATGCTGCGCGTCTTCGACCTGAAGAAGTCGCTCGATTTCTATACCAACAAGCTCGGCATGACCCTGCTGCGCAAGACCGATTACCCGTCGGGTGAATTCACCCTGGCCTTCGTCGGATACGGCGATGAAAAGACCAACACGGTGATCGAGCTGACCCATAACTGGGGGCAGAAGGAGCCTTACACCGTCGGCAGCGGCTTTGGCCATCTCGCGCTCGGCGTGCCGGACATCTACGGCGTCTGCAAAGTGTTGGAAGAATCTGGTGTGAAGATTCCGCGCCCGCCCGGACCGATGAAGCACGGTGGCAGCGTGATCGCCTTCATCGAAGACCCGGATGGCTACAAGATCGAACTGATCGAACGTAAGCCGGCCTGATCGCGGTTGAATGAAAAAACGCCCGGCCGGAAATATTCCGGCCGGGCGTTTCTATTACTGCGTCACGGTGATGACTGCGCGCATCTTTGGATGGATGCGGCACTGGATGATGTATTCTCCAGGTTCCTTGAAAGCGACTGCGGTTTCGGAATCCGGTGCCTGCAGGCCGATATCGAAGATCCCGCCCTTACTGGGCGAATAGACATTGTGGCCGAATGGATCTTCGTTACGGAAGGTGATCTGGCCGCCGGCCTTTACCGTGGCCTTGCCAGGCTTGAAGGCGATGCCCTGCTGAACGATCACGGTGCCGGCCTGGGCTTCGGCCAGATGCGCGTACAAACCGGATGCTCCCCCCAGTGCGAGGCCAAGTAAAGCAGCGAGAGTGACGGTGACCTTGCGCATCGGATCAGCGACGGGGCGTCAGCACGGCGATGTCGATCACGGTGATCCTGCCGTTGCCAATGGCACTTCCTTTGCCGAGGTTTCCGGTGGCCACATCGAAGCGATGCAGCCGGTTCTCCGACACCGCAAAGCCGAAATATTCGTCCTTGGCATCCGTATAAATATCAATTGCGCCGATCACGGCACCCGGCTTGGCGCCGGTCGGTGCCACGCTGCGCAACACGCCGTCGTTCGGCGGATCCTGGATCACATAGCTGCCGTTCAGGCTGTCGATATCGAACAGCTGGGTCTGGGTCGCGCCGGCATAGGAGTTGATGTAAGCACCGGCATAAACGCCTGGCAGCTTGCCGGCATTGCGATCCTGCGGGCGGTAGGCCAGCTTGCCATCCACTACAGTCTGCCCGGTATCGACATTCACGCGCAGCCGATCTGCCTGTGGATTGAAATCGACGACAAGATGATCGATCGCATCCAGTGTCACGGAAAGTTTCGACTTGCGGGTGGCCGCGCCACTGGCGGTATCGACCGTGTAGAGCGTGCCATCGTGGCTCAGGGCATAAAGCTTGCCGTCGGCCGGGCGCATGTCGATGCCCAGCAGCTTGCCGTCCACGCCGGTGATCGCCACGGCTTTGGTCTTGCCTGGCGTCTTGTCACTGAACAGCAGCAGTCCGTTGTTGCCGGTCAGGCTGGCCATATCGAGAGCGAGAGCGGGGCTGGCGGTGAGCAGGGTGAAAGCGCCGAGGGCGGCAGTGGTGGCGATGCGCATTGTTCCTCCAGAGGCGGTGTCTGGCTTATACGGAAGAACTGACACACCGGATCACTGCCCGGTCAAGGGCTGGCAAATCAGGTTCCCGGCAGCCTGATATTGAACATCACGGCCAGTTTCTGCTGCAGCTGACCGGCCGAGAAGGGCTTGATGACATAGGCATTCACCTTGTTCTCGCGGGCAGTGATGACGAATTCCTCATTCGCATTACCGGTCAGCATCAGGAAGGGCATGTTGACCCAGGTTTTGCGGACATGTTTGAGCAAATCCAGGCCGGTCACCTTCGGCATGTTCCAGTCTGAGACGATCAGATCGAACTGTATTTGTGTCGTGCCCAGCAGGTCGATGGCGGCCTGACCATCCTTGACGATGGTCAGGTCTCTGACGCCGAGCTGGCGCAGCACGCTGGCAGCAAGGCGTTGGGCGAACATGTCGTCCTCGACAAGCAGCACACGCAAACGCTCCAGGCCTGGCAGTTTGTTATCCAGCATTTTTCAACCCTGAAGCCATATCCTGACGCAACTCCATGGTCCTGCCGCGCAACCAGGCTATCCCTGATTCGAGGGCCAGCTTCAGGGCGTGAGTGTAATCATATGTGGCCTCGGCGTCGCCCGCGAGATCCGACTGTTCCAGCTTTTCGGCCAGACGCTGAACCTCCAGCAGTCCAAGGCTGGCAGCCGAGCTTTTCAGGCTGTGCCCCAGCTCCGCCATATGCCGGCAATCCCGATCCGCGGCAAAATCGGCGAGGCCGGAACTGATTTCCGGGGCAAGTTCGATGAAGGTGGCAATCAGGTCCAGTGCCATTTCGATACCGAGGTCGCGGCCAAGAGCCTCCAGCGACCGGGTATCGAATTCTCCTTCAGGCCCGCCATAGGGCAGCGGCTCCATGCCTCCGGACGCAGCGCTGCCCGTAAATCCCATGACACGCCGCATCGCCTGATCCAGTGCTTCAGGCACGATGGGCTTGCCGACATAGTCGTTCATACCCGCGGCCAGGCAGCGCTGCACACCATCATGGCTCAGCGAGGCGGTCACGGCGATGATGCGGGTGTCGCGATGCGGCTCAGGCAGGCGGCGGATCGCGCGTGCAGCCGAGATGCCGTCCAGTTCCGGCATATGCACGTCCATCAGAATCACATCGAAAGGCGGTTCGGCCTGCGACGCCGCTTCGACCGCCTGCTTGCCGTTCACCGCAAACGCAACCTGATGTCTCTGTTCCATCAGGATCCCGGCGGCGACCTTGCGGTTTACCGGATTGTCCTCCGCAACCAGGATGCGGAGCGAGGGCAGGGGTGTTTCGTCTACACCCTTCTGCACGGCCAGCGGTTCGTGACCGGAGATCAGCGGCAGCCGGAACCAGAAGGTGCTGCCTTTGCCGGCTTCGCTTTCGACACCGATCTCTCCATCCATCGCCTCGACCAGACGCTTGCAGATCGCAAGTCCGAGACCAGTGCCGCCAAAGCGGCGGGTGATCGATGAATCCGCTTGCACAAAGCTGCCGAACAGCTTGTCGAGGCCGTCCTTCGAGATGCCCACGCCGGTATCGCGGATTTCGAAGCGGACCGTCGGTGTGGCATTCTGCGCATCATGCTCGGCGCGCACCATCACATCGACCTGGCCGCTGTCGGTGAATTTTATGGCGTTGCCAAGCAGGTTTAGCACGATCTGGCGCAGGCGGTTCGGGTCGCCGACCAGATAGCGCGGCAGATGCGGGTCGACATCGGCATTGAGCTGCAGGCCCTTTTCCTCGGCGCGGTTCCGCATCAGGGTCAGCGAAGCGGCCACCACGCGGTTGAGGTCGTAGTCGATCTTTTCGACGTCCACACGGCCTGCTTCCAGCTTGGAGAAATCGAGGATGTCGTTGAGGATCACCAGCAGTGCTTCCGCGGAATCGAGCACAGTGCCGGCAAGACTGCGCTGCTCGGAATTCAGCGGTGTCTTGGTCAGCAGGCGGGTCAGGCCGAGCACACCGTTCATGGGCGTGCGGATTTC
This sequence comes from Ferrovibrio sp., assembly GCF_002796975.1. Classification (GTDB taxonomy): domain Bacteria; phylum Pseudomonadota; class Alphaproteobacteria; order Ferrovibrionales; family Ferrovibrionaceae; genus Ferrovibrio. Next base: position 6,480 of record NZ_PEKV01000015.1, on the reverse strand, counting down.
ATGGCTCATCATCGCCAGGAATTCCGATTTCGCCTTGGTCGCAGCCTCGGCTCGTTCGCGGGCGATCTGCAAGTCTTCCATGGCCTGACGGAACACCCGCAGCGACTGCGCCATCTGGCCGATCTCGTCCTGGCGTTTCAGCTTTGGCAGGCTCAGACCGGTATCGCCCTTGGCGAGGCGGAACATGGCGCTGGTCATCGTGCCAAGCGGTGCCACGATATTGCGGATCAGCAGGAGCGAGACGACGGTGATGACGACGGCGAGTGCCGCGATCATCATCATCGTTCGGTCTTTGGTCTGCTGGATGGTGGCTTCCGCCTGACTGCGGAAGATGAAACCGTCTTCGGCGGCGAGTTGCGTCAGGATTTCCAGCGCTTCGGTGATCTCGCCGGCAAGCGCTTCGCGGGTCTGCAGCAACTCTATGCGCTCGCGACTTCCGGGCGGTTGTTCCAATGCACGCAAGGCCGCATCCAGCCACAGCCCGTTCAGCGTGCGGATTTGGTCGCCATATTTCCGAATGCCAGGATTGAGGCCGCGTTCCTCAGCGACAGCGATATCGGAAATGAAATCTTCGTTGCGGGTGCGGATGTCGTTTGCATGCTGGCCGCTGTCGACGACATGGCTCTCGGCAGCAATCTCCCGCGTCAGCAATTCCTGGGTGACGAAACTGGTCTGCGCCAAACGTGCGTAGTTGATGGTCATCAGCGGCTGATCATAGAGCCGCACCACGAGGTCGCCGACGGACTGCACCGCCCAGAATGCCGCGAGCCCCAGACCGGCAGCGGTCAGGACAGAGATGGCGAAGGCAGCGGCCAGTTTAAGGCGCACGCTCAGGTGCATGGCGGATCCGGTTTGGCCAGGGCGATGGTCGGTAATGGTATTGCTGTTTGAGGAGATTATCGAGCAGCCAAAAACAAAGGGCCGCCCTGAGGCGGCCCTGACGAGACTGGAAGAGGCGGCGGATTACAGCCGGACAGCAATCAAGGCGATGGCCAGACCGATCATAGCGGCCCAGCCCCAGAAACGCGGCTGGCGCAGCACGGATTGCGGCGTCATCCTGTTGTCGTTGGCTGCGGCCGGCAGATCCAGATAGCCCGGACGCAGCCAGCCGTGACCGGTGGCCCGGGTTCCCGAGGGCGGTTGACCGCCATGCTTCTCTGCCCGCTTGCCCATGCGGCCCGCCTCCCAACGGTGCCGTGACGTCTGCGCCAATAATCCGAGGATTATTTACGCTTGTCGAGCGGAATATAGGCCCGCTTGGTGGCGCCGGTATACAGCTGACGGGGGCGGCCGATCTTCTGAGCCGGGTCCTCGATCATTTCGTTCCATTGGGAAATCCAGCCGACGGTGCGAGCCAGCGCGAACAGTGCGGTGAACATCGCGGTCGGGAAACCCATGGCGCGCAGGATGATGCCCGAATAGAAGTCGACATTCGGATACAGCTTCTTGGAGACGAAATAATCGTCTTCCAATGCGATACGCTCCAGCTCCATCGCCATCTTCAGCAGCGGCTCGTCCTTGACGCCGAGTTCTTCCAGAACCTCGTAGCAGGTCTCGCGCATCACCTTGGCGCGCGGATCGTAGTTCTTGTAGACGCGGTGGCCGAAGCCCATCAGGCGGAAGCCGGAATTCTTGTCCTTGGCCTTCTTCACAGCTTCGCCGACCTTGTCGGGCGAACCGATCTCTTCCAGCATCTTCAGCACGGCTTCATTGGCGCCGCCATGGGCGGGGCCCCAGAGGCAGGCGATGCCGGCAGCAATACAGGCGAACGGATTGGCGCCCGACGAACCGGCGAGGCGCACGGTCGAAGTCGAGGCGTTCTGCTCGTGATCGGCATGCAGGATGAAGATGCGATCCATGGCGCGGGCCAGAATCGGACTCATCTTGTAGGGCTCGGCCGGAACGCCGAAGGTCATCTGCAGGAAGTTTTCGGCATAGCCGAGGTCGTTGCGCGGATACATGAACGGCTGGCCGATCGAATACTTGTAGGCCATTGCCGCAATGGTCGGCATCTTCGCGATCAGACGATGCTGCGCGATCATGCGCTGCTTCGGATCATCGTAGTCGGTGGCGTCGTGATAGAAGGCGGAGAGGGCGCCGACCACGCCGCACATCACGGCCATGGGATGCGCGTCACGACGGAAGCCGCGGAACAGGAAGTGGATCTGTTCATGCAGCATCGTGTGATTGGTGATCGAGGCTTCGAAGCTCGTCTTCTGCTGAGGATTCGGCAGTTCGCCATTCAGGAGCAGGTAGCAAGTCTCGAGGAAGGTGGACTTCTCGGCAAGGTCGGCAATGTCGTAGCCGCGATACAGCAGTACACCTTCATCGCCATCGATATAGGTGATCTTGCTCTCGGTGCTGGCCGTCGACGTGAAGCCCGGATCGTAGGTGAAGTGACCGGTCTCGGCATAAAGCTTTCGGATATCGATCACCGACGGGCCAACCGAACCATCCAGCATGGGGAGGGTAACGGTCTTTCCGGTGTTCGGATCGGTGAGCGTAACGGGCTTGCTGCCGGTGGTCATTCGGGTACCCCCAGGTTGGGACTGCATATGTAATTGTAGTGACGACACTATAGGGCGCGGGTCGCGCCGGAGAAAAGTCTTTCCCGGCTCGCAAAATATCCGACCTTGGATGAATAAATTTCTTGCCGTTGCTTCACGTTACGCGGCCGTAACTCCGCATTTGCATCGATACATTGCCGTGCTGGGGCTGATGAAACCTTCCTGCCATATAGTTCCGGAGATAGACGCTCATGTTCGATGTCGTCGCTCTTCGATACCCTGTTCAGGGCCGCGCGCACCCATAACGGCTGGATTGATCGTTAGGGCACCGATGACCATCTGCGCCAGCTTTACGATCTGATGAAGATGGCGCCGACCAGTGCCAATTGCTCGCCAGCCCGCATCGTCTTTGTTCGCTCAGCGAACACCAAGGCACGGCTGAAGCCGGTGCCCAGCGCCGGCAATCTGGAGAAGACGATGGCCGCGCCGGTAACGGTGATTATCGGCTACAATCTTCAGTCCACAGAGTATATGCCGCGGCCGTTCCCATATCGGGCTTCGACAATGCCAAGGTGGATGCCGAGCCGGGCGGCCGGGTCCGTTCAAACTTCCTCCGCACCTCGATTCTCCCCAGTTGTTTGCGCGCAGTCCGCGTCTGGAGTTTGAGGAGGCTTGCCGGGTTCTTTAGATGTTCCTATTCGGACGCCCCGAAGGCAACTGGAGAAGGCGCGGAATACCGGTCTTTATGCGCACTATTGCGCGCTGCGAAAAAGATCGCCGGAAAGCGGGAAATCGCCCTTGACCGGGTACGGTCCGCTGAGTAATGTCCGCCCCGCGATTCGACCGGCCCGTAGGGAGTTTTCCTAAACGCGGTTGATGAACAGCGGGCCTCCGTAGCGCTCACGTCGAGGCTAGCTAACGCACTGGACATAATGACCCCTCTCCGCGGCCGATGGGCCGCAAGGATGGGTCTGGAGCGGAAGTTTTGAGGCGGATTGCCAGGCTCGTCAGAGCCGCTGGTGGTTCGCCTTGGTGTTTTTTTATGTGTTGGACCAACTTGGCGGAGTTTCAACTCGTATGCCGACGATCAATCAGCTGATCCGCAAGCCGCGTCACCCGAAGCCGGTCCGTGACAAGGTTCCGGCGTTGCAGGAATGCCCGCAGCGTCGCGGTGTTTGCACACGCGTCTACACGACGACCCCGAAGAAGCCGAACTCGGCGCTTCGTAAGGTCGCCCGTGTACGCCTGACCAATGGCTTCGAAGTCACCAGCTACATTCCTGGCGAAGGCCATAACCTGCAGGAACACTCGGTGGTGATGATCCGCGGCGGCCGTGTGAAGGATCTTCCCGGCGTGCGCTATCACATCATCCGTGGCGTGCTCGACACGCAGGGCGTCAAGGACCGCAAGCAGCGCCGTTCGAAGTACGGCGCGAAGCGTCCGAAGTAAGGAGAGAGATCCATGTCGCGTCGCCACGCTGCTGAGAAGCGCGAGATTCTGCCGGATCCGAAATTCGGTGATCTCGTCCTGACCAAGTTCATGAACATGCTGATGTACGACGGCAAGAAGTCTGCCGCTGAAGCCATCATCTATGGTGCCTTCGATCGCATGAAGTCCAAGACCGGCAACGATCCGGTCAAGATGTTCCATGATGCGCTGAACAACGTGCGCCCGCAGATCGAAGTGCGGTCGCGTCGCGTCGGTGGTGCCACCTACCAGGTGCCGGTGGAAGTGCGTCATGACCGTGGCCAGGCTCTCGCCATCCGCTGGCTGATCTCGGCTGCCCGTGCGCGCGGCGAGAACACCATGATCGACCGTCTGTCGGGCGAGCTGCTCGACGCTGCCAACAACCGTGGCGGTTCGGTGAAGAAGCGCGAAGACACTCATCGCATGGCAGAGGCCAACAAGGCCTTCTCGCATTACCGCTGGTAAGAGCGGCCTAGAGTTTCGGAGATCGTCATGCCTCGCACTACTCCCTACGAGCGCTACCGCAATATCGGCATCATGGCCCACATCGATGCCGGCAAGACCACCACGACCGAGCGCGTGCTGTATTACACCGGTCGTTCGCACAAGATCGGCGAAGTCCACGATGGCGCTGCCACGATGGATTGGATGGAGCAGGAGCAGGAGCGCGGCATCACGATCACGTCGGCTGCCACCACGTGTTTCTGGAACGACCATCGCATCAATATCATCGACACTCCCGGCCACGTCGACTTCACCATTGAAGTCGAGCGTTCGCTGCGCGT
>NZ_PEKV01000015.1:0-1692 GCF_002796975.1 Ferrovibrio sp. | reverse complement strand
GAAGCCGATTTCAAGGGCGTGGTCGATCTGGTCCGCAACCGTGCGATCATCTGGAAGGATGAGAGCCTGGGCGCCGAATTCTTCTACGACGAGATTCCGGCCGATCTGAAGGAACAGGCTGCCGAATGGCGCCAGAAGATGATCGACGCCGCGCTCGAGATGGATGACGCCGCGCTGGAAGCCTATCTCGAAGGCAACGAGCCGGACGAGAAGACCCTGACTGCCTGCATCCGCAAGGGCACCATCGCCTCGAAGTTCGTGCCCGTGCTGTGCGGCTCGGCCTTCAAGAACAAGGGCGTACAGCCGCTGCTCGACGCCGTCATCGACTACCTGCCGTCGCCGGTCGATGTCGCGGGCGTCGAAGGCCTGAAGCCGGAGAGCAACGACAAGCTGGTTCGCAAGACCTCGGATGAAGAGCCGTTCTCGGGTCTTGCCTTCAAGATTATGAACGATCCCTTCGTCGGTTCGCTGACCTTCGTGCGTATCTACTCGGGCGTTCTGGAAGCCGGTTCGGGCGTCCTGAACACCGTGAAGGATAACCGCGAGCGTATCGGCCGCATGCTGCAGATGCATGCGAATACCCGCGAGGAAATCAAGGAAGCCCGCGCTGGCGACATCGTCGCACTGGCTGGCCTGAAGAACACCACCACGGGCGACACGCTCTGCGATCCGAATCATCCGATCGTGCTCGAGCGCATGGAATTCCCCGAGCCGGTCATCGAAGTCGCGGTTGAGCCGAAGACCAAGAACGACCAGGAAAAGATGGGCCTCGCGCTCAATCGTCTCGCTGCCGAGGATCCGTCCTTCCGCGTGTCGGTTGACCATGAGAGCGGCCAGACCGTGATCAAGGGCATGGGCGAACTTCACCTCGAAATCCTCGTCGATCGTATGCGTCGCGAGTTCAAGGTCGAAGCCAATGTCGGCGCGCCGCAGGTTGCCTATCGCGAAGCGCTGACCAAGACCGCCGAAATCGACTACACCCACAAGAAGCAGTCGGGCGGTTCGGGCCAGTTCGCTCGCGTCAAGATGCGCTTCGAGCCGCTGGAGCCCGGTTCGGGCGTGCAATTCGAGAACGACGTCGTCGGCGGCAACGTGCCGAAGGAATACGTCCCGGCTGTCGAAAAGGGTATCCGCCAGATTGCCGCTTCGGGCGTGCTGGCCGGCTTCCCGGTCATCGATTTCAAGGTCACGCTGTATGACGGCGCCTACCATGACGTCGACTCCTCGGCGCTCGCCTTCGAAATCGCGGCCCGCGCCGCGTTCCGCGAAGTTGCACCGAAGGCCGGTGCCAAGCTGCTCGAGCCGATCATGCGTGTCGAAGTGGTTGCCCCGGAAGATTTCGTCGGTGACGTGATGGGCGACCTGTCGTCCCGCCGTGGGCAGTTGACCGGTACCGAACCGCGCGGCAACGCGCAGGTCATCAACGCCATGGTGCCGCTCGCCAACATGTTCGGCTACGTGAACAACCTGCGCTCAATGACCCAGGGCCGCGCGCAGTACACCATGACTTTCGATCACTACGCCCAGGTGCCGCAGAACGTGTCTGACGAAGTGCTGGCGAAGCTCGCCGGCTGATCTGAAGAACACGAACGCATCGACGCAGATATATCCGACTAGCGGAGAAGTAAAATGAGCAAGGCAAAGTTTGAGCGTAACAAGCCGCACTGCAACATTGGCACGATTGGCCACGTT
>NZ_PEKV01000029.1 GCF_002796975.1 Ferrovibrio sp. | reverse complement strand
TCGGCCACCAGAAAGCCGAGGATGCCCATGTCGAAGAGCAGAACCAGACCCAGCCAGATGCCGATCGCAATGCCGCCGGCGGTTCCGCGGTCCCGGACCTGTGTGCTGACCAGATAGCCCAGCGCAATGAAAACCGCCCCCAGCATGACCGAGGAGCCGATCAGCGCGGCAAATGCCGCCCAGCTCTCGGCGTCGATGGCGCTGCCGCTCAGCCAGAGCGCCACTGCTGCGGCACCGTAACCCAGGATCGTAGCGAAGCCGAGGATGGCCAGATGGCCGAAAAACTTGCCGACCAGAACCTGCCAGCGCGCCACCGGATAGCTGAGCAGCAGCAGCATGGTGCCGCGCTCGATCTCGCCGACCACGGCATCGTAGGAAATCAGCAGGGCAATCAGGGGCAGCAGGAAGATCGAGAGACTGGACAGGCTGACGATAACCACGTCCAGGGCTCGCACGCCTACGTTGCCGGTGGGAGCGCTGCCCAGAAAGCTCAGGGTCAGCGACAGCGCCAGCAGCAGCAATGTGGTCGCCAGCACCCAGCGGTTAAGCAGACCTTCCTGGATTTCCTTGGCGGCGATGTTCAGGATATTCGTCACGATGCTTCCTCCTGGCTGCGCAGGAAATGGACATAAAGTTCATCCAGCGTGGGCGGCGTGATCTCAACGTCATCCAGGGGTGCGCCGGCCTGGATCGCCTGGCGCAGCACATCGATCTTCTGCCCGGGCATTGCATCCAGTTCGACGATATGGCCGTTGACCGGCCGCCATTCGCCCAGGCCGCCCAGCCAGGACTGCTTCGGCCCGAGCCGGCCATCCTGCAGATGGAAGCGAATCCGCGTCGGCAGCCGGGCAATATGCCGAAGCTCCTCGAGCGAGCCATTCGCCACCATCGCGCCACGATTCATGACGATGACGCGATCGGTGCGCTCTTCCAGCTCGGTCAGGGCGTGCGACGACAGGATAACGGTGGCGCCGCGATCCCGCAGATCCTGCACGATCTCATAGAAGCTCTGCCGCAGCGCCGGATCGAGGCCGGTGGTCGGTTCATCGAGCAGCAGCAGGGCGGGTTCGCCGATCAGCGCCTGGGCAAGTCCAAGACGCTGACGCATACCCTTGGAATAGGTTCCGACCCGACGGTCCGCCGCCGCAGCCAAGCCTACCCGATCCAGCAACGGCAGAATCAGACTGACGGGCCCGCCTTTGAGACGGGTATAGAAGGTCAGCAATTCCCGCCCGGTCAACGCGCCATTGAAGGCAACATTCTCCGGCAGATATCCTAGGCGACGTCGGGCGGCGAAGTCTCCGCCCGCCGGATTCTCGCCCAGAACACTGACGGTGCCGAAGGTCGGATGAATCAGGCCAAGCATCAATTTGATCAAGGTCGTCTTGCCGGCGCCATTATGGCCGACCAGCGCAACGGTCTCGCCAGCCGGCAGGGCAAAGGATACGTCCCGAACGGCGTCGAGTTTTCCGTATCGCTTGGCGATGTCGCGAATCTCTACCGTATAACTCACTTTGCCTCGCGGTCTGGAAGTTGCGCTGTTGCCGGCGGCTCCATTAGCGGACTGCTGTCGACCACGCCGCCCGGCAGCAAAGCCGGAAACTGCGCCTGGGCCCAGCGGATCACCTGGACGGCCGGACTGTTGACCAGCAGCTTGGCCTGCGGCGCTGTCCACAGCACCTTGTCGACCAGATCGTTCGGCCGATAGGCGGCATCGCCGATGCCGTCGCCATTCAGGTCGAAGGCCGGATTGTCGCTCCAGTAGTTGCCGCGTCCGCCCTTCGACCAATCGAGATAGCGGGTGCCGACATACTTGACCTGGTTGCGATTGCGGATGAAGGCATTGCCGCTCATCTCGTTGCCTTCGGATCCAGCAGTGAAATGGATGCCGATTTCGCAACCTTCGAAGCGGTTGCCGATGAAGCGGTTCTTGTTGGCATTATAGATGAAGACGCATTTCTCCGGACCGTTGCGAGCACCGCTGCCAAGCGCGAGCGGTGCTTCGCCGTCACCGGAAGGCAGGCCATGTTCGGCGGTCCGGCGGCCGGCATTTGTCCACCGCTCTGCCGGCTGCAGCCGGCCGTAGACTGCATTGCCCGCAATACGCGATCCATTGGCGTAATTGAACAGAAAGCCGTGATCCCGATCGCCGTCGGAGATATTGTTCTCGACGATCAGACGATGCGAATACATCACGGCAAAGCCGACCGCATTGCCGGTCGAGACGTTGTCGCGGATCTCG
>NZ_PEKV01000014.1 GCF_002796975.1 Ferrovibrio sp. | reverse complement strand
CGATGCGAATACATCACGGCAAAGCCGACCGCATTGCCGGTCGAGACGTTGTCGCGGATCTCGCTGTCGTTGGTGTACATGTAGTGAATGGCAAAGCGCAGATCGCGGAAGCGATTGCCGCTGAACTTGTTTCGCTGGCTGGCAACGACAAAGATGCCGTCCCGGCCGTAGCGGAAATCATTGCCGATCACCTGGGCTCCGGGCGCATTCCAGACCGAAACGCCGTTGCCGGCTTCATTCAACCGGCCTTCCTGGATGCCGATGATCCGGTTCCCTGTCGCTACGGCATTTTCCGCGCCATGCAGGTAGATGCCGTAAAGATTGCCTTCGATCCGGTTATTTTCGATGACGGCACCGCTGGCCGTCTTCGCGACGAAAATACCGGAGTCGAGTGCCTCAAGGTTCATCCCCGACCCGTGCACGGTCAGGCCGCGCACGCCAGCGCCGGCAGCGAGCACCGTCACCACGCTGCCCTGGCCAGGCCCGGTCACCACAGCGCCAGGCTCACCCTGCAGCGTGAGCCGGCGGTCGATTCGCACCGGCCCGCGGTACGCACCGGCCGGCAGGATCACCACATCGCCCTCTGCCGCCCGCGCGAGGGCGGATTGCACATCCGCCCCCGGCTGCAGGCGCAATTCGGCCGCCTGCGAAGGCAGCACGCGGCTGGCGGCAACCAGGGCCGTCAGCCACGCACCTATGACAGAGATCGCACGCATCGAACTCAGGCGTTCCGCGGTGAGACCAGCATCCGGCCCTGCATTTCCATATGCATGGCATGGCAGAACCAAGTGCAGTAGTACCAGTAGACGCCCGCCCGGTCGGCGATGAATGTCACCGACGAGGTCTGCTGCGGCCCAATCTCCATATTGATGCCGTAGTTGTTGATGCAGAAGCCGTGCGTCAGATCTTCGACGTCGTCGATATTGGTGACATAGACGGTTACTTCGTCGCCCTGTTTGACTTCGAACTTCTCCAGCCCGAATGCCGGTGCCGCCGACGTCATGTAGACGCGCACCTTTTTGCCCTGGCGGATGACCTTGGAATCGGCTTCCAGGTCGACGCCATCGGCCTTGGCCTGCTTCACGGCGTCGGCGAAGAACGGGTCGTCACGCTTCCAGACATGCAGCGGATTGATTTTCGAGCGATGCACGATGGTGGCGTCATGCGGCTCGGCAAAGCTCGGGCTGTCATGCACCAGCACCATCTTGTCGCCGGAAATGTCGATCAGCTGATCGTTCTCCGGTTTCAGCGGGCCAACATTGAGATAGCGATCCTTGGAGAACTTGTTCAGCGAGATCAGCCATTTGCCATCGGCCTCCTTGGTCTGTCCCATGGAGGTGTGGTTGTGACCGGGCTGGTAATGCACATCCAGCTTCTGCAGCACCGGATTGACCTTCTCGCCCTTGAAGGCCCGCTTGGCCAGATCGATGTTCCACTTCACGATCTGGCTGTCGAGGAACAGCGTGGTATAGGCATTGCCCCTGCCGTCATAGGCAGTGTGAAGCGGGCCAAGGCCCAGTTCGGGCTCGGCAACCACCACATCGCGCGGCTTGATCTTGTCGTCGAACAGATCGTCCAGCTTGCGGGCATCGAAGACGGTAACCGTCGGCGACAGTTTGCCATTGGCGACGAAATGGATTCCATCCGGCGCCGTATTGATGCCATGCGGGCTGTTCCCGACGGGGATATACCGGGTATAAGGCGATCCTTTACGGCCATCGAGAACCGGAATGCCGCCGATCACCTTGGCCTTGCCGGACTTCACGGCATCCTCGATCCGCTTCAGGTTGAAGACGACGACCCAGTCCTGCTCATTGGCCATGGTTTCGGCCAGGGTGACGCCTTCCTCCGAATTGTAGCAAGTCGCCCATGCATATTTCCCCTGGAAATCGGCATCGACATTGTCGAGATTGCCACTGACCTGGATCTGCCAGGCGATTTTCATGGTCTCACCGTCTATGGCGGTGAACGACGCTACATATTTTTTTGGATCGTCCAGTACCTTGCCATCGTTCGGCACCGGGACCCGATCCTCGCCGTTGCAGAAGACATAGCCGGTCTTCGGGTACTTCTGCACACGCAGGCCATGCACCGTCGACTGGTTCGGGATCTGCACGATCTTGTCGCATTTCATGACGTCCAGCCGGATACGGCAGACTCGGGTATTCGACTTGTCGTTGGCATAGAGATAGCGGCCGTCATAAGTGCCATCCGTCATCGAAAGATGCGGATGATGAAGATCGCCATTGGTGTAAATTCCGCCGCGGGTCTTCAGGAATTCCTTCGTCTCGGGTGTCAGGCCTTCGGTCAGGATCTTGAGACTTTCGTTGGTCTGCCCCCAGCCGGTCGCGCTGTCGCGGTTGAACACCGGCACACGCATCAGCTCGCGCATGGACGGCAGGCCGACGATACGCAGCTCACCGGTCTGGCCGCTGGAGAAGAAGACATAATATTCATCCAGCTCGCCCGGCTTGACCTCAACCTTGTTCGCACCGCTGCGACTGGCCGACGGTCGTGTCTGCGCCTCAGCCGAGCTGATCCCGCCGTTGCGGTTCATCACCAGGCCGCCAGTCAGGCCGGTGGCGCCGGCTGCGGCCACGGCAGCCGTGGTCCCGAGCACATGGCGCCGGCTCAACCCTTTCCTGCTGCTGTCGTCTTCCTTGGTCATACTTCTCTCCTTCGGTTATGACATCACTTGTGAGGGGCGGCCGGCGTCTGAGCGACCCGGTTCCGGTCGGCATAAGGCGCTTTGGGCAAAGCACCGCCGGACTTCATTGAAGGCGAAGCCAGCGCGTCATGCCGCTCACGCTTCAACCGCACCTGGATCATGTGCGGGCAGCGGTGATCGTCGTAATAGAGTTCCTGGCAATGCATGCAGTAGATGCATTCATTGACATTGATATGGCCTTCGGGATGGATGGCCTGCACCGGGCATTCCTTGGCGCAGCGCTGGCAGGGCGAGCCGCATTCGGGCCAGCGCTTCAGCCATTCGAACATGCGGATACGACCAGGGATCGCCAGAGCGGCACCGAGCGGGCACAGGTAACGGCAGAAGAACCGTTCGACGAAGAGGCCAGCCGAGAGCAGCGTCAGGGCATAGATCACGAAGGGCCAGTCGCGGCTGAATTTGAGAATGATCGAGGTTTTGAACGGCTCGACCTCGGCAAACACCTCCGCCAGCGCGACCGAGTAGAACGACAGGCCGAACAGGCCGAGGAAGATGATGTATTTGATCGGCCAGAGCCGCTCATGCAGCGCCCAGGGAATCTTGACCTGCGGCACCTTCAGCCATTGCGCCAGATTATTCAGCAGTTCCTGCAGAGCACCGAATGGGCATAGCCAACCGCAAAATGGCCCCCTGCCCCAGAATAGCAGAGCTGCGGCAATGGCCGCCCAGAGAATGAAAATCAGCGGCGCAGCCAGGAAGAATTCCCAGTTGAAGCCGGTGATGAGCGCGTTGGTGAAGGTGACGACATTCACCACCGAAAGCTGCGCATTGGCATACCAGCCAAGCCAGACCAGTGTGAACAGCAGAAAGCCGCGCCGGATCCAGACGTATGTTCTGGGCCGCCGCACGAGCGCATCCTGGAAAAAGAAAATCGCCGTGAGAACCAGAAGCCCGGCAATGGTGATGCCGATCTCAAGACTATTGGCCAGCCAGATGCGCTGCCAGAGCGGCTGATCGAGCGCGTCCCGGGCGGCGGAAGCGCCGGCGACAACAGCGGGAGCAGCCGTCGGAGCGACCGCCGGCGTCGACCGCAGATACTGCTCAGGCAGATCGTAATCGAGCTCGAACGTAAGGAAGGCCTTGTCGCGCGCACCAACGTTGCGCTGGACCAGCAACTGCAGCTGCCAGGGCTGCGCCAGATCGAGGCGGAAATCCTCCGGCATGACAAACAGCGCAATCTCGCGCAGTTCCGGCGCACCTGCCGCCTCCATCGCACCGAGCCTGGTATGGTTTCGGTCGCGGAAGCGGGTACTGCTGCCTTCCTGCAGCAATTCTATACGGTCGAAAATTCCGCCCCGCACATAGCCCGATCCCTTGAAGGAATAGGCGCCGTCTCCGGCCACCAGGATGGCCTGCTGACCGGGCTTCAGCCGTTCGCGCAGGCGCGTATAGGCCTCGTCGCCGAGCAGGCTGCGACCGATGGTCGGCACCGAAACCGGGGCAACAAACATTTCGATAAAGCTGTCTTCGGCGCGGCCGGTTTCGGCATTGCCGGCGGCTTCGGCATTGCCGGCCCGCGCAAAAGCCTGGCTGACTTCGCCGACGCTCAGACTGAGGCGCCGCACCGAGCCATCACCCACCAGCTCTTCCCAGCTGCGGATTTCGCTCCGATCGGTGTCTACTTGCCGGACCTGGGCCGGGGCTGCCGTCGTGGCCGTCGCAGCGACTCCGGACAACCGCCCGCTGCGCACCAGCCGAACGGCCGAGCGCACCACGCTATCGGCCATGACCAGTATCGTGACCGTCGCGCCGCTCACGATATCGACCTGCGGCGGCTTCTCGGCTCCGCTGGCGATGGCGCCGATGTCGCGGCCGATCAGTTTATTCATCGCCGCCACAACTTTGGCTTCAGGAATGCCGATCAGCACGATCGGCTCCTTGTGATCGACCAGCCTTATCCCGGTGACAGTGGCCTTTTGATCGATGCCCACCAAAAGATGGATGGGCTTTCCCGAATAGCCGACCGCGTTGGTGAAATCGGCATTGAGGTAGACGAAGCCCAGCACCTGACCTGCCGTGTTGTAGGCAGGAGCGACCGGTGGTTCACCCTGAAGCGGTCCCAGCTTTTCGGCGCCAGGCACAAGCTCGGCAACCTGGACTTTCGGCAAAAACTCGGCGAGCCGCGAGGCTGCATGCGCAGAGGCGGCAGCAAGCGTCACTCCGGCCAGGATGGCGAAGACCCATGCCAACCCTCTGCAAGTGCGACGGGTTTGCAGCTTCTTGCTCCCCAGCAATAGAGTGGTGATCAAGCGTCCCATACCGCTGACATCAAATATAACCACATGCTCCTGCTGCAGGTCGGTTCTCGAGACTCCGGCACCGCCCTACACAGGCATTCGATACAGGCCCGGCCAGGTTTGTTCATTGCGCTGCATCAATGACCGCCCCGAAACCGAAAAGTATTTTCCCACCATGCTAGCTGGAAGTTTGACCGCCTCACGGGGAGCGGACGGACTTGGCCTCCGGTACGGGAGATCTGCATGAGCTTATTGACATCGGAACCGGCTGCTCCGGTCCGTTCGCTCGCCGAGCTTCTGGCGATCGCCTATTCACTGGAGCATGAGGCGGCTGAGCACTACACAAAATTTGCCGCCCAGGTCCGGCAGGAGGGCTTGGCCGAGATTGCAGACCTGTTTGAGAAGCTGGCCATCGAGGAACGGCATCACGAACAGTATGTGGAAGCATGGTCGCTGCAGCAGTCGGGCAAGATGCCCGATACCGCCGCTCTCCGCTGGACNNGAAGACCGTGCATTCGCATTGTGGAGCTATATCGCCGCGCATGCAGAAGGAGACGAACTTCGTGCCGCGGCGGAGACAATGGCACGCACGGAATTGCAGCATGCATGGCAACTGCGGCGCGCGCGCAGGCTGGCATATCATGCCGAAGGCCGCGGCCGACCCGCCAGTGCCGTTACGCTGAACAGGCTTGCCGCCGATGAAGCCGATCTGGCCGATTTGCTCGACCGGGCTGCCTCAGAGGACTCCGTTTCGGCGTTCGAACTCCGGCGTCTGGCGCAGGAAACGCGGGATCTGGCGGGCCATCCGGATGCGGCCGGCAATCGGATTGCCGATACCGGCGACAGGCCGGCCGATATCCTCGCCCTGGCGGAGCGTCTGGTTGAAGACTATCTGGAAGTCGGTGACAGATCCGCGGACGAAGCCGTCGTCGCCAGGGCACAGGGCCTGGCCGAACGCGCGGTTCTGCGCCTCGCTCAGCTTCGCGTCCTGGGTGCCGCACTCCCCGACAGCGCATTGTCAGGCCGTAACCCGCCCGCCTGAATCCCCGATATACCCTCGATCCGACGTTGCCGCGCCCGCAGCGTGGCGACGACAATGACAAGAATGAAGGTGACGATTGCCAAGAGAGTCAGCAGGCCGCTGGCCTGTCGCGACAAGGGCCATTCGGCCAATCCACTGACGACACGAACCAGCATGGAGATGTGCAGCAGCGCCAGCGGCACATAAAGCCGGGAACTGTATGCCACACGCCATTGCGTCACGGCAGGCAGGATGATCAGGGCATGTCCGAATACCATCGACACCACGAAGCCGATCAGAATCGCATGCAGGGCGATGTCATAGCCAAAGGCGGTCGCCGCAGGCGACCGCAACAGCAGGGCAACGCCGGCAACGCCCAGCCAGGCATAGCCCAGCAGCATGCAGACGGCGAAAAACCGGGTCTGCCCCGTCTGCCGGATGGTGCGGCGGGCAATATCGTGGCGCAGCAGCCAGCCCGCGGTGGCCAGCAGGCCGCAGCCGAAAAGGACAGCGCCATTCTCCCCCGTCACGCCATTGCGTGCGCCGGTGGCGAGCAGTCCGAGCGGCAGAATAAACAGGGCCTCGCTGCCAGCCTTGCGCGGCAGCAGCCGGCTCATTTCCAGGCGTTCGCCTGCAATGGTGAGAATCAGGAAGGCCAGCCACCAGCCGACGATATCCGATATGCCATCGCCCAGCAGCCAGAAAAGATTGCCGGCCAGCCAGGCCAGGGCGCCACCCAGCATCGTGGCGGTGAACAATGCCGGCTGCTGGCGCAGGATCAGGAAAGACGCCGCGGCAAGGGTGGCACTGGCCAGCAGGTAAGCCGCAGCGCCGGCTACCGGTGGCGATCCTGCGAGCAGGAACAGGCTGCCAAGACCCGCCGCCGCAGGACCGAGATAGGCCCAGGGCCGGTCCAGCGCGACAGCGCGTTCCAGGCTGATCAGGGTGCCGAACAGGCCCGAGATCATCAACGGACCGTGCAGTTGACCGAGAGCTGCGCCATGCGGCAGAACCCAGCCCAGCCGCCATAACCCTCCACACAGTCCCGCAAAAAGGCTGACAGCCCCCAACAGCAAGAAAAGGATGCGGAACCGGTGAGAGTTCCGCATCGCCATGGCATGGATCCGGTCAGGCCGCAGCACGGCCAATCCGGACCTGCCAGATATCAGGACCCTGCTCCCGGTAGTCCCATTCGAACAGGCCGGGGAATTCGGCATCGAACTGGTAGTAGAGGGGCTTGGGATCATGATCGTTCACCAGCAGCAAGGCCTGGCCCGGGGCCAGCTTCTGGAAGGTCTGGAAAATCAGGGGATGGCGCATCCGAGGCGCAATCTCCCGGACATCGATCGTGGCGGCAATGGTATCTGCGCTCATTACGGTTCTCCTTAAGCGTGGCCGAGCAACGCCCGGCCCTGTTCAGTCATTCGATCCGGCTTCCATGGCGGCTCCCAGACCAGTTTGACATCCACCATGTCCGCTTCGGGAAATCGCTGCCGCAGCCGCGCTTCAGCCTCGCTGACAATCATCCGCCCCAACGGGCAGGCCCGCGTGGTCAGGGTGATCGCGACAGCAACGGCGTCTGCCGTTCGTGCCGCATGATAGACCAGCCCGAGGTCGACGATGCTGAGCCCCACTTCCGGATCTATGACCGCCTGAAGCGCGTCGAGGATGTCGGAATCGAGAGATGCCGCTCCGGTTTGCGATGCCATGATCTACCTCATATGGACGGATCATATATGCGGCGGAGTGGCAGGCGCTTCTTTGTGCTGAAACAAATTCTGGTATCGAATGCTGCCGGTGCCCAACTTGTGCTGCGACAAAGACAGCAGTCATGCCGCGACTATGCTGACGGGCGCGATGAAGGCTCCAGCATGACAATCGGTCTTGACGATATAGTGGACGATGTTCTACGCCGCCAGCCTGCGACGTTCAGGACATTTCTGGATTACAAGATGCGCTGTATCGGCTGTCCGATCGCCCGCTTCCATACCATCGGCGAGGCCTGCCGCGCTCATCACGTCGAGCCTACTGCCTTCCTCGCCGCACTGCGGGCTGTGGAGGCAGATCAGGCCTCGGACTGATTCTCTGCGATCAGGTATAGCCGGTGCGGGTCCGTCAGAACAATCTTCTGTCGCCCGCCTTCCACCAGCCCACGGCTTTCCCAGGCGCTGAGTATGCGGCTGACGGTATGGAGAGTGGTACCGGTCATCTCGGCCACGTCCTGGCGCGTGATCGGAAAGTCGATCTCGATACCCTGCTCAGTCTTGCGGCCCGACTGACGGGCCAGGCGCAACAGCGCATGGGCAACCCGGCGCTCAACCTCTTCCGTCGACATCTCAACGACACGGGCCTGAACGTCCTGCAGCCGGCTCCCCAGGGCCTGCATCGTGCCGGCGGCAAGGACCGGATATTTTGCCACCAGCGAAGGCCAGGCCGAGGACGGCCAGATCAGCGCCAGACTCTCGACGACTGCCGTGGCCGTCGCGGGATAGGTGTCGCGCCCGATCGCCATCGCAATACCGAAGATATCGCCGGCGACGATGTAGCGGACCGCCACCTGCTGCCCATCCGGCGTTACCCGGGTAACGCGAAGATGGCCGTTCAGCAGCAGGAAGAAATGCTCCGCCTTGCCATCCTGCTCGAAGACATTGCTGCCTTTCGGATAGCGGCGTGACTTGGCACCGTCGAGAATATCCCGCACCTGCTCGCGCGCGAGTTCGCGGAACAATGCCAGCTCGGCAACAATAGATGGGTCGATAGCGGTCATTCTGGCCCCGTTAGGAAAACCGGAACCCAGATTATCAGCCTCGATCCAGCCCCGCCAGAAGCCGAACAGGGCCACAAATACAGTTTAATACTTTGTCGCAGCGCAACGTTGGGAATCAGCAGCGCTCCTATATATGAGCCCGACGCCGGGACGATCTCGGTAAATCGATAGGAGAGAGCAATGCGTTCAAGTCTGGTTCTTGCCGTTACCGTAGTCGCGCTTTTTACGGCGGGATCCGCTTCGGCCGCCGATCACGAAGTGAAGATGCTCGATAAGGGCGCCACTGGCATCATGGTCTTCGAGCCGGCCCTCGTTAAGATCGCGCCAGGCGATACGATCAAGTTCATTCCGGTCAGCAAGGGACACAACGTTGAGACGATTCCCGGCATGCTACCCGAGGGCGCAACGCCGCTGAGCGGCAAAATCAACGAAGCCGTCACCGTCAAATTCGACAAACAAGGCGTCTACGGTTTCAAATGCAAGCCGCATTACGGGATGGGCATGGTCGGAATGGTGGTCGTTGGAACACCCGTCAATCAGGACCAGGCCAAGGCCGTAAAACATCCAGGCAAGGCAAACCAGGTATTCGCCACTCTGTTTACCGACGTGCAAGTCGCGAATAAGTGAAACTGCGGAGGGCTGGCCCGAAACCTGGTCAGCCCGTTCTGCTGCCGCGGCTGCCGGCAGACAATGTGGATTGCCCTTGTAAGGACCATGATTGAGATCAATCCCCGCCAGCATGTTTTTGAGTAGGCAAATACGCGATGCGGTGTGGCGCCCACACGCTTCGGAACTGGAGTTGCCGCGCTGCATGAAAAGACATCGACGCAATACGCGCGCGACCACAAAGTATCGTGCCTTAAGCTTTGGTCAAATCGCTCTTTGCCTTCAGGCTTGTCACCATTCCACAAGGCTAAGGCGGAACGCATCGTCGCGACGGGTGAAAGCCGGCATCGCCACAGTCTGCAGCAGCATCGGAGCAGGAATGATGCAGCCGACGCCGACATGACATCGATGCCATTGGGAATGACGTTGTTCGCGGCGGTTCCCGAGCCGCAATGACAGATCGCGCGGCGACCTGCACCGCGTTGTCCGGACCGTTCAGACTCTGCAGAAAATCTGATTCCGACTGCGCACCGGTCGCTTCCGGTGCGCCAACAAAGAACAGGCCGGCCACTAGGGAAGCTGCGGCCGGCCTGCACGGCGACGAGGATCGGACCTGGTGGGGACAGAGATCGCCGCCGAAGAACTTCGGCGATACTCGGCCGGGCTGCCCGGCATCCGCAATAAATGCTTGCGGAGTTCGACACATCTTGTAAAAATCGAATATTATTAATGAGTTCTACGGTAATATTTTTTACAAACCGTTCGACTGTCGGGGGGCTTTCGTGGTTCGTTTTCCCACTGGTGGGCGCATACGCCAGCAGCGTCGCAAGATCCGCCTGACCCAGGCGGAGCTGGCGGATGCGGTCGGGATTTCAACCTCCTATCTCAATCTGATCGAGAACGAGAAACGCCCAATCGGCGGTGCGCTGCTGAACCGGATCGCCTCGGCGCTCGACGTCGTGCCGGCGCATCTCAGCGGCAACGAGAACCTGCGCCTGACCCAGGAACTGCTGGAGCTGATCCGCACCTATCCGGATACGCAGATGGACGAGGGCCAGGCGCTGCAGCTGATCGCTGCCTCCTCGGACTGGGCGCGCGCCTTCCTGCAGCTGCATCGCCGTTATCGTGAAGCGTCGGAAACCGCGATGGCACTGTCCGACCGTCTGAGCCAGGATTCCGCGCTGATCGAGTTGACTCATGCGGTTCTGATGCGCAGCACGGCGGTGCGTTCGTTTGCCGAAATCGTCGAACAGCATCCCGACCTGGAGGCCGACAGGCGTCGGCGCTATGCCGGCATTGTTGCCGCGGAGGCCGAACGGCTGGGCAGCAGCGTGCGCGCGATGATGGATCTGCTCGGTGCGGGACCGGCCAGCACGGCGCTGTCGTCGCCCAGCGACGAGGTGGACGATTTCATCAACTATCACCGCAGCCATTTTCCCCAGCTGGAGGAGGCCGCCGACGCCCTGCGCCGCGACTTCGGCGACGGCGACATCGGCTCGCATGCCCTGACCGAACGGCTCGAGAGCCGCCATGGCGTCGAGCTGCGCACCGTCCTCCGCATGGATGAAACGCGGCCCGAGGCCAGCCGCCGCTTTCTGCTGGCCCGGCATCTGGTGGAGCTGGAATTCGGCGATCTGCTCGAAAATCTCGCCGTCGACCGGCGTTTCATCACCTCCGATGCAGCGCGCGCGCTGTGCCGCCGCGCGATCACCGGCTATGCCGCCAGCGCACTGCTGTTTCCCTATGGCCGGTTTCTCGAAGCAGCGGAGGCGCGCCGCTACGACATCGAATATCTGGCGCAGCATTTCGGCGGCAGCTTCGAACAGATCGCACACCGGCTGGTCACCCTGCGACGACCCGGCGCCGAAGGCATCCCCTTTGCCTTCCTGCGCAGCGATCCGGCCGGCAACCTGTCGAAACGGTTCAGCACCCTGGGCCTGCATATGCCGCGCTTCGGCGGTGCCTGCCCGCTCTGGCCGCTCTACGGCGCCTTCCGCATGCCGGGCAGCGTCATGACGCAACTTGCCGTCATGCCCGAAGGCGAGCGCTATCTGCTGATCGCCCGCTGCGTCAGCAAGCGCCTGGTCGGCTACGGCCAGCCGGAGACGCTGTTCAGCATCATGATCGGCTGCGATGCCTCTTACAGCAGCCGCATCATCTATGGCGACAGATATGCAACCGGCAGCGATGCCGGCGGAACGCCGGTCGGGTCCGGCTGCCGTTCCTGCAGTCGCGCCGATTGCGCCCAGCGCGCGCATGCCTCCGTCGTCGCAACCGACGCGCCGGCGCAGGACGCTCGCGTCACCAGTATGACCATGCAATGATGTCCATGCAGAAGCAGGCCAGCATGAATAGAAAGGCCTGCCGCGGGGAGGATAACAATGCTCAGGCGGATTCTGATAGCCGAGGATGAGCCCTATATCGTGGAATCGCTGACCTTCCTGCTGTCACGGGAGGGCCATGAGGTTTCCGCTATCGGCGATGGTGCCGCGGTGCTGCCGGCGATTGCCCGGCTGAAGCCGGACCTGCTGATTCTCGACATCATGCTGCCGACGTCGAACGGCTTTGAAATCCTCTCCAGCATCCGGCGCACCGAAGACCTGAAAACGCTGCCCGTGCTCGCGCTGAGCGCCAAGGGCCAGGAGGCCGACCGCAAGCGCATGAGTGACCTTGGCGTGGACGATTACATCACCAAGCCGTTTTCCAACCACGATCTGGTCAGCCGGGTGACGCGCCTGCTGACCGCACCGCCCGGGCAGCCGTGATGTCGCCGCGCCGGCGCAACCGGATCTTCGCGCTGCTGCTCCCGGTGGTGGGGCTGATCCTGTTCATGCCGCCATATCTGCGCATCCCGAGCCGGGCGGAGCATCTGTTCGGCATGCCGGTGCTGCATGTCTACATCTTCCTACTCTGGCTGATCGCCGTCGTGCTGACCGCCATCGTCTCGCGCCGCCTGATCCGCGAGCCCGGAGCGGAGCCAGCCGAGCGTCGCAAAGCCGACGAGACCGATCCCGGGCAGCCCTGAACCATGCTGAATTCCGGCCTCATCGTCACAGTTGCCGGCCTCTATCTGAGCGGATTGTTCCTGCTCGCCTGGTATACCGAACGTCGTGTCGAGCGGGGTGCCGGCCGTTTTGTCGACTCCTCGCTCAGCTACACGCTGTCGCTGGCCGTATACTGCTCGTCCTGGACCTTCTATGGCGCGGTCGGCTCAGCCGTCCGCAACGGCCTGGAATTCCTGACCATCTATATCGGTCCGACGCTGATGCTGATGGCCTGGTGGTTTCTGCTGCGCAAACTGGTGCGCATCAGCAAGACGCAGCGCATCACCTCCATCGCCGACTTCATTTCCGCCCGCTACGGCAAAAGCGCCTGGCTCTCGGCGCTGGTGACGCTGATCGCCATGGTCGTGGTGATGCCTTATATCGCGCTGCAGCTCAAAGCCATCACGGCATCGTTCAACGTCCTCAGCGATCAGCCCGATTTCCCGCCCGCCCCTGGCGAGCCGCATGACCTGTTCAGCGACAGCGGCTTGTGGATCACGATCTGCATGGCGGCCTTCGTCGCCCTGTTCGGCACCCGCAATCTGGGCGCCGATGTCCGTCACCCCGGCGTGGTGGCGGCGATTGCGTTCGAATCGATTATCAAGCTGCTCAGCCTCGGCGCCATCGCGGTCTTCGCGCTGTATGGCCTGAACGACGGCGTGCGCGACATGTTCAGCCACGTCGACCAGTTCCCCGACCTGCAGCGCCTGTATGTTTTCTCGGCGGATTTCGAGCCGCGCTGGGTCGCCACCACTTTTCTGGCCGCCGCAGCGATGGTCTGCCTGCCGCGCCAGTTCCAGGTTGCCGTGGTGGAAAATTCAGATGAGCGGCATCTCGCCACCGCATCCTGGCTGTTCCCGCTGTACATGCTGCTGATCAGCCTGTTCGTGATTCCCGTCGCGGTCACTGGCGTCACGCATCTGCCACCGGGCTTCAATCCGGATCTCTATGTCCTGACCCTGCCGCTGCATTTCGACCAGCCCTATCTGGCGCTGCTGGCTTTCATAGGCGGTCTTTCGGCCGGCACGTCGATGGTGATCATGGCGAGCATTGCGCTTTCGATCATGATCTCCAACCATCTGGTGACGCCGCTGCTGCTGAGGCTGCCGCGCTTCAGCCAGCCGGGGACCGGCGACTTTTCCGGAATGCTGCTGACGGTACGCCGGCTGAGCATCGCCGCCATTCTGATCCTTGGATATATCTATTACCGCGCCATCACATCGACCAATCCGCTGGCATCGATCGGACTGGTCTCCTTTACCGGCTTCGCCCAGTTCCTGCCGGCGCTGGTGGGCGGCATCTTCTGGCGCGACGGCACCAAGGCCGGTGCCACCACCGGACTGATCGCCGGCTTCATCATCTGGTGCTACACCCTGCTGGTGCCGAATTTCGCTAATGCCGGCCTGCTGGTGGCCGGCATCGTCGCCGATGGCCCGTGGGACATCGCCATGCTGAAGCCGAATGCGCTGTTCGGCCTGTCCGGCTGGGACCGGCTGGTGCATGGGCTGTTCTGGAGCCTGAGTTTCAACATCCTGCTCTATGTGACGGTGTCGCTGTTCACCGGCCAGTCGGCGATGGAGCGGCTGCAGAGTGCCGTCTTCGTCGATATCTTCGAGCGCAACACGGCGAATGTCGACGATGCCCTGCAGCGTTCGGCCCAGACCGGCGACCTGTTCCGTCTGACGCAGAGCGTGCTGGGCGGCGAAACGGCCTATCGCATGTTTCGCGACTATGCCCGGCGCCAGGGTCGCAAGGACCATCTGCCGGTACCAGACCCCGCGCTGATCGCCTATGTCGAACGCCAGCTCGCCAGCACCGTGGGCGCTGCCTCGGCCCGCACGCTGGTGTCCAGGATCGTCACCGGCGAGACCATCACCGTGGAATCGGTGATCGCCATCCTGGACGAAGCGAAGGAGGCGATCCGCCATAGCCGCGAACTGGAACAGAAATCGCTCGAACTGGAGGAAACCGCCGAGAAGCTGCGCCACGCCAACGACCAGCTGCGCCGGCTCGATATGCAGAAGGACGATTTCCTCAGCCGCGTCAGTCACGAATTGCGCACGCCGATGACGTCGATCCGCTCCTTCGCCGAAATCCTGGTCGACGACGATCGCATCGGAAGCGACCAGAGCCGGCGCTTCCTCGGCATCATCCAGAATGAAAGCCAGCGCCTGACGCGCCTGCTGGATGAAATCCTCGACATCAGCCGCATGGAAAGCGGCGGTGCCGACTGGTCGCTGGTGGCAGCCGATGCACGCGATATCGCGCGGCAATCCATTGCCCTGATGATGGGCCAGGCTGGCGAGCAGCAGCATCGGCTGGTCGACCGTCTCGGCGAGCAGCCGATGCTGGTTCATGTGGCGCCGGACCGCCTGCAGCAGGTCTTCGTCAACCTGCTGTCCAACGCCATCAAATACAACACGCGGGCAGATCCGACGACCTGGATCGAGACGGTGGACTGCGCCGATCCCGCGTATATCGAAATCCATGTCCGCGACAACGGCCCCGGCATTCCTCCGGAGGATCAGGAAATGCTGTTTGCGAAATTTGCGCGCGGCTGGAATGCCCAGGCGCGGTCGCAGGAAGGCAGCGGACTGGGCCTGGCCATCTCGCGCCAGATCATGCTGCAGCTCGGCGGCAGCCTGACCCTGGCCGGTTCGGGGCCGGAGGGTTCGACTTTCGCAATCCGGTTGCAGAAGGCGCTGTGACCGGACGCCGCCGGAATCCCGAACGTCCTAGTCTTTGACCGGTCAGTCTTTTACAGGAACGGTGTAGTTCAGGACCATCCGGCCGCCGTCGACATACACCGTCTGACCCGTCACATAGGACGCGTCCTCGCTGGCGAGGAACGATGCCACCGCGGCGACTTCGCTCGGCTCGCCGCAGCGGCCGATCGGCGTGCGCGACAGCACCGATTTGCGCGCGGCATCCGAGGTCATGATCTGCTGCGCCACCAGTTCGGTCAGGATGGTGCCCGGGCCGATGCCGACGACGCGGATATTATGCGGCGCCAGCGCGACGGCCGCCGTGGTGGTCAGCTGGTTCATCGCGCCCTTCGACATGGCATAGGTGCTCAGCGTCGGGATCGACAGCAGCGCGTTGACCGACGACATGTTGATCACCACGCCGCCGCTTCCTTGCGCGATCATCTGGCGGGCGGCGGCCTGGGTGCCGAAGAAGGCGCCTTTCAGGTTGATACCCAGAACCGTCTCGAAATCTTCCTCGGTGATGTCGAGGAACTGCTGCGTGCGGGCAATGCCGGCATTGTTGACGATCACGTCGAGCCGGCCGAACCTGTCCGCCGCCAGTTTCACCAGCGCGTCCACATCGGCGCGTTTCGACACATCGGTCCGCAGCGTGGCGAGGCTGGCGGGATTGTCCAGGTCGGCGGCGGTTTTGGCGAGCTGCGCCTCGTTGACATCGCCAATGACGACCTTCGCGCCATCCTTCAGGAAGCGTTCGGCGCAGGCGCGTCCGATCCCCTGTGCCGCACCGGTGACGACGGCAACCTTTCCAGCAAGTCTCATGTCATTCATTCCGTGTGTTGAAAGCCGGGCCATGCAGGTCATGGCAGAGAGTCCCTTTTTAATAGGGCCTTGGTCGGCAACCAAGTCTCTGCCAGTATTCTGCGCAGCAGGAGAATGATGAAATCCTACCTGATCTACACTGCCGCCGCGTTCGCCGAAATAGCCGGCTGCTTCGCCTTCTGGGCGTGGTTCCGGCTAGAGAAATCCGTGTGGTGGCTGCTGCCCGGCCTGGTGTCGCTCGCCGCCTTCGCCTGGCTCCTGACTTTGGTGGAAACCGCTGCGGCCGGCCGGGCCTACGCGGCCTATGGCGGCATTTATATTGCAGCCTCGCTGCTCTGGCTCTGGCTGGCGGAACGGCATCCGCCGGATCGCTGGGACATGATCGGCGCCGCGATCTGCCTGGTCGGCAGCGCCATCATCCTGTTCGGACCGCGAACGTCTTAAATCTCGACCCTGTCCTTCGGCCTGATGCCGCGCTTCTGGGCGGCGATGCGGAAGGTGGCGTTCGGCGCGCCATAACCGTTGTATCTGCGGCGCTGCACCACTTCGAAGAAGAAACCCTCGCCATAGTTCGGGCTGTAGATCTGGAAATACTCGCCCTCTGAATCGCGGTCGTAGAGGATATTGTGGCTGCGCAGAGCCTCCAGCAGGTCCGGCTCCAGGCCGAACCGCGCCTCGATATCGTCGTAGTAGTTCGGCGAGATATTGAGCGGCCGGAAGCCGTTCTGTTTCATCGCAGCCACCGTCCTGAAGATGTCGTCGCTGGCAAAGGCGAGATGCTGCACGGCCGAGCCGAAACTTTCGGCAATGAAGCGACCCGCCAGCGTCCGGTTGTTCTCGGCGCCGTTAAGCGTCAGCCGCAGTGAGCCCTCCGCATTCTCGATCACCTGGCTGCGCACCAGCCCACCGGGATCGACGATATCTACCATCGGCGTCTTCTGCGTGGCGAAGATGGATGTGTAGAACAGAATCCAGGTCAGCATTTCCTCGTAGTTCATGCTCTGCGCCACATGATCCACGCGGGTGAGGCCGGCGTCTATCGTCGCGCCCTCATCATTCACCGGCTCGAAATCGATCTCCCACAGCCGCGCAAGGTCGCTGCGGCTGTCGATGAAATGCATCACGCCGCCGCCGACACCGCGGATCGCCGGGATTTTCAGCTCGCCGGGCCCGACCGCCTGCTCAAAGGGATCGGCGCCCATGGCACGGGCGCGCGCCACCGTCGCCGCAGCATCTTCGACGCGCAGCCCGATATCGCAGACGCTGGTGCCATGCAGCAGATAGGCGGCATGGGCGAAACCGTCGCGTTCGGTGTTGATCAGCAGGTTGATATCGCCCTGGCGCCAGAGCGTGACATCCTTCGACTTGTGCTTTGCGGTTTTGGCGAAGCCGAAGGCGCGGAACATGGCGCCGAGTTCAACAGCCTCCTGTTCGTTGGCGGCGAATTCGAGGAACTCCACACCACTTGAACGGATGCGGTCCGGGATTTCGGGCACCGCGATCTTCGTGCCGGGTTCCTCGCGCGTCACCCGGTCCATCAGGTTGACCAGCGAACGTTTGCCATCGACTGCGATGGCCTTAGGCGAGCCGCCGCGGAACTGGTCGTTGAAGATTTCCAGCGACAACGGACCGTCATAGCCGGTCGCCGCCACGGCGCGCATGAACGGCACCACCGGCAGATCGCCCTGGCCCGGCATGTTGCGGTAATGCCGGCTCCAGTGCAGCAGGTCCATTTCAATCATCGGTGCATCGGCCAGTTGCACGATGAAGATCTTGTCCTTCGGAATCGCACGGATCGAGGCCGGATCGATCCTGCGCGCCAGCGTGTGGAAGGAATCGAGGATCAACCCGATATTGGGATGATCGGCGCGGCGCACGATCTCCCAGGCGTCGCGATGATCGTGGATATGCTTGCCCCAGGCGAGCGCTTCATAGCCAACGCGCAAACCGCGTTTGGCGGCCCGTTCGCCCAGTTCGCGGAAATCGTCGGCGGCGCGGTCGATGCCGCCGAGCGAGAGCGGCGAGACATTCGAGCAGACCAGCATCAGGTCGGTGCCGAGTTCCTGCATGATGTCGAACTTGCGTTCGGCGCGATCGAAGGTGCGGGCGCGCTGCGGCTCGGGCATGCCCTCGAAGTCGCGGAACGGCTGAAACAGCGTGATCTGCAGCCCGGCGTCGCGCACCATGCGGCCGACCTCGCGCGGGCTGCCATCGAAAGCGAGGAAGTCGTTTTCAAAAATCTCCACGCCGTCGAAACTGGCGGCCGCGATCGCCTGCAGCTTTTCCACCAGCGTGCCGCTCAGGGTGACAGTGGCGATGGAGGTTTTCATGGCGTTTCACCCTCTTCTACGATTTTGGGCGGACTAGTTCGTACAAAACGCGGCAAGGCGAATGCAGTTCGATGGCGGCCGGCGCCGCCTCAGCCCGGGTTTTTCAGGACATTGCGCAACACCATGTCGACCACCTGTGACCGCAATGTGGCGAGCGCCTTTTTCGAGGCGAGATCGACGCGGAAGATCTGCGAAAAGGTGGCGCGGTTCGACACATTGAAGAAGGCCAGCGCGCTGATCTGCCAGTGCAGGTCGATGGCATTCAGACCTTTACGGAAAAGGCCGTCCTGCAGGCCGCGCTGATAGACGCGCTCCAGTTCGCCGATGGCCGAAACGTTGAGATCCTGGATCGTCCTGGAGCGCGCCAGATATTCGCCATGGTGGATATTCTCGATCATCACCAGACGAATGAAAGCCTCGTTGGAATGATGGTGATCGAAGGTGAATTCGACCAGCTTACGCAAGGCATCGGTCGGACGCAGATGTTCGAGATCGAGCTGCGCTTCGGTGGTGCGCACCTTGCGATAGGCTTCTTCCAGCACGGCGAGATAGAGGCCGTCCTTGTCGCCGAAATAATAGTAGATCATCCGCTTGCTGGAGCCGGTCTTAGCGGCGATCTCGTCGACGCGCGCGCCCGACAGGCCATTCTGCGCGAATTCGCGCGTCGCCACGTCGATGATGTCCTGCTTGGTCGCCTCCGGTGCGCGCGCCTTGGCGCCGGCATGGCGCGGCGCGGCAGCCTCTGCCTTTTTCGGCAGCGTCTTCCCGGCGGACTTTTTCTTGGCGATGGTCATGGGCTGGATTTTTCCGGTCGGCGCGGGCTCGCTGCGCCAGGCGGCAGGGGATGGCGTCTGCTGCATACTGCCCTCGCTCGATTGCATTTCAAATAGCTAACGCACCCAGAACTAAAGAGATTCCTGCCGCCCGCGATGCTCCCGGAACAGCCGCGGCAGGTTTCCGGCGTTTCCGGATTTGACTATACTAACTATTTCGTACAAAGTGCTAGCCAGAAAGTGTCGAGGCAAAAAGTCCCGGGGAGGACGCCGAAGGGCCATGGTGCAGGCTGCGCACGAACTCTGCGTCGACAAGCTGCGCGCTATGCTGGCCGCGCGGCCGGATCTGGCGAGCCCGGCCGGCGGCAACCGGCCATTGCTGGTCGGCCTGATCGGCCGCGGCATCCAGCTGTCGCGCACGCCGGCCATGCATGAGCGCGAAGCAGCCCGCTTCGGCCTCGGCTACGCCTATATGCTGGTGGATTTCGACCAGCTCGGCCTTCCTGACGACGCGCTGCCCGGCATGCTTTCGGCCGGCGCCGCGCTGGGCTTCCAGGGCTTCAACGTCACGCATCCCTTCAAACAGCAGGTGATCCCGCTGCTAGACAGCATCGCGCCCGAAGCCGCCGCCATCGGCGCGGTGAATACCGTGGTTTATGGCACCGGCGGCAGCACGACCGGCCACAACACCGACTGCTGGGGCTTTGCCGAGAGCTTCCGACAGGGGCTGGGGATTGGCCCCGGGGGCGTGCCGCTGCGCCAGGTGGTGCAGTTCGGCGCCGGCGGCGCCGGCGCGGCCGTGGCCCATGCGCTGCTGCAGCTGGGCGCCGAGACGTTGTCCATCGTCGATACCGATCCAACCCGCGCCGCGGCACTCGCCGCGCATATGGGCAGGGAATGGGGGAGCGGCGAGCGCGTACAGGCGACCACGAAGATCGCCGACGCACTGGCCTGGACCGACGGCATCGTGAACACGACGCCGGTCGGCATGGCGAAATATCCCGGCATGCCATTCCCGGCCGAGGCTTTGCGGCGCCAGCACTGGGTGGCGGAAATCATCTATTTTCCCGAGGAAACCGAGCTGCTGCGCGTGGCGCGTGCGCTTGGCTGTCGAAATCTGGCCGGCACCGGCATGGCGATCGGCCAGGCGGTGCGCGCCTTCGAACTGTTCACCGGCCGCAAGTCGGATATGGCGGCCATGGCCGGACATTTCGCCGCGGCGGCTTGAGAAGGCCTGCGTAGCGAGAGGATTACAGTAACCGTCAGACGGATTTCAGACGTTCAAAAAACAGGAGGAAATACCATGACCATCAACACCACACGTCGCCGCTTCCTGGCCGGCACCGGCATGGCCGCTGCGGCCACTGCTTTCAGCATGCCGACCTTTGCCCAGGGCAAGCCGAAGCTGCGCTTCTCGGCCGTCTTCTCGGAGCAGGATATCCGCGCCGAGATGATGAAGAAGTTCGCCGAGGGTATCGGCAACGACTTCGCCTTCGAAGGCTATTACGGCGGCAACCTGTTCAAGCAGGGCACCGAACTGGTGGCGATCCAGCGCGGCAACCTCGAAATGGGCAATATCGCGCCGCAGGATATCTCGAAGCAGATTCCGGCCTGGTCGATCCTGACCGCCGCCTACCTGTTCCGCGATGCCGACCATCTGACCAAGTTCTTCGCCAGCCCGGCCGGCGCGGAAATGAAGAAGATGGCCGACGACAAGCTCGGCGTTCATATCCTTGGGCCGACCTATTTCGGCGCGCGCCAGATCGGCCTGAAGCCCAACAAGAAGATCAACACGCCGGCCGACATGGCCGGCATCAAGCTGCGCATGCCGCCGGGCGAGGCCTGGCAGTTCCTGGGCGAGTCGATCGGCGCCAATCCGACCGCGATGGCCTATGCCGAAGTTTACACCGGTCTGCAGACGGGTGCGATCGACGGTCAGGACAATCCGCTGCCCAACGTCGAGAACATGAAGTTCTACGAGGTGATGTCGCAGATCGTGCTGACCTCGCATCTGGTCGGCTTCGACCTGCTCACGGTGTCGAGCAAGACCTGGAAGGCGATGAAGGCCGATCAGCAGAAGCGCTTCCAGGCTGCGGCCGACTCCGCGATTGCCTTCTCGCAGAAGAAGCACCAGGCGCGCGAGAAGGAACTGGTCGACTTCTTCAAGGGCAAGGGCCTAAACATCTACGAACCGGACCAGGCTGCCTTCCGCAAATATGCCCAGGCCAAGTATCTGGCTTCGGATCTGGCCAAGGACTGGCCGAAGGGCATGGTCGAGAAGATCAACGCGCTCTGATCGTTGCCGGCGGGGGCCTGAAAAGCCCCCGCCACAATTCTCCGGATTTGGTGTAGACCGTTTCAGTACAGAGTTGAGGGGGGAGGAAGCCATGCAGCAGGCACTGCGTAACTGGGCCGGGTGGTTTTATCGCCGCGGCGAGAACATCCTGGCCGCCATGCTGGGCGCCATGTTCGCCGTCTTCATCATCCAGATCGTCTTCCGCTATCTGCTGAATTTTCCCATTGGCTGGACCGGCGAGGTCAGCACCATCCTCTGGGTTTGGCTGGTGCTGTGGGGCGCCGCCTTCGTGATCCGCGAAGAGGAAGAGATCCGCTTCGACCTGATCTATGGCGCGGTCAGGCCCAGGGTGCGGCGCCGGATGATGGCGGTCGCCTGCGTCTCCACCGTGGTCCTCTATGCCGTGTCGTTTCCCGCCACCATCGACTATGTGACCTTCATGAAGGTGGAGAAAGCCGCCTATCTGAAGATCCGCATGGACTGGCTCTATTCCATCTACATCCTTTTCGTCGCGGCCGTGCTGGTCCGCTATCTCTGGCTCTCCTGGCAGGCGCTGCGCGGCAAGACCGCCGGAGACATCGATCCGACCAAAGCGGCGTCCGGCGTATGAATCTTGCAAGCCCATTTTCCATCGCCATCGTCGTCATGACGGCACTGGCCTTCCTCGGCCTGCCGATCGGCCACGCCATGATCGCCGGCAGTGTGCTCTATCTGTGGATCGCCGGCCTCGATCTCGGTACTGCAGCGGAGCAGTTGCTGAACGGCATGTACACCAACTACGTGATCCTCGCCGTGCCGCTGTTCATCCTCGCTGCCGAGCTGATGAATATCGGTTCGATGACCGAACGCCTGCTGAATTTCTGCAATGCCATCGTCGGCCGTTTCCGCGGCGGCCTGGCGCAGGTCAACGTCGCGCAGAGCATCATCTTCGCCGGCATGTCGGGTTCGGCCATCGCCGATGCCGCCGGTACCGGCAAGATGATGCAGAATATGATGACCGCCGACGGCAAATACCGCGCGAGTTACGCCGCAGCCCTCACCGCCGTCACCAGCGTGATCGGCCCGATCATCCCCCCGTCCATCCCGATGATTCTCTACGCGCTCGTTTCGGATGCGTCGATCGGCTATCTGTTTCTCGGCGGCGTGATCCCCGGCCTGCTGATGGCCGGTGCGCAGATGCTGATCGTCGCCTGGGGTGCGCGACGCGAGAATTTCCCGGTCGAGAAGCCGACGCCACTGCGCGATCTGCCACGCATCACCTGGCAGGCTTTCCCCAGCCTGATGATGCCGGTGGTGCTGCTGGGCGGCATCTATAGCGGTGTCACGACGCCGACCGAGGCGGCGGCTGTCGCCGCTGCCTATGCCCTGATCATCTCGGTGGGGCTGTATCGCAGCGTCAGCTTCCGCGACTTCTACCGCTCGGTGCTGGCCAGCGCGCGCACCTCGGCCTCGATTGGCATGCTGATCGCCGGTGCGCTGGTCTTCAACTATGTCGTCACCGTGGAGAATATCCCCGAGGGCATCAAGCTGCTGCTCGCCGGCTGGGAGCTGTCGCCGATCGGCTTCCTGATCCTGGTCAATATCCTGCTGCTGCTGCTCGGCTGCCTGCTGGAAGGCACCACCATCCTGCTGGTGATCGTGCCGGTGCTGATCCCGACCGCGCAGGCGCTCGGCATCGACATGGTGCATTTCGGCGTCATGGTGGTGGTCAACATCATGCTCGGCCTGATCACGCCGCCCTATGGTTTGCTGCTGTTCGTGATGACCCGCATCGCCGAAGTGCCGGTCCGCGACATCGTCAGGGACACCCTGCCGTTCCTGTGGGCGATGATCGCCTCGCTGGCGCTGATCACCTTCTTCCCGGAAATCGTGCTGTGGCTGCCCCGGCAGCTCGGCTACGGAGGATAACGACATGACGAGCCAGAAGAAGCCGATCCTGATCCTCAACGGGCCCAACCTGAACATGCTGGGCATCCGCGAACCGCATATCTACGGCTCGACCACGCTGGACGAAATCCGGCAGAGCTGCGAGGCCTTCGCCGCCGGGAATGGCGCGACCGTCGACTTCCGCCAGTCCAACCATGAGGGTGTGCTGGTCGACGCGATCCAGCAGGCGCGCGAAACGGCCGCTGCGATTATCTTCAATCCGGCCGGCTACTCGTTTACCTCCGTCGCGCTCTACGATGCGCTGAAGACCTTCGAGGGACCGATCCTCGAGGTGCATATCTCGAATATCCATGCCCGCGACGAGATGCACCGGCACTCAAAACTGTCGGCCGCCGTCACCGGCGTGATCTGCGGCCTCGGCCCGCATGGCTATATCCTGGCCATCCAGGCGGTGCTGCAGAAACTCGGGCGCGGCTAGACGGCGCGATACAGATCGTCAAGATCGAAGCGCATCATCGAACCGGGCAGATCGAGCGCTTTCTCGACCGCTTCACCGTCGATCCATTCAAAACCCGCAACCAGCGCCGCCAGTGCCTGCGCGCGGCTGCTCAGGCCATGGACATAGCAGCGCAGCCGTACTTTCGCCGCTTCGGCGGCAAAGGCATTCAGCGTTGCAATCCGCCGCGTGTCATCGGCAGGACTGCCAGCCAGATTGAGCCCGACCCCATCGGTACCCATACCGGCCAACGCGCCGAAATTCCTGAATTCGGGGGCCACCCGGAACACGAAACGGCGGCAGACCGGGCGGATCGCCGTGGTCACATCCAGCAGCCGGCTCTGCGGTACGCCTTCGGGCAATCCCTCCAGTTCGAGGATCAGAAGCTGCCGCATGGCATCCGGCACCGTGCGGTAGACCTCGAGATATTCCTGCCGGCTCTTCCGCGTCGCCAGGGTTTCGAAATGCACCGGCCATGACATCAGCACACGCTGGCCCTGCGCAATCGCTGGGCCGAAGGCGGCCAGCGCACTGCGAGCGACATGACTGTCGAATTCCACCGGTGTCAGGATCGAATCATACTCGATCCGCAACATCCCGTCGGACTGTACCCGGCCGTAGATTGAAGCTTCGGGCAGAGCCAGGTAGTTGGCGATCGCCTTGTGCCGCGCGTTCCACATCGGGCGGTAACGGATGCTGATCGAGGCCAGCGCCTCGGCTGCATCCATGGTGGGAAAGACAAGCTCTGCCTCGTCCGCCTTGTCCGGTTCCGCCGCAGGCGCATCGTCTGCCTCGCCCTGCTGCAGCAGGCGGTCCAGAAGATCGGCCTTGCTCGACGCGCTGAACAGCAGTGAGCCATCGGATTCGACCACTGCCGTGCTGACTTCGCAGGCGTCGGCCGAGAATCTATCGCCCAGCAGCTTGCGGCCAATCTCTTCCGAAATCTCGTGGCAGCGCAACTGCGCCTGTTCGGGGGTGAGACTGCCGAACACGATGATGAAGGCCAGCTCGTCGTAGCGCGAATAGATATCGTCGGACCCGCAGGATCGCTGGATGGCGCGCAGGGCGATATCCTGCGCGCGAGCGGCGACGCGCGGCCAGTCGTCGCCGATCATCGCGCGGATTCTCTGCAGGCCGACCATGTTGAGCCGGCCGGACAAGATGGTGCGCTTTTCTGCCGACAGCCGTGTGAGACTGTCAAGCAGGCGCTCAATCTCCGGGATCATGTCGCGCGCAGCCTGTTGCGGTGCGGCCTCTTTCTTCCGTCTGGCCCGGCGCGGCGCGGCTTCGGCGCCGAGCAGCTGCTTAATCTTTTCCCGGATCGCCATGGACGGGCTCCCCAAGAGCAGGCTCACCAAGAACCTTGCGGACTAGCCCGAGCAGTTCGGCGATACGAAAGGGTTTTGCAATGGCTTCGTCGGCACCGAACTGTCTGGCGTAATCCAGCACGTCGAACTGGCGGGTGCGCCCGCCGCCAGACATGGCGATGATTCTCACGTGTTCGCTGGTTTTCCTGAAACGCTTGATCGCTTCGAGCCCATCGACATTGGGCATGATCAGATCGGTGATCACAACCTCGAAGGGCAACTTCTCGGCAGCCTCCAGCGCAGCCTGCCCGTCGCCCACCGACGTCACGCCATGTCCGGCCTTGTGCAGCGCAACTACCAAACTCTCCCGGAGAGCTGGCTCGTCGTCCACGATCAGTATCCGCGCCATACCGCCTCAAACGTGACTTGAGGGCGAGGGTAACAAGAATCTCTGGATGTGCAACCCAGAATCGTTATGCTCCCGATGAACTAAACCCTGCATGCGGGGCGACAATATCGGCGATGACTGCTGCCTACACTTCTGAAGCGTCCATCCATGCCATCAATCAGCGTGTTTTCGAGACTTCGCTTGATTTGATCCTTGTCGTCGAACGCGACGGGACGATGCGCCGCGTCAGCCCCAGCGTGCAACATCTCCTCGGCTACCGACCCGAAGAGCTCGTCGGCCTCAACGCCACCGATTTCATACATCCTGACGATCTGGACAGGACACGCGACGAAATGCGCCGGGCGCGGCACACGGGCGTCATGCGCCATTTCGACTGCCGCTACCTGCATAGGGACGGGCGCGTCGTGCATCTGTCCTGGGCCGGCGTATGGTCGGAACTGGAGGGCCAGCATTTCTTCATCGGCCGCGATATGAGCGAACGTATCGCCGCCGAGCAGCAGTTGCGGCACCTTCAGAGGATGGAAGCGATTGGCCAGCTCACCGGCGGCCTGGCACACGATTTCAACAACCTGCTGGCCGTCATCATCGCACGCATCGATCTGGTGATCGACGAGCCGGCGCTGCCGCCCGAAGTGAAGGAGCATATCGAAGCAGCGCTGCATGCCGCCCAGCGCGGCGGCGAACTGACACGTCAGCTCCTGGCATTCTCGCGACAGCAGCCGCAGAATCCCCAGCTGGTCGATGTCAACCCGCTGGTGTCCAGGGCAGTGTCGCTGCTGGAGCATACCATGGATCAACACGTTCAGGTGCAGTTCACGCCTGCCGACCGGCTGTGGCGCACCATGGTGGACCCGGCAAACCTGGAATCGGCGGTCATGAACCTCGCCGTCAATGCCAGGGATGCGATGCCGGCCGGAGGCCGGCTACTCATCGAAACCGCGAATGCGACGCTGGACCAGGTCTATGCCCGCAACAACCCCGGCGCTGCGGCTGGTGATTATGTCTCGATCACCGTGACGGATACCGGGACCGGCATGTCGCAGGATGTGGTCAACCGTGTCTTCGAGCCTTTCTTCACCACCAAGGGAGTCGGCAAGGGCACCGGGCTCGGACTCAGCATGGTGTTCGGCTTCGTGAAACAGTCAGAGGGCCATATCAAGATTTACAGCGAGATGGGACACGGAACCAGCATACGCCTCTACTTCCCCCGCAACCGGTACGAAGAAAGCGAAGACGCCGAACCGGGCACGGTTCCGGCGGTGACCGGCCCGGCTGAGAGCCGTGATTTGGTCCTCCTTGTGGTGGAGGACAACGATATGATCCGGCAAGGCGTGCTGCTGCAACTCACCAAGCTGGGGTATCGCACGCTGGAAGCCAGCAATGCCGCAGACGCCCTCGATATTCTTCGCTCGGATCACGCCATCAGCTTGATGTTCAGCGATGTGGTGATGCCGGGCGGCATGAACGGCTATGAACTCGCCGAACAGGCGCTGGGTCTACGGCCTGACCTGAAGGTACTGCTCACCTCCGGCTTTCCTGGAGCGATTTTGCCGCGGAATGAGGCATCGCGTACAAGTGTTCCCCTGCTCAGCAAGCCTTATCGCATGGTCGATCTCGCAGCGAAGCTGAAGGAGACCTTGGCCATAGGCGACCCGCCATAATTTGACCGCACTCGACTGGCTGATTACGCTGCAATCCAGCCGTTTTCGCCGCCCGAGTCGAGTGCCGCCATGACGGAAGCCGCAGCGCCGCCCATCGACCGCACCACCGTCTGCATCAGCGGCGGCGGGCCGGCCGGCATGATGCTGGGCCTGCTGCTGGCGCGCGCCGGCATCCATGTCACCGTGCTGGAGAAGCACAAGGATTTCTTCCGCGACTTCCGCGGCGACACCATCCATACCTCGACGCTGGAACTGATGCGCGAGCTGGGTCTGCTGGATGAGTTCCTCGAACTGCCGCATCACAAGGTCACCAGCATCGGCGGCAGCTTCGGCGGCGAAAGCATTGCCTTCGGCGATTTCCGCACCCTGCCGACGCAGTGCAAGTTCGTGGCTTTCATGCCGCAATGGGACTTCCTCGATTTCCTCAAAAGGCAGGCCGGGCGCTATCCCGAATTCAATCTTTTAATGGAAGCCGAGGCCATCACGCTTTTACGTGATCTCGGTCGGGTCAGCGGCGTGCGCTGGCGCGGGCCTGACGACGCCGAACACGAGATCGAGGCGCATCTGGTGGTAGCCTGCGATGGCCGCGATTCAACGTTGCGGCACCAGAGCGGCCTGCCGGTGATCGATATCGGCGCACCCATCGATGTGCTGTGGTTCCGGCTGGAGCGTGTCGCCGAGGATCCACAGGATCTGCTCGGCCGTATCGAGACCGGCCAGGCGCTGGTGATGATCGACCGCGGCGATTACTGGCAATGCGCCTATCTGATCCGCAAGGACGGTTTCGATGCCCTGAAAGAGCGCGGCCTGCCGGCATTGCGCGCCGATCTGGCGCGTGTGGCACCGTTTGCCGCCGGCAGGCTCGCGACCGCCATCGACAGCTGGGACAGGCTGAAACTGCTGTCGGTGCAGATCAACCGGCTGCATCGCTGGCATGCGCCGGGGCTGCTGTGTATCGGCGATGCGGCGCATGCGATGTCGCCGGTCGGCGGCGTCGGCATCAACCTCGCCATCCAGGATGCGGTGGCGGCGGCGAATATCTTGTATTCCTGCCTGCGCGAGGCGCAGGAAGAAGGCTCGGCCGTCAATGACAGCCTGCTGGCGGACGTGCAGAGACGGCGCGACTGGCCGACGAAGTTCATCCAGGCCTTCCAGGTGCGGGTGCAGGATTTCCTTGAGCGACGCGTCTTCAACGCGATCGGCCCGGTGAAACCGCCGCTGCTGCTGCGCCTCATCAACCGCATCCCGGTTCTGCGCAGCCTGGGGCCACGGCTGGTGGCGCTGGGGCCGCGGCGCGAACATATCGAGACGCCGGACGTGCATGGCCGCCTGTCCTAGGGCCACGGAACAGGTATACTGCCTCTGCGTTTTCCCATGATGGTTTTCCGCCTGAAATATCTCGCAGCGCTGCTCGCCGTTCTGCTGGTGCTGGCCACGGGTGCGATGGTTGCGCTGCTGGCCTGGCCGCGCGCCGCCGTGCAGACGCTGGCCAGCCACCTGCTGGATCGCCGCGTCCAGATCGCCGAACTGTCGG
This sequence comes from Ferrovibrio sp., assembly GCF_002796975.1. Classification (GTDB taxonomy): domain Bacteria; phylum Pseudomonadota; class Alphaproteobacteria; order Ferrovibrionales; family Ferrovibrionaceae; genus Ferrovibrio. The sequence continues at coordinate 99,401 of NZ_PEKV01000014.1, read as the reverse complement.
TCGGTCTGGGCGATCCGGTCACCTTGACCCTGCGCGGACTGCAGATTGCCAATATGCCGGGCGGCAGCAGTGCCGACATGATCGCCATCGAAGCGATCGATGCCACGCTGGATCGCCCGTCGCTGCTGCGCGGCAGGCTGGTCTATGAAAGCCTGCAGGTGACGCGGCCCCGCATCGCACTGGAACGCGACCAGGCCGGCCGCGGCAACTGGGAATTCGGCAGCAGCGACGTCAGTGCTGCACCATCCTCCAGCCGCCTGGTGCTGGTGCCGAAAACCCGCGAGCAGTTTCCCAGCCTGCTGAATGTCCGCCTGACTGGCGGCGAATTGCGTTTCCGCACCTCGTCCGGCAAATGGCTGCGCCTGCCGCTGGACGATCTAACCATCCAGGCCACCGATGAGGATGCGCCGGTCAGCCTGGTGCTGGACGGCGGCTATAACGACACTGATGCACAGCTGACCGCCAGAACGGCCTCCTTCAATGCCTTCCGCGATGCCTCGAAACCTTTCAATGCCGGTTTCAGCATCGCCACGCCGGGCGCGAAGCTGGATTTCAAGGGCCTGCTGCACCGACCGCTCGATTTCGACGGCGTCGAAGGCCGGCTGGCGCTGGAGGCGCGACGGCTGGACGACCTGATCGGCATTTTCGATTCACCTGCCGGCATCGTCGCACCGCTGAAACTGGCCGGCGGCCTCACCCGCAACGGCGATGCCTGGCGGCTGGAGGATGCGCGCGGCGATCTCGGCGGCAATGCCTTTACCGGGCGGATCGCGCTCGATGAAGGCAATCGCGGCGAGGCCGACGACCTGCAGTTCCGCCTCGACTTCGACCGGCTGGACCTGCCGACCGTTTTACCGCAAGGCAGCAGCGACTGGCGCAAGGCCAACCTGCGACCCAGTACGGCGAAGGATGCGGCGCATCTCGATCTGCAGATCAGTGCCGATGCGCTGCTCTATGGCGATCGCAGCCTGAAGCAGGTGGCGGTGGCCGTTGAAGTGGCCAGCGGGCTGATCCGCCTGCACGGCGCCACCGCCAATCTGGGCACGCCGCAACAGGCCGGCCATCTGCGCCTGAACGGCGAGCTGCGCGCTACCGACAATGACAGCGCCAGCCTGAACGCAAACCTGCAGCTGGATCGCGCCGAGGCCGGCACGCTGCTGCAGGCGCTGGGCCTGCGCAACGGCGCAGCACAGATTGCCGGCGCGGTGGAAGCACGCGCTGCACTCCGCATGAATGGCGCGCAGCTGGGCGACGCGCTCAAGACCCTGCAGGGCCATGGCGTGATCGCCATGCAGCAGGGTCGCATCGCGCGCAGCCTGGTGGAGGCAGCCTCGGCTGATCTGCGCGCATTGTTCCGCGACCGCGGCGACAGCACCGCGCTGCGCTGCCTGCTGGCCGCGGCGGAGATCAGCAACGGCATGATGGTGTTGGGACCGCTGATCCTGCGCAGCGACGGCGGCACCATCCGCGGCGGCGGCGGCATCGACCTGACGCGACAGCATCTCGATCTGGTGCTGCGCTCCGATCCGAAAACCACCGGTTTCCTGGCGCTCGACATCCCGCTGCATCTGCAGGGACCGCTCGGCGATATTTCGGCCAAGCCGGATCGTCAGGCCATGCTGCCGCGCCAGACACTGCCCGACCTGCCGCCGGCGCAGGCCGTGCTGGTCCGCGCAAATCCCTGCGCCCAATAGCGAAAAGCCGCGGAAAACCGCAGACAGGAACCGGCGCTTTCGTGGCGACGTTTAGACGGGCAACATTTTGAGGCCCCCGTTATGCCGAGTTCACCGACACAGAACCAACCGAAACCGAAGCCCGGCCTGACTCTCTGGTTCAACCGTTTCGCCAGCCGCGCCGCGCATTTCACCGGCACGCCCTGGGTCTTTGTCACCGCCGTGCTCAGCATTGTGCTCTGGGCAGCAACAGGCCCGCTGCTCGGTTTTTCCGAAGTCTGGCAGCTGACCGTGAATACCGGCACGACGATCATCACCTTCCTGATGGTGTTCCTGATCCAGAACACGCAGAACCGCGATGCCGTCGCCATGCATATCAAGCTGGACGAGCTGATCCGCGCCACGCGCAATGCCGAGAATTCGCTGCTCGACCTGGAGGAACTGACTGAGGACGAGCTGGATCAGTTCCGCAACACCTACGAGAAGCTGGCCGAGAAGGCGCGCCAGACCCAGCAGAAGAAGAAAACGGCGGCCTGACGCATGCTGCAGCCTCTCACCCCTGAAGCCGCCGCGCGCGAAGCCGGCCTGCGGTATGTCAGCGATTCCGGCCCCGGCATCTGCCGCCAGCGCAGCGGCACGGGCTTCAGCTATCGCGATGCAGACGGCACGCTGCTGCGCGATGCAACCACCCTGCAGCGCCTGCGCAGTCTGGCGATTCCGCCGGCCTGGCAGCAGGTCTGGATCTGCCCGCGCAACGACGGCCACATCCAGGCGACGGGGCGCGATGCGCGCGGTCGCAAGCAATATATCTATCACCCGGAATTCCGCGCTTTGCGCGAAAATGGCAAATACGCGGCCCTGCCGGGCTTTGCGCGGCTGCTGCCCGCCATCCGCGCACAGGTGGCGGCAGACATGGCGCGTAGCGGTCTGCCGCGCGAAAAGGTGCTGGGCGCCATCGTCTATCTGCTGGAACGCACGCTGATCCGCATCGGCAATGCCGATTATGCCGAGCAGAATGGCAGCCATGGCCTGACCACGCTGACACGCAAACATGTGAAGGTGGAAAGCGGCCGGCTGCGGTTTCGTTTCACCGGCAAGAGCGGCAAGAGCTGGGATCTGCAGCTGCATGACCGGCGCGTGTTGAAAGTGATCCGCGCCTGCCAAGAATTGCCGGGGCAGGAGCTGTTCCGCTATCGCGCCGAAGACGGCGCGGTGCTGGCGGTCAGTTCGGCTGATGTGAACGAGTATCTGCGCGGCGTCAGCGGCGCTGAGGTGACGGCGAAGGATTTTCGCACCTGGGCCGGCACAGTGATGGCGGCGCTGGCGCTGCAGGCCTTTGGCCCGCCGCAGAGCCAGCGCGAGGCCAAGCGCAATCTGAAAGCTGCGATCACGCAAGTGAGCGGCAAGCTCGGCAACACCGTGACGATCTGTCGCAAATGTTACATCCATCCGGTGGTGATCGACCGCTACATGGCTGGCGATCACCGCCTGCGCATGCCGACCGAAGTCGATATCGCCGGACTACAACCGGAGGAAATCGCGGTTCTACNNNNCCAAAAACCAAATCAATCGCGAAGAAAAATCCGCGACCGAAAAAGATTCTGCATGAAAGACGCGAAACTGTGATGGAGAGCGGAACGCAACCGTAGTTGCGGCGTTATGTCAACGGCCGAGACCTGTCCTGACTTATTCCTGCCGCAGTATAGGTTCGCTATATTGAAAAACGAATCGGTGCCGTCGGATCAGGAAGAAACTAAGGAGTGCCCCCCATGCAGACCAATCTCCAGATCTTCGACTGGACTGTCGATGCCGCCGCCAAGATCGTTGAGAACGATGATTACGTCGTGTCCTTCTACGATGGCGAAGACGGCGATTACGATATTGCCTATATGCGTGCCAAGCAGTCGCAGCGGATGACGCCGGCAGACGAGCGCGTGGCAATGCGCGATGCGCGTGTCGCCTTCAACCTGGCCATGCGGCAGCAGCGGGTCTGACGGCTAGAGGTTAAATTCGGCCGCCAGCAATTCGTAAGAACGCCGCTTCACCTCGCGGCTATGCGTCCAGGTCAGGATGACGATCTCATCCAGCGCCTGCTCCTGCGCCAGCCTGCGCAGTTTCTCCGCCACCTGCGCGGCTGAGCCTGCATAGGATTGCGCCCAGAGATTCTCGACTTCGACTTCCTCGTCACGGCTGAACGGCGGCAGATCATCGGGCGCCAGCAACGGGCCAAGTTTCCCGCGGTTGCGGTCGATGCGCCAGCGCGCGCGGCTGCGGAACCAGTGGCGCGCTTCCGCTTCGGTTTCGGCCGCCAGCGCCCAGACGCAGAGATTGGCTTTCGGCTCGGACAAAAACGGCGAGGGCTTGAAGTTGCGGCGATAGAGATCGAGCGCCTGGCCGGCGCCGCGTCCGTCGGTGATGAAATGCGCGAAGGAATACGGCAGGCCGAAATGCGCTGCCAGCTGCGCGCCATAATCCGAACTGCCCAGCATCCAGACATCCGGCGCGGAAGCCTCGCTCATCGGATGCGCCGTCACGGTGCGGAAGTTGTGGCCTTCCGGCATCTCCAACCCGTTGACCCAATGCAGCAGGTCGCGCACCTGCGCGGGGAAATTGTCGGCGTGGTCGTTGTGCGGATTGAGCGCGAAAGCCGTGCGGCCGTCTGATCCGGGCGCGCGGCCGACACCGAGATCGATGCGGCCGGGCGCCAGCGCATCCAGCACGCGGAACTGCTCGGCCACATGCAGCGCGGAATAATGCGGCAGCATCACGCCGGCTGAGCCGAGCCGAATGCGCTCGGTCTTCATCGCCAATGCTGCCAGCAGCACTTCGGGCGAGGAGCCGGCGATCGAGGCGTGATTGTGATGCTCGGCGATCCAGAAGCGGCTGTAGCCGAGCGCCTCGGTATGCTGCGCGAGGCTGACGGTGTCGCGGATCGCCTGGTCTTCCGGCGTGCCATGCGAGACGGTGGATTGGTCGAGGACGGAAAGGTGGAGCGCGGGCTGGGTCATGGCAGCGATTTAGGACAGCCCCGCACCCCTGACAACTCTTTCTCGTCATCCCCGCGAAAGCGGGGATCCAGGCGGCCGACAAACTGGGTTCCCGCCTTCGCGGGAACGACGAAGATAGGTGTCATCACCCGTTCAGCGCCGCCCACATCTGCTGGTCGCGTTCCGCCGTCCAGATGCGCGGATGGTCGAGGCCCAGCGCCTCGTCATAGGCGCGCGCCACATTGAACGGCTGGCAGTGATCGAAGATGGCGAAGTTGCCGAAACGCGGGCGCATCGCGTCGTTGCAGCGATCGAAGGCTTCCTTCAGCGGCAGGGCTTTCGCGGCCGATTCCGATACCGAGCCATACAAGGTGGTGAGGAAATCGCGGGTCAGCTGCAACCCGTCGCTGACCTCCTTCGGATTGCCCAGCGCATCGCCACGACCGGGCACCAGGGCACGCGGATTGAACTCGCCGATCCTGTCGAGCGTCTTCGGCCAGTCCTTGAAATGCGCATCGCCGCAATAGCAGGCGGAGTGGTATTCGACCAGGTCGCCCGAGAACAGCACACCGGCATCGGGCACCCAGGCGACCGTGTCGCCGGCCGTATGGCCACGACCGAGATGCATGATCTCGACGCGGCGCTTGCCCATATACAATGTGAATTTCTGCGGGAAGGTCATGGTCGGCCAGGTCAGGCCGGGTATGCTTTCGGCCGAACGGAACAGCCGCGGGAAACGGCCGTATTCGGAATCCCAGTCTTCCTTGCCGCGCTCCACGATCAGGCTGCGCGTGGCGTCCGAGGCCAGCACCTGTTCCGGCCGGTAGGCCGAGGCGCCGAGCACGCGCACGGCGTGGTAATGCGTCAGCAGCACATACTTGATCGGCTTATCGGTGACTTTGCGGATATATTCGATCACCTGGTTCGCCATCTTCGGCGTCGCCTGGGTATCGATCACCATCACGCCATCGTCGCCGACAATCACGCCGGTATTGGGATCGCCCTGTGCGGTAAACGCATACAGCCCTTCGCCAAGCTGGGTGAAGCTGACAACTTTTTCTTCCAGATCGGCGGTCGAGGCAAACTGGGGCGCGGCGGACATGCTGGTTTCCTTCCCGGCGGGCTTTTTATCCCGGCAGGATAGGGGATGCGCCAATCCCGCTGCAATGCCTTATCAATGCCGCGACTGCATGTCGCCGAAGGTATCGCCGCGGCTGCTGACCGAGTCATAGCCCATCATGCGCGCCACGGCCTGGCGCGCCCGCGCCAGCCGGCTTTTCACCGTGCCGATATTCACGCGCTGCAGCCGCGCCACCTGTTTGTAGGACATGCCCTGCGCGCCGATCAGGATCATCGCCTCGCGCTGTGCCGGCGACAGATCCTGCATGGCTTCCGTCACCTCGCGCAGCTCGATCTTGCCGGTCTGCGCCGCCGGCACGCGCAACATGGCCGTCAGCGCGCCATCGGGATCGGGCACTTCGCGGCGACGCTGGCGCAGATGATTGAAATAGGTGTTGCGCAGGATGCGATAGAGCCAGGCCCGCATGTTGGTGCCGCGCGCGAAGCTGCTGCGATTGGCCCAGGCCTTGACCAGGGTTTCCTGCATCATGTCCTCGGCCAGACTGGGATTGCGGCACAGGACATAAGACCAACGCCGCACCACAGGCATCTCACGCACCAGATGCGACCGGAAATAACGCTCGAAATTCATAACGCCTCATCGCTTGGATGCACTGCACTGACATCCAACCGAACGGGCCCTTTCGCAGCGGGGTTCCGGTTGCGGGCCGCTTGTCACAGCGCTGCTGCGTGTTTCACACAGCAGAACGGCAAACCGCGGTTTCCCACGATTTGCCGTCGCTGCGTCTCATGAGGCGATGAGAGTTTAGTGCTGGCCGCCCTTGCGACCGGCGGCTGCGGCACGTTCGCGGTCATGCGCGAAGTTGCCGCCGCTCTCCTGGCCGCCCTTGCGGCCGGCGGCTGCCGCCAGTTCCCGGTTCTGCGAAAAACTGCGTTTCTCGTCCGGTACCGAACGGCCGCCCTTGCGCGCAATCTCGCGCTGGCGCTCCGGATCCATCGCGGCGAAACCACGGCCCGACCGTTTGGGCGCGTCCTGTGGACGCGTCTCGGTTTGTGGCATCCCTTCCCCGTTGGTCTGGGCACCATAGGGCTGACCCGTCTGGGACGGGCCGTGCTGATACGGCGGGGAATTCGGGTTCTCAGCCATGTCGGTCCTCCTTTTCCATCTCTCTTGACCCAGTCCAAACACCTCAGAGGCCCGCCTGTTCCGCTTCGGCAGGGTCAAAAGCCGCCCGAAGATAAAATTCGGGCAAAAAAATTGGCGGATGTCGAAACATCCGCCGAGTTGGGGGGAAGGACCTACAGAGGAAAAGATACGCGCACTGGTAAACTGGGGGCCGCTAGACCGTCGGGGGCCGGCGTCCGGTGATCAGATGCGCGATCAGGCTGACCACGAAGACCACCAGGAAGATGAAGAAGAGAACCTGGGCGATGCTGGCCGAGGCCGCGGCAATACCGCCAAACCCGAACAGACCGGCAATCAGCGCCAGAACGAAGAAAATCAGGGCCCAATAGAGCATGTCGGCTCTCCTTTCTGATTGGCCGGTGCAGGCCCCGATCACGTGGGGGAAGGGCGCTGGGAGCCTGCACCGGCCGTGCAGTCGGGAATGAAACGGGCTGGCGCGGGTTCGGTTCAGCGGCGAACCGCTAGAAAACCGCGAGAAAGCTGTGACAGGGAATGTCACAGGGCAGCCGTGGCGCAACATAAAATTGCGCGGTTTTCCGCCTGAAACAGAGCGAAACGAGGCTGTGATCAGCCGCGGGATCAGCCCTTGAGGATGGTTTCGACCATGCGCTGCACTTCGGCGGCTTCCGAAAGCTTTGCCAGATCCTGGCCAGACTCCTCTCCGGCACCGCGGGTCAGTGCCGCCACCTTGTCGAGCTGGCGTTTCAGCACCAGGGGACGCATTTTCTCGTTCGGCAGGGCATCCGGCGCCTCGCGCCAGCTGCCGTCCTTCTCCTGCTTTTCCGCAATCGACCAGTCGCGCAGGCGGATCGCGCCGTTCGGGCCGCTGATGCGGAAGATATTGTGATCCGGCTTGTCGGTTTCGCCGACCACGCCACTGAGACTGACCGGCAGGCTGCCGGCGGTGAGCGCGGCGGCGATGCTGCGCTCCGATTTGCCGGCCTCCGGATATGCAACGCTGTGCGATTGCAGACTCAGCGGCCCGAACAAGCGCCGCGCCAGGAACAGGAAATGCGATCCCACTTCGCGCGTGAAACCGCCCTGCGCGCGCGCATCCAGCCAGTTCACCGCATCGACCTGCCAGGGCCGCGGCCAGGCAGCGAAACCGATCTCGATATCGATACGCTGCACATCGCCCGTCACGCCCTCAGCCATCCATTCGCGCAGCTGATCGACCGCGAAGGAGGAGGCGAAGGGGAAATTGATCCCGCCGCGCGCCTTGCTCTTCTGCGCTTCCGCCACGAAGGCGTCGGCATCCGCGACGTCGACGGCGAGCGGCTTCTCGCAGAAGACCGCAAGCCCTTTGGCAAAGGCGGCGCGTGCATAGGTCAGATGCGAGGCCGGCGGCGAGGCGATGTAGAGACAGTCGCTGGCCGCGGTCACCGCATCGGATGAAGCGTGCTGCATCACCTGCGGCAAGTCCGACTTCAATCGTGCCATTGCCGGCGCGGACGGATCCCACACGCCGGCCACGGTCAGCACCGCCGGATCGTGGTTCAGCGCGGCGCGCAGCAGGCGCTCGCCCATGATGCCGTAACCGATGAAGCCGAGACGGACGGAAGCGGACGACATGCAGAGACTTTCTGATGAACTGTTTGACGCACGCCCATAGGGGCGGCGCATTATATGCGGCATCCCAGTGGTCCATGCGAATTGGTTCGAGCGCCAGAAGTGCCGTTATCTACCCTCACCCGGGCGAACGACCGTGCTGAGACGCCGGAGGATCTTCAACCTCTACGCACATTCAGGCCGGACACGCCACTTAAAAATTACTAGATATCCGCGAAATATTTTCCTCGCATAACCTGCTTACAAAGCCATGTGGTATTCGCATACCCGCAAGACGTTCTTTGCAAGTGCAACAAATAGCCGTATGCGGCATAACCACCTCGCCGCAGCGTTGAGTTTCGCGGCGCTTTCCCGCGGGAAGGGGAAGTCTCCACGACCGTTGCCGCGCCGATGCAGTGCTACCGGCATCGCCATGAGCGCAGCGGTCCCTGTTCCAGAAACGGACTCGAACGCCGCCCGGGCCATGCCGCCCGCGCGCATAGGAGACTTTTGCCATGCGTCGCCGCCTGTTCTCTTGGCTGAAAATCGGCCCCCGGATTTATCTCGTCATCGCCATCATGGCGCTGCTCACCGCCGGCATCGGCTGGATGGGCGTCTTCTCCATGGATCGCTACGAAACCCAGAGCAACCAGATGTCCTCGCTGTCCGACCGCGCGCTGACCAGCCAGCGCGTGCTCGGCCATATCATCAATACCCGCGCCATCACGCTCGACATCTATGCCGCCACCAGCGGTGCCGAACTGAGCAAGCATGTCGCGACGATGGAAGTCGAGATCCGCACGATCGAGGAAATTCTGACACACTGGGAAGCCGTGATCCCGGCGGAAACCCGGCAATCCTTCAACGATGGCGTGAAGACGCCGCTGCAGTCCTATTTCGCCAATCGCCGCGCGCTCGCCGTGGCCGCGGCGGAAGGCGGCTCGGAGGCCGCCAAGGCGATTGGCCGCGCGCCGGGCGTGCAGAAGCAGCGCGACGACGTTGTCGCCACCCTGCGCGGTGCCGCGGACCGCAACTCCAAGGCCGTCGACGGCATGAATGCCACGCTGACCGAATTCTATAACACCCAGCGCCCGGCGATGATCTGGGCCACCGCCATCGGTCTGCTGGCCGCCATCGTGCTCGCCGGGCTGATCGTCGTGCTGACCATCACTCGCCCGATCACGCGCATCACCGGCACCATGGGCAAGCTGGCCGATGGCGACCTGAAAGTGGCCGTCGACGGCGCGCAGCGCAGCGACGAGATTGGCGCGATGGCCAGGACCGTGCAGGTGTTCAAGGACAACATGGTGGCCCGCGCCGAAGCCGAGGCCCAGATCGAGGCCGACCGCCAGAGGCAGACCGCCGAACGCGAGGCCCGCGAAGCCCGCGAGCGCGCCGCCATCGCAGAAATCTCCGATCTCTGCGACACCATGGCCGCCGGCAATCTGGAGAAGCGCCTGAACGAGGGCGACAAGGACGGCTTCCTGCTGACCATGAGCCAGAAGCTGAACGGCCTGGCCGGCATGCTGCAGGCCATGACCAACGAACTGGCCACCATCACCTCGGCGCTGGCCGATGGCGATGTGACCAAGCATGTGGAGGGCGACTATGCCGGCGTGTTCGGTTCGCTGAAGGACAGCGTCAACCGCATGGCCGGAACCCTGAAGGACTTCGCCGGCCGGCTGCGCAACGCCTCTTCGGCAGTGCGCGATGCCTCGGGCGAAATCTCTGCGGGCAGCCAGGATCTGGCCCAGCGCACGGAATCGCAGGCCGCTTCGATTGAAGAAACCGCCGCCTCGATGCACGAGATCACCGCCACCGTGAAGCAGAATGCCGACAATGCGCAGGCTGCCAACCAGCTGGCCGGTGCGGCGCGGATCACCGCCGAGAAGGGTGGGCGGATCGTCACCGATGCCGTCACCGCCATGAACGGCATTGAGCAGAGCGCGCAGAAGATCAGCGATATCGTCGGGCTGATCGACGAGATCGCCTTCCAGACCAATCTGCTTGCCCTTAACGCCAGCGTTGAGGCCGCGCGGGCAGGCGAAGCCGGCAAGGGCTTCGCCGTGGTGGCGCAGGAAGTGCGCGCACTCGCCCAGCGCTCGGCCTCGGCCTCGAAGGACATCAAGGGCCTGATCCAGGAGTCGAATACGCAGGTGCGCAGCGGCGCCGGCCTGGTGCAGCAGACCGGTTCAAGCCTGGACGAGATCGTCAATGCCGTGAAGAAGGTGGCCGATATCGTCGCCGAGATCGCGGCGGCCTCGCGCGAGCAGGCCACCGGTCTCGACCAGATCAACACCGCGGTCGCCAGCATGGACGAGACCACGCAGCGCAACGGCGCACTGGTGGAGGAAACCTCAGCAGCGGCGCAGGCCCTGTCGGGCCAGGCGCATGAGCTGAACGGGCTGGTCGGCTTCTTCCGCACCGGTGAACCGGTCTCGGCGAACAGCAACACCGCCGCCCGGACGGCGCCGGTGGCCGTGAAGCCGGCTGCAAAGCCGGTGGTCGCGAAACCCGCTGCCCGCCAGCGGCCGCAGGTCGCCGGCAACACCGCGCTGAAAGCCGACGACGACACCTGGGAGGAATTCTGAGATGCAGCGCGAATATCTCACCTTCGCCATCGCCGCCCAGGATTACGGCGTCGATATCCTGAGCGTGCGCGAAATCCGCGGCTGGACGAAGGAAACGCCGCTGCCCAATACGGCGGGCGGCGTGCGCGGCGTGATCAACCTGCGCGGCCAGGTGATCCCGATCTTCGACCTGCGCATCCGGCTCCATGCCGAAGCGACGCCGCCGACCGCCAACCATGTGGTGATCATCGTGGAGGCGCGCGCCGGCATCTACGGCCTGCTGGTCGACGCGGTCTCCGACATCGTGTCGCTGGACGAGACCGACCTGCAGCCGGTGCCCGATACGGTGGCGGATGCCGAACACGGCTTCCTCACCGCGCTGGCGACACGCGGCGAACACATGGTGTCGCTGCTTGATCTCGACCGTCTGGTGGAAGGGCGCACTGTTGCGGCGCTCAATGCCCCAGGCAGCGATATTGAAACCCCATTGCTGGATGCCGCCTGAGTAGAGTGCGTCAGTACACGAGTAGCGTAAGATTAGAGTTGCAGAGTACAGTTCAGTTTGAGTACGGCATCCAGTGGGCGGGCGTCAGGTTACGGCGCCCGCCCTTTTTTATTCTTCTATTGTATTGTCATGCCCGAACTTGATCCGGGCATCCCATTTCCAGACACCCACAATAAAATGGGATCCTCGGGTCAAGCCCGAGGATGACGCGCTTTGCGCGTCACTTCACCCGGAACGGCAGGTTCGCCGTCGCGGCCGCGCCCTTGCCGTCGCGCGCGGTGACGAACAGGCGGTAGTTGCCGGGCTGCAACCCCGCGATGGTGACGCCCTTCGGGCCCGGCTCGCGGATCGCCTGCGGAAAGACCGGCGGCGCCTGTTCGGCATCGCCATAGGTTTTCAGGTCGGTGCTTTCCGCCATCACCTGCCAGACCACGCCGAAGGGATCGCCATCGGGGTCGTCGACGGCGATTTCGGCGCGCATCGTCTGGTCGCGGTTCCATTCATTGCCCTGCGGCAGCCGGAACAGTGCGATGCGCGGCGAACGATTGCCCTGCGGTGTGTTGCCGCCCCAGGCCGCCGCCATCGCCTCGGCCGTTCTGGTATATTCACCGCCCTGCAATAACAGGCTGTGCCAGGTCGGCGTCACTTCCTGCTTCTGGCCCCAGTAGAAAACGATATAGCCCTGCACCTTGGGCTGCAGCGCGCTGAACCAGCGCGACAGCATCGCCGCCTTCTCATCGCTGCTCGGTTCGATCGCGGCGCCCCAGGGCGTGCGCGGCGCCTGCCACTGGCCGAGCGGCCCCATCTCGGTGACGATCAGCGGACCCTTCCAGCCCTGCGCGCGCACGCGGTCGGGCAGCGAGGGCAGCGCCTCGCCGTAGGAGTTGATGCCGAGCACCTGCACGCTGGGCGCATGGCGGCGGAAGCGCGTCACCTTGTCGGTGCCGGTCTCGGCCAGCACCGCCAGTGTCGGATGCTGCGGATCGAGCCGGCGCACCAGTTTCGCTGCTTCCTCGATGCCGGTCCAGACATGCGCGTCGTCGGCGACATCGGCCTCGACCTCGTTGCCCAGACCCCACATCAGCAGCGCGGGATGGGTCTTGTACCGGTTGACGAATTCGGTGAGGCGCTGCAGCTGCGGCCCGACCTGGGCGAGATCGCGATAGTTGAAGCCACGGCGCGGATGTTCGAGCCAGAAGCCGGCGATCACCTTCAGACCGGCCTTCTGCGCCTCATCCAGCACGAACCCCGTCTCATCGCCGTAGGTCCGGACTGTCGTGGCGCCGAGCTGCTTGAGCAGGCCGAAACGCGTCTGCCCGGCCGCGCCGACCACGGCAAAGGGTTTGCCGTCGACCAGGATGGCATCGCCATGCACCTCCACCGTGGCGGCCACGGCAGATGGCGCGGCGGCCAGCAGCGCGGCGGCGAGGGACAGCATGAACAGGGAAGCGGCAAAGGCGGTGCGGAGCATGGCGAGACTCATGCCGGGAAGCCCCGGCCCATGCAAGCGCTTTGAAGCCGCAGGGTGATCTCCGGTGTGGATAAGCCTCGTCGCGCACCGTAATCCCCCCAGATGATCACAGCGAGGTTAGTCCGCGGGCGCAGCGACGCTGGTGCCGGGACTGGTTTTCTCCACCGTGGCAACCGCCCGTTCCGCTTCTGAAAGATTGGCGGCCGGCGAGACGCCGGACGCGGCCGCGCCGGTGCGCAGCGGAATCTCGCGCAGGAAAACGACGATCACCATCGCCAGCGCCGCGATGCCGGCGGCGAGCCAGAACACGACCTGGAAAGCATCGGTCATGGCGAGCGCGACGCCGTCGCGCAGGGCGGCCGGCGTGGACGCCAGCGCATCCGGACCGTCGCGCAGCAGCTGCGCGGCCGGATGCGGACCCAGCACGGCGGTGCCCGGCAGCGCCGCGATCAGCCGGTCGAGCATGGCGATCAGCACCGCGCTGAACAGCGCCACGCCGAACGAGCCGCCCATCGAGCGGAAGAAGGAGACCGAGGCCGTGCCGACGCCGAGGTCGCGCATCTCGACCGAGTTCTGCACCGAGATCAGCATCACCGGCATGAACAGGCCAATGCCGTAGCCGGACAGGCCCATATAGAGGGCGCTGAGCCAGTGCGGCGTCGCGGCGTTGACCGTGCCGAGCAGCAGCATGGCAGCCACCTGCAGGGCGAGACCGATCAGCGGGAAATGCTTGTAGCGGCCGGTGCGCATAACCAGCTGGCCGGCGGTCAGCGCACCGCCCACAGCCGTAAGGGTCAGCGGGATCATCAGCAGTCCGGCCTGGTCGGCCGGCAGGCGGTAGACCAGCTGCAGGAACAGCGGCATGAAGACCAGGCCGCCGATCATGATCATGGCGAGCAGCACGCTGGCCGCCATCGCGATCACGTAATTGCGGTTATGGAACAGCCGCGGCGGCAGGATCGGCTCGGGTGCGCGGCGTTCCTGCCAGATGCTGAGGGCGAACAGCAGCACCGCGGCAAGGCCAAGGCCGAGGATGACCGGCGAATTCCAGGCGACGTCGTTACCGCCCATCGTGGTGATCAGCAGGATGCAGCAGACCGCCGAGACGATCAGCACCGCGCCGGCATAGTCGATTTTGTGACGCAGGCGTTTGACCTGCAGGCGCTTGAGCGTGCGTTCCGCCGCGATCAGCGCGGCCAGCCCGAACGGCAGGTTGATCCAGAAGATCCATTGCCAGCCGAGATGCGCGGTGAACACGCCGCCCAGCACCGGGCCGGCGACACTGGCGACGGCGAAGACGGCGGCGATATAGCCTTGATAACGGCCGCGTTCGCGCGGGCTGACCACATCGGCGACGGTGGCATGCGCCATCGCCAGCAGACCGCCGCCGCCCAGGCCCTGCAGGGCGCGATAGACGATCAGCTCGGTCATCGTCTGGGCCAGGCCGCAGAGCAGCGAGGTGATCAGGAAAATCCCGATCGCCGTCTGCAGCATCAGCTTGCGGCCGTAGAGATCGGACAGCTTGCCGTAGATCGGCGTCGCCGCGGTCGAGGTCAGCAGATAGGCCGACACCACCCAGGACATATGTTCGGCGGTCTTCAGTTCGGCGGCGATGCCCGGCAGCGCGGTGGTGACGATGGTCTGCTCCAGCGCGGCCAGGAACATGCCGAGTGTCAGCCCGGCAATGATGACGATCTTTTCCTGGTGGCTGAAAACAGGCGGGCCAGCCTCGGGGGAGACTGCAGCAGATGACGGTGTCATGACGCTCAACGGGCAGGGCGGCGCGCCAGAGGCAGGGTGCGGGAGGCTGCGGCGCCGGAAACGGTCGTGCGACGTCTACCTAGCCCCGTGCCACGGGGCTGACAAGGCGGAATGCGCTGGCCGGCGCAGAAACCAAGTTCGGTAATTGGTTCAGCACACGCTGGTTCCCGCGCCCGGCTTCGGTTAGCGTCTGCGGCACCGTTCCGACCGGAGTCTGCCATGCTGCTGTTCCTTGAACGCGTGACCGAGCGCGCCCTGTTTGCCAGCCGCTGGATCATGGCGCCGTTTTATCTCGGCCGGGCCGTGGCGCTGATCCTGCTGCTGGTCAAGTTCATGCAGGAACTCTTCCACGCCGTGCCCAATGTCTTCGCCATGAGCGAGGCGGAACTGGTGCTCTCGATCCTGTCGCTGATCGACCTGTCGCTGGCCGGCAACCTGCTGCTGCTGGTGATCTTCTCCGGCTATGAGAATTTCGTCTCCAAGATCGATCATGCCAATGACAAGGACCGTCCCGAATGGATGGGCAAGATCGACTATTCCGGCATGAAGCTGAAACTGGTGGCCAGCATCGTCGCCATTTCGGCCATCCAGCTGCTGCGCGCCTTCATGAATATCGAAAATCGCGACAATACCGAACTGGCCTGGCTGGTCGGCATCCATCTCACCTTCGTGGTCTCCGGCGTACTGCTCGCGCTGATGGACCGCCTGACGGAATCCGCCGAAGGCCACGGCAAGGATCCGCATATCCCGCAGGATACCGATGTGAAGGACGGCACGGTGATCGAGCATGACGACAGGCCGCATGACGACAGGCCGGGCCGCAGGGACAGCGGCAGGACGTCATAACATCATGCAGCCGCGCAGCATGATGGCTGTGCTGCTCGGCGTCCTGGCTTTTGCACTCGCCGGCTGTGCCAGCGATCGCTTTGCCGATTACGCACCGCTGGATGGTGCGGTGCAGAGCCCGCATCCCGAGACAGTGCCGCAGGCCTCGCGCGAGGGCGACATCCTGCCGGGCTACGATGTCGCGCGCTCGTTCTTTCCGCTGGCTTTGAGCGGCGCGCTGGTCGACTACAGCCGCGGTTCCGGACGCGGCTTCAACACCGTGCTGATGGCCGACTTCAATTCCGTCACCGCCGATCCCGAGCAGCCGCTGGAAGCCCAGCTGGCCGCGGCCGACGGTTCCAGATTGCAGCTGCTGCGCGCGACACCGGACAACTGGGGCAGGCTGCAGCATGCGGCTTTGCTGGATGCCAGCGACATCGCAGTGGTGGCGATGCCACGTGGCCCCAACGGCTCTACGGCGGAAGGCCGCGAAGCTTTTGCGCGCAGTGTGCGACGGCACCACGGCCGTCCAGTCTGGGCCCTGCTGCCGGCCAGCGCACACACCGGCAATGGCGAAACGCTGCCCGATCCGGATGAAGCACAGGTGATGGCCTTCGCTGCGCTGATGNNGGCATCGCGCCGGCGCCGCAATCGGATTACGGCATCCAGACCGGCGCCGGCCTGCCGGCACTGAAGGCCACGCCCGGCGATGTCGCCGCCGCGCGCCGGCTGTGGAGCGCGGTGACCCAGCTCAACCGCCGCATCGCGCGACTGGTGCCGGCGCTGCTGCAGCCCGATGCGCCGGATCGCTACACGGTCGCGACGCGGATCGAACGCCATGCCCGCGAGACACCGCCGCGGTTGCGCAGCCTGCTGAAGCCGGCCGGGGATGACGGCCTGCTGCTGATCCTGCTGAATGAAGGCGCGCAGGCCGAAGAGTTCCGCATCGGCTTTGCGCGCGCGATCCGCAGCCTGAACCGCGTCGACGATGCCGCGCCTGTCACGGCCGATCCGGAGCGCGGCCTGTTCCGCGACAGCATTCCGGCGCGCGGTCTGCGGCTTTACCGTATTACCCTGGCGCGTTAACGCCGAAGATTCTACTTGGGCAAGATAGTGTCGCAGAGCGCTGCGACCGCGTCGCTGTCCCTGCCCTGCACCACATAACTGCAGGCCCCGCGCTCTGCAGCGGTCACCGTGACGGCCACGCCGCGCTTCGGGCAGATGCCAAGGCAGCGCACGCGCGCCACCCGCACATCTTTCTTGTGGCCCGCCGCCTTCACGCTGTCCTTCAGCTTCTGTGTCAGCTCCACGCCATGGCCGCCGTCGCATTCCGAACACACCAGCACCAGCGCGGTCGACCACGGCTGCTCTGCAGGTTCGAGGATGTATTTTTTCGACGACATGAAGGAGGACCGGAAAAGAACGGACGATCAGGGGCTTCTGACTTAGGACACTGCCACGCTTCGCTCAAGCGACTGTTGCGAAAATACCATGGCCAAGCTTGTCGTGACGGATCGGCGTCAGTTGCCATGTTTCTGCCCTGAAGCAGGTTCCATTTATCCAGCGCCCGCCCGGCTGCACCAGACAGCACAACAGGGCGGCACCCCGCCTCGTCAAACTTGGTACAGGAGTCGATACCCATGATCCGCCTCGCCCCGACCATCCTCGCCGCATCTGCGGCTGCACTGCTCGCTACCACCGCACTGGCCCCTGCATCGCAGGCCCAGGAGAACAAGCTGAATTACGGCTCTTACGCCGGCATCACCGGCGGCTATCTGATGCCGCGGGATACCGACCGCTCCGGCGGCGGCACGCTGGAACGCGACCAGGGCTATGGCATCTCGGCCCAGTATGGCCATCGCTTCCGCAACAACCTGCGCCTCGAAGGCGAACTCGGCTATGGCAATATCGACAATGAACGCTACAGCGCCAATGGCGGCAGTGCCGGCGTCGGCGGCGACACCGACCAGTATTCGCTGACCGGTGCGGCCTATTACGACATCGCCACCGGCACGCCGCTGACGCCGTATTTCGGCGGCGGCGCCGGCATCGTGCACCAGCGCCAGGATCGCGCCGCGGTCACTGCGAACGGTTCGACACTCGGCGGCAACGACGGCAACGCCACCGACTTCACGGCCTTCGGCGAAGCCGGCGTTGCCTACAAGGTGTCCGATGGCCTGGAGATCGTGCCGAGCTATCGCTACCAGTGGATCAACGACGGCGCGCAGGGGCTGGACGACAGCACCCAGCATGTCGCCCGCATCGGCTTCCGCAGCTGGTTCTGAACCACCACGGGCGGAGGATGGCCGTGTAAAGCGGGGGGCCAGCCCACGGCCGCTTTGCCGGAACGGCGGAGAGCAATCTCCGCCGTTTTTTATGGTTCAGTGACAGCGATCTTCGTCGCCCCGCGAACCGGGACTGCCTAAGTCATCAAGAATGGGGCAATCGGGCCGGTCGTCGCCGTGACAGGCTTCGGCGAGATGCTGCAGGCTGCGTTTCATCGCCTGCAGTTCGGCGATCTTGCGCGTCAACTCGTCGATATGCTTGAGCGCGATCTCCTTCACGGCAGCGGACGGCCGTGCATCGTCCTGCCACAGGCCGAGCAGCATGCGGATATCTTCCAGCGCGAAGCCGAGATCGCGCGCACGGCGCACGAAGCGCAGCAGATGCACGTCGCGTTCGCTGTAGACGCGATAGCCCGCCTGCGTGCGGCCAGCTTCGGGCATCAGGCCGATGCTTTCGTAATAGCGGATCATCTTGGCGCTGACGCCGGAATGGCTGCTCGCCTGCCCGATATTCACGGCCGTACCTCCTGACGAATAGCTGTGGGCCGCCAGCGCCGCAGCAGCAGCGCATTGGTCAGCACCGACACCGAACTCAGCGCCATCGCCGCACCGGCCAGCACCGGATCGAGCAGGCCGAAGGCGGCGAGCGGAATGCCGACCACATTGTAGCCAAAGGCCCAGGCGAGATTCTGGCGGATGCGGGTATCGGTCGCGCGCGCAATCTGGATCGCATCGGCGACCAGCAGCGGATCGCCGCGCATCAGCGTGACCCCGGCGGTCTGCATCGCAGCATCCGTGCCGCCCCCCATCGCAATGCCGAGATCGGCCGCCGCCAGCGCCGGCGCATCGTTGACGCCGTCGCCGACCATGGCGACATCGCCGCCGGCGGCCTGCCGCAATTCCGCCAGCACCTTCGACTTGTCTTCCGGCAGCAGGCTGGCGCGCACCTCGTCGATCCCGAGCCGGGCCGCCACTGCGCTGGCCGCAGCAGGACTGTCGCCCGACAGCATGGCGACGCGCAGGCCCATCCGTTTCAGCCGTGCGATCGCCGCGGCTGCCGTCGCCTTGGGCTCGTCGCCGAAGGCGAAAAGCCCGAGCAGCTGCTTGCTGTCGTCATCCGCGAGCCAGGACACCGTACGGCCAAGGGCTGCCTGGTCATCGGCAAAGGCGCGCAACGACGCACTATCGACGCCGTGTTCGACCAGCAGCCGCGCATTGCCAAGCAGAAGATGACGGCCGTCTACCGTGCCGCAGATGCCGCGGCCGGCGAAATCGCGGAAGTCCTGCACCGGCGGCAGGTCGATATCACTGGCGCGGTTCTCGAACTTGGCGCGGATGGCCGCCGCCAGCGGATGCTGCGAACCCGCCTGCAGGGCAGCGGCAAGACGCAGCAGCGCGGCATCATCGCCCTCCATGGCATGCAGGGCCGCCACCACCGGTTTGCCTTCGGTCAGCGTGCCGGTCTTGTCGAAAGCGACCAGCCGCAGATCGCGCGCCTGCTCCAGCGCGGCTGAGTCACGGATCAGGATGCCGTGACGCGCCGCGACGCCGGTGCCGACCATCAATGCGGCCGGCGTGGCGAGGCCGAGCGCGCAGGGGCAGGCGATCACCAGCACGGCAATCGCATGCAGCAGTGCCGTCTCGACATTGCCGCCGCCGCTGCCAATCCCGCCCAGCGTGAGCGTCAGCGTGAAGGTGACCAGTGCGACGAACAGCACGACGGGCACGAAGATGCTGCTGATACGGTCGACCAGCTGCTGCACCGGCGGCTTGCTGGCCTGGGCGCTTTCCACCAGGCGCAGGATGCGCGCCAGCATGGTTTCACCGGCGGTGGCTTCGATCCGCACCGCCAGTAATCCATCGCGGTTGATCGTGCCGGCGCGCACGACATCATTCGGTTGCTTCTCGACCGGCAGGGATTCGCCCGTCAGCATCGCTTCATCGACGCTGCCATGGCCTTCGATCACGATCCCATCGGCGGCAAAAGCCTCGCCGGCGCGCAGCAGCAGGATGTCGCCCGGCTGCAACACTGCAGTCTCGACGGTTTCCTCACTGCCATCAGCCTTGCGGCGCCGCGCAGTTGCCGGCCGCAGCTGCAGCAATGCCTTCAGCGCCGCGGCGGTCTGGCCGCGGGCGCGTGCCTCCAGCCATTTGCCGAGCCGCACGAAAGCGATGATGGCGACCGAGCCTTCATAATAGAGATGCGGTACCACTCCGTGTTCGATATGCGGCAGCGCCGCGATCCACAGCCAGGTGCTGAGGCCCCAGGCCGCCGTGGTGCCGAGCGCCACCAGCAGATCCATATTGCCGGTGCCGGCACGCAACGCGCCCCAGCCGGCGCGGTAGAAGCGCCAGCCGAGCAGGAACTGCACCGGCGTCGCGATCAGGAACTGCGCCAGCGGCGAGAGCATCAGCTGGTGATGCCCCAGCAGGCTGGCGATCATGCCGCCAATGAAAGGCGTGGCGAGCGCGAGCGTCAGCAATGCGAGATTGCGTTCGCGCGCCAGATGCCGTGCTGCCTCGGCGCTGCGCTGCGCCATCGCCGGCGCGGCATCCGTCGCGCCATCGTCAAAAGGGCGCGCCTCGTAACCTGCCTTGCGCACGGCGGCGATCAGAGATGCTGCATCGAGGCTGCCGCGCGGCGCGATCACCTCGGCACTTTCGCCGGCGAGATTGACGCTGGCCTGTGCAACGCCCGGCAGTGCAGCGAGCGCCTTCTCGACACGGCCAACGCAGGAGGCGCAGCTCATGCCCTCGATGGCGAGATGAAAGCGCTCCTGTGGCACGGCATAGCCGGCTTTTTCCACCGCCTGCACGACACCAGCAGGTGTGGCAGGTCCTTCGAAAATCACATGCGCGGATTCAGAGGCGAGGTTGACGCTGGCGCTGGCGACGCCGGGCAGGGCGCGCAGCGCCTTTTCCACCCGGCCGGCGCAGGAGGCGCAGCTCATTCCGGCGACCGGGAGATCGAGACTTTGGGAGATCGACATGACCTGAACTTTCATAAGACGGCAGAGCCGTCTGAACAGATAAGGCTTCCCATCATGGGAAGGTCAAGGCCATGATGCGGGGTCGCACTACAGGCGGAGATTATTGTCAACCGTACGGTTGACTGCCTGCGGTTGCATTAAACCTGATCAATTCTGATTTTCGCAACAATTTCCAACGATTACCGAATCATAACGGGGCGCGGCGACGGCGCTCTGGTATGATCCGTACATGGATTTTGTCGCATCCCTGCCCAGCGCGCTGACCGAGCCAAGCCGGCGTTTCTTCGCCGAATGGCATCGCTGGCGCGGCATGGGACTGGTGCCGCAGCACAGTGTCCTGAATACCGACAGGCTGGGCGAACTGCTGATGCGCTGCCTGCTGCTGGAAATTCGCAGCCCCACTCTCATCCCGATCCGTTTCGCCGGCACCATGGTCGGCGAGCTGCTGGGCGCAAATCTGATCGGCTGCAATTATCTCGATCTGGCCGAACCCGAGAAACGCGCGCGCCGCGCCGCGCTGCTGCTGGCCGAAGTGACGCAGCCCTGCGCTGCCGTCATCTATTACTGGCTGCGCACGCCCGACGGCGCCGTGTTGCCGGTCGAACTGGTCTCGGCGCCGCTCTGCGCCGATGGCCAGACCGCACCGTCGCTGGTGCTGGTCTGTGCCACGCCGCTGATCAGGAACAGCGACCAGATCAGCAGCATCGATCCGGAGTCCTATACGGAAGGCGAAGGTCTGCGTTACATCGATATCGGCGCCGGCCTGCCGCCGGTCGGGCCCGACATTCATGCCGACAGCGCGTCCAGTAGCCGATGACCTTGCCGCATCGCTCTTCTCTGCATCCGCAGCCGCCGCAGAATCTGGAAGCGGCATTCGGCGGCGCGCGCCGCGAAGGCGGTGTCGAGGCCCTGCTGTCGGACGACAGCCGCCAGCTTCTCGCGGCATGGAAAAGCTGGCGCAGCAAGCGTCTGCTGCCGCACCGGCGCGACATGGACCTGGTGTCGATCGCCCGACTGATGCCGCGGCTGGTGCTGCTGGAAGCTTTCAGCCCGCAGCGCATGATCTTCCGCCTCGCCGGCACCGAGATCGAAACCGTGGCCGGCCTGCGCCTGATGGGCCGCGACCATATCGCGATGGCGCAGCCCGACCAGCGCGCCGCGCGCAGCCGCCTGCTGTGGGGCGCGGCGACGCAGCCCTGCGGCGCGCTTGCCTTCCATCCGATTTCGCATCCCGACAGCGGCCGGCCGCACCAGATCGAGACTTTCGTGCTGCCGGTCCTGCCCGACGACAGCACTGCGCCGATGCAGCTGATCGGCCTGGCCGCGCATCTGCCGGTGCTGGAAGCCGGCTCGCATGTGACCCGGCCGCTGGAATATGCCGGCGCGAGGCCGCATTTCCTCGATATCGGCGGCGGCATTCCGGCCTGAATACACCGGCAATCGCAATCTGGGCCCAAAGCCCGGAAAACCGCAATTAAACCCGCCAATCGGCATAAAAGCCGCAGCGCCCTCCGCTGCCTGCGCTAAACCGCTGGCATCTCTCAGGAAAATTGCGCTAGTGTTTTGCACGGCCACCAAATGGCCACAGGATCGTTATTCGTGGTCCGAAGTTTTTGAGCCCGACCCCGGGCGTAGTGAATTGCAGGGAGGCGCACCCTGACGTCGAACCAGAATGCCGAACGGCACCGCGTATTGCTGATCGAAGATTCCATGCCTGTGCGGCAGGCGCTGCGCGCCGCGCTGGAAGCTGCCGCCTACCAGGTGACCGAAGCGCCCAACGGCGAGGATGGCCTGAAGCAGGCCGGCCAGGCCGACCTGATCGTGCTNNNNGCCGACGATTATGTCACCAAGCCTTTCGATGCCGGCGAACTGCTGGCGCGCGTGCGCGCTGCGCTCCGCCGCGCACAGGAGAATGCGGCCAAGAACGGCACCACCATCGTCACCGTCGGACCTTTCGCGATCGATCCGCTGACCGGCGACACGCGCAAGGAAGACCGTCCGGTGCGGCTGTCGCCGATGGAAGCGCGCTTCGTGAAGATGCTGGCGCAGAAAAGCGGACAGCCGGTCGGGACCAGGCAGCTCACCGTCACGCTCTGGGGCAATGACAATGCCGAGATGCGCCAGGCGCTGCGCGTGCTGGCGCGCAAGGTGCGCTGCAAGCTGGAGAAGGATCCGGATGCACCGCGTTTCCTGCTCACCGAGCCGCGGCTGGGCTATCGCCTGATCAATCCGGAGCCTGCGGCCACCGCACAATAACTGCGGATTTCGCGGCCCAGATTTGCATGTGCTGCATGGCTGAACGCGGCGCGCGGAATTTTTCGTTGCAGTCCAGCGGTTTGTAAAATACGCGACCGAATGCCGCGCTCCGCTTCACGGAATCGTGGTCGGCCGAATGCGGTCTGCCCCTTGGCAAATCGCGCGTCGATACCCATATCCCTGTCATGGCGACGGCGCCCTATGCCGTTGCCGGCACCGGAAGATCCCCCCCTTCCGGCTGCCACAATGGCGCAGAGTCTATTGCGCAAAACGCCCGGCTCGCCCCCCGACCGGGCGTTTTCTTTTTCCCGCCAATGCGCCGGTTCGCCAGCGATCTGTCCGGCTTGCAGGATTGGGTTTCCTCCGCCGTCTGATAATATGCGCGGCAAGACGAGGAACGCCCAGATGACCCAGCATCCCGCCATCGACCCTGCTGTGCTGCAGCAGCGCAAGGCCTATTACGACAAGATCGGCAGCCGCAAGCTGGCGCCGCTGTGGGAAGTGCTGCATGCGCTGGTGATCCCGCAGCCGAAAAGCGCCTGCCAGCCCGCCCTGTGGCGTTACGACGAACTGCGCGACGACATCATGGAAGCCGGCCGGCTGATCACCGCTAGGGAAGCCGAGCGGCGGGTGCTGATTCTGGAGAACCCCGGCATGCCGGGCCAGTCGCGCATCACCACCTCGCTTTACGCGGGCCTGCAGCTGATCCTGCCCGGCGAAGTGGCGCCGGCGCATCGCCACACGCAGTCGGCGCTCCGCTTCATCGTCGAAGGCAACGGCGCCTATACGGCGGTCGACGGCGAGAAGACCATCATGCGCGAAGGCGATTTCGTCATCACGCCGAGCTGGACCTGGCACGATCACGGCAACGACAGCGACCATCCGATGGTGTGGATGGATGGGCTCGACATTCCGCTGGTGCAGGCGCTCGACTGTTCCTTCATGGAACGTCTGCCCGAAGACACACAGCCGCTGGCGCGACCCACCGGCGACAGCCTCGCACGCTACGGCTCCGGGCTTCTTCCCGTTGATCACGAGGTGCGCACGCCGACCTCGCCGGTGTTCAACTACCCCTACAGCCGCACGCGCGACGCGCTCGAGACCATGCGCCGCACGGAGGAGTGGGATCCGTGCCACGGACTGAAGCTGCAATATGTCAATCCGGCCACCGGGCAGAGCGCGATGCCGACCATCGGCACCTATATGCAGCTGCTGCCGAAAGGCTTTGCCGGCGAGAGCTATCGCAGTTCGGATGCCACGGTGTTCAGCGTGGTGGAGGGCAAGGGCTACACGACCGTCGGCGAAGATTCGGACGCAAAGCGCTTCGACTGGGGCCGGCGCGATACCTTTGTGATTCCGAGCTGGGTGCCGCATCGCCACCATGCGGATCCTGCGTCGGATGCCGTGCTGTTCAGCTTCTCGGATCGTCCGGTGCAGAAGGTGCTGGGCCTGTGGCGCGAAAGCCGCGGTAACCGCTAACGTCTTTTTCAGTAAGAGTAGAGAGTGAGCCATGGCGAAAGTGACCAAGATCGTCGAGATCGCCAATGACGATGAAGATGACGACGACATCTTTGGCGACGAGAGCATCGATGCGCTGACCGGCATGGCGCTCGACGAGGATGACGACCACAGCAGCCTGCGCGCCGTGGCGCGGCTGGCCAAGCTGGTCGGCAGCCTGCCGTGGTTCTCCGCCGTCGGCCGCAAGCTGACCGCGGCCGAGGTCAACGATGCCGAAGCCTATATCGCCGGCATCGGCTTTGCCGAGATGCAGGTGGCCGGCATCGAGAACTGGCTGGCAGCCAGCGGCGCGGCGCAGGCGCCCGACTGGGACGACGACTGGTGGCAGGCCGAACAGCAGATGCAGAACGCGCTGCTGGAGCAGGCGCTGACCCAGATCGACGAACACGATCTGGAAGTGGCGCTGACGCATGTCTCGACGCGCGCCGGCGAAGTGGCGCATGAACACGCCGCCAAGATGGCGCAGCGCCAGGGCGTGAGCGATCCGGCTTTGTTGAAAGTGGCAGCGGGGGCTGCGGCGCAGGCGGCCTATCAGGCAGCTTTAGTACTGGCGGCGCGCAGTGCGGATGACGAAGATGAGAGCGAAGATGAACATCCCTTCGCCATCAAGTTCCGCCTCTTCGAAGCCGGCCGCCTGCCGCTCGGGATCACCGGCAGTACGTTTAATTTGTTCTGAACATCACAGCTGAAACAGCATTGTCATGCCCGGCCTTGTGCCGGGCATCCACGCCTTCCTTACCGAGTCACCCAAGACGTGGATGGCCGGGACAAGCCCGGCCATGACAGTTGAGGGGAAGGGACGGTGCGCGCCTCACTCCTCGTCCTTGATTTCCTTGCGGCGGCCGTAGAGAAACACGCCCACGACAATCCCGCCGAGCACCAGACTGAGACTGACGCCGAGGATCAGCGGCCAGGTGGCGGCCGGATCGAAATCGACACCCATGCCATGCCAGAAATTGAACGCCTTGAAGACCGCGCCCACCAGCGCGCCGACCAGCGCCACAGTGATGACGATGGCGAAAATCTTGTCCGAACGACTGTGTTTCTGCGGCGTGGTCATGGCGGGCATGAGTATGCTCCTTTTATGTAGTCACGAAACACCAGATTGCGCCGTCTCGACAATTGGCAAGAGATGTGACGAATGGCCGCGCCTCGCCTGCGGCATTCTGTCCCTAGCCTACGGCAATCTGTCATAGTCGCATTGCCAAAAAACGAGAGGACCAGACGCCATGCCCAGCCGCGAGACCGTGGAAGCCTTTGTCGCCATGGTGGAATCCAACCAGCATGACCGCGCCATTGCCGAATTCTATGCCGAAGATGCCACCATGCAGGAAAACCTGAACAGCCCGCCGCGCCAGGGCCGCGACACCCTGGTGGCGCACGAACGCGCCGTGCTGGCGCGGGCGAAGACGGTGGAGACCGAATGCGTGCGCCCGGTGCTGATCGACGGCGACACGGTGGTGATCCACTGGATCTTCCGCTTCGAGTTCAAGGACGGCAGCAAACGCCGCATCGAGGAACTGGCGCACCAGACCTGGAAGGGCGACAAGGTGTGGCGCGAGCGCTTCTACTACGATCCGGCGCAGATGAAGGCGGGGGCCTCTTGATCCATCCCTATTGTCACTCGCGGGCTTGACCCGCGAGTCCCATTTTTCTCAGAGCCGCAAAATGGGATGCCCGGGTCAAGCCCGGGCATGACATGTAAGGGGCGAATCGTCACTTCACCCAAACCTGATGCTTCCTGTGCCAGGCCTTGAGCGACAGCTTCGGATATTCGTCATACGTCTCGTCCGATCTGCCGATCTGCGGCTTCACCCAGCTGGCCTTGTAGCGCAGCATCAGATGCACCTTCGCTTTCGGCTGCGGCAGATCGGTGTCGATGACGGATGCAAAGGGATGGATCAGCTCGGGCCAGGTCGGATCGAACAGCCAGAGCGCCGTGCCGCATTTCGTGCAGAAATTGCGCTCGCCGGTACTTAGCTTACAGGGGCTGGTTTCGCAGTTTTCGCTATCGTCGTCACAGATTTCGGCGCGATACACGCCGATACTGCGTTTTCCTTTTTTGATCTTGAGACTTGCAGACACACCGCCGAGGTTGATGGCGAAACCGCCGCCGCCCGCAGTTTTCCGGCAGATCGTGCAATAGCAAAGCTGGTAGGGCACCGGCGTATGACTGTCGAGTTCGAAGGCGACGGCACCGCAGCGACAGGACCCTTCAAGATGCATCGGCATGGACGGCTCTCCCGTGATGTGGCTGAACTGCAACAGAAAAGGACGTAGATTGCATCGTAACAATTCTGCGGTGGCCAGACCGTACGGATCGTTTTACATAACGCCACCCGCCTTACACACGGGTCGGCCGGCCTTCGCCCTCAGCACCAAATCCTGCATTGACGTCCCAGTTCCGGGGCGCATATCTCCTTTTGTCGCTCAAAGGCAGTATTTCCCATGA
The DNA here is from genome assembly GCF_002796975.1 of Ferrovibrio sp. GTDB lineage: Bacteria > Pseudomonadota > Alphaproteobacteria > Ferrovibrionales > Ferrovibrionaceae > Ferrovibrio. The sequence continues at coordinate 72,294 of NZ_PEKV01000014.1, read as the reverse complement.
CCACGCACACCCATTCTGGCGCCCATTTCCTGCGCAACGCCCTGATTCTCGGCCTGCTGACCGCCATAGGCCCTTTCGCGATCGACATGTATCTGCCGTCGCTGCCCTTCATCGGCGCCAACCTGAATGCCGACCCCGACAAGGTGCTGATGAGCCTGACCGCCTTCTTCATCACCTTCGCCTTCGGCCAGCTGGTCTTCGGCCCGATCTCGGACATCCTGGGCCGCCGCCTGCCGCTGTATTTCGGCGTGACCCTGTTCATCGGCGCCAGCATCGGCTGTGCGCTGGCGGAGAATGTCGAGATACTGATCGCCTTCCGCCTGCTTCAGGGTCTTGGCGGCGCGGCCGGTATTGTCATTCCGCGCGCCATCGTGCGCGACCTGCATAGCGGCGTCGAGGAAGCGCGCCTGCTCGGCCTGCTGATGCTGGTGTTCAGCGTCTCGCCTTTGCTGGCGCCGCTGTTCGGCAGCCTGATCATCGAGGCGCTGGGCTGGCGTACCGTCTTCTGGTTCGTCGCCGGCATTGCCGTGTTTGCCAGCCTGCTCGGTCTGCTGTTCGTGCCGGAGACGCGCTCGGCAGCGCAGCGCGCCGAGACCAGCGTCGGCGGCATGATCCGCACCTGCGGCCAGCTGTTCACCGACAAGACCTTCATGGGCCTGACCATGGCGGGCAGCTTTGCCATCTGCGGCTTCTTTGTCTTCCTCGCCAACGCGCCCTTCGTGATGATGGGGCAGTATGGCCTGTCGCCGGTCGGCTTCAGCATCACCTTCTCGCTGAATGCCGCCGCCTTCTTCTTCGCCGCGCAGTTCTGCGGCAAGCTGGGCGCCCGCTTCGGCCTGCGCGCGCTGGTGATGCCGTCGATCTACGGCTTTACGGCCGCGATGGTGCTGGTGTTTGCGCTGAATGCCGCCGGGTTCGACAACCTCTATCTCACCATGGCACTGCTGCTGCTCGGCTATGGCTGTCTCGGCTTCCTGCTGCCGACCTCGTCGGTGCTGGCATTGGACTCCTACGGCGAGGCGGCCGGCATGGCCGCGTCGCTGATGGCGACGCTCCAGCTGGCGGTCGGCGCGGTGGTGATCGGGGTCAGCGGCGGCTTCATCAACGGCAACGGCACGGCGATGACCGGCGGCATTGCGCTCTGCGCGGTGGCGACGCTCGCCGTGGCACTGCTGACGCTGCGCGGCAGCAACAAACAGACCGTCGCTGCGGAGTAAGCGACAGCGTCTGGAAGTGTGGACGGGACTGGGCTAAAAAACGACATGGCAAAAGCACCCGCGAAGAAGACCCCAAAGATCGCTTCTGGCCGCCCGATCACGCTGGCGACCTGGAACATCAACTCGGTCCGCGCCCGGCTCGACCTGATGGCCGGTTTCCTGTCGGAACACAATCCAGACATCCTCTGCCTGCAGGAAACCAAGGTGAAGGATGCCGAGTTTCCGCATGAGCTGTTCGAGCAGCGCGGCTATGCGCATCGCCTGATCCATGGCCAGCCCGGCTACAACGGCGTGGCGATCTTTGCCAAGACGGCGATTGCGCTGAAGGAAAAGCTGAACCTGGCCGGCCGCGACGACCGCCGCCATATCGCCGCCGAACTGGCCGATGGCACCATTCTTCATAACTACTACGTCCCTGCCGGTGGCGACGTGCCCGATCCGAAGGTGAACGACAAGTTCCAGCACAAACTCGACGTGCTGGAGGGCATGACCAAATGGTCCGCCGGCCTGAAGAAAAAGGGCGGCCGGGAAATCCTGGTCGGCGATCTCAACATCGCGCCGCTGGAAACCGATGTCTGGGCCCACAAGCCGCTGCTCAAGATCGTCAGCCACACGCCCATCGAAACCGAAGGCATGCTGAAGATGCAGGCGGCGCGCGACTGGGTCGATGCCGTACGCCATTTCGTGCCGCCGACGGAAAAGATCTACAGCTGGTGGAGCTACCGCTCGCCAGACTGGGCCACGGCCGACAAGGGCCGCCGGCTGGACCATGTCTGGGTCAGCCCGCAGCTGAAGGACAGTCTGCAGGCCGTGAAGATCGTCAAGGATATGCGCGGCCGGGAGAAGGCCTCGGACCATGTGCCGATCATTGTGACCTTGAAGCTCAGCTAGACGCCGTCTCTTCAGTCATCCTCGGGCTTGACCCGAGGATCCCATTTTCTTTCCGCACAAAAATAATGAGATGCCCGGGTCAAGCTCGGGCATGACAACGCTTTCAAATTCCTCCGTCCAGGTCCGGAGCGCCTTGCAAAAGCCCTCACCCCGACCCTCTCCCGCAAGCGGGAGAGGGAGGGCCCCGCCGCGAAGCGGTGGGAGGGTGAGGGTCTTGTCGCCGTTCACACGCCCCAGTCGGGATCCGGGATCGTCTGAAAGACCTTGCGCAGGCCTTCGCCCCACAGGCCGCGGATGCTGGCGAAGTAGGGCTCCTGGTCGGTGATCCGCTTCTTCAGCGCAAACTTCAGCGCGTCCTTGGGCAGGATCGCCAGATCGAGCGGCAGCCCGACCGAGATATTCGAGCGCAAGGTGCTGTCCATCGAGACCAGCGCGCATTTCGCCGCCTGCACCAGCGGCGTCGCCGGCGTGATTACGCGGTCGAGAATGGGCTTGCCGTATTTGATCTCGCCGATCTGCAGAAACGGCGTGTCTTCCGTCGCCTTGATGAAATTGCCGGCATAATACAGCAGATACAGCTCATGTGGCCGGTCGCCGATCTGGCCGCCCAGCAGCATGGACAGATTGGGCTCGACGCCCTGTTCCTTCAGCGCCTCGCCGTCGCGCCGCGCCACTTCGCGAATGGCGGCTCCGACCATGCCGGCGGCTTCGAACATGCTGCCCGCCTGCATCAGGTCGCAGGGCTTGCCGGCCTCGTCGGTGAAGCCGTCCTTCAGCAGCGTGACGACCGACTGGCTGAGCGACAGGTTGCCCGCCGTGGTCAGCACCAGCGCGCGGTCGCCGTCCTGCTGCCAGCTATGCATCTTGCCGAAGGTGGAGATGGAATCGACACCGGCATTGGTACGGCTGTCGGACAGCATGACGATGCCGTCATGCAGCAGAAGGCCAACGCAGTAGGTCATGACAGACGCCCCGGAAAGAAATCCCGCGCGCATCAAAGCAAGCGGATAACAACAGGGTCAAGGTATTTGAAAATTATTCGTCGTCCCCGCGAAAGCGGGGACCCAGTCGGACTGCTGTTCTGGATCCCCGCTTTCGCGGGGATGACGAAATAGGGTGTTCACCAGGCGCCGAACCAGGTGCCCCAGCCATGGATCACGCCGATCGGGAAGAAGATCGCACCGGCAATGAGGAAGCCCCATTCGCCCTGGGTGAAGCAGACATACAGATGCGTGATCCAGCCGGCAAAGCTGAGGCCGATCACAAGGGTGGCGGCAATGGCGAAACGGCGGATGAAATCGAGCATGGCAGTCTCCTGCCAGACCTAACGAACCTGCCAGGAAACAGTTCTTGGGTTCAGTTCGGCTGCATGAAGTCGCGGGCGATGGCCGCGCCCAGCTCGATATTGCTGTCGATGATATTGGTCAGGTATTCGTGCAGACCGCCGGTGAAGATGGTGTCGATCTGGTCGTAGCGCAGCTTCAGCAGCATGCTCTCCGCCAGCCGCACCGAGGGGTAGTCGCGGCGATAGCTCTCGCGCAGGTATTGCAGGATCGACACGATTTCGGCGAAGCAGGCATGTAAGGAGCGCGGGAAATCCTCGCGCAGCACCAGCAGTTCGGCCACTTTCAGCGGCCGGATGCTGTCGCGGTAAATCTGGCGGTAGATGCGGAAGGCCGAGACCGAGCGCAGCAGCGCGCCCCATTGGTAGTAATCCACCGCACCGCCGATATCGGCCGCCGAGGGCAGCAGCACGTGGTATTTCACATCCAGGATACGCGCGGTCGAGTCCGCGCGCTCAAGGAGCGTGCCGAGCCGCATGAAGCGATAGGCGTCGTCGCGCTGCATGGTGCCTTCGGCGACGCCGCGGAACAGCTGGCTGCGTTCGCGCACCCAGTCGAAGAAGGTGTTGAAGCCGTCGGCCTCGACCTTGGCGATCGAGAAAGTGCGCATCTCCAGCCAGGCGGCATTGATGCTTTCCCAGGCCTCGGAGGTGATCTGCGCCCGCATCGCGCGCGCATTCTCGCGGCCGGCTTTCAGGCAGGCATGGATCGACGACGGATTGTCGGGCGCAAAGGCCAGGAAGTCGATCACCGCGCGCCGCGTCGCCGGACCGCCATGCAGCGCGAACGATTTGTCGCAGCCGGCAATGATCAGGGCGGCTTCCCATTCGTCGTTGCGCGTGCCGCCATGGGTCGACTGCATGCTCATGCGATGCGCCACGCCGAGGATGCGCGCCATCGATTCCGCGCGTTCGACATAGCGGTTGAGCCAGTAGAGATTGTCGGCGGCGCGGCTCAGCATGCTGTGCAGCTCCACATCGTCCAATAGTTCCTGTCATGCCCGGCCTTGTGCCGGGCATCCACGTCTTGCGGCTGCCGGCAATCAGGCGTGGATGGCCGGGACAAGCCCGGCCATGACAATTCTTTTCTGTCGGCACTGCGACCCGGCATCAGTCGTCCCCGCCGGCCGCGATGTTGTCGGGCGTCTCGTCGTCTTCCAGCACCCAGGTATCCTTGGTGCCGCCGCCCTGGCTGGAATTCACCACCAGCGAGCCCTCGCGCAAGGCCACACGCGTCAGCCCGCCGGGCACCACGCGCATGGTTTCGCCCGACAGCACGAAGGGCCGCAGGTCGACATGGCGCGGCGCGATGCCGCTCTCCACGAAGGTCGGGCAGGTGCTGAGCGCGAGCGTGGGCTGCGCGATATAGGCCTCGGGCTTGGCGACGATCTTGGCGCGGAAGGCCTCGATCTCGGCGGTGCTGGATTTCGGTCCGACCAGCATGCCGTAGCCGCCCGAGCCATGCACTTCCTTGACCACCAGTTCCGGCAGATGCTCCAGCGTGTATTTCAGGTCGTCCGGCCGGCGCAGCACGTAAGTGGGTACATTAGCGAGGATCGGCTCCTCGCCGAGATAGAAACGCACCATGTCGGGCACGTAAGGATAGATCGACTTGTCGTCGGCCACGCCGGTGCCGACCGCATTCGACAGTGTGATGTTGCCGGCCTTGTAGGCTGCGAAAATCCCGGGCACGCCGATCATCGAATCCTTGCGGAAAACACGCGGATCGAGGAAGTCGTCATCGAGCCGGCGATACAGCACGTCGACGCGCTTCAGCCCGCCGACCGTACGCATGTAGACGATGTCGTCCTTGACGGTGAGATCGCCGCCCTCGACCAGCTCGATACCCATCTGCTCGGCGAGGAAGACATGCTCGAAATAGGCCGAGTTATAGACACCCGGCGTCAGCAGCGCGACGGTCGGCTCGTCCTCACAGTTCGGCGGTGCGGACTCGCGCAAGGTCTGCAGCAGCGCATCGGGATAATGGCCGACCGGCGCGACGCGCACCTGCGCAAAGAGATCCGGGAACAGGCGCATCATCGCCTCGCGGTTCTCCAGCATGTAGGAGACGCCCGACGGCGTGCGGCAGTTGTCTTCCAGCACGTAGAATTCGTTTTCCGCCGTGCGCACCAGGTCGATGCCAGCGATATGGGTATAGGTCTGGCGCGCGATGGTGACATCGCGCATGTGGTTCACGTAAGCGGCATTCCTGAGGATCAGGTCTTCCGGGATGGTGCCGGCGCGCAGGATCTCGCGCTTGTGGTAGATGTCATCCAGAAAGGCGTTCAGCGCTTTTACGCGCTGCTTCAGGCCGCGCCGCAGGCGCTTCCATTCCTTGGCGGCGATAATGCGCGGCACGATGTCGAAGGGGATCAGCCGTTCGGTGTCGCCGCCCTCGCCATAGACGGCAAAGGTGATCCCCAAGCGCCGGAACAGCAGGTCGGCTTCCTGGCGGCGGCGCGCCAGCATGTCGCCCGGAGCGGCATCGAGCCAGCGCTTGTAGTCGCGGTAGGGGGCGCGGACACCCTGGCCCTGGGATTGCGTCTGGCTCTGCGACTGGCTTTGGGTCGCGGGTCCGAGGTCCATCTCGTCGAAAGCGGTCAAGGGCAGAATCTCCGCGACGAGAACGTGCGAGGGCGGGTTCCGTTCGATTTAATCGGAAAACGGGCGGAGATAAAAGCGGATTGCGCAGAACAGGCCCGGTCTGGACGCGGACGCGACCGGCAAACGTCGGAGGAGAAGCAACCCGGGCCGGCGGGTGGGACTGCCGGCCCGGATGCCTTCGCGTACCCCCGTTACTGCACCGTCTCGCCGTGCAGGTTCAGGTCGAGGCCATCGCGTTCGGTGGCCTCATCGACGCGCAGACCGATGGTCCAGTCGATGATCTTCAGGATGATCAGGCTGACCACCGCCGTGAAGATGATGGTGATGACCACGCCGTAGATCTGGGTCAGCACCTGGCCGGCATTGCCGTCGATCAGGCCGAGCGGGGCATCCTTGCCGGCAATCGCCGCCTTGGCGAAGACACCGGTGAGGATGGCGCCGACTACGCCGCCGACACCGTGCACGCCCCAGACATCGAGGCTGTCGTCGTAGCCCAGCGCGTTCTTCACCGTGGTGGAGGCCACGAAGCAGACAATGCCGGCGACGAGGCCGATGATCAGCGCGCCCATCGGATCGACGAAGCCGGCCGCCGGCGTGATGGCGACGAGGCCGCCGACCGCGCCGGAGACAATGCCGAGCACGCTGGGTTTGCCGCGGGCGAGCCATTCGGCGAACATCCAGGCCATCGCGGCCGCCGCCGTGGCGATCTGGGTGACCAGCATGGCCATGCCGGCATTGGCGGTGGCACCGGCAGCCGAGCCGGCGTTGAAGCCGAACCAGCCGACCCACAGCAGCGAGGCGCCGATGATCGACAGCGTCAGGTTATGCGGCGCATGCGCGACCTTGCCGTAGCCATGGCGCTTGCCGAGCACGAGGCAGGCGACNNTAGACGAAGATCAGCCACAGGCCCATGAACCACAGCAGCGCCGAGAATTTCATGCGGTCGGCGAAGGCGCCGGTGATCAGCGCCGGCGTGATGATGGCGAAGGTCATCTGGAAGGTGACGAAGACGGTTTCCGGAATCGTCTTGGCCAGGTCGTTGACGCTGTCGATGGCGACGCTGGCGAGGAAGAGATTGGAGAAGCCGCCGATGATCGCGTTGCCTTCCGAGAAGACCAGGCTGTAGCCGATCACCATCCACAGGATCGACACCAGGCAGGTGATGGCAAAGCTCTGCATCATGATGGCGAGCACATTCTGCTTGCGCACCATGCCGCCGTAGAAGAGGGCGAGGCCGGGGATGGTCATGAGCAGGACCAGCGCGGTCGAGGTCAGCATCCAGGCGGTGTCGCCGGTGTCGAGTTTCGGTGCTTCGGCTGCCGCAGCCTGGGCGAAGCCGAGCGAGGGAATCATGGCGAACAGCGCCGCCAGCAGCGCGCCGAACATCACATAGCCGAGCCAGCCGGGACCGGCCGCTTTGGCCGACGAGACGGTGGAGAGTTGCATGACGAATAAATCCTCCTGTCAGGGGAGGCCGCGCCAGTTTCCGGTCCGGGTCCGGGATCGCTCCCAACTTGGGATCGCTCCCGGCTGCCGGCAGACCAGACCCGGTTCCCCCCATTGAGAATCCCGGACAGGCCCACCCCTGGCGCATACCTCTGACTACGGAGTTACAAGAAGCGTGCCAGCGGGTTGCACTGCAGTATTGACGGTGGAATCGGCGAATCCGCCCAACAGCTTGGCCATTCCGGCCGCAGTTCTGGCAGGCTGTGGTCAAATTTTAGGCGAATACTGGCCGTCTGGTGCTTTTTTGAGCCGCGAGCCGGCCCCAGATTCTGTCCAGGGTCAACCCTGCGGCTTGAAATCGAGCGCCACGCCGTTGATGCAGTAGCGCAGGCCGGTCGGCTCCGGCCCGTCCTCGAAGACATGGCCGAGATGGCCCTGGCATTTGGCGCAATGCACTTCCACGCGGCGCATGCCGTGGCTGGTGTCGACGCTGGCGGCGACATTCTCGGCCACCGGCGCGTAGAAGCTCGGCCAGCCGCTGCCGCTGTCGTATTTGGTGGCGGAGGAAAACACCTCGGCGCCGCAGCCGGCGCAGAAATATTGCCCCGCGCGCTTTTCCTTGTTGAGCGCGCTGGAGCCGGGCCGCTCGGTGCCATGATCGCGCAGCACGCGTTCGGCTTCGGGGGAGAGGGATTTGGTGTCGGTCATGGCGGTCACTCCTTCGCGGGCGACAAGATAGTGCGCGGCGCACCATCATCAACCGGGGCTGCATCAACCTCGGCCGCCACCACGCGATTGCGGCCCCGCTGCTTGGCGCGATAGAGCGCAGCATCGGCCTCGTGCATCCAGGCATCCATCCGCTGGCCGGTCTGCAGCACGGCCACGCCGATGCTGACGGTGACGGGCGCGGCCCCAGACTCCACACCGGACATGGCCGCCGCCTCGATTCGCGCGCGCAGGTCTTCCGCCACCGTCAATGCAGCATTCAGATCCGTATCCGGCAGCAGCAGCAGGAATTCGTCGCCGCCGATGCGGAAGACACGGTCGAGCCGGCGCACGCGGTCGCCGATCAGCGCCACCACGGTCCGCAGCACGCTGTCGCCGGCGGCATGACCCAGCCGGTCGTTGATCTCCTTGAAGCGATCGATATCCACCACCAGCAAGGCGGCGCTGGCTTTGGTGCGGCGCTGGCGTTCGATCACGTCGTCGAGGCAGGATTCCATATGGCGGCGGTTATACGCGCCGGTCAGTGGATCGGTGATGGTCTGCGCCACCAGCCGGTCGTGCAGGTCGTTGATCACGCCGAGGATGATGTTGACGATCACGATGGTGAGCAGCATCGAGGCGAAGACGCGGATCGCCGTGGCGGTGTCGACATTGAGCGCGACCAGCAGAGCCGTGCCGACCAGCAGGCCGAGGCTGACCAGCACGGCAAGGCCGCGCGTCAGCACGAAATAGCAGAACAGCAGCACCGGATAGGTCCACAGCACGCCATAGGCCGGCTGCAGCAACAGCAGAATCGCCACGGCCGCGGCGGTCGGCACCAGCAGCAGCGCAAACGGCACCGGCGGCCGGCGGCCGCGATGGATCGCACGGGCATCGACGGCCAGGACGCCGACGGTGGCGAGGATGGCGAGGCCGAGCGACAGGCGGTCGATGAACAGGTTGAAGATGCCGAACGGCGTGAGCAGCACCGCGCTGGCGATGGCGATACGGTAGAGGATTTTCTCGCGATGGCCTTCCAGCGCATCGCCGCTGCCGAACAGCCGGGTCAGGAGGGTGCGGGGCTGTTTGGGCCGCGGCTGCATTCCGCACCGGTCAGCGCTTGCTCAGCTTCTTGGCCAGCTCGTCGAGCTGTTCGAGCTTCTGGTAATGCACGATCAGACGGCCGGCTTCCGCATTGCCGGCTTCGCTCTCGATCTCGACCTTCATGCCGAGCGCTGCCGCCAGGCCGCGCTCAAACGCCAGCGTGTCGGCATCCTTGCGCACCGGCGCGGCGTCCTTCGCCGGCTTGGCCGTGCTGCCGGCCGGGCGACCGCCTTTTTTCGCGGCCGCCGGCGTGCCTACGGCGCGGCCGACCGCCACCAGCTTTTCCACTTCGCGCGCCGTCAGCCGGCCCTCGATGATGCGCTGCGCGAGCTGCTCGGCCAGCGGATGGCCTATCAGCGGCCGGGCCTGGCCCGCCGTCAGCTTGCCGGTGATGACCAGCGCGATGACCGGTTTGGGCAGCTGCAGCAGGCGCAGGATATTGGTGACATGGCTGCGGCTCTTGCCGATCACCTGGGCGATCTGGTCCTGGCTGTAGCCGAATTCCTCCGACAGCTGCAGGAAGGCGCCGGCCTCTTCCACCGCGTTGAGATCCTCGCGCTGCAGGTTTTCGATCAGGCCGATCTCGACGGCGTCGCGGTCGGTGATCTCCTTGATCACCACCGGCACGGCATGGATCTTGGCCAGCTGCGCGGCGCGCCAGCGGCGCTCGCCGGCGATGATCTCATACCCCTGCCCGTCCTTGGCGCGACGCACCAACAAAGGCTGCAGCACGCCCTTCGACTTGATCGACTGCGCCAGTTCCTCCAGCGCCTCCTTGTTGAAGACCTTGCGCGGCTGATACGGATTCGGCTTGAGCTGCTCGATGGGAATTTCGCGCACGCCGCCGGCAGCGGTGCGCGCAGCCGCGGCGTCGGAGCCCGGCGCCGGTTCGCCCATCAATGCGGCCAAGCCGCGGCCGAGGCCGCGGCGTTTCGGATCGTCGATCATACTCTGTCCTCTGTACCCTACTTAAGTACCCTCACCCTCCCGCGCTTCGCTGCGGGGCCCTCCCTCTCCCGCTTGCGGGAGAGGGTTGGGGTGAGGGCCTTGTTTTTACTCCGCCGCGTCGCGCAACGCCTGCTCGCGTTTGATCACCTCGCGCGCCAGCGCCATATACGCCGTGCTGCCCGGTGCGCGGTGGTCATAGATCAGCGCCGGCACGCCATGGCTCGGCGCTTCCGAGATGCGCACATTGCGCGGGATCACCGTCTCGTAAACCTTCTCGCCGAGAAAGCCGCGCACGTCGGCCGCCACCTGGTCGGACAGGTTGTTGCGCTTGTCGAACATGGTCAGCACCACGCCCTGCACATCCAGCGTCGGATTGAGCGTGGTGCGCACGCGCTCGACCGTGCGCAGCAGCTGGCTCAGGCCTTCGAGCGCAAAGAACTCGCATTGCAGCGGCACCAGCACTGCGTCCGACGCCACCATCGCATTGACGGTCAGCAGCGTGAGCGACGGCGGGCAGTCGATCAGGATATGGTCGAAATCGGCGAGCCGCCCTTCGATCGCATGTTTCAGGCGATGGGTGCGATGTTCGAGATCCATCATCTCGAGTTCGGCGCCGGCGAGTTCGACATTGGCCGGCACGATGGACAGATTCGGCACTTTGGTTGAACGAATGGTCTCGTGCAGCTCGGCCGCGCCCATCAGCAGCTCATATGTGCCGAAGTCGCGCTCCTCATGCGTCAGGCCGAGACCGGTCGAGGCATTGCCCTGCGGATCGCTGTCGATCAGCAGCACGCGCTCACCGACCGCGGCCAGCGCGGTGGCGAGATTGATCGCTGTCGTGGTCTTGCCGACGCCGCCCTTCTGGTTGGCAATCGCCAGCACGCGGCCCTGACGGACCGGCGCGACTTTCGCCTGCGGGCTGCCGGCATCCAGTTCGGCATTCAGGGTGCTGTCGTCACCCCAGGCGCCGCTCTGGCTGCCCTCGCCGCCATGTTCCTGTTCTGTACCGGTCACTTAGGCCCCAATCCCTTTAGGCGCAGGATGCTGGCCGCCGGATCGGTCCGGCTCGGCAGCCTGTCTGCGGTGGGAAGTGTCCAATATCGCCGCGCCTCGGTCAATTCATCCTCGGCGTTCCGCCCCTTGGGAAACAGATAGACTGTGTCGGCCCCGGCGAGCGGTTGGGCCAGGCCGATGAGATCACTCAGCGGCGCCAGCGCACGCGCCGAGATCACCTGCGGCGCACCGCCCATCGCGGCATGTAATACAGCCGCGTCCACTGCCTCGATACGTTTCACGTGAACAGTGGCCGTCACACCCATCGCGCGCGCCGCCTCGCGCAGGAAGGCTGACTTGCGCTGGTCGCTTTCGACCATGTGAACCTGAGCCTCCGAAACTGCAGCAATGACAAGCCCCGGAAAGCCGCCACCCGAGCCGAGGTCGAGCCAGCGCATGGTGTCGCGCGGTGCGTGCTCCAGCAGCTGCGCGGAATCGAGGAAATGCCGCGACCAGAGTTCAGGCAGCGTTTTTGGCGCCACCAGGTTGATCGCCTTCTGCCACTTGGCGATCAGCGCGGCGTAAGCCTCCAGCCGCGAGATCGCGGCAGCGCTGCAGTGGGTCGCTTGCTGGAACTGGGCGGGCGTCATGATGGCGGGTTATCGCCGACCCTCTCTCCTTTGTCACCCGCGGACTTGATCCGCGGGTCCCATTTAATGGGATGCCCGGGTCAAGCCCGGGCATGACAATCAAAAAAAGCTGCCATGGCCGGGCCTGTCCCGGCCATCCACGCCTTGTTTCCCGTGAAACCCTGCGTATTTTCCGCCGTTCCCCGCCCTATTTCCACGGATCGTAGGTGCCGAAGGACCAGATATGGCCTTCCGGGTCGCGGCAGGTGAAGCCGCGGCCGCCATATTCCTCGTCCTTGATGTCGATCAGCATCTCGGCGCCGCCGGTGCGGGCGCGGGCGTAGATCAGGTCGGCATCGGGTACCACGACATAGATGGTCTGGGTTGCCTTGCCGCCGATGGCATCCGGCACGGTGACATGCCTGCCGTAGTCATTCTCGATGGCGAGCGAGCCCAGCATGATCATGCCGGTGCCGTAGCAGAGCTGGGCATGGCCGACCGTGCCATCCCCGCCCGGTACGACGAGCTGCTTCTGGAAGCCGAAATGCCGGCAGAGCCATTCGATCATGGCCGGGGCATCGCGATAGCGCAGGCAGGGAATGATATTGCCCGGATAGTCGGTCTCGGGGGGCTGGGTGGCTGGCGGGACAGTCATCGGCGGCTCCTCGGGGGTTTTTCCAAGATTACCGGAGAACCGGGCGAAACGGCGGCGACATTTATGGGATTTCTGGGCAAATAGCGCCGGCCCGGACTGCTAAAGAAAAAGGGTATGTTTCACGTGAAACATACCCTTTTGCCACCTAACCCATTGATGTTGCTTTATTCGGCTGCTTCGGCACCGTCCCGTTTGGCCTTTTTGACATAGCCGAGCAAAGCCGACAGCGCCGCCGGGGTGACGCCGGAAATCCGCGCCGCCTGGCCGAGCGTGCCGGGCCGGTGCTGCTTCAGCTTGGCGCGCACCTCGTTGGAGAGCCCGCCAACCGCGTCGTAATCCAGCGCTTCGGGCAGGATCAGGCCCTCATCCTTGCGGAAGGCGACGATATCCGCCTCCTGGCGCTCCATATAGCCGGCATACAGTCCGTCGATCTCGACCTGCTCGACGATCTCGGGCGCCATCCCGGCCAGGTCTGGCCAGAGTGCGGCCAGTTTCGCCACGGTCATGTCGGGATAGCCGAGCAGCATGGCGGCCGAACGTGGCTGACCGTCCTGATTGACCGGAAAACCGCGCTTGACCAGCTCCGGCGGGGTCATTTTCAACTCGCGCACCCGCCGGCGCGCTTCGGTGAGCGCGAGATCCTTGGCGGTCCAGGCGGTTTCACGTGAAACCCCGATACAGCCCAGCTGCAGCCCCAGCGGAGTCAGGCGCTGGTCGGCATTGTCGGCGCGGAGCGACAGGCGGTATTCCGCCCGGCTGGTGAACATGCGGTAGGGCTCGCGGGTGCCGAGCGTCACCAGATCGTCGATCAGCACGCCGATATAGGCATCAGCGCGACCGAGAATAAACGGATTTTCCGCAGAATTTGGCTCTTTTCCGGCAGAAATAGCGGCATTCAGCCCGGCGATCAGGCCTTGGGCCGCGGCTTCTTCATAGCCGGTCGTGCCGTTGATCTGGCCGGCCAGATAAAGCCCCGGCAGGCGTTTGGTCTCCAGCGTCGGCTTCAATTCACGTGGATCGACGAAGTCGTATTCGATGGCATAGCCCGGCCGCAGCATCACGGCCTGCTCCAGGCCGGGGATGGTCTTCAGCAAAGCCGCCTGCACATCGCGCGGCAGCGAGGTCGAAATACCATTCGGATAGACGGTGTCGTCGTCCAGCCCTTCCGGCTCCAGGAAGATCTGGTGGCGGTCGCGCTGGGCGAAGCGCACCACCTTGTCTTCGATGGAGGGGCAATAGCGCGGCCCGGTGCCTTCGATCTGGCCGCTATACATCGGCGCGCGATGCAGGTTGTCGCGGATCAGCGCATGCCCTGCTTCGCTGGTGTAAGTGACGCCGCACTGGATCTGCGGTGTGGTGATGTGCTGCGTCAGGAAGCTGAACGGCACCGGCGGATCGTCGGCGCTCTGCATCTCCAATGCTGCCCAGTCAATCGTGCGGCCATCGAGACGCGGCGGCGTGCCGGTTTTCAGGCGACCCAGCGAAAAGCCGCATGTTTCAAGGGTTTTCGAGAGGCCGAGCGATGGCGCTTCGCCGACGCGGCCGGCCGGAATCTTCTCTTCGCCGATATGGATCAGACCGCGCAGAAAAGTCCCGGTCGTCAGAATGACTTTGGGCGCAGCGATGAAACGTCCGTCGCCGCAGACCACGCCCCTGATCTCGCCGTTGTCGATGCGGATATCTTCGACGGCCGCGCCGATGATCGTCAGGTTCGCCTGCTCAGCAAGGATCGCCTGCATCGCCTGGCGATAGAGCTTGCGGTCGGCCTGCGTGCGCGGCCCGCGCACCGCCGGGCCCTTCGATTTGTTGAGCATGCGGAACTGGATGCCGGCGGCATCGGCGACGCGGCCCATCACGCCATCCAGCGCATCGATCTCGCGCACCAGATGGCCTTTCGCCAGGCCGCCGATGGCCGGGTTGCACGACATCTCGCCGATGGTCTCGGGCTTGTGCGTCACCAGCGCAGTACGCGCACCCATGCGGGCCGCGGCCGCTGCGGCCTCGCAGCCGGCATGGCCGCCGCCGATCACGATGACATCGAACTTGTCCTGCATGGGCGCGGGTTTTAGGCCGTCATCCACAGGCCGTCAAAGGGAATCGCGGTTACACGTGAGACCCTCACAAATGTTCGCCATGCCCGGACTTGATCCGGGCATCCCATTATCTTTGCTGTTGTAAAAATGGGATCCTCGGGTCAAGCCCGAGGATGACAAAGGGCGAGAGGTGGTTTCACGTGAAACCCCCTGATCCGGCCTTATATTCCCTGTTTGTTCTTTAAGAAAAAGGTCCACGGTCCGTTTCTACCCAGCCTACCGAACAAAGGTGGACAATACCGCCGCCGCAGCCGCGATCTGCGCCAGGTTGACCGCCATGCTCAGCCCGTGCAGCCGCTTGAACTGCCGCACCGCCGCCGCCTCACCGGCGGTTTTCGCGTCGCGCAGCGTATCGAGCCGCGGAATCACGACCTGCCGCACCAGCACGGCGAAGCCCGCGACCAGCGCCAGCAGCGCGGCCGGCACCGCATGCTCCTCCAGCGCCAGCGTCAGCGCGCCGACCGCGCCGCAAATGATGATGACGAGATAGTAGACCGGAAACAGCGCGCACCGTGCGCGAAGCCTGCTCCGGCTCCAGCCTGGCGAAGATCACCGGCGTCAGTGCGAAGGAGAAGAACAGCATCGCGCCAAACAGGAGCGCAGTGGCGTAGAGCGCGATGGCATGCAGCAGCATCGGTATTTCTTTCTGTGTGGTGCCGCAGTCTTGCAGGAGTGACAATAGCGATGCAATTCCGGCGTTGACCGCCTGCGCCGCCTTGGCCATAGAGAAGCCATGACCATGGATCTCGACGCCTCGCTTCTCTCCATCACGCGCTTCCCGGTGAAGGGCCTGACGCCACAGCCGCTCGATGCCGCGCAGCTCACGCCCGACCAGCCGATTGCCAATGACCGCCGCTTCGCGCTGGCGCATGGCGGTTCGGCGTTCGATGCAGCGGCGCCGGCCTTCCAGAAGAAGGCGCATTTCCTCACCTGGATCCGCAATCCGCCGCTGGCCGCACTGGACTGCAGCTTCGATGCGGACGGCACAAAGATCACGATCCGTAAGGACGGCAAGGTGCTGGTGCAGGATGCCGACCTGACCTCGCCGCTGAGCCGTCCCGCAGTCGAGAAAGTGGTGCTGGAGCATATCGGCGCAGAAGGCACGCGCGGCAGCGTCAAGGTGGCCGAGGCGCCGAACGCCTGGTTCGCCGATGTGCCCGCGCCTTACCTGTCGATCCAGAACACCGCCACGCTGGCCGAACTCGGTCGCAAACTGGGGCAGACCGAACCGCTCGACTCTCGCCGCCTGCGCGCCAACCTGGTGATCGGCGGCTTCCCGGCCTGGGAAGAGATGCAGTGGGTCGGCTCGCAGATCGAAATCGGCGAGACCGTGCTGGCAGTGGAAGCCGTGATCGGCCGCTGCCTCGCCACGCATGTGAATCCCGACAGCGGCGTGCAGGACACCGACGTGGTCGGCACGCTGAACGGCGTCTATGGGCATAACAAATGCGGCGTCTATGCCCGCGTGGTCAAAGGCGGCCGCATCAGGCCGGGCGACCGCGTCGGCCGCATCCTTTAAAGACATGACGGGCCAGCGCGGCTATCTCACACGCCAAGAGCAACAGGGGCGCGTGAAGCTGTCCTGGGTCGATTTCGGCGGGCCGGTTGAACGCACACTGGTAGCGCTGCATGGCCGCGCCGGCTGCGGTCGCAACTATGCGCCGCTGGCGCAGGCCATGAGAGATGACTGGCGCATCGTCGGCATGGACCAGCGCGGCCATGGCTGGAGCGACCACGCGCAGGACCGCACGCGCGCCGCCTTCATCGAGGATGCCGCCGCGATGATCGAGCATCTGAAATGCGGCCCCGTCGTGCTGATGGGACATTCGTTCGGCGGCGTGAATGCCTATCAGCTGGCAGCAAAACGTCCCGAGCTGGTGCGCGCGCTGGTCATCGAGGATGTCGGCTGCCGTTTCGGCCCGACCAAACCCGGCGTGTCCTGGCCGCTGCGCTGGGAGACGCTCGACCAGTTCCTCGCCTTCATGCGCACCACCGAGACCGGCATGGACCGCTACCTGCTCGACAGCCTGGTGGAATACGAGGATGGCTGGGGCTTCCGCTTTTCCGGTGCCTGGCATGACGAGGCGCGCGCCCATCTCGTCGGCGACTGGAGCGACGACTGGGCCGCGATAGTCTGTCCGATTTTATTGATACATGGCACGAACAGCTGGCTGGTCAGACGCGACGAGATGGACCGCATGGCGGCGCTCAATCCGCGTTGCGAACTGAAGCTCTTCGACGGCGCCGGCCATGTGCCGCATGACGAACGGCCGGAAGAATTCGTGATGGCACTGCGCAGCTTCCTCGACCGTTCTGCTGTATGACCCCTCCCGTGTCCCCTCCTGTGTCCCCTCCCGCGCACTGGTCCCTGCCCGACGGCGCCAACGGCGATCCGGCCTTTGCGCGCCTGCATCAGTTCTGGCTCGGCAAATGTAAAAACGGCCTGTTACCGGCGCGCAGCGATATCGACGTGCTGGAGATTCCGCGCGACCTGCTGCGCGACATCGCGCTGCTCGAGGTGGAAGCCCAGCCGGACGGAAAGCGGCGCTACCGCATCCGCCTGTTCGGCAGCGCGCTGGCGGCAATGACCGGGGCCGACGAGACCGGCCGCTATTACGACGAAACCGTGCCCACCGCCGGCTATGCCGTGCTGCAGCAGCATCTCGACCGGGCGGTCAGCGAGGCGCGGCCGATGTTTTTCGCCAGCCCTTCGGCGGCTCCCGGCCGCGGTTTCCTGTATTTCGGCCGTTTCGGCCTGCCGCTCGCCGCCGACGGCCGCAGCGTCGACATGATCCTGGCGCTGGTCCGGCCGCTGCCCAATCCGGACCCCCAACCTGATCTGGAGCTAAGACTGGCCGATCTGGGTTGAGGGCCGGCATCCCCCGGATTGCCCGGGTACCGCCCCGGGCTGGCCCTGCTGATGCCATATTCCGGGTACGTCATAGGTCCCATACAAGGGCAAAAGCCCGACACCCTATTGGTTGGACCAGACAGAGCCCTCGCCATGAACAACCTTGCAGCCCTGATCCTGCTGGGCGCGCTCAGCGCCGCCGGCCCCGCGTCCGCCCTCGAACCCGTCCCCATGCAAACAGGACGGGGCGGATCGCCACCCGGCGACCCCGGTCCGCGCGCCGGCGTGGTGCAGACCCAGGCGCCGGCCTCGCAAAGCCCGACGTCGCAGAGCCCGACGTCGCAGAGCAATGTCACCGCCGACCCGGCGCAGCAGATCGAGCCTGAAGGCGGGCCGCCGGTCGGAGCGCTGTCGCTGTCGCAGATCATTACCCAGATCGAGAGCCGGCCCGACTTTGCATTTATCAAGGACATCGACTGGGACGATGGCCGCTACGAGGTGCAGTACCGCACGCGCGACGGCCGCGACCGCACCCTGAAGGTCGATCCGCGCACCGGCCGTCCGGTCGAGGGCGCGCTGCCCACCGTGCACTGGCCCAAGTCGTAACGCCGGCGTCCAGGCGAACCCGATTTAAGCCAGCGCCGTGCTGCCGGCCTGGCCATCCAGCAGCGACGCGGGTGGCCATTCGCTGCGCAGGAGGGCAAACAGGTCGCAGTCGCGCCATTCGCCGCGCACGTTGAAATTCTGCTGCAGCCGGCCCTCGACGCGGAAGCCGAGCTTCTGCAGCACCGCATGGCTGCGGATATTGTCGATATCGGCCAGCGCCGTGATCCGGTGCAGCCCCAGTTCGGCAAACCCGAAGCGCAGCACCGCCTGCATCGCCTCCGAGGCATAGCCCTTGCCGCGCAAGGTGCCGTCGAAGGAAAAGCCGATATTGCCCTGGCGGTGTTCGGGCGAGGCGATGCTGAGCCGCACCATACCGATGGCGCGCATCATCTGTTTTTCTTCCACGCAGAACAGCCAGTCGCGGCCGGACGGATTTTCGCCCTCGATCACCCGTGCGGCGATGAAACGCTTGACCAGGCCTGAATCGAGCGCCGGCCCGGGCAGGAATTTCCAGAAGTCTTCCTTGACCGCGAACTGCTGGAACGCCGCTTCATCATCCGGCACGAAGGCGCGGAGCAGCAGGCGTTCGGATTTCAGGGTCGGAAAGGCGTCGGGCATTTTCTCTCTAATCCGTCATCCCCGGCCTTGTGCCGGGGATCCACGTCTTTGAACGTCGTAGGCAGTAGGAAGGCGTGGATGGCCGGGACAAGCCCGGCCATGACGGTATAGGTGACGGCGTCTATTTGCCAATACAGAAATCCCGGAAGATCACATCGAGCAGGTCTTCCACATCGATCCGGCCGGTGATGCGGCCGAGCGCGCGCGCCGCCAGCCGTATATCCTCGGCGGCCAGTTCGGCGCTGGTGTTATGCCGCTCCGAGCCGCGCAGGAAACGGTCCAAGGCTGCAATGCAGTCGACCAGCGCCTCGCGGTGCCGCGCCCGGGTGAGCGTCGCGCTGCCGGTTAAACCGATCCGCTCGACGACCTCTTTCTCCAGCATATCCAGCAAGGCATTCATGCCGGTATTGGCGCGCACCGAGACCGGCAGCACGGCGCGGCCGTTGATCTCCCAGCCGGCGGAAATGTTCGCCGCATCGGCCTTGTTGGCCACCACGATGGCGTCCTGGTCGATCAGCGCCTCGGTGTCTTTCGGCACGGATTTCTTGGTCGCATCGAGCACGACGATCTTGAGATCGGCGGACTCGGCCCGCTTCAAAGCGCGCGCCACGCCCTCGCTCTCAATGGCATCGGCGCTTTCGCGCAGACCGGCGGTATCGGCCAGCACGACGGGATAGCCGCCGAGATCGAGATGCACCTCGATCACATCGCGCGTGGTGCCGGGAATCTCCGAGACAATCGCCGCCTCGCGTTTCGCCAGCGCATTGAGCAGCGACGACTTGCCGACGTTGGGTGCGCCGACAATCGCCACCATCAAACCGTCGCGTAATCTCTCGCCGCGCTGACGGTCGTTCAGATGCGCGGCGATCTCCTCGCGCAGGCGCGCGATCTGCGGCTTCACTTCCGCCGCCACGCCCGCGGGCAGGTCTTCATCCGGGAAATCGATATCGGCTTCGAGATGCGCCAGCGCGCGCACCAGCTGGTTGCGCCAGCCCTCGTAAAGCTGCCCGAGCGCGCCCTGCATCTGCCGCAAAGCCTGTTTGCGCTGCGCCTCGGTCTCGGCATTGATCAGGTCGCCGAGGCCTTCCGCTGCCGTCAGATCGAGCTTGCCATGCTCGAACGCACGCCGGCTGAACTCGCCCGGTTCGGCCAGACGCAGGCCCGGCAGTTTCGCCAGCGCCGCGAAGATCGCACCCAGCACGGCACGGCCGCCATGCACCTGCAGTTCGGCCACGTCTTCGCCGGTGAAACTGTGCGGTGCCGGAAACCACAGCACCATGCCCTCGTCGAGCAGCGCGCCGGTCTCGTCGCGCAGCCGGCGCAGCGCGGCGACACGCGGCTCGGGCAGTTTGCCGCCGGTCAGCGCCTCCAGCGCATCGGCGGCCTGCGGGCCACTGAGCCGGATCACCGCCACGCCGGCGCGGCCGGGCGCGGAGGACAGCGCGTAGACGGTCTGGGGTGTCATGATACTCTGTCATGCGCGGGCTTGACCCGCGCATCCCATTTTCCGTGCGAACCCAAATGGGGCCCTCGGGTCAAGCCCGAGGGCGACAAAAGCAGGCGTGTCGCAGAGCAGCCGCTCACTTTTTCTTTTCGCTATGATCCGGGCCGTCTTCGGGCCTGAGCAGCAGACGTTCGACACGGCCGCCATTCTTCACATGCGTCTCCAGGATCTCGTCGATATCGGCGAAGCTGTCGGCGCGGTACCAGATACCTTCGGGATAGATCACGATGGTCGGCCCGAGTTCGCAGCGTTCCAGGCAGCCGGCATTGTTGACCCGCACGCCGTCTTCCAGCCCCATGCCGAGTTCCTTGGCGCGCGCCTTCATGTAATTGCGCAGCTTCTCGGCGCCCTTGCGCGCACAACTGCCGCGCGGATGGTTTTCCGGCCGCTCGTTGGTGCAGACGAAAATATGCGCGCGGTAGAAATCGGACGGATCGCCGAGCCGGGCCGGGGAGCGGACCTGATAACGGATCGCCATGGCGCCCTACTTCTTGCCCGGCGTGCCGCCGCCGCCAGCAGCGCCACCGGGGAACTGGCTGAAGAAGAATTTCTGAATCTGCTCCAGGTTGTTCAGCCCCATCGGTCCCCAGGTTTTCAGCAACACCTCGGGGTCCATGGATTTGAGCGACGCCGTCATGCGCTCCTGCATCTGGGCCATCACGGCCTCCTGCAAAGGTTGCACATCCGGCAGGCCGAGGAAGGTGCGGGCCTCCTCCGGCGTGCAATCGACATTGACAGTGACCTTCATCGCTGCACCATACTGCTGAGTGGAATGCCCGAAATTGAGAAGCAGGACAAATACCTAGCATGACCGGTGCCGCGTTGTCAGGGACCAATCAACCCGATCTTGGCCGCAACAATCTCGACCGGGCCGCCTCGCCCTATCTGCAGCAGCACCGCGACAATCCGGTGCACTGGCAGATCTGGTCGCCCGAGGTGCTGGCCGCGGCCCAGGCCGCCAACAAACCGATCCTGCTCAGCATCGGCTATGCCGCCTGTCACTGGTGCCATGTGATGGCGCATGAAAGTTTTGAGAACCCCACGATTGCCGGCGTGATGAACGACCTGTTCGTCAATATCAAGGTCGACCGCGAGGAACGCCCCGATATCGACACCATCTACATGAACGCCCTGCATGTGCTGGGCGAACAGGGCGGCTGGCCGCTTACCATGTTCCTGACGCCGAAGGGCGAGCCCTTCTGGGGCGGCACATATTTTCCGCCCGAAAGCCGTTACGGCCGGCCGGGCTTCCGCGAAGTGCTGGAAAAGATTCACGAGGCTTACACGCAGAAGCCCGATGCTGTGGCGCAGAACAGCAAGATGCTGGTCGGTGCGCTGCGCAACCTGGCCAGGCCGCAGAGCCGCGACCGCCTGCCGCTCAGCAACGATGTGCTCGACCAGGTGGCGGGGCAGATTCTGGGCCATGTCGATCCCGAACATGGCGGCGTCGGCAGCGCACCCAAGTTTCCGCAGACGGGTTTGTTCGACCTGCTGTGGCGTGCGTATTTACGCACTGCCAATCCCGAGTACTCGATCGCGGTGATCAACACGATCACGCGCATGGCGCAGGGCGGCATCTACGATCATCTCGGCGGCGGCTTCGCGCGCTACTCCACCGACGCCGAATGGCTGGCGCCGCATTTCGAGAAGATGCTGTACGACAATGCCCAGCTGCTCAGTCACATGGCGCTGGTGCAGGCCGAGACCGAGGATGCCGTGCTGCGCCAGCGCATCGAGGAAACCGTCGGCTGGCTGCTGCGCGAGATGATTGCCGAGGGCGGCGCTTTCGCGGCGACGCAGGATGCCGATTCCGAAGGCGAGGAAGGCAAATTCTACGTCTGGGACAGGGACGAGATCGCCGCCGTGCTCGGGCCTTACACCGGCGAATTCTGCGCCGCCTATGACGTCACCGAGGACGGCAACTGGGAACACAAGACCATCCTGCGCCGCTCGCTCGAACCCGGCCTGAAGGACGAGGCCGGCGAAAAGCGCCTGCGCATCGCACGCGAAAAACTGTTCGCCGTGCGCGACAAACGCATCAAGCCGGGCTGGGACGACAAGGTGCTGGCCGACTGGAACGGCCTGATGATCGCAACCCTGGCCGATCTCTCGCTGCAGTATGACCGGGCCGACTGGCTGCAGGCTGCCGAGCGTGCTTACGGCTTCATCGTCTCGACCATGCAGTATGGCGATGGGCGGCTCGGCCACAGCTGGCGCAACGACATCCTGGTCAGCCCCGGCCTGCTCGACGATTACGCCAACATGGCGGCGGCGGCGCTGGCGCTGCACGAAGCCACCGGCAGTCCGGATTACCTCGCGCAGGCGATCCGCTGGCTCGACAGCGTGGAACACGATTACGCCGACACGGTGAACGGCGGCTATTTCCTCACCTCAACGGAAGCCGAGGATCTGGTGGCGCGCACGCGGCATGCCGCCGACAACGCCACGCCGGCCGGCAACGGCACGCTGGTCGGCGTATTCGCGCGGCTGTGGTATCTCACCGGCGACGTGGTTTGGCGCGAGCGTGCGCAGAACCTGCTCGATGCCTTCTCGCCCGAGATCGGTCGGAATTTCTTCCCGATGGGCAGCTTCCTCAACGGCGCCGACCTCTTCCTCAATGCCGTGCAGGTGGCGATCATCGGCCGCAGAGGAGAGCCCGCCACCGATGCGCTGGTGAATGCTGCCTACAAGGTGTCGGTGCCCAACCGCGTGGTGATGGTGTCCGCACCCGATGCGGCCTTGCCCGAAACGCATCCGGCGGCCGGCAAGACGCAGATCGACGGCAAGCCGACGGCTTACGTCTGCCTCGGCCCGACCTGCGGCCTGCCGGTGACGACGCCGGCGGAACTGACGGTGTCGATCAAGGCGACAAGAGCGGTTTAGTAAGTTTCTCTTATGTTTCTACGGATTGATCAGTAGGGTGATCGCATACTATATATAGTACCAATATAGAAACTATACCCACCACAGCTATGAGTAGGGGCTTGCAGCCCGGAGGATTCCAGCCTAACGTTCTAGGTAATGCCCCGCCGAATCGGTGGGGCATTACTGAACGGGCGTAGTTTAACTGGATAAAAAATACCCTGGGTTCTAGTGCTTGGTGGCCACCCGGGGAGTTGCAGGTTCAAGTCCTGTCGACCCGACCATCTTAGTCAAGGCGGCTCTTCGAGCCGCCTTTTCTATTAGCGATATCTTGTGCCATTTCTATGGCATTTGTCAAGATATAGTTATCCCGAAAAAAGCGCTTTTTATAACGGATTTTATTGATACGGTGCGCCTGTAATGGGTCGTAAACCTTTAGCTGAAAAATCCATCCGCCTACCGCTTACAGTCAATGGGCGGACGGAAAAGGTTCTCAATCGCCTAGTGAAAACAGGTGGTTATGGGAACAATAGCACCGACGCCGCTCGTATTATCATTATGGGTCACATCCAAAAACTGGATGAAGCACAAAAGATCGATATTTTCTCCGACACCCAAGAAGACACTACTGGGTGATTTTTAGTGTCGAATTCCTTTACGCCGCCGCCAGTGCCGCCTGCTTCCTGCCCCTGATCAGCAGCGACAGTCCGGCGGCGATCACGGCGGTGACGCCGGCGATCACGAAGGCTTCGAAATAGTTGCCCTGCTGCACGCGCATCCAGCCGGCGAAGAAGGCCGCACTGGCCGCGCCGAGCTGATGCCCCGCCGCGATCCAGCCGAACACCACCGGACCGTCGCGCTCGCCGAAGGCCTCCACCGCCAGCTTCACGGTCGGCGGCACGGTGGCGATCCAGTCGAGGCCGTAGAAGACCGCGAAGACCGACAGGCTGGCCAGCGAGAAATCGGTATAGGGCAGGTAGACC
The DNA here is from genome assembly GCF_002796975.1 of Ferrovibrio sp. Classification (GTDB taxonomy): domain Bacteria; phylum Pseudomonadota; class Alphaproteobacteria; order Ferrovibrionales; family Ferrovibrionaceae; genus Ferrovibrio. The sequence goes on along the minus strand of NZ_PEKV01000014.1, from coordinate 48,243 downwards.
AGCGAGAGCCCGCGCAGGCCGTAATACATGAACAGTAATTTACGCGGATCGTAACGGTCGGTGAGCCAGCCCGACGCCGTGGTGCCGAACAGGTCGAAGAAGCCCATCAGCGCCAGCACGCCGGCCGCCGTGGTGACGGCCAGGCCCATATCGCCGCAGAACGACAGCAGATGCGTGCCGACCAGACCGTTGGTGGTGAAGCCGCAGATCCAGAAGGTGGCGAACAGGAACCAGAAGTCGGCCTTCTTCGAGGCGCGGCCGAGTGCGGCCACGGCGAAGACCAGCGGATTCTGCGCCGGCCCGGCCGGCGGCGGCGCTTCGGTCGCGCCATAGGGAATCAGCCCCATGTCGCTCGGCCGTTCCGGCAGCAGCCACCAGACCAGCGGGATCAGCGCCGCAGCGACCAGCGCCACAGTCCAGGTCACCAGCGGCCAGCTGCCGAGTTCGGCCAGCATGGAGAGCAGCGGGATGAAGATCAGCGTGCCGGTCGCGGTGCTGGCGGTCAGCAGGCCCATGACGAGGCCGCGGTTGGTGGCGAACCAGCGGTTGGTGATGGTGGCGCCCATCACCAGCGCGATGGCGCCGGAGCCTAATCCGGTCAGCACGCCCCAGGTGGCGATCAGGTGCCAGGTCTCGGTCATCAGCGTGGAGAGCATGGTGGCGCCCGACATCAGCGCCAGCGCACAGAGCAGGGTGCGGCGGATGCCGAAACTCTGCATCAGGGCGGCCGCGAACGGCCCGACCAGGCCGTAGAGGAAGATGCCGATCGCGGCGGCCAGCGAAGTGGTGTCGCGGCTCCAGCCGAAGCTCTTTTCCCAGGGCACCAGCAGCACGCTCGGGCTGGAGCGCAGCCCGGCCGCCGCCAGCAGGCAGACGAAAATCACGGCAACGACCAGAAACGCATATTTCTGGCCAAGGAAAGTCGGACGTGCTATGCTCATGTGACTGACCGGTACGTTAAATGATGCGCGAATATGCGTACCGATCGGTAACATTGTCAAGTCTCATTTGGGAACCCGCCGTTGATGGCCCGCAAAAGCCAGGACAGATCCGTGCAGACGCCGTTCGGCAGCACCCCGTCGCTGCCCGTCAATCCGCAGACCGGGCAACCCCGCGCCGCCGACAAAATCCGGCGCACGGCGCGTGAGCTGTTCTATGCCGAGGGCATCCGCGCCGTGGGGGTCGATGAGATCGTCACCAGGGCCGGCGTCACCAAGCCGAGCCTGTATCGCAGCTTCCCCTCCAAGGACGAGCTGGCGGCGGCCTATCTGCGCGACTACGACGCCGAATTCTGGCAGCGTTTCGAAGCCCGGCTCGACAAGGCGGGGCGAGACAATCCGCGCGCCGGCCTGATGGATTTCCTGCAGAACCTCAACGACCGCGCCAGTGCGCCCGACTATCGCGGCTGCGGGCTTTCGAACACGGCCGTCGAATATCCCGACGACGCGCATCCGGCGCGCAAGGTGTCGGAAGACCACAAGCGCAAACTGCGGCTCAAGCTGGCCGAGCTGGCCGCCGATATGGGCGCCGACGATCCGAAGCAGCTCGGCGACAGCCTGATGCTGCTGATCGAGGGCGCGTTTGTGTCCGGACAGATCTTCCATGCCGGTGGCGGGCCGGCGCGCGCGCTGGTCGCGGCCGCCAAACGGCTGATCGACGCCCATCTGAAAACCTAGTCCGCCGACGCGCGCCTCCCCACCCAGGCCTCACCCGGGTCTCTCCCGGGCTGTCAGATTCCGGCAGCAGTCGCGCTCCGGTGGCCGATCAGCACTGGATTACCGGCCCGGCGCGCCCAATCTGGCAGTCTGTGAACCGGCGCAAACCGGAACCACAATCCGGCGCTGGCGTTAACTTTTGCCGGTGCCGCGACGCCCTGTTGCGGCCAGGGTTGGTTTGCGTCGCGTGACGGGGAGAGCCACCAAAATGAGCGGAACAGATCTCTTTGAGGAAATCGGCCCCGAAGACCTCAGCCAGCGCAGCGTCGCGGCAACGGAGAGCGATGTCACCGCCATCTACGACGCCGACGGCCAGCCCGAACCTTTGCGCACCGTCACCCTCGCCATGGCACCGCGCATGACGCAGACGGCCGACAGCCGGTCGGCCCGGGAGGCTTTGCTGGAAGGCTACCGCACCGTGCGGCAGGGCACCGAAAAGCTGGTCGAGCCGCTGACGCCGGAAGACCAGAACCTGCAGTCGATGGACGATGCCTCGCCGGCGAAATGGCATCGCGCCCATACCACCTGGTTCTTCGAGACCTTCCTGCTGCAGCCGCACCAGCCGACCTATTGCGTGTTCGACGAACACTTCAATTACCTGTTCAACTCCTATTACGAGGCGGTCGGCGAGCGCCATCCGCGGCCCGAACGCGGCATCCTGAGCCGTCCGACCGCCGACACCGTCACGCAGTATCGCCGCTATGTCGATGCGGCGATGGAAGAGCTGATCGCGCGCGCCGGGGATGCCGAGCTGACACAGCTGGCGCCGCTGCTGGCCCTGGGCCTGGCGCATGAGCAACAGCACCAGGAACTGATCCTCACCGACATCAAGCATGCCTTCTGGCGCAATCCGGTCTCGCTGGCCTACCAGCCGGCGCAGGGTTTCGCCCGCGACATGCCGCCGCCGCTCGATTTCGTCAGCTTCGCCGGCGGCATCGTCGAGATCGGCCACGACGGCCATGGCTTTGCCTTCGACAATGAAAGCCCGCGCCATCGCGTGCTGCTCAATCCCTATCGCATTGCCTCGCGGCCGATCGCCTGCGGCGAATATCTGCTGTTCATGGAAGACGGCGGCTACAGCCAGCCCGACCTCTGGCTCTCGGATGGCTGGGCCACCGTGCAGCGCGAGGGCTGGCAGGCGCCGCTCTACTGGACGCAAGACGCCAGGAAAGACGGCAGCTGGCAGATCTTCACGCTGAATGGCAAGCGCGCCATCGATCCGGCCGAACCGGTCTGCCATGTCAGCTTCTTCGAGGCGGCGGCTTTCGCGGCCTGGGCCGGCAAGCGGCTGCCGACCGAGGCCGAATGGGAGCATGCAGCCCAAAGCGGCCGCTGCGAGGCGCGCGGCGGTTTCCTAGATCGCGCACATCCGCATCCGCGTCCGGCAGCGACACCGCCGGGCCGGCTGCAGATGTTCGGCGAGGTCTGGGAATGGACCCGCTCGGGCTATGAGCCTTATCCGGGCTTCAAGCCGGCCGCCGGCGCAATCGGCGAATACAACGGCAAATTCATGGTCAGCCAGGTCGTGCTGCGCGGCGGCTCCTGCGTCACGCCGCCCGGCCATGTACGCGCCAGCTATCGCAATTTCTTCCCGCCGGCCGCGCGCTGGCAGTTTTCCGGTATCCGTCTCGCGGAGGATGCATGAACACCGTCGTTTCCCTGCGGCGCGAGGAGCGCCCCAGCCATCGTCCCACCGACTTCAGCCGCGATGTGCAGGCCGGCCTGAGCGCCGCCATCAAGACGCTGCCGGCAAAATATTTCTATGACCGGCATGGCTCGGAACTGTTCGAGCAGATCTGCCGCCTGCCGGAATATTACCCGACCCGGACCGAGAAGAAGATCCTGCGCAACCATGCGCGCGAGATCGCCGCCATCATCGGCCCCGATGTGGAAGTGGTGGAATTCGGCGCCGGCGCCGCCGAGAAGGTGCGGCTGCTGCTTGATGCGCTCGACCGCCCGGCCGGTTATCTGCCGATCGACATTTCCGGCCCGCATCTGTCGGCGGCCGTCGCCCCGCTGCGGCGAAGCTACCCCGATATCGCCATCCGCGTGGTGGCCGGCGACTTCACGCAGCAATTACCTTTACCTGCGCCGCTGCCGCAGGCGCGCGCCCGCGTCGGTTTCTTCCCGGGCTCGACCATCGGCAATTTCACCCCGGATGAAGCGCAGGACTTCCTGCGCAATGCGGCTGCCATGCTGCGCAGCGGAGGAGGCGCCGGGGCCGGCCTGCTGATCGGCGTCGACATGGTGAAGGATCCCGCCATCCTGCACGCCGCCTACAACGATGCCGCCGGCGTGACGGCGGCCTTCAACCTCAACCTGCTGCAGCGGATCAATCGCGACCTGAACGGCGATTTCGATCTCGATGCCTTCGATCACTATGCTTTCTACAACCCGGGACAGCAGCGGATCGAAATGCACCTGGTCAGCCGGGTCGCGCAGACCGCGCAGGTCTGCGACCAGCGCTACGACTTTGCCGCCGGTGAATCGATCCACACCGAGAATTCCTGCAAATACACGCCGGCGCGCTTCCGCATGCTGGCGGAAAAGGCCGGTTTCCGGCCAGCGGCGATGTGGACCGACGAGGACAGCCTGTTCAGCCTGCACTGGCTCGCGCTGCCGCAGGCATGAGCGGCAGGCCTGTAAGCAGCACTTCTGATTCTGGTTTCCGATTCAAAACGTAATCGGAAAGTAATGCGCGGGCGGCGGCGGGACCGACTAGGGTCTCGCCGTGCTCATGACCCCGCCATTCCTCACCTTCTCCGACCTGCCCCGCGTTTTCGATGGCGGCTGGCGCGTCGTCCGCGCCGCCGAACGCGGCAACGACTGGCACCCCCAGGTCCGCGAGCTGATGTATTACTGGATGCGCAAGTGCAATGCCGACGGGCATCTGCCGACGCGCCAGGACATCGACCGTATCGAACTCTCCGAGCTGCTGCCGCATATGTGGATGCTGGATGTCACGCGCAATCCCTGGCGCTTCCGCTACCGCATGGCCGGCAGCGAATTCGCGGCGTCGACCGGCCGCACCATCGGCAACGACTGGTATGACGAATTGCGGCCGCTCGCCTGGGCTGCCAATCGCACCCGCCTGATCACCACCGTGCGCGACGGCATGCCGACCTGGCGCCGCGGCGCCATGCCGGTGGAAGACGATGCCTTCGAGTTCAACGGCTGGAGCGAGGTCGAGAACCTGATGCTGCCGCTGGCCAACGACGGCATCAACGTCGACACCATTCTGGGCATCAGCCTGCCCTATCGTCCCATCGATCTGTGGGAAGCCGCGCCGCTTGCCGCTCAATAGGGGCGCGGCGCAGTAACAACGTCAGTTCTCCGGTTGCCGGGGGTGGCAAACCGAGGCCGGCATCGCATCCTGAGGCAGCTCGATGCGATGCCGGCCCGGTACCAGCCCTTCAAGCTGCGCCGGCCGTCCCCGCTGCCGATGAACCTTCCCCGCGATTGCGTGCCTTCAGGCCGCCGATAAAACTGCTGAACGCCGGGCGCAAAGCCTGGAACAGCGGGTCGTCCTTGCGCTTCAGCATCGCTTCGGAAAACAGCTTCAGCCCGATACCGATGGCAGCAGCCTCGTCGTCTGCGTAATGCCCGCTGGCGCGGATGCGCTGCACGATGCTGATGATCTCGTCATGGTTCACCGCCTCGAACACCAGTTCGGGCTGTTTCTCCATGCCGTCGCGCGGCGTGCCGAGATGTTCGACGGTGACGCGATAACGATGGCCGCGCATATGGTGCCCTTTCCAGGCAATGTCGCTGATGGTGGCAGTTCCCATGAGCCCCCCGAACGTAATTACTGCCCGCGGATGTCTTTCGCGGCCTTCACCAGGATATCGATGATGCGGCGCTGTTCCTCGGGCGAGGCGTCGTCCGCGTCGTGCAGCACGGCGCGCAGGTGCCGGCGCGCTGCCTTCATCGAGGAAGACGGATCGGCGTCGTGCCGTGTGACATCGCCTTCGTCCTCGGCCGGGAGTTCGTCGCCGCTGCGGAAGAAGCGCTTCGCTTTGGCGATGCGTGCGCCGATCTTGGCCAGCTGCGCCATCATGGTGTCGGCATGCACGCGGTGTTCGGCCAGATAATCGCGGCCAGCCGCAGTCAGGCTGTAGAGCTTCTTGCTGCCCTCGGCCGAGACGCTGGCATGGCCGATCTCTTCCAGATAGGTCAGCGCCGGATAGATCACGCCGGGGCTCGGCGCGTAGAAGCCCGAGGTATGCTGCTCCAGCGCCTTGATGATCTCGTAGCCATGGCGCGGGCCCTCTTCCAGCAGCAGCAGGATCAGCAGCTGCAGATCGCCCGCCGAGACCACGCGGCTGGCGCGGAAGCCATGCCCACCCAGGCCGTCTTCGCCGGAGCTGAACAGCGCGGCAGCAAGACGGCCGCGGAAATGCCGGCGCCCGCCATTACGACCTATGCAGCGATGATCGCGCAAGGCTTTGAGAATATGGGGAAATTCCAGATGTTCACTCATGTCTGATACTCACGTCATTACGTCAGACCCGTCGTCTGACATATCGTAAGATATACTTTGCGATACCTGAGTCAAGCGGTTTTCCACAGGGCTGGCCAGTGCGCAGGGGCTTGATGGGATACGGGAAGGCTGGTGCCCGCTGCCGGACTCGAACCGGCACGGCCTTGCGGCCTCGGGATTTTAAGTCCCGTGCGTCTACCAATTCCGCCAAGCGGGCAGGCGGGTTCTGTCTACGCGCCGGGCAGGCGAGGCGTCAATTGTCTGGCGGCACTGCACCACTGGCGGCACGGGCGCAGGCCCGACAAGATGACGCGATGTCCTCCCCCGATTCAGTGATCGCCGCCTTCCGCGACCAGGCCGACTACTGCCGCACGCTCGGCTCGCCATTCACCGGTGCGCTGCTCGATCTCGCCGCCGAACGGCTGAAAGCGAATGCCGCATGGTCGGCGCCGCTGCTGGCCTGGCCCGGCAATCCGCGTGCCGATGCGCTGGCGCTGCGGCTGGCCGGCGCGCTGCATCGCGCCGTGTTCGATGGCGATACGCAGCTTGCTGCCTGTTACACGGCCGAAGAGATTACAGCCGCCGATCTCGATGCCGCGCTCGCGCGTCATGCCGCTTTGCTCGCGCAGTATCTGCAAAGCCCGCCGCAGACCAACGATCCGCAGCGCTCCGCCGTGCTGCTCGGCGGCTTCCTGAAACTGGCGCAGCTCTGTCCGGGCGTGGCGCTGCAGACCTGCGAGATCGGCGCCAGCGCCGGGCTCAATCTCAGCTGGGATGCTTACGCCTATGATTTCGGCAACTGGCAGCATGGCGAACCGCAGACCGCGCCGCTGCTGCTGCGCTGCCGCTGGGGCGGCGCGCAACCGCCGACGCTGCATCCGAAAGTCATTGCGCGCGCCGGCTGCGATGTCAGTCCGCTCGATGCGCGCAGCACCACCGACCGTCAGCGGCTGCTGTCCTATATCTGGGCCGGCCAGCCCGAACGGCTGGCGCGCGTGACTCTTGCGCTCGACCATGCCGCCGGCCGCGACATCACGGTGGCGCGCCGCCATGCCGCCGACTTCGTCGCCGCGCAATTACAGCAACGGCAGAAAGATGCCGCCTTCGTGCTGTATCACTCGATCGTCTGGCAGTATGTCGCAGCCGACGAACAGCAGCGCATCACCGCAGCGATGCAGCAGGCCGGTGCGGTGGCGACGGCACAGAGCCCGGTCGCCTGGCTGCGCTTCGAGCCCGGCCGCGCCAAGGACGGCGCCGACCTGACCCTGACCGTGTGGGACGGCAGCAGCGCAGACGGCCGCGAGGCACGGCTCGGCGCCGGTGACTATCACGGCCGCTGGATGCGCTGGGAAACCGACTGAACGTTCGGTTGACAGGTCTGCTGCTGACGGTTTTGGCCGCAGATTCCGTCGCCGCCCCATCGCTTTTTTACAAACCCAGTCCTATCTTGCGCGCATGGATCCCAAGGTTTTCACCAATATTGCCCGCGCCATCGCCGATGCCTCGCTCAACGGGCATTCGGAAGGCGAAATCCTCAGCAACTTCTGCTCGAACCTGAACGAGGCCGGGATTCCGGTGAAGCGCGCCCTGCTCGGCGCCGATACGCTGCATCCGGTCCTCGCCGGCCGCATCTTCTCCTGGCATGCCGACAAGCAGGAGGTCGAACTGTTCGAATTCGGCCGCTCGGTCACCGAGGAAGGCCAGCGCAAATGGCATTCCAGCCCCTTCTACCATCTGGAAACCAGCGGCGACGACAGTTTCCGCTTCCGCATCGCCGGCCATAACGGCGGCGACTATCCCTTCCCGGTGCTGCCCGAACTGGCCGAGCAGGGTTACACGGATTATCTCGTCACCATGACGCGCTTCGGCGAGCGCGCCGTGATCGGCCAGCTCAATTCGATCTATGCTTCCTGGACGACGATGCATGGCGAGGGCTACAGCGACCAACAGCTCGACACGCTGAATGCGCTGATCCCCTTCGCCGCCGCCGCCGTGCGCTCGGCCAGTGTGCGACGCATCGCCGAGACGGTGGCCGAAACCTATCTCGGCCGCAATGCCGCGCAGCGTGTGTTGAGCGGCACCATCGGCCGCGGCCAGGCCGAGCGCATCACGGCTGCTTTATGGTTTTCCGACCTGCGCGGCTTCACCCGGCTGGTCGATACGGTGTCGCCCGAACTGATCATGCCGCTGCTGAACGATTATGCCGGTGCTGCCGTCTCGGCCATCCATGCCCATGGCGGCGAGGTGCTGAAATTCGTCGGCGACGGTGTGCTCGCCATCTTCCGCGACGACGGCAACCTGCAGAATGCCTGCATGCAGTCGATCAAGGCGCTGAAAAGCTGCCTGCGCGAGTTGCGCGAGGTGCGCAACCGCCGCGCCAATGCCGGGTTGCCGGTGACGGATATGTCCGTCGCCTTGCATGTCGGCGAAGTGCTGTACGGCAATTTCGGCGGCGAGGATCGCCTCGATTTCACCGTGGTCGGTCCCGCCGTGAACGAACTCTCCCGCATCTCCGGCCTGGCGCGTTCGGTCGACCAGCGCGCGATCTACTCGGCGGCGTTCAAACAGGCCGCCGGCGGGCTGAACGAGTATGCCATCTCGCTCGGGCGTTACGCGCTGCGCGGCGTCGAGAATCCGTCGGAGCTGTTCACGCTCGATCCGAGCGTGCTGCGGTAGGCGTTTTTTCATCGTCATCCCGGGCTTGACCCGGGATCCCATTTGTTTTTATCGCGGTGAGAAAATGGGACCCCGGCTCAAGGCCGGGTGACAAATAGAGTTGCATAAAAAAGGCCCGGTTCTGACACCGGGCCTTTTCCTGTTTCAGCTTGCGCCGGTTTTACTCGCCGGCAGGGTCCGGCTGGTGCTGGTGCGGCGTCACTTGCTTGTCCACCCGGCCATGCACGAAGGCGCGCAGCACCACGTAGAACACCGGCGTCAGGAACAGGCCGACCAGGGTCACGCCGATCATGCCGGAGAACACCGCCGTACCGAGCGCGCGGCGCATTTCCGCACCGGCGCCCGAGGAGGTCACCAGCGGCAGCACGCCGAGGATGAAGGCAAAGGCCGTCATCAGGATCGGGCGCAGGCGCAGGCGGCAGGCTTCGATCACGGCATCCGCCGGCGACTTGCCTTCGGCTTCGAGCTGGCGGGCGAATTCCACGATCAGGATCGCGTTCTTCGCTGCCAGGCCGATCAGCACGACAAGGCCGATCTGCACCAGCACGTTGTTGTCGATGCCGGCGACCCAGACGCCGAACAGGGCGAACAGCACGCTCATCGGCACGATCAGCATGATCGCCAGCGGCAGCACCCAGCTTTCATACTGCGCCGCCAGCGCCAGGAAGACGAAAACGACAGCGAGGATGAACACGTAAGTTGCCGTGTTGCCGGTCGAACGTTCCTGCAGCGCGATCTCGGTCCATTCGAAGCTCTGACCCGGCTGCAGCACCTGTTTGGCGAGGCCCTCCATGATGTTGAGCGCCTGGCCGGTCGACACGCCAGGCGCCGTGTTGCCCTGCAGCGGCACGGAGACATAGGTGTTGTAGCGCTGCAGCAGGTCCGGGCCGGCGGTTTCCTTGATTTCAACCAAAGTCCCCAGCGGAACGAGGTCGCCGGTGGCGGACCGCACTTTCAGGCGCGAGATATCCTCCTTGTTCAGGCGATACTGCTGATCGGCCTGGGCGCGCACCTGGAAGATGCGGCCGAAGGCGTTGAAGTCGTTCACATAGGCCGAGCCGAGATTGACCTGCAAAGCCTCGAACACATTCGAGATCGGCACGTTCAGCATCTGCGCCTTCACGCGGTCGATATTCAGGAACACCTGCGGCGACGAGGCCGAGAAGGTGGTGAACACGCCGGTCACGCCCGGAGTCTGCATCGCCATGCCCATCATCTGATAGGCGGCCGCGAGCAGCGGACGCACGTCGTCGCCGGTGCGGTTCTGCAGCTGCATCTTGAAGCCGCCGCCCGAGCCGATGCCGGGCACCGCCGGCGGCGGCACCGCGATGACGAAGGCTTCCTCGATGCCCTGCAGCTTGCCGATCATCTGGGCGATGATCTTGTCCGAGGTCAGGCCCTGCGGCAGGCGCTCGTGGAAGTCGGTGAAGGGCGTGAACATCACCGAGGCGTTGGTCGCGTTGGTGAAGGTGGCGCCGTTGAAGCCCGGAATGGCGACGACATGCGCCACGCCCGGCACGCCTTCCACCAGCTTGGTCGCCTTCTGCGTCACCTCGTCGGTACGGCTCAGACTTGCGCCGTCGGGCAGCTGGATGACGACGATGGCGTAACCGCGGTCGAGCGGCGGGATGAAGCCCGGCGGCACGGTGCGGAACAGGAAGAAGGTGCTGGCGACCAGCAGGCCGTAGACGCCCAGCATCAGCACGCGGCGCGTGACGATGCGGCTGACGCCCCTGGCATAGCCGTTACTCATCTTGTCGAAGCTGCCGTTGAACTTGTCGCCGGCGAATTTCAGCCAGCGAAACGGCGGGAATTTCGACTCCTGGCCATGTTCATGCTTGCGCAGCAGCACGGCGCCCAGCGCGGGCGACAATGTGAGCGAGTTGAAGGCCGAGAGGATCGTCGCCACCGAGATGGTGAGCGCGAACTGCTTGTAGAACTGGCCGGTGATGCCGGGGATGAAGGCGGTCGGGATGAACACCGCCGACAGCACCACGGCAATCGCGATCACCGCCGTGCCGACCTCGTCCATCGTCTCATGCGCCGCATCTCTGGGACTCATGCCCAGTGCGATATTGCGCTCGATGTTTTCCACCACCACGATGGCGTCGTCGACCACGATACCGATGGCCAGCACCAGGCCGAACAGGCTGAGCACATTCAGGTTGAAACCGAAGATCAGCATCACACCGAACGTACCGACCATCGAAACCGGAATGGCGAGGATCGGGATCAGCGACGCACGCCAGTTCTGCAGGAAGACCAGCACGACCAGCGCGACCAGGATGATCGCCTCGATCAGCGTCTTGTACACCTCGTTGACCGATTCCTCGATGAATTCGGTCGGGTTGTAGATGATGGTGTATTCCAGACCTTCAGGGAAATCCTGCTTCAGCTCGTCCATTCGCTTGATGACGGCCGTCGAGGTTTCCAGTGCATTGGTGCCCGGACGCTGGAATACACCCATGGCAATCGCGGTCTTGCCGTCGAGATAGCTGCGGCTGGTGTAATCCTTGGCGCCAAGCTCGACGCGGGCGACGTCGTCCAGATGCACCAGGCGGCCGTCCGGGCTGCTCTTGACGATCACCTCGCGGAACTGGCGCGCATCGGAGAAGCGGCCCTGGGTGGTGACGATGGCCTGCAGGGCCGTGTCGTCCGGCGAGGGCTGCTGGCCCAGCGAACCGCCCGAGACCTGCACGTTCTGCGCCCGCAATGCGCTGACCACATCGGCACCCGACAGGCCGTAGGCGGCCATGCGGTTGGGATCGAGCCAGATGCGGATGGCATATTCGCTGCCGCCGAACACGATCACGTTGCCGACGCCTTCCAGCCGCAGCAGCTGGTCGCGGATGCGCAGGTTCATGTAGTTGGCGATGTAAAGCTGGTCGTAGCGCTCGTCGGGCGACAGCAGATGCACGACCATGAGGAAGTCGCCGGCCTGCTTGCGGGTCTGGATGCCCTGGCGGCGCACTTCTTCCGGCAGNNGTGGAATACGACGACATGTAGAGCAGGTTCTCGATGCCGTTGATTTCCTGCTCGATCGGTGTCGCCACCGTGCGGGCCAGCGTCTCGGCATCGGCGCCGGGATAGCTGGCGGTGACGTTGATCTGCGGCGGCGCGATTTCGGGATATTCCGAAACCGGCAGCTGGAAGAAGGCGATCGCACCGAGAATCACCGTGACGATGGAGATCACGGCGGCAAAGATCGGCCGGTCGACAAAGAAATGTCCGAATTTCATGGCGCCCTCGCGGCGTAAGACTGAATGGGGCTTCGGATTACTTGGCGGGCGGCTGCTGGCCGCCACCGGGCGCGGCCGGCTTCGGCAGCGACATCAGGCCGCCCCAGACCTTGGGCAGCTCGACCGGCATCGGCGTCACCTTGCCGCCGCCCAGCCGCACGCGCTGCAGGCCGTTGATCACCACGGTCTCGTCGCCCTTCAGGCCTTCGCGCACGATGCGGTAGTTGTCGGTGCGCGAGCCGGTGCGGACCGGGCGCTGCTGCACCGCGCCGCCGTCGCCCACCACATAGACATAGCGGCGGTCGAGATCGGTCAGGATGGCTTCGTCGGGCACCATCACGGCCTGGTATTCCGGGCTGCCCGGCACCGCGATGCGACCGAACAGGCCCGGCGTCAGGAACTGGTCCTTGTTGTCGAACACGGCGCGCAGCCGCATCGTGCCGGTGGCGCTGTCGACGCGGTTATCGGTGAAGTCGAGCACGCCCTCATGCGTGAAGGTCTTCTCGTCGGTCAGCATGACCGACACCTTCAGGCCGCGGCCGTTGCTGCCGCCGCTGCTGCTGTTGCCGCCCTTCTTGGCGATACGCTGGTAAGCCAGATACGACCGCTCGTCGATGTCGAAATAGAAATGCACCGGATCGAGCTGCACGATGGTGGTCAGCAGCGTCTCGTTCTCGCGCACCAGGTTGCCTTCGGTGACCAGCTTGCGCGAGATGCGGCCCGAGATCGGCGCGCGCACTTCGGTGAAGCTGAGATTGAGCCGCGCGGTCTCGGCGGCGGCGCGGGCGCCGACAATGCCGGACTGTGCCGACAGGAAAGCCTGCCGCCGCTGGTCCAGAGTGGCCGCCGCGGCGGCGCCGGTCTGGGTCAGTTTCTGGTAGCGCTCGAATTCCAGCTTGGCGAGGTCGAATTCGGTCTGGCGGGTGTTCAGCAAGGCCTGCGCCTGGTTATAGGCGGCCTGGTAGGTGCGGCGGTCGATGGTGAACAGCAGGTCGCCGGCATTCACGGTGGCGCCGTCCTGGAAATGCACGGTCTCCAGATAGCCGCTGGCGCGGGGGCGCACTTCCACGAAGGCGGCGGCATCGAAGCGGCCGGTATATTCGTCCATCTCGACGATGGTACGCAGCACCGGTTTGGCCACCGTGACCGGCGGCGGACCCTGCGGGCCGCCCTGGGCCCAGGCAGTAGGAGCCAGCGAGCCGACACTCATCAGGGCGGCGGCAGCCAGCGCGCCGTTACGGAACTGACGGAAAGACATTGGGAGACCCCCACTTATTTTTTGCATGCGCGAAGAATTATGCGGCTATCGTACGAACGACAAGCGCATCCTGTGTGACCAATGGCACGAAACACTGCCGCAACGGTATCTTAGGGATACTTCGGACGTGCGGGCATGGCCCGTTGGTTTGGCCGGTCTCATACCATCGGGTGTATGAGCACGCAAAAGGAACATTGTTACAGGACAATGCTCTCCTGACAGTACCTGTCAGGATAGGAAGGGTTTCAGGACCACCAGCAGGACGATGCCGATCATCAGCACAGTCGGAACTTCATTCGCGTAGCGGTAAAAACGCTGGCTGCGGGTGTTGCGGTCGTTTTCAAAGTCACGCTGCCAGGCCACCAGCTTGCCATGCACCGCCTGCATCACCAGCACCAGGGTGATCTTGGCCCAGAACCAGGGCTGATCCCAGTGATGGCCGAGCCAGACCATCAGGCCGCCGAAGATCCAGGCCGCCATCATCGCCGGGTTGATGATCGCCTTGAGCAGCCGGCGCTCCATCAGTTTGAAGGTCTCGGATTGGCTGGATCCGGTCTCGGCGTCTGCGTGATAGACGAACAGCCGCGGCAGATACAGCATCCCCGCCATCCAGGCGATGATCGAGACGATGTGAAAAGCCTTCAGCCAGTCGTAGAGCATGGCCACTGTTTAAGCCTGTCGTACCAGACCGGCAAGCCCGGCGATGAACGCGGGCTGCACACCGACGGTGGGAATGCGGATATAGGCGGCGGCGCCGTTATGCTGCGCCAGTTCGGCATATTCGATATCGAGTTCGACCAGCGTTTCGGAATGCTCCGACACAAACGCAATCGGTACGACAACAATCGCGCGTTTCTCCAGTGCGGCGCGCGTGATTTCCGCATCCGTCGCCGGCCCGATCCATTCCAGCGGCCCGACACGGCTCTGGTAGCAGATTCCGCTGTCCAGCTCGGGACGGTCCAGCAGTTTCAGCACGGCAGCAACACTGGCCTCGACCTGCTTCTGATAAGGATCCCCGGCATCGACGATCTTTTTCGGCAGGCCATGCGCAGAGAAGAGAATCCGCACACCCGTTCCTGCTTCTGCGCCTTTCGACTCCGCTTCGGCCAGACGTTCGCGCAGCAATTCGGTCTGCGCCGCGATGAAACCCGGATCGGTTTCATACTGCACGATTTCACTGGTCGGCACGTTCAGGCCCGCCGCTGCAGCCGCACGATGCCAGTCTTTGAATGAAGACGCTGTCGTCGTGGTGGAGAATTGCGGATAGAGCGGCAGCAGCACGATACGCTGCGCACCCCAGTCCTTCACGGCTTTTGCAGTCTGATCCGAAAACGGATGCCAGTAGCGCATGGCGATGAAGACGCGGTAGCCGTCACCCAGTACATCCTCCAGCGCACGCGCCTGCGCTTCCGTCTGCGGCAGGATCGGCGAGCGGCCGCCCATCTTCGCATAGATCTCCTGCGCCACCGGGGCGCGGCGTGTAGAGATCAGTTTCGCCAGCAGCCAGCGGAACGGATGGGGCAGCCGGATGATCGCCGGATCGCTGAACAGGTTGAACAGGAATGGCTGCACGGCCGCGAGGCTGTCCGGTCCACCGAGATTGAAAAGGATGACTGCAGTCTTTTTCATGGTTCTAAGACTTAAGGCCGTAACGATGTCCAGGCGAGGTGTGCCTGCCGATGTTTCGCACTTTTTGAGACAAAAATACGCCGTAATCGTTTCAGAGGATCACCGCATCCGGAAAAATTCCGGGAGAAGGAATACTCCATGTCCGCCATCGCCACTCTCCGCATCGCCACTGCTGCCCTGGCGCTTACCATTGCCGCCGGCAGCCTCGCCACTGCCCTCCCGGCCTGGGCCGATCCGCCAGGCGGCCATAAGGAGAAAGGCAACGGACATGGTCAGAAGGGTGGCAAGGGCCGCGGTGGTTCCAGCGGCGGTGGCGACACCAATATCTCGATCAATTTCAGTTTCAACGACAGCGACCGCATGGTGATCCGCGATTATTATGGCGGCCCGATGCCGCGCGGCTGCCCGCCGGGTCTGGCCAAGAAGGGCAATGGCTGCATGCCGCCGGGCCAGGCGAAGAAATGGATGATGGGCCATCCGCTGCCGCGCGACGTCGTCTTCTACGACCTGCCGCCCGAGTTGAGCATCCGCCTGAGCGCGCCGCCGTCAGGCTATAAGTACGTGCGCGTCGCCGGCGATATCCTGATGATTGCGGCCGGCACCGGCATGGTCGCCGCCGCCATCGAGGATCTGGCACGGATGTAGCGGATCAGGCCGGGGATATCAGGCCAGCGCTTCGGAGCCCTTCACCAGCCGCACCAGTTCCTCGACATGGCGGATCGGCGTTTCCGGCACGATGCCATGACCGAGGTTGAAAATGAAATTGCGGCCCTTGAAGGTGGACATCAGGCGATGCACACCTTCCGCCATCGCCGAGCCACCAACCACGAGCAGACGCGGATCGAGATTGCCCTGCACGACG
This sequence comes from Ferrovibrio sp., assembly GCF_002796975.1. Lineage (GTDB taxonomy): Bacteria > Pseudomonadota > Alphaproteobacteria > Ferrovibrionales > Ferrovibrionaceae > Ferrovibrio. The sequence goes on along the minus strand of NZ_PEKV01000014.1, from coordinate 32,384 downwards.
TGCTTGCTCCACAGATGGTCCTTCGACCAGCCGAGCGGCATCGTGTAATCCAGCCCGAGTGCATCGGCACCGGTGGCCGCAGCATAACCCTCGTACATTGTGCCGGCGCCGCGCGGGAAGGCGATCACCGGCAGGGTCGGGTATTTGGCTTTCAGTGTGGCGATGATCCGTCGCACCGGCTCGATGCAGAAGCGACGGAATTCCTGTTCGGGCAGCACGCCGGCCCAGGTATCGAACAGCTGCACCACCTCGGCGCCGGCCTGCACCTGTTTGTCCAGATAGGCCACCGTGGCCTCGATCAGGATTTCCATCAGCGTGTTGAGGCCGATGGGATTGCCGAAGGCCCAGGTCTTGGCGGCGGGATAGTCCTTCGAGCCCTTGCCCTCCAGCATGTAGGTCGCCACCGTCCAGGGCGCGCCGGCAAAGCCGATCATGGTGCAACTGGGGGGCAGCTCTGCCTTGATGCGTCCGACGGCCTCGTAGACCGGTCCCAGCGTCTTGTGGATGCCATTGGGGTTCAGACGGGTCAGTTCGCCGGCCGTGCGGATCGGATCCAGCACCGGGCCTTCGTTTTCACGGAATTCCAGATGCTGGCCCAGCGCCTGGCAGATCAGCAGGATATCGGCGAACAGGATGGCGGCATCAAAGCCGAAACGCCGGATCGGCTGCAGGGTGACTTCCGCGGCACGTTCCGGGTCGTAGCAAAGCTGCAGGAAGCTGCCGGCCTCGAACCGGGTCTGGCGGTATTCAGGCAGGTACCGACCGGCCTGGCGCATCAGCCAGAGCGGCGGACGTGCACTCGGCAGACCGGCCAGGGTTCGCAGTAACGGTTTGGTCGGCTGCTTTGTCAGTTGCCCCATGAGAGGGGCCGGAGGAACAGGGCTCATGGCCTTATTCCTCTTCTATTTTAATTTAAATTAAAAGAGATAGTGGTTGAGGTTGTGCGGTGAGTGGCGGGGATAACTGGCCATTCAGGGCTGGTCCCGGATTCTGTCCCGAACACATCCTGGCCGGCCGGATCGGACCCGGTCGGGGGATAAGCGCGTCAGAACCACGATGGAAAGCCGCCGGTTCCGCAATGGGAATTGTGGGGATAACGGGGATGGGTAAGCATTATGGCGGAAATGCAGTTCCTCCCCGCTTTCCACAGGGGCGTCACAAAATCGATCCCATTGGGACTGGCCGGTTGCATGGAATCGAGCTTCCGGGCATGAAATTGATCGGATTGGGGAAAACCCCCCGCTTATACCCTTTATCCCCATGATTCACTCGCGCTCCCTGGTGCCCCGCTGATGCCGAAAACCGTCCGGCCGCATATCCATCTGGTCTCCGACGCCACCGGCGAAACGCTGAAATCGGTGGCCAAGGCAGCCCTGGTGCAGTTCCAGAAATCGCAGGAAGAGGTCGAGACCCATACCTGGGCGCTGGTGCGCAAGCCGCTGCAAATGGAGCGCGTGGTCGAGGCCATCGCCGCCATGGGCGGCCTGGTGCTGTTCACCATTGTTGACCAGGAGTTGCGCGAGATCCTGGTCAAGGGCTGCGCCAAGGCCAAACTGCCGATTGTGCCCGTGCTCGATCCGGTGATCATGGCGTTTGGCAAATATCTTGGTGAGAAAGCGATCAACCTGCCCGGCCGCCAGCATGAAATGGATGCGGAATATTTCCACCGCATCGATGCCATGCATTTCACCATCGCGCATGACGATGGCCAGCATCTCGAAGACCTCGACAAGGCCGATATCGTGCTGGTCGGCGTGTCGCGCACCTCCAAGACGCCGACCTCGATCTATCTGGCCAACCGCGGGCTCAAGACGGCGAATGTGCCGATCGTGCCGGGCCTGATCATTCCGCCCGAAATCGAGGCGCTGAAAAATCCACTGGTGGTCGGACTGACGGCTTCGCCCGACCGTCTGGTCTCGATCCGGCGCAGCCGCCTGATCTCGATGAACCAGAATACCGAAACCGCTTATGTCGACGATGAACGCGTGAAGGAAGAACTGATGATCGCACGCAAGCTCTGCGCCAAGCATAACTGGCCGATCATCGATGTGACGCGCCGCTCGATCGAGGAAACCGCCGCGGCGATTCTGAATCTGCACAATCGCCGCGAGGAGCAGCGCAGGCAGCAGGATCTCGGCTTCGACGAGTCGCAGGCATGAGTCTGATCCTTGCTTCCGCCAGCGCCTCGCGTGCGGCCATGCTGCGCGGCGCCGGCCTCGACTTCGATGTCAAACCTGCGCGCGTCGATGAAGAGGAAATCAAGCTGTCGCTGAAAAGCGATGGCGCCAGCCTGCGCGATACCGCCATCGCGGTGGCCGAGTTGAAGGCGCATCGCATCAGTTCGGCAGAGCCGACGGATTTTATCGTCGCGGCGGATTCCATGGTCGCCTGCGATGGCCGCTGGTACGACAAGCCGGCAGACATGAACAGCGCGCGCGAGCATCTGCTGTCCCTGCGCGGCAAGACGCATGAGCTGGTCAGTGCGGTGGTGGTGGCGCGTGGCGGCAGCGTGATCTGGCGTCATGCCGAGAGCGCAAAGCTGACCATGCGCAATTTCAGCGACGGCTTCCTCGATGCCTATCTGGCGCAGGCCGGCGAAGCCGTGCTGTCCTGCGTCGGCTGCTACCAGCTCGAAGGCCTCGGCGCGCAGCTGTTCAGCCGCATCCAGGGCGACCACTTCACCATCCTCGGCCTGCCGCTGCTGCCGCTGCTGGATATCCTGCGCGAGAACAAGGTGCTCCGTTCATGATCCCGGGCGCATGACGGCCTTCGATACCGAAGACGACATCCTGCCGCGCGCCGGCGTGATCGGCTGGCCGGTCGATCATTCGCGCTCGCCGAAACTGCACGGCTTCTGGCTGGCGCAATACGGCCTCAGCGGCCGTTACGACAAACTGCCGGTGCCGCCGGAAGATGTCGGCGCCTTCCTGGAGGCGCTGCCGAAGGAACCCGGCTTTCGTGGCGTGAATGTCACCCTGCCCAACAAGGTGGCCGTGCTGCCCTATCTGGCCGAAATCGACCCGGTGGCGAAGCGGATCGGCGCGGTGAACACCATTGTTGTGCGCGAGGATGGCAGCCTGCATGGCAGCAACACCGATGCCTTCGGTTTCCTCGCCTCGCTGCGGGCCGACGCGCCGAAGATCTGGCGGGCGGCGAACGGCCCGGCCGTGGTGGTTGGCGCCGGCGGCGCCTCGCGGGCGATCATCGTGGCCCTGCTGGATGCCGGCACCCCCGAGCTGCGCCTGACCAACCGCAGCCGCGACAAGGCCGAGGCGCTGGCCGCCGAATTCGGCAGCCGCCTGCAGGTCGTCGACTGGGAGGAGCGCGCCGCTTCGCTGGCCGGAACCAACCTGCTGGTCAACACCACCAGTCTCGGCATGGGCGGCCAGCCGCCGCTCGACCTGCCGCTGGACGATCTGCCGGTCACGGCGCTGGTCAACGACATCGTCTACACCCCGCTGGAAACCGGCCTGCTGGCAGCGGCCCGGGCGCGCGGCAATCCGGTGGTGGACGGGCTGGGCATGCTGCTGCACCAGGGCCGGCCGGGCTTCGAGGCCTGGTTCGGCGTCGCCCCGGAGGTGACGATGGAGCTGCGGGCCGCGGTCCTCGCTTGACCGGGTTAGCTAACTTAGCTAAGCTAATCTTCGCAGATTAGCTAAGCTAAGTGCTAAGCCAATGAAAATTCAGGTTAATATTCACGAAGCCAAAACCACCCTCTCCAAGCTGATCGAAGCAGCGGAGCGGGGCGAAAACGTGGTAATTTCGCGCGCAGGGAAGCCAGCGGTGGTGCTGGTTCCGGTGGCACAGGCCGACAAGCCGAAACGTCAATTCGGCTTCCTGAAGGGCCAGATACAATTCGCGCCGGACTATGATCAGGCCGATGCCGAGATCGAGCGCGACTTTGCCAACAGCCGCATATTCCCTGACGGTGATGTGTGAGACTGCTGCTGGACACCAACGCCTTCCTGTGGGCGCTGGACGATACGGGGCGCCTGACCNNGGCATCAAGGTGGCCACAGGCAAGCTGACGTCCAAACTTGACTGGGAAGACTATCTGCCCCGGATGGGCGCAACATTATTGCCGATACAGATGGAGCATGCACGCGAGGTCTCGCGGCTACCGCATCTGCACCGCGATCCATTCGACCGCATGCTCGTCGCGCAGGCGCGGGTCGAAAACCTGATCCTGGTGACCGGCGACAGGCATCTCGCCGAATACGATGTCGCGGTGTTGCCGGCATGACGGGGGGCCGCATGAAAAGGATCGGCCTCACCGGCTCCATCGGCATGGGCAAGACCACGGTGGCGAAGATGTTCGCCGCACGTGGCATTCCCGTCTTCGATGCCGATGCCGGCGTGCACCAGCTCTATGCCAAGGGCGGCGCCGCGGTCGCACCGGTGGGCGCGGCCTTCCCGGGTGTCGTGAAGGACGGCGCGGTGGATCGCGCGGCCTTGTCGGCGGCGGTGGTCGGTAAACCGGCCGAGATCAAAAAACTCGAAAGCATCGTGCATCCGCTGGTGGCGAAACTGCGCGAGGATTTCCTCCATGACAACGAGGCCGCGGGTGCCGACATGGTGGTGCTGGAAATCCAGATGCTGCTGGAAGGCAGCAGCGCGAAGCAGCTCGATGCCATCGTGGTGGTCAGCGCGCCCGAAGCGATGCAGCGCGACCGCGCGCTGGCGCGGCCCGGCATGACCGAAGCGAAACTCGCCGGGATTCTGTCCAACCAGATGCCGGATGCGGAAAAACGCGCACGCGCCGATTACGTTATCGACACCGGCGTGAGCCCGGCCGAAACCGAGGCGCAGGTGGTGACATTGATCGAAACCCTGCGGAAAGCCTGACCATGCGCGAAATCGTGCTCGATACCGAAACCACCGGTTTCAAGGCCAATGAAGGCGACCGCCTGGTCGAGATCGGCTGCATCGAGCTGGTCAACCATATTCCCACCGGCCGGCATTACCACGTCTACATCAATCCCGAACGCGCCATGCCGGAAGACGCCTTCAAGGTGCATGGTCTGTCGGACGAGTTCCTGAAGGACAAACCGCTGTTTGCCGCGGTGGCGCAGGACTTCTGCGACTTCATCGGCGAGGATCCGCTGGTGATCCATAATGCGCAGTTCGATATCGGCTTCCTGAATGCCGAACTGGCGCGGCTGACGGGTTTCCCGCATGTCGCCATGGAACGCGCCATCGACACGGTGCGGCTGGCGCGGCAGAAATTCCCCGGCGCGCAGGTCAGCCTCGACGCGCTGTGCAAACGCTTCAACATCGACAATTCCGCCCGTGTGAAACATGGCGCGCTGCTCGACGCCGAACTGCTGGCCGAGGTCTATCTCGAACTGATCGGCGGCCGGCAGCAGGGCCTCGGCCTTGCCGGCCTTGATGTCGGCGATACCGTCCTGGCGGCGCAGGCGCCGCGCGGCCCGGCCCGGCCGGTGCGACCGCATGCGGCGAGCCCCGAGGAACTTGCCGCCCATGCCGCCTTCGTCGCCAAGCTGAAAGATCCGCTCTGGCTCAAGACGGAATAATGCCCCCGTTGTACGGATAACTTTCCAGTAACCTTACCGCTTGGCAATTTTTCACCGGAAAAGAGCGAAACTAGGCTGCATCGCCATGAACCACGCCGTCTCCCCCTGAGGCCCCGGTCGAACTCGCCATGCGCCGCACCGTCTTCTTCTGCGTCGTCTATATCGGCGCGATCATGCTGCCGCTCATCGGCCTCAATCACTATGTCTACACCGCGCTGCGCCACGCCGCGATCACGGAAGAAACCGGCGATCTTGAGCGCCAGGGCGAAATCCGCACTCAGGAAATCGAAAACTCTCTGCTGAGCGTGCAGTTCGCGCTCGAGAAGATCGAACTGCTCTGGGCGGCAGATGGCAGCAACCCGGCGCAGATGCATCAGCATCTGAAGCGGCTGGAGGAACAGCTGCCCTATGTGCGTGCACTCGGCGTGGTCGACGGCGCGGGCATCGGCATCTTCTCCTCGCGCTCACATCCGATCCGCCCCTACAGCGCGGCCGGGCAGGCGACATTCGTGCAACTGCGCGATTCCAGCGAGCGCTTCCTGTTCAGCGGCCCCAGCAAGAATCTGGTTGATGGCAACTGGCAGCTCACCATGAGCATGGCGGTGCGTTATCCCGATGGCACCCTGAAGGGCGTAATCGGTGCAAGCATCGATCCGCAGAGCTATGCCAGGGCCTTCGAAAGCGCCGTGACAACGGGCGATTACGTCACGCTGCTGAGCAGGGATTTCACTCTGATCGCGCGTTATCCCTGGCGCGAGGAGGAAGTCGGCAACCGCCGCCAGGTCGAGGCCTACGATGCTTTCGTCGCCAGCGGCCATAGTGCCCATAGCGGCGTCTATGCCAATCCCTTCACCGGCGAGCAGCGTATCGTTGCGGTGCGCCGCATGTTCGGCGACCGGCTGGTGCTGTCCACCTCGCGCTCGCTGGAACATGGCATCGCCAACTGGCGCTCGCTTGCCACCATCATCAGCGTGATCTCCCTGCTGGTCATGCTCAGCGGCATCGTCGCGCTCGCCGTCGGCCTGCGGGTGCTGGCCGACCGCGAAGCCCGCGCCCGCATGCTGGCGGCGCTGAATACCGACCTGCAGGACCAGACCGCACGTGCGGAAAAGCTCGCCACGGTGAAAAGTGAATTCCTCGCCACCATGAGCCATGAGATCCGCACGCCGATGAACGGCGTACTTGGCATGGCCCAGGCGCTGGAAAACATGCCGCTGGATGCCACCACGCGCGACTATGTCGGCGTAATCCGCGAATCGGCGGAGAGCCTGCTCGGCATCATCAACGACATTCTCGACTATTCGCGGCTCGAAGCCGGCAAGATGAAGGTGGCGCCGAGCGCGATCCGTCTGAGCACCCTGCTGGATACGATGTCAGCGCTGTTCTCCTCGGCCTGTGCGCAGAAAAAACTGTCCCTGCGTGTCGAAATCGATCCGGCAGCACCCGTAGGTATCGAGACCGATCCGGTGCGCCTGCGCCAGATTCTGGTCAATCTGGTCGGCAATGCGGTCAAGTTCACCACACAGGGCCATATCGTGCTGCGCGCGAAGCCGACGACGCTGGCGGGCAACGTCGCCGGCATCCGCTTCGAGATCGAAGATACCGGTCCGGGCATTTCGCTGGCGGCGCAGAACACCATCTTCGAGCGTTTTTCGCAGGAAGACGCTTCCACTTCGCGGCGCTTTGGCGGCACCGGCCTTGGTCTCGCCATCTGCCGCCGGCTCTGTTATCTGCTTGGCGGCGAGATCGGCTGCGACAGCCGGCAGGGCAAGGGCTCGCTGTTCTGGTTCCAGATTCCGGCCGAACTGGCGGAACAGGAAGAGCCGCAGCTGCAGCTGGTGCCGGCCAATACCGACTATCGCATCAAGCGGCCGCGCGTGCTCTGCGTCGATGACAACCATATCAACCGCCGCATCGTCGAAACCCTGCTGAAGCCGCTCTGCGAAAAACTGGTGCTGGTCGGCAGCGGCGCGGCTGCGGTGCAGGCGGCAGAGCAGCAGGACTTCGATGTCGTGCTGCTCGACATTCATATGCCGGAGATGGACGGTATCGAAACGCATTACCGGCTGCGTAGCCTGCCGCGCGGCGGCCAGCAGCGCATCATCGCGCTGACCGCGGATGTGGTGCCGGAAGCGCTGGCGCGTTACGAGGTGGCTGGCTTCGATGCCATCCTTGCCAAGCCGATCGAGATGGACAAGCTGCTGGCCACCATCGGCCTGGCTGCGCCCCAGAAGGCATAGGCAGGGGCTTGATCAGGGCTCATCCAGGTCGCTGAAGCAGAATACCGTATCGACATTCTCGCCATCGCCCGACAGCGGCATCAGCACGGTGCCGTTGCCGCGCACGCTGCGCTGGTTCAGCGAACTGCCGTCCGGCGCCGGTCCGGGCAGTGGGTTGTACACGTAAACCACTGTCTTCTTCTCGATGACGATACGGTAGTTCAGGATCACGTTGTCGCCCGGCAGTCCCTGATGGGCGCCGAGATAATTGTCGTGTACCGGCTGTCCGGTCGGATCGCGGCCGCGCAGCGCCACCTGCGCCGTGCCGACCAGGCGATAGCGCAGCCATGGCGGTTCGCGCAGCACTTCGGTCAGCACGATCCCGGGCAGCAGGTCGCGCGGAATGCTCAACGGGTCGATGTCGCGCCGTGCCGGCATCGCGCGCGTGCCGCGTTTTTCATCCCAGTATTCGTAGATGCGGCGCACGCGCGGCGAACACCGGTCCAGGAAGCCCGGCCCGAGAACACGCGGATGCGTCGATGCGCGGATCGCATCGTCGAGCGAGGCCAAGGAGGATTGCTGGGTCTGCTCCGGTTCGGTCATGCGCGCGCAGAGTGCCGCCGCAGGACGGCGATCGCAAGGCAGACAGCCAGACTAGGGCGCTTCCAGCTCGGTGTAGCAGAAGACCATGTCGACAGTGGTGCCGTCGCTCGACAGCGGCATCAGCAGCGAGCAGTTCGCCCGCAGGGCCAGCTGCCGCAGCGAACTGCCGTCGGGCATCATGCCGGTCACCGGATTGTAGGTATAGACCGGCACGCGCCGCTCGATGACGATGCGGTAGTTCAGCATCGTCTCGTCGGGCTTGGTGCCCAGATGCACACCCATATAGTTGCCCGCCACCGGCTGTCCGGTCGGATCGCGCCCGCGCAGCGTCACCTGCGCGGTGCCGACCAGGCGGTAGCGCAGCCAGGGCGGCTCGCGCAGCACTTCGGTCAGCAGGATGCCGGGCAGCAGGTCGCGCGGAATGCTCAACGGGTCGATGTCGTGCCGGCCGGGCAGCGGCCGATCGCCGCGGCGGCTGTTCCAGTAGTCCCAGATACGGCGGATCGGCGGCGAACAGCGATCCAGAAACTCCGTTCCCAGCAAGCGCGGATAGGACGACGCCTGAATAAGGTCGTCGAGCGACGTTTCCACCCTGCCTCCGCTTCACCTGCCCCTGTTCCGCGCAGCTTGCCGGTGCGCCCTGGCGAGAGCAAGAAAAAAGCCGGGCGTGAAGCCCGGCTTTGTCAGAGACGCGTCCGAGATGCAGATCAGGCAGTCCCCGCCTGGCCCTCGGCTTCCTTGCTGCGCTGGTACTGCTGCAGGAAATCGATCGGATCCAGCATCAGTGGCGGCATGCCGCCATCGCGGGTCGCATCTGCCACGATGCGGCGGGCAAACGGGAAGAGCAGGCGCGGCGCTTCGACCAGCAGCAGCGGCTCGACATGCTCGGCGGGAATATTGGCGAGCGTGAACAGGCCGGCATAATGCAGGTCGATCACGAAGGCGACCTCCTCGCCATGCTTGGCTTCGCACAAGATGCGCAGTGTCACTTCGAATAGGCTGTCGTTCACGCGCTCGGCCGAGGTGCCGACATTCACCGAAATCTGCGGCGCGCCCTGCATGCTGAAGGTGCGCGGCGCCATCGGATGCTCGAATGAAAGATCCTTGGTGTATTGCGCGTTCAGGCCGAAATGCGGCGCGGCATTCTGGTCGGCATTGGGGTCGAAACCCGGCGGCGGATTGGCAGTGTCGGTCATGGCCGGTTGTATCTTTCCGTCTGATACAGCCTGCCGACGGCAGACTGTGGATCGCGTGAGGGCGGGCTGTCCCTAGCATGCTTTGGCGGAGATCGACAAGGCGGCGGGCCCCGAATGCACTCCACCTTGCATCGCAGTGCGCGCGCGAATACGACGCAGTACCGCTTGTAATGCCATGATTTGCCCTTATTTCCGCAGCATAGCACTGCTTCCGGTGCCGGCATGCTGGACCGCCCCGGTCGCCGGGGGTAAAATTCCGTAAAATCAGGGTATCAGGCGGACATGGGCGACGGTTTCCAATTTCTCGACATCCTTCTGCTCGGCGCCATCGCCGGCTTCATCGCGCTGCGCCTGCGCGCGGTGCTGGGCCAGCGCACCGGGCATGAGCAGAAGCGTCGCCGCCCGGGCCCCGCCGACAAGGATGGCGCTGCCAAGGATGGCGAGAGCGCCGAAGACAATGTCGTCGCCCTGCCGCGTCGCGATGCGTCGGATGCCGCCGGCCTCGCTGCCGATCCGGCCCAGGAGGCGATCCTTGCCCCGCTGCGCGCCGTCGATCCCGATTTCGACGCTGCCGAATTCGTGGGCGGCGCCAAGGCTGCCTATGAAATGGTGGTGACGGCTTTTGCCGCCGGCGACAAGGACACGTTGCGCCCGCTGCTGTCGCGCGAAGTATTCAACGATTTCGCCGGCGCCATCGATGACCGCGCCAAGCGCGGCGAACATATGGAAACCACTTTTGTCGGCCTGCGTGGCGCCGCGATCACCGAGACCCAGGTGAACAACCGCATCGCCGAAGTGACGGTGAAGTTCGAGTCCGAGCTGATCAGCGTCACCAAGGATGCCCAGGGCCATGTGATCGGCGGTCACGCCAACAGCGTCGACCAGGTCACCGATATCTGGACCTTCGCCCGCGACACCCGCTCGCGCGATCCGAACTGGACCCTGATCGCCACCTCCGCGCCGAATTGAGGCGCGACGGTATGGCGCGGCGCAGTCTCGCCCTCGTTTTTCTGATCGTTGTCGCGGCCTGCGCGCCCAAGGCGCCGCCGCCCGCGCCCCCTGCCATTGCTTTTCAGCCCGCCGGTTTCGCCGACCTGCCTGGCTATGCCGCCGATCGCGTCGCCGAGGCTCTGCCGGCGCTGAGCCGCAGCTGCGCGCGCATGACGCCGCGCAACGAGCGCCGGCTCGACAGCCATGACCGTTACGGCACCGGTAACGACTGGAAGCCCTTCTGCACGGCGCTGGCCGCACTGCTGCCGGGCGACGATGCCGCTTTGCGCCGGCTGATCGAAAACGAATTGCAGCCGGTCGCCGTGATCGGCGATGGAAAAACAGAAGGCCTGTTCACCGGCTATTACGAACCGCTGGTGCGCGGCAGCCGCCAGAAACACGGCGTCTACACCACGCCGCTGTATCGCATGCCGCCCGATCTGGTGCAGGTCGATCTCGGCGAATTCCGCGACAGCCTGAAGGGCCAGCGCATTGCCGGCCGCGTGCGCGACGGCCGCCTGCGGCCCTATGAGGATCGCGGCCAGATCGATGCCGGCGCGCTGAACAACAAGAATCTGGAACTGGTCTGGCTCGACGATGCCTCCGATGCCTTCTTCCTGCAGGTGCAGGGCTCCGGGCTGGTGCAGCTCGATACCGGGCAGAAGCTGCGCGTCGGTTTCGCCGCGCAGAACGGCCATCCTTATGTCGCCATCGGCCGGGTGATGATCGAGCGCGGCACGCTGACCCGCGAAGATGTGTCGATGCAGGCAATCCGCGCCTGGCTGCGCGCAAATCCCGATGCCGCACCCGAACTGCTGCGGCAGAATCCGTCTTACGTGTTCTTCCGCGAATTGCCGGCGCCGAAGGACGATCTCGACGGTCCGCCCGGCGCGCAGGGCGTGGCGCTGGTGCCGGGCCGCAGCCTGGCCGTCGACCGCAGCCATTTTGCGCTTGGTCTGCCGCTCTGGCTTGACGCAACGCGGCCTGCGGACAGCGGCAATGCGTCCGTGCCGTTCCAGCGCCTGATGGTGGCGCAGGATACCGGCGGCGCGATCCGTGGCGCCGTGCGTGGCGATGTCTTCTGGGGTGCGGGCGCGCAGGCTGAAAGCATCGCCGGCCGCATGAAGCATCCCGGCCGGGCCTGGCTGCTGCTGCCGAAAGCCGTGGCGGCAAAACTTCTCGCCATCTCCTGACGCGTCAGTCCATTCCGACAAAGGCGCCAGCGCCGAAAATGCAGTCGATACTGCTGCCGTCGCTGGCCAGCGGCGCATGCAGACCTTCGTATTGCAGGAATTCCTTGTTGCGGAGCCAGCTCACCCGGCCATGGTTCATCACCGGCGCGCGGCGCTGCACCACGACGGCATAGAGCCGGTTGAACTCCGCTGCGACAGCCGGCGGGAATACATCGTCGATCACCTTGCCGACCAGGCCGGGGCCGTAGACCTCGACATGCTTTTCGCCCAGCAGCCGCACGCGGAAGCGCCAGCGATCCGGCACACCGCCCGGCAGCACGTCGATCAGATAGACATGCGGCAGCAGGCTGCGCAATTCGAGCGGATCGAGATCGCTGCGGGCAGGCAGGCGGCCCGCCATTCCGTCCTTTGGGGCATGACATTTCGACTGCCAGTAGCGCAGCAGCGCCAGCAGCACAGGGGCATGCGGCTCGGGCCCGTCGGCGGCACCCGTGGCACTGAAACGCAGGCTGGCCGCATCCAGCGGGACGGCGGGATCGATCATGCTGCCAATCTGGAACGGCACCGTCCGACGAACAAGTGAAAATCTGGATATGCCATGGCAATCAATACTTTCTGTCGAACAGAGCCGTCCGGCAGATTTCCCTGCCGCCTTCACCGTGGCATAGTGCGATTAACAGTCCCTGCCGCAAAACCGGATCTGCCCCGAGTCAGCCATGTCGTCATCGCCCGCCACCAGCCCCGTCATTATCCGCGTCTCCGAAGAGCGCGACATCGCCGCCATTGCCGCGATCTATGGCCATCATGTGCGGCATGGCTTCGGCAGTTTCGAGGAAGTGCCGCCCGATACGGACGAGATGGCGCGCCGGCGCGCCGACATTCTGGCGAAGGATTTTCCCTACCTCGTGGCCGAACTGGACGGCCGCGTGGTCGGCTATGCCTATGCCAGCGCCTATCGCCCGCGCATCGCCTATCGGTTTTCGGTCGAGGATTCGATCTATGTCGCGCCGGATGCGCCGCGCAAGGGTATCGGCCGTGCGCTGCTGGAAAGCCTGATGGCGCGCTGCGCCGTGCTGGGCTATCGCCAAATGGTGGCGGTGATCGGCGACACGCAGAATACCGGCTCGATCGCATTGCACGCGACACTGGGTTTCCGCGTCGTCGGCACGCTGCCCTCGATCGGCTTCAAACATGGCCGCTGGGTCGACAGCGTCTTCATGCAGCGCCCGCTCGGCTCGGGCGACAGTACCCTGCCCAACCAGCAGATCAGGCCGGATTAAGTTTTTGGGGGAGCTGCGAGCCGGCGGCCCAGATGAGAGCGGTTCTCATATTGAAATAATTGGATAATCCGGCTAACTTGTCAGGCAGCTGATGAGCACCCTGACAGATATACGTCCTACGTCCCGGGCGGACGCCCTCGCCGAGACCCTGCTGCAGCCGATCCTGGCCGGCGACTGGCGGCCGCATGACCGGCTGCCGTCGGAACATGCGCTGGCCGCGCAATACGAGGTCAGCCGCGCCGTGGTGCGCGAGGCGATCGCCCGGCTGAAAACCGACGGCTATGTCGAAACCCGCCAGGGCAAGGGCGCCTTCGTCGCCGCCGCCCCCGGCGCTACCGCTTTCCGGCTCGACAACGGAGAGGCCGGCGACACGCATTTGCTGGAACTGCGCGCGCTGATCGAGGCCGACTGCGCAGCGCTCGCCGCCGAACGCCATACCATCCTCGACCTTGAGCGCCTGTGCGCGGCATCCGACGCGATGCGCGACGCGGTCGCCAAAGGCGGCCTCGGCCTGGAAGAGGATATCCGCTTCCACGACGTGCTGGCGCAGGCCGCCCATAATCCGGCCTTGCGCCGTTTCGCCGCCTTCATCGGCCGCCATGCACGCGAGGCGATGCAGCTGGCGCGACTGTCGCGGCTGAAGGAACAGAACCGCCTGGCCGAAATCGAAGGCGAGCATCAGGCGATCATCTTCGCCGTGTCGACGCGCGATCCGCAGGCCGCCCGCCTCGCCGTGCAGTATCACATCGCCAGCGGCCTGCGCCGCCATGGCCTGAGTTGAGTTACGGAGCCCAGCATGTCCCAGATTGACTCAAAACCCCGCGTTGCCCTGTTCGTCACCTGCCTGGTCGACCTGTTCCGGCCCAGCGTCGGCTTTGCCGCGATCAAGCTGATGGAAGATGCCGGCTGCGTCGTCGAAGTGCCCGAGGCACAGGTCTGCTGCGGCCAGCCGGCCTATAACTCGGGCGATCGCAACGACACTGCGGCCATCGCGAAACAGGTGATCGAGGTCTTTGAAGACTACGACTATGTTGTCGCGCCCTCAGGCTCCTGCGGTGGCATGATCAAGGACCACTATCCGGCCTTGTTCGCGGCCGAGCCCGACTGGCAGCGCCGCGCCGAGGATCTGTCCGGCCGCATGCATGAACTGACCAGCTTCCTGGTCGATGTTCTCAAGATTCAGAGCGTTCAGACCGCACCGCAGGATGTGAAGATTACCTATCACGATTCCTGTTCCGGCTTGCGCGAACTCGGCGTGAAGGCGCAGCCGCGCGCGTTGCTGGAGAGCGTGCAGGGACTCGAACTGGTCGAAATGCAGACGCCGGAAACCTGCTGCGGCTTCGGCGGCACCTTCTGCGTCAAATACGGCGAGATCTCGACCGATATTGTGAGTCGAAAGACCGCCGATATCAACGCCACCGGCGCCGATCTGCTGCTGGCCGGCGATATGGGCTGCCTGCTCAACATGGCCGGCAAGCTGAAACGCGAAGGCAGTCCCGTGCAGGTGCGCCATGTGGCGGAAGTACTGGCCGGCATGACCGATCTGCCGGCCATAGGTGAATCTTCGCTGGGCGAGAGCAAGTGAGGGCCGCGCCATGAGCATGCAGATCACCGCGCAGAATTTCGAAGCCAATGCCGCCAAGGCGCTGAAAGACCCGAATCTGCGCAAGGCGATGCAGATTATTGGCGGCCCGATGGCGAGCCGCCGCGTCGAAACCGCGCGCGAACTCCCCGAGTTCGAGGCGTTGCGCGACGAAGGCGTCAAGATCAAGAACCACGTGCTGAAGCATATCGATCTCTATTTGGAGAAATTCGAGCAGCAGCTGACCGCGCGCGGCGGCAAGCTGCACTGGTGCCGCACGCCGCGCGAGGCGCGCGAAACCATCCTGGCGCTGTGTCGCTCGCGCAATGCGAAACTGGTCACCAAGGGCAAGTCGATGGTGACCGAAGAAATCGGGCTCAATGCCTTCCTCGAGGAACATGGCATCACCCCGGTCGAAACCGATCTCGGCGAATACATCATCCAGCTGGCCCACGAACCGCCCAGCCACATCATCGGCCCGGCGCTGCACAAGACGCGTGAGCAGGTCGCCGAACTGTTCGAGGATCACCATCCGGATTACGAACTGCCGAACATGCCGGGCGTGAAAGCCGGTCCGCGCTCCACTGAACCGCAGGTGCTGGTGACGGAAGCGCGCCAGGTGCTGCGCGACCGTTATTTCCAGGCCGATGTCGGCATCACCGGCGCCAACTTCCTGATCGCCGAAACCGGCGCCACCGTGATCGTCACCAACGAAGGCAACGGCGATCTCACCCAGTCGCTGCCGAAAATGCATATCGCGGTCAGCAGCATCGAGAAGGTGATTCCCAATCTGGAAGACCTCTCGACCATCCTGCGCATCCTGGCGCGCTCGGCCACCGGCCAGGAGATGAGCTGCTACACGACGCTCTCCTGTGGCCCGAAGCGGCCGGAAGACAAGGACGGGCCGGAAGAGTTTCACGTGGTACTGCTGGATAACGGTCGCAGCGAAATGCTCGGCACGGCACTGGAACCACTTCTGCGTTGCATCCGCTGCGGTGCCTGCATGAACAACTGCCCGGTCTATCACTCGGTCGGCGGCCATGCCTATGGCTGGGTCTATCCGGGCCCGATCGGCGCGGCGCTCGACCCGCATATGATCGGGCTGGAAACCGCGCGGCATCTGCCGAATGCCTCCACCTTCTGCGGCAAATGCGAGGAAGTCTGCCCGATGCGCATTCCGCTGCCCGATGTGATGCGCTGGTGGCGCGAACAGGCGCATGAAAAGCAGATCACGCCACCCTTGCAGCGCTGGGGTATCGAGGCCTGGGCCTTTGCCGCGAAACATCCCTGGCTTTACCGGCTGGGCGCGGGCATCGCGATTGGCCTGCTCAACATGCTCGGCAAGGACAAAGGCAGGCTTGCCTCGCTGCCGCTCGCCGGCGGCTGGACCGACGGCCGCGATTTCCCCGCGCCACAATCTGCCAGCACCTTCATGTCGCAATACAAATCGAAGCAGGGAGCCGCCCGATGAGCAGCTCCCGCGACCGCATCTTCGCCACGCTCCGCAGTGGGCTCAAGCACACCGTCAACGATCCGGCGCGGCCGGAAGCTGTCGCCGAGCGCATCGCGCGTCGCACGCCGAACCTGGTGCCGCAGCGCGCACAGATTCCGCATGCCGAACAGGTGGCGCTGTTCACCGCCAAGGTGGAAGCGCTCACCGTCACGGTCGACAGCGTGCCGGCCGAACAGGATGTGCCGGGCAAGGTGGCGGAATATCTGGCGCAGCATAACCTGCCGTCCCAGTTGCGCGTCGCGCCCGATCCGCTGCTGGAAAACCTGCCGTGGGGCGACCGTCCGATGCTGCAGGTCGATTACGGCCACGGCCGCAGCCAGGATCTGGTCAGCGTGACGCCGGCTTTTGCCGGCATCGCCGAAACCGGCACGCTGATGCTGCACTCGTCCACGACGACGCCGACCACGCTGCATTTCGTGCCCGACCATCATATCGTGGTGATGAAGGAGAGCCAGATCACCGGCTCGCTGGAAGACGCCTTCGCCCGCCTGCGCGACAAGCTCGGCACGGCCGACAAGACCGCGGCGGAAAACTGGCCGCGCACGGTGAATTTCGTCACCGGTCCGTCGCGCACCGCCGATATCGAAGGCGTGCCTGTCCTCGGCGCCCATGGACCGCGGCGCCTGCATATCGTACTCATCGCGGATGGCACCCCGTAAGGCACCCGTCAAACCGACGCCGCTGATCCCGGACCAGGACGTCTGGCAGCAGGTGGTGCAATCGGCGCGTCCGCTGAAAAAAGCGGCCAACGTCGTGCCGCAGCCGCTCGCACCTTTACCCAAGGTCTACAAACCGGAAGGCGCCGGTGCGGCCGCCTATGCCAAAGCCGAGGCGAAGCAGAAGGCCGTGTTGCCGGCGCATGGTCGCCACAGCGAAAAGCCGGCGCCGCAGATGGACAAGCGGCTGCGCCAGCGTTTCGAGCGCGGCGAACTTCCGGTCGAGGCGCGCATCGACCTGCACGGGCTGACTCTGGCCAATGCCGAACGCGCATTATCAAAATTCCTGCGCGATGGTATCGCGCAGCAGAAACGCTGCCTGCTGGTGATCACCGGCAAGGGCAGTGTCCGGGCCGACAACGAAATCGAGATCATGCAGAAAGGCCGCGGCGTGTTGCGCGCCTGGCTGCCGGACTATCTGAAGCGCGGTCCCTGGCGCGACCAGATTCTCGGCGTCGCGCCGGCGCGCAAGGAAATGGGCGGCGCCGGCGCCTTCTATGTGCTGCTGCGCCGGCAACGTGAGGAAGCGCCGGTTAAACGTCCTTGAAAGAGGCGAAGATGGCGGGAAGAGGTGTGGGATGATCGCGCTCATAGTCTTAATTGCAGGAGCTGCATACATCGCTTTGGCTGCATGGCTCAGCCATCTCTTTTCGAGGTGGGCAGTGACGAGCCGATCGAAGTGGAGCGCGAGAGGAGTCATTTTTTCTGCGCTTGCTCTCATCCCGTTTATTGATCTGCCTGTCGTACGGCTTGTCGGCCCAGGAATATGTGCGTCGTCTGCCGACGAGATCAAAACCGCAGCGACACCGGAAGGGTCAGGAATTAATCTTGGACACACACCACATTGCGCTACGCAGTGCCTGACCCTCCTCAAACATCTGAATCGCGAGTCCAATCAAGGATATGTCGAGGCATTTTTTTCGCGGACTGCCGACAACCTCAGTCGGGACGTGGACTATACGAAAGGTATGTCCCCAGTGTTTCCAGTCCCAGATGTTGGTCTAAGCAGATTGGAAATTGTTGCTGAGCGGGCAGAGTGCGACCACTACTTTTCGGTTCTCCAGCGATATAGGGATGCTGGGCGAGATGACATTGCGCGTTCTTTTGACGGAATAGTCGGGCCTCAGCGGTGTATTAAGGTGTCGCCCATAGAGCGAGTTATGAGTCCGATTTCTCTGGAGCAACGATACAAGGTTGAGAATTACCCCGTTATTAAGGTAACCCGCTCAACTGAGGGGTTAGTAGATCGAACTGGAAACTTTGTCCCTCTCAATATGCTTGTTGGGATTCGTGGTGATTGGGTGGTCGGAAAAATCATCCCGCCAATCTCCGAATTCGGAAACCAGTATTTCTGCGAGTTGAAAAGACAAGCTGTGGTTGGGGCCCAGTAAGCGCGGGAACTGGTAGAAGACCTCGCCCATCCGACGATGCCCGGTCAAAATCGCGCGGCGCGGAGCTCAGAAACGCCGAGCCATTACGGACCAATCCCGTCACGCTTGCCAAGTGTGTGACACAGGCGGAAAGTGGCGAAAATTTTGAAAGCCAGCAGGTCCGCCATGTCGATCCACCAGTATTTCTCGCCTGACTACGCCACCGCGCGTCAGAAATTTCTCGATGCCGCGAAACATGCCGGCGCTGAAATCGAAAGCATCCAGCATCCCGACACCGGCATTGCCGGCGAAGACCTGTTCACCGACATCGCCTGGCTCGGGCCGAAGGATGCGCGCAGCGTGCTGGTCACGGTGTCGGGTACGCATGGCATCGAAGGCTATTACGGCTCGGGCTGCCAGGTCGGCTGGCTGACTGAAGGCCATGCCGCGAAGCTGCCGGCCAACACCGCCATGCTGTCGATCCATGCCAGCAACCCCTACGGCTTTTCCTGGGGTCGCCGCGTCAACGAAGACAACATGGACATCAACCGCAACTTTATCGACTTCGATGCGAAGTCGCCGCCGGCCAATCCGGCCTATGCCGAAGTGCATGACTGGCTGGTGCCGCACAGCTGGAGCGACGAGATCGCCGCCGGCATCCAGACCAAGATCGCCGACTATTACGCGCGCGTCGGCGGTAAAGCGGCGACCGCTGCCATCGTTGGCGGCCAGCACAGCCATGCCGACGGCATCTTCTACGGTGGCACGCAGGCCTGCTGGTCGCACAAGACGATCAAGGCTGTTTGTGCAAAGTATCTGAACTCTGCACAGCGAATCTGCGTGCTCGACTACCACACCGGCCTCGGCCCGTTCGGCTATTCGGAAATGATCTGCCGCCATCCGGTCGACTCCGATTCGCTGAAACTGGCGCGCCAGTGGTTCGGCGATGCGGTCACCTCGCCGGCGATGGGGCAATCCGACTCGCCGATCATCGAAGGCAACCTGCGCATGGGCATCGCGCGTTTCTGCGCCCAGGCCACCGTGGTGGCCAGCGCCATCGAGGTCGGCACGCTGTCGTCTGAAGAAGTGCGGCTCTCGGTGATCGCCGACAACTGGCTGCATCTGCGCGGCGACGTGTTCTCGCCGGCCGGCCGCCAGATCAAGGCGCAGATCCGCGCCGCTTTCTATCCCGACAACGACGAGTGGCGCGGTCTGTGCTATCCCCGCGCCGTCGAGATCCAGAAACTGGCGCTGGCCGGACTGGCTGCGGCTTAACGGGCTGCCGCTTAACCGGCAGACTTTACGACGGGGACCGCGCCGCTTTTCGCCCGCGGTGCGGTATCCCAGCGGCGCAGCACTTCGTCATACCTGCCGTTGCGGCGGATCGCAGCCAGCCCGCGATTGAAGCTGATGCAGTCCTCCTGGCGCTGGAAGGCGACGCCATAGAGCGTGGCCAGGAAGATATCGTGTTCGGCGAGCGGCTGCGCGGTGTCCACGCCGGCCTCCGGGCTGCGCATCATGTAACGAAAGATGCGGCGCTCGGCCAGCACCACATCGGTGCGGCCGGAAAACAGTGCGCGCACCTGCAGCATCTGGTTGGCGACCTCGCGATAGCGCCCGGCATTCGGCGCCAGCGCGCCCACCGTCGGCCCCAGCAGCACATGCGCATTCTGGAAAGCCGTCACATCGAAGGCGGTGAGGTCAGCCGGTGTCACGATATCCAGATTTCGGCGTTGCAGGCTGAAGGCCATGTTGCGGTAGGCCAGCACGGTATCGCTGATGCAGCCGGGCAGACGCATCGCCGGATTGGCCGGCACGAAGGCCTGCAGCGAACCGCGCCGGAAATCCTCGGGCAGCCGGGCAAACGGAGCGACCACCGGCCGCACCTTCATGCCGGCGGTGCTGGCAGCCAGTGTCACCAGCTCGTATTCCAGGCCGCTCAGCGTGCCATCGGTGGCTCGTATCACATAGGGGGCACTCGGTCGGAAGCCGATGGCAATATCCGTTTGTGCCGAGGCCGCGGGAGCCAGACCGGCAGCGACGAGAAGGGCGACACAGAGCGTGAAGAGGTGGCGTAACGGCACGCCACGATATTAGGATGCCGGTCATGCGTCGTCCATGCACCTTACCGAGAGCGCTGCGGCTGTGACGCCGTTCGGTGCGCGCATCCGGGCCCTGCGCGAGGCGCGCGGCATCGCGCTGAAGCAGATGGCGGCCGACCTCGGTGTGTCGTCAGCGTATCTCTCCGCGCTCGAACATGGCCATCGCGGCCGGCCGAGCTGGCTGCTGTTGCAACGCATCTGCGGCTATCTCAACATCATCTGGGACGATGCCGAGGAGCTGGCCGAACTTGCCAGAATGTCCCACCCGCGCATCACCATCGACACGGCGGGACTGACGCCGAAGGCCACCCTGCTGGCCAATGAACTGTCGCGCCGCATCGCCGATCTGGACGACACCCGGCTGGAGCAGCTGCTGAAACTGCTGCGGGGCTGAATTCGGCGCCGCAAAAAAATTGCCGCAAAACCGCCGCATTCGGTAATGCGACGGCATTGCCGCGATGGCACCAAAGGTAAATCCGGACGTTAGACCTCCATAAGCCAGGAGGTCAGTCGTGCAGGTTGCGCGGGTCAGTCGCCCGGAGAAGATCACCAAGCCGCGGACGGTGGCCCAGCAGGGGGCAGAGCCTGCCGAGGGGATTCTGCGGCCCGGCAGCAATGTCTGGCGCCGCGCCACCGCCGGCCGCGCCACCATGCTGGTGGATGCCGCGGCCTATTTCGGCGCGCTGCGCCAGGCTTTGCGCAATGCGCGCCATTCCGTGATCATCACCGGCTGGGATATCGACAGCCGCACGCTGCTGGTCGGCCCCGACGGCAAGACCGGCGACGATCTGCCCGAGCAGTTCGGCGCCTTCCTGACCGAGTTGGTGCATCGCCGGCCGCAGCTTTCGATCAAGCTGCTGCTGTGGGATTACTACTCGGCGGTCTATTCGCTGGAACGCGAACTGATGCCGGCGCTGGCGCTGCAGTGGAACACGCCGCGCCAGATCGAACTCTGCCTCGACGACGTACTTCCCATCGGCGCCTCGCATCACCAGAAGATTGTGGTGATCGACGATGCGGTTGCCTTCTCAGGTGGCCTCGACATCACCATCCGCCGCTGGGACAACAGCCAGCACGAGCTGCATAATGAGCGGCGCGTCGATCCGGCTGGCAAAACCTATCCGCCGTTCCATGACGTGCAGATGATGGTGGATGGCGCTGCCGCCGCCGCGCTCGGCCAGCTGGTGCGCGGCCGCTGGTATCGCGTGACGCATGAACTGCTGACGCCGGCGCCGCCGCATTTTCGTACCGGCGACTGCGATCCCTGGCCGGTCGCGGTGCGGCCGGATTTCACCGGCAGCATCAGTGTCGGCATCGCCCGCACCGAGCCCCGTTATGGGCCGGAGCCCGAGGTGCGTGAAGTCGAGGCGCTGTTCCACGACATGATCGATGCGGCCGATCGCATCCTCTATATCGAGAACCAGTTTCTCACCTGCATGGCGCTGGGCCGCCGGCTGGTCGAACGGCTGAAGCAGGCGCGCGATCTCGAAGTGCTGATCGTCGCACCGAAGACGCACCATACCTGGCTGGAGCAGCAGAGCATGCTGGCCGGTCGTATCCGCTTCATGCAGCTGGTCGAGGACGCCGGGCTGCAGGATCGCGTGCGCTTCGTCTATCCCTGTCTGAAGAACGACGGCAGCGTGAAGGACCGCGATGCCGAGGTGATGGTGCATTCCAAGGTGATGGTGGTCGACGACCGGCTGCTGCGCGTCGGCTCGGCCAATCTGTGCAACCGCTCGATTGCCGTCGATACCGAATGCGACCTGGTGATCGAGGCGGGCACGCCCGACCAGCGCGCGTCGGTGGCGCGCGCCCGCAACCGCCTGCTGGCCGAACATTGCGGTGCCACGGTCGAGGAAGTCGAAACCCTGCTGCAGCAGACCGGCTCGCTGTTTGCCACGCTGGAGGCGCTGAAAGACCGCGAGCACCGGCTCTGCCCGATCCATGACGACATGCCGGGCGGTTTTGACCTGATCGGCGCGGTCGCCGATCCGCTGCGCCCGCTCGAAGCCGACCGCTACCTGCCCGATCCGAGTAACGAACCGGTACCGCAGCGTCGCATTTCCTCGCTGATGATCATCGGGCTCTGCGTCGTCGCCGTTATCGCGCTGGTGCTGGTCTGGCGCTACACCCCGCTGGCCGAATGGGCCTCGCCGCAGCGGCTGGCGGCGGCTTTCCGCGCCGTGGCGCAAAGCCCGCTGTCTTTCCCCATCGTCGTCGGAATCTTTATCGCCGCCGGTTTCATCGCTTTCCCGGTCACGCTGCTGATCGCCGCCACGGCGATCACGTTTGGCACTTGGGAGGGCCTGTCGGTGGCGCTGACCGGCTCGATGGCCAGCGCCCTCGCGACCTATGCGGCCGGGCGCTGGCTCGGTGCGGATCTGCTGCGCCGCGTGATGGGGCCGCGCATCAATCGGGTGGCACGCAAGGTGAAGAGCAACGGCATTCTCGCCGTCACCACCATGCGCGTGATGCCAACTGCGCCCTTCATGCTGGTCAACCTGGTGGCCGGCGCGACGAAAATCCGGCTGCTGGATTACACGATCGGGACTTTCCTGGGGCTCGCGCCCGGCATCGTCATCATGTCGGTGCTGGGCGGTCGCCTGCTGGAAATGATGACGCGGCCCTCGCTGCTGGATATCGCGCTGATCGCCGGTTTCCTGCTGCTCTGGGCCGGCCTGTCCTACATCATGCAGCTGATCGTCGCGCGTCTGCGGGATAAGTTCGGTGCGACAGAATCCCCCCAGACTTAATACCGTCCGCATCCTGACCTGGAATGTGCATGCTGGCGTCGGTCCCGACGGCGTCTACGACCTTCCGCGCATCGCAGCATTGGTACGCCGGCACGAACCCGACATCGTGGCGCTGCAGGAAATCGATTCCCGCGGCCGCAGCAGCGATGCCTTTGCCTATATGGCCAAGGCGCTGGGCAGCCACGCCGCCGAGGCGCGCACCATTTCGACGCCAGATGGAGATTACGGCCATGTGCTGATCAGCCGCTGGCCGATGACCGGGATCGCGATCCACGATCTCTCGGTCAGCCGGCGCGAGCCGCGCCGCGCCATCGAAACCGTGGTGCAGACTCCCTATGGCCCGCTGCATCTCGCCTCGGTGCATCTGGGTCTGGGCTTCCGCGAACGGCGGCAGCAGGCTGCGATGCTGTCGGCTATCGCCGGCACGGCGCGGCAGACCACGGTGATGCTGGGCGACTTCAACGACTGGTTCATCTACGGCACGGTGCGTCGTGCGCTCGCCACCGTGATGCCGGGCCGCACCAAGCTGCGCAGCTTTCCGGCCATCTGGCCGGTTTTCATGCTGGACCGCATCTACTGCCGGCCGCGCCATGCGCTGGTGCAGTGCTGGACCGATCCGCTCGGCCGCCGCGTCTCGGATCATCTGCCAGTCTTCGCCGATATCCGCATGGAAGAGGCCGAGCCGGGCCCGCAGTCGCTCAGCCTGGCCGAAGCGCGCGCCCAGGCCGAAATGGAAGAAGACGTTTAAGCCTTCTGTGGCGCGCGGGCCAACTCTAACGCGCCTGTGGCGCGCGGGGTTGCGCCAGCCGCATGCCGCTGTCGACCAGCAGGGTCTCGCCGGTGACATTGACCGCCGCAGTCAGGAAGAAGGCGATGCTCTGCGCGATGTCTTCCGGCTTGTTCGTCGTGCCGAGCGGTGCGAAGGACTGCCAGGTCTGCTGCGCTGTTTTGTAGGCCGCCTCGCCCATGCCCTGCTGCAGCCATTCGCCCTCGACGAAGCCGGGACAGACCGCGTTGATCCGCACCTCCGGCCCGAGCACGCGGGCAAGCGACAGCGTCATGCCGTTCAGCGCCGCTTTCGAGGCGACATAGGCAATCGAAGATCCGGTGCCGTAGACGCCGGCGATGGACGACACGTTCACCACCGCGCCGCGCCGGGCGCGCAGATGCTTTTCGGCCGCGCGCACCATCTGGAACGGCGCAATGCTGTTGACGGCGAAGATGTCGTGGAAATCCTGCGCCGACAGTCCGGCGAGGTCGCGATGGGCGACGAATTTGGTGGTGCCGGCGTTGTTCACGAGATAGTCGAGATGGCCGAAGCCGGCGATAGTCTCGTCCACCACGCGGCGGCAATCGGCGTCGTCGGCCACATTGCCCTGCACCAGCAGCGCCTCGCCGCCCGCCGCCTTGCACTCAGCGGCGACTTTCTCGGCGGCAGCCCGGCTCTTGGAGAAATTGATCGCCACGCTGCAGCCGCGGCCGGCCAGCAGTTTCGCGGTGGCGGCGCCGATGCCGCTCGACCCGCCGGTGATCAGTGCCA
The DNA here is from genome assembly GCF_002796975.1 of Ferrovibrio sp. GTDB lineage: Bacteria > Pseudomonadota > Alphaproteobacteria > Ferrovibrionales > Ferrovibrionaceae > Ferrovibrio. The sequence goes on along the minus strand of NZ_PEKV01000014.1, from coordinate 7,793 downwards.
CCTTGCCCTTGAGATCGCTCATTCTTCGTCCCCTCCATTTTGCGGAGGATGCTAGCAGGCGTCAGCCGGCGGGCTCTACCGTCCGGCCGACGAAATCCAGCGGCCCGCCGTTGCCGAGATCGACAAACACGCGCTCGCTCACGTCGCGATACTGCGAGAAGCCGGTTTCCTTCATATCCCAGCCCGCCTCGCCCTGCGGCACCAGGGTGACATAGAGATAGCGCGGCCGCGCCGGTGCAGCGTCGTCGGCCACCGGCATATTCACGACCTCGCAGGTCACCTCGTGACCGAAGCGGTTGGTGGTGATCAGCCGGGTCAGCATGCCGCAATCATGCGCCATGCAGGCGACATAGGCTGCGCTTGCGGTGGCCTGGCGTTGCTTTGGCACGAAATCGAGATAGGGCCGGCCGGTCGGATTGGTGCCGAGCAGATGGATGTAGGATTCACCGGCGAGGCGATAATGCGGATCGGCCGGGATGTCGCAGTCCATCACCACCATATGCGGCAGGCAAGGTTTGAGCTGCACCAGATCGATCGCAGATTTGACCGGCAGGCCGCCGACCTGTTGTCGCAGCCCGGCGTAGTAATCAACCAGCTGGTGGGAAACCGGGTGGCTCAGCCAGCTGCGTGCGGCAGGCAGGGATGCATAACGAAGCAGTCGTTCCGACATGCTTCGGCCTTAGCATCCACGGGCGCAGCTTTCAACTGCACAATCGGTGAGATTTCCCGACCGGGGCGGGTGCGACATAACCCCGAAGGATGCCGTCTGAGACGATCACGAGCGGTATGGTTTGGAAGGCGTGGATGGCCGGGTGAGCTGCGTCCCTTCGAAGCGGTGCGGCGCTAGAGAATGTATTTGCTGAGGTCGCTGTTCTTGGCCAGATCGCCGACGCGCTGCGTCACATAGGCCGCATCTATCGTGATAGTCTCACCGGAATGGTCAGCTGCCGAGTAGCTGATCTCCTCCAGCACGCGCTCCAGCACGGTGTGCAGCCGGCGGGCACCGATATTCTCCACGCCTTCGTTCACCTCATAGGCGATCTGCGCCAGTGCATCGATGGCGTCGTCGCTGAACTGCAGCGTCACCTGCTCGGTGCCCATCAGCGCGGTATACTGCTTCAGCAGGCTGGCTTCCGGTTCGGTCAGGATGCGCTTGAAGTCGTCGCGCGTCAGGCCCTTCAGCTCGACGCGGATCGGCAGGCGGCCCTGCAGTTCGGGCAGCAGGTCGCTCGGCTTGGCCAGCGAAAACGCGCCCGAGGCAATGAACAGGATATGGTCTGTTTTTACAGCGCCGTGTTTTGTATTGACCGTCGTGCCCTCGATCAGCGGCAGCAGGTCGCGCTGCACGCCTTCGCGGCTGACATCGCCGCCGCCGCGATATTCGCTGCGGGCGCAGATCTTGTCGATCTCGTCGAGGAAGACGATACCGTTCTGCTCGACCGCGTCGATGGCTTCCTTCACCAGGTTGTCCTGATCGACCAGCTTGTCGCTCTCTTCCTGGATCAGCGCCTTCATGGCGTCGCCCACATTGGTCTTGCGCGGCTTGCCGCGCGCGCCGCCGAAAGCCTTGCCCAGCATGTCCTGCAAATTGGCCATGCCCATCTGCGCGCCCGGCATGCCGGGAATCTCGAACATCGGCATGCCGCCGGTACCGGCATCCTTCAGCTCGATCTCCAGTTCTCGCTTGTCGAGCTCGCCCTCGCGCAGCATCTTGCGGAATTTCTGCCGCGTCTCGACGCTGGCCTTGTCGCCGACCAGTGCATCCAGCAGGCGCTCTTCCGCCGCCAGCTCGGCACGCGCCGACACATCCTTGCGCTTGCGCTCGCGGATCATGGTCAATGCACCTTCCAGCAGGTCGCGCACGATCTGTTCGACATCGCGACCGACATAGCCGACCTCGGTGAACTTGGTGGCTTCTACCTTCAGGAAAGGCGCATTGGCCAGCTTGGCCAGGCGGCGCGAAATCTCGGTCTTGCCGACGCCGGTCGGACCGATCATCAGGATATTCTTGGGCAGCACTTCCTCGCGCAGGCTGTCCGGCAGCTGCTGGCGGCGCCAGCGGTTGCGCAGCGCGACAGCCACGGCCTTCTTGGCATCATGCTGGCCGACGATATAGCGGTCGAGTTCAGAAACGATTTCACGCGGCGAGAAAGAGGTCATGACAGCTTTTCGACTATGATGTTGCCATTGGTGTAGACGCAGATATCGGCGGCGATGTTCAGGCTCTTGCGCGCAATCGCCTCGGCATCCATGTCGTTGCGATCGATCAGCGCACGCGCCGCGGCGAGTGCGTAGTTGCCGCCAGAGCCGATGCCGATCAGGCCGTCTTCCGGTTCCAGCACATCGCCGGTGCCAGTCAGCACCAGCGAAACGGATTTGTCGGCCACCGCCATCATCGCCTCCAGGCGGCGCAGATAACGATCGGTGCGCCAGTCCTTGGCCAGTTCGACACAGGCGCGCGCCAGCTGGTTGGGATAACGTTCCAGCTTGGCTTCCAGCCGTTCAAACAGGGTGAAGGCATCGGCGGTTGCTCCGGCGAAACCGGCCACCACGGAACCGTCGCCGAGACGGCGTACCTTGCGCGCATTCGACTTGATCACGGTCTGGCCCAGGCTGACCTGGCCGTCGCCGGCCAGAACGATCTGGTTGTCCTTACGGACAGCAATAATTGTCGTCATGATGGGGGGCCTCGGCTTCGGAACGGACCTTCATGTAGGGATGCAGATGTCTGCCTGCAAGCCGGTCGCATTGCATCGCAGCGGCGGCGTCTGTGATGATTGGCACAACCGGCGGTCTATGCAACCCCGGGATGGCTTTGCCGGGTTGCGGCCCGCCCCCTCGACTCGCGGCAGGCGCTACCGTAAAATTTGCCGGTCGGCGCAGGCAGGCCTGACAGGGGTATTGAATGAATTATCTGATCGACCCGCAAGGGCATTGGTGGCGTTGGCCCTCGGCCACTCTGGCGGAGCGGCTCGGCTATCCCGATCCCGATTTCGATCTGGCCGGCTATGCGGCGCGCAATCTCGGCTATGTCTGGCTGGTGGTCGACAAAGACGTCACGTTGCTGCAATTCCGCGCCGGCATGGTCAGCCAGGCCGCGGTGACGTCGCTCAAGCCGTATCTGCAGAAGGCGATCGCCAGTCGCCCGGTTGGCCTGGTTTACTTCGCCAGTGGCTGGCTCGAAGAAGCCTATATCGAGGCCGAGCCGCTGCTCGCGCGCCTCGACGAACTCGCGCCGCTGCGCGAGGCGCGCATGCGCGACCAGTTCATCCGCGCACCGCAGCTGCCCTATGACTGGTTGTTCACAGCGCCGCAGCAGCTCACCAGCATTTTCGAATTGTGGCGTTTCGAGTCAGGCGAATTCTCCGCCTCGGTGCAGCGCTTCCTGCACAACAGCGGTCTGGCCGAACGCACCGTGTTGCTGCAGCCGGACGATGACGGTCACCTCTATGTCGACAACAGCGGTGCCGGCTTCACCGTCTACGACAATTTCTCTTTCCATCACAAGCAGGACCGCCGTCGCATCGAGGATCAGCCTGATCGCGCCTATGGCCGCTGGGTGGCGGAAGCCTATCGTCATACGCTGATGCATGGTGCGCCGCAGATCGACGACATCGATGCGATCATCGACGAGCCCGGCTACGACGCGCGCCGCCGCCGCTATCAGCGCGTGATCCTGCGCTGGCGCCTGCCTGCCGGCGGAACGCTGCTGACCGGCAGTTCGCTGATCAACCAGAACATCTCCATCCCGCTAGACGTCGGTAGTGCCCAGCCGCAGCATTGACGCTGCAGGCCGGGCACTGTCCGTATTTTCTCAGGCGCATTCTGTTTTTTAGTTGAGTGCAGGCTGTGCAGTCGTCTCCGGCTGCCTGGAGGGCGCGCGGGTTTCACCGGCGCTGTCGAGCAGATCGTCGAAGCGGGCCATGTCGGCCAGCTGTTCCTTGCGATCCATCCAGACCAGCGTGCCATCCAGGCGCAATTCGGTTTCCGAATTCATCCAGCGGATACCGGGCTCGATGTTGCGATAGCCGTAGGCCGTCGCCACGCCTTTGCTGACCAGCGCATGACTCACCATGCTGAAGGTGAACTCGCTGTCCCACAGTGTCAGCGCCAGTGCGCGGCTGATGCGCGGCAGGATCATCGGCATCAGTCGCTTGCGGTACTCCGGATGGATCCAGGTGCCGCCCGAATACACGATGCGGCCGCGGACATGCGATGCGCTCGCGGTGTCGACCAGGCAATGTTCGCCGGGCTGCTTCTGCTCATCGGGACGCGGATAGAACAGCCGCAGGCTGGTCAGGTAATCCTTCAGCGTTTCGCTGCCGGTGTCGAAGACGCGCGCCGCCTGCGTGGTGACGATGTCGCCCATGTCGTCGCGGCCGATCAGCCAGAAGCCGCATTTGCGGTCGATGCCGCCATAGGCGCAATCGAAGCTTGGCGCCAGACCGTGCCAGCTACCCTGGTTGCGGGCATTGGTTTCGCGCAGCAGTTCGAAATCGGTGCTGAGCGTCAGCGTCACGCCGCGGTCGCGCGCAGCCCTGTCGGCGGTCAGGAAAAAACGACCCAGGTCTTCGCGCGGGCCGTGCTGCAGGGTGATCTGGTCCGGCAAGCGCCGGAATGCAGTGGTCTGAATACGGGAATGATAGGTCATGCTTGCCTCCGTGGCTCTAGGTTGACGGAGGCAGACTATACACCTGTGGTTAAAGAAGTGGCGGCATGGATGCGCTTTGGTTGTAGTCCTTACGGATAGGAAAACCGGCGCAATAAAAAACCGGGCCGTTGCNNGCAGCGGCGGCTTCGCCGCCTTCCTCGCCCTCGCCCTTGCCGCTGTAAGACGCGGCGGCGGCCTTGATCAGCTGGAAGATGCGGTCGCGCACCATCGCGTCGGTGATCTTGCCGAAGTTGCGTACCAGTTCCAGCGCCTGGCGGCGCGAGATCGGGCTCTTGTCCTGTTCGATCTCCGAAACGACGGCATGTTCGGGCCGCGCGGTCGGCTGCTGCTCGATACCAGGCATGTCTTCGAAGAAATACGACGGCGGCACATTCAGAATCTGGGCGAACTGCTGCAGGCGGCTGGCGCCGATGCGGTTCAGGCCCTTCTCGTATTTCTGAATCTGCTGGAAGCTAAGCTGAACCGAAGCGCCGAGGCGTTCCTGGCTGAAACCGGCCAGAGTACGGCAGGCGCGCAGCCGGGCCCCGACATGGGCGTCGTATGGGTTCGGTTTACGCATGGACTTCTCCATTACAAGTGAAGCTCCTTCAAGCATCGGATGTAGTGTTTTTACCATTAGTTGCCAGCATCTGCTACCCGGTTGCAGTTTTGTGGCCCGGATTAAAACCGCCGCATTTCCTCGACTTACCGGCATCCGGTGCTGGTCGAATCCGCCTTGAACGAGAATGGTTTACCACTGAAGACAACCATGGCGTCGGGGTATTTCCGGGCGTTGTTCGCGCTGGGCGAGATCATTCTAAAATTTTGGTAACACAGAACCGGTGGCGCCGGCCGCTGCTTCCTCCCGGATGGACCGGCGCCGCCTGGCCCGGCGCTGTCTGCCCGGCATTGTCCGCCGGCCGGGCGCCGTCGGCAGAATGGCGGATCTCGGCGCTGTCAGCCTTGCCGCGCCGTCTCATCGCCCGGCGCATCGGTTCGTCGCCATCATCGTTCGTGGGGATCGTCGCGCTTCCGGTCCGCAGGCGCATGCCGACAGCATTTCCTTCACCGAAAACGTGATCGCAGACTCGGCGGGCATGACAGAAACATCCAATCAACCATGACGTCATGGCATGGCTTCCCATCATCTGAAACAGCGTCGTGCGCACCAGGATTTGCTAGCGTGATTTCACACGACAACGGCTTGACCGCTGCGTCGGCTGTCGTGAGGCTGCTGCCACGGGGAAACGTCAGACAGGGCATCGTCACCTGTTGGGCTGCATCATGCGGCGGAGTAGAGGATTGTTCCCCGATATGCACTGCCATCGACGTATGCCGCCGCCCGGTCTCTTCCATTTTCTTTTCATCTGTTTTTTGACGCCGGCCCTGCCGGCGACGCTGCTTTACGGAGTCCGGTGATGACCATGTCCGATACTGCCCCCGATCTCGCCTTCGATCCCGACACCGCGCCCAGCACCGCGGCTGACAAGACGGGCCGGATGCAGACGCGTCAGGCACCGCTCATGGCCTGGTTCGGCCGGCTCGGCATCCGTGCGCGTATCGCGCTCGGCTTCGGTGTTGCGCTCGGCCTGCTGATAATCGTCTCGGTGGCGTCGATCTATGGCGTGCAGACCGGTCGCAGCGCGTTCGGCACCTACGACTCCATCAGCACCAACAATCAGCGCCTGCAGCAGTTCGAACGCGACATGCTGGATCTGCGCCGCAACCTGTTGCTGTTCATCGAACGCGACGATCCGCGCGGCCTTCTCGCCACGCGCCGGCTCGAACCGCAGATGACCGAAACGCTCGACAGCCTGCTCGCCAACATGCGCGATCCGCAGCGCCGCGCCCTGCTGGCCGAGGCTGCGCCGCAAATGAAGGATGTCTTCGCCAGGCTGGCGCAGGCGATCACCGCACGCAACACGCTGAAGTCCGTCACCGGCAGTCAGCTCGATGTCTACGGGCCGCGGGCGCGCGACAGCCTGGTGCAGCTGGTGAAGGCGGCCAACAAGAAGCAGGACTTCGCCTCCGCCAGCGAGGCCGGCCTGGTGCTCGACGCTTTCTCCGAAATCCGCATCGCCGCCACGCGCTTCATCGGCATGGGCGACATGGCGATGGCCAACGAGGCGCGCGGCAAGGTCGGCACTTTCGTCGACATGATCGAAGATCTGAAGGCCGTGCTGGACGATGCAGCGTTGCAGAAGCTCGCCGCTGAAGCGGAAGGTTTCGCCAAACAGTACGAGGTCGGGATTCTCGCCGCCGCCGCGGCCGCAGGCGATATCAACCGGCTGGTCTATCAGGAAATCGAACAGGAAATCGCACAGATCGTCGAGAAGACCGACCAGGTGAAGACCAGCCAGACCGCAACGCTGGTGCAGGAACGCGACGATGCCATCACTGTTTTCGACACCACCTTCATCACCGTGCTGGCGGTTTCTGTCGCGGCGCTGCTGATCGGCATCGTGTTTGCCTGGCTGATCGGCCGCAACATCGCCAATCCCATCGCGGCCCTGACGCAGGCGATGGCGGTGCTGGCGCGCGGCGATTTCAGCGCAGATGTCCCGGGCCTGCAGCGCGGCGACGAGATCGGCCGCATGGCCGACGCCGTTGCGGTGTTCAAACAGAACGGCGCCGAGAACGAGCAACTGCGTCAGGCTGTTGATGAAGAGCGCCGCGGTGCCGAACGCACGCGTGGCGAACAGGAAGCCCTGCTCGACCGTGCTGTGGGCGAGATTGTCGCAGCGGCAGCGGCGGGCGACCTGCAGCGGCGCATCGACACGGCACCGCTCGATGGCGTGGCGATACGGCTGGGCGATGGCATCAACCGTCTGCTCGATGCGATCAACGCTGCTATCGCCGAGGTCGGCGGCGTGCTGGCCGGTCTGGCCGCCGGCGATCTCACGCGCCGCGTCGATGGCGATTATCATGGCGTGTTCGCCAAGCTGCAGGGCGATGTGAACACGGCCGGCGAAACGCTGGCCGATGCGATGCGTCAGATCGCGCAGAGCGCCAATACCGTCCGCGACGCTTCGGCGGAGATTTCGACGGGCAGCCAGGACCTGGCGCAGCGCACGGAATCTCAGGCGGCGGCGCTGGAGCAGACGGCGGCCTCGATGCACGAGGTGACGGCGACGGTGAAGCA
>NZ_PEKV01000013.1:163873-197228 GCF_002796975.1 Ferrovibrio sp. | reverse complement strand
CCTGGTGCTGGAAGCGCTGGTCAATCGTCTGCCGGCGCCCAAGGGCGACCGCAATGCGCCGCTGAAAGCCCTGCTGGTGGATTCCTGGTACGACGCCTATCTGGGCGTCGTCGTGCTGTTCCGCGTGGTCGATGGCGTGCTGAAGAAGGGCATGAAGATCAAGTTCATGTCGTCTGGCGCCGTGCATCCTGTCGAGCGCGTCGGCGTCACCACGCCGAAGAAGGTCATGGTCGATGAACTCGGCCCCGGCGAGATGGGCTTCTTCACCGCCGCGATCAAGGAAGTCGCCGACACCAGCGTCGGCGACACCATCACCGAAGACAGGCGCCCCGCCGCCGCGGCGCTGCCGGGCTTCAAGCCGTCGGTGCCGGTGGTGTTCTGCGGCCTGTATCCGATCGACGCCGGCGCTTTCCCCGAACTGCGCGAAAGCCTGGGCAAGCTGCGGCTCAACGATGCCAGCTTCCATTTCGAGATGGAAAGTTCGGCCGCACTGGGCTTCGGCTTCCGCTGCGGCTTCCTCGGGCTGCTGCATCTGGAAATCATCCAGGAGCGCCTGGAGCGCGAATTCAATCTCGACCTGATCACCACGGCACCGAGCGTGATCTATCACGTCTACAAGATCGATGGTTCGATGGAAGAGGTGCACAATCCGGCCGACATGCCGGACACCATGCAGATCGACCATATCGACGAACCGTGGATCAGGGCCACCGTGATGGTGCCCGATGAATATCTCGGCGCGATTCTGAAACTCTGCGAAGACAAGCGTGGCCGCCAGGTCGAGCTGACCTATGCCGGCAACCGCGCCATGGTGGTCTATCGCCTGCCGCTCAATGAAGTGGTGTTCGATTTCTACGACCGGCTCAAGTCGGTCAGCCGCGGCTATGCCAGCTTCGATTACGCCATGGATGGCTACGAGGTCGGCAACTTGGTGAAGATGACCATTCTGGTCAACAACGAGAATGTCGATGCGCTGGCCACCATCGTCAACGCTGGCCGTGCCGAAGCGCGCGGTCGCCAGCTCTGCGAGCGGCTCAAGGAACTGATCCCGCGCCAGATGTTCAAGATCGCCATCCAGGCTGCCATCGGCGGACGCATCGTGGCGCGCGAGGATATCTCGGCGCTGCGCAAGGACGTGCTGGCGAAATGCTACGGCGGCGACGTCAGCCGCAAGCGCAAGCTGCTGGAGAAGCAGAAAGAGGGCAAGAAGCGCATGCGCAATGTCGGCAATGTCGAGATTCCGCAGGAAGCCTTCATCGCTGCCCTTAAAATCTCGGACTGACGTCCGAGCGGGCCGCGCTCAGGATTTCGGACAACTGAGCCGAAGCTTTACGACAGGGCCCCGAACCGCTGGCGCCGTTTCGATCCGCGCCGGCGGAAGATCAGCAGCAGCACCAGGCCGAAGATGCCGAGCACGGCCACGGCCGGCCAGCGCAGGACGGTGGCCAGGCCCGGATCCCACAGCACCGGCGGCAGGTAATCGTGGCCAATCGTCTGCAGCAAGTTCCAGGTCGGCGGGTCGAGCCGGGCCCAGAAATCGCCCAGCGAGATGAGATTCATCATGCCGGTTTCGAGCCAGCGCAAACCGTCGCCGCCCAGCGCCAGCAGCGCCACGGCCATCAACAGCCAGCCCAGAATGCGTCCCAGCAGCACGGTTTTCCCCCTCGGCTCTGGTCAGTGAATCAGCCTGTTCGGTCAGCATGTTAAGCCAAAGGCCGGGCCGATTGCAAATTCGCGGCCGGCGGGTATAGTGCCGGCCCGCGCTGGAGAGATGGCCGAGCGGTCGAAGGCGCACGCCTGGAAAGTGTGTATACCTCAAAAGGGTATCGTGGGTTCGAATCCCACTCTCTCCGCCACCTAGTCAGCCCCTGGAGAACAGGTTCTCCGTGGGGCGCCAAATGATCAAACATTCCGCGCGCTTTGCGCAGATATGGCCCCGGAGATCGACGCTTCGGGGCGGCATTTTGGCCGCCATTGGCTGGCTGAATGGCCGGTTTTCTCCGGACCCCTACCACGAAGTCTCGTTTTGAATTCGAGGCGCCGAACGAGCGCGGGCGGCGCGAGGCCGAGCTCGCATCATTCCCCAGATTTTGAATGAGCATTAGGCGGCGGCGAAGCCGAACATGCGCCGCTGGTCGGTCCAATTCGGCGGAATGGTCCGCATCATGTCCTTGAGCATCAGGCTCTGCGGCTGGCGGCCATCGAGGATGGCTTCGGTGATGTCCGGTGCCAGATAAGCCAGCCTGATAATGTCGGTGACGTAGCCGCGGCTGAACCCTTCGACCGTAGCGACATCCTTCAGCGATTTAACCTTGCCGGCCTGTAACTGCTTGGCCCAGGCATGCGCTCGGGTCAGCGCCTTGATGAGTGCCGGATCGCGGCGAGGCTTTTCATTTCCTGCCTGCCCATCATTGATGATCAGCTTGGTCTCGCTGCCGATCCTGCGGAAGCTGGCTTTGAAGGTCATGGAATAAATCTGCTCCTTTGATCCTCGAGACCGGCTGCTATCACTCAGACCGCAGGTAGCGGCTAGACCGATCTTATCGATCTGGAGAGTTAACTCCTCCTGACCGACAATAACTTTGTGGACGATACGCTTAAGTACATCTGCGGCTTCCTGAGGCGATCCGATTAATGCCTCGCGAGCGTTGAGCGCGTGTCCTTCGGTCAATCCATCGATACTCAGAATCTCCGTCAATCGCTGTGGTGAGTTCAGAATGCCTACAAGGTGGTCGATGATGAGCTGCTCCAGGTCACCTGCAGCCACACGGATCGCACGCAGATCTTGTCCATGGTTCTTTGCCGGCCCAGAGACATAGTAGCGATATCGCAGGCCGTTCTTATTCGTATGACTGGGGGATAGGCGGCGGCCATAGTGGTCATAAACCAAGCCGGCCAACAGGCTGGGATCCTGGGTCCGGCTCTTGGTGATGTGATCCTGACGGTTGGTCGATATCAGGGCTTGGACTTTGTTGAAGACACCCTGATCGACAATGGCAGTGTGCTCACCAGGGTAAGATTTCCCCTTATGAACAGCCTCACCGATATAGGCGCGGTTCTTGAGGATGTAGTAGAGCATGCCTCGGGTGTAAGGCGTGCCACCCATCTCCCGCCCGGTCTTGCTGATGCGCGCCTTGGTCTTGATCCCCTCCCGGTCCAGTTCGGACTTGAGGAGCGAGGCATTGCCGAGTTCCAGATAGCGATCGAAAATCCATCGTACGAACTTGGCGTCAGTCTGATTGACCATCAGCTTCCGGTTACCCTACTCCAAACCGAAGTGGATCTATCATGCGCTATCGCGGCACGATTCCAGTGTGCTACGCCTATTCAATAATGTATTCGGCTCGCATCACCTGACACCAGCCAGGTTGGAGGCAGATACGCAAGAATTTGTCTCTTGTGTTCTAGACGAATTGCCGCAGGAGAAGCTAAGTCAGCAGCAAACGCTGCGCCGAGGGGTTTGGCAAATGCGGAAGCACCTGCGGGACGCAGTATCAGTCAGTGGAGAACCCGCTGCTGGTCGTTGTCCTCTGATGGTCGGCATCTCGTTTGGTCTGGAGGCAGTGTGCAACGAATGGGGTACGCCCTACAACTCTCTAATGGACATCTCGGATATTGCGGAGCGACATAGGTCTACAAAGAGTGCGGTAAGCTTACTCTTCCCTCACGGTGTACTGAATAGGGCTGCTGTAGTCAGTGGGCATAATGCAGCCGTCGAATTCTGCAGTACGGTCGTCGATGAGTTTTCTGACGAATAGTGCTTCCCTCACGCGAAGCTGGGTTACTACTTCTATTGAGCCTTGTCAGTTGCTTGGAACTCCTCCACACCCTGCTCAATCGCTTGGCGGATCTCGCGCAGCATAAAGTCAGCCGTGGTGATGTCGTCCCGTTTGAGAGATGCAAGACGTTGGTAATCTTCAAACGACGTAGCTTCGCGGAGTGCTGCCCGGTCGGCGGCGAGCAGTTTGTGGTGATACATGATAAATTCGGTCTGTTTGCGTTCTAAGGCGATCATGGCCTCCGCAGCTGCTGGGGGCATGAGGGCGCGCCACTTTTGCTCGAGCTTACGGTCATCGGCGATACTGGCATCGGCCAGTTCCACACCGGCCTTGTCCAAGACGTAGCGGGTTTGTGACTGGGCCCATTCAGGCATCTGTGCCGAGGGCAATGTTGGGGGCTGCGGCTGATGCTGGGCCAGTGCTGTGACCGCCCAGGCCGGGCAGTTGCGACTGCTGGGCCGGGCCGGACTGATCAGCCAGGATTGCACCGTACGGGTGGTGACGGGGTTGCCAGAGCTTTGCGCAATCAAACTGGCGGCGCGGCTGGTGCTGCCACCGGCATGCGATTGCACCAAGGTGGCGAGTTCGCGGCGGCGTTGGTTTTCGGCGCGCGCCGCTGGCAGCTCGGCGCGTAATTCAGTTTTGAGGGCGTTGAGACGGGCCGGCGACCAGGGGCCATGATCGGCGGGTGGCACCAACTCGAAGTCGTCGGGGATCCCGATGCCAGCAGCGCCACGGATGTGGAACAGCACGCCGCTTGATTCATGCAGCGCTTCGCGGCGCCAATCGTCGATCTTCCAGCCCATCGGGTCCTCACAGCCTCTCCGCACAGATCCGCACGCAATTCATACTATGTGCGGTATTGTGCGCATATGTGCGGTGCTGCCGTCAAGCTGGGATTTTAGGCCGGATTTCCGGGGATTACGGATTTTCCAGAATTGAATGTTATCTGGCTCGCGCAACTGGGCGCGTCGGGGCGTTTCAATTCCACATCGGCCGCTGTACCGGCAGTCTCTAGGTGCTTTCGCGCTGGATGATCTCGAATTTCAGGTCGACGACGCTGCCTTTCAGGTGGTCAGCGCGATCCAGGATGCGGCTGATCAGCATCTGCGCAGCCCTTACGCCGATGTCGTAGCGCGGCAGGCGCAGTGTCGTCACCGTCGGCGACAGATGATGCAGCATCTCGATATCGTCGAAACTGGCAAGCGCGATCCGGCCCGGCATATTCCAGCCGCGCTTCTGGCATTCGAAAAACGCGCCTGCGGCCAGTAATCCGCCGCCGCAGAATAATGCATCGACTTCAGGCACGGCTTCGACGGCGTGGGCCACGGCTTCCGCGCCGGCCGCCATGCCGCGCGCCGTATCGATGATGAGGCGCGGATCGGGTGTCTGTCCGAGCTGTTTGAGCGCTTCGAGATAGCCTTCACGGCGGTCGCGCGAACGGTCGTTGTTGCGGGTATCCAGGCAGGCGAAGGCGATCTTCTTGTAGCCGAGCCGGCCCAGATACAGCGTCATCGCCTTGGCCGCTTCGCTGTTGGAATAGCTGACCGCCATGTCGAGCGGTCGTCGCGGCAGGTTGCCGCTTTCGACCACCGGCACATCGGAAGCGCGGATCATCGCGCGCGCTTCCTCGGTATGTTCGGTATTGTAGAGGATCAGTCCGCCGACGCGGTGGCCGAGGAAGGTTTTGATGACCTCTTCCTCTTCGTCTTCATCATGCCCGCATTCGGCGACCATGAGCTGGAAGCCGGAACGCCGGATCACTTCGGAAAGCCCCTTCACCGTCTGGGTGTAGATGAAGTTGTCGACACTCGGCACGATCAGGCCGATGGTGGTCGAGCGCGTCGACGACAGGCTGCGCGCCAGGTGATTGGGCAGGTAGCCGATTTCCTTCACCGCGGTAATCACGCGTTCGCGCATCTCGGCGGAGACGCGATCAGGATCGCTCAGCGCGCGCGACACCGTCATGGTCGACACGCCAGCGCGTTTTGCGACATCGCGCATGCGGGCATTGACGCCACCGCTCCGTCGCTTGGCCGACGCGTTTTCCAGCAGGCCGTTTTGCGTATCATCTGCCGCCGACTGGCCGGGGGCAGTGTCGCCCGATTCCCTGGCCGCTTTTTTGGTATCCGTATCAGACTCGTCCATCAGGCCAGATCCTCAAGAAGTCTCGTCTGTTATTCCGATCCGCGCGGCCAGCGAAAGCCCTTGCGCGCCAATATGGTCGGCAAAACCAGAATTCTCTGCTTTCCCCCTGTCGAACGGCTGTTTTCAGCCCTGACTCGACCCTCGCTATTATGTTAGCGATACCAAATATTCTATTCACCCGCATAGGTATACGCCAGCCCTGTAACCTCAAATTCGTCATAACTGCTATGGCTGACCCCTCAATATCGTATATTTTCAGGCATATAGCGCCAATTCCGGTCGTGGGCCTTACCCTTGTAAAGGTACCGGTACCAGATTTTCAATTGACAGTCTCGTCTGAACGGCGCTGAGATACCCCTGACTGAAGTGACAAAGCCTGTTGGTCATAAGCAGGAAAATGCTTCTAGGGTAGGAAATTTTATGAGTATCTCGATCATTCGGGCATCTTGCCCGGCCCGGGGCATCAGCCTTGAAAAAAAAGGTACCGGTACCAAGATCATCCTGACCCTGAGGGTCCGGACATGACCCGGGCCGTGCAGCAGCAGTCATTCCGCGTTGTCGAGCTGGGAACCGACCCTGGCCTGGCACTGTGCGGGAAATGGCTCGGCGCGCTGGGCGGCACGGTTCTTCGGGTCGACGAAGCCGGCCATCCGATGGCCATGCGCCCGCTGGAAGCTGCCCCGGTCAATCAGGCTGAAAACCCGCTCGATCTTTATCTGAATGCCGGCAAAGAGCGCTGCACGCTTGATCTCGATGACGCGAAAGACCGCGCGACATTGGCGGGGCTGCTGGCTGCGGCCGATGTCTTCATCACGTCGCTCGAGCCGGCTCGGCTAACCGAACTGGGGCTCGATGCCGCATCGCTCGGCAATCATGCGCTGACCATGGGGCGGACTTCTCTGTTCGGCGACCGCGGCGCTTATGCCGGCCTCAAGGGCAATGACCTTCAGGCGCTGGCGCTGTCGGGCCTGCTGTACATCGTCGGCGAACCCGACCGGGCGCCGCTGCCGCTGCCGGGCGTGCAGGCCAGCTACTCCGCAGGCCTCGCGCTGCTGTCGGGCGTCATGGTCTGCGTCTGGGCGGCGGACCGCAAACGCGCATTCCGCGAGATCGTTACCTCGGGTGTGCGCGCCTGCGCCTATCTCGATTGGAAAAGTCAGATCTATTTCGAAGCCGAAGGCAAAGTGCTGGTGCGCGGTTCGGATCGCGGACCGATCGTGGTGCGCTGCGCCGACGGCTATCTCGGCTTCTACTATCGCCCGGGCGACTGGGAGAATGTGAAGCGGGTGATCGGCGGCACCGCGCTGAACGACGAACGGTTCGCCACGCAGGCCGCGCGCGACAAGAACCGTGCAGAACTACGTGAGGCGATGGAACAGGAACTGGCCAACCGCCGCAAGGCGCAGGTCTATGCCGCCAGCCAGGCGGCGAATATCCCCGTCGGCGAAGTGCTGTCGCTCACCGAAACGCTCGCCGACAAGCAATACGACGCGCGCGGCTTCTGGCAGGAGACCGAGATTGCGGGTCACGGCACCTGTCGCATGCCGGCGATGCCGTGGACGGTCAACGGTGCACGGCAATCGCTCAATAGCGATGCGCCTGCAGTGGTTGCAGGAGCAGCACAATGAGCGCGGCGGGTATGCTCGACGATCTCGTGGTGGTCGATCTCTCCGGCATTACGGCGGGCGGTCGCTCGACGCAGCTGCTGGCCGATTTCGGCGCCGACGTGATCAAGGTCGAGTCCTACGACCGGCCCGACACTTTCCGCAACTGGGCCGCCGTCACCGGCGCTGCCGAGGCCGGCGATCTGTCGAGCCCGCCGTTCCGCGTGGTCGGTCGCAACAAGCGGGCCATTGCCGTCGATCTGCGCGATCCGGCCGGCCTTGAAGTGGCCAGGCGCCTGGTCGAGAAGGCCGACATCGTGGTGGAGAATTTCCGCCGCGGCGTGCTTGAGAAGCTCAATCTCGGCTTTGAGCAGCTGCGCCGCTGGAATCCGCGCATCGTGCTGCTGTCGCTGTCGAGTCAGGGCAGCGCCGGTCCGTCGCGCAACTACATCTCCTATGGCGTGACGCTGGAAGCGCTCGGCGGCCTGATGTCCATGACCGGTTATGGCGACGGCGTGCCGGTCTGGACCACACCCAAGGTGAATTATCCCGACCAGATCGTCGCCATACTGGGGCCGACGCTGGCGGTGGCGGCGGTGCGCGAAAGCCGCCGCACCGGTCGCGGCGCATGGCTCGATCTGTCGCAGCGCGAACTGGTGACGGCGTTGCTGGGCGAATCGGTGCTGCAATCCGAACTGACCGGCCAGCCGGCGGTGGCTCCGCAGCAGGAACTGGCGGGCGACGGCATCGTCGTGCAGGCTGCGGGTGACGACGCCTGGATCGCCGTCACGGCATCGGGCCAGGATATGGCCGTGCTGCTGGCGTACCTGGAAGCACATGCCGATGCACAGGACAAGGCCGCAGCCGTTACGACGCCGGCCGCGCAGCGCGCCGAAGCACTGCTACGGGCCTGGGCGCGCAAGCAGGACAAGTTTGCTGCCATGGCGGCGCTGCAGGCAGCAGACATTGCCTGTGCGGCGGTACTGACCGCGAAAGATGTGGTCGAGCAGGGCGCTGCGCGCGACGACGGCCTCTACCTGCAGGTGCCGCTTCCCAATGGCGACAAGGTTGAATCCCAGGTCGGCTGGCCATTTGAGATCACGCCGAACCAGGGTGGCGCCCGCATCCGCCGGCGCGCACCGCATATCGGCGAACACAGCAGCGACATCCTGCGCAGCCTCGGCTTTGCCGAGGCCGAAATCCGGCAGCTGATCGACAGCAAGATCGTGCACCAGCCGGCGGCGAACTGAACACCGCGTACCTGACGTGATGGAGAGAAGGCAAAGATGACTTCGTGGACAGCAAGAGACAAAGTTGCGGTTATCGGTGTGGGCACAACGAGCTTCGGTGACCTGTACAAGACGCGCGACAAGTTCCGTTCCGATTACGATCTGGCGGCCGAGGCCTTCAAGGTCGCGGTGGCCGATGCCGGCATCGACCGCGCCGAAATCGACGGCCTGCTGACGGCGCGCGTGCCGTCCTACCAGCATATGGCCGACATCCTGGGCATGCGGCGCCCCAAGCTGAGCTACGGCTTCGAGCAGGCCGGGCGCATGAGTGCGCTGGCCGTGCAGGCGGCGATCAACGCGATCGCCACCGGTCATTGCGAAACCGTCGCGCTGGTCTATGGCAACAACGGCCGCTCGGTCGGCGCGCAATACGGCGGCGGCGAACCGACCACCCCGACCGGGCAATACGATGCCGCCTATGGCATGACCTCGGCCGGCGCCTATGTGGGACTGATGTACGAGCGCTATCGCCAGCTCAACAATGTGCCTGACGACGGCCTGGCGGCGGTCTCGATCAACAACCGCAACCATGCCAAGCTGAATCCCAATGCGGTGATGCATGACGATCTCGACGCCAGCATCTACATGGAATCGCGCTTCGTCGCCGAACCGCTGCGGCTTTACGATTACTGCCTGATCAATGACGGCGGCGTCGCTCTGATCCTGACCTCGGTGGAGCGGGCGAAAAAGCTGGGCAAGCCGGTCATCGCCTTCAGCGGCACGGCGGCCTGCGGTGACCTGACCAACTTCTACACCAGCGACGACTACTATTACGAGTCCTGCAAAAGTGTCGCCGACCGCGTCTACCAGCAGGCCGGCACCAAGCCGCGCGACATCGATGTCGCGCAGATCTACGACAACTTTACGCCAACCATCCTGTTCTCGCTGGAAGGCTTCGGCTTCTGCAACCGCGGCGAGGCGCATCGCTGGGTGCGCGACGGTCGCATCGGCCTGGGCGGCGAGCTGCCGGTGAATACCAGCGGCGGCCATACCTCGGAAAGCTACATGCAGGGGTGGGCGATGCATGTCGAAGCCGTGCGCCAGCTGCGCGGCGAATGCGGGGCCCGGCAGGTCAAGGATGCCGAGATCGCGCAGTACATCTGTGCCGCGCCGGTTTCGAGTTCGCACATCTTGCGTCGCATTGCCTGATGCGATGCCGGCGCCACACGAAAGCAGAGAAGCGGAGCGCGTTATGAATCTTCACGAGGAATACTGGGCCAACCTGGAACAGGGCGAATTCAAAATCCGCCGGTGCAATCAGTGCAGCAAGTGGCAGTTCCCCGCCATGACGCGCTGCCAGCATTGCCTGGGCGAAGACCTCTCCTGGCAGAAGCCGTCGGGTCGGGGCCAGGTCTGGTCCTGGATCAAAGTCCACAAGCCATATTTCAAGGATTACGCCGATGAGGTGCCGTATCTCGTCGCGATGATCAAACTGGAAGAAGGGCCGCTGATGATCAGCTCCCTGACCGACGTCAAGGTTCCCGTCGTCAAATGCGGAACGCCGGTCAGCATGGTCATCAAGAAAGGACGCGGCGGCAAGCCGATGCCCTACTTCCAGATGCCATCTGGCCCGGCCTGACCGCGGGCGAGAAAGTCTCCCCAGATCCCTGACACGCAAAACCGATCACACGACAAAGGCAAAAAAGATGAGCGAACTGGTTTTAGTCGAACGGCATGACACGCATGTGGTGATGACGCTGAATCGCCCCGACAAGCGCAACGCCGTGAATATCGAACTGGCGGATGAAATCATCCGCACGTTGGGAACGTTGGAAGATGTGCCCGTCATCGTCGTCACCGGTGCTGGTCCTGCTTTCTGCGCCGGCGTCGATCTGAAGGAGCGCGTGCGCACCTGGTCGACCAGCCTGGGCGCGCATCGCGGCCAGTATTGGGTCGAGGTCAACGACGTGATCCGCAAGCATCCCGCCGTCTTCATCGCAGCGGTGAATGGCTTTGCGCTCGGCGGCGGTCTCACGCTGGTCAACAACTGCGAACTTGCCATCGCGTCTGAAGCTGCATCTTTCGGCATGCCGGAATTGAGCTTCGGTGTTTTCCCCGGTCTTGCCGGTCCGACGACGATGGCGCGCATCAAGCCGAAACATTCGGCAGAAATGATTTTCACCGCGAAGCGTATCGACCCTGCAACCGCACATCGGTGGGGTATCGTCAACGAGGTTGTACCGGCTGAAAAGCTGATGGCGCGCGCCAACGAACTGGCGGCAGGAATTGGAAAGTGGAACAATATCACGCTCGGCTTCGCCAAGCGCGCGTATCGCGAGCTGACCGAGAAGGGATGGTCGGATGGCATCGACTACGCCAACCAGATCACCTCGCTGATCGTGGCCCAGCGCACGCTGGCCGATACTCCCAAAAGCACAGCCTGAACGGCTGTACTTCCACCATAGGGCGAAGCCAAGGACAGAACGAGGAACCCATCCAAAAACGCAAACTGGAAGTCTAGGGGTGTAGATGGATCGAGCAATAACAATATCCGGTGTCGACAAGACATATGTAGGCCGTCAGGGCCAGGCCGTGCCCGCGCTGTCCGGTATGAATCTGCATATCGGCGCAGGCGAGTTTGTATCGCTGCTGGGTCCCAGCGGTTGCGGCAAGTCGACGCTGCTCAAGATTATTGCCGGTCTGACGCGGCCGAGTGCGGGCGCGATCAGGATTGGTGCCGATTCCGTGTCGGGGCCGAGCGATTTTGCCAGCCTGGTGTTCCAGAAGGCGACGCTGCTGCGCTGGCGCACGATTCTCGACAACGTGCTGCTGCATGCCGACATTCATGGCGGCCGCAACCCGGAGAATATTGCGCTGGCGCGTTCGCTGCTCGACCTGGTCGGCCTCGGTGCCTTCACCAACGCTTATCCTGATGAGCTGTCCGGCGGCATGCAGCAGCGCGCCGCCATCGTACGTGCCTTGATGTCGCGGCCGGAACTGCTGCTGATGGACGAACCGTTCGGCGCGCTGGACGAATTCACCCGCGAAGCATTGAACGACATGGTGCTGCGCCTGTGGGAGGAAGAGCGGAAAACCGTGATCTTCGTGACCCACAGCGTTGCCGAGGCGGTGTTCCTGTCGGACCGCATCGTCATCATGGGTGCTCGCCCGGGCCGCATCATCACAGTGATGGATGTCGACCTGCCGCGTCCGCGCCCGGAAAACATCCGTACAGCGCCGGAATTCTATCAACTCGTGGCGAAAGTCCGCGAAGTCATGGGGGGCACGCACTGATGCTGAGCCCGAAACCCGAACTCATGCAGCCTGCAGTCCATTCCGCTGCCGACAAGGCCACCGCAGCAGTAACGAAGGACGACGCCATGGAGCGCGGCCATCCGCGCTGGCTGGCGGTCGTTCTGGCCATCGTCCTGCCGATCGTGGTCATCGCGGTCTGGCAGTTCGTCTACGACGCCAAGGTGGTTTCGCCGCTGGTCATCCCGCGGCCGCTCGATGTCGTGACCGCGTTATGGTCCGGCCTCGTCGATGGCGTCTGGTGGCGGCATATCGCTGCCACGATCCAGGCCACCGTGCTCGCCTTTGCGGTCGGCTTCTTGGCGGCGATTGTCGTCGGCTCGTGTTTCGCCTTCAGCGCGCTGGCCCGCGAGACGCTGTATCCCTACATCATCGCCATCCAGTCTTTCCCGAAAGTGGCGGTGGCGCCGTTGCTGGTCGTCTGGCTCGGCTACGGGCTGGCGCCCAAGGTCGCCATCGGCGGTCTGCTCGCCTTCTTCCCGATCTTCACCAGCACGCTTGCCGGCCTGCTGGAAGTCGACCGCGATGAAGTCGATCTGTTCAAGTCGGTGCGCGCCCGCTGGTATCACCAGTTGCGCTATCTCCGCATCCCCAACGCACTGTCCTACATCTTTCCGGCTTTGAATGTCGCGGCGGTGAATGCGCTGCTCGGCGTGATCGTCGGCGAGCTGGTGGGCACTGATGCGGGGCTCGGCTACCTGATTTCGCAGAAATCGTTCCTCGGCGACACGGCAGGCGTATTCGGCGTACTGACCCTGCTGGCGCTGATCGGCGTCTCGATGTTCGTCCTGATCCGCCTCGCCGAGCGGGCCACAAAATTTAGCAGATAACAAAAACCGAAGGAGGAAACAGTCATGGCAAGAGTGACCAATATGCATAAAAGCGTATGCGTTCTCACCACGCTTCTGGCGGGGATGTTCTTCTCGCCCGAACTGCGCGCGCAGGAAGCCAATGCAGTGATCTGCTTCGGCGATCCCTCGATGAGCGCATCGTCGGCAACCACCACCTCGATCCCGATCCAGGCCGGCTACTACAAGGCCAATGGCGTGAATATACGTATCCAGCCGTCGCAGAGCGGCTCGGAATGCGCCCTGGCGGTGTCCAGCGGCCATGCCTTCGCCACCTCGGCCGGCATGACCTCGCTGCTTGTCGCCGCAGCCAAGGATCCGACGCTCGTGATCGTCGCGGCCTCATATCGCTACAGTTGGGGCGTCGCCGTGCCCGACGACAGCCCGATCAAGACCGTCGCCGAACTGAAGGGTAAGGCGATCGGCGTGCAGAGCCTGTCATCCGCCTCCTACCTGTTCGGCAAGGCGACCGTGAATGGCGGCGGCCTCAATGCCGATACCGATGTGCAGTGGATCAATGTCGGCCTCGGTGCCACGGCGGCCAATGCGCTGCAGACCAACCGCGTGGTTGGCTATGCCACCTATAACGGCGTGGTCGATATCGTCGGCCACCTGCTGGGCAAGAAGATGCGCTGGCTGCCCTCGGAAGTGACCCTGCTGCAGGGCAACTACGGCTGGCTGGTGCGTCGTGCCGATCTGAAGGAAAAGCCGCAGGTCGTGGCCGGCATGTTGCGCGGCGCTTTCCAGGCGTCGGTCTACGGCAATGCCAATCCGGTCGCTGGCCTCGCGCTGCATCTGAAGCAGTTTCCCGAGCAGAACAATCCGGCGACCCGCGACTCGTCCATCGCCATCCTGGCCTCGCGCGCCGAGGAGCAGGTGATGACCGACAGCACGAAGCTGATCGGTCACGTCTCCATGCAGGAGCTGCAGAAGACGGCGTCCTTCTATCACAAGAACGGACTGCTCGCGAATGAGGTCGATGTCTCGAAGATTGTCGACCTGTCGCTGATCGAAAGCGCCAACAAGTTCGACAAGGCGAAGATCATCGCCGAAGCAAAAGCAGCCAACTAAGGCGCGATCAAAATTAAGCCAACCCAGAGGGTATGAAGATGTCTACTGTCGATATGCTGGACAAAGTCCAGACCGATGCCCCGAGTTCAGCGACCGATCTGCTGGTGAGTTACGTCACCGACTCGACCTATGAGTCGATGGGCAGCAGTGTACTGGAAGCGGCCGTCAGACCGATTGTGGACACCGTTGGCGTCATCCTGGCCGGCCTCGGCAGCGAGGTCGGTCAGGGGATGACCGAGTATGCCCGGAAGCAGACCCTGGGCGCACAGAAAGGCGCCTGGACTCCGGTGAAGGGCGTCGGCGTTTCCGCCGAAGTGGCGGCGTGCATCAACGGCGCGCTGGCCCATTCCCTCGACTACGACGATACGGTGCTGGGCGCGGGGCATCCCAGCGGCGTTGTGCTTACTGCATTGCTGGCGGCCTGCGATCCGGCCCTGCCGGCCAACAAGACGCCGCTTACCGGCCGCAAGCTGCTCCAAGCCTTCACGCTGGGCTTCGACGTGCATGTCAAGATGGCGCGTGCGCTCGGCCTGAAGCATTACAAGCATGGCTGGCACACCACCAGCACGGCAGGCGCCTTCGCCGCCACCGCGGCCGTGGCCCATGCCCGCGGCTATGACCGCGAGAAGACCGCGATTGCACTTGGCATGACTGCCTCGATGATCAGCGGCATCCAGCGCAATTTCGGCACCGCGACCAAGCCGCTGCATAGCGGTCTCGCCGCCCGCGCCGGCGTGATGGCCTGCGATCTGTCCGAAGTGGGCTACACGGCGTCGTCGAATGTCTTCGATGGTCCGCGCAGCGTGCTCGACATGTATGGCCTGGGCGAGAAGGACATGTCGCAGTTCGAGAAGCTCGGCGGCACGCATGCCATCGTCGATCCCGGCGTGGCGCTGAAGCGCTTCCCCGCCTGCTACACCACGCATCGCGCGATCCAGGCGACACTGAACCTGTGCAACAAGCATGACCTCAAGCCCGAGCAGATCAAGTCGGTGCGCGGCTATACGCCGGTCGGTGCGCTGATGTATCTGGTCAAGCATCCGCCACGCACCGGCCTCGAGGGCAAGTTCTCGGTCGAATACCTGGTCGCCTGCGCCGTGCAGGACCGCGATGTCGGCCTCAACAGCTTCTCCGACGGTGCGGTGCTGCGCCCCGGTATCAAGGATCTGCTGAAGCGTATCGAGGTGACGGAAGAGGAATGGTGCCGGCCGGACGATCCGCAGGGCCTGCGCAGCAGCCCGGCGACCGGCGGCTTCATCGAGGTGCATATCACCACCACGGACGGCACAAAGCTGGTGGAGAAGGTGTTCTCGCCGGAAGGCTCGGTGGAATTCCCGCTCACCTGGGATGGCCTCGGCCAGAAATTCGTCGATTGCGCCATCTTCGGCGGGGTCAATCCGAAAGTGGCGAAAGAGGTCTTCGACGCGCTGCGCAACCTGCAGTCCGTGCCCGATGTCCATGCCCTTCTCCGGAAGCTGATCCCGGAAGGATAAGCACCATGAGCAAGGTCCGCCTGGTGATCGACTCGCAGGTACATCTGGTGCCGAGGAACACGCCAGAGCGCCCATGGCGCAGCACGGCGGAGACCTTCCATGGCTATGCCGAGTTCGGCGTCGGGCGACTGCTCGACGAGATGGATGCTGCCGGCGTCGATCATGCCATCGTGGTGCCGACCTCGGCCGTCGATGGCACCCGCAACGACTACGCCCTGGCGGCGGCGCAGGCGCATCCGAAACGGCTGAGCGTCGTCGGGCTTTTCGACATGCGCGATGTCGAGGCGACGCGCACCTTGCTGCGCGGCTGGCGCGAAGTGAAGGGTCTGGTTGGATTGCGGGCGGTATTCCGGCATGCCGTCGGCGATTCTGCCCAGTGGCTGGCCGACGGCACGGCCGACTGGTTCTGGCCCGAGGCCGAGAATGCCGGCATCCCGCTCTATATCCATGCGCCGGGCCAGGTGCGCCGGCTCGCCGCCGTCGCCGAACGGCATCCCGATCTGCGTATGGTGATCGACCATCTCGGCATGTCGGCCGATGTGCAGCCCGGCGAGATCGACGGCTCGATCAGCGACGTCATCTCGCTGGCGCGCTACATGAATGTCTCGGCCAAAGCCAGTGCGCTGTCCACCATCACCCCATCCAAGTTTCCCGCCGACCGGCTGAAGGAGCGGATGAAGGAACTGCTCGGCGCCTATGGCAGCGAGCGGATTTTCTGGGGTAGCGACATCACGCGGGTGACGTCATATCTGCACTCCATCGACCTGTTCCGCGATGCCGTGTCGTTCCTCGGCACGCGCGATATGGAAATGGTGATGGGGCGGTCGCTGGCCGCCTGGCTGGATGCCTCGATGCCCACCACGGTCTGGTGGTAAGCAGCGTCAGAAGCGGTTGACCGGAAGGACCATGATCTCGGCGATCTGAACATGCGGAGGCTGGTCGAGTGCGAAGAGGATTACGCGTGCGACGTCATCGGGCTCGAGCGCCATTTTGAACTGCTCGAAGTAGGCCTGTTCCTTCTGACGGTCGCCGCGATAGCGGGTAACGATGATGCCGGTGCGGGTCAAACCGGGGAGGATTTCGGTGATGCGGATTGCGGTTTCAGCCAGCTCGCCGCGGATGGTCTCGGTGAACATGCGGATGCCGGCCTTGCTGGCGGAATATGCCGCCATGTCGGGCACGATGCGTACGGCATTGATCGAACTGACGTTGACCACATGACCCCGATTGCGTCCCACCATCACCGGCAGAACCGCACTGGTAATACGCATCGTGCCGATCAGGTTGGTCTGGATGATGCCGCTCCAGTCATCGCTCGATCCCTGATCGAAACGCGTCCGCCCGCCGATGTCATGGCCGGCGTTGTTGATCAGCACATCGACGCGGCTGAACTCCGCCGGCAAGCCGTCGAGAATCCGGTCGACCTTGGCATGGTCGGTGATGTCGAGCTGCACGGGATGTGCCGCTTTGCCCAGTTGAGTGGCGAACTCCGTCAGCGCATCGGCATTGCGGTCGACCAGGATGACGCGCCGGCCCGAGGCGACAACGGCGCGCGCGATGGCGCGGCCCAGCCCGCCGGCCGCACCGGTCAGAAGCACCACGCCATTGTTGTCCTTGGTCATCGCATCACCTCTGGAATTTCCGCGCCGCATCCTGGCGCAGGATGCCAGACAACGGCCGCGTTGTCCGCCCTCTGGTCTGCGCTACCAGTTATGCCGGAAACGGGCCTGCTGCACAGAAAGGCGCGGTGACACTGCATGGACCTCAAGCAGCTCAAGGCTTTTGCCACGCTTGCCGAGTTCGGTTCGTTTTCGCGTGCCGGTGCGGTGCTGTCGGTGGCGCAGCCGGTCCTCAGCCGGCAGATCAAGGCGCTCGAACAAGAACTCGGCATCGACCTGTTCTATCGCAACGGCCGCGGCATCGTGCTGACCGAGGCCGGCAAGATCCTGCAGGACTACACCGGCAACGTGCTCGACACCGTGACGCGCGCCACCACCGAAGTTGCCGCCCTGCGCACTGCGCCGCGCGGCACCATTTCGATCGGCATGCCGCCCTCGGTCGGTTCGGTGCTGACCGTGCCGCTGATCCGCGCCTTCCGGCAGGACTTTCCGAATATCACCATGCGTGTCGTCGAGGGCTTCAGCGGCCATCTGTTCGAGTGGCTGATCACCGGCAAACTGGACGTGGCGGTGCTCTACAACGCGCCGCGCACCGGCAACCTGCGTGCTGAGCCGCTGGTCACCGAAGAGATCAGCCTGCTGGGTCCGGCCAGCGATCCCGCCGGGATCGGCAGCGGTCCGGTGCCAGCCTCGCGCCTCCTCAAGATTCCGCTGATTTTGCCGAGCCGGCCGCATGGTCTGCGACTGGTGGTGGATGCGCTGCTCGGCGAGCTTGGTATCCAGCCGCGCGTCGAACTCGAAGTCGACGCTATGCCATCGACGCTCAGCCTGGTCGAGGCCGGCGAAGGCTACACGTTGCTGTCCTACGGTCCGGCGCGCCATCTGATTGAAGCCGGCCGTATGAAGAGCTGGACCGTGATCAATCCGACATTGTCGCGGCAGCTGATCCTGGTGACATCGAGTCATCGTCCCACCACGCCGGCAACGCGCGCGCTGGCGCAGATGATCCGCGGCCAGGTCAGGGATCTCGTGCGCGAGGGTCGCTGGACGAAGCCGGCAGGTTGCGATGCCAGTTGATCCCGCGGTGCTGCCGGCAAAGCTGATATTCCGGATTAGGCGATACCGTTCGCGGCGCTGCCGATTAGCTTACAGCCAGCAAGTCTACCGCCGCGCAGAGCGCGGCGATTCAGGGGGGAGCATCTGATGACTGGAGAAACTCTTGGATTTATCGGGATCGGCCGCATGGGCGGGCCGATGTGTTCGCGCCTGCTCGATGCGGGCTATTCGCTCTGCATATACGACCGCGATCCGAACGCGACTGCGCCGCTTGCGGCGCGCGGCGCGAAAGTCGCGACCTGGGCCGGCGAAGTCGGCGCGGCCACGGAAACCGTGCTGCTGAGCCTGCCAACCCCGGATATCGTCCGCACCGTGGCGCTCGGCGAAGGCGGCCTCGCCGAAAGCGGGCGTGCCCGCACCGTGATCGATCTGTCGACCACCGGACCCGGCGTCGCCTCCGTAGTGGCGGCCGGACTTGCCACGCATGGCATCACCTACGTCGATGCGCCGGTCAGCGGCGGCATCGCCGGCGCCAAGGGCGGCACGCTCGCCGTGATGGTGTCCTGCCCCAAGGCGGTCTATGCCGGCAACGTCGAGCCGATCCTGAAAATCTTTGGCAAGCAGTTCTATACCGGCGAGAAGCCGGGCCTGGCGCAGACCGCGAAGCTGGTTAACAACCTGCTCGCCGCCGCCGCCTTGGTGATTTCGTCGGAAGGCATGGCGATGGGCGTCAAGGCCGGCCTTGATCCGAAAATTCTGCTCGACATCATCAATGTCAGTTCGGGGCGCAACAGCGCGACGCAGGACAAGTTCCCGCGCTCGGTGTTGCCCGGCACCTTCGATTTCGGCTTCGCCACGGCGCTGTCCTACAAGGACGTCCGGCTTTGCCTCGATGAGGCGGAAGCGATGGGCGTGCCGATGATCATGGGTTCAGTGGTACGCCAGATTCTGGCGCTGACCCAGGCCAAATACGGGCCGAATTCCGATTTCACCTCGATCGCCCGCCTGTCCGAAGAATGGGCCGGCGTCGAGATTCGCGGCTAGCCAGAAGGAGACAGTCATGAGCCAGGAAGTTTTCGAGCGCGGCATGGCGATCCGCAAAAGCGTTCTCGGCAAGGACTTCGTAGAGAAGTCGTTCGCCGCGGCTGACGATTTCAACATGCCGATGCAGCAGTTGGTGACGGAATATTGCTGGGGTGCCGTCTGGGGCCGCGACGGCCTGCCGCTGAAAATCCGCAGTATGCTAAACATCGCCATGCTGAGCGCGCTCAACCGCAATCACGAACTGCGCACCCATATCAAGGGCGCACTCACCAACGGCGTCACTAAGGACGAGATTCGCGAAATTCTGATGCAGGTCGCGATCTATTGCGGCGTTCCGACCGGTGTCGATTCCTTCCGCACCGCCAAGGAAGCCTTCGCGCAGCTAGACGCGGAGAAGTAAGGCCGCAAGGCAGCAGCAGGGCAGGGGAGTCACGATGACAGCGCAGGACATGGCGGCGGTCGAGCCGTTCGAACTCTTCGCAATCCGCTATGGCGTGCATACCGGTCGCCGGGCATCAGACAATTTCATCAATGCCGACATCCATGACGACGGCGAGAACCTTGAGTATTTCGTCTGGGTGGCGCGGCGCTCCGACCGGCTCGTGGTTGTTGACACCGGCTTCAATCCGAAATCCGCCGCCGAGCGCGGGCGCACACTGCTGCGCCGGCCGGCCGAGGGTGTGCGTGCGCTTGGCATCATGCCCGAGGATGTCGATCAGATCGTGCTGACGCATCTGCATTATGACCATGCTGGATCGCTGGGCGATTTCCCGCGCGCCTGCTTCCATGTGCAGGATACCGAGATGGCCTATGCCACCGGGCGCTGCATGTGCCACGGCTTCCTGCGCCACCCTTACGATGTCGAGGATATCGTCGGCCTGGTGCGCCATGTCTATGGCGGCAAGGTGGCCTTCCACGATGGCGTCTCTGAACTTGCCGCGGGCCTCACGCTGCATCGCGTCGGCGGGCATACCGACGGCCTGCAGGTCGTCCGCGTCTGGACCCGGCGCGGCTGGGTCGTGGTCGCGTCTGATGCTACGCATCTATATGAGAATTTCCGCCGCACCTCGCCATTTCCCGCCGTCTACAATGTCGGCGACATGATGGAGGGTTTCTGCACCATCCGCCGGCTGGCCGACAGCGAGGACCACATCATTCCGGGCCACGATCCGCTGGTGATGCAGCTGTATCCGCCAATGACGCGCGAGCTGGACGGCATTGCTGTGCGGCTCGACGTGCCGCCGCGTCAGGTGGGTGCAAGATGACGCAGCTGGTGCGCGCGGCACTGATCACTGGCTCCTGCGGCGGGCTGGGCTTTGCCGTGGCCGAAAGTCTGGCGGCCACCGGCTGCAACATCATGCTGCACGGGCTGGAGGATGAAGACAGCGCTGAGCCGGCGCGCGCCTCGCTGGCGGCACGCTGCGGCGTCGAGGTGGCCTATCACCGCGCGGATCTCACGGACCTCTCTGCGGTCGAGCGCCTGATGCAGGCGATGCATGACAACTTCGGCGGTGCCGACATCGTCGTGAATAACGCGGTGGTGCGCCACTTTGCCGCCGTTGAGGAACTGCCGATGGCTTACTGGCAGCGCTCACTGGCGGTGAACCTGACGGCGCCGCTGCGTATCATCCAGCTGGCGCTGCCCGGCATGCGGCGGCGTGACTTCGGCCGCATCGTGAATCTCTCGTCGCAATACGGCCAGCGCGGCGCGCGCAACCGCGTTGACTACGCCACCACCAAGACGGCGATCCTCGGCGTCACTCGTACCGTGGCACTGGAAACCGCCGGCACTGGCATCACCTGCAACGCCGTCAGTCCCGGCACGCTGCCGACACTGGCGATCGAAAGCCGCATCGCCGACCTGGCCGCCGCAAAGGGAATCGCGCATGACGAAGCCGTGCGCGAATACATGAAGGAGCGCCAGCCGAGCGGGCGTTTCGTCGAACTCGCCGATGTCGGTGCCACCATCGCCTTCCTTTGCGGTCAGACCGGACGCGACATCACCGGGGCGGTCATCCCGGTCGATGGTGGCTGGTCGGCAGCCTAGAGAGAGGGGGCGGCGGGAATGGCGGGCGTCAGCGCGACCTATGCGGAATTCATCTGCGCCACGCAATGGCGCGATGTCGCGCCGCAGATGCACGAGGCCAAGCGTTCGATTCTGAACTATTTCGCCACGGCGCTGGCTTCGGCGCAGGACCCGGCGGTCGCCGTGCCGCTGCGCGTCTTCGCGCCGTTCGCCGGCACTGCCACCAGCGGCGTGATCGGCCGGCTGGACCGCACCGATGCGCCGACGGCAGCTTTCCTCAATGCGGTCTCGGCCAACCTGCTCGATTACGACGATACCCATGTCGGCACCATCATCCATCCGACCGCGCCGGTCGCCGCGCCACTCTTTGCGCTGGCCGAAGCCCGGGGGCTGACCGGGCGCGACCTGCTGACCGCCTTTCTGCTCGGTGTCGAGATCGAATGCCGGATCGGCAATGCGGTGTCGCCGATGCATTACGCGCGCGGCTGGCATATCACCTCGACCTGCGGCGTGTTCGGCGCCGCCGCCGCCACGGCGAAACTGCTCGGACTCGACCGCGCTGCGACCTGCCACGCGCTGGCGATCGCCGCCAGCCAGTCGGCCGGCATCATCGAGAATCTGCCGACGGCGGGAAAGAATGTCAGCGTCGGCAATGCCGCGCGTAACGGCATGTTGTCGGCTTTGCTCGCCGGCGGCGGCTATCGCGCTGCCGAGGTGGCGATCGAAGGCCCGCTCGGCTGGGCCCGCGCCATGGGCGATGTGCCCGACATAGTGGCGCTGACCGATGGGCTCGGCGACAGCTGGCAGATCGCGAAGAACACCTACAAGCCTTATCCGGCCGGCATTGTGTTTCATGCCGTCATCGACGCCTGCCTGCGTTTGCGCGCCAGGATCGACAACCAGACCGACGGCATCGCAGCTGTGGAGGTGCGCGGCTCGGCCCTACTGCTGGCGCGCGGCGACCGCCCCGTCCGCAATGAGCGCGATGCGCGCGTCAGCATTCATCATGCGGCGGCCTGCGCCCTGCTGACCGGTCGGGCCGGCATCGCGGAATTCATGACACCGGTGGTGTTCGATCCGGCCGTCGCCGGCTTCCGCGACCGCGTGCGCGCGGCGCGCGACGACAGCATGTCAGATGGCGCGGCAACTGTGCAGCTCCGCATGGCGTCCGGCGACCTCCTGCAGGAAACCGTGCTGGATCCGCGCGGCAGTCTGGCCGATCCGCTGTCGGATGCGGACTTGGAGGACAAGCTGCGCCAGTGCGCCGTGCTTGGCGGCTCGGGCTGGGATACGCAGCGCGTGATCGATGCCGTCTGGCATCTCGACGAACTGAAGGATATTGGCGGCCTGATGCAGCAGGCCTGACCGGACCGGAAACCCACACGTAAACCAGGAGAGCGGCATGAGCCAGGGTGAGTTGTTCGAAAAGGGCCTGAAGGTGCGCAAGGAGGTGCTGGGCGAGGACTATGTCAACAAGTCGCTCGCCGGTGCCGACGAGTTCACCCGGGTGATGGCTGAATGGTCGACGGCCTATTGCTGGGGCGCGTTGTGGACCCGACCCGGCGTCGACCGCCGCACGCGCAGTATCGCCAATCTGTCGATGATCGCGGCGCTAAACCGGCCGCATGAACTGAAGCTGCATGTCAAGGCGGCGCTGAAAAACGGCCTGACCAAGGAAGAGATCACCGAGATTTTTCTCCAGGTCGCGGTCTATTGCGGCGTGCCGGCCGGAATTGACAGTTTCCGTATCGCGCGCGAGGCTTTCAAGGAGGTCGATGCCGGTTAGGTGGCGGCCACGGAAATCGGAGGACCTATGGGACAGCCGCTGCGCATTGCCGTGCTCGACGATTACCAGAATGTGGCAGCCGGGCTGGCCGACTGGGCCAGCCTGCGCGATGCGGAGGTCACTTTCTTCCACGATCATACCGATGCGGCCGCGCTGATCGCGCGGCTGCAGCCCTTCGACGCCGTCATGCTGATGCGCGAACGTACGCGCTTCGATGCCGGCGTGATTGCAGCGTTACCCAACTTGAAACTGATCCTGAGCGTCGGCATGTGGAATGCCGCTATCGATCTGCCGGCTGCACAGGCGCGCGGCATTGTTGTCTCCGGCACGAAAGGCTCCGGCCCGCAGCCCACTGCGGTGCTGACCTGGGGGTTGGTGCTGTCGCTGGTGCGCAACATTCATGCGGAAGCCGCCTCGGTGCGGGCCGGCGGCTGGCAGCTTGGCCTAGGCGCTGACCTCACGGGCAAAACGCTCGGCCTGCTCGGGCTGGGCCAGATCGGTCAGGTCGTCGCCGGTTATGGCAGGGCCTTCGGCATGGAGGTGATTGCCTGGAGCCAGAACCTGACGGCGGAGAAAGCGGCCGAGAGCGGCGTCACCCGCGTCGAGAAACGCGCGCTTTTCGCGCGCAGCGATTTTCTCAGCATTCACCTCAAGCTCAGCGAGCGGACCGCGGGGTTGGTCGGTGCCGGTGAACTGGACGGGATGAAGCCAACGGCGTTTCTCGTGAATACCTCGCGTGGGTCGATCGTCTCCGAGCCTGCGCTGATCGACGCCCTGACGCACCGGCGCATCGCCGGTGCCGCGCTCGATGTGTTCGAGACCGAACCACTACCCGCTGCGCATCCGTTCCGCTACCTGCCCAATCTGCTCGCCACGCCACATATCGGCTATGTCAGCGAGAGCCTGTACAAAACGGCATTTCCGCAAACGGTGGAGAATATCAAGGCCTGGCAGGCCGGGATGCCGGTCCGCGTGCTGCTGCCGGCCTGAACGGCGTCTGCCGGCAACGGCAGTACGGCGCAGGCATGATTTCTTGCTCGTAGGAGGATGGATCGCCGGGCCGGCACAAAGGAATGGGCCGCTGCTTGATCGCCGAGAACCGTTGGGGCCTGCTGCGGCTCGATCCCTGATAATTCCCTGATGCCAACCAGCCGAGCATGAGCCGTTTTGTGAATTAACCAATTGATCCATCGTGAAAAGTCCTGCGTTGCAAAGCAGGAAAAACAACAAAATAGCCAAAATTCCCAGTATTCCGGTTCAGAACAGGGAGTTTGGGCGGGGAGAACAACTAGCTTCTGACTGCCACCTCCGCCAAAAATATACGAATATTTGCTATTTTCTGGCAAAAATATAGATGGTTCGATGCATGACCCATCTTTCTACCCATCTTTAATTCCGGCGTGTCGGAACGGTTGCCAGGCAGAACCGTTCAGGATGGACCGCGATTGCGCCGGCTCGCAACTGGGCAGCACCGGACGGTGCAGTGGGTCGGGCGAACGCCGTTCGCTTGGAGGGCCTTCAGCGGCGTTCCGGAGCCCGTACAGAACGTCGGAACGCCGTTCGGGTGGTCAAGGGTGTGGGGGAGAGCATGGTGCTGTGAAGGCTCCTACGCACGGCGTGCGCCAAAACACCAATCTAGCTTACGATTGCATGCACGAAAAAATACCTGCGCTGAGGGATGATTTTTGGCCACAAGCATCCTAACTGTCCTCGGCGCTCAGCACTCGCAACGAGTCGCTGCGCCTATGTCGACTCGTACCAGTTGTCAAATTTTTAATGCGCCTTTCTGCATTCTGTGGCACAACAATCAACGGGTAGGACGTAGTATCAAGATATAGCCGTAGAATAACTCAACGCGCACAATATCTTGACTCTTCGTGGTGATATCGAATCGGGAGACATCAGATGCAGCCAAAGAAATTTGGAGAGCCTCTGCCGCTAGACACAGCAGAGGAAGTGACCTCTGAAACGGGTGTCGCTCCTGGATTGGGCTGGGAAGTCAGCGCCGAAACTTTCCAGGAAATTGAAGAGATCGAGGCGAATATCCGTTCGGCTGACCTGCGTAGCCTTGCGGTAATATTTGGTTAAGCCTTTACCCTATCTCTGCTAGAAAGGCGGCTAACTAGTCGCCTTTTTTGTTGTGGTGGGGAATGGCAACAAATATCGCAAAACTAGAAGCCCAGGCCGACTGGGACAATCTGAAGGCAGCGATTGACCCTCGCGGCAAGAACCAGGCCGTCACGAATATCTTAGCTGCTGCAAGGGCCTCGGGCGCGTGCAGCGCCATGGTCGAGGAAGAGTATTTAGATCAAGATTTCTCGACGGAATTCTCGGCTTTCTATTCCAAGGTATTTCGGCGCTACACCAAGATTTGTCAGCGCATCCATTTTTTCTCTGCCCCGCTTCATCCGATTTTTCAAGCAAACCATGAGCCCAAAAAAATCAGCGATGAACTGACGGCGCTCTCAGACGCAGACCAATATATTGGCTTCGTCGTCATTCGCCCGATCGAACATGCGCCACTGGGCAGGGTGGTATTGCGTGCGCCAAAGGGGGAGGCCGGGACCAGCGCCGAACTTCTGATTCGTGCGACGTATGAGGTTCATGTGTTGGGCGCATGTCTCAAAGTGGCTGGCAACACCTATACCCAACAGGATTCTCGTATCGCAGCCTGCGCGCAAGCTGCGATTTGGTCGGCAGCGCGGCACTTCCATGTCAGACATAAAGGGCCCTGGATATCGACTGTCGATGTTTCTGAAGCGGCAGCTAAGGTCACTGATCAGACTCTAACGCAATCGCTCCCGGCAGGATCTGGCGGCTTAAGCGTCGACAACATGGTGCGAGCGTTAAAAGAAATCGGGCGGCAAATCATCAAACATTCCGCGCGCTTTGCGCAGATATGGCCCCGGAGATCGACGCTTCGGGGCGGCATTTCGGCCGCTATTGGCCGGCTGAATGGCCGGGTTTCTCCGGACCCCTACCACGAAGTGTCGTTTTGAATTTTCCGCCGCCGAACGAGTGCGGGCCATGCGATGCACGGCCCGAATCATTCTCCAGCTTTTGAGTGAGGATCAGGCGGCGGCGAACCCGAATATGCGCCGCTGGTCGGTCCAATTCGGCGGAATGGTCCGCATCATATCCTTGAGCATCAGCGTTTGCGGCTGACGGCCTTCAAGGATGGCCTCGGTGATATCCGATGCCAGGTACGCCATCCCGATAATGGCCGACACGTAGCCTCGGGTGAGGCCCTCGGATACGGCAATCTCATTCAGCGTGACCTTGCCTGCATGGAGCTGCTTGGCCCAGGCATGTGCCCGGGCCAGTGCTTTAATGAGCGCTATCGCTGAATCTTGTCGTTCGACGGTTCAGCCCCTCCTTGAATGTGCGCGTACGACAACACGTCACTATTCTAGGATTGGTGTTATTGGTCGGATTCAAGGACGGACTGGCCGATGAGCATTCCTGTATTCAAAAACAAGAAAATGCTTGCGCTAAAAACAAACGTTCGTTAGTACCATCGTGGCTGCATGCCGGGAGGGATAATGGAAAACCGCGTAAGGCACGGCCTTTCATGGATTTTTCGGATCGAGGTCTTCATCGCCTGCACGTCCTTGATGCTGGTGGTCGGTGCATTGCTGGCCGATGTGGTCGCGCGCGAAATCGGCGGTGACGGCATTTTCGGCGCCCAACGGTTCGCAGTCTTCGCCAATTCCGTTGGAGGTCTGCTGGGTTTTGCCATCGTCGTCCATACCGGCGGTCATCTGCGTGTGGGCGTGGTTGACAAGCTCATCCCCGAGAAATGGGAGCCACTGGTGATCCGGCTCTGCGACCTGATCTCCGCGGCGCTCTGCATCCTGCTGGGGTACCTGGCAGTGATTTTCGTACGGAGCACCTACGATCTCGGCGATACCGAGCCCGTCTTCGACATCAAAATCTGGCCGATCCAGATGGTGCTGCCGTATCTCTTCGGCGCCTCGGCGCTGCGGTACCTCTGCTACGCGGCTTTTCCTGCGATCCGTCCCGAAGACAAAGAAATCGAACAATAGTGGGCTGTACCGGCTCAGACACAAACGCGGGGGCGTAGCGTGACGACTGGACTGATCCTGGCAGGCATCATTGTTGTCCTTATTCTGCTCCGCCAAAACATTATCCTGACGCTCGCCGTCGCCGTCGCCTTTATCCACGCGTATATGGCAAAGAGCAGACCGGAATTCCTGATTCAGGACATCTGGTTCACTGTCGACCGCGAGGTTCTGCTTTCCATCCCGATGTTCATCGTGGCCGGTATGGTCATGGCGCGCGGCTCCATCGCGGCGCGCCTGACCCGAATCATGGCTGCCCTGACGCCGAATATTCCGGGCGGCCTGGGCATCGCGACGGTGCTGTCGCTGGCCGGATTCTCGGCGATCTCCGGATCATCGGTGGTCACCATGATGGCAATCGGCAGCATCATGTATCCGGCGCTGCTGAAGGCCGGCTACTCGAAGAAATTCTCGCTCGGGCTTCTGTGTTCGGGCGGCACGCTGGGTATCATCATCCCGCCCAGCATCCTGATGATCGTCTACGGCATCATGACCGAGGTGTCGATCACCGACCTCTTTCTGGCCGGCTGGGGCCCGGGCCTGCTGCTGACCAGTGGCCTGTGCCTCTATTCGTATATCGTCAACCGGAACATGGCGACGAAGGCCATCGACATGGCCGAACTGGCCACTGCCTTGCGCGAGGGCACGGCCGCGCTGCTGATGCCGGTCATCCTGCTCGGCGGCATCTACAGCGGTTATTTCACGGTCACGGAATCAGCGGCGCTCGCCGTGGCCTATGCGCTGCTCATCGAATTTTTCATACATCGCGAACTGAAAGCGAAGGATTTTGGCAATATCCTGCTGGAGACGATCAAGCTGCTGGGCAGCCTGCTGCCTCTGGTCGCCATCGCCGGCAGCCTCAATACCATCCTCGACTATGCCGGCGTGCCGGCTGCGCTGGTCAATTTCATGCAGGGGTATGTCGTCGACAAGTGGAGCATGCTGCTCGTCGTCAACGTACTGCTGTTGCTCGCCGGTGCCCTGATGGACGAGGTCTCGGCCATCGTGGTGCTGGCGCCGCTGCTGCACCCGCTCGGCATGGCCTATGGTTTTGATCCGATCCATTTCGGCATCATCACCATCGTGAACCTGCAGATCGGCTATGTGGCGCCGCCGGTGGCAATCAACCTGATCGTGGCCATGGTGGTATTCAAGGAGCAGTTCGGCTTCATCTGCCGGTCTGTCATCCCCTTCATCGGGATCATGCTCGCGGCCCTGCTGGTGACTGCTGTGTTCCCGCAGCTCTCGCTGATGTTCCTTGGCAAGTGACGGCCGCTGTTTCAGCGGCGGCCGTCATCTTCGTCAGGCAAAATCAGTCCTTGCGATGCTGATGCTGGAACATGTAGCGCCGCGCTTCATCGTCGAAGGTCGGCTTGAAGGAGAAGCTCTCCTTCAGGCTTAAGGCGCGCTTGGCGGCGTCGCGCGCCCCGATGCGGTGGACGAAGCGCTTCACATGCGGGAACTTGGCTGGTGCGGCATCGCCCATCACATAGTCCAGCATACGAGCCCAGCCCCAGGCCGCCATGTCGACAAATGAGTAGCTGCCGCCGACCAGGAACTCGTTGGCGGCCAGATGATCGTCCAGCACCTTGAAATGGCGCTCCGCCTCGAACTGGTAGCGGTTGGCCGCGTAAGCCGAGGCGTCATTGGCAAAGTGGCGGAAATGCACGGACTGGCCGCTGTAAGGCCCAATTCCGGTGGCGACGAACATCAGCCAGGACAGCATTTGGCCGCGATGGCGGCTCTCCGGCATGAACATGTCATGCTTCTCGGCCAGATATAGCAGAATCGCGTTGCTGTCGAAAACGACGGTGCCGTCGTCTTCGATTACCGGCACTTTGGCGTTGGGATTGAGTTTCATGAATTCAGGGCTGAACTGCGCGCCGCTCTTGGTATCGACGGGAACGGGTTCGTAGAGCAGGCCGGTCTCCTCCAGGAACAGGGCCACTTTTGTCGGATTAGGAGAGCCATTGAAATAGAACTTCAGCATCGTTTCCTCCTGTATTGTCGGTGTTGCAGCGGCAAAAAAAGAGCCCCCGCAGCGTATGCGGGGGCTCGTGGGAGTCCGGGGAGTGAAGAGCTTCAGCTCTTCTGCTTCTTGAATTCTTCCTTGCCCTTCTCGATGGCCTTGTACAGTTCCATCGCACCCGGGCCGAGCTTGTCGACGAAGGCGTCGACATGGGGTTTGACCAGTCCCTGCCACGAGGCCTTCTGGGCATTATTCAACTCGTAGACCTTGCCGTTCTTGGAGATGAAGTCCTTCATCTTGGCCTTCTCGTCTGCGAACCAGCGGTCGCGCACCGAGTTCGAGTCAGGCAGGCTCGCTTGGATCTTCTGGCGGGTAGCCGCGTCAACCTTGTCCCAGGCGCCCTTGTTCACGAAATAAAGCCAGGGATGGTGCAGATGCTGGGTGACGACGAAATGCGGTGCCGACTGCGCGCCGGGTGTCGTCATGTAGAAGGAGAAGGGCAGATCGCCGGCGACCACCAGATTCTGCTCCAGGCCGGGCCAGAGTTCGCTGATCGGCAGGGTGACACCGTTGGTGTGCAGCGCCGACCAGAACATCTTCGAGGCCGCCGCCGGTGACACGCGGGCCTTCAGGCCCTTCAGCGAAGCCGGATCGCTGCAATTGATCTTGCAGAAGACGCCGTTGTAGCCCGCTTCATGTACGGCGAGCAGGATGAGGCCCTTTTCCTCGAACTGCTTGGCGAGAACGGGGAAGGCATATTTGTCGGTGACGAAACGGCGCTGCGCATCCGAGTCCCAGATATTGGGAACGCTCATGACAGTCGCATTCGGAACGGCAACGCTGGAGCCGAAGGCGGACGTGCCGCCCATTTCCAGGCGACCACGAACCACCTGGCTGACCATTTCCTGTTCATTGCCGACGAACTGGCGTTCGACCACGACCTTGCCGCCAGACGACCTGGTGATGGCTGCCGCGAATTCATCGTCGAGCGTGGCACCGAAAGCAGGGTGCTGCATCAAGGTGGCGAGTTTCCAGTTTTCCTGGGCAGTTGCCGTTTGCATCGCGAATACCGAGATGGCAACGCCTACCGCGAGTGCGGTCACACTCCGGCTGATCGAGAAATCCATGATTTCCTCCCTGGATGTGTTTTTTGCATCTGATCAAGCTGAGCGGGATATCTGCATCAGCAGGTCAGATAAGAACGAACATTTGTTAGTATCCATAAATCCACAGGCTATGCAATTGCCTTTTTAGCTCGGAATGCGCGAGGACGCTGTGGCATCAGGAGTGTTTGCGCCGATCCAGGGCTTGTCGGGCCCATATACGAGAACCTCGCGCACCGGCAGGAAGATCGACGGTAGGCCTTCTCCCCGAGGAGCGTATTCCCGGTAGGCGTCGGTCCTGGCGGGAACCTCATTGAACCAGGCTTCGACGAGCAGGTCGTAACTGAATGCACCCTTGCTGAACCCCAGTGCGCTCGCCGTCTTCACATCAAGGTGGTTCGCCACGATACGGCTGGCGGCACGCAGTCCGTCTTGTGTGAATGCGGCCGAAGCCATCAGCAGCAGCGCCTTGAACCGGGTCGTCGGGCCATCCAGGACCACGTCCTCCCATCCGAGAAGGGAGACCGTTTTGGCGATATCGAACAGGTAACGCTCGTCATCCTGAACGTTTGCGTAGTCAGGGTGATTGAAGAATCCCTTGGTGTAATCGTCGCGTGGAATCTGGGTCGTCATGGTGACGCCATCGAACACCGGCTCTGAGTCATCCGGCAGCCGCTCGACATGGTTCTGGATATACCGACTGGCGAACTGGCGAAAACCTTCTTGTGAGGACGCAAGCGGGCCATGGGTAAGTTCGTAATGGGTGCTGAAGGCTTCACGTGACAGCGCCGGATTGCGCCGCAAAAGTGAATGCCTGCGATAGGTCTTCTGCCCGTGTTCCGAGAAAGACATGGGATTCTGCCTCTGCGCTTTCATGAAGTGGATACCGATGGCCCAGAAAGTCTCGCTCTGGATTTAAATACTAACAACTGTTAGTTTGTTAACGCTTTGAGGCGATACGGGTCAAGGTCATTTATGCGCGGGGGCAGACTATGCCGCAGATAGCGTTATTCCGCCTGGAGGGCTCGGCCGAGTCGAGAGCGGCGGCCAGGTCAGGTTTGCGCGCGGAACTGGTCGAAG
The DNA here is from genome assembly GCF_002796975.1 of Ferrovibrio sp. Classification (GTDB taxonomy): domain Bacteria; phylum Pseudomonadota; class Alphaproteobacteria; order Ferrovibrionales; family Ferrovibrionaceae; genus Ferrovibrio. Next base: position 165,979 of record NZ_PEKV01000013.1, on the reverse strand, counting down.
GCGTTTTCCAGCAGGCGTCCGGACCGTCTGAAGCAATCGTAATGACCGGGATTGACGAGCCGCGAGAGATGAACCTGTATCGTGAGGGCGGCGACTTTTCGCCCCCATTCGATCTCGCCATTAAGGCTGAATATGCCGACGATCAGGCCTTCATTGCGAATCTCGCTGCATTCGGTCGCCAGAACCGGTTCGTCAGTTTCGGTGGATTCAGAACCGAGGCCACGCTGAAGAAAGGCTCGGCGGAACTATGGCGGCCCGGAGAAATTCCAGGCGTCCATATGCTGCATCCCCTGCGGTTCCATGACGACTTGCCGCGATCGGCACTGCTACGCAGCTGGAGGGACATCCATGGCGATTTGGCGCCGCATGCACATGCCGGCGCGAGCTATTACACCCAGCAGCTCACTTTAAAGCGGTGGGGTTCGCCGGAGCAGGATTTCGGCGGCTTCTCGGAGTTTCATTTTCCCAGCATGGCCGCGCTGATCGAGGGGTATTTCGCATCGGACGAGGCGCGCAAGGCGGTGCGCCACGACATCCGGCATTTCATAAAAGGAGTGCCGCCGCGTATGTTCTCGACGGCCTGCTGCTACACCCGATAGGGCGCGGAAATGCCGGAAATGGCAGGCCGGAGGCTGGCCATGAAACAAACGATAGTTCGCCGTTATTTGCGGGCGACCTTCTTCTGGGGAGTGGACTCAGTCTTGTGCAGCATGTTGAGCACAAGATCGACATAACGATCCTGCAATTCCGGAATGGTCAGTTGGCCTTTCGGATCGTACCAGTTCGGAATCGAGTTCAGCATGCCGAGGATCGCGAAGGTAGTGATCTTCGCATCCGTAACGTCGAAGATCCGTTCATCCATGCCGGCAAGCACGATGCTGCGCAGGATCAACTCGTAGCGTTTGCGCAGGTCGATCATGACCTTGAGATTGTCTGGCTCAAGACTGCGCAGTTCCATATTGCCGATGAATACCTCGGCCTTGCGTGAGGTATGGAACTCGATGTGGTGTTTGACGAAGGTGGTGAGCCGGGACAGCGTTCCACGCTGCGGCAGCACCTTCTGCTCGGCGCTGACGACCAGATCTTCCTGGATGCTCTTCAGCAGCATGAAGAGCAGGTCCTGTTTGCTCTTGATGTGGTTGTAAAGCGAACCGGCCTGGAGGCCGACATGTTCGGCGAGCAGGCGCAGGCTGATGCCATGATAACCGTGCTGTGAAATCAGTTCGATCGCCGCACGTCGCAACGCGCGCTGGGTGGTCTGCCCGTTAGATCCTGCAATTCGCATGAGACTGTGTGTTCCTCGGTTCGAAAATGTATAGGCAGAACCTCGCCGTCCGATCAATGAAGATCGGCCGTGCACGACCTTAAGTCGCAGCGAGTCGATGTCGGGTGCGAATCAACGCATTGACATTATGCGCATTCTACCGATACAAACAAACATTAGTATATTTTCTTGCGAGGCCGCGGCTGGCTGGCCGGCAGAAACGACTGTCAGAAGAGGAACGGTATCGGAATGAGCAAAGCAGCCAAAGCGTATATTGTCGGGGCTTACGAGCACCCGACACGCAAGGCCGACAACAAATCGCTGGCGGAGCTGCATGCAGATGTGGCGATCGGTGCTCTGCGGGATGCGGGCCTCACTCTGGCCGACGTAGACGGCTTTTTCTGCGACACCGAGGCACCCGGTCTCGGCCCGCTCTCGATGGCCGAATACATTGGCCTGAATCGCCTGCGCTACATGGATAATTCCGATCCTGGCGGTTCAGCCTATCTGCTGCATGTAGGCCATGCGATGGAGGCGATTGCCAACGGCAAATGCAGTGTAGCCCTGATCACCCTGGCCGGGCGTCCGCGGGCAGCCGGACTGCGCGCCGATCCGGCGCCGGACTGGAGCCTGCCGGAACTGCCGTTTGAATTCCCGTATGGCTCCATCGTGCTGAACCAGTATGCCATGTGCGCCATGCGCCACATGCACGACTACGGCACCACCAGCGAACAGCTCGCCTGGATTAAAGTCGCGGCCTCGCATCACGCCCAGCATAATCCGAACGCCATGCTGAAGGATGTCGTCACGGTCGAGGATGTAGTCAAATCGCCGATGATTGC
>NZ_PEKV01000013.1:136122-163854 GCF_002796975.1 Ferrovibrio sp. | reverse complement strand
ACGCTGAAGCGGCCGATGATTGCAGTGCGCGGCGCCGGTGAAGCCATCAAGCATCACCAGGGCGGCCAGGTCGACCTCACCTATACCTCGACGGTCCAATCCGGCAAGCAGGCTTTCGAAGCTGCTGGCGTGACGCCGAAAGACATCAAATACGCCTCCATCTATGACAGCTTCACCATCACAGTCCTAATGCAGCTCGAAGACCTCGGCTTCTGCGAAAAAGGCAAGGGCGGCGCCTTTGTGGCCGACGGGAACCTGATTTCCGGTGTGGGCAAGCTGCCGGTGAATACTGACGGNNGGGTGGCTGGGCAGCCGCCATGCCAGCGGCACACTGATTCTGGAGAGGATTTAACATGACCGAGCGAGTTCTGCCCGCGCCGGCCGTCACGCCGGAAGCCAAGCCTTTCTGGGACGGCACCGAACGCGGCGAGTTTCTGGTCAGGAGCTGCGAGAGCTGCGGCAAATCGCATTTCTATCCGCGGCCGCATTGCCCGCATTGCATGAGCGACAAGACCACCTGGCAGAAGGTGTCGGGTAAGGGCAAAATCTACTCCTACAGCGTCATGCGCCGCGCACCGGAGCCTTTCGCCATCGCCTATGTAACACTGGATGAAGGCCTGACGGTGCTAACCAATCTCGTCGATTGCGATCTCGACAAGATCAGTATCGGCCAGGCCGTCGCAGTGGCCTTTGCAAAATCCAAGGACGGCCCGCAGGTGCCGGTCTTCCGGCCAGTGTGAATCTTCAAACCTGTTTGAGGCGAATGGGGCGGGTAGCCGAGTGAAGATGCCCGCCTTTTTTCTATCGCAGGATGAGGCTGCCCCTGTCGAGCACGACGGCCTCACGGTCTTCGGCAACGCAGCGGAAGGCGATGCGGCCGTCTTCCTCCCATAGTTCGGTACGCAGGCTTTCACCCGGGAAGAATGGTGCCGAGAATCGCATCTCGATATGACGGACCCTGCCGGCATCGCCATCGCAGGCCATGCGGATGAGGGCATAGGTCGCCATCCCGAAAATGCAGAGGCCGTGCAGGATCGGGCGGTCGAAGCCGGCCGATGCCGCAAAACCCTGGTCGATATGCAGCGGATTCATGTCGCCGCTCAGCCGGTAGAGCGCGGCCTGGTTCCGCGTCGTCACGGTGACGAGACTCTTGTCGGCCGCACGCGTGGGAACCGGATGCATCGGCGGAACTGGGCCGGGCTGTCCGCCGCAGCCGCCATTGCCGCGGGCAAACACGCTCGACAGGTTGGTGGCGATATGCGCGCCGCTGCCGGCATCGAACAGCTTGGTTTCGGCCAGAATGATGGCGCCCTTTCCGGCGCCCTTGTCGAAGATGTCCCTGATGGCGAATTGCGAGCGGATGCGGCCGCTGGTCGGAAGGGCCTGGTGCAGCGTGATGCGCTGCTCGCCATGCACGACCTTTGTCAGATCTGCCTCGATGTCTTCCAGCCAGGTATCTTCCCAGGCGACTACGGTCGTCTGACTGGGGATGGCCCGCAGGCCTTTTTCATAAAGATACCTGATGGCATGCGGATCGCCGTCCATCAGGCCGACTCCGATGCCCAGCGCATAAAGCATGGTATCGGACTTGGTATAGGTGAATTCCCGTTCTGGAAACTGGCGTGAGATGGCGTTTTCGTAACTGAACATGTCGCAGGGTCTCGTCTGGCTCAGAGCCAATCGGGGGAGGTGTCGAGGACCGTTGTATCGTTCGACGCAACAATAGGCAGCCAGTGGTCGATGCGTTTCATTTCATGGCGGAAGAAGAACTGGCAGGCAGAGAGCTTGCCCTGCATGAAAGCCTCGGTGTCGCCGGTGCAACCTGCATCTAGGATGCGTTTGGCGGCGATGGCCTGACGCAGCCACATCCATCCCACCACGAGATGCCCGTACATATCCAGGTAGCTGGAGGAATTGACCAGATACTCCCCCATCCGGCCCGGCGCGGCATTCCTGAAATTGGCGCGGGTAGCTTCGAAGACGCGGTCCCGGTCTGCCCTCAACTGGGTCGCGAATTCCGCAAGTCCTGCGGCTTCGGCGTCCGCGATATCGGCCTGCATCCGCCGGCCAAGCAAGTCCAGGCCGGCCGCATCCTTCATGCGTAGTTTGCGACTGACGAAGTCGATCGCCTGGATGCCGTTGGTGCCCTCATGGATCAGGTTCAGCCGGTTGTCGCGGTAATACTGCTCTTCGGGGAAATCACGCGTATAGCCGTAACCGCCCAGAACCTGGATCGCCAGCTTGTTGGCTTCCAGGCAGTATTCGCTGGGCCAGGCCTTCACAATAGGGGTCAGAATTTCCAGGAGTAGCGAAGCTTCGTCGCGCGCAGTTGTGTCGTGAGTCGATCGTTCCTCATCGACCATATATGCAGCATACAGGCCAAGCGCGAGGGCGCCTTCCACAAAGACCTTCTGTTGCAACAGCATGCGGCGAACATCGCCATGCTGGATAATCGGTACAGGCGGCAACAACGGATTCTTGTTGTCGGGTAATCGACCCTGCGTCCGCTGCTTTGCATATTCCAGGCTATGCAGATAACCCGCATAGCCCAACATGGTAGCGCCGAGACCCACAGAAATGCGGGCCTCGTTCATCATCACGAACATGTATTCCAGGCCGCGATGCGGCTCGCCAAGCAGGTAGGCGGTGCAGTCGTCATTGTCACCGAAGCTCAGAAGCGTATTCACCGCGCCCCGATAGCCCATCTTGTGGTTCAGGCCGAAGACGCGGACATCGTTGCGCTGGCCTGGCGCCCCATCGTTGCCGACATCGAATTTCGGCACGATGAACAGCGAGATACCCTTGATGCCTGGCGGAGCGCCGTCGATCCTTGCCAGCACCAGATGCACGATGTTTTCGGAAATCTCGTGATCCCCGGCCGAGATCCACATCTTGCTGCCCTTGAGACTGTAGCTGCCGTCCGGTCGCAGTGTGGCGCGCGTGCGGATATCGGCCAGCCCTGAACCCGCCTGCGGCTCGCTCAGGCACATCGTGCCGAGGAAACGGCCGTCCAGCATCGGGCGCAGGAAGCGGGTCTTCTGCACATCCGTACCGAATGCGCGAATGACATTTCCTGCCGAGACCGTCAGGAAGTAATAGATGGAGGCGCCGATATTGGCGGCCTGGAAAAAGGCATAGGCGGCCTGGACGATGGCGACGGGAAGCTGCTGTCCGCCTTCATTCGCCGGCGCATGCGCCGACATGAAACCCGCCTCGGTAAACGCGCCAATGGCGGCCTTGAGTTCTGGCAGCGTGTGAACGACACCGTCTTCGAGCGACGGTTCGTTCAGATCGGATTTGCGATAGAAACACTGGAAATGACTGGCAGCGATGGTCTCCGCCGTATCGAGGACGGCGCTGAAAATCTCGCGGTCCAGGTCGGCGTAAAGCGGCCGTGCCGCTAGTTTGTCGATTTGCAGAACCTGGAAGAGATTGAAATCGACATCCTCGCGGCTCAGTGTCTTGCCAGAATTTTCCGCAGCCATTCCGTTTCCGATGACTCCATTGACTTGGGGGTGGCCGGAATATAAACTAACAAGCGTTCGTAAGTAAATATAAGAAGGGCTCGATGTCCCCGACCGAAAACGCGCCGGCCGTGGTTCTGCCGACTCAGCCCGCGAAAGCGATTTCCCGGTCAAAAGCCGTTTGGCCGGCCCAATCCCGCTATCAGATTCAGCAGGAAACCCATTTCGACGGTCGGGTGGTGAACTGTTTCCGGCCACGATCTGAATCTGCCTACGGCATATTCGCCTCCGCCGCGCGCAAGCATCCCGACGCCGAAGCGCTGGTCGGCGATGGCAAGCGCCTGACCTATAGCGAACTGGTGGAGGCGGCTGGCGCCGTTGCGGCACGCCTGAAGCAGCTCGGCATTCGCCCCGGCATGCGGGTCGCGATGTATCTCGCCAACCGCATCGAATTCGTCACGGTCTATCTTGGCATCCTGCGCCTTGGCGCCGTCGCGGTGCCGATGGATGTCCGTCTGAAAGGCCCGGAAATCGCGCATGTCGTGAACCACTCCGATGCGTGCGTTTTGCTGCACGAGGCGGCGCTATCCGGCGAATTGCCGAACAGGCGGGATGTGCCGAGGCTGTCTGTGGTTGTGCCGGTTTCAGACGGCGGCATTCATTGGCCGGACGAGCAGATCGGGGCGTTCCCCCCCGAATACCATGTTGCGGATCCGGAAGGCCTCGCGACGCTGCTTTATACCTCGGGCACTACCGGCCTGCCGAAAGGCGCGATGCTCACGCATTTGAACTTTGCGCATTCGGTCATTCATTTCGAACTGATCCTGGGGCTTGGCCAGGGCAGGGAGCGCACGCTTCTGGTCGTTCCCGCCAGCCATGTCACTGGTCTGCTGGCGATCCTGTCATTCCTGTGGGTTGGTGGCGCGGTCATCATGTCGCGCGCCTTCAAGGCGCCGGCCTTCCTGAAACTCGCCGCCGATGAGCGCATCACGCATACGGTCATGGTTCCGGCCATGTATAATCTCTGTCTGCTGCAGCCCGACTTCTCGGCCTATGATCTGAGCAACTGGCGGCTGGGCCATTTCGGCGGTTCACCCATGCCGATGGCGACGATCCAGGATCTTGCCGACCGGTTGCCGCAGATACGCCTGATTGACGGCTACGGCGCCACCGAATGCTGTTCGCCCGTCGCCCTGTCGCCGCCCGATATGCCAACCGGCAAGCGCGCGGCGATCGGCCTGCCGGTGCACTGCGCCGATATCAGGATCGTGGGACCGGACGGCGCCGAACTGCCGGGGGGCGAGACCGGCGAAATCTGGATCCGCGGTCCGATGATCGTGCCGGGCTATCTCGACAACGCCGAAGCCAACAAGGCGAATTTCACCCACGGATTCTGGCATTCCGGCGATATCGGAAAGCTTGATGACGATGGCTATCTCTATATCTCCGACCGCATCAAGGATGTGATCAACCGCGGCGGTTACAAGATCTACAGCGTCGAGGTTGAGGGCGTGCTGAACCGGCATCCCGATGTGCTGGAGAGCGCTGTTGTCTCGAAGCCGTGCCCGGTGTTGGGCGAGCGCGTCCATGCCTTCGTCACGGCGAAGACACAAGGCCTGACGGCTGAAAAGCTCTTCGAATACTGCGTCACGCGGCTGGCCGATTACAAGCAGCCGGAGACCTACATGATCCTCGATACCCCATTGCCACGGAATTCCGGCGGCAAGGTGCTCAAGCGCGACCTGCGCAACAGCTTAAACCCCGCCGGAACCGGCAGATAATTTTTGGGAGTCCTGAACATGACCATTCGTTTTGACGGCCGCGTGGCAATTGTGACCGGTGCCGGCACCGGGCTCGGCCGCAGCCACGCACTCGCGCTCGCCGCGCGCGGCGCCAGCGTGGTGGTGAACGATCTGGGCGGATCGCTGAATGGCCAGGGCCAATCCAGCAGCGCCGCAGATACGGTGGCGAACGAAATCAAGGCGATGGGCGGCAAGGCCGTTGCGAATTATGATTCGGTCGCCGATGCCGTTGGCGCCGAGAAGATTGTCGCCTCGGCGGTGGATGCGTTCGGCCGCCTCGATATTCTGGTCAACAATGCCGGCATCCTGCGCGACAAGACGCTGGCGAAGATGGACCCGGCCGACTACGAAGCCGTGACGCGCGTTCATCTTTTTGGGTCGGCTTTCTGCACGCGGGCGGCGCTGCCGGTCATGCAGAAGAACAACTACGGCCGCATCGTCATGACCACGTCGAATGCCGGCCTGTTCGGCAATTTCGGCCAGTCGAATTACGGGGCCGCCAAGGCAGCCGTCATCGGCCTGATGAATGTCGTCCGCATCGAGACGGCGAAATACGGCATCCTCGTCAATACCATCGCGCCCATGGCCGCGACCCGCATGACGGAGAATGTCATGCCAGCTGAGATGCTGCCGCTGTTCAAGCCTGAATTCGTTTCCGCGGCCGTGGCCTATCTGGCCAGCGAACAATGCAATGTCTCCGGCCATACCATCTCCGCATCGGCCGGTTACGTCGCCCGCGTCCAGATCATGAGCAGCCCCGGCGTCTTCTTCGACACCAGCAGGGATCTGACCCCGGAGATGGTGGCGGATCAGTGGGCTAATATCACCGATATGTCTAAACCGCAGGGTTTCGACAGCGCCGGTGCCGAAATGGAATACATCGCCAAGCAGACTATGGCGCGGCTGAAGAAATCGGCCTGAACCATGTCCGGCCAGGCCCGGTTTTCCGATAAGGTCGTGGTGGTGAGCGGTGCCGGCGCCGGGATCGGCCGCGCCGCCGCTATCGGCTTTGCCCGCGAGGGCGCCGTGGTCGCGGTGCTGGATATCAATGGCACGGCAGCGCAGGAGACCAGGGCCGAGATCGAACGAGCGGGTGGTCGGGCCTCGGCATTTTCCGTGGATATGAGCAGCGAAGCAGCCGTGGAAGACGCCATCAGCAGGGTCGTCACGGAATACGGGCGGATCGACTGCGCCTTCAACAACGCAGGAATCCGTGGGGCACGTGTCGACATTGCTGATATGCTGACAGATGAATGGCGCCGGGTGATGGATCTGAACGTCACGGGCGTGTTCCTGGCCGCCCGCGCCGAGATGAAGGCGATGCGGGCACGCAAAGGCGGCAGCATCGTCAACATTGCCTCAATCTTCGGATCAGTGACCGCGCCAGGTGCCGCGCATTACACGGCATCCAAACACGCCATCATCGGCCTGACCAAGACGCTGGCGCTGGAGGCTATCCGCGACGGAATCCGCGTCAACGCCGTCGCGCCTGGCGGCGTGGATACACCGCTGATGGCGGCCCTGGAGGGCAGTCGGGAAGCAGCCGAAGCGCGCTACAAGGCATCCTGCCCGATCGGTCGGCTGGCGCGTCCTGAAGAAATAGCGGAATCCGTGATGTGGCTGGCGTCCGATGCGGCGTCCTTTGTCGTGGGTCATACGCTGGTGGTGGATGGCGGCTATACGCTGCTGTGAGTCCGTCAGGTTGAGAAACAGCATACCGGGGAACACGATGAGCCGTTTGTTTGAGCCTTTCACGCTGCGTGGCGTCACGCTTCGCAACCGCATTGTGGTGTCGCCCATGTGCCAGTATTCGTCGATCGACGGACTCGCTACCAACTGGCATATGGTTCACCTGGGCTCACGCGCGATCGGCGGTGCCGGTCTGGTCATCGCCGAAGCGACGGGCATCTGCCCGGAAGGCCGCATCACGCCCGGCGATCTCGGCCTGTGGAGCCAGGCACATGCCGATGCGTTGAAGCCGGTTGTCGACTTCATGCACGAACATGGCGCCAGGGCCGGAATCCAGCTTGGTCATGCCGGCCGCAAGGGTGCGCGTTTCAAGCCTTGGGAAGGCAATGGCCCGTTGACCGACGGCAGCGCATGGCCGATCCCGGGGCCGAGTGCATTGTCCTTCGACAAGGACTGGCAGGTTCCATATGAGATCACTGCAGCGCAGTTGCGGGAGATGACGGATCTGTTCGTCACGTCGACCAGGCTCGCCATAAATGCCGGTTTCGACGTGATTGAGCTGCATATGGCACATGGCTATCTGCTGCACGAATTTCTCTCGCCGTTGTCGAACACCCGTGGCGACGAATATGGCGGCGACCTCGCGGGACGGGCGAAGTGGCCGCTGGAGGTCATCAAGGCTGTCCGCGCCGCGCTCGGGGATGACAGGCTACTGTTCGTCCGCATCTCCGCGATCGACTGGGTCGATGGCGGTCTCGACATGGCGCAGTCGGTGCAACTGGCCAAGTGGTTCAAGGCGGCGGGGGCTGATCTGATCGATTGCTCGACCGGCGCTGTTGTGCCGGGTGAGAAAACCCCTGTCGGCCCCGGTTATCAGGTGCCGGTCGCGCGCGGTATCCGCGCGGATGCGGGCATTCCCACCGGTGCAGTCGGGATGATCACCGATCCGGCCCAGGCCGAACAGATCATTGCCGTGGGCGACGCGGACCTTGTCTTCCTGGCACGCGCCACGCTGCGCAATCCCTATTGGGCGAACCATGCCGCTGAAGAGCTCGGCGTCGAGGCCAGCTGGCCGATCCAGTACAAGCGAGCCGTCGCCCGCCGCCGAACGGCCTGGTGATTTTCCGTCGTCTCCACGCGGGTGCATTCTGCTTTACGATAAAACAAACGTACGTTAGTATAAAGCTGTCGCAAAGCCGCTGTGGATTGGAGCGTTTGAATGATTGTTGAAGAGCGCAACTACACCCTGAAGCCCGGCAAGGCCGGGGAGTTTATGGCGCTCTACCAGCAGCGCGGCCTGGAGATCCAGACGCGCATCCTGGGCAATCTCATCGGCTATTTCCTCTCCGAAATCGGCGATCTGAACGTCGCCGTGCATATGTGGGGCTATGACACCCTAGAAGAGCGTACGAGGCGGCGAAATCTCCTGATGCAAGAGGAGGAATGGCGCGGCTACGTCGCGGCCGTGACCCCGCTGATCGACAGGATGTCCAACAGAATCCTGGTGCCGACGGTTTTCTCACCGATCCGGTGATAACGAAAAGGCGCAAAGCCGGAAATCAAAAGGGATGGAAATAATGAATGCTCGGTCAGCCAGCGCGCCATTCCCGGACAGGTCGGTCATCGTAACGGGTGGCAGCAGTGGCATTGGTCTGGAAACGGCGCGGCGCTTCCACGCTGCCGGTGCGAATGTCTGGATCTTCGATATCAATCCGCCCCCCGAGGGTACCGACTCCGCCATCACGTATATCCACTGCGATATTGGCGACGAGAAGGCGATCCGCGCCGCCGCCGCCCAATCCATCGGTAACGGGCCGCTGCAAACTCTGATCAACGCCGCAGGCATCATCCGTCGCGCCAAAACCGAGGAAGCTTCCCTCGCGGACTGGGAATTTATGCTGAAGGTCAATCTGACCTGCATGTTCCAGCTCTCGTCCGTGCTGTTCAAGAATCTCAAGGCCGCCAACGACGCTGCCATTGTGAATATCGCATCGATTGCGGCGCTCGTGCCGCAAACCGGCGCGATTGCCTATGGTCCATCAAAAGCAGCCGTTATTTCTCTGACGAAACAGCTCGCCGTGGAATGGGGCCAGTATGGCATCCGAGTCAACGCCATCTGTCCGGGCATGATTCGCACCGCGATGACTGAGCCATTCTACAATCCGGAAACCATCAGAATCCGCAATAGCAAGACCGCGCTTGGCCGTGTCGGCATGCCCGAAGACATCGCCAAGGTCGCATTGTTCCTGGCGGGCGACGGTGCCAGTTACATCACCGGCGAAGCCATCGTTGTGGATGGCGGCTTCACCGCGACAGGCCTTCATCTGCTGCTGCAATGAACAGATCCATGGTTCGGTAAAAACAACAGGAAACAAACATGGCGGCCTTGCATCTCCCTCAAGTTATCGATCATCCCCAGGGGACGACCTACGTCTTCGATTCGGCCACGCATGTGGAAGCATATGTCACCGCGAAAAATCCCAAGCCGGATTCTGTGATCGTTGCGGCCTCCTATGCCGGTGTGCTCTGCGCCCGCATGGTGATGTCGGCCAAACCGATGGCGGCCATTGGTCTCGATTGTGCCATCGGCAAGGACGGCGCCGGCATCGCGGGGTTGTGGTACTACGAGGCGTTGAACGTTCCGGCAGCCGCGGTCGACACCATGACGGCGGAAATGGGCAACGGCACCGATCAGTATGAAAACGGCATCATCAGCCGTGTGAATGACCAAGCCCAACGTCTGGGCCTGGCGCCCGGCATGACAGTCAAAGACGCAGTCGAGGCGATCCTGACGAAGTCGAAGGCGCCCAAGGAATTCGATACAACGCGCCGGCTCGTGGTCCATACCAACGAAGAAGGCCGAAGCATCGTCTGCACGGACTCCATCGCCTTTGCGCTGCCTGAAGACAAGGACCGCAACGTTCTATGCACCGCGGGCCATACTGGGCGGAGTGTAATCGAGTATTTCCGCAATTATCGACCCTGGGCCTTTATCTGTTCTGATGGCGGCATCGGAAAGAACGATTCCGGTATCTCGGCCCTGGAGGCGATCGAGGACGATGGCATCGTCGGCGCCTCTGTAGACGCGCTGACCGCTCGCATGGGTGACGGCCAGAGCACCTATTTCGATGGAATCATCAGTGCTGCGAACAAGCATGCCCTGGCGAAGGGCGTCCGTATCGGCCAGACCGCCAGGGAAGCCGCCCTGATGATGTTAAAGTAGGAGGTCTCAATGGCAAATACCCCGTTCCTGGAAGGCGAAGAGAAGCTGGCTCGACTGGCGTCCCGCTATGTCGCGGTCGAGAAGCTTCCATGGAAGCCGACGCCGACGCCCGGCATCGACATGAAGATACTGCTCGAGGACAAGGAAACCGGCCTGCTGACGGCGCTGTTCCGCTGGGAGCCGGGCACGGAACTGCCGCTGCATGAGCATGTGGAGATCGAACAGACCTATGTGCTCAGTGGCAGCATCGTCGATGACGAGGGTGAATGTCGCGAAGGTGACTATGTCTGGCGTCCGAAAGGCAACCGGCATCTGGCGCGATCGCCCAATGGCGCGTTGGTCATTTCTTTCTTCCTGAAGCCAAACAAGTTCCTGACAGGCAAGTTCAAAGGACAGGAACTGAAGTGACGAAAGCGGCATTGGAGAAAACCGAGTACGACGTCATTGTCGCCGGCTCGGGCGCTGGTGGCATGTCTGCCGCGGTAACGGCCGCAAAACTCGGGCTCGATGTCATTGTACTGGAAAAGGAGCCGCTGTTTGGGGGCACGACGGCGCGGTCGGGTGGCGTGCTGTGGTTGCCCGGCAATCCGGTTTCCAGGGCCATGGGCTTCGCAGATAGCATCGAGGAAGCCCGCGCTTACCTGAAGCATGAGACGAACGCGAACTATGACGCCGATCGCGTGGATGCATTCCTGCTCACGGCGCCCGAAGCCGCGCAGTTCTTCCAGGACAATACAGCGGTCAAATTTGATCCGCTGATGACCTTTCCGGACTATCACCCGTCGGCGCCGGGCGCCGTGGATGGCGGTCGCTCGGTCGTTGCGGCGCCGTTCTCGGGTCTGGAACTCGGCAAGGAAATCAGGCGTCTGCGTCCGCCGCTGAAGGAGATCACCTTCGTCGGCATGATGTTCAATGCCAGCCAGGAAATTCAGCACTTCTTCAACGTCACGCGCTCGCTGAAATCCGCGATCTATGTGGTCAAGCGGCTCAGCAAGCATGTCTATGAAATGTTGCGCTACGGCCGCGCCATACGCCTGACCAATGGCAATGCGCTGGCGGCCAGACTGGCCAAAAGCCTGTTCGATCTGAACGTCCCCATCGTGACCGATTGCCCGATCGACGCGGTGATTTCGGATGGCGACGCTGTTACCGGCGTCGAGGTCATCATCGGCGGCAAACAGATCAGACTGGTCGCCCGTCGCGGCGTCGTGCTGGCCACCGGCGGTTTTCCGCAGGACCCGGCTCTGCGTAAGCTGCTGTTCCCGCATGCGCCGACCGGAGCCGAACACTGGTCGCCGGCACCGCCAGGCAATACGGGCGATGGCTGGCGCATCGCTTCTGCAATCGGCGGCCAGACAACGGCTCTGCCGAATGCCGCCGCCTGGATTCCGGTCTCGCGCGTACCCTATGGCAACGGGAAATACGGCGTCTTCCCTCATCTGATCGACCGCTACAAGCCCGGCATCATCGCGGTGAACCATCAGGGCCGGCGCTTTGTCAATGAGGCGAATTCGTATCACGACTTTGGTCAGGCGATGCAAGCAACCTGCAAGGGACAAACCGAGGTTTCAGCCTATCTGATCTGCGATCATCAGACGCTCCGCCGGTATGGCCTGGGTTTCGCCAAGCCATTTCCGGTGCCGTATCGGCAGCATCTGTGGTCAGGCTACCTTGTGCAGGGCAATTCGATCGCTCAACTGGCGCACAAGCTTGGGATGAATCCCACGGTCCTCGCCGAGACAGTGAAAAAGGTCAATGCGGACGCGACGACCGGCACCGATACCGAGTTCGGAAAAGGCTCGACGTCATATAACCGGTATCTGGGCGACGCCAACCATCCGAGCAATGCCTGCTTCGCGGCTATCGAACGCGGCCCCTTCTACGCCCTGAAAATCTATATGGGCGATCTGGGTACTTTCGCGGGCATCAAGACCAACAGCACAGCGCAGGTCATCAATCAGGCCGGAAATGCCGTGCCGGGCCTGTATGCGGTCGGTAATGACGCTGCCAGCGTTATGGGCGGGAACTATCCCGGCGCAGGCATCACGCTCGGCCCTGCTTTAACCTTCGGATACATCGTTGGGCGTCACTTGGCTGGGCGAAACAATTAAGGCCGACATAAACCAAACATGCGTCGCTGAATGGCAAGTCTTTTTAGTGGTCTAAAGCTTCCCATGGAGAGCGGCTACGGAGGGCCCGCGGACTGCCCGGCGATGGTGCTTAGGAATTTCTCGAGGCCTACGGGGCAGAAGTTAGCCTTTTGAAAGAACTGATCGGGTCTCTGAGGGCCGAGCCATCCGATCACAAAAGTCCTTGACCTCTTCATGACGGACAGTCACCTGGCGGCGATATTCGAGCGGCTTATCCCTGATAATTCCCTGATCGTAAAGCCAGAATAAACCCGGATTTCGCATTAACTGCTTGATTAAAGCGGGAATTTCGGGCCTGCAGGACTGGAAGTGCAAGAAAAGAGAGAAGTTTCCCAGTAATCCCGCGCGGATCAGGGAAGCGCTGGTGGAGAACAGCTAGCTCGTGACTGCCCCCTCCGCCAATTCCCCCACATCTGCATGTCTGTAAATGGAAAAGCGCCCGGGCTACCCCGCGCGCGCCCGCGCTCCAGGACGACTTGCCGCGCGTGATGTCGGACAGCCGGATGCCGAAATGGCGACGGACCATCGTGCTGAAATGCGATGAACTGCTGAAGCCGGCGCGTCCAGATCCAGTTCGAGACCGACTGGCCTTCCAGCCGGAACAGCGCATGCAGGTAACACCGCGAGATGCTGTTGTTTCTGGCGATCGGCTCGGGGCTTGAGCTCGAGTCGCAGAGGCGATCCTCGATCCAGGCCTTCACCGACCGCAGGCGCGCCTTCATCCCTGATCCAGCGTTCGCTGCTGCTCATTTCTGCGCCACTCCTGACGCAGACGCCGGCCAGGTCGTCCGCTTCAGACATGACGGCTCCGCAGGCTTCGATCATGTGGAGACTAAATGATTCGACTTTGGTCGTGCCGAACCGCGGAACGGTGGCGGGCAGGCGGTGAAATTGGTTCGGCAGAAGCTGCTAGACTGTATGGCTATTTTACCGGCTTTGGTCCGGCGTGCAGTGCCCGCAGCCATGTATATCCCGCAAGTGCATTGCAGCATCGCGGCTGCGAAGCCGGCCGTTTCGCCACTGCGGGTGTAAAGTTTGGCAAATTCGGCGTGTCATGGCCCGGCGAGGCCGCACAATACGACAGCAGATTGTCCATAAAGTTTACTAAATCCCGTTCTGACGGTCTGCGACGCAAGTCGAACGTCAAGCTCGCGTCCTTATGCTTGCGGCTGCGGCAAAGCCGGCTATATGCTGCCCCGCAAGTCTGAGCATATATATCAGATATAGGGAGGCATAATGGCGGGAGTATTCTGCCGCGACGTCCGCAAGGCGTTCGGCTCGACGCAGATTCTGCACGGCGTCTCGATCGATATCCAAGATGGCGAGTTTGTCGTGCTGGTCGGGCCTTCAGGTTGCGGCAAGTCCACCCTGCTCAGGATGATCGCCGGTCTGGAAAACATCACCGGCGGTGAAATCGCCATCGGCGACAACGTGGTCAATAACGTCCCGCCGAAAGAGCGCGATGTCGCCATGGTGTTCCAGAACTATGCGCTGTATCCGCATATGACGGTGGAGGCCAATATGGCCTTCTCGCTGATGCTGCGCGGCGCGGATAAATCCGAGATCGACCAGCGCGTGCAGCAGGCCGCCGGCATCCTGGGACTGAAGCCGCTGCTGCAGCGTTTCCCGCGCCAGCTGTCGGGCGGCCAGCGCCAGCGCGTCGCCATGGGCCGCGCCATCGTGCGCGATCCGCAGGTCTTCCTGTTCGACGAGCCGCTGTCGAATCTCGATGCCAAGCTGCGCGTGCAGATGCGTACCGAGATCAAGGAACTGCACCAGCGCCTCAGGACCACCACCGTCTACGTGACGCATGACCAGATCGAGGCCATGACCATGGCCGACAAGATCGTGGTGATGCATGACGGCCGCGTCGAGCAGATCGGCACGCCGCTCGAACTCTACGACCGGCCGGACAATATGTTCGTCGCCGGCTTCATCGGCTCGCCGGCAATGAATTTCGTGCGCGGCAAGGTCAACGGCGGCAGCTTCGCAGCCGACAGCGGCATCCATCTGCCGTTGCCTGTCTCGACGGCCGGTTCGGCCGGGCAGCCGGCGGTCTATGGCGTCCGGCCCGAGCATTTCACGCTTGCCGACGATGGCGCCGAAGCCGAGGTCCGCGTCATCGAGCCGACCGGATCGGAAATCATGGTCGCTGCCAAACTTGGCAATGACGATGTGCTTGCCGTGTTTCGCGAGCGCCACAAATTCAAGCCGGGCGACAAGATCCGGCTGAAGCCAAATCCCGAGCTTGCCCATCTGTTTGACGCGTCGAGTGGAAAACGGCTGAACGCCTGAAAATCAACGGAGGAAGCGACCAATGCATGATTTTACACGCCGTACATTTGTCAAAGGCACCGCTGCTGCTGCTATGCTCAGCACCAGCGCACTGTTCGATTGGGCCAAAGCCTGGGCCCAGTCATCGCCCTGGAAGCCGGAAGCCGGCGCCAAGCTGAATCTGATGCGCTGGCGCCGCTTCGTCGAAGCCGAAGATGCCGCCTTCATGAAGATGGTCGCCGCGTTCAAGGCCGCCACCGGCGTCGAGATCAGCGTCGTCAGCGAATCCTATGACGACATCCAGCCCAAGGCTTCGGTGGTTGCCAATACCGGCCAGGGCCTCGACATGGTCTGGGGTCTGTATTCGCTGCCGCATCTGTTCCCAGCCAAGTGCCTGGATGTGACCGATGTGGCCGATTATCTGGGCAAGAAATACGGCGGCTGGGCCCAGTCCGGCGAGCTTTACGGCAAGTCCGGCAACAAATGGATCTGCATCCCGATCGCCACCACCGGCGGTCTGATGAACTATCGCGTCTCTTCGATGCAGAAGGCCGGTTTCAAGGAATTCCCGAAGGATACGGCGGGCTTCCTCGAACTGGTGAAGGCACTGAAGAAGAACAACACGCCGGCCGGTTTCGCGCTCGGCCATGCTTCGGGTGACGCCAATACCTGGCTGCACTGGGCGCTGTGGTCGCATGGCGGCAACCTGGTCGATAAGAACGACAAGGTCATCATCAACTCGCCCGAAACCGCCAAGTCGCTCGAATTCGTCAAGGCGCTGTATGAGAACTTCATCCCGGGCACTGCGTCATGGAATGACTCGTCCAACAACAAGATCTTCGTGTCGGGCGACCTGCATCTCACCTCGAACGGCATCTCGGTCTATGTGACGGCCCAGAAGGAAAACAAGGCCGTCGCCGAAGACATGAACCATGCCTACATGCCCATCGGTCCGGTCGGCAAGCCGACCGAGCTGCATCTGGCTTTCCCGATCCTGACCTTCAACTTCACCAAGGCGCCGAATGCCTGCAAGGCCTTCACGGCCTTCATGCTGGAAGCGGAAAACTTCAATCCGTGGGTCGAGTCGGCGCAGGGTTACCTGTCGCACTTCCTCAATGCCTACGACAAGAACCCGGTCTGGACCTCGGATCCGAAGCGCACGCCGTATCGCGACGTGTCGAAGCGGACGCTGACGCCGGCCGGGCTCGGCACGCTCGGCGAAAAGGCGGCATCCGCAATCGCCGATTTCATCGTGGTCGACATGTTTGCCAATTACGCGACCGGCCGCGAAGACATCAAGGGTGCGATGGCGGCTGCCGAGCGGCAGGCCAAGCGTATCTATCGCTGACGGAAACGGGCCACGGACGGACATCGTCCGTGGCCCTCTTTCCACCAGTATAGTGATCGGGAAAAGCATGGTTGACGTGACCGACAAAACGATGGCCCGCCGCGCACCGCGGAAGATCGAGGTGAGCGCCTGGAGCCAGCTCAAGTCGAACCGGACATGGCTGGGTTACTGGTTTATGTTGCCGGCCCTTGCGATCCTGGCCCTGTTTCTGGCCTATCCGCTGGGCCTCGGCGTATGGCTGTCCTTCACCGACACGAAAATCGGCCGCGGCGGCGGCTGGATCGGCCTTGAGAATTACGAATGGCTGCAGGGTGATTCAACCTTCTGGCTCTCGGTGCTCAACACCCTGCTCTATACGATTGTCGCCAGCGTGATCAAATTCGCCGCCGGCCTCTATCTGGCGCTGCTGCTCGACAAGCATATCCCTTTCAAGGCGCTGGTCCGCGCCGCCGTATTGATCCCCTTCATCGTGCCGACCGTGCTGTCGGCGATTGCCTTCTGGTGGATCTACGACTCGCAGTTCTCCATTCTCTCCTGGTCGCTGAAAAAGATGGGGTTGATCACCGCCAATATCGATTTCCTCGGCGATCCGTGGAACGCACGCTGGTCCACCATCTTCGCCAATATCTGGCGCGGCGTGCCCTTCGTGGCGATCACGCTGCTGGCCGGCCTGCAGACGGTGTCGCCTTCGCTCTATGAAGCCGCGACACTGGACGGCGCCACGCCCTGGCAGCGGTTTCGCCATATCACCTATCCGCTGCTGACCCCGATCATCGCGGTGGTGATGACCTTCTCGGTGCTGTTCACCTTCACCGATTTCCAGCTGATCTGGGCGATGACGCGTGGCGGACCTGTGAATGCCACCCATCTGATGGCCACGCTGTCGTATCAGCGCGGCATCATTGCCGGCCAGCTGGGCGAGGGCGCGGCAATCGCGACCGCGATGATCCCGTTCCTGCTCGGTGCGATTATGATTTCCTGGTTCGGCCTGCAGCGCCGTAAATGGCAGCAGGGCTCCGACAATGACTGAGGTGCAAAGCTGATGGCGATTGCAGAAGCGAAGGCTGACCATTCCGAGGGCATGAGCTATCTGGAATCGGTGCCGCGGCGGCTCGTGACGCTGTATCTGCCGCTGGTGATCTTCCTGGTCATCCTGCTGTTTCCGTTCTACTGGATGGCGCTGACCGCGATCAAACCGAACGAGCAGCTGCTGGATATGGAAACGGTCAGCCCGTTCTGGACCTGGGATCCGACGCTGCAGCATATCAAGAAGCTGCTGTTCGACTCGAATTACCCGAAATGGCTCTGGAACACGATGTATGTCGCGGCCGGCGCCACCGCGCTGTCGATCGTCGCCAGCGTGCTCGCCGCCTATGCCATCGTGCGCCTGCGCTTCAAAGGCGCACAGACGGTGGGCGGCCTGATCTTCCTCGCTTACCTGGTGCCGCCGTCGATCCTGTTCATTCCGCTGGCCACCGTGGTGTTCCAGTACGGCCTGTTCGACAGCCCGCTGGCGCTGATCCTGGTTTATCCGACCATCCTGATCCCGTTCTCCACCTGGCTGCTGATGGGCTATTTCAAGACCATCCCCTTCGAGCTGGAGGAATGCGCGCTGATCGACGGCGCATCCCGGTGGCAGATTCTCACCCGCATCGTGCTGCCGCTGTCGGTGCCCGGACTGATTTCGGCCTTCATCTTCTGCTTCACGCTGTGCTGGAACGAGTTCATCTATGCGCTCACCTTCCTGCAGTCGGTGACCAACAAGACCGTGCCGGTCGCCATCGTCAACGAATTCGTCGACGGCGACATCTATCGCTGGGGTTCGCTGATGGCTGGTGCGCTGGTCGGTTCGCTGCCGCTGGTGGTGCTCTATGCCTTCTTCGTCGAGCACTATGTCTCGGCGATGACCGGTGCGGTGAAGGAATAGCGCGCGGCCTGCCTCAGTTATCCATCAGGCGCGGCAGGAAGGTCATCAGTTCCGGGAAGGCCATGGCGACGACCAGGCCGACGCCCTGCAGCAGGAAGAACGGGATGATCCCGCGATAGACCACGCCCATGCTCAGCCCCTTGGGCAGGACGGCTTTCATATAAAATAGCGTGTAGCCAAACGGTGGCGAGATATAGCCCATCTGGATCGTGATGGCATACAGCACGCCGAACCAGATTTCGTCGAAGCCGAGGAATTTCACGATCGGGATGAAGACCGGCACGGTCAGCAGGATGATGCCGACTTCATCGAGCGCGGTGCCGAGAAAGATCAGGATCAGCATCATCACGCCCAGGATCACATAGGGTCCGACATCCAGCGACTTGATCAGGTTGAGCAGAGAATCCGCGCCGCCCAGGCCAGTGAAGATGGCGACATAGGCTTTTGCGCCGATAGTGATCCACAGGATCATCGCAGTCGCCTTGCCGGTATCGGTCGCGGCCGAGACCAGGGTTTCGAAACTGAGGCGGCGTTCCAGCATCGTGGCGATCAGCGCACCAAACACGCCGACGGCGGCGGCTTCGGTGGGTGTGGCGATGCCGAAGAAGATCGAGCCGAGGATCAGCAGAATCAGCGCCGCCGGCAGGATCAGCGCTTTCAGCGCGAGCAGCCGCTCGCGCCAGGGCGCCGGGGTGTAATCCTCGGGCAGGGGCGCGGCACCGGGCTTCAGCCAGGCCACCAGCAGAATATAAGCGATATACAGCGATGCGAGCATCAGGCCGGGCACGATGCCGGCGATCAGCATCTTGCCAATGGAGACCTGCGCGGTGACGGCGTAGATGATGGTGAGCACCGAGGGCGGGATCAGGATGCCGAGCGTGCCGGATGCGCAGATGGTGCCGGTCGCCAGTTCGGGGCTGTATTTACGACTCAGCATTTCGGGGAGTGCCAGCATGCCCATGGCAGTGACGGCAGCGCCGACCACGCCGGTCATCGCCGCCATGATCACGCAGATCACCACCGTGCCGACGGCGATGCCGCCGCGCAGGCGGCCGAACCACAATTCCATGGCGCGGTAGAGCTTTTCGATCACGCCGGAGCGCTGCAACAGCGCAGCCATCAGGATGTAGAGTGGAATCGCCAGCAGCGCTTCCGATTTCATCGTGTCGAAAATCTGCAGCACCAGGATGATCACGGCCTGGGAATTCCAGAACAGCACGGTGATCAGCAGCGACAGGCCGCCCAGCACGAAGGCAATCGGCAGGCCGCTCATCATGAACAATGTGAGCCCGCCGAACATCATGATCAGGATGGCGGTCGAACTCATAGCGCGACCTCCGCATCGTCGGTTCGCGTCAGGGCGCCGGGATCGCGAAACAGCACGCGCAGGAATTCGGCCAGTGCCTGCAACAGCATCAGCAGCAGTGCAATCGGCACGGCGGCCTTGGTCCACCAGATCGGCGGATTCCAGGCCGAGAAAGAGGTTTCGCCGTAATTGAAGGAATCGATGGCAGCTGGCACGGAGTACCACAGCAGGATGCCGCAGAAGGCGATGATGATCGGCATGTTGATCAGTGCAAGCAGCCGTTCGCCTCGCAGGCTCAGCCGCTGGCGCAACAGGTCCATGGCAACATGGCCTTTCTGATGCAGCACATGCGGGCCGGCGAGCAGGAAATAGGGGCCGAACAACAGGGTGGCGGATTCCATGCCCCAGACGGTCGGTGCGTTGAAGGCATAACGCATCACCACGTCGATCAGCATGACGGGCACGATCAGATAGATCAGCGAGATGGCGAGGTAGAAGGCCGCGCGGTTGGTGGCGGTGATGGCACCGGTGAGAGCGGCAATGACAGGCGGCATGATCTTCCCCGGGAGCCTGAAGAAAAACGGCGGATGCCGGATGACATCCGCCGCATGACGCGAACTTACGCCAGTACGCCGAGGCGTTTCATGAAGGCCATCTGGCTTTCCAGGATCTTCTTGGCCAGCGCATTATCCTTGGTCGCCGCCTGCCAGGCCGCGACGGCCTTCGGACGGTTGGCGAGGATATCGGCCGGATCGAAGGTGTGGATGGTGCAGCCCTTCGCCTTGTACTTCTCCAGCGCGAGGGCATCCTGCACCAGGATATGCTGGCGCAGGCTGGCCGAGATTTCGCGCGCCGCCACGGCCAGTGCCGCCTTGTAGTCGGCCGGCAGCTTTTCGTAGGCGCCACGGTTGGCAGCATAACAGGTGGCGGTGGTCGGCTGATGTACGCCCGGGATCACCACATGCTTGGCCACTTCGGCCAGGCCCGCCTCGAAGTTGGCGGTCAGGTCGCCGCGATCAGCGATATCGATCACACCCTTGTCGAGCGCCGAATAGACCTCGCCGGTCGGCAGCGGTGAGACGCTGACGCCGAACGCAGCCATCACGGCGGAGGCGAGGCCGACGAAGCGGCCTTTCTTGCCGGCCAGATCGGCGATCCTGGTGATCGGCATCTTGGCGTGGATCGGTTCCTGGCCGTATACGGTCGGCGCGACATAGACCAGGCCGGCCGGCGCATAGGCCTCGCGGGCCATCTCCAGGCCGCCCATCTCATAGAACCAGGCTTCATACTGGTCCGATTCCGGGAAGCCGAAGGGGATCGTGCTGGTGAAGGCGAAGGCGGGGATCTTGCCGGCTTCGTAGCCATCGAAGGTCTTCATCATCTCAAAAGCGCCGCCGCGCACGGCGTCGAAAGCCTGCGCCGCCGGCACGATCTGGCCACCGGCGAACAGCTCGATGGTGAACTTGCCGCCAGTCAGTTCCGACACGCGCTTGACGAAACGTTCCTCGAATTTCTGCGGCGTGGTACCCGGATCCCACAGCGCCTGCATGCGCCATTTCACCGCGCCGCTCTGGGCCAGCGCCGGCGTGGCGAATACAGCAGTGCTGGCGAGGGCAGCGCCCGAGCCGAGCAGGTTACGTCGATTGATCGTCATTCTGGCTTCCTCCGTTGGTGTGCTTCTTGGTTTATCGAACGCGTAATCTCAGGCCTTGCGCAGGCGCGCGAGGATCTCCGCGGCACGGTCGGTGCGCACGTCGTGGCTGGCGGCAAGTTCGGCGGCCACCTTGTCGATTTCCGCGCCGGACGCGCCGGCGACGATGGCGATATTGCGGGCATGCAGCGCCATATGGCCGCGCTGGATGCCTTCGGTGGCGAGCGCGCGCAGCGCAGCCATGTTCTGCGCCAGACCGACGGTGACGGTGACTTCGGCCAGTTCCTGCGCGCTGCTCACGCCCAGGATGCGCAAGGCCAGCTGGGCCAGCGGATGCGTCTTGGTCGCACCGCCGACGAGGCCGAGCGCCATCGGCATTTCCAGCGTGCCGACCAGGCGGCCGTCGCTGCTGAGTTCCCAGGTAGTCAGCGAGGTGTAATGCCCGCTGCGCGCGGCAAAGGCATGCGCGCCGGCTTCGATGGCGCGCCAGTCGTTGCCGGTGGCGACCACCACCGGGTCGATGCCGTTCATGATGCCCTTGTTATGCGTGGTGGCGCGATACGGATCGACGGCCGCGAATGTGTAGGCATCGAGGATGCCGTCGATCATGCGCTTGCCGGAAAATTCTTTCGTGGCCAGCGACTCTTCGGTCAGGCTGACGCGGGCCCGCGCGATGCGGCGGTCGGCGAGATTCGACAGGATGCGCAGGCGCACCTGTCCGCCGGTGACACGCTCGATGATCGGCGCGACCGTCTCGGCCATGGTGTTCACCGTGTTGGCGCCCATGGCGTCGCGCACGTCGACCAGCAGATGCGTGACCACGATAGGGCCGCGCGGCGTCTGCGGGAAGACATGCACCTCGATGTCGCGGCAGCCGCCGCCCAGCCCGATCAGCACCTTGTCGCGTGCATTGGCCGCCGCGATGATCTCGTCGCGCGCTGCCAGGATCTGGAGCCGCGCGCCATGCGGATCGCTGACGCCGATCAGCTGCACCTGGGCTCGCATGATCGGCAGGGTGCTGGAGGTCTCGAAACCGCCGCAGTCGCGCGCGATGCGCGCCATGTAGGAGGCGGCGGCGACGACGGAGGGCTCTTCCACCGCCATCGGGATCAGGTAATCGCGGCCGTTGATCTGGAAGTTGGTGGCGACGCCCAGCGGCAGCTCAAACGTGCCGACCACATTCTCGATCATGCCGTTGGCGCGCTCGACCGGCAGACCGCCGGGCTGTGCCAGCAGGGCGCGGTCGGTATCCGACAGGCCGGCGGCGTCGGCCAGGGCAGCCAGACGCTGCGCCGGCGTCATGTTGCGGTAATTCTCGATACGCGAATTCACCTTCCGCCCTGCCGGACCGGCAGAGACCGCCTTGCTCATTGTGTTTCCTCCACTTGGCCGCCGCCTTTCCGGCGCGGTCCTGATCGCGGTTCAAAATCACGGTGCATGCCGGTTTAAACAAGGGACAATTCCCGCTATTGTCCGAGGAACTGTACTGATCGATTGTCTGGTACAGTTTGGAGGAAGCATGCGGATCGCCCGTGCCGAGCAGATCGCGCGCAACATCGCCCAGCAGGTGGAGCAGGGGCATCTGACACCCGGCACACGGCTCGGCTCGGTGCGCCAGGCGGCGACCGAATTCGGTGTGTCGAAAAACACCATGGTCGAGGCCTACGACCGGCTGGTGGCCCAGGGCTACCTCGAGCCCAAGCGCGGGTCGGGCTTCTATGTCGCGCGACCGCGACCCAAGGCGTCGACCTCGATCCGCCCGGCGCATGTCAGCGAAGCGATCGACCTCGTCTCGCTGCTGCGGGAACAGCTCAACCAGCACTATACGGTGCGCGTCGGCGACGGCCGCCCGCCGGCGACCTGGATGGAGGCGTCGGAACTCGGCCGCCATCTGCGGCTCAGTACGCGTGGCGGCGAGCGCGTCGAACATGGGTATGGCGCACCGCAGGGGTATGGCCCCCTGCGCGAGATGATCGCAGGCCGGCTGATCGAACGCTCGATCCATGTCAGCGCTGAACAGATCCTGCTCACCTGCGGCGCCAACCACGCGCTCGACCTGATCGTGCGGCATTTCATCGAGCCGGGCGAGGCCGTGCTGGTCGACAGTCCCGGCTATTACCCGCTGTTCGGCAAGCTGCGGCTGGCGCGCGCCAATGTGATCGGCGTGCGCCGCACCGCCGAGGGTCCCGATCCGGAAGACCTCGAAGCCAAGGCCGCACAATATCGCCCGCGGCTGTTCTTCACGCAGACGCTGGCGCATAACCCGACCGGCACCTCGATGACGCCGGCGGCGATGCATCGCCTGCTGCAGCAGGCTGAACGGCTCGGCATGATCCTGGTGGAAGACGATCCCTTCGCCGATCTGCTGCCGCCGATCACGCCGCGCCTTGCCACGCTGGACCGGCTGGAGCGCGTGATCTACGTCGGCACCTTTTCCAAGACGCTCTCGGCCTCCCTGCGCACCGGCTATATCGCCGCCTCGCCGGCGCTCATTCGGTCGCTGACCGATGTGAAGATGCTCACCGTGGTGAACAGTTCAGGCTATGTCGAACGCCTGATCCACGAGCTGATGGCGGATGGGCATTACCGCCATCATTTAAGCCGCCTGCGTGACCGCGTGGCCCGCGCCTCCAGCCGCGCGATGGCCGAGCTTTCCGCCATTGGTATGACCGACTTCAATCCGCCGGCCGGCGGCTATTACATGTGGTGCCCGCTGCCCGAGGGCTGCGATGATGTGGAACTGGCGCGGCTGGCGGCCGAACGCGGCATCTTCCTGGCGCCCAGCTCGATCTTCACGCTGGATCGCACCGCGCATGTGCCGGCGCTGCGCGTGAATGTGGCTTATGCCAACGATGCGGCTTTCCTAAGCTTCATGGCCGAGCATTGCCGGTCCGCCTAGATTTTCCGGCAGCCGTTCAGGAACAGCTCGACGGCATGGTCGATGGCGGCGTTGAGCGCGGCTTTCGATTTCGCCGCCGGCTTGCCGGCCAGCAGCAGGCCGAGCTGGTTCTGTGCCAGCACCATGCCGAGGAACTGCTGCGCCGCCAGTTCCGGGTTGGCGATCCGCAGGCTGGGCTGCGCCTTCAGATACACCGCCAGGGTGGCGGCGATGGCGACCGGGCCATGGCGGTGGATCAGCCGACCCAGCTGCGGCTGGCGGGCGGCCTCGGCCACCACCAGCCGGTGCAGCGCCAGTGAGCGCGGCGCGAGTGCCAGGTCGAGATAGGCGCGCGCCATCTGCCGCAGCGCCTTCTCGGGGGCGAGACCGGACAGGGTCATGCGCTGGAAGGTGCCGGTCAGCCGGCCGGCCAGTTCGGCGCAGATGGCGCTGAACAGCGCCTGTTTGCTGGAAAAATGCGCATAAACCGTGATTTTCGAGACTTTGGCCCGGGCCGCAATCGCGTCCATGCTGGCGGCGTGGTAGCCGCCCTTGAGGAACACATCCATGGCGACCGCCAGGATATCGGCATGCTTGCGGGCATCGGCCGGGCGGCCGCGGCGGCGCTGCGCCGGCCGGCCTTTCTCACGTGGCGGCAGCGTCGCGGAATTGGTACGTTTGGTTCGTGCGGTCATGCCGTAAGAATTGTCTTCTATTTTCTATACTCTACAGTACAGATACACGGCGCGCATCCGGAACCGCAGCAGGTTCCGGCAAAAAGCCCGGGGAGGGGCGGCGCCGTAGATTTCCGAATGGCAGGCGGGTAATGAAGAAGAGACTTGGTATCAGCATTGTTGCGCTGGCTGCGGTCGGCGGCGTCATCTGGGTCTACGGCCCCGAGATACGCGAAATGTTCACGCCCAATGCCGCCGGCACGACGAAGGTGGCGACTGCGCAGCAGGGCAGCGCACAGGCGCCCATCCCGGTCGATATCCGCACGGTTGCCATCGGCGCGGTGCGCCAGCAGATCGAAGCGATCGGCAGCCTGCGCTCGGATGAATCGGTCGTGCTGCGGCCGGAAATTTCGGGCCGCGTCAGCGAAATCCTGTTCGAGGAAGGCCAGCCGGTGAAACGCGGTGCGCCGCTCCTGCGGCTGGATGCCGCCATTGCGCGCGCCCAGGTCAACCAGGCGCGTGCCAGCATTATCCTCAGCCGGGCCAATTTCAGCCGCGCCAAGGAACTGGCCACGCGCGGTGCCGGCACCCAGCGCACGCTGGATGAGGCGCTGGCGAAGCTCTCGACTGACGAAGCGACGTTGGCACTGGCCCAGGCCACGCTCGACAAGAGCACGCTGCAGGCGCCGTTCGATGGTATCCTCGGCCTGCGTCAGGTCAGCATTGGCGATTACGTCAATCCCGGCCAGGCGATTGCCAATATCGAAAGCGTGGAACAGCTGAAGGTCGACTTCCGCATTCCGGAAATCCATGCCCAGGTTATTGCTGCGGGACAGGCGATCCGCGTGCGCCTCGATGCCTTCCCGAATGCAAACTTCGACGGCCGCGTCTACGCCATCGATCCGGCGATCGATCCGAACGGCCGCGCCGTGATCCTGCGCGCCCGCCTGCCGAATGCCGACAAGAAACTGCGGCCGGGGATGTTCGCCCGCGTCACGCTGATCGTGGAAGAACGGCCGAATGCCGTGCTGATTCCCGAAACTGCATTGATGCCGATGGGGCGCGACATCTTCGCCTTTCGTGTCGTGGACGGTAAAGCCGTGCAGACCAAACTGCGTACCGGCCTGCGCCGCGCCGGCGAGGTCGAGATCCTGGAAGGCCTGAAAGCGGGCGACAGCGTCGTGGCGGAAGGCGCGCAGAAGCTGCGCGACGGCCAGTATGTGCGCGAATCGAAGCTGGCGTCCGGATCGTAAGGCAGGTCGTAAGCCATGAAGATTTCCGATCTCTGCATTCGCCGGCCTGTCTTCGCCACCGTACTCAGCCTGGTGGTGGTGCTGATTGGCCTCGTCGCCTTCACGCGGCTGACGGTTCGCGAATATCCCAATATCGATCCGCCGGTGGTGCTGGTGGAAACGCTGTATCGCGGCGCCAGTGCCGAAGTGATCGAAAGCCAGGTCACCCGCGTCCTGGAGGAATCGATTGCCGGTATCGAGGGGATCGACTACGTCCGTTCGATCACCCGGCCGGAACGCAGCCTGGTGGTGGTGCGGTTCAAGCTGTCGCGCGACGCCGAAGCCACCGCCAACGACGTGCGCGATCGCGTCAGCCGCGTGCGCGGCAAGCTGCCGGAAGAGATCGACGAGCCGATCGTGTCGAAAATCGAGGCCGACGCCCAGCCGGTGCTCTATATCGCCTTTTCCTCCGACCGCCATTCGGCGCTGGAGCTAACCGATTTTGCCGACCGCTATGTGAAGGACCGCCTGCAGTCGATTGCCGGCGTGGCCGAGGCGCGCATTTTCGGCGAGCGGCGCTATGCCATGCGCATCTGGCTCGATGCCGGCCGCCTGGCTGCCTACGGCCTGACGCCGCAGGATGTGGAGGGCGCCCTGCGGCGGCAGAATGTGGAAGTGCCAGCCGGCCGTATCGAAAGCCGCAACCTGGAATTCACCGTGCTGTCGGAAACCGATCTGCGGACGGCCGACCAGTTCAACGCCATTATCGTCCGCGAGGTGAATGGCTATCCGGTGCGGCTCAGCGATGTCGGCCATGTCGAGGTCGGCCCGCTGGACGAGCGCGTCAGCGTGCGCTTCAACGGCAAGCCGGCGGTGTCGCTCGGCGTCGTCAAGCAGGCGGTCGCCAATCCGCTCGACATTTCTGAAGGCGTGCGCGATGCGCTGCCGTCGATCCTGGCGAATCTGCCCGAAGGCATGCGGGCGGAAATTGCCTACGACACCTCGGTCTTTATCCGCGCCTCCATCGACTCGGTCTATCACACCATCGGCGAAGCCGTTTTGCTGGTGGTGGCGGTGGTGTTCCTGTTCCTGCGCAACTGGCGCGCGACGCTGATCCCGGTTGTCACCATTCCGGCCTCGCTGATGGGCGCCTTCGCCCTCATGTATGCGATGGGGTTCACCATCAACACGCTGACCCTGCTGGCCATGGTGCTGGCGATCGGCCTGGTGGTCGACGATGCCATCGTGGTGCTGGAAAACATCTATCGCCATATCGAAGACGGCATGGCGCCGCTGGACGCGGCCTTCCGCGGTGCGAAGGAAATCGGCTTTGCCGTGGTGGCGATGACGCTGACGCTGGCCGCGGTTTATGCCCCCATCGGCTTCATGAGCGGCACCACCGGGCGTCTGTTCACCGAATTCGCCTGGGCGCTGGCCGGCGCCGTGCTGGTTTCCGGCTTCGTCGCACTCACGCTCAGCCCGATGATGTGCGGGCGGCTTCTGCGGCATGAAGCCAGGCATGGCCGGCTGTTCAACCTGGTGGAGAATGCGCTGAACGGCCTGACCACGGGATACAGCCGGACGTTACGCACGGCATTGAAGGCGCGGCTGGCGGTGATCCTGGTCGGTGTGCTGTTCGCCTGCGGCAGCTATTTCGTATTCGCCACGCTCAAGCCCGAACTCTCCCCGATCGAGGATCGCGGCATCATCATCGGCAGCTTTAACGGGCCGGAAGGCGCCACCCTGAACTACATGGAGAAATACGCCCGCCAGGTCGAGAAGATCATGGAAGAGGTGCCCGAGGCGGTGTCGCGTTTCGTGGTGTCGGGCAATCCGATCCTGTCGCAGGGCGTGTCCTTCACCCGCCTGGAACACTGGAACGACCGTCACCGCAAGCAGCAGAGCATCGTCACCGAACTGACGCCGAAATTCGGCGAACTGGCTGGCGTGCGCGGCTTCGTCAACAATCCGCCCTCGCTCGGCCAGAGCGTGCGCTCGGCGCCGATCTGGATCGTCGTACAGGGCAGCATGGATTACGCCGAACTCGACCGCCTGGTCGGCCAGATCATGATCGAGGCGGCGAAATATCCTGCGCTGACCAACATCGATACCCG
>NZ_PEKV01000013.1:103149-136070 GCF_002796975.1 Ferrovibrio sp. | reverse complement strand
GTGCGCAGCCGCAGCGGCCAGATGGTGCAGCTCTCCAATCTGGTCGATGTCCGCGAATCGCTGACCGCGCGCGAACTCACCCGCATGAGCCAGCTGCGCGCCGCCGACGTCACGGCGAATGTGGCGCCGGGCTACTCCGAGGGTGAGGCGCTGGCGCAACTGGAAGAGGCGGCGCGCAAGGTGCTGCCGCCCAGCGTGCAGATCGACTACAACGGCCAGTCGCGCGAATTCAAGCAGGCCGCCGGCGACATCTA
This sequence comes from Ferrovibrio sp., assembly GCF_002796975.1. Lineage (GTDB taxonomy): Bacteria > Pseudomonadota > Alphaproteobacteria > Ferrovibrionales > Ferrovibrionaceae > Ferrovibrio. The sequence goes on along the minus strand of NZ_PEKV01000013.1, from coordinate 135,816 downwards.
CTTCACCTTCGTCCTGGCGCTGCTGTTCATTTACCTGGTGCTGGCGGCGCAGTTCGAAAGCTTCATCGATCCGTTCATCATCATGCTGACGGTGCCGCTCTCGATGACAGGTGCGCTGCTGGCACTGAAACTGGGCGGCGGCACGATGAACATCTACAGCCAGGTCGGACTGGTGACCTTGGTGGGCCTGATCACCAAGAATGGCATCCTGATCGTGGAATTCGCCAACCAGCTGCAGGAAGAAGGCCGCAGCCGGCTGAATGCCGTGATCGAGGCGGCGTCCCTGCGCCTGCGTCCGATCCTGATGACGACGGCGGCGATGGTGCTGGGTGCGCTGCCGTTGGCCATGGCGATCGGCGCCGGCGCCGAAAGCCGCAAGCAGATCGGCCTTGTCATCGTCGGCGGCCTGCTGCTCGGCACGCTGCTGACGCTGTTCGTGGTGCCGACGGCCTATACGTTGCTGGCGCGCGACCGCAGCAAGGTGAAGGCTGCGGCGCCCGCGGCCGTACACCATCCGGCCGAGTAATCGTCGGGCTGCGTGGCCGGGCCGATGGACTGCGCTCTTGATCCGCCCCGGCGGTTTGGCATTATCGCATGATGACGATCACGCTCCCGCCCGAAATCAACGACGCTTCCGCCTGGTATGGCCCCGCCATGCTGCAGGACCGGAGCTGGCTGACGCATTTCACCCCTGAGGAAGTCGCCGAGGTCGAAGCGGCGACGCGCCGTGTGGCGGCCGGCCCGGATACGGCTGCCGCGCATCTGACGCCGCCCGAGTTTCCGCTGCCGGTGCTTGGGCCCCGGCTGGCCCGCATCAAGGCTGACGTACTGGACGGTCGCGGTTTTGCGCTGCTGCGCGGCCTGCCGGTGCAAAACTGGAGCCTGCGGGAATCTGCCGTCGCCTTCCTCGGCATCGGCTGCCATCTGGGCAGCGCGCGGTCGCAGAATGCGCGCGGGCATGTGCTTGGCCATGTCAAGGATATGGGACTCAGCAGCGACGATCCGAACGTGCGCATCTACCAGACGCACGAACGCCAGACCTTCCACACCGATTCCGCCGATATCGTCGGGCTGCTCTGCCTGCAGGTGGCGAAATCCGGCGGCCATTCGGCGCTGGTCAGTTCGGTCACCGTGTTCAACGAAATGCGCCGGCGCCGGCCGGATCTGCTGGTGCATCTGCTGGCTCCCATCGAGACGGATCGTCGCGGCGAGGTGCCGGTGGGCGAGAAACCGTATTTCACCATCCCGACCTACAACTGGCATGAGGGCCATCTCTCGGCGATCTACCAGCGCCAGTATATCGAGAGCGCGCGCCGCTTCGACGATGTCGCACCGCTGACACCGGAGCAGGTCGAGGCTTATGACCTGTTCGATGCGCTGTGCAACGATCCGGAACTGAATTTCCACATGGTGCTGGAACCCGGCGATGTGCAGCTGGTGCATAACCATACCCTGCTGCATGACCGCACCGGCTTCGAGGACTGGAACGATCCGGCGCGCCGCCGGCATCTGCTGCGGCTGTGGCTGGCGCCGAAGGATGCGCGCCCGCTGCCGCCGGTCTTCGCACAGCGCTATGGCAGCATCGAAGCCGGCGAACGTGGCGGCATCATCGTGCCCGGCACGCAGCTGACCGTGCCGTTCGAGGCGGTATGAGCGCGCATGAGATTAAAACCGTCGCCATTGTCGGCGGCGGGCTGATCGGCGCCAGCTGGGCGGCACTGTTCACCGCCGGTGATATCGATGTCATCGCCTGGGACCCCGATGCCACGGCGCGGGCCCTGTTCCGCGACCGCGTGAAAGCCGCGCGCAAACAGCTGGCCCAGCTCGGCCGGCGCGGCAAGGGCAAGGTGAAAGTCGTCGCGCGACTGAAGGCGGCTGTCGCGGCAGCCGACTTCATCCAGGAAAATGCGCCGGAAAAGCTCGACCTGAAGCACAAGCTGTTTGCCGAGATTGTCGCCGCCGCAAAGCCGCAGGCGACGATCGCCAGCAGCACCTCGTCCTTTGCCTGGTCGCAGCTGACCGAAGGCATGAAAGACGCGGCGTCGCGGCTGATCGTGTCGCATCCCTTCAACCCGCCGCATCTGGTGCCGCTGGTCGAACTCTATGGCACGGATGCTGATCGCGTGGCGCAGGCGGCGGCCTTCTACGAGGCGATGGGCAAGGTAACGGTCCGCATGAAGCGCGAGGCGCCCGGCCATGTCGCCAACCGGCTGGCCTCGGCGCTGTATCGCGAAGCGGTCAATATCGTCGCCGAGGGCATCGCCGATGTCGCCGACGTCGACAGGGCGCTGGTCGAGGGTCCGGGCCTGCGCTGGTCGATCCAGGGCGCGCATATGACCTATCATCTCGGTGGCGGCGAGGGCGGCTACCGCCATTACCTCGACCATCTCGGCCCGAGCCAGGAAAAACGCTGGGCCGCGCTTGGGTCTCCGTCCTTGACCTCAGAGGTCAAGGACAAGCTGGTGCGCGGCGTGGACGAGGAAGCCGCCGGTCGCAGCATCGCCGACCTGTCGGCCGAACGCGACGCCATGCTGATCGAGACGCTGAAACTGCGCGCGAAAAAGCGCGGCAGAAAAATGTAACCTGACAATGTTTCCGGCAATATTTCGGCCGGCAACGAAACGTCCTGACTTGTTCCGTCACGATCTGTCTCTACTCTGCTGCAAACGCAACCAGAGGAAACCGCCATGCCCGCCACGTCCGCCACCGACAAACGCGCCGCCTTCCGCAAGCTGCATGAGAGCGGCTGCTGGGTCATTCCCAATCCCTGGGACGCCGGCTCGGCAGTGCTGCTGCAGAGTCTCGGTTTCAAGGCGCTGGCGTCTTCCAGCGCCGGCATGGCCTGGTCGATGGCAAAGCCCGACAACAAGGTGGAGCGCGATGACGTGCTGGCGCATCTGCGTGCGCTGACTGCCGCGACCGACATTCCGGTGAATGCCGATTTCGAGAACGGCTTTGCCGACGATCCCGATGGCGTCGCCGCCAATGTGGTGAAGGCTGTCGAAACCGGTATCGCCGGGCTGTCGATCGAAGACTCGACCGGCAACAAGGAAACCCCGCTGTACGACTTCGATCTCGCCGTGAAGCGCATTGCGGCGGCGCGTGCCGCCCTGGACAAAAGCGGCAGCGGCGTGCTGCTGACCGCACGCTCGGAAGGCTTCTTCGTCGGCCGTCCCGACCTGGACGAGACCGTGAAGCGGCTGAAGGCCTATTCTGCGGCCGGGGCCGATGTGCTCTATGCGCCCGGCATCCGGGACGAGGCGCAGATCCAGGCCGTGGTGCAGGCTGCGGGTGGCAAGCCGGTCAACATGCTGACCATGGGGCAGAGCGTGGCGGACCTGGCCAAACTCGGCATCCGCCGCATCAGCGTCGGCGGCTCGCTGGCGCGCGCGGCCTGGGGCGAACTGATCCGCACGGCGAAGGAAATCGCCGCCGAGGGCACCTTCGAGAATTTCAAGCAGGGTGCCCCGGGCGCCGAACTGAACCGGCTGTTCACCCAGCATCTGAAGCACTGACCGGCTGAAACGCGGCCCGTTGCCGGCGGCGGCGGGCCAAGGCAGACTGCGGGGCAGACTGTCACCGGGTTCCATGCGCCACATCACCCCATATCTGCTGACCAGCCTGGCCCTGCTTGCGGCCGGGCTGGCGGCGCATGTCGCCATCACCACCGCGCCGGTGGTCGCGGTGTCGCTGTTCTTCGTGCCGGTCGTGCTGGTCTCGGCGCTCGCCTTCGGCGTATTGCCCGCATTCTACGCGGTGGCCTGCACCATGGCGATCGCCGCCTACTTCTTCTACCCGCCGATCTTCTCGCTGGCCGTGCGCGACCCCGTGCAGATGGTCGACCTGGTGATTTTCACCGGCGTGGCGGCCGTGGTCGCGCCGCTGGCGGCCTGGGCGCGGCGCTCATCCCGGCGCATGCAGCAGCTCTATGAGGTCGGCGGCTACCTTGCTGCAGTGGCGGAAACGTCGGAAATCCCGATGGCCATCGTGCAGCAGATTGAGCGCGTCACCGGCCTGTCCTGTACGCTGCTGCTGCCCGGGCAGGCAGGCTGGACCGTCGGCGCCGTTTCCAGCGGCGCGACTCCGCCGGCAGATGCCCTTATCGCTGCGGTCGCCACCTGGGATCCCGGGGGCCGCGCGCCGCGCAAGGTGGTGTCCGGCCCCTGGACCCTGCATGCCGTGCGGCATGGCAAAAGCCTGCTCGGCGGTCTGGCGCTGCATGGCAACAGCACCGCCATCGAACCTGTTTTTCTGGCCGCCCTGACCGAACTTATCGCCACTGCGCTGGAACGCATGCGGCTGGCCGAGCGCAGTGAGCTCGCCCGTATCGACGCCAGGGCCGACCAGCTGCGCGAGGCGATCATCAGTTCGATGTCGCACGACCTGCGCACGCCGCTGGCGGCCATTCTCGGCTCGTCATCCACGCTGGAGCGCTATGGCAACCTGTGCAGCGAGGACGAACGCACCGAACTGGCGGTGGCGATCCGCGAGGAAGCCGAGCGGCTGGAGCATTTCATTGGCCGCCTGTTCGACCTGTCACGCATTCGTGCCGGCCGCCTGCATCCGGTGATCGAAGCCACCGACCTGGCCGATATCGTCGAGCCGGCCTTGCGCCGCTGCCACGGCCTTCTGGAACGGCATGACCTGCGGATCGAGCTGGCGCAGCATCTGCCGATGGTCATGGTCGATGAAGTCCTGCTGCAGCAGGCGCTGATCAACGTGCTGGAAAATGCCGCGAAATATGCAGTACCCGGCAGCCCGGTGCTGATCGGTGCTTTCGCGGCGGCGAGCTATGTCGAACTTTTCGTGCGCGACAGCGGGCGCGGCATGACGCCCGAGCAGAGTCGGCAGGCCTTCGACCAGTTCTACCGTGCCACCGACCGGGCCGAAGAGCCGCGCGGCAGCGGCCTCGGCCTGACGATCGCCCGGGCCTTCATCGAAGCCTGCGGCGGGAGTATTGTGGCCGACAGCGCCGGCCTGGAACAGGGCACCACGATGCGGATCCGCCTGCCGCTGGTGGCGGCCGGGACGGCGGCCGACGAAGACCATCGCGGAGTCGCGGAATGAATCGGGTGCGTACCATTCTGATCGTCGATGACGAGAAGCAGATCAGGCGTTTCCTGCGCACCGGCCTGTCGGTGCATGGCTATGAGGTGATCGAAGCCGAGTCGGGCGCCGAGGCGCTGCGCGAGGCTTCGACCAAAGCGCCGGACCTGGTGGTGCTGGACCTGCAGCTCGGCGATATGGATGGGCTGGATGTGCTGCAGCGGATCCGCGAATGGTCCTGGCTGCCGGTGCTGATCCTATCGGTGCGCAACCGTGAGGTCGAGAAGGTGAAGGCGCTCGAACTCGGTGCCGACGACTACATCACCAAGCCGTTCGGGATTGCCGAATTCATCGCCCGCGTGAACGCCCTGCTGCGTCGCATCCCCGAGGCGATCGCGCAGCCGATCTTCAGTCTCGGCGACCTGAGTATCGATCTGGCGCGTCGCCAGGTTCTGCTGGACGGCACAGAGATCAAGCTGTCGCCGAAAGAATATGCCCTGCTGCAGTATCTGGCGCGCCATGCAGGCAAGGTGGTGACGCATGAGCAGATGCTGCGCGAGATCTGGGGCGATGGCCATGTCGAGGATGCGCATTATCTTCGCATCTTCATGCGCCGGCTGCGCCAGAAGGTGGAGCGCGATCCGACCCAGCCGCGCTATATCGTCACCGAGGTCGGCGTCGGCTATCGCCTGCGCGTGCAGGACCAGCTCGAAACCTCATCCTGATTTTCCCGCGCATACCCAACAAAAAAGGCGCCGGGTTGCCCCGGCGCCTTTTCCGTTGCCCGAAGGCGCAGGCTTACTTGTCGTCGGCGAAGATATCCTTGTTCCGGTTCTCCGGAACGAAGATCGCGCCGATGATCAGCGTGCCGACCGCGATCACGATCGGATACCACAGGCCGGTATAGATGTTGCCGGCCTCGGCGCTCATCGCGAAGGCCGTGGCGGGCAGCAGACCGCCGAACCAGCCGTTGCCGATGTGATACGGCAGCGACATACCGGTGTAGCGGATGCGGGTCGGGAAGAGTTCGACCAGCGCCGCGGCGATCGGGCCGTACACCATCGTGACCAGGATGATCAGGAAGGTGAGGACGACGATCAGCTTGAGCGGCTGCGCCCGGAAGATGTCGAAGAAACCGGTGGTCTTGACGATCTCGGTGTTGGCCACGCCCGGAACCGGATAACCGCCGGCGCCCAGCGCGTCGTTCACCGCCTTGGTGAAGGCGGCCGGAACCGTCTTCGCCTGGTCGGCGGTCAGCTTGCTGGCGTCATAGGAGTGGATCTCCTTGCCGGCAATCTTCACGGTGGTTTCGGTCGCACCCGGCTGGTCCTGGGTAGTGTACTGCACCGAGCTGCGTGCGAGCGTCGCCTTGGCGATGTCGCAGGCCGAAGTGAACTTCGAGGTGCCCGTCGGGTTGAACTGGAACGAGCAGTTCTTCGCGTCGGCGATGACCACCACTTCCACCGACTGATGTGCCTTGTGCAGCATCGGGTTGGCGGTCGCCGTGATGTAGTTGAACACCGGGAAGTAGGTGATGGCCGCGATCAGGCAGCCCGCCAGGATGATCACCTTGCGGCCGACGCGGTCAGACAGCGAGCCGAAGAAGATGAAGCCGCCGGTGCCGATGATCAGCGACCATGCGATCAGCACGTTGGTGGTCAGCAGGTCGACGCGCAGCACGTTCTGCAGGAAGAACAGCGCGTAGAACTGGCCGGTGTACCACACCACGGCCTGACCGGCGGTGAGGCCGAGCAGGGCGATGACGGCGAACTTGGCGTTCTTCCACTGGCCGAAGGCTTCCGACAGCGGCGCCTTCGAGGTGCGACCTTCTTCCTTCATCTTGGTGAAGGCCGGGCTCTCTTCCATCTGCATGCGGATGTAGACCGAGATGATCAGCAGGAAGATCGAGAGCAGGAACGGCACGCGCCAGCCCCAGTCGGCAAAGTCCTTGTCGCCGATGTAGGTACGGGAAGCCAGGATGACCAGCAGCGACATCAGCAGGCCGAGGGTCGCGGTGGTCTGGATCCAGCTGGTGAAGTAGCCGCGACGGTCCTGCGGGGCATGTTCCGCCACGTAGACAACCGCGCCGCCATATTCGCCGCCGAGTGCCAGGCCCTGCAGCATGCGCAGCGCGATCAGGATGATCGGCGCAGCCCAGCCGATGGTGGCGTAGCCGGGCAGCAGGCCGACCAGGAAGGTCGAGCTGCCCATGATCAGGATGGTCATGAGGAAGGTGTATTTGCGACCGACAATGTCGCCGAGACGGCCGAAGACCAGCGCGCCGAACGGGCGCACCAGGAAGCCGGCGGCAAACGCCAGCAGCGCGAAGACGTTGCGCGTCGCTTCCGGGAATGCCGAGAAGAAATGCGCGCCGATCATCGCGGCGAGCGAACCGTAGAGATAGAAGTCGTACCATTCAAAGATGGTACCGGCGGACGAGGCGAGAATGACCCGCTTCTCATCCCTGGTCATCGGCCGACGGCGACCGCCGTCGGCAGCAATATTGGCGCTCATGAACATTCCTTCCCTATGTGAAACGGCCGCAGCCCTGAAGGCGCGAGCCGATGGAAGGAATCATAAATTGTCGTGTTATCTGCGTGGGGTAGACCAAGGTCAAAAACGCCCCCCGACCTTGGTTGGGGCGGCTGTATAATTTTATATACGTGCTGTTTACATGAAAAAGCTGCTTTGTTTATGCGTATGAAAAAAGACCGCGAGAATGCGGTCTTTTTATCGGCAGCGCCGTAGCAGGCCGGCTATGTCACGCCGGCTTGCCACGGCTCAGCGGCGCAGCGGTAAAGGGCGAGCTGCCGCCGCCCAGCAGCACGCCGGGAGTCTTGCTCTGGCGCGCGAACGGCAGTTCCACCAGTGGCGGGATCGGACATTGATAGGCGGCGCCGGCAGTGCGCTCTTCCCATTCGGTCCGCGCGTTTTTCAGCAGCTCTTCATCGGTCAGCGCGTCGATGGCGGTGGCGGCCATCGCCTTGGCCGCCTGCACCATCGCTTTATGGGCCGCCGGCTGCTTGCCCTGCGCCACCAGCTGCCAGGAATGGCCTGGCGTTCCCACCGCAAAGCACGGACCCCAGCATTGCACGGTGGGAGTCAGCCAGCTGACGTCGCCGACATCGGTGGAACCATAGAGCTGCCGCGGCGTGCCGTTGAACGGCAGGATGCCGTCATGCAGCGGCCTGTCATAGCTGGTTGGCTCACCGACGCTGCGCAAGGACGAGAACACATCCTCCGGTGTCAGCGCGTCGCGGCGCATCCGGTCGGCAAAGGCGCGGTCGGCATCGTCGAACTGCACCGGGCCGAGGCTTTCGATATTGCGATGCATCGCCCATTCCAGCGCGGTATTGGGCAGCACTTCCGAACAGGCCTTGTCGAAATCGACAAAGGCCTGGGTCTCGGTCATCAGCGCCGCGCCCTCGGCGATCTTCTTCACCCGCTCGAACAGCTGGCTGGCCGCCGCCACAGTGGGCGCGCGCACCAGATACAGCACTTCGGCTTTCGCCTGCACCACGTTGGGCGAGATGCCGCCGGTATCGGTGACGGCATAATGCACGCGCGTGTTCGACGGCATGTGTTCGCGCATGTAGTTGACGCCGACATTCATCAGCTCGACCGCATCCAGCGCACTGCGACCCAGATGCGGCGCCGATGCGGCATGCGCCGCCCGACCCTGAAAACGGAAATAGGCCTGGATATTGGCCAGGCTGTTCACCGACATCACGCCCCAGAAGTTGCCGGGATGCCAGCAGATCGCCGCGTCCAGATCCCTGAACAGGCCGGCGCGCGCCATGAAGGTCTTGCCCGAGCCGCCTTCTTCCGCCGGGCAGCCGTAATAGCGCACGCGGCCGGGAATTTTATGGGCAGTGAGATGATCCTTCACCGCGATGGCGGCCAGCACCGCACCGGCGCCCAGCAGGTTGTGGCCGCAGCCCTGACCGTTGGCCTGCGTGGTCGGCCGGCGCTCGGTGACGCCGGACGCCTGGCCAAGCCCGGACAGGGCATCGTATTCGCCGAGCAAACCAATCAGCGGACCATTGCCGCCGCCGCTGTCATGACCGGCCTCCGCCATGAAGGCGGTCGGAATGCCGGCAATGTCGCGCGTGACACGAAAGCCCTCTTTCTCCAGCAGCGCGATCTGCGCCGCGACCGCGCCGTGTTCCTGATAGCGCAGCTCGGCGAGATCCCAGACCGCGTCGCTCATGGCGATGCAGGCGCCGGCTTTGGCGTCGCATAACGAGGTGATGTCGGTAATGGTCCGCATATGGTTCACGTCTTTTTGCGTTTTCAGACAGGCTTAACTCCTTCTACTCTGAAAACCTGACTGCGGTAAGGGCACCCTAGACCCGGCGCCGCATAAATCGCGGGGATATGACGATGACGAAGCCTGAATATTTTCACCGCCGCATGGCACTCGTGCTGACCGGTGCGGTCGCGCTCACGCTTGCACTGCCGGCCGCGGCGCAGGAACTCAAGGTCGGCCTCAAGACCGAGCCGAGTTCGCTCGATCCGCAGTATCACGCACTGACGCCGAACCTGCAGATCTCCTTCCATATTCACGATGCCGTCACCATGGCAGACAAGGACGGCAAGCTGCAGCCGGGCCTCGCCACCTCGTGGAAGCCAGTCGACGACACCACCTGGGAATTCAAGCTGCGGCCGAATGTGAAATTCTCCGACGGCTCGCCCTTCACGGCGGAAGACGTGGTCTACACCTATCAGCGCGCCGGCAAGGTGCCGAACAGCCCGTCGCCCTACACGGTCTATACGCGGCAGATCGCCGGCTTCGAGATCGTCGATCCGCTCACGCTGCGCATCAAGACCGACGGGCCGGCGCCGGCGCTGCCGCTGGATATGTCGAACCTGCCGATCATGCCGAAGAAGAATGCCAAGGCCGAGGTGGCCGAAGGCGTGACGTCTGAACAGCTCAACCAGGGCCAGGGTCTGATGGGCACCGGCCCCTACAAGTTCGTGGAATGGAAGCGTGGCACCCAGCTGGTGCTGGAGCGCAACGACAATTACTGGGGCAGGAAGCCGCACTGGAAGACGGTGACCTTCCGCCCGATGAGCAATGCTGCGGCGCGCACGGCCTCGATGCTGGCGGGGGACGTCGACCTGATCGAGGATCCGCCGACCGACGATATCGAGAAGCTGAAGAAGGATCCCAAGCTGACGGTGTCGCAGGCAGTGTCGAACCGCATCATCTACATCCATCTCGATCACGTCGGCGAGCCGAGTGTCGGCATCGAGGGCACGGCCAAGAATCCGCTGAAGGACAAGCGGGTGCGGCAGGCGCTGTCGCTTGCCATCGACCGCAATGCGATCTCGTCGCGCATCATGGAAAACCTCGCCATTCCGGCGGGCGATTTCCTGCCCTTCCCGATGTTCGGCACGCGCAAGGATGCCAAGGCCGACAAGTACGATCTGAACAAGGCCAAGGCGCTGCTGGCCGAGGCTGGCTATCCGAACGGCTTCGGCATTTCGCTCGGCACGCCGAACGGCCGCTATATCAACGACATCAAGGTGGCGCAGGCGATTGCCGCGATGTGGACGCGGGCCGGTGTGAAGACCAAGGTGGATTCCGCCGTGCCGCCGGTCTTCTTCAAGAACCGCGATGAAATGAAGTACAGCGCCTATATGGCGGGCTGGTCGTCGCAGGAAATGAGCAACGCGCTGCGCTCGCTGGTGGCCACGCCCAACAAGGAAAAGGGCATGGGCACCACCAACAAGGGCCGCTACTCCAATCCGGCCATGGATGCCAAGCTGCTGCAGGCCATGGGCACGGTGGACGACGAGAAGCGCTCGGCCCTGCTGCAGGAAGCCAGCAGGATGGTGGTCGAGGATTACGGTCTGCTGCCGCTGCATTTCGAGCAGTCGGCCTGGGCGATGAAGAAGGCGATCAGCTATCCCGGCCGCAACGACCAGATGGTGCGCGCCGATTACATCCTGCCGGCCAAGTAGGACTGCCGGGTGTCGCATGTGGAAAGGGCCGCAGCGATGCGGCCCTTTTGCATTGGCTTGCCTGATATCAGATTATCTGCTAATATTCCTATTATAAGAACATTTGTTCGCATATTTGGGTATGCGTAGCCCGGTTCCGAAACTCGGAACGCCCGTCGTTATTGGATATCGTGAATCGGAAAATCAGTGGCTTGGCACAGAATGCCAAGGGCTTAGCCCGGATTTAACGGGACAAAACAGGATGTGACAGGCTCAAACAGGGCGAAACAGGCTCAAACGGGCTGGAACGGGCTCCGAATGGGACGGAACTGGTCCCCGAACGGGACGAAACGGGCTGGGACCAGCGCCGCACGTCAGTCGGCAGCATCGGATTTCGCTGCAGCGCGTTCCTCGTCCTGCAGCACGCGCCACAGGATCTTGCCGGTGGCGGATTTCGGCAGGCTTTCCGCGAAGGCGATCACGCGCGGCACCTTGTAGGCCGCCATGCGGTCGCGGCACCAGGCTTCCACGCTCTCGGCTGTCAGCGCCGCATCGTCTTTGGGAATGATGACGGCTTTCACCGTCTCGCCGCGATGCGGATCGGCGGTGGCGATCACGCAGACCTCGCGGATGCCGGGATGGGCATACATCATCGCCTCGATCTCGCTGGGCCAGACCTTGTAGCCCGAGGCGTTGATCATGCGCTTCAGCCGGTCGACCAGGTAGAAGAAACCTTCCTCGTCGTAATAGCCGAGATCGCCGGAACGGAAGAAACGCTTGCCGTCGCGTTCGAAAAACACCTGCGCGGTTTCCTCCGGCCGGTTCCAGTAGCCCAGAAATATCTGCGGCCCGGCCATCACGATCTCGCCGGTCTCGTGGGGCCCGAGTTCCTCCAGCGTATCCGGATTGACGATGCGGGAATCGACATCGAAGACCGGAATGCCGAGACATTGCGGCTTGGGGTTGCTCACCGGATTGATATGGGTGGCGGCGATGGTCTCCGACAGGCCATAGCCTTCGATGTAATCCAGTCCGGTGAAGTCTTTCAGCCGCGCCGCCACGGCTTTCGGCATCGGTGCGCCACCGCCGCCGATGCCGATCAGCGACGACAGATCCCAGTTGGCCGACTCCGGGTCGGACAGGAAATCGATGCACATGGTGGTGATGTTGCGCCAGTGCGTGATGCGATGGCGGCGGATCAGGTCTGCCGCCACCCGGCGGTCCCAGCGCGTCATCAGCACCAGCGTCGCGCCGTTGAAGAGCGGCGCATTCATCGAATTCTGCATGCCGGTCACGTGAAAGAGCGGCAGGGTCACCAGCTGCACCGATTCCGGTGTCGCCGGATTCCAGGCAATCGAGCCGAACAGCGTCGCTGTCACGCCGCGGATGTTGTGCAGGCAGCCTTTCGGTGCGCCTGTCGTGCCCGACGAATAGGGCAGCACGCACCAGTCGTCATGCGTCGCCTTGTGCGGGCTGGCTGCATGACTGGCTGCCAGCGCGTCCGTCCAGGCGACGGCCGGGCTCGCCACAGGAAGGCGCGCGGCCGCCACGACATCGGGCAGGGCAAGGTCGGTCGGTGCGGTGACGTAATCGGCATAGGCCGCGACGATGGCGTGCTGCAGGTCGTGGCCCAGCAGCTCTTTTGCAAACGGGAAAATCTCCTGGCCGCAGAGGATGGTGGTGGCGCCGGTGTCGCGCGCGATATGGCGCAGCTCTTCCGTCTTGCTCATCGGATTGACCGGCACGACCACGGCGGTCAGGCGCTGGATGGCGTAATAGGCGATGATGAATTGCGGGCTGTTCTGCATATACAGCAGCACGCGGTCCTGCCGTTTGACGCCGCGGGAGGTTTCCAGCCAGCCGGCGAGGCGGTCGACATGGTCCTTCAGCGCGGCATAACTCAGCGCCGAGCCGTAATACAGCAGGGCCGGTTTGTCGGGATACCGCCGGGCGGAAAGCTCCAGGTTTTCGTACAGGCTGGTGGCCGGCAGGGTCAGGTGCTTGGGCACGCCCTTGGGCCAGACCGCATAGTGACGGTCGAACATCGGTTTCCTCCGGTTATGGCGGCCATGCTCGGCGCATTCCGGTCAGGATTCAATTGACGGACACGGCAGGCAGGAGGATAATATTTGCAAATGCAAATAAATCCGTATCGGGAGGATATGGAATGAATATCGCCCCATCTCCACTGCCGCCGCTCGATACCTTGCCGACATGGCAGGACGCAGGCTCCAGCCGCATTCCCTTCTGGGCTTATACCGACCCGCAGGTCTATCGCCGCGAGCTGGAGCGCATGTTCTACGGCCATGGCCACTGGTGCTATGTCGCGCTGGAGGCCGAGCTGCCGAAATTCGGCGACTACAAGATTTCATACGTCGGCGAACGTCAGGTCATCGTGGTGCGCGAGCGCGACGGCAGCCTGAATGTGGTGGAGAACCGCTGCGCCCATCGTGGCGTGCGCTTCTGCCAGAAGCCACGCGGCAATGCGCGCAGCTTCGTCTGCCCCTATCACCAGTGGACCTACAAGCTGAACGGCGACCTCGCCGGACTGCCGTTCCGCCAGGGCGTGAAGAAGGATGACGGCGAAGTGCAGGGTGGCATGCCTGCCGATTTCGACATGAAGCAGCATGGCCTGACCAAACTGAAAGTGGCCGTCTATAACGGCCTGGTCTTTGCCACCTTCGACCAGGATGCGCCGAGCTTCGAGGAGTATATCGGGGCAGATGTCTTGCCCTGGCTCAACCGCATCTTCGACGGCCGCAAGCTCACGATTCTGGGCACCAATCGCCAGCGCATTCCGGGCAACTGGAAGCTGATGATGGAAAACATCAAGGATCCCTATCATCCCGGCCTGCTGCACACCTGGTTCGTCACCTTCGGCCTGTGGCGCGCCGACCAGCAGTCGCGCATGGTGATGGATGAGCATGGCCGCCATGCGGTGATGATCTCGCAGCGCAATGCCGGCGGCGAGGCGAAAGCCGTCACCGAAGGCGTCACCAGCTTCAAGAAGGACATGGCGCTGAACGACATGCGTCTGCTCGACGTGGTGCCGGAATACTGGTGGAAGGGACCGACCGTTACGATGATCACGCTGTTCCCCAGCGTGATCATCCAGCAGCAGGTCAACTCGTTGTCCACGCGGCATATCGTGCCATCGGGACCGGATTCGTTCGATTTCGTCTGGACGCATTTCGGCTTCGAAGAGGATGACGAGGAGATGACGCGCCGCCGCCTGCGTCAGGCCAATCTGTTCGGTCCGGCCGGCTTCGTCTCGGCCGACGACGGCGAGGTGATCGAATTCTCGCAAAGCGGTTTCCGGCAGAAGGGCGCCGACGGCGCCACCCTCTGCGAACTCGACGGCCGCGGCGTGGCGCCGACCCAGCATATGGTGACCGAGACCTTGATCCGCGGCATGTACGGCTACTGGCGCAAGGTGATGGAGCTGTGAGCAAGCTGATCCGCCCGCAGGCTCTGCCGCTCTCCGTGCTGGAGGCGCAGTATTACGTCGACCAGTTCAACGCGACTTATGGCGACATCCTCGACCGCGGCGATTACGACGCCTGGGTCGAACTGTTCACCGAGGATTGCCTCTATAAGGTGATCCCGCGCGAAAACCATGATGCCGGCCTGCCGCTGGCCACCATGGCGCTGGAGAGTCGCGGCATGCTGAAGGATCGCGCCTATGGCATCACCACTACGCTGTTCCATGCGCCTTACTATCAGCGTCATGTGATCGGCGTGGCGCAGATCCTGAACGACAATGGCAGCGAAATCCGGGCGACGGCGAATTATTCGGTGTTTCGCACCAAGCCGGGCTCGGTCTCGGAGATCTACAACGTCGGGCGCTATCTCGATCTGTTTTTGCGCGAGGGCGCCGGACTGAAGCTGAAGGAACGCGTCTGCGTCTTCGACAGCGAGATGATCCTCAATTCGATGATCTATCCGATTTGATCTACTTGCCGGGCTGGAACATCAGCGCGAAGCCCGGAATGTAGGTGGTGAGGAACAGCACCACCAGCATGACCAGAATCTGCGGCCAGATCATGCGCGAGATTTTTCCAAGGCTGAGCCCGGAAATCGCCATGCCGACGAACAGGCAGTATCCGATCGGCGGCGCTGCCATGCCGATGGCGACGTTGGTGACGATGATCGCGCCGAACTGAATCGGATCGACGGCGAATTTGGTGGCGATGGCGATCAGCATCGGGCCGAGGATCACCATGATGGCGATTTCGTCCATCACCGCGGCGAGCAGGAAGAACGCGATATTGAGCCCGGCCAGCGTGATCCACTTTTCGCTGACCTGTCCGGACAGCCAGTTGGCAAAACCGGTGGCGATCTGCTCCTGCGCGATCAGCACGCCGAAGCCGGCAGAGACTGCGATGATGGCGGTGACGATGGCGCTGGTCCGGGCGGCGCGCAGGAACACCTCGGGCAGGGCCTTCAGCGTCAAACGTCGCTCGATCAGCAGGCCGATGATGAGGGCATAGACGCAGGACACGCCGGCTGCCTCGGTGGGGGTGAAGATGCCGCCNNATTTCCGGCCAGCGCGCCTTTTCCTGCTTGGGCACGTGATGACGGCGCGCATGGACGTAGCACACCACCAGCAGGCCGATGGCAATCGCCAGGCCGGGAATGATGCCGGACAGAAACAGCTTGCCGATGGATTGCTCGGCGACGATGCCCCAGATCACGAAGGCGATGGAGGGCGGGATCAGCGGACCGAGCACGCCGGCGCTGACCGCAATCGAGGTCGCGAAGGCCTTGTCGTAGCCGGCCTGCGCCATGGCCGGAATCAGGATGGCGCCGATGGCTGCCGTGGTTGCCGGCGCAGAGCCCGAGATCGCCGAGAAGATCAAAGCTGCCAGCACGGCCACCATCGCCAGGCCGCCGGTGCGATGCCGCACCAGCACGGAGGCGACATTGACCAGGCGCTGCGACAGGCCGCCGGCCGTCATCAGTTCGCCGGCCAGCATGAACAGCGGAATGGCGAGCAGGCTGAATGACTGCGAGCCCGCCACCAGCTGCTGGGCCAGGAAGGCCGGTTCGATATCGACCACGATCAGCACGATGGCGACAATCGTGCCGATCGCGATGGCGAAGGGCAGGCCGAGAATGACGCTGGCGGCGAAACCGGCGGTCAGCAGGATCGCGGCGGTGCTCATGACGGCAGTTCAGTTGTGACTTCGGGCAGCGGCCCGAGGATGACGCGGCGGATCGCGAACAGGAAGATCAGGGCGCCGGCGATCGGCGCAAAACCGTGCAGGATTTCGATGGGGTAACCGATGGCGGCCGAAACCGAGCCGCTGGTCATATCGAGGAAGCGTTCGCCCGACCAGGCCAGATAGGCGCCGAAAGCGGCCACCACGCCATCGAGGCTGCGTTCGTACCAGATGCGCCCCGCTTCCGGCGTCAGCTTGACCAGGAAATCCAGCCTGACATGAAAGCCTTCATAGACGCCCAGTGCGAGACCGCCCATCGTGGCCCAGGCGAACATCAGCACGGCCACTTCCTCGGACCAGGACGGCGTGCGGCCGAAGACGTAACGCATGACGACCTGGATCGTGAGGGCGGCCAGCATGATCGCCAGGGCGGCAATCAGGCTGGCGCGCAGGGCGGAAGCAACGAGCGCGATGCCGCGCTCGATGCCCCGTGTCAGCAGACTCTCATTCATGAAGCAGGAAAATATGCGGTGTTACTGCACCGCCGCCAGTGTTTCCTTCATCAGATCCGGACCGATCGAGCCCTTGAACTGCTCGTACACGCTCTGCACCGAGGCGCGGAACGGCTTGAAGTCGGACACCCGGTTGATCTTCATGCCGGATTTCTCCAGGCGGGCGATCACTTCGGTGGCGGCGGCGGCCACGGCCTCGCGCTGCGCCAGGGTGGCGGATTTGCCGGCCTCGGTCACTACCTTCTTCAGATCGTCCGGCAGCCGGTCGTAGCTGCGCTTGGCCATCAGCAGGGGGATGGCCGAGTAGGTGTGGTTGGTGATCGAGAGGAACTTGGTCACTTCGAAGTATTTGTTCTGCTCGATGACGGCGAGCGGGATTTCCAGGCCGTCGATGGCGCCCTGCTGCACGGCGGTGAAAGTCTCGCCCCAGGCCATCGGCACGGCATTGCCGCCGAGCGAGGAGAACATGCCGATGAAGACCGGATTCTGCATCACGCGATATTTCACGCCTTTCACGTCTTCCGGCTTTTCGACCGGTCGCACGTTGTTGACCATGTTGCGGAAGCCGCCTTCCATCCAGCCGAGCAGCTTGATGCCCTTGGTTTCCAGCTTGGCGGCCAGCTTCTGTCCGACCGGGCCATCGAGCACGCGGCGTGCCTGCGCCTCGCTTTCGAACAGGAAGGGCAGGTCGTTCAGCTGGAACGCCGGTTCGATCTGGGCGATCACCGCATTGGTGATGACGCCGGCATCCACGGTGCCCAGCCGCATGCCTTCCAGCATCGGCTTCTCATCGCCGAGCTGGCGATTGGGGAACAGCTGCACTTCCAGCCGGCCGCCGGAGGCAGGCTCAACCCGCTCCTTGAAGGCGCGGGCGCCGACGGCATAGGGATCCTGCGCCCCGTCCGACGTGGTCCAGCCGAGCTTGATCACGGTTTTCTGCTGCGCGATGGCGGGAACTGCGGCCAGCGCGAGGCCGGCCATGACGGTCACGGCCAGCGTATGCTTCAAGGTGCTGATCATTTCTGGTTTCCTCCGGTTTGCGGTCATTATTGTTTGTTTTTGGAACGTGTCGTTCTGGATGCCGGTTTGCGGCCGGGCTTTGTCGCGACGTCGGCCGAACAGACCTGCGATGCAAAAGCGCCAAGTCCGAGCCGTTCCATGGCCGAGGACAGGTGGTTGCGCATGGCGGCTTCGGCGCCGGCAACATGCCGGGCCTTGATGGCGGCGTAGATGGCTTCATGTTCCGCCTGCACCACGCGCACACGGGCGGGATGCTGGCTGGCGGTATTGGCGCGGGCTTTGGCGATGGCGCCGCGCAGATTGGCGCCGAGGAAGCCGATGAAGCTGTCGAAATAGGGATTGTTGGCGGCGCCGGCGATGGCGGCATGAAAGCGGTTGTCTGACTCGATGCCATCGCGGCCGGCGGCGATATCGGCGGCCAGGTCATCCAGGGCGGCGCGCATGGCGTGCAGCTCCGGCGCGGTGATGTTGGCGGCGGCGAGGCCGGCGGCCGTGACCTCGACGGCGACGCGGAGCTGGAACAGGCTGCGCAGGTCGGTCGCGGCATCCGGCTTGGCATCCAGCCGGAACAGGCCCTTGCCCGGTTCGGCGGTGACGAAAGCGCCGAGCCCCTGCCGCGTTTCCAGCAGTCCGTCCGACTTCAGGCGCGACATGGCCTCGCGGATCACCATGCGCGACACATTGAACCGGTCGGACAGCTCCTTTTCGCTCGGCAGCCTCGCGCCGGGGCCGAATTCGCCGTCGCGGATCGCCGCGCCGAGCTGGCGGGCGACTTCATCCGAGAGGCGTGGGGCACGGGAGATCGCTTCTGCTGTAAACATGGTCACCGAGTTATCATACAACCTGACAGGCTGTAAATTCCCGTCCGCAGCGCAGCGGCTGATTCCCTGGCCGGCGCTAGATCACCTGGCTTTTCAACTCCTCCGCTGCACGCAACAGGTGCGGGAGGAACTCGCTGCGCATCTGCGGCAGGCCGGCGCGCTCGATCCGCACGCCGATATTCAGGGCCGCCACGATACGGCCGTCGAAGCGGCGCACCGGCACGGCGATCGAGCGGAAACCCAGTTCAGCCTCCTGGTCGGCCAGTGCATAGCCGTCGCCTGCGACCTTACCCAGCTGGATCTGCAGTTCGCTGCTGTCGATTACTGTATGGGGCGTCAGCCGGCGCATCTGCAAAGTCGCGGCATCGATGCCGGTTTCGCTCAGCAGCACGCGGCCCAAGGCCGAGCAGAAGGCCGGCACGCGAAAGCCCAGACCGGGCGCCGAGGACATGAAACGCGGCGGCGAGGCATGCGCCACCATCACGGCTTCCTGGCCATGCAGCACAGCGGCCGAACAGGCTTCATCCAGTTTGCGGCAGAGCCAGTCGCAGGTGATCTGCAGTGCCGGCGCATTGCCGGCCGAGCCGAGATAGGCGCCGGCCAGGCCGACCACCTGCGGCGTCAGGCGGAACAGCTTGCCGTCGCTCTCCAGATAGCCGAGTTCGGTCAGCGTATAGAGCGCGCGGCGCACCGTGGCGCGCGGCAGGTCGACGGCGCGGGCGACGTCGCTGAGCGTCATCTGCGGCCGGCTGCCGTCAAAAGCTGTCAGCACGGAGAGGCCCCGGGCCAGCGCCTCGAGGTAGTCAGGGCTGCGGCCGGACTGGGCGCGCTTTTCGGCATCGGTCTCGCGCAGGCGGGTCATAGCGGCTCACTCTCATCTTGCCGGGGCGGACAGACGGGTTTAAAATCGCACAAATGTTCGCTAGTCGGACATTCTCGGGCCTGTGGGAGGGTCCGTCAAGCTCGAGTTGAGGGAGTCCGAGCCATGACCACGCACGAGCAGAATATGCGCATGACCCGGGTCGGTCCGGGTCAGCCGGCGGGCAAGTTGCTGCGCCGTTACTGGCAGCCGGTCGCCCTGATCGAGGAACTCGACGATCTGCGTCCGGTCCGCCCGGTCAAACTGATAGGCCAGGATTTCGTGCTGTTCAGGGATGAGCAGGGCCGCTTCGGCCTGCTCGATCGCGATTGTCCGCACCGCGGCGCCGACCTCGCTTTCGGCCGGCCGGAAAACGGCGGCCTGCGCTGCCCCTTCCATGGCTGGCTGTTCGATGTGATGGGCAACTGCCTGCAGACCCCGGCCGAGCCCGAGACCAGCAAGCTCTGCCAGCGTATCAAACAGAAGAGCTATCCGGTGGTTCTGCGCAGCGGCATTCTGTTTGCTTACCTAGGCCCATTAAACGAAAAGACTGGCGAGCCGCCGGCGTTTCCCGATCTCGACTGCTTCATCGCGCCCGATTCCCATGTCTTTGCCTTCAAGGGACATATGGCCTGCAACTGGCTGCAGGCGCTGGAGGTCGGCATCGATCCCGCGCATGCCTCCTTCCTGCATCGCTTCTTCGAGGATGAAGACCCGAATGCCAATTACGGCCGGCAGTTCCGCGCCAATTCGGCCGATTCCGATATGCCGATGACGCAGGTGCTGCGCGAATTCGAGCGGCCGACCATCGAGATCGAGCGCACCGATTATGGCATGCGGCTGATCGCGCTGCGCGAGCTGAACGAGAAGAGCACGCATGTGCGTGTGACCAATCTGCTGTTCCCGCAGGCCTTCAACATTCCGCTCTCGGCCGAAATGACCATCACGCAATGGCATGTGCCGGTGGATGATGTGAACTGCTACTGGTTCGCCATTTTCACCAGCTTCACCGGTCCGGTCGACAAGCAGCAGATGCGCGAGCAGCGCCTGCAGCTCTATACCCTGCCGGATTATATCCCGCGCAAGAACAAGGCGAATGACTACGGTTTCGATCCGTATGAGCAGAAGACCAAGACCTTCACCGGCATGGGCGACGACATCAACGTGCATGACCAGTGGGCGGTGGAAAGCCAAGGCCCGATCCAGGACCGCACCCGCGAGCATCTCGGCAGCACCGACAAGGGTATCATCAACTATCGCTCCATGCTGATGAAGGCGATCGACCAGGCTGAAAGCGGCAACGAGCCGCCGCTGATGGTGCTGGATGCCGAACAGGCCAAGGCGATCCGTGGCCCGGTCACCATCGATGGCATTGCCCCGACCGGCGCATGGCAGGCATACTGGCGCGAGGCCGATGCACGCAAACGCGCGGCCGCGCCGTGGCAGGCTCCAGCCGTTCTCGCTGCGGAATAAATCACCAGTCTTACGCTGCGGGGGAATGTCAGTGGTGTCATTTGTCGACAAGCACGGCCTGTGGACAGCCGAGCAGCAGAAAGCGGCCAAAGCGGTCGAGAAGGAAGTCGCCGAGCGCGGCCTCTCGGTGATCCGTTTCTCCTTCGCCGACCAGCACGGCATTTTGCGCGGCAAGACGCTGGTGGCTGAGGAGCTTGCCAGCGCGATGCGCAGCGGCGTCGGCTTCACCACCACGCTGCTGGCGAAAGACACGTCGCATCGCACGGTGTTCCCGGTCTTCACCAAGGGCGGCGGCTTCGGTCTGGAGGAGATGCAGGGCGCCGCCGATGTGCTGATGGTGGCCGATCCGACCACGTTCAAGGTGCTGCCCTGGGCGCCGCAGACCGGCTGGCTGCTCTGCGATCTGTATTTCGCCGATGGTCGTCCGGTGCCGTTCTCGACGCGCCAGCTCTATCGCGACGCCCTGAAGAAGATCAACGACAAGGGCTACGACTATGTCGCCGGCCTGGAAGTCGAATTCCATGTCTTCAAGCTGGAAGATCCGAAGCTGAAGCCGGAAGATGCCGGCCAGCCCGGCAATCCGCCCGAGGTGAGCCTGCTGACGCAGGGCTACAACTATCTCACCGAACTGCGCTACGACCAATACGACACGGTGTATGAAATCCTGCGCAAGGATATCCAGGCGCTCGGGCTGCCGCTGCGCTCGATGGAAGTGGAATTCGGCCCGAGCCAGGCGGAATTCACCTTCCGGCCCGGCACCAATATGGAGTCGGCCGATACGATGGTGCTGTTCCGCTCGGCCGCCAAGCAGATCGCGCGCCGGCACGGCTATCACGTC
Source organism: Ferrovibrio sp. (assembly GCF_002796975.1). GTDB lineage: Bacteria > Pseudomonadota > Alphaproteobacteria > Ferrovibrionales > Ferrovibrionaceae > Ferrovibrio. The sequence continues at coordinate 114,139 of NZ_PEKV01000013.1, read as the reverse complement.
ACCTTCATGTGCCGGCCGAAACTGCCGAACATCTTCTCATCCGGTTGGCATCTGCATCAGTCGCTGGTTGACCGCAAGACGGGGAAGAATGCCTTCATCCCGACCGAAGACGGTCAGCCGCTGTCGAAACTCGGCCGGCATTTCCTCGCCGGACTGCTGGAACATGCGCCGGCCTCTGCTGCCTTTGCCGCGCCGACCATCAATGCCTATCGCCGCTATCGGCCGTATTCTCTCGCACCGGACCGCGCCATCTGGGGCCGCGACAATCGCGGCGTGATGTGCCGCGTGCTGGGCGCCAAGGACGATCCGGCCAGCCGCATCGAGAACCGCCTGGGCGAACCGGCTGCCAATCCCTATCTCTATATGGCCTCGCAGCTGCTCGCCGGGCTGGATGGCATGGATAAAGGCAAGGAACCGCCGCCGTCGGCCGATGCGCCCTATGAGACGCTGGCGCCGGCATTGCCGCGGTCGCTGGAGGCCGCGCTGGCGGCCTTGAAGGACAGCGCCTGTTACCGCGCCGGACTGGGCGACCGCTTTGTCGACTACTTCCTGCATATCAAGCAGGCCGAGATCGCGCGTTTCCAGCTCGAAGTGAGCGACTGGGAGCATCGCGAATATTTCGAGCTGTTCTGAACGGCATCGTCACCCCGGGTCTCGCCAACAGGCTCGCCCGGGATGACGCATAGAAAGACATCATGTCCCTGATCAATCTCTTCCCCACCCGCATCTATCTGGCACCGTTGAAGGCCGCGGGCCTCGCGCGTTTCAACCAGGATCTCGCAGACGAGGCCGATGGCCTGCGCCACTCTGATGTGGCCGGGCAGCGCTGGAGCGCGAAGAACTATCCCGGCGGCTACACCTCCTATGGCAGCCACGACAAGCTGCATTGCATTTCCAGTGGTTTCGCGGCGCTGGAAAAGGCGCTGAACAGGCATGTGAAGGCGTATGCGACCGACCTCGGCTACGACCTGCGTGGCCGCAAGCTCAGCATGACCGACTGCTGGGTCAACATGATGGCCGGTGCGGTGACGCATGGCCTGCATCTGCATCCGCTCAGCTTCATCAGCGGGACTTACTATGTGCAGGTGCCGAAGGGCGCCGCTGCGATCAAGTTCGAGGATCCGCGGCTCGACCGCCTGATGGCGGCACCGCCGAAACGCGACGACATCGCCCCGCGTGAACGCCTGCATTACAGCGTGAAGCCCAAGGCCGGCGACGTCGTGCTGTTCGAAAGCTGGCTGCGCCATGAAGTGCCGCCCAGTTTCACGGTGCAGGAACGTATTTCGGTCAGCTTCAATTACGCCTGGTCGGCAATCTGAACCATCCGCACCAATCTGGCAGGACTTGACCGCAGGCTTTCGCGCGTCATCCTTTCCGGCATCCGTTCTTAAGCCTGAGATGCCCGCCGATGTCCGCCCTGTTCGAACCGCTGCAACTGCGCTCCGTCACCCTGCCCAATCGCATCGTGCTGTCGCCGATGTGCCAGTACAGTGCCGTGGATGGCGTGCCGAACAACTGGCATCGCATCCATCTTGGCCGCTATGCCACGGCAGGTCTCGGGCTGATCATGGCGGAGGCCACCCATGTCAGCGCGCAGGGCCGCATCACGCCGGGCTGCCTCGGGCTTTACAATGCCGTGCAGGAAGCCGCTCTCGCCAGCATCGTTGCCGATGTGAAGCAGTTCGGCCCGACACCCTTTGCCATCCAGCTCGCCCATGCCGGCCGCAAGGCCTCGGCCGATCTGCCCTGGCGCGGCGGCCAGTCGCTGCAGGGGCCGCTGGCCTGGCCGACCGTGGCACCCAGCCCGATCCCGCATGACACCGGCTGGCATACGCCGGCCGAACTGGACGACGAGGGCCTGGCCGAGATCAAACGCGATTTCGTCTCTGCCGTGCAGCGCGCCGACCGCGCCGGCGTCGACCTGATCGAGCTGCATGGCGCGCATGGCTATCTGATGCATCAATTCGTCTCGCCGATTTCCAACAAGCGGAAAGACGGCTACGGCGGCAGCCTGGAAAACCGCATGCGCTTTCCGTTGGAGGTGTTTGAGGCGGTACGTTCCACCTGGCCGAAGCACAAGCCGCTCGGCATGCGCATCACCGGCAGCGACTGGATGGGCAGCGAGGGTCTGGGCATCGAGGATGCCATCAAGTTCGCCGCACGGTTGAAGGAACTCGGTGCCGACTTTGTCGATGTCAGTTCCGGCGGCGTGTCGATGCAGCAGAAGATCACCACCGGTCCGGGCTATCAGGCGCATTTTGCCACAGCCGTGAAGCAGGCTACCGGTCTGGTGACCATGGCGGTCGGCATGATCACCGAGCCGCAGCAGGCCGAGGCCATCGTGAAAGAGGGCAAGGCCGATCTGGTGGCGATGGCGCGCGCCCTGCTGCACGATCCCTACTGGGCCTGGCATGCCGCCGATGCGCTGCATGGCGAGGTGCATGTCGCGCCGCAATACCTGCGCGGTCGCCAGCGCGGCATCGATACGCCGCGCGATGTGGTGCTGAAGGCCGCGCGCTGACGTAACGGCACCTCAAATTTGTACCGCAACAATCTCGCACTTGCCGGACTGGCGACTTCGTCTTATGTCTGATCGCAGGTCGCCGGGTTGTCCGGCGGCCACGTTCTCAGGGCGGGGTGAAAGTCCCCACCGGCGGTATGTGTCTTGCCAATATCTCTTTTGGCAAACACGAGCCCGCGAGCGCCTCACGGCTTTCATTCGGCCATGAGGGTCCAGCAGATCCGGTGAGATGCCGGAGCCGACGGTCATAGTCCGGATGGAAGAGAGCGGTTGACGAAACGCGCTGGTCGCACGCGCAGTCTCATGACTGTGCGTGAACGGTGCGGTGCCGATACCGTGCGCCCTGATTCAATGGCTGAAAGGACTCGCCAGATGAATCAGCGCCTAGAACAGACCAATCCCACTGAAATCCGTCTCGACACTACCGGCAAGGATGCAAGGCGCGTGGCCTTTATCCAGGCCTGCTGGCATCGCGACATCGTTGATGAAGCCTGGGAAGCATTCCTTCCTGAAATGGCCAAGGCCGGCCTGCGGCAGGGCAGTATCGACCGGTTCGAACTGCCCGGCGTGTTCGAGATTCCGCTGCAGGCCAAGCTGCTGGCGAAAACCGGCCGCTATCATGCCATCGTCGCGGCAGGCTTCGTGGTCAATGGCGGCATCTACCGCCACGACTTCGTGTCATCTGCGGTGATCGACGGCCTGATGCAGGTGCAGCTGGAAACCGAAGTGCCGGTGTTATCCTGCGTGCTGACGCCGCATCATTTCCACGAGCATGACGAGCATCGCCAGTTCTTCCGCGACCATTTCAAGGTGAAAGGCCGCGAAGTGGCGGTGGCCTGCGCCGCGACCCTGCGGAATATCGGCGCGCTGCAGAAGGCAGCGGCGTAAATCCCTGTGTGTCATGCCCGGCCTTGTGCCGGGCATCCACGTCTTACTGTTGGAAAAGGCGTGGATGGCCGGGACAAGCCCGGCCATGACATATGTGGGGCGCAACCTAGACGGCCAATCGCCGTACCAGCCCCGGCATCGCATCCAGCGCCAAGGCAATCAGCCTGATCGCCAGCAGGGTCAGGGCCACGCGGCCGACCAGCACGGCCCAGATGTCGGCGCCGACGGCCAGCATCAGGCCGGTATCCTCGATCAGCGAATGGCTGAGCGAAATCCAGCACAGTGCCAGTACGCGCATCTTCGGCTCGAAATTGCGTTCCTGCGCTTCCTTGATGATCAGCCCGCCGCCATAGGTGAGGCCGAGCAGCACGCCCACGGTGGTGACCGGTGCGAGGTCGCGGCTGAGACCGGAGAACCGCAGCAGTGGCATCATGGCTTCGGTGAGCCGCCGCGTGATGCCGGCACGTTCGAACAGGTCGAGCAGCAGGATCAGCGCCACGATGATCAGGAAGGTCGCTGCCAGCGAAATGACCGACGACACCAGCCAGTCGAGCCAGCCGGCGGAAGGCGAGGCCATGCGATGCAGCAGCCCGGCATCGGCCGGTTCGGACAGCCAGCCGGTGGCATGGCAGATCGCCGTCACCAGCAGGGCATAAAGCAGCGCAGCGACCAGACGCAGGGCAGCCGTGAACCAGAAGCTGGCGCCGGCCTTGCGCACGATGGCCTGTTCCATCGGCAGGGCATGCGCGAACAGCATCATGGCGCAGACAATGGAGAGCTGGCCGGTGGTGAGTGTGGCGGAGTCCGCCAGCAGCGGCAGCGCGCCGAGCCCGCCATAGATGCCGATGGTGAAGGAAGCGACCAGCACCAGCCCGGCTTCAGGCGGCAGGCCGATCAGCGCCATGACCGGCGCCAGCAACGGGCCGAGGGCATCGATCAGGCCGATCTCGGCGGCGACTTTCACGGCCACCATCACCGGCACCATGATCTTGATCAGCTGCCAGAACACCTTCAGGCTGGTCTGCAGCCTGGAACCCAGATACGCGCGCATGTCAGGGATCGATCAGCCGCGTTTGATATGCGCGGCGATGCGTTCGACCGCGCCGTCCAGCTTGTCGTAGGTCTTGGCAAAGCAGAAGCGGATCACGCTTTTCACATGATCCTCGGCATAGAAGGCGCTGACCGGGATCGCCGCCACCTTGGCCTGCTCCACCATCTTCAGGCAGAAGGCGGCATCGTCGACGTCGTTCGAGCCTGCCTTTTTTAAGACCGGCGAGAGATCGACATTGAGGAAATAGGTCGCCTGGCTTGGCAGCACGGTCAGCCCGGCTTCGGTCAGGCCTTTGGCGAAGCGGTCGCGCGCGGTCTGCAGGTCCTGACGCATGCCGGTGAAATAGGCGTCGTCCTTGCCGAGGCCATAGGCGACGGCGGCCTGAAGATTGGGCGGCGTGGTGAAGGTGACATACTGATGCGCCTTGGCCAGCACCTTCATGATCGAAGGCGCTGCACAGACAAAACCGACCTTCCAGCCGGTCAGCGAGAAAATCTTGCCGGCCGAGCCGATCTTGATACAGCGCTCGCGCAGGCCCGGCAGCGCGATCAGCGGCTGATGCTCCAGCCCGTCGAACAGAACGTGTTCCCAGACCTCGTCGCAGATCGCGATCGCGTTGTGCTTCACCAGGTAACGGCCGAGCAGTTCGAGATCCTCGCGTGGAAATACGCTGGCGGTCGGATTGAGCGGATTGTTGAAGATCACGGCTTTGGTTTTCGGCGAAAAGGCAGCGTCGAGTGCCGCCTCGTCGATGCGCCAGTGCGGCGGGCGGAGCGTGACGAATTTCGGCACGCCGCCGGCGCGCTTCACCAGCGGCAGATAGGCATCGTACATCGGCTGGAACAGCACGACCTCGTCGCCGGGCTGCAGCACGGCCATCAGGCTGTCGGCGAGCGCCTCGGTGGCGCCCGAGGTGATCATCACTTCGCTCTGCCAGTCGAGATCGAGCTTGTGGAACCGCTTGTAATGCGTCGCCACCGCCTGGCGCAATTCGGGAATGCCCATCATCGGCGGATACTGGTTCCAGCCCGACAGCAGCGCGGCCGCACCCTTGGCGCGCACATCCTCAGGCCCGGGATCGTCGGGGAAGCCCTGGCCGAGATTGATCGCGTCATGTTGCATGGCCAGCCGCGACATGGTCTCGAAAATGGTGGTGGGCGCGTCGGCGAAGATCGGGTTCATAGCCAGAAAGTCCAATGAATACGCGTGAATTGGTGCAGGGTCTGCGCGGGCGGCTGATGTAGCACGCTGGCCGGGGAGGGGACAGCCTTGAAACGTTAAAGTCGTCCGTCGGCGTCGGCCTGGCGGAACAGCGCGGCGAGGAAATCGACGAAAACCCGCACCCGGGGCGACAACTGCCGATGCGTCGGATAGACCGCCTGTACCGGCATCGGCGCCGGCCGCCAGGGCTGCAGGATCTCGCGCAGGCGTCCGGCGCGGATATGGTCGAGCGCGTGGTAGCGTGGCACCTGGATGATGCCGAGCCCGGCCAGTGCCGCCGCGCTGTAGGCATCGGCGTCGTTCACGGCGATGAGATTCGGCAGAATGAAGACGCGGTTGTCGCCATCGATGGTGAAATCCAGCGATTCATGCCGCCCGGTCGCCAGCGACATATAGCTGACGGCGCGGTGATTGTTCCGGTGCAGCTCATCGGGATGCTGCGGCTCGCCGTGGCGCGCGAGGTAATCCGCGCTGGCCACGGTGATCTGGTCCATCTTTGCCACGCGGCGCGCCACCAGGCTCGATTCCGGCAAGGCGCCGCTGCGCAGGGCGCAGTCATAGCCTTCGCGGATCAGGTCGACCGGCCGGTCGCCGAAACCAAGTTCCAGCTTCAGCTCGGGATACTGCTGCAGGAAGTCCGGCAGGGCCGGAATGATGAAATGCCGCGCCACCGTGCCCTGCAAAGCAACGCGCAAAGTGCCGCGCGGGCTGCCGCCGCTCTGGCGGAACACGGACTCGGTTTCATCGAGATCGGCGAGCAGGCGCAGGCAGCGCTGGTAATAGGCCTCGCCGTCGAGCGTGGTGCGCACACTGCGGGTGGTGCGCTCCAGCAGCCGGGCATTCAGCCGCGCCTCCAGCTGCTTGATCGCATGGGTGACGGTGGCACGCGGCAGCTGCAGGTCGTCGGCGGCAGCAGTGAAGCTGCCCAGCTCGACGATGCGGGTGAACAGCCGCATGGCCTGAAAGCGGTCCATTGCTATTGTTTATATAAATTGAACAATAATGGCAATATAAGGATATTTATTCAAATAAATCAAAAGGGCATATGGGAGGCACCCCAATCAAGGAGCCTTCTCCCATGTCCACCCAGAAAGTCGCGATTATCACCGGCGGGTCGCGCGGCATCGGCGCCGCGATCAGCCAGACACTGGCGGCCAGCGGCCATGCCGTCGTCATCAACTATGCCAGCCGGGCCGCGGAGGCCGAGGCGCTGGTGCTTAAGATCGCCGGGGCTGGCGGTCGCGCCATCGCGGTCAAAGGTGATGTTGCCGATCCGGCTGCCGCCGAGGCGTTGTTCGATGCGGCGGAAAAAGCTTTCGGCGGCGTCGATATTGTCGTGGCCAATGCCGGCGTGCTGAACGGCAGCCTGCCGAAGATCGCCGAGACGACGGCGGACGATTTCGACCGTACCTTTGCCATCAATGTGAAGGGCGTGTTCAGCCTGATGCAGCAGGCGGCGAAACGCCTGCGCGATGGCGGCCGGATCGTCACGCTGTCATCGTCGGTCCTGGGCATGAACCTGCCGGGTTACGGCGTCTATGCCGCCAGCAAGGCGGCGGTCGAGACGCTGTCGCGCTTCCTGGCGCATGAGTTGCGCGGGCGGCAGATCACGGTGAATACGGTGGCGCCAGGTCCGGTGGCGACCGAACTGTTCTTTGCCGGCAAGAGCGAGGAGCGCGTGGCGCAGCTGGCGAAAATTCCGCCGCTGGAGCGGCTGGGGCAACCTGATGACATCGCTCAGGTGGTCGCGTTTCTCGCGAGCGAGGCCGGCGGCTGGATCAACGGCCAGCTGATCCGTGCCAATGGTGGCGCGGTCTAGACGGTCTTGCGCAGGTGGCGCCGGCGCAGCAGCGCCAGCGCCACCGCAATGCCGAGCGATCCGACCAGACCGAGCGCAAAGGCCGGCCAGATGCCGATACGCGGGCCGAGTACAGCCAGAGCCGTGAAGAAGGGGATATGGCTCGCCATGCCGATCTGCGCCGCGCGCAAGGCGGCGCGGATGCCGCCGCTTTCGAGCCGGCGCGGCAGGAACCAGCAGACCGTCATCAGCGCCACCGGGAAGGAGGCGAAGATGCCGGCCACGGTCGGACCGAGCAGATGCGCCAGGCCGCTGACCACGGCCACGAGAAACCCGGCAGCGGAGCCACGCAGCGCGATCTCGTAAAACGGTGAACGGCCACGCGCAGCCGGTGCCGTCATCGGTACGCGCCGGCCGCTCCACCAGGCGATCAGGCCGGCGACAGCGATCACGGTGAAAGACACTGGCAGCGCGGCCGGCAGGCTGCGGACAATCAGTCCGGTGACCAGCCAGGCGCCTAGCGCGCCGACCAGCACGACCGCCATCGGCAGTCGCCCGACCAGCGCAATGGCGGCAACCAGGAACAGCAACACCGAGCCGACGGTGGCGAGGCTGCCGAGTGCGGCCTGCGCCACAAAGCCGGGCTCCTGATGCAGGATGATGAACACATAAGCCGGCGCGGTGACGATCGGCAGGGCCAGCACGATGCCGCCGATGAAGGGCGAGGCGCGTTCCATCAGCGCCACCACGCCGCCGACGAAACCGGCGGCGGCCAGACCGCGCGCCGCAATGGCGAGGATTGCAAGATCCATGTTCTAGCGCGGTCCGGTATCGTCAGGGCGCGGCGGTGTGCCCTGGCTCAGGCGCTGCGTCGGCGCGATCAGCCGGTGACCGCTGACTTCCGAACCGGCATCATGCGGCAGGCGCAGGAAGACGATGGCCGCCAGCATGGCCGTCACGCCCACGGTGAAGAAGGCCGGGGTGAAACTGTCGGCGGCGATCCGCTCGATGCCGCCGCTGGCGCTGACGGTGGCATGCAGCACCATGGCGCCGACCGCCACACCGGCAGAGAGCGACAATTGCTGCATCATCGAGGTGAAGCTGGTGGCGCGGCTCATCCGTTCGTTGGGAATGTCGGCAATGGTCAGCGTGTTGCTGCTGGTGAACTGCAGCGAGCGGAAGAAGCCGCCCATCAGCAGCAGGCCGAGGATCAGGGCATGCGGCGTATCGGGGCGGAACAGGCCACAGATGGCAATGAAGCCGCCGCTCAGCAGGGCGTTGCCGATCAGCACGCGGCGAAAGCCGATATTGCGCAGGATCGGCCCGGCCGCCATTTTCATGGTCAGTGCACCAGCCGCGGAGACAAAGGTGGTCATGCCGGATTCAAAAGCGCTGAGGCCGAAGCCGAGCTGCAGCATCAGCGGCAGCAGGAATGGCAGCGCGCCGACGCCGATACGGAACAGGAAGGCGCCGGCCATGCCCGCCCGGAAGGTGGGCACCTTCAGCAGCGACAGATCGATCAGCGGATGCGGATAGCGCCGGGCATGGCGCAGATAAAGTCCGATGCCGATTACCCCGACGACCAGAAGTGCAGCCACGGCAGAATCGGGAAGAAGTCCGCGGCCGATGGTCTCAAAACCGAAAACCAGACCGCAGAGGCCGAAGGCCGACATCAGGAAGCCGCGCCAGTCAAGCGGTGGTACTTTCTCTTCACGGATGTTGGGGATGTAGAGCGTCACCAGCACGATGCCGAGCAGGCTGATCGGCAGGTTGATCCAGAAGATCCAGCGCCACGACAGATAGGTGGTGAGGAAACCGCCCAACGGAGGCCCCATCACCGGGCCGACCAGCGCCGGCACGGTCAGCCAGGTCATGGCGCGCACCAGTTCGGATTTCGGGATGGTGCGCAACATCACCATGCGGCCGACCGGCACCATCATGGCGCCACCCAGGCCCTGCAATGTGCGGGCACCCACCAGGGTCCAGAAACTGTCGGCCAGGCCGCAGAGCAGGGAGCCGATGCTGAACACGACGATGGCGGCGCGAAACACCGTGCGTGCGCCGAAGCGGTCCGCCACCCAGCCGCTGACCGGGATGAACACCGCAAGGCTGAACAGATAGGAGGTGATGGCGAGATTGAGCTTGAGCGGATTCTCGCCGAGCGAAGCGGCGATGCTGGGCAGCGCCGTGGCCAGCACGCTCGAATCAAGGTTCTCCATGAACAGCGCGCAGGCAACGATCAGGGGAATCAGCATGGGAGCGGCGAACGGGAACCGGAGGGCGGGGTGGGCGACAACTATGCGGCACTATAGCCGGTTGCCAGCGTTTATAGCCCTGCGAAGGCTGCAAGTCTCGCATGACGAGNNGCGTTGACCCCAGCGTAGCGGCGCGTTTCCTTTTGGTGCAGGCGTCAAACGGCCCTAACATGGCCGCACGGAGGTCCGCCGATGCAAGCGCTGCTCGATCCCGTCTTCCTGGCCCGGCTGCAGTTCGCCTTCACGATTTCATTTCATATCATCTTCCCGGCCTTCACCATCGGACTGGCCAGCTATCTGGCAGTGCTGGAAGCGCTGTGGCTGTGGACCAAACGTGAGGTCTATATCCAGGTCTTCCGCTTCTGGCTGAAAATCTTCGCCGTCACCTTTGGCATGGGCGTCGTGTCGGGACTGGTGATGAGCTACCAGTTCGGCACCAACTGGGCCGTCTTCTCCGACCGGGCCGGGCCGGTGGTCGGCCCATTGATGGCTTACGAGGTGATGTCGGCCTTTTTCCTCGAAGCCGGCTTCCTCGGCGTGATGTTGTTCGGCATGCAGCGCGTCGGCAAGGGGCTGCATTTCTTCGCCACCGCGATGGTCGCCTTCGGTACCTTCATCTCGGCCTTCTGGATTCTGGCGGTGAACAGCTGGATGCAGACTCCGGCCGGCTATGCCATCGCGCCGAACGGCCAGTTCGTGCCGGAAGACTGGTTTGCCGTGGTGTTCAATCCGTCCTTCCCCTATCGGCTGGTGCATATGGTGCTGGCGGCCTATCTGACGACCGCCTTCGTGGTCGGCGCGGTCGGCGCCTGGCATCTGCTGCGCGACAGGGCCAATGCGGGTGCGCGGGTGATGTTCTCGATGGCGATGTGGATGGCTGCCATCGTGGCACCGGTTCAGATTGTGGCCGGCGACTTCCACGGGCTGAACACGCTGAAACACCAGCCGGCCAAGATCGCGGCGATGGAAGGCCATTACGAGGCAAACATCAAAGGCGCGCCGCTCTATCTGTTCGGTCTGCCCGACAACGCGGCCGGCGAAACCAGATACGCCATCGGCATACCCAAGCTGGGCAGCCTGATCCTGACGCATGACCCTGATGGCGAGATGAAAGGCCTGAAGGCTTTCCCGCGCGAAGACTGGCCGCCGGCGCATGTGGTGTTCTGGAGCTTCCGCATCATGGTGGGTCTGGGCACGCTGATGGCTTTGCTCGGGCTGGTCAGCCTCGTCATGCGCATCGGCGGACGCATCTACAG
>NZ_PEKV01000013.1:95592-103112 GCF_002796975.1 Ferrovibrio sp. | reverse complement strand
TCGTCTATTTCATCGTCTTCGGTGCCGGCGTTTTCTATCTGCTGCGCCTGATGGGCAAGACGCCGGGTGCAGTCGAAGAATCCGCACCTGATGCGCCGACACGGGCGGCTGGCATCATGCCGGGGCCTGCACAGCACACGACAGGGCGGAGGACAGGGCCATGACACTCGATCTTCCGCTGATCTGGGCCGGGCTGATTGCATTTTCTGTGCTGGCTTATGTGGTGCTGGATGGTTTCGATCTCGGCATCGGCATGCTGTTCCCGCTGTTCACGGAAGAGCGCGAACGCGACGTGCTGATGAATTCGGTGGCGCCGGTCTGGGACGGCAACGAAACCTGGCTGGTGCTGGGCGGCGGCGGGCTGCTGGCGGCGTTTCCACTCGCCTATGCCACGATCCTCCCCGCGCTCTATGCGCCGCTGACGGTGATGCTGCTCGGGCTGATCTTCCGCGGCGTCGCCTTTGAATTCCGCTGGCGCACCCTGCGCTGGAAGAGGGTGTGGGACTGGAGCTTCGCGCTCGGGTCTTTGGCCGCCACATTCATGCAGGGTATCGCGCTCGGCGGCCTGATTCAGGGCATCAAGGTGGCGGATCGGGCTTACGCTGGCGGCTGGTGGGACTGGCTCACGCCGTTCAGCATCCTCACCGGCATCTCGCTGGTGGTCGGGTATACGCTGCTCGGTGCCTGCTGGCTGGTGATCAAGACCGAAGGCGAGATCCAGAACCGCTGCTACGATCTCGGGCGCAAGCTCAGCGTCGGGCTGGTGCTGCTGATCGGCCTGGTCAGCCTGTGGACGCCGTTCCTGGATTCGCAGTTCCTGCAGCGCTGGTTCACCTGGCCGAATGTCGCGCTGACCGCGCCGATGCCGCTGCTGGTGCTGCTGGCGGCCGGTTCGCTGTGGCGCGGGCTGCACGACTACAAACGACCGCTGCAGCCCTTTCTCTCGGCGCTGGCGCTGTTTGTGCTGTCGTATATCGGCCTCGGCATCAGCTTCTGGCCCCTGATGGTGCCGCCTTCGATCACCTTCTACGACGCAGCGGCGCCCGATGCCTCGCTCGGCTTCCTGCTGGTCGGCGCGGCGATCCTGCTGCCGATCATCCTCGCCTATACGGCTTACGCCTATTACGTCTTCCGCGGCAAGGTCGATCCCCATGCCCATTACCACTGAAGATCAGCCTCGTTCCTTGTGGCAGCGCCTGCTGTGGTTCGTGGCGCTGTGGGCCGGCAGCGTGGCGGCGCTCGGGATTGTCGGCTATGCGATCAGGCTTGTGCTGAAGCCTTAGGCGGTTCTTTCACCCAGCCGCAGGTCTGCAACGCCGCCTGCATATGCGATGGCGGCTCGGCACTGACTGTCACCGGTTCGCGCGACGGATAGAGCGGTAACGAAATGGCGTGCGATTGCAGATGCAGGGTCAGCGGCTTTTCCTGCGCGGCATCGCCATACTGCGCATCGCCCAGCAACGGCGCGCCCAGCGACGCCAGATGCACGCGAATCTGATGCGTGCGGCCGGTGCGCGGATGGCATTCGATCCAGCACAGGCCATCGGGGGATGTGCCCAGCACGCGCCAGTCGGTCACGGCATGCTGGCCATCCTCGGCAATCGCCATATGCCAGCCGCCGCTTCTGGTGCTCAGCTTTTTCAGCGGCGCATCGATCTGGCCCCGCGTTTCGGCCGGCGCGTGGCGCGTCACCGCCCAGTAGGTTTTCTCCACCTTGCCGTCCTGGAACAGCTTGCCCAGCTTGCGCAGCGCCTTGGGGTGCCGGCCCAGCACCAGGCAGCCCGATGTGTCGCGATCCAGCCGGTGTGCCAGCGACGGCGGCTTGGGCAGGCCGAAACGCAGCCAGTTCAGGTGGCGTTCGAGATTGTCGCCGCCGCCGGGGCCGGCATGCACGGGTAGCCCGGCCGGCTTGTCGATCACCAGCATCAGCCCGTCGCGATACAGCAGGCGCTTTTCCAGTTCGGCGGCATTCATGCCGCAGGGGTGCCGCAGATAGCCGCCCCAGTCAAGAGAAAGGGGTCGAGCAGGGCAATTACGGAATGGCTGCGGTCTTCTCGGCGCAGCCGCGATAGAGGCGGCCCTGAAACCGCAGTTCTGCCGTATAGGGATAGTTCCGGCTCGACATGGTGTCGCCGCAGGCGCCTTCGGTGATGCTGACCTGCAATTGCGAGCCGTCGTTGTCGAGCGACCAGGTCTGGCGGTTGCCGTCGCTGGTGGGGCGCCTGGCGCTGTAATTCTGCGGCAGTTCGCCCAGCCGGTCGAACACCACATCGTTGCCGCTGATGCGCAGGCTCCAGAAGGGTTCATTGCCAAAGGCGCGCCAGCCGTTTTCAGCGGCCACGCTGCGCGGCGGGCAGTCGTGCGTGAAATAGGTGAGCCAGCCGAGCAGCCGGCCGGTGCCGCTCAGCACCGGTTCCGGCGTGCCGCAGCGCATATAGGGCTCGGCCATGCTGGCTGGCGTAAAGGCAGGCCCCTGCACGCGACGACGCTCGGTTGGGGTGATCTGCGGCGCCGGGCTGCCGGTCGTGCCGGTGCTGCATTCATACAGGCTGCGGTCGGCGCCGCGCAGGCGCACCTGGATCATGCCATGGTTCTGCAGCACCACATCGGTGGCATAGGCCGGCTGCACCGGATGCGCGGCGAGACAGGCCTGCACGCCGCTCCAGACATCCGGCAGGTGGCGGCCCCAGTCGGGCGACTCCTTGCTTTGCTTGGTCAGCACAATGCCGTCCTGCGGGCGGGTGTCGCCGCCGGAACAGCCGGCGAGCAGGGCGAGCGCGGTGAGCGTCATGAGCACGCGTTTCATGCCTGGGAAAACGCAGCTTTTCAGGCCCGGTTCCCGAAAGAACGCCCGCCCCATGTCACCCGTCATCATTATGGAGCAGATCAGCTAAGGGATTGGCGGGCTCCAGCTCGCGCCACCGCCAAAGGTTTATGCAGATTTTGCACCCGGCGGCTTAACGCTTCCGCTATCCTGCGCCCGATGCGGCGACCACCCGGATAAGGGCGGCGCGGCAGGCGGGGGAAATGCAAAGCCATGAACACGGCCGTGATCAATGAGAATGGCGTGCGCCGGTCGCAGACGCGGCGTGCCTATGACGAACTGAAGCGTCGCATTCTCGACAACGAATTGCCGCCGGGTACCCAGGCGCTGGAGCAGCAGGCCGCCGAATGGCTCGGCATGAGCCGCACGCCGGTGCGCGAGGCGCTGATCCGCCTGGCGCAGGAGGGCATGGTGGAAGTGCGGCCGCGCCACGGCATGCGTGTGCTGCCCATCGCAATCGCCGATCTGCGCGAGATCTACGACCTGCTGGCCGGGCTGGAGGCCACCGCTGTCGACATCATCGCACGGCGCGGGCTGCAGCCGCAGGAGAATGCCGAACTCGACCGGCTGCTGGCGGAAATGAGCGAGGCGCTGGCGCTGGATGACCGCGCCCCCAATGCTCGTGAACGGTGGGCCGAGGGCGATGCGCGTTTTCATCGTCGCCTGATCGAGATGTCGGGCAACCAGCGGCTGATCGTGATGGTGGAGACGATCCGCGAGCAGTCGCATCGCGCCCGCATGGCCACGCTGCAGCTGCGGCCCAAACCAGTGAACTCGAACGACGATCACGCCGCCGTGGTGACGGCGTTGCGGCGGCGCGATGCCGAGACTGCGACCCGCCTGATCCGTGCCCACCGGTTGCGGTCGGCCCGGCTGCTGATCGACCTGCTGGAACATCACGGCCTCAATCACCTCTAGGCCTGCCTATAATTTCATCCGGCCCGGCTCTGCCGAGGCAACTCTTGCGCTCCGCGGTCGTTTTCTGCTGGACAGGGCATCGGCATACCGATTGCATCGTCTGCGTAAATCCCGCCGAGAGCGCGCATGAGCATCCAGGTCGCCCTGCATCACCGCACTACCTATCGCTATGACCGGCTGATCGGCCTCGGGCCCCAGGTGGTCCGCCTGCGGCCCGCCCCGCATTGCCGCACCCCGATCGTCAGCTATGCGTTGAAGATTTCGCCGGCCGACCATTTCATCAACTGGCAGCAGGATCCGCAGGGTAACTATCTCGCCCGCCTGGTCTTCCCCGAACGCACCGACCATTTCGAAGTCACCGTCGATCTGGTTGCCGATATGGCGGTGATCAATCCCTTCGATTTCTTCCTCGAACCGCAAGCGGAAGAATTTCCCTTCGACTACGATCCCGATCTGAAGGAAGACCTGGCGCCGTTCCGGCGTGTCGATGCGCCCGGTCCGCTGCTCGGCCGCTGGCTCGCCACCGTGCCGCGCGAGAAGAAACGCACGATCGATGTCCTCGTCGGCCTCAACCAGCGGCTCTCGAACGAGATCAAATATCTCATCCGCATGGAACCCGGCGTGCAGACAGCGGAACAGACGCTGCAGCTGCGCAGCGGGTCGTGCCGCGACACGTCATGGCTGCTGGTGCAGGTGCTGCGGCATCTCGGCTTCGCCGTGCGCTTTGTCTCAGGCTACCTGATCCAGCTGGTCGCCGATGTGAAGTCGCTCGACGGCCCGGAGGGCCCGACGGCGGATTTCACCGATCTGCATGCCTGGGTCGAAGTCTATCTGCCGGGTGCGGGCTGGATCGGCCTCGATCCTACTTCCGGACTCATGGCGGGCGAGGGGCATATCCCGCTGGCCGCCACGCCCGAGCCGCAATCGGCGGCGGCGATTTCCGGCGCTATTGAAAAGGCCGAGGTCGAATTCTCCTACGACATGAAGGTGGCGCGCTTTGCCGAAACGCCGCGCGTCACCAAGCCGATCTCGGATGAGGACTGGCAGAAGATGCTGAACCTCGGCGACGCGGTGGATGCGCGGCTGAATGCCGGCGACATGCGCCTGACCATGGGTGGCGAGCCGACGTTTGTATCCATCGACGACATGGAAGGCGAGGAGTGGAACACGGCAGCGCTGGGTCCGAACAAGCGCAAACTCGCCGGGCAGCTGCTGCGCCGGCTGGCCGACCGTTTCGCCCCCGGCGCACTGCTGCATTACGGCCAGGGCAAATGGTATCCGGGCGAACAGCTGCCGCGCTGGGCGCTCAGTTGTCACTGGCGCAGGGATGGCGAGCCGGTCTGGCGCGACCGCGCGCTGCTGGCGGGCGATGAGGATGCCGGCGCTGGCGCAACGCCCGCCGATGCCGACATCTTCACCGCCGCATTGGCCGAGCGGTTGCAGCTTGATCCCGGCTATCGCATCCCCGGCTACGAAGACACCTGGTATTACCTGTGGCGCGAGCGCCGCCTGCCGGTGAATGTCGATCCTTCCCAGTCACGTCTGAAGGATGCGCAGGAACGCGCGCGTCTGGCGCGTGTGTTCGAGCAGGGGCTGGAGACAGTAGTGGGTTATGCCCTGCCGCTGACGCGTGACGACATGGGCGGTGCGAAACGCTGGCGCTCGGGCGCGTGGTTCTTCCGGCCGCAGACCATGCATCTGCTGCCCGGCGACTCTCCCATGGGGCTGCGCCTGCCGCTCGACAGCCTGCCCTGGGTGGTGGTGAAGGATTATCCCTTCCAGCATGTGCCCGACACGATGCAGCCGCAACCGCGGCTGCCGTCGCATGAACAGTTCCGCCAGGCCTATCGCATGGTGGGCGGCCGTAAGGCCGCCGCCGTCATGGCGCCGCGCGAGCAGGTACCGCAGCCGAAGAACCAGCAATCCGATCCGTCTGTGGTGCGCACCGCCATGTGCATTGAGCCGCGCGGCGGGCTGCTGCATGTCTTCATGCCGCCGCTGGAGCAGGCGGAGGATTATCTCGATCTCGTCGCGGCGATTGAAGATACCGCCTCATCTCTCGGGAAAAAGGTGGTGATCGAAGGCTATCTGCCGCCGCGCGATGCGCGGCTGCTGAATTTCAGCGTCACGCCCGATCCCGGCGTCATCGAGGTGAATATCCATCCCTCGTCCAACTGGCGCGAACTGGCCGAGAAAACCACGATCCTCTACGAGGAAGCGCGGCAAACCCGGCTCGGCGCCGAGAAATTCATGCTGGACGGCCGCCATGTCGGCACCGGCGGCGGTAATCATGTGGTGATGGGCGCGGCCACGCCGCCCGACAGCCCGTTCCTGCGGCGGCCGGATCTTTTACGCAGTCTGGTCGGCTACTGGCAGAATCACCCGTCGCTGTCCTATCTCTTTTCGGGCCTGTTCATCGGGCCGACCTCGCAGCATCCGCGCGTGGATGAAGGCCGCGACGACGCGCTGGTCAACCTGCAGATCGCCTTCGACGAAGTCGCACGGCATCCGAATCCGGCCCCATGGATGGTGGACCGCATTTTCCGCAATGTGCTGGTCGATATCACCGGCAATACGCACCGCACCGAATTCTGCATCGACAAGCTCTACTCGCCCGACGGACCGACCGGCCGCCTTGGCCTGGTCGAATTGCGGGCCTTCGAGATGCCGCCCGATCTGCGCATGAGTCTGGCGCAGCAACTCCTGCTGCGCGGCCTGCTCGCCACCTTCGGCGAGCGGCCTTACACGCGCAAGCCGATCCGCTGGGGCACGCGGCTGCATGACGAATTCCTGCTGCCGCATTTCTGCCTGCAGGATTTCAACGATGTGCTGGACGATCTCAACCAGCAGGGTTTCGGCTTCGATCCCGGCTGGTTTGCTGCCCATGCCGAATTCCGCTTCCCGAAAATCGGCGAACTGGCGGCGCGCGGCATGGAACTGGAACTGCGCCAAGCGCTCGAGCCCTGGCATGTGCTGGGCGAAGAGGCGACCGGCAGCGGCACGGCCCGCTATGTCGATAGTTCCGTCGAACGCCTGCAGGTGAAGATCAAGGGGCTGATCGATGGCCGGCATGTCGTCGCCTGCAATGGCCGCGCCGTGCCGATGCGCCCCACCGGTGTGCCGGGCGAATATGTTGCCGGCATCCGTTACAAGGCCTGGGCGCCACCGACCGCCATGCATCCCGGCATCGGCGTGCACACACCGCTGACCTTCGACCTGTTCGACAGCTGGTCGGGCCGCGCGCTCGGCGGGTGCACCTATCATGTTGTGCATCCGGGTGGCCGCAGCTACGACACTTTCCCGGTCAATGCCAACGAGGCCGAAGCGCGTCGCCGTGCCCGCTTTTTCGCCATGGGCCACACGCCGGGCCGCATGCCGCAGCCGCAACCGGCCTTGTCGCGCGAACAGCCGCTTACCCTCGACCTGCGAACGGGTTAAACTCCTGACCGATTCGGACCGTGAAGGGTAGCCGTGTGAATTTGCCCCTGAAGGCCCCGGTTTCCCAGCTGCCAGACTCTCAGCTCACGGCGGCTTCGGGAATCCCGGCCGAGGCTTATGACGAAATGGTCACCGGCCAGGGCCTGATCCGTGGGCACTGGCAACCGTTGCTCGCGACCCTGAGCGAACTCGGTCCGGCCGGTCTGCTGGAACGCGCCGAACGCGGCCGCCAGTATCTCGAAGACGAAGGCGTCACCTACAATCTCTACGAACTGCCCGATGGCACTGGCGGCGCGATTGCACCGCCGCTGCCGGAACAGCGGCCGTGGAAACTCGATCC
>NZ_PEKV01000013.1:75997-95584 GCF_002796975.1 Ferrovibrio sp. | reverse complement strand
GCCGTGCTGCGCGATATCTATGGCCCGATGGACCTGCTGCGCGATCATCGCATCCCGCCGGCGCTGGTCTATGGCCATCGCGATTTCCTGCGCGCCGCCCGCCGCCCCGAAGGTCATCCGCAGGGCGGCCGGATGCTGCAGCATTATGCCGCCGAACTGGTGCGCGGCCCCGACGGCATCTGGCGCGTGATCGCCGACCGTACGCAGGCGCCGGCCGGTGCGGGCTATGCGTTACAGAACCGCCGCGTGATGTCGCGCCTGCTGGGCCAGGCACTGCGGCAATGCCGCGTGCGCGCGCTGAATGCCTATTTCGAATACTGGCAGGCCGACCTCGCCAATCGCGCGCCGAAGCTGGCCAATGGCGCCGCACCCGACAATCCGCGCGTCGTGTTGCTCACCCCGGGCCCGTATAACGAAGCCTATTTCGAGCATATCTATCTGGCACGCGAACTCGGTGCCACGCTGGTGGAGGGTGCCGACCTCACCATGCGCGAGGGCCGCATCTTCCTGAAGACGCTCGCCGGACTCGAACCGGTCGATGTTATCATGCGCCGCCTCGATGGCGAATGGTGCGATCCGCTGGAACTGCGCGCGGACTCTACCTTAGGAGTTGTGGGCCTGATGCAGGCGGCACGCGACAATCAGGTCGCGGTCTGCAATGCCATCGGCAGCGGTCTGGCCGGCGCACCGGCTCTGCAGGCCTTCCTGCCGAACCTGTCGCAGCATCTGCTGGGCGAAGAGCTGGCGATGCCGTCGATTGCCACCTGGTGGTGTGGCCAGTCTTATGCGCTGAACGAGGTCGAGCAGAATTTCGAGAAAATGGTGGTGCGCAGCGCCTATGGCCTGACCGATCGCCCGGTCGCCGTCGCAGCATTGCCCGACGCGGAACGCGCCAGCCTGCTGGCGCAGATCAAGGCGCATCCGGCGGACTATGTGGCGCAGGAATGTATCGTGCCATCCGTTTCGCCGGGCCTCGGTCCGAATGGCCTTGAGCCACAGCCGATCTTGCTGCGCGTGCAGCTGGTTGCCGATGGCGACGGTTATGTGGTGATGCCGGGCGGGCTGGCCCGCGTGCCGGCGCGCAACGATCCTTTCGGCGCGACCCTGCAGCGCGGCGGCATCAACAAGGATGTCTGGGTGGTGGCGAAAGACCAGTCGCCCACCGTGATCCGCGGCAGTTCCACGCGCCAGCGCCTCACCCTGCGCCGGTCGTCCGGTACATTGCAAAGCCGCGTCGCCGACGATCTGTTCTGGCTCGGCCGCAGCGTCGAACGGCTGGACGATGGCGCACGGCTTTTGCGCGCCGTGCTGTCGCGGCTGGTCGGCGAATTCGCCTCGGCACGCGATCTTGTCGAAATGGCAGTGCTGGCCCGGGCGTTGGCGCGCTGCGGCATCCTCGATCAGCGCGCCGCCGGTGCGCCGCCGGACAGCGCGGTCTTTGCCAGTGCGATCACACGCGCCTGCACGTCGGGGCAGCTTCTGGGCCAGACGCTGGACGGTATCGAGCGGCTGGCGGCGGTGTCGCGCCATCGCTTCTCGGCCGATATGTGGCGCATGTTCAACCATCTGCTGGGTGAGTTGCGCCAGAGCCGGCCATCGGCCACCGGCGACGCCGACGCCATGCTGGAATTCTGCGACCAGATGATCCGCGCCACGGCGGCGATTGCCGGCATGCTGGCCGAGCATATGACGCGCGGCTCGGGCTGGCGCTTCATCGATTTCGGCCGCCGGCTCGAACGCGCCGTCTTCATCACCCGCAGCGTCTCGGCGGCGACGACGGTGCTCGGCGCCAACAGCGACAGCGCCTTCCGCATTGCGCTGGAGGTGAGCGATTCCACGCTGACTTACCGCCGCCGCTATCGCGCCTCGCTGCAGGCGGCGGCCGTGTTCGACCTGCTGCTGCTCGATGGCAGCAATCCGCATGCGCTGACCTTCCAGCTCAATGCGATGGCGCAGCATCTCGATGCGCTGCCGAATTCCGAGGCGCCGCCGCGCGGTGCCGACTGCCTCGCGCTGGCGCGGCCGTTTGCCGATCTGGTCGGGCTGCTCGACCGCGAGGAGATCAAGCGCGAGGAGATGATCCAGCTGGCGGCCCGGCTGCGCGGCAGCCTGGATGCAGCCGGCGATGCGCTGATGGATATTTCCGACCAGCTGTCGCGCACCTATTTCAGTCATGTGCAGGTGGCGCGCGCCTTCGGCTTCGGGTCGTAATGAAATACCGCCTGCGCCATACCACCTCCTACAGCTATTCCTGGGCGGTCGATATCTCGCATCACATGCTGCATCTGGCTTTGCCCGACCTGCCGCGGCAGCGCGTGAAAAGCAGCCATGTCAGCACCAGCCCCACGGCCGGCCCCATATCCGAGCAGCGCGATCATTTCGGCAATCGCGTCAGCTGCCTGACCCTGGAGGAATCGCATACGCGTTTCGATGTCGAACTGCGTGCCGAGATCGAGGTCGATGCCTTCACGCCCCCGGAGGCATCAACCACACCTGAATGGGAATCGATCCGCGACGCACTGGCCGGCGATGGTTTCCCGGCGGCCGTCACCGAGAGCGAATTCGTGCACGACTCACCGTTTGCCCAGCCGAGCGATGAGGCGATCCAGTATGCGCTGCAGAGTTTCATCGCCGGCCGTCCGGTGCTGGCGGCGGCGCGCGATCTGACGCAGCGCATCTTCGCCGACTTTCGTTACGATCCGGCAGCCACCGAAATCTTCACCCCGGTTGCCGCCGTGATGCAGAAACGCGCCGGCGTCTGCCAGGATTTCGCGCATCTGCAGATTGCCATGCTGCGCGGCCTGGGCCTCGCTGCACGCTATGTCTCGGGTTATATCCGCACCTTCAGGGCGGGCGACGATCCTGAGAGCGGACTGCGCGGCGCCGATGCCAGCCATGCCTGGCTCAGCGTCTGGTGCGGGCCGGACCATGGCTGGATCGACCTCGATCCCACCAACAACCTGATCTGCTCGGACGAGCATGTGACGGCCGCCATCGGTCGGGATTATGGCGATATCAGCCCGGTGCGTGGCGTGGTGCTGGGCGGCGGCCCGCATCGCATCGGTGTTGCGGTCGAACTGCTGCCCCAGGTCTGATCTTCTGGTCTGATCTGCCTCGCGGCTGGGCAGCCGTCCGGCCTGCCGCCTGCCTCTTGGGCAATCAGCGCTGCAAAACCGCCCAAACCACCCTGAAATCGCTGGCACGAAATCTGCTTCGTACAGGCGGCATCCGATACCGAGGCGTATTGGGCTGCGAGTACCCCGGCTGCTGGGCTCAGGCTCGGTCCCGGGTGGCGAGACGGACACTCTACGCCGGCTGCGGGCTCTCCCGTCAGCCGGCGTTTTTTTGCGACGAAATGGACCCCGGAATGTATCCATGGCCGGGCCGGATTTCGGGGATTGTCCGCATGGCTTTGGCGGCGGACGGGCGCTAGGCTGGCGCGCTGTCAGAACACATATGTCCGTCCAGGGAAGCCATCCAATGAAACTCTATTACTCGCCGACCTCGCCCTATGTCCGCAAGGTCATCGTGCTCGCGATCGAAACCGGCCTCGATGCGAAAATCGAGCGCCTGGTCTCGCCGACCACGCCGATCGACCAGAATCCCGAAGTGGCCAAGGCCAACCCGGTCGCCAAGGTGCCGACGCTCGTCACCGACGACGGCCTGCATCTCTTCGACAGCCGCGTGATCTGCGAATATCTCGACGCGCTGCACGACAAGCCGAAATTCTTCCCGGCATCTGGCGCCGAGCGCTGGGGCGCCTTGCGCCAGCAGGCGCTGGGCGACGGCCTGCTCGATGCGGCACTGCTCGCACGTTACGAAGGTTTCCTGCGCCCGGAAGACAAGCGCTGGTCCAACTGGTCCGACGGCCAGATGAAGAAGGTGCATGGCGCGCTGGCCGAAGTGGATGCCATCGCCAACGGCCAAGGTGACAGCTGGGGCGACCGCGTCGATATCGGCACGGTCACACTGGCCTGCGCACTCGGCTATATGGACTTCCGCTATGCCGGCATCGGCTGGCGCCAGCAATATGCCAAGGCGGCCAGCTTCGCCGACCGCATGTTCGCGCGGCCGTCCTTCAAGGCGACCATTCCGCCCGCCTGACACCATGAACGATGCGGCGACATCACAGCCCTGGCTGCAGGATCGCCGCATCGCGCGTCTGCTGGCGATCTGGCGCGCGGCGCGGCCAAAGTCTGAACAGGGGGCACCGGATCTCCTGCCGTCGCGCGATGCCATCGATCCGGTGCAGCTCGGCCCCGAGATTCTGCCTTACATGGTGCTGGTCGATGTCACCGACGGCGCGACACGCTTCCGTTTTCGCCTGGTTGGCAGCGGGCTGATCGAACATGCCGGCCTCGATCTGACGGGCAGCTATATCGACGACCTCAATCCCAACAAGGAATACGCCGAATACATCAACAGCCTGTACCGCATGGCGCGCGACACCCGCCTGCCGAATTATTCCGAGACGCGGTATCGCGCCGCCAGCGGCCGGGTCGGCCTGACGCGTCGCATCCTTTGCCCGCTCGCCGGCGACGGCTTGACGATCGACAAGTTCGTCGGTCTGCAGGTCTTCGAGACCGACCGCGGCGATGGCGATGCACCGACCTACACTTACGCGGCCAGCTTCCTGCCGGGGATTGCAAAAGCGCTGGCCGACAGCGATTGAGCCGGTTGGAATACGGGTCAACTGGATGGCTGTCGCTGCGCGAACGGAACGTGCATCGAGAAGCCCGCGTCGCAGCAGTGGACGGGCCGTCAGCAGTCATCGTTCGAAACGATCAGAACCTTTCGGTCAGGCCGCGCCGCTGTCGTCGCGAAGCTTGGCAATTCCGCGACCGACAAAGTGACAAACGCCCCTTGACTTAGAGTGCGCTCTAACCCGTAGCTTTTCATGCGTCGTGACGAAAGAAGGGCGTTGATGAAGATTGGCGAACTGGCGAAGCGTTCGGGTTTGTCTGCCCACACGATCCGTTACTATGAGCGGATCGGGCTGCTTCCCCATGCCGACAGGGATCCATCGGGCCGACGTGACTACGATGCATCAATCCTGAACTGGATAGAATTTCTCGATCGTCTCAAAACGACCGGGATGCCTATTCGGGACATGCTGCGTTACGCAGCCTTGCGGGAGCGCGGCGCCGGCACGGAGGCGGAGCGCAACGCGTTGCTCGTACAGCATCGTGATCGTGTCCGTGCGCATGTGGCTAAACTTCAAGCCTGCCTTCTCGTCCTCGACACCAAGATTGCCGGATATGCCGGCAAGGAACAGAGGATGAAGGATTATGACGGATCAATCCCCGAACATCGGCGAAAGCCGGCTCGAACGCGGCAAGCGGGCGCTCGCTGAAATCGACGGCGACGCCGGCCACAATGTCATTGCCGCTCTGGCGGACATTGCCCCCGACTTCGCAAATTACGTATTCGAGTTCTCGTTTGGCGACATATACAGCCGCCCCGGCCTCGATCTGCGCGCCCGTGAGATTGCGACCATCGCGGCGCTGACGGCGATGGGAACCGCGACCCCGCAACTGAAAGTCCATATCGAGGCGGGGCTGAATGTCGGGCTGACCAGGGACGAAATCACCGAAATCATCATGCAGATGGCGGTTTATGCCGGCTTTCCTGCGGCGCTCAACGGGCTGTTCGCGGCCAAGGACGTCTTCGCCACCCGGTTTTCAGTCCAGAAGGAGGGAGCAGCAGAATGAACCTCGCAGCCGCGACACGGCGGCTGCGAGGCTGAAGGCGGATTTTCCCGCCGGCGTTTAAGCTGCTGCCAGCATGCGCCGGCGATCCTCCACCACGCGGTCGGCCAGCTTTCCCGCCAGCTCCTGCAGATGGTTGAATTTCGCGCTGAAGCCGCCGACACCCAGGGTCATCGAGCGCAGTTCGACGGCGAGATCATGCATCTCGGCCTCCGGCAGATAGCAGTCGATCTCGTCCCAGCCCGGCCAGTCGGCGCGCGCGCTGATGCCGAGAATCTGGCCGCGCCGCGACGACACGATGGCATGCACCTTGGCGGTATATTCGGTCGGCACCGTGAAGGTGACGGCCTGGATCGGCTCCAGCAGCACCGGCGCGCATTTCATCAGGCCCTCGGTCATCGCCAGTCCGCCGCAGGTGCGGAAGGCCTGATCCGATGAGTCGACCGAATGAAACTGCCCGTCGGTCAGCGTGACGGCGACATCCACCACCGGGAAGCCGAGCGGCCCGCGCACCAGCGATTCCTGCACGCCTTCATCCACCGCCGGGATGAAATTCTTCGGAATCGCGCCGCCGACCACGCGGTTGACGAAGTGATAGCCGGCGCCGCGCGGCTGCGGTGCGATATCCACCTTGATATCGGCGAACTGGCCATGGCCGCCGGACTGCCGCTTGAAGCGGGCATGCTGGTGCGCGCCATGGCGGATCGTTTCGCGATACTCGGTCTGCGGCGCGCTGCTGCGCACGCCGACATTGAAGCGATGCTGCAGCTTGTCGAGGCTGAGTTTCAGGTGGATTTCGCCCTGGCCCTTCAGCCGCAGCTCGCCGCCACCCTGTTCGATCATCAGGCTGGGATCTTCTTCGCACAGCTTATGCAGAGCGGCAGTCAGCTTGACTTCATCCTTGCGGTCGGTCGGATGCAGCGCGATGGCATGCACCGGCTGGGCCGGGCGCGGCCAGTCGGCAATCGCGCGGCCATGGCCCTCGCCGTTGAGATGCTGGCCGGTGGCGATGTCGTCGAGCCGGCCGAGACCGACGATCTCGCCAGCCTGTGCCTGCGCGGTCTTCTCGCTCTGGCCGCCCATCAGGCGGTACAGACCGCTCAAGCGCCGGCCGCCGAGCTGCGCATTCTCGGCAATCTGTCCGCGCCACAGCCGCGCCAGGCTCAGCTTGCCGGTATGCGACTGGTGCAGGGTCTTGAACACGGTGGCGCTCAGCGCACCGCCCGCTTTCGGATCGTCGGCATCGACATCCAGCCGCGTCATCGTCTCTTCATGATGCGGCGCCTCGTGGCGCAACGCCTTCCACAGCCGCAGCACGCCGTTGCCGTGTTCGGCCGAGCCGAAGAAGACCGGCACGATCAGGTCTTCGGCCAGATCCTTGCGTAAGCGGCTGTAGATATCCTTCGGTGCCGGCACGCGGTCTTCCAGCAGCTGTTCGAGCAGGCTGTCATCGAAATCGGCGATGGTCTCCAGTAACTGTTGCCGCGCCTCGGTTTCGCGCGGCCGTATGCTGTCGGGCATCTCGATCAGGTCGGAGACCTTGTTGTCGCGCCACAGATAGGCGCGTTCGGAAACCAGATCGACATAGCCGGTGATCGCATCGCCCTCGCGGATCGGCACCTCGCGCAGCACCAGCGGCTTGGCGGAGACCTGCTGCAGCGCCGAGAGAAGATCGCGCATGCGGATGCTGGTCTTGTCCAGCTTGTTGACGAACAGCACATGCGGGATGCGGCGCTCGTCGAGGAACCGCAGCAGCGGCGCCAGCGTGACGGCGCGGGCCGGATCTGGTTCGGCGACCACGATGGCGATGTCGGCCACCATCAGCGCGCTCATCGCCTCCTGCGCCAGTTCGACCGATCCGGGGCAGTCGAGGAAAATCCAGGGCTCATCGAGGAAGCGGCAATGCGCGACATTCGGCTCAACCGTCATCTGCCGGCTGCGCGCTTCCGCGCTGGCATCGCCCACCGATGTGCCGGCGGCGACGGAACCTTTGCGCGGGATCGCGCCGGCGACGAAGAGCAGTGCTTCCATCAGGCTGGTCTTGCCGGCCGTGTAGGGGCCGACGATGGCGGCGACGCGAGGACTATGCGTCGGGCTGGTTACACTGGGCGAGGGATTGGATGCGTTGGGCATGATCGGTCTCCTCTGTGCGGCATGGACATGCGGCAGGCCTGGACGGCGATGGGACCGGTTCGAAGCTGCCGGTCTCAGACGGACGGAACAGCGTTTAACCCTGACCGAAGGATTCCACAGAAGCGGGCCGGCGGGTAGCGGATTCGATCCACAGCCGGCCCGCCTTGCGGCGCGGGAGCGCCATGCTCGTCCTGGAGCGGCGGCGTGTTCTGCCGTGCCATGGATTTGTGATGGCAGATCAATTGATTATACCAATTTGCACCGCCGCGCGCCGTCCGCTGCCGCTGTTGCGAGGCCGCAGACAGGGGGCGGCAGCCCAGGCTAGGCCGCCAATGCCGAAAGAATGTCCCGGCTGCGGCGCACGCGGCTGACGCGCGGCATGATCGTCTCGATCGAGAAGCGATGCGCCGCGTCGCCATGCACAGCGCTGCAGGCATCCTCGGCCAGCACGACGTTGTAGCCGTGTTCCCAGCCCGCCCGCGCCGTCGATTCGACGCCGAGATTGGTCGAAATTCCGCCCAGTATCATCGTGACGACGCCGCGCCGGCGGAGCTGCAGGTCCAGCTCCGTGCCGTGGAAAGCGTTCCACTGTCGCTTCAGGATCAGGATGTCGGCGGGCTGTGCATCAAGTTCCGGCGCCAGTTCGAACCACGAATCCGGCAACGCATCCGGCGGCGCCGCAATCGGCAGGTCCACCGGTTGACGCGGCATGTCGCCATAACCGGCCGACCAGCCCACGCGCACCAGCACCACCGGCATGTTCAGGCCGCGGGCGCGCTGTGTCAGGGCGGCGGCATTCTGCAGCACGGTGTCCACCGTATGGGGGCCGCGCGCCAGCGGCATGATGCCTTTCTGCAGGTCGATCAGCACCAGCGCGGTGCTGCGGGGATCGAGTTTGTCCATGAGGGTCTCCGGAGGATCAGGGGGCGAGGCTTTATGCGGCGGCTATATGAGGCTATCCTCATGAAAGGAGATATATGAGGATGTCCTCACAAAAAGCAAGTGCTACCCGCAAACCGCTCGCGGCGGCGCCCGAAGCCAAGGCGCCGTCGCGCCGGCGCGGGCGCGAACGCGTCGCCACGCTCCTGGCCGCCGGCGCGGTGGTGTTTGCCGACAAGGGTTTCGATGCCGCCACCATGACCGAGATCGCCGCACGTGCCGGCGCTTCTATCGGCTCGCTGTATCAGTTCTTCCCGACCAAGGCGGCGCTGGCCGATGCGCTGCTGGAGCAGCATATGAATGTCGTGCATGCGCATCTCGACGCCATCGCGGCGCAGGCGGCGACACAGCCGCTGCCCGAACTGGCGCGCGCCTTGTGCAATGCCCTGGTGGCGACGCGCAGCGCCAATCCCGGTTTCGTCGCCCTGCTCGACAGCGGCAATATCGATCCGGCGGTGATCGCGACGATCCGCAAGGCCATGCGCCAGCAGGTGGCCGCCATCCTGCAGCGCCGCGCACCGCATCTGCCGGCAGCCGAACTGGCCGCTGCGGCTGCTGCGGTTCTGCAGATGATGAAATCTGCCGCCGCCATGCAGGCCGATGTCACCCTGCCGGGTCGCGAGGCGGCATTGGCCGAACTGGCGCAGATGCTGCACGCCTATCTGCAGGTCCGACTCGGTGGCTGAGCTGGACCGCAAACAGGGCGTGTCGGTTTCATCATTTCATACTAAAGTCACAGTCACGATTCGGCGGTGACATCGTACCGGGGGGTACGACCGCCGTGCATTGCGGGGAACCACCATGCTTGAGCAATATTTCAAACTGTCGGAACACGGGACGACGGTGAGGGTCGAGCTGCTCGCCGGTCTCACCACCTTCCTCACCATGGCCTACATCATCTTCGTCAACCCGCTGATCATGTCCGAAGCGGGCGTCGATCGCGGTGCGGCCTTCGTCGCCACCTGTCTCGGCGCGGCCTTTGCCAGCGGGATGATGGGCCTGTGGGCCAAGTATCCCGTCGCACTGGCGCCAGGCATGGGCCTGAATGCCTATTTCTCCTACGGCGTCGTGCTCGGCATGGGCCATACCTGGCAGGTGGCGCTCGGCGCTGTGTTCCTGTCGGGCGTGCTGTTCCTGATCATCTCGATCCTGCCCATTCGCGAAAAGATCGTG
Source organism: Ferrovibrio sp. (assembly GCF_002796975.1). Lineage (GTDB taxonomy): Bacteria > Pseudomonadota > Alphaproteobacteria > Ferrovibrionales > Ferrovibrionaceae > Ferrovibrio. The sequence goes on along the minus strand of NZ_PEKV01000013.1, from coordinate 85,631 downwards.
AATGCGATTCCGATGTCGCAGAAGATGGCGATCGGCGCGGGCATCGGCCTGTTCCTGGCCATCATCGCGCTGAAAGGCGCCGGCATCGTGGTCGATCATCCGGCCACGCTGGTCGGCCTCGGCAAGATGGGTTCGCCGGGCGTGCTGCTCGCCTGCCTCGGCTTTGTGCTGATCCTGGCGATGGATTACCGGAAGATCCCCGGTGCGATCATGGTTTCGATCCTGGTGATCACCGTGCTTGGCATCGCGCTCGGCCTGTCGAAGTTCAACGGCATCGTCTCGGCGCCGCCGAGCCTGGCACCGACCTTCCTGCAGCTCGACATCATGGGTGCGCTGTCGGTCGGTCTGGTTTCCATTGTCTTCGCCTTCTTCATGGTCGACCTGTTCGACAATACCGGCACGCTGATCTCGATCGCACCGGCGGCGGGCATGATGGACAAGGACGGCAAGCTGAAGCGGATCGGGCCTGCGTTTATCACCGACTCGATCTCCTGCATGGTCGGCGCGGCGCTCGGCACCTCGACGGTGACCAGCTACATCGAGTCGGCGGCCGGCATCCGCGCCGGTGGCCGCACCGGGTTGACTGCGGTGGTCGTCGCCGTGCTGTTCCTGCTGGCGATTTTCTTCGCGCCGCTGGCCACCAGCATTCCGGCCTTTGCCACTGCACCGGCCCTGCTGTTCGTCGCCTGCGTGATGGCCGGCAGCATGACGCGCGTCGACTGGGAGGACGTGACGGAATATGCGCCGGCGGTCGTCACCATGATCGCCATGCCGCTGACCTTCTCGATCGCCACCGGCATTGCACTGGGCTTCATCGCCTATGTGGTCGGCAAGGTTCTCGCCGGCCGCGTCAAGGACGTGCATCCGGTAATGGGCATCCTGGCGATCCTGTTCGTGATCAAGCTGGCGGTGACCTGAGATCGCACGTCGGATCAAACGACAAAGGGCGGCTGAAAGGCCGCCCTTTTTTGTTTTACCTCGTCGTTCCCGCGAAGGCGGGAACCCAGCCCTTCATCGACATACTGGGTCCCCGCTTTCGCGGGGACGACGATTTAATTTCTATGCCAGCAGATCCGCCGTCTCAGGATGCCGCTTCATCCAGGCGGCGGCGTAAGAGCAGAGCGGCACCAGCTTCTCGTTCTTCGCACGTGCAAGTTCGATGATGCCCTGCATCAATCGTCCAGAGGCTCCGGTGCCGCGCAGGGCAACCGGCGCTTCCACATGCAGGATCGCGACGGTATCGCCCCCCTGCGCATTTGGTTGGCGGCGATAGCGCGCGAACACGATTTCGCCTTCGATGGACAGTTCATATTGGTTGTGGGCGGTATTGTCGGTCACATCGCTCATGCCACTAATGTGGTGAGCGTTCCGGTGCATGGCAAGAGGCTATTTGCGGACGGCGAGGCCAAGCAGGATGCCGGCCAGCAGCACCACCACGCCGATGATCTCGGTGCGCGACGGCTTCTCGCGGAACACCAGATACGACATCAGGAAGGTGAAGATCATCTCGCTCATGCCCAGCATGCGCACATAGGCCGCGGTCATCAGCGCCATGGCGGTGAACCAGCCGGCCGACCCGGCCGCCGAAGCGAAGCCGACCACCAGGCCGGGCCGCCAGGCGGCGATCACGCGGCCGATCTCGCCGGGCTCGCGCCACAGCAGGTAGACCAGCATCAGGGTGATCTGAAGAACGATGGCATGTACCAGCGTCGTGGCTGCGGCGAGCGGCAGGAACTCTTCGCCCAGCGACAGCGAGGCGGCGCGGAAACCGATGGCGGAGACCGCGAACAGCGCGCCCGAGCCGATGCCGATCAGTGCGGATTTTTCCATCCAGCCGAACAGGAAGGATTTGAGCGCATTATCGCTGCCCTTCAGCGAGATCAGCAGCACGCCGATGGTGCCGATCACGATGGCAGATACACCGGCCATGCTCACCGGTTCGGCCAGGATCAGCATGCCGAAGGCGGCGGCCTGCAGGGCTTCGGTTTTTGAATAGGCCGTCGCCACCACGAAGTTGCGCATGGAGAGCGCGAGAATGAGGAGATTGGTGGCGAGGATCTGCGCCACGCCGCCCACCGCGGTCCAGAAATAGAATTCGGCATGGCCGGCCGGTATGGACTTGCCGGTGAAATACAGGCAGGCGCCCAGATAGGCCAATGCCAGTGGCAGGCCATAGGCGAAGCGCACGAAGCTGGCGCCATTGGTGCTCAGCCGGCCCTTCAGTTGCTTCTGCAGGCCGGTGCGCAGCGTCTGGCAGGCCGCCGCCCAGATGGTGATCGGTATCCAAGCCCATTCCATGCCGCAGACTTAGCCGGTTGTCCGCGACATGGGCAAATGAGAAACGCGCCCATGGGGCTTGAGGAATATTCCCCGAATGCTGCGGACGGGCTGAAAAGACTGGGCTCCCGCCTTCGCGGGAGCGACGATGCTATATTTCGTCGTTCCCGCGAAGGCGGGAACCCAGCTTTTTATATGAGACGTCAGCCCTGCTTCTTCAGCCGTGCCACCACTTCGATCATCTGGTCGGCGACCTGGCCCCAGCCTTCGTGAAAGCCCATCTGTTCATGCGCCTTGAGGTCTTCATCCGACCAGTGGCGGGCGCGCGCCGTGTAGCGCGTCCTGCCGTTGCCGAGATCCTCAAAGGTGGTGATCGCCACCATGAAGGCCTTCTCGGTCGGCTGCCAGCCGGGTGTAAAGGCGTCGGTAGAGACGATGCGCTGGTTCGGCACCACTTCGAGGAACACGCCGTCGCAGGGATATTCGGCGCTGCTGCTCGGATCCTTCATGGTGAATTTGAAGCGGCCGCCGGCGCGGAAGTCGATCTCGGTGTCGGTAATGCTCAGCGGCTTCGGCGCAAACCATTCCGCCAGATGTTCGGTCCAGGCCCGGAAGACCAGGGCAGGCGGAGCATCGATCTCGCGCGTCAGCGACAGTTCGCGGGTGGCTTTGCTGGTGTTGGTCATGGCGTTCATCGGGTTGGTCCTTTCCGGGGTTGATACCGCAAGGACGGGTTCGGGAAGGGCGATCCGACAGTGGGTCGGAATTTTTTTTCAGGTAGCCGGATTCAGGCTGTTTTCGACAGCTGATCCAGATGCCGGCGGATATGGGCGGCTTCGGCGGGGGTGCGCGCCAGCGCAATCGCGCGGTCGAAGGCCACGCGGGCCTCGTCGTCGCGGCCGATCTGCTGCAGCAGCGCGCCCTTCACGCCGAAGAAATAGAAGTAATTCGCCAGCGCCGGGCCCAGCGGCTCGATCATGTCGAGCGCGGCCTCCGGGCTTTCAGCTTTCGACACGGCCACTGCGCGGTTGAGTGCGATGACGGGCGAGGGCTGCATGCGTTCCAGCGTCGTGTAGAGTTGCACGATCTGCGGCCAGTCGGTGTCTTCCGGCTTTGCCGCGCGTGCATGCAAAGCGGCAATGGCGGCCTGCACCTGCATCGGGCCGGGCTGTTTGTGGCGCAGCGCCTTGTCGAGCAGCGCCAGGCCTTCATGGATCAGCTCGGCATCCCAGCGGCTGCGATCCTGGTCTTCCAGCAGGATGATTTCGCCATGCTCATCCAGCCGCGCGGCGGCACGCGCATGCTGCAGCAGCATCAGCGCGGTGAGCCCCATCACTTCGGCTTCGGACGGGAATAGCCGCAGCAGCAGGCGGGCGAGGCGGATCGCCTCATTGCAGAGCGGCTGGCGGATATGGGCTTCGCCGCCGCTGGCCGAATAGCCTTCGTTGAACAGAAGGTACAGCATCGCCGCCACCACGCCGAGCCGCTCGGTGCGATCGGCCGCCCCCGGCGTGGCAAACTCGGTGCCGGCTTCGCCGATGCGGCGCTTGGCCCGCGTGATGCGCTGCTCCATCGCGCTCTCGCTCACCAGAAACGCGCTGGCGATCTCGGCCACGGTCAGACCCGACACGATACGCAGGGCCAGCGCGATCTGCTGCGTGTTCGGCAGGTCGGGATGGCAGCAGATGAACAAGAGCCGCAGGATATCGTCGCGATACTGCGCGCCATCCAGTCGCTCGGCCATGTCGTCCTGCACATCCTCCCCATCGGTCAGGCTGTCGTCTTCCGGCAGCGCGACATGCTTCTGCTTGCGACGCGCATCGTCGATGCCTGAGTTGCGCCCGACGAAGATCAGCCACGCAGCCGGGTCGCGCGGCGGGCCTTTCTCAGGCCAGTTCTGCAGCGCGCGCAGGCAGGCTTCCTGGAACGCTTCCTCCGCACGATCCAGATCGCCGCGGAAATAGCGCAGCAATGCGGCGACGGCCTGCGGGCGGGCGGATTTCAGAGCAGTGTCGATCCAGGTCAGGTCAGTGGTCACGAAATCATGGTCTCCCGTTTCACCGTGTCGGGGATGAAGGCGCGCAGCGGCCGGATTTCGAAAGCGCCGCTGCCGCCATCGCCGTTCCTGCCGGCCATGCCGCGCGCAACCTCGACGGCCTCTTCCAGCGAGGCGACGTCGATCACATAGAGGCCGAGCAGCTGTTCCTTGGTTTCGGCAAACGGTCCGTCGATCACCACCGGCTCGGCGCCATAGCGCACCGTGGTGGCCGCCGTGGTGTTCATCAGCCGCAGGATCGGGCCGAGTTTGCCCTGTTCGGCCAGTTTGTCGGTCACGATCCGCCGCTTGGCGATCACCGCATCGTCCTTGGCCTTGGGCCAGGCTTCCACGGTGGCTTCGTCGTTGTAGCAAAGGATGGCGTAAAGCATCGGTGCGGCTTCCTGTTCAATGCAAGGACGCTGGAGTATGGCCGATTCCGACATGCCGGCCGACAGGAGCGGGCGCCCAGCTGGAAATTGGCGCTGGAAATTTTGGCCATGTTCGTGTATTGTTCTTAACGGGCTGCCTCCTGTTGAGGGCGCGGTGGCCTGGCTGCTGTTGAACATCGTGAAGCTGAAAACCCGACGCTGCGGGCGTGTAACGCCGCTAAGCCCTTGATATTCTCAGTAACATATTGATTTCGTGTTATTCTCACCTGTCACTAACAGGGCGGAACTGGCTCTAACTGGTCCAAACAGGACAGAACTGGCTCTAACTGGCCCGAAACAGGACGGAACTGGCTCCCCAACAGGACGAAACAGGCCATAACTGGCGGCCCGAAGCTTGCGATGGCCCAGCCGTCTGTCTACCAACACGGCCATGACCGCTTCCGTTGTGATCGCCGTCGATGGCCCCGTGGCGGCCGGCAAGGGCACGCTGGCCCGCCGGCTGGCCGACAAATATGGCTATGCCTATCTCGACACCGGCTCGCTCTATCGGGCGGTAGGGGCCAAGGTCCTGCGCGCCGGCGGCGACCCGGCCGATGCGGATTTTGCCGCCAGGATGGCGGAATCGCTGGCAGATTCCGATCTGGCGGCGCCCGACCTGCGCAGCGAGGCGGTCGGCCTGGCGGCCTCCAAGGTCGCGGTCGTGCCCGGCGTCCGGGCGGCCCTGCTGGACTACCAGCAGCGCTTCGCCCACCGGCCGCCGGGCGGCAAACCGGGCGCCGTGCTGGACGGTCGCGATATCGGCACTGTCGTTTGCCCGGATGCGGCCGTGAAGCTGTTTGTGACGGCCCGGGACGAGGTACGCGCCGGCCGCCGGCATAAGGAGTTGATGGACAAGGGAGAAAGCGTGACCTTCGAGCGCGTGCTGGACGATCTGCGTCGCCGCGACGAACAGGACCGCGCCCGCAGCACCGCGCCGCTCAAACCCGCCGACGATGCGCACTTGCTGGATACCTCGGATTTGGCTATAGAAGCCGCCGTTACTGCGGCGGTGGATATCATCACCGCCACCCTGAAGCCCTGACGCCGGTTTCAGGCCCGTAAACCAACCCTCCGGTCTTTCGCGTCGCGCCGGATGCCTGCATGCCCCTCGGCTGCTCCAGATGAGCGCCGGCAGGCCACCAACCCTCGGGGCTCTCTAGGAGACAATATGGCCAAGCGTCCTGCCGTTAAGGCTGCGGAACAGTATTCCGCGGACAACGAGAATTTTGCCGCCCTGCTCGAAGAGTCGTTCACCTCGTCTTCCGCCATGGAAGGCTCAGTGGTGAAGGGCATCGTGGTGGCGATCGAGAATGATTTCGCGCTCATCGATGTCGGTCTGAAGTGCGAAGGCCGCGTGCCGGTCAAGGAATTTGCCGGTCCGGGCCGTGCCGCCGAGATCAAGGTGGGCGACGTGGTCGAGGTCTTCCTCGACCGGATCGAGAATGCCATGGGCGAAGCGGTGATCAGCCGCGACAAGGCCCGCCGTGAAGAAGCCTGGGAAAAGCTGGAGCAGAGCTTCAACGCCAACCAGCGCGTCGAAGGCGTCATCTTCGGCAAGGTCAAGGGCGGTTTCACCGTCGACCTGTCGGGTGCCGTCGCCTTCCTGCCGGGCAGCCAGGTCGATGTGCGCCCGGTGCGCGACATCGGTCCGCTCATGGGCCAGCCGACCGCCTTCCAGATCCTCAAGATGGATCGTCGCCGCGGCAACATCGTTGTCTCGCGTCGCGCCGTGCTCGAAGAGAGCCGCGCCGAAGCCCGCAGCGAGCTGGTGTCCAACCTCAAGGAAGGCCAGATCCTCGACGGCGTGGTCAAGAACATCACCGATTACGGTGCGTTCGTTGATCTTGGCGGCGTCGACGGCCTGTTGCATGTCACCGACATCGCCTGGCGCCGCGTGAACCATCCCTCCGAGGTTCTCTCGATCGGCCAGACCGTGAAGGTCCAGGTCATCCGCGTGAACCCGGAAACCCAGCGCATCAGCCTCGGCATGAAGCAGCTGGAAGCCGATCCGTGGGAGGGCGTGAAGTCCAAGTATCCGGTCACCGCCCGCTTCATGGGCCGCGTCACCAACATCACCGACTACGGCGCCTTCGTGGAGCTGGAGCCGGGTGTGGAAGGTCTCGTGCACGTGTCCGAGATGAGCTGGACCAAGAAGAACGTCCATCCGGGCAAGATCGTTTCGACCTCGCAGGAAGTCGAAGTGATGGTGCTGGAAGTCGATCCGGCCAAGCGCCGCATCAGCCTCGGCCTGAAGCAGTGCATGTCGAACCCGTGGGATGCCTTCGCCGAGAAGCATCCGGTCGGTTCGAACATCGAAGGCGAGATCAAGAACATCACCGAATTCGGCCTCTTCATCGGTCTCGATGGCGGCGTCGACGGCATGGTCCATCTGTCGGATCTCGACTGGAACAAGCCGGGCGAGCAGGCCATTGCCGAATACCAGAAGGGCCAGGTGGTGCAGGCTCAGGTTCTCGACATCGACGTCGAGAAGGAGCGCATCTCGCTCGGCATCAAGCAGCTGGGCAACGATCCGTTCCAGTCGCTCGGTGACCTGAAGAAGGGCAGCGTCGTCACCTGCACGGTGACCGCNNCGTTTCTCGGTCGGCGACAAGCTGGACGCCAAGATCGTCACCATCGACGGCAAGGCGCGCAAGCTGACCCTGTCGGTCAAGGCGCTGGAAATGGAAGAAGATCGCAAGGCGATGGAACAGTTCGGTTCCACCGACTCAGGCGCGTCGCTCGGCGACATCCTGGGCGCCGCCATGCGCAAGAAGAAGGACGACGAGACCAGCGAATAAGCTGCGCCTCATCGCTTGAAGTCAGAAACCCCGGCGGAGCGATCCGCCGGGGTTTTTCTTTTTGTTGCCTTGGTTCGCGAGCTATGTCGGAATGCAGCCATCAGGTGTGTGGAGCGGGCAGTGCGGTTTTGCCTTTTTACGGTTCTGTTGCTGCTTTCGCTGCCGGCCATCTTTGAGTCAGCATGGGCGGCCGAGCCGCTGCAATGTCCGCAGAAGATCGCCTACATCGACAACGATGCAGCCCTGCGGCGCCAGGCCGACGACCTGAAAGCGCTCTATGCCCGCATCGGCTGTCCGGACGTGGCCTTTGTCGGCCTGCCGGGCCGGCGCGGCGTGGTGGCCTTCAATGCCGGCGAGGTACAGGGCGAGCTGATGCGGCTGCCCGTTGTCGAGGCCGACTACAGCCGGCCGTTCGTAAGGGTGTCGCCGCCGATCGTGAAGATGACCGGCCGGCTCTGGGCGCGCAGCCCGGCGCAGGCCGCCGCGGGTCCGGTCGGCTTCGTGCTCGGCGTGGTCTGGCAGGAGCAGCAGGCCCAGACCAAGGGTGACGGACACGGCTATCCCAGCCAGGCCGAGATGCTGCAGGCTTTCAGCGGCGGCCTGATCGACCGTTTCCTGGCCGAGGATACGGTGGTGGCTGCCGCCGTGCGCGACGGCCGCCTGGCCGCCCGTCCGACCTATTCCGGGCAACCGCTGGTTTCGGCCGGCCTGCATCATTACCTGGGGATCGAATTCGCCGCCGTCGCAGCCGCCGTCACAGCCGAACTGGAACGCCTCGGCCAGGATGGTGGCGACACGACGACGCAATGACGATCCCTGTCATCGCCACTGCGCTGTGCTAGACTGCCATCAAGGCAGCGGGGGTAGGAATGATTCGGATTTTCAAGGCCATGATGCTGGTTGCGGCGCTCGTCTTCGCGGCCGGCCTGTTGTTCGTCACGAGTGGTGCGCAGGCGCAGCAGACTGCCGTCGTCGAGGATCTGTCGGGCACGGTGTCCGGCGTCGAGGTGTTCGACTTCCTCAGTCCGGGCAAGACCGTCACGCTGCCGGCCGGCGCGAAGCTGGTGCTCGGCTATATGAATTCCTGCACGCGCGAGACCATCACCGGAGCCGGTACGGTCACCATCGGCGCGACCGGTTCGAAGGTGACGGGCGCGAAGCTGCAGCATGAACAGCTCAAATGCGCCGCCGCCAACCAGCTGGCGCAGGGCCAGTCCGGCAAGAGCGCGGCCATGGTGTTCCGCGGCCAGCCGGGCAGCGGCCGCAAGCGCGCGGAAATTCCGCAGCCCAGCGCCGTGCTGATGTATACCGCGCCGGTCTTCCAGGTCACCAGGGCGGGCCAGCTCACCATAGAGCGGCTCGATGTGGCCGAGACGGTGCAGATCTTCCAGGTCAGCGGCAAGCTGTTCGATTATGGCAAGACCGGCAAGAAGCTCGATGCTGGCGGCTATTACCGCGCCGAACTGAACGGCAAGTCCGCGATCTTCCATATCTCGCTGGATGCTGGTGAGGGCGGCGGACCGCTGCTGCTGCGTCTGGTGCGCTTCTGAAGTTATGACGCCGTGGGCCTGACTGGGGCGAAACTGCGCGACCTTGCGGTCGTCGGCGCGCTCGCGCTCGCCGCGGCCATCGGCTTCGCGAGCGGCCCGGCTGCTGANNCCGGCCAGCCGCGTCGCCGTGGTGGCGATCGACGAGGAAACCTATCGCCGCCCGCCCTTCAGCGAGATGCCGCAGGCCGGCTGGACGCCGCTGCTCGCGCCGGTGCTGAACGCGGTGGCGGCCGAGGCGGCGGTGATCGGCCTCGACGTCGTCTATTCCACCTCGCTCGATAATCTGCAGCGCGGCTACGAACGCGATTACCTGATTGCGCTACGCAATGCCGCCCGCGCCGGCAAGCTGGTGCTCGGCAAGGTGCAGCATTCGGCGTATCCGATCCTGCCGCATGCCGCGCAGCAGATCGCCGTCGGCGGTGCCGCCCATATCCGGCCGCTGAATGCCTTTGAAGATACCGATGGGGTGATCCGCCGGCTGCCGCTGTTTTTTGCTGCGGCCGACGGCAGGGAAGCCGGCCTCGCCGCTGAACTGGCACTGCG
>NZ_PEKV01000013.1:13576-75973 GCF_002796975.1 Ferrovibrio sp. | reverse complement strand
GAGTATTTTCGCGACCATTTTGCCGGCCGGGTCGTGATCCTCGCGACCGTGCTGGATGTGGAAGACCGGCGCCTGACCTCGCGGCGTTTCGTGAAGATGACCGACGGTGTCGCCGCGCCGTCGCGCTGTATCCATCCGGCGATGCAGCTTTCGGCCGCACCGCGCGACAGCATCGCCGGCGTCTATATCCATGCCACGGCGGTAGACAACATCCTGGCTGGCCGGCCGCTGCACGACTGGTCGACCGCTTCGGCAATAACGGCTGCAATCAGTCTGGCGCTGCTGACTGCAGCGGGGGCCTTCCTGCTGCAACTGCGGATCGGCCTGGCTGGCATTGCCATTGCCATTCTCCTGTTGCCTTTCGCAGCCGTCGCATTGCTGCGGGATGGCGGCGTGATGCCATGGCTCAGCCTGGCGGCTGCGATGGCAACGACGGCCGCTGCCACCGTGGCCTGGCGCTTCGCCGTGTCGGACCGCGACCGGCGGCTGATCGCGAAGCTGTTCTCGCTCTATCTGCCGCCGCTGGTGGTCGAGCGCATGGTGGCCGGCGGCCGTATGCCGGATTTGGGCGGTGAGGAGCGCGAGGTGACGGTGCTGTTCAGCGACATCGCCGGCTTCACCGCGATCTCGGAAGCCTGCGATCCCGCCACGCTGGTGCAGGGCCTGAACACCTATTTCAGTACCATGACGGATATCATCGAAGCGCATGGCGGCTTCGTCGACAAGTACATCGGCGATGCCATCGTGGCTGTCTTCGGCGCTCCTGTGGTCGATATGCGCCATGCCGAACAGGCGATGCGTGCGGCAATGCAGATGCGCGATGCCCTGCTGGCCGAGCCAGAACGCTTCTCGCTCGCCGGCCTGCCGCTCAAGACCCGCATCGGACTGAATACCGGCCGCGTGCTGATCGGCAATATCGGCTCGCCGCGGCGCTTCAACTATACGGCCATGGGCGATGCGGTGAACCTGGCCTCACGGCTGGAAGGCGCCAACAAGGTTTACGGCACCTCGATCCTGGTCAGCGATGACACGATGCGTGCTGCTGGCGAAGCGATCATCGCGCGCCGCGTCGATATCGTGCGCGTGGTCGGTCGGGCGCAGCCGGTCCGGCTCTATGAACCGCTGGCGCCGCGCGAAGCGGCCAGTGCGGAAGACCTGCGCCTCTCGGCCGTGCCGGAAGATCCGGCGCAGGCCGTCCGCGATCTTACGGAAAAATAGGCCTCAGCCGCCGTCACCCATCAGGCTGTAGGGCGCCCAGAAGATCGGGTGGCTGTAGCTGAACAGCGTCTTGCCGTCTTCCTGGTAGCCGGGCCCGTCCAGCAGCGCGACCATGGCCTGGCGCAGCGCTTCGGCGCGGCCCAGTTTCGCATCGGCGGCCTGACGGCGGAACAGGTCGGTGACCAGATCGCGGGCTGAGGCCGAATGCACTGACCAGTTGGTCAGCAGCAGCGCGCGCGTGCCGGCATAGAAGAAAGCGCGGCCCAGACCGGACGCGGCCTCCGCGCCAGCGCCTGCCCCGGTGCCGGTGTTGCAGGCCGACAGCACCACCCAGTCGGCATCCAGCTTGAGGCCGAGGATTTCATCCATGGTCAGCAGGCCGTCGCCGTCGACATCGGCGATCTGCGGCGCGGTCAGCGCCAGCGCCGGTTGGGTCAGGCCGTTGAGATCGCCGGGGATCAGGCCATGCGTGGCAAAGGCGACCACCTTGTAGCCATCGAGCTTCGCCTGTTTGACGAACTTCTCGTTGGCGGCCTTGCCAAGGTACAGCGACTTCGACAGATCGGCGCGCATGGCATCCGCCACCGAACGCAGTTCATCGGCGGTGTCGGGCAGGCGCGGCAGCTGGCCGAGTTCGGCGCTGTTCACGCCCTCGGTCTGCGGTGCGTTGCGGCGTTTCAGCTTCGCGCCGCGCACCGCCACCGGATCGCTTGAGGCGATGCGCAGCGGGGTCTCTCTGGCGGCTTCGGCCGCCTGCTCGGCATTGAAGAAGGGATCGCCGAAGCCGATCAGCGGCGCGCGGCTGGCGCTTCCGGCCGGCAGACCGCGCAGCGTCTTCAGTGCCGCCGTGGACGGCAGCTGTGTCACGGCGTGGGTGCGCGCCAGCCATGGCACGGATTTGTAGCCATCGAACAGCGGCGCTGTCTTCATATCGACAGTGGCAGCTGTGGTCGGCAGCAGCGCCAGCGGCAGCAGGCCGAGCGCGCCGTTGCTGACCACGAACAGGCTCTTGGCCGGTTTCCAGCCGGCTTCCACCGGCTGCAGCAACGTCCGGTACAGGTCATGTGCCAAAGCGAGATCGAAGGCCGGAATATCGCCCAGCGTCTCGGCCTGCGGTTCCAGTGCCTTGCGCAGGCGGTTCACCTTCTGCTCGATCTCGGCGGCGCCGATCGGGCTGGCGGCGAACCGCACTGCGCCGTCCTTTGGCACTACCCAGACGAAGCTGTTGTCCTGCGCGAGATAGAAGGAAACCACCGCCTCGCCGGCGCGCAGGCTCGTGCGCACCTCATCGGTCGTCGGCGCGCGCGGGTCGATCAGGTTGGCATAGCCGGGGAACTGCTTTTCGATCTGCTGCCGCGTTTTCGCGCGGGAATCGCGCAGCTTGTCGACCTGCACACGCAGGACCTGGATCGCCTTGTCGTCGCGCTGTTCGGGCGGCAAAGCGAGAAGGTTGCTCAGCAGGCCGAACTGGGCGGCGATCTGCTTCAGCACATCCTGCTCGTCGCGGATCAGTGTCGCCAGCGCCGGGTCGCGCACGGCGGCGCGTGCTGCCGAAGCCGACAGCGCGCGCTGCACGCTGCGACCGCGGGCGGCATCGGCCAGCCGGAAGCTTTCGGTGCCGGCGTCGATGCCAGCGGCCACCGGCGTACCCTGCACTTTGGCCAGCAGCACGATGTAGCTCTCGACGATGGTCTGGATATAGAAGTCGCGCGACGCCGAGGTGCTTTCCTCGGTATCGGCCTGGCGCGAGCTGCTGGTGATCACCGGCACTGCGGCACGGAAGGCGGCGAAGGCTTCGGCGTCGCTGCCGGCGGCGGCGAGCGCCACGCCGTGCAAACCACGCACCAGCGCGGTGTCGAAATGACGCTCGCCGAGCCGCGCTGTGGCAGCCNNAGCGCCAGGATGCGGCCGTTGCTGATGCGGTTGCCGGCGCGGGCCAGTTCCTGCTGGCCGGCCGTATGGGCAAGGGTCTCCTCATAGAGCGCGGCGGCGTCCTGCCAGCGGCGCTGCAGGATCAGGATATTGGCCAGCGCGCGTTTCTGCTGGATGACCTGCGGCGCGGTTTCGTCCACGCCGATGCCGCGCGAGATCTCAATGGCGGTGCGCGACAGTGCTTCGGCGTCGGCGTAGCGACCCTGTTCGACCATCACGGTGGACAGGCCGGCGACGGCCTGCGCGGTGGGGCCGAAATACTTGCCGCCGCGGCGCAGNNTGTGCCAGCTTGGTTTCCGCCAGTTTGATCAGGACGACGTCGTTGCCGTTTTCCATGCCGCCGGCCGGCGGCTTGTCGGACCAGTGTTGTGCTTTTTCGATCGCATCGCGGACATTGGCAATGCTGCTGGCGAAATGCGTCTCGGCTTCTGCATAGCGGCCGCGCGTCATGGCGATCTGCGCCTTGCCCAGATCGATGCTGCCCTGCCAGCTGGTGAAGAACATGAAGGCGCCGTTGGCGCTGCGCGGGTTGGTGGCCAGTTCGGTGTAGGTCGTCTGGGCGTAGCCGACATACTTGTCGGCGACGTCCAGCTTGCCCATCTCCAGCGCCATCATCGCGGCATGCTGATAGGCATGGATGGCACGGCCGCGCTGCTGACGCGACTTGTCCATCACATCGGCGTATTTCGCCAAGATGTCGAACGCGTCCTGCAGTTTCCCGGTCTGGCGGGTCAAAGCAGCCATGAGCTGCGCGATCCGGAAACTGTCAGCGCCGACCTGCTCGGCCAGTTGATGCGCCAGCGTCGCGTCCCTCAGGGCGGCGTCGGGCCGGCCGATCAGGGCGGCAGCCTGGGCGCGTTCGTAGAGGAAACTGCTGCGCTGCCGCGCATCCAGACCGGCCGGCTCGAGGCCTTCCGCGTCGGCGATCTGCTTGGCGCGCTTGGCCGGGTCGGGCTTTTCCTGGTCGAGGATGGCGCGGATATCGGCGATACTGCGTGGCGGCGCCGCCAATGCTGCGGTCGGCGCGGCGGCTTGCGCCAGGGCAGGCAGCGGGGCGACCGCACAAAGCAATGCTATCGATAGACCTGCTGCGAGTGTGCGCATGGCGTGTTCCCCCTGACCCCGTCAGGTCAACAGCATAGTACCGCTTACGAGAGCGTCAACGCAGCTTATGCGAGTAGGCAGGTGGAATTGCGTCAGACCCGTGCGCCGGCCAGCGGATCGAAATACAGCGCCACTTTCTTGGCCATCTGGGCGTCCAGGCAGCGGTATTTCATCGCCACGAAACCTTCGTCGCTGTAGCGCACCACATCGCCCTCGGCATCGAAGGTGATCTGCAGTTTCGGGTTCTTGATCTTCACGGTCAGCTTGAGCAACTCGCCTTCCAGGAAGGTGCCGGTGATCGGGCCGAACAGCAGACCGATCGCGCTCCAGTTCTTCAGCGGGATGCGGTTGCCCTCCAGCAAGACATGGTCTTCCGGGCCGCACTGGGTACGGGTCGCCTTGCGCTGGTCCTGGCCGATGCGCTGGATCAGCGGATCGAGGATGCCGAGGAACTGTTCGCGGCGGTGATCCGAAAGCCCGGCGCTGATCAGCTTCTTGCGCAGCTCCTGCGCGATCTCGGTCTTTTCCTCGTTGGAATAGGCCGGATCGACGAATTCCTTTTCCAGGTCGCGATGCTCGAACAGATAGGAGATGTATTTCAGCAGGATTTCCTTCGGCCCTTCGCCGATGCTTTCCTCGAACAGCTTGAGGCCCTGCATCAGCTTCGGTGCCGAGAAATGCCCGGGGATCAGGCGGCTGAGCTTTTCGGCCGTCACCAGCCTCACCATGCGTTTCTCGAACAGGTCGGCCGCGCCGAGTTCGATGGCGAAGTCGCGATCCTTGGTCAGCAGCGCATAGACTTCGCGCGTGGCCGGGAATTCTTCCGCCGGTTCTTCCGACAGCAGCGGCACCGACGAGAGCAGCAGGCGGCGCACCAGCTGGATGACGGATTCGCGCACCGCCGGCATCGGATGCTTGGCGGCGATGGCATGAAGCCGGTTGGAAAAATCGGTCGGGAAGGCGTCGTCGTCGGTGGCGTAGCGGGCATCCAGCAGGGCCATCAGCTGGATGATACGCAGTCGCGCATCGCGGAACTTGCCCAGCAGTTCCGGCACGGCGGTCTTGGCCTGCAGGATTTCCGACAGGGCCTCGTCCAGCACGGCGACGGCGGCAGGCTCGACCCCGGCATCGAACAGCGCCAGCACGCGGCCGGATTTTTCGGTCCATGATTTCGACATGTTGAGGTGATGTGCCAGCGCGCAATAGGCGATGCGCGCGCCGTAAAGCGGATCGGAGCCGTTGAGCTGGGTCAGCAGCCGGTGCGTCAGCGGGGTGGCCGGCAGCTTCTTTTCGAAAGCCTCGACCTGGGTGATCGCCGCCGTCGTGATGGCGTAGATCTTCTTCATCTTGTCGCGCACGGCGGTGTTGGTCGCCTGCGCCTGCGCGATGGCTGCCTTCTGCACCAATGCGGCGCAGAGATTCTCGGCGCCGTTGAGCAGCTTGGCATGGCCGCTGTGATGCAGCAGCTCGATCGGGGTCAGGATATTCTCGTCGAGATAGTCGCGGCAGACCCGGCCGATCATTGACAGCGCACGACGCTCCGACAGCGAATGCGCATCCTGGCACAGGACAACGCCGCTGCCGACTTCTGTAATGCCCGATGGTGCGCTGCTGACATTCATCTCGGCCACTTCCCCTTCGCAATACTATGGCAGGCGCGTGTGGAAAAGTGAATGAGGTGTTTGATTCGCTTGGAGATTGTTGCGAATCGGCGGTGCAGTGAAACTCCAGATTGCCCACCACCCAAACGGGCGATCCGGCAGGGCTGTCTAGAGCTTCCGTTTCGGCTGCCGACCGCCGGGATTGGCGGCAGTGCCGGCAACATTGCCCAGCGGCGAAAGCGGGCGCTCGGCAAACTTCCCCAGCGTGATCAGCCGGTCATACATCACGATGGCGCCGGCGACACCGACATTAACGCAGAAGCTGGTCGGGATCTTGATCACATGGTCGCAGCGCTTGAGCAGGGCGGGGCTGAGCGAGCCCATCTCCGGCCCCAGCACATAGGCGGCGCGCAGCGGGTGGCGGAAACTCGGCAGCTCGGTGGCATCATCCAGCAGTTCGATGCCGACCAGCTGGCAGCCTTCGGGCAGCGCCAACTCGGCTGGGGTATCGTAGAGATACCAGGGCAGGCTGTGCGGCGTCTTGCTGGTATCGGAGCGTGCCGCCTTCACCGAATAGGTGGCGGCAATGGTGAAGACGAAGCTGCCGCCGAAGGCATGCGCCGTGCGGAACAGGTTGCCGGCATTCATCGGCTTGCTCAGGCCTTCAACGCCAATTCCGAAAAAGCCGCGCATGATCAGGTCCCCAAATGTGTGCTGCTTATCAGTCTGCAGAGTTGCGTGTATAAACGGCCGGACTTACGAACAGGAGTACAGCCATGGGTCACCCCTTCGCCGCCCTGCCTGCGCCCGGCGCGCGGCCCTTTATTGTCGAGGTTCGGCGCGGCACGCAAGTGGAAAGCCGGCATCCTGTGATTGCCACCATCGTGGATGGCGACGGCAAGACGCTCGCTTGCTGGGGCGATCCGCAGACCTCGATCTTCCCACGCTCCTCCAACAAGGCGATCCAGGCGCTGCCGCTGGTGGAAAGCGGCGCGGCCGATGCTTTCTCCTTAAGCCAGAGCGAACTGTCGATGGCCTGCGCCAGCCATGGCGGCGAAACGCGCCATACCGAGACTGCGGCGGCCTGGCTGGCCCGTATCGGCCGCAAGCCGGAAGACCTGGAATGCGGCGCGCACTGGCCTTACCACGAAGAGACCGCGCGCCAGATCGCCCGCGACGGCAAGGCGCCGTCCAACCTGCACAACAACTGTTCGGGCAAGCATTCCGGCATGGTCTCGGTCGCCACGCATCTGGGCGAGGATATCCGCGGCTATGTGCTGCCGGAGCATCCGGTGCAGCGCCGTGTCACAGCGGCCATCGAGGATGTCTGCCAGGTGAAGATTCCGGCCGGCGATTTCGCCACCGACGGCTGCTCGATGCCGACGATGGCGATCCCGCTGCACAATCTCGCCTGGGGCTTCGCGCGTTACGTCACCGGCACCGGCCTTGCTCCGGAGCGCGCCAGGGCCGCGAAGCGTCTGGCCGCCGCAGTGGCTGCCGAGCCCTTCTTCGTGGCCGGCAGCGGGCGTTTCTGCACGGCTGTGATGCAGGCCGGCAAGGGACGCTTCATCGCCAAGACCGGCGCCGAGGGGGTCTATACGGCGGCTTCGGCCGAACTGGGCGTGGCGATTGCGCTGAAGGTGCTGGACGGTACGGCGCGTGCGGCACAGACCGCGCTCGGCGGCCTGCTCGAACATCTGAAACTGCTGGACGATGCGGGCCGCGAACAGATCCGTCCGCTGGTCGAACAGCCGCTGAACAACTGGCGCGGCATCAACGTGGGCAGCATCGGTTTGCCCACTTTCTGATTCTTATTCTCGTCGCTCCCGCGAAAGCGGGAACGACGATAGTGGAGGGGTATATTTTGACCGCCTCCATCGTCATCGAAAGTCCCAACTGGAGATCATTGCGCTGCTGCCGGCTCGAGACCGGCATCCATCTACCGGAAGCCATCGGGCTGTGTCGCAGCGCTGGCTATCTGGATATCGGACCGTTCGTCGTTTACCGCCTCGATCCGCTCAGCCCGTTCATGGAAAAGCGGCTGTAATCAGTCTTTCAGCGCTGCCGCCAGGGCCGCATCCGCTGCGGCCGCCTGGCGCACGTCGCGGCCGGCATGCGGTGCCAGCCAGCGTGCCAGCGCCAGCAGCCAGGCCATGCGCCGGCGCAATTTGCGGATGCTGGCCCGCACCTCCGGCGTGGCATGGCCCAGCAGATGGGCCGCTACCGCCGGCAGGCGCGGCTGGGTGGCATCGCGGTCGTAGCGCGTCAGCGAATAGACGAACAGCAGCAGGTCGCGTGCCTGTTTCTCGGCCAGTGTCATGCCGGGAAGCTGGTGATCTTCGAAATCCAGCAGGCCGGGAGTATCGCCGTGCCAGCTGAAATTGCGGATCTGCGCGCCGCCGTGCCAGAGGCCTGCTGCATGCAACCGGCCGAGCAGGATGCTGGCCGCCGTGATCAGCCGCCAGCAGTCGTCCGGTGCGCGGTCGCGCAGCGAGTTCAGCTTGCTTTCCAGCGCTTCGCCGGCATCGCCCAGCACCAGCCAGTCAGGCGTGCAGGCAATCACCGGCGGCGCCGGAAAGCCGGCTGCCGCCACTTTGCGCAGGGCGTCGGCTTCATCCATCAGCCCGCCCGCGCCGCCGCGATTGCGCGCCGGCCGCAGCAGCGGCAGGGCAAAGACAGTGGCGACGACCTTCTGCATCAGGACAGATGAGCGCAGGCGCGGGCGCGCCACTGTTTTCACCCAGAGGCGTTCGCCGTTGTAGTGGGCCGAGAAGACGCGGTCCGGCGCGGTGCGCTGCAGACTGCGGATCAACGCATCAAGACCAGGATCCAGTTTAGCACCGGGGCCGGTGCGGTCGGTCGGCGATGTCATATGCGCGGTTTCAGCCTGCCGTCCCGGCCGTAACCGACCGAACTGGTCTGCCGCTGCCGCATCTGCTGGCGCAGCATGTCCATCATCGCAGCAGCATGCAACTGCTCGCCGGCGATCAGCTTGGCGTTCTCTTGCAGGGCGGCCTCGCAATCGGTTGCGACCTCGAGCCAGCGCTGGCGATCAGCCGCACTCGCCTTGGCGCGCTGTGGCTCCAGCGCGGCCAGACTCTGTTTCAGGCACTCGAAATATTCCAACTTGCGCGCGGTCAATGCCTCGAAGCCGCCGCGCTCGCCACCGCGCAATGCCTCGGTTTCCGCGCGCACGACCTTGGTAAAGGCCAGGCCGAGTGCAATCAGCCCGGCGAAATCAGCGGCCGGGGTGGCAGGCGGGAAGTCGGCGGCGGCAGCCATGTCAGGCCTGCGGCGCCGGCGGCTCGGCCTGCTGCAGCGCCTTCAGCGTCTGTTCGATCACCTCGCGGCCGACGTCGCGGGTGATGAAGACGATGCGGCTCTGCCGGCTGTCGTCGGGCCAGGCCGGAATGGTGGCCGGTGGATGGAACAGGTGCTGCACGCCATGGATCACGACCGGGCGGTCGACGCCGGCGACATTCACCAGGCCCTTGACGCGCAGCAGATTGTCGCCGCGATAGGCCGCCAGCAGGTCGAGCCAGGTCGCCAGCGTGTTCCATTCGAAGGGTTCGTCGAAGGTCAGACAGAAAGACTGGATCGAGGCATCGTGGCGATTGACGTCCAGCTTGCCCTCGACGGTGTGGAAATGCTCGTGGTCGTGATGGCCGTGATCATGGTGTTCATGATCGTGATGGTGGTGGTGATCGTCGCCGTAGCTTTCGGCGCGCAGCCAGTTCTGCACATCGAAGGTCTTGGTCTTCGGATCGTAGAGCCCGGCATTGAACAGCTGGTTCGGCGCGATGTCGCCGCCGATCGCAGTGAAAACCTGCGCCCCGGGATTGAGATGCTGCAGGCGATGGCGCAGATGCTGCACGGCTTTCTGTTCGGCCAGGTCCACCTTGGTCAGCACCAGCCGGTCGGCCACCGCAGCCTGCTTCACGGCTTCGGTATGATGATCCAGCGTGCCGCTGCCATTCACGGCATCGACCAGCGTCACCACGCTTTCCAGCCGGCAGCGCTCAGCCACCACTGGATCGCTCATCAGCGTGTGCAGCACGGGTGCGGGATCGGCGAGGCCGGTGGTCTCGATCACCACGCGCTTGAACGGCTTCACTTCGCCGGCATCACGTTTCGCGGTCAGGTCGCGGAAGGTGTTCACCAGATCGCCGCGCACGGTGCAGCACAGGCAGCCCGAGCTGAGCAGAACGGTGTCTTCCTTGCTCGACGCGATCAGCGCGTGGTCCAGCCCGATCTCGCCGAACTCGTTCACGATCACCGCTGTCTCGCCCATATCGGGATGACGCAGCAGGCGGTTGAGCAGCGTACTCTTGCCGGCTCCGAGAAAGCCGGTGATGACGGAAACCGGAATGCGGCGGTCGACCTGTTCGGACATCTTGCGCTCCTGATGAACAGGATATTTCGGGCAGTATCGGTCAGAAGTCCAGTGCGTTCACGGAATGACCGTTAAAGCGTCCAATATTTCAGACCATTGGGGAGCTTGCGCTCACGCCACATGCCCTTCAGGTCGGCCACCAGGCCGCCGGCTTTGACCAGCCGCGCCAGTTCGGCATCGGCGAAATTGCGATAGGCGGCATGCGGTACGGCACCCAGCACCGCGTCGAAACCGGCCAGTTGGTCCAGTCGCGGCGCCAGCATCAGGCCGTATTCGTGCTGGGCCTCATGTGGGTCGGCCAGCGGATCGTGGATGGTGACAGGGTGGCCGAGGTGTTTCAGACGTCCGGCCAGATCGGCCACCTTGGAATTGCGCAGGTCGGGCACGTCTTCCTTGAAGGTGAGGCCGAGCAGAAGNNATGCAGTGGCCGCCGACCAGGCCGGGCTGGAATTTCAGGAAGTTCCACTTGGTGCTGGCGGCTTCCAGCACGTCGTAGGTGGAAATGCCCAGCTTACCGAAGATCATCGCGATCTCGTTGATGAAGGC
Source organism: Ferrovibrio sp. (assembly GCF_002796975.1). Lineage (GTDB taxonomy): Bacteria > Pseudomonadota > Alphaproteobacteria > Ferrovibrionales > Ferrovibrionaceae > Ferrovibrio. Next base: position 65,179 of record NZ_PEKV01000013.1, on the reverse strand, counting down.
GATGTTGATGTCGCGTTGGGCATTCTCGATCACCTTGGCGGCCTCGGCCGTCTTGATCGTAGGCGCCAGATGGATGCCGCCCGAGGTGATCTTGCCATAGATGCCGGCCAGCGTGGCAGCGACGTCCGGTGTCTGGCCGGCCACCACCTTGGTGATCTTGTCGACCGTATGCACCTTGTCGCCGGGATTGATGCGCTCGGGCGAATAGCCGAGGAAGAAGTCCTTGCCGCAGGTCAGGCCGGACAGCTGTTCCAGCAGCGGGCCGCAGATATCCTCGGTCACGCCGGGATAGACGGTGCTTTCGTAGACGACGATGGCCCCCGGCCGGGCACCGGTCTTGAGCGCCGCACCCACGGTGCGCGAGGCCGAGCGGACCGGACCGAGATCGGGGACATTCCTGTCGTCCACCGGGGTCGGTACGGTCACGATATAGATGGCATGGCCGGGCAGGGCGGCCGGATCGGCGCTTAGCTTAAGACTGGAACTGCGCAAAATTTCCGGCTCGATTTCCCGGGTCCGGTCTTCGCTGCGGCCCAGTTCGTCCACCCGGCTGCGGTCGATATCGAAGCCCAGAACGGGGAAGTGCCGGGCCAGGGCCACGGCCAGCGGCAGGCCGACATAGCCTAGGCCGATGACAGCAATAGACGGAGAGGAATGGGGGTGAGACACCGGTGGGACTTTCAGTGGAAACTGCCAGTAGGGGGTAACCGTCTGGCCCCCAACTGTCAATAAAGTGGGGGCTTCGACCGGTGCCGGCGATGGAAGGGATTTCAGTGACTTGACCCGCCTCGCTGCAGCCGGTAGAGCGCGGGGATGGCCCGTCGGTTGCTCATCGTCGTCCAGGAAGCCCTGTTTTTCACCACCCACCGGTTGCCGGTCGGCCGGGCAATGCGGCAGCGTGGCTGGGCGGTGCACGTCGCGGCCCCCGACGATTCGGCCATTGCCGCCAGTCTCGCGGCTGAGGGCTTTACCTTCCATCCGATCCCTCTGATCCGCAGCCGGCAGAATCCACTCGCTGAACTGAGGCTTCTGCTGGTGCTTTTCGGGTTGTGCCTGCGCCTGCGCCCTGACCTGCTGCATCTGGTTTCGGTCAAGCCGGTGGTCTGGGGCGGCGTGGCAGCACGCCTGCTGGCCCTGCCGGCCGTGGTTCATGCCATCACCGGGCTGGGCTATGTCTTCATCCGGACAGCGAAAAAAGCTCCCGGGCTTTCGGGTACAAAGACCGACCTGCTGCGGCGTCTGGTCGAGGGGCTGTACAGGCTCGCGCTGGCGCATGGTAACAGCGTGACAATTTTCCAGAATCCCGACGACCTTGTGGTCTTCGAGCAACGCCGGCTGGTATCACAGGATCGCACCGCGATGATCCGTGGCTGCGGCGTCGACATGCAGGTCTTCGCCGCGCAACCCGAACCCGCCATCGATGCCGAACATCCGCCTGTTGTAATGTTTCCGGCGCGCCTGCTAGGCGACAAGGGTGTGCGAGAATTCGTTGCCGCCGCGGAACAGTTGCGTGCGGCCGGCGTGACGGCGCGTTTCGTGCTGATCGGCCGTCGCGATCCCGACAACAAGACCGATATTGGTGAAGCGCAGCTTCAGGCCTGGATCGACAGTGGCGCGGTCGAATACTGGGGCTTCTCCGAGGACATGCCGGCGACGCTGGCGCGCGCGCATGTCATCGTCATGCCGTCCTATCGCGAAGGGCTGCCGCGCGGTCTGATCGAGGCGGCAGCCATCGGTCGCGCCATTGTCACCACCGATGCGCCAGGCTGCCGCGAAGTGGTGCGACATGAAGGGAACGGCCTGCTGGTGCCTGTTGGTGACGGCGTTGCCGTAGCGGCAGCGATACGTCGGCTGCTCGAAGACTCCGTGCTGCGGCAACGGCTGGCGGCCCGCGGGCGGGCGATTGCCGAAGAGGAATTCTCCGTCGAGCATTTCGTCGATGCCAGTCTGAACGCCTATGACCGCGTGCTGCGCATGCAGGGGGCAAGCCTGTGATTGGCGCGGCAGCCGACTGGCCGATCCTGGCGGTCGTGGCCGCCGGTACCGGGCTTTTCGTTTTCCTGCTGCTGAAGCCATTGATCGGCTGGCTGCAGCGGCGTGCGATCATGGATGTCCCCAACGACCGTTCCAGCCATATCGAGGTCACGCCGCGCGGCGGCGGCATCGCCACCACGACAGGGATACTGCTCGGCCTTGCCGTCTGGCTGGCGCTTCGGCCCGATGCGGCGATGCTGCTGCCCATGCTCGGGACGGCCGTCCTCGCGCTGGTGTCGTGGCTGGACGATCGCAGCGGCGGGCTGCCGGTCGGCATCCGTCTGGGCATACAGGCAGCCTGCGTCAGCTTGGTGCTGGCAATGCTGCCGGGGGAAGCCACCATCACGCAGGGCTTCGTTCCGGTCTGGCTCGAGCGGATCGTGCTGCTGTTCGCATGGCTCTGGTTTACCAACCTGTTCAATTTCATGGACGGCATCAACGGCATCTCCGGCGTCGAGATGATCGCCGTGGGACTGGGGGCGGCATCGGTCGCGCTGCTGCTGCATGACGCAACCGTCATGGCCGCCGGCCTGATCGTCGCTGCCGCGGCCATCGGCTTCCTGCCCTGGAACTGGGGCGCGCGCGCGAAAGTCTTCCTCGGCGATGTCGGCAGCGTCCCGGCGGGCTATCTGCTGGGCGGCCTGCTGCTGATGCTGGCGCTCTCAGGCAACTGGGCGGCGGCGCTGATCCTGCCGATGTTCTACTGGGTCGATGCGACATACACGCTGCTGCGCCGGCTGCTGCGCGGTGAAAAAATCTGGCAGGCCCATCGCAGCCATTTCTATCAGCAGGGCGCGCGCAAGCTGGGCAACCACGCCGCTGTCGCCGGGCGGATTGCGGTGTTGAATTTTCTCCTGCTTGTTCTTGCCGTGGTCAGCCTTCACGGCTCAACAGCGGCCCTGGCCGCCATTCTGATCGCCTTTGTGGCCACCGCTGCCCTTTGCAGGCATTTCGCTGAGCCGGCCTAGGGGCTAGGATGCCGTCACCGATGACGGACCACCCGCGATTCGCTCTTTTTCCGCGCCTGAACCCCCGCGTTCTGCTGGTGGCAGCGCATGATATCGTCATGGCAGCAGTGTCGCTGCCGCTGGCGATCTGGCTGCGGTTCTGGATCGTCGATATCGCGTGGTCGCCGGCGGAAGCCTGGCAGCCGACGTTGATCTTCGCCGCAGTGGCCGGCGTGGTTTTCCAGTATACCGGGCTCTATCGCGGCATCTGGCACTTTGCCTCGCTGCGCGACATGCTGGCGATCCTGCGCGGCAGCCTGCTGTCGCTGCTGGTCTTCCTGCCGCTGCTCTTCGTCTTCACCCGCCTGGATGATTACCCGCGCAGCGCGCTGGTGATGCAGTTCTTCATCCTGATGCTGCTGCTGGCCGGTCCGCGCATCCTGTATCGCAGCTGGAAGGATGGCAGCCTGGCCACCGTGTTGTGGAGTGGCGACGACAGGCGTGTGCCGGTGGTGCTGATCGGTTCCAGCCTCGCTGCCGATACCTTTATTCGCGAGATGGAACGCAGCCAGGCCTCCTACCGCGTGGTCGGGATCGTCGACGATTCCGCTGGCCGGCACGGCCGCGACATGCGTGGCATCCGTGTGCTCGGCCGGCTGGCCGATCTGCCCGCCATCGTAGGCAACATGCGTGAAATGGACCGGCCGCGCCGGGCCATCATTGCTGACGACCGGCTGGATGGCCGCATCATCCGGGAGCTGGTGGAGACGGCATCGCAGCTCGGCATCACGGTGGCGCGCCTGCCGCGCATGACCGAATTCCGCAAGGAAGGCGAAGTCGGCCAGGTGCAGTCGATCGACGTGGAAGACCTGCTGGGCCGGGCGCAGCGCGTGCTGGATCGCAGCGCGGTGACCCGCCTGATCGCGGGCCGCCGTGTGCTGGTCACTGGCGCGGGTGGCACCATCGGCTCGGAACTCGTGCGCCAGGTGGCGGCTTTGCAGCCCGCTGCCATCGTGCTGTTCGAGCAGAGCGAGCATGCGCTGTACCAGATCGACATGGAAATGGCCGAGCGCATTCCGCTGCTGCCGCGCGTGGCGGTGCTGGGCGACGTGCGCGATCCGGATGCCGTGGAATCTGTGTTCGCGGCGCAGCACCCGGATATTGTTTTACATGCTGCGGCCTATAAACACGTGCCGCTGGTGGAGGCCAATGCCGGCGAGGGACTGCTGACCAATGTGCGTGGCACGCAGGTGGTGGCGCAGGCCTGTCAGCGGCACAATGTTGCCGTCATGGTGATGGTCTCCACCGACAAGGCGGTGAATCCCACCAATGTGATGGGTGCGACCAAGCGCATTGCCGAAATGGTGTGCCAGAGTCTCGACCTTGAACGCGTCACCACGCGGCGCAACTCCACCCAGTATGTCACGGTGCGGTTCGGCAACGTACTCGGCTCGTCAGGCTCGGTGGTGCCGTTGTTCCAGCGCCAGCTCAGCCATGGCGGCCCGCTGACGGTTACGCATCCCGACGTGACGCGCTTCTTCATGACCACGCGCGAAGCGGTCGAACTGATCCTGCAGGCTGCGGCGATGCCTGGCGATATCGTCCATGCCGAAGGCAAGATTTTCGTGCTGGACATGGGCGAGCCGGTCCGCATCCAGGATCTGGCGCGACAGATGATCCGCCTGGCCGGCCGCGAGCCGGACAAGGATGTGAAGATCGTCTTCACCGGCCTGCGTCCGGGCGAAAAGCTGTATGAGGAAGTGCTGCACAGCGCCGAGACGACCGTGCCGACACCGCAGGAAGGCGTGATGCTGGCGGCGCCGCGCATCATCGACCGTGCCGAACTGGAGGGTGCCATCGCCGCGCTGATCCATCATGCTGAGCGGCGCGACACGGCGGCGCTGGTTACCGGGATCGCTGCGCTGGTGCCGGAATTCCAGCATGCCCCGAACGGTCAGGGCAGCGGCGACGCCGCCCCGCTCGACCGTCCGGCGGCCTGAGGAACTACCCCTTCGCGATCAGTTCGGCCTGCTTGACGATACCTTCGGCCTGACGGATCGAGGCGATGTCGATCAGCTTGCCGTCCAGCGCCACGGCGCCCTGGCCCTTGGCCTGCGCCTCTTTCATCGCTTCCAGAATGCGGCGCGCCTTGGTCACTTCGGCCTCTGGGGGCGTGTAGACGTCGTTGGCCAAGGGAATCTGCGCCGGATGGATCGCCCATTTGCCTTCGCAGCCGAGAATGGCGGCGCGATTGGCCTGCGCGGTATAGCCTTCGTTGTCCGAAAAATCGCCGAACGGGCCATCGACGGGACGCAATCCGTTGGCGCGTGCGGCCACTACCATGCGCGAAATCGCGTAATGCCACATGTCGCCCCAGAAATAATCGCGCGGCTTATCGCCGTCCTTGTCGGTCAGCACGCCATAGAGCGGGTTTGGCCCGCCTATGGAAGTCGTGCGGGCGCGCGTCGAGGCGGCGTAATCGGCGACGCCGAAATGCAGGCTTTCCATGCGCGGGCTTGCGGCGGCGATCTCGTGGATATTCTGCATGCCCAGTGCGGTCTCGATGATCGCCTCGATGCCGATGCGCTTCTTGAATCCCTTGGCGGTTTCGATCTGGGTCAGCAGCATGTCGACGGCATAGATGTCGGCGGCGGTACCGACCTTGGGCACCATGACCAGGTCGAGCTTGTCGCCGGCGCCCTCGATCACTTCAACCATATCGCGATACATGTAATGGGTGTCGAGGCCGTTGATGCGTACCGACATGGTCTTGCGGCCCCAGTCGATATCCTGCAGTGCCTGCACGATATTCTTACGCGCCTGCGGCTTGTCGTCGGGCGCCACGGCGTCTTCGAGATCGAGGAAGATCACGTCGGCAGCAGATTTCGCCGCCTTCTCGAACAGCTTCACGCTACTGCCGGGCACTGCCAGTTCGCAGCGGTTCAGCCGGGCGGGGGCGGGGGTGATCGTCTTGAAGCTCATGGCGCGCCTAACTCCCTGTCTTTCTCTATGTTGCACCTGCTAACTGGCGCGCGAGGATTTGGCAAGCCTGACGTTGGGGTAAGCCGGAAATCCCCGTGAAATCTAGACTTTAGCCAAGGGGTGATGCTGGCGCACCAAGGCCTGTTTCCGGGCTTCCAGCACGTGCGTGTAAATCTGCGTGGTGCTGATATCGGCGTGGCCCAGCATCTTCTGCACGGCGCGCAGGTCGGCGCCGCGCGCCAGCAGATGGCTGGCAAAGGCGTGGCGCAACACATGCGGCGACACCTTGGCCGGATTGATCCGGGCCTCGCCAGCCAACTCCTTCAGCAGCTGGCCGAAGCGCTGGCGCGTCAGATGGCCGCTCTCGCTGCGCGAGGGAAACAGCCAGGGCGAGGTTTTGCCTTCGATGAAATCGCTGCGCCAGCCGGCATACGCCTCAATGGCTTGCCGCGCCGGTTCGGACAGCGGCACCAGCCGCTCCTTGTTGCCCTTGCCGCGAATGACGAGAAAACGTGCATCGTCTCCGAAGGGCGGCCAGCGCAGGCCGACCAGTTCGCTGACGCGCAGTCCGGTGGCGTAAAGGATTTCCAGCAGCGCGGTCAGCCGCGCGCTTTCGGCCGGATCGTCGCGCAAGCCTCGCGCTTCGGTCAGCAATGCGTCGACTTCATCCTCGCTCAGCAGTTTGGGCAATGGCCGCGCGCGTTTCGGCGCATCCAGCAGGTCGGCCGGATCGTCGTTGCGGATATTCTCTTGCACCAGGAATTTGAAAAACTGCCGCAAGGCCGACAGGCGTCTCGCGGCGGTGGATGCCGTCATGCCCGCATCTGAAAGGCCCTGCATATAGAGTCGCAGCGCCTCGGTGCCGACGGTTTCGGCACTCTCGCCGCGGCCGGTGAGGAAGCCGCTGAAATCGGCCAGGTCGTTGCGATAGGCCAGCAGCGAATTCTGCGCCAGGCCGCGCTCGGCGCTCAGCATTTCCAGGAAACTGTCGAAGTGGCGGCTGGCGCGTGCCATGACGCGCTGGATTACAGGCCGCGCAGCAGCGCCGCTTCCAGCGCGATCTGCTTCGCTTCCGCCGTCAGGCCCTGGTCGCGCAATGCGCCGAGTGCACTGGCCAGACCCTGGCCGTCGATCTCCAGGCCGCCCTTGCCGCCCAGCATGGCCAGCGCCAGCGCCGCGGTTTCGGCTTTCGCCTTGGCCGCATTGGCGCGCTGCAGGTTGCGCCACACGGCGACCGAGGGCGAACCGCGGCGGTCGTTACCGGCCGCAGCAGTCAGCAGGGTGTCCCATTTTTCGGGCGGCACATGAATGCCGGCGGCTTCTGCCAGCGTGAGCAACTGCGCGGCGCGGCTGGCGCGTTCGGCCGGCGGCAGATCGGCCTGCACCGTCATCCAGGCTTCGTAACGGCTGTCGCGCCAGTCACCGTCTTCGCCGGCAATCAGCAGCAGCGGCCAGGCTTCGGCAGCAATCTCGCCGGCATTGTCGCGTTCCGGCGGCAGCGCCAGCAGGATGTTGCGCCACAGCCGCGCCGTACCGGGCTCATTGGCCGCCAGCGCCATGCGGATCACCGCAGGTGCGGCGGCGATGCTATTCTCGTTCGGCACCAGGTTGTTCAGCAGCGGCTTGTAGACCGCGGCTGTCACCAGCAGCAGGTCGCGCGCCACCGCCAGGTCATAGGCGCGTTTGACCAGCTCGGCACGGGTCTTGGCATCGGTCGCGTTTTTGGTGGCCTGATACAGCAGGGCTGCGCCACGCACACTCTTGTCCTTGCCGGCCGCGACACTGGCGAGCAGTGCATTGCGCTGGGCCTCGGGGATTTCGGCGGCTGCATAAGCCTCGCCGAGCAGTTCGGGCGTCAGTGCGCCATACTGCACGGCGCGTTCGGCCGCCGTCAGCCGCGTTTCGGCATCGGCCTTGTCATATCCGGCCAGCCCCACCAGCAAAGCCGGCGTGGCAGCATCCAGCGTATCCTTGGGCAGCGGCCGTCCGGCGGCGCGCAGCATGGCGAAATGCAGAGGCGTGGCGCCGCCCAGCGTGTCGACCTTGGCGCGCGCGTCGCCGCGCAACGCAGCGGCCAGCGTGTTGAAGGCGGGATCATTACCGCCACCATCGCGCCACAGGCTCAGCGCCAGATCGCCGCCGGCAATGTTCTTGGCGCTGTAGCGGCACAGTACGGTGGCCTTCTGCCAGAAGGGCGAGGCGTCCTCGCGCAGGCCGGTGGTCGCGATCTCGCATGCTTTCGCCAGATCGTTCTTCAGCAGCTCAAGATCGAAGGGCAACTCGCGGAAGATCGGATCTTTCAGGTCGCGCGAGGGCAGCGAACCGAGCCGCTCGGCCTCGGCCAGACGGCCCAGGCGATAGAGCTGCGCAACTCTCAGGCCGAGAATACTGGGCGTGGCGGCGTTGCCGGGCGGAACCTCGGCGACGCTCAGCAGCAGCCGGCGCTGCAGGTCACGGAGCGCTGGGCCTGACACCGGTGCGGGCAGCACGCCGAGCGCCTGTACGGCCTGGGCGCGGTTTGAGCCTTGCCACATGGCAGTGCCGAGACCGCCATTGCCGTCATCCAGCAGGCCGGCCGAGGACGGATCGGGCGCCTTCAGCGGCTGGATGACGAATTCGGGGGCTTTCTGGCCGTGACCGCCTTCTGCGCCCGGCCCGGTCTGCGGTGCAGTGCCGGCGGTTTCGCCGAGCACCGGTCGGGGGGCGGCAGGCATCACCGGAGCCGGAATGCTGCCGGCCGGCATCGTATTGGTCTGTCCCGGCGGCGTGAGCTGCGGTGCCGGTTCCTGCCCAGCCGGTTCCTGTCCAGCCGCCTGCCCACCACCTGGAGGCGTCAGGCGGATCGGCTGGGCCTGCACGGCAGGCCAGAGCGCCAGGGTGAGGCCGCCGGCCAGCAAGATGGCCCTGGTGGAACGGCCCCCCCGCGACGACATGGCTATTTCCCGAGCCGGTCGGCCGGAATGACCTTTTCGACCTTGGAACGGGGGGCGGGAATGTCCCAGGTCGCCAGGAAGGCGACGCCGCCGCCCACCAGCAGGATCAGGATCAGCCCCAGGATCATCGACATACGGGCCATTCAGATACTCTCCCGACTTGCACAAACCGGCCCGCAACCGGTCCGGCTGCGGCACGCGTGCTGGAAATATGACTCGATTGCTCTATTGTATCGGCGCTGCCGGTTTCAGGCAATTGGCGGGCAGCAAAGGCAAATCCGGCCGTTTGGCCCGTCTGGGCATCACAGCGCCAGTATTACGGAATTCAGCGTGACCAGCACCGAGACCGTTTCCGCCATGGCTGCTTCGTCCGCCGCCGCGGACGTTGGCGCCACGGGTGCCGGGACGGGCGCGGCGGCGCTGCGCAGCCTGGTGCTGGTCGGCCTGATGGGCGCCGGCAAGAGTTCAGTCGGCCGCCGGCTCGCGACCCGGCTCGGCTTCGATTTCATCGATGCAGATACCGAAATCGAGAAGGCGGCCGGCGCCACGATTCCCGAAATTTTCACCGAACACGGCGAGTCCGCCTTCCGCGAGGGCGAACGCAAGGTGATTGCCCGCCTGCTCGACCAGCCGCGTATCGTGCTGGCCACCGGCGGTGGCGCATTCATGAATGCCGAGACGCGTGCCCGCATCCAGGAACGCGGCCATTCGATCTGGATCAAGGCCTCGCTGGATGTGCTGGTCAAGCGCTGCGCGCGCCGCACCAACCGCCCGCTGCTGGCCAACGGCGATCTGCGCGGCACGCTCGACCGGCTGATGCGCGAACGCTATCCGGTCTATGCCGAGGCCGAATTCACCGTCACGAGTCTCGACGGTCCGCACGAAGCTGTGGTCGAGGAAATTCTCCAGGTGCTGCCCGAGGCCTATCGCCAGGCAGCGCATGTCGAAGATGGCAAGATTGGTCCGACAGAATGAACATTCCGCATAAGACCGTGCGCGTCGATCTTGGCCAGCGCGCCTATGACATCCAGGTCGGTGGCGGCCTGCTGGAGCGCGCGGGCGAGCATATCGCGCCGCTGCTGCGCCGGCCGTTTGCGGTGATCGTTACCGACCAGAATGTGGCGGCGACGCATCTCGACACGCTGAGGCGCGCGCTGGCGCTGAAGAATATCGGCTGCGAGGTCGTGATCCTGCCGCCGGGCGAGGCGCAGAAATCCTATGCCGGGTTCGAACATCTGTGCGAGGCGCTGCTGGCGCTGAAGATCGAACGGCGCGATCACCTGGTCGCACTCGGCGGCGGCGTGATCGGCGACCTCGTAGGCTTCGCGGCCAGCGTGCTGCGCCGGGGTATGGATTTCATCCAGGTGCCGACCTCGCTGCTGGCGCAGGTCGACAGTTCCGTCGGCGGCAAGACCGCGATCAACAGCCGTCAGGGCAAGAACCTGATCGGCGCATTTCATCAGCCCAAACTGGTGCTGGCCGATGTGGCGCTGCTGGATACGCTATCGCCGCGCGAATTGCGGGCCGGCTATGCGGAAGTTGTGAAATACGGCCTGCTCGGCGATGCCGAATTCTATACCTGGCTGGAACAGAACGGCGGGAAACTGCTGGCCGGCGATCTGGCCTTGCGCACCGAGGCCGTGGCGCGCTGCTGCGCGCACAAGGCACGCATCGTGGCGGCGGACGAGCGCGAAGAAGGCGAACGCGCGCTGCTCAATCTTGGTCACACTTTCGGCCATGCGCTGGAAGCCGAAACCGGTTATTCGCAGCGCCTGCTGCATGGCGAGGGCGTCGCGGTCGGCATGGCGCTGGCCTTCCATCTGTCGGCACGGCTCGGGCTTTGCGCGGCCGATCTGGCGCCGAGGGTCGAAAACCATCTCACCGAAAGCGGTCTGCCGGCGCGGCTCGCCGAAGTGGATGGCGCGAAACAATTCAAACCTGCCATGCTGCTGGAACATATGAAGCAGGACAAGAAGGTGCGCGACGGCAGGCTGGTCTTCATTCTCGCCGAAGCGATCGGTCGCGCGGTGGAGCGCAAAGACGTGCAGCCGCAGGCGGTCGAGACCCTGCTCGCCGAACAGCTCGCCGCGGCCTGAACAGTCAGTCCTTCATGCAACTTGCTTTACTCGCGGAAATCTTTTCGGTCATTGCGCCGCTGGTGGTGCTGGCTGGTTCCGGTTGGGTCTGGGCCAAGCGCGGCAAGCCGTATCAGGTCGACCAGATCAGCCTGCTGGTGACGAATTTCGGCACGCCATGTCTGGTGATCCATTCGCTGCTGGTCGCCGAAATCGAGCGTACGATGATCGGCACGATGGCTTTTGCCACGCTGGTGGCAATGGCCGTTTTCATGGCAGTCAACGCTGTCATCCTGCGGTTCATGAATCTCTCGGTGCGCGACTATGTTAGCGGACTGACTTTTCCCAATGCCGGCAATGCAGGGCTGTCGCTCAGTCTGTTCGCTTACGGCCAGCCGGGTCTGGCACTCGGCATCATCTATTTCGCCGTCTGCTCCCTGAGCAATTTCACCGTCGGTCAGTCGATCCTGGCCGGGCGCGGCAACCTCGGCGCCGTGCTGCGCTCGCCGATGATCTGGGCCGTGCTGATCGGCATCGCGGGCAATCTGCTGCAAATCCATCCGCCGCTCTGGATCATGCGCAGTCTGCAGGTCGGCGGCGGCATCGCCATTCCGCTGATGCTGTTCACGCTCGGCGTGTCGCTGGCGACCTTGAAAGTCAACGACCTGAAACGCGGCCTGCTCCTGTCGGCGCTGCGGCTGGCCATCGGCATGGTCGCCGGTTTCGGCCTGAGCGCGTTGTTGGGACTTGAAGGCGTCGCGCGCGGCGTCTTCATCATCCAGTGCGCGATGCCGGTGGCGGTGGTGAATTATATCTTCGCGGTGCGCTACAACCGTGATCCGCAGACCATGGCCAGCCTGGTGGTGATTTCCACCCTGCTCAGTTTCGCGACTCTTCCCGCTCTGCTGGCGTTTGTGCTGGGCTGAGGCCGGCCATCAGCCCGTTGCCGGGTTGCAGCACGATCAGGCCCGACCGTGCCACGAAATAGGCGAGGATGGCGCTGCGCACACGGGAAGTGAGGGTTTTTTCCCGCCGCTGCGGATCGCGATCCACCTGCATAGCGAAATGATGGCGGTCGACGCCCTCGGCGTTGCAGATCGCATCCAGCGCCGCCCATTCCAGCTGTTCCAGCCGGATACTGGTGCGTCCGCGTCCCAGACGCAGGTTGCGCGTCACCAGACTGGAGCCATGCAGGGCGGTGTGTTGCGAGCGGCGTGTCGTCGGCATATCGCAACCTATAATGGATATTTTTTGAATTATCAAAGGAAAAGGTTGTAACTTTGAGATATTATCGACTCGTGAAGTTGCATTTGCGAATCAACCTGTTGGCCGCAGTACGGCTCAGCTCGGTTTGCCGGTTTACTACTCGCCGGGCGCTTTCGCAGTGACCGCCAGGGCATGCAACCCGTCCTCGAATTCCTGCGCCAGAAGGCGGTAAACCTCGCGCTGGCGCTGGACCCGGGACTGGCCGCGAAAGGCTTCGGCCTCGATGGCGAGGCGGAAATGGGTTTCCTGCGCCGCCAGTCCCTGCATCCCGGCATGGCCGGCGTGATGCGCGGATTCATCCACCAGTTCGAGCCGGACCGGGTTGAGTGCCCCGGTCAGCTTGGCGCGAATGCGCGCGGCGATCGACATGATGAAAAACTCCTCGTCGGCTCAAGAAAATTGCAGCTTTGCGACAGCGTAAGACGTCGCCTCTGGCCTTGCCAGTGCTGCGCCCCAGACCCATACTTTAGCGGTCATGCCGCGCGCACGAGCACAGCAGAAATTTTTCCTCGGACTGGAAGCCGAAGCCGCCTTCGGCCGGCAGGGGCTGCGGCGCTGCGACCATCCGAGCTGCAACGAGGAAGGCCGGTTTCCGGCGCCGAAAAGCCGGGAATCGCGCGACGGGCGCTGGCTGTTCTGTCTTGAGCATGTGCGTCAGTACAATCTGGGCTGGGATTTCTTCCGCGGCATGACCGATGCCGATATCGAGAAATACCAGCGCGAGGATGCGCTGGGACATCGGCCGACCTGGCGGATCGGCACCAAGCCGCAGACCGAAGATCCGCAGGTCTGGGTCAAGGACGACCTTGGCATCCTGGCCGATGTGGGGCTGCGGATGGGTGAGGCGCGACCCAAAAGCGCAGCCGAGCTGCGCCTGCCGCCGCGCGAGCGCGAAGCCCTGGTCGCGCTGGGTTTCGACCTGGCCGGACTCGATCTGCCCTTAGGGAAGGGTGTGCTGAAAAAGCAATATAAAACAATGGTGAAACGCTATCACCCGGATGCCAATGGCGGCGACAAAGACGCCGAGGAGCGGCTGAAAAGCATCACTCAAGCCTATGCCTATCTGCAATCGCGCGGCTATACTTAGGCGAACAATCTCCCCACGGCGTAATAATAAGCCCAAAAGAACCCGAGAGTGACGATGACGGCCCTTCAGACCAAGCCTGTTTCCATGCCGGCGAACGATTTGCCGGATACCACGATTTCCGTGCGCGACGTGTTCGGGATCGACAGCGACATGAAGGTGCCGGCGTTCAGCCAGCCGACCGAGCACGTGCCGGATCTGGATTCGACCTACCGTTTCGACCGCGAGACCACGCTCGCCATCCTCGCCGGCTTTGCCTACAACCGCCGCGTCATGGTCCAAGGCTACCATGGTACCGGCAAGTCGACGCATATCGAGCAGGTCGCCGCACGACTGAACTGGCCCTGCGTGCGCGTCAACCTCGACAGCCATATCAGCCGTATCGACCTCGTCGGCAAGGACGCCATCGTGCTGCGCGACGGCAAGCAGGTGACGGAATTCCGCGAAGGTATTCTGCCCTGGGCACTGCAGTCGCCGGTGGCGCTGGTGTTCGATGAATACGATGCCGGCCGTCCGGACGTGATGTTCGTGATCCAGCGCGTCCTGGAAGTCGAAGGCAAGCTGACGCTGCTCGATCAGAACCGCGTGATCCGCCCGCACAAGGGCTTCCGCCTGTTCTCGACCGCCAACACGGTCGGCCTCGGCGACACCACCGGGCTCTATCACGGCACACAGCAGATCAACCAGGGCCAGATGGACCGCTGGAGCATCGTCTGCACGCTCAACTATCTGCCGGCCGAAGACGAAACCGCCATCGTGCTGGCCAAGTCGCCGACCTATACCGGCGACAAGGGCAAGAAGACGATCCAGAACATGGTGGCGGTGGCCGAACTCACCCGCGCCGGCTTCATGAACGGCGACATCTCGACCGTGATGAGTCCGCGCACCGTGATCACCTGGGCCGAGAATGCGCGCATCTTCGGCAGCATCGGTTTCGCCTTCCGTCTCACCTTCCTCAACAAGTGCGACGAGCTGGAGCGCCCGCTGGTGGCTGAGTATTACCAGCGCAGCTTCGGCGAGGAACTGCCGGAAACCGCAGCCAAGGCCGATCTGGCGTAAGCCGGAGAGGAGCGTTACGGCGTGGCCAACAAGCCGGAAAGCCCGATCGAGCCGTTCAAGCGCGCGCTGACCGCAGCGACTCGCGCGATCTCGAAGGATCGCGACCTGCAGGTCAGCTTCGGGCCGGAAACGCCGGGCCTGCGCGGCAAGCGCGCGCGCCTACCGGTGCCGGGTCGCGATCTTCCTGCGGCCGAAGTGGCACAGATTCGCGGCCTGGCGGATTCGATGGCGCTGCGCCTGCGCCATCACGACGACAGCCTGCATTCCCGTCTGCTGCCGCAGGGCGGCACGGCGCGCGCCGTGTTCGACGCCATCGAGCAGGCCCGTGTGGAAGCCATTGGCGCCACGCGCATGGCCGGTGTGGCGCAGAACCTGAACGCAGCGCTGGACGAACGCTGCCGCTCTAAAGGCTATGCCAAGGTCAAGGACCGCTCCGAGGCGCCGCTCGCCGATGTGCTGGGCCTGATCGCGCGCGAGCGCCTGACCGGTGAAAAGGTGCCGGCGCAGGCGCAGAAGATGGTCTCGCTGTGGCGTGAATGGGTCGAGGAGAAGGGCGGCCCCGATCTCGACGGCCTGATCGCCAACCTGAACGACCAGCGGGCCTTCGCGAAAGTCGCGCGTAAGCTGATCAAGGATCTCGAACTCGTCGATGACGAAGACGGCGATCTCGACGACGAGGATGAAGGCGAGGACCAGGACAGCCAGGGCCAGCAGCCGCAGAGCCAGTCGGACGGGTCCGATTCCGAACAGGGCGAGGCGGCATCTTCCGGCATGGACCAGGCCGATGCGGCCGATGCCTCGGGCGGCGAGTCCGTCGAGATGGAAGCCGAAGCCGGCATGGAGGAGCAGGTCGCAGGATCGGGCGAGGAAGCCGGCAAGGGCCGTCGTCCGCCGTCGTCGGACATGATGGGCCATAATCGCGAAGCCCTGTACAAGGCTTATACCAAGCAGTTCGACGAAGTGGTCGGCGCCGACGATCTCTGCGATACCGAGGAACTGGCGCGGCTGCGCCATCATCTCGACCAGCAACTCAATCACCTGCAGTCGGTGGTCGGCAAGCTGGCCAACCGCCTGCAGCGCCGCCTGCTGGCCAAGCAGTCGCGTTCGTGGCATTTCGATCTCGAGGAAGGCATGCTGGATGCCGCGCGGCTTGCCCGCGTGGTTGCCAATCCGACGCTGCCGCTCAGCTACAAGCAGGAAAGCGACACGGATTTCCGCGACACCGTCGTCTCGCTGCTGATCGACAATTCCGGCTCGATGCGCGGTCGCCCGATCACCGTGGCGGCAATGTGTGCCGATATTCTGGCCCGCACGCTGGAACGCTGCGCGGTGAAGGTGGAGATCCTTGGCTTCACCACGCGCGCCTGGAAGGGCGGCCAGAGCCGCGAACGCTGGCTCTCCGACAACAAGCCGGCACAGCCCGGCCGCCTGAACGACCTGCGCCACATCGTCTACAAGGGTGCCGACGCACCGTGGCGCCGTGCCCGTCGCAATCTTGGCCTGATGCTGCGCGAGGGCCTGCTGAAAGAGAATATCGACGGCGAGGCGCTGCTCTGGGCGCATGACCGCCTGCTGGCGCGCACCGAACAGCGCCGCATCCTGATGGTGATCTCCGATGGCGCGCCGGTGGACGATTCCACGCTGTCGGTCAATCCGGGCAACTACCTGGACAGACATCTGCGCGAGACCATCGACTGGATCGAGCGCCGCTCACCGGTCGAACTCACCGCCATCGGCATCGGCCACGACGTGACGCGCTATTACAAGCGCGCAGTCACCATCGTGGATGCCGAACAGCTCGGTGGCGTGATGATGGAAAAGCTCGCCGAACTGTTCGACGAGACGCCAGAACAGGGCAAGGGTGTGCCCGGCAAGGGCAAAAGCCTTGGCCGGCCGAAGAAAACCGGTCGCGCGGCCTGATCGTTTAAATCCGTATTTCTCAGTTCAGCTTTTTCAGGGACGCCAGCAGGTTGCCCAGACCGGCCTTGGCTTTTTCATCCAGCGGCGCCGGGCCCGGCGCCGCGCCGCCATCGGCGACCGCGGCCGCATCGCTGGCGCCCATCACGCGGTTCATGGCAGCGATCAGCAGCGGCAGGGCGATCGGCTTGGCGACATAGTCGTCCATGCCGGCGCTGATATAGCGCTCGCGGTCGCCTTCCATGGCATTGGCGGTCAGCGCGACAATCGGCAGCTTCGCCGCCGCATGCGGCAGCTTGCGGATCGTGGCGGTCGCGGTGATGCCATCCATTTCGGGCATCTGCATGTCCATCAGCACCAGATCATAGGGTGCCTTCTGCACCTGCTCGCAGGCTTCGATGCCGTTGGTGACGATATCGGCCTGGTGGCCGAGCTGGCGCAGCATCAGGCCGATCACCATCTGGTTCACCTGGTTGTCCTCAGCGACGAGAATGCGCAGGCTGCGCAGCGTCGCCGGCCCGTCGGCCTGCACCGGCGCCTCGATCTGCACCGTCTGGCCTTCTTCCAGCGGCAGCTCGAACCAGAAGGTGCTGCCCTGGCCAGCTTCGCTGTCCACACCGATGCTGCCGCCCATCAGTTCGGCCAACTGCTTGGAGATCGCCAGACCCAGCCCGGTGCCGCCGAAGCGCCGCGCAATCGAACTGTCGGCCTGGTTGAAGCGGCTGAACAGGCGCTCGATCTGGTCGGCAGCGATACCGATGCCGGTGTCGCGTACCTTGACCGATAGCATGTGCCGGCCGTCATCCAGCGGCCGGCTGTCGACCAGGATGCGCACCTCGCCCTTGGTGGTGAACTTGATTGCATTGCCGGCCAGGTTGAACAGGATCTGGCGCAGGCGGCCTGGGTCGGCTTTCAGGTAGCGTGGCGTGGCCGTCGCAATCTCGCTCGACATGCGCAGACCTTTCATCACTGCGCGCGGATTCATCATCGAGATGGCGCTTTCGACCAGGTGATGCAGGTCGAAATCGATGTCCTCCAGGTCGATGCGGCCGGCTTCCAGCTTGGAGAAGTCGAGGATGTCGTTGATCAGCGTCAGCAGATGCTCGGCCGATTCACGCGCCGTGGTGATCAGCTTGTACTGATGCTTCGACAGGTCGGTATTCTGCAGCAGGCCGATGGTGCCCAGCACGCCGTTCATCGGCGTGCGGATTTCGTGGCTCATCATGGCAAGGAATTCGGATTTCGCCCGGCTGGCTTCCTCGGCGCGTTCCTTTTCCTCCGCGTAACGGTCGGCCAGTTCGCGCATGTGGAACGACTGCTGTTCCACCTGGCGCTTGGCGGCCTCCAGATCGGCAATATTCCGGTGCAGGATTTCCTGCTGTTCCTTCAGTGCGGTGATATCGGTGCGGATACCGACCACGCCGCCGTCGGAGGTGCGGCGCTCGGTGTTGCGCACCCAGCGGCCGGTGGCGAGCCGGGTTTCAGTGCTGCCGCTGCCGCGCCGGAACAGTTCAAGCCGCTCGTTCAGCCAGTCGTCCAGGAAGGTCTCGTCCATGCCGACCATGTCGCGCTGCAGGCTGGCCTTCAGGATGTCGGAGAAGCGCGAGCCCGGCACCAGCAGATCCGCGATCTCGCGGTAGAATTCGCGATAGCGCGAATTGCACAGGATCAGCCGTTCCTCCTTGTCGTAAAGCACGAAGCCGTCGGAGATGCTCTCGATGGCGTCATACATCTGGCGTTCGGCCTGTTTCACGGCGGTGATATCGGTGCCGGTGCCAACGATGCCGCCATCGGCGGTGCGCTGCTCGCGCACCAGCAGCCAGCGGCCGTCGGTCAGGCGGCGCTCATGCGCGATGTTGGAATTGCGATGATCCTCGACGCGGCGCTGGATCCAGGCCTCCGGGTTCATGCCGCCGGTCAGGAAGATGCCGCGCTCGACACCGATGCGGGTGATCTCTTCGAAGCTGACACCGGGCTGGATCACATCGGCCAGTTCGCCGTAATGATCCATGACGCGCTGATTGAACAGCACGACGCGATCGTCCTTGTCGTAGAGGATGAAGCCTTCATTCACCGAATCGATGGCGTCGTACAGGCGGCGCTCGGCTTCCTTCACTGCGGTGATATCCGTGCCGATGCCAACGATGCCGCCATCGGCGGTGCGCTGTTCGTGCACCAGCAGCCAGCGGCCGTCCTTCAGGTGGCGCTCGATCGGTTTGCCCGGATTCCTGTGCTGCTCCAGCCGCTTCGCGATCCAGTTTTCCTGCTCGGCACCGCGCAGGTCGATGGCGCCGCCGGCAATGGCAGCGCGCAGCAGCTCCTCGAAGGTCATACCCACCTGAATCAGCCGCGACAGGCCCGGATTGTGATCGATGAATTGTGCGTTGAACATCGCGATGCGGTCGTCGGCGTCGTAGAGCACGAAGCCGTCGCTGATCGACTGGATCGCATCATGCAGGCGCTGCTCGGCACGCTTCAGGTCACTGATGTCGTTGAATACCGTGATGATGCCGCCATCTACGGTACGGCGCCGCTGCATGCGCAGCCAGACGCCGGGGAAGGGCTGGGCGTCGACCGGCCGGCCGGTCGGCTTGCGGAATTCGCGCGTCAGATTCTCGATATAGCTTTCCAGGTCGAATTTCGGATCGTAATCGGCCTGCCGCATCGCGGTGATGCGCATAACCTCGCTGAAATGCGTGCCCGGCCGCACCACCTTGGTATCGTGCCGCGTCATCTCGTAGTAACGGCTGTTGGCCATCGCCAGATAGCCGTCCTTGTCGTAGAGCACGAAGCCTTCGGTCAGTGTCTCAATGGCATCGCGCAGGCGGGCTTCGGCCAGCTTGAGGTCGGTGATGTCGCTGGCGACCAGGATCACGCCGCCATCGGCCGTGCTGGTGCGCAGGTTGCGTAACCAGCGACCGGGCAGGAACTCGCCGTCCACCGGCTTGCCCGATGGGTTGTGATAGTCGGTGCGCGCCGCGCTGATGTAGCCCCGGTGATCGAAATCCGGCCAGGACTGCTTGCGTCGCGCCGCGGCGACATCCACCACTTCGTCAATGGTGGTGCCGGGTAGCAGGCTGTCCGGCGGCAGGTCGAAGACATCGTAATAGCGCCGGTTCGCCATGATCATCCGCTTGTCCGGCCCGAACAGGATGAAGCCTTCCGACAGCGCCTCGATGGCATCGCGCATGCGCTGCTCGGTCTGCTTCAGGTCGGTGATATCGCTGACCACTGAAATTGTGCTGCCGTCGGCAGTGCGGTGGCGCACGCTGCGCAGCCACTGGCCCGGCAGGAACTCGCGGTCGACCGGCCGGCCGGTCGGATTGTTCTGTTCGGCGCGCAGCATCTCGGCATAGCCGTCGAGATTGCTTTCCGGCCAGCTCTCCTGGCGGCGCCGGATCACGATGTCGATGATGTCGTCATGGCTGACGCCGGGTTTCACCAGGGCGGGATCGTGGCCGGTCAGTTCATAGAGCTTGCGATTGGCCAGCACCATCCGGTTGTCGGGGCCATAGAGTACGAAACCATCCGACAGGCTTTCGATCGCGTCGCGCAGGCGCTGCTCGGCCTGCTTGAGGTCGGAGATATCGGAGACGATGGCGATCACATCGCCGTCCAACGTGCGGTGGCGCACGGTGCGCAGCCAGTAGCCCGGCCGTGGCTGGATGTCGAAGGGCAGGCCGGAGGGATTGTCGAAATCCGCCTGCAGCGCGGCGACATAGGCCTGCGCTTCCGCTGCGCGGCCGAGTGTGCGCCCGGTCGCCAGGATGCTCTCCATGATCTCGCGGTTGCTCACGCCGGGCCGTACCAGGCTCACGTCATGCCCGGTCAGCTGATAGTAGCGCTGGTTCACCTTCATCAGGACGCCATCGCGGCTGTAGAGCGCGAAACCCTCGGCCAGGGCCTCGATGGCATCGTTCAGCCGCTGCTCGGCCTGCTTCAGCGCGGTGATGTCGGTGATGATGTCGACCGCGCCGCCTTCCTGCGTCGGATTCACGGTGAAGCGCAGCCAGCGGCCGTCGGAGGTGCGGCGCTCGAACTGATAGCCGCGCTTCTCCTCGAACAGCATCTTGTGGCGATAGGCGATACGGCCGGCACGGCGCTCGGCCGAGGGCGGCGGGCCGAAATCGTCCTCCAGTGCCATCATCACATCGGCAAAGGGCGTCGGACCGCGTCCGGAGAAAAGTTCGAGCGCCGGCAGCATGGCGACGGTCTGCTGGTTGAAGCGCACCAGCCGGTCCTGCTCGTCGTAGAGCAGGAACCCGTCCGACAGGCTGCCGATGGCATCCGACAATCGCTGCTCGGCGAAGCGGCGGCTCAGCGTCTGGCGATGCAGCACCACCAGAAAGGCGATGCCTGCGCCGGTCGCCGCGATCAGAGCGAGGACGCTGAACAGCAGGTTGCTGTTCCAGGAGGACAGGATGTTGTCACGCGCCAGGCCGACGCCGACCACCAACGGATAGCCGACGATGCGATTGACGGCGAGATAGCGCACCACGCCGTCCAGCCCGCCGCTGGTCAGCAGGTCGCTGCGCGACTGCTGGCTGTAGGGCGGCTTGAACAGCGAGAGAGACGCGGCCGAGGTGCCTATGCCGGGGCCGCTTTCCGGCACGCGGGCAATGCGTGTCCCTGACGCATGATACAGCGTCATTGAATTGCCGGCACCGATGGCGGCATCGCGGAAGAAGGCGAGGAAGTATTCCGGCTCGACGCTGACCGAGATCACGCCGCCGAAATCACCGTTGGGCTTGTTGATGCGGCGACTGACGCTGATGCCCCACATGCCGCTGATGCGGCTCAGAATCGGTTCACCCACATACAGTCCGGCATGCGGGCGTTCGGCATGGATGCGGAAATAGTCGCGGTCGGCGCCATTGAAATGGCGCGGCACGACCGCGGCGCTGTCGAGGATCGAGTCGCCGTTCTCATTCAGCACGATATAGGCGCGTGCCTGCGGCAGTTCGCTCAGCCGCGCATTCATGCGCTCGCGCAGCGCCGACAGGCTGCCGACCGGCGAGGTACCGGCCATGCCGCTCAGCGTTTCGGCAAAATTGAGCAGGAAGATGTCGACCGCACCGAAGCTGCGGCTGGTATGTTCTTCCAGCAGATTGGCCAGCGAACGCGCAGTGGCGCGACCTGCCGCGATTTCGTCATTATACTGGCGGTAGAGTTGCAGACCGAGCATGCCGCCGAGCAGGACCAGCATGGCGATCACGAACAGCA
The DNA here is from genome assembly GCF_002796975.1 of Ferrovibrio sp. Classification (GTDB taxonomy): domain Bacteria; phylum Pseudomonadota; class Alphaproteobacteria; order Ferrovibrionales; family Ferrovibrionaceae; genus Ferrovibrio. The sequence continues at coordinate 43,659 of NZ_PEKV01000013.1, read as the reverse complement.
CCGGGGCGTGCATCATGCCGCTCGCGCGCCGTTCGGCCATATGGGATGCACCTGCTGTCTTGTCGGCCATGGTTGACCTTCGATCCTCCGCCTGGAAAGCATAGCGAATGATGACGTCCGCGGGCAAAGCTAAACGTTTGAACAGGCTGATTCTACTGGGCTTTGCCGGCCTGTTCTGGCTGCTGCCCGGAGCGCAGGGCCGGGCCGATCCGGTGGCGGTGCGTACAGCGGTACTCGAACTCAACCCGACCGCCGCCAGCGAATCGCAACTGGGCCGGCTGGATTATCTCGGCGGCCTGATCCTGGCCAGCGAAGACGGCAGTTTCGGTAGCTATTCCGGCATTGCAGCGGATGCCGACGGGGCGGGGCTCTGGGCGATTGCCGATACCGGCCACTGGCTGCGGCTCGACTTCCGGCGTGATGACAAGGGTGTGCCGACTGACGTCAGCGCGGCGCAGATCCTGCCGCTGCGCGATGCCAACGGCACTGCTGTCACCCGCAAGGTGCTCAGCGATGCCGAGGGGCTGCGTCGCCTGCCCGATGGGCGCTGGCTGGTGTCGTTCGAGCGTGCGCATCGCCTGTGGTTCTATGATCAGCCGGGCGGCGCTGCGACCGGTACACTGGACGTGCCGCCAAGTGTTGCGCAGCAGCCCGCCAATGGCGGCATCGAAGCGGTCGCAGCATTTACCAACGGCGATCTGCTGCTGTTCAGCGAGGATATGCCGGCCGTCAACAGCACTGCGGGCAGTGCGGCCTGGCTGTGGCGCAAAGGCGCATGGCACGATCTCGTCTGGCCGGCGCGCGACGATTTCAAGCCCACGGATGCGGTCGCGCTCGACAATGGCGATGTGATCGTGCTGGAGCGTTTCTACATGCCGATCATCGGCCCGAAGGCGCGGCTGCAGCGCATTCCCGCCGCCTCGCTCGAGGCCAGCCAGCTCCAGCCCGAACTGCTGGCGGAATGGGCGGCGCCGTATTCGGTCGACAACATGGAGGCGCTGGATCTGCGCCGCATGCCCGATGGCAGCCTGTGGCTCTATGTGATGTCGGATGACAACCAGAATGTCCTGCAGCGCACGCTGCTCATGGTCTTCCGTCTCGCACCCTGAAATGCAAAACGCCCGCCGGGCAGAACCCGACGGGCGTTTTACGAAATTCTTTTCAGAAAGCTTAGGCAGCCTTAGCGGCCAGCGCCTTCTTGATCTTGCGCTTGATCGTCAGGGCGTCGCTCGACAGCAGCTCGTCCTTGGTCTTGATCAGCCAGTTGTCGATGCCGCCATTGTGCTCGACCGAGCGCAGGCCATGGCTCGAAACGCGCAACGTCACATCGCGACCCAGCGCTTCGCTGATCAGCGACACGACATGCAGGTTCGGCAGGAACCGGCGACGGGTCTTGTTGTTGGCGTGGCTGACGTTGTTACCGGACTGAACGCCCTTGCCGGTCACTTCGCAACGACGGGCCATGATGAACCTCTAACTTTCCAAGTGTTGGTCGTAAATTTGGTGGCCGGTTATAGGGACTGGGCCCCCCGTAGTCAACTGGGGCGTCAACCTGTGTATTGACCGTAAAAGCACGATCCCGGTCCGGCCTTGCCTGGCTGCGACAAAATGGCGGAAAAGCCGGCCAAATCCCTGCCAAATCCCGCGTTGACTCTGTGCAGGCGACCCCGTATACAGCGGGACCGATTTTCCGGGGGCCTTTGCGGGCCCCCGACGTGTTTATGTTGAACCATCTTTTTGGCGGTTTTCCGCGGAAGATGGGAAGTCAGACGGAGAGCCGCTGTGTCGAAACGGACTTATCAACCCTCGAAGCTGGTGCGCAAGCGCCGCCATGGTTTTCGCGCCCGCATGGCCACCGTGGGCGGCCGCAAGGTTGTCGCCTCCCGGCGCGCCCAGGGCCGCAGCAAGCTCTCGGCGTAATTAACCCGCGATGGCGTCGGGCGGTGTCGAGCGACTCCGCCGCCGCGCGGATTATCTCCGGGTGCAGGCGGCCGAGCGGCGCATAGCGCTGCCGGGACTGCTGCTGCAGGCCGCGCCCGGGGAGACCGGCTGTTGCCGTGTCGGCTTCACTGCTTCGCGTAAAGTGGGCAATGCTGTCACCCGTAACCGCGCCCGCCGCCGCCTCAAGGCGCTGGCCGGCGAAATCCTGCCCAGATATGCGATCGCCGGCCACGACTATGTGCTGGTGGCGCGTCAGGCTACGCCGCAGCGCGACTATTCGGCATTGCGTCGCGATCTCGAAACCGCGTTGAAGAAGCTGCGGCTGTGGTCGGACCAGTCTGTTGTGAACCAGACGGGATCTGCATGACGCCGGCTGCCCGTTTCCTCGCTTTACCCATCCAGGCTTACCGACTCGTGCTGTCGCCCTGGGTCGGGCATAACTGCCGCTATCAGCCGACCTGCTCCTGCTATGCGCTCGAAGCGCTCGACTCGCATGGTGCGGTGCGTGGCGGTTATCTCGCGGTGCGACGATTGGCCCGTTGCAATCCCTTTGGTGGCAGTGGTTACGATCCGGTCCCGCCGGTTTCTGAAATTTCCTCCGTACAGCAAGGCTCAGTCTGATGTCCGACCAGAAGAATCTCATCATCGCGATCGCCGTGTCGGTGGCGATCATGCTCGGCTTCCAGTTTTTTGTGGAAAAGCCGAAGCAGGACCGGTTGCGCGAACAGCAGATCACGCAGCAGCAGAGCCAGACCGCTGTCTCGGCGTCCCCGGGCAGCGTTCCGGGTGCGCCCGATGCCAGTGGCCTGCCGGCGCTGCCCAGCCTGGCGCAACAGGTTGAGCAGGCGGCCTCGCGCGACAAGGCGCTGGCCGAAAGCCCGCGCGTGAAGATCGAGGGCAAGCGCCTGTTCGGTTCGCTCAATCTGGTCGGCGGCCGTATCGATGATGTGGTGCTGCCGGAATATCGCGAGACCATCGCGAAGGATTCCAAGCCGATCCATCTGCTCTCGCCGACCGGCGGCCCGTCGCCCTATTACGCCGAATTCGGCTGGACTGCCGCGGGCAGCGCCGTGGCGCTGCCGACCGGCCAGACGCGCTGGACCGCCGACAAGGATGTGCTCAAGCCCGGGCAGCCGGTGACGCTGACCTGGGATAACGGCCAGGGCCTGGTGTTCAGCCGCAAGATCGAGATCGACGACAACTATCTCTTCACCGTCACGCAGACCGTGGAGAACAAGGGCGGCAATGCCGTCACGCTGTTCCCCTATGCGCTGGTGTCACGCCATGGCACGCCGCATACCGACGGCCTCTACATCCTGCATGAAGGCCCGGTCGGCGTGTTCCGCGACAAGGCGTCCGATGGCGGCACGCTGAAGGAACTGAGCTACAAAGATCTCAGCGACGACAAGGCGCGTGAGTATGACAGCGTCGGCGGCTGGGTCGGCTTCACCGACAAATACTGGCAGGCTGTGCTGGTGCCGGGCGTCGAGCAGAGCGTGAAGGCGCGCTTCACCCATGCCAGGCCGGCCAACGGCGTCGACCGCTACCAGGCCGACTATCTCGGCGGCGGCCAGCAGCTCGAAGCCGGCAAGAGCGTCAGCGCCACCTCGCTGCTGTTTGCCGGCGCCAAGGAAGTGAAGCTGATCGACCGCTACGAAGAAACGCACAAGATCGCCAAGTTCGAGCTCTCCATCGACTGGGGCTGGTTCCACTTCCTGACCAAGCCGATGTTCTACAGCATCGAATATCTCAAGGGTGTGCTTGGCAATATCGGTCTTGCCATGCTGGCGGTCACCGTGATCGTCAAGCTGCTGTTCTTCCCGCTCGCCTACAAATCCTACGTGGCGATGAGCTCGATGAAGAAGCTGCAGCCCGAGATGCAGAAGCTGCGCGAGAAATACGGCGAAGACCGCGCCAAGATGCAGCAGGAACTGATGGGGCTGTACAAGAAGGAAAAGGTCAATCCGGCCGCCGGCTGCCTGCCGATCCTTCTGCAGATCCCGGTATTCTTCTCGCTCTACAAGGTGCTCTACATCGCCATCGAAATGCGTCATGCGCCCTTCTATGGCTGGATCCACGATCTGTCCGCGCCGGATCCGACTTCCTGGCTGAACGGCTTCGGCTTCCTGCCCTGGGATGTGCCGCATCTCGGCCCGCTGCATATCCTTTCGATCGGCGTCTGGCCGATCATCATGGGCATCTCGATGTTCCTGCAGATGAAGATGAATCCGACGCCGCCCGATCCGGTGCAGCAGAAGATCTTCGCGCTGATGCCGCTGGTGTTCACCTTCATGCTCGGCAGCTTCGCCGCCGGCCTGGTGATCTACTGGAGCTGGAACAACACGCTGTCGATCCTGCAGCAGTATGTGATCATGAAGCGCATGGGCGTGAAGATCGGCGGCGGCGCCGAGAAGCCCGATCCTGCACCGGCCGCCAAGTCGAAAAAGAAGTAGCATCTCATGGCCGATTTGCCGGCCGTCGACGAAAGCTTCACGCCGGCCGCGCTGGAGCGCGGCCGGCTGCTGTTTGCCGGACCCTGCGATTTCTTCGCCGGCGCGATGACGGTGCCCCAGCTGGCGCCGGCGCGCGGACAGGAAATCGCCTTTGCCGGGCGGTCCAACGTGGGCAAGTCGTCGCTGGTCAACGCGCTCACCGGGCGCAAGACGCTGGCGCGCGTGTCCAATACGCCGGGCCGCACCCAGCAGCTCAACTTCTTCGATCTCGGCGGCATCCTCAGCCTCGTCGATCTGCCGGGCTACGGCTATTCCTCGGTCGGCAAGGCCAAGGCCGCGGCCTGGACCGAGACGACGCGCGCCTATCTGAAGGGCCGTACCGAACTGAAGCGTGTCTGCCTGCTGGTCGACAGCCGTCATGGCCTCAAGCCCGGCGACGAAGACATCATGAAGCTGCTGGACAAGTCGGCCGTGATCTACCAGGTCGTGCTGACCAAGGCCGACAAGACCGGGCCGCAGGCGCTGGCCGAGGTCAAGGCTGCCACGGCAGAGACGCTGAAACGTCATGTGGCGGCGCATCCGATCATCCGCGTCACCTCCAGCGAGAACGGCTCCGGCATCCCGGAGCTGCGGGCCGAGCTTGCAGCGCTTGCCTGACGCGTTTTATAACCTTCTGAACCACAGAAAACGCCGAGACGCACAGCCATGAAGACGACCGGGCCGCAACCGCTGGAACAGCATCTGCAGCAGACCGCCAAGGTTCTGTCCGAGGCGCTGCCCTATATGCGCCGCTTCGCCGGCCATACCATGGTGATCAAATACGGCGGCCATGCCATGGGCGACGAGGAACTGGCGCATCAGTTCGCGCGCGACGTGGTGCTGATCAAGCAGGTCGGCATCAATCCCATCGTGGTGCATGGCGGCGGGCCGCAGATCGGCGCGATGCTGGAGCGGCTGAAGATCAAGAGCGAATTCATCGATGGCCTGCGCGTCACCGACCAGGCCACCGTCGAGATCGTCGAGATGGTGCTGGCCGGTTCGATCAACAAGCAGATCGTTACCGCCATCAACGGCGCCGGCGGCACCGGGATCGGCATCTCGGGCAAGGACGGCCGCCTGATCGAGGCGCGTAAATTGCGCCGCAGCGTGCGCGATCCCGGCTCGAATATCGAGAAGCTGCTCGATCTCGGCTTCGTCGGTGAGCCGACGCGGATCAATCCGGACATCCTGCGCACCATGCAGAATTCCAATGTCATTCCCGTCGTTGCCCCGATCGGCATCGGCGAGAATGGCGAGACCTACAATATCAACGCCGACACCTCGGCTGGCGCGATTGCCGCCGCTGTCGGCGCCAGCAAGCTGCTGATGCTGACCGACGTGGCCGGCGTGCTGAACAAGGACAAGAAGCTGATCCCGAGCCTCACGGCCAAGGAAGCGCTGGTGCTGATGGGCGACGGCACGATCTCGGGCGGCATGATCCCGAAGGTGGAAACCTGCCTGGATGCCGTGCGCGGCGGCGTGAATGCCGCGCATATCCTGGATGGCCGCATCCCGCATGTGCTGCTGCTCGAACTCTTCACCGCGCATGGCGTCGGCACCATGATCGAGAAGACGCCGTAAGCGTCAGCGTCGAAGTTCTGAAAAGCCGCCGGTGCAAACTGGCGGCTTTTTTTATACCTTCCTGCGATTGACCAGCAGGATGCCGGCAACGATCACAATCACGGCCATCCAGACCAGCAGGCCATAGCGTTCGCCGAAGACGAAATGCCCGATCCCGAGGCTGGTTGCGGCCATCACATAGCCGATCTGGCTCAGGTAAACCGGCCCGGCGACGCGCTGCAGTTCGAAATAGGGGATGAAGCTGAGACAGGCAAATAGCCCGGCTGCCGCGAGAACCCAGTCTGCCGACGCAGCATTTGATGGCAGATAGAGGCCACCGCTAAAAGCGAGACCGGCGAGCAGCAGCCAGAAGGCTGCGCCCAGCAAGGTGCCGGCGGCGAGCGCCAGCGGCGGCGCATCCTTGGGCCAGTAGCGCGTGCGATAGATATTGCCGGCCGCCAGCGACACCGGCGCCACCAGCGCCAGCAGCATCCAGGGCAGATCGGCATCGCGGATCGGGCCGGAGCGCGGCAGCAGGATCATCAAAATGCCGACCAGGCCGAGCGCAATACCGGCGGCACGGGTCCAGATCAGCTTTTCCATGCGTAAGCCCAGCGCGAAGCCATAGGTCAGCATGGCGGGGAAGGCATAGGCGATGCTGGGCAGGCCGGCGCCGATGCGGGCGACGGCGAGGAAGATCAGCACGCTGGGCAGCGCCAGGGTGATCAGGCCGCTGATCGCATAAAAGCGCAGATGCTTCAGCGGCGGCCGCGCACCGGTCAGTACGGCGAGGGCGAGCAGCAGCAGTCCGCCGATCAGGTTCTGCCAGAAAGCGAAACCGATCATTGGAATACCGCTTGTTGCAGCGATCCGCGCAAAGGGCGGTGCCATGCCGAGCGTCGTACCGGTGGCGAGCAGGAGCAGCAGCGGATAGGAGCGTGAGGTGCTGAGGGGCATGTTTTCTAAAGCGCGAGACGGAGAGTGAGGTGCAGGGCGATATAAGGCAGTTGCAGCGACTGTCCAGTTTCAGCTGAACAGCCAGTTACGAAAGGCGCGGACCGCCGGCTCGCGTTCGCGACCCTTCAGGCAGAGCAGGTAATAACCGCCCGGTCGCTGCAGCCGCAGGTTTGGCAGCGGCTCGACCAGTCGTCCGTCGCGCAGTTCCGATGCGACGAAGAAATCCGGCACCAGCGCGAGGCCGAGCCCGTTCACGGCAGCCTCGATCGACATGAAGAAATGCTCGAAGGCCGGGCCATGCGGCGCCTGGCCTTTGAGGTTTGCAGCGGCAAACCATTCGGCCCAGGCTTCGGGTCGCGTCGAATGCGTCAGCAGCGTGTGGCGCTTCACGTCGTCCGGCTTGTGCAGCGGCTTGCGTTTCAGCAGGGCAGGGCTCGCCACCAGCGTGACGGTTTCGGCGAAGAGGAATTCGGCATGCAGGTCGTCGGGCCAGCGATCACTGCCGTATTGAATGCCGACATCGACCGGTTCGGCGGCGAAATCCACCAGCCGGTCTGCGCTGGTGACATCCACTGCGATCTCGGGATTGAGCTGATGGAAATCCGCCAGCCGCGGCATGAACCAGCGCATCGCAAAGGTCGGCAGCATGGTGATGGCCAGACGATTGGCCGGCCGCGTGCTGCGCGCGATCAGCCTAGTCGCGGCCAGCATGCGCTCGAAAGCATCGGTCAGCGGCGGCAGATAGGCGGCGCCGGCTTCGGTCAGTTCCAGCCCGCGCGGTCCGCGGCTGAACAGGCTGACGCCCAGATCCTCCTCCAGCTGCTTCACCAGACGACTCACTGCGCCCTGCGTCACATGCAGTTCGTCGGCGGCGCGCGTGAAACTCAGATGCCGGCCCGCGGCGACAAAGGCGCGCAGGGCATTCAGCGAGGGCAAAGTCCGGGCAATATCAGTATGAGAAAAACTCATCATGCTGCGAGTTTAAATCGGTTGCCGGTCCAGTGCCAGCGGCTAGTATCTCGCCCAGTTTAAGCCCCCCAGAAACGAGGATAACTCATAATGAACGCCCTTGCCCCGGTTCAGAAGCAGGCCGCCTCCACGCTACGTCCGTTCCATCTTGCCTTCCCGGTCAAGGACATTGCGGTGACGCGCAAGTTCTACGGCGAACTGCTCGGCTGCGCCGAAGGCCGCTCGGCGGAACACTGGGTCGATTTCGATTTCTACGGCCACCAGCTGGTGGCGCATCTGGCGCCGGAAGAATGCGCCATCAAGGCCTACAGCTCGGTCGACGACCACCAGGTGCCGGCCAAGCATTTCGGCGTCATTCTTTCCATTCCGGACTGGAAGGCGCTGGCGAAGAAGCTGACCGAAGCCGGCATGAACTTCATCATCGAGCCTTATGTGCGGTTCGAGGGCGAGGTGGGCGAGCAGCACACCATGTTCTTCCTCGATCCCTCGGGCAATGCGCTCGAGTTCAAGGCCTTTGCCAACGATTCGGCGATCTTTGCGAAGTAACTAGAACCTTCCGAGCGCTTCGGTGGCGACGCGCTCGCCCCATTCCTGCACGAAATGCCCGGCGTCGGCCAATTCCAGCGGTGCCGGGCAATTCCTGATCAGCTTCTGCAGCGCATACATCACCGGTGCGCCGAGCACCGGATCGGTCATGCCGATGGCCATGAAGCTCACGCCATTCCAGTCGTTCTTCCAGAAGTCGCGCGCGCGCTGTGACGTTGCAGCACCCGGCGCATTGGGTGCATCCGGCACCAGATTGGGGAAACGCCGCACGCCGCCCTTGTAGTCCTGGTCGGGATAGGGCGCTTCATAGGCGGCGGCTTCGGCGTCGGACAGCTGCGGACAACTGCGCTGCATCAGCTTGGCAATCGCCATATCCGGGTTCTTGTTGTTCCAGGCGCGCCAGTCCAGAAACCCTTGCGTCAGCGGCATGTCGCCGGTACCTAATGCGGTGTTCATCGCCAGCAGGCCGGTGAAGCGCTCTGGCATTTTCATCGGCAATGTGAGCCCGAGCAACCCGCCCCAGTCCTGGCAGACCAGCACGACGTCATGCAGGTCGAGCGCGCGGATCAGCGCGATCAGGCTGTCACGGTGGAAATCGAAAGTGTAGGTGGCATCGTCGCGCGGCTTGTCGGATTTGCCGAAGCCGAACAGATCCGGCGCCACCACGCGATGCCCCGCCGCGGTGAAGACCGGGATCATCTTGCGATAGAGATAGCTCCAGGTCGGCTGGCCATGCAGGCAGAGGAAGGTCTTGCCGGCATGCCTGCCCTCGTCGAGGTAATGCATGCGCAAGCCGTTGGTATGCTCGAGGTAATGCGGCCGGAAGGCATAGCCTGGCAGGTTCTCGAACCTCTCCTCGGGCGTGCGCAGGGCTTCTATCATGGCGGCTCTCCCTTTTTTCCAAAGGAGAGGCCGCCTGATCACATAAGTCAACGCTTCTTCTTCCCTGCCTTCTTCTTCGGGGCGGCTTTCTTCGCCTTGCCCTTACGGAGGCTACCCTTCCTGACTCCGGGCGTGACGCCCTCCTTGCCGAAGACCCGGGCGAAGATGGTGTCGACATGCTTGAGGTGATAGCCGAGGTCGAACAGCGCCGTCAGCTGCCTGGGCTTGATCTTGGCCGTAACTTCCTTCTCGGCCAGCAAAGCCTGCAGGAAGTCGCCGCCATGCTGCCAGATTTTCAGCGCATGCTTCTGCACCAGACGATACGAATCCTCGCGGCTCAACCCGGCTTGCGTCAGTGCCAGCAGGATGCGCTGCGAATGCACCAGGCCGCCGAAGCGGTCGAGGTTCTTCATCATGTTGTCGGGATAGACCACCAGCTTCTCGATCACGCCGGCGAGGCGATGCAGCGCGAAGTCGAGATGGATGGTGGCGTCGGGCCCGATGCCGCGCTCGACCGACGAATGGCTGATGTCGCGCTCATGCCACAGCGCGACATTCTCCAGCGCCGGCACCACGGCCGAGCGGACGAGGCGCGCCAGACCGGTCAGGTTCTCGGTCAGCACCGGGTTGCGCTTGTGCGGCATCGCGCTCGAGCCCTTCTGGCCGGGCGAGAAGAACTCCTCCGCTTCCATCACTTCGCTGCGCTGCAGATGGCGGATCTCGGTGGCGAGCCGCTCGATGGAAGACGCCACCACGGCGAGATGCGCAAAGTAAGCCGCATGGCGATCGCGCGGGATCACCTGCGTCGAGACCGGCTCCGGCTGCAGGCCGAGCTTCTTGGCGACCCATTCCTCGACGAAGGGATCGATATTGGCAAACGTGCCGACCGCGCCGGAAATCGCGCAGGTGGCGACTTCCTCGCGCGCCGCCACCAGGCGCTTGCGCGCGCGCTGGAACTCGGCATGGAAGCCGGCCAGCTTGAGACCGAAGGTGGTCGGCTCGGCATGGATGCCGTGGCTGCGGCCGATGGTGGGCAGCAGCTTGAATTCGAAGGCGCGGTCTTTCAGTGCGGCCAGCACGCGGTCGGTGCCGGCGATCAGCAGATCGGCGGCGCGCACCAGCTGTACATTCAGGCAGGTGTCGAGCACATCCGACGAGGTCATGCCCTGGTGCACGAAGCGGGCAGAGGGCCCGACATATTCAGCGAGGTTGGTCAGGAAGGCGATGACATCATGTTTGGTCTCGCGTTCGATCTCATCGATGCGATCAACCTTCCACTTGCCCTTCTTCCACACTTCCTTGGCGGCGGCCTTGGGGATCACGCCGAGTGCGGCCTGGGCGTCGCAGGCATGCGCCTCGATCTCGAACCAGATGCGGAACCGCTGCTCCGGTTCCCAGATGGCGGCCATTTCGGGACGGGTGTAACGCGGGATCATCGAAGCCTCAGCAAAGAAGGGGCGGACAGCGGATCAGAAAGGACTCGGGCGGAAAGCCGGCCGGATGGCCGCGGCTGGTGTAGCGGCTTCGCGGCAGGCGATCAAGAACGCGGTTTGCCGCAGCTTTATGAAGTTTAATCAGTAATTTAGGGATATCTACGGCGTGCTGGTACAAGCCTGTGGCGGCTTTGTCCGGGCTCAAGACCGGCTTATCCCACTCTTATTTGGGGCTTATTGCAGGCTTATAGCACCCTTATTTTAGCTTGTTACGCCTTCTCCTTGTCCAGGGCGACTGCCAATGCAACTATAGGAACATATAGAAAACATGATCCGGCTTTCAACCCTGCTTGGGCAAGGGAACCTGTGCGGCATCGACGGGGTTGGCCAGGAACGCGGCGTCGCTGCCGAAGCGACCGGCGATCCGGTTCACACATATGGAGGCGACTATGAAAGCAAGACATCTGACCCTGACAGCAGCCGTGCTCGGGCTTGGCCTGGGCGGTGCCGCCTTCGCGCAGACCGATCGCAGTCCCGGCACCGCACCGGGCGCCGGCACCCCGCCGGCCGCCACCGACCAGACCGGTCCTGCGACCAGTCCGCCGAGCATGGGCGACAAAGGTATGGGCAGTGGGGGCATGGGCAGCGGCACCTCCGGCATGCCAGGAAGCAGCACGACCATGTCGGCAGCGCCGGATGCGACCGGCGGCGCCATGGCCGGTGTCGATGCCAAGGAACTGATCGGCGCCGACCTGAAGAATGCCGAGAATAAAAAGGTCGGCGAGGTGCAGGCGGTCCAGCTCGACGCGGCCGGCAAGGTGCGGAACCTGATCGTCGGCGTCGGCGTCGGCGGCTTCATGGGCCTGGGCGAGCGCGCGGTGGCGGTGGCGCCCAGTGCGCTGACCGTGGCCGATGGCGGCGACACGCTGCGCACCACGCTGACCGAAGATCAGCTCAAGGCGATGCCGGAATACGAATATTCCGACAAGAACCTGCGCGGCAAACTGTTCAACGACAGCGGCGCGGTGGCGAAGTAACGGCGCTTTCAAAAACCCGCTTCTGCGGCGGGGTTTGAGGCAGAGAGCGGGCGGTCCGGCGCAGTATGCCGGGCCGTCCGTTTTTCGTTTCCGGTCTTTCCGTGTTATGCCAGGGCATGATCTGCACGATCCATGACCTGCGCGACCGCAGCGACCTGATCGATCCGGTGGCGTCCGCCGTCTGGGCCGCGTTCTGGCAGCACAAGGGCACGCCGCTCGCCGCTCTGCAGGCGGGGTTCCGCCGGCATCTCGCCGCCGGTGCGCTGCCCTTCACGCTGGCGGCCGAAGCGGATGGCACCTTTGCCGGCACGGTGTCGCTGATCGCCTGCGACGAACCCGACTACGTGGCGGTGTCCGGTCGCACGGATATGGTGCCCTGGCTGGCCGCGCTGTGGGTGGAACCGCAGCATCGCCGGGCGGGGCTGGGGGCGGCGCTGGTGACGGAGATCGAGCGGCGTGCGGCGGCGCTCGGCATCGCGCGGCTCTATCTCTCGGCCCTGCCGCCTGCGCAGGTTTTCTACGAAAAGCGCGGCTGGCAGGCGATCGACCGCGATATCAATGCGGATGGCCTGGGAATTTTCGCACGGGTGTTGTAGCGCTTTTGGGAGACTCGTCATTCCCGCGAAAGCGGGAATCCAGCAGACGGATCGACCGGGCTCCTCCCGTCGCGCTTTGCGCGAAAGGATATGCATGTCGCGCTTTGCGCGAAAGGATATGCATGGCGGCAAAGCCGCCGGGCGCGGGAGCGACGAATCATTTGAATGTCCCCCGACAATTCCGCTGCTGAAGCACGGCGGCCGCTCGGCTAGGATGCGGGCACAAACCCCAGCCGCACGAGTCTCTCCATGCCCACCACCGCAAACCTGCTGGCCTTCGCCGCCGTCTCCCTCGGCATGGTGCTGACGCCGGGCCCCAACATGATCTACCTGATCTCGCGCTCGATCTGTCAGGGCCGCATGGCGGGGATCATCTCGCTGGGCGGCGTCGCTTTGGGCTTCGTCTTCTACATGCTGGCCGCGGCCTTCGGCATCACGGCGTTGCTGCTGGTGGTGCCCTATGCCTACGAGGCTTTGTGCTATGGCGGCGCGGCCTATCTGCTGTTCCTCGCCTGGCAGGCAATCAAGCCCGGCGGCCGTTCGCCGTTCCAGGTCAAGCAGCTGCCGCAGGACAGCCCGCGCAAGCTCTTTACCATGGGGCTGATCACCAACCTGCTCAATCCCAAGATCGCCATGCTGTATCTCTCGCTGCTGCCGCAGTTCCTCGACCCGGAACAGGGCAATGTGCTGGGCCAGTCGATCACGCTCGGTTTCATCCAGATCTGCATCAGCATCAGCGTCAATGCGGTGATCGCGATTACGGCGGGCAGCATCGCCGGCTTCCTGGCCGGTCGTCCGCTCTGGCTGCTGGTGCAGCGCTGGCTGATGGGCACCGTGCTGGCCGGGCTAGCGGTGCGCATGGCGCTGGAAGCAAAGCGATAGAATGGCGGTTATGCTTTTCGGCGCCGCCTATAGCGTCTACACGCGCAGCTGCCGTCTGGCGCTGATCGAGAAGGGCGTCGCGCATCGTTTCGAAGAGGTGCATGTCTTTGCGCCGGGCGGCCCGCCGGCCGAACATCTGGTGCGGCAGCCCTTCGGCAAGGTGCCGGCCTTCGAGCATGACGGCTTCGCCCTGTTCGAGACCGGCGCGATCCTGCGCTATGTCGACGAGGCCTTTCCCGGTCCGGCCCTGCAGCCGCGCGATATACAGCAGCGCGCCCGCATGACCCAGGCGATCTCGGTCTGCGACAGCTATCTCTACCCGCGCGGCGTCTGGGGCATTTTCGTCGAGCGTGTGTCGAAGCCGAAGCGCGGCGAGACGGCGGATGAAGCGAAGATCGCGGCCAGCCTGCCGAAGGCGGCGGCCTGTCACGCGGTGCTGGCCGGTATCCTGAACGATCAGGACTATCTCTGCGGCGACGCGCTCAGCCTCGCCGATCTTCACGCGGCGCCGATGCTGGCCTGCCTGGCGATGACGGACGAAGGCCGCAGCATGATGGCCGCGCATCCGAAGCTCTCAGCCTGGTGGGGGCGGATGGCGGCGCGCAAAAGCATGTCCGACACACGCGCCGTAACTGACGTTTAAAAATCAATGTCATGGCCGGGCTTGTCCCGGCCATGACGGCAGGAGCTAAGTCTCTTACTCGTCAACTTCCACTGATACAGCAATGTATTTACTGTCATCAACAGAGGGATATACGACATCCAAATTGGCAATCAATGTCCGCAGCCATTGGACCCGCTTGTTGTAATCCCAATCCGAACCGGGATCAGGCAAGCGTCTCAACAAGCCCTCAATGAGCGGGTCAAGATTCGCCCCCGAAGTAGTGGAACTCTCAGAAATATTGCTTTTCTTATTTGGTTCGGCGGCGGCAGATGATTTTTCAGAACCAGTCGATGCCAAGATCGGTTCAACCAGTCGATCTTCAGCAGCATTAAAAAAGCCAGCTTGTCTTGCTGATTTCTCAAAGGTCCATCGAGCTTTATCTTTTTGCTTAGCCGGAACCCCAAAATTAACGAATGCTTGTTCCAATCCCAATGGACGAGGGGGTAACTGCTTGCCTCTGAACTCCTCGTAAACACGGCGATAAAGAGGCACGGTTAGAAATGCCTCGGCTCTAGCCGCTTTTTGACGTTCTGGATCAACAATGGCGAAGCCATTCTGAGTCAGATGGTTTTTTCCCTGATTGACTTCGATCAGCCCGAAAAGTCGGGCTGCGGCGAGTTTCATAACGAAATTGCCGCTGCTGGGAACTTGCTTCATTGCACCGGCCAGTTGGTCTCGAGTGCAGGGAACGCCACCGTTCTCTATCATTGCTCGAGCCACCGAAATTGCGTTATCGAGGTCGAGGTATGGGAAGCCGATTGCGGACACTTCACGTCCGGCTTTTGGCTCGGCGGCGGCAGGTTTGGTCTTTCTTTCTATCGGCATTTTATCCCCCAAGGAGCGCGGGGTTCTCAACCCCGCGCTTAAGGCGTTTAAAGAAGCGCCAAGCCGGCGTCCCGGTCTCAACGCAGATCGTTTTGGTGCTACACGTCAGAGACGTAAATAGTAGCGACGCGTACCGATCCCATAGCGACGATCCGGAGTTCCCGGCTTTTTGCGCTTTTTCTTGGGGGGCATGGTGACCTCCTAATCCGCTAAACCCTTGAAAAGACGCGGGGAGTGTGCCATACTCTACGTGCGTACGTGAGAGTAGTGGCCTTCTCTTGGCCCTGCTTCCACCTTGGTGACTGAGGGTCGTTCTTAGCACCAAGACTTACAATCGGCGGCTCTGAGCGGGTGTCCTCCCGCCAGAGCCGTTTGATTTTCGGCTCTATTCTGCTGATAACCCGATTCCTCATAACGGTCAAGTCGTTTTCGTGTTGAGCGCGTAGGCGCGCATAAAATAACGAGGAAGAGCCCGCATTCCTCATAAAAGCTCTCACGGTAAAGGGATTTTCAAGGATGTTCTAAAAATAATTATTATATTTCAGTATATTATATGAATATCGCATCAGAGCTATGATATGAGTTTACTCATAAGGATGCTGTAAGGACGTAGTCCGGATCAGCCCTTGCCCTGACCGCCATGGCGGCCGTAGCGCGCTTCCTTCGGCTTCCTGGTCGGCCGCAGTGGGCCACCCTGCGGATCGCATAAACCCTCGGGCAGTTCGCGGTCCTGCACGAAATCGTCGTGATGCTCGGCGGCGAACTGGTCGTTGCCATAGGTGCCGGGGCCGACGCGTTCCCGCTGCGGCGAATTCTTCACCAGCGGTTCGGTATGCAGCGGCCCGGTGCCGCGGCCGTGATCGCCGGGCTCCAGCGTGAACTGGCTCGGTTGCGGAATCGGCGGGGGTGTCTGTCTGGACATGGCGGGCCTCCTTGTTACAGAAGAAAACCCGTTCGAGCGGCCGAGGTTCCTTAAGCTTTGCGCCGCCACCGCGTCAGCGCCAGGATGGCGCCGCCGGCGATCAGCCCCCAGAAAGCGCCGCCGATGCCGAACAGCGTCAGGCCGCTGGCGGCAACGATGAAAGTGATCGCGGCGGCCTCGCGGCTTTCGGGATCGGACAACGCGGCCACCAGCGAATTGGCGAAAGCGCCGAGCAGGGCGAGCCCCGCGACAGCTTGAATCAAGAGAGGCGGCGCGGCGCTGAACACCGCCGTCGCTGCCGTCGCCAGCAGGCCGAAGACGATATAGCCGACACCGGCGACGACGGCAGCGACCCAGCGCCGGGCCGGATCTGGATGCGCCTCGGGTCCGGCGCAGATCGCCGCTGTGATGGCGGCGAGGTTGACGGCATGGCCGCCGAAGGGCGCGCCTAATACCGAGAAAATCCCGGTCTCGCGGAACAGCGGCGCCGGATCTGGCCTGTAGCCGTTGGCCTGCAGCACGGCGATGCCGGGGATGTTCTGCGATGCCATGGTGACGATGAACAGCGGCAGCGCGATACCGAGCAGCGCACTCACTGAGAATTGCGGCGGCACCAGGATCGGCTGCGGCCACAGGGTGGCGATGTCGAGGGTGTTCAACTCACCGCCGGCGACAATGAAACCGAGCGTGACCAGCACGGCGGCCGGCATCGCATAGAGGCGTTTCCACTTTGCCACCAGCGCCCAGACGATCACGATGCTCAGGCCCGCGACCGGCAGCGCAGCCACGGCTTTCACTGGCGCAAGGCAGAGGCTGAGCAGGATGCCGGCCAGCATGGCATTGGCCAGCGGCGACGGAATCGCGGCGACGGCGCGGCCGAGCGGTTTCCACAGGCCGGCCAATGTCAGCAGCGCGCCGCAGATGAGAAAGGCGCCGACCGCGCCGGCAAAGCCGCCGGCGATTTCATGGCCGGCCGAAGCTGCGAGCAGCGCGCCGCCCGGCGTCGACCAGGCGATGCTGATCGGCATGCGCGTGCGTAAGGAGAGGAGAATGGCGCAGACGCCCATGGCGAGGCTGAGCGCCATCAGGCCGGATGCCGCCTGCGCCTGCGTCGCGCCCACGGCGATCAGCCCCTGCAGGATGACGGCAAAGGACGAGGCAAAGCCGACGAAGGCGGAGAGCAGCCCGGCGGCTACGGCTGACGTGATCGGGGCGGGGGCGAGGGAGGGGGAAGAGGACATGGATGGATACTAGGCGAGGCACCGCCTTCAACACCACCGTCATGGCCGGGCTTGTCCCGGCCATCCATCAGACGAATGGGTCAGGTCAGATCGTCGTAGAGATCGCGCCAGTCTGGGTTCAGGGCGTGAATGGTGCGCAGCTTCCAGGCGCGCGGCCAGCGCTTGATCGATGTCTCGCGCTGGATGGCGGACTGAATGGTGTCGTGCGCTTCGGCGTAGACCAGCTGCGTCAGCCGATAGCGTTTGGTGAAGCCACCGGCGTCGCCCGTGCGATGTTCATGCACGCGCCGTTTGAGATCGGCCGTCACGCCGACATAGAGCGTGCCGTTTGGTCCGTTGGTCATGATGTACAGCCACCCGCCCGCCATACACTGACGCTGGCACGGGATGGATGGCCGGCACAAGGCCGGCCATGACGGAAGGGGGTAATGCCTATGGAGATCGTACGGGATGGACCCTCGGGGCAAGCCGAGGGTGACGGTTATGTTGCTGCACAAGGCCGGCCATGACGGACTAAGAGGGAGCTACATACGAGGGAGCTACATACCCTCGTATTTGTCCCGGCAGGCTGCCGTTACGGATGTCGAAACGCGGCGGCGGCGGCAGCTGTCACTGCGACAGCAGGCGGCTCGACCAGTGCACGCCGAAGGGCGTGACCGGTTCGAGGCCGGGGATATTCGTCGGCGTCGGCGGCTGCAGGCGGCTCAAGGTCTGGCGCAGGCCGTCTTCCAGCGCCGTCGTTGCAGCGATGCGCAGATGACGGATCGCGGCCGACGGATCGCCGAGCGAGCGGCGGATATCGCCGGCGCGGGCAGGCGTCGACTGCAGGCGTAGCGGCCGGCCGCTCAGCCGCGCGATCATCGCGGCCAGTTCGCGGATACGCGTCGGCTGTCCAGTGCAGACATTGAACACGCCGGCGGCGGCCGGGCGGCGGTCGCGCTGGCGCTCCAGCAGGCGGTCCATCGCCGCCACCAGATGCGCGGCCGTATCGGCGACGAAGATGAAATCGCGCAGCTGCTCGCCATCGCCATGCAGCTGCATCGGTTCGCCATCCATGGCGCGGGCGGCGAAAATGCTGATCACGCCGGTATAGGACGAGGCTGGATCCTGGCGCGGGCCGTAGACATTGAAAAAGCGCAGGCCGGCTGTCGGCACGCCATGCAGGCTGGCAGCGATGCGGGCGTGCAGCTCGCAGCCCAGCTTGTCGGCGCCATAGGCGTTCAGCGGTCGCGCCGGCGCCATTTCCGACAGGCGCTGATCGCCGCTGTCGCCATAGACCGCGGCCGAAGATGCATAGACCACCGGCACGGCGCGGCTGCACGCGGCCTCGAAGATGGTGATCGTGCCGGTGAGATTGGTGCGATGGCTGCGGAGCCAGTCCTCGGCGGAGGTTTGCAGGCTGGTATCGGCGGCGAGATGAAAGCAGCCCATCACGCCTTTCATGGCCAGCGCCACGATGGCGGCATCGGCGACATCGCCGATCATCAGTTCGGCTTCCGGCGCCAGGTTATGGGTGCGGCCGGTGGAAAGATCGTCCAGCACGCGCACGCGGTGGCCCTGACGCAGCAACAGGTCCACCAGATGGGAACCGATGAAGCCGCAGCCGCCGGTGACAAGGAATGTGGGCATTCGGGCCGTCCCGATCTACGCAAACGAGACTGTGGAAACGCCTGTCGGAACAGCCAGTTCCCCAGGACAGCGGCCGGGTGGCGGGACGTCGGCGATATAGCCGGAAAACCGGCAATCGTATACGATCGCTTCCGGGGATTGTCCGGGGGACAGGCATGGCGCGGGCCGGAGCAAAGAGTCAGGCGGCAAAAACTCAGCGCGGCGCGGCCATGACCAGGGCCGACCGTAAGATCACGCCGGCCGAAGCAATGGCAGTGCCGCGGCTGCCCCGAACTGCAGCCGTATCGGCGACGGGGAAAAAGCCGGGTCGCAGGGCGGTGGACGACGCCACCATCTACGACAGCGTCTATACCGCCATCGTCGACCAGATCATCCTGCCGGGCACCAAGCTGCCCGAGGATGTGCTGGCCAGGGCTTTCGGCGTCAGCCGCACGCGCATCCGCAAGGTGCTGCTGGCGCTGGCGCATGAGAATCTCAACCTGGTGACCCTGCAGCATAACCGCGGGGCATCGGTCGCCAAGCCGGGCGAGCAGGAGGCGCGCGAGGTGTTTGCCGCGCGCCGCGTGGTGGAGGCCGGGATTATCGCGGAACTGGCGCGCCGCATCACACCGGACCAGGTGGCAAGTTTGCGCCGCTTCGTGGCACGCGAGCATGACGCCGAAAAGCACCGCGATCGCCGCATGGCGATCAAGCTGTCGGGCGAATTCCACCTGGAGATCGCCAAGCTGATCCGCAACGAACCTTTACTCGTGTTCCTGCGCGCGCTGATCTCGCGCACCTCGCTGATCGTCGCGGTCTATGAAATGCCGGGCAGCAGCCTGTGCAGCCATGAAGAGCACGGCGCGCTGCTCGACCGGCTCGCCGCGCATGATGTGGCCAGCGCGGTGCGCTACATGGATGAGCATCTGCAGCGGCTGGAAGACAGCCTCGATCTCAGCGCCGGCCGGCGCAAGCCGGTCGATCTGCAGGATGTGTTTGCGCGGATGGCCGGCGGCAGCCGCAAATAGCACCGCCGGCCGCGGCTTTATTCAGGCATTGGTGCCGCCGTCGACGGCGATCTGCGCGCCGGTGATATAGCTGGCGGCGTCGCTGGCGAGGAACACCACGGTATCGGCAATCTCCTGCGGCCGGCCGTAACGGCCGAGCGCAGTGAATGCCGCCTGGCTGGCAGCATATTCGCCGTCGGCCGGGTTCATGTCGGTGTTGGTCGGACCGGGCTGCACGACATTGACGGTGATGCCGCGCGGGCCGAGGTCGCGGGCCAGGCCGCGCGTCATGCCGGTCATCGCCGCCTTGCTCATCGAATAGAGCGTGATGCCGGGCTGGCGCACGTTTTCGCCCAGGCAGGAACCGATGGTGATGATGCGACCACCGTCCTTCATCTGCCCGGCGGCCGCCAGCGCGGCCACGTAAGGCGCGCGGGTGTTCACCGCCAGCACCTTGTCGATATTTTCCAGCGTGTCCTCATAGGTCACGATGCCGGCATTGTTCACCAGGATATCGAAGCGGCCGAAGGTCTTTGCCGTCTGCGCCACGGCCGCCTGCACGGCTTTGGCATCGGCGCTGTCGGCCTGGATCGCGATGGCCTTGCCGCCGAGGTCTTTGACCACGGCCTGCGCCTTGTCGGGCGAGGCGGAATAGGTGATCGCCACATCGGCGCCAGCCGCAGCCAGCGCCCTGGCGATGGCGGCGCCGATGCCGCGGCTGGCGCCGGTGACGAGCGCGGCCTTGCCTTTGAGATTGAGGTCGGTCATGGGGAGTCTCCTTTGTTGTGTAGTAATCGATACAGAATGTGAGGCGGAGGATAGGGGCTTGCCGGCCGGGGTCAAGCGCTTTATTTATCGATTGCTACAGAATTGGAATGGGAGCGCAGGAAACGGTCATGGCCGTGCGCAGGGTCACAAAAGCTCAGAAGCCGGCAAAAGGCCGGCCGCGCAGCTTCGATCGCGCCGCGGCGCTCAGGGCCGCGATGGAGGTGTTCTGGCAACGCGGCTATGAGGCGACCTCCTTAAGCGACCTGACCGGGGCGATGGGCATCAATGCGCCGAGTCTTTACGCAGCCTTCGACTGCAAGGAGGCGCTGTTCGGGGAAGCGCTCGATCTCTATCAGGTCACCGAGGGCGCCGAACCGCAGCGGCTGCTGGCACAGGGCAGAACGGCGAAGGAAAGTTTTGCGGCGATGCTGCGTTTCCATGCCGGCGATTATGTGAATCCGCAGAAGCCGCCGGGCTGCATGGTGGTGCTGGCCGCCATTGTCGGTGCGCCGGAGAACAAGAGCGTGCGCGGGCTGATGACCAAGACGCGCCGCAGTGCGGTCGAGATGCTGGCGGCGCGGATTCGGCGCGGGATCACGGCGGGCGATGTACCGAAGGGCGCCGACGCCGTGGCGATGGCGACGTTTTACACGACGCTTATGCAGGGCATGTCGATCCAGGCGCGTGACGGCGCGACGAAGAAGCAGCTGCTGGCCACCGTAGAAGCGGCAATGGCGGCGTGGGATGGCATGGTGGGGAAGAGGTAATCCTCGACGTCGTTCCCGCGAAAGCGGGAACCCAGAACAACCGTCAGACTGGGTCCCCGCTTTCGCGGGGACGACGATCACCCCTTAAACGGATGCACCGTCTTCCAGTGCTCGGCAATGTCGATACGCCGCGCGATCCAGACCTTGTCGTGTTTCTGGATGTAATCCATCAGCCGCGCCAATGCCGCCGCGCGACCCGGCCGGCCGATCAGGCGGCAATGCAGCGCAATCGTCATCATCTTGGGCGCGCCGTCGTTGCCCTCGCGATAGAGCACATCGAAGGCATCCTTCACATGGCTCTCGAAATCCGCGCCGGTGGCAAAACCGTGCAGCTGGCCGAATTTCATGTCGTTGTTGTCGAAGGTATAGGGCAGCATCAGCAGGGGCTTTTTCCCTACCGTCGTCCAATACGGCAGGTCGTCGTCGTAAGCATCCGACGCGTAGACCAGGCTCTTCTCTTCGGCGACCAGTTTGAGTGTGTTGGACGACAGCCGCCCGGTATACCAGCCCTGCGGTGCCACGCCGGTCGCTTGGCGGATCGCTTCGATGGCCAGCTTCATATGGGCGCGTTCGGTCGCCAGCGGTATCTTGCTGTAATCGATCCAGCGCCAGCCGTGGCTCGCGACTTCGTGGCCCTGCTCGTGCATCGCAGCGGCCGCTTCGGGATAGCGCGCCACTGCCATGCCGACGGCCCAGGAGGTGAAGGGGATGCCACGTTCGGCGAACAGACGCAGGATGCGCCACAGGCCGGCGCGGCTGCCGTAGTCGTAGACCGATTCCACCTGCTCGTCGCGCATCTTCTCGCGCGGAACACCGCCGGGCACTTCATGCAGGAAGGCTTCCGACGTCCGGTCGCCATGCAGGATGCTGCGCTCGCCGCCTTCCTCGTAATTCAGCACGAAGCTGACCGCGACTTTGGCGCCGCCCGGCCATTTCGGATCAGGCGCATTCGGGCCATAGCCCTTCAGGTCGCGCGGATAGGGCTTTTTGCCGAGAGCCGCCGCGACAATATCGATCTTTTTTGCAGCCTTCTTTTTCGCCATGCTCAGCCCAGCAGTTCGTACAGCGTGCGGGCGACGACTTCCGTTGCTTTATAAAGGTCGCTGAGCACCAGCTTCTCGTCGGCGCGATGGCCGTTGGCTTCCAGCA
This sequence comes from Ferrovibrio sp., assembly GCF_002796975.1. GTDB lineage: Bacteria > Pseudomonadota > Alphaproteobacteria > Ferrovibrionales > Ferrovibrionaceae > Ferrovibrio. The sequence continues at coordinate 21,413 of NZ_PEKV01000013.1, read as the reverse complement.
GGTTGCGCGGCCCGGCACCGTAGAGCACCGTCTTCACGCCGGCGGCCGAGTAATGCCGCGCATCGGTGTAAAGCGGGATGCCTTCTGTTCCCACGGGCTTGCCCATCACCTCGGTGGCGTTGCGCGTCAGCATCTCGATCAGCTTTTCCACGCCGGGCACGCCGCCGAACGGCCGCGCCAGCAGCACCTGCCTGACCTGTACGGAGATGCCGGGCAGGCCGGCAACGGTCTTGGCGATCAGGTCGCGCAGGCCCGCTTCGACCTGCTCCGGATTTTCTTCCGGGATCATGCGGCGGTCCAGCCGCAGCGACACGCGGTCCGGCACCACATTGGTGTTGATGCCGCCCTTGATCAGGCCGACGACCAGCGACGGCGTGGTGATGCCTTCCACCTTCGAGCATGTGCCGCTCAGCGTGTCGCGATAGGCATAGAGCGCGGTCAGCACCTTGGTGGCGGCTTCCAGCGCGTCATGGCCGGTGTCGGGCCGCGCGGCATGCGCCGACAGCCCGTTGACGGTCACTTCCAGATGCAGGCAGCCGTTATGCGCTGTCGTCACCGCATAGGAGAAGCCGGCCGAGAAAGCGTAATCGGGCTTGGAGAGTCCGGTCTTGAGAATCCATTCCGGGCCGATGCCGCCGCCGACCTCCTCGTCATAGGTCAGGTGCAGTTCGATGCTGCCTTTGATCGGCTTGTCGAGTTTCTGCAGCGCGAGCAGGGCATAGGCGTAGGTGACGAAATCGGATTTCGATACCGCCACGCCGCGGCCATACATCACGCCATCCTTCACCACGGCGGCGAAAGGATCGACGCTCCAGCCTTCGCCGGGCGGCACCACGTCGCCATGGGCATTCATCGCCACCACGGGTCCGTCGTCGAATTTTTTGCGCACAATCAGATTCGTGCAACTGATCATGCCGTTGGCCTGCACCAGATCGGCCGGCACCGGATGCTGCTCGACGGTGAAGCCGAGGCTTTCCAGCAGCTGGGCGGCGCGTTTGGCATGCGGCGCGCAGTCGCCCGGCGGATTGTCGGACGGCACCTTCACCAGTTCGGCCAGCATGCCGGCCATGTTGCCCTGCTCGGCGGTGACGAAATCGTGGATCGCCGTGACGACGGCCTTGTCGATGGTCATGGGAAAAGCCTGATCACTGGACGGGTTTGAAATTCTCGATGAAATGCAGCAGCGCCGCGGTCGCCACTTCCACATCTTCGGGCAGCACGGCTTCGAGCGGATTGTGGCTGATGCCACGCGTGCAGCGCATGAAGATCATGCCGATGGGGCAGAGCGGCGCCAGCGTGGCGGCATCGTGGCCGGCACCGGACGGCAGCCGCATGGTCGGCAGCCCTTGCGCCTTGATCGCGGCCTCGGCGGCCTCCATCAGCGCCGGATGGCACGGTGTCGAGGTGCTGGCGTAAAGCTCGGTGATCCTGACTTCCAGCTTGCGGCGGGCGCAGATCGCCTTGATCTCTTTCAGCACATCGGCAATGGCGGCATCGCGCACGCTGTCTTCGGCGGCGCGGATGTCGATGGAGAAGATCGTCTTGCCCGGAATCACGTTCATCGCGCCGGGCAGCGTCTCCAGCACGCCGACGGTGCCGACCAGGGTCGGCGTGCCGGTGCAGCGCGTCTCGATATACTGCACGGCCTCGGCGGCGGCGAGCAAAGCATCCTGACGCTGACCCATCGGCACGGTGCCGGCATGACCGGCCAGGCCAGTGATCTCGGCGCGCAGCCGCTTGGCACCCGAAATTGCTGTCACGACGCCGAGTGCCAGGCCTTCATGCTCCAGCACCGGGCCCTGTTCGATATGCAGCTCCATGAAGGCGGCGATACTGCCCGGCTTGCGCGCGCAGGCGCCGACTTTGGCGGGATCGAGGCCGAACGCCTGATAGGCGTCGCCCATGCTGACGCCCTGCTTGTCGGTCTGCTTCAGCATGGCACCGTCGAAAGTGCCGGCCACGGCGCGGCTGCCGGCCATGCTGGCGCCGAAGCGGGTGCCTTCCTCATTGGCGAAACCGACCAGTTCGATGGCAAAGGGCAGCCGCTTGCCGCGTTTGTGCAGGTCCGCGATGCAGGCCAGCGGCGCGATCACGCCCAGCATGCCGTCGTATTTGCCGGCATTGCGCACGGTATCCAGATGCGAGCCGGTCATCAGGGCAGGTGCGTCCGGATCGGTGCCAGCATAACGCCCCACCACGTTGCCGGCCGAATCATGCTCGACCTCCATGCCGGCCTCACGCATCCAGTCGGCGACGCGCAGATGGGCGGTGCGGTGTTCGGGCGTGAGAAAGGTCCGCTGCAGGAAGTCGGGGCTTTCGCTGATGCGGCCGAGTTCGTCGAGCTGCGCAAGCATGCGGTCGGCGAAGCGGGTGGCGGCCATGGGCTGTAGTCCTGTCGTGACGCTGGAATATTGTATACAGTTGTTGACTGTAACACCGGGCCGCCATCGAGGCCAAGCGCGGGTTGGCGACGCCGGCAATGGTTCGGGATAAATTTCCGGGGAGAGAAACGTCGGTGGCCGGCAATGCCTCGAAATATGCCGCCGGACATGGCAATGAAGGCACCGTGACCAAGTCGTCGTCCGTCCTGCCACCGTTCAGCGAGCCGCAGCGCAGCACCGCGCAGCGCTTCGTCCGTCATGTCTTCGTCGACATGGCGGGGCTCTGGCTCGACCACGGCTGGGATGCCGCCGGCAGCCACAATATCGAACGGCTGCAGGCCGCCGATCTGGCGCCGGTGCTGGTGGGCTACCGCCGCAGCATGGCGGTGGCGCGGCAGCTGTTCTTCTTTTCACAGGCCTGGCGCATCACCGGCAATGAAAAGTACGCCGCGCGCGCCCATGCACTTTATGCCGATCTCACCGGCCGGTTCTGGGACCACCAGCATCACGGCTGGTTCTTCAGCCTGAAGACCGGCGCGGATGCACAGGCGCCGGCCGATCCGCGCAAGGATGCCTACGGGCACGCGTTTGCGATCTTCGCGCTGGCCGAATATGGCGCGATCTTCGGCAAGAGCGCCGCGCTGGACTGGTCGCAGCGCACACTGGTGGCGATGAAGCAGCACCTGCTGCTGCCGCAGGGTTGGTACGCGCAATCTGCCAGTCGCGACTGGCGCGAACGCGACATGGCGCTGGAGCAGAATCCGCATATGCATCTGCTGGAGGCGCTGCTGGCGCTGCATGCTGCCACGCGCGATTCCGCCATATCGCAGGAGGGCGTGCTGCGCGATGCCGGCGATATCGTGCTGCTGTTCATGCAGCGGCTGCGCGCCGATGACGGCACCCGGGTGCTGGAGCATTTCGACGCCGCCGGCCGACCGGACGGGGAAAATGGCCGCATTGTCGAGCCCGGTCATTCCTACGAATGGGCCGGCCTGCTGCTGGATTATGCAGCGGCGAGTGGCGAGACGCAGTATCGCCAGATTGCCATGCCGCTGCTGGCCTGGGCCGATATGCATGGCGTCGATCCACAGCATGGCGGCATCTATGACCAGCTGGATACCGAAAGCCGGGTGGTCAGCGACCGCAAGCGGATCTGGCCGATGACCGAATGCGTCAAGCTGCAGGCGATGCGCGCCATCGCCATGGCGGAGCCGGCGGCCTATGCGGCGCTGGACCGCCGCATTGCTTTCCTGGCGCAGCATTATCTGACGCCGGGCGGCGGCTGGCGCGAATTCCTGCGCCGCGATCTCTCCCCCGACAGTGACTACCTGCCGGCCACCACGCCCTATCACATCGCCACCGCGGCGCTCAAAGTGGCGGAAGCCTATGGAATAAAGGTGACGTCATGACAGGGGTGAAACTATGACTGGCGATCCGGTTGCCCTGCTGCAGGCGATGTTCACGGCCGCGCGCGACGCCGCCGATCCGGCCCATTGCGTCGCGCCGCATCTGCCGCCAGTCCCTAAGGGGCGCACGGTGGTGGTCGGCGCCGGCAAGGCCGCCGCCAGCATGGCGCGCGCCGTCGAACTGGCCTGGCCGGCGGATGCCCCGCTCGAAGGCCTGGTGGTGACGCGCTACGGCCATGACGTGCCCTGCGACCGCATCCAGGTGGTGGAAGCCTCGCATCCGGTGCCGGATTCCGCTGGCGAAAAGGCCGCAGCGCTGATCCTGCAGAAGGTGCAGGGCCTGGGGCCTGACGATCTGGTGCTCTGCCTGATCTCGGGCGGCGGCTCGGCGCTGCTGTCGCTGCCCGCCGACGGCCTGACGCTGGCCGACAAGCAGGCGGTGAACCGCGCGCTGCTGTCCTGCGGCGCGAATATCGCGGAGATGAACTGCCTGCGCAAACATCTCTCCGCCATCAAGGGCGGGCGTCTGGCGGCCGCTGCCGCGCCGGCGCCGCTGGTCTCGCTGCTGATCTCGGACGTGCCGGGCGACGATCCCGCTGTCATTGCGTCCGGACCGACGGTGCCAGATCCGACGACTTACGCGGATGCAATGGCGGTGATCGAGAAATACGGCATCGACCTGCCGGCCAATGTGAAGAAGCATCTGGCCGCCGCGAAAGATGAGTCGCCGAAGCCCGGCGACAAGGCTTTCGCCAATACGACCATGAAAATGATCGCCACGCCGCAGATGGCTTTGGAGGCCGCAGCGAAAGTGGCGCGCGACGCCGGTCTCACGCCGCTGATCCTCGGCGATGCCATCGAGGGCGAGGCGCGCGACGTGGCGATGGTGATGGCCGGCATCGCCCGGCAGGTGCGCCGTCATGGCCAGCCGGCGAAAGCGCCCTGCGTACTGCTGTCGGGCGGCGAAACGACGGTGACCCTGCGCGGCAAGGGCCGCGGCGGGCGCAATGGGGAATTCCTCACGGCATTGGCGGTCGCGCTCGATGGCGCGGAAGGTATTTACGCGCTGGCCGCCGATACCGACGGCATCGATGGCAGCGAGGACAATGCCGGCGCCTGGCTTGCGCCCGACAGCATCGGCCGCGCCGCGATGAAGGGCATCGACGTGAAGGCCTGCCTGGCCAATAACGACGGCTACAGCTTCTTCCAGGCCGCCGGCAGCCTGGTGGTGACCGGCCCGACCCTGACCAACGTCAACGATTTCCGCGCCATTTTGATTCTTTAAAGATCAACCACAAAAGTGTCATGGCCGGGCCCAGAAAACGCTTCTTGGCCGGCCATCCACGCCTTCACTGGCGTGATATGCAGAACAAGATTTCGGCTGTTCGGCTGACTGAAAAGCAATTAGACGTGGATGGCCGGGTCAAGCCCGGCCATGACAAACTAAAGTGGGCAGTGGAATGTTGCGTCACTCCATCTTGGGTATGGGCCTTGTGCTGGCGCTGGCCGCCTGCACGCCGAGCGGTGGGGCGAAGGCGCCGCAACAGGCCGCAACGCCATCGGCCACCGCCATCCGCATGAATCCCGGCGGTCCCAACCTGCAGGACTATACCAACAGCCTCGGCCAGTATCCGCGCGCCACGCCGTTTACCTGGTGGCAGCCGGCCTACAGCGTCGATGCCTTCTCACGCATGGACGAGATTTTCAACGCCCGCACCGTGCGGCGGCCCGAGACGCCGCGCCCGTGGCGGCGTGCAACTGCCGAACCGGCGGTGCAGTATCTGATTCCGCCGGTGCGCGGCGGCGGACGCGCCAATCTCGACGGCTATCTGGCGCGCAATCCCGCCACCGGCCTGCTGGTGGCGGTGGGCGACACCATCCATGTCGAGCGCTACCAGTATGGCCGCGGCGAGACTCATCGCTTCATTTCCTTCTCAATGGCCAAGACGATCTGCGCCCTGCTGGTCGGTCTGGCGGTGCAGGACGGTGCCATCGCCTCCATCGAGGATTCGGCCGAGACATACGTGCCGGCGCTGAAGGGCAGCGAGTATGGCCGCACGCCGATCCGGCATCTGCTCACCATGTCGTCGGGCGTGCAGTTCCGCGAGGATTACGACGGCCTTGACGATTCCGCGAAACTCTCTCGCGCGCTTCTGTTCGGCACCGGCGGCGCCGGCGCGGTGCGGCAGTTCAACACGCGCGATGCTGCGCCCGGCGCACGCTGGTATTACGCCTCGGCAGAAAGCCAGGTGCTGGGGCTGGTGCTCACGGCTGCGCTGAAACGCCCGATTGCCGAGTATCTGTCGGAACGTATCTGGCAGCCGATCGGTGCTGAGGCCGATGCCAGCTGGGTGATCGACCGCACCGGCCAGGAGAATACCTCGTCGAACTTCAACGCTGTGCTGCGCGACTATGCGCGACTCGGCATGCTGCTGGCCAATGGCGGAAAAGTGGGCGAGCGGCAGGTGATCCCGGCCGCCTGGCTGCGCGAGATGACCCGGATGCATTTCGACAGCAATCATACCGGCCGGTGGTTCGGCTACGGTTTCCAGACCTGGATCTTCCCGGAGAACGACGGCAGCTTCGCCCTGCTCGGCGTGCGCGGCCAGACCATCTTCGTCGACCCGTCCCGCCGGCTGGTGATGGTGCATACCGCCGTGCGGCCCGATGCGCGCGATGCCGGCGGCGCTGAGACCACGGCCTTGTGGCGCGGCCTGCGCCAGTATTTCCCACGCAGGTCGTGATCGGCTATACAGGAAGCCGCATCCCGGAGGCGTCATGCAGCATGTCACGCTGAGTCTTGCTGACCTTAACCGCATGAGCGCGGCCGATTTCGTCGCGGCGCTGGGCGGCATTTTCGAACATTCGCCCTGGGTGCCCGAGCGCACCACGGCAAAGCGGCCGTTTTCCAGCCTCGACAGCCTGCATGGCGCCATGGTGCTGGCGATGTGGGCCGCGAACGAGTCCGAGAAGCTGGCTTTGCTGCGCGCCCATCCGCAGCTCGCCGGCAAGGAAGCCGACGCCGGCACGCTGACGGCGCATTCCACTTCGGAGCAGGACAGCGTCGGGCTGACCCGCCTGACGCCTGAGGAAAAGGCCAAGATCGTTGCGCTCAATGCCGCCTATCTGGAGCAACACGGTTTTCCCTTCATCATCGCGGTGAAGCTGCGCAGCAAGCGGCAGATTTTCGAAAGCTTCGAGCAGCGCGTGAACCATCCGCGTGACATCGAATTCACCACGGCACTGGCCGAGGTCGGCAAGATCGCCCGCATCCGCCTCGAAGCGCTGCTGGGCGAGTAGGAGACAGAGAATGGCCCGCCTGAGCACCCATGTTCTCGACACCATGAACGGCAGGCCGGCAGCCGGCGTGAAGATCGCGCTTTATCGCCTGGGCGATGGCGAGGCACGCAGCCTGGTGAAAGAGGTGGTCACCAATGCCGATGGCCGCACCGATGCGCCGCTGCTGACTGGCGACGACTACCAGTCCGGCCAGTATGAGCTGGTCTTCCGCATCGGCGATTATTTTCGCGGACTGGGCGCACACCTGCCGCAGCCGGCGTTTCTCGATGTCGTGCCGTTGCGGTTCGGCATTGCCGAGGCCGACGGGCATTATCATGTGCCGCTGCTGGCTTCGCCCTGGAGTTATTCGACGTATCGCGGTTCGTAACCCCGGAGGTTCCGATGTCCGGTCACGACACTTTCATGCGGCAGGCGATTGCGCTGAGCCGCATCCATATGAGCGCCAATGCCGGCGGGCCCTTCGGTGCGGTGATCGTGCGGGACGGCAAGGTGGTGGGCGAGGGCTGGAACAGGGTGACCTCGACCAACGATCCGACCGCGCATGCCGAGGTGATGGCGATCCGCGACGCCTGCACGCGGCTGGCGCGTTTCGATCTGAAAGGCTGCGTGCTCTATACCAGCTGCGAACCCTGCCCGATGTGCCTGTCAGCCACCTACTGGGCGCGAATCGACAAGGTCTATTACGCCAACGAACAGGCCGATGCGGCGGCGATCAATTTCGACGATGCCTTCCTGTATCGTCAGCTGGCC
>NZ_PEKV01000013.1:0-13570 GCF_002796975.1 Ferrovibrio sp. | reverse complement strand
GAATGGGACACCAAGCCCGATAAGGTGCCCTATTAGGCCGGAAGAGTCCGGCTGGCTGGCGCAGGCCGCCCGGCAGGCAAAACAGCGCCGGCTTGCTGCGGGCGACTGCCTGTTTCGCCAGGGCGACCGCGCACAGGCGATATTCCGTGTCGAACAGGGGCGTCTGCGGCTGGTGCGGCATCTGGCCGATGGCAGCGCCGTGACGCTGCATGTGGCCCGTGCGGGCGACGGGCTCGCCGAGGCAGCGTTGTTTGCCAGTCAGTATCATTGCGATGCCGTGGCCGAAATCGACAGTTCCGTCGCCGTGATTGCCAGGGCACCGCTGCTGGCCGCCTTGCATGGCGATGCCGAGTCCAGTCTGGCTTTCGCGGCAGATCTCAGCCGGCAGGTGCGGAACCTGCGCTGGCAGCTTGAATTGCGCAACATCAGGTCGGCGCGTGAGCGGCTGCTGGTCTGGCTGCGCCTGCAGGCCAATCCGGATGGCGTGGTGACGCTCGACAGGCCCTGGACGGTGATCGCGCCGGAACTGGGGCTGAGCCATGAAGTCGTCTATCGGACATTGGCCCGGCTGACGGCGGAACGCAGGCTGCGCCGGAAGAAAGACCGGGTCCAGCTGATATGATCCGGATCATACGCGGGCACAGGCATTCGCCCTAGGCTGCAGGTCTGGAGGTGCCATGACCCGCATCGTTCTGTCACTTGTCATTATCCTGGCCGCATCGGTGGCTTTGGCCCAGCATCCTCAGCCCTATGCCGGGCAGCAGTCGCGCGGCATCAAGGCGCTGTCGGAACAGGAAACTGCCGATCTGCTCGCCGGACGCGGCATGGGGCTGGCCCGCGCCGCCGAATTGAACTCCTATCCCGGTCCGGTACACGCGTTGGAGATGGCATCTGCTCTCGGCCTGAATACGGAGCAGGTCATGGCGCTGGAAGACCAGAAACGCCGTATGGCTGCGGCGGCGATGGCGCTGGGCCAGAAGATCGTGGCGGCCGAGCGCGATTTCGACCGGATGTTTGCCGAGCGCCGCATCGATACCGCTGCTTTGCAGGCCCGCAGCGAAGAGATCGGCCTGTTGCAGGGACAGTTGCGTGCCGTGCATCTGGCCACGCATCTGGAAACCCGCGCGGCCCTGACCGAGACGCAGGTGCGGCGTTATGATGAATTGCGCGGCTATGGTTCCGGTGCTGCCCCGCCGGCGCACCAGCGCGCACACTAGGTCTAGTTGGTCTTCGCCCCGGCGGCGATCCAGGCACCGAGCAGCTGGCGCTCTTCCGCTGTGATATGCGTGGCGTTGCCCGGCGGCATGGTCTCGGTGCGCACGGCCTGCTGGCTGATCAGCGAGGCAAAGCGACGGATCTGCGCCGGGGTTTCCAGCATCACGCCCTTGGGCGCTTCGGCGATGCCGTCGAAGGTCGGCCGCGCGGCATGGCATGCCGTGCAGCGTGCGGCGATCACCGCCTGCGCCTGCGCAAAGGTCACGCCCTCGGAAAGCTGCACGCGGCGCGGGTCCCAGTGGGTGAAGAAGACGAGGCCAATCGTGAGCAGGAAGGCGACGACGAGAAATTCGTAGCGCGTGCCGCGGCCCTGGTTCTTCAGGTTGAAGAAATGCCGCACCAGACCGCCGATCACCATGACGACGGCGAGGATCACCCAGCCGTAAGGGTGGCCATAGGTGACCGGATAATGGTTGCTGATCATGGCGAACAGCACCGGCAGGGTCAGGTAATTGTTATGCAGCGAGCGCTGCTTGGCCATCTTGCCGAAGCTGGGATCGGGCGCCTGGCCGGCGATCATCTGCGCCACGGCGATCTTCTGGTTCGGGATGATATTCATCGCCACATTGGCGGCCATGATGGTGCCGATCAGTGCGCCGACATGTAAGTAAGCTGCGCGGGCCGAGAAGATTTGCGTATAGCCCCAGGCAGCAAAGACCAGCAAAGCGAAGCCGACGATGGCGAGTGCGGCATCGCTCTTGCCAAGCGGCGAGCGGCACAGCAGGTCGTAGACGATCCAGCCCAGCAGCAGCGACACCAGGCTGAAGCCGATCGCCTCGGCGCGCGACAGCGCCAGCACCTTGTCGTCGATCAGGTAGAGGTCGGCGCCGACATAATACAGCGCGCCCATCAGGAAGAAGCCGCTGATCCAGGTGAAATAGGCCTCGTATTTGAACCAGTGCAGCTCGGCCGGCAGCTGCGGCGGCGCGACCGAGTATTTCTCGGTGAAATAGAAGCCGCCGCCATGGATCAGCCAGGCCTGGCCCAGCACGCCGGCCTGCTGGTCGGCGGATTTGCGCAAGGAATTGTCGAGCCAGACAAAGAAGAAGGAGGAACCGATCCAGGCAATGCCGAAAATCAGGTGCATCCAGCGCAGCACCAGATTGAGCCATTCCATTGCCAGATCGAACATACCGGATCACCCCTGCGCCAATGGGACTGCGGCGCTTGCTCCAAGCCCTACCGAGCCGGGCCGGAATCGTCAATCAGGATTGTGTACAATTTTGCTGCTGCAGGCCGGCCTATTCCAGATGCTCGATGCTGAGCGTCACATGGTCGGCGGCAAACCGAGCACGGACGTACTCCACCGGGCGTCCGCGTTCATCGACATTCACGGTTTCGCTGATCAGCACCGGCCGGGTGCGCGGCAGGTCGAGCAGGCGCGCATCGCCGGCGGCGATCAGTTTGGCGGCAATCCGCGTGGTGCGGCGATGATAGTCGGCGACCCCGGCCAGTTTCAGCGCGCCGGTGATCGAATTGGCGCGGCGGAAATGGTCCGGCATTTCGGGAAAGCGGTCGGCGCTGAAGAAATGGCTGCTCATGCTGACGGCGCGCTCGTCGGCATGGTTGCGCGTCTCGATCTGCCACAGCGGCGCGCCGGTGGGAATGCCGAGTGCGCGGGCGATATCGGCCGGCGCGGGGATCTGGTCGGCCGAGATCAGTTCGCGCAACGGTTTCTTCTGCCGGGTCAGCAGATTTTCGGTGAAACGCGTGCGCGCGCCGATGCGATAGTCCAGCGAGCCTTCGGCGACGAACATGCCGCGGCCCTGTTCGATATTGACCAGGCCGGTTTCGGCCAGGCGGTTCATCGCCTGGCGCACGGTATGACGGTTGACGCCGAAACGGTCGGCCAGCTGCTTTTCGGTCGGCAGCTGGATGCCCGGCTTGTAGTCGCCGCGGCGGATCGCCTGCTCCATGGCCAAGGCGATCTGGCGCCACACCGCCGTGCCAGTCCCCCGTTCAACCGGGCCCCGCTCGATGCGTTCTGCCATCTCAGACATTTACCGCTCCGTCATAAAAACTTCGCCATGACATGGCTTGCTGCAGTCGCGGCATCGGCGTATTGAATATATAGATGTCTAGACAAATTTAGACCAATGCGCAAGAGGTCGAGTATGACGGCTCAAGCCACCCAGACGGATCCGGAGATCGGCGCGCGCCAGCGCCGCCTCCGCCTCCTGGCCCGTGCGGACCGCGCTACGCTGGAAGCGGCGCTCGCCGCGCTGCCGGCCCCGCCGGAATGGCGCCGGCTCAAGCAGCCCGAGACCGGCCTGACCATGGTGCGGGCGCGCGCCGGCGGCGTGGGCCAGCGGTTCAATCTCGGCGAAATGACGGTGTCGCGCTGCGTCGTGGCGCTGGAAGGGGCCGGTCAGTCTATGGGTGTCGGCTATGTGCAGGGTCGCGACTGCCGCCGCGCCGAGCTGGTCGCCGTCTTCGATGCACTGAGCCAGGATGCAGCCGGCGCGGAACGGATCGAACGGCTGCTGATCGCGCCGGTCGAACGCAAACTGGCCGACGAGCGCCGCACGCGCGCCGCCAAGGTGGCCGCCACCAGGGTCGATTTCTTCACCCTGGTGCGCGGGGGGGATTGAGCATGACCACGACGATCACTCCCGCCACGGGCTTCGACGATCCGGTACAGCAGAGCCAGCAGGCGTTTCGCGCCCTGCTTGATGCGATGGCGCGGCCGGGCCGCGTCACCACAGTGGAGACCGAGGCCGGTCATCCCGAGGGTCTGTCGCCGGCGCTGGCTGCTGCCCTGCTGACCCTGGCCGATCTCGATACGCCGGTCTGGCTCGGCCCGGGCTTCGACTCTGAGGCCGTGAAGACCTGGCTGCGCTTTCACAGCGGCGCGCCGCTGACGGCCAAAGCTGAACTGGCCGTCTTTGCACTGCTTGACGCCGCGCAGATGCCAGCGCTGGAGAGCTTTTCCTTCGGCACCGATGAATCGCCCGAGCGCGGCGCGACGCTTCTCATACAGGTGCCGGGCCTCACGGGCGCAAACGCCATGATCTGGCGAGGCCCGGGCATCAAGGACGGCATTGCCATGCCCTTCTGCGGCCTGGGCCAGAGCGTGTGGCGGCAACGCACCGCGCTCTCCATCGAATTCCCGCGCGGTGTCGATCTGTATCTGGGCTGCGGCCGCGATCTGGTCGCGCTGCCGCGCAGCACCGCCATCTCCATCGAAGGAGCCTGACATGTATGTGGCAGTGAAAGGCGGCGAGGCCGCGATTGGCAATGCCCACCAGCTGCTGGCCGAGGATCGCCGTGGCAATCCCGATGTGCCCGAACTCAGCGTGGCACAGATTCGCGAACAGCTGAGCGGCAGCGTCGATCGCGTCATGACCGAGGGCTCGGTCTACGATCCCGATCTGGCAGCCCTGGCGCTGAAGCAGTCGCGCGGCGATCAGGTCGAGGCGATCTTCCTGCTGCGCGCCTATCGCACGACGTTGCCACGCCTCGCGGTCTCGCTTCCGATCGATACCGGCAATATGAAAGTGTCGCGCCGCATTTCGTCGTGCTTCAAGGATATGCCGGGCGGGCAATTGCTCGGTCCGACGTTTGACTACGCGCATCGCCTGATCGATTTCGCACTGGAAGCCGAAGGCGCAGCGCCGCAGGCCGAAGGGAAGGGCGCATTGGCCGATCATCTGCCGCAGGTGGTCGATCTGCTGAATGCCGAAGGTCTGATCGAACGCGAACAGCCTGATGCCGACGATGCCGTGGTGGGCGACCTGACGCGCGAGCCGCTCTCTTTCCCGGCCGGGCGCGACATCCGGTTGCAGACTCTGGCCCGCGCCGACGAGGGCTATCTGCTGGCGCTGGGCTACTCGACGCAGCGCGGCTATGCCCGTTCGCATCCTTTCGTCGGCGAAATCCGCACCGGCGAAGTCGCGGTCGAGATCGAGATTCCCGAACTGGGTTTCGCGGTCGATATCGGCGACATCACCGTCACCGAATGCCAGATGGTCAACCAGTTCGTCGGTTCGAAGAGCGAGCCGCCGAAATTCACCCGCGGTTACGGGCTGGCCTTTGGTTATGCCGAGCGCAAGGCGATGGCGATGTCGCTGGTGGATCGTGCGCTGCGCGCCGAGGAACTGGGCGAGGATATCACCGCGCCGGCGCAGGATGCCGAATTCGTGCTCTACCATGCCGACAACGTGGAAGCTTCCGGCTTCGTGCAGCATCTCAAGCTGCCGCACCATGTCGATTTCCAGGCCGAGCTGACCCTGGTGCGCACCATGCGCGCTGAGATCGCTGCGGCCGAAGCACGGAAAGCTGAATTGGCGGAGGCCGCGCAATGAACCAGGCTTACGAAACCTCGGCTACTTTAGCTGGCTACAACTTCGCCTTCCTGGATGAGCAGACCAAGCGCATGCTGCGTCGCGCCATCCTGAAGGCGGTGGCGATCCCGGGCTATCAGGTGCCGTTCGGCAGTCGCGAAATGCCGCTGCCCTATGGCTGGGGCACCGGGGGCATGCAGGTGACCGCCGCCGTGATCGGCGCCAAGGACGTGCTGAAGGTGATCGACCAGGGCGCGGACGACACCACCAATGCCGTGTCGATCCGGCACTTCTTCGTGCGCATGACCAATGTCGCCACCACCGAGAAAACCCGCGAGGCAACCCTGATCCAGACGCGCCATCGCGTGCCGGAGACGCCGCTGTCGGAAGGCCAGATCCTGGTCTACCAGGTGCCGATCCCGGAGCCCTTACGCTGGCTGGAACCGCGCGAGACCGAGACGCGCAAGATGCATGCGCTGTCGGAGTATGGCGTCATGCATGTGAAGCTGTATGAGGATATTGCCCAGCATGGCCATATCTCCACGGCCTACGATTATCCGGTGCTGGTGAACGGCCGCTACCTGATGCGCTGCTCGCCGATCCCCAAATTCGATACGCCGAAGCTGCATATGAATGCCGCGCTCCAGCTGTTCGGCGCCGGGCGTGAGAAGCGCATCTACGCCGTGCCGCCCTATACCGAGGTCAAGCCGCTGGATTTCGAGGATCATCCCTTCGAGGTCGAGCGCTGGCCGGAAGACTGCGCGCTCTGCGGCGCGCAGGACAGCTTCCTGGATGAAGTGATCCTCGATGATCGCGGTGGGCGGATGTTCGTCTGCTCGGATACCGACTATTGCGGTGAGCGCCGCGCGGCCGGCCATACCGGCCGCATGAGTGCGCCCTACAAGGAAGAGGCAGCGGAATGACACCTGATCTTGACCAGACCCCGCTGCTCAGCGTCGAAGCTCTGAACAAGAGCTTCGGCCGCCATGTGGCCTGTCACGACATCTCATTCGATCTCTGGCCCGGTGAAGTGCTTGGCATCGTCGGTGAATCCGGCTCGGGAAAATCGACTTTGCTGAATGCCATCGCCGGGCGTTTGCCGGTCGACAGCGGCAAGATTCTGTACCGCGCCGCCAGTAACAGCATCGTCGATCTCGCTTCGGCCTCGGACGCGCAGCGCCGCCACCTGATGCGCACCGAATGGGGTTTCGTGCAGCAGCATGCCCGCGACGGACTGCGCATGGGCTTCTCGGCCGGCGCCAATATCGGTGAGCGGCTGATGGCTTTGGGCGACAAGCATTACGGCAAGCTGCGAGACACGGCCTTGGACTGGCTGCGGGCGGTCGAGATCGCACCGGAGCGTATCGACGACCTGCCGCGGACCTTCTCTGGTGGCATGCAGCAGCGCCTGCAGATTGCCCGCAATCTTGTCACCCGGCCGCGCATCGTGCTGATGGACGAGCCGACCGGCGGCCTCGATGTCTCGGTGCAGGCCCGCCTGCTCGACCTGATCCGCCGGCTGGTGCAGGAGCATCATGTCGCCTGCATCGTGGTGACACATGATCTGGGCGTCGCCCGCCTGCTGGCGCATCGCCTGATGGTGATGCGGCACGGCCAGGTGGTGGAGGCCGGCCTGACCGACCAGCTGCTCGACGATCCGCAGCATGCCTATACGCAGCTGCTGGTTTCCTCCGTGCTGAGCGTGTGATGCCATGACCGAGATGATCAAGGTCGAGAACCTCGACAAGACCTTCACCCTACATCTGCGCGGCGGCATCGCCCTGCCGGTGCTGCGCAATACCGGCTTCGGCGTGAATGCCGGCGAATGCGTCACCCTGCATGGGCCCTCGGGCGCGGGAAAATCCACGCTGCTGCGCTCGATCTACGGCAACTACCGGCCGCAGGCGGGTCGCATCCTGATCCGCCATGAGAATACGCCAGTCGATATCGTGGCGGCTGAACCGCGTGTGGTACTGGAGATCCGCCGCCGCACGCTGGGTTATGTCACGCAGTTCCTGCGCGTCATCCCGCGGGTGCCGACCCTGGATATCGTGGCCGAGCCGCTGCTGGCGCGCGGTGCCGGCGAACAGGCGGGGCGGGCCAAGGCGGCCGAATTACTGGCCCGGTTACAGATCGCCGAGAAGATGTGGAGCCTGCCGCCGGCGACGTTTTCGGGCGGCGAGCAGCAGCGCATCAATATCGCGCGCGGTTTCTGCGCCGATTATCCGATCCTGCTGCTGGATGAGCCGACCGCCTCACTGGATGAAACGAACCGCAAAATTGTCATAAATCTGATCGATGATGCGCGGCAGCGTGGGACAGCCATTGTCGCCATCGTGCATGATGCCGATACGCGCGCGGCCATCACCACACGTCTGTTGCCGTTGGAAAGCCAGGGAGTTGCGGCATGAGTGCCGATCTTGTCATTACCAATGCCCGGATTATCGGACGCAAGGATGAAATCACCGGCGGCAGCCTGGCTGTCCGCGACGGTGTGATCGTCGATATCGGCACTGGACCATCGGCCATTCGTTCGGCCGAGGATTTCGATGGCGACTATCTGCTGCCCGGCCTGGTCGAACTGCACACAGATAATCTGGAAAAACATTTCGCGCCGCGTCCAGGCGTGCGCTGGCCGGCCCGGCTGGCGGTGATCAACCACGATGCCCAGGTGGCGGCCGCCGGCATCACCACGGTGATGGATGCTGTGGCAGTGGGCGATGTGCGCGAAGGCTCGGTACGGCTGCAGATCCTGCGCGACATGATCGCTGCCATCGAAGCGGCGCAGAAGGGCGGCATGCTACGCGCCGAACACCTGCTGCATCTGCGCTGCGAAATCTCTTTCAGGGATCTGATGGAGCTGATCGAACCGATGTCGTCCTTAAGCTGGCTCAAGCTGGTCTCGATCATGGATCACACGCCGGGCCAGCGGCAGTTCGTCAATCCGGAGAAATACCGCCAGTATTACCAGGGTAAGTTCGGCCTGACCGACGAGCAGATGGAAACGTTCATGGCCGAGCAGATCGCCAATGCGCAGGCCTGGGGCGCGGAGAACCGCCGCAAGGTGGTGGCATTGTGTCATGCCAAGGGGCTGCCTCTGGCCAGCCATGACGATGCCACCGCCGAGCATGTGGCCGAAGCGGCTGCCGACAGGATGGTAGTGGCGGAATTCCCCACCACGCATGAGGCGGCGAAACTGTCGCGCCAGCATGGCATGAAGGTGATGATGGGTGGGCCGAATGTGGTGCGCGGCGGCTCGCATTCGGGGAATATCTCCGCCAGGTCGCTCGCCGAGAAAGGCCAGCTCGATATCATCTCGTCGGATTACGTGCCCAGCAGCATGCTGCAATCGGTGTTCCTGCTGCCCGGACAGCTGCCGCAGATCACGCTGCCGCAGGCTGTCGCCATGGCATCGAGCAATCCGGCTGACGCCGTGGGACTCACGGATCGCGGCGCCATCGAAACCGGCAAGCGCGCCGACCTGCTGCGCATCAGCATGATCGACGAGACGCCGGTAGTGCGCGCCGTGTGGCGCGGAGGCCGGCGTGTGATGTAACGGAGGCAATCATGCAGATTCTCGACCGGATCATGACCCTGCTGGAAAAGGCCGGCGCCGAGCGTTACGGCGGCGAAGGCGTCAGTCAGCTGGAACATGCGCTGCAATGCGCCATGCATGCCGAGCGCACCGGTGCCTCGCCCGAACTGATCACCGCTTGCCTGTTGCATGATATCGGCCATCTGGTCGGCGACGGTGACGAAGGCCAGGTCGAGCGTGGCATCGATGCCGAGCATGAAGAACTCGCGGCCGACTGGCTGCAGCGTCATTTCTCGGCAGCTGTGGTCGAACCGGTGCGTCTGCATGTCGAAGCCAAGCGCTACCTCTGCCAGGCCGAGTCGCATTACTGGGCCGGGCTTTCCAAAGGCTCGCAGATGAGCCTCGAAGTCCAAGGCGGTATCTATAGCGACGTCGAAGCTGCCGAATTCATCGCGCAGCCGTATGCGCGCGATGCCGTAATGCTGCGGCGCTGGGACGACGCGGCCAAGACACCGAAGCTGAAGACGCCGGATCTGGCGCATTACCGTCCGATCGTCGCCGCTGCCATGAAAGCGCCTGCCTGAAATGACTGCTGCAAACGGTCGCCTCGTCCTGGTGACGGGGCCGAGCGGGGTGGGCAAGGACAGCCTGATGGACGGGCTGCGTGCGGCATTGAGCGGACGCGACGATGTCGTGTTTCCGCGGCGCACGATTACCCGTGCCGCCGGTTTGGGCGGCGAAGATTATATAGCGGTCTCCGAGTCCGAATTCGCCGTCATGGTGGCACGCGGCGCGTTTGCGCTGTTCTGGCCGGCGCATGGCCTGCAATATGGCGTTCCGGCCTCGATCGACGCCGATCTCGGTGCCGGCCGGCAGGTGGTCGTGAATGTGTCGCGCGGCGTGATCGACGAGGCGCGGGCGAAATACCCCGGCCTGCTGGTGCTGGCGATCAATGCCTCCCCCGAGGTGCTGCGATCCCGGCTGCAGGGTCGTGGCCGCGAATCCGCGGCTGGTATCGAAGCGCGGTTGCAGCGCGCCGCCGCGTTTCGGCTTGACGGTACCGATGTAGTCCAGATCAGCAATGACGGTTCGCTGGCTGAGGGTGTCGCGGCCCTGATGACTCTGCTGCAAAAGTGCGCCTGATCGGCCATACTGCGCTCAGCCTTGTGGAGTCGCCATGGACAGCCTGCTGCCGCTTTTCAGCATCATCCTCGCCATTGCACTGGGCGCGATCAGCCCCGGACCGAGCTTCGTGCTGGTGGCGCGCACCGCCATCGCCGGGTCGCGTCGCGCCGGGCTGGGTACTGCACTTGGCATGGGGCTGGGCGGACTCACTTTTGCCATGCTGGCGCTGCTCGGGCTGATTGCCTTGCTGGCGCAGGTCGCCTGGCTCTATCTCGGCCTCAAGATTCTCGGCGGGCTGTACCTGCTCACTCTCGGCTGGCGGCTGTGGCGCGGTGCGCGCGAACCGCTGACCGTCGATACCACTGGTGAGGCCGGCCACGGATTCTGGCGCGCCGTGCTGCTCGGCCTCGTCACCCAGCTGAGCAATCCGAAAACCGCCGTGGTCTATGCCGGCATCTTTGCAGCCCTGCTGCCGGCGCAGCCACTGCCGCTCTGGCTGGCGCTCGCACTGCCGGCGGCGATCTTCGCGGTCGAATGTGGCTGGTATGCGCTGGTCGCCACGGCCTTCTCGGCTGGCGGTCCGCGCCGCGTCTACCTCAATGCCAAGAGCTGGATCGACCGGCTGGCCGGTGGCGTGATGGCGGCGCTTGGCATCCGCCTGATCTACGAGGGTACGCGCGGCTAGCCGCCCAGCCGGTAGCGGCCGGCGACACGGAATTTCGCGCCGGGATCGCCCTGCACGAACAGGCAGATTTCATCCAGCGTGAACTCGCTGCGCAAGGCTGGCGCCGTCAGTTCGGTCAGATGCGCGAGAACCTGACCGCGCTCGGCCTCATCCCTGATGCGTCCGGTCAGCGTGAAATGCATGCGGAATTCGTCCAGCACGTAAGGATAGCCCCAGTCGCGCAGATACTGTTCCTGCCGTTCGCTCAGGCCGGCGGCGCGGCGGCGGGCCAGTTCCTGTTCCGACGGCGGCGCGCGGAAACGATCGAAGTCGCGGATGCAGTCGGCGGCCAGCGCATCCAGTTCCGCCGATGGCGTCGCCGGCCGTAGTGCCAGAAAGCTGCCCAGTGCGGCCGGCTTGAGCGCGAAACGCAACGGCTTGCGCGTCGTGGCAAATTTCTCCAGCGCCAAGATCAGCTGGCCCTCGTCGCAGTCCTCGGCCAGGAAAAACGGCGGCTTCAGCGTGCCGTGGAAACCGTATCTCCGCGGCTCGGCGGTCAGCGCCGCGATCCGCCCGGCGTCGAGTCCTGCTGCCGGTTGGGCCGGATATTCCGCACCGGTCTCTGGGTCCCAGCCGAGCCAGCGCGCTGCAATCTCGTGCAGCGGGTGATCCGTGGCCGGAGCGGCATAGAGGGCGAAACGCGGCGTCATGCTGTCTAGACCTGTCTGCAGATGGTCCTGTGGGTAACCCTGACGATCCGAAATGCGGCCGGGGATTTCACCCTGGCGTCGCCGAACCGCAATCGAACTGTCACGCCGCATTGCTATCAGCGATCCCCGAAGACGGAAACAGCGGGGAATCGCATGCGTGCGGCCATCGAGATCGCCCATCTATCGAAAACCTTCAGGACGGGCAAGCGCGCGGTATCGCGCAATGCGCCTTCCAGCGCGCGTCCACGCTGTCGGGCGGGCAGCAGCAGCGCGCCGCCATCGCCCGCGCCATGATGCAGCAGGCCCGCGTCATCCTCGCCGACATCAACCGCTGCTGATCTAGTCGCAAACGAAAACGGCCCGCCGGGGAGGCGGGCCGTCGATCTCAAATTTCGGAATGAATCGTCAGTGGCGCAGGGTGATGCGCGGCTTGGCCGAATGACGGCGCGTCTGCCAGACCGGCGGCTCGGAGGCGATATGCACGTCGTCCTTGGTGGCCGCCTCGCCCTTGCGCGTCGTCAGCTTGGCGCGCGCCTTGGCGATGGCTTCCTGGGTCATGTAGAGCAGCAGTGTATTCGTCAGCATAAGTCGCCTCCATACTCACTGGGCTTTCCTGCCCGGGCGAAGTGATGTTGCAGTGGTGGTTCACGTTCAGCGGCCGGCAATCCTGCGCAGCCTCGTTTCAAGTCCGCCGGCCAAATTTCAGCCTGCTATGCGCCAGACCCCGTCGGTCATGCGGCAGGCGGTGCCGTAGCTCTGCTCGTCCTGACCGTGGATCGTGGCGATCGCCTGGTAGTCGCGGCAGAACTGCCCGTTGCGTTCAAACGTGCGCAGCGGCGTGACGGCAAACGCCGGCCCGCCGTAATCCATCTTCGGCGCGCCATACCAGCGCACCGGCGCCCGGTCCGGCGCAAATTCCAGCACGCGCGCCACGCAGGCCTGATCGACCTGGTCCATGCTCGAACCGATCCGGGCGCCGACAAGTGCAGCGGAGCCGGGAGCGGCCCGACGGGCCAGCGAACCGCGGTCGCAGGTGCCGCGGTCGATGCCATAGGGGGCCGTGTAGGTGGCGTAGGGCATAACCTGGCCTATCGCAGCGGGACCTGCCGAGGCCGGCGCGCTGGCATGCCAAGTACCGGCAGAAGTCTTTAGCGGATCAGCCATCGTCGCCCCGGATAACACCGAGGCGACGATGGCAGCGGCCAGGCCGAGGGTGGGTCGGCGACCGGGCCGCGGCGCGGCAGTGGAGGGGGTGCTCCACCACGGGGTTGAGGCAGGCATGACGCGCCGCTCCGCTAAACTCAACTCAGAAACTTACTTTCGACCGTTGCTCTTCTCATTCGAGTCCACGATCAAACCGCCAGCCGTACCTGCGGCGGCACCGATCAGCGCGCCTGCGACAGTGTGGCCGGTCAATAAACCGATGGCGGCACCGCCGGCGGCGCCCATGGCACCACCCGACACTGCGCGCTGCTGCGTGTTGTTCATGTTGCTGCAGCCCATGGCAACGAAACCAGTCAGCGCCAGGGCGACGATTGTCGATTTTTTCATCTCGAATCCTCCGTCTCTAGCTCAGCAGGTATTCCTCGCCGTGCCGGTGGATCCGGCAATTGGTCTGGGGAGGCGGGAGACCTTGCTTCGCCATTGAGAATTGGCGATCAAACGGTATTGAGCAATGAGTATTTGCCCGCATCCCGGGTTTATTACGGGGATCACAAGTATACCCCGTTTGCATCACATGATTATCACAGGAATTACTTTCTTCTTTACTTCGTTATTAGCGCCAGTTGTTTTGAAAACGCTCAAATATTGAGATTTCGAGATTCGCTGCGCCTTTTCCACTGTCACGGCCTTGCGTATCGTCACGGACATGCCGAATCGCGTTCGTCGACTCACCGTACTGGCTGTACTGACCCTGCCGGTCATGCTGGCGGGATGTGAGATGCTGCGCCTGACCCCGGAGCCTGCGCCACAGCCG
>NZ_PEKV01000045.1 GCF_002796975.1 Ferrovibrio sp. | reverse complement strand
CCCGGCAGACCAACCACATACTGCCCATCAACACTCTTCCGAAGCCACGATCCACTATCGCTTCCATCCCGGTCATGGTCAGCGCGTCACGATCGTCCGGTGTCACCGCTTTCGCGGCGAGGCCGCCTACGTCGTCGAGCAACCCGATGGATCGCTGACGCAACTACCCACCTGGATGACGGAGCCTGCGGCGGCCCTGCTGCGGCAAGTCTCCGACCCGGTCTTGCCGATTCAAGCACTGATCGAGCTTCGCGGTCTCGTCGACGCGGTCTTACCGTCTCGCCTACCGGAACCAACCCAGGGAGACGAGCGTGACGCCACGAAAGACCCACCAGTTCGATCTGTTCCAGAACACCGATGCCGCGCCGCCCCTGCCGGTTGCGATCGAAGCGGAGGTTTTTGCACTTCTGGTTCAGTTGCTTCAATTGATGATTCCGATCCTGGCGCGGGAGGTGGACCATGAGCAAGATCACTCCTGAGCATCTGGCGCGTCAGGCCCATGTTTACATTCGCCAATCCACTCTCGATCAAGTGCAGCACCACCGGGAGAGTCAGCGACGCCAGTATGGGTTGGCGGATCGGGCCCGCACGCTCGGCTGGGATGACGTCGTGGTGATTGACGACGACCTGGGCCGATCCGGCGCGGGCGTTCATCGTCCGGGCTTCGAGCGGTTGTTGGCGGCCTTGTGCGAAGGCGCGGTCGGCGCGGTGTTCTGCATCGAAGCCTCGCGTCTGGCCCGCAACGGCCGCGACTGGCACACGCTGCTGGAATTCTGCCGACTGGTCGATGCCCTGATCATCGACGAAGACGGCATCTACGATCCGCGCCAGCCCAACGATCGCTTGTTGCTCGGGATGAAGGGGACCCTCTCCGAATTGGAACTCTCCATCCTGCGCCAGCGGTCCCACGCGGCCCTGATGCAGAAAGCCCAGCGCGGTGAGTTGTTGACGACCGTGCCGATTGGGTTCCTGCGGGCCCGCAACGATCGCATCGAACTCGATCCGGACCGGCGCATTCGCGAGGCCATCGCGTTGGTGTTCCGCACGTTTCGCGAACTCGGCAGCATTCGCCAAGTGCTGATCTGGCTGCGGCAAGAGCGCATCGAGTTGCCCTCGGTGCAGTACGGCCCCGAGGGGCGCCACGTCGTCTGGAGGCTACCGGGTTACCAGATCCTCAACAAGATGCTGCGCAATCCGATTTACGCGGGGGCGTATGCCTACGGGCGCACCAAGACGGTCGTCCGGATCGAGCAGGGCCGCCAGCGAAACTTGAAGGGACGGCGGGTCGAGCAGCCCGACTGGCCCATCTTGATCCCCGAACACCACGAAGGCTACATTGGGTGGGACGAGTAC
>NZ_PEKV01000028.1 GCF_002796975.1 Ferrovibrio sp. | reverse complement strand
GAGTTCTTTTCGTCCAGCCTCAGCGTGACCGGAGTCCCCGTCTGCGCCGCAAAGGAGGCCAGCTCCTCCGCGTTCGACGGCGAACCGCCCGCCAAGGCCGTGGCCGCCGTCCGCCCTTCCTGATCTTTGTAGAACACCGAAGCCTGCCCGTTGGCGTCTACCATGACGTCCTTTTTGTAATGCGACGCCTTCCCTATTTTGTCGCCGAACAGACGGCGGAGTTCCTCCTGCGAGGCGCTCCCGTAGTAATGACGCGCCGCGCGCGGACCGTCTATGCGCAACTCCTTCCCGACGCCGCCTTGACGGCTTATCCGACCCGTGCCGTCACGGGTATATTCCGTCTGGGAATAAGCATAGCCTCCCGACCTCGGCACCGCGTCTTTATGCGGATGCTCTATGTCGTTGAGCGAGGAATAGTACCGCCCCGCCCCCGAAGAAGCGCTGTCCAATACGCTGTTCGCCGTCCGTCCGTTGTCGTAGTGGTATTTCTTGCGAAGGGGGGACACATGGCCGCTCACCTCGGCGCCCGCCAAAAAAGGGTTTAAGTTCGACTTGTGCGACAAGGAGTTCCCCAGTGAAGGAACCGGCATGACTTCCACGGATTTTCTCCCTTCAAAATCGTACAGCGTCTCCCCGGTGAGCGTCGCCCCCTCGCTGCTTAAGTTCACGCTCTGCTGACGCAAACGACCCGTGGCGTCGTAGTACGACATCGATTTTTTATGCTTCCCCTCCTCGGAAAAAACAGTCTGCCATTGCCACGTCCGACTCTCGTCGTGGTTGGTCGAAGCGAAAGGCCCTTTGTATGTCCATGCCCCCTCTGTGCGGCGGGAGGGATTCAGTTTCTGACGCCCGACGGGGCGTATCCGGTAATACACGTTTCCCGAAGGATAGTAAAGCGTGCGGGAATATTCCATCCCTTTCACCGTGACCCGGACGGGTTCCAAAAAAGCAAAAGCCTCCTCGCGGCTTCCGGAGAAACCGTCGCAAGCGTCTATAAACACCCATTCCAAATCGTATTCTTCCGCCCCCGGCGCCGCGCAAGACCAGCTCAGGCTCGCCGACTGACCGGCGGACGCGACGTGAAAATTGCTCTCCCCCACCGCGGCCGAGGGATCCATCTGCGCATGGTAGGCTTTGAACAGGCGAATGACCAGACGCACCGCCCCCGGAGGCACGTTCCCTTTCGCCGACGCATGGTCTATTATAAACTCATAGTCGTCCTCGCAACGCAGCGTTTGGTCGAAAAAAGTCGTGCTCTCAAAAGTCTGCGCCCCCAAGTCCGCTTTGAGCGAATCCGAAAGCTTGACCGCGGGAAAACCGGGCTTCTTCAGGCTGAGGCTCAACTGCGCCGCCCATCGGACGGCGGTGTTGAAATCGCTCCCGTCGCAACTCAGCTGAAATCCCGCGTAGTAGCGGCATGTGTCTTCGCACGACCCGATGACTTTGCCCCGAAAGGAAGGGTAAAGGTCTTTAAACAAAAAGTGGGAACTTTTGCCCGTCGGCGCGTCCCTTTCAAGGGTCGCTTTCACGGCCTCCGGAATCGAGTGGGCAAGCCACCCTTTCGAAACCGCTCTCGCATCGACGGAAATGACGACCGTGCCGCTCATCGGTCGCAGACATCCGTCTTTGCTCCCTTTGGCCGAATAAACCCCGGCGCCGAGATTCTCAAAAATCAGGACGCCCCCCGTGCCTTCTTTCGCGCCCGCTTCCGAAACGACGCCGTTCGACGTTTTGAACAAATGATAAGTCACCCCCCTTTCGGAGGGTTGCAGCGCCGCCGAAAGACCCGAAGAGGACGCATCGGCAAGCAAGCCCCCGCCGCTCAGAACCCCCTCCCTTATCGAAGTATTGTTGTTCGCCGTCATCTTCACGCCGTTTTCCCAAGCGTAGCGCACGCAGTATAAGGCAGAGAGGTTCTCGCCCGTGACCACGGCGGAAACGGAACCGTTCCCCGGCCCTTCTATAAGCGCGTAAGCGCCGGCGCTCATCGCGTTCTTGAGGCGCACGGTCAGCGCCCCCACCCTCGGCGCGGAAGTGGAAATTATCTTCGAAACCGAAGCGCCGGAGGCATATGCGTCGAGCGCCGCGCCGTCTTGCAGAACCAGTTCGCCGACGGTCAGCGCGCCCGCCTCTCGCCCCCCGTGTATCGTCCCCCCGGATTCCACGTCGACCCTGCCGGAAGTCGCGCCGCGACCGCCCGACGAAGACAAAACGCCGCCGCTCCTCACCGTCACGGAAGAGCGGAGAGAACCCCCCAGACTCAATTCGCCGACGACGACTTCGGTGACCCCGCCGTAGTCGTTGTCTCCCGTCAGCGTGATGATGCCTCCTCCTTGCTTGGTCAGCGACACGGCGGCGCATTCAACCCCGTTGTAGCTGCCCCCGTCGATTATCCTTCCCGAAAACGCAGAAGTCCCTCCGCCGACGCCGACGGTCAATGACGCCGTATTTGAATGAAAGGCATT
>NZ_PEKV01000027.1 GCF_002796975.1 Ferrovibrio sp. | reverse complement strand
TTCTACTTTGTCAGAACACCTGTCACTATTCGTTAAGTTGCTGTTTGCGATAGGCCGAATCGATGGCGGCCTGTCGTTTTCGGTGGCGGACTTCCATCTGGCGGAGGATCTCCTCCAAGGTGGTATCCCGTCGGGGAAGGAACTGGTTCAACAACGCGCGGATATCCGTGCCACTCAGCAACGGTCGGGTCTGCTGATGCAGTTGACGCTCTTCCAATAGAAACAGCATGGCCATCATGACCAGCGTCATGTGATGGTGCCAGCCCCGCCAACCCCGGACCTGGTAGTCGCCCAGCCCGACATCCTGTTTGCCTTGTTGCAAGGCGCGTTCGATCCAATAGCGCTGCCCTTGCATGAAGGCCAGCCGGGGTGCCGGCGTGTCCGCCGGGGCGTTGCTGAGGCTGTATTTGATCTCGGTCGGCGTGTCGATCTCCCGGCGCACGATCAAGTGCCATGGCCGGGCCTGGGCTTCCTCACCATCCCATAGCCACACCCGTCGATGCAGGATTTCCACTCGCAACGGGCCTTTCGTGCCGGCGCGCAAGGTGACCGATGGCCAGGCGGTGGCCGGTTGCTGCTGGGTCCAGAGGTCGACTCGCACCGCCAGGGTTTGCGCCCGCGGGCGGGTCGGGTGACGACCGTGGGTCGTTTTGGCTGGCGGGACGATCGGCTGCGGATCGTCCAGATAAATCCGCTGGTCCTTGTGCACATCCCCGACGAAGATCTCTCCTTGCGCGTCGAGGGCGCGCAGGAAGGTCGGATCACTGCCATAGAAGCCATCAAAGCCCACCCAGGCAAAACCGATATTCTGCTGGCGGGCGTGGGCGATCATCGCCAGGGCCAAGTCGATTTTGCGCTGGAAACCGCGCTGTATCTTGGGAATGCCGGCCGCTTGGCAGCGCGCCGGGTCGTTCGTCCACGCCTCCGGCAAAAACAACCGTTCGTCGATCAAGGTCACGCCCGTGCCCCGGCTCAGCGCGGCAAACACCCCGACCTGGCAGTTCTCCACTTTGCCCAACTGCCCGCACCACTGGCGGGCCACCCCCACCGAGTGGGTCCCTTGTTTCGGACAGCCGCTCTCATCGATCAGCAGGGCGCTATCGGCGTGTCCCCCCAAGAGCCGGTTGGCCTCTTGGGCCACGTGATCCAGTACCGCCCGCTCGGACCAAGCCGACTCGCTCAACATATGCTGTAGCGCTTGATGGTCCGCATCGGGAATCGCCTCCTCCATCCGTTCCATGTTCTTGGTTTCCGCTTGCAGCAAACCCCGGACATAGTGCCGAGCCGCCGTCTCGACCGTTCGGGTCCTCTGGCGGAAGTGACCGCCGAAGCGGTCGCAGAAGTCCAGGAAGCGCTGACCGATCCCGGCCAGCAACCCCACCCCGGCGTCAGTAACCGAGTTTTTTTATCACGTCCGACGATACTTCTTTCATACGTTACTCCATCAGGTCTTGTCTTTTGATCCAGGTCGGATTATCTTCATTTACTGATAAAAATCAAATACATGAATCTGACAAAGTAGAA
>NZ_PEKV01000012.1:238509-410606 GCF_002796975.1 Ferrovibrio sp. | reverse complement strand
TTCCTGCAGCGGCTCGGGCCGCTCAGCGTGATCACCTCGCCCGACGACGCGACGCTCGCGCTGCTGCCGCCCGCGACCAGCGCACAGGGCGATACCGTCACCCTGCGCCGCAGCGCCAATGTCAGCGGCGAACAGGGCGTAACGCTCCGGGCGGTCACCGACCAGGGTCGCGTGCTGGCACGCGGGCGCATGCAGTTCGCCGCGCGGTCGGAAACCGCGACGCTGAAACTCGACCTGCCGAGCGAGCTGCGCAACCAGCTTGCCCGCCTGGAAATCGAGGAGCAGCCAAGCGCCGGCACGGTGCAGCTGCTGGACGACCGCTGGCGTCGCCGTCCGGTCGGTCTGGTCACCGGCGGTGCGGTGGAAACACGGCAGCCGCTGCTGGGCGACCTGTTCTATCTCGAACGCGCGCTAGGCCCTTACGCCGAACTGCGCTCGGCCCCTGTGGCTGAACTGCTGCAACGCGAGATCGCCGTGATCGTATTGGCGGACGTGGCACATGTGGTGGCCAGCGAGACCCGCCAGCTGGAACAGTGGATCGACGGCGGTGGCGTGCTGCTGCGCTTCGCCGGTCCGCGCATGGCCGAAGCGACCGACGGCCTGCTGCCGGTGAAGCTGCGCCAGGGTTCGCGGCAACTGGGCGGGGCGCTGTCCTGGTCGCAGCCGCAGCGGCTGGGCGCGACACCGGAAACCAGTCCGTTCTTCGGTCTCGGCGGCGCCAACGACGTGACAGTCAGCCGGCAGGTACTCGCCGAACCGGAAGCGCAACTGGGCGACAAGACCTGGCTGCGTCTGGAAGACGGTACGCCGCTCGTAACCGCCACCCAGCGCGGCAAAGGCTGGTTGATCCTAGTTCACACCACCGCCAACACATTATGGTCCGATCTGGCGCTCAGCGGGTTCTATGTCGACATGCTGCGCAAAGTGATCGATCTCTCGCAAGGCATCAGCGGCACCGGCGAAGCCGCCGATACGCCGTTGCCGCCGCTCGGTGTGCTGGACGGCTTCGGCCGCGCCATCCAGCCGGGCCCCACCGTACAGCCGATTGCACCCCGCGCGCTGGCCGCCACCAAACCCGGTCCGCGCCATCCACCGGGCTGGTACGGCCGCCTCGACAGCCGGCAGGCCCTCAACACCGCCAATGCCGACACCAAATTGCTGCCGGTAACCCGCTGGCCCGCCGGCGTTGCCGAATTGCGGCTGGATGGCCAGAGCCGCGAGTTGCATCTGCTCCCCTGGCTGCTCGGCGCGGCCCTGCTGCTGTTCCTTGCAGACTGGCTGATCGGGCTGGGCCTGCGCGGCCTGTTGCCGTCGCTGCGCCGCCGTCCCGCCGCTGCGATGCTCGCCGTCGCGATCCTGCTGCTGTCCGGCGCCGGCGAGGCGCAGACGCGCCGCAATACACTCGCTGCCAGTGACGAGTTCGCCCTCAAAGCGTCTCTCGATCTGCGTCTGGCCTATGTGGTGACAGGTCAGGCCGATATCGACCAGATGAGTCGCGCCGGCCTCTATGGCCTGACCGAAGTACTGTACCGCCGCACCTCCATTGAGGCCGCCGAACCGATCGGCGTGAACCTGGAGGCCGATGACATCTCGCTGGTCCCCTTCCTCTACTGGCCGATCGTGCCGCAGCAGCCGCAGCTTTCCGACGCCGCGCTGCGCCGGGTCGATATGTTCATGAAGACTGGCGGCATGATCCTGTTCGACACGCGCGATCAGGCGATGGGTCTGAGCGGCACCGCCGCCAGCCCGAATACCGACAAGCTGCGCCAGTTGCTGGCACGCCTGGATATCCCGCCGCTGATGCCGGTGCCGGACGATCACGTGCTGACCAAGGCCTTCTACCTGATGCAGGACTTCCCCGGCCGCTACACCGGCGGCACGCTATGGGTGGAGCGCAATCCGGGCGGCGACAAGGATGGCGTCACCTCCATCGTGATCGGCAGCCATGATTTCGCCGCCGCCTGGGCCATCGACAATAACGGCCGGCCGCTTGCCGTCACTGTGCCGAACCTGCCGCGTCAGCGCGAATACGCCTATCGATTCGGCGTCAATCTTTTGATGTATACGCTCACTGGCAATTACAAGGCTGATCAGGTCCATGTTCCCGCGCTGCTCGAGCGGCTGGGCAATTAGCGGCGTGCCGGCATGAACAGCGCGCTCACTTTCGATTTTGCCCCTCTGGTGCCCTGGCCGCTGCTGCTGGTCTGCGCCGCCGTCGCCTTGATGCTCACATGTCTCGGCCTGTGGCGACATGCACGCGGCACGCTGCTGCGTGCGGCCGTGGCACTGCTGGCGATCGCCACCCTGGCCAATCCGGTGGCGCGCAGGGAAGACCGCAGCACGCTGCCCGATATTGCCGTGGTCGTGGTGGATGAAAGCCCGAGTCAGGGCATCGCCGACCGCCAGCGCCAGGCCGAACAGGCAGAAGCTGCGCTGCGCGAAAAGCTGGGTGCCATCGAGAATCTGGAAGTGCGTGTGGTCAAAGCTGGCAAGGCTGCGGCCGAGACCGCCGACCGCGACGAAGGCACGCGGCTGTTCTCGGGCCTGACACTGGCGCTGAGCGATCTGCCCCGCCATCGCGTGGCCGGCAGCATCCTGGTCACCGACGGCCAGGTGCATGACATGCCGGCCGAAATCGCCGCGGCGCAGGACGTGACCGGTGCGCCGGTTCATGTGTTGCTGACCGGCCGGCCGGATGAGCGCGACCGCCGGCTGGTGGTGCGCAACGCGCCGACCTTCGGCATGATCAACCAGGATATCAATGTCGTCCTGCGCGTCGATGATACCGGCGCGGCACCCAACGAGACGGCGGAACTGCGCTTCCGTCAGCAGGATGCCGGCGAGCGTGTGCTGCAGGTGCCGGTCGGCCGCGACGTCACCGTGCCGTTCAAGCTGCCGCGCGCCGGCCGCAGCCTGCTGGAATTCGAGGTCGCGCCGATCCAGAACGAACTGACGCCGCTGAACAATCGCGTGGCATTGTCGGTGAATGGCGTGCGCGACCGGCTGCGTGTCCTGCTGGTCACCGGCGAGGCGCATGCCGGCGAGCGTGTCTGGCGCAATCTGCTGAAGGCCGATCCGAATGTCGATCTGGTGCATTTCACCATTCTGCGTCCGCCCGACAAACAGGACGGCACGCCGATCCGCGAACTGTCGCTGATCGCCTTCCCGATCCGTGAACTGTTCGAACTCAAACTGAATGAGTTCGACCTGATCATCTTCGACCGCTACCGGCGACGCGGCATTTTGCCGACCGCGTATTACGAGAATATCGCCCGGTATGTCGAACGCGGCGGCGCCTTCCTTGAAGTCTCCGGTCCGGCCTATGCCACACCGCTCAGTATTTACCGGACGCCGGTCTCCGAAGTCCTGCCCGGCCGCCCGCATGGCACCATGCGGACCGAGCCGTTTACGCCGCAGCTCAGCGCCATCGGCAAGCGCCATCCGGTCACCGCCGGCCTGCCCGGCTCGGTGGGCGAGAATGGCCAGCCAACCTGGAGCCGCTGGTTCCGCGTCGTCAATGTCGATGTCACGCGCGGCAATTCAGTCATGGAAAGCCCGAACCGTGAGCCCCTGCTGGTGCTCGATCGCGTCGAGAAAGGCCGCGTGGCGCAATTCTATTCCGATCATATCTGGCTGTGGTCGCGCGGCTATGAAGGCGGCGGCCCGCAGAGCGAGTTGCTGCGCCGGCTGGCGCATTGGCTGATGAAGGAACCGGATCTTGAGGAAGAAGCGTTGCGGGCCGAGGCCAAGGGCGGACGCCTCGAAGTCGAGCGCCGCAGCCTGACCGAACGCAAGGAGCCGGTGACGGTGATCCGTCCTGATGGCAGCGAAACCCGCCTGACCCTGGAAGACCAGGGCAACGGCATCGCCAGCGGACGGCTGCCTGTAGAGTTACCCGGCATCTACCGTGTTCGCGATGGCGAGCGCGAGACCGTCGCCACCATGGGCGCCATCAACCCGAAGGAATTCTCCGATCCGCGCGCCACGCCGGCCGTGCTGAAGCCGCTGGCCGATGCCAGTCATGGCAGTGTGCGCTGGCTGCAGGATGGGACGCCGGACATCCGCATGGTCGACAAGCCGACGCGCAGCGCCGTGCGCGAACAGGCTGGCCGCAACTGGATCGGGCTCTATCGCCAGAACGACTATGTCGTCACCGGGCTGACGCTGACGCCGCTGGTGCTGCCGCTGGCGATGCTGACAGCGCTGCTGCTGGGCATGCTGCTGATGTGGCGGCGCGAAAGCCGCTAGGGCGAGCCACTGAGCTGGCTTGATGCGGGTCCATTTTAATGCTAATATTCCTATATATGGAACATTTGTTCGCATACCTTGGTATGCAAAATGAGTGATTTCACGGCCGAAATGCCGATGCCGTTGGACATCGTTGATAAGAGAATCAATGCCTTGGCACGTAACGCCAACGGCTTATGCGGGATCGAACTGGCTCTAACTGGACGAAACTGGCTTTAATTGGCTCTAACTGGCTCAAACGGGACGGAACTGGCCTTCGAACAGGACGAAACTGGCTCAAACGGGACGGAGCTGGCGCAGCATCGCTGCCGCGTCCTGCACCGACTGCCCGTCCCGCCAGCCCGCTGCCCGGCCTGCTGCATTGATGTGAGTCAGTATTCCATTCGCCCAAGCATCGGCCGCATCGCCGATGCGCGCAGAGGAATGACTGTAGGCGGCCGCCGGATACGCCAGCAGCGCGAGGCCGGCAATGCCGGCATTGTCCTTGCCGAGTCCGGCATCGTTCAGGAAACAGCCGCGCAGTTGCACCGCGACAGCGAATTGCGCCGCACTGATACCGCCATGGCTGCCGGAGATGACCAGCCAGCCGGCATCTTCAGGCAGGATTTCGGCGATGCTGTCGAGCAGCAATACATGCCCGTCACTGCCGTGTGGCAAGACGGTGCGCGCCATGCTCAGGCCGCCGCCTTCTTGCGACTGCCGCCTTTCGCAGGCTTGCCGACCATGCCGCCGACACCCTGCAACGCGCCGGCCGCCAGTTCCATCACCTGGAACCGCTCGCGCTCCACCCAGCCCGGCATCTCCATGCCGCGGTCGGCGGCATTCACGAAGCCGAAGGGTTCGTAATAGGGCTTGTCGCCGACCAGGATGCACAGGCCATGGTTCAGCCGCGTGGCGGCATAGAGGCTGTGCCGGATCAGCGCCCGGCCGATGCCCTGCCCCTGATAGTCGGGATGTACGGCAACGGGGCCGAGCATGATCGCCGGTGTCGCCGCTTCGCCGATCATGACGGGCCAGTAGCGGATCGAGCCCAGCACGATGCCATCCTCGTCGCGCACCACGAAGGCAAGCGACTTGATATGCGCCACGCCCTCGCGCAGCCGGTACACGGTCTTGCGCGTGCGATCCGAGCCGAAGGCGAGATCCAGCAGGCTGTCGATCTGGGCGGCGTCAGCGGGCCGCTCCGGCAGAATGGGGTACATGAGTTTGCTTCCAGCAACGATGTCGGACACCAGAGGCGGACGTTCGGCCTTAGCCTTCCGTCCGATTGGCCGTGTCGTGCTCATTGGGGAAGCAGGGATGTCGGGGTCAGTAGGCGACGATGACCTGGCTTCAGTGGGCACGAACGGCCGTAACGCACCGCTTTCGCATCATTTGCGAGGACGGTGCGCTCATACGGGCTCGTCGATGTCGCCACTGGCGGGTCATGACACAGAATCCTGTTTGGTCGCGGAAGTCGGATAGCATAGCCGGCAGGAGGCGTAAACCGGATTTCACGCCGATTTCATATTCCCCTGTCTGGCTGTGTCGGCCAGAACACACTCCCAGGGCGGCTCAGGGCCAAAGCGCTCGGCGAAGAAGTCGATGAAGGCCCGCACTTTCGGCGTCAGGTAACGCTGCGCCGGATAGACCGCGTAGATGCTGAACGGTGCCGGTTCATAGGCTTCCAGCAGCGGGACCAGACGTTTCGCGGCAATGTCCGGTCCGACAATGAAACTGGGCAGCCGGGCGACACCATGGCCGGCAAGGGCTGCATCGCGCAGCGACTCACCGTTGTTGGTGATCAGCCGTCCCGACACCTTTACAGCCTGCGCCCCCGTCGGCCCGTCGAAATTCCAGATGCCCTGCTCGGGCAGGTATTTGTAAAGCAGGCATTCATGCTGGCGCAGATCTTCCGGCACCAGCGGCACGCCGGCCTTGCGCAGGTAAGACTCTGAGGCGCAGGTGATCGGCCGCACCGGCGCCAGCCGCCGCGCGGTCAGCGTGGAATCGGCCAGATTGGCGCCGATGCGGATGGCGACATCGACCTCCTCTTCCAGCAGGTCGATGGTGCGATCGTTGAAGGTCAGATCGATGCGCAGCTCCGGGCAGAGCGCCAGCAGTTCCGGCAGCAACGGCGCGACATAGCCCAGCCCAAAGCTCATCGGCAGATTGACCCGCAGCAGGCCGCGCGGCAGCGCCTGCAGGTTCTGCACGGCCGCTTCGGCGGCTTCGGCCTCGACCAGCACGCGCTGCGCATGTTCCAGCACAATGCGTCCGGTCTCGGTCAGCGAGAGTTTGCGGGTCGTCCGCTGCAGCAGTTGCGCGCCCAGGCGCTGCTCCAACCGGGAGACCTGTTTCGAAACGGCGGATTTCGACAGGCCGAGGCTTTCAGCCGCACCGCTGAAACTCTCCTGCTCCACCACGCGGGCAAAGACGGCCAGGTCGGCGAGATGGTCCATATTGTTTCTCATGAGAAACAATCATATTCCAATGGAGATATTGTTTCAATTCAGCAAATGCCTACCTTCCAGCGCGAACCAACACCAACCCGGACCGCCCAGGAGGCAGCCATGACCAAGGTTCTCGTTCTCTATCATTCGATGTACGGCCACGTGGAAAAGATGGCCGAGGCCGTCGCTGCCGGTGCGCGCGAAGTCCCGGGCGCCCAGGTCACCATCAAGCGTGTCCCCGAGACCATGCCGGAAGAGGCCTTCAGGAAGGCCGGCGGCAAGTGGGATCAGGCCGCGCCGATCGCGACCCCAGCCGAACTGGCCGATTATGACGCCATCATCTTCGGCACCGGTACCCGCTTCGGCAACATGACCGGTCAGATGCGTAGCTTCCTCGACCAGACCGGCGGTCTGTGGGTGAAGGGCGCGCTGGTCGGCAAGGTCGGCAGCGTCTTCGTTTCGACCGGCACCGGCGGCGGCAACGAAACCACCGCCAGCAGCTTCCATACCACCCTGCTGCATCATGGCCTGGTGGTCGTCGGTCTGCCCTATGCCATCCCGGAGACGATGGACATCTCTGAGGTGAAGGGCGGCTCACCGCTCGGCGCCGGCACCATCGCCGGTGCGGACGGCAGCCGCAGCCCGAGCGAAAAGGAACTCAAGATCGCCCGCTTCCAGGGCAAGCATGTGGCGGGTATCGCCGCCAAGCTGAAGGCTTAACACTCTACCGAAAGGCGACGGCCGGGATATGATCGGCCGTCGCCGATGGAGGTTTCCATGATTCATGTTGTTCCCTTCGACAATCTCGGCCGGATGAATATCGACTGGCTGAACAGCCGCTTCCACTTCAACTTCTCGGGCGTTGCCGCGCCGATGGGTTTCGGCTTCGGTCCGCTGCGGGTGTGGAATGACGACGAGATCGCAGCGCAGTCGGGCTTTCCGATGCACGGCCACCGCGACATGGAGATCATCACCTATGTCACCAAGGGCGCGATCAGCCACGAAGACAGCCTGGGCAACAAAGGCCGGACTCCGGCTGGCGATGTGCAGGTGATGTCGGCCGGCACCGGCATCATGCATTCGGAATACAATGCCGAAGACGAAATGACGCATCTGTTCCAGATCTGGATCGAGCCGCGTCAGGCCAAGCTGAAGCCGCGCTGGGACCAGGCGCAGTTCCCCAAGGGCGACCGCGCCAATCGTCTGGTGCCGCTGGCATCTGGTGAAGAGGCTGTGCTCTCGGCCAACACGGGCACGCTGCTGATCCACCAGGACGCCACGCTGTTCGGCGCACTGGTCGAAAAGGGCCAGTCGGTGACCTACGAGCAGAAGCCGGATCGCATGGCCTATCTGGTGGTGGCCGAAGGCGGTGTCGAACTCAACGGTGTGACGCTGAAGACCCGCGATGGCGTCGCCATCGCCGCCGACACGCCGGTGGAGATCAAGGCGGCGGAAAGCGCTGCGGAATTCCTGCTGTTCGACCTGCCGCGTCCGCAGCAGCGTCCGAATTAAGCATCGGCGTCTGAAGCATCCGACTTTGGGCGGGCTGAGTTACTCAGTCCGCCCAAAGCTTTTTCCAGTCTTTCAATATCGCCAAGGAACAGTGTACTCGGTCCGCCATAGGGCAGACCGACACCGCTCTCTTTCAATGCCTTGTGAATCGCAAAGCGCAGGCCGCTCTCGATCACATGTCGCTTTTCGACATCGGAGATATGACCGCGCAGCGCGAATTGCAGCGTGCCGGCACCGAAATCGCGGAAGATCACCAGCGGCGCCGGCATGCTGAGAATGTCGGGATGTTCGGTCAGACATTTCAACAGCACCTCACGCGCCTTCTCCAGGTCGGCGGCATAGGACAGGTTCAGCTGGATATCGATGCGGCCGAGGCGGTTGCGGTGCGTCCAGTTCATCACCGACTGCGAGATCAGTTCGGAATTCGGGATGATCACCGAAGCGCGCGGGAAGGTTTCTATCTCGGTGGAGCGCACGTTGATGCGCCGGACATAGCCTTCGCGGCTGCCGACCACGACCCAGTCGCCGACCTTCACCGGCCGTTCGATCAGCAGGATCAGGCCGGAGACGAAATTGTTGACGATATTCTGCAGGCCGAAACCGATACCGACCGACAGGGCACCGGCGATGATCGCCAGGTTCGACAGATCCAGGCCGACCACGCCGACGCCGGCGACGATCGCAAGCAGGTAGCCGGCATAGGTCAGGCCGGTGACCATCGAATTGCGCACGCCGGGGTCGATACCTGCCTGCGTTTCCAACCGGGAATTCAGCCCGCCGCTCAACAGCCGGGTAATACCGATGCCGATCACCAGCACCACGATGGCGGCGAGGATGTTGCCGAGCGAGATCGTCACTGGACCGATGGTAACGCCGTAGAAGAGTTCCAGCGTATAGCTGATCAGCGTGGCGCGGCTGACGCCCCAGGAGACGGCAAGACCGGCGAGCAGCAGCACGAACAGCACGATGTCCGCCAGCAGGCCGAGCAGCAGCTGGCTCGTGGTACTCAGCGGTCCGCTCAGGCCCAGCGACTGCCGCCAGATGCGGAAGCGGCTGTCGGGATTCTCGGCGAGATTGGCCAGGCCGTCGCGAATGGCGATGCGGACCAGCGCGTAGGCACCCAGCGTCAGCGCCGAACCGAGCAGACCATAGGAAAGGAAGGCAGCAGCGCCGTAATAGCCGAGCAGCAGCGCGACCAGCGCAAGCAGGTTGAGGCCGAAGATCAGTCCGGCCAGCAGCCGCAGCGGGCGCCAGTCGTCCGGCAGCGAGCGCCACAGTCGCGGATCTGAGAAAGCCAGGTTGGAGACGAACAGGAACAGCGCGACGGCGGCAATCACCATGTTGCGGCCGGCGAAGCCGAAATCCGGTACGCGCGACGGCGCCACCAGCACGGCCAGCAGGATCATGCCGATGGCGACGGCAGCCGTGCGGCGCAGGAGTTTTGCGCGCTCAGGCTTTTGCAGCGGGATCAGTGCCCAGGCGGATTGCCCCGGTGCCAGCGTCGCCTGCCCCAGACCGTAGGCCAGCAGGGCGATGGACACCGCCTGCATCAGCATCAGCACCATGCTGCCGACCAGGCCGTTCAGCCAATCGTTGCCCAGCAGTACGCCATAGGCAGCCCACAGCACGGCGAGCGGCATGGCCGTATAGCGCAGCAGCACGGTGAAAGCCGCAATCGTGCGCCGCACCGGCGATGGCGCCTCAATTTCCGGCCGGATGCCATAGTGGCGGCTGAGCCAGCGCTGGGTCGGAAGCAGCAGTGCGCTGGCCAGCGCCACAACGACGACGATCTGCAGCAGGGTGCTCTGCCCCGGCCGCCGGCCGTCCTCAGCCGTCCACCACTGCGCCGGCAGCGCCAGCACCTCGTCGGAGGTGGCGCGGATGTCGTCCACGCCACTGCGCCAGAAATCCGGATTGAACGGCGAGGCGCCGCGATACATCAGCTGGCGCGTGAACTGCCGGCGTGCTTCGTCGGCCACTTCATCCTGCAGGGCGACAATGCGTGTCAGCGCCAGTTCAGCCTGCTTGCCGCTATCCTGGGCAGATTGCAGACGCACAGCCAGCTGGCGGCGCGATTCCGTCACGCCTGCAGCTTCGCGGGGCTGGCCGGCTGCCGGTGGCGGCCCAAGCGCATCGAGCTGGGTCTGTGTCGCCGCTGTCGCCTGCCGGAACTGGTCGCGTTCGGTCGTCGCCTGCACGCGCAACCGGTCGAGATCGGCACGCAGCACCGCAAAGCCCTCGTCGTCCATGCGGGGATCGCGCAGCTGGCGCGTGATCGGCGACAGGGCAGCAGTCCAGTTGGTGGGGGTCAGTGCGCCGGGTGCGGCGGCGCCGGCCGGCTGCGCGCCGGCAGGATCGGCCACCGCCGCCAGAAGGCAGAACAGCATGGCCAAACGGAGCAGGAACTGGATCGGTCGGAGTGTCATGGTGTCGATGCGGGTCTGTAACGGATGCAGGGCAAACCCCTGCGCGAATGCCGGCCCAGCTATAGCTCAAATGGCCGCCGAATGCTCTCTTTGGCGTGGCTTTGCGGCAAAAACGGGGCGGGCCGGGACGCTCCGCCCCCGAGTCGATTGCTTGACTTGGGCGGAGGCCGCTGTCTTGCTGGCAGCATGAGCGAGCGGATCGACTGCGAGATCGCCGTGATCGGCGCTGGAACCGGCGGCATTGCAGTGGCGACCGCCAGCGCCCTGTTCGGCATGAAAACCGTCCTGATCGAACGTGACCGTATGGGGGGCTATCGCCTGCATGGCGAACTGCCGTTACAGGTGCTGTCTGCCGCAGCCCGGCATGCTGCTGCCTGGCGCGAGGCCGCCGGCTTCGGCATCCGGTATGAAGAACCCGACATCGATTTCGCCGCTGTACTGCGCCATGCAAAAAACACGACCGCCGCGCAGGCCGCCAATGATTCGATTGAACGGCTGTCTGCGCTGGGCGTCACCGTGCTGCAGGGCGAGGCCCGCTTCACATCCGCAGCCAGCATCGCGGTCGGCGACCGCACCGTGACGGCGAAGCGCTTTGTCATTGCGACCGGCGCGCGCCCGGCCCTGCCGACAATTCCGGGCCTGGCCGACATTCCCTGCCTGACGCCACAATCCGCTTTCGATCTGACCGAACGTCCGCTGCATCTGCTGATCATCGGCGGCGGCGGCGCTGGTGTTGCTCTGGCGCAGGGTTTCTGCCGCATCGGCGTGAAAGTGACGCTGGTCGAGCAAGGCCGTTTCCTGTCGCGCCACGATCCGGAACTGAGCGACCTGGTAATCGATGCACTGCGCCGCGACGGCGTCACCCTGCATGAGCAGACCGAGATCGCGCAGGTGGAAAATACCGTGCCGGGCATCGTGCTGACCCTGCGCCATACCAATGGCAGCAGGACGCGTATTGCCGCCTCGCATCTGCTGCTGGCTGCCGGCTGGCAGGCCGATCACAGCACACTCAATGCCATGGCCGCGGGCATCGAAACCGGTGCGCAGGGTATTGTCACGGATCGCCGGCTGCGCACGACCAACCGCCGTGTCTTCGCCATCGGCGCCGCCACCGACCTGCAGGCCACCACGCCGGTGGTGCAGCACCATGCCAGCGTGGCGCTGAAGAACCTGCTGTTCCGGCTGCCGGCACGCATCGCAGCCAGCGCCGCCGCCAGCCTGGTACCCAGCGATCCCGAACTGGCCTTCGTCGGCCAGACCGAAAGCGAGGCCCGGCGCAGTCGCCGCAGCATCCGCATCCTGCGCCGGCCGTTCGCCCTGAACGAACGCGCATTGGCCGACGGCAGCAGCGAGGGCTTGCTGAAGGTCGTCGCCTCGCCACTGGGCAGCATCCTCGGTGCGGCCGCCGTCGGGCCTCAGGCCGCAGAAACCCTGCAGCCCTGGGGGCTGGCTATCGGCAACGGATTCGGCATCGGCGCGATGCAGGCGATGATTGCTCCCTTCCCGGCGCGCGGGAACACCGCCGCCCAGGCCGCAACCGATTTTTACCGCCCAAAGCTGTTCAGTCCGTTCGGCCGCCGCGTGGTGCAGTTCCTCGCCCGTTTCGACTGAGACACTGTATTATTCCATACCATGAACGCCGATCCGGGTACCTCGACCGACCTGTCGCGACTGCCACGCTCGCCCGTGGTGGCCAGCCTGTCTGGCCGGCTGCTACTGCTGACAGTCGGCTTCACCATGCTGTCGGCGGTGCTGATCTACCTGCCGGCGATGAGTCGCTTCCGTATCAGCTATCTTGAGGCCCGCATCGAACTGGCCGACCAGGCTGCGCTCGCGCTGTTGGCAGCGCCGGACGGCATGGTCAGCGAAGAACTGGAGGACGAGTTGCTGCACAATGTCGGCGGCAAGCTGGTCGCCATGCGACGCAAGGAATCGAATGCACTGATCCTGAGCGACCGCCAGGAACTGCCAATGCTGGGTAAACCGGTCAATCTGGAAGACCAGCAATGGTGGGAAGCCATCGCCCATGCCGTGATGGTGCTGGTCAAGCCATCCACCGACTATGTGCGCGTGGTCGGCCTGTCTCCGCGCGATCCGCACACCCGTATCGAAGTGGTGCTGCCAACCGCCCCCATGAGCGAGGCACTCCGCGATTTTTCCTGGCGCGTGCTGTGGGTGGCGCTGCTGATCTCAATGATTACCGGCAGTCTGGTCTATGTCAGCCTGCAGCTGCTGCTGGTCCGGCCGATCCGCCGCCTGATCGGCAGTATCGTCGGCTTCCATGCGGCGCCGGAAGATGCGCGTCAGATCATCCGCCCGACGCGCCGGCGCGATGAACTCGGCCTCGCGGAACGCGAGCTGCAGATGATGCAGCAGGATCTGCGCCACGCACTGACACAGCGCACGCGACTTGCCCAGCTCGGCATCGCCGTCAGCAAGATCAGCCATGATCTGCGCAACATGCTGGCCGCGGCGCAGCTGGTATCCGATCGTCTGGAAGCGTCCGACGATCCGACCGTACGCCAGGTGGCACCGCGGCTGGTCGGATCGATCGACCGGGCCATTTCCCTCTGCGCCCAGACCCTGCAGTTCGGCAAGGCAGAGGAACGCGCACCGCAGACCTGCCAGATCGCATTGCGCAATTTCATCGATGACGTGGCGTCTGCACTCGGCCTCCCTGACGGCACCGGTATCCGCTGGCACAATGCGGTACCGGAAACCCTGCCGCTGACTGCCGATCCCGATCAGCTCTACCGCATCATGAACAACCTCATGCGTAATGCCGTACAGGCGATGCCCGAGGGCGGCGATCTGCGCGTAGCGGCGACGGCAACGGAAACCGATGTCGTCATCGAAGTCGCGGACAGCGGCGGCGGCTTGAGCGATGCCGCGCGCGCGCACCTGTTCGAGCCATTCCGCGGCGGACGCAGCGGCGGCACGGGCCTGGGGCTGGCCATCGCACGCGAACTGATCCGCGGCCATGGCGGCGACCTGGAACTGATCCGCACCGGGCCGCTGGGAACCACCTTCCGCATCGTCCTGCCGCAGGCCCAAGCCTGATTACGGCCCGATCCTGGCCGGATTGACGGCCAAGCCTCGCCCGTCCGCAGTTCCGATCGGTATGGCTAACGCGTTTTAACCATATCACTTAACTGGATATTCAAGTCCGCCGGCACGATAATGGCGCCGCCAGAATGGCAGACCGGCTTCAGGAGAGGCCGCGTGCAGGAGAGAACCCCATGCGTTTCACAATCCAGAGCTTGCTGTTGCCGCTCATGCTGGCCGGACTGCTGTCGGCCTGCTCCGATCAACGTGGCGATCTCACCCCTGCTGCTCAGAGTGGCATCGTCAGCGTCGGCTATGAGATCTACAAGGCGCGCGTCGAGAAGCGCCTGGGTATGACCTGCAATCTCGAAAACATCGTCATCGAAGGCAGTTACTGCGTCAGCAATTTCAAGCCGACCGACCGCCAGGAAGTTTTCTGCTTCAAGACGCTCGGCGGTGTCGACTGCTACGTAGAGCCAGATCCTTATTCGCTGGAAGGCCGGCAGCTGCCTGGCCCGCCGCGCGCCTTGGCCGATCCGCGCATGCCGATGACGCCGCCGGGCCGCCGGGCCGAGCCGCAGCTCGCCACCATGCCCTATGACGCGCCGGGCAGCACTGCCAGCTATCCGGACAGCCAGCCGCAGCATCAGCCGCTGCCGCCGACACAGCCCCTGCCGGCCGACGTGATGGTGATTGAGCCGGCCCCGGATCCGGCAACCAAGCCGATGTGATCGGCATCACCGAACTCGCCTCTTGCCAATGACGCAGGCGTGCTAGCTTCTGCTCCATGCAGAAGCAGCATGAACGCGTCTGGACCTGGGATCTGCCCGCCCCGCCGGCCGCCCTGTGGCCCTATCTGTCGGACACCGCGCGTTTCAACGAAGCGGCCGGCACGCCGCGCTATGCCGTCGCCGAAGAACCGCAGGCGGACGGCTCGGTCAGGCGCCGCGCCACCGCCAGCTACAAGGGCGTCGCGGTCGAGTGGGACGATCCGCCTTATGAATGGGTGGCCGAACGCGAATTCCGCCAGACCCGCATTTTCCGGCGCGGCCCGCTGAAAAGCCTGAGCCCGACCCTGCGGCTTGCACCCGGCCCCGATGGCGGCAGCCGCGTCACCTACCTGATCAGCGGCACGCCACGCGGCATCGTTGGACACCTGCTCTTTGCCACCGGGCTTCTCGACAAGATCGGCAAAGGGCTGGAGGAGATGGTGCGTCAGGCTGGCCGCTTCGCCATCGGCCAGGCGGAAATGCCGTTCGACTATACGCCTCCCGACCTGACGCCGCAGCAGCGGGCAAGACTCGATGGCCTGACCCGCCAGATTTCCGCCGGCGCGTACCATCACGATCTTGCCGACCGCCTCGCCCGCCACATCATCACGGCGCAGGAGGTCGACCTGGTTCGGATTCGGCCGCGCAGACTGGCGCGCGAATGGCAGGTGCCGGTGCGCCACACCGCCGAACTCTGCCTCGATGCCACCCGGCTCGGCCTGCTCGGCCTGTCGTGGAACCTGCTCTGCCCGCGATGCGGCGGCGCCAAAGCCTCCGCCGATACGCTGGAAGCGCTGCCCAAACAGGCGCATTGCCCATCCTGCAACATCGCCTATGACGGCAGCTTCACCAGCAATATCGAAATCAGCTTCCGTCCGGCCACGGCGATCCGCAGCATCGGCGAAGGCGAGTTCTGCATGGGCGGACCGCATATCTCTCGCCACATCCTGGTGCAGCAGATTCTGGCCCCCGGCGAGGAACGCCATATCACGGCAACTTTGCCCGCCGGCGAATACAGGCTGCGCACACTGGAACCTGGCGACGAATGTATCGTCAGCCATGACGGCGATGTTTTCCCGACGATGCTGGCTGAGGATGCCGATGCGCCGGCCTTCGCCATGCGGGCAGAAACCGGCACCGCCACCGGCACCATCGCAATGCGCAACCGCAGCAGCCGGGAACTGACCTTCGTGATCGAATCCCGGGCGTGGCGCAGCGAAGCCCTCACCGCCCATGAGGTCACGACGTTGCAAGCTTTCCGCGACCTGCTGCCGGACCAGGTGCTGCGCGCCGGCGAAGATGTCGGCATCGACAGCATCACGCTGATGTTCACCGACCTGGAGGGTTCGACGGCGCTGTATGAACGGCTGGGCGATGCGGCGGCCTATCGTCTGGTGCGGCGGCATTTCGGCGTCCTGGCAGAAACCATCCGCGCACATGACGGCGCCCTGATCAAGACCATCGGCGACGCGGTGATGGCGGCGTTTGCCACGCCTGAGCAAGCTGTACAGGCGGCGCTGCATATCCACGACCGCATCGCCGCCTTCAATGCCG
The DNA here is from genome assembly GCF_002796975.1 of Ferrovibrio sp. Taxonomy (GTDB): domain Bacteria; phylum Pseudomonadota; class Alphaproteobacteria; order Ferrovibrionales; family Ferrovibrionaceae; genus Ferrovibrio. The sequence continues at coordinate 394,619 of NZ_PEKV01000012.1, read as the reverse complement.
ACTACGGCCGCGAAACCGGCAGCACCGATGCGGCCATCGGTCTCAAGATGGGCCTGCATGGCGGACGCTGCATCGCTGTCAATCTGAATGACCGGCTGGATTATTTCGGCAGCACGGTGAACCTGGCGGCGCGGCTGCAAGGCCGCAGCCGGCGCGGCGAAGTGGTGCTGTCCGAGTCGCTTGCAGCCGATCCCGCTGTCGCGCCCTTGTTGCAGGATCGCGTGGCGAGCCACGAAAGCGCCGAGTTGAAGGGCTTCGACCGCCCGGTACCTTTCGTACGCCTGACCGCTTAGTCGTTGGTAAGTGCCGAGAGACCCAACTGGGCGCGGCGACGGAGCCACAGGCTGGGACGATAACGGTCGTCGCCGGTAATCGCCTGTAACTGGGTCAGCACCGTATGCACGGTCTCCAGTCCCATCGCATCGGCCAATGCCAGCGGACCGAACGGATAGTTCAGGCCGAGTGTCATGGCCTTGTCGATATCGGCAGGTGTGGCGACCCGGATCTGCGCCATCTCGCAGCCCAGATTGGCCACCATGGCGGCGATGCGCTGTCCGATGAAGCCAGGGCTGTCGGTAATCGCGGTCACGGCACGACCGGCGCCATGCAGGCGCGCCACCACGGCATCCAGCAGATCGCGGCGCGCGCCCGGCGCACGCATCAACGTCAACCGCTTGTCCAGCTTGCCTGCAATGTCGAGGCCGAACAGCCGGCGATGGTCGAGCTTCCGCGTCGCGGCATAGGTGGATACATCCTCCCCCAGCGGCGCGCACAGGATGGCGCTGTCACCGTCGTCGAAACCGCTGACCTCGAAGCCGAAGCTGCGCAGCAACTCGCCCAGTGCGTCGTCATCGGCATCGGCCAGCACGACCTTCGCGGCCGGCGCCGCGGCGCTGGTGGCGTCGGCCGACGGCACCACGCCCCTGCCGGCCTCGTCATAGGGGAAGAAGCCCTGCTTCGTCTTGCGTCCCAGCTGGCCGCTTTCCTTCAGCAGCTGGTGCAGCGGCGCGGTGGCCAGCCGGCGGTCGTAGAAATAGCCTTCGTGAATGATCTGGCTGACCGGGAAATTCACGTCGATGCCGGTCAGGTCCATCAGTTCGAAGGGCCCCATCTTGAAGCCCCAGTTGTCGCGCATCACCGCATCCACCTGCGCCGGTGTCGCCACGCCTTCGGACACGATGCGCAGCGCTTCCTGCGTATAGGCGCGGCCGCCGAGATTGACCAGGAAGCCGGGGCTGTCCTGCACCACCACCGGCAGACGCCCCATCCGTTCGCCGACCGTGACGAGTGCAGCAATGGTGGCATCGCTGGTGCCAGGTGCGCGGATCACCTCGACCAGCTTCATTAGCGGAACCGGATTGAAGAAATGCAGGCCGGCAATCCGCGCCCGATGCTGGCAGGCAGTGGCAATGCTGGCGATGCGCAGCGAGGAGGTGTTCGAGGCCAACAGGCAGTCCGGTCGCACGACAGCTTCCAGCTTGCGGAAGACCTCCTGCTTGATGGCGAGGTTCTCGACAATGGCTTCCACCACCAGATCGGCCGGAACGAAAGCCTCCATCGCATCGACGACGGTCAGCCGCGTCTTGGCGGTTGCAGCGGCATCTTCGGCCAGACGGCCCTTGCTCACCATCTGATCGAGCTGGGCAAAGATCGCGTCCCGCGCCTTGGCCGCGGCACCGTCCATAGCGTCATACAGCAGGACTGTCATGCCGCCGGTCATGCCGACCTGCGCAATGCCCCGCCCCATGGCGCCGGCGCCGATCACGCCAACTGTCTGGATATTGGCTGTTCCAACTTTTTGCCCGGTTTCCGCCACAATAACCCTCCGTTTGCGCAGCAACATCCTGCCCAGACAGGCCTTGATCCGCAACCCGCCGCACCCCACATCTTCGATGTCCGGATGCCTTTGAGGGTCCGGGCGCAACTCGCTTTCCCAAGGAGTGCATCATGAGCCGCGTTTCCATTTTCTCCAGCCCGCTGCTGCTCGGCTTCGACCATGTCGAACGCATGATCGAGCGCGCCACCAAAGCTGGATCGGAAGGCTACCCGCCCTATAACATCGAACAGACCGGCGAGAGCGAATTGCGTATCACGCTGGCTGTGGCCGGTTTCAGCCCGAGCGATCTTGGCATTACCGTCGAAGACAACCAGCTTGTCATTCGCGGCAAGCAGGCCGACGAAAAAGAGCGGATTTATCTGCATCGCGGTATTGCCGCACGCCAGTTCCAGCGCAGCTTTGTCTTGGCGGACGGCATCGAAGTGGTGCGAGCGGAGCTTGGCAATGGCCTGCTGCATATCGACTTGCACCGGCCGCGTCCGGAACCTCAGGTCCGCAATATTGCTATTAGTACGACGGACGGCGGTCGCAGCGACACATTAGGCGTTGGCGGCAAGCCAGGAACCGGACGCAATTAAAGGCGGCCGGAAGGAGAAACAGATGGCTATCCCCAGTAATCAAGACCGTAAGCCTGAAACACTGCATGCCCAACCGCTGATGACGGAAGAAACCTTCGCCAATCTCGGCGCGCCGGACCTGGCCTATATCCGCCCGGTACAGACGCCGGAAGGTCTGGCCTGGGGCATTTATTCCGCCAATGGTACGCAGCTGGGTTTCGCGCCGGAACGCGATCTGGCCTTTGCAGCCGCCGTGCAGAACGACCTGCTACCGGTCAGCGTCCAGTAAATTGAGAGACCGTCACGCCCCACCTGACCCCATTGGTCAGGCGGCGTGACTGGTCGGGCTGTCAGTGAGAAGTGCGTAGATGGCGTCGGCGCTTTCCGCCCCGCGCAGCTTTTCGCACACACCCTTGTCACGCAGCAGGCGCGATACACGGGCCAGCGCCTTCAGATGATCGGCACCGGCCGATTCAGGTGCCAGCAGCAGGAAAATCAGATCGACCGGCATCTCGTCGATGGAGTCGAAATCGATCGGCCGCTCCACGCGGGCGAACAGGCCGTAGAGCTTGTCGAGACCGGGCAGACGTCCGTGCGGGATCGCAATGCCGTTGCCGACGCCGGTGGTGCCCAGCCGCTCGCGCTCCAGCAGCGTGTCGAAGATCGCGCGCTCGTGCTGACCGGTGATTTTAGCCGCGCGAGCAGAAAGCTCCTGCAGCGCCTGTTTCTTGCTGTTGGCCTTGAGGTTGGCGATCACGCCATCCGCGCTCAAGAGCTGAAAGATTTCCATGGGGAACAGTGCCTCCGCGGCGCCTACCATCGATGCATGCTGGCCTCTTTAACGAGGCTCAGGCTGCATCTCCGGTCTCAGGGAGCCGCTGGTGATGATTGCGTCGCTTGCGCTTGTCGCGCCGGACTTGCTTGGCCAGCTTGTCCAGTGCTGCGTCGAAGCTGACGTAGATGTCGTTGCCGTCGGCAGCCGCCTGCATGGAAATCCCCGCACCGATATGGACCGTGCACTGGCAATGATACATCGCACCATCGCGTCGGAAGACGACATTGGCCTCGATGGCATTGTCCATGTACTTGGACACGGCGACGGAGAGATGTTCCTCGACATGGGCGCGCAGAGAGTCGCCAAGGTCGAGCTGCTGTCCGGAAGTCAGGATTTTCATCTGTGTCGAAATCCGAGTTCGATCGGTCAGAGCATGAGTTTAGTACAGCGGCCTTCGCCCGTCATGCGGTCGCGGACCATAGAGAAGGCCGTTTTCCCTGTCAACCGCATGTGAAATTCGTTAACTCATTGATTCATAAACTATCCACAGCTGTCGCGCTGCGATTAACTGATGTCATTAATGGTTAAGGCGCCGGTTGCTTCGGCTCTGTACGGAAGATTGGGTCCACTGGGTCGACGCCGGATATGGTGACGCCTAAATCGCGGATCAAGCCGTTCGATATTCCGTACACCAAGCCATGCAGGCTGAGTTCCTGCCCGCGATGCCAAGCATTCTGCACAATGGTGGTCTTCGACAGATTGGCCACCTGTTCGCGCACATTCATTTCGCAGAGCAGATTCTGTCGCTTGTACTCGTCCACCACGTCCTTCAATTCGGCCTCGTTTTTCGCATAGACATCGCGGATCGGTTGCAGCCAGTGGTCGATCAGGCCGAGTTGTTCGGGCTGCATGGCTGCGCGTACACCACCGCAACCGTAATGCCCGGTAACAATCACATGCTTCACCTTCAGGAACTCGATGGCGTACTGCAATACCGCCAGGCAGTTCATGTCAGCCGGATGCACCAGATTGGCCACATTGCGATGCACGAACAATTCGCCCGGATCGAGGCCGACGATTTCATTGGCCGGCACGCGGCTGTCGGCGCAGCCGATCCACAGATAAGCCGGCATCTGCTGTTCCGCCAGGCGCCCGAAGAAACCCGGATCGACCCTCAGCTTGGACATTGCCCAGGCACGATTGCTATCGAACAGCGGCGCTATATCGGCCATGACGTCTCCCGTTTCAGCCTGCCTTCAGCAGGCCGGCCTTCTTGAGGCGCCGACGCTCGACTGAAGAAGGAATGTTCATCGCTTCGCGATACTTCGCCACCGTGCGCCGGGCAATATCGACGCCCTTGCCGGCCAGCATCTCGACGATCTTATCGTCCGACAGCACATCGTCGGCGCCCTCGGCATCGATCAGCGTTTTGATCCGATGACGGATCGATTCCGCCGAGAAGGCCTCGCCGCCGTCGGTGGCGGCGATGCTGGCGGTGAAGAAATACTTCATCTCGAAAATGCCGCGCGGCGTGGCCATGGTCTTGTTCGAGGTCACGCGGCTGACCGTGCTTTCGTGCATCTCGATCACCTCGGCGACGGCCCGCAGGTTGAGCGGTTTCAGATGCGACACGCCATGGCGCAGGAAGGCATCCTGCTGCCGCACGATCTCGCTCGCCACTTTCAGGATGGTCTGCGCACGCTGATCCAGCGACTTGACCAGCCAGTTCGCCGAATTCAGGCAGTCCGACATATAGGTCTTGGTCTGCTTGAGCTGGCTGTTCTGCGCGCCGTTGGTCTTTTCCGGCCTGGTGACACGCGCGTAATAGCGGCTATTGACCAGCACGCGGGGCAGCGTGTCGCTGTTCAGCTCGACCGTCCAGCTGCCGTCATTGGCACGTCGGACATAGACATCAGGTATCAGCGTCTGTACCGGCTCGCCGCCGAACAGCAGGCCGGGCTTCGGATTCAGCGCGCGGATTTCCTGCACCATGTCGGCGATGTCTTCCTGATCGACGCCGCAGATGCGCATCAGGCCTGGAATGTCGCGCTTGGCCAGCAGTTCCAGATTGTCCAGCAAGGCCTGCATCGCGGGATCGAGCCGGTCACGCGCTTTCAACTGCACACCGAGACATTCTTTGAGGGAACGGGCAAAGATCCCGGCCGGTTCGATGGTCTGCAGGTCGACCAGCACGGCTTCCACTTCGTCGGCCTCAATGCCCAGGCGAGCGGCGATGTCATCCAGCGGCTCGGTGATATAGCCGGCCTCGTCCAGCGCATCGATCAGGGCAGCGCCAATCAGGCGGTCCCCGGCATTGGCCGGCATCAACAACCACTGCTCCTGCACATGCTCGCGCAGGCTTGGATTCTCCGACAGCGTCTGCTCAAGGCCGCCGCCTTCCTCATCGAAGCGGCTGTCGCCGCCACTGCCTTTGATATAGTTGCTGGCCAGGCCGATATCGGCATTCGCAGCATCATAGCCACTGTCGTTATTGAAGGTGTTGTCGCCATCGGAGTCGGCATCCATCGCCTCACGCGCCTTGTCGGCGCTGCGGTCGGACTCCAGATCCAGGCGCTCGACCGGCGCGTCGCCATCTGCGACGTCGAAAGCATCGCGATTGTCGTCCCCCGAGCCTTCGCCATCGACGCGCTCCAGCAGCGGATTGCGCTCAAGTTCCTGCTCGACATAGGCCGTCAGTTCGAGGTTGGAGAGCTGCAGCAGCTTGATAGCCTGCTGCAGCTGCGGCGTCATAACGAGCGCCTGGCCCTGCCTGAGTTCAAGACGCGGACCCAAGGCCATGGCTTACAGGCCCATCACCAGCTAAACCGTTCGCCGAGGTAAACCCGCCGGACATTCTCGTCGGCGACGATTTCGCTCGGGCTGCCTTCCATCAACACCTTGCCGTCATGCAGGATGTAGGCACGGTCAATGATATCGAGGGTTTCACGAACGTTGTGATCGGTGATCAGCACGCCGATACCACGATCCTTCAGATGCGACACCAGCTGGCGGATTTCACCGACAGCAATCGGATCGATGCCGGCGAGAGGTTCATCCAGCAGCATGAAGGACGGCTGCGTGGCCAGAGCACGCGCGATTTCGCAGCGGCGACGTTCGCCGCCCGACAGCGCCAGTGCCGGCGTACGGCGCAGATGCGTGATCGAGAATTCCGCCAGCAGATCGTCCAGCATCGCCTCGCGGCGGTCGGTCTCGGGCTCGACGAGTTCGAGCACAGCGCGGATATTCTGCTCCACGGTCAGGCCGCGGAAGATCGAGGCTTCCTGCGGCAAGTAGCCCATGCCGAGCCGCGAGCGGCGATACATCGGCAGGCCAGTGATGTTATGGCCATCCAGCGTGATGTTGCCGTGATCGGGCCGGATCAGGCCGGTCATGATGTAGAAGGTCGTGGTCTTGCCGGCGCCGTTCGGACCGAGCAGGCCGACCGCCTCGCCACGCTGCACATAGAGCGAGACATCGCGCAGCACCGGACGCTTCTTGAAACTCTTCCCAAGGCGATGCGCCGCCAAACCGGGATACGGATTTTCTGCAACGAGGCGCAGGCCTTCAGCCGCGTCCTGCTTCTCGCCGGGCTTTTCGCCGACTGCCGTCATCGGCGCTGCCCTCCCTGCTGCTGGGTATTGGGTGCAGGCGCGGCATTGTTGCTGTTATTGGGTATGATCACGCCGCGCACGCGCTGGCCGGCGGCCGGGTCGCAGGTGCTGCGGCCGGTATCCTGATACATCACCGCACGCGCGCAACGCAGCGTGCTGTCGTCGCTGGTCAGCAGCACGTTCCCGGTCAGCGTGATCGTCTTCTTATCGACGTCGTAGATGCCGAAATCGCCCTGCGCGCGTTCCTTCGGCGTCGAGACGAAAACATTACCCTTGGCTTCGATCTTGCTGATCGTGCTGGAATCGGGGCCGGCGGCCGCGCCCGCAGCGGGACGCGGGGCCGGCTGGCGCTGCGGCTGACCGCCACTCTGCTGAGCGTTGCGATCCTTGTAGTAGACGAAAAGCTCGTCGGAGCGCAGCCGGCTTTCGCCCTGGATCACGTCGACCTTGCCGCGGAAGATTGCGAGCTGCTTGTCCTGCTGCACTTCCAGTGTATCGGAAGAAATATCGATCGGCTCGTTGTTGTTCTGTCGTGCACCAAGACCGATCTGCGCCATTGCCGGAAGCGCGGCAACAACCGCACCGACCAGAATCAGTGCGCCCCGCGCCATGGCGGCCGTGCCAGCCGGCAGATGCCGACGCAAGCGATCCATCGCCCTCATCCCCGCTTCTCCCGCGAAAAGACCTTTGTCTTCACGCCATTGATAAACACGATGACCCGCCCCCTGTCATAGATCCGCATGCCATTGGCCTGGATGCTGCCAAAGCTGGCATGCCCCCAGACCTTTTCGTCACTGGAAATCACCTTGGTCTGCAGATTGATCTCAGCGGAATGGCCATGCATCTCGCTGCCGCGATCGCCATAGACATTGATGTTGCCAAACAGGTCGAGCATCTGCGCATTGCCGTTGTAGAGGCCGGTATCGGAGGTCAGAGACCACCATTCGCCGCTGGTCATCTGCATATCGGCCTGCACACGGTCGAGCGTCACCTGCTTGTCGTCGTCCGGATCCTGGATCGCGCGGTCGGCCGTCACCACATAAGGCTGGCCGCTGGTATCGGTTCCGCGATAGCGCGGATTGTTCATCACCAGCGCAGCATTGGCAGTTTCCAGGTCGCTGAATGTGAGTGGAATCGCCATACGACGCTTCGCCATCTGGGGCCAGGCGATAACAGCCACCACCGTACCCAGCGCAATCAGCGGGAGGATGAATTTCATGAACCGCACGAAGCCGCGCCGGCGCGGCAGCGCCGACAGAATCTGGCCGGCGTCGCGCGGCGTGAATTCCGCACTGCGACGGGGCTTCGGCGATCCTTGCTGGCTGAGGTCTGCGGTCATCATGGCGCCATGCTTCAGGTAATTCCCGCACGCACGCAGTCGTGCATGTGCAGGATGCCAGCAGGACGGCCAGCCTTGACCACAAAGAAGGCCGTGATGCGCCGACTGTTCATTTCGCGCAGCGCTTCCACCGCGAGCAAGTCCTCAGTGATGGTAATCGGCTTCCTGGTCATCACCGCGTCGACTTTCTGCGACAGCAGATCGCCTTCGATGTGACGGCGCAAATCGCCGTCAGTGATGATACCGATCAGCCTGTCCTTATCGCGACCAGACTTGCCGACAACGCCGATGCTGCCAAAGCTGCGGCCGGCCATGGTGACGAGAGCCTCGCGCATGCCCGTGCCAGACACCACCAGGGGCATCTGGGCGCCGGTATGCATCAGATCCTTCACCTTGATCAGCTGCTTGCCGAGACGGCCGCCGGGGTGGAATACGCGGTAGTGGTCGCGGGTGAAGCCTTTGCGTTCCATCAGGCCGACCGCCAGCGCATCGCCCAGTGCCAGCATCAGGGTGGTGGAGGTGGTGGGCGCCAATCCCATCGGGCATGCCTCTTCCACCTGCGGCAGCAGCAGCACCACATCCGAGGCCTGGCCGAGTGCCGACTTTGCCTTGCTGGTCATGCCGATCAGCGGAATGGCAAAGCGCTTGGCATGGGCGATCAGATCGGCCATCTCCGGCACGTCGCCGGAATTCGACAGGCAAAGCAACACATCGCCGTTGGTAACCATGCCGAGATCGCCATGGCTGGCCTCGGCCGGATGCACGAAGAAGGCCGGCGTGCCGGTCGAGGCCATGGTTGCCGCAATCTTGCGCGCCACATGACCGCTCTTGCCCATGCCTGACACGATGACGCGGAAATGGCTGCCGGCGCGGCTGACATTCATCAGAATGTCGAGCGCCTTGCTGAAATCGCCGTCCAGCCCGGCTGCGAGCGCAGCCAGCCCGTTGGCTTCCATCATCAGGACGCGGCGGCCGACTTCGATATCAGGACTTGCCGCCGGACGCCGGCTGGCGACCTGCACCACCTTTGCCTGGGCGGCCTTGGGCTGCGCTTTCGCACGTTTCTTTCCGGCGCGCTTAACACGCGCGGCGGCGGGTGCGGATGTCATGGGCTTTCACCGCCTGGAAAACACTAACAAGAATCGTGCCAAGTATGGAGAATCGGTCTTCAAATTGCAAACCTGATGGCCGGTTCGCAGCCAAATTCAGATACTTGGCCGTTCAGAGGGTAAGCCCCGGAATAAAAAGGGGATCAGTGGGCGAAAATGTCGTCTTCCGGCCAGCCGGCGAGATCGAGCGCGGCACGTGCCGGCAGGAAGCCGAAGCAGGCCTCGGCCAAGGCCGTGCGGCCTTCGCGGGCCAGCATCTTGTCCAGCACGGTTTTCAGCTGATGCAGGTTCAGTACATCCGACGCGGCGTAGCGCTGCTGCGCCTCGGTCAGATCATGCGCACCCCAGTCCGACGACTGCTCCTGCTTGGAGATTTCGACGCCGATCAGATCGCGGCACAAATCCTTCAGACCGTGACGGTCCGTGAAAGTACGCACCAGCTTGGAGGCAGTGCGGGTGCAGTAAACCGGCGAGGTTTCGGCGCCGAGATACTGCTTCAGCGCCGCGAGGTCGAAGCGGGCGAAGTGAAACAGCTTGAGGATCTGGGGGTTTTCCAGCAGGCGCTTCAGATTCGGCGCGCTGTAGCCGGTACCGGAGCGGAACTGCACCAGATGGGCATTGCCGTCACCCGACGACAACTGAACGACGCAGAGGCGGTCGCGCAGCGTGCGCAGGCCCATGGTCTCGGTATCGACCGCCACAACCGGGCCAAGGTCGAGGCCGGCAGGCAGGTCGTTCTGATATACGGTGATGGCCATTTGCGGTGCACTCTCGGGTGCTGCACTCGACTTGCAAGGCGCCTTTCAACGGCGAAGCAAATCGAGGAATTGGTGCCCAGGATAAGACTCGAACTTACACGACCTTTCGGTCACTAGCACCTGAAGCTAGCGCGTCTACCAATTCCGCCACCTGGGCAGGCGATGCAGACAACCGAGGGCTGCCCGAACCGAGGCGAGTGTTTACGGCCCCGGCCGCTGGAAGTCAAGCGCCGCCCCCAAGTATTCGGGGCACAGTTATCGGCTGGCCGCTCAAGGGGTTGCACCGCCGCGGCCGGCTGCCGATAACGGGAAGAAGCAAGGAGCTGAAAGGCCGATGGATAGCGTCGAATGTCTGGTGATTGGGGCCGGTGTGGTCGGCTTGGGGGTGGCCCGGGCTCTGGCCCGGCGCGGTCGCGAGGTGGTGATTGCCGAGGCCGCCAACCTCATCGGCAGCGAGACCTCGTCGCGCAATTCCGAAGTGATCCATGCCGGCATCTACTATCCGGCCGGCAGCCTGAAGGCGAAACTCTGCATCGAAGGCAAGCAGGCGCTTTATGCCTATTGCGAAGAACGCCATGTCAGCCACAGGCGCTGCGGCAAACTGATCGTCGCCACCGACGACGGCCAGATTAGCGATCTGGAAGCGATCAGGACAAAAGCCGAGACCAACGGCGTGATGGACATGGAATGGCTGACACGCGAACAGGCGCTGGCAATGGAGCCGCAACTGCATTGTGTCGCCGCGCTGTTTTCACCCTCCACCGGAATTATCGACAGCCACGGCCTGATGCTGGCCTATCAGGGCGAGGCGGAAGATCACGGCGCGATGCTGGCGCTGGGCGCACCGGTGATCCGCGGCGACGCGATGAACGATGGCATCGTCATCGAAACCGGCGGCGCCGATCCGATGAAACTGAAGGCGAAGATCGTGGTGAACTCCGCTGGTTTTGCTGCGCAGGGCATTGCCGCCAAGATCAAAGGCGTACGACCGGAAAGCATTCCCGGCTGCTACTATGCCAAGGGCAATTATTTCGTACTGTCCGGTGTGAAAGTACCGTTTTCGCGCCTGATCTACCCGATCCCCACGCCGGGCGGCCTTGGCACGCATGTCACCATCGACATGGGCGGGCAGATGCGTTTCGGCCCAGACGTCGAATGGATCGATGCCATTGACTACACCGTCGATCCGAAACGTGGCGAAAGCTTCTACGAAGCCGTGCGGCAATACTGGCCTGCCCTGCCCGATGGCTCGATCCAGCCCGGCTATTGCGGCATCCGGCCGAAGCTGAGCCGTGGCGCAAGTAAAGCAGGCGACGATTTCATGATCCAGGGGCCGGACGAGAATGGCGTACCGGGCCTGATCAATCTGTTCGGCATCGAAAGCCCGGGATTGACCGCGTCGCTCAGCATCGGCGAAATGGTTGCCGATATGGCTGATGAAATGGTGTGACCATGGATGCGACCTGTATTCTCGACGGCAAATTCGATCTGGCGGAATCGCCGGTCTGGTCAGCGACCGATCAGAAACTTTGGTTCGTCGACATCCATACGCCAAACCTGCATCGTCTTGATCCGGCCACGCAGAAACTGGAAACCTGGCCGATGCCGAGCGCGCTGGGCAGCATCGCGCCAACCCGGGGCCATGAACTGCTGCTGGCCCGCCGCGACGGCATCTGGCTGTTCGATCCGGTCACCGAAAACGAAACCCTGTTGGCCGCCTCGCCGCTGGAGGATGCGCGCTTCAACGACGGCCGCTGCGACCGCCAGGGTCGTTTCTGGACCGGCGGCATGACCGACGACCGTCAACCCGATACCGCACTTTATCGTCTGGATGGCGACCGCGTGTTGCGACAGGGCCTTGTCGGCGCCATCGCCATTTCGAACGGACTGGCCTGGAGCCCGGATGGCGCGACGATGTATCACGCCGACACGCCAACAGGCTGCGTCTACGCCTACGATTACGACGTGAAGACGGCGGCGATCTCGAACCGCCGCCTCTTCCTCGATCTGCGCGAAAGCGACGAGCGACCGGATGGCGCCACGGTGGATTCAGCCGGCAATTACTGGATCGCGCTTTATGGCGCAGGCACGGTGGCGCAGTTTTCGCCGGAGGGCAAACGCCTCCGCGATGTGCGGGTATCGGCAAATGCCACGACGATGCCCTGCTTCGGCGGGCCGGATTTCAAAACGCTCTACATCACCACGGCACGTCAGCGCCACACAGCCGAGGATCTGGCGAAAACACCGCTGGCCGGCGGCATTTTCGCGATCCCTGTCGATGTCCCGGGGTTGCCGGAGGTACCGTTTACTTCTGGCGAATAACGCGGTTGCGCAGGATGCCGATCTTCTCGACTTCCAGCTCGACCACATCGCCATCCTTGAGATAGCGGCCATGTTCCAGGCCGCAGCCGTCGCCGACGGTACCCGAGCCGAAGAACTCGCCCGGATGCACGGTCTCGTCTGACGAGACGCGCGCCAGCAGGTCCTCGAACTTGTGATGGATGGTCCGCGAGTTGCTGTCGCACCAGGTTTCACCGTTGACGCGCGCCTGCATGCGCAGCGCATAGGGATCGCCGATCTCGTCCAAGGTCACGAGGAACGGACCCATCGAATTACCGGTGTCGAAATCCTTGCCTTTGCAGGGACCGAGCATGCTCTGCATCTCGATCGACTGAGCATCACGGGCCGAGAAATCGTTGAAGATGGTGAAGCCGAAGATGTGATTGCGGGCTTCCGACGGCTTGATGTTCTTGCCGGTCTTGCCGAGGAAGAAGCCGAATTCCAGTTCGAAATCCATCACCTGGCTGTAGCGCGGCCAGATCACGTCGCCTTCGGGGCCGTTCACCGAGAAGCGGTTGGACTTGTAGTAGATCGGGATCTGGTACCAGGTCGGCGGCACCTTGACCTTGCCCATCTTGACCAGCAACGGGCCGAGCACCGGCTTGCGCATGATCGTCATGCGCTCCATCGCCTGCTGCACATGCTTTTCGAACAACATGCTGTCGCGAATCTGCTCCGGCACCGGCACCGGCGCATGCAACTTTGCTTCACCGAGCGCTATGCGCGTCTCGGCGCGATCCTGCAGGCTCTTCGCCTTCACTTTGGCTTCGTCGCCGCCCTTGATGATGGCCAGCGTGCTGTCGAAGCTGCCGCCCAGATCGACAATCGTGGCGCCGTCAGCCGTGAGCACACCCGGACGCTTCTCGCCATGCGCCGCATGACTGTAAGTGCAGAATTTCATATGACTTATTCCTCGAAGATGGCGACGGCGCGGGTCCAGCCGGCGGAAGCGCCGCGGATCTTGTGCGGGAAGCAGGAAATGGTGAAGCCGAACGGCGGCAGCACTTCCAGATTATGCAGCTTCTCCAGATGGCAGTAGCCGATATGGCGACCGGCCTTGTGGCCTTCCCAGATCAGCGACGCATCCTGGCTTTCCTTGAACTTCTCGGCGGTATGCACAAACGGCGCATCCCAACTCCAGGCATCGGTGCCGGTGACACGCACGCCGCGCTCCAGCAGATACATGGTGGCCTTGTAGCCCATGCCGGCGCCGGTGCTGACGTAGTTTGGCTTGCCATAGGCCTTTCCAGCCGCGGTATTGACCACGACGATGTCGTGTTCCTTCAGCGTATAGCCGATCCGCTTCAACTCGTTCTCAACATCCTTGTCGGTGACGACATAGCCGTCGGGCAGTTTGGTGAAATCAAGCTTCACGCCGTCGCCGAAGCACCATTCCAGCGGCACCTCATCGATCGTCCAGGCGCGCTCGCCATGATTCATCGTCGAATGGAAATGATACGGCGCATCCAGATGTGTGCCGTTATGCGTGTTGAGCTGCACATTCTCCACCGCCCAGCCCTCGGCTTCGGGCAGATCTTCCTCCTTCAGGCCAGGGAAGAACTTCACGACGTCAGACGCGCTGTCCTTGTGTCGGATGTAGTCGATCTTCGGGCCGAAGCCCGGCGGATCGGACTGGACGTCGTTTTCGAGATAGATGGAGAGGTCGACAAAGCGACGGGGCATAATTCCTCCCAAGGAAATCTGACGGGGCCGGCTCTGGTGGGCGGTTGGAGGATACAATAACGACTGCAAGAGATTTTGTCGATTTTTTTCTTTTTTATCGTTGACAGTATCGGAGTCCGGCCGCCACAGTGACGCCATGGGAAACGAGAGGACCAAGGTAGATATCCGCGACCTGGCCGCCGAAGCCGGCAGCCTGACGGAATCTGCATACCGGAATATTCGCGCCGACATCATCGCCGGCCGCTTCCCGCCCGGCACCAAACTGCAGATCGACGAACTGAAATCGCGCTATGGCCTGAGCGCCAGTCCGCTTCGCGAGGGTCTCGCCCGGCTGATCAGTCAGGGCTTCGTCTCGGTGGAAAGCCAGCGCGGCTTCCGCGTCGCCGCCATGAGCGCCGCGGATCTCGCCGATATCACCCTGGCGCGCCAGGTGGTGGAGCCGGCCGCGTTGAAACTGGCCATCGCGCGCGGCGACGATGCGTGGGAGGGCGCCATCCTGGCTGCCTATCACCGGCTCGACCGTTATGTCGCCCGCATGGAAGGCCAACCGCTGGAGAATTTCACCGAGTTCAGCGAACTGCACAAAGCCTTTCATGTCGCGCTGATCGCAGCCTGCGGCTCGCCGCGCCTGCTGGACGAACAAAGCCGGCTCTACGATCAGGCCGAGCGCTATCGCCAGGGCATGATGCAGAATTTCATCATGATCGGGCATGGCATGCTGATGCGCGAACACAAGCAGCTGATGGACATGGTGCTGGCACGCGACTCAGATGGCGCCTGCTCCAGCCTGTACCATCATCTCAGCCACACTTACGAATTCTGCTACGGCGAGGACGCCGCAGCGAATGCCAGGCAGACGGCACCACCGTGACTGCCTGACACAGAAAAACACACGCGGAAAAATCCTCGGGAGGAAACCATGACCGCAATCAAGACACTCTCCGGCGTCGTCGGCGCCGGCCTACTGCTTGCGCTGGCACAGCCGGCAACTGCGCAGACCGTGAAGATGACGGCAGTGGCCGGCCATCCGGTGATCTTCCCATGGGTGAAGCTGGCCGATGAATTCTTCATCCCCGAAGTCGACAAGCGCCTAGCTGCAGCCAACAGCAAGGCCAAGTTCGAATGGACCCGCGCCTGGGGCGGCACCGCCGTCAAGCTGGGCAGCGAATCCGGCGCGATCAAGGACGGTATTGCCGAACTGGCCTTTGTCTCGACGATTTTTGAAGCGCCGAAATTCCCGCTGCAGAACGTGTCCTACGTCGCCCCCTTCATGACCGATGACGTCGCCATGATGTCGAAGGTGATCAAGGGCGTGCAGGCCAAGGTTCCGGCCATGGCCCAGGCCTGGACCAAGAACAACATGATTTTCCTCGGCGGCACCGGCCTAGACACCTATCACCTCTTCACCAAGGGGCCGATCAACAAGCTGGAAGACCTTAACGGCAAGAAAATCAACGCGCCCGGTCCCTCGGCCAACTGGGTGAAGGGCACCGGCGCTGTTGCCGTCGCCGGCACGCTGCAGACCTACTACAACGACATCCAGACCGGCGTGACTGAAGGCGCACTCACCTTCATCACCGGCGCCTTCCCGGCCAAGATCATTGAAGTTGCGCCGCATATCACCAAGGTGAATTACGGTGCGCAGTTCGCCGGTGCTCTGGTGATGAGCAAGCGCGTCTACGACAAGCTGCCGGCAGATGCCAAGAAGATCGTCATGGAAGTGGGCGCCGAATACGACACCAAATTCGCCCAACTGCTGACCGCGACATCTGCGTCGCTGATGCAGAAGATGATCGATAGCGGCGCCAAGCCGCGCGAACTCTCGGCCGAGGAACGCAAGCAGTGGGCTGCGGTACTGCCCAATGTGGCGCTGCCCTGGGCGAAGGATCTGGATGCCAAGGGCCTGCCCGGCACCGTCGTCCTGAACGAGTTCGTCGGTCAGATGCGGGCCGCGGGTGCGAAGTTCCCGCGCGACTGGTCGAAAGAGTAAACCAGTCTCTGCTCTGAGCCAGCCCAACTTCGGTGGTGCCGTAATGTTTCCTCGACTGCTTGGCGCAATGAACGCGCTCGGCACCGTGTGGATTTTCCTCCTCATGGTGCTGATCAACTCCGACATCCTCGGGCGTGAACTGTTTCACGCCCCGGTACGCGGCACCACCGAACTGCTGGCCCTTTCCATCGTCGGGATCGTCTTCCTGCAACTCGGCCATGCACTCATGAGCGGGCGCATGACCCGTTCGGACATGATAATCGAGAACCTGCTGATCGCGCGTCCGCGCTTCGGTCGTGCGATGCAGGGCTTTTTCAATTTGCTGGGCGTGGTGTTTCTCGCCATCATTTTCTGGGGCAGTCTCGCGCTGTTCGAAGAAGCCATCGAGATCGGCGAATATGTCGGTGCGGTCGGCGACTTCACCGCTCCCACCTGGCCGATCCGCCTGCTGATCCTGATCGGTTCGGCTGCCACCGGACTGCAATATCTGATCATGGCCTGGCAGGATTTCCGTTTCGCTTTTGCAGGTGACAAATGACCGGCCTTGAAACTGGCTTCCTCACCCTGGCCGGTATGATGCTGCTGGTCTGGATGGGCCTGCATGTCGCCGTAGCTTTGGGCCTCACTTCTTTCGTCGGCGTCTGGCTGATCAAGGACGATCTCGGCGTCGCCACCAGCATGCTGGCGCAGGGCGCATCGGACTCGATTGCCAGCCATATTTTCGGCGTCGTGCCGCTGTTCGTGCTGATGGGCTTCCTCGTCTCGATTGCCGATATCGGCAAGGATGCCTTCGAGGTCGCCAACCAGGGCCTGCGCCGGCTGCGTGGTGGGCTGGGCATCGCCACCGTGGCTGCCAATGCAGTGTTCGCCGCCATCACCGGCATCAGCATCGCCTCGGCCGCCGTCTTCACCCGCGTCGCCGTACCAGAGATGCTGCGCTACGGCTACAAGCCCGGCTTCGCCACCGGCGTGGTGGCAGGCTCTTCCGTGCTCGGCATGTTGATCCCGCCCAGCCTGCTGATGATCCTTTACGGCTTCCTAGCCGAAGTATCGGTCGGTGCCATGTTTATGGCCGGCGTGGTGCCAGGCCTGCTGCTTGCCATCACCTATTCTGTCGGCATCATGCTGATGGCGCGTTTCTGGCCCTCCTACGTCGGCGGCCATGCCGAAGGCGATGCGGCTGGCGTGACGCTGATGGGTGGCAAGGAAATGTCCGCCAAGCTGCTGCCGATCCTGCTGCTGATTGGCGTCGTGCTGGGTGGCATCTATGCCGGTTTCTTCACCGCCACCGATGCTGGCGCCGTGGGTGCTGCCGGCGCGCTGGCCATTGCGCTGTGGAAGCGCAAGCTGGATGGCAAGAAATTCTGGCAGGTGCTGGTCGAGACCGGGCATGTCACTGTCTCGGTCTCCTTCCTGATCATCGGTGCCAGCCTTTACACCCGCATGCTGGCGCTCAGCGGCGTGCCGCAGTTCCTGGTCGGCGAAATCAGTGCGGCCGGCTTCGGCCCGATGGCCTTCCTTGCCATCTATATCCTGCTGATCGTCATCCTGGGGTGCTTCATCGATTCCAGTTCGATCCTGCTGATCGTGCTGCCGCTGATGCTGCCGATCGCCAGCGGCTTTGACATGAACCTGATCTGGTTCGGTATCGTCACTATCGTTGCCGTCGAGATTGGGCTGCTGACCCCACCCTTCGGATTGAGCGTCTTCGTCATCAAAAGTACGTTGAATGATTCGGCCATCACACTACGCACCATCTTCATGGGGACGATGCCGTTTGCCGTCATCATGCTGCTGACGCTGATCCTGCTGGTGATCTTCCCGAAACTGACGCTCACGCTGGTGTGACATGACCGCTACCAACCCGCTGAAGGGCTTCCGTATCAACCGCGACGAGCTGCAATTCGTCGGCAAGGATCTGCAGCGGCCGGAATGTATCCTGGCCGAGCGCGACGGAACTTTGTGGTCGGCCGATGCGCGCGGCGGCGTCATGCGCATCGCGGCCGACGGCAGCCAACGCCTGATCGCACAGCAGGCCGACAGCCATTTCGCCGGCACGACGGATCTCGCCAAACGCTTCACCGAGGGCACCTTGCCCAACGGCCTGGCTTTTGCCCGCAACGGCGATATCCTGATTTCCAATTTCGGCACTGACCGCCTGGAAATCATGACCCGCGAGGGCGGCAGCCGCGTGCTGTATGACAGCATCGACGGCAAGCCGATCGGTAAGGTCAATTTCGTGCTGCGCGATTCGAAAGACCGTGTCTGGCTCACGGTTTCGACGCGCATCAAGAACTGGATGGAGGCGATCCGCCCGGGCCTTGACGACGGCTTCATTGCCCTGGCCGACGAACGCGGGTTGCGCATCGTGGCCGATGGCCTGCATTTCACCAACGAAGTGCGGCTGGATGCCAGGGAAGAATACCTCTATGCCGTAGAAACCTGTGGCCGCCGCATCACGCGATTTCGTGTGGGCGACGATGGCAGCCTGTCGGGGCGTGAGATATTCGGCCCAAGCGATTTCGGCCCGGCCGGCTTCCCCGATGGCTGCGCATTCGATGCTTACGGCAATCTCTGGGTCACGCTGGTGATGGCGGAACGGCTGATCGCCCTCACCCCCGATGGCGAGGTGCTGACGCTCTACGATGATGGCAAACCGGAGAAGATTGCAGCATTGGAAGCCGGCTATCAGGCCGGCAAGCCGACGCCCGAGCAGATGATGGAAACCCGCAGCAGCGTGACGCCCTGGATCGCCAGCGTCACCTTCGGTGGCCCTGATCTGCGCAATGCTTATATCGGCACATTGTTCGGCACGAATATTCCGTGGTTCCGCAGCCCGGTTGCTGGCCTGCCTATGGTTCATTGGTGATGGTTCACTGGAGCGAAAGATGAAAGCACCCCGCCGCATCGTCACCGGGCATAACACTGCCGGCCAGTCCGTAGTCGCCCTCGACACAGTAATGACGCCGACCATCGAGAAGCCGGAACTCGGTGTCGCCTTCTTCGAGGTGTGGAATACTGCCGGCAGCCCGGTCAGTGTCGACAACGGCAAAGACCCGACCGACCGCCAGTTGCAGATCGAGCCGCCCGAAAAGGGCAGCATCATACGTTTTGTCGACTTCGGTCCCAAACAGGCCGTCGCTACCGGCACCCCGCCGATGACCAGGGAAATTGCACAGGCTGCCTTCACGATGGTCGGTTCGGCTCATGCCTCGACCTGGAAGCCCGGCTCGCCGCACCCGATGATGCATCGCACCGAATCGGTCGATTACGGTATCGTGGTGCATGGCGAGATCGTGCTGGTGCTGGACGACGGCTCGCGGACACACCTGAAAGCCGGCGACGTGGTGGTGCAGCGCGGCACCGACCACGCCTGGGAGAATCCGTCGGAAACCAACCCGGCCCGCATGGCCTTCATCCTGCTGGATGGTGCATTCTCGCCCGAGATCGCTAAGCTGATCGCAAAAGCTTAAGCATTTCCGGGAGAGACCATGACCGAGACGGCAGACCCCGCCCTGCTGTGGACCCCAACGGCCGAGCGTATCCAGCGCAGCCAGTTGCATCGTTTCATGACGTGGCTGCGCCAGGAGCGTGGCCGCGACTTCCCGGATTACGACAGCCTGTGGCGCTGGTCGGTCAGCGATCTCGAAGGCTTCTGGGCCGCCGTCTGGGATCATTTCGAACTCAAATCCTACAAGCCCTATGACAAGGTACTGGCGAAGCGCGAGATGCCGGGCGCGCAGTGGTTTACCGGCGCCGAACTGAATTTCGTCGACCAGGTTTTCCGGCATGAGACCGCGGCCCGGCCGGCCATCCTGTATTCCTCCGAAACCCAGCCGTTGAAACAGATGGCCTGGGCCGGCCTGCGCGAACAGGTCGGGGCCATGGCGGCGCACCTGCGGTCGCTGGGCGTGAAGCGCGGCGACCGCGTGGTGGCCTATGCACCCAATACGCCGGAAACCATCGTGGCTTTTCTCGCAGTGGCCAGCATCGGTGCCATCTGGTCGGTCTGCTCCCCCGATATGGGGCTCAACGCGGTGCTCGACCGCTTCCGCCAGATCGAGCCGGTGGTGCTGTTTGCCGTGCCCTCCAGCCATTACAACGGCAAGCATCTCGACAAGGGCGATGTGCTGGCGCAACTGATCGCCGAACTGCCGACAGTGAAGAACCTGATCCTGATGCCGGGCGAAACGCAGCAGGCATTGCCGAAAGTACCGACCGCGCGGTGGGCCGAGGTGACTGCAAAGCCAGCCGAGCTGAAGGTCGAGCCGGTGCCCTTCGATCATCCGCTCTGGGTGGTCTACTCCTCTGGCACCACCGGCCTGCCGAAGCCGATCGTGCATGGCCATGGCGGTGTGGTCATCGTGATCATGCTGATGACCGCCCTGCATAACGATCTCGGGCCCAATGATATCTTCCACTGGTATTCCAGCACTGGCTGGATCATGTGGAATGCGCAGGTGGCCGGGCTTCTCGTGGGTGCCACCATCGCCATCTATGACGGCAGCCCGAGCTGGCCGGACTGGAACCGGCTCTGGCAGTTCGTCGGCGAAACCAAAGCCACCTTCTTCGGCGCCGGCGCAGCCTTCTACGCCAACTGCCAGAAGGCCGGCGTCGAGCCGCGCAAGATGGCCGATCTGTCGGCCCTGCGCACCATCGGTTCGACTGGTTCGCCGCTGTCGGAAGACTCATACGCCTGGATCTACGACAAGCTGGACAAATCCGTCTGGCTGACCTCGATTTCCGGCGGCACCGATTTTGCGGGCGCTTTCGTCGCCGGCTGCGTATTGCTGCCTGTCTATGCTGGCGAGATGCAGGTGCGCTGCCTCGGCGCCGATATCCAGTCGCTGGACGACCATGGCAAGTCGCTGACCGACGAGGTGGGCGAACTGGTCTGTGCCTCGCCGCTGCCATCCATGCCGCTGTTCCTGTGGAACGACGAAGGCGGCAAGCGCTATCACGACAGCTATTTCGACATGTATCCTGGCGTCTGGCGCCACGGCGACTGGCTGCGCATCACCCCACGCGGCGGCGCGATCATCTATGGCCGTTCGGACGCCACCATCAATCGTTATGGCCTGCGGATGGGCACCAGCGAAATCTACCGCGCGGTGGAAGAACTGCCTGAGGTACTGGACAGCCTTATCGTCGACCTCGAATACCTTGGCCGCGACAGCTATATGCCGCTTTTCGTCGTGCTGCGCCCCGGCCTCACGCTGGATGCGGCGCTGAAAGACCGTATCAACCAGGCGATCCGCAAGGCCGTGTCGGCGCGCTTCGTGCCCAACGATATCTTCCAGGTGGCCGAAGTGCCGCGCACGCTGTCAGGCAAGAAACTGGAAGTGCCGGTGAAGAAGATCCTTCTCGGCCAGCCGGCTGAGAAGGTGTCCAATCCCGGCACCATGGCCAATCCGGGCAGTCTGGCCTGGTTCGTCGATTTCGCGAAACAGCGGGCGGCTTAAGTTGTCTTAAGAGGCGCCCCTACTTTAATTGGGCACGGCGCGCGAGAAGGATGCCGAACAGCACGACGCCACCGCCGGCGATCTGCAGCGTCTGCAGCCCCTCGCCGAGCCAGAGCCAACCGAAGAAGGCAGCGGCGACCGGCTGCACCAGTACGACCAGCGATGAGAATGACGCCGGCAGGTGGCCCAGCGCATAGGCGATCAGACCCTGCCCCAGGGCATGACTGAGCCATGCCAGCCCGAAGAGGACTGCCCAGCCGCTCAGTGTCGCCGGCAGAAATGTCTCGCCCATCAGCCAGGCCGTTGGCAGCAGCACCGCACCACTGACCAGGCTGGACCACAGCATAATCTCCTGGCTGCCATGACTGCCGCGCAGTTTGGCCACCGCGATCATATAAGCACCGTAGAAACAGGCTGTGAGCAGCGCCAGCAGATCGCCGAAGATATAATCGCCGCCGAGCCGAAAGCTGGACCCCATCAGCATCATCGCACCGCAGATCGAAACCAGCAGCGCCACCAGAAAGGCCGGTGAGATTTTCTCGCGCAGAACCAGCCAGGCGCCGAGCGTGACGATGACCGGCGCAAAATTCGACAGCAGCGTGGAATTAGCGACAGACGTGTACTGGATCGCCAGATGCCAGAAGAACAGGTCGCCGGCGAACAGCAAGCCGGGCAGCAGCAGCACGCCGAGCGGCGGCATACCCGATGTACGTGGCGCGGCGGTATCCTGCGCAGGTCGTAGAAACCAGACTAACCACAGCGGTGGCACCGCAAGCATGGTGCGGTAGAAACCGGTCGCGGTGGGGCCGACCTCCGAGAGGCGGACAAAGATCGGCGAGAAGGCGATGGCAAGCGCGCCCAGGATCAGGGCAGCCAGAGCCAAGCGCTGGGCAACATGCGACGATGCGACGGAAGCGGAAGGCATGACTGTTTTTTGCTTTACTGGGAATTTGCTTTTTTCATGGGCAACCGGGCCCAAAGTCAGACCCGGGCTTAGACCCTGGGACGTTGAAATACAATGGTTGTACAGCCACCCGCTGTCTTGTGCGCTGCGGCAGGGGAAAAGAGGGTTGATATTTGGCGCCCAGACTCCTTATCGTCTGTCCTCCGCACAAGGAGTGGGCCGCCCAGAGATATGTCATGGGGCGGACAGCGAGGAGGAAATGAGAATGAAACGCCTGATGATCGGCGCGGCTCTGGCCGGCCTGGTATTCGCAGCGGTTGGCGCCACCAATGGTGCGCTGGCGCAGAGCAAGAACCTTTCCATCGTGACCGGTGGTACTGGCGGTGTGTATTACCCACTCGGCGGCGGCCTCGCCAACCTGCTGACCAAGCATGTGCCGGGCTGGCAGGCCACTGCCGAAGTGACCGGCGGCTCGGTCGACAATCTGAAGCTCGTGGGCGCCAAGCGCGCCGATATCGGCTTCAGCATGGCCGATGCCTCGCTGAATGCTGCGCGTGGCGAAGATAAGTTCAAGGGCGCACCGGTCAACCATCGCACACTGGCCGTGCTGTATCCGAACGTGATGCATGTCGTCACCACCGAAGCCAGCGGCATCACCAACATGGCTGGCCTGAAAGGCAAGCGCGTGTCGACCGGTTCGCCGGGTTCGGCCACCGAGGTGATGGCCTTCCGCGTGCTGGAAGCCGCCGGTCTCGACAAAGACAAGGACATCAAGCGCGAACGTCTCGGTGCTGCCGAGTCGACCAATGCGGTCAAGGACAACAAGATCGATGCCTATTTCTGGGTCGGCGGTGTGCCGACCTCGGCGGTCACCGATCTGGGCGCAACTCCGGGCGTGAAGCTGAAGCTGATCGACCACTCGGATGTCGTGAAGAAGATGAACGACAAGTACGGTCCGCTCTATGCCACCGGCACCATTCCGGCCGGCGCCTATCCTGGCCAGGACAAGCCGAATGCGATGTCCAGCGTGTGGAACATTCTGTTCGTCGCGGACTCGATGGATGAAGCCACGGCCTACAACATCACCAAGACCATCTTCGAGAAGCGCGACGAATGGGCCCAGGTGCATGCCGAGGCGAAGAACGTGAAGCTGGAAAACCAGAAGCGCGACAACACGCCGGTTCCGTTCCATCCGGGTGCGATCAAATATCTGGCGGAAAAAGGCATCAAGATCGACCCGAAGTGATCCGTCAGCATTTTATATAAATTTTACCTGAATATGAGCCCCGCTCCGGCATTGGCCGGAGCGGGGCTCACTGTTAAAAGAACACTCCATAATAGGGGCCCATAACGGGGACATCGCATGACAGGCGATGCGAGGGGAGTAGTGACATGACGCAGGAAACCACCAAGAGCGCGACCGAGGCGATGATCGAACCCGGCGCGCTGGACAAGGAAACCCAGCGCAAGGTCGAGGAATATATCGAGCAGGAAGAAGGCGCCGCCAACCGGCTGTCAGGTTGGTCCGGCCATCTGATCACCGCACTCGCTGTGATCATGACCCTGTTCCACATGTATGCCGCTTACGACATCGTGCCGACCCAGCAGCTGCGGCCGATCCATGTCGGCTTCGTCATGCTGCTGATCTTCCTGCTTTATCCCGTGGCCCTGCGTTTCCGCGATCGCATCCGCTGGTGGGACGTGGTCACCGCGCTGATCGGCATCGGCACCATGGTCTATCTGGTGATGGGCGGCGACGACCTGACCGATCGCGCCAGCCTGCCGAATCAGACCGATGTTCTGATCGGCGCCGTCTTTGTCGTGCTGATCCTCGAAGCGACGCGCCGTACCACCGGCCCCATTATGCCGGTGGTCGGCGTTATCTTCATCGCCTATGCGATGTTAGGCCCCTACCTTCCGGCGCCCTGGACTCATCGCGGCTACGATGCCGAACGCCTGATCGGCCATCTCTACATGACACTGGAAGGCATCTTCGGTTCGGCCGTCGATGTCTCGTCCAGCCTGATCATCCTGTTCACCATCTTCGGCGCCATTCTGCAATTCTCCGGCGCCGGCAAATTCTTCATCGACTTCTCCTTCTCGGCCATGGGCGGCAAGAGCACCAGCTCGGGCCGCGCCATCGTGCTGTCCTCTTTCCTGCTCGGCGGTCCTTCGGGCTCCGGCGTGGCGACCACGGTCACCATCGGCTCGGTCGCCTGGCCGATGCTGAAGAAATCCGGCTATGCCGCTTCTGCTGCGGGCGGGCTTCTCGCCGCCGGCGGTCTCGGCGCAATCATCTCACCGCCAGTGCTGGGTGCTGCCGCCTTCCTGATCGCCGAATTCCTCAAGATCTCCTATCTCGACGTCATTCGCATGGCGGCGATTCCGACCCTGCTCTACTACTTCTGCCTGTTGTCGATGGTCGAATTCGATGCCGGCAAATACAACATCGCCAATGTCGACATCGGCAAGCGTGAAAGTCTGTGGAATCTGACCAAGCGTTATGGNNATCGCCGCCATCGTCGTCAGCTACTGCCGGCGCGACACCGCACTGACGCCGAAGAAGCTGATCGATGCGCTCGCCGCCGGCTCGGTCGGCGTGCTGGGCACAGCCGCCACCTGCGCCTCGGCCGGTATTATCGTGGGTGTGGTCACGCTGACCGGCCTAGGCCTCAAGTTCAGCGCCATCGCCATCGCCTATGCCGGCGGCAGCCTGGTATTGACCGCCATCTACACTGCGCTGATCGTCTGGATCGTCGGCCTCGCCGTCCCCGTCACGGCATCCTACATCATCTGCGCGGTGATCGCCGCTCCGGCGCTGATCAAGCTCGGCGTGCCCGACTATGCCGCGCATATGTTCATCTTCTACTATGCCGTACTGTCGGAAGTGTCGCCGCCGACCGCGCTGTCGCCCTTCGCCGCTGCCGCCATCACCGGCGCGGATCCCTACCGCACCACGCTGCAGTCATGGAAATACACCATGCCGGCCTTCCTGGTGCCATTTGTCTTCGTGCTCGATCCGAACGGCGTCGGCCTGCTGCTGAACACACCGAAGGGCGGCGACTGGATGCAGATCGTCTGGGTGACGGCGACCACCGCCCTCGGCATCTGGGCCTATGCCGGCGCCACGCAGGGCTGGCTGTTCGGCAAGACCAGTCGCCTGGTGCAGGTGGGCCTGGTTGCCGGCGGCACGTTGCTGCTGTTCCCGTCGTTGCTGGAGACACTCACCAGCGCACTCGGCCCCGAGCATATCGACATGATGAAGTCGATCGGTGTCGCACTCACCATCGTGCTGGCGATTTTCCAGCGGGGGCGGGCAATGGTGAGAAGCCGCGCGGCCTGAGCCTCAGGCAGCCATCGGCTGTGGCGACCGCTGCGCGGCAAGCGCGAGATTGCCGAGCAGCGGCAGCGCGTAAAAGACTGTGATGGCGCACCAGTAGAGCGCCTCGCGGTTGCTCAGCGTCTCGATCCGCAGCACCAGCACCGGCAGGCAGAGCAGCAGGAAGGCCAGCACCGCCTCCCAGCCGAAACGACCTTGCGCCGCAGTATGAATTTGCGGATCTGAGAAGGTGTTGGCCAGCGCGATGCGTGCGAGGCCCTGGTTGCCATTGCGGCCGAACAGGCCAGCAATCAGCCGCAACAGCAGCAGTCCGGCAATCGGCGCCAGGAAATAATCGATCGGAAAATCGCGGTAGCGGCCGGCTGCCACCAGCATCACCGCGTGATAGACCACCCACAATCCGAGCAGCCCGTAAATCAATTCGCCCAGTCGCGGACTGCGCAGCGACAGCACACCGGTCACCTGACGCAGCAGGCCGAAAACGCTGCCGAGCGCCATCAACGATACCTTTTGGGGCGGATGCGTGAGATCGACCCTGTTGCCGAGCAGCGCCAGCAGGCGGCGGAACAGCAGCATCGCAAACACCGCCAGCAGCAGGATGGCGAGCCCGGATTCGGCCTGGTGCATCAGCGAGAAATTATACTCCAGCGCGTGTTCGATGGCAGCCGCGAGCAGCGCCGCCTGCGTCTGGGCGAAGAGCACCGCCGCGGCCATGCCGCCGGACGACAGCCGCACCACCAACTGTGCATGCAGCACCAGCAGGATCAGTGTCATCAGGACGCTCAGCCCGGCAAACAGTGGCCATTCGGGAAGATTGGAAACCAGCCCGCCGACTTCGAATTTCGGCTGACGCAGTTCGTTCAGCACGCCCCAGGCACCACCAACGGTGCCTTCCAGCTTCACCTTCCAGGGCTGGTCGAAAGCCTCAACCAGGTTGTAGGACAGGCCTTCCCTTTGGGCGACCTGCATGAAATCGGCAATGAATCCCGCCGCTTCGGTGCGCGACGGAATGGCATCGCGACGCGAGCGGCCTTCCGACGGCCAGCCGACCTCGCCAATCGTGATCGGCTTGCCCGGCAGCTTCTCCTTCACCTCGCGGTAAACCTCCATGATATGCGGCATCGAATGCGATGCGGCGATCGGCAGGTCTTCCCAATAGGGCAGGAAATGCACGGTGATGAAATCGACTTCCGCCAGCAGCTGCGGGAAGCGCAGCCAGAATTCCCACACATCGGCGTAGGTGACGGGCTGTTTCACGGCGGCCTTCACCTTGCGGATATAGCCGATCAGTTCGTCGACCGGCAGATCCTTGCGCAGCAGTACCTCATTGCCGACCACCAGCGACTTGATCGCGTCGGGGTATTTGTTGGCCAGTTCGATCGCGGCGGCCACTTCCTGGTCGTTGATGGCGCGCTCGGGCCCGAGCCAGATGCCCTGCATCACGTTGATGCCGAGTTTCGCCGCTTCCGGCGGTACCACTTCCAGGCCTTCGCGCGAGGTGTAGGTGCGGATGCCACGCGTAATGCCCTTCAGGCTCTGCAGGTCTTCGGTCACCTGCTCCGCCGTCGGGTAGGCCTTGGTCAGCGGACTCTGGCCACGCCGGAACGGCGCAAAGGACATGCTCTCGACGACATGTTCCTGCGCCGCATATGGCGCATGGCCGACCTGGACCGGACGGTTCGGCCACCACCAGGCAACGACATTGGCAAGCGCGGCAAGAAGGATCAGCAACAGCAGCCACACGAAGCGCGTGGCCGGCCGGGATGTCGACGCAGTCATGATGACGAGCCTGTTCTGGAGTTACTGCGCCGGGCTGCCCTGCGAGGCAGCGTCGTCCGGGGTCGCTGCCGGAATCGCCGCAGTCTTGCTCGGCGGTTTCGGCGCGGTGCTGATGAAGGCGAGGATGAGCGAGGCCCAGTAAGGCATCGACTGCGCCCACATCACGATGGCCCAGAGTCGTGCTTCGGGATCTTCGCCGCCCTGGAAATTCCACATGCCGATGCCGGCCAGCAGCAGCAGCACGGCAATCAGGGTTTCTTCCTGCGCCATGATGAAGGCCTGCACCACGGCGGCCTGGTCTTCATGCTTGGGCGTGCGGATGAAGGGCAGCGTCGAGGTGAACAGGCCGAACAGCATCGCCTTGGCAATCGTGTATGTGAGCGCGAGGCCGGCCAGCCCGGCCCCCAAACGCTGCCGCAGCGAACAGGGCACACGGATTTTGTAAAGCCAGAGGAACTGCGCCAGCTTGGCGCCGAATACCGCCACCACCGGCAGCAGGAACAGCGCCAGCGGCAGTTCGAAATATTTTGGCAGGATCAGCACGCCGACCGTCCAGGCCAGCGAGGCGATGGCGAAGATCAGTCCGAGCGCGTCGGCGAACCACGGCAGCCAGCCGGTGACGAAATGGTAGCGCTGCATGGCATCCAGCTTGCGCTCGTCGCCCGGCAGCATGTCGCGCCAGTGTCGTTTGATGATCTGCACGGCACCATAAGCCCAGCGGAAACGCTGGCTCTTATAACCCGAGAAGCTATCAGGCGTCAGGCCGTAGCCGTAGCGCTTGTCGGTGTAGACCGAGTGCCAGCCGCCGGCGAGCAAACGGAGCCCCATCTCGGCATCCTCGCAGATGCACCATTCGGCCCAGGGGCCGACATGTTCGATGGCGGCCTTGCGTACCAGGGTCATCGTGCCGTGCTGGATGATGGCGTCGCGCTCGTTCCGCTGCACCATGCCGATCTGGAAGAAGCCGGCATATTCCCAGTTGATGAATTCCTTGAAAGTATCGTCCTTCCAGTCGTAGTGATCCTGCGGCGCCTGCACGAAGCCGATATCGGCGCGGTCGAAATACGGCACCAGCGATTTCAGCCAGTCGGGCTCGACCAGGTAGTCGGCATCGATCACGCCGACGATCTCGACGTCCTTCGCCATGTTGCGCAGCGCAAAATTCAGCGCGCCGGCCTTGAAGCCCTTCAGCGGCGAGACGTGGAAGAAGCGGAATTTCTCGGGGTCGAGATGCGTGCGGCAGTATTCCTCGACCGGCCGCCAGACCTTCTCGTCCTTGGTGTTGTTGTCGATCAGCATCACCTCGAAATTCGGATAGTCGAGGCGGTTGAGCGCATCCAGCGTGCGCTTCAGCATTTCCGGCGGTTCGTTATAGGCCGGAATATGGATCGAGACCTTGGGCCAGTTGCGTTCCACATCGGTGCGGAAGGGCAGGAAATGCCGCTGGCGCCGGCTCGCCCAGATCACTTCGGACAGTTCGAGGCCTTCGGCCAGCACCACCATGAACAGCAGCAGCAGCAATGGCAGCAGCATCGCCCACATCAGCGCGATACCGGGACTCATGTAAGTGCGCAAACCTGAATCGACCACCATCACCAGTGCACTGGTGATGATCTGGATCAGCGCAATGAAGAAAGTGCGGCCCGAGAAGCGCAGGTCGGCCCAGCGCGCCAGGAACCATGCCATCAGCGGCAGCGCCAGCAGGATCGAGGCTGCCGCCAGCTGCGGCCAGTGCGGCCGGTCGCTGACCGGACCGGTCATCGGGAATTTCGGCGTGCGGTCGGCATTGAACACGCCCCAATAGGCGCCGACCGAGCCTTCGATGTTGCGCTTCCACGGCTGGTCGAAGGCTTCCTGGACGTAATAGTCGAGGCCGCGCTGGTTGGCGATGTTGAGGAAGGCGCGCAGGAAGGCAGCCTGCGTGGTCGGGCTCGGCACTGCGTCGCGGCGCGTGCGGCCTTCCGACGGCCAGCCGATTTCGGTGATCACCACCTTCTTGGTCGGGAAGGCGTCTTTCACCTGCTGATAGCGGCTGAGCGAATATTCCACCGCCTTGTCCGGCGCCTGGCCTTCCCAGTAGGGCAGCAGATGGATGGCGATGAAGTCGACTTCGCGGCCGAGCTGCGGATAGCGCAGCCAGACATCCCAGGTTTCCGGCGTCGATACTTCGACATGCTTGCCGCGATTGGCCAGCCCGGTGCGGACGCGGCGGATGTATTCGACCAGATCCTGGATCGGCATGTCGGCGCGCAGCAGCGTTTCGTTGCCGACCAGCACACGACGGATGTTGTCATGCGTCGCCGCCAGCTCAATCAGGTTTTTGATTTCTTCCTCGTTGCGCTCCAGGCGACCGTCGAGCCAGCTGCCCTGCATCACCTCAAGGCCATAGCGGCCGGCAATCTTGGCGATCTCGCCCTGGCCGTCCAGCGTCGAGTAGGTGCGGATCTGCCGCACCTGGCCAGACAGGATCTGCATGTCGTGTTCGATCTCGGCCTCGGAGGGAAACTTGTTGTTGCGCGGATCCTGGTCGCCGCGGAACGGCGTATAATCGAAGCCGCTGATCACTTCGCCCCAGGGGCGCGGCTCGATCGAACGGTTCATGTAGGCCCAGCCGGCCAGATTGAGGACGCCGACGATGAGCAGGACGAACAGTCCCGAATAGCGCATGGCAAGAGACTTGGACACTTGGGCCCCGGGGCAGAGATGACAACACAGCGCCGGTGACCCCGTACCGGCCCAAACCGCCCGTACCGGTCCCCGGCTGGCAGTCTGAATAGGCAGGCAATATGGCGGCTTTACGGCAGACGCCGGACTATAGGGGCAGGTCAAAAAAGAGTCGAGAGCACGGCAGGTTAGCTGTTGATGGCTAAGCCGGCCACTACCCCTGCTCCAGATGCTCCAGCGGCAAGGCTCCGTCGGTCTTGATCGGGCGGATCACGAAGTTGGAGCGGATGTCTTTCACCATCGGCAGCGACAACAAGCGCTGGGTCAGCAATTCCTCATAGGCCGCAAGATCGGGTACCACCACCTCGGCGAAGAAGTCGGCCTCGCCCGAGACCATATGTGCCGAGACCACTTCGGGGATCGCCTCCAGCATGCGCTGGTGGCTGGCGGCATTCTCGGCCGAATGCTTCTCCACCTTGATATCGACATAGACAGTGAGGCCCAGCCCGAGCTTGCGGCGGTCCAGCACCGCGCGATAGCCACGGATATAGCCCTCTTCTTCCAGTTGCCTGACACGGCGCAGGCAGGGCGAAGGCGACAGCCCTACCCTTTCGGCCAGGTCGACGTTACTTAGTCGGGCATCGGCCTGCAGGGCAGCCAGGATCTTGCGGTCGAAGTCATCGAGGTTCTGTTTTGGCACTTTCTGCCTCCACTGCTGTCACTTATTGTCATAAATTGCTGGAATAATCTCAAAGCAGGCAGAAATAGCAAGGACATGCTGTGGGTTTCCCACCCATCCTGCGTCTGCCGTTTATCCCGGAGTCCGCGTTCATGTCTGCCGAAAGCCGCGTTGCCTCACCCTCTGGCCTGGCCCCTGCCGTGCCCGCGATCGAGACCGGCCGCTGGCTCGGCGCCGCCGCGGCACTGGCCACCGTGTCGCTCTGGGCGATTGGCCTGGTGATCACACGCTTCGGCCTGACCTCGGGATCGCTGTCGCTGTGGGATGTGATCTTCCTGCGCATGGTGCTGCCGGCCATGCTTCTGCTGCCGTTGCTGTGGCGCCTGCCCGCGCCGCCGCCTGGGCGGGCGCGCGGCCGGTATGTCCTGCTGCTTTTCGTTGTTGCCGCCGGCGCCGGCCTGCCCTTCATGTTGGCCGGCAGCACCGGCATGTTCTTCGCCCCAGCCGCCCATGCCGGCGCACTGATGCCCGGCAGCATGCCGCTGTTCGCTGCGTTGCTGGCCGTGCTGTTTCTCGGTGAACGCTTCACCGCGCAGCGCCGCGCCGGCACCATACTGATGCTGCTGGGCGCCATCGCTGTCGGGGGCTGGCAGATCATTGGCGGCCAGATAGGCGAAACGGCGGGCGACACATGGCGCGGCGATCTGCTGTTTGTTTTGGCGGGCGCCCTATGGGCCTGCTACACCGTGGCGCTGAGAAAGAGCGGCATCGGTGCCTGGCAGGCGGCGGCGCTGGCCTATACCAGTGCCTTCGCGCTTTACACGCCGGTCTACCTGCTGTGGCTCGACAGCCGTGTGCTGACGGCACCGCTTTTCGATATCGGCCTCCAGATCGTGCAGTCGGTCGCGTCAGGTCTGCTGAGCATGGCGCTTTACGGCTATGCCGTGCGCCGGCTTGGCGCTGCGCCGGCCGCCGCCTTCGGTGCGCTGACGCCGGCGCTCACCGCCCTGCTCGCCATACCGCTGCTGGGCGAATGGCCGGAAGCCGTCACCTGGATCGGGATCGGCGCGGTCAGCCTCGGCGTCGCCCTGGCAAATGGCGCGTTTTCGCGATATAACCGAACTAACCATTAAAGAGGTTAGTTGAGATGTTCGACCATGTTTCCATCGGCGTGCGCGACGCCAAACGCTCCGCCGGCTTCTATGACGCGGCGCTGACGCCGCTGGGCTACAAGCGGCTTTACGATGGCGAGCATGGCATCGCCTGGGGCGCGACACGGCCGCAATTCTGGATCGACCAGACCAGCAGCCCGGTGCCGTCCGATCCGAAATCCGGCCTGCATCTCTGCTTCCGCGCCGGCAGCCGCGATGCCGTCGATGCCTTCCATGCACTGGCGCTGCAACATGGCGGCACCGATAACGGCCCGCCCGGCCTGCGCCCGCAATACACCCCGACCTATTATGCGGCCTTCGTGGTCGATCCCGACGGTTATCGCATCGAAGCGGTGTGCTTCACGCCTGATTGACGAGTTATATTGCGCTCATGCTCGACCATATCGACAAAGTCTTCGCCGCTCCCGCTGCTTCGTCGCGCAGCGATGTCGAGATCTACCAGATGTGGGAGATCTTCAAGGCGGTGAATGCGAAGGTGAAGGCCGGCGGCAAGGTGGTCAGCCTGCTGGCCGGCGAACCGACCCTGCCGCCGCCACAGGCCGCGATCAAAGCCGCGCAAGATGCGCTCAACAGCGGCAAACCGCTTGGCTATACTGAAGCGCTCGGCATTCCAGCCCTGCGCGAAGGCATCGCGCAATTGTATCGGCGCCGACATGGCCTGCAGATTTCGCCCAAACGCGTCGCCGTCACGGTGGGCACGTCATCAGGTCTGATGCTCGCTTTCCTCGCGGCGTTTTCCGCCGGCGACACGGTGGCGGTGGTCGAACCCAGCTATCCGGCCTATCGCGGCACGCTGAAGGCCATCGACCTCGTGCCGTATCGTCTCACCACCGATGCCTCCACCGGTTATCGCGTGACACCGGAGATGATTGCGGCCTTGCCTGCGCAGGTGAAGGGCGTGGTGATCGCCAGCCCGGCCAACCCGACCGGCACGATGCTCTCGGCCGCCGAACTGCGCGCGATCTACAATCTCTGCCAGCAGCGCGGGTTGTGGCTGATCGTCGATGAACTTTATCACGGCGTCACCTATGACCGCGCCGCCGAAACCGTGCTGTCGGTCGGCGACGATGCCATCGTCATCAATGGCTTTTCGAAATACTGGGGCATGACCGGCTGGCGCATTGGCTGGCTGGTGCTGCCGGAGCGGCTGGTGCAGCGGATCGAGGCGCTGCATGGGTCCCTGCAGATTTCCGCGCCGACGCTGTCGCAGCTGGCCGGCATCGCCGCGCTCAATGCCGACGCCGAACTGACCCCGCGCGTCGAGGCCTATCGCCGCAATCGTGACACGTTGCTGGCTGCGCTGCCGCGCTGGGGCATCACGCGTTTCGCGCCGCCCGACGGCGCCTTCTATCTTTATATCGATGTCGGCGATTTCACCGATGACAGCGTGGCCTTTTGCAAGCGCATGCTGGACGAGACCGGCGTGGTGGCCGCACCCGGCGTCGATTTCAATACCGCCGATGGCCACCGCTATATCCGGCTTTCCTTCTGCATGGATGCCTCGATCATCGACGACGCGATTGCACGGCTCGATCCGTGGTTCTCGCGACTGAACCGACGCTGAAGAAAACTCCTTTTGTCATGCGCGGACTTGATCCGCGCATCCCATTTTCTGAAGCGCTCGATGGAATGGGATGCCCGGGTCAAGCCCGGGCATGACGAAGGTTCTTAGAAGGGCGACCGATTGAAATACATATCGTAGGCCGCCAGCCCCTTGCCACTCATGCAGTGCGACACGCCGTTGTTGTAATCGCGATAGTCGTAGATCGGCTCTGGATAGGAACGGCAGATTTCGCGGGTGCGCTCGACGCAGCGCTTTTCGCGCTTGCCACAGGCGACGCGCTCGGTGCGGCATTCGCTGCGCCAGGTTTCGCCGACCTGGCGGATCAGCGGACGCGACTGATACTGGCAGGTTTCATATTCGTCATAGGCGGCATAGCACTGCTCGGCATTGGGCAGCGAGCCGCAATGCCATTGCGCGCAGCCCGGCAGAAACGCGACCAGCGCTAGCAGCGCAGCGATGCGTCGGATAGCGATGAGGGAAGACATGACCGTCCTCGAGCAGGACTTCCCGTTTCAGCCGATCTTGCTGGGGCGGCATGCCCGCCACGGGACATGCCGGTCTTTTATCGGAAGCCTGCCGGGCCGGAATCCTGCTGCGAACTGATGGCGGAATTGCGGCGGCTTAGTCCAGTTGCAGGATCTGCCATTTCAGATAGGCGCTTTCCGGCAGATGCGGATGCACCGGATGGTCCGGCCCGGCACCACCGGAATACAGCACCCGCCCCGAGCGGCCGGCCTGACTGATGCCGATGGCGGTTTCCTTCGCGAACAGTTCGCCCGGCAGCAGATGCGCGCAACAGGCGACAAACCACAGCCCGCCCGGCTTCACCAGCGGCGCGGCGAGTTTCGCCAGCTTGCGATAGGCCTTGGCACCGGGGCCGAGATCCTTGCGGCTTTTGACGAAATTGGGCGGGTCGGTGACGACGATGCCGAACCGCGCAGCTTTATCGCCCTGCAACTGCTCCAGCGCCGGAAAAGCTTCGGCCTTCTCGAATTTCGCGATCCGGTTGAGGTCGTTGTCTTTGGCGCCCTGCACCGCCTGGGCAATGGCAAGTTCGGAACGGTCGATGCCGCGCACGCTCTTGGCCCCAGCCTTTGCGGCAGTGAGAGCGAAAGCGCCGGAGTTGCAATAAAGGTCCAGCATTTCCTCGCCCTTGGCCTGGGCGGCGATCAGGGCGCGGGCGCCGGCAAGGTCGAAATACCAGCCGGTCTTCTGGCCTTCCAGCAGGTCGAGCGCGATCCGCACGCCGCCCTCTTCCACCACGGCCGGACCGTCATCCAGGCTGCCGGCGGCGAGGCGGATCTCGGGCTGCAGGCCTTCCAGCGCGCGCACCGGCGAATCATTGCGCAGCACGACGGCGCGCGGCTTCAGCACCTGCTCCAGCGCCGCCAGCAGGTCGGGCAGCAATCGCTCCGCCCCCGCTGTATTGCACTGGATGCAGAGCACGTCGCCGTAGCGGTCGATCACGACACCCGGCAGGCCGTCGGCCTCAGCGTGCACCAGCCGGTAATACGGCAGGGTGAAACAGCGTTCGCGCAACCGCAGGGCCGCCTGCAACCGGCGGCTGAGGAAGCTGGCGTCGATTGTTGCTGCTTCGTGACTCAAAAGTCGCGCTGCGATCAGCGAATGCGGGTTGAATGTGCCGATTCCCAGCAGTGCTCCCTGCGCATCGTCGAGTCGCACAAGGCTGCCGGGTGCAATCGCCTTGGCATCGGCATCCAGTGCAATCTCGTTGGAATACACCCACGGATGTCCACCTCTTGCGCGGCGCTCTTCTCGAGGTTTCACGCGCAGAACGGGCAACGTATTGATAGTCATGGACAAATCCTCAAGACCCCGGTATCAGCGCGGGAACGGCAACGGCGCCGTACAAAGAAGAAAGCGAATTTTAGTCGATGTTCACCCTGCACGACCAGTTGCGCCGCGACACTTTCGCTGTCTGCCGTATGAAGCTTTGCCTGGTCCAGCTGATGAACGACAGCCAGTATCCCTGGCTCATCCTGGTGCCCGCCGTCGAGAACGTCACCGAGATCGCCGATCTGAACGAGAAGCAGCGCAAGCTGCTGATCAACGAGATCGCGCAGGCACAGCGCGTGCTGCAGCATGTGTTTGAACCGCACAAGCTGAATGTCGGCGCGCTGGGCAACATGGTGCCGCAGCTGCATGTGCATGTGATCGCCCGCTTCCGCGAAGATGGCGCCTGGCCTGGTCCGGTCTGGGGCAAGCTGCCGGCCAGGCCGTATGACGACGCTGCCATGCGCGCCTGCGTGGCCAAGCTGCAGAACGCCTTCATCACCCGCGTCTGAGCGCCTATACTGGCGCAATGACATCTGAAACCGTCGAAATCATCGGCCTGATCGCCGGCGCGCTCACCACGCTGGCCTATGTGCCGCAGGTGGTAAAGGTGTGGCGCAGCCGCTCGGCGCGCGACATTTCGCTCGGCATGTTCCTGCTGATGAATATCGGCATCGCGCTGTGGCTGGCCTACGGCCTGCTGATCGGCTCACCCGGGCTGATCGCCGCCAATGTGGTCACGCTCTGCCTGACCGCGGCGGTGCTGGTCGCCAAGCTGAAATTCGACCGGTCCGAAGCCGCCAACAGCTGATCACTGGTCACTGCGCACGGCCCGGCGTATAAAAAAAGCCATGAACAGGCGAGATTTCCTGCTTGGCTCCGCCGCCAGTGCCGTTATCGGCGGGACTGGCTTTGCCGTGCGCCCGGCAACCGCCCAGCAGGTGCAGACCGAACCGGTCCGGCCGAAAGACAGCGGCGGCTTTTTCCGCATCCTCACCGGCTCGGCCCATACCACCGCCTTCCCCGTCGGCGTCACCATGGCCTCGGTGATTTCGAATCCGCCCGGCAGCCGCCCCTGCGACAAGGGCGGTTCCTGCGGGGTCCCCGGCCTGATTGCCGTGGCGCTGACCAGCCAGGGCTCCGTCGCCAACCTCGCTGCCATCGGCAATGAAAGCATCGAAAGCGGTTTTGCCCAGGCCGATCTGGTCGCCAGCGCCTATCAGGGCGAAGGCATCTATTTCCGCCGCGCCAAGCAGGGCAATCTGCGGGTGCTGGCCAATCTCTACCCCGAAACCATCCATCTGGTGGTGCGCGGCAATGCCGGCATCAGCGATATCCGCGAACTGGCCGGCAAGCGCGTCTCGCTCGACCGCGCCGGTTCGGGCACGCGTTTTAATGCCGAAATCATCCTCGCGGCGTATGGCCTGCGGCTGAGCCAGTTGAAGGTGCTGGAAGTCGATCCCGGCGAAGCCGCCGACCTGATGTCGCGCGACGAACTCGACGCCTTCTTCCTGATCTCGGGCCAGCCGGCGCCAACGGTGGGCGACCTGACCGACCGCGAGATCGCCCGTATCGTACCGCTGACCGGCCGGCAGATCGAGGGCGCGCTGCGCCGGCACCCCTTCTTCACGCGCGATATCATCCCGGCCGGGACCTATCGCGGCGTGCCGGAGACCGAGACGCTCAGCATCGGCATGCAGTGGATCGGGCCGGAGAGTCTCGATCCCGAACTGGTCTACGAACTGCTGCGCGCCCTATGGCATCCGCAGAACCGCAAGATGCTCAATGCCGGCCCGCCGATGGCGCAGCGTATCCGGCTCGGCACGGCCTTGCTCGGCGTCAGCATCCCGCTGCATGCCGGCGCCGAACGCTTCTACCGCGAGATGAAGCTGATTACGTGAGCCGGAGTCGCGCGGCTTCAGGCGGAAGCCGCGCGACGGACCGTCAGTGACAGGCCGTGCCGTATCCGATATCGATGCAGCGCCCATCAAGATCGGCCGGCGCCTTGATGCCGGCCAGGTTGGCCAAGGTCGGGGCGATGCTGGTGGTGTCCACAGGCAGAATGCGTGTGGCGGGCTTCGCGCCGGGCCACCAGAACACGATTGGCACCGCCGTATCGTGATGATAGGGCCCTGCATGGCCCATCATGAATCTTGTCGGCAGTGCGCGGGCCGCGGAAACACCGGACTTCAGCGCCACGATGATATCGCCGGACCGTCCCGCCATCACACTCTGGGCGAAACGGTCCTGCAGCGAATAGTCGGAGGGCGCGCTGCTGGTGATTTTATGCTTGAGCAGGCTGTCGAGCGAGAAGGCCTGCTCCACATCGGGATGCGCATTAAAGACATCCATCGCGGCCTTTACCACGGCCGCCCGTTCCGGCCCGGCCAGACCGCGACCGCTGGCATCGACCGCATAGAACTGCACGTAATCCGGGGAGACCAGCGGATCCGCCGTGAGACCGAGCCGGGCTTTCACCTGTGC
The DNA here is from genome assembly GCF_002796975.1 of Ferrovibrio sp. GTDB lineage: Bacteria > Pseudomonadota > Alphaproteobacteria > Ferrovibrionales > Ferrovibrionaceae > Ferrovibrio. Next base: position 356,778 of record NZ_PEKV01000012.1, on the reverse strand, counting down.
ATTCGCGTCGGCGAGCAGTTTGGCGGGACTGATCCGCCTGGCGGAAGCGTCGCCCTGCTGCGCCAGACGCTCGGGGAAATCGGAACCGCCATGATCCCCCGTCACCACCAGCATGACGCGGGCGCCGTAGCCATCCAGATATGTCAGGAAATCGCCGATCATCGCGTCGAGGCGATACATCTGATCGCACATTTCCGGGCCCTGCGTGCCATAGCCGTGGCCGATGAAGTCGGTGGCCGACAGGCTGATGGCGAGCAGGTCGGTCTGCCCGCGCTTGCCCAGCTTGTGATAGGCCACCAGCTCGCGCGCCGCCTCCAGCGTCAGCGGGTCCATGATATGGATCGGTCGGACCTTGCCCGGCGGCTTGCCTTCCTCGGCCGGCGCTTCCGGCGGCAGCTTGAGCTTCCAGGTCTGCTTGCCGAGCACAATCTCGCTTTCCAGCGCACGGCAGGCTTCGTTGGCGTAAGTCCAGGGCGGCACGCTGGCGGCCTCGGCCGCGATCCGCGCGTTTAGCTTGGCGAGCGGCTGCAGTTTGGTTTCGGCGTTCTCGTCGGCCGCCACGAAGGTGGTGAAGCCGAAACCGTCAATATACCAGAACACGCCATCGGCCTTGCGGCCACCCATGGTGACGGAGGAACGATCCTTGCCCGAGACCACCACCACGCGGCTTTGTGGACTCTGCTCTTTCAGCCAGTCACCGAAGGTCGAGGTCGCCAGCAATCCCGGCCCGACCTTGCGTTGCTTCGGATTGAGAGCAACCGTATAGGCGGCATCCTCGACGCAGTAGACCTGCTTGCCGGTCGCCGGATTATACCATTCGTTTGCGACAATACCGGTGCCGCCGGGATGCTTGCCGGTCAGCAGGGTCGAATGCCCGGCGCAGGTTTCGGTGATGCCGTGGGACTGATACGCATTGGCGTAGATCACACCGCCATCGGCAATTCGTTTCAGACCGCGCTGGAAGGTCGGACGCCATTTGTCGAACAGCAACGAGCCGAACTGGTCGATCGCCAGCATGACGATCAGGTCAGGTTTTGCGCGATTGTCCTGCGCGAGGGCGGTGCCGGCATTGCAGGTCAGCGTTGCCGCAAGCAGAACGCCGAACCATTTCGTCACTGTGGTCATGATCGATCTCCCCGGATGGCGATATATCTCCGGCCACACTTGCGGTGGCCTCGTCGCGGGGGCGATTGCATTCACACCGACCGGTTCACGCCGGCCCAAAGCAACTTTGTCTGCGCCGTCGCCTTCGCGCAGGAATGTTATACATCATAACTGTATTGGGGCAGTACGGATTCCGCGATGACGCTGGCGGAATCCGCCTTCCCGCGCATTCGTTCACATATCCAACAGACCGGATACGGAGCGACTGTCATACTTAATCCGGCAGCGCGGCTTCCTTGGCCGCCGCCGAACACCATTCCTGCATCGCCGGCAGCGCGTAGATCGCATTCACATAGGCCTCGGAGACCGGGTCCATCGCCACGCCATAGGTGCGGAAGCGCGTCGCCACCGGGGCATACATCGCATCGGCAATGCCGAAACGGCCGAACAGGAAATCGCCTTTCCTGCCAAACCGGCCGCGGCAGTCCTGCCAGACCTGCTGCACACGCGCAATTTCGAGCCGCGTTTCCTCGCCGGGCGTCACGCCGTTCTGCGCCAGCGGGCTCAGCTTGTTGATGTCCATCGGCAGTTCGCGGCGCAGGTTGACGAAGCCGGCATGCATCTCGCTCATCACGCTGCGCGCCACCGCACGGGCGCGTGCATCCTCGGGCAGCAGCCCGGCCTCGGGCCAGGTCTCGGCAATGTATTCGCAGATCGCCAGGCTCTCCCAGATCGTCAGATCACCGGCTTTCAGCACGGGGAGCTTGCCAGCCGGCGAATGTAGCAGAATCTCGGCCCTGGTTTCGGGCCGGCGCAGCACGATCAGCGCTTCGTCGAAGCTCTGCCCGGTGGCTTTCAGCGCCAGCCAGGGCCGCAGGCTCCAGCTCGAGTAATTCTTGTTGCCGATGACGAGGGTGAGATCGCTCACGAGTGGTGCTCCCAGATGCCGAGCCTGTTCGCAAATCAGGCCCGCACCTTATAGACGACGGCCGGCCTGCCGCCCATATTGATATTGCACCCCAGTTGATACTGCCCACTGCAATTTTGAGGATCACCCGTGCCTGCCAGCCTGATTGCCAAATCCGCCGCCGCCATCCCGGTCGAGACCGTGACCGCCAAGGCCTGGACGTCGCGTGCCGTGAAGGAAAAGGGCCTCGTCGCCGGCCTGGCCGAAGCGCAGGGCTTCAAGGGCAAGCCGGGCCAGGTGCTGGTACTGCCGGATGCGAAAAGCGGCAAACCGGCGCGCGTGCTGGCCGGCATCGGTGATACGCCGGATCTGTGGAGCTATGCCGCTATTGCCGGCGCGCTGCCGGCCGGCGATTACAAGTTGGCCGATGCGAAAGCCGGCGATGCCGCAGCCCTCGGCTGGGCGCTGAATGCCTATCGCTTCGACCGGTACAAGAAAACTGAGAAGAAGCTGATCCGCCTGGTCTGGCCGGCCAGGGCGAACCAGCAGCGCGTGACCGCGCTGCATGACGGCATCGTGCTGGCGCGCGACCTGATCAACACGCCCGCGGGAGACATGGGTCCGGCCGAACTGGCGGAAGCTGCGCGCGGCGTGGCGCTGCTCGGCGGCGCCGAAATCAGCACCATCATCGGAGACGATCTGCTGGAACAGAATTATCCGATGATCCATGCCGTCGGCCGCGCCAGCGTGCGCCTGCCGCGCCTGATCGACCTGCGCTGGGGTAATCCGAAGCATCCGAAACTGACCCTGGTCGGCAAGGGCGTGTGTTTCGATACCGGCGGCCTCGATCTCAAGCCCTCGGCCGGCATGCTGCTGATGAAGAAGGATATGGGCGGCGCCGCGGTGATGCTGGGCCTTGCTGCCGCCATCATGGCGATGAAGCTGCCGGTGCGGCTGCGCCTGCTGATCGCCGCGGTCGAGAACAGCGTGTCGGGCAATGCCTTCCGCCCGGGTGACGTGCTGACCAGCCGCAAGGGGCTTACCGTTGAGATCGGCAACACCGACGCCGAGGGCCGGCTGGTGCTGGGCGATGCGCTGGCTGAAGCCGATACCGAGAAGCCTGACTGGTTGATCGATGCCGCGACACTCACGGGCGCGGCGCGTGTCGCGGTCGGACCCGATCTGCCCGCGCTGTATGCAACCGACGATGCGATGGCGCAGGCCCTGCTGGACGCCGGGCTGACTGTGAGCGACCCGCTGTGGCGGATGCCGCTGCATGCCGGTTATCGCGACTATATCGAGGGCAAGGTGGCCGATATCAGCAATTCGGGCGACACGCCCTTTGCCGGCTCGATCACCGCGGCACTCTTCCTGAAGGAATTCGTGACCAAGACGAAGTCTTACGCCCATCTCGACATGTTCGGCTGGAATCCGCGACAGCGCGCGGGCCGTCCGCTCGGCGCGGAAGCGACCGGCCTGCGCGCGCTCTATGCCGCCATCGAGAGGCGGTACGGACGCAAGTAAGCCTCTCGCCTCATTTGTCATGCCCGGGCTTGACCCGGGCATCCCATTAAATGGGACCCACGGGCCAAGCCCGCGGGTGACATGTGGAGTGTAAACTTACCTCCCCGGTTCCTCGAACAACTCGCGGCGGCCGTCCCGGCGCATCTTCCCGCCGCCCGGGGGCGCCGAAAATCCCGCAAATTGCCACGCATCTGTCATTTAAGCGGCCGAACCAGGCCGCAAGTCACAACGGCGTCACAGGGGTCACAGCCTTGTCGGCGGCGGGGCCGCCCGGCTTTGGCTAGGCTGCAGTCATCGAGTCGTGAGGCTTAAAACAAAAAAGAGGAGTCGATCATGGCTTTCCCCGGTTCTGCCTTCTTCCTGGTCCTCGCGGTCCTGCAATTCTTCATCGTCGCCGACGGCATGGTGACCTGGTTCCATATCGACTGGGTCCTGGCCGCCAACTTTGCCGCCATGCTGAGCGGCCTGCCGCTGTTCGTCATGTTCCGGCTGGCGCGCGAACAGCGCCAGCGCAATGAACGCCTGCAGCGGCGCCGGCTGCAGCAGGCGGTACGGCACTAACTTCCCGGACGGCGCGCTGCGGCCAGTCCGCGGCTGCACCAGGGCCCGGCACGCGCGGTGTTATCGCGCAGGCCGGGCCTTTTTATTGCGTCAAAGTATGCGAACCGCGCCCTTAGAAGCACTGGCAGCAAAGGCGGCATAGGCCCGCAGAGCGCGACTGACCTTCCGTTCGCGCGGCGCCTGCGGCGCCCAGCCCTGCGGCGAGGCATCCAGCGCTGCGCGACGACGTTCCAGTTCGCCCTCATCCACCTCCAGCACGATGCTGCGCCCTGCTATATCGATGCGGATCTCATCGCCATCCTGTACCAGTGCGATCAGGCCGCGATCGGCCGCTTCCGGCGAAACATGGCCAATGGAAAGCCCCGACGAGCCGCCGGAGAACCGCCCGTCCGTCACCAGGGCGCATTTCTCGGCCAGGCCTTTGGCTTTCAGGTAGCTGGTGGGATACAGCATCTCCTGCATGCCCGGGCCGCCGCGCGGCCCCTCGTAGCGGATCACCACCACGTTGCCGGCCTGCACCGCGCCGTTCAGGATGCCCTGCACGGCCGCATCCTGGCTTTCGAAGACCACCGCGCGCCCCGTAAAGCTGAGTATCTTCTCGTCCACGCCGGCCGTCTTCACGATGCAGCCATCGGGCGCCAGATTGCCCGACAGCACAGCCAGTCCGCCGTCGCGCGAAAACGCGTGGTCGATATTGCGGATCACGCCCTTGGCGCGGTCGGTATCCAGGCTGGTCCAGCGGGCGGTCTGGCTGAAGGCCGCCTGGCTGCGCACGCCGCCCGGCGCGGCGCGGAACAACTCCTGCACATCAGTCCGCTCGGTGCGAGTGATGTCCCAGTTGTCCAGCGCCTCGCCCAGTGTGGCGGCATGGATCATCGGCACGCTGCGATCCAGCAGCCCGGCGCGTTCGAGTTCGCCGAGAATCGCCATCACGCCGCCGGCACGGTGCACGTCCTCGACATGCACATCGGGCACCGCCGGCGCGACCTTGCACAGTACCGGCACCCGGCGCGACAGCCGGTCGATATCCGCCATGGTGAAATCGAGTTCCGCCTCATAGGCCGCCGCCAGCAGATGCAGCACCGTGTTGGTTGATCCGCCCATGGCGATATCCAGCGCCATCGCATTCATGAAAGCGGCCTTCGAGGCGATGGCGCGCGGCAATACACTGTCGTCCTGCTGCTCGTAATGGCGACGCGCCAGATCGACAATCAGGCTGCCAGCCCGCGCAAACAATTGCCGCCGGTCGGCATGCGTGGCNNTGGCTGTCGGAGACATCGGTGCGCGCCGCCGCCACCATCGGATTGATCAGGTCGAGCGCAATTTCCTTGCCGTCCACCACCGCCTTGCCGGCCTCCATCGGGCCGCCCGAGACGAACACCGCCGGGATGTTCAGTCGCAGCGCCGCCATCAGCATGCCGGGCGTGATCTTGTCGCAGTTGGAGATGCAGACCATCGCATCGACGCGATGCGCATTGACCATGTATTCGACGGAATCGGCGATGATCTCGCGCGACGGCAGGCTGTAGAGCATGCCGTCATGGCCCATGGCGATGCCGTCATCCACGGCAATGGTGTTGAACTCGCGCGCGACGCCGCCCGCCTTCCAGATTTCAGCCGCCACCAGCTGGCCCGGTTCGCGCAGATGCACATGGCCCGGCACGAATTCGGTGAAGGAATTCACCACGGCGATCAGCGGCTTCTTGAAATCCTCATCGTTGAGCCCGGTGGCGCGCCACAGGCCGCGCGCGCCGGCCATATAACGGCTCTGGAAGATTTTCGACGGATATTGCGGACGGTTGGGCCGGTTCTGCGGCTGCGACTTCGACATGGGGACTCCGGTGCTGGCGGAAAGACGGGCCCGCATCCTGGAGGCAAAGACAGCATCACCGAAATGAATTATAATGATAGGTATAATTTGATTTCATGATGATGCCTATCCGGAGACCCGGCATGCTTCGCAATATCGATGTCGACCTGCTGCGCTGTTTCACCGCCGTGGTCGAGCAGAAGGGCTTTTCCCGCGCCGCCGCCATCCTCGGCCGCTCCCAATCGGCCATCAGCATGCAGATCCGCCGGCTGGAGGAAATCACGCGGCAACATTTATTGGACCGTTCACCGCAGGGCGTGGCGCTGACGCCACGCGGCGAGGAACTGCTCGGCTATGCGCGGCGCATTATTGCCCTGCATGACGAGGCGCTGGATGTGATCGGCGCGCGCGACCTGCGCGGCACCGTGCGGCTGGCGGTGATGGACGATTACGCCACCAGCATCCTGCCCGATGCGCTGGCGCGCTTCAGTCGCCAGCACCCGGAGATCGAACTGGAAGTCACCACCGGCTTCACCCGCGATCTATTGAAACAGCTCGGCGACGAGTTCGATCTCGTTCTGGCGACCCAGCGCTACGGCGCCGGCAAGGGCGAGGTACTGCGTATCGAGCGCACCTCCTGGGCGTTTTCCGACAGCAACACCTTTCCCGCCGACGGCGCGCTGCCGCTGGCGCTGCTCAAGGCCGGCAACATGTATCGCGAATGGGCGCTGGAGGCGCTGAACAAGGCGCGGCGGTCGTGGCGCATCGTATTCAGCAGTTCCAGCATCGGCGCGGTCGAAGCCGCTGCGGCGGCCGGCATGGCGGTGACGGTGGTGAAGGCCGGCACGGCGCGGCCGGGTCTGCGGCTGCTCGACGAGGCTGATGATTTGCCGCCGCTGCCGCTGTCGGAGATCGCGCTGTATACGGCGCCGCGGCGACAGACCCCGGCCACGCGCGCGCTGGCCGAGCATCTGACGGCGGAATTGCGCAGCGAGGCCGCCTAGCGTTTGATCGCGCGCTTTTTCGCCGGCTTTTTGGCAGTCGGTTTTTTCGCGGCAGGTTTCTTCACGATCTTCTTCGCCGCAGGTTTTTTCTTCGGTTCCGGCTTTGCCGTGCGACGGAAGGCTGCCAATGCTTCATGCACCCAGTCGCGCAGGTCGGACGGATCGAGCAGCACGTCTTCCGGCAGTTCGTACCAGCGCTCGATCTTCCGCTGCACGCTCTTGCGGCTGTAGGTGAAGGGCCCCATGCCGGCTTCGACAAAGCGCGGCCGGGTCTGGTCGTCGACCACGAAATACAGCGTGCCGCGCAGGATCACGCCAAAGAGTTCACCGTCAATGCGCAACCCGCTGCCGCTGAACAGCCGCTCGCGTGTCACCGGGCCCACTCTGGCGGCGGCCAGGCAGTCGAAGACGTAGTCGACGAAATCGCTGTCGGCTGGCATGCCCACCCCCTTGAAACCGGAAATATGTTCATTATATGTTCCCGTTTGACCCGAGGCAAGCCGCCAGAGGTTTCACGGCGATGTTCCACGGAATAAGGAGAAATAAGAGTCTTATAAGACCGAATAAGCATCTTATAAGGCGGGAATAAGCACCGGCCAACGGCCCGGGCACACTGCTTCAGATGCTGATAAGCTACTGAAAAGACAAGACTAACCCCGGGCCGTGCGGCGGGAAAGCTTGTGGCTGTACATCATCTGGTCGGCCGCGGCCAGCGCCGAGCCGGGGTCTTCGCCGGGCTTGAGCGGATAGACGCCATAGGCGGCGTCGAGTGGCAGGCTTTTGCCTTCCCAGTGCAGCGGCCGGCGGCGGATCGCCTCGGCCAGCTGCTCGGCCTTCTCGCGGCCGACCTGGGCATCGGTCTCGCTGAGGATCACGCCGTATTCGTCGCCGCCGAGCCGGGCGACCACGTCGAATTCGCGCGTATTGTCGAGCAGGATCTGGCCGACTTGGATCAGCGCGGCATCGCCGGCACCGTGGCCATGCCGGTCGTTGATGTCCTTCAGGCCGTTCAGATCGAAATAGATCAGGCAGGACGGGCGGCCGTAGCGTTCGACATGGGCCATAGAGCGCGACAGTTCACGCACGAAGGCGCGGCGGTTATACAGCGGCGTCAGCGTATCGCGGTCGGCTAGGCGTTCGAGTTCGGCGAGGCGATGCCGCGTGCGGTTGAGCTCATTGCGCAGCTGGTCGACCTCGCCCATCAGCCGCACGATCGCGTCGCGCACCCGCGGCGTCAGTTCGGGTTCGGGGATGCCCATCACGGTGGCGGTGGCGGCCGGATTGACCGTGGTCGCCGTCACCCCGCCGGTGCCCTGGGCCGGGACCACCACGGCCGGACGCGCAGCACCGCCCGACCCAATAGGGGTCGTGGAACCCAGCCCGACCGGTCGACGGTCCTCGATCTTCACGCTGCGTCGTTCTCCTGGCCATGCCACCTGAGGCGGCAATCTGCATTACTCATGCCGCAGGAGGCGTTAACAAAGCATGGATCGCCCGGGCATTCCAGCAAGGGGGAATCGCATCGATTCCAGGCTTTTCCCCGCCCTCACGGTCCGGCTTTACAGCCCCTCTCGGCTCCCTATAATCCGCCGCTTTCCGCTGCAGGAGTAACTCATGGCGCCGCGTAAAGGTCCGCTGGTCGGGATTATCATGGGCAGCCAGTCCGACTGGGCCACCATGGAACATGCCGCCGAGGTGCTCGCCGCGCTGAAGGTGCCGGCCGAACACCGCATCGTGTCGGCGCATCGCACGCCGCAGCGGCTGTACGATTATGCCCACAGCGCACATGAGCGCGGCATCCAGGTGATCATCGCCGGCGCCGGCGGTGCAGCGCATCTGCCCGGCATGGCCGCAGCGATGACGCATCTGCCGGTGCTGGGCGTACCGGTGGAGAGTCGCGCATTGAAGGGCCTCGACTCGCTGCTCTCGATTCAGCAGATGCCCGGCGGCATTCCGGTCGGCGCGCTCGCCGTCGGCAAGGCCGGCGCGATCAATGCCGGTTTGCTCGCCGCCGCCATTCTGGCGTTGAACAATCCGGCCTTGTCGAAGCGCCTGCAGGCCTGGCGCGCGAAGCAGACCAGGGCGATCAAGCCCGCGCCCGTCTCTGAGAAAAAGAAGAAGACGGCTAAGTGAGCGCTCTCGCGCCCGGCAGCATGATCGGCATTCTCGGCGGCGGCCAGCTCGGCCGCATGCTGGCCAATGCGGCCAGCCGGCTCGGCTATCACTGTCATATCTTCGCGCCCGAGGCCGATCCGCCGGCCGCAGAGGTCGCCACGACATTCACCCGCGCCGACTACACCGACGCTGCGGCGATGGCGGCCTTCGCGCGCGCCTGCGATGTCGTGACCTACGAATTCGAGAATATCCCCTTCGATCCGGTCGCTGCGATTTCAAAGATCGTGCCGGTTCGTCCGGGCACGGAAGCTTTGCGCATCAGCCAGGACCGCCTGTTCGAAAAGCAGTTTTGCAACGACCGCGGCATCGCGACAGCGCCGTGGCGCAAGGTCGGCTCCGTCGCCGATCTCGAAGCTGCCATCGATGCGCTCGGCCTGCCGCTGGTGCTGAAGACCTGCCGCATGGGCTATGACGGCAAGGGCCAGGTGAAGGTCACGAAACGCGAAGAGGCCGCCTCCGCTTTCGCCGCGCTGACATCCGATCATCTGGTTGCCGAAGGTTTCGTCAGCTTCAAACGCGAGCTTTCGGTGGTGCTGGCGCGCGGGCTGGATGGCGAGGTCGCCTCCTGGGGTCCGGTCGAGAATATCCATCGCAACCACATCCTGTGGCGGACCCATGCGCCGGCCATCATCGAGCCCGCGCTGGCCGCTCAGGCCGAGCAGATCGCCGCGAGCCTGGCCGATGGCCTCGACTATGTCGGCACGCTGGCGGTCGAGTTGTTCGACTGCGGCGACCGGGTCCTGGTCAACGAGATGGCGCCGCGGGTACACAACTCCGGCCACTGGACCATGGATGCCGCCGTCACCTCGCAGTTCGAGCAGCATATCCGGGCGATCTGCGGCCTGCCGCTCGGGTCGGCCGACCGGCTCTGCGACGCCGTGATGGAGAACCTGATCGGCGACGAAATCGACGCCTGGCCGGCACTTTTGGCTGAGCCGAATGCCAAACTGCACCTCTACGGCAAGGCCGAAGCCCGTCCCGGGCGCAAAATGGGCCATGTCAACCGGCTTTACCCCTCCGGACACGCCCCACAACCATAAGTCAAACTGTCGCACCGCCATTCTCGGCTTGCGGTCGGACGAGCCTTCGCTATAATGATGGTTAATCTTTGTTAACCATATCGCTGGCCAAATAGGGTCTGGCGACAGGATGATCATGTCGGTCGAGAATATCAGTGCTGGTCTTTCCGGCGTTGCGCGGACTACCCCGCAGCGACCGACGAAGAATGCCCTGATCAGCAGCACCGACAATGCGGCCGTGCAGCAGTATGCGCAGGTCAGCCGCTTCACCTCCTATCTCACCGACGCGCCGGTCGAACAGACCGAGCCGCAGCAGTATTCGCAGTCGTCCTCGCAGCAGGGCAGCGGTTCTGGCGCCGGTACGTCCTCAGGTTCCCCGGGCAACGACGAAGCACCGTTGCTGAACTACAGCCGCAACGGCAGCACCACGCCGGTGCAGAAGCCGGCCGTGGTCGGCCAGTTCCTCAGCGTCGTCGCCTAAACTCTTCTGAAAATCTAAAGCTACGCCCGCCGCAGGTTGCGGAACGGGTTCGGCAGCCGGTCGGCCAGTTTGGCAAGCTTGCTCTTGGCCTTCTCGATGCGCATCACATCCGCCAGCCGACGATCGACAAAGGCCGAGGTACCGGCGAAGTTTTCCGACTTGTCATCCAGCCAGTGCAACAGCGTGGCGCCGTAAACGCCGGCCAGCAGCATGCGCTTGGTGTAAAAGTTGAAGTCGGTCGCGGTGTCGCCGGCGGCATACCAGATCGCATCCACCGTGCGGTAAAGCTGCTTCAGCGCACGCGGCGCATGCTGCGGCAGGGCCTCCAAGGTCAGCGCGCGGCGCACGGCTTCACGATGCGGGGCCGCCAGTTCCAGCCGCGTCATCACCGCCAGCTTGACGCGCTCGCGCACCTTCATGGCGGCAAGGTCGCGGCCCTCCAGCACGCGCAGCATGGCGGCATCGGTCTCGCTCACCCAGAAATCCAGCACATCGGCGGCACCGCCGGGAAAGGCGCGCAGCACCACGCCGGTATCGAGACCGGCATCGCGCGCGGCGAGATTGAGTGCCTTGGCGGTCCAGCCGTCGAAGGGCACATGCGGCAGCATGGCCTCCAGCAGGGCGCGCTTTTCAGTCAGGAGATGGTCGTCAGTCATTCCTCTTCCTCCTGCGGGCGGAGTGCTGCGCGATGCCGCAGCTCGCTCTCGAAGACCAGATCCTTCAGATCGGTCATGCGCTGCGGATACAGGATGCCGTCCAGATGATCCAGTTCATGCTGCACCACGCGGGCATGCCAGCCGCCGACCTCGCGTTCCAGCCGGCTGCCGTCGGGCAAGATGCCCTCGTAACGAATACTGGTGTAACGCGGCACCAGGCCGCGCATGCCCGGCACCGACAGGCAGCCTTCCCAGGCCATATCCTGCTCCGGACCGGCAGGCTCCCATTTCGGGTTCACCAGGGTCACCAGCTCGCGCTTGCCGTCACCTTCGTCCGGGGTGAGAAAAACCGCCACCCGCAGCGGCACATGCACCTGCGGCGCGGCCAGGCCCTGGCCCGGCGCATCGATCATGGTATCGACCATATCCTCGATCAGCTGCCGGATTTCCGGGGCCGTCGGGTCGGGAACCGAGTCGGCCGGGCGGGCCAGAACCGGATGCCCCATCTTCGCGATCTTGAGAATTGCCATATCTGCAGCCTAGGACAGAGCGCCCGCGCGGCCAAGTCACCGGAATATACTTTTGTTACCAATAGTTTAGACATAAATCCAGATTGCGCCCGGATATCCACGAAGCGACTTCACAAAGCCGGATCAGCATGTTAGAACCCGCCACTCGTCGGAGCAGAGGCTCCGCAAACGGAATTCTTTGACCTGAAAGGATGGAACCGACGTGCAGGTTCTGGTTCGTGATAACAATGTCGATCAGGCGCTGAAGGCGCTCAAGAAGAAGATGCAGCGCGAAGGCATTTTCCGCGAGATGAAGCTGCGCGGCCACTACGAGAAGCCCTCGGAACGCCGCGCCCGCGAGAAGGCTGAAGCCATCCGCCGCGCCCGCAAGCTGGCCCGCAAGCGCGCCCAGCGCGAAGGTTCGATGTAATCGACGCCTTCTGGTTTATCGAGACGCGAATCAAGCCGCCCGCAAGGCGGCTTTTTTCATGGCCGGGCGGTCATCACGGATTGATGCGCCGTTCCGCCATTTTTTTCCGGCTGCCAAAGGTTTAGCTTGGTCGCCAGGGTAACAGGCAAGGAACTCGGCGGAATGCACCAGAATGTGCACCTCCTGCAGGGGCTGGACCAGCTAGACCAGGGGATCAGCATCTTTGACGGCGCGCTGCAGCTGATTGCCTGCAATCGCCGCTACCTCGACCTGCTGGAATTTCCCGATACCTTCGGCACGCCCGGCACCTCGGTGGAAGATTTCTTCCGCTACAACGCCGAACGCGGCGAATACGGGGCCGGCGACGTCGAAACCATCGTGCAGGCGCGTCTCGCGCTGGTGCGCAAATTCGAACATCACCAGTTCGAGCGCGAACGACCGAACGGCACCATTCTGGAAGTTCGCGGCGCCCCGCTGCCCAATGGCGGCTGGGTCGCAGTCTATACCGACATCACCGAACGGCGGCGCAACGAACAGGCGCTGCTACGCGTGCGCGAGGAACTGGAAGATGCCGTCCAGGGCCGTACCGCCGAACTGCGCGACAAGAACCGCATGCTGGATGTGGTGCTGGGCACGATCAGCCACGGCATCACCCTGTTCGACACCAGCCTGAATCTGGTGATGTGCAACCAGCGTTTCATTGACCTGCTGGAATATCCGGCCGAACTGGGTACGCCCGGCACGCCGTTCGAACGCTTCGTGCGCTGGAATGTCGAGCATGGCGAATATGGCTCCGGCAACGTGGACGAGATGGTGGCTGAGCGTGTCGCACTGGCTCACAACTTCATGCCGCATCGCTTGCAGCGCCGCCGCCCGAACGGCCGGGTGCTGGAAATCATCGGCACGCCAATCCCCGATATCGGTTTCGTCACCTCCTATTCCGACATCACAGAACTTCGCCGCACGCAGGACCAGCTGCGCGACCTGGCCGATACGCTGGAAGCGCGCGTCGATGAGCGTACCGTCGCGCTGACCAAATACATCGCCGAGCGCGAAGCCACCGAACGCGAACTTCTGCACGCCAAGGAAATGGCCGAGGTGGCCAACCGTTCGAAGAGTGCATTCCTTGCCAATATGAGCCACGAATTCCGCACGCCGCTGAATGCCATCATCGGTTTTTCGGAATCGCTGCTGGCGGGCTATTTCGGCGCGATGCCGCCGAAGCAGCTGGAATACGTCGACGATATCCGCAAGTCGGGCGAACACCTGCTGCAACTGATCAACGACGTGCTGGATCTGGCCAAGGTGGAAGCCGGCCGCATGGAACCGCATATCGAAACGCTGCGGCCCGGTCTGGTGATCATCGACAGTCTGGAAATGATGCAGATGCAGGCCGACCGCGCCGGCGTAAACTTAAGCGCCGATATCCCCGACAATCTGCCGGACCTGCAGGCCGACGAGCGCATGCTGCGGCAGATGCTGCTCAACCTGCTGAGCAACGCGGTGAAGTTCACGCCGCGCGGCGGACGTGCCTGGGTCGCCGCCAACGTGGCCAATCGCATCCTGAAGATTGCCGTGCACGATACCGGCGTGGGCATGTCGGCACAGGACATTCCCAAGGCGCTGGCGCCGTTCGGTCAGGTGCGCGGCGTGCTGAGCCGCGAGCATCAGGGCACCGGGCTGGGCCTGCCGCTGGTGAAATCGCTGGCCGAACTGCATGGCGGCAGCCTCGACCTGGACTCGCAGCCCGGCAAGGGCACCGTGGCAACGATCAATCTGCCGCTGCGCAATCCGAGCAGGATGCTGCAGCTCTAGCGGCAGGCCGCTGCTTCGCGGCGCAGGTTTTCATATCGCGCCGCCGTATCGTTAGGCACGCTCAGCGATTCCAGAAATGCCTGCAGATCGGCAATCTCGCCCTCTGCCAGTTTCAGCGGCTTCAGGATCGCCTCGCCATCGGAATGCAGGCGATCTTCATCCAGGTCTGAATAATGCAGGATCACGTCGCGCAGGCTCGGTTTGCTGCCGTTGTGCATGTAGGGCGCTGTGGCGGTGAGGTTGCGTAAGCTCGGCACCTTGAATTCGCCCCAGTTGCGATGCTGCTGCTCGACATGCCGCGCGGGGATACTGGCCTGGCCACTCGCGTCGTCATTGTAGCGCCCAAGCAGGTTGAAGCGATTGGCTTTCAATTGCGCGATGCCGCCATGGCGACCGGGATCGGCGCGGCGCGGCGTGCCGGGTTTGCGATCCGGATCGTTCAGGAAGAAAACCAGCCCGGTATCGTGGAATTCGCCGTTACTGAAATTTGCACCGGTATGGCACATGCCGCACTGGCCGCGACCGGTGAACAGCGCCAGCCCGCGCTGTGCTGCTTCGGGATAGCGTGCCATCCCTGCCCGGTCATTCGCCGCCAGCGCATCGCGGAACTCATCGAAGGGCGTACGCGGGCTGTTGATCGTCTCCTGGAAAGCTGCGAGTGCCTTGGCCGCCAACACCAGCACCGCTTCATCGTCGCCGGTGGCATAATCCGGCGCGACACGCTGCGCCAGACAGGCGAGCGGCGCGTCTTCACGCAGTAATTTGGCAGTGGCGGCGGCCGAGCCGCCCATTTCGCTGTCTTTCAGGATCGGCCGGATACCGGCAGCCCAGAGGCTGTCATTCGCGCCGTCCCAGCCGAACCAGCGCTGCAGTCGCACATTCAGCAGGCCCGGTGCATTGCGGTCCTGCAACCGCAGCCCCTCGCTGCGGGCCTTGGCTTCGCTCCAGCCATGATCGGGCCGATGGCAGGTCTGGCAGCTGATCGCGCCATTGCCCGACAGCCGCGGCTCGCCGAACAGCATGGCACCGAGACGAACCGCATCGCGGTTGCCCGAGAGGCGGTTACTGCGGTCAGCGGATTCCGCCGGCGGCCAGGGACCGTGGCCGAGAATGCGACGGGTCTGCGCGGCATCGAAATCGGCGGCCTGTGCCGCCGCGCTGATCAGCGCAAGCAGCAGCGCCATGGCTGCCGGCAGCTTCATTGGGCGTCGAAGCTGAAGGTCAGCCGCTCGCGCTTGCCGGCGCCGGTGAAATCGAAGCTGAACTCCCAGTTACCAGGCATATGCAGCAGCAGGCCTTCGGCGCGGTAATGGCCCCAGTCGATCTTGGTCAGCGCCGGCTTGTAGTTCATGCCGTGGCGATGCGCCGGCATACGGGCGTCGACGGCAGTCAGCTGTGGAAATTCCGCCATGCGGCCGTCGCAGAGCCGGATATCGAGCGCAAAGGGCTTGTTCAGCGGAATGGGTGCCGGCACCGGCGTCACGATGAGGCGGAACTGCGCCGCCTGCACCTGCCGCGCCTGAGCCGGAATATCCGCACAGGCCCAGGCGGGGGCGGAGATCAGCCCGAGACACAGCGCCGCAATGATTGCCGATTGACGCATGATCAGTTCAGCGGTGGGACCTTGTAGCCATAGCCGGTGCGGGCGAACAGCGCCTCGGCATTGCGATAGGCGATCTTCTCCGCGAGTGCGCGCGGCAAGTCGGCGAGCCAGGCGCGCGACCATTTCGCGTGTTCTTCGATATAGTGCCAGCGCTCTGGCGTGAAGGTATCCGTGCCAACCATGAAGCGCTCGGGGAATTCCTCGAACAGCTTGCGCCATTCCGGGTCGACCTTGCCGCTGGAGGCGTGATCGCTGCGGAAGGCCAGATCGGCCCAGAGATTGGGGTAGCGTTTCAGCATGTCGCGCACCGCATCGGGCCGGTCGAAACCGGAATGCGCCCAGAGCACGATGGCGTTCGGGTCATGGACGAACAGGCGCTGCACAGCGGCCGCGTCGCTATGGGCATGCAGGAACAGCCTGTGCTGCTTCGCCAGCGCCACCATGCGTTTCGGCACCGGCAGATCGGCATCGGCACCATAGAGATGGAATTCGCCGATCCCGACATAGCGGTATTTCGCCAGGCGGGCTTCCATATGGGTGATGATACTGTCGTCACGCACCCAGCTGCTCAGTTCGCCGCGACGGCGATAGGGCCGCAGTTCAGGCACGATCAGGTCGGGCGCGGCCTCGAAAAGCTTCTGGGTCCCGTCATCGCTGGAGCTGGAGACCAGCACCTTGCGCAGGCTGGAACGGCGCAGGATGGCGATGGCCTCCTGGGTCGGCAGATAGTCCCAGGCATCGTGGCTGTAATGCACATGCGCATCGATCAGCGGGATCACATCGGCGGGAGATTGCTGGGCCCGCACGGGTGCTGTGGCCGCCAGCAAAGCGATGGCAAGGAGAGTGCGTCGAATCATGGGCGGTCAGCTCCGGTTACGCAGAGTTTACGCCAGAAACCGGCCGACGGCATCGTCACAATGATGAGATTGCTCCCCATTCGTCATCCCCGCGCTCGGCGGCTTTGCCGCCTTACATATACTGTCGCGCAAGGCGCGACGGGCGGGGATCCAGTCGACGGAAGGACTGGGTTCCCGCTTTCGCGGGAACGACGGTTTATGGGGACTGGTATTGCGAAAGAACGTGTGGGGCTTAGTTCTTGCCCCAGACCTCTTCCGCCACTTCGACGATCATGCGCAGCTTGGCCCACTGCTCTTCCTCGGCCAGAACGTTGCCTTCCTCGGTGGAGGCGAAGCCGCATTGCGGGCTGAGGCAGAGCTGCTCCAGGTCGGCGAACTTGGCCGCCTGCTCGAGCCGGCGCTTGATGTTGTCCTTCGATTCCAGCTGGCCGGTCTTGGAGGTGACAAGGCCGAGGATGACGGTCTTGTCACCCTTGGGCAGATGGCGCAGCGGCTCGAAGCCACCGGAGCGCTCGTTGTCGTATTCCATGAAGTAGCCGTCGACCTTGATCGTATCGAGCAGTGTCTTGGCGACCGGCTCGTAGCCGCCCTTGGAAATGAAGGTGGAGCGGAAGTTCCCACGGCACAGATGCATGGAGATCACCATGTCGCTCGGCCGGTCGGCGATGGCCGTATTGATCATCTGCGCATATTTCTCCGGCAGGCCGTCCGGGTCATCGCCGCGCTGGCGCGACAGTTCGCGCTGCTCGGGATCGCAGAGATAGGCGAGGTTGGTCTCGTCCAGCTGCAGGTAGCGGCAGCCGGCAGCGGCGAAATCCTGCACGGCCTTCCTGTAGGCCTGACCGAGATCGTTAAAGAAATCATCCAGATTGGGATAAACGTCCTTTGGGATCGCATTCCGGCCACTGCGGAAATGCAGCACGCTGGGCGACGGAATGGTCATCTTCGGCGTGCGGCTGGTATTGGCCTTCACGAATTTGAAGTGGTCGACCATCGGGTGACCGGAATAGCCGATCTTGCCTTTGACCTTCACCCCTTCGGCACGGGTCTGCACGCCGGAGAACTGAATGCCCTGTTCGGCATGGGTGTAGTATTCGACGCCGTCGAGGAAACCGAGGAAATCGAAATGCCACCAGGAGCGACGGAATTCGCCGTCGGTGATGCTCTGCAGGCCGACCTCTTCCTGCTGCTTGATCACGCGCTTGATCGCTTCGTCTTCCACCGCCTTCAGCCGGGCGGCATCGATCTTGCCGTCCTTCTTCTGGGCGCGGGCTTCCTTCAGCACCTGCGGACGCAGCAGGCTGCCAACATGGTCGGCGCGGAACGGCGGTTTCTTGCGTTGCATGCTTTCTCTCCCTTATGTGATCAATGACTGCCGTCAGAAACGGCGAGCCAGGCTTCCAGTTTCGCCCCATCGGCGGCCAGGCTGGTGCTGTCGGCGGCATGCACGATGCGGCCGCGCTCCAGCACCACGACGCGCTCGGTGATCGGCAGCAGCTTGCGGGCATTCTGCTCCACGATAATCGCCGACAGCCCCTCTTCCCGCGTGATGCGACGCAGGGCAGCCAGCAGTTCCTCGACAATGATCGGCGCCAGACCTTCCAGTGGCTCGTCCAGCAGCATCAGTTTCGGGTTGAGCATCAGCGCGCGGCCGACCGCCAGCATCTGCTGCTCGCCACCCGACAGCTGGTTACCCATGTTGCGGCGACGCTCAGCCAGACGCGGAAACATCTCGAACACGCGCGCCACGCCCCAGGGACCGGGCCGCGCCACAGCGGTCAGGTTTTCCTCCACCGTCAGCGACTTGAAGATATTGCGTTCCTGCGGCACCCAGCCGATGCCGGCGGCGGCACGGCGATCCGAGCGATGGCCGGTCACATCCAAGCCGTTCAGGCCGATGCGGCCGCCGCGATAGCGCGTGGCGCCAACCAGCGTGTTGATCAGCGTGGTCTTGCCGGCACCGTTGCGGCCCAGCAGGGCGAGCGACTGGCCGGCCGCGAGACTGAAGCTGACGCCATCGAGCACGATGGCCTCGCCATAGCCGGCGCGCAGATCCTGAACGGTTAACAAAGCGGTGGGGAGCAGGTCAGACATCGACCAGCTCCTCGCCGAGATAGACTTTCTTCACCCGCGGATCGCGGGCGATCTCGGCGGCCGGGCCTTCGACGAACAGCCCGCCGTTGACCAGCACGGAGATGGTTTTGGCAAAGCGGAACACCAGCTGCATGTCATGTTCGATCAGCAGTAGCGTGACATCGGCCGGCAGCGCCTCGATCACGTCGAGAATTTGGTGGCGCTCGGTTTCCGGGACACCGGCGGCGGGCTCATCGAGCAGCAGCACAGCAGGTTTGGCCGCCAGCGCGACGGCGATTTCCAGCAGGCGCTGCTTGCCATAAGCGATGGTTTCGGTGCGCTGGTCGCGCACATCGACCAGATTGAGCTGGCGCAGCAGCGCCTCGGCCTCATCGACGATGTCGCTGCGGCTGCCGACCGGGCGCCACCAGCCGGTGGCGGCACCTTCGCGCTGGGAAATCGCCAGCACGATATGCTGCAGCGGCGTGAGGTCGGCGAACAGCTGGTTGATCTGGAAGGTGCGGGCCAGGCCGCGCTTCACGCGCTGATATGAGGGCAGCCCGGTGATATCCTCGCCCTTCAGCAGCACGCGACCCGAGGTGGGCTGCAATACGCCGGTCAGCAGGTTGACGAAAGTGGTCTTGCCAGCGCCGTTTGGCCCGATCAGGGCATGACGCGCACCCGCCGGCAGTTTGAAGCTGACGTCATTGGTGGCGATCAGGCCACCAAAGGCTTTGCACAGAGTCTGCGTCTCGAGAACGGGTGTCATTTCGCCGCTCCCTTGCCAAGGCGATGGGCCAGCCATTCACGGCTGCTGTTCACGAAGCCGAGGATGCCGCCCTTGCCGAACAGCACGATCAGCACCAGCACGAGGCCGAGCCAGAACTGCCAGTATTGCGGCGTGATGGCGGCCAGATAGTCATACATGATCTTGAAGGCGATCGAGCCGATCACCGCGCCCCAGAGCTGACCGCTGCCGCCCAGCACCAGGATCAGCAGCGCATCGGCCGAGCGATGGAAGTCCAGCACGTCGAGCGAGACGAACTGCGAAGTCTGCGCCAGCAGCGCGCCGGCGATGCCGGCATAGACGGCGGCAATCGTGTAGATGGTGACCAGCCGATGGTTGGTCGGCACGCCCATCGCGCCGGTCCGCAAACTATTGCCCTTGATGGCGCGCAACATCAGGCCATAGGGCGAATTCACCAGACGGCGGGCGACATAGAACAGGATGAACAGCACGGTGAGGCTGTAGCCATAGGCCGTCTTGCCGAAGATGTCGAATTCGAACAGGCCAAGGACGGGCCCCATCACCACGCCGGTCAGGCCATCGGCGCCGCCGGTGATATTGCCAAACTTGTTGGCCAGTTCACGCAGGATCAGCGCGACGCCCAGCGTCACCATCAGCTTGGTGAGATCGGTACCGCGCAGCACCAAGAAGCTGGTGACGAAACCGAGCAGGCCGGCGGCGGCGCCAGCAATCAGCAGCCCCATGACCGGATCCGTGAAACCGTGCTTGCCGAGCAGGCCGGCCGCATAGGCGCCCACGCCGAGGAAGGCGCCATGACCCAGCGAGACAATACCGGCATAACCGAGGATGAGGTCGAGCGAGAGTACGAACAGCGCCAGGATGGCGATCTCGTTGAGCAGCAGCACCTTGCTGGGCGCGAGCCAGAGCAGCGAGGCGGCCACCAGCCAGAACAGGATTTCGAGCGGACGCCAGCGCACCGGCGCCAGCAGCGTGCCGGCTGCCGTGGCAGTGTCGGGCCTGAAATAAGACAACAAAGCGAACATCCGACCGGCCTCAGCGCGCATTGGCACGGCCGAACAGACCCTGCGGACGCAGGATCAGCACGACGACCATGATGGTATAGATGATGAAGCTGCCCACCGTGGGGACGTAATACTTGCCGGCGACATCGGCGATGCCGAGCAGGATCGAGGCCAGCAGCGGCCCGGTGAGCGTGGTGGCGCCACCGACGCTGATCACCACCAGGAAATAGATCATGAATTTGAGCGGGAATGTCGGATCCATGCCAAGGATTTCCGCGCCCAGCACGCCGCCAAGGCCGGCAAGCCCGGAGCCAAACGCGAAAGTGACGGTGAAGATCAGGCTGACATTGATGCCGAGCCCGCGCGCGACGCGGGCGTCATCCACGGCGGCGCGCAGCTGGCTGCCGAAACGCGTACGGCTCAGGATCAGCTGCAGCGCGACCGCCAGCACCAGGCAGATGGCGATCACGAACAGCCGATAGATGCCGACCTGGATTCCGAACAGGCTGACCCGACCCTGCAGCGACGGCGGCAGGGTGATCAGCTGCTGCTGCGCGCCCATGAAATAATCGATGGCGGACACCGCCATGAAAACCAGGCCGATCGAGAACAGCACCTGGTCGAGATGGCTGCGGGCATAGAGCCGGACATAGAGGGTGCGTTCGAGCACCACGCCGAGTGCGGCTGAAACCAGGAAGCCGGCCGGAATGCAGAGGAAGAAGGACACGCCGAAGCGGTTCATCAGCACGACGGTGAGATAGCCGCCGGCCATGGCGAAGGCGCCATGGGCCAGATTGATGAAATTCATCAGCCCGAGCGTGACCGACAGGCCGCAGGCCAGCACGAACAGAATCATGCCATAGGCAAAACCGTCGAACAGGATGGTCAGCACGGGACTCTCGTACCTGAGCGCTTGGGTGAAAAACGGCCGGCGTGGATGCCGCCGGCCGCGAGACTACAAGATGATGCGGCTTATTTCTTGGCCGCCTTCACCGGATCCTTCACCTTTTCGATGGTGGCAAATTCAACGTTGTACAGCTCGCCATTCACCTTTTCGACTTTACGGATGAACACGTTCTGCACGATGTCGCGGGTTTCCGGATCGATCGAGACCGGGCCGCGCGGGCTGGTCCAGCTCTGGCCCTTCATGGCTTCCAGCAGCTTGGTGCCGTCGGCATCGCCATTGGTCTTTTTCAGCGCCTGGTAGATCAGGTGCATGCCGTCATAGCCGCCGACGCCGTGGAAATTCGGCCGCATGTTGTTCGACTTCTTGAAGGCCTCGACCAGCGCCTTGTTCTCGGGTGAATTATGCGCCGCCGAATAATGATGCGACGACACCACGCCCAGCGCCGTATCGCCCATGCCGTTCAGGATGTCGTCGTCCAGCACGTCGCCGGTGACGATCAGGCGAATGCCGTCCTTGGCCAGCTCGCGTTCGGCGAACTGCTTCATCACCGCCGAGCCAACGCCCGACGGCACGAAAACGAACAGCGCATCGGGCTTGGCATCGCGGGCGCGCTGCAGGAAGGGCGCGAATTCAGGATTGGCCATCGGCACGCGCAGTTCAGCAAGCACCTGACCGCCGCCCTTGGCGAAGGTTTCCTTGAAGGCTTTCTCGGCGTCATGGCCCGGGCCGTAATCCGACACCAGCGTGACCACTTTCTTGATGCCATTCTTCGGCGCCCATTCCGCCAGCGGCGCGGTGACCTGCGGCAGGGTAAAGCCGGTGCGCACGATATAGGGCGACTGTTCGGTGATGATCGAGGTGGCTGCCGCCATCACGATGGTCGGCACCTTGGCCTGGGTGGCGATCGGCGCGGTGGCCAGCGCCAGCGGGGTGAGACCGAAGCCGGCCAGCACGCTGACCTTTTCGTTCACCACCAGCTCCTGCGCGATACGCTTGGTGACGTCGGCGGTGCCGGTATCGTCCTTGACGATCAGCTCGATTTTCTTGCCGGCAACCATGTTGCCGTGCTGCGCCATATAAAGCTTCGCCATACCTTCGATCTGGCGGCCGGTCGAGGCGAAGGGCCCGCTCATCGGCAGGATCAGACCGATCTTCACGGTCTGCTGTGCATGTGCGCCAGTTGCAGCGAACAGCGCGAGGCTGGCAGCGGCAGCAGCAAATAGATGTCTGCGATTCATCAACGTTTCCTCCGTTTTCATTATTATAAACGCGTCCGCTATTCGCACATACAGATGCGTCATCAGCTGTGTTTCCGGGACTTTGGCGAAACCGCAAAAAGAAGCAAGGGGAATCTGACCGACTTTACTGAGAGTGAACCCTTTTCATTGGTCCGCGCGCCAGGCCGTGTCGATCACAAGACCGCCATGGACGGCACGGGAGACACAGGCACAGATACGGCTGTTCTCGCGTTTCTGATGATCGCTCAGGAAGACGTCGCGATGATCGATCGCGCCCTCCAGGGCCATGACATCGACCGTACAGAGACCGCATTCGCCGCGCCGGCATTCCGACATCACTTCGACGCCGGCGGTTTCCAGTGCATCGAGCATCGAGCAACCGGGCGGTACCGTCACTTCCACACCCAGACGGGGAATACGGACCCAGAAGGATTCCTCAGGCTGCAGCCCGCCGCTGCCGAATGTCTCGAAGCGCAGGCTGCCCTGCGGCCGGCCCAGCGCCGCCATCGCCTCGCGCAGGCCCTGCAGCATGCGGGCAGGCCCGCAGAAGTAGATGTCGCCATCTGCCGGGAAACCCGACAATGCCGCCTGCAGATCAAGGCGGTTGCCGTCTTCCGAAATGAAGAAGGATACACGCTCGCCCAGAGCCGCCTCAATTTCTGGTGCCAGAGCCAGATCGCGCCGGCGGCGCGCGGCATACAGCAGTCGTATGTCGGCGCCGCGCTGCTGCAGTGCCTGCGCCATGCCCAATAGTGGCGTGATGCCGATGCCACCGGCGATCAGCAGATAGCTGGAAGCGCCATGCTGCAACGGAAAATGGTTCCGCGGAGACGTGATCCGCAGTTTTGCTCCCGGCAGCAGGTTGTGCAGCCAGGCGGACCCGCCCCGGCTCGGCTGCACGCGCCGGACGGCGATGCGATAGACGCTGCGGCGCGGCAGGCCGACCAGAGAGTAAGACCGCACATCCGCCTGCCCGCCGATATCGACGGTGATATTGATATGACTGCCCGGCTCATAGGTCACGACGCCGCCGGCAGGCGCGATCTCGAACAGACGGATATCCGGCCCATAGTCGCGGGTCACGATCAGTTCAGCGTCCATCCAGTCATTGTGGTCGTGCATTTCAGGCCTGCCGGATCAGCGCCATGCCCGGCACCAGGTCATGGGCATTCTGGTGTTCCAGCGCCATCACCAGGTTGCGATGCGCCACGCGGGAATGTTCGCGCATCAGCGCCTCGGCGCGCGCGCCCTCGCGTCGCTCGATGGCTTCCACCACGCTGCGATGCTGCTCCTGCGCCACCAGCAGGATGGCGCGCGATTCCGGCAGCACTGCCTGCACCTCGACAAAGGCACTCGGCGAGGCAAAGGGCAGCGCCACAGCACGCTCGATCTGGCGTGCCACGACCCGGCTGCCGGCCATGCCGACCAGCAGCTGGTGGAAGCGCTCGTTCAGTTCGACATAGGCCGAAAAGGTATCCGTGGCGATTTCATGCTGCACAAGGATATCCAGCTTGCGCAGGCAGCCTCTGATTTCGGCAATCTGACCCGGGCTGGGCCCGCGTTCGGCGGCCAGCCGCGCTGCCAGGCCTTCCAGAGTGCCGCGCGTTTCAATCGCATCGAAGATGTCGGCTTCGGAAAAATGCCGCACAGCATAGCCACCCGACGGGATCGCCTCCAGCAAGCCCTCTTCCTCCAGCCGCAGCAGCGCGGTGCGGACCGGCGTACGCGACACGCCGAGGCGATCGACGATGGCGAGTTCCGACAGACGCTCGCCCGGCTTCAGCTCGCCGCTGAGGATCAGCTCGCGCAGGGACAGAATGGTCTTGAGCGATTGCGACATTACTCGGCCGCCTCTGCGATGCCGCGCTCAGCGGCGATCATGCGATCCAGCTTGCGCCGGGCCCACATCGAACCGGCATCGATGTTCAGGTTGTAGAACAGCTTGCCGGGATGCGCCTCGATGGCTTTCTGCTGCGCCTCCAGGATGATCTCGTCTTCGCGGAAGATGCCGGAGACACCCTGGCGCAGTTCGGTGGTCAGGCTCTGCTCTTCCAGCCGGTAATTGCGCACGAAGGCCCAGAAATACAGGCAGGTATTGGCTGTGGACGGCGTGATCGTGTTGAGCACATAGCCGTTGACGCCCTGGCTGCGGTCGCCTTCTGGCGCGCCGGTCCCGGTCGGCGCCACGCCAACATCGATGATCACCGTACACGGCGCCTCGAAGCGGATGATCTGCCAGCGATCGACCCGGTCGGGCTTGCCGAGTTGTTTGGCCCAGAAGGGCGGCGCTTCGATATCGCGCATCCAGCGCGTCACCGTGGCGAAGCGGTCGCCATGCGTCACCTCGAACGGCGCCTCGGCCACCGCGCGATTGCCGATGCTGGAGCCATGCACGAAAGTCTCGTGCGTCAGGTCCATCAGGTTGTCGACCACCAGGCGGTAATCGCAATCCACGGCGATCAGCTCACCGTCTCCCGCCCAGGCCGGATCGCGGTTCCAGTGCAGGTCGGGAATGCTGGCTGGATCGGCCAGAGCAGGATCGCCCATCCAGATCCAGACGAAGCGATGACGCTCCACCACCGGATAGCTGCGCACGCAGGCAGACGGATTGATGATCTCCTGCGACGGCATATGCGTGCAGCGGCCGCGTGCGTCATAGACCAGTCCGTGGTAACCGCAGACCAGGCTGCCATCGTCCTGCAGATGGCCTTTCGACAACGGCAGCAGTCGGTGCCAGCAGGCATCCTGCAGTGCCACCACGCGACCATCGGGCTGGCGGTAGAAGACCAGCTGCTCGCCGCAGACCGTGCGCGCCAGCAGGCTACGCTTCACCTCATGATCCCAGGCCGCGGCATACCAGGCATTGAATGGCCAGGGCGTGGCATCGCGATCCATCGTGAAAGGCTGGCTGCTGGCCATCCCGGGTTTCCTCTGAGCCTTTGTTGGCTCAATTGTATACATAGAGTCGTGCATATCGGCAAATTTTCGCCTTATGTTCTTAAGCATTGGCCATTCCGGGATACAGATACTCCCCCCTGGTGCCGGTTATTGCCCAACCCCGGAGCAATCCGTAATGAAGGATGCAAAGGGGAAACGTGATGACCGAACCCGTCTGGCGCATGAGCGCCACCGATCTGCACAGGGCCTATTCCAGCGGCAGACTGTCGCCTGTGACTGTCACCCGCACGATCCTGGACCGCATTGTCACCCTGAACCCGAAGCTCAACGCCGTTGTGCATGTCGATGCGAATGGTGCGATGCGCGCTGCCGAGGAAAGCGCGGCACGCTATCGCAATGGGAACCCCTATGGCCCGCTGGACGGCGTACCGGCCACGATCAAGGACAGTCTCGTGGTCGGCGGCATGCCGGCCACCTGGGGTAGCCAGTTGCTCAAGACCAACAAACCACCGGCCGATGAACTGCCGGTGGCGCGCCTGCGCGAGGCCGGTGCGGTGCTGCTGGGCAAAACCAACGTGCCGGAATTCACCGTGCAGGGTTACACGCATAACCTGCTGTTCGGCTCCACCGGCAATCCGTGGAATCCCGATCTGACACCCGGCGGCTCCAGCGGCGGCGCGGTCTCTGCCGTTGCGGCCGGTTTCGGACCGATTGCATTTGGGACTGACGGCGGCGGCTCGACGCGCCGTCCGGCAGGCTATACCGGCCTCGTCGGCCTGAAGCCCAGCATCGGGCGGATCGCGCGGAATGGCGGCTTTGCCGAGATCTACAACGATATCGAAGTCCTCGGCCTGTTCGGCCGCACAGTCGAAGATGTCGCGCTTACCTTATGCGCGGTCTCGGCACCTGATGCGCGCGACCGGCATTCGCTCGCCTTCCAGGCTGCCGTGACGATGGATGAGACGCATCATTGCCCGGCCCGGGCGCGCATCCTTTACCTGCCGCGTTTCAACGAGCATCCGGTCGAGCCGGAGATCGTCGCCGCCACGGATCGTGTCGCCAAGGTGCTGGAGAGCGCGGGCTGCGCCATCGAAACCGGTCCGATGCCCTTCGATATCGACGATGCGGCAGCAGCGCTGGCCACCATGATGCCGGCCGGCCTTGCGATGATCGTCGACAAGCTGGGCGGCCCGGAGCGCATCACTCCCGCTCTGCTGCCGATGTATGAGATGGCGAAGTCAGTCAGCGGCAGCGACTATCTCTCCGCGCTGAACTACACCACCAGGCTGCGTCGCCAGATGGCGGGCTTCTTCGCGCAATGGGATGCGATCCTGACGCCGGCTGTCGCCGCGCAGCCCTGGGCCAGGGACAAGGTGTTTCCCGAGACGATCGACGGCAAGCCCGCCAGCCCGCGCGCCCATGCCATCTATACCGGCTGGACCAACCTCGCCGGCCTGCCCGGTCTTGGCCTGCCGGCCGATCTCGATGCCAATGGCATGCCAGTCGGTTTTCAGCTGATCGGCGGCTATGGCCGCGATGCGATGCTGCTGGCGCTGGGCCGGCGTTACGAAACGCAGGCGCCCTGGGCGGACCGCTGGCCGCCCGGCTTCAATTGACGGTCAGAGGCCGAGGATCAGCTTGGACATGATATTGCGCTGGATTTCGTTCGATCCGGCATAGATCGTAACCTTGCGCATGTTGAGATAGCGCGCGGCTGCACCGTCGGCGTAATCAGGCCCGACACCAGGCTCGTTCTGACCTTCGACCAGCGCCGTGTAAGGCGCCGCGTAATAGCCGATGGCCTCCGCCGAGAGTTCGCTGACCATCTGCTGCAGTTCGGTGCCGCGCGTCTTCAGCATGGACGAGGCCGCGCCGAGATTCTGGCCGCTCCTGGTGCCGCCCAGCACGCGCAGCTCCAGCATCTCCATGCCCATGATCTGCATTTCGCATTCGGCCAGCTTGGCGGCGAAATCCGGATCCTGCATCAGCGGTCGCTGACCGGCCATTTCCGCTTTGGCGATTTTCTTCAGATGCGACAGGTGGCGCTTGAGATGGCCGGAATAAGCATTGCCGCGCTCGAATTCGAGCAGGTATTTCGCGCAGGTCCAGCCCTGGTTCAACTCGCCGACCAGATTCTCCTTCGGCACCTTCACGTCGTCGAAGAACACCTGGTTGACTTCCTGCATGCCCGGCGCGGCTTCGTCGATGGTCACGATCGGCGTAACCGTGACGCCCGGCGACTTCATGTCGATCAGCAGGAATGAGATGCCCTCCTGCGGCTTCTTGGTCTGTGCCGTACGCACCAGACAGAAGATCAGATCGGCATGCTGGGCCTCGGAGGTCCAGATCTTGCTGCCGTTGCAGAGGAAGTGATCTCCCTTGTCTTCGGCCTTCATCTGCAGGCTGGCAAGATCGGAGCCCGAGCCCGGTTCGGAATAACCCTGGCACCACCAGACATTGGCAGCGAGAATATCGGGCAGATACTTCTGCTTCTGCGCCTCGGTGCCGAATTTCATGATCACCGGCGCCAGCATGCGCGGACCGAAGGGCACCACGATAGGCGCGCCGGCGGTGCCCATCTCCTGCTCGAAGATATAGCGCTGCGTCGGCGTCCAGCCCGGGCCGCCATGTTCCTTCGGCCAGTTCGGCGCCGCCCAGCCGCGCTCGTTCAGTGCTTTCTGCCAGCGGATATGCAGATGCTTGGCGATATAGCCGGTGCGCGTGCGCGACATCGCCGCGCGCATTTCAGCGTCGAATTTCTCGGCGATGAAACCGCGCACATCGTCGCGGAATTTCAGTTCGTCGGCGGTGAAATTCAGGTCCATGGTCTCGCTCCCGGTCCGCCACTCTCTTGGCGTATTTTCTTCAGATTATAACAGGTCTGCCGCAGTGCAAGGCTGCCCGCACGGCATGACGCAGCGTCAGGTGGTCAACAACTGCACGGCTTCGTGTCCGGCCGCCGCCTTGAACTGCTTGGGCGCCATACCGGCCCGGCGGGTGAAGAAGCGCGTGAAATAGGCCGGGTCGCGGAAACCCAGCGCATAGCCGGCTTCGGCAATGGTCATGGACGTATAGAGCAGGTTGCGCTTGGCCTCGATCAGCAGGCGGGCATGGATCACATCCAGTGGCGCCTTCTCGACCACGCGGCGGCAGGCCGCGGTCAGCCGCTTTTCGGTGATCGCGAGATCCTCGGCATAGGCGCTGATCGGGCGGTGATCGCGGTAATGGCTTTCGACCAGGGTGCGGAAGCGGTCGAACAGCGCAGCATCGGCATCGCGGGCTAATGCTGCCTGCCGGTCGGCCTGCCGCAGCCGCGCCTGCGCCACGAAAACCAGCCGGATATGCGCGGCAATCGCTGCCAGGCTGCCCAATGTGGGCGAGCGGAATTCCTCGGCGATGGCAACAAACTGCGCGCGCAACGCCGGCATCGTCGCGCCGTTTACCTCCAGCGGCATCAGCCGCGCCTCGGTCATCACCGGGCCGATCTCGGCGTCGCGGGGCCCAAGGATTTCGCCGGCGAAACTGTCGGACAGCGTGACGACCCAGCCCTCGGTGCCAGGCTGGAAACGGTAGCCATGCACTACGCCGGGCGGCACGGTGACGAGTGCCGGCGCACGGAAATCCTGGGTCAGGCTGTCGGCCCGCAACTCGCCGCCGCCACCCACCGCCAGCAACAGCTGGAACAGGTTGGAATGGCGATGCGGCGCGATGTGCCAATCGTGCAAGATACTGCGGGCAGGAATGGTTTCGACATGCAGGAAGTGCAGCCCGGCCTCTTGGTCGGCCTCGCCATAGAGGAAGAATCTCGGAATTTTATCAACCATTTGGGCGAAATCCTCGGCGCGCATCCGGCACGGCGATACCATCGCCTCGCTGCCACCCTGCAGCGCAAAAGTACAAGACAAAGGCCGCTCAGTCCATTTCCCTGAAGGCCACATCGGGCCATTCTGCGACTGTTGTCTGGGAGAGGAATTTCATGCGTACCCAAGTCGGTATCGTTGGCGCCGGCCCGGCCGGGCTATTGCTGTCGCACCTGCTGCATCTGGCCGGCATCGAGTCCGTCGTGCTGGAAGCGCGCGACCGTGCTTACGTCGAGGGCCGCATCCGCGCCGGCGTGCTGGAACAGGGCACCGTCGATGTACTGAACGACACCGGCCTCGGCGAACGCATGAACAAGGAAGGCCTGCTGCATCACGGCACGACCTTGCGCTTCCGCGGCCGCAACCACCACATCGATTTCGTCGACCTGACCGGCAAGGCCGTGACGGTCTATGGCCAGCATGAGGTGGTGAAAGACGTCATCGCGCAGCGCCTGAAAGACGGCGGCAGGATCGAATTCGAGGCCAGCGACGTGGCCGTGCATGACTTCGAAAGCGACAAACCCTACGTCACCTGGCGCGACAAGGCCGGCAAAGACCAGCGGCTGGATTGCGATTTTATCGCCGGTTGCGACGGCTTCCACGGCATCTGCCGTCCGGCGATTCCGGCCTCGATCCAGCAGGTTTACGAGCGCGTCTATCCTTTCGGCTGGCTCGGCATCCTGGCGAAATCCAAGCCGGTGCAGGAAGAACTGATCTACAACAACCATGCCCGCGGCTTCGCGCTGTTCAGCATGCGCTCGCCCGAGATCACGCGGCTGTATCTGCAATGCGATCCCGACGAAGATATTGCCAACTGGCCTGATGACCGCATCTGGGAAGAGTTGCACATGCGCCTGGCAGGTGAGGACAACCTCCGCCTGCCGGAAGGCCCGATCTTCCAGAAGGGCGTGACGCCGATGCGCAGCTTCGTCGCCGGCCCGATGCGGCATGGCCGGCTGTTCCTGGCCGGCGACGCCGCCCATATCGTGCCGCCGACCGGCGCCAAGGGCATGAACCTCGCCGTCGCCGACGTGCGCTATCTGTCCCGCGCGCTGGAAAGCTTCTACGGCAAGAATAACAGTGATCGACTGGCCGGCTATTCCGATATCTGCATGCGTCGCGTCTGGAAGGCGCAGCGCTTCTCTTGGTGGATGACCTCGCTGCTGCACAAATTCGACGAACGCAGCAGCTTCGAAAACGAAGTGCAACTGGCCGAGCTGGATTACGTGGTCAGCTCACGCGCCGCCATGACCTCGCTGGCCGAGAATTATGTCGGCCTGCCCTTCGAGGAACAGAAATAACACTCACACCGGCGCGATCTGATACACCGGCTGCGCTGCTTCATAGGCGCCGCCGAAGCGATACAGCATCGCCTCCGCGAATGGCCGGCCGATCAGCTGGAAGCCGCACGGCATTTTCCCGCGCACGAATCCGGCCGGCACCGCCAGCGACGGCAGGCCCAGATAATTGATCGGCCGGTTCAGGCGCGTGAGCGTGGCGACGATCTTGCCGGCCTGCGGCCGGCCGGCCGTATCGGTTTCGTCGATGCCGGGTGCCGTACGGTCCGCCACCGGGGCAAAGACCGCATCGGCATCGCCCATGGATGTGAGGAAGGCGGCAATCGCCTCGCCGCGCCAGCGCTGCGAATCGATGTAATCCACCGCGCTGAGCGCCAGACCATTCTCCAGCCGCATCCGCGCCAGATCGCCGTAGAGATGCGGCCGCGTGCGCATCCAGGGCGCATGCAGGGCCGCCGTCTCGGCCGAGACCATCACCATGCAGGCCGCCGCGATGGCCTCCATGTCGGGCGGCGCGATCTCGACGATCTTCACACCCAGCTTCGAGAACGTCTTCAGCGCAGCCTCAAGGCATTCGGCGCTCGGCTTATTCAGCTTGTCCCAGAAATAGCGGCGCGGCACGGCGAGCTTCAGCCCGCGCACGTTGCCGGATTTCGCGGCGGCGACATACTGCCCGACCGGCTCACGACTGCTGGTTGGATCGAGCGGATCGGCGCCGGCGAGAATCTCCATCAGCAGTGCGTTGTCCTCGACCCGGCGCGTCATCGGGCCGATGGTGTCGAGCGAATAACTCAGCGGCATGGCATGGGCGCGGCTGACGCGGCCCCAGGTCGGTTTCATACCGACCAAGGCGCAGTAGTGCGACGGCTGGCGGACCGAGCCGCCGGTATCGGAACCCAGCGCACCGAACACCATGCGCGCCGCTACAGCAGCCGCCGAACCGCTGGACGAGCCGCCGGTGATGCGGTCGGTATTCCACGGATTGCGCGCATGGCCGTAATGCACGTTATGGCCGGTCGGATTGAAGGCGAATTCCGCCATGTTGAGACGGCCGAGATCGAGCGCGCCTTCTGCATCGAGCCGCTGCAAAGCCGTGGCGGTCTCGGTCGCCTTCCAGTGCCGGCGGATCGCCGAACCGCAACTGGACTGCTTGCCGGCACGATAGAACATGTCCTTATGCGCCAGCGGCACGCCGGCCAGACGACCCAGCGCAGCCCCACGCTTGCGCGCGCGATCCACGGCCTTGGCGGCCTTCAATGCCGCGTCGGCCTCGATCTGGAGAAACGCATTCACGCGCGGCTGCCACTTCGCGATCCGGGCGAGGCAGGCTTCCGTCAATGCCTGCGAGGTCACCTTGCCCTGCGCTACGGCGCGCGCCGCTTCGGCCAGGCCCATCAGCGCCGGATCGGCGGCAGGCGCCTTTGTCTTCGTCACGGCTTTCTTCTTCATTTCCGCTTCGCCTTCTTCTTCGCCTCGGCGACAAGCACCGGAAACAGACCCGGCTCGCGCTCCAGCGGCAGACGTACCGACTGCTCGCGGAATTTCGCCAGCGCCGTACCCAGGGTGGCTGCAATCGTGTCGGCGCGGCCCGGCCGCAGCAACACACCGGCTTCGGCGAACATGCCGGCGATCAGCGGCGGCGGCAGCGCGGCGACCGCTTTGGCCGGCGGCGTGAGCGGCGTGACATTCGCCTTTTTGGCAGACTTCTTCATGACGACGGGCTTCCCCTCTAGATTTCCGTGGTCCGCACGCGATTCAGGATGGCGCGGATCGTGCTGTAGGCGGCCAGCGACGAGGTTTTCGGATTCGACGGCAGCGGCTGGCCTTCGATACTGAGATTCATCCGGCCGAAGGCGCCGACGGCCTCGATCTCATGCAGATTCCTGCCGGCCCTCGGATCGGCGATCAGGCGCACTTCGGTGGCATCGAAGCCCAGACCGGCCAGCGCCACGGTGGCCGCGACATTGGCATTCTTCGGATAGTTGCGGGCGGCGGCGCGCGCCGTACCGGTATAGAAGGTTGCCGGGCGCTCCAGACTGTCGAGATCGAGCAGGTCTTCGGCCGGCGTGCCCTTCCAGGCGGCGGGCGGCTTGCGCGAGGTGTAGGACACCTGCTCCAGCCCGCCCAGCATGGCGGCATTCAGCGCATCGATGCCCGGCACGGCGCCGGCCGGCAGGATCAGCTTGGCAGCGCCGATGGTCGCCGCCGCCTCCAGATCGCGATGCAGCGCCTCGTCGCCCAGCGCGCCGACCGAGGCGATCACCAGATCGATGCCCAACCGCAAAATCGCCGGACCATGCTGCCGCACCGCCGAATGGCTGGCGCATTCGGCCGCCAGCACCGGTTTGAAATCCAGTTCTTCCAGGCTGTCGATCACCTTGTAGCCGTTCAGTTCGGCGCCGACGCTGCCGACCTTTTCATGCCGCACCAGCACGGCGCCGACATCGAACAGCCCGGTGCTGAGCGCGGCAGCGCGCACCTCGGCGGCAATGGCGCCATGGCCGATCAGCAGGATGGAGGGACGGGAGCGGCGGGCCATCACGCGCATCCGCGCGCGGGCAGGAGCTGGTTTCGCCGTGTCATCGACCGCCTGTTCCGGAGTGAAATCCGGCAAAGCCTAGTCAGCCGCCCGACGGGCTGCAACCGCCGGCCCGGATTTCACCATTTTCCCAGAATTTTCAATCTCTTGCCGCATCGGGACAGGCCGTTGTACGCGCTTATCCCGAGTCTGTTTGAGCTTATATCACCCTTATTTTTGCTTATTTGACCCTTGTTCCGGCTTGTCCGGGGCTTGTCGCCGGCCGGCGCCGGCTTATCTGCCGGTTATTCCAAAAACACATTATAAAACAATAACTTATACTACAATACCGCGGCCCCGAAGTCAATCCGGCTGCCGTCAGCCCCGGCGCCGCCGGTGACCGCGAAGCGGCCCGGTTACCGCGACGCGGCCAGCGCGAAGACCATCGTGTAGAGCGGCGGCGCATCGGCAGCCGGCCACGGGACGGCGCCCAGCGCCGCGCGCACCGCCGCCTGGTCCAGACCCTCGATCAGCAGCAGGCCGTCGAAGGCGCCATCGTTGGCGCGCAGGCCCTTCTCGCTGGTTTTGATGCCGGTGCGCGCCCGGTCGGTTTCCAGCAGATGGGCAGCCGCGATGCGGTCATGGCCGACGAGGCGCTCGACCACACCGGCCGCGGGCAGTTCATCCGCGGCGAAGCGCAGCGCCGCGACCACGCCGCCGCGCCCGTGGCCGGCGGAGGCCACGCGCCGCCCGCCGCCGCGGGCGAAATTCTGCAGGATCGGCATGATACGCTGCGACCAGGGCGTGGGCGCATTCAGGCGGTCGAGATAGGGCTGCCCGGCCAGCGCCGTGGCGTCTTCGAGTTCGTAGACGATCAGGAAGCGGTGGACGCCGTCGAGCTGCGCCTTGAAGACGCGGACGGCGAGGAAGCCCTGCACGCCGAGCCGCTCCTGCGTATGCTCGCGCGTCAGCCAGTGCAGGTAGTCGGTTTCCTGCGCGGCCGACACGTCGCTCCAGATGGCGAGAAAGCCGTTACCCTGCATGCGTGATGACGAGCCCAGTTGGTGATTTGACCATGACAAAGCCGGGAAGGCCTTCATTTCCTGATCGAGACTAATGACAGCTCTCCCTGCAGGCAATGGCAAGTCCCGGAAACAGGGCAGCCCAACGCGGCACCAACCGGCTATTCCGCCTGCGCGCTTCTGCCGCAGCCTGTGGCGGGGAAGCTGCGGCCCGGTTTGCGATTGCACAAAGAGCGGCCACACCGCGTCACTACAGTACAGCCATACCCAGCGCGAAAGGAGACCACCATGCGCGGTATGCTCAAGACTCTCACCGCGACGGCAAGCGGACTTGCCCTCGCCGTAGCTCTCGGTTTCAGCCTGCCTGCGATGGCCGATAATGCCGACCACGGCCATGGTGCGCCGGCCGGCGTTGCGGGTGTCAACCCGATCGTGCGCAGCCCCACCGATCTGCCCAGGCCGCTGGTGCGGCGTGGCGCGCAGCGGGTGAAGGTGAACCTCGAGACGATTGAGGTGACCGGCCAGCTCGATGACGGCACGACCTATCAATACTGGACCTTCAACGGCAAGGTTCCCGGCCCCTTCGTTCGCGTGCGGGTTGGCGACACCGTGGAAGTGGCCATGAAGAACGCCGATGACAGCGTCATGATGCACAATGTCGACTTCCATGCGGTGACCGGCCCGGGCGGTGGCGGCATGGCAACGGAAGCGGCGCCGGGCGAAACCAAGGGCTTCACCTTCAAGGCGCTCAGCCCCGGGCTTTACGTGTATCACTGCGCGACGCCCGTGGTGGCGCAGCACATCGCCAGCGGCATGTATGGGATGATCCTGGTCGAGCCCGAGGAGGGCCTGCCCAAGGTCGACCGCGAGTTCTACGTCATGCAGGGCGAGATCTACACCGAGGAGCCGTTCGGCACCAAGGGCGAACTCAACCACAGCCACGACAAGCTGATGAACGAGCGGCCGGAGTATTTCGTCTTCAACGGTGCGGTGGGTGCGCTGAGCAACGCCAACGCGCTGCAGGCCAAAACCGGCGAGACGATCCGCATCTTCTTCGGCGTCGGCGGGCCGAACTTCACCTCCTCCTTCCATGTCATCGGCGAGATCTTCGACAAGATCTATCCGATGGGATCGGTGACCAGCGGCACGGTCAAGAACGTGCAGACCGTCTCGGTGCCGCCGGGCGGCGCGATGTTCGCGGATTTCAAACTGGAGGTTCCGGGCACCTATGTGCTGGTGGACCACGCCCTGTCGCGGGTCAATCGCGGCCTGGCCGGCTTCCTGAATGTCACCGGCCCGGAGAACCCGAAAGTGTTTTCGGAAGGCCTGCCGGAACGGACGAGCGCACTGCCCATCAATTGACAGGCGCGACAAGCTTCGACCCGGCCGCGCTCACCTGCGCGGCCGGGTTTTTGCTTTTTTCAGACCACCCGCCCCGGGCTCATCGGCTTCCCGTCCTTCGCGGCGCGGTTCGTCACAGGATCGGCATGATGCGCTGCGACCAGGGCGTGGGCGCATTCGAAACAGGGGCACGCGGCCAGCGCCGTCGCATCTCGGGTTCGCAGACGATCAGGAAGCGGTGGATACCGTCGAGCAGCGCCCTGAAGACACGAACGACTATGAAGCCCTGCCCCGCACGCCGAGACGTTCCTGTGTATGCTCGCGCATCAGCCAGCGCGGGGCGTCGGTTTGCTGTGCGGCCGAAACGTCGCTCCAGATATGCCTTAACGCCGCCCGCAATTCGAATATTCCAGCCTTCCAGTTTGGCCTGTCGATCGACCATTCCTTCATCTCACCAGTCATGCTCGCTCGATGCGAGTGCAGGTTGGCACGGAAGTAATGAGCGATAGCAACATACGGCGCCGGTGGCTCTGAAGCCACAAAAACGTCTAACCGGCTTGCAGCCTCATCCAGCATTGCGGACGTCGCCTTGCCTTTCTCAGGATCGACGAGCGCGATGACGCCCAGTTCTGCTGCCGGGCCAGTTGCTTCCTCTGAATCCATTTCGGCGACTCTCCTACGACCCGATCTGTGACGATGATGCCGCCAGTCCACCGAAAATCAAATCGAATGAATGACTTGAAGGTACTGCGGAGAGGCAGCGAATGCCGCGAGTCGCCATCTTGCCTTGCGGGCTGCTCAGCCCTACAATCGTATTCACGACGTCGGGTTTTCAGAAAAACACGGTCCCAACGGGGATCGTCCGAAGGCGCTTTCAAGCGCGGGCCTACCGACCGAACCACGCAATCGCGGGGTTTCGGCGGCTTAGGCTCCCGCCGGTACTCCCAGGAAAAATGGAGTACTCATGACTAAGCCGACCAACATCGACGCATATCAATTCGAAGAGCTGGCGAAGAAGCTTCTGCGCGTCAATAAAATTGGCCGCAAAATCGCAATAGAC
Source organism: Ferrovibrio sp. (assembly GCF_002796975.1). Lineage (GTDB taxonomy): Bacteria > Pseudomonadota > Alphaproteobacteria > Ferrovibrionales > Ferrovibrionaceae > Ferrovibrio. Next base: position 320,338 of record NZ_PEKV01000012.1, on the reverse strand, counting down.
TTCGATCCGATATCACTGCACTGGCATCCGCGAGAGAACTCTGTCTGGCTCACTGGGATAGATGCCTTTCCGCCCCACAAAGGCTACGGCACACAAGCCATGAAACTCGTGTGCGACCTGGCCGACCATCACTCGCAGCGCATCTATCTACGCCCCGCAGGGGTTGCAGACGGTTGCGAGGAAGACGATGGCTCTGAGATGAACATGTCTCAGACGATCGCGTGGTACAAAAAATTTGGCTTCCGGAAGCTGAAAAACTCCCCGGTAGGAGACACCATCATGCGTCGTCGACCGGTAAAATAGCCCTATTGCCTTTGCGCGAGCAGGTCGCTCGCAAAGGCGAAGGCTGTCTAAAGAGCGTAGACCCGTCGAAGGATCACAATTCCTTCGGCCTGCGTCACGCCAATCGCGGCAGCAGGCTCGTATCCCGCGTCCTCGACCGCAGCAATGAACTTGCGCAAGTCGTTGCGCAATGCATCAGGAAGTTCGACCACACCCTCTGTCGGCAGGAGCCCCAGGAGCCCGAACACGTCCTCGCGATGTTTCTCGATGTCACCATTTTTCACCGTCTCGCCGTTTGCCCGGGCCTCTAGGAGGTTTATGTGGGCGAACGCCTTGAACGGCACCAGAATTCCCTGATCGAGCACAGTTAGGCCGTTGACTACCCGTCCATTCGCAGCCAGCGCATTATAGTAGTCGTCGTTCAGCAGCATCGCCGACAAGCTCAGAATGCCGTCCTCGACCTCCATACGGATGATTTTCATATCCTCCGGGAAGTCGATAATCCCAGGCTTCCGAGCGAAGATCTCAATCATCTTCGGGAAACCTTCTGTCGTCGGCTTATGAAACCGATAGAATTCCTTGCGGCCATTGCTACGCTCGCGCGCGGTATATCCACCAGCCTCCAGGAAGGCACGGAACTGTTCCGCAAAGTCGGCGCCCACAACCTCGACACAAAACACCATGTCGATATCTTTGGTGCCGCGAAAACCCTGCCCAATCTCGCCGAACACCAATTCGCAGGCAGCGCCCCCGATGATCACATATTTCTGTTCGTGCCCTGCCAGGTAATCTCTGAATTTTTCGATTCCCGCCACCATTCCATCGTCTCCAATACCTCGCCCACGGCCTGCTTTACTCGTGGCTCATCCGAATTTCTAAATTGCGCATAGATCGAAAGCGGATCTGCAAGTGAACCGCTACTCAGTGACACTGGATCATAGTGCCATGTCTCGACAATAAAATCGGCGGTCTCTTCTCTCGTCTCAATCAACTTCCGTGAAAAGACCAATCCCTTCCACGCATTTGCCACCACCGCATACACTGTTAGGGACTTCTGACTGAGCATTGTCATCTCGGATAGGGCTGTATCACCCGCGAGGACCAATAGATCGTCAACAAATCCGCTCGCGACATACTTCGTAGACTTCACGGGGCTCGCGATGTGCTTTCTCGCGCGCTCAAACAGCTCATGCTTGTCGTGCCGGAAACGGAAATGTCGTTCACGCCCCTCCTTTGAGGTCTCGACCAGGTCAAGCTCTTCAAGTTGATCCAGACCTCGTCCTGCCGACATGGGCGTGATGTGCAACGAGGCTGCAAGCTCCGACGAATTGATCGCGCCTTCTGTTCGATCCAAGAGGTATCCAAAGAGAATAACCTGAGCAGACGGCGTGAACTTGTCCCCGAAATTTACTTCGCTGTGACCGCGATCGGTCGAGATAAGCTGGAAATTGGGCAGGAAAATTTCTCTGTCGGGAATGACGAACTGAATTCCCATTTCCTTCAGACGTGCGCGAACTGGCCATGGCAACCGTCCCGCCACTAGGATAACGGCCGCTTTGTGGTCCGCCATCCTGCTGATGACATCAAGTTGCTTCTGGACTTCCTTCGGATTGACCTGGGCCTTGGCCCCTAGGACGGCGAAGACCACCCGCCTGCCGAAGATGAAGGAATCAAGCAGTTTAAATTTCCTGCTCAGGACAATTGGCAGCCGGCTCTGAAGCGAGCTTGGGTCCATAACCAAGTTGGCGCTCAGGTTCGTGGCGAGGTAATCGATTAACTGCTCTGTACCGAGTTCACGTTCACGGGCCATCTATAAATCCTAACAGTGATATTAAATACTAACACCACTGATGTTATTATTCAATTTTAATGTTATCATTTAAAATATCATATATAAAACAATATTATACCATATTATGCCGTATGTAGATAACATTACTTTAAGGTGTTATCTACACAGGCAATCGGTCCCTAGGGACAGGCTTGTTGGACTGTCAGCTGGATTGACGGAGACGGACGCCAGTTGGAGGCGCCGGTTTCCCGGCGCCTCAGCTGTCAAATCTGGAGCGGCGGCATTGTCGTGAAGCCGTTGGGCTCCACTTTCATTTCAGACACCTGGAAAAGCAGCGTCGTCCGGAACGACGTATAGGGCCTGACCGAATGCAGGTACTTCCGGTCCAACCGCTCCATCCGCCCCTCAGAAAAGCCCTCGCCACCCAATAGGCCTGACATTCCGACCCGAATGCGCTGCTCAGCCTGCTTGGACCCGTTAATGGCCGCATGGAGTATCAGCTCGCCATCCGCCATGGCCCGGACATAGGCAATGCCGGGCAGCCCCTCCAAATCGAAGCGGTAGACATGGTCTTGGCCTTCAAACCGGTTGTCGTCCGGCTCAAGGCCAAAATGACCCTGGTCCAGCCCGGCATTCACAGCCGCCACCATGATATTCCGCCAAGCATCCCAGGTCGGCCCGTTGGCAGCAGAGGCGAGGATGGCAGACCGGCCCGGCGGCTTTTCCGGCTTCGGTCGGCCGATGTTGAAATACGCGTTCGGGGAACCCTCAATCCGGGCGACAACAAAGCCCATGTCCAGCGCCGCAGCGATAAACATCCCATTCTCGACAAACAGTCAAATATCCAGATTCACCACATTCAGCGCATTGCCCTGGATGAATTCGCGTCTCGGCTCGACAACATCGCCCATCAGGGTCTCGAACACGTTGTCGGCCTCTTCGGCGTGGTCGATCTTCACCTGCAGCAGGCTGCGCGCCTCGGTGTCGAGCGTGGTTTCCCACAGCTGGTCCGGGTTCATCTCGCCGAGACCTTTGTAGCGCTGCATGGTGATGCCGCGCTTGCCGGTGGCCTGCACGCGTTCGAGCAGATCGAGCGGCCCCTGGATGACATGCTTCTCGTCCTTGCGGCGCAGTTCGGCCGGTTGCAGATAGGTCAACTGCATTTCGCCGGCCATCTCGCTGAGCTTGCGCGCCTCGGCCGAACGGAACAGCTGGGCATCCAGCACATAGCCTTCGGTATAGCCACGCAGGGCGCGCCGCACCGTCATGGTGCCGTCACCCGTCGCTTCGCAGACCCAGCCGCGCTCCAGTTCATTGGTGAGCGCATTGAGCCGCGTCGTCAGCGCTTCCGCCGCCGGGCCGGCCTTGGCCGGATCGGAGACGATCTCGGTCTGCAGCATGCCGAGAATGGCGGCCTGTTCGACGATCCAGGGATTGTAGCGCTTGCCGATGGCGTTGAGCAGCATGCGGGCATGGCGCGCATGTTCCAGCAGCGTCTTGAGATCGCCGCCGGCGCGCTGGCTGCCGTCATGCAGGTTCAGCACGGCATTCTCGATGCCTTCGCTGATCAGGAAATCTTCCAGCGCCGCCTCATCCTTCAGGTAGCGTTCCGACTGGCCGCGCTTGATCTTGTAGAGCGGCGGCTGGGCGATATAGAGATGCCCCGCATCGATCAGCGGCTTCATCTGGCGGAAGAAGAAGGTCAGCAGCAAAGTGCGGATATGGGCGCCGTCCACGTCGGCGTCGGTCATGATGATGATCTTGTGGTAGCGCAGTTTCGCCACGTCGAAATCGTCATGGCCGATACCGGTGCCCAGCGCCGTGATCAGCGTGCCGATTTCCTGCGACGACAGCATCTTGTCGAAACGCGCGCGTTCCACATTCAGGATCTTGCCGCGCAACGGCAGCACGGCCTGGTTGGCGCGGTTGCGGCCCTGCTTGGCGGAACCGCCCGCCGAGTCACCCTCGACCAGGAAGAGTTCGGCCTTGGCCGGATCGCGCTCCTGGCAGTCCGCCAGCTTGCCGGGAAGAGAAGAAATATCCAGCGCGCCCTTGCGCCGCGTCAGTTCGCGCGCCTTGCGGGCGGCTTCGCGGGCGGCAGCGGCTTCCACCACCTTGCCGATGATCTGGCGGGCATCCTGCGGATGCTCTTCCAGCCAGTTGGCCAGCAGGTCGTTGACCATGCTTTCCACCACCGGGCGCACTTCCGACGACACCAGCTTGTCCTTGGTCTGCGACGAGAATTTCGGGTCCGGCACTTTCACCGACAGCACGCAGGTCAGGCCTTCGCGCGAATCCTCGCCGGTGATCGCCACCTTTTCCTTNNCACAGCATCGTCTCGTGATAGCCGTCGTTCCATTCCAGCGCGACTTCCAGGCTGATGCCCTCGCGCTCGCCACGGATGGCGATCGGCGGCTTGTGCAGCGGCGTCTTGTTGCGGTCGAGATAGGCGACGAAAGCCTCGACGCCGCCCTCGTAGCGCAGCTCGGTGCGCTTGGGCTCGACGCCGCGCAGGTCTTCCAGCACGATCTTCACGCCGTTGTTGAGGAAGGCCAGCTCGCGCAGGCGATGCTCCAGCGTGTTGTAGTCGAATTCTGTCTTCGTGAACGTCTCCGACGACGGCAGGAAGGTGACTTCCGTGCCGCGCTTGCCACCGGCTTCGCCCACCTCGGCGAGCGGCGCTTCGGCTTCGCCATGGCGGAAGCGCATGTGATAGGCCTTGCCGCCGCGCCAGATGCGCAGATCCAGCGTCACCGACAGCGCATTGACCACCGACACGCCGACGCCGTGCAGGCCGCCCGACACCTTGTAGGAATTCTGGTCGAATTTACCGCCGGCATGCAGCTGGGTCATGATGACCTCGGCGGCCGAGACGCCTTCTTCCGGGTGGATGTCGACCGGAATGCCGCGGCCGTTGTCGCGCACCGTGACCGAGCCATCGGGATTGAGGCCGACATAGGCTTCGTCGCAATAGCCGGCCAGCGCCTCGTCGATGGCGTTGTCGACCACTTCATAGACCATGTGATGCAGNNCCCTTCAGCACCTTGATGGCGGAGGAGTCGTAATTCTCGCCGTTGCCTTCGTTGCCCTGCGGGTTCACTGCTTCGCTCATCGCTTCACAACCTCTAAATAACGGCCCGCGGCGTCACAACGCCGTCGCTGACCGTGAAAAATTCCGCCTGGCCGGCAAGTCCTGCGAACAGGTCCTCATCCGTGCCGGTCAACCAGACCTGCCCGCCGAGGCTGAGCAGCTCTTCGTACAATGCCGTCCGGCGCGTGACATCGAGATGCGCCGAGACTTCGTCCAGCAGCATCAGCGGTGCAATCCCGCGCCGCGCCCGGATCAGCCGCGCATTGGCCAGCGTGATCGCGATCAGCAGCGCCTTCTGTTCGCCGGTCGAGCATTGCGCGGCCGGCTGGTCCTTGTCGGCATGCCACACCGCCATGTCGCTGCGATGCGGACCTTCGGTGGCCGCGCCGGCATCTCGGTCGATGCCGCGCTTTTCCGCCAGCAGCTTCCGGACTCTCTCTTCCACGGCCAGCGCCGGCATCTCGGTCAGCCATGTTTCGACGGTGCCCTGCGCCGCCAGCCGCGCCTTCGGGAACGGCCCGCTGGCCAGCGCCATGCCGGCCTCGATACGGGCCAGACCGTCGCGTCTGGCGGCCGCCACCGCCACGCCATGCTCGGCCATCTGGCTTTCCAGCGCCGCCAGCCAGACCGCATCGGCCCCCGATACGCTACTGGCGTTCTTCAGCAGGCGGTTGCGTTCGCGCATCGCCTTCTCATAAGCCGCGACCTGACGCGCATGACCGCCATCCAGACCGTAGACCAGGCGATCCATGAAACGCCGCCGCGTCGACAGGCCCTCGACGAACAGGCGATCCATCTGCGGCGTCAGCCAGGCGACATCCAGATACTCGACCAGGCCGTTGGCGCTCGACGCCGCCTCGCCATTGATGCGCACGACGCGGCGCTCGGCGCCGTCGTCCTCGCCCGCTTCGGCCAGACCGGTGCCGACCGACACCGGACCGACGCAGCTGGCGAGATCGGCGTGCGCGACCCAGCCGGCACCGGTGCAATCGCTGCGGCTGACATCCGAAAGCTTCGCGCGGCGCAGGCCGCGGCCGGGGCTCAGGAAAGACAGCGCTTCCAGGATATTGGTCTTGCCGGCGCCGTTCGGTCCGGTCAGCACCACCGGGCCGCCGCTCAGGCGCAGATGCAGGTCGGCATAATTGCGGAAGTCGCGCAGACGGAGTGACAGAACCGCGGTACCGCCCGCTGTTACGCCCTCATACGCCTGGTCTGCAACACGTACCGCGCTTACGGCCAAATCAGACTCGCATCGGCATCAGCACATAGAGCGCACCGTCGTCGCTCGGATCGCGCACAACGGTGGGCGCCAGCGCATCGGCCAGCAGGAAGCGGGCATTCTCGCCCTCGATCTGCCCGGCAATGTCGAGCAGGTAACGCGAATTGTAGCCGACCTCGATGGGCGCCGAACTGTAGGCGGCGGTCAGCTGCTCCGAGGCCGAACCCTGGTCCGGGCTGGTGGCGGAAAGCTCGATGCCTTCCGGCTTCAGCGACATCTTCACCGCGCGGCTCTTCTCGGTCGAAATGGTGGCGACGCGATCGACGGCGGCGGCAAAGGCCTTGCTGTCGACTTCCATCACCTTGTCGTTGTCGCGCGGAATCACGCGCTCGTATTCAGGGAAGGCACCGTCGATCAGCTTCGACACCAGCACCAGGTCGCCGATGGCGAAACGGATCTTGGTGTCGCTCAGCTCGATGCGGGCTTCGGAGGCGCCGCCTTCCAGCAGCTTGCGCAGCTCGTTCACCGTCTTGCGCGGCACGATCACGCCCGGCATGCCGGCGGCACCGGCCGGCAGCGGCGATTCCACGCGGGCCAGACGATGGCCGTCGGTGGCGACCGCACGCAGCATCGGCACGCCGGCGCTGCTGGCGGCATGCACGTAGATGCCGTTGAGGTAGTAGCGCGTCTCTTCGGTCGAGATGGCGAAGCGCGTCTTGTCGATCAGGCGGCGCAGCTGGTCGGCCGGCAGCGTGAAGCCGTGCGGCAGTTCGCCCGCCGCCATCACCGGGAAATCTTCCTTCGGCAGGCAGCTCAGCTTGAAGCTGGAGCGGCCGGCGCGCAGGTCGAGGCGCTGTTCGGCGGCAGTGAAGGTCAGCTCGACCTCCGCGCCTTCGGGCAGCTTGCGCACGATGTCGTAGAAGGTATGCGCGGCCACCGTGGTGGCACCGGACTTCGACACCTTGGCGGGATGCTTCTCGACCACCGCGATATCGAGGTCGGTCGCGGTCAGCGCCAGCTTGTCGCCATCGGCTTCCAGCAGCACGTTCGACAGGATCGGGATCGTGTTGCGGCGCTCCACCACGCTCTGGACATGGCTCAGGGCGGTCAGCAGGACAGCACGCTCGATGGTCAGTTTCATGGTGGAAAACCGGTCATGTTTTTGTTGGTTTGCGGCAGCAGCTGCCGAGTCTGTTAAGTATATCAAAGCCCCCCTGTGCTAGCGAGGGATTTGGCCCTGCCGGAGCCCATTTTTGCATATGCGAAGGGCCCGCCTTCCGACGAGCCCTTGTAAATTCTATCTATTTGATTTTACTGGATTTTGCTGAAAAATCAGCTTTCCAGTTTGCGGCGCAGCAAATCAATGTCTTCCGCGAAGGCGGCGTCGATCTCGCGCAGCTCCTCGATCTTGCGCACGGCATGCATCACCGTGGTGTGGTCGCGACCGCCGAATTTACGGCCGATTTCGGGCAGGCTGCGCGAGGTGAGCTGCTTGGCCAGATACATCGCCACCTGGCGCGGACGCGCCACGGCACGCGCCCGACGCGGGCTGTGCATGTCGGCGAAGCGGATCGAGTAATGCTCGGCGACGCGCTTCTGGATTTCCTCGATCGTCACCTTGCGGTCGTTGGCGCGCAGCAGATCCTGCAGCACTTCCTGAGCGGAAGTGACGGTAACCGGCTTGCCGACCAGGCTGGCATAGGCCGAGATGCGGTTCAGCGCGCCTTCCAGCTCACGCACATTCGACGTGATGCGGCGGGCGAGGAATTCCAGCACCTCCTGCGGAATGTTGGTCAGGCCGTTCTTCTCGGCCTTGGCCTGCAGGATCGAGAGGCGCAGTTCGAAATCGGTCGGATGGATATCGGCGACCAGGCCCCAGCCCAGACGCGAGCGCATGCGCTCCTCGATGCCTTCCAGATCCGACGGCGAACGGTCGCCCGAGACGATGATCTGGCGGTTCTGGTCGCACAGCGCGTTGAAGGTATGGAAGAACTCTTCCTGGGTGCTTTCCTTGCCGGCGATGAACTGGATGTCGTCGATCATCAGCACATCGACCGAGCGGAACTGCTCCTTGAAGGCCATCGTGTCCTTGAAGCGCAGGGCACGGATGAACTGGTACATGAACTTCTCGGCCGAAAGATAGACCACGCGGCGCTCGGGGAAGCGCTGGCGGATATGCCAGCCGATCGCATGCATCAGATGGGTCTTGCCCAGGCCGACGCCGCCATAGAGGAACAGCGGGTTGTAGGTCACGGTCGGGCTCTCGGCCACGCGCAAGGCAGCGGCACGGGCCAGCTCGTTGGATTTGCCGGTGATGAAGCTGTCGAAGGTGAAGCGCGGATCGAGCGGCGCGGACAGTTCGCGCTCGACATCGTCCATGTCGCGCACCTGCAGGGCCGGACGGACCGAGGCGGAACCGGTCGAAGCCGGACGGGCGGTCAGGCCCGAGGGCGCACCGGGCTCGATGGCCGGCACGGTCGCCGCCATCGCCTTGCCGGCCTGCGGCGGCTGGGTCGATGCGGTCGGGCGGACGTGGATGACCACGCGGCGCACGTCGGCATTTTCCAGGCGCCAGATTTCGCGCAGGCGTTCGCTATAATGATTGGCGACCCAGTCGCGCATGAAACGGGTCGGCACGGCCAGATGCACATCGCCGTCCTTGGCGAGACCCTCATCGGCGAGCGCCAGCGGCTTCAGCCAGGAATTGAAGGCGGCATCGCCGAAGGAGACGCGCAGACGGGTGCGGACCCGCTGCCACTGCACATCGAGCGGCTCGCCCGAGGCGCCGGGATGCAGACTGTCCGACAGTTCGGACATGGAGACGGATTGCGGCTGCGGCTGAGATGACTTGACCATGACCGACCTCAGCTCTGGATCCAGGCGAGACCGGCAGCCTTCCAGCCACCCAATCGTCCACGATGTTTGTCGGTGTCGAGATCGCCTTCAAAGCCGCCTGCAACATTATAGCAGGGGCCGAGGCCGGCGGCCGTCATGGCCTTGGCAGCGGCGCGCGAACGGGCACCCGAACGGCAGAGGAAATACAGCGCCTGGCCCGGCTTCACGCCCTGGCTGCGCAATTCATCGGCAAAACGCGGGTTCACACTCATCTCAGGATACAGTTGCCAGGACACGAACAGGGGACGCTTGTCGAGTTTGCCCAGATCAGGCGAACCGACGAAGCTCCATTCAGGTTGGGTACGGACGTCGATCAGCAGCGCGTCGGGGTCGTTCGCCAGCTGGCTCCAGGCTTCGGTCGTCGAGATATCGCCAGCATAGTCTTTATCCCCCGCCATCACCGAAGCCAACATCCCCAACCTCGCGTTACGTTTTGTTGTTTCAAATCTATGTTTTCGTCACGCGTGCTGTCAGTTGCGGAGCAGTGATTTTCAGCACTGCGATCTTTTTTCAAGACCGTGCCCTGAAGCTCATCCCCGAAAGCGAAGCAAATTTCTTGCTACGCGAGGCGGCCTCAAAAGCTCTTCAACAAGCGGCAGCCGGGGCATTAAAGGGAAATCATCAGGGCCACGCAAGCGGACAGATGATGACTCCCCCAAAAATATTTTTACCTGTTGCAGAATTGGAACTTGCCGTTGCGAATTTGCGCGGTGGGCGTATAGCGCACGAACTAATCCCGCTGCTGATAAAACGTCTGCGAACATACCTGCGGCGTAAATCGTCCTTCGCAGACGCATAAAAAAACATCGCCCGCTGCATAAACAGACGGGCGATGTTCTTATGTAGTACAGCTTGTGTCCGCCGCGGATGCGGCTGACTAAATCAAGCCATAGCTTTGACGCGGGCGTTCAGACGCGACAGCTTGCGCGAGGCGGTGCGCTTCTGGACCACCGACGCGCTCACGCTCTTGTCGAGGGCGGGCTGCGCCTTCTTCAGAGCGGCCGCTGCGGCAGCCTTGTCGCCGGAGGCGATCGCGGTTTCGAGGGTCTTTACAGCGGTGCGGACCTTGCTGCGACGGGCACGATTGACTGCCGTGCGCTTCTTGGTCTGGCGGGCGCGCTTCTCCGCGGACTTATGCTGAGCCATAGCTTGGAATTTCCGATAGTTTGTAAGATGCCTTGCGGCCAATTCGAGGCCGGGGTTATAGCCCCACCCCCGGCAGGCGTCAACCCCGCCAAACAGAGCATCTGCCACGACTTTTCCTGCATTTTCAGCCGGCTTCCAGTCACTTGGCGGCGGCTTGCGGCACCCCGGTCGCACCGGCATAGTGCAGCCATGCCTGACATCGCCTTGATCGCCCAAATGGTTTATCTGCTCGGCGGTATCCTGTGTCTGGTGCTGGTGGCCCGCAGCCCGATCCCTGCTGCGCTGTTCTGGGGCGTGGGCGGCGCATTGCATACAGCGATTGCACTGGCGGAACTGACCGCGCTGACCGGTTGGTCGGGACTGGCGGGACTGGAATCCGACCTGCGCTACCTGGCCTTCACCCTCGGTCTGGTCGCGATCGCACTTGGCGCCGTCTTCAGCCTGATCATTCCACCCGGTTCCAAGCGCACCACCCTGTACACGGGTATTGCCATCGCCGTGGCGATTGCAGTCGCTGCCGACCGCCTGCCGCTCGGCAGCCTGCCGCTGCCGCTGATCCTGCTCGGCATCCTCATGCTCGCCGTTCTGGTCGGCCTGCGTCACCGCCCGGTCCCGGCACGCTGGCTGCTGCTGGGCGTGCTGGCCCTCGCCTTCGCCGAACTCGCCCGCTACCGCTATCTCGGTTTCGTGCCGCTATCGCCGGGCGAACTGTCGCGCATCTGTTTCGGCATTGCCCTGGCCGCTTTCGGCCTGACCGCCGCACGCGCCCGCTGACCGCCCTGCCCTGACGTAATGGCAAAAGAGCCGCTTGCCGGAAATTATTTTAAATATAAAATATATTGCATTCGGATACCGGCCGGGGCTCGTGTGGAACAGGCCGGCCTGAGACCAGGGGTAATCCAATGCGCATGACCATCGTCGGGGCCGGTCCGGCCGGCCTGTATCTGGCTCTGCTGATGAAAAAGGCCGATCCCGGCCATCAGATCACCATCTACGAGCGTAACCAGCCCGACGATACGTTTGGCTTCGGCGTGGTGTTTTCTGACGAGACCCTGAACCAGTTCCTCGCCGAGGATGCCGAAACCGCGCAGGCGATCCGCCAGAATTTCGCTTACTGGCACGAGATCGACGTGGTGGCCGGCGGCGAGACCGTACGCTCGGGCGGCCATGGTTTCTGCGGGCTGGCCCGCAAGAAGCTGCTGCACATCCTGCAGGAGCGCTGCACCGCTGAGGGCGTGATCCTGAAATTCGGCAGCGAGCAGCAGGATTTCGAGTCCTTACGCCGTGACTGCGACCTGCTGGTCGGTGCGGACGGCATCAACAGCCTGGTGCGCGAGACCTGGAAGCAGACTTTCCAACCGAGCCTGGACTGGCGCCGCAGCAAGTTCGTCTGGCTGGGCACAACTTTGCCACTGGACACCTTCACATTCATCTTCGAGGCGAACGAGCATGGCCTGTTCCAGGTACATGCCTATCGCTTCGAGGACGGCCTCTCGACTTTCATCGTTGAGACCACGGAAGAAACCTGGCAGCGCGCCGGGCTGGACAAGGCCAGCGAAGCCGATACCACCGCCTATTGCGAGACGCTGTTTGCGAAGCAGCTCAACGGCCACAAGCTGCTGACCAACCGGTCGCTCTGGCGCACTTTCCCGACGATCAAATGCGAACGCTGGGTGCATGACAATGTCGTGCTGATCGGCGATGCCGTGCATACCGCACATTTCTCGATCGGCTCGGGCACCAAGCTGGCGATGGAAGATGCCATCGCACTGAGCCGTGCGCTGAATGCCGGCCATCCGTCCATTCCCGCCGCACTGAAGGCGTTCGAAGACGCCCGCCAGACCGAAGTCTCGATCCTGCAGCATGCGGCGCAGGTCTCGCTGGAATGGTTCGAGCATACCGACCGCTATCGCGACTTCGAGCCGATCCAGCTGGCGCTCAGCCTGCTGTCGCGCTCCAAGCGCATCACCTATGAAAACCTGCGCCTGCGCGATCCTGGCTTCATCGGGCAGATCGACCGCTGGTTTGCCGAGAAGACGGCGAAAGACCTCGGCACGCCCGCGCCCAAGACCGCGCCGCCGCCGATGTTCACGCCCTTCCGCCTGCGCAATATGACGGTGGAGAACCGCGTGGTGGTTTCGCCGATGTGCCAGTATTCAGTCGAGGAAGGGCTGCCGAACGACTGGACGCTGGTGCATCTGGGCAGCCGTGCCGTCGGCGGCGCCGGACTGATCATTACCGAGATGACCGACGTGGCGGCGGAGGCCCGCATCACGCTGGGCTGTACCGGCTTGTGGAACGACCAGCAGGCCAAAGCCTGGCGCCGCATCACCGATTTCGTCCATGGCAACAGCAAGGCGAAGATCGCCGTGCAGCTCGGCCATGCCGGCCGCAAGGGCGCCACCACGCTGCCGTGGTCAGGCGGTTACGACCGCCCCCTGCCCAAGGGCGAGGACTGGGAGATCGTCGCGCCCTCGGCCCTGCCCTATTACGCTGACAGCCAGACGCCGCGCGCCATGACGCGGGCCGACATGGATGCTGTGCGCGACGATTTCGTCGCCGCAACCAGACTGGCGATCTCTGCTGGCTTCGACATGATCGAGGTGCATTTCGCCCATGGCTATCTGCTCTCGACCTTCATTTCGCCGCTGACCAACCGGCGCACCGACGAGTATGGCGGCAGCCTGGAAAACCGTCTGCGCTTCCCGCTCGAAATCTTCGACGCGGTGCGCGCCGCCTGGCCGGCAGAACGCCCGATCTCGGTGCGCCTGTCGGCCGTGGACTGGGTTCCGGACGGCCTCTCGGTCGCAGACTCCATCGAGATCGCAAAGATGCTCAAAAGCCATGGTTGCGATCTGGTCGATGTCTCGGCCGGGCAGACCACCGCCGAGGCCAAGCCGCAATACGGCCGCATGTTCCAGACGCCATTCGCCGATGCGATCCGGCAGGAGGCCGGCATCGCCACCATCGCCGTCGGCGCCATTACATCTGCCGATCAGGTCAACACCATCGTGGCCTCGGGCCGCGCCGATCTCTGCGCATTGGCCCGTCCGCATCTGGCCGATCCGTATTTCACGCTCCACGCTGCCGCGGATTACGATTGGCGCGGCACGAGCTGGCCGAAACAGTATGAGGCCGGGCGGGACCAATTGTACCAATTGCGCAGGCGCGAACGCGAAGAGGCCCATACGCGATCGGGGGCCGCGGATTCTTTCGCAAAGCAGCGCGCGCGCAGAGATGAAATTTAACGCAGGCCTGTCGCATGCGGATTGCTCTGGTGTAGGCTGATCGCATCAGCCTTCTCCGGAGTTTCGACCTCATGCGCGATCTGCAATTGCCTGGCCGTTCCGTGGCCATGGGCCGTCACGGCGCCGCCGCCACCTCGCACAGCCTTGCCACCATCACCGCCATCGAGATTCTGAAACGCGGCGGCAACGCCACGGATGCAGCCATCGCGGCCTGCGCCGTGCAGGGCGTGGTCGAACCCGGCTCGACTGGCATCGGCGGCGACAACTTCGTGCTCTACGCGCCGGCCGGCACCGATACGAAGAAAGGCGGCAAGGTCTATGGCCTGAACGGCTCCGGCCGCGCGCCGAAGGGCCTGACCGCCGACCTGCTGATCAGGCAGGGCCTGAATGAAATTCCGCTGACTTCGCCGCATGCCGTCAGCATTCCGGGCGCCGTCGATGCCTGGAGCAAGCTGAATGCGCGTTTCGGCAAGATGCCGCTGGGCGAATTGCTGCAGCCGGCGATCAGGTTTGCCGAGGAAGGCTTTCCGGTCACCGAGCGCGTCAGCACCGACTGGCGCCGCAACGAGGCCAAGCTGAAGGCCGATGCCAATACCGCCCGCATGTGGCTGAAGGACGGCCGGCCGCCGCAATTCGGCGAGACCTTCCGCGAGCCCGAACACGCCAAGGTGCTGCGCGAGATCGCTGCCAAAGGTCGCGACGGTTTCTATACCGGCTGGGTCGCCGAAGACATCGTGACCTACCTGCGCGGCCTCGGCGCCACGCATACGCTGGAAGATTTCGCCACCCAGGAAGCTTTCTGGGTCGAGCCTATAGCTACGCGTTACAAGGATGTCGAGATTCTGGAGATCCCGCCGAATGGCGTCGGCATCATCACGCTGCTGATGCTGAATATCCTGAGCGGCTTCAACTTAAGCAAATACGATCCGGTCGGCGTCGAGCGTTTCCATATCGAAGCGGAGGCCACCCGCCTCGCTTTCCAGGCGCGCGACCTTTACGTGGCCGACCCCGCCTTTGCCGATGTGCCGATCCAGAAGCTGCTGTCGATGGAATTCGCCGATGAACTGCGCGGCCGCATCGATATGAAGAAAGCCATGGACCCGCCGGGCCCGGTCGGCGGCCAGTCCTATCGCGACACCGTCTATCTCAGCGTGGTGGATGAAGAGGGCAATGCCTGCTCCTTCATCAACTCGTTGTTCTGGCCCTATGGCACGGCGCTGACCAGCCCGAAAACCGGCGTGCTGCTGCAGAACCGCGGCGCCGGCTTCAAGGTCGAGCCCGGCCATCTCAACTGCGTCGAACCGTGGAAGCGACCGCTGCACACCATCATTCCGGCGATGGCGCTGAAGGACGGCAAGCCCTGGCTTTCCTTCGGGGTGATGGGCGGCGGTTTCCAGCCGGTCGGCCAGAGCCATGTGCTGACCAATATGGTCGATTTCGGCATGAACGTGCAGGAAGCCATCGACTGCCCGCGCGGTTTCCACACTGCCGGCAAATTCGAGGCCGAACGCGGCATCCGCGAAGATGTGCTGCTCGGGCTGGCCAATCTCGGCCACGAGATCAAGCAGGCCGAAATGCCGCATGGCGGCGGTCAGGCCATCCTCATCGACGGCGTCAATGGCGTGCTGCAGGCCGGCTCCGATCCGCGCAAGGACGGTTGCGCGCTCGCCTACTAAGCTGAGGGAAAGCGTGGCGCTTCGGGTTCGAGCGCCACGCCGGTCGCGTTCACCGTGAACGACACCAGATGATAAAAGCCGACCAGCGCGATGATCTCGATCAGTTGGTCGGCTTTATAATGGGCCGCCGCTTTCTGCCAGAGCGTGTCATCGACCGTGCCGGTGGTAACCAGCGCATCAGCGAATTCGATCAGCACGGATTCATCCGCCGTCGGCCAGGCCGCAGCATCGCCATGCACGCTGGCACGGATTTCCGCATCGCTGAATTTGGCTTTCGCAGCGAAGAAGCCGACATGCACGCCCCATTCGTATTCCGCTTTCAGCTTCGCCGTCGTGCGCAGGATCAGGATCTCGCGCTGGCGCAGCGTGATCGAGCCTTTGTCGAGCAGTCCGCCGCCGCGCCAGCGCGACAGCACGCGCGGGTTATGCGCCACGGTGCGAAACAATCCAATATCGGCCGGCATCTGCGCCAGTTCGGCAGCGGCCTCGGACGGATAGGGCTGGGTGAGTGGAGCGAGACGGGTCATGGCGCCGGCCTTTCTGCTATGCTATGAATTCAGTAGCAAACTAGTGCTATTAAATCCGTAGCGCAAGGGCCAAAAATGTCCGCCAAACCACCCCTGCCCCACCAGCCCGTCCGCGGTTCCGCCACCGGGCGTCCGATCATGGCGCTGCTGGACCTGCTGGGGCGCCGCTGGAGCCTGCGCGTGCTGTGGGAATTGCAGGGCGGCCCGCTGACCTTCCGGGCCCTGCAGACGGCCTGTGACGGGGTTTCCCCCACGGTGCTGCAGCAGCGGCTCAAGGAGCTGCGTGCAGCCCGTCTGGTCATCCACGATGGCGGCCGGGGCTACGCCCTTACCGAAGCGGCCCGGCGACTGCAACCGAACCTGATGGCCCTGCAGGGCTGGGCCGAGGACTGGGCCAGAGAAACGCCGGGCGGCTCAGAAGAACAGGAATAGGCCTGCCAGCACAAAGCAGAGCAGCACCAGCGTCTCCGTCAGGATCAGCGCGAGCGGTTTCCAGCCGAGCGCGAAGAGTTCGGCGAACGAGGTCTTCACACCGAGCGCGGAGATCGCGATCAGCAGGCACCAGCGCGATACTTCCGAAACGCTGCTGACCACAATGGCCGGCAGCGGGATCACGCTGCCAAGTACGACGAGCGCGATGAAGCCGAGCAGGAAATGCGGCAGCAGCGGCTGGGTCTGTGTGCCGGCACTGGCGGCGCGGGTACGATAGATGAGCCCGATGCCGACGACGACCGGCAGCAGGCAGGCGACGCGCACCAGCTTCACGAAAGTCGCCACATCGCCAGCATGCGGCGACACGGTGAGTCCGGCGCCCAGCACCTGCGCCACGTCATGAATGGTGGCGCCGAACAGCACGCCGGATGCGGTTTCGTCCAGCCCGAGGATCTTCGCCAGGACGGGATAGATGATCATCGCGATGGTGGAAAACGCCGTCACGCCGATCACGGTGAGCAGGGTAAGACGCTCGGCCTGTGGTGAGCGCGGCAATGCTGCCGAAATCGCCATGGCAGCCGACGCACCGCAGATGCCGACGGCGCCGCCCGACAGCAGGCCCTCCTCGCGGCTGCGCCCGGCCAGACGCGCCAGCAGCAGGCCGGTGCTGATAGCGACCGTGACGCCGCAGACTGCCAGCAGAATCGGCACCGGACCGAGTTCAGTGATGCGGTCCATCGTGATGCGGATACCGAGCAGGGCGACGCCGATGCGCAGAACCGTGCGGGCCGACAGGTCGATGCCGGGGCGTACGCGGGCATCGGTGCTGAGGAAGTTGAACGCCATGCCCAGCAGTAACGCGAGCAGGAATTGCGGGCCGCCGTAATGATCGGCAATAAAGCCGACAGCGAGCGCCACCGTGGCGGCGACGGTCAACCCCGGCAACAGGTTGCGGACACGTTCCATGATCGCGGGATCAGAAGCCGCGCTGCTGGCGGATGCGGTTCAACTGGTCCTGCGGGATTTCGAGCCCGACCAGGATCTCGAATTCGCTGGTATGACGCCCCTGCAGCGGCAGAACCTGTTCGAATTCGTCGGCGACGATCACGCGGCGCTGGCCGGCCTTGAACGGGATACGGGCCACGAAGCGCTCGCGCGACAGGATATTCTGCTGCTTGTCGACCACGGCGACGAAATAGGGCACCTGGGCTTCCGCCTGCGTGGCGGCCGGACCGCGGGTGGCGCCAACCTGCAGCACGAAGTTGATGATCACCGTGGTCTGCTTGTCTTCGTATTTGCAGTTGCCGTTGAAATCGACCAGCTCGGTTTCGAAGGTGACATCGGTCAGGTCGCGGCCCGGACCGTCGCGATACTGCGTCGCCTTGCTCGCGTCGCCCAGAATACCGACCTTCGGGCAGGCAGGCATGCGGTTTTGATAATTGCCACCGCAGGCGGAGAGCAGACCAGCCAGCATAACGGCCGTCAGGGCAATCAGCGGGAAACGGAAGGACTGCAGGGTCATGGCAAAAGCTTCGGTGAGGCAGGGCGAGCGGAACGACACCGGAGCATCCAGGCGGCCTTTCCTTCGCGAGGCGAGTGTATTAGTTTGCCCAGCAGTTTCCCGGGCCAGTCCTGTATAGAAGAGGGGCTTCCCCGAGACAAGCGACAGGTCTGCAAGCTATTGAAATGAAATAGCTGATTCAGGCCTGAAATCACTGCCCGGACCTGAGTGACGCCCCCAGAGTGACGCCCAAGAGTGACGCACTGCCGATGACCTCCGCCGACCGCCCTTCGATCTCCCTGGTACTTGCTGCACCGCGCGGCTTCTGTGCCGGGGTCGACCGCGCCATCCAGATCGTGGAGCGGGCGCTGGAACGTTTCGGCGCGCCGGTCTATGTGCGGCACGAGATCGTGCACAACCGCTTCGTGGTCGACAACCTGGCCGCCAAGGGCGCCGTCTTCGTCGACGAGCTGGATGAAGTTCCGGCCGGCGCACATGTGGTCTTCTCCGCCCATGGCGTGCCCAAGTCGGTGCCCACCGATGCCGAAGCCCGCAAGCTCTCCTACCTCGACGCCACCTGCCCGCTGGTCAGCAAGGTGCATCGCGAAGCCGAACGCCATCATCGCGAAGGCCGCCTGATCGTGCTGATCGGCCATGCAGGCCATCCGGAAGTGATCGGTACGATGGGCCAGTTGCCGCCCGGCGCCGTGCTGCTGATCGAAACTGTAGCCGATGTCGCCACGCTTCAGGCGCCGGCCGGCGAACCGCTCGCCTATATCACGCAGACGACGCTGTCGGTCGACGACACCGCGCATATCATTGCCGCGCTGAAGCAGCGTTTCCCGCAGATCGAAGGCCCGAAGAAGGAAGACATCTGCTACGCCACCACCAACCGTCAGGTCGCCGTGAAGGCAATTGCCGCCCACAGCGAGGCCGTCCTGGTGATCGGCGCGCCAAACTCGTCGAACTCACTGCGTCTGGTGGAAGTGGCCAAGCGCGAAGGCTGCCGCATCGCCCTGCTGGTGCAGCGCGCCAGCGAGATCGACTGGTCGGCGCTGGAAGGCGTCAAATCCGTCGGAATTACCGCGGGCGCCAGCGCGCCGGAACTGCTGGTCGAGGAAGTGATCGCAGCCTTCCGCGACCGCTATGACGTGTCGATGCGTGAAATCGCCACCGCCACCGAATCCGTGCAGTTCAAACTGCCGGTCGCCCTCGACGCATCCGCCGCCTAATCCGCATCCCGCCATGGCCGTCTACACCGAAATCGACGAAACGCAGCTCGCTGCCCTGCTGCAACGCTACAAGCTCGGCTGCGCGCTGTCGGTGAAGGGCATTGCCGAAGGTGTGGAGAATTCCAACTACCTGCTCGGCACCGAAACCGGCAACTACATCCTCACGCTCTACGAGCGCCGGGTGAAACGTGACGACTTGCCCTACTTCCTCGGCCTGATGGATCATCTGGCAGCGAAAGGCCTGGCCTGCCCGACGCCGATCCATGACCGCGACGGCAATCTGCTGAACGAAGTGGCCGGCCGCCCCTGCGCCATCATCAGTTTCCTGAACGGCGTCTGGCCGAAGAAGCCCACCGCTAAACAATGCAACGAACTCGGCGCCGCCACGGCACGGCTGCATCTGGCCGGCAAGGATTTTCCAATGCACCGGCCGAATGCGCTCAGCGTGGATGGCTGGGCCAAGCTGGTCGCCGACTGCGCCGACAAAGCCGATACCGTGGTACCCGGCCTGGCCCATGAAATCGCGCGCGAATACGACGCGCTGAAAGCCGCCTGGCCGGAAACGCCCGGTCGCGCCGGCGACCGGCCGCTGCCTCATGGCGTGATCCATGCTGACCTGTTCCCCGACAATGTGTTTTTCATCGGTGAAAGCTTCAGCGGCCTGATCGACTTCTATTTCGCCTGCAATGACTATTTCGCCTACGAACTGGCAATCAACCTGAATGCCTGGTGCTTCGAGGCCGATGGCGCCTTCAACGTCACCAAGGCCCGCGCGCTGCTGAGTGGCTATGAAAGCGTGCGCCCGCTGACCGATGGCGAGGTACATACCCTGCCGCTGTTCGCGCGCGGCTCGGCCTTACGGTTCCTGCTGACGCGACTGTATGACTGGCTCAACCAGGTGCCGGGTGCATTGGTGAAGCCGAAGGATCCACTGGAATACTGGAAGAAGTTGAAATTCCACCGTCAGGTGCTGGGCGCTTCGGCTTACGGCATCGAACGTTGAAAATGAGCGATCTGCAGTCCGTGGAAATCTTCACCGACGGTGCCTGCCTCGGCAATCCGGGTCCGGGTGGTTGGGCCGCCCTGCTGCGGCGTGGCGAGACCGAGAAGGAACTCAGCGGCGGCGAGCCAGACACCACCAACAACCGGATGGAGTTGCTGGCCGCCATCATGGCGCTGGAGGCTCTGAAGAAGCCTTGCACTGTGGCGCTCTATTCCGACAGCCGATATGTAATCGATGGCGCCACCGGCTGGCTGCGCTCCTGGAAAGCACGCGGCTGGAAGACCGCCGACCGCAAACCGGTGAAGAATGTCGACCTGTGGCAGCGGTTCGAAGAAGCCGTCGCCCCGCACAAGGTGAGCTGGCACTGGGTGCGCGGCCATGACGGCCATGTCGAGAATGAACGCGTCGACGTTCTGGCCCGCAACGCTGCCACTGAAATCGCCGGCGACAGCATCAAGCCGTCGAAAAAGAAAAAGCCGGCCCGGTAAACCCGGACCGGCTTTGCATTCAAACCTGCTGGCTTAGATCTGGCCGAGCAGGGTGTTGGCATCCGAGATCTCGAAGGCACCCGGCTTTTCCAGGTTCAGCTGCTTCACCACGCCGTCGTCGACCAGCATCGAGTAGCGCTGCGAGCGCACGCCCATGCCGCGGGCGGTGAGATCGAATTCCATGCCGATCGCCTTGGTCAGTTCGCCCGAACCATCGGCCAGCATCACCACCTTGTCGCCGACATTCTGCGCCTTGCCCCAGTTGCCCATCACGAAGGCGTCATTGACCGAGAGGCAGGCGACGGTTTCCACGCCCTTCTTCTTCAGGTCGTCATATTTCTCGATGAAGCCCGGCAGGTGCTTGGCCGAGCAGGTCGGTGTGAAAGCGCCCGGCAGGGCGAACAGCGCAACCTTCTTGCCCTTGAAGAACTCGGCAGCCTTCACGGCCTGCGGGCCCTGTTCGGACATCACGTACAGCGTGGCATCGGGGATACGGTCGCCAACCTTGATAGTCATGGTTTCCTCTTATGAGTTTGAATCTTGGCCGGTACTAGCGAATACGGCGGGTAAAATGATCTGCTCCGGGCACTGAAACAAGGGTCAGGGCGGCAGCACCAGTTCGGCCTGCATATTCCGGTCAACCAGCGTCAGCCGCAGCGGCTGGTTCGCCTTGTCCGGCGGATAGCCTGCCGGCAGTTCGAAACGGACCTCCTGGCCATTCACGCCCAGATTGACCTCAGGGCGGCCGAACCAGCTGTCAGGGGAGCCTTCCACAAACAGGTCCGGATTCTGCAACGGCACCTGGCTTTGCAGCGTCACGACAAGCCGGTCGGGCTTGAGGCGATGCGACACCAGCTGCAGGCCGGCCTGCGCTGCCGGTTGCGGTACGCGTGCGCGCCATTTCGCGAGCAGGATCAGATTTTCCGACGCCGGAGTCTCCTGACTGCGCAATACCAAGCGATCATTGCGCAGGATGCAGATATCCTTGCACACGCCGTATTCCAGCATCAGATCGAGACCATAAGGTTTGCCCGCCTCCTGCCGCTCGACCTGCAGCGGCAACACCAGCTCCCCGCCATAGCCGTAGAGTTCGGTCTTTCCGATGATGATGCGCCGCGGTGCCGGCCATGCCACATCGACCCGGGCCACATTGCGCGACGCGGTCCAGTCGAACTGGGCCGGTACGCCACCCTCGCCCGGTGTGCGCCAGTAGAATTTCCATCCGGGCGACAGCTGGATATGCAATCCCGCCTCATCGCCACTGCCTTGAATCAGTCCAATTTTCATCGGAACATTCTGCAGCGGCAGGTTTTGGGCCATGGTCGCCGCGCCAGGCCAAACGGCCAGAAACGCGGCAATAATAAGACCGGCAAGCGAGGCCGGGCTGCGAATGGTGTTGATCATGGCCCGAGTCTGGATGCTGCCCTGCCAATTGCAAGACCTGTCATCTGCTGGCGATGTGGACAAGTTGGGCCGGTGGGGTAACATTCGGGTGAAACCGGAGTGTGGTCATGACCGACACCAGCGAAAAGGCGATATCCGGCTATCTCGAAAGGCAGTTGCTGATCGCGATGCCGAGCATGGCCGATCCGCGTTTTGCGCGCACCGTCATCTATATGTGCTCGCATAATGCCGAGGGCGCCATGGGCCTGGTGATCAACAAGCCCTATCCGGGACTCACCTTTCCCAATCTGCTGACCCAGCTCGGCATAGAATCGACTGCTGACAACGACATCATTGTGCGTCTCGGTGGACCGGTCGAAACCGGACGCGGCTTCGTGCTGCATTCGACCGACTACATGCGCCAGGGCAGCGTGAAGATCGACGAGACCATCGGCATCGGTCTGACCGCGACGCTGGACGTGCTGCGCGCCATTGCCACCGGCACCGGTCCGCAACGCAGCCTGTTCGCCCTTGGTTATGCCGGCTGGGGCGCGGGCCAGCTCGACGCCGAAATCCAGGACAATGCCTGGCTGGCTGTGCCTGCCGATTTCGAGCTTATCTTCGAAACGAGCCTGGACAATCTGTGGGATCGCGCCGTGCGCAAGATCGGTGTCGACGTCGCCAAACTGTCGAGCACCGCAGGTCACGCCTGACCCAGCCCTGATCACGCCTCGGGCAGTGAGTCGCCGGCCAGTCGCGCATAAAGCTGGTGGTCGCGCCAGACTCCGTTGATCTTGAGATATTCGCGCAGCAGGCCCTCAGTGCGGAAACCGGCACGATCCAGCAGCCGCCGGCTCGGCAGATTTTCGGGCAGGCAGGCCGCTTCGATCCGGTGCAGTTTCAGCACTTCGAAGCAGTGCCGCAGCATCACCGCCAGCGCCACCCCCATATGCCCCTGCCCGGCGAACGGGCTGCCGATCCAGTAGCCCAGTTCGCCGCATTGCGAGGCGCCGCGACGGATATTCGACAGCGTGATGCCCCCGACCAGATTGTCGTTACGACGCTGGTAAATGAAATAGGCCTCGCCATGCTCCTGCCGACGCAGCCGCTCGAACCACGCCAGCCGGCGCCGATAGCCATCCCGGCTCAGCGAGTCTTCCGCCCAGGTCGGCTCCCAGGGCTGCAAATGCTCACGGCTGATGGCGCGCAAGGTCGCCCAGGCATCGTAGTCGTTGATATCGGGCGCGCGGAGATAGAGTTTTTCGCCATGCAGGATGGGCGCAAGCGGAGGAAGGAAGCGGCCGAACAGCATGTTCCCCCTCCCCGCCTCTCTCGCCTCAGCCGAACCGTGCAGCGAAGCGGTCGTAACTTTCCAGCCGTTCGACCGGACCTAACGCTGCCACCGTGGGCTTTGCCGACCGCATCACCCGCTCCGCCACCTTGCGGACCGCGGCCGCGTCGACGCGGTCGACCGCCGCCAGCACCTCGTCGATATCGAGCGGCCTGCCGAACAGCAGCATCTGGCTCCCCAGCTGCTCGATACGCGCGCCGGAGCTTTCCAGCGACATGACCAGCCCGACCTTCAACTGGGCCCGGGCGCGTTGCAATTCGTCGTCATCGACGCGACCGCAGAGCTTGCCGAGTTCATCGGCCAGCACGGGCATCAGTTCCGGCAGTTTCTCGCCACCGGTGCCGGCATAGACGGTCATCAGGCCGCCATCGCGATAGGAAGACGGATAGGCATAGACCGAATAGGCCAGGCCACGCTTTTCGCGCACTTCCTGAAACAGCCGCGAGGACATGCCGCCACCCAGCACGGTGGCATAGACCTTCATCGCGTAATAATCGGGATCGTCGAAAGCGAGGCCGGGCAGCGCAATCGCGACATGCGCCTGCTCCAGATCGCGCACGGCGCGACGTTCGCCGCCGCCGCCATAGCGAGCGGTCTGCTGCTGCGGTCGCGGCATGCGGCTCAAACCGCCGAAAAGCTTCCCGGCCTCGGCCATCAGGCGGTCGTGATCCACGGCGCCAGCCGCGACCAGTACCAGACTTGGGCCATGATAGAAGCGATCCAGAAAGCCCTGCAGGTCGCCGCGCTGCATGCCGCTGACACGCTCCACGCTGCCGAGGATCGAACGACCCAGCGACGACGACGGAAAAGCCGCTTCCTGCAGATGATCGAAAATGATGTCGTCCGGCGTATCTTCCGACTGGCCGATTTCCTGGATGATGACCTCGCGTTCGCGCTCCAGTTCTTCTGCATCGAAGACGGAATGCAGCAGGATGTCGGACAGGATATCGAGCGCAAGACCGGTATCTTCGGCCATGACGCGTGCGTAATAGGCAGTCTGCTCGCGCGAGGTGAAGGCGTTCAGATGGCCGCCGACCGCTTCGATCTCCTCGGCGATGGCGCGGGCCGAACGGCGCTCGGTGCCCTTGAAGGCCATATGTTCGAGCATATGCGCCACGCCGTTGATCTCCGGCGTTTCGTCGCGCGCGCCGGCATCGACCCAGACGCCGACCGAAACGGTCTTCACCAGCGGCATGGCCTCGGAGACCACCCGCATACCGTTGGAAAGTGTGCCAATCCTGACTGTCATGCTTTTACTCTACGCGTTTCGATGAAATTCCGCACGGTGGCATAATCGTTCTTCAGAATGGTCTGCCGCTCGGGCCGTTCGAAGAGATCCGCCATGCGCGGCGGCAGGGCCGGATGACGGCCGGTCGCCGCCTCCACCGCGGCGGGGAACTTCGCCGGATCGGCCGTGGCAAGCGTGATCAGCGCGGTTTCGGCCGGAATGGCGCGGGCCGCGCGTTGTTCGGCCGCCACCGCCAGACCGACAGCCGTATGCGGATCGACCAGCAGGCCGTTGCCCGCCTCGAAGGCGGTCTTCAGCATCGCCTTGGTCGCGGCCTCGTCAGCCTTGCCGGCGGCGAACAGCTGCTTCGTCTCAGCCAGCGCGTTGGGCGAGACGGTGAAACCTCCGCCCTGGTCCAGTTCGCCCATCAGCTTGCGGATCTGTGCGCCGTCGCGGCCATGCATGTCGAACAGCAGGCGCTCGAAATTGCTCGCCACCTGGATATCCATGCTCGGGCTGATGGTCGGCTCGACGCCGCCCTTGCGATAGTCGCCGTTGGCAAAGAAGCGCGCCAGGATGTCGTTACGGTTGGTCGCCACGATTAGCTTTGCGACCGGCAGCCCCATCTTCACGGCACAGTAGCCTGCAAAGATATCACCGAAATTGCCGCTCGGCACACAGAAGGCCGGCGCGCGGTCCGGCCCGCCGAGACTGAGCGCGGCCGTCACGTAATAGACGATCTGCGCCATCACGCGCGCCCAGTTGATCGAATTCACCGCGGTCAGACCGACGGAATCGCGGAATGGCGCATCGGCAAACAGCGCCTTCACCATCGACTGCGCGTCGTCGAAGGTGCCTTCCAGCGCGATGGCATGCACATTGGCATCCGGCACCGTGGTCATCTGCCGGCGCTGGACATCCGAAACGCGGCCCTGCGGGAACAGGATGAAGATGTCGAGATTGGGACGGCCGCGGCAGCCTTCGATGGCGGCCGAACCGGTATCGCCCGAGGTGGCGCCGACGATGGTGGCGCGCTTGCCAGACCGCGCCAGCGCCCAGTCGAACAACCGGCCGAGCAGCTGCAGCGCCACATCCTTGAAGGCCAGCGTCGGGCCATGGAACAGCTCCAGCACCCAGTCATTGTCGCCACTCTGACGCAGCGGCACGACCGCCTGGTGACCGAAGGTGCCGTAGGCTTCAGCGATCATGCGCTTGAGATCGGCATCCGGAATGCTGCCGCCGACGAAGAGCCTGATCACCCGGAAGGCGACTTCGGCATACGGAAGCCCGCGCATGGCCCGCCAGTCGCTTGCTGAAAACTGCGGCCAGCTTTCCGGCACATACAGCCCGCCATCGGTTGCCAGGCCGGCCAGCAGCACGCCTTCGAAGTCGAGAGCGGGAGCCTGGCCACGGGTGGAGACGTATCGCATGCGTGATCTCAGTTCAGGTAGCGTGCCTTGAGGTGGGCCTTGAAAGCTGCGGTGCCGAGCGGTTTCCCAGTGACCTCGCGCAGCAGCTCGTCGGTGGTCAGCAGGGAGCCGCGGCCATGCACATTGGTACGCAACCATTTCAGCAGCGGCTTGAAGTCGCCCTTGGCAATGCCGGGCAGAATGGACGTATCCTGCGCCCTGGCGGCGGCAAACAACTGCGCGGCCGACATGGCGCCCAATGTGTAAGTTGGAAAATACCCTATAGCACCGGACGGCCAGTGGATGTCCTGCATGCAACCATTGCGATCGTCGGGGACATCGACCCCCAGCAGGGTCTGCATGCCGTCATTCCAGGCATGCGGCAGATCGTCGACCGGCAGATCGTCGCTCAGCATCGCCTGCTCCAGCCGGTAGCGCAGCATGACATGCGCCGGATAGGTCACTTCATCGGCGTCGACGCGGATCAGGTCCGGCTTCACGCGGGCATAGATGCGCTGCATGTTGGTTTCGGACCAGGCCTCACCGCCGCCCTTGAAAGCCTTGCGCAGCAACGGCGTGGCAAATTGCAGGAATTCCGCGCCGCGGCAGACCTGCATCTCGATCAGCAGGCTCTGGCTTTCATGCAGCACCATGCCTCGCGCCTCGCCCACAGGCTGGTCGCGCCATGCCTTGGGCAGGCCAAGCTCATAGAGCGCATGACCGGTTTCGTGCAGGATGCCCATCAGTGCCTTGGTGAAATCGTCCTCGGCATAGCGCGTGGTGATGCGCACATCGTCAGGCACGCCGCCGCTGAAGGGATGCGCACTGACATCGAGCCGGCCGCGATTGAAATCGAAGCCCAGCACCTTCATGAACTTCAGCCCGACCTCGCGCTGCGTCGCGGTCGGGAACGGCCCCTGCAGCGGCAGAGGTTCAGGGCGTTTCGCCTGCTTTGCCAGCGCGCGGTCGATGAAATCGGGCAGGAATCCGGCCAGATCGGCAAACAGCCTGTCGATACTGGCCGAACGTCCGCCGGGCTCGTATTCATCCAGCAGCGCATCGTAAGTACCGAGGCCGAAAGCAGCAGATTTCGCCGCCGCTACTTCGCGGGTCAGTTCCAGCACCGGCTGGAAGGCCCTGGCAAAGGATTTGAAGTCGTTGTCGCGCCGCGCCTTGCGCCAGACCAGTTCGCAGGCCATCGACGCCTTGGCGCGCGCTTCGACCAGCTTCGGATTCAGGGCCGTGGCATGGCGCCACTGCCGCTGCATCTCGCGTAAATTCGCGCGCTGCCAGTCGTCCAGCGCTTTCGTGTCAGCGGCTGCCTGATCGAGCTGGTCGCCCAGCTTTGGATCCGTGATCCATTCATGCCGGAGCACGCTGAGGGTCGCGACCTGTTCGGCGCGCGCCCTGGCGCCGCCCTCGGGCATCATGGTCGCCTGGTCCCAGCCCAGCACCGCCAGCGCACCGTTGATGGCGCTGATGCGGCGGAACTGCTTCTCCAGCGCCTTATAGTGCTTCATTCAAACCGCAGGTTTTCATGTCTTGTCCCGGGCCCGGCCCGAACTCTGGGCATCACGCGCCCGCCGCCGATGCCATACCACATAAATCACCGCCAGTACTACGGCACCGCCATACCAGGTCACGGCATAGGCCAGGTGATTGTTGGGGAATTCGAGCTTGGTCTGGCCGCCCTTCGGCGCGCCGCCCGGCACCGGCGTGTCGTCGGCATCGACGATCAGGTTGGGCACTGCGCCGGTGCCGGCCAGCCGCGCCATCGCAGTCAGGTCGGGGAAGAACCACAGGTTTTGGACCGGATCGTTCTGGGGGGTCAGCCAGCCAGCCACCGGCGCGATACGGGCAATGCCGTGGATGGTCTGCTCACCCGTCATCTGAGCTTCGGGACGCGCCGCGGGATCTTTCTTGTCCGGCGGCACCCAGCCACGGTCGACGAACACATAGCCCGGCGCATCGCTGCGCTTCAGCGGCACCAGAACCTGGTAGCCGTAATTGCCGCGCCTGGACTGGGCCAGCACATAGAATTCATGCGCATGATCGAAGGTGCCGCGGACCGTGACCGTGCGGTAATGCCATTCCTGCGGATCCTGGATCACGGCCGGCAGGTCGACCGGCGGCGCCGTGATGCCGGCTTCCACGGTGGCGATCAGGTCGAGCTTCCAGAACAGCCGCTGCATCTGCCAGGTGCCAAGCGACAACAGCACGATCAGGGCGGGGATGGTGAACAGGGTCGGCCCGAGAGCCGGCCGGAAGCCGAGAGTTTTCAAAGGGATTACTCGCGCAGTAATTCGATATCGGACGACGCCTTGTGGCGGTACTGCAGGGCAATTAGCACGCCCTTGAACGGACGCAGCATACCGATGGCGCCACCCAGGATAAGTGGGGTCCAAAGCACCAGATGCAACCATAGCGGCGGGCCGAAACGCAGTTCGACCCACAGTGCCAGGCCGACCACGACGAAACCAAGGATGAGGATGACGAAAACCGCCGGCCCGTCGCCAGCATCGATCCTGGAATAATCCAGATCGCAGGACGGGCAGCGCGGTTTGATCGTCAACAGCCCGTCAAACAACGGGGCTTCGCCGCAGCGTGGACACCTGCAGCGAAGCCCCGTCGAAACTGGCGACAGCGGCGGATAGAAAGCGGCCGCCATCGCTTAAGCCTTAATGGGCGGCGTGGGATGCACCCGAACCCCACCAGTAGATGGCGGTGAACAGGAACAGCCAGACCACGTCGACGAAATGCCAGTACCAGGCAGCCGCCTCGAAGCCGAAATGATGATCCGGCTTGAAGTGGCCCTTCATGGCGCGCAGCAGGCAGACAATCAGGAAGATGGTGCCGATGATGACATGGAAGCCGTGGAAGCCGGTCGCCATGTAGAAGGTCGAAGCATAGATGCCATCGGTGAAGCCGAAGGCGGCGTGGCTGTATTCGAATGCCTGGCAAGCCGTGAACAACACGCCGAGGATCACCGTCAGGGTCAGGCCCTGCACCAGACCTTTGCGATCATTATGCAGGAGCGCGTGGTGCGCCCAGGTCACAGTGGTGCCCGACAGCAGCAGGATCAGGGTGTTGACGAAGGGCAGTTCCCATGGATTGAAGGTCTCGATCGTGGCAGGCGGCCACTGGTGGTTGATCGCTTCGGTCGGATACAGGGCAGCGCCGAAATAGGCCCAGAACCAGGCGACGAAGAACATCACTTCAGAAGCGATGAACATCACCATGCCGTAGCGCATATGCAACTGCACCACCGGCGTATGGTGGCCGTCATGCTCGGCTTCGCGGATGATATCGCGCCACCAGGCGGCCATGGTGTAAAGCACGACCACGAAACCCGGAACCGTCCACAAATAGCTGTGGCCGTGGAAGGCATAGACCGCACCGATCGCGAGCGCGAAGGCACCCATCGCACCGATGAACGGCCACGGGCTGGGGTCTACAAGATGATAATCGTGGTTACGGGCGCTGCTGCCAGCCATGGTCATACCCCCTGTTTTACGCAAAACAATTGCATGGTTCTCAATTCACCCGCCGGGCGTCGCCGCCACGGTCGGAAACCTTCTTTTCCTCGGTCGGGAGACGGAAGAACGTATAGCTCAGCGTGATCGTGGTGACGTCGCGCGCCTGCGGATCCTTCAAGATCTGTGGGTCGACGAAGAACGATACCGGCATGTCCACGCTCTGTCCCGGTGCAAGCTGCTGCTCAGTGAAACAGAAGCAGGCGATCTTGTTGAAATACTGCCCGGCCTTCTCGGGTGTCACGTTGAAGGCGGCCTGACCTGAAACCGTCCTATCGGTCGGGTTGCTGGCACGATAGAAGATCAGCGTCTCCTCGCCCGGCTTCACCACCACCGTGCGCTGCACGGGCTGGAACTTCCAGGGCATGTCTGGCGCGACATCGGAGTTGAAACGCACTGTGATCGTGCGCTCGCTGGCGTCGGCGACACCGGGCGCCGACTGGGCGCGCATCGGCGTGCCGGCGAAGCCAGTGGTGCGGCAGAACAGGTCATAGAGCGGCGCAGAGACGAAAGCCGCTCCGGTCATCAGCGCGACCGCGCCCAGGCAGGTCAGCGCGATGCGGCGGTTCTTCCGCTGCAGCAGCTTGCGGTCGGGGCTCACGACCCACCTCCGCCCATGCGGGCGATGGTGATGGCATAGAACAGCGCCACAAGGCCGAACAGCACGGCAGCCAGGGCGATGTTGCGCGCGCGGCGGCGCTTGTTTTCATCATGCTCGGACATTGCGTTCATGCCCTCCAGCCCAGGCCGTGTTCAGCCAGCAGAAGAGCGAACAGCAGGAACAGATAAAGGATGGAGAAACCGAACATATGCTTGGCGGCGCGATCGCCGGTGCTGCGCCAGATACGCACCGCAAGCGCCAGGAAAATCGCGCCCAGGGCGGCAGTCGCGCCGCCATAAAGCGGACCGACCAGACCGAGTGCCCAAGGGCTGAGCGTGACCGGCACCAGCAGCAGGCTGTAGATCAGGATCTGGCGGCGCGTTTCGCGGTCACCGGCCACCACGGGCAGCATCGGCACGCCGGCGCGGGCATAGTCATCGGAGCGATACAGTGCCAGCGCCCAGAAATGCGGCGGCGTCCACATGAAGATGATGGCGAACAGCAACACCGGCAGCAGGCTGAGATCACCGGTGACGGCAGCCCAGCCGATCATCGGCGGGAACGCGCCAGCGGCACCGCCGATCACGATGTTCTGCGGCGTGCGACGCTTGAGCCACATCGTATAGATGAAGACGTAGAAGCCGATGGTCAGCGCCAGGATGGCCGCTGCCACCCAATTGACGCCCAGCCCCATCACCAGCACCGAACCGACCGAGAGCACGCAACCGAAACCGAGCGCTTCGTCCTTGGTGATCTTGCCCTGGGGAATCGGCCGGCCCTGCGTGCGGCTCATCAGCGCGTCGATATCGGCGTCGTACCACATATTGATCGCGCCCGAGGCGCCCGCACCGATGGCGATGCACAGCAGCGCGGTGAGCGCGAGCGTCGGATGCAGATGACCCGGCGCCAGCACCATGCCGACCAGACCGGTGAAAACGACCAGCGACATCACGCGCGGCTTGAGCAGCGCGAGATAATCGGCCGGACGGGCCTCACCCGCCCCGGTCAGACCTTGGCCGTAAGCGGCATCGAGGCCGGCATTGCCGGCCTCGTTACGCTGCGAGATGAAACTGGCGTCGGACAACCTGTCCTCCTGGGACTGGAACCCCGGTCTTACTTGATGACCGGAAGCTTCTCGTACTGGTGGAACGGCGGCGGCGACGTGAGGGTCCATTCCAGCGTGGTAGCGCCTTCGCCCCACGGATTGTCAGCCACCTTCTTCTTGCGGATCAGGGCGTAGAGCACCGAGCCAACGAAGAACAACGTCGAGGCAAAGGAGATATACGCGCCGATCGACGACACGTAGTTCCAGCCGGCGAAGGCATCCGGGTAATCCGGAATGCGGCGCGGCATGCCCTGCAGGCCGAGGAAGTGCATCGGGAAGAACAGGATGTTCACACCGATGAAAGTGGTCCAGAAGTGAATCTGGCCCGCCGTCTCGCTCAGTTCGCAGCCCGACATCTTGCCGAACCAGTAATAGAAGCCGGCAAAGATCGCGAACACCGCACCGAGGCTGAGCACGTAATGGAAGTGCGCCACCACGTAGTAGGTGTCCTGCATGTAGGTGTCGACACCGGCATTCGCCAGCACGACGCCGGTGACGCCGCCGACAGTGAACAGGAAGATGAAGCCGATCGCGAACAACATCGGCACGGTGAAGCGGATCGAGCCACCCCACATCGTGGCGATCCATGAAAAGATCTTCACGCCGGTCGGCACCGCGATCACCATCGTGGCGGCCGTGAAATAGGCGCGCGTGTCGACGGCGATACCGGTGGTGTACATGTGGTGTGCCCAGACGATGAAACCGACCACGCCGATGGCGACCATGGCATAGGCCATGCCGAGATAGCCGAACACCGGCTTCTTGGAGAAGGTCGAGATGATCTGGCTGATGATGCCGAAGCCGGGCAGGATCAGGATGTACACTTCGGGATGGCCGAAGAACCAGAACAGATGCTGGAACAGGATCGGGTCACCGCCGCCATCGGGCTTGAAGAAGGAGGTGCCGAAATAGCGGTCGGTCAACAGCATGGTGATGCCACCGGCCAGAACCGGCAGCGACAGCAGCAGCAGGAAGGCGGTGATCAGCACCGACCACACGAACAGCGGCATCTTGTGCAGGGTCATGCCCGGCGCGCGCATGTTGAAGATGGTGGTGATGAAGTTGATAGCGCCGAGGATCGACGACGCACCGGCGATATGCAGGCTGAAGATCGCCAGGCCGACGGCCGGGCCGGGATGGCCGACGTCGGAACTCAGCGGCGGATACAGCGTCCAGCCGGTGCCGGCACCCTGGCCGCCGGCCGGGCCTTCCACCACGGTGGAGAGTAGCAGCAGGCCGAGCGAGGGGATCAGCAGCCAGAACGAGATGTTGTTCATGCGCGGGAAGGCCATGTCTGGCGCGCCGATCATCAGCGGCACGAACCAGTTGCCGAAGCCGCCGATCATCGCCGGCATGACCATGAAGAAGATCATGAGCAGGGCGTGGCCGGTGACCAGCACATTGAACAGGTGGTGGTTGCCGGCAAGGACGCCGTCACCCGGGTTCATCAGCTCGATACGCATCAGCACCGAGAAGCCGCCGCCGATCAGGCCCGAGACCACGGCGAAGATAAGGTACATCGTGCCGATGTCCTTATGGTTGGTCGAGTAGACCCACCGGCGCCAGCCGGTCGGCAGATGATGGTCGTCGTGGGCGTGATCGTGATGATCGTGGGCCGCGGGGGCGTGAGCCTGCGTCATGGCTTCCCTACTCCTGGAGCGTACGGTTACTGGGCGACGCGCGCGTCGGCGAGACGCGGCGACGGGCCATCGACAGAAGCAAATTTCTGCTTCGCTTCCTCGGCCCACTTGGCATAGGCCTCCTTGGAAACGACAACCACCTTGATCGGCATGAAGCCGTGGTTGGTGCCGCAGAGTTCCGAGCACTGGCCGTAGAAGATGCCTTCGCGCTCGGCGCGGAACCAAGTCTCGTTGATACGACCCGGCACGCCATCCTTCTTCACGGAAAACGCCGGAACGGCCCAGGCATGGAGCACGTCNNNTCCAGCAGGCGGGGCTGACCGGGCTTCAGGTCGGCGTCAGGCACGATGCTGGCGTCGAAGGTGAAGTTGCCATTATCGGGATACTCGTAAGACCAGTACCACTGCTTGCCGATCGCCTTGATGGTCAGTTCGGCCTTGGCGGTCTTGTCGGCGAAATACAGCAGCTTAAAGGACGGCACTGCGATCACGATCAGGATCAGGATCGGTACCACGGTCCACAGCACTTCGATCAGGGTGTTATGCGAGGTCTTCGACGGCACCGGATTGGCCGAGGAGCGGAAGCGCCACATCACGTAGATCAGCAGGACCAGCACGAAAAGCGTGATCAGGGTGATGATCCACATCAGCAGATCATGGAAATTGTGCATCTCAGTGGCAACCGGACTCGCGGCCGGCTGCAGGCCGATCAGCCAATGCCCCGGCTGGCCATCGGCAGCCGCGGCGGCGCCGGAAACCAAGGCGGCGAACGCCAGCCCCGAAACGGCCACAGCCGCAGTCAAAGCCGTAACACGGCGAGCGGCCCAGCGGACGGCCGCAAACGAAGTCCACCCCATCGTTCAATACCCTCGTTAATGACTTGGGAGTCTAAACACTTTCGAGGCCGGACCATACACCGGTGCATGTCGCGCGCCCAGCCTGCCGGCCGTCGTCCAACACCTTTCTGCGACGATTTGTCGCTCCGCCTGCGCACCCCCCTCACCTGGCCCCTTAAGCATTGATTTGGCTTGCGCTTGCGCCGCCCGGGCCGCCCCCCTAAGCTGCCCTCTCCCGGGGGCTCCAGGCATGCTCGATCCGAACCAGCGGAAACTGACGCAGGACATACTCGACTGGCTCGATCGGCCTGCCTTTACGGTTGAGTATGGCCCGGGCGATGATTAC
The DNA here is from genome assembly GCF_002796975.1 of Ferrovibrio sp. Taxonomy (GTDB): domain Bacteria; phylum Pseudomonadota; class Alphaproteobacteria; order Ferrovibrionales; family Ferrovibrionaceae; genus Ferrovibrio. The sequence continues at coordinate 286,375 of NZ_PEKV01000012.1, read as the reverse complement.
CGATACGTGTCCTGCAACACGGCCTATGCCGCTTTAACGGAAATGAACGCCGAGGCCCTGGCCGGCCAGGGTCTCTCCGCCGGCTTTGCCCTGGGCGAAGCGACCAAGGTTCGCGACCTGCTGGACCAGACACGCCGCGAGGGTCGGCGCCAGATCGGCAATACGCTGATCCGCTGGGCCAATGGCTGGCTCTGCCAGGGTCTGACAGTTGCCCCGCTGAACGACAATAACGGCCGGGTGAATGGGCTGATGGTGATTGCCGAGGCCAGCACCCCGGAGCGGATGCACCAGGTCGCGCTGCAGGTCGCCGAATACAAGCTGCGCGATTTCGCCGAACTGGCGTCTGACTGGTTCTGGGAAACCGACGGGGATCACCGCTTCACCTGGATTTCCGAATCTTCGAGCGGGCAGACCACAGCTTTGCGCAACCTGTTCCTCGGTCGCTGCCGCTGGGAAGTCGCCATCCAGGGCGACAACGAATCAGACACCCTGTTCTGGGAAGATCACCGCCGTCAACTCGACCGCCACGAGCCGTTCCGCGGTTTCCGCTACTGCTCGATCATGGGCGAGAACGAGCTGTGGATCGAAATCAACGGCAAGCCGGTGTCCGACGCCAATGGCCGCTTCATGGGCTATCGTGGCTCGGGCCGCGACATCACTGAGCAATATCGCCAGCAGCGCCGCATCGAATCGGCCCTGCGCCAGGCCGAGGAAGCCAGCCGCGCGAAAAGCCAGTTCCTGGCCAATATGAGCCATGAGCTGCGCACGCCGCTGAACGCCATCATCGGTTTCTCGGAAATCATCCGCGACCAGATGTTCGGCTCGGTGGGTGTGCCGCGTTATGTCGATTACGCCCGCGACATCAACGGCTCAGGCACGCATCTGCTGGCGCTGATCGGCGACATCCTGGACATGTCCCGCATCGAGGCCGGCTATTACGCGCTGGATGAAAAGGCCGTCGATCTCTCGGCTGTGATCCAGTCGGCACTGACCATGGTGCGCCCGCAGGCCGAACGCGGCGGCATCACCCTGCGCAACCTGTCGCCCGATACGCTGCCGCAATTGCGCGCCGACGAGCGCGTGATCAAGCAGGTGCTGATCAACCTGCTGGGCAACGCCGTGAAATTCACGCCCAGCAGCGGCACCATCGACGTGGTGTTCCGCCAGCTGCCGGACGGTACGCCGTCCCTGACCGTCATCGACACCGGCATCGGCATTCCGCCCGACCGGCTGGAACATATTTTCGAGCCCTTCCAGCTCGCCAAGGCGGAAGTCGCGCGCCAGCACGGCGGCACCGGCCTCGGTCTGTCGATCAGCAAGCGCCTGATGGAACTGCATGGCGGCTCGCTGTCACTCAGCAGCGCCATCGGCAGCGGCACGCAGGCGCAGATGACTTTCCCGAACTGGCGTCTGCTGTCGGATGCGGATCAGGAATGGACACCGCCGGTCGCGCCACCTGAGTCCGCGCCTCCCAGCACGCCCGCCCCAGTCGCGCCGCAGCGCAAGGCGGAGACGCCCGCATCGCGACAAGCCGGCAACGAACTGGCAGAAACGCTGCGCACCCTGCTCGCCACGATGAATGAAGGCATGCTGACAATCGACGGCCAGGGCGCGATCGCCAATGCCAGCGACACCTGCGCTACGATTTTCGGCTACGCTCCCGGCGAACTGAACGGCCAGAATGTCAAATTGCTGATGCCGGAGCCTTTCCGCTCCGGGCACGATTCTTATGTCCGCAACTACCTCACCACCAAGCGTGCCAAGATCCTGGGCCTGGGCCGCGATACGCTGGGCCGCAAGAAATCTGGCGAGATTTTCCCCATTCATATCAGCGTCGGCGAATACGCTGGCGAAGACGGACCGGCCTTCATCGGCCTGATCCGCGACATTTCCGACCGCCGCGATGTCGAACTGCGCGCCGAGTTTGCCAGCCGCAACGACCCGCTGACCGGCATCCTCAATCGCGCCAGCTTCATTGCTGAGACCGAGCGCATGCTGGGTGCGCAGCACCGTCTGGATGGCGGCCTGTGGGTGCTGTTCAATCTCGACATGGATGGCTTCCGCGATATCAACGAGGGCTTCGGCTATCACATCGGCGACACGGTGCTGCGAGGCATCGCCGAACGGCTGGGCGAGGTGCTGCCGCGCGAGGCGCTGATCGGGCGTATCGCGGCCGACCAGTTCTCCGCGCTGGCCGGCGTCAACGATCTGAACAACGCGCTTAATCTTGCACAGACCGTGCATCAGCATTTGACCAAGCCCGTCTCCGCCGAGGGCCGCCTGGTGCCGCTCAAGGTCAGCATGGGCGCCGCCATCGTCGACGATCCAAGCGAAAAAATCGGTGACGCCCTGGCCAAGGCGGAACTGGCGATGAAACTGGTTCGCTCGGCCGGCGGTGATTCGACCCGCTTCTACAGCCCGGAAATGACCCGCGCTGCCGAACGCCGCCTGCGCCTGACGATGAATCTGGATGCCGCTATCGAAAACGATGAATTCCACATCGTCTATCAGCCGGTGGTCGAGACTTCGAGTGGCGCGATCTGCGCCATCGAGGCGCTGCTGCGCTGGAAACACCCGGACCTGGGACCGATCTCTCCGGCCGAGTTCATTCCGCTGGCCGAGGAAACCGGCAGCATCGTGCAGATCACGCGCTGGGTCTTTGCCAATGTGGCCGAGCAGATTCGCACCTGGCGCCGGACCGGCATCGAGCCGCGCCGTGTCTTCGTCAACGTGTCGGGTCAGCAGTTCATCCGCGACGACCTGCCAGCCTATTTCCGCAAGCTGGCCGAGGAAGAGGCCGATATGATGCCCTTCATCGGCATTGAGATCACCGAACAGGCCGCGATCCAGAATATGGAAGCGACCGTGCAGGCCATCAAAGAACTGGCAGAGATCGGCATCGACGCTGCGCTCGACGACTTCGGCACCGGCTATTCGTCGCTCAGCTATATCCAGCGGCTGCCGATCCGCAAGATCAAGCTCGACCGCGCCTTCATCGCCGACCTGCCCGGCAACGACCGCGACATTGCACTGGTCCGCGCCATGATCGGTATGGCAAACGGTCTTGATCTGCCGGTGGTGGCCGAAGGCGTGGAAACCGCCGCGCAGCGCGACTTCCTGCGCGGCGTCGGTTGCAGCGAGTTGCAGGGCTATCTGATCAGCCGGCCGGTACCGCCCGAGGATATGGGCGAACTGCTCCGACAGAGTGATCGCCGTCGCCGGAATTGACATCTCGACGCGTCCCAAGGGGCTGTTTTTTTCTTAACCCCGGCGCCATATAGTCCTGTATCGCAGGTTGCAGTTGCGTTTTTCCTGATTCTTCAGGCTTTCTTTGAGGTTTACCATGACCGGTGCATCCACCGCCCAGGAGCTGTTCTTCACCCGCGCCGGCCTCGACCGTGCCCGGCTGGACAGCATTGTCGGCGATGCGCTGCATGGCGCCGATGACGGCGAGCTGTTTCTGGAATACGCCCAGTCCGAAGGCCTGACCTTCGATGATGGCCGCCTGAAGGCTGCAGCCTACGACACCACACAGGGTTTCGGCCTGCGCGCCGTCTCGGGCGAACAGACCGGCTATGCCCATGCCTCCGAACTGAGCGAAGCGGCGATCAAGCGCGCTGCCACCACTGTGCGTGCCGTGCGTGCTGGCCATGGCGGCGAGATGAGCCTTGGCCCTGTCGCCACCAACCGCCACCTCTATGGCGACGACAATCCACTGAACGAGATTCCCTTCGAGCAGAAGGTCGAGCTGTTGCAGGCCATCAATGCCTATGCCCGCGCCAAGGACCCGCGCGTCAAGCAGGTCTCGGTGTCACTGGCCGGCAGCTGGCAGGCGGTCGCCATCCTGCGCGCCGACGGCAAGCTGGTGCAGGATGTGCGCCCGCTGGTCCGCCTGAACGTTTCTGTCGTCGCCGGACAGGGCGACCGCATGGAAAGCGGCAGCCGAGGCGCCGGTGGCCGTGTCGGCTACAAGCAGTTCTTCGATCCCGCGCACTGGCAGGCCGAGGTGGACGACGCGCTACGCCAGGCGCTGGTCAATCTCGACTCCGTGCCTGCGCCGGCCGGCGAGATGCCGGTGGTGCTCGGTCCGGGCTGGCCTGGCATTCTGCTGCATGAAGCGATCGGCCATGGCCTGGAAGGCGACTTCAACCGCAAGAAAACCTCGGTCTTCTCCGGCCTGATGGGTGAGCGCGTGGCGGCACCCGGCGTCACCATCGTCGACAACGGCACCATCGACAATCGCCGCGGCTCGCTCACCATCGACGACGAAGGCACGCCGACCGAAAACACCATGCTGATCGAGGACGGCATCCTGAAGGGTCTGATGCAGGATCGCATGAATGCCCGATTGATGGGCGTGAAGTCGACTGGCAATGGCCGGCGGCAGTCCTTTGCCCATAACCCGATGCCGCGCATGACCAACACCTACATGCTGGCCGGCGACCGCGACCCGGCCGAAATTCTCGGTAGTGTCAAAAAGGGCATCTATGCTGTGAACTTCGGCGGCGGCCAGGTCGACATCACCTCGGGCAAGTTCGTGTTCTCCTGCACCGAGGCCTACATGGTCGAGAACGGCAAGGTCGGCACGCCGATCAAGGGCGCCACGCTGATCGGCGCCGGCGCCGAAGTGCTGAAGCAGGTGAAGGCCGTCGGCAACGACCTGCAACTCGATACCGGTATCGGCACCTGCGGCAAGTCCGGCCAGGGCGTTCCGGTTGGCGTCGGCCAGCCGACGTTGCTGATTGAAGGTTTGACGGTCGGCGGCACCGCCAAGGCTGCGTAGCCTGGCCGCCTGACCGCTTTACGAGGGGGAAGTCCCATGTCCGCCACCGCAGGCAAGAAATACAGCAGCGTCGATCTGCTCAAGCATGATCCGGTCTGGCAGCGCATCCGCGAGGAAGCCGCCCATGCCGCCCAGCAGGAGCCGCTGCTCGGCAGCATGGCGCATTCGGCCGTGCTGCATCACGAACGGCTGGAAGACGCGCTGAGCTACATCCTGGCGCAGAAACTGGGCAGCACCGAACTGCCGGCGCTCGGCCTGCGCGAAGTAATCGAGGATGCCTTCGCCGCTGATCCCGATATCGGTCATGCCGTGCGTGCCGACCTGGTCGCGGTGAACGAGCGCGATCCGGCCTGCCGCAGTTTCCTGAAGCCCATGCTGTTCTTCAAAGGCTTCCAGTCGATCCAGGCGCATCGCGTTGCCAACTGGCTATGGCGCGAGCGGCGCGAGACCATGGCCTTCCTGCTGCAGAGCCGCAGTTCTGAGGTCTTCGCCGTCGACATCAACCCGGCGGCAAAATTCGGCCGCGGCATCCTGATCGACCATGGCACCGGCGTGGTGATCGGCGAAACTGCCGTGATCGACGACGACGTTTCGATGCTGCAGAACGTGACGCTGGGCGGTACCGGCAAGGAAACCGGCGACCGTCATCCGAAAATCCGCCGCGGTGTGCTGATCGGCGCCGGCTCGAAGATTCTCGGCAATATCGAGATCGGCGAAGGCGCCAAGATCGGCGCCGGAAGCGTGGTGCTGATCCCGGTGCCGGCACATTGCACGGCGGCCGGCGTACCGGCCAAGATCGTCGGCGACTGCGAATGCGAGCAGCCGTCGCGCGAGATGAATCACGGCCTGCCCTACCACCGCGACGACTGATCCTTCCTGGGATGCGCCGGCTTCTGCTCGGTGTGCTGTTGGCTGCGCTGCCCTCCATGGCCGCGCAATCGCAGTCGCTGACCGGTGCCTTGGAGTGGCTGCCACCCGGCAGTCTGTCGGTCGAAAGCCTGACCCGGCATCCGCAGGAGCAGCTGGAAGGGGGAGAGAAGCAGAGCTTCTACGTCGAACTGGGCCGCCTCACCTTTCGCAGTCCAGCTGTGCTGGGCGGCACCGCCCGCAAGGCTGGACTGTCCTGTCAGGCCTGCCACACCAACGGTTTTGCGACCACGGCCTTCTTCATCCCTGGCCTGTCGGTCAAACCCGGCCGCATCGACGTCAGCCATGCCTTCTGGAATCTGCGCGGCGAGGATGACGTCGACAATCCGCTTGAAATCCCTTCTTTACGCGGCGTGAAGACCAAGGACCGCTTCGGCCACGACCGTCGCACGGCCTCTCTGCGCGAATTCACCCGCCGCGTGATCGTGACCGAATTCGCCGGCGCCGAGCCGGACGCCCTGCTGCTCGATGCCCTGGTCGCCTATCAGGAAAAGCTGCAGCCGGCTGTTGCTGTTTACGAACCAGTCTCATTGCGACAGGATCTCGCCGATCTGACGCGTTATCTGGATGCGCTGCGCATACCGCTGGCCGAGGAAGAACCGGCGCTGGCTGAACGCATGACGGTGATGATCCGCGGCCAGATCGGCTTCATCCATGAGCGTTTCGCGGAAGACGACATGCGCGGCAGCCGAGGATTGCTGGAAGAATGGTCGCGGCAGCTGGCGCGAATCGCCACACAGGCCGAGCGTGGAGACTGGGTGCAGGCACGTGCGGCGCTGGCAGAGCTGCGGCGGGCAACTACAACGCCGTCGGCCGTACTGGTGGCCGACCTGCCGCGCAGCCTGTACGAACCGGAGCGTTTGAAAACGTGGCTCAGTAAGCGAGTTCGGTGAAGGCCGGATCGACCGACTTGTTCCAGCGACCGTTATAGAGCTTCAGCAGCGCTTCCGCCGGCGTCTCACCGCTTTCGACAATACGCACCAGGGGTTCGAGGAAATGCGTCTCGTCCTCGCCGGCCGGCGACAGGCGACTACGGTTTTTCAGGCCGCCCATGGCGATCTGAACCATCTGCTCGGCATAGTATTTCAGCGGCCGGCCACGCAGTGGCGTGTGCAGGCCGTATTTCGGCGCGTCGAGACGAAGCTGCTCGCGTTCCGCCAGCGTCCAGTCGCGGCACAGATCCCAAGCGGCATCCAGCGCGGTCTTGTCATAAAGCAGGCCAACCCATAGCGCCGGTAGCGCGCAAAGCCGCGACCACGGGCCGGCATCGGCTCCGCGCATCTCGAGGAAGCGCTTCATGCGCACTTCGGGGAACAGCGTGGTGATGTGGTCGGCCCAGTCGCGCATGGTGGGCAAGGCGCCCGGCAGAGCCGGCAGCTTGCCGGCCATGAAATCGCGGAAGCTCTGGCCCGACGCGTCGATATACTTGCCGTCGCGATAGCTGAAATACATTGGCACATCGAGCGCGTGATCGACATAGCGCTCGAAACTCATGCCGTCGTCGAACACAAAGCCCAGCATGCCGGTACGGTCCGGATCGGTATCGGTCCAGATCTGGCTGCGGTAACTGAGGAAACCGTTCGGCTTGCCCTCGGTGAAGGGCGAGTTGGCGAACATCGCCACCGCCAGCGGCTGCAGCGCCAGGCTGGTGCGGAATTTCTTCACCATATCGGCTTCGGAGCCGTAATCCAGATTCACCTGCACGGTGCAGGTACGCAGCATCATGTCGAGGCCGAGATTGCCCTTCTTGGGCATATAGGCGCGCATGATGTTGTAGCGGCCCTTGGGCATCACAGGGATGTCGTCACGGCGCCATTTAGGATTGAAGCCCAAGCCCATCATGGCAATACCGGCTTCGGCACCCACTTCGCGCACCTGCTTCAGATGCGTCGAGACCTCGATACAGGTCTCGTGAATGGTTTCGAGCGGCGCGCCTGACAGTTCGAACTGCCCACCCGGCTCCAGCGTGATCGACTGGCCGTTCAGGGTGAGTGCGATGACGTTGTCGCCCTCCATCACCGGTTCCCAGCCGAAACGCTGCAGGCCGGTCAGCAGTCCCTTGATGCTGGCCGCGCCCTCATAGGGTAGCGCACGGAAGTCGGCAGTGTTGTAGGCGAATTTTTCGTGTTCGGTGCCGATGCGCCAGTCGGATTCCGGCTTGCTGCCCTGCGCCAGATATTCGACGAGTTGCGCCTTGGACGTGATCGGCGTCTCTGGGGCCTGGGCCGGACCGGACATGAAAACCTCGGTGCTTATTATTATCGTTTACGCAGGACTGCTGGTGCGGGCCGAACGGCTGCTCCCGGCATATGGGGCAGATACTATCCGTTGTCCAGCCCCGCTGGCCTTCGGTTCACTGACGCTAATTCAGCCGCACCGATTGTAAAATGGCCAAGGCCGCAATCGCGGCCGTCTCAGCCCGCAGGATACGCGGCCCAAGCGAAACCGTCACCACCTGTGGCAGGATCGCGATCTGCTGCAATTCTTCGGGTGCGAAGCCACCTTCAGGCCCCACCAGCAAGGCACATGGACCATCGCCCCTTGCCGCCGCCAGTAATGATGGCGCGTCGCTGCGTTCGGCACAGACAAACAGCCGGCGATCCTGAGGCCAGTCCTGCAGCAGTTTCTCCAGCGTGACTGCCTGTGCGACCTCGGGCACATCCAGCCGCTCGCATTGTTCCGCCGCTTCGCGGGCATGGGCTGCCAATCGCTCGACATTCACCTTCTGCATCTGCGTGCGACGGGTGATCACCAGCAACAGGCGGGCGGTACCCAGTTCGGTGGCTTTTTCCACGATCATCTCGATCCGGCCCTGCTTGATCGGCGCAAAGCAGAGCCAGATATCGGCAGCGGCGGCCGGTTGGGGTCGCAACTGCGCCGCAAGATCGAGCCGCACGCCCTTCTTGCCAGTCTCGGCGATGACCGCGCGCCACTCGCCGTCGCGGCCATTGAACAGCGCCACGGCCTGCCCCGCTTCCAGACGTAGCACATGGCGCAGGTAATGCGCTTGATCGTCGGCCAACATGACGGAACCGCCCGCGCCCAGCGCATCGGTCACATACAGGCGGGCCTTGATTGCGTCAATCATTCAGGTTGTGCTGCATAACAGGAACCACTACACGAAGCGTTATGACAAAGCCCGGCGATGATGTCACGGATCAGCCCCCCGCCGACGCAGTGGCCGGCCACTGGGTCGAGCGGTGGCTGCCGGCCGGCTGGCGGCCCTATGCCCGGCTGTCCCGACTGGACCGCCCGATCGGCACCTGGCTGCTGCTGCTGCCCGGCTGGTGGGCCATCGCCATGGCCCGCCCGCCCGAAGCGGAACTGGACGTCTGGCTGATCCTGCTGTTCGGTATCGGCGCGCTGGTGATGCGTGGCGCCGGCTGCACCTTCAACGACATTGTCGACCGCGATTTCGACGGCCGGGTCGAGCGCACCCGGCTGCGCCCGATCCCATCGGGCCAGGTCAGTGTCGTCAATGCCTGGGTCTGGCTGATGGCGCAGGCACTAGTCGGTTTCGCCATTCTGATCCAGATGAACATGCTGGCGATCTGGTTGGGTGTGGCTTCGCTGGGGCTGGTCGCCATCTATCCCTTCATGAAGCGCTACACCTGGTGGCCACAATTCTTTTTGGGGCTGGCCTTCAACTGGGGGGCTGTACTGGGCTATGCCGCCGTCAGCGGCCGGCTCGACTGGATCACCCTGGTCCTCTATGCCTCGGGCATCGTCTGGACACTGGGCTACGACACGATCTATGCCCTGCAGGATAAGGAAGACGACGCCCTGATCGGGGTGAAATCCACCGCCCGGCTGTTCGGCAGCCATGCACGGTTATGGATCGCCGGCTTCTACGACCTCACCCTGATCGGACTCGTCCTGGTGGGCTGGATGGCCGGGCTTGGCTGGCCCTACTGGGTTGGCCTCGGTCTCGCCGCGCTGCATTTCCTCTGGCAGGCGCTGACGCTGCGGCTTGATGACAGCGCCGACTGCCTGTCGAAATTCCGGGCAAACCGCGATACCGGTCTGATCATCTTCGCTGCCTTCTTATTGGGCTAGGTTATCGCTTGGCGAATAACGGTGCGCCGCGTATCTTCGCGCGCATGAAAAAGCCCCGAATCAGCGCCCAAGACTTCGCCAGCCTGTATAAGCAGTACAATGCCAATCTGGCTTTTGTGGATTGCGGTCGCAAATGCGCACCGCTGAACAACGGCCAGCCGATCTGCTGCACCACCGAGAATGCCATTCCGGTCGTCGACAAGGCAGAGTTCGAACTGCTGAAGAGCCGCAGCGACCTGTGGTTCAAATACAAGCCGAACGACGCGGCCTCGCGCAAGATCGTCAAGGAACTGACCAGCAATGCCTGCGCGGTCGAGTGCAAGGGCGCGGCTTTCTGCGAACGCGACAACCGGACGATCGCCTGCCGCTCCTTCCCCTTCTATCCCTATCTCGACAAGGCCGGGAAGTTCGTCGGCCTGACTTATTACTGGGATTTTGAGGACCGCTGCTGGATCATTTCCAACATGCAGGTCGTCGAGCGCAAATTCGTCGAGGAAATGGTCGCGGCGTTTGAGCGCATTTTCAAGCTCGACCCGGATGAATACGAGACGATGAAGGATCACTCAGCCAATATGCGCCGCGTATTCAGCCGCCAGAAGAAGATCATCCCGGTGATCCATCGCGACGGCGGCTATTTCAAGATCAAGCCGAACGATGGCGGCAAGCTGACCGTCTGCACGCCTGACGATTTCAAAAAGTTCGGCCCCTACAAGTCGGAAGCCGCCTATATCAAGGCCGTGAAAGCGGCCGGCGGCACGCTGGGTCCGGTGCCCAAGGGCGGCTATCTGGCGCCCTGATCCGCAAACAGGAAAGTCCCCAGCAGCACCCAGCGGCGGGCTTTCGCGTCCTGTTTCGGCTTGGCCCGCAGCGGCGTGGTGTAATGCCAGAACGGCAGGCGATACGCCGTCACCAGCCCCGGCGTCTGCGTCACTTCCACCATCTCGGTGAAATGTCCGGTCCTGGCGTAGACCAGATACTGGTCGCGCACGGCAGCTGTCGCGAAGCTGAGATGCATGTCGAAATAGCCGCGCGCGGCATCGGACTCTTCCGGATGATGATCGGTATGCGGCCCGGCATAATCGCCGGTAGCGTAAGCAATCGCCTGCAGGCCATATTTCTTCTTCAACGCCCGACCGGCGAGTGCGGCGGCAAAGGCGCGGTAGCTGTCTGAACGCAGGCAGGCGATAAGGCCGATGTCTTGCGCCACCCGAAAAGCGGCCGAGCGCGGATTGTCGAGATGCGTGGTGCGCTGGCGCATGGTCTTGGGCAGTTGTTCGGCATAGTTGCGTGTCTCCTCCCAGATCGTCTCAGGCGGGATCGGCTGCGCCATCTCGCGCAGGTGCGCCAGCAGGCTCTTTTCCAGCAGCAGGGCAACTGCCCGTGCCTGTTTCGGATCGATCAGACCGCCCAACGCAAGAAAGCGCGTGCGCGGATTGGTCAAGGCCCCTGACTCGGCATGCCGGCCCGCCAGCAGGGTTTCGCCCCGGGGCGTCAGCAGATCGGCAAATTCGGCGGGAAAACGTCGCATCCGATGGGATTAGGCTGCGGTATGCGCCAGGTCAAGCACTGGTCAGCATTCCACCCGACGCCTAATCTGCCGCGCGATGGAACCCGCCACCTCGTCCGCCCGCGACCTGCGCATCGCCCAGATACTGCTGTTCGTCACCCCCGCCATGTTCACCACCAATATGGTGATGGCGCGCGCCACGGCCGGCCTGATTCCGCCGGTGGCACTGGCCGAACTGCGCTGGATCGGCGTGGTGTTGGTGCTGCTGCCATTCTGCGGCCGCGAACTCTGGCGCAGCCGCATCGCCCTGCGGCGCGAATGGTGGCATCTGGTGGTGCTTGGCTTCCTCGGCATGGGCGTCTGCGGCGCGGCAGTCTATTACGGCGCTTTCACCACCACCGCGACCAATATCGGGCTCATTTACGCCACCTCGCCGGTGATGATCATCCTGCTTAGCCGCATGTTGTTCGCGGAACGGTTCTCCTTACGCCAGGGCATCGGCACAGCCTTGGCACTGGCCGGCGTGCTGGCCATTATCCTGCGCGGCGACCTCAGCACCATCCTGCACCTGACCTTCACGCCGGGCGACCTGATCATTCTCGGCGCCGCCATCGCCTGGGCCTTGTACAGCGTGCTGCTGAAGCACTGGCGCAGTACCTTGAGCGTCACGGCACGCCTGTCGGCCATTGCTTTTGCCGGAGTCGCGGTCATGCTGCCGGTTCAGGCTTACGAACTGGCCGTCATCGGCCCTCCGACTTTCGATCTGCGCACCGTTGCCGCCGTCGCCACCCTGATCCTGGTGCCCGGTGTTGGTGCCTATGCCACCTTTGGCTACATGACCAAGCATCTGGGGCCGAACCGCACCGGCCTCATGCTGTATCTGGCGCCGGTTTATACCGCACTGATGGCCTGGCTGCTTCTCGGCGAGGCATTTGCATTCTACCATTGGCTCGGCGCGGCACTGGTGCTGCCGGGCCTCTACTTCGCCACGCATAAACCGGATCCCGCCTGATGCCCTACGCCTCGCTGCGCGATTTCATGTCCCTGCTGGAGCAGAGCGGCCGGCTGGTACGCGTGAAGGAGCCGGTCTCCACCGTACTGGAAATGACCGAGATCCAGACCCGGCTGCTGGCCGAAGGCGGCCCGGCGGTGCTGTTCGAGAAGCCGGTGCGCGCCGATGGCAGCCCGAGCGACATCCCGGTGTTGGTCAACCTGTTCGGCACGGTCGACCGTGTCGCACTCGGCATGGACCGCAAGCCGGAAGAACTGAAGGATGTCGGCGAGACGCTGGCCTTCCTGCGCCAGCCCGAACCGCCCGGCGGTTTCCGGGAAGCACTCGGCCTGCTGCCGCTGGTCAAGACCGTGATGTCGATGACACCGAAGACGGTGAGCGGTGGTGCACCAGTGCATGACGTGGTGCTGCAGGGCGAAGAGATCGACCTCGGCAAACTGCCGATCCAGATCTGCTGGCCAGGCGAACCCGCGCCGCTGATTACCTGGCCGCTGGTCGTCACACAAGGCCCCAATAAAAACGATAAAACGGATCGTTACAATCTCGGAATCTACCGCATGCAGGTGCTGAATAAAAACCAGACACTGATGCGCTGGCTCAAGCATCGCGGCGGCGCCCAGCAACATCAGCGCTGGAAGCAGGCCGGCAAGCGCGAGCCCTTCCCCGCAGCAGTCGTGATCGGCGCCGATCCCGGCACCATTCTTGCCGCCGTGACGCCGGTGCCGGAGACGCTGTCGGAATACCAGTTCGCCGGACTCCTACGCGGGAAGAAGGTCGAGCTGGTCGACTGCAAGACCGTACCGCTCAAAGTGCCGGCCGAGGCCGAGATCGTGCTGGAAGGCCATGTCTCGCTGGAGGATTATCGCGACGAAGGCCCCTATGGCGACCACACCGGCTATTACAATTCGGTCGAGCAGTTTCCCGTTTTCACGGTGACCGCCATAACGATGCGGCGCAATCCGATCTATCTCAGCACCTTCACCGGCCGACCGCCGGATGAGCCGAGCGTGCTGGGCGAGGCCCTGAACGATGTGTTCGTACCGCTGATCCGCCAGCAGTTCCCCGAGATCGTCGATTTCTGGCTGCCGCCAGAAGGCTGCTCGTATCGCGTGGCCGTGGTCAGCATGAAGAAGGCCTATCCCGGCCATGCCAAGCGCGTGATGATGGGCGTGTGGTCGTATCTGCGCCAGTTCATGTACACCAAGTGGATCATCGTGGTGGACGACGACATCAACGCACGCGACTGGAAGGATGTGGTCTGGGCGATGTCGACCCGTATGGATCCGGCCCGCGACATCACCTTCGTCGAACACACGCCGATCGATTATCTGGACTTCGCCAGCCCCGAATCCGGCCTCGGCTCCAAGATCGGACTGGATGCCACCAACAAATGGCCGCCGGAAACGAAAAGAGAGTGGGGCGAGAAGATTCGCATGGATGAGGACGTGATCCGCACCGTAACCGATAAATGGCCCCGGCTGGGCCTGCCGGGCAGTGGAAAGCCGATCTGGAAGTAACTTCTATTCTTCCAACTATGACCAATGTCACATGACCGCCGATTGACGGCGGCGGGCCGGACTGGCGACAATCGGCCAACAGGGACAGAACGAGGCACCAGGCCCATGGGGCTTTGGCGAAATGGGTTATGGCAAAGCCTGTGTGACCAGGTTTGCGGAGGCAGCAAGGCTGCCGCCGTCAATGAGCGGCTGTCCGAGGCCTTCCGGCATGAAGAATACGAGGCGCTGCGCCTGACCATCGGCCTGCGCTATGCCGTCTGTATCATCGTGGCCACCATCCTCAGCATCGAGATGGGCTGGCCGCTGGCGTTGAATTACTACGGCTATCTCGGCGCCTTCGCCTTTTCCGCCTATATCCAGATGCTGCTGCGCAAGCCGGACCTCGACCGGCCCTGGATGCACTGGCTGTTCCCTTTCATCGACATGGCGCTGCTGACGGCCGCCATCGTGCTGCCCAACCCCTTCGATCATCAGGGCATGCCGCCGCCGATGCGGCTCGGCTTTGACACCATCCTCTACGTGGCGCTCTTCGTCGTGCTGTCGGCGCTCGGCCAGTCGGCACGTACGGTGCTTTGCACCACGCTGGCTGCCATCATCTGCTGGACGCTCGGCACGATGTATATCGTCATGCAGCCCGATGTCACCTTTGGCAGCCGGACCGACAACATCCTGCACATGCCGGTTGCCGATCGCATTGCCTATATCCTCAATCCCTGGAATGTACGACTCGGCGAATTCCTACCCCGCCTGATCCTGATCGGTCTGATCGGCCTGCTGCTGGCGGTTGCCGTGGCACGCTCGCGCACGCTGCTGGCACGCCAGGTGGAAAGCGAACGTGCCCGACGCAACCTGTCACGCCACTTCTCGCCGCATATCGCCGAGGAACTGTCGCGCATGGACGACGCGCTCGGCCAAGTGAAGCAGATCGATGCCGCCGTGCTGTTCGCCGATCTGGTCGGCTTCACCCAGATTGCCGACGATCATACGCCGGAACAGACCATCGGCATCCTGCGCGAGGTGCATCAGCGCCTGTCGCGCGCCGTGGCTGACAATGCCGGCACGTTGGACAAATACCTCGGCGACGGCATCATGGCCTCTTTCGGCACGCCCAGGGCCGGCCCGCGCGATGCCTCGGCCGCATTGCTCGCTGCGCGCGCCATGCTGCGCGAGATGGATCTTCTCAATCGGCAGCGCAGGTTGCTGCGGCAGGTGCCACTGCAGCTGGCCGTCGGTATTCATTATGGCCCGCTGACTCTGGGCAATATTGGCGACGAAACCCGCGTCGAATACGCCCTGATCGGCGAGACCGTAAATGTGGCGCATCGGCTGGAGCAGATGACGCGCGGACTGAATGCCCAGCTCTGCCTCAGTCAGGCCTTTGTCGACAAGCTGACCGATGAGACCCGCGGCGATGCCGGGGCGGTACGCGACATGGTGGCGCTGAAACCGCAGCCAATCCGGGGCTTACGCGACCGCATGGTGCTGTGGATCCTCGCCCGGCCCGCGCTCACCGCCGAGGCCGACGCACCCGAACCGACCCCGACCATTCACTGACCTGATTCATTGAACCAGTGCAATTCTGTGCGTGACTTTCGCGTCGCCGCTCCCAGATGCTCAGGCAGCATTTCATTCGGGAGAAAACATGCTCAACCATCTGTCTTTCGGTGTCGCCGACCTCGCCCGCGCCAGCCGCTTTTACGACAGCGTGCTGGGCACGCTGGGCTACAGCCGCACCCACAGCAATGAGCGCGAAACCGCCTACGGCCCTGGCCAGGACATGACCTTCTGGCTCTATCCGGCGGAGAGCGGTAAAACGGTCGTCGGGTCACGCATGCATCTGGCTTTCGATGCGCCCAGCCGGGCAGCCGTCGAGGCCTTCGTTGCCGCCGCCGTAGCGCTGGGCGCCAGCGTGGTGCGTCCGGCCGGCGAGCGGCGCGATATCAGCGCCGACTATTTCGGCGCCATCATCGATGACCTGGACGGCCACCGGATCGAAGTCGTGGTCGCGCCGGCCACCATGCACTGATCACCCCTCGGCATCGATTTCGCGCGTCTGGGCAGCCCTGCCCGGCTGTTTATCTGGACCTTGCCGCCTCTCCATGGCATGACGGAGCATGCGCTTCCGCCAGCCCATCGCCCTCTTCCGCAAGCCCCAGCCGGCCGACCGCGACCTGTTGCCTTGGTGGCATCCCGCCAGCCTGATGCGCAGTACTTGGAATCTCGTCTTCTCGGCAGCTCTCGGCATCGGGATCGGCGCCATTTCGCTGGATCTGGCGGCCCAGATTGTGGCCAAGCTCGCTGGTGACGATTGGCGAGACTGGATCGATCCGCTGCAGCCGCTGGCCTGGATCGTCGGTTGTTTTGTCGCAGTCGTTGCATATATGTCCTACAGGATGGACGATAAGACCGACGCCTGACCCTTCCTGATTTTCAGACCGAGCCATTTTCATGTCCGATACTGCCAAACGCGCCGCCGAGGCGCAGTCCCTCATTGCCGACCTGATCGCCGCCGCCCGCAAGGCCGGCGCCTCGGATGCCGACGCCCTGTATCATGAGTCGCGCTCGCTGAATGCCGGTGTGCGGCTGGGCCAGCCCGAGGATGTCGAGAGTTCGGAAAGCCGGGAACTTGGCCTGCGCGTGCTGCTGGGCAAGCGCCAGGCCTGCGTCTCCACCACCGATTTCGCCAAGTCCACGCTGGATGAACTGGTTGGCCGTGCCATCAGCATGGCGCGCGTTGCGCCGGAAGACGCCTTCTGCGGTCTGCCCGATCCGTCGCAACTGGCGAAGCAGCCGCAGGATTTCGATCTCTTCGACGGCGTCGAGCTGGAAATGCCGCAGTTGCTGGAACGCGCCAAGATCGCTGAGGATGCCGCCATGGCGGTGAGCGGCGTGACCAATTCCGAAGGCGGCAGCGCGGGACGCGCTTTCAGCATGTCGGCCTATGCCAATACCGCTGGCTTTAATGGCTCCGGCTGGATCGGCTGGCACAGCGTTTCGGTTTCCGCGATCGCCGGCAAGGATACCGGCATGGAAACCGATTACGATTATGAGGCGCGTACTTGGCTGAGCGACATGCCCTCGTCGGAGAGCATCGGCAAAAAAGCCGGAGAACGCGCGGTGCAACGGCTCAATCCGCGCAAGCTCGACAGCGGCGCCATGCCTATCGTGTTCGATCCGCGCGTCTCCTCAGGCCTGATCGGCCATTTCCTCGGCGCCATCAACGGCGCCGGCGTGGCGCGCGGCACCTCGTTTCTGAAGGACAAGCTGGGCGAGATGGTGTTTGCGCCCGGCATCAGCATTGTCGACGATCCACTGCGCCGCCGCGGCTTCCGCTCGCGCTGGTTCGACTTGGAGGGCGTTTATGCGCCGCGCCGCGAGCTGATCGAGGATGGCCGACTGACCACCTGGCTGCTCGACTGTGCGACCGCGCGCCAGCTTGGCATGCAGAGCACCGGCCATGCCTCGCGCGGCACGTCCTCGCCGCCTTCCCCGGCACCGACCAATGTACATCTCGAGCCCGGCAAGCAAACGCCAGCCGAATTGATAGCCGACATCAAGGAAGGCCTGTATGTCACCCATCTGATCGGCATGGGCGTCAACGGCGTGACCGGCGATTACAGCCGCGGCGCGGCGGGCTTCGTGATCCGCGATGGCCATCTGGCCGAACCGGTTGCGGAGATCACGATTGCCAGCAATCTGAAACAGATGTTTGCCAATCTGGTACCGGCCAACGATCTGACTATCCGTTTCGGCACCGATGCGCCGACCGTGCGCATCGACGGCATGACCGTCGCCGGCCGATGAAAGGCGCCCGCTGATGGCAGGCGACTTCCGTCAGGACCACGAACTTGCGCTGGCTGCGATGCGGGAAGCCGGCGCCATCGCGTTGAAATTCTTCCGCGGCAGCGTCAAATCCTGGCACAAGAAGCCGAACGACCCTGTCTCCGAAGCCGACCTCGCGGTAGATGCCCTGCTGAAGGAAAAGCTGTGCGGCGCTCGGCCGGAGTATGGCTGGCTGAGCGAGGAAAGCGGCGCCACTGGTCAGGCCGTGACGCGCTGGGTCGTCGATCCGATCGACGGTACCCGGGCCTTCATCGAAGGGAAACCGGAATTCACCATCTGCGTGGCGCTCGTGCAGGATGGCGCCCCGGTGATTTCGGCGATCTACAATCCGGCCAGCGAAGAGATGTTCGAGGCCACCGCTGGCGGCGGCGCAAAGCTGAATGGCAAACCAATCCAGGCATCCGGCCATGCCAGCCTGATGGAAGCCCGCTTCCTCGCCTCGCGCCGTACCTTCGAGCGTCATGGCTGGCTGGCGCGCACAGCCAAAGCCGACTTTGCCTATCGCAATTCTATCGCCTACCGCATGGCTCTGGTAGCGGCCGGAAAATTCGACGCCGCCATCAGCCTGACCGAGAAAAGCGACTGGGATGTGGTGGCGGCCGATCTGCTGGTGCGCGAGGCCGGCGGCCGGGTCACCACAGCCGATGGCGCGCCGCTGCAATATGGCAGCGAAAAATATCGCCATCCTTCGGTGATCGCGACCGGGGCCTATATATTCGACGACGTGATCGATCTTCTGAAGGCCCGCAAGCCCTGATCTCTGGCCGGATCGGCGGAACTCGCCGGACTGCCTGGCGTTTTATTGCCAGAACACCGGAAGGTCATCCCCATGCTCAAAGTCATTGGCTGGATCGTCGGCATCGTCTTCGTCACCGGGCTACTCGTCTGGCTCGGCATCTTCAAGGCGATTTTCTGAGAGCGTATCCGACGCCTCTCTAATCCCAAATCATCATACCCAGGCTTGTCACGGGCATTCCTGGTGCTGCCGCTTAAGCCTTGCGGACCCAGATCGCATTGTCGTGGAACGCCGCGCCACCATTGGGCTTGGCAGCGTCTGCACCGGTCAGGGCGTTGATGCCCATGCCATCCACGAAAGTGCTGTGCGGCCATATGCTTTCCACCACGGTGACGCCGCGCACCACGCCAGTATAAAGCTTGGCATGGATGCGGATGTTGCCGCGGCGGTTGCCGATCCGCACCAGTTCGCCATCGGCGATCTGCAGCACGGCGGCATCCTCGGGATGGATGAACAGCGTCGGCCGGCCCTCGCGCTTCACCGAGGTCGGCGTTTCCGTGAAGCTGGTATTGAGGAAATTACGCGCCGGTGAGGTGATCATGCGGAAGGGATGTTCGCCCGTCGCCGGTTCGATGCTGAGCCAGTGATCCGGCAGCGCCGGCATGCCCTCGTGGTCCGGGCCCATGCCCGCCCAATCAGGCTTGAAGCGGAACTTCCGGTCCGGCCAGGCGAAGCCTTCGGCATAATGCGCGGTGTCGAAATCCGGCTGGCAATCGTGCCAGCGCTGGGCGCGCAGTGTCGCCACATCCGGCCAGCCGGAAGCTTTGAGCGTTTCTTCCACCATTTGAATCGCGCTGATCTCGAAACCGTGATGCTTCGCGCCCAGCCGCTTTGCCAGTTCGCTGATCATATAGTGGTTCTCGCGCGCCTCGCCCGGCGCTTCGACCAGTTTGGGACCGAGCAGAATGTGCTGCTGACCGCCGGCCTGATAGATATCATCATGTTCGGTGAACATGGTGGCCGGCAGCACGATATCGGCCATCTTCGCCGTCAGCGTCATGAACTGCTCATGCACGCAGGCAAACAGATCGTCGCGCGCGAAACCGCGTTTCACCAGTTCCGATTCCGGCGCCACTTCCATCGGGTTGGTATTCTGGATCAGCAGTGCCGTCACCGGTCCGCCATGCTTCAGAGCTTGCGCATCGCCGGTCAGGATCGGGCCGATCTGCGACTGGTCGAGCGTGCGGATACTCGGATCCACTGAATCAAGGCCATCGATCAGTGTCTTGTTCCAGTGAAAGATCGCACCGTTATTGTGGAAGGCCCCACCGCCCTCATACTGCCACGACCCGGTGACCGAGGCGATGCAGGTGGCGGCGTGCATGTTGACCGCGCCGTTGCGGCTGCGCGCGAAGCCATAGCCCAAGCGGATGTAGTGCTTCTTGGTCCGGCCCAGCATATGGGCGAAACCGGTGATCTGCTCAACCGTGAGACCGGTGATGGCCGAAGCCCATTCCGGCGTCTTGTCCTGCAGATGCGCTTCCAGTTCGGCCGGCGCATCGGTATGGCGCGCCAGATAGTCGCGGTCGGCATAGCCGTCGCGGAACAGCACATGCATGACACCACAGGCCAGCGCGCCATCGGTGCCCGGGCGCAGCACCAGCGCGACATCGGCCTGTTCGGCAGTGGCATTGCGATAGGCGTCCACCACCACGATTTTCGCGCCACGTTCCTTGCGGGCGCGGATCGCATGGGTCATCACATTGACCTGAGTATGCACCGCGTTGGTGCCCCAGATCACGATGAGGTCGCTTTTCGCCATCTCGCGCGGATCGGGGCCATGCAGGCTGCCGGTGGCGGCGATATAGCCAGCGCGCGCCAGCGTGACACAGATGGTGGAATGCTGGCCAGAATATTTCTTCACATGGCGCAGCCGGTTGATGCCGTCGCGCTGCACCAGCCCCATCGTGCCGGCATAGTAGTAGGGCCAGACAGCCTCGCTGCCATGCTTCTTCTCGGCGGCGATGAAGGCCTCTGCCGTACGGTCGAGTGCTTCTTCCCACGAGATCGGCTTGAACTGTGTGCTGCCTTTCGGACCGGTGCGCAGCAGCGGCTGCAGCACGCGCTCCTTGTGATTGGCGCGTTCTGCATAGCGCGCCACCTTGGCGCAGATCACGCCAGCCGTGTAGTTGTTCTCCTCGGCGCCACGCACCCGGCCGATACGGCCATCGGGCGTCAGTTCGATTTCCAGCGCGCAGGTCGACGGGCAGTCATGCGGGCAGGCGCTGTGGCCGATCTGCGGCTTCAGCTTGCCAGAATCGGCTTTGCTGGGGGCGAAAGGGGCGTTCATCTCACCGAAGACGTGCTGGACTGAGGTCTATCTCGGTCACACCGAGATCGGCCACATCCTGCGGCAAACCGCGGCCCTGCGCCAGCGCCCCGGCAACCCGGGCCATGGCGGCCGAGGTCTGGATGCCATAGCCGCCCTGGGCCGAAAGCCAGAAGAAACCGGGTTTTTCCTGGTCAAAACCGCAAACAATGGTGCGGTCGTCGACGAAGCTGCGCAGCCCGGCCCATTTCGACGCCAGGCGGCGGACCTGCAGGGTCGACACGCTTTCCAGGCGGTCGACAGCGATGGCGATATCCATCTCATCGGGCTGGGCATCGCAGGGTTCGCTATCGGTCTCGTCGCAGGGCGAGAGCAGGATGCGGCCGGCATCGGGCTTGAAATACCATTCCTCATCGGCATCGACGATCATCGGCCAGGCGTGAATATCCATGCCGGCCGGTGGATCGAAGGTGACGGCCGTGCGACGCTTCGGCTTCAGGCCGATCAGCTTAACACCGGCCATGCCGGCGATCACATCGCTCCAGGCGCCGGCGGCATTGATCACCACCGGGGTAATGAACACGCCCTTGCTGCTTTCGACCTGCCAGTCCGCGCCTATCTGAGTGATACCGGTGACTTCAGCATCCACTACCATGCGTCCGCCGGCCGCGGTCATGCCACGCAGCAGGCCGTTATGCAGTGCATGCACTTCGATATCCATCGCATCCGGCTCGGCCAGTGCTCCGCCGCTGACCGCTTCCGGCTTCAGGATTGGCATCAGCGCCTGGGTTTCAGCCGCACCCAGCCGCCTCACGCTCGGGACCAGCTTGCGCATGTCTTCGAATTTGGCATCGAGTTCGGCCGACTGCGCCGTGCTACCGATATGCAGTGCGCCGCGCGGCGTCAGGATCGGCACGGAAGCGAAACCGGCCGGCGGATTCATCAGGAAGTCGCGGCTCGCCACGGTCAGCGCGCGGATCGGCGCATTGCCATAGGTTTCGGCGAACAGCGCCGCCGAACGCCCAGTGGTGTGATAGCCCGGCTGGCTTTCGCGCTCGAGCAGCACGACCTTCTTGCCAGCCCGTGCCAACTCATAACCGGCACCGGCACCGGCGATGCCGCCGCCGATAATCACTACATCGAAACGATCCGTCATGCGATCCTCATCTCAGTCTGGGCAGGCGCGACCTCTGCGGGCCGTCGACCACCTGACTATAGAGAGCGCCGCGCCGGGCGACCAATACCTTCACGGTATGGCGCAATGATGCGCCGTATTGCCTCACACCCCGCCGAAGCAGAGGTATTTGAGTTCGATGAAGCTGTCGATGCCGTATTTCGAACCTTCGCGGCCATGGCCGGACTCCTTCACACCACCAAACGGGGCCTCGGCGGTGGAGATCAGACCTTCGTTGATGCCGACCATGCCGTATTCCAGCTTCTCAGCCACACGCCAAACCCGGCCGATATCCCGACTGTAGAAATACGCCGCCAGGCCATAAGGCGTGTCATTCGCCAGCCTGATCGCCTCGGCCTCATCCTTGAAGCGATAAAGCAGCGCGACCGGACCGAAGATCTCTTCCTGCGCGGAGTCCATCTGCGTGGTGGCGTCGCCGATCACGCTGGGCTGATAGAAAGTCCCGCCCAGTTCGTGGCGCTCGCCACCGAGCAGCACCTTGGCGCCCTTGGCCTTGGCATCGGCGACCAGGCGCTCGACCTTGTCCAGCGCATCCTGGTTGATCAGCGGTCCCTGGTTGACGCCGTCCGTGAAGCCCGGGCCGGTCTTCAGCTTTTTCACCGCTTCGGTCAGCTTGGCAGCAAAGGCGTCATAAACCTTTTCCTGCACGAAGAAACGATTGGTGCAGACGCAGGTCTGGCCGGTATTGCGATACTTGGAAATGATCGCGCCAGTCACGGCAGCATCGATATCGGCGTCGTCAAAGACGATGAAGGGCGCGTTGCCGCCCAGTTCGAGCGACAGTTTCTTCAGCGTATCCGAGCTCTGGCGCATCAGAATCTTTCCGACCTCGGTCGAGCCGGTGAAGGACACCTTGCGCACGATCGGGTTGGTGGTGAGTTCCGTGCCGACCTCTGAGCCATGCGACGAAGTGACGACGTTGAACACGCCCTTCGGGATGCCGGCCTGTTCCGCGAGCCAGGCCAGCGCCAGTGCGCAGAGCGGCGTGTCTTCGGCAGGCTTGACCACGACGGGGCAGCCGGCGGCCAGTGCTGGCGCCACCTTGCGAGTAATCATGGCGATGGGGAAATTCCATGGCGTGATCGCCGCCACCACGCCGATCGGCTGCTTGACCACGACGATGCGCTTATCCGGCGCATGCCCGGGGATGGTGTCGCCATAGATGCGGCGGCCTTCCTCGGCAAACCACTCCACGAAACTGGCGCCGTAGACTACCTCACCCTTGGCCTCGGTCAGCGGCTTGCCTTGCTCCAACGTCATCAGCGCGCCGAGGTCGTCCTGGTTCTGCAGGATCAGCTCGTACCACTTGCGCAGAATGGCTGCGCGCTGCTTGGCCGTCAGCGCCGCCCAGGCCGGCCAGGCAGCATTGGCAGCCTCAATGGCGCGCCGTGTTTCCGCCTTGCCCATATCGGGCACTTCGGCGATCAGGCTGCCATCGGCGGGATTGGTAACCTTGAAGCTCTTGCCGCTATCCGCGCCCACCCAGGCGCCATCGATATAGGCCTGGCGGCGCAGCAGGTCGGCGTGTTTGATCTGGGTCATGGCGGGCGCTCCTCATCTCTTTTCGTTGCACGAAAGGTAGCGCCCGGACCTTCCCGCTTCCAGTGCGGGTAACTGATATTATTTCGCCAGCTGTCCGTTCTTCAGGGCCTTGGCCGTGAAGGGAAACACGACCTTGCGATCCGGGGCCGGCCGCACCGCCCTGCCCTTCTGCCTGTAGTTCATCCGGCTCAGCAGATCATGGATCAGGTTCAGTCGCGCGGCCTTCTTGTCGTTGGCCGAAACTACAGTCCATGGCGCGAGTTTTGTGCTGGTACGGCTCAGCATCACGTCGCGCGCCTTGCTATAGTCGCTCCAGTGCCGCAGCGCCGCCTCGTCGATCGGGCTGATTTTCCACTGCTTCAGCGGATCGTTGCGGCGTGCATCCAGCCGCCGCTTCTGCTCAGCCTTGTCGATGTCGAGATAATATTTGAACAGCCGAACGCCGGAGTTGATCAGCATTTCCTCGAAGACCGGCACATCGTCCAGGAAACGCTCGCATTCGTCCCTGCTGCAGAAGCCCATCACCCGCTCGACACCGGCACGATTGTACCAGCTTCTGTTGAACAGCACGAATTCCCCGGCCGCCGGCAGATGTGCCACATAGCGCTGGAAATACCACTGGCCCTGCTCGCGGTCCGACGGCTTGCCCAGCGCTACGGTGCGGGATTCGCGCGGGCTCATATGTTCCAGAATCGCCTTGATCGAGCCATCCTTGCCGGCGCCGTCGCGCCCTTCCAGCACGATCAACAACTTCTCGCCGGATTCGATCAGGTGCCGTTGCAACCGCACCAGTTCGATCTGCAGGTTGCGCAGCTTGTCGCGATAGCCGTCTTCGCGCTTTTCGCTCACATCCCCTCCGGCAACGGTATGAACTCGGTCTCGCCAGGCACTTTGGGCCAGTTCTCCGAACGCCAGTCGGCCTTGGCCTGCTCAATCCGCTCTTTGGACGACGATACGAAGTTCCACCACAGATTCCGCTCGCCATCGAGCGGCGCACCGCCCAGCAGCATCAACCGCGCCGCACCGCGCGCCGTGATTGCAGGCCGTGCCTCCGGCTTGAGTACCAGCATGGTCCCCTCGCCATAGACCTGACCATCCAGTTGAACCTCGCCAATAGCGACATAGACCGCCTGTTCCTCGTAGCCGTCTGGCAGCGGCAGCGTGGCGCCATTGCTCATCTGTGCATCGAGATAGAACATCGGCGCAAAAGTCTGCGCCGGCGACGTCGCTCCAAAAGCACTGCCCGCAATCAGGCGCAGGCGCACGCCGGGTTTCTCGATCTCGGGCAGGCTGGTGGCGGGATGATGGTGGAAGGTCGGCTCGGTTTCCTCATACGCTTTGGGCAGCGCGAACCATGACTGGATGCCATGCAGCGGCGCGCCACTCTGGCGCAGCTCAGCCCGCGTGCGTTCGGAATGGGCAATGCCTCTGCCCGCCACCATCCAGTTGACGTCGCCGGGGCGGATCGGCTGCACCACACCCAGGCTGTCGCGATGCATGATTTCGCCCTCGAACAGATAGGTCACCGTGGCCAGACCTATATGCGGATGCGGCCTCACATCCAGGCCCTGGCCCGGCGCGAATTGCACCGGCCCCATATGATCGAAGAACACGAAAGGCCCGACATGGCGCCGCTTGGCGTAAGGCAGCACGCGCCGCACGGTGAAGCCTTCGCCCAGATCGCGCATGCGCGGCGTGATCAGCATGTCGACGGAGTCGGGGAATTGGGCTTCGGACATCGGGCACACCTCTACTCGGGGGACGCCTCGAGACTAGCGCGATCCGTTCAGCCCTGCCAACAGCCGTCGGTGACGATCCGTTCCAGTCGCGTCAGATCCGGCGCGATGTCAATGTCCTGTCCGGCCAGCCAGGCATCGTCGTAATAGCTGCAGGCATAGCGGTCGCCGCTGTCGCAGAGCAGCGTCACCACGCTGCCCTGCTGCCCAGCCTGCTTCAATTCGCAGAGCAGGGTCAGGACGCCGACAAAATTGGTGCCGGTCGAGCCACCGACGCGACGGCCGAGCAGCGTCGACAAGAGCCGCATCGCCGCCAGCGAGGCCGCATCCGGTATGCGCATCATGCGGTCCACCACATCGGGCATGAAAGAGGCTTCGACACGCGGTCGGCCAATGCCTTCGATGCGCGAGGATTTTGGATGCACCAGCGACGGGTCCCGGCCGTGCCAGAAATCGTGGAACACCGAATGCTCCACATCGACCACACAGAGCTGGGTCTTCATGCGGTGATAGCGTAGATAGCGGCCAATAGTCGCCGAGGTACCGCCGGTGCCGGCGCCAACCACAACCCAGGCGGGTTCGGGGAATTCCTCGCGTCCCATCTGCTCGAAGATCGCTTCGGCGATGTTGTTGTTGCCGCGCCAGTCGGTGGCGCGTTCGGAATAGGTGAACTGGTCCATGTAATGGCCGCCGCAATCGCGCGCCAGCCGCTCGGCTTCGGCATAGACGTGGCTGGCCTGTTCGACCAGATGGCAGCGCCCGCCATAGAATTCGATCTGGGCGATCTTCTCGGCCGAAGTGGTCTTGGGCATCACCGCCACGAACGGCAGGCCGAGCAGGCGGGCGAAATAGGCTTCCGACACGGCGGTAGACCCCGAGGAAGCTTCGACGATGGTGGTCTTGGGCCCGATCCAGCCGTTGCACAAGCCATAGAGGAATAGCGAGCGCGCCAGCCGATGCTTCAGGCTGCCGGTCGGGTGGCTCGACTCATCCTTGAAATAGAGCGTCAGGCCGGGAAAGGCCGGCAGTTCCAGACGAAAGAGATGCGTATCGGCCGAGCGGTTGAAGTCGGCATCGATGCGGCGGAGCGCATCGTTGACCCAGTCACGATCATTGGCTGCAGGCGAAGCGGCAAACATGCGGAATTCCTTCTGGCTGGCCTAAGCCATAGCCAGAAGGAGTATCCGCGCCAAGCCTTTCACAAAACTTTTGTGTTAATGCGCCACTTCAGTGTGTCGGGCCGAGCAGCAGATTCGGCAGGAACAGCGAGAATTGCGGCACATATGTGACCAGGAACAAAGCCGCGAGCAGCGCTCCGTAGAAGGGCCAGATCGTCTTCATCACATGACCGATCGAGACCTCGCCGATGGCGCAGCCGACGAACTGCGTGGTGCCGACCGGTGGCGTGTTCAGGCCGAGCGCGCAGTTGATCAGCATCAGCATGCCGAACTGCACCGGACCCATGCCGTACTGCATGCAGATCGGCAGGAAGATCGGCGTACAGATCAGGATCGTGGCAGCCATGTCGAGGAAGGTGCCCAGCACAAACAGGATCAGGTTGACCAGGAAGAACATCATCCAGGGATTGGTGGTGACGCTTTCCAGTGCCTTGCCGGTCAGTTCAGCCACGCTGTAGAGGCTGATCAGATAGCCGAAGGTGTTCGACACGCCGATCAGCAGGAGAACAATGCCGGTGGTTTTCACCGCCTTGGCGGCGGCCTTGATCAGCTGGTGCCAGGATAGCGACTTGTAGAGCAGCGTCGCCAGCAGGATGGCGTAGACGACGGCGATGGCTGCGGATTCGGTGGCGGTGAACACACCGGTGAGAATGCCAGTGATGATGATCACCACCACGAACAGGCCCGGAATGGCCGCAGCACCCGAGCGCAGCACGACATGCCAGCCCGGGAAGGTGCCAGCCGGATAGCCACGCCGGATCGCCACCAGATAGGCAGCCACCAGCATACAAAGCGTGAGCAAGGCCGCCGGGATCAGGCCGGCCGCGATCAGCGCGGCGATGGAAACTTTGCCGCCGGCAGCGAGCGAATAGATGATCATGTTGTGGCTGGTGGGCATCAGCGCACCGACCAGAGAGGCATGGGTGGTGACGTTCACCGCATAGTCGGCATCATACCCTTCCTTCTTCATCATGGGGATCATCACCGCGCCCATGGCCGAGACGTCGGCCACCGGCGAGCCGGACACACCGCCGAACAGCGTACAGGCCACGACATTCGACATGCCAAGGCCGCCGCGGATATGACCCACCGTGTCCTTGGCGAATTTCACGATGCGGTCGGCAACACCGCCGTAGAGCATCAGTTCACCGGCGAAGATGAAGAACGGGATCGCCAGGAAGGAAAAGATATTCATGCCGGCGGCCATGCGCTGGAACACCACGGCCAGCGGCAGGCCTTCATAAACGATGGTCGCGATGGCCGAGAGGCCGATCGCGAAAGCGACGGGAACGCCGAGAACGAGGAACCCGAAGAAACTGAAGGCGAGAATCGTTAGTGCCATGACGGGCGAACCTCTTTGCCCGCAAGCAGGGCCAGGATGTGCTCCAGCGAGAACAGCGTGATCAGCACACCGGCTATCGCGAGCGGGATATGGTTGAGACCCTCGGAGAGGCCAAGATTGGGAATCTTGTAAGGCATGACTGATTCGGCCAGCACCCAGGCATTCCAGCCCATCACCATGCCGAAGATCGAGACCAGCACATGGATCAGCACTTCGAACCAGATGCGGTGCCGTTCGGGCATCACCATCACCAGGATGGATTCCAGGCCGATATGGCCGGCATCGCGCACGCCGACGGCAGCACCGAACATCGTCACATAGAGCACGAAGACGAGCGCCAGGCTTTCCGCCCAGGTGGGCGTGTCGTTCAGCACATAGCGGCCGAACACCTGGTAGGTGACGACGGTGACGATGCCCAGCAGGCCCGCCACCGCCACATACATGCAAAGCCGGGATATCCAGGCATTGATGGGGGTTAACCAACGCAGCATGGATACTCCCGGCTTTGTTTAAGTGTTCAGATACGACTTAGTTGCTGGCCTGGATGCGCTTGACCAGCGCCTGCAGTTTCGCATCACCGGCAAACTTGGCATAGACCGGCTGCATCGCAGCCTGGAACGCCTTCTTGTCGATGTCGGTGATAATCTGCGAACCGGCAGCCTCCACTGTCTTGCGCGAGGCGGCTTCGCGGTCATCCCACTGCTTGCGCATGAAGGGCACCGATTCCTTGGCCGCCTTGCGGATAATCTCCTGCTCGTCCTTCGGCAGGCCGTCCCAGACCCGCTTCGAGAAGACCAGGATTTCCGGTGCCAGCGAATGCTCGGTCAGGCTGTAATACTTGGCCACTTCGTAATGGCGCGAGCTGTCATAGGACGGCCAGTTGTTCTCGGCCGCATCGACCACGCCAGTCTTCAGCGCGGTATAGACTTCGGCATAGGGCAACGGCGTGGCGTTGGCGCCGACCGCCTGCATGATCGCAACCCACATGTCGGACTGCTGCACGCGGATCTTGAGACCCTTCATGTCTTCCACGGTCTTGATCGGCTTCTTGGTGGTGTAGAAGCTGCGCGCGCCGCTGTCATAGAAGGCCAGGCCGATGAAGCCCTGCGGCTCCAGCGCCTTCAGGATGTCGTCGCCGATCGGGCCATCCAGCACACTGCGCATATGCGCCGTCGACTTGAACACGAAGGGCAGCGCCGGAACGATGGTCTCGGGTGCGATATTGTTGAAGGCAGAGCTGTTGACGCGCACCATGTCGAGCGCGCCAAGCTTGGTCTGCTCAACCGTGTCCTTCTCCGAGCCGAGCGCGCTCTGGCCGAACACCTTGACGCTGTGCTTGCCCTTGGTCCGCTCGTTGATCAGCTTGCCCATCTGCACGACCGCGGTGACGGTCGGATAGTCCATCGGATGCACGTCCGAGGAACGGAATTCCTTGGCCGAAGCCGCGCCGGCAAAACCGGCCACAACGGCCAGCCCGAGCAGAGCGCGGGCCATGCTACGAGTCTTCATTTTTAGTCTCCTCCCTTTCAGGACGGTTTGGTCACCGGCCCCGTTCACGACACAGGTGAGTCGTCGTGTCATCATACAACAGTTCTCGAAATTTGAGTCAACGGCGACGCAGGAGCCAAACCAGATTTTACTAAACCTGTGGATAATTCCTTATGTATACGCCATTTTTATAGAATTCCTGACCTTCCGTAGCTGTTGGGGCGACTTAGGCTGAAACGACCTACTCGTAGGTTGTCATACAAGTGAAAGGGTGATAGTCCTCCCTTTCTGACCAAGGAGGAACCCTGTGACGGCCCTACGCCGACGCGAAACCCTGACCTCGCAGCTGACCAAAACGCTGACCGAGCGGATTGTGAAGGGCGCCCTGAAGCCCGGCGACAAGCTGCCAAGCGAACAGGAGCTGATTGAGCAGTACAGTGTCAGCCGCACCGTGGTGCGCGAGGCGATCTCGTCTCTGCGCGCCGCCGGCCTGGTGGCGACCCAGCAGGGCGTCGGCGCCTTCGTGCAACCGGCGGCCGCCAACCAGCCCTTCCGCATCGACGAAAACAGCCTCGACCTGATCAAGGAAGTCATCAACGTGCTGGAACTGCGCATCGGCCTGGAGGCTGAAGCGGCGGCGCTGGCGGCGCAACGACGCAAGCCGGAGCATCTGGAGGCCATGCGCGTCGCGCTCGACCGCATGGCGGCAGCCATCGAAGCCTCCGAGGATGCCATCGCGCCGGATCTGGAATTCCATCAAACCATCGCCGAAGCCACCGGCAACATGCATTTCACGCATCTGTTCGGCTATCTCGGCGCGCTGATGATCCCGCGCGCCCGCGTACAGACCTTCCGCTTCTTCGCCGATGACCGCACGGCCTATCTTAATCGTGTCAACGGTGAGCATGAGGACATCTATCAGGCCATTGCCCGTCAGGACAGCGATGCTGCGCGCTCCGCGATGCGGCTGCATCTGAGCAACAGCCGCGAACGGCTGCGCAAGGCCATGGAGCCGCCGCTCAGCGCCTGACCGACTTCCAAGCGTATTCTTCCCATAGAGGTGATTTGATGGAACCCAATGCCCTCAAGGCGGCGATCTCGTCCGGCCTGCTGTCTTTTCCGGTGACCGATTTCGACGCGGCCGGCAATTTCGAGCCGAAGGGCTATCGTCGCCGCCTCGAATGGCTGGCGCCCTATGGCGCCACGGCACTGTTCGCAGCCGGCGGCACCGGCGAGTTCTTCTCGCTGGCGCCGGATGAATACAGCCAGGTGGTCAAGACCGCGGTCGAAACCTGCAAGGGCAAGGTGCCGATCATCGCCGGCACCGGCTATGGCACGCGTCAGGCGATCCAATATGCCCAGGAAGCCGAGCGGCTCGGCGCCGCCGGCCTGCTGGTGCTGCCGCATTACCTGGTCGAGGCCGATGCCGAGGGCATCAGCCGTCACGTGGCCGCAATTTGCCAGAGCGTGAAGATCGGCGTGATCGTTTACAACCGCGGCGTCTGTCGCCTCGGCCCGGATCATCTGGCCAGACTGGCTGAGCAGTGCCCGAATCTGATCGGCTTCAAGGACGGGATCGGCGATCTGGAACTGATGGTGGCGGTGCGCCGCAAGATGGGCGACCGCTTCAGCTACCTCGGCGGATTGCCGACGGCCGAGTTCTTCGCCGCGCCCTACAAGGCGATGGGCGTGCCGGTCTATTCCTCGGCCGTGTTCAATTTCATCCCGAAGACGGCGATGGATTTCTACCGCGCCATCAAGGCCGACGACACCGCGACCTGGACGAAGATTCTGGATGAGTTTTTCATGCCCTATTCGGCGATCCGCAATCGCCGCCCAGGCTATGCCGTCGGCATCATCAAGGCTGGCGTGCGCCTTGCAGGTTACGATGCCGGCCCAGTCCGCACACCACTGGTCGACTGCAGCGAAGAAGAGCATAAGATGCTCAAGACGCTGATCGACAAGATGGGCCCGCAGTAAGGCCCGCAAGGAGGAAATGCAAATGAAGCGCGTTCTGCTGACCGGGTCCAGCGGTGGGGTCGGGACCCGCCTGCGCCAGTTGCTCAAGCCGATCTATCCCGAGCTGATCCTGAGCGATCTCAAGGCCCCGGCCGATCTACGCAGCGACGAAATCTTCATCCCGGCCGATCTGGCCGATGCCGCCGCTATCGAGAAAGCCTGCGAAGGCGTCGATGGTATCGTGCATCTCGGCGGCTTCTCGGTTGAAGGCCCGTGGGAGACCATCCTCAACGCCAATATCATCGGCTGCTACAACCTGTTCGAAGCCGCGCGCAAGAAGGGCGTCAAGCGCGTCGTCTTCGCCTCCTCGAACCATGTCATGGGCTTTCATCCGCGCTCGACCAAGATCGGCATCGAAGCCGTGCCGATGCCCGATACCCGCTACGGTCTCAGCAAGCTGTTCGGCGAAGGCCTCGGCTCGCTCTATGCCCACAAACACGATATCGGTGTACTCTCGATCCGTATTGGAAATTTCGGCGACAAACCGCTGGACGAACGCCGCCTGGCGATCTGGCTGCGCCCCGACGATCTGATCCAGCTGATCCGCATCGGCCTGGAAAAGCCAGATCTGGTTTACGAGGTCGTCTACGGCATGTCCGACAACAAGCGCGCCTGGTGGGACAATGCCCACGCGCTGACGCTGGGCTACAAGCCGGGTGGTAAGTCGGAAGACTTCGCCGCCGAAGCGCTGGAAGCACAGAAAAAGCTGCCGAAGGATCCGGTCGGCGACTATTTCCAGGGCGGCTCACCCTTCTGCAGCGCCGAGTTCAACAACGACCTCGAGAAACTGAAAAAGCAGTCCTGAGCCATGCGGATCAGGAGTGTCGACACGGTCGCGCTGAAAATACCGTTCAGTGATCTCTATGACGGCCCACGCGCCAAGCGCCGCGGCTGGACCGAATTCGATACCCTGCTGGTCCGCATCGAGACCGAAGGCGGCCTCGTCGGCTGGGGCGAGGCCTTCGCCTATGGCTGCGCCAGTGCCGTGCAGGCGATGATCCGCGACACCGTCGCGCCGCTGGTGGCCGGGCAGGATGTCACCGACGTCGCGGCGTTTACGCTGAAGCTGCAGCAGGATTTGCATATCTGGGGCCGCTACGGCATCACCATCTTCGCCATTTCGGGCGTCGATATCGCGCTGTGGGATCTGAGCGCGAAAGCTGCCGGCAAAAACCTCGCCACGCATCTGGGCGGCCGGGCGCGCGAGCAGATCGACGCTTACGCCAGCCTGGTCCGCTATGGCGGTGCTGAGCCGATTGCGGCGATGACAAAGCGCGCGGTGGCGGAAGGCTTTCGCGACATCAAGCTGCACGAGATCGCCTACGAACCGATTGCGGCAGCGCGCGCAGCGATTGGCCCAGACATCCGCCTGACTACCGATGTGAACTGCGCCTGGAGCCTGGCGGAAGCCGAAGCGATGCTGCCGAAAATGAAGGCGCTCGATCTCTACTGGGTCGAAGAACCCACCTTCCCGCCCGAGGATTACGAGACGCATAAGGCGCTCAGCCGCTTTGGTGTCGCCCTCTCGGCTGGGGAGAATGCCTGCACGGCGGTCGAATTCGCGCGGCTGTCTGCTGTGCTGACCTTCCCGCAACCGAGCGTGACCAAGGTTGGCGGCGTCAGCGAGTTTATCAAGGTCACGCAACATGCCGCCTCGCTTAACCGCAAAGTGATGCCGCATTCGCCCTATTTCGGCCCCGGCTACTGGGCCACCTTGCAGCTTGCCGCGCATCTGCCAGCAATTGGCCTGTTCGAATACATGTATGTCGAACCAGACGCCTATTGCGGCCGGGATATCCCGCTGCCCAAGGATGGCCGTATCGCCATTCCCGACACGCCGGGCATCGGTTTCGAACCCGACGAAGAGACCTTACGGCGCTATCGCGTCGCCTGAACGGAGACTCTCATGGCTTACACCCGCGTCTTCACCGGCCCGAAGCCGAAACTGCAGATGCCGAAAGGCGCCTGCGACACGCATATCCATTTCTACGACGACCGCTATCAGACGCTCCCCAACACGCCCACCCCGCCTGCCGTGGGCGTGCCTGAGTATGAACAGGTAATGGACTGGCTCGGTATCGAACGCGTGATTGTCGTGCAGGCCAATGCCTATGGCGACGACAACCGGCTGGTGATGGATTCGACCGCAGCCCTGGGCCACGACAAGGCGCGTGCCGTCGTCGTCGTGAAGCCCGGCGTAACTGATGCCGAACTCGACCGGCTGACCAAAGGCGGCGCACGCGGCCTCCGCGTGATGAACCTGCTCGGCGGCACACTGAAGCTGACGGTCGCCGAAGAAATGGCGGCCCGCATCAAGCCGTTCAACTGGAGCATGCTCTTACAGTTGAACGGCCGCGAACTGCCCGAGCATGAGGCGATGATCAAGCGCCTGCCGGTGAAGATCATTATCGACCATGTCGGCAAGTTCATCGATCCGGTGTCGGTCGACCATCCGTCCTTCCGGTGCCTGCTGCGCCTGATCGACACCGGCAATGTCTGGGTCAAGCTGGCCGGCTGGTATGAGACCTCGCTGGACGGCAAGCCAAACTACGAAGACGTCGGCGCACTGGCCAGGGCGCTGGTGAAACACGCGCCCGAACGCATGATCTGGGCGACCAACTTCCCGCATGCCCAGGCCGACAAGTTCGGCTATCCGGACGAATCGAAACTGCTCGACCTGCTGCTCGACTGGGCCCCGAACGAGGCCGACCGGAAGAAGATTTTCGTCGATAACCCGGCAGAATTGTACGGTTTCTGAACATTACCGGCTATTTCGCTTGACGGCAGGCACTGCAGACTCCATATAGCGCCTGTCGTTGCACATCTGTTGCGATGGCCTTTCGCGCCGGGCCGCGTGAACGAGGAGCACTCCAACCGCTCTTTCGTCCTGCCCAGCGCCTTCAGCTTCTTTCCATTACGACCCAGGTCACGCGGGGCGTTTCATCGGTCCCCGCGTCCGACCATTGCGCTGCAGGCGAGTCTCGCCCTGCGCCGTCGTACGCCGTTTCTAAGGATTATCTTTTGACCAGCTTTAACGATCTCGGCCTCAATCCGGCCCTGCTCACCGCCGTCACCGCCGGCAAATACACCCAGCCCACTCCGATTCAGGCCCAGGCGATTCCGCCGGTCATGCAGGGTCGCGACCTGCTTGGCATCGCGCAGACCGGCACCGGCAAGACCGCCGCCTTCGCCCTGCCGATCCTGCATCGTCTGGCTGCCGCCGACCGCCGACCGGCGCCCAAGACCTGCCGCGCGCTGATCCTCAGCCCGACCCGCGAGCTGGCCTCGCAGATCGCCGAGAAGTTCCGCGCCTATGGCCGCGACATGAAACTGTCGGTCACCGTCGTCTTCGGCGGCGTCGGCATGAACCCGCAGGTGCAGGCGCTGGCCCGCGGCATCGACGTGCTCGTCGCCACGCCCGGCCGCCTGATGGACCATATGCAGCAGGGTACGCTGCGCCTCGACGCTGTCGAGACCGTCGTACTCGATGAAGCCGACCAGATGCTGGATCTCGGTTTCGTGCATGCCATCAAGCGCATCTCGCAGGCCCTGCCCAAGCAGCGCCAGAGCCTGTTCTTCTCGGCCACCATGCCGCAGAACATCGCGCAATTGGCTGCCGGTTTCCTGAAGGATCCGGTCCGCGTGGAAGTCACCCCGGCCGCCACCACGGTCGAACGCATCGACCAGCAGGTGATCTTCATTGAAGCCGAGCGCAAGCGCGCGCTGCTGCTGGAGATCATGGCCGATCCGACCATCACCCGTGCCCTGGTCTTCACCCGCACCAAGCACGGCGCCGACAAGGTTGCCCGTCATCTCGGTGGCGGCAACGTGCCGGCCGCCGCGATCCATGGCAACAAGTCGCAGAGCCAGCGCGAACGCGCCCTGGCCGACTTCAAGGCCGGCCGCATCCGCGTACTGGTCGCCACCGACATCGCCGCGCGCGGCATCGACGTCACCGGCGTCAGCCATGTGGTGAATTTCGAACTGCCGAACGTGCCGGAGAGCTATGTCCACCGCATCGGCCGCACCGCGCGCGCCGGCAAGGATGGTATGGCGATTTCGCTCTGCGCGCAGGATGAACGCGCTTACTTGCGTGACATCGAGAAGGTGACGCGCCAGCGCATCCCCTCGACCGACCGTCGCGGCGATGAGAAGCTGGCAGCTGCCACCGCGGCCGAGCCGCGTGGCGAGAACCGCCCGCAGCAGCAGCGCCCGCATGGTCATGGCCAGCATCGCGGCAATCATCGTGACGGGGGCCAGCGTAACGAGAATCGCCGTGGTGACAGCAATGGCAGCCATCGCAGCGACGGCGGTCAGCGCACCGAAGGCCGCGGCGGCCAGCCGCAGGGCGCGAAGCCGGGCCAGAAGCCGGGCGGCGGTCGCCGTTTCGGCAAGCCGCAGGGCCAGCGCTCCAATAATGGCGGTGGCCAGAATCGTAGCAGCCAACGCGGCAGCGTTCACTGATCGCCGCCGATCAGCCTGAATAAAAAAACGGCGCCGCAAGGCGCCGTTTTCGTATCTGCCAGAGAAAGGCGTACGGTCAGAACTTGTGGCCGTCCTTTTCCATCTGGGCAAAGACCTCCTCGGCCCAGTGCGTAGCGCTGTTGCCCGCCGGCACGCCGCAATAGATGGCAGCCTGCTTGATCACCGCGCGAAGATCGTTCTTGGTCAGGCCGTTGTTGAAGGCGGCCTTCACATGCAGCTTGAACTCATCGATGCGGTTCAGCGCGATCATCATCGACAGCACCATGCAGCTGCGCGTCTTGCGGTCCAGCGTGTCGTCGGTCCAGACCTCGCCCCAGGCATAGCGGGTGATGAAATTCTGGAAGTCGCCGTTGAAGTCATTGACCCTGGTCAGCGAACGGTCGACATGCGCATCGCCCAGCACGCCACGCCGCACCTTCATGCCGGCGTCGTAACGATCCTTGTCGTCCATCTTCATTCTCCTCAGCCGGCCA
This sequence comes from Ferrovibrio sp., assembly GCF_002796975.1. Classification (GTDB taxonomy): domain Bacteria; phylum Pseudomonadota; class Alphaproteobacteria; order Ferrovibrionales; family Ferrovibrionaceae; genus Ferrovibrio. The sequence goes on along the minus strand of NZ_PEKV01000012.1, from coordinate 250,207 downwards.
GGAAGCCGGTCAGTTCCCTGGTGAAATCGGCCACCACTTCCACATTCGACAGATGTGCGGCCGGCAGTTCGACGTAACGGGCATTCGGGATCGTCTCGGCCAGCACCTTACCGTCGGCGGCCGGCGTCGGCAGGTCGTGGGTGCCCGCAATCACCAGCGTGGGCGCGCGGATGGCGGCGACGCTCTCGCGCTGATCCATATCACGCACCGCACCGCAGGCGAGGCAATAGCCTTCCGGATCGGTGGACAGCAGCAGGGCCGAGACCTTCTCGACCGTCTCGGGATTGGCCTTGATGAAACCTTCCGTCAGCCAGCGCTGGATGCCGCCCGGCGTGATTGCCGCCATGCCGCTCTTGCGCACGGTGGCGATACGGTCATTCCAGACCTGCTCGGTGCCGATCCTGGCAGCCGTATTGCACAATACCAGCTTGGTGAAGCGACCCGGCGCATTCACGCTCAGCCACATGCCGGTCATGCCGCCCATCGAGAGACCGCAAAACATCGCCTGCGGAATGCCGAGATCGTCCATCAGCGCCAGCACGTCCTTGCCCAGGCGATCCACCTGATACGGCGCCTTGGGCACGGAAGACTTGCCGTGGCCGCGGGTGTCGTAGCGCAGCACGCGGAAACGCTGCAGCAGCGCCGGCATCTGCGGATCCCACATGGTGTGATCGGTGCCAAGCGAGTTCGACATGACCAGAACCGGTGCATCTTCCGGACCTTCGAGCCGGTAATGCAGAGAGACGCCATCGTCGGTGGCGAGATGCGGCATATTTCCTCCGGTTTGCCTGGTGGTTATGGCCGGCGTGCCGCCAGCACCCGGTCGATCAGGGCAGTGGCAACGCCGGTATAGCCGAGTGGGTCGAACAGTTTTTCCAGTACGGCATTATCGAGATGCTGCAGCACGGCTCTCTCCTGGGCCAGCACATCGCGCAGATGGCGCTTCTCGGCTACGGCACGTTTCGAGGCCGCCTCAACCAGATGATGTGCCTCCTGCTTGCCGAGTTTTGCCCCCAGCGCCATCGCCACGGCCTCGGCCATGATCAGGCCATGAGTGGCATCCAGATTGGCGCGCATCTGTTCAGGTTTCACCTCCAGGCCGGTGATCACCTCGACCATCTGCGCCAGTGCGCCGGCACTGAGCTGCGCCAGTTCAGGCAGCGCCTGCCATTCGGCATGCCAGCCACCGAGGCCGCGCTCATGTTCCTGCACCATCCCGGACAGCAGACTGCCAGCCAGATGCGGCACGCGGGTCGCTGCCGCCAGCACAGCCGCCGCAACCACCGGATTGCGCTTATGCGGCATGGTGGACGAGCCGCCCTTGCCTTCGCCGGCCGGCTCGAAAGCTTCCGCCACATCGGTCTGCATCAGCAATGCGATATCGCGCGCCATCTTGCCCAAAGTGCCGGTCAGCAGCGCCAGTGCCGTGCCGAATTCCACCACGCGATCTCGCGCACCATGCCAGGGCGTCGCCGGCAGACCGAGTTTCAGGTCTGCCGCCAGCGCCTCGGCCACGACAAGCCCCTTGTCGCCTAATGCTGCCAGCGTGCCGGCTGCGCCGCCGAATTGTAGGACCAAGAGACGTGGTTTCAGTTCAACGATCCGCGCGCGATGGCGTTCGACCGCATCGAGCCAGCCGGCAACTTTGAGCCCGAAGGTGATCGGCAAGGCATGCTGCAGCCAGGTGCGGCCGACCATCGGCGTCTGGCGATGCTTTTGCGCCAGCGCGGCAAGGTTCGCAGAGAGTTTCGCGAGATCGGCCTCGATCAGCGCCACGGCGGCGTGCAGCTGCAGCACCAGGCCGGTATCCATTGCATCCTGGCTGGTGGCGCCCCAATGCACGAAGCCGGCGGCGCTCTTGTCTTTAGCAGCGACTCTGGCGGTCAGTGCCTTGATCAGCGGAATGGCAGTGTTACCGCCGCGTGTGGCGCCCTCGGCAATCGCCGCCAGATCGTAGAGCGCGGCATCGCATTGCGCGGCGATAGGCCCGGCGGCATCCGCCGGGATCACGCCCGTCTTTGCCTCGGCTCGCGCCAGCGCGGCTTCGAAATCGAGCATGCCCTGCAGATGGGCGCGGTCGGTAAAGACCGCGCCGATGGCCGGACCGTGGAACAGCGGGCCGAATAGGCCCGTGTCATTTCCTTGAGTCGTCATACAGGCATGTTGCTGGGCGGAGGGTCGCTCAGCAATCGAAAAAGACGGTTTCGCCTTCGCCCTGCATACGAATGTCCCAGCGATACTCCGCCTTGCCTGCCGTGCGCTCGCCGATCAGGGTCGGCTTGCGGCCGGCATCCTCCACCAAACCCAGCACCGGATCATTGGCATTGGCCGCAGTCTCGTCGGAGAAGTAGATGCGGGTATAGAGGTGCCTGAGCATGCCGCGCATGAACACGCAGACCAGGATATGCGGCGCCTGCAGCGTATTGCCCGGACCCGGCACGGCGCCCGGCTTGACGGTGCTGAAGCTGTAGCGGCCTTCCTTGTCGGTCGGGATGCGGCCGAAGCCGGTGAACTTGCCGTCCAGCGGCTTGTCCTGGCTGTCTTCCGGCGTGGCGTATTTTCCATCGGCATTGGCCTGCCAGAATTCGAGCAGTGCATCTGGCACCGGCTGGCCTTCGCCATCGAAGACGCGACCGCTGATCACGATCTTTTCGCCCTTCGAGGCGTCCTTGGCGATGTCATGCACCTGCAGCGGCGTGAGGCCGATATGCAGGTAGGGACCGACGGTGGAGGAAGCAGTGGGCATAAGCGTCATTTCAAGTGTCTCCGGCCGTCTTTACTTCTTGTTTTCCATCGGCGTGGCATCGCGGCCGCGCAAAACGATGTCCCAGTGATAGCCCAGCGCGAATTCCGGGATCGTGGTCTCGAAATCGAATTTCGAAATCATGCTGTCGCGGGCGCGCTGGTCGGTCACGCAGTTGAAGATCGGGTCATAGGGCAGCAGCGGATCGCCGGGGAAATACATCTGCGTCACCAGGCGGGTCATGAAGCTGGGTCCGAACAGCGAGAAATGGATATGCTGCGGACGCCAGGCATTGTGGTGATTGCGCCACGGATAGGCGCCCGGCTTGATGGTGACGAAGCGATAGCGGCCTTCTGAGTCGGTGACCGTGCGGCCATAGCCGGTGAAATTCGGATCCAGCGGCGCGTCATGCTGGTCGCCCGGATGCGGATAACGACCGCAGGCATTGGCCTGCCAGATTTCGATCAGCGAATGCGGCACCGGCCGGCCGTTCTCATCCAGCAGCCGACCCGACAGGATCATGCGTTCGCCCAGCGGCTCGCCGGCATGCTGCTTGGTCAGGTCGTTGTCGAGCGGGCCGACGCGGTCATGGCCATAGACCGGCCCGGTCAGTTCGGTCAGCGTCTGCGGCATCCTGATCAGCGGCTTGTTCGGCGCGCGCTTGATTGAGGACTGATAGGGGGCGTGCAGGTAATTCGGCTGGGTGCCGGCTGCCGGCCGCTTGTAGCCGATCGCTTCTGACATTGCTGGTTTTCCTCCGTATTCGTACCGCCACTATAACCAGACACGGGCCGGCTGGCGCTGATCTGCGTCAAGAAATCCGACATTTCCTTGACTTATTGTGCGTATAACGCACAATAGTTCTATAAACAAACATTACAGGGAGGGTGGCAACCCTTGTCAACCACCACCATCAACGCCCGGGATTTTTCCACCTCGCTCGCCCGCGGCCTGCGCGTCATCACCGCCTTCGACCGCGACAACGACGAGATGACGCTGAGCGAAGTGGCGCGCCGCGCCGATATGACGCGCGCCGCCGCCCGCCGCTATCTGCTGACCTTGTGCGAACTCGGTTACGTCACCGGCGACGGCAAGTATTTCCGCCTCACCCCGCGCGTGCTCGAACTCGGCTTCGCCTTCCTGACCTCGATGCATATCTGGGAACGGGCACAGCCCTTCATGGAGCGCCTCACCGAGCAGGTGAACGAATCCTGCTCGATCTCGGTGCTGGAAGGCAGCGACATCGTCTATGTCGCCCGCGTGCCGACCAAACGCATCATGTCGGTGGCGCTCGGCATCGGCACCCGCCTGCCCGCCTTCTGCACCTCGATGGGCCGTGTGCTGCTGGCTGACCTACGCCCCGGCGAACTCGACCAGTTCTTTACCGATGGCGGTTTCAGGCCACTGACCTCGCATACCCTCATCGATCCNNTCGATTGCCGTGCCGATCCGCAACCAGGCTGGCCGCGTGCTGGCGGCGATGAATGTCAGCGGCCATGCCAGCCGCATCTCTGCAGAAGAAATGCAGCAGCGCTATCTGTCGCCACTGCTCTATGCCGCCGAAGGCATCCGGATGGCGCTCGCCTAAACTCTACTCGAACAGCTTGCGGATCTCGTCGGGCACCGGCAGCGCCTTCAGCCGGCCCGGCTTGTCGGCGCGCTCGGCCGCCCAGACGCGGCGCTCATAGCCTTCCACCGCCTGCACCCCGGCATTGAACACCTTGTGAGTGACGAGGAAATGCTTCTCGCCCCATTCCGGGATGCTGCTGTGTACTTCAATCACGTCGCCGAATTTCGACGGGCTGAGGAATTTCGCATTCGCCTCGGCAATCGGGATGCCGACCACGCCGTGCCGGTCGAACACCGTGCGCATATCGATGCCGACGCATTCCCACAGATGCCGGGTGCCGGCGTCGAACCAGGCGAAATAGCGCGGATAGAACACGATGCGCGCAGGATCGGCGTCGCCCCATTCGACAGGCACGCGGTGGACGTGGGTTTTCATAATGGTTGGCCTCCCAACTAATTATCCCGATTGTGCCTGCCGGACCGTGCCGGTCAAGCCCAGTGGGCCATTTTGTTATGAAAAACAACAATACTGCATCACGATTATCGGAATTTCGCCATGTCGATTGTCAGGCCGGCACAGACCGTCTAAACCGGATTCATGCCCGCACCCCGCCGCAAAGCCGGACCCACCGACACCGCAACCGCCGACGACCGCCAGCCGGTCAGCCTCGGCCTGCTCGACAACCTGCTCGGTTACCGGCTGCGCCGTGCCCAGCTCTCGGTGTTCCAGGATTTCCTGCTTGTAATGAAGGCTTTCGATCTGCGCCCGGCGCAGTTCTCGGTGCTGGCGATCATCGATGCCAATCCGGGCCTGAAGCAGTCGCGCGTCAGCGAGGCGCTCGGCATCAACCGCGCCAATTTCGTCGCACTGCTGGATGAACTCGAACAGCGCAAGCTGGCCCGCCGCGCGCCGGCGCCGGGCGACCGCCGCTCCAACGCTTTATTCCTGACCGCAAAGGGCGAAAGCTTCCTGAAGGACGCCTATCGCCATCTGCTGGTGCAGCATGAAAAGCGCGTCGAGACCGTGCTGGGCAGCGCCGACAAGCAGCAGCTCCTCAGCCTGCTCGAGAAGCTGACGACACTGGCTTAGCTTTCTGGCTTAATTCTTCTTGTAGTCCGGATTCTCGATCAGCAGCGCGATGCCCTGACCGCCGCCGATGCAGGCCGAGGCCATCCCATAGCGCAGGCCTGACCGCTTCAGCTCACGCGCGACTGTGACTGACAGACGTACACCTGTAGCGCCAAGCGGATGACCGATGGCNNCAGGCCATCACCTGGGCGCCGAAAGCCTCGTTGATCTCGAAACGGTCGATCTGGTCGACGCTGATGCCCGCCTTGGCGCAGAGCGCCTGGATCGCCGGCACCGGGCCGATACCCATGACTTCCGGCTTCACACCGACGCTGGCGCCAGCCACCACGCGGCCCAGCGCGGTGCGCCCTTTGGCCCGCAGATAATCGCCCGACACCACGATGGCCGCCGCCGCACCATCCACCACGCCGGACGAATTGCCGCCGGTCTGCACGCCACCGAAGGCCGGCCTGATCTTGGCCAGCGTCTCGATCGGCGAGGGCCGCACATGCGTGTCTTCCGTCAGTTCCGGCGCTTTGCGGCTCATCTTGATGCCGCGGCTGTTATAACCGGGCAGCGCGAATTCTTCAGATGTCACCTTGGTCAGCTCGCCGGTGAAGAAACCTTCCGCCTTGGCTTTCACGGCACGGTCGAAACTTTCAGCGGCATAGGTGTCCACCTCGTCGCGGGTGATCTGGTATTCACGGGCCAGATTCTCGGCTGTATCGCCCATCATGATGCCGGGCGCAGTGTCGATCAGGGCTTCCCAGAGGAAATCCTTGAACTCGACCTGGCCCATGCGGAAGCCGTTGCGATGCGTGTAGGCGGCGACCGGATTGCGGCTCATCGATTCTGCGCCGACGACAAGTCCGGCATCGGTCTGGCCCATCTGGATCTGACCGGCGGCCTGCATGATCGCTTCGATGCCGGTGCCGCAGACGCGCTGCACCAGATGCGCCGGCACTTCCAGCGGCACGCCGGCATAGAGTCCGACATGGCGCGGCAGCATGTAAGCGTCGTAAGAGGCCTGCGCCATGTTGCCGGCGACGACGGTGCCGACGTCCTCGGCCGGCATCTCGGCTTTCTTCAGCACGTCTTTCGCCACCTTGATGCCGAGATCGATCGGCGAGATATCGGCCAGCGCGCCGTTATAGTCGGCAAACGGCGTGCGCACGCCATCGAGCAGCCAGATATCCTTGTAGTCCTGGGCGAGGCCATTACGCGACATGGGCGATGCTTTCCTTGGCAGTGATGACACGGGGAGACGGCGCGGCGGCATAGAGGTCTTCGACCAGGGCTACGCGATGATCCAGGACGGCGCGCTGGTTGATCGAACCCTTGTCGGTCACCTCGCCGACATCCAGCGAGGGCAGTTCGTCCAGCAGCACGATGCGGTCTATGCGGGTTGAACTGCCGGTCGCCTGCTGGGCATAGCTTGCGACCAGTTCGGCAAAGCGCTGCCGCACGCGGCTGTCATGCACAATCTGTGCGACACCGGCATCGCCCGGCAGATCGGGGCAGAGCGCGCGGCAGTTGTCGAGATCTACAATGATGAGCCCCGCGAGATCCGAACGGTCATGGCCGGCGATCACCACATCGCGCACATAGGGCGCGAAATGGGCAATGAACTTGGCGCGCAGCGGCCCGACGCTGACCCAGGTGCCGCTGGTCAGCTTGAAATCCTCAGAGATGCGGCCATCGAACATCAGGCCTTTCTCGGGCTTGTCGGGGTCGATGAAGCGGGCGGCATCGCCCATCTTGTAGTAGCCCTCGTCGTCAAACGACGTGGCGCTGATATCGGGCATGCGCCAGTAGCCCGGCGTGATATTCGGCCCGCGCACGCGCACTTCCAGCTTGCCGCCATTCGGCACCAGTTTGAGGTCCTGACCGGGCACCGGCAGGCCGATGATGCCGGAACGATCGACCGGCCAGTTGGCGCAAAGCGCAAAAGGCGCGGTTTCGGTGGCGCCGAGTCCGCTGATGATCGGGATGCGCACGCCGATGGTTCCGACCGCCAGTTCTTCCAGCGCGGTCCAGACATGCTGCGGCAGGGCGGCGCCGGAGAAGAAGATCATCTTCAGCCGGCTGAAGAAGGTCTCGCGCAAGGCCTTATCCTCGCGCAAGTAGGGCACCAGCATCTCAAAGCCCTTGGGCACGTTGAAATACACGGTCGGCGCAATCTCGCGCAGGTTCCGCACTGTGCGCTCGACCAAGGCCGGGACAGGCTTGCCGTCGTCGATATAGAGCGAGCCGCCGTTATACAGCGTAATGCCTATATTGTGGTTGCCGCCGAAGGTGTGGTTCCACGGCAGCCAGTCGATGAAGACCGGCGGCTCCTCGCCAAACACCGGCAGCGACTGCAGGATCATCTGCTGGTTGCTGCACAGCATGCGCTGGGTGTTGATCACACCCTTGGGCATGCCGGTGGAGCCGGAGGTGAACAGGAATTTCGCCACCGTATCGGGTGTCACGGCGTTATGCGCGCGATCCACCACTTCGGTCGGCGCCACTTTCAGCAGGGCATCGAATGCGGTCACTGCACGGCCGGATGGCGGATTGGCCGTCACCACCACTTCGACATCGGCCGCCACTGCCGCATTGATCGCGGCGGCGTAGCGCGCGCCATCAGCAGCGAAAACCAGGCCGGGCTTCAACAGGCCGAGCACATGCTTCAGCTTGGCATGATCGGAGGAAACAAGAGAATACGCCGGCGAGATCGCCGCGGACGGCACGCCGACATACTGTGCCGCCTGCGCCAGCAGCACATGCTCCAGATCGTTATCCGACAGGATCGCGACCGGGCGTTCGGCGGAGAGTTTGCGGTCCAGCAGAGCCTGGCCGATGGCACGCACATGGCGCTGCAGGTCGGCATAGCTCAGCCGGCGCCAGCTGCCATTCGGCGCACGCTGCGCCATGAAGGTGCGTTCCGGCGCCGCCTTGGCCCAGTGATCGATCTTTTCCGTCAGCCTGTCAGGATAAGCCTCCAGCGCTTCGGGCGAGCGCATCAGGATCGTGCCGTCCTGCAGCCAGGTAAGCTCAGTCTCGGCGCGGCCGTAATTGACCTGACGATGCGGATGGCTGTTCATACGCGTCAAACTCCTCCCAAGTCGCGGTCTTTTTCAGACCTCAGCCGCCGCGTTGTCGCGATCTGGCTGCCCTTACAATTCTACTTGCCGACCTTGCCTGCGCGCTTCTCAAGGAAGTCGCGGATGCGGGTTTTCGCTTCCGCATCGGCCTGGGTGATCGACGAGATCATCGCTTCCATCATGTAGCCGGCTTCCGGCGAACTGTCGGCGATGCGCGGCAGGGCATGCATGACGGCGAAATTGGTCATCGGCGCATTGCTGGCGATCTTTTTCGCCAGTTCCATCGCCCGCGCCATGCCTTCGCCCGGACCGACCAGATACTGCGACAGGCCGATGGCATGACCTTCTTCCGCATTGTAGACGCGGCCGGTCAGCATCATGTCCATCATGCGCGCCGTGCCGATCAGCTTCGGGATGCGCACCGAACCGCCGCCGCCGACGAAGATGCCGCGCTGGCCTTCGGGCAGCGCATAGAAGGTGGAGGCCTCGGCCACGCGCACATGCGTGGAGGCGGCCAGTTCAAGCCCGCCGCCGATCACCGCGCCATGCAGCACCGAGATCACCGGGACTTTGCCGAACTGGATATGGCGGAAACTCTCATGCCACATGCGCGAATGGAACACGCCGTCGGTGGACGACAGCTCCTTGGTGTCGCTCAAGTCCAGGCCCGCCGAGAAATGCTCGCCCTCGCCGTCCAGCACCACGACTTTCACGCCATCCGGCGGGTTGAGGAAAAACGCCTGCAGGCCGAGAACCGTCGTATTGTCTAGGGCGTTACGTTTGGCTGCGCGCTGCAGCTTCAGCACGGCGATATCGCCTTCCAAGCTGACCGAGAGCGTGGCAGGAAGACCAAGATTGGCGGCAGCGAGACGGTTGGCAGGATCGAGACGCATATGGGTATCTTTGTTTTTGCCTGGGCTACAATTGTTATGAAGCATAACGATTTCTGCCGCCGTGGCAAGATGACAGAATCCTGCTGGCGAATCCGCGCTTTCCCGAGGCGGGCATGACCAGCCAGGCCGCCGGACTCGGCGCCGAAATCCGTACCGACATCCCCTGCCGGCTCGATCGCCAGCGCTGGAGCCGGTTCCACAGCCTGGTCGTGGTCGCGCTCGGCATCACCTGGATTCTGGACGGGCTGGAAGTGACGCTCGCCGGGGCCGTGGCCGGTGCGCTGAAGGAAAGTCCCAGCCTGCAATTCAGCAATCTGGAGATCGGCCTGGCCAGCAGCGCTTACCTCGCCGGCGCCGTGCTGGGGGCGCTGCTGTTCGGCTGGCTGACCGACCGGCTCGGTCGCCGGCTGCTGTTCTTCGTCACCCTGGCAGTCTATGCGCTGGCCACTGCCGGCACGGCATTGAGTTGGGATATCTGGAGCTTTGCACTGTTCCGCTTCCTGACCGGCGCCGGCATCGGCGGCGAATACACCGCGATCAACTCGACGATCCAGGAACTGATCCCGGCGCGCTATCGCGGCTGGAGCGACCTTGCCATCAACGGCACCTTCTGGGTGGGGGCCGCGATGGGCGCGGCCGGCTCGCTGGTGCTGCTGGATGCCGCAACCTTCGGGGCAGACTGGGGCTGGCGCATCTGCTTCCTGATCGGCGCGGTGCTGGCATTGCCGATCCTGGCGATGCGGATCTGGATCCCGGAAAGTCCGCGCTGGCTGATCACGCATGGCCGCGTCGCAGAGGCCGAAGCCGTGGTGCAGGATATCGAACGGCGTGGCCGGATCGATCCCGACATGCCCTCGACCTCGCTGTGTATCCGTCGCCGCGCGCATGTCAATCTGCGCGACGTGACGCATACCCTGTTTCATCTGCACCGGCGACGCTCCCTGGTGGGGCTGACGCTGATGGCGGCGCAGGCCTTTTTCTACAACGCGATCTTTTTCACCTACGCCTTGGTGCTGACCGATTTCTACGCCGTGCCAGCGGCCAGTGTCGGCTGGTATATCCTGCCGTTTGCTTTAGGAAATGTGCTCGGTCCGCTGCTGCTCGGTCGCCTGTTCGATACGGTGGGACGCCGGCCGATGATCGCCGGCACCTTCATCATTTCCGGCCTGCTGCTGGCGATCAGCGGCTGGCTGTTCCGCGAAGGCCTGCTGACCAGCCGGACCCAGACCATGGCCTGGACGGTGATTTTCTTCTTCGCCTCGGCGGCAGCCAGTTCCGCCTATCTGACGGTCAGCGAAACCTTCCCGCTGGAAATCCGTGCGCTCGCCATCGCCGCCTTCTACGCCATCGGCACCGGCATCGGCGGCGTAGCGGCACCGTTCTTCTTCGGGGCCCTGATCGAAACCGGTTCGCGCAGCAGTGTCTTCGCGGGCTATCTGTTCGGCGCCGCGTTGATGGTATTTGCTGGACTAGTGCAGGCGAGATGGGGCGTGGCGGCTGAGCGGCGATCACTGGAAGATGTGGCCAGACCGCTCAGCGCCAGTGGAGATTAGTGCCCGAAAGCGCTAGCTGACCGGTACGGTACCGTCCTCGGCGATCTGCCGCGCGGTACCGCCCTTGTTGCGGTCGCCCCAGGCCTCGCGCAGTTGACGCTCCACCACCTCGAAGACATGGGTGACGACGGCCAACTGATCGTCCTTGGCTTCGCGTCGCGCTTCGGCATCTTTCACCACGACCAGCGGTCGTCCGGCGATCTCGACCTCCACCGCTAACTCCAGTGCCGCCTTCGGCGACGAGCGCGCGCCGGCGGAACTGCGATGCGGCATGGCAGCCACCACCCGGCAGCCGATAATGCGCGGATGATGCTGTTCCAGCCGCTCGACGCGGTCACGAATGAAAGTTTCCAGCGCGAGCGATGTTTTCATGTCGCGGAAAACCAGTTGCAAGGGTCGCTGCATGCTTACCGATCCTGCTGATAGCCCTGATTATGCGTATTCTGCCGGATATTGCCGGTCTGGCCGGCATTGCGGCTGCTCTGTGCCTGCTCGGCCGTGGCGCGCCGCAATTGGTCGTCGCGGCGTTCATCCGGATGCGCATCCTGTGGGCGCGGCGATTTTCCGTATTTTTCCGGTTCGGTTTTGCGATCGGTCACAACTGCCTCCTCTGCTTACGCTTGGCTGTTACAGAACACCTTGTGACAACGCTTTGTTCCCTCCGTGTCAGGAGGAACGATCACGCCTCCGCAGTGTTGAGTCCGGGTACAACGTAAGGAGAGCAGGATGGACAAAGATCGGATCGAAGGCACTGCCAAACAGGTCAAAGGCAATGTGAAAGAGGC
>NZ_PEKV01000012.1:229371-238449 GCF_002796975.1 Ferrovibrio sp. | reverse complement strand
AGCCGGAGGCCCGATGGGCGCTCCGGCTTTTTCGTGTCGCTGTCTCAACGGTGGTGCCCCAGGCCGGACTTGAACCAGCACACCCTTGCGGATAACAGATTTTGAGTCTGTCGCGTCTACCAATTTCACCACTGGGGCACGGCCGTGACGCCGATGCGTAGCGGGCGGATATTACCCAAGGCTGCTCCTGAATCAACGGCCAGCCGTCACGGCATTAATGGCCGAAAACATGCCCGCGAGGACACATCATTGTCATGCCTGCGGCCGGGTGGCGCATGGACAAGCCTCGCCGCCTCCGGCATACAGCTTGCAGTCTTCCCGTCTTCGGAGATCTGCCTCGGTGTTCCGTGCCCTTTACGACTGGACCATGCGTCAGGCCGCACGGCCAAATGCCGACCGCGCTCTGGGCATCGTGTCATTCCTGGAAAGCTCGATCTTCCCGATCCCGCCGGATGTGATGCTGATCCCGATGTGCCTGGCCGACCGCAGCCGGGCCTGGTACTACGCCGCCATCTGCACCGCGGCCTCGGTGATCGGCGGGTTGTTCGGCTACGCCATCGGCTATTTCCTGCTCGAGACGCTGGGCCGCTGGGTGATCGACCTCTACGGCTATGCCGAAAAATGGCAGGCCTTCGAGGATGCCTATGACGAATGGGGCGTCTGGATCATCCTGATCAAGGGCCTGACACCGATCCCCTACAAGATCGTGACCATCGCCAGCGGCGCGGCGCATTTCAGTCTCGCCGTCTTCATGATTGCTTCGATCGTTACCCGCGGTGTGCGTTTCTTCCTGGTCGCCACCCTGCTGCGTGTCTACGGTGAACCGATCCGCGATTTCATCGAGAAGCGACTCAATATCCTCGGCATCGCCTTCGTTGTCGCGCTGATTGGCGGCTTTGTCGTCGTGCGCTATATTTTCTGAACCATGATCGACAGCCTGCTCGCCCCCACCCGTTCCGGCCTGCTCGTCGCCCTGGCGGCGGCCGGCACCCTGGCGCTGGTACTGATCGCGCAATACGGCTTCGGACTGCCGCCCTGCGAGATGTGCCATTGGCAGCGCTGGCCGCATATCGCAGCACTGGTGTTCGGCCTGGGAGCGCTGGTGCTGCCGCGCTGGCGTGTGCAGCTGCTGGGTCTGGCGGCGTTGAGCTTTGCGATCACCGGCGGCATCGGCGTTTTCCATGCCGGTGTCGAATGGAAATGGTGGCAGGGGCTGACCAGTTGCAGCAGCACGACCACCGCCTCCTCGCTGGACGCCCTGCGCGCGCAGCTGATGGCAGCACCCGTGGTACGCTGCGACGAGGCCGCGATCCGCGTGCTTGGCCTGTCGATGGCAGGCTGGAATGCGCTCTGGTCCGCCGCGCTGGCGATCTTCGCCCTGCTGGCGGCGAAACGCGCCGGGGAGCAGGCGTGATGCAGAAACGGCGCCTCGCCGGCGATCTCGATCCACGCGCCCTGCTGGAGCGTATCCTGCGCGTCGACCATGCCGGGGAATATGGCGCCAAGCGCATCTATGAAGGCCAGCTGGCGGTGCTGAAGGCCGCGCCATCTACGCCGACCATCCGCCATATGCTGGAGCAGGAGAAGGAGCATCTCGGCGCCTTCGACCGCCTGCTGCCGCAGCGCCGCGTGCGCCCGACTTTGCTGACGCCGTTGTGGCATGTCGGCGGCTTTGCACTCGGCGCCGCCACGGCTTTGCTGGGCGAGAAAGCCGCCATGGCCTGCACCGAAGCAGTCGAGGAAGTGATCGACGCGCATTACGCCAGACAGGTGACCGCGCTGGGCGAAGCCGAGCCCGAACTGCGCGCCACCATTGAGCAGTTCCGCGCCGAGGAAATCGAGCATCGCGATACGGCGCGTGCCGGGGGCGCGGCCGAAGCGCCGGGCTACGGCCTGCTGTCGCGCGGCGTGAAGGCGATCACGCGCGGCGCCATCTGGCTTTCGGAACGCGTCTAGCCTTACGGCTCCAGTTCGCTGTCCCAGTACAGGAAGTCGCGCCAGCTCTCGTGCAAAAAATTGGGCGGGAAAGCCCGCCCGTTGCGCTGCAACTCCTGCACGGTCGGCATATGTGGGCGGATGCGCGGATGCATGTCGCAATCGTGCGGCATACGGCCGCCCTTGGTGAGATTGCAGGGCGCGCAGGCTGCCACCACGTTGTCCCAGCGCGTAAGGCCGCCGCGCGAGCGCGGGGTGACATGATCGAAGGTCAGTTCATGCCGGCTGCCGCAATACTGGCAGGAGAAGCGGTCGCGCAGGAACAGGTTGAACCGGGTGAAGGCCGGGCGCCGCGCCGGCGCGATATAGCGCTTGAGCGCCACCACGCTGGGCAGCCGCATGCGCATGCTGGGCGAATGAATTTCCTGGTCGTATTCGGAGAGAATCGTAACGCGATCCATACAGACCGCCTTGACCACTTCCTGCCACGGCCAGACCGAAAGCGGGAAATAGGACAGCGGCTGGTAATCCGCATTCAAAACCAACGCCGGGCAACTCTCAGGGTTCATTGCTCCCCCAGATCCGAAACGCCGCATTCCCTTACCATATGCGGGGTTACCGCATCGTGACAACTACCTTATTTTGTAAGCTGACCGGGTTATCCACACCGGCCGCCCTCATCATTTAGCGCGCGCAAAGCATTCGGCGAGGAAGGCCCCGCCGAGCGACAGCCCCTGCCCGTCGATGCCGTGGCCCAGGCCGCGGCTGACATGGAATCGCGCGGTGCAGTCCGCCTGGTTCAGCATGTTCAGCGCCGCATGCATCGCCTCGATCGGCACGACCTCATCGGCGTCGCCATGGATCAGCAGGATCGGCGGCCGGCTGCGAATCTGCTGCTTCAGTTCCTCGCCACCCAGCAAAGCGCCGGAATAGCCGAGGATGCCCGCGGGGCCCGGATCACGCCGCAGGCCCACATGCAGCGCCATCATGGTGCCCTGGCTGAAACCGACCAGTGCGAGATCGACGGGTGCAAGCTTGTGCCGTTCGAGTTCCGCAGTGATGAACTGTTCCAGTGCGGGTGCCGCCTGTTCGGCCGCCTTCTGCATCGTGGCATAGACCGCCGCCGTCTGGTGCGGGTCGCGGCGCAGCAGGTTGGGATCGTAGGCATCCAGCGCGAACCACTGCCGCCCGCCCATCATGCCGGGCGGAAAACCGGGAATACGCCCGGGCGCATGCGGCGCCACGAAAGCCGCATCGGGCAGCAGGTTGCGCCACTGCGCGCCGAGTTCGATCAGGTCGTTGCCGTCGGCGCCGTAACCATGGATCAGCACGACGAGTTTACGCGCGACACCACTGGCTGCTTCCAGGCGCGGACCATCTATCGCAGTCGTCATGCGGCAGCCTCCTTTTCGCCAATCTTCGTCTCGGCTGCGATATCGGTGGTCACCCGCTTCGCCGTCACTGCGTAATACCGCCACAGCAGGCGCGCAGCGACGCCGCGATGCGGCCGCCATTTCTCGGCCATCCTGTCCATCTTCTTCACATCGGGCCGGCTCTTCAGGCCGAATAAACGCTTCGCGNNAAGATTTCCGCCGTCCAGCGCCCGATGCCCTTCACCTCGGTCAGCATGGCGATGGCGGCATGGTCTTCCAGTTTCGGCAAAAGCTCGAAATCGATGGCGCCGCTTTTCGCCGCCTGCGCCATGTTGCGCACATAGCGCACCTTCGGGCCGCTCAGGCCGCAGGCGCGCAGACGCGCCTCGGTCAGTTTCAGCACGCGCCCAGGACTGAATACGCCGTTGGCACGGCCCTGCACGGCAGCTTCCAGCCGGCCCCAGACGGTGGCTGCAGCGGCCACGGAAATCTGCTGCTCGATCACAATGCGGCACAGACTGGCGAAATCGGCCGGACGGCGGCGATCGGCGATGAAGCCGACAGCGGCAAAGGCCGCGGCGAATTTCGGTTCGCGCTCGCAGAGCTGGGCCAGCGCGACTTTCGTGCGCTTGCGGGTATCGGGCTTTGCGGCGGGTGGAAGGTTTGCCATATGCTTCGCTCAGGGAATCACTTCATGCAGTCTGACATCGTTACGCGCTGCGCGCCAAGCCCGACTGGCTACCTGCATCTCGGCCATGCCTATGCCGCCGGGATCGGCTGGCTGCGCGCCCGGCAGGCAGCAGGTCGTTTCCTGCTGCGTATCGAGGATATCGACACCACCCGCTGCCGGCCGGACTTCACCCGGGCCATCTTCGACGACCTGCACTGGCTGGGCTTAAGCTGGGAAGAGCCGGTGCGGCTGCAGTCGGAGCACTTTGCCGAATATGCGGTCGCACTCGACAGCCTGCAGCGGCGCGGCCTGCTGTATCCCTGCTTCTGCACCCGCAAGCAGATCCAGGCCGAAATCGCTGCTGCCGGCCACGCGCCGCATGGTTTCGAGGGCGCAGTCTATCCCGGCAACTGCCGGCATCTGTCAGCAGACAAACGCGCGCAACGCATCGCCGCTGGCGAGGCCTACGCCCTGCGGCTGGATATGGCGGCAGCCTGTCAGCATGTGGGGCCCAGCAACAGCAAAACCTGGCCTTTGCACTGGCAGGATGAAGACGCCGGCCAGCAGGCCGCGACGCCGGAGCTGCTGGTGCAGGGTTTCGGCGACGTGGTGCTGGCGCGCAAGGAAATCCCGGCGAGTTATCATCTTTGCGTGACGCATGACGACGCGCTGCAGGGCATCACGCTGGTCACGCGCGGCAGCGACCTGTTCGCCGCCACGCATCTGCATCGCTTGCTGCAAGCCTTGTTCGGCTGGCCGGTGCCAGCCTACGCGCATCATCCGCTGTTGGTAGACGACACCGGCGAGCGACTGGCCAAGCGCAAAAATGCGCCGGCTTTGCGCGACCTGCGCGCCGCCGGCGTCACGCCTGCCGCAGTGTGGCAGCAGGCCGGACTGGATCCTGCCGCTTTCCCAAAATGAGTCAGTGTGGCGCGCTGAGCCGCTGACGGGTTTCCGGATCGAGCCAGTCATACATCGGCTTCAGCCAGGGCTCGTCGGGATGCGATTCGATCAGACCATCGATGGCCGCAACTAGCCGGTCGGCGCCAGGTGCGCGATTGCAGGTGACGCCGCCGCGATTAAAAGCCGGGATTTCGGCAAGGCCCAGAGTGGATAAAGCCGGAATGGCCTGCTCCTCCCGTGCCAGCCAGATCGCTTCGAACGGATAGAGCAGGATCCAGTCGACTCGCTTCGCTGCCAGCATCGATACCATGGTGCTGGTTTTCGACAGGCGGATCAGCGGCGCGGCGATCGTGGGATCGCGCAACAGGCCATCCAGTGCGGCACCGTAGGCACGGTTCTCATTGATGGCGCCATCGAGATTCGGCTGGTGCAGCAACTCACGGAATCCAACCATACCGCGGGCATCGCGCAACGGCCGGAATGCTTCCACATCGGCGCTACGCACCACCAGGCCAAGCGCCGGCATACGCATGACATCGCGGCTGATCAGAAACTGGGCTTCCCGCGCCGGCGTGCGCAGCAGATTGCTGGTGCAGATGATCGATTGCCGGCCTTCCATCATCTTGAGCACGCGCGGGAGCGGCAGCCGGCGCGTTTCATGGCTGTAGCCGGGCGGCAGCCGCGCCTGCAGCCAGGCCAGCACCGCATCGCCGAAACCCTTGCCGTCCGGCATGAAAACCGGTGGCCAGTCCGTTTTGAGCCAGAGGATATTGTCTTGCGCCGGCGGCTGCGCCTGCACGGCAGGCGCAGACAGTGCCGTCACGCCAGCAAGGAAGCAGCAAAGCCATGTCCGGGACCATCGCAGCGGGCTGCGATGGATGCCCGGTCGTTTCCGCTCAGCGGCCAAGCGGCATCGAATAGGTCAGGAAGACCGTTTCAGTGCCGGGATTGCTGTCATAGATGCTGGCGTTCGAGATATGGCTGATGCCAACGCCGAGCCGCGAGCGGTTGTCGAAGCGATAGCTGAGTTCGAGCTGCGACTTGAACTCGATCGAACCGCCGAGATCCTTGCCATCGCCCTCGCGATACAGGCCCGGCGCAAACGACGGCGTCAGCACCCAGCGGCGGCCGAAGTAGATGTCGACCAGCACGCCAGCATAACCCATCACGGCGGAATCGTTGGTGGCCAGCACGCCAACCATCGGCTTGAAGATCCAGAACTTGTTCTTGAAGCGATATTCGAGGCGGCCCTCGAAAGCATCGTGATCGTCAAAGAGATCGTGATAGCCGGCCGCGACGGTCAGGAAGGACGGATCGTCCTTATCGTCGGCCCGCGCGGCCGGAGCCACGGCAAACAGCATGCAGGCGACAACGGCCGCTGCACAGCCGGACAGCAAACGGAAACGCATGATAATCCCCCAATGATCAGGCCGGCTGGGCCGGTCCCGCTCCTCACCCACAACTTCGAGGGGATATTGCCAAAGAGATCTTGATGCGCCAAGGGGTTATCTGCCGAGTCGCTGCCTTGCCCGGGTCTGACGCTTCATTCTGGCCACATTTCTGCGGCATGAGACCGGCCCATGCGCAGCCTCCGCCGCCTCCTGCCGATCCTCTGCCTGCCTGTGCTGGCCCTGCCAGTGCTGTACGGAGCTGCCGCACTGGCGCTGGGGCTGCTGCCCGCCCCGCACCGCCAACCCATGCTGGGCCAGCCGACCGTGCCGGTCTACCTGATGTCGAACGGCTGGCATGTCTGGGTCGCCCTGCCGGCCCGCGCGGACAAGGAGGGGACCGACTGGGGCGCCTGGCTGGCCGAGAGCAGCCTCGGCGAGCGGCTGACCGAGGGCGACTATGTCGCTTTCGGCTGGGGCGACCGGGATTTTTACCTGAATACCCGCCGGCCGGTGGATTTCCGCCCCGGTCTGGCACTCGCCGCCCTGCTGGGCCGGGGACCGGCCGCCATGCATGTGATGCGGGTGCCGGAAGCGGCTTTGACAGGTTCCGAGCCAAAACCCCGGCGGCTGGAGGTCGATACCCTGCAGTATCGCGCGCTGACGGCGTATATCTGGGCCGGCTTCGCCCGCGGCGGCGACGGCCGGCCACAGCCCCTGCCGGAGCCGGGATTCGGCCTGGATGACGCATTTTTCGAGGCAACCGGGCGTTACAGCCCGTTTCGCACCTGCAACGAGTGGATCGGGGCCGGTCTGCGCGCCGCCGGGCTGAAAACCGGCTGGTGGACCCCCTTCCCTTACGGGCTGATGCAGGGGGGCTGAAACGGAGGCCGTGATATCGCCGTGCTCGTCTTGCGACTCACCCACAAAGGGGCTAAACCCAGCCCCGAAAAAGGACGGTTATGGGCTGTTTATGCCGCCCTGCTGCCGTCCGTCACGCCATCCCATCGGAGACTGAAAAAATGACGGTTCGGGTTGCGATTAACGGTTTTGGCCGCATCGGCCGCAATGTGCTGCGCGCCATCATCGAGAGCGGCCGCACGGATATCGAAGTGGTCGGCATCAACGACCTGGGCCCGGTGGAAACCAATGCCCACCTGTTCCGCTATGACAGCGTGCATGGCCGCTTCAACGGCACCGTCACCACCAAGGGCGACAGCATCGACGTGGGCCGCGGCCCGATCAAGGTGACCGCCGAGCGCGATCCGGCCAAGCTGCCCTGGAAGGAGCTGAAGGTCGACATCGCGATGGAATGCACCGGCATCTTCACCGACAAGGAGAAGGCCGCGCTGCACCTGACCGCCGGCGCCCGCAAAGTGCTGGTTTCCGCACCTGCCAACAACGCCGACCTCACCGTCGTCTATGGCGTGAACCACGACCAGCTCAAGGCCGAGCATACCGTCGTGTCGAACGCGTCCTGCACCACCAACTGCCTGGCCCCTGTCGCCTTCGTGCTCGATGCCGCCATCGGTATCGAGAAGGGCTACATGACCACGATCCATGCCTATACCGGCGACCAGCCGACGCTGGACACCATGCACAAGGATCTCTATCGCGGCCGCGCCGCGGCGCTGTCGATGATCCCGACCACCACCGGCGCCGCCAAGGCCGTCGGCCTGGTGCTGCCGAACCTGAAGGGCAAGCTGGATGGTTCCTCCATCCGCGTGCCGACGCCGAACGTGTCGCTGATCGACTTCAAGTTCGTCGCCAAGAAGGCCACCACGGCTGAAGAGGTGAACGCGGCGATCACGCGCGCTGCGGCCAATCAGCTGAAGGGCATCCTCGACGTCAACGACCAGCCGCTGGTCTCCAGCGACTTCAACCACAATCCGGCCAGTTCGACCTTCGACCTGAAGCAGACCCAGGTGATGGACGGCAATCTGGTGCGCGTGGTGTCGTGGTACGACAACGAGTGGGGCTTCTCCAACCGCATGTCCGACACTGCGGTGGCGATGGCCAGGCTCTAAGCCGGGAGCAGTTCAGACATGGCCGGTTTCCGTACCCTCGATGACGTCAACGTCGCCGGCAAGACGGTGTTGACGCGTGTCGATCTGAACGTGCCGATGAAAGACGGCCGGATCACCGACGATCTGCGCATCAGCCGCATCCTGCCGACCCTGCACGAACTGTCGCGCAAGGGCGCCAAGGTTGTGGTCCTGTCGCATTTCGGTCGCCCGGACGGCAAGCCGGTGCCGGAAATGTCGCTCAAGCCGGTGGCGGCCGCGCTCGCCACCGCGCTGGGCTCACCGATCGCCTTTGCCGAAGACTGCATCGGTGACCAGGCGAAGGATGCCATCGACAAGCTGAAGGCCGGCGGCGTCGTGCTGCTGGAAAACACCCGCTTCCATGCGGCCGAAGAGAAGAACGACATGGCGCTGGCCAAACAGATGGCGGCGCTGGGCGACATTTACGTCAACGATGCCTTCTCCTGCGCCCATCGCGCCCATGTCTCGACCGAGGCGCTGGCGCATCTGCTGCCGGCCTATGCCGGCCGCAACATGGAAGTGGAGCTGAAGCACCTGCAGGCCGCGCTGGAAAAGCCGGAGAAACCTGTCGCGGCCGTGATCGGCGGCGCCAAGGTCTCCACCAAGCTGGAACTGCTCGGCAACCTGATCGACAAGGTCGACAAGATCATCATCGGCGGCGGCATGGCGAACACCTTCCTGTTCGCGCAGGGCCGCGAGGTCGGCAAGAGCCTGTGTGAAAAGAACCTCGCCGACACCGCCCGCGACATCCTGCGCGATGCCGT
>NZ_PEKV01000012.1:137157-229355 GCF_002796975.1 Ferrovibrio sp. | reverse complement strand
AAAACTCTTGTCTGGAATGGCCCTCTGGGCGCCTTCGAGACGCCGCCCTTCGATGCCGGCACGGTCACGGTCGCCCGCACCGCTGCGGCGCTCACCGCCTCGGGCCGCCTGCTCAGCGTGGCGGGCGGCGGCGATACGGTGGCAGCTTTGCGCCATGCCGGTGTGGCCGAGGAATTCTCCTATGTTTCCACCGCCGGTGGCGCCTTCCTGGAATGGCTGGAAGGCAAGGAGCTGCCGGGTGTGGCGGCGCTGGCCGCCAAATGAATGCGTGATAAAATCCGGCCCTGAAACAGGGGGCCGGATTTTCGTTATCAACGGACTGAATTCGGACTATCGGGAGCTGACTGACATGGACGTCAAAGAACTCAACAAGATCGCCAAGGGCATGGTCGCGCCGGGCAAGGGCATTCTCGCGGCCGATGAGAGCACCAGCACGATCGAAAAACGCCTCACCAGCATCAACGTGCCGTCGACGGAAGAAAACCGCCGCGACTATCGCGAAATGCTGTTCACTGCCGATGGCGCGGAGAAATACATCTCCGGCGTCATCCTCTATGACGAGACGCTGCGCCAGAAGGCCAAGGACGGCACGCCGCTGGTCGACATCCTGAACAAGCGCGGCATCATCCCGGGCATCAAGGTCGACAAGGGCGTGCAGCCGCTTCAGGGCAGCGACGGCGAGAAAATCACCGAGGGCCTCGATGGCCTCGGCAAGCGCATGGCCGAATACCACCAGCTCGGCGCCCGCTTCGCCAAGTGGCGCGCGGTGCTGAACATCGCCAATGGCAAGCCGAGCCGTCAGGCCATCGTTGCCAACGCCGAAGCGCTCGCCCGCTATGCCGGTATCTGCCAGGCCAACAACATCGTGCCGATCGTCGAGCCGGAAATCCTGATGGACGGCGACCATGATCTGGCCACCAGCTTCGTCGCCACCGAGCGCACGCTGCATGCCGTCTTTGAGCAGCTGGCGCTGCACAATGTTGTGCTGGAAGGCATGATCCTGAAGCCGGGCATGGTGATCCAGGGCGAAAGCTGCAAGAAGGCCGCCGGCATCGACGAAGTGGCCGATGCCACCGTGCAGGTGCTGAAGCGCTGCGTGCCGTCGGCCGTGCCGGGCATCGCCTTCCTGTCGGGCGGCCAGTCGGACGAACTGGCCTCGGCGCATCTCGGCGCCATGAATGCCCGCCATCCGAACCTGCCCTGGGCCCTGACCTTCTCCTATGGCCGCGCCCTGCAGGCGCTGCCGCTGAAGCTCTGGGGCGGCAAGGCCGCCAACGTGGCCAATGCGCAGAAGGGCTACCTGCACCGCGCCAGGCTCAACGGCATGGCCGCGCTGGGTAAGTACGAAGCCAAGCTGGAAAGCGAATTCAAGGCCGCGTAAACGCCGCCCAAATTCGTCGGGTTTTTACGACGGCTCCGGTGGCGACACCGGGGCCGTTTTCGTTGTGGTGCGGCAGATCGATTTCAAGGCGCGCCACTCGTCGGGAGTGAGCAACGGATAACCCTTCATGGCAGCGGCATGGAACATGGCCGAGCGCTCTGCATAGGTCGGATGATCGTCCAGAAAGTCCGTTTCGCCTTCGTCGGCGGCAAAGCGGAGCATCAAATCCCCGACCGCAGTGGGATCGACACTCATCGCCTGCAGCCAGGCAATCGCAGAACGATCCGCCTCGCGCTCCCGCTCCTGACTGTGAAAGGATATCTTCGGACCTGTGCTGGTCAGGGCATATCCAATCGATGGCGCCCCTGTGGAGGAGAGAATCCCGGCGGCATTCAGCAGCGCCACCGCTTCAAGCATTCCTCTCAGTCCATGCCGTCCGACGCCGTGGCCCATTTCATGGGCAATGATCCCGGTCAATTCCGCGTCATTCCGGGCATAATCAATCAGTTCGCTATAGATGACCGCGTATCCGCCCCCGAAACTGCTGGCATTGAGCCTGCTTCGGAGGACGACCACGACATTTGGACTTAGTTCCGGCATCACGCCAGCCACGCTGCGGGTCAGTTTCGACAGGGCTTTCAACCCGGCCGGAGCGACGCAGAACTGTATGCCGCCACGGCTCCGGCCTCTCCTGGCGACATAATTCTCGAAATTCTGCCGGCCGAATTCGTTGATGTTCTCAGACGAGACCAGCGCGGCCAGCCCTTCTGACACTTTCGGCAGCAAGAGGCCTGCATATCCGATCAGCAGCATGCCAAACATGGCGAGCAGCAACAGCGACAACTTGACGCTGACGGGTTCCCGCCCCTGTTGCAGCGGCCCGCATTCACGCAACAGGCGATCGTGCATCCGGGGCGGCAGATGGAGCCGCGCCGCACCCGTTCCGGAGCGGACGCAGAACCAGCGTCCCGCCTCGTAGCGCCCGACCAGGCGCAGGCCGCCCGTGGGCCACCGGACAATGGTTTCGTCGTCGCCCTCTATCCGCAATCCATCCGGCTCGACGAAAACCGACACCGGTTGCTCGCGCGCCGTCTCGCCGTCCCAGAACCGACCGACATTGATGCGAAAGTTATCGACGAGATCAGAAGAGATGGGCATGACCGATATCCCATAAGCCTTCGCCAAAACGCGGTCGCGGCAGGCGACTTTGCATCGTTCTCGCCACTGCCTCGACGTTGTCCACAGTCGTGCTGGCGATCATCTCCTGCCACAGCGGTATCACGACAAAACGGTACCAGATCGCACCCATTCCGATCGCAGCGATGAACGCGACTGCCAGACAGGCCCACACGCTTTCAACATAGTCCAACCGATAGAACGGGCCGTTTTCATGGAGATTGGCGTGCATCAACAGGGTCAGCGCCGCAAAACCAAAAAATGCTGGCAATATCATCCGCTGAAAAAGGCGGCGAAACAGACCTGTTGGCGAGCGACAGGAAAATTGCGACGGCCCGATATCAAGCTGGTCGAGAAGCCATTCGAGCCATGCGGCATAAAAGTACAGCCACGTCAGGCAGACCCAGAACAGCGCCACGCCCACGCCATAGAGATTCATGCTGTCGCAGCGCTGGTTGATGAGATCGAACAGGTTGGCAATGCCCCAGATCGGCGCCGCTGCATTGCCATCCGCCTGCCAGATCTGCCACAGGCAGAGTCCGTAAAGTGGGCCGAAGCAGACAGCCCAGACCCGCAGCCAGGGGCGTATCAGCTGGTTTGCGCGGCCATGGAATTGCGCGCGACGATTGCCCCATATCGTATGACGGACACGGTAGCGCGCCAGATCTTCGCAGGCCCAGGGCACGCTCAAGCCGGCTGTGACACAGAAGACAGCGGACCAGATCATGTATCGGCTGGCATAGGCCCAGCGCGAGCCATCCTGGCCCGCGCAAATGCCACGCCATAGCGTCCGCGACAGCTGATAGCCGCGGGCGGAATAACGGCCGGCAGCCGTAAGAAACATGGTCGTGAGCCACCAGCCATTGAAAACCAGCGTCGCCAGCACCGCGTCGGTATTAACGACGAAGAAGTTGCCCACGAGAGACGCTAACGGGATGAAAACCGTGAAAGCGATGGCGAAGCCGAGAAACAGCTCGTAGCCATGGCCGGTATATTCGAGCGCATCATCCCCGACTTTCAGACTCGCCCAGAGATGCCGCCGCAGGTCGGTGCGGGCCCAGAAGCGATAGAGGCGCAGGGTCGCCAGTTCCAGCAGGGCATTGCGCAGCAACAACCGGTCCAGACCTGCTTCAGGCTGAAAACTTAATCTCACGCGCATGCACACCCCCCTGAATACAATTTTATGTTCACATTATGTTCTCATAATGCAGAACAAAGAGGGGTACTGCAATCGTCAAAAAAGCCCGGGCAGTTTCCCGCCCGGGCTCTTATTCAGGCTAAATGGCTATGTCGCCAGTTACGCAGCCTTGGGCTGTGCGTCGATCACCTTGCCAGCGTTGGCAGCCGTGTTGATCGCGATCTGGCGCGGCTTCTTCGCCTCAGGGATCTCGCGGGTGAGCGCGACATGCAGCAGGCCGTCCTTCAGTTCGGCGCCGACCACTTTCACGGTATCGGCCAGTTCGAAGCGGCGTTCGAAGGCGCGTCGCGCGATGCCGCGGTGGAGATACGAGACCTGCTCGCCGTCCTGCGTCGCGGTCTGCTCAACCGCCTTGCCGGTGACGATCAGGCTGTTTTCCTTCACCGTGATGTCGAGTTCGCTCTGGTCGAAGCCGGCCACCGCCATGGTGATGCGGTAGGCATCTTCGCCACGCTTCTCGATGTTGTACGGGGGATAGCTGGTCGCGGTTTCATCGACACGATTGGCCAGTTCGAACAGCCGGTTCACATGATCGAAACCGACGCTGGACCGCAGCAGGGGGGAAAGATCGAAAGCACGCATGAGTCATCCTCCTTCAAGCGATGAGTCGTTTGCGCGGCCCGCCATGAATGCCGGCAGGAGACGTTTCCCGCTGTATCAGCCGGGCCGCCGTTAAGGCCGGACCTCATGGTTGAGCATCCGGCACGCGACAGAGATAGGAAGCCGAAAAGCCGGCTTCAAGAGGGAAAATTTTTCGGGAAATCCGCGCCTCTGCCGCGGCGCGTCAGCCGATCGAGATCGGGTACCACTTGAATTCGTGCAGCCCCCGGCCGCGCAGAATATCCGTCACATGCTTGGGCCCGACGAATTCGCAGGCCAGATTGACGCCCTGGGCCGCCAGCACGACGGTGGAATTCCTGAACAGCGGCTTCATCGCGGCGAGCGAACGTCCCGCCATCTCGTCGGTGGCGATGGCAGAATAGGAAACGTAGATCACCGTGATGACCTCGTTGCCGAGTTGAATAGAGGCGGACTGGTATACCTGAGCCATGGCGGCGCTTGTCTTCTACCCTGTAAACGCGGCAGATCAGGCCATAGGGGTAACGCAATCGTAGTTAATGAAACGTGGCCGGGTGTCATATCCCGGCAAATTTGCTGCCGCGACCCGGAGTCAGGACAACAAAAAAGGCGGCTGGAATTCCAGCCGCCTTTTGTCTGCCGGGCGCCGCCCGACAATAATCCGAATACGGTCGATTACTTCTTCAGACCGAAGCTGCCGAAGCGCTTCTTGAACTTGGCGACCTGGCCGCCCGCTTCGTTCAGACGGGCCGGACCGCCGGTCCAGGCCGGATGCGACGTGGAGTCGATGTCGAGCATCATGGTGTCGCCCGGCTTACCCCAGGTCGAACGGGTGGTGTAGACGGTACCGTCCGTCATCTGCACCTTGATCTCGTGGTAATCGGGATGGATATCGGTCTTCATGACTGTTCTCCTGGGCCGGCCCCCAACTCATGGCGCTTATCGTCATGATGGTCGGGAGGAGCCGCAAATTGAGGGGGCGTTATAGCCAGAAGCACCCCCACCCGCAAGTCCGAACCGGGACTGGCCGGTAAGTGAACCAGATCAATCTGTTAACTACTGGCTGGCGGTCAGATTGCGGCGGCGCTGGAATTCGGCCGGATCGACCAGCTCGATCCCCAGTTTTTCCAGCCCATCCAGAATCGGGATGAACCCGTTAAGACTGGTATTGGCTGACGGGTTGTTCGGATCGGGGGCCCAGCCCATCACGGCAATGGCGACCAAATTGCCCTGCCGATCCAGCAGGGGGCCGCCGCTGTTCCCGCCATGAATGGCCACATCAGCCTGGATCAGATCAAATGGCCGGCGAGGTAGTTGCGCAGGCCGCCATGCACTGACCACGCCACGCGTCACTGTCCAAGCCAGTTGCCTCTGCTGTGGTGCACCGATGGCATAGACCTCCTCGGTCACCGCCACCGGTGTTTCACGTATCGCCATCACCGGATAGCCGCTGCCTTCCATTTTCACCAGCGCCACATCGCGAAGTTCATGCTGGCGGATCACCTCCCCCATCACAACGCGGCCGGAGACCAGCCGCACGCGCACAAACCGCTGCCCGCCGACCACATGCTTGTTGGTGATCATCAATCCATCTTCGGTCACGATAAAGCCTGAACCATGGCCGCCGCTGCCAATCTCGATCAGCACGGTCGCGCTGCGCAGGCGGTCGATCTGGGTATCAATGGGCTGCTGCGACAGGGTGGCGCGCCGTAGTGGAATGCGCGCGAGATCTTGCGCCACCGACTGCGAGCCCGGCTGTGGCAACGGGGCACGTTCCGTCATCATCTTGCGCAGTTCGGGCGAAACTGCCAGCCGATTAGCTGCATCGGCGAAGGCCAGTTGCAGGATGACTGCAGGGTCGAGTGCGACCGTTTCCGTCGCCTCAAAGCGGCCTTCGCCCCGTTGCCTGAGAATCACTTGCCGCCGCACCGGGTCGAAGACCTGCCACTCCATCGCCACTTTGGCATCGCCGCGCATACCGACAGCTTGCTCGGTGAAGAAATCGCACACGGCACTCATCTCCAGTTTGATTTCACTAATCGTCAAACCGAACTGGAGGTCGCCCTCATCCTGCTGCGAGGTGTTAAACAGCTGGTTGGGATTGCCAGCAACACGGAAACCATGGCCACTCATGACGCGATAGAAGGTGTCGTTCCACTCGCTGCTGCGCTGCGGAGTACGGGGTTGTTCCTGATGGATCGGACCCAATCTCACGCCGTGGCATCTGTTACCAAACTGCCCTCTCAGCCGGCCAATCTCCGTGCCGCGCGGGATATCGATCTGGATGCGGGCCAGCTCAATCGAGCGGCCATCCAGGCCAGTCTGTTCGCCCGGCGCGATGGTGCGGCCGTCGGCCAGTTGCACTGGCTTGGCCGCAATGGGTGGAGGCGGCTTAGCGGTGACACAGGCGGAAATCACAGCGGTCAGGGCGAGCGCGGCGAGACGAGACGGCAGAGCGAGCATGGAAAACCCTCTTCAGAGGAGAGGTTGAGAACTTCCCGATATCTATAATGGCAATATCAGAACATAAAGTGAAATTTTGTCGTTCATAACATGGCCATACATTTGTATGCAGGCCACAGACGGATTTATGGCCGCGACCGGAGCCCACGGGGTCCGCCCCTCGCGTTGTCCCCCCCGGGTATGGCCGGTATAACCATCTGAGTTTTCAGCCAGACAAGCCAATGCAGCGCACCGACACCTCCGATTCCAAGCGCCCGCCGATCTCGGCGCTCAAGCATGTCTTCCGTTTCGTCGCGCCTTATCGCTGGATGGCGGTCGGCGCGACGGTCGCCCTCGTCGTCACCTCGGGCGCCATGCTGATGATCGGCCAGGCGATCCGCCGCGTGATCGATGCCGGCTTCGGCGCCGGCAACGGCGACTATCTCGACCTCTACTTCGGCGCACTGTTCGGCGTCGTGGTCATCCTGGCCTTTGGCACCTTTGCGCGTTTCTACTGCGTCACCTGGGTCGGCGAGCGCGTGGTCGCCGATATCCGCAAGGCCGTCTATGGCCATGTGATGAAACTGAGCCCGGCCTTTTTCGAGACCACCCGCAGCGGCGAGGTGCTGTCGCGGCTCACCACCGATACCGAACTGATCCAGACCCTGGTCGGCTCGTCAATCTCGGTCGCGCTGCGCAACATGCTGCTGTTCCTGGGCAGCGCCGGCCTGCTGATCGTCACCTCGCCGCGCCTCACTCTTTTGGTCGCGCTGGTGATCCCGCTGGTCGTGCTGCCGATCATCGTGCTGGGACGTCGGCTGCGGAAGCTGTCGCGCGAAAGCCAGGACCGTATCGCCGATCTGTCGGCGCGGGCCGGCGAAACCCTGAACGCCATCACCACGGTGCAGGCCTATACGTATGAGTTCCGCGAAGGCGAACGCTTCGGCCAGCATGCCGAGGATGCCTTCCGCACCGCCGTGCGCCGTATCCGCGCGCGCGCCTGGCTCACCGCGCTGGTGATGCTGCTGGTGTTCGGCGCCGTCAATGCCGTGATGTGGATCGGCGGCAAGGCGGTGTTTGCCGGCGAGATGTCGGCCGGCGAACTCAGCGCCTTTGTCTTCTACGCCATCATCGGCGCGTCCTCGGTCGGCTCGCTGTCGGAAACCTGGGGCGACGTGCAGCGCGCCGCCGGCGCCGCCGAACGCCTGATGCAGCTGCTGGCCACCGAGCCGCTGATCCGCGCGCCGGCCGAACCGCAGCAGCTGCCGGCGCAGCCGAGCGGCCGGCTGCAGTTCGGCGCCGTGCGCTTCCATTATCCGGCCCGGCCGCAGACGGCGGCGCTGGACGACCTCAGCCTCGACATCGATGCCGGCGAGACCGTCGCCATCGTCGGACCTTCAGGTGCGGGCAAGACCACTTTGTTCCAGCTGCTGCTGCGCTTCTACGATCCTGAATCGGGTGCGATCCGCTTTGACGGCATCGACATCGCACAGCTCGATCCGGTCAGCTTGCGCCAGCATATCGGCCTGGTCGCCCAGGAGCCGGTGATCTTCGGCGCCACGGTGGCGGAAAACATCCGTTACGGCCGGCCGGAAGCGTCTGACACCGACGTGCAGGCCGCCGCCGAGGCCGCCGCCGCGCATGGCTTCATCCAGGCGCTGCCGCAGGGCTACGACACCTATCTGGGCGAGCGCGGCGTGCGGCTCTCCGGCGGCCAGCGCCAACGCATTGCGATTGCCCGCGCCCTGCTGCGCGATCCGCCGGTGCTGCTGCTGGATGAAGCCACCTCGTCGCTGGACGCGGAATCCGAACGCAAGCTGCAGACCGCACTCGAGCGCCTGATGCAGGGCCGCACCACCCTGGTGATCGCGCATCGCCTCGCCACCGTGCAAAAGGCCGACCGCATCGTGGTGATGGATGCGGGGCGTATCGTGGCCAGCGGCCGGCATGACAGCCTGATGGCGGAAGACGGGCTCTATGCGCGCCTCGCCCGCCTGCAGTTCATGTCCGGCAAGACCGATGCCGCCGCGTAGGCGCCGCGAGGAAAAACCGCTGCCGCGGCGGCTGATGCGCTTCTGGTGGCGCTTCCTCGTCGTCGCGCTCGTCCTCTATGTCGGCTACACGATCTGGCTCGGCGGCGCCTATCGCAGCACCGAACCCTTCGTGGCCGGGCAATGCGAAGCCGTCGCCGCGCCGCCCGGTCCGGAAGACATGGCGCAACTGGCCGATGGCGCCATCGTCGCAAGCCAGGACCGCCGCAATCGCGACGCACCGGGCGGGCTTTACTTCTACGACATGAGCAGCCGTCCCGGCCGCTTCACCAAACTCGACCTGCCGGCCAGCCTGGTGCTGCATCCGCATGGCATCAGTCTTTTCACAGCGCCAGACGGCCAGATGTTCCTGCATGTGATCAACCATCGCAGTGCCGAGCGCCACACAGTCGAGATCTTCTCGGTGCAGCGCCCGGCCGGCGCGGCGCTGCCGGTGCTGCGGCATCGCGGCAGCGTGTCGAGCGACCTGTTCGTGCATCCGAACGGCATCGCCGCCGCGGGTCCGGAATCCTTCTACCTGACGAACGATCGCGGTTCTGGCCTGGGTTTCATTAGCCAGCGCTGGATGCATATGGTGGAAAACCTGCTGCAACTGGCGCGCTCCACCGTGGTCTATCACGACGGTCGCGGCGCCCGCGTGGTGGCACAGGACATCGCCTTCGCCAACGGCATCGAGATCAGCGCCGATGGCGGCACCGTGCTGGTCGGCTCGACGCAATGGCGCATGCTGCTGGCCTATACGCGCGAACCGCAGAGCGGCATGCTGCTGCGCAGCGGCAGCCTCGCCCTGCCCGGCGGCGCCGACAATATCCGCCGCGATGCCGACGGCAACCTCTGGGTCGCCGCGCATCCCAATGCCTTCGCCTTCATCGGCCATGCCATGGATGCCGGAAAGGAAAGCCCGAGCATGATCCTGCGGCTGGCACGCGACAGTCGCGGCGTGGTGCAGACCGAGCAGGCCTTCGGCGATCCCGGCACATTGATCTCCGGCGCCAGCGTCGGCCTGCACCGGCAGGGCCGCCTGCTGATCGGTGCGGTGTTCCAGCCAACCGTGCTGGATTGTCTGCTCGATGAAACGAAACTGCGCGAAAACGCAGACTGACAGATCCTAGCGTTCGGTCAGCTTCAGCTCGATGCGGCGGTTGCGGCGAAACGCCGTCTGGTCTTCGCGCGCATCCAGCGGCTGGAACTCGCCAAAGCCGGTGGCCGCCAGCCGTTCGACCGGCACACCCTGGCTGGCGAGGAATTTCACCACCGAGATCGCACGCGCGGATGACAGCTCCCAGTTCGAGGGGAACTGCGCCGTGCTGATCGGCAGCTTGTCGGTATGGCCGTCGACGCGCAGCACCCAGGGCAGTTCCTTCGGGATCTTCTCGCTGATCTCGATCAGCGTCTTGGCCAGCTTGGCGATCTGGTCACGCCCTTCGGGCTTCAGGTCCGCCGAGGCAGAGTCGAACAGCACTTCGGACTGGAAGACGAAACGGTCGCCGACGATCTGGATGTCGCGGCGGTTGCCCAAAGCCTGTCGCAGCCGGCCGAAGAATTCGGAGCGATAATTGGTCAGCTCATCCACCTTGCGCGCCAGTGCTGCATTGAGCCGGCGGCCGAGGTCGCTGACCTGCGCCTGGTTGGCCTTATCCTTCTCTTCGCTCTCTTTCAGGATGCGTTCGATCTGCGCCATCTGCTCGCGCAGCGCCAGGATCTGCCGGTTCAGCAGGTCGACCTGGCTGCGCGCTTCCGATGTCAGACGCTTTTCCTGATCCAGCTGGCCGGTGCTCGACACCAGCTTGCCCTGCAGGTCGACCACGATCTGCTGCTGCTCGGCCAGTTTCTTCTCGGCATCGTCGGCGCGCGCCTGGCTGTCGGCCAGCACGGCGGCGAGCTGGTCGCGTTCGGCGCTGGCGCTGCTCAGCGTCGCCTGCAGGTTGGTGAGGTCGAGGCGGAGCGCTGCATTGTTGCGTTTTTCCAGCCCGAGCTGCTCGACCAGCCCGGCCAGCTCGCTGCGCAGGCCTTCGATCGCCTTGTCACGGCCGGAAATCGCATTGGCGAGGAAGAACTGCACCAGCATGAACACGGCCAGCACGAAAACGATCACCATGAGCAATGTCGACAGCACGTCGACATAGCCCGGCCATGCGCCGGCGCTCATATGGTCGTTACGCCTGCGGCTCAGAGCCATCGGCGCTTACCGGCGCTGGTTGTCTGCGGATGCCGCGATGGTGCGCGACAGCAGCTTGATTTCGGCCCGCATGTCGTCGATCAGCTTGGCGCGGCCCTGGGCGGCATCGTCCAGCATGCGGGTCAGCAGGATATCGATGTTGCGCAGATGGCCGCGGCTGGCAGCGTCGAAATTGCCACCATCGGCGCCCTGCGCCAGTTTGGCCATGATCGGTTTCATCTCGATCTGGTGTTCGGTCAGTTTCAGCAGCAGGCCCTGTTCGGCACGCATCTGCTCGGTCAGCAGGCTGAGTTTTTCATTGAGCTGCAGCAGGGCCGCGCCGGTCTGGCTGCGGCTGTCCTCGCCGCGCGCCATCGTGCGCTGCAGGTTGTCCAGGCTGTCGGCGGTCTGCTCCAGCAGCGCCTGCACATAAGCCGGCACCGACTGGTCGCCTTCCGACACTGCGCCGCCGCCGACGCGGGTGAAGCCGGCGAGCCATTCTTCCAGATCGTTGTAGAAGCGGTTCTGCGCCTGGCCGGCCTGCAGGTCGAGGAAGCCGACGATCAGCGAGCCAGCCAGACCCATCATCGAGGCGGAGAAGGCCAGCCCCATGCCGGTGAGCGGCGTTTCCAGACCGCCCTTCAGCTTGTTGAACAGTACATTGATGTCTTCGTTGGCGCTCAGCGACAGGCCGTTGATGGTGTCGGCCACGCCATTGATGGTTTCGAGCAGGCCCCAGAAGGTGCCGAGCAGGCCGAGGAACACCATCAGGCCGATGAAGTAGCGCGAGATCTCGCGGCCTTCGTCCAGCCGCGAGCCGACCGAGTCGAGCAGGGCGCGCGTCGCCGTCGCATGCAGTGAGCCGCGCGGGCTGCGATTGGC
The DNA here is from genome assembly GCF_002796975.1 of Ferrovibrio sp. GTDB lineage: Bacteria > Pseudomonadota > Alphaproteobacteria > Ferrovibrionales > Ferrovibrionaceae > Ferrovibrio. The sequence goes on along the minus strand of NZ_PEKV01000012.1, from coordinate 217,488 downwards.
CAGCATGCGGGCCAGCGGCGCCAGCAGACTGGAGGGTTCGCCGATATTGCCGGCGCCGCCGGTGCGCTGCGCCTTTTGCCAGGCCTCGACCCAGTTGGCCTCGCGTCCGATCTCCCAGACCTGACGGAAGGTGTAGAGCGTGCCGATCAGCAGCACGGCGCCGATCAGGCTGTTGAGCGCCACATTCGCCATGAAGGCGCGCAGCAGGGTGTTGTGCAGCACGGCGATCACCACGCCGACGCCGGCGAGGAAGAGCACCATACGCAACAGAAAACGGCCGGGCTTGGTCATGGAATCCATCCTTCCCGCTTCTGCGTTACGGAGCGAATACGGCAATTTCACGGCACCTGCCGCCGGCTGGCGATCAACTGGCGAAACGGAGCCCGGCGGGCCCACAGGCAAATGGGAATTCGCCCAGGTGAATCAGCGTGGCGAATCAAAGGGCGAACCGCCCGATGATCGCCCAAGGCGGCAAACCGGATCAACCCCGGATATGCGTCAGAGCGATGTCGATTGGGTGCCGTTGACAGATTGACGGCCTTCGTTCAGCGACCGCCAGTTCAGCGGCCACCGGTTTAATGGCCCACAGGTGCGATCTCGACGCGGTCCGCGGCACTGCCATCGGTCGGCGCACCGAGGGCGCGGACATCGATGCGGGTCGAACGGATGCCCTTGTCGATCAGATGCTGCCGCACGGCCAGCGCACGGGTGAGCGACAGGCGCCGGGCGCCGCTGCCGCCATCGCTGACGGTGCTGGCGGCATAGGCGCGGATCTGCAGGCGGTCTTCGCCAGCGGCATATTGCGTGGCGAGCGCGTCGAGCGCGGCGAGATCGCCGGCCGGCACTTCACCCTGTCCACCCGGGAAAGTCAGCGTGATCAGGCCGCCCGGCCCGATGGCGGGCGCAGGCACCGGCCGCGGCGGCGTCGGGGCGGCGGCCACCTGCGGAGCGGGCGCCGGGCGGGGAGCGGCCGGCGGTGCTGCCGGAGCGGCGGCGGGAGTCTGCGACGCCGGAGACTGCGACGCCGGAGACTGGGGCGCCGGAGCAGCAGCCAGCGGGGCCGGTGTTGCGGGCGCCGCCTGAGCCGGCGCGGGAGCCGGTGCGACTGGCGGCACGGCGGCCACGGAAGGCGCGGGAGCCGCGGTCGGCGCCGGGGCAGCTGGTGCCGGTGTCGCGACAGCCGGCGGCGCCGGCGTGGCGGGCACAACCTGGGTCGGCGCGCCAGCCTGCGGAGCCGGTGCGACGGGTGCAGGGGCCGGAGCGGGGGTAGCCGGAGCCGGGATCGCAGCCGGGGCCGGCGCAGATGCGACGGCCGGCGGTGTGGGTGCCGCGGCAGGCGCGGTCTCGGTCTTGGCGGCGGCAGTTTCGGTCTTGGCGGCAGCCTTGGGCGCAGAGGCCTTGCGGGTAGTGGAGGATCCGGGCCGGCGCAACTTCACGGTATTCGTGGCCTTGCCGGTTTCGCCCAGCAGCGCCTGCGGACCGGTCGGCTGCACCAACACCGGGACAGCCGGCTTTTTCGGCGCTTTGCCGGTCGAACCGATCAGTGGCAGTTGCGTGGTGGAGGGGTTGGCAGTCCTGGCGCCGCCCAGCTGGTCGAGCGCCTGCATATTGACCTGGACATTGCCGCTGCCGATGTAATTCTGCGCCAGCGCCGGCGCAGCGCCGACACTGAGGCCGAACGCCAGCGATAGGGCGGCAAGCGAATGCGGAACCGGCCTGGCAGCCATCGAATAATCCCCCCGAACCCCAACTACGCTGCGAACGATAGCGGAGCCGGCCGGAACCGACAACCCGGCAAGCGAGCGTCAGCAACAGGAAATCAACGACTTGTGCGGTGCGAATAGGCCCCGGCGAAGCGTCGGTCAGGCTTTGATCAGCTTGCTGAGCGGCGCATGCAGCACGTCGTTGGCCGCGATGATGGCGCCGGTCTCCACCATCTTGTCGCCGCCGGCGAAATCCGTGACCGTGCCGCCGGCTTCCCGCACCAGCACGATGCCGGCCGCGATATCCCAAGGCTGCAGGCCGGTTTCCCAGAAGCCGTCGAAGCGCCCGGCCGCGACATAAGCCAGATCGAGCGCCGCAGCGCCCAGACGGCGGATGCCCGCCACTTCGGTCATCACCCTGGTGACTTCCTTCACAAAGGCTTCGTGGCCCGACTTGCCATGGAAGGGGATGCCGGTGCCGAACACCGCTTCGGGCAGTTTGCGCCGCGCCGAGACACGGATGCGGCGCTCATTCACATAAGCGCCGGCGCCTTTCTCGGCCCAGAAGAGTTCATCGCGCACGACATCAAGCACGATGCCGGCGATCAGTTCGTCTTCGCGCTGCACGCCGATCGAGATGGCGAAATGCGGAATGCCGTGCAGGAAATTGGTGGTGCCATCGAGCGGGTCGATGATCCAGTAGGTCTTGCCGTCCTTCGCCTCGATGCGACCGCCCTCTTCCATGACGAAGCCGAAATCGGGACGCAGCTTGGCGAGTTCCTGCTGCAGGATCTTCTCGGCCTTGCGGTCGGCAGCGGAGACGAAGTCGGCCGGGCCCTTCTTCGAGACCTGCAGGTGCTCGACCTCGTTGAAGTCGCGGATCAGGCTGCGCTGCGCTTTGCGCGCCGCGTTTGCCATTGCATTGATCAAAGCCGAACGCAGGGCCATTGGGGGACCGGAAGTTGGGGACGGAGCTTGTTTTGGAAAGGCGGCGGAACCTATCAGCGGTTCCCGTGCTTGGCAATCGCTGCATTAAAGGCTTTTACCGCCGCAGCAGGGCCTTCCGGGTGGCGCCAGACGCCGGCGGAAACCGCCAGGAAATCCGCGCCGGCCGAGATTAACGGCGGGCAGTTCTCAATCGTGATGCCGCCGATGGCGACGCAGGGCACTTCCATGATATCCGCCCACCACTCGATCAGCTCGGGTTCCGTTTTCGTCTTCGGCTGCTTGGTCTCGGTGGCGAAGAAGGCGCCGAAGGCAACATAGTCGGCACCGGCCTCGGCCGCTTCCATCGCCAGATGCCGGGAGTCATGGCAGGTGACGCCGACGATGCGATCCGGCCCCAGAATACGCCGCGCCTCTTCATAGGGCGTATCGTCCTGTCCGACATGCACGCCATCGGCGCCGAACTTGATCGCCAGATCGGGCCGGTCGTTGATCAGCAATGCGACGTCATGTTCGTGACAGATCGGCAGCAGGGCTTCGGTCGCGCGGCGGAATGTGTTGTCGGACGCCGTCTGCTCGCCATCCTTCAGGCGCAGCTGCAGGCAGGCAACATCGCCGGCACCGAGCGCCTGTTTCAGCTGTTCGGTGAAGGCTGCCGGTTCGAGCACCGGCGGCGTGATCAAGTAGAGTCTCTGGTCAGGTGTTTTCATGTTCAGCCGGCGATAAAGCTCTTCAGGGCGTCGAGCGTTTCGTCGGGCCGCTCGCCCATCATCATATGGCCGCAACCCGTCAGCACGTCGATGCGGCCATCCTTGAATTCCTTCGCCCAGCCGCGTGCAGCGCGCAGCGGCGTCATCTGGTCGCGCTCGCCGGCAATGATCTGCGCCGGCAGCGTGACGGCAGCGACGGCCTGCTTGCCGTTCTGGTAGCTGTTGCAGACGCGGAAACCCAGCGCGAGGCATTCGCGCGGCGCGCGATCGACCAGGCGGATGCTGCCATTCAGCAGATGCGCGCCCGGCACACGGTTGCTGCCGATCTGGTTGCGCTTGGCAATCATCCAGTCGTTCATCAGTTCGACGACCGTATAGGCGCCGCTGTCGGCCAGCGCCTGCAGTTCCGGATTGACCGCCATCGGGAAGGCAAAACCGAGCAGCGAAATCTTCGCCACCCGCGACGGATGCCGCTGTGCGGTTTCCAGCGCGATCAGCGCGCCCATGGAGTGACCGACGAGAAACGCCTGCTGCACGCCGGCAGCATCGAGCAGCTTCGGCATCCAGTCGGCAAAGGCTTCCACACTGTCGAGCATCGGGCCGTCCGAACGACCGTTGCCCGGCAGGTCGAGCGCCAGCACGGAATAACCGTGATAGGCGAACCAGCGCGTCTGCATCGCCCAGACCGTATGGTCGCAGGCATTGCCATGGATAAAGACCACGCAGGGTTTGGTCTTGTCGAAATCCTTGCCGCCGGTGGCGGCAAACACTTTCTTGCCCGCGACGTCGAGCCACATCTTCGTGTTTCCTTTGCTCTTATTCGGCCGCGGCCTTGATGGCCTTCTGCGACGCACGCAGCGCCTGATTCAGGTCGTCGATCAGATCCTGGCTGTCTTCCAGGCCGACGGACAGCCGCACCAGTTCCTCGCCGACGCCGGCAGCCTTCAGTTCGGCCGCAGACATCTGCTGATGCGTGGTGCTGGCCGGATGGATTACCAGCGACTTGGCGTCGCCGACATTGGCCAGATGCGAGAAGACCTGCAGCGTCTCGATCAGCACCCGGCCCGCGTCTCGCCCGCCCTTGACGCCGAAACTGAACACCGCGCCGCAGCCGTTCGGCAGCAACTTTTTCGCAACCGCATGATCGGGATGCTCTTCCAGTTCGGGATACGACACCCAGGCGACGGCCGGATGCGATTTCAGGAAGGCGACCACCTTGCGGCTGTTCTCGATGTGGCGCGCCATGCGCAACGGCAGCGTCTCGACGCCCTGCAGCAGATGGAAAGCATTCGTGGGCGACATGCAGGCGCCGAAATCGCGCAGGCCCTCGGCACGCGCACGCATGATGAAGGCGCCGGGGCCGAATTCCTCGGCGAAGTCGAGGCCGTGATAGCCAGCATACGGCTCGGTGATGGTGGGGAACTTGCCCGAGGCTTCCCAGTCGAAGCGGCCCGAGTCAATCAGCGCGCCACCGATGGCAACGCCGTGGCCGCCGAGGAACTTGGTGACCGAATGCATCACCAGGTCGGCGCCATGCTCGAAGCCCCTGAACAGATACGGCGTCGCGAAGGTGCAATCGAGCATCAGCGGAAGGCCGGCGTCATGCGCGATCTTCGCCACCGCCGGCACGTCCAGCACTTCGAGGCCGGGATTGCCAAGGATCTCGCCAAACACCAGCCGCGTCTCCGGGCGTATCGCTGCCTTGATCGCGGTGTGGTCGCGCGGATCGACGAACGTCGTCGTAATGCCGAAACGCGGCAGCGTGTGGACGAGGATATTGTAGCTGCCGCCGTAGATATTGCGCGAGGCGACGATATGCCCGCCCTGCCCCATCAGCGTGCAGATCGCCAGATGCATCGCCGCCTGGCCCGAGGCCGTGCAGACCGCGCCGACGCCGCCTTCGAGAGCTGCGAGGCGTTCTTCCAGCACCGCGACCGTGGGATTGGAGATGCGCGAATAGATATGGCCGCCGCGTTCGAGGTTGAACAGGGCGGCCGCATGGTCGGCATCGCGGAAGACATAGGAGGTGGTCTGGTAGATCGGCACGGCCCGCGCGCCGGTCGTCGGATCGGGCTGCTGGCCCGCATGCAGGCTCAGCGTGTCGAAACGAAAGAATTTGGGTTCCAGCATGACGCCCTCCCGGGAGAAACCTTGTCAGACCGGATGGGTAGCATGCCGCGGCGGCAGCCGTCACGCAGGTGCAAGTCGTTGCGCCGACATAAAAAAAGGCCGCCGGTAAGCGCCCGGCGGCCTGAAGGTCAAAACCAACAGGGAGGAAACTATGACTAACTAAATCTGTAACGGCCCCAGTATCGCCGGCCGCACTTAAGATTTCGTGAAGCAGCGCCGATCCTGTATGGTCAAGGACATGACAAAACTGGCCGAAATGTCACAGGAGACGCCGGACGAGGCCTTGCCGGGTCTGGTGCAGGACCGGCTGCTGGATGCCGCGCTGGCCTGTTTCCGCCGCCTGGGCAGCAAGCGCACCCGCATCGAAGACATTGCTGCGGAAGCCGGAATCGCTCGCACGGCAGTCTACCGGCATTACCAGAACAAGCGCGCCATCGTGGCCGCACTCGCCAGCCGCTGGCTGGCCGAGGATGAGACCCGGCTGGCCGCCATCGCCCGCGATACCGGCCGCAGCCCGGCCGCCCGGCTGCACGCGTTTCTGCTGAAGGATGCTGAAAATACAAGACGTTACCTGTCCGACCCCTGCCTGGTCGAGGTGCTGGACGAGGTGATGAAAAACCTTGCCGGCATGCTGCGGCAGCATCGCAGCCATATCCGCCGCCACCTGACCGGCCTGCTGGCCGAAGGCAGCACGGCGGGCGCCTTCCGCGGTGAGCCGTCCGACAAGCTCGCCGTCGCCATCGACGACCTGATGAGCCGCTTCCACGACCCGCGCCTGGCCACCGATCTGGACAAAAATGTCTGGCAGGACCGCGCTTTGGCCGCCGTCGACATGATCCTGAGAACTGTTCGGGCACGCTGATCGATTTTGACATATGACATTATTTGTCACATGCCTCAACAATGACCCCGATCCGGAAATTTCCGACCCCCTATGGCGTGGCCGCCCTGCTGGCCGTCTGGCTGCGCTGGCGAGGCCTCCGGCGCTCTGGCCGGTCAGCCGGGCCTGATGACACTGGCTGGCCTGAATGACCATCCGGCGCCGAAAAATTTGTCAGACAACCAGACAAATTTCCGACCCCGGCGCGGCCTGGCAGCAGGGCTTTCTGAGCCCGAACCAGGTGCCCGTCAAGGCGGTCCCGGCGGGAACCGTCTTTGCACGGATCGAACCGTCCTGCCCATCCAGGCCGAGCCCGGCGTGACATTCTGTCGGGTGGCATTGCGGCATGCCGGGGCGGAGATGTCCGACCTTGTGCTGGCGCATCTCCGCACGCCCGGCTAGGCCGCCGCGGCAAGACCGCGGCGCGACAACAGGCGCTGCACGATCCCGTCGACGCCCTGCTCGGCTTTGGCAATCGACGCCGCCAGTCTGTCGTCGGCGAACTCGTCGTATTCGACCGCCACTGATTCCACGTCGGTGATGCCGATATAGGCGAAGGCGGTGCGCGTGCTGGCTTCGACATGGTTCATTGCCGCAATCCGCCCGCCGGCGTCGTAGCCGTAGTCACCGCGCGACCCCAGCAGCACCAGTGTCTTGTTCTGCGCAGCAAGCAGCGGCCAGTAAGGCTCGCCGTCCCGCGTACGATCGAAACCAAACGTACGGCCAACGCGCACGATGTTATCGATATACGCCTTGAACTGCGCCGGCGGGCCGAAATTATACATCGGCAATCCGGCAACGATGACATCGGCGGCAATCACCTCATCGATCAGCCGGTCGCTTAGCGAAAGTGTCTCGCGCATCCATGGTTCGCGCTGCTCCGGCGCGGTGAAAGCAGCATGAATCCAGTCGCCCGTTACCGGCGGCGGCGGGTGCTGGCCGAGATCGCGCTGCATCACCGCGTCCTGCGGGCGCATCTCACGCCAGCGCGACAGGAAGCGCGCGGTCAGGCGGCGCGTATGCGAACCGAAACGATGCGTGGCCGAACTTTGCGGCCGGGCGCTGGCATCGAGAACAAGAAGCGTGGTCATGCGATCTCCATGGATGAGGAAAATGTGACGCAGACCACGTAAGCGACGCCACATATCCCGACAAATGCGAATTGCTCAGGCCGATGGCTGACCTAGATTCAGCCATATGACACAGGCCAGAAAACTGCCGCCACTCGGCGCATTGCGTGCTTTCGAGGCCGCCGCGCGCCATCTCAGCTTCAAGGCCGCTGCCGACGAACTCGGCGTGACGCCGACCGCGATCAGCCACCAGTTGCGCCTGCTGGAAGACAGCATCGGCCAGCGCCTGTTCGTCCGGCAGATCCGCAAGGTCACGCTCACGCCGGCCGGCGAAGCGCTCTATCCGGTTCTGCGCGACGGGCTCGACTCCTTCGCACTCACCCTCGAACGGTTACGCGCGGGACCGCAGCGACAGCGCCTGACGCTGTCGGCCACGCCGGCCTTCGTCGCCAGATGGCTGCTGCCGCGACTGGGCGACTGGCAGGCACGCCATCCAGAGATCGACCTGCATCTGCATGCCTCGGAAGCGCCGGTGGATTTCAGCGGGATCGGCACCGGGGGCAGCGCCGATGCCGCGATCCGTTATGGCCGCGGCAACTGGCCTGACCTGCACAGCGAACTGTTGTTGCCCAGCCTCTTCGCGCCGGTGGCCAGTCCACGGCTGAAACTTCGCAAGCCTGCCGATCTGAACAACCAGACCCTGCTGCATTTCGACTGGCGCCTGAGGCGACGCGACACGCCAACCTGGAAACGCTGGGCTGACGAGGCCGATGTCGAACTGGATGTCGCCGGCGGGCTGCGTTTCAGCGACGAAAGCCATGCCATCCAGGCCGCCATCGCCGGCCAGGGCGTTGCGCTGCTAGGTTTGCCGCTGGTGGCGGCCGAACTGGCAAGCGGCGCGCTGGTGCAGCCCTTCGGACCGGTGCTGCAGGGCGACGGCTATCATCTGGTGATGCCGCCGGAACGCCTGGCGCAGCCGGGCATCGTTGCGCTGCAAGGCTGGCTGCGGGATGCAGCGCGGGATTCTACTTCTTGAAGAAGCTGTCGGCTGTGCCGCGCGCCGCCTCTTTGCTTTTGATCACATCGCGGATGGTGGCGATCTCGGCCTCAAGTTCGGCAATGCGTTCCTCGAGGCTCTCGATCGACATGGTTTCGAATTTCGGCAGTGCCGGCTTGCGCGTCTGAGCTTCATCCCAATCCATTCCGGCCTCCCGTTTCAGCTTGGCCCCATACTAGCCTCGGCCGGAAAGCCGGATAAAGCGAAAGCTGACGGCTTGCCGTCCGGCACCGCTGCGATTAGATCACGGGCAGACCTTTTCGGGAGACAGACATGCTGCCCAACACCATGACCGTGATCGAGATCAGCCAGTCCGGCGGGCCCGAAGTGCTGAAGCCCGCCGAGCGCCCCATGGTGCAGCCTGCCGCCGGCGAGGTGCTGATCAAGGTGCATGCCGCCGGCGTGAACCGCCCGGACGTGCTGCAGCGCGCCGGCATGTATCCGCCGCCGCCCGGCGCGCCGGACACGCCGGGCCTGGAAGTGGCTGGCGAGATCGCCGCTATTGGAGCAGGCGTCCAGAGATGGAAGCTGGGCGACAAGGTCTGCGCGCTGGTCGCCGGCGGCGGCTATGCCACCTACTGCACCGCGCCGGCCGAACAATGCCTGCCGGTTCCCGCCGGTCTCGACATGGCCGAAGCCGCGGCCCTGCCGGAGAACTGGTTCACCGTGTGGACCAACATCGCCGATCGCGGCGGACTGAAGCCCGGCGAAAGCATTCTCATTCATGGCGGCGCCTCGGGTATCGGCGTCGCAGCGATCCAGCTTGCCAGACTGCTTGGCGCGAAACGCATCTTCGCAACCGCCGGCACCGACGAGAAATGCCGCTTCTGCGAAAGCCTCGGCGTCGAGAAGGCGATCAACTACAAGACCGAGGATTTCGCCGCGCGCATCGGTGAACTCACCGACGGCAAGGGCGTAGATGTCATCCTCGACATGGTAGGCGGCAAATACTTCGCGCCGAACATCAAGGCGCTGGCCGAGGAAGGCCGGCTGGTGATCATCGCCGTGCAGGGCGGCCCGAAGGGCGAAGGCGATCTCAGCCTGCTGATGCGCAAGCGCCTGACCGTGACCGGCTCGACGCTGCGGCCGCGCCCGGTGGCCTTCAAAGGCGAGATCGCCCAGGCACTGGAGGCGAAGGTCTGGCCGGCTTTTGCCGATGGCCGGCTGAAAGCCATCATCGACAGCCGCTTCCCGCTCAGCCAGGCCGCTCAGGCTCATGCCCGGATCGACCATGGCGACCATGTCGGCAAAGTTTTGCTGGTGATCTGACGTAAAAACAATAACTTAACCCGCCCCGGGCGGTTGCGCCCCGGGGGTGTTGCACTATATTGTCGCGCGAATTTCGCCCCGCGGGCGGCCGCTGACCGCGGCCGGCTGCCTGAGAAGGATTTTACCCATGGCATTGCCGTTGATGCCCAAAGCCACCGCCGTGTGGCTGATCGACAATACCAAGCTGACCTTTGACCAGATTGCCCGCTTCTGCGGCCTGCATGTGCTGGAAGTGAAGGGCATTGCCGACGGCGAAGTGGCCATCGGTATCGTCGGTCTCGATCCGGTCGCCAACGGCCAGCTCGGCCCGAACGAAATCGAGCGCTGCGAGAAGGATCCGAGCGGCGACCTCAAGCTGCTGGCGCCGACTGTGCCGCTGCAGCGCCATAAGACCAAGGGTGCCAAGTATACGCCGGTCTCCAAGCGCCAGGATCGTCCCGATGCCATCGCCTGGCTGCTGAAATATCATCCGGAAGTGCAGACTGCGCAGATCCAGAAGCTGCTCGGCACCACCAAGGCGACAATTGATCGCGTGAAGAACCACACGCATCCCAACCACGCCAACATCAAGCCGCGCGATCCGGTCTATCTCGGCATCTGCAGCCAGATGGAACTCGACCGTGTGCTGCTGCTCGCCAACAAGCGCAAGCAGAACAAGGAAAAGCGCGACGCGCGCGAAGCCCGCGCCAAGGCGCGCGGCGCGGATGCCGCTGCGACTGCATCGGAAACACCGGCCGCTGAAGCGGCGAATGAGCCGGCCGGTAACGACGAGAACTGATCGCAACTGCCAGCGCAGCTGGATCGTTACGCCTGACATCGCAAGCGCCGCCGGTCCGATTACCGGCGGCGTTTTTGTTTGCGGACCCCAAACTGTTTGCGGACCAATAAGATTACTGGTCCGACCTGCAACCCCACGCGAAATCCCACTCTCGCTCTGACTGCCGCGTGCTTTTTTCGCGGTGCGAAAGGCCATACCGCCGGGTTATCAGGTCATTCTCTAAGAAAACCTAGGCACTGCATGATGTTTCGGTTATTGCTTCGTGAACCGCCGGCATGAACCATCGTGAAGAATGGTGCCGGCAGAAACAGGTCGCGGGGCGTTTCCAGTATGCTCGTTTTCATCATCAGACGCCTGATGCAGGCGGCGTTGGTCATGGCAGTCATGTCGGTGCTGGTGTTTGTCGGCATCTACATGATCGGCGATCCGCTCGCGATCCTGGTCAGCCCGGAAGCCACCGAACTCGACCGTGAAGCCATCGCGAGGTCGCTCGGTCTCGACCGGCCGATGTGGGAACAGTATTTCACTTTCGTCACCTCGGCCCTGCAGGGCAATTTCGGCAAGTCCTTCGTCTTCGGCCAACCGGCGATCAACCTGATCCTCGAACGCATGCCGGCGACGCTGGAACTGGCACTGATCGCCACCGTCACGTCGGTGGTCATCGGCGTGCCGCTCGGGCTTTATGCCGGACTGAAGCATGAAACCGTCACCGCCCGCGCCATCATGGCCGGCTCGGTGCTCGGCTTCTCGCTGCCGAATTTCTGGGTCGGCCTGATGCTGATCATGGTGTTTGCCGTGCAGCTCGGCTGGCTGCCGGCCTCCGGTCGCGGCCCGACGATGGAGGTGCTCGGCATTCAGGTCAGCTTCCTGACGCTGGCCGGCTGGAAACACCTGGCGCTGCCGGCGCTCACGCTCGGCCTGTCGAAATGCGCGCTGATCATCCGCCTTGCCCGCGCCACCGCGCGCGAGGTGATGCTGATGGATTATGTGAAATTTGCGCGCGCCAAGGGCCTGAACGAGAGACGCGTCATCGGCGTGCATATCCTGAAGAACATCATGGTGCCGATCACCACCGTCACCGGCCTGGAGCTCGGCAGCCTGATCGCCTTTGCCGTCATCACCGAAACGATCTTCTCCTGGCCCGGCATGGGCAAGCTGCTGATCGATTCCATTGTGAATCTCGACCGCCCGGTCGTGGTGGCCTATCTGATCGTCGTCGTCTTCCTGCTGGTGACCATCAGCCTGATCGTCGACATCCTTTATTCCGTGCTCGATCCGCGCGTGCGTCTGGGAGAAGCCAAATGAGCCAGACCCCAGCCACTGTTGGCGCCACTCCGACTGCTGCGCCGCTTGTCAACACCGAGGCGCCCTGGAAGCGCATTGTCGCCGAATTCGCCGAAAGCAAGCTGGCCATGCTCGGCCTCGTGCTGCTGGTGCTGATGATCGGCGCATCGCTGATCGCGCCGCTGATCTCGCCGCAGGATCCCTACGATCTCGCCAAGCTCGACATCATGGATGCCCGCCTGCCGCCCGGCGAAGTTGCCGGCGAAGGCTTCACCTTCCTGCTCGGCAGCGATGGCCAGGGCCGCGACATGCTGAGTGCCATGCTCTACGGCCTGCGCATCTCGCTGATGGTCGGTGTCGTCTCGGTGGTGGTGGCGCTGGGTATCGGCGCCGTGGCCGGCTTGCTGGCCGCCTATACCGGCGGCAAGGTCGACGCGCTAATCATGCGTTTTGTCGATATCCAGCTTTCCTTTCCCGCCATCCTGATCGCCCTGATCCTGCTGGCCATGCTGGGCAACGGCGTCGACAAGGTGATCTTCGCCCTGGTCGCCGTGCAATGGGCCTATTTCGCCCGCGCCTCGCATGGCGCTGCCCTGGTGGAACGCAACAAGGAATATATCGAGGCGGCGCGCTGCCTCGGCATCAGCAAGACCCGCATGCTGCTGAAGCACCTGCTGCCCAACTGCATGCCGCCGCTGATCGTGATCGCCACCATCAACATCGCCCGCGCCATCACGCTGGAAGCCACGCTCAGCTTCCTCGGCCTCGGCGTGCCGGTGACCGAGCCGTCGCTGGGCATGCTGATCTCCAACGGCTTCGACTACCTGCTCAGCGGCGTCTACTGGATTTCGCTATTCCCCGGTGTCGTCCTCACCGTGGTGATCATCGCCATCAATCTGGTCGGCGATCAGCTTCGCGACGTCCTCAATCCCCGCCTCAAGCGTTAAGGCCAGCAGCCCATGACCGCCACGCTCCAGGTCGAGAATCTCGAGACCCAGTTTCCCACCCGCGACGGCATCGTGCGTGCCGTCGACGGCGTCAGCTTCTCCGTCGATGCCGGCGAAATCCTCGGCCTCGTCGGCGAGTCCGGTTCAGGCAAGTCGATCACCGGCTTCACCATCCTGGGGCTGATCGATCCGCCCGGCCGCATCGCCAATGGCAGCGTCAAGTTCAAGGGCGAGGAACTGACCACTGCCAGCCCGGAACGGCTGCGCAGTCTGCGCGGCGCGCGCATCGCGATGATCTTCCAGGATCCGATGATGACCCTGAACCCGGTGCTGCGCGTCGACACCCAGATGATCGAGACGGTGCAGGCCCACGAAAAGGTCAGCGAGAAAGCCGCCCGCGCCCGCTGCATCGAGGCACTGCAGGCGGTCGGCATCGCGGCGCCGGAAGAGCGGCTGAAATCCTATCCGCACCAGTTCTCCGGCGGCATGCGCCAGCGTATCGCCATCGCCACGGCTTTGCTGCACAAGCCCGACCTGATCATCGCCGACGAGCCGACCACCGCGCTCGATGTCACCATCCAGGGCCAGATCCTGTATGAGATGCGCAAACTCTGCCGCGACACCGGCACGGCGCTGATCTGGATTACGCATGATCTCTCCGTGGTGGCCGGCCTCGCCGACCGCATCATGGTGATGTATGCCGGCAAGATCGTGGAAACCGGCGCCATCGACACGGTGATCGAACGGCCGCAGCATCCCTATACGCGCGGCCTGATCGGCTCCGTGCCCGGCGCGATGCCGCGCGGCAAGCGCCTGTTCCAGATCCCGGGCATGGCGCCCGCGCCGCTCAATCTGCCGCCGGGCTGCCGCTTCAAGGCCCGCTGCAGCCGTGCCGACGCGGTCTGCGACACCATGCCCGAACTGGTCGAACTCGATCCGGGCCACCGCGCCCGCTGCCATCATCCTTATGACGCCATGCCGCTGAGCCCGGCGGAGGTTGCCTCGTGAACGCCGCTCCTATTCTTGAACTGAAGGGCGTGTCCAAGCGCTTCGTCTGGCGTCTGGATATCGCAGCCAGGATCGCCAACCTGTTCGGCGCCGGCCTGAAGGAACGCGCCGTCCATGCCGTGAACCATGTCGATCTCGCCATCCAGGAAGGCGAAGTGGTCGGTCTGGTCGGCGAAAGCGGCTGCGGCAAGTCCACGCTGGGGCGCATCGTGGCCGGCATCATGGATGCCACCGAAGGCAGCATCAGTTATCGCGGCAAGGTCATTGCTGATCGCAGCAGCGAGGAGCAGCGCGCCTATCAGCTCGGCGTGCAGATGATCTTCCAGGATCCCTATGCCTCGCTCAATCCGCGCATGCGGGTGGAAGAGATCATCGGCGAGGCCCCGGTGGCGCATGGCCTGATCAAGCGCCATGAAATGGGCGACTATGTCGAGAAGATCATGCTGCAGGTCGGCCTCGACCCGCGCTACCGCAAGCGCTATCCGCACCAGTTCTCCGGCGGCCAGCGCCAGCGTATCGGCATCGCCCGTGCGCTCGCCGTAAAGCCGCAGTTCATCGTCTGCGACGAGGCGGTGGCCGCGCTCGACGTGTCGATCCAGGCACAGGTGCTGAACCTGTTCATGGACCTGCGCGAGCAGCTCGGCCTGACCTATCTGTTCATCAGCCACAATCTGTCGGTGGTGGAGCATATCTCCGACCGCGTGGTGATCATGTATCTCGGCCGCGTGGTGGAAAGCGCGCCGACCGAGCAGCTGTTCGCCGCGCCGAACCATCCGTATACGCAGGCGCTGCTGGCCGAAGCGCCCAAGCTGGTGGCGGAGCGACGCGATTACATGCCGATCAAGGGCGAGATTCCGTCGCCGCTCAATCCGCCACCGGGATGTCATTTCCATCCGCGCTGCCCGAAGGCATTTGCCCGCTGCAAGGCGGAAGTGCCTGCACTGAAAGAGATTGCGCCGGGACGGCTGTCGGCCTGTCATCTCAACGATGCGGCATAGTTCCGCATCGTTCATGGGCTGACTCGAATTTAGGCACGATTCGATCACAGCCTTGTAACGGCCCTAAACGGCGGAAATCGGAACCTTAGGGATCGGGGCCCCGTTTTTGGTGTGAAAGAAACGTCCGCCGGATGCGGGCGTGCACACCGAAGGAGGCCAGCCATGCGCAAGGCCATCTCATCCAGTGCGTTTCTGTTCCCAGCCCTGACAATGATTGGCGTCTCGCTCGTTTCCACCGCCGCACTGACGACGCCCGCCCGGGCGCAGCAGGCCATGCTCTGCGGCCTGCGCGACGATATGGGCAAGATGCTGGATCAGCGCTTCGGCGAACAGCCGCAGGCCGGTGGCATCGTCGGCGATCGCATCGTCGAACTGCTGGTGTCGCAGAGCGGCTCCTGGACGATCCTGATCACCGGCGCCGACGGCCGCTCCTGCGTCGTCACCGGCGGCGACGACTGGACCGATCAGCCAGTCACCTCACCGAGCAAGGTGAAGGCCGACAAGGTGAAGATCGAGTCGACGCTGTAAACTCAGGCGGCGACGGGAGGCTTCACCCGGAACCAGGCGGCATAGAGCGCCGGCAGGAACAATACGGTCAGCAGCGTTGCTACCAGCAGGCCGCCGATGATGGTGTAGGCCATCGGACCCCAGAAGTTGCTGGTCGACAGCGGGATCATGCCGAGGATCGCGGCCAGCGCGGTCAGGATGATCGGGCGGAACCGTCGCAGCGTCGCATTCACGATCGCGTCCCAGGCCGCCTCGCCGCCGGCGATATCCTGCTCGATCTGGTCGACCAGGATCACCGAGTTGCGCATGATCATGCCGGCCAGTGCAATCGCACCCAGCATGGCGACGAAACCGAAGGGCACATGGAAGGCGAGCAGGCCGAGCGTGACGCCGATCAGACCGAGCGGCGCGGTCAGCAGCACCAGCAGCATGCGCGACACCGACTGCAGCTGCACCATCAGCAGCGTGACCATGATCATGATCATCACCGGCACGACCGCACCGATCGAGGCATTGGCCTTGGCGCTTTCCTCGATGGCGCCACCCATGACGACGCGGTAATTCGGCGGCAGGTGTTTGCGCAGCTCGTCCAGCTTCGGCTCGATCTGCATCGACACCACCGGCGCCTGAATGCCGTCGATGATATCGGCGCGCACGGTGATCACCGGCTGGCGGTCGCGCCGCCAGATGATGCCCTCTTCCAATTCGTAGGAGACTTCCGCCACCTGGCCCAGCGGCACGGCGCGGCTGCTTTCGGCGCCCGCGACATTGAGATCCTTGATGCCGTTGAGGCTGAGGCGTTCGGCGGCTTCGGCACGCGCCACCACGTCGATCAGTTCGCGGCCCTCGCGATACTGCGTGACCGTGAGCCCCGAAACGATGGAGTTCAGGGTCGTCGCCAGATCCTGCGAGGAAATCCCGAGCAGGCGCGCCTTGGCCTGGTCGACATCCAGCTTCACCACCTTGCTGAGTTCGTTCCAGTCGGGGTTGACGTCGCGCGTGTTGGGGTTCGTTCGCATCACATCGGCGACCTGGAAGGCGATGCGGCGCACCTCCATCGGGTCCGGCCCGCTGACACGGAACTGCACCGGGAAGCCGACGGGAGGTCCGTTCTCGAGCCGGTTGACGCGACCGCGCAGCAGGATGAAATCGTCCTGGAAGGCCTTCACCAGCTTGTCGCGCACGCGCTCGCGCTCGGCATCGCCCTTGGTGAGGACGACCACCTGCGCGAAATTGTCGTTCGGCAGCTGGATATCCAGCGGCAGATAGAAGCGCGGCGCACCGGCGCCCACGTAAGTCGTGTAGCTGACGATATCGGCGTCATCCTTGAGCAACGCTTCCAGCTTCAGCGCCTCCTGCCCGGTCGCCTGAATGGAGGCGCCCTGTGGCAGGCGCAGGTCGACCATGAGTTCCGGCCGGTTCGAGGACGGGAAGAACTGCTGCTGCACCAGGCCGAAACCGCCGACGCTGAGCAGGAAGATGCCGGCCGTGCTGGCGATGACGATCCAGCGCCGCCGCACGCACCAGTCCACCACCGGCCGCACATAGCGGTAGACACCCCTGTGGTACACGTCTTCGCCATGATGACCGGCCTTGGGCTGCGGCAGGATCGTGTAGCCGATGAAAGGCGTGAAGATCACCGCCACCACCCACGACACCAGCAGCGAGATCGTCACCACCGCGAAGATCGAGAAAGTGTATTCGCCGGCCGAAGACTTGGCGAAACCGACCGGCACGAAACCGGCCGCGGTGATCAGCGTGCCGGTCAGCATCGGGAAGGCCGTCGAGGTATAGGCGAAGCTGGCCGCCCGGAAGCGGTCGAAACCCTGCTCCATCTTCACCTGCATCATCTCGACCGCGATGATCGCGTCGTCCACCAAAAGCCCGAGCGAGATGATCAGCGCACCGAGCGAGATGCGGTGGAAATCGATGCCGAAAATCTGCATGCACACAAAGGTAATGGCCAGTACCAGCGGGATGCAGAGCATCACCACCATCCCGCTGCGTAGCCCTAAGCTGAGGAAACTGACGCCAAGCACGATCACCACGGCTTCCAGCAGCACCTGCATGAATTCCGAGATCGAGCGCTGCACCACCGTGGGCTGGTCGGCGACCTGCAGCATCTCGATGCCGATCGGCATGTCGGCCTTCAGCCGTTTCATGGTGGCGTCGAGCTGCTTACCCAGTTCGATCATGTTGCCGCCCTTGGCCATCGAGATGGCAAGCCCGATGGCTTCCTGGCCGTTGTACCGCAGCCGCGGGCTCGGCGGATCGGCATAGTCGCGCTTGATATCGGCGATGTCGCCGAGCCGGATCAGCCGGCCGTTGGCCTGCAGCGAAAGCTCGGCCAGCTTGCGACCGCTTTCGATATCGCCGCTGACACGGGTGGCGATGCGGTCCGACGAGGTCTGCACCACGCCCGATGCCGTCTGGGCATTCTGCGCCTGGATGACGTCGAGCACCTGCTGCGGGCTGATGCCCAGATTGGCGAGTTTCTTGTTGGAGAATTCGATAAAGATGCGTTCGGGCTGCACCCCAAGCAGGTCGGCCTTGCCGACATTGCGGATGCGCAGCAGCTCCTCGCGCACATCTTCCACGTAATCCTTCAGCTCGCGATGAGTGAAGCCATCGGAGGTGAAGGCATAGATGGTGCCGAAAGTGTCGCCGAATTCGTCGTTGAAATACGGCCCCTGCACGCCGGCCGGCAAGGTATGGCGGATATCGCCGACCTTCTTGCGCACCTCGTACCACACACCCGATACCGCCTTGGGCGGCGTGCTGTCGCGCAGCGTGACGAAGATCGTCGACTCGGCCGCCTTGGAATAGCTGCGCACATTGTCGAGATACGGCGTCTCCTGCAGCTTCTTCTCGATCTTGTCGGTGACCTGCTGCTCGACCTCGCGCGCCGTGGCGCCGGGCCAGTTGGTGCGCACAATCATCACCTTGAAGGTGAAGTCGGGATCTTCGGCGCGGCCGAGCTGCATGTAGGACATCGCGCCGGCTGCCAGCAGCAGCACCATCAGGAAGCCGATCAGCGAGCGATGCCGCAGCGCCCAGGCAGACAGGTTGAAGCGGCCGATACCATCGGCATCGGCAGGCGCAGTCTGATGCTCGCTCATTACTTCTTCCCCGCCGCGGTCTGCACTTCGGGCAGCAGGCGCACGGTCTGGCCGGGGATCAGCTTATGCACGCCGGCGGTGACGACCTTCTCGCCATCCTTCAGGCCAGCGGCGATCAGCACCGCCTTGTCGATATAGGCGGCGACTGTGACCGGACGAAGTTCGACCTTGCCCTCGCCTTCTCCCGCGGGGCCGGTATAGATCCAGACTGCCGGCTCCGCGCCCTGCTGATAGAGCGCCGAGAGCGGCAGCGCGACCACAGAGGCATCCGAGCGGCGCACGATGGAAACTGTCGAGGTCATGCCGAGCCGCATGCCGGCCGGCGGATTCTGCACTGCCACTTTCACGGCATAGGTGCGGGTGGCCGGGTCGGCACCTGGCGCGATCTCACGCACCACGCCGCTGTATTCCTTGTCGGGCTGCGCCCAGAGGCTGATGGCGATGGCGGTGGCACTGCGCAATTCATCCAGCCGGTTTTCGGCGACGTTGAACACCACTTCCTTCTCTTCCGGCCGCGCCAGCTTCATCACCGTCTGGCCGGCAGAGACCACCTGTCCGGTCTCGATGCTGATGCCGGTGATCACGCCATCGGCATCGGCATGCAGTTCGGTATAGTCCATCTGGTTCTGCGCCGAGCGATGCTGTGAGCGAGCACTATCAAGCTGCGCCTCGGCGGTGTTGTAGGTGTTCTGCCGGCGGTCGAGTTCCGCCTGGCTGATCACCCGGCTTTCGAACAGCTTGCGATAGCGGTTCAGCTCGGTCTGCGCCTGGTTGAAATTCGCCTGGGCGGCACTGAGCTGCGCGCGGGCATTCTGGGTGACGAGCCGGGTATCCTCGACATCGAGCCGGGCGAGCAATGCGCCCTTCTTCACTTCCGAGCCGATCTCCACGTAACGCGCGACGATCTTGCCGCCGACCCGGAAGGCCATGTTGGTTTCGTAGCGGGCGCGGATTTCACCGGTATAGCTGGAGCGGCTCTCGTAAACCTCGGGCGCCACTGTGGCGACGCGGACCGGGCGGATCGGCTCCGGTGCCGGCGCTGCACGGTCGCAGCCCGTCAGCAACAGCAGGCCGCCGGCAACGGCCGCAAGGGAGAGTGAATTCCGGATCATACGCATAGCCGCCCTGTTCTGCACACGGCCGCGCGGGAGCGCTCAACGCAATGACCTGAAATCCCCCGGACGCCGTACGCTACTGTTCTTGCTTCCCTGCCGGCAGGTCCGCTCTGGCGGCGGTTCCCGTCGACTGCAGCAGCCCCTCTTTCGCCCGATCCAGAATCCACACCCGGATCGCGCTGGAGAGATTGCCCGAACGTGCAGCGTCGATATCGCTGACCATCTGGTTGATGGTCTTGTCCTCAGTCGCGGCCATCAGCTGCAGCGCCTCCCAGAACGCCTGTTCGAGGGAGATGCTGGTGCGGTGGCCGCCGACCACCACGGATCGTTTCTTTACCGTAGTCGGCATGCGTGACCTGTCCGGCCGGGCGACCGCGACAGAGGCTGCTTAGCATTGGCAGATTTCCGGGCCAAGACAGCCTCTCCGGTCGGCGTGACGGCCGTCACGAGTTACCTGTCAGAAATCAGGTCAGGTCGGCACAGAATTCCTGAATCCGCGTGCAGGCATCCTTCAGCGCCTCGGTTGACGTGGCGTAAGAGATGCGGAAATGCGGCGCCAGGCCGAAAGCCTGGCCGAACACCACCGCAACGCCGCGCTCTTCCAGCAGCGCATTGCAGAAATCCAGGTCGTTGTTGATCTTCACGCCGCCTTTCGAGGTCTTGCCGATGGTGCCGGCGCAGCTCGGATAGACGTAGAAGGCCCCTTCCGGCTTCGGGCAGCGGATGCCCTTGGCCTGGTTCAGCAGGCTGACCACGAGGTCGCGGCGCTGCTTGAACACCTGGTTGTTCTTCGGGATGAAGTCCTGCGGGCCGTTCAGCGCCTCGACGGCGGCGGCCTGGCTGATCGACGACGGGTTCGAGGTCGACTGCGACTGCAGGTTCGACATCGCCTTGATCAGCGGCTGCGGGCCGCCGGCATAGCCGATGCGCCAGCCGGTCATGCAGTAGGCCTTCGACACGCCGTTCATGGTCAGCGTGCGCTCATACAGCGCCGGCTCGATCTGCGCCGGGGTGGTGAATACGAAATTGTCGTAGACCAGATGCTCGTACATGTCGTCGGTCAGGATCCAGACATGCGGATGGCGGACCAGCACATCGGTCAGCGCCTTCAGCTCGTCGCGCGTATAGGCGGCGCCCGAAGGATTGGACGGCGAGTTCAGGATCACCCACTTGGTCTTCGGCGTGATCGCCTTTTCCAGCGTCTCGGCGCGCAGCTTGAAACCATCTTCGGCGCTGCCGGTGACGAAGACCGGCGTGCCGCCGGCGAAATTCACGATATCCGGATAGCTGACCCAGTAGGGCGCCGGGATGATCACTTCATCGCCCGGATTGACGGTGGCGAGCAGCGCATTGAACAGCACCTGCTTGCCGCCGGTGCCGACGCTGATCTGTTCGGGCTTGTAGTCCAGGCCGTTCTCGCGCTTGAACTTGGCGATGATTGCCTGCTTCAGCACAGCCGTGCCGTCCACGTCGGTATAGCGGGTGTCGCCGCGGTCGATCGCCGCCTTGGCGGCTTCGCGGATATTGGCCGGGGTCTCGAAATCCGGCTCTCCGGCGCCGAGGCCGATCACGTCGCGGCCGGCGGCCTTGAGCGCGCGGGCCTTCTGGGTGGCGGCAATGGTGGCAGACGGCTTGATGCGGCCGAGCGCATCGGACAGGAACGGCATTTTGGCGACTCCTAGGCGCGGACGGGGAGGAAATTGCGGGCGAACCATACGTCCGGCCTATGGGCGGTGCAACATATCAACTTGTCGCCGTGACAATGTTTTGCCGCAAAAGCAGGCAGCCGGGTGCAGGCATGGGCAATCACCCGGAATAGCCTCGGAAATACAGTGCTTTTTGGCAATGGACAGCATCCAAAAGGATGGACTCGGAATTGCATACGATCTGCCCCGAACCTGGGCACGATTCACTCTTGGCGGGTGCTTTCGGGCCGGCATAGACTGCCGGGCCTGAGCCGCAACCGACTCGAAGATAAAATGGCCAGGCCAGGCGTTTCACCGGGGAGACCGACAATGACTTTCGCACGTTCACTGACCTTTGCCGCGGCTGGCGTCACGCTGGCGCTCGGCCTTGGCGCCGCCGGCGCTGCCGATGCGCAGACCAAGATGAAATTCACCCTCGACTGGGCCTTCCAGGGACCGACCTCGGCTTTCCTGGTCGCCGAGCAGAAGGGCTACTACAAGGCCGCCGGCCTCGATCCCACCATCGATGCCGGCCAGGGCTCGGCCGGCGCGCTGCAGCGTGTCGCCACCGGTGCCTATGAAATGGGCTTCGCCGACATCAACGCGCTGATCGAATACAACGCCAAGAACCCGGAAGCGCCGGTGAAGGCCGTGATGATGGGCTATGACGCGCCGCCGTTCGGCGTCTATGCGCTGAAGTCGTCGGGCATCAAGACGCCGAAGGATCTGGAAGGCAAGAAGCTGGGTGCGCCGGTCTTCGACGCCTCGTTCAAGCTGTTCCCCTCCTATGCCGCCAAGGTCGGTATCGACAAGAGCAAGATCACCTACGTCAACCTGACCCCGCCGCTGCGCGAGCCGAGCCTGAAGAACCGCAGCGTCGATTTCATCAGCGGGCATTATTTCTCGTCGATCCTCGACCTCGAAAAGATCGGCGTGAAGCAGGAAGACGTGATCGCCTTCCCCTATGCCGATGCCGGCATGGACTTCTACGGCAATGCCGTCGTGGCCTCGCCGAAGTTCATCAAGGAAAACCCTGCAGCCGTGAAGGCCTTCGTGGCCGCCACCGTCAAGGCCTGGAAGGAAATCGTTGCCAATCCGGAAGTCGGCATCAAGGCGGCCAAGACCCGTGACGGCCTGATCGACGAAGCCCTGGAAATGAAGCGCCTGAAGATGTCGATCGAGCGCAACGTGGTAACGAAATACGTCAAGGAAAACGGCTTCGGCGGCGTCGACATGGCCCGCCTGCAGCGGTCCTCGGATGCGGTGGCTGCGGCCATCGGCCTGGCGAAGGCCCCGAAGGCCGCCGACCTGTTCGAGGAAGGCTTCCTGCCGCCGAAGGCCGAGCGCATGATGAAGTGATCGGCTGCCGAAAAGCTGATACAAGGAGGCGGCGGGGATTTCCCCGCCGCTTTTTTTGTGTTCCGGTTACCCCTCGCATGCTTGCAGTCTCCGCTTCCCCCAGCCGTCCGCCACAAGAATGAATGCATCGCGCCCACAGACNNATCGTGTCGATGCAGGTCGGCAAGCTGCCGCCGCTGCTGGGCCAGCTGCGCGCCGAATTCGGCCTCGATCTGGTGCTCGGCGGTTTGGTCGCCTCGTCGATCAGCCTGATCGGCGGGTTGTGCGGGGTTGTCGCTGGCTTTGCCGGCGACCGCATCGGCGGCCGGCGCGCCCTGATGTTTGGCCTGCTGATCAACGCCGCCGGCTCACTGGCCGGCGCCTTCAGTCATGACACGCCCTTCCTGCTGGCCGCACGCCTGATCGAAGGCCTGGGCTTTGTCATCACCGTGGTCTGCGGGCCCAGCCTGGTGGCGATGGCGGCACAGCCGGCGCAGCGCAGCCTCGCGCTTGGCCTGTGGAGCAGCTACATGCCGCTCGGCGTCACGCTCGGCATGCTCGGCGCGCTCGCCGTCAATCATGGCCTGCTCGACTGGCGCGGGCTGTGGCTGGCGCTGTCTCTGCTGCCGTTTGCCGCCGCCCTGCTGCTGCCGCGCCTGACGGCCGGAATCGCGACAGCGCCGCCGCGCAGGTTCAATGCCGCCGTGCTGCGCCGGCCGGGCCCGTGGCTGCTGGCCGGCTGCTTCGCCTGCTACACCACGCAATGGTTCTCTATCGTCACCTGGATTCCGACCTATTTGAAAGAAAGCGGCCTGGATAGCGAAACCCTGCTGGCGCTCGGTGTGGCCGCCGTCGTGCTGGTGAATGCCGTCGGCACCACCGTGTCCGCCGCCGTCATGCATCGCGGCATGCCGCGCTGGCTGATCGTCGCCGTGGTCAGCCTCAGCATGGGCGCACTGGGCACCGCATCTTTCGCGCCGGATATCCCCGTGCTGGCCAAGATCGCCTTCGCCATGGCGGCCAGCGGCTTCGGCGGCATGCTGCCGGCCGCCGTGCTGGCCAGCGTGCCGCAGCAGACGCGCGATCCATCCGAAATCGCCACTGTGAACGGCATTGTGGTGCAGTTGCTGAATATCGGCTCTTTCGTCGGCCCGCCGGCGCTGGCCGCACTGGTGGCGCATTTCGGCGGCTGGGCGGACGGGCGCTGGCTGCTGCTCGCGGCGGGCTGCATCGGGCTGTTGCTGGCACTGGGTCTGCGCGCCACTGAACGTAAGGCTCAGCATGAAGTTTAATCGCGGTGATGCTTATCTGCTGCTGACCGTTTTCATCTGGGGAAATACTTTCCCGACGGCGAAATACGTGCTCGGCATCCTGCCGCCGACCGTCTTTTCCTCGACGCGCTACCTGCTCGCCGCCACCACGCTTATGGCCGTCCTGATCTGGCGCGAAGGACTGAGGCTGCCGCGGCGGCGCGATCTGCTGCCGCTGATCGGCTTCGGCTTTCTCGGCATTACCCTGATGCAGCTGCTCTGGGCCAATGCACTGTCGATGAGTACGGCCTCGAAAGGCTCGATCCTGATTGCCACCTCGCCGATCTGGGCACTGATCCTGGGTCGCCTGCGCGGCCAGCGCCTTTCGACTGTCGCATGGGGCGGCGTGCTGCTGTCCTTTGCCGGTGTCTTCCTTGTCATCAACAACAGCCTGACCGCGATCACCGTCGGCGGCGGACATATCCTGGGCGATCTGCTGTTCCTGATGGTTGCCTTCTGCTGGGCGCTCTTCTCGGTGCTGTCGCCGCCCTACCTGGCGCGGCTCGGCACGCTCTATGTGTCGGGCTGGTCGATGCTGTTCGGTGCGCTGCTGCTGACCCCATTCATAGTCTGGGGCTGGAACGACACACCATGGGAAGCGATGCAGGCCGGCCATTGGGCCAGCTTCCTGTACACCGCCATTCTGGCTGGCGCGCTCGGCTACCTGCTCTGGTATGAAGGCATCGCGCGCCTCGGCGTCGCGCGTTCGGTGATCTATTCCTACCTGATCCCGGTTTTTGCCATGATCAGCGCGATCGCTTTCCTCGGCGAACACGTCTCGCTGGTACAACTGATCGGCGCAGCGATCGTGATCGGCGGGCTGGTGCTGACGCGGCAAGCAACGCCGGCGCCTTCAGCCTAGCTTTCAGCGATCAGACAGACGCTGCCATCCGGCAGCGGCTCGGTCGCCAGCAGGAACAGGCCCTCGGCCTTCGCGGCCTCACCCAACGCCTCGGCATTGCCGGTGAAGACACCGATGAACACGCCGGCCAGCGCCAGTGCGATCTTCACCGCCGAGAAGAAGGCAGCGGGATCGGCCTGAACGACGGCGGGATCGGCGGCCATGATCAGGTCGTAGTGATCGGGACGATCCTCGAGGAACCGGATCACGGCCTCGCTGTCGCAATCGTCATAAAGCCCGGTCTCGAAGGCGCGGCGGCTGCGCGCCTGATCTTCCGACACCATGTCGAGATGCTGGGCCAGTGCCCGCAATGCAGTGGCATGCAACGCGAGGCAGCCGCCCAGATCGATCGCCCAGCCGATGCTGAAGCCCTTGCCGATCATGCGCTGCGCGGCATCCGCCACGACGGCGGCATGCGGGGCATCCAGGCCGGCGACGAGATCGTCGAGCGAGGTGGCAGAGAGTTTCGCCGATTGCGATTCCGGCGTTTCCTGCGCGCGCAAGGCAAACACATAGCCCTGCACGGGTTTATTTTCTTCCTTGCGCAGCTCGATCTCATCGAGGCTGAGCACGACGAAACCGGCCTCGGCGGCGCGTTTGCGCAAATAGGCTTCGCCATGCTGGTAGCGTCCGGTCTTGCCGGCCTGATAGCGCGCACCGACGCCCTTCTCCACCGTGGCCACGAACAGGCCATTGTCGGGCAGCGCGGCGCGTACGACGTCGAACAGCGCACGCAGATCGCCGAAATAAGACAGCACGTCGGCGGCGGCGACCAGATCGTAGCCAGCGGGATGCTTCTGCAGTTCGGCGACGATCTCGCCGACCGCCAGCGCGTCATACAGCCGGCGGGCACGGGCCTTTTCCACCATCTTCGGCGACAGGTCGATGCCATCGAGATGCTTCACCAGCCCGTGCAGTTCCGGCGCCAGCAGGCCGGTGCCACAACCAAGGTCGATGGCGCGGGCGGCCGTCCTGCCCTCACCCAGTGCGGCGCGGACGGAAGCCGCCACATGCTGCGGCGCGCGATAGTCGAGCCAGCCGACCAGCTTCTCGTCGAAACTGTCGGCAAACGCATCGAACAGCGCGGCGACATAGGCTTCATTGGCCTTCTCGGGTGCCTCGCCGGCCAGCACGGCCACCATATGGCGGGCCTCGGCATGGCCGGGGTCGAGCGCCAGCATGCGGCGATAACTGATCAGCGCATCGGCGCGGCGATCCAGCCGCACCTGCAGGCGCGCCACCTGATGCAGCAGGCTTTCAGACTTCGGCGTCGCGGCGAGCGACGCCTGCAGGCGCTCCAGCTGGGTTGCTAGTGTCTCGCCCAGCCGCAGTTGCGCCAGTGCGCTGTGCACCGGATCGATCGCGGCAGCCACCGGCGCTGACGCCGGCGCCACCTTCTGCACGCCGCCCAGCCCGAGCAGCATGTCGCTGATTGCACTCGCGCCTGAGAAACCGGACGGCGGGCGGCGGACGGGACCGCCGCCACCACCGCTTTTCTTCTGCGCCCGCCGCTCTTTCCGATTCATGGGCGGTTCATGGCCTTAGCGGCGTTCCAGCGGCTTGTATTTGATGCGGTGCGGCTGGTCGGCATCGGCGCCGAGGCGGCGCTTCTTGTCGGCCTCGTAATCCTGGTAGTTGCCCTCGAACCACACGACATGGCTGTCGCCTTCGAAGGCCATGATATGGGTGGCGAGGCGATCGAGGAACCAGCGATCATGGCTGATCACGATGGCGCAGCCGGCGAAATTCTCCAGTGCCTCTTCCAGCGCGCGCAGCGTATCGACGTCCAGATCGTTGGTCGGTTCGTCGAGCAGCAGGACATTGGCACCGGTCTTCAGCATCTTGGCCAAATGCAGGCGGTTGCGCTCGCCGCCCGACAGCATGCCGACCTTCTTCTGCTGGTCGGCGCCGCGGAAATTGAACCACGAGCAATAGGCGCGGCTCGGCACGTCGCGCTTGCCCAGCGTGATCATGTCGTTGCCTTCGGAGACTTCTTCCCAGACGGTTTTCTTGTCGTTCAGGCTGTCGCGGCTCTGGTCGACATAGCCGAGCTGCACGCTGTCGCCGACGCGCAGCGTGCCCTGGTCGGGCTGTTCGCCGCCGGTGAGCATGCGGAACAGCGTGGTCTTGCCGGCACCGTTCGGGCCGATGATCCCGACGATGCCGCCGGGCGGCAGCTTGAAGTCGAGGTTGTCGATCAGCAGGCGGTCGCCGAAGCCCTTGGAAAGCCCCTCCGCCTCGATCACCACATTGCCCAGGCGCGGACCGGCCGGGATGGTGATCGAAACCGCATCGGCGGCCTTCTCGTTCTGCGCCTGCAGCATTTCTTCATAGGCCTTGAGGCGGGCCTTGGACTTGGCCTGGCGCGCGCGCGGGCTCTGGCGCACCCATTCCAGTTCCTGCGCCAGCGACTTGCGGCGGCTGTCCTCTTCCTTGCCTTCCTGGGCGAGGCGCTTTTCCTTCTGCTCCAGCCAGGAGGAGTAGTTGCCCTCCCACGGAATGCCCGAGCCGCGATCCAGTTCGAGGATCCAGCCGGCAACGTTGTCGAGGAAGTAGCGGTCGTGGGTGATGGCCACGACGGTGCCTTCGTATTCGTGCAGGAAGCGTTCGAGCCAGGCGACCGATTCCGCATCGAGATGGTTGGTCGGTTCGTCGAGCAGCAGCATGTCGGGTTTGGACAGCAGCAGGCGGCACAGCGCGACGCGGCGCTTCTCGCCACCCGACAGCTTGGTCACATCGGCGTCGCCCGGCGGGCAGCGCAGGGCGTCCATGGCGATCTCGACACTGCGCTGCAGATCCCAGGCATTCGCCGCGTCGATCTTTTCCTGCAACTCGGCCTGTTCGGCAATCAGCGCATTCATCTCGTCGTCGTCGGTGACTTCACCGAACTTCATCGAGACTTCCTCGAAGCGATCCAGCAGCGCCTTGGTTTCGGCGACACCTTCCATCACGTTGCCGAGCACATCCTTGCTGGCATCCAGATGCGGCTCCTGCGGCAGGTAGCCGACCTTGACGCCATCGGCGGCCCAGGCCTCGCCGGTGAATTCCTTGTCGAGGCCGGCCATGATCTTGAGCAGGGTCGACTTGCCGGCGCCGTTGGAGCCCAGCACGCCGATCTTGGCGCCCGGCAGGAAGCTGAGCCAGATACCCTTCAGAACCTGCTTGCCGCCCGGATAGGTCTTGGCCAGGTCCTTCATCACGTAAATATACTGGTACGACGCCATTTTTCGCTCCGGGCTGAAAGGCTGAAAAGTCGGCCGATTTGTATAGAAATGGGGCGGTTTATGCCAGCATCAGCGCCCTGACATGGGCCGCCGTGGCGCTGGCCAGCGCCGGCAGGTCGTAGCCGCCTTCCAGCGCGGAGACCACCCGGCCCTGCGCCGTCCGGCTGGCGACCTGCAGCAGCTTTTCCGTGATCCAGTAATAGTCCTGGTCGGTCAGCTGCAGCTGCGCCAGCGGGTCGGCGACATGGGCATCGAAACCGGCCGAGACGATCAGCAGCTCGGGCGCGAACTGTTCAAGTTTCGGCAGCAGGCTGCGTTCGCAGGCTGCGCGGAATTCGCTCGATCCGGCATAGGGCCGCAACGGCAGATTGACAATATTGCCGGCAACCCCATGCTCGCCCGCAGCGCCGGTGCCGGGATAAAGCGGCATCTGATGCGTGGAGGCGTAGAACAGCCCGGCATCGGACTCAAACGCGGCCTGGGTGCCGTTGCCGTGATGTACATCGAAATCGACCACGGCGACGCGCTGGATGCCCCAGCGGTCGCGCGCATGGGTCGCACCGATAGCAACGTTGTTGAACAGGCAGAAGCCCATCGCCTGGTCGGGCTCGGCATGGTGACCCGGCGGGCGCACGGCGCAGAAGGCGTTGCGCAGTTCGCCGCCCATCACGGCGTCGACGGCGGCGCAGACCGCGCCGGCAGCTCGCAGCGCGGCCTCACCAGACCCGGGAGACACCACCGTATCGCCATCGACGTAGTTGAGCCCGCGTGCCGGGATCGCGGCCATCACCTGGTCCACATAGGCCCCGGGGTGGACCCGGCTGATCTGCGCCGGGGTGGCGCGCGGCGCTTCCCGGCGATCGAGATAGAGGAATTCCTCCCCCTCCAACCGGGCGAGGATGACACGCAGCCTATCCGCGCATTCGGGATGACCTTCTCCCGTGTCATGGGAGAGACAGGCGGAATGGCTGTACAGGCCGGTTACCATCCGCGCTCCTTAACCATCCGCTTTCTCCCAGTCTTCACAAAACCGTTGGCGAGCTGCCGGCCGGGCCTGTTACGGAGAAAAAAGCACGACCTTGCCGAATAGGCCGTATACAATAGATCACGCAGCCGCCGAAATCAGCAGCCCGCTGCAATAGGGCCCCTCTTTGACGGGAGGGATTGGCGCTGCATCCGGGGGCACGCCGAAGGGTCGGCTCGGGGCCTTTTACAAGGGTTGGCAGAGGAAACAATGAAAGTCTGGAGTCAAGTTCTGGTTGTCGGCGTCATCGCCGCCGGCGCTGCAGGCGCGCTCATCTTTCGGGACAACTTGCCGTTCGTGCGCTCGTCGCAGACGGCAGCAGGCAAACCCGCTGCCAGTATTCCTGCGCTGCCGATTGAAGCCGTGCCGGTTCGCCGCATGGAGATCACGCGCACCATAGAAGCCGTCGGCACCGCCCAGGCCAACGAAGCCGTCACCATCACGGCGAAGGCGACCGGCATTGTCGAACGGCTGAACTTTCAGGACAGCCAGATGGTGAAGGCCGGCGTCATCCTGGTCGAACTCGAAGCTGCCGAAAGCTCCGCCAATATCGGCGCGCTGCGCGCCGCACGCGATGCCGCCAGGATGTCGTATGACCGCGCCAAGCAGCTGATCGAAAGCAAGGTGGTGGCGCAGGCCCGCCTTGACGAGGTCTCGAAAGCCTACGAAGCCGCCGAGGCCCGGCTGCGCGCTGAGCAGGCGAAGTTTTCCGACAGCGTGATCCGCGCGCCGTTCAACGGCAAGCTCGGCCTGCGCAAGGTCAGCCTCGGCGCCCTGGTGCGGCCGGGCGACGTTATCACCACGCTGGACGACACCACGCTGATCAAGCTGGAATTCGAAGTGCCGGAAACCGTATTGGGCGGCGTGAAGATCGGCAATACCGTGAGCGCCAAGGCCACGTCGATGCCGGACCGCAAATTCGACGGCGTGGTCACCACCATCGACAGCCGCATCGATCCGACCACGCGCGCCGTACGCGTCCGCGCCCAGATTCCGAACGCTGACGACGCCCTGAAGCCGGGCATGTTCATGACGGTGGCGCTCAGCGTCGGCAAGGTGCCCGATGCCATGATGGTGCCGGAAGAGTCGCTGCTGGCGCAGGGCGGCGAACAGTTCGTCTTCGTGATCCGCGAGGGTCGTGCCACCCGCACCCGCGTCACCGTCGGCCAGCGCCTGCCCGGCCTGGCGCAGATCACCAACGGCCTGCATCCCGACGATCATGTGGCCATCACCGGCCTGCAGCAGCTGCGCGACGGCTCACGCGTACGGCAGACCAATGCCCAGGGCAGCGCGCCACCGGCTTCGGGTACGCCCAGCCAGAAATCCTCCAGCTAAGCCCGGACAGTAGCAGGCAGCGTCATGGTTCTCTCCGACATTTCGATCAAGCGCCCGGTCTTCGCGACCGTGATGGCGCTCGTGCTGATCATCTTCGGCCTGTTCGCGCTGCGCGGCATGGCGGTGCGCGAATATCCCGATATCGATCCGCCGGCAGTGAATGTCAGCACGATCTATCGCGGCGCTTCGGCCGAGATCATCGAGAGCAAGATCACCCAGGTGATCGAGGATTCGGTGGCCGGCATCGAAGGCATCCGCACCATCACTTCGGCCAGCCGCGAGGAATCCAGCTCGATCAGCATCGAGTTCAACCTGAGCCGCAATGTCGACGCAGCCGCCAACGATGTACGCGACAAGGTCAGCCGCATCCTGTCCAAGCTGCCCGACGAAGCCGACCAGCCGATCATCGCCAAGACCGAGGCCGACGCCCGGCCGATCATCTACATCTCGCTGTTCAGCGACCGCCTGAGCCTGCTCGAACTGACCGACTATGCCGACCGCTACCTAGTCGACCAGATGTCGATCATCGACGGCGTCGCCTCGGTGAACATCTACGGCGCGCGGCGCTATTCCATGCGCGTCTATCTCGACCGCATGGCAATGGCCGCCCGCAATGTCACCGTGCAGGATGTGGAAGAAGCGATCCGCCGCCAGAATGTCGAGCTGCCGTCCGGCCGCGTCGAAAGCAACACGCGCGAATTTACCGTACGCGCCGATTCTGGGCTGCGTACCGCGCAGCAGTTCCGCAATGTCGTGCTGCGCGAACAGGATGGTTATCTGCTGCGGCTCGGCGAAGTCGCCAAGGTGGAACTCGGCGCCGAGGACGACCGCACCGAGCAACGCATCAACGGCGTGACTGCCATCGGGCTGGGCATCATCCGCCAGTCCAAGGCCAATGCCATGGAAATCTCCACCGGCGTCGCCGCCACCGTCGACCGGCTGAAGGACAGCCTGCCGACCGGCGTGCGCATGGAAGTGACCTACGACCAGTCGAAATTCATCAGCCAGTCGATCTACGAAGTGTTTCATGCGCTGACCGTGGCGCTGTCGCTGGTGATCGGCGTGATCTTCCTGTTCCTGCGCTCTTGGCGCGCCACCCTGATCCCCGCCGTCGCCATTCCGGTTTCGGTGATCGGCTCCTTCATCGTCATCGGTTCGCTCGGCTATTCGATCAACGTGCTGACCCTGCTGGCGCTGGTGCTGGCCATCGGCCTTGTGGTCGACGATGCCATCGTGGTGCTGGAAAACATCCACCGGCGCATCGAGCTGGGCGAACCGCCGCTGCTGGCCAGTTTGCGCGGCGCCCGCCAGATCGGCTTCGCCGTCATCGCCACCACCGTGGTGCTGATAGCCGTCTTCGTGCCGATCTCGCTGATGGATGGCAATACCGGCCGCCTGTTCCGCGAATTCGGCATGTCGGTCGCCGCGGCTGTGCTGTTCTCGGGTTTCGTCGCGCTGACGCTGACGCCGATGATGTGTTCCAAGCTGCTGCATGAAGCGAAAGAAGAAGGCCGCTTCTACCATGTGACCGAGAAGTTCTTCGTCGGCCTGGGGAACGGCTATGGTCGGCTGCTACGCCGCTCGCTCGGGACCCCGGTCGTCGTTCTCGGGCTCGGCGTGGCAGTATCGATTGCTGCCTTCCTGATGTTCAAGGCATTGCCGCGCGAATTTGCCCCGATCGAAGATCGCGGCGCCTTTTTCGTGATCGTCGAAGGAC
Organism: Ferrovibrio sp.; assembly: GCF_002796975.1. Taxonomy (GTDB): domain Bacteria; phylum Pseudomonadota; class Alphaproteobacteria; order Ferrovibrionales; family Ferrovibrionaceae; genus Ferrovibrio. The sequence goes on along the minus strand of NZ_PEKV01000012.1, from coordinate 185,434 downwards.
CGGAGGGTTCGTCCTACGATTATACGCGCAAGAATGTCATCCAGATGGAGAAGGTGCTCGAGAAGCACATCAAGTCCGGCGCGGTAACGATTGTGATGTCGAATGTGGCGCCGGCCTGGGGCGGACGTCCTGCCCCGGTTAATTCGGGCTTCGTCGTCGTCCGCATGGCCGACTGGGACAAGCGCGATGTCAAACAGCAGGAAATCGCCCGTCAGGTCTTCCGCGAACTGCAGGCCCTGACCGGCGTGCGCGCCATCGTCGTCAATCCGCCCAGCCTCGGCCTGCCGGGTGCGCAGTCGCCGGTGCGCTTCATTCTCGGCGGCTCGACCTATGCACAGCTCGACGAATGGTCGGATCGCATCATGGTCAAGGCGCAGGAAAATCCGAACCTGCTCGGCCTGAAGAAGAACTACCAGCCGACCCGTCCCGAAATCCGTGTGCAGATCGACCGCGACCGCGCCGCCGATCTGGGCGTGAATGTCGAGACCATCGGCCGCACGCTGGAAACCATGCTGGGTTCGCGCGAAGTCACCAACTTCCAGCGTGACGGCAAGCAGTACAAGGTGCTGGTACAGGCCCCGGTCGATCAGCGCGTGACGCCGAACGACCTGAACAACATCTATGTGCGCGGCAGCAACACCGGCGGCAAGCTGGTGCCGCTGGCCAGTCTGGTCTCCATCCAGGAAGGCGCGAGTGCCCGTGAACTGAACCGCACCGACCGTCTGCGTTCGGTGATGATCGAAGCCTCGATGGTGCCGGGCTATACGCTCGGCCAGGCGCTCGACTATCTCGACGGCGTGGCGGCCGAAGTGCTGCCGCCAGAGGTCCGCATCTCCTATTCCGGCCAGAGCCGCGAGTATAAGGAATCCTCGGCGGCCATCTTCATCACCTTCGGCCTGGCGCTGATCGTGGTGTTCCTGGTGCTGGCCGGCCAGTTCGAGAGCTGGATCCACCCCATCATCATCATCCTGTCGGTGCCGCTGGCGGTGACCGGCGCGCTGGCCGGCCTGCTGCTGGCGGGGCAGACGCTGAACGTATACAGCCAGATCGGCATCATCATGCTGGTCGGCCTGATCGCCAAGAACGGCATCCTGATCGTGGAGTTCTCCAACCAGCTGCGCGACGAGGGCCAGGGCATCTACGATGCCGTGGTGAATGCCTCGATCGCCCGCCTGCGGCCGATTCTGATGACCACCATCGCCACCGTGTTCGGCGCTGTTCCGCTCGCCTTCGCCAGCGGCGCGGGCGCCGAGTCGCGCGCCGCCCTGGGCTGGGTGATCGTCGGCGGCATGACCTTTGCTACCCTGCTCAGCCTGTTCGTGGTTCCGGTGCTGTACCTGCTGCTGGCCCGCTTCACCAAGCCGGCCGGCTTCATCGCCCGCAAGCTGAGCGAACTGGAAAAGACCCCCGACGTGGAGGCCGGCAAGGCCGAGCCCGCAGAGTAGCCTGTTCTAAGGGAGAGGTTACCAGTTGATAACCTAGACTTTGGGGCTCGGGGGGCTGCCTTATATCCGGCCACCTAGAATCATTCTTAAAAGAAGCCCTGTCGATAATGACCCAGAGTAACAGTAAGCCTCCCGGTACCACCTCCGATAAGGAGTTCGGGGTTGCGGTTGCCAGTGCCCAGGCGGCAGTGGCGGGGCTGTCCGACAAGTATATCGGCTGGGTGAATGACGATCTGAAGCGGCTCGACGCTGCGATTGCCGGCGTGACCGACGGCGCCAATGCCGACGCGCTGCGTGCAGTCTATGGTGTCGCACACGACATCAAAGGCCAGGGTAGCACTTTCGGCTATCACCTGATCACGGATATCGGCCAGCTGCTCTGCCGCTACACCGAACGCGCCATCGAGCACAAGAAGGTCGAACGCGCGGTGATCGATGCCCATGTCGAAGCGCTGCGCACCGTGGTCGACAATCGCATCCAGGGCCCGGCCGGCGAGCTCGGCCGGGAAATCATCGACGCCCTCAAGGGCGTCGCCGAACGCAGCTTCGCTTAAAATCCGCCCTCAGCGGGCAGCACGGTCCGCCGCACGACGGAATGGCCCAGCATAATCGGCACGCACCTGGCGACGCCGGTCAGGGCCGAAATAGCCACCATCCTTGATGAACTTGCGCGGCCGCTCGACCATTTCGCGCAGCCGGGCTTCGACTGCCTTCGGCGCCAGTGGCAGTGCCAGCACTTCGTTGACCCCGGCATCCAGCGCGCGCCGGATACGCTCGCGCGTGACGGTGCCGGTAACAATCACGGCAGGCAGGAATGGCGCCGGCGAGTCCGGGGCACGTCGCAGGCGTGCGATCAGCTCGAGCCCGTCCTCGCCGACGAGTTCCCAGCGGACGATGACGGCATCGACGCGCAGGCCCGTCACGCTGCCATTCGCCTGCGGAACGCCCTTCAGCAGGGTCCAGGCCTGCGTCGCATCCGACACGATATTCGGCGTCTTGATGCGCAGAGTCGACATCAGTCGGCGCCAGGTCGATGCGACATCCGGATCCGGCTCGACAACCAGCAGTTCCAGTCGATTGAGGTCGTAAGGCATCCTGGGCCCGTTCGGGCAAACTCCGGGGATTATGATCGGCGCCGGTGGACGGCGGCGCCTGTTTGCCTCACTTTATCATCGATATCTTCCAGCCGCGACATGCAGCCGGGCCGCCAGTGAGATTCACGATGCCGAACGAGACCACCGCCAGCGCCGATTTTCATTATTACGAACCCGCGAAAGGTCACGGCCTCGCGCATGATCCGTTCAAGGCCATCGTCGGCCCGCGGCCGATCGGCTGGATTTCGTCGCGCGATGGCAACGGCCGCGTCAATCTGGCGCCCTACAGCTATTTCAACGCCTTTCACGACAAACCGCCGATCGTGGCGTTTGGCAGTACCGGCTGGAAAGACAGCATCCGCAACATCCAGGACACCGGCGAGTTCGTCGCCAATCTCGCCACCCGTCCGCTGGCCGAGGCGATGAATAAAACCTCGGCCACGGTGGATGCCGATGTCGACGAATTCGCGCTCGCCGGTCTGACGCCGGCGAACTGCCGGAACGTGGCCGTGCCGCGCGTGGCCGAGAGCCCCACCGCACTGGAATGCAAACTGCTGCAGGTGATCCAGCAGCATGATCTGGAAGGCCGTCCGCTGCAGGCCTGGATGGCGCTGGGCCAGGTGGTCGGCGTGCATATCAACCGGGCCTACATCAAGGACGGCCTGTTCGATGCCGGCGCCGCGCGCCCCATCATGCGTTCGGGTTATCTGGCCGACTATTTCGAGGCCACGCCGGAAACCATGTTCCGCATGAGCCGTCCTGCCTGACGTTTTTTTGCGCCGCAGTAGCATCTGCGTGAAGTGCCGCCTGCGACCCCTCGCCGCGCCCAAGCCCCGGCAGAGGGTCTAGCCAGCCGGTCCGCCGGGGCCTAGTATCCGGCCACCAGCAAGGATGTAGCGTAAGGTCCCATGGATTACGAAGCTCTCTTCAGCCAGGCAGTCGAAAGGCTGCACAGCGAGAAGCGCTACCGGGTGTTCACTGAACTCGCCCGGAACTGCGGCAGCTTCCCTGTGGCCGATAACCACAGCGGCATCGGGCCGGCAAAAATCACCATGTGGTGCTCGAACGATTATCTCGCCATGGGCCAGAATCCCGTGGTGATCGAAGCCATGCAGCAGGCGGCCCAGGAATTCGGCGCCGGCGCTGGCGGCACCCGCAACATTTCCGGCAACAGCCACGCGATCGTTGAACTCGAACGCGAACTGGCCGACCTGCACGGCAAGCAGGCCGCGCTCGCCTTCATGTCGGGCTACATCGCCAACCAGACCTCGCTGTCCACGCTTGCCAAGCTGATGCCCGGCTGCGTGATCCTGTCGGATGCGGACAACCACAATTCGATGATCGAGGGTATTCGCCAGGCCGGCTGCGAACGGCAGATCTGGCGCCACAACGATGTCGCGCATCTGGAAGAACTGCTGCAGGCGATTCCGGCCGACCGGCCGAAGATGATCGCCTTTGAGAGCGTCTATTCGATGGATGGCGACATTGCGCCCATCCATGCGATCTGCGACCTCGCCGACAAATACGATGCCATGACCTATCTCGACGAGGTGCATGCCGTCGGCCTGTACGGCAATCGCGGCGGCGGTATCGCCGATCGCGACGAGGCGATGCACCGCATCCACATCATCCAGGGCACGCTGGGCAAGGCTTTCGGCGTGGTGGGCGGCTATATCGCCGGCAGCGCCATGATGATCGATGCCGTACGCTCCTACGCGCCGGGCTTCATCTTCTCCACCGCGATGCCGCCAGCCATTGCCGCGGCTGCTGCTGCCAGCGTGCGCTATCTCAAGCGCAGTCAGGTCGAGCGCGCCCGCCACCAGGAGCGCGCCGCGACGCTGCGCCGCATGCTGCTGAATGCCGGCCTGCCCGTGCTGGTCAACCAGAGCCATATCGTGCCGGTCATGGTGGGCGATGCCGCCCTGTGCAAGGCCGCGTCCGACATGCTGCTGGCCGATCACGGCATCTATATCCAGCCGATCAATTACCCGACGGTGCCGCGCGGCACCGAGCGGCTGCGCATCACGCCGACCCCGGTCCATACCGATGCGATGATGCAGGCCCTGACCAATGCCCTGCTGGATGTCTGGCAGCGCCTGGGGCTACGTCGCGAAGCGGCATAATCTGGCGGTCCAGGTTACCAGATTTAAACTCCTGCAAAGACTACCCCTGATAGTACTAAATCCTGCCCAGCCTTTCCGGGTCCAGGATGTCGTCGCGCAATTTCCAATCCCTTCCCGATTTCGGCTTCAGTATCGACCAGGTGCGGCAACTTCAGGCCCGCATGGTGCGGCCGCAATTCCTCTACATTTCCGGCCCGGCCGGCGGCGGTAAGACCAAGGCGGCGCTGCTGCTGGCCTGGACGTTCTTCCAGGCCTATCGCCGGCCGTTCCGGATCGACGGCCAGGACATGACGACGGCGCAGATCCGCCAGGCCGCCATCGAGAAGACTGCCGGCATCCTGTTCCACGATCTGGCCTCGCCGCATGACTACCTGAAAGCCGGCTACTGCTTCGATTGCCATATGACCGCCATCGGCATCGCTTTCGATGGCCTGCCCAACGCCACCTACGGCCATGCCACCCTGCTGACGCAGCTGCCGGCGCTGGTCACGCGCGAGGACGTTACGGTGATCGGCATCGACCGCGCCGATGAAGACGGCGTCGAACGCTACAAGGCCGACATCCACCTGCAGTGAGCGGCCGGCGGCGGGAGGCTTGACCCCCGCCCCAGCGGCAGCATCATGGGCGCCCTGTTTCTCTGACGTCCCTCCCGGCAGGTTTCTCCATGGCTTCCGATACCCCCACGACCGTGCATCCCGAGCTGCTGCGCCTGCGCGACAGCATCGACAATATCGATGCGGCCCTGATCCATCTGCTGGCCGAGCGATTCAAATGCACCCAGCAGGTCGGTCGCCTCAAGGCCACCGAGAAGCTGCCGCCGGCCGACCCGACGCGTGAAGCGCGTCAGATCGCCCGCCTGCGCCAGCTGGCCGAAACCGCCAAGCTGGACCCGGATTTTGCCGAGAAATTCCTCGCCTTCATCGTCCGGGAAGTGATCCGGCATCACGAAGCGATTGCCAGTGAAAGCCGGGCCAGCGAAACGCCGGGCCACGAATCTTAAAAAAACGGCGCCCGGACCTTTCGGGCCGGACGCCGCATTAAACTGCCATTGCCTGAACGCTATATACGTCCCATCAACAGCAAGACGATCACCACGAGCAGGATGATGCCGATGCCGCCGCTGGGGTAGTAGCCCCAGCCGCTGCTGTATGGCCAGCTCGGCACCGCGCCGATGAGCAGAATGATCAGGATAATCAGCAGAATCGTGCCTATACCCATGGCACACCTCCCTTGGGCTGAACAGATAAACTAAAATCAGGAGAGCCGGCGCCGGATCGCGAATGACCCGGCGCCGAAACTGACTCAGGCCTTGCGACCAAGCAGGAGCAGCACCAGGCCGCCGCAGGCCGCAGCTGCGCCGCCGATCAGATACCACATGGTGCGATCGCTGTAGCTGCCGGTGAAAGTTTCCTGCAACTGTTCCATCGGCGCATCCGATGCGTTAAGGCCGAAGCCGAGCAGGATGGCGCCGGCAACCAGCGCGATCACGCCCAACACGCGTCCCATCGGCATGGCGGCGCAGCCTTACTTCACAACGAGATCGTTTTTGACCGCGCGCACGCCCTGCACGTTGCGGGCGATCTGCTCGGCACGCGACTTGGACGCCGCGGTATCGACGAAGCCACTCAGCTGCACGGTGTCCTTGAAGGTTTCAACGCTGATCTGGCCGGCCTTGGTGACCGGGTCGCGGATCAGTTCAGCCTTCACTTTGGTGGTGATGGCGGCAGAGTCGACATATTCGCCGGTCGATTCCTGCTTCGAGGTGGAGCTGCAGGCGGAAACCGCCACGGCGCCGCCCAGCATGGCAACGACGGCGAGGCTGCGGGAGAACTGGGAGAGGGTCAACATGACATCGTCCTTTTCTGTGGTTGGTTGGTGAGTGAGTAATGAAAACCCTTGGGTTGGTCGGCCCGCCGGCGACTTCAGGTCAAAGCCACCGGCGGCCGTGGCAATCCCCGACAGCCCCTTCCTGTACGGAAGGCAGACGCGTTAGCGCCAGGCCGGCTTGCCGAGGTTGATCTGATCTTCGTCGGTCAGCGCGCCAGTGGCCGCACCGGCCGCACCGCCGATCACTGCGCCGCCAACGGCATTGCCGGTCAGCGCGCCGCCCACGGCACCGACACCGGCACCGATGGCACCGCCCGACAGCGCACGATCGGATTTCGACTGGCCGCAGGCGCCCAGCGACGCACTGGCAGCAATCAGGGCTATGGCCGCAGCCGCGGCCATCAGACGGGTTTTCGCAAGATGGTTCATGGTCGCCTCCTTGGAGCCCGATGGCTCCGGTTCGGCAGACCGGCCCGCATTCGCACACCGCTCTGCACTTCTGCGCAAACAACGGGTTTGGACTGCGGAGGTTCCACTGCCACGCTGGTGTGGCAGGTGCGAAATCGCCGGAAAGGCGCAGAAAATCGCGCCTGTCTCGCGGCCAACCCCAGAAATCTCACACCGCTTTCACAGATTTCTGCTGGGTATCGAACAGCTATAAATTTGAGCGACTCGCAGCGCCACTCCTCAGACGAAGAAGTCGGGAATCAGATCGGTCTCGGCAGTGCCGGGATAGCGGTAGCGTTCGAAATGCGTCAGGCCGGCCTCGCGCAAGACTTCGTCATCAATGAAGAAATTGCCGGTGGTCTCTTTCGCCGGCCTGGTCAGCACCACATGCGCCGCATCCGACATGATCTCGACCTTGCGGCATTTCTTGCGCAGCTCAGGCCCAGTGATCACGTTCATCGCATCGGTATCGATGGCGGTGCGCGGCCACAGCGCATTGACGCCGACACCCTTCTTCTTGAATTCACCGGCCATACCAAGCACGCACATGCTCATGCCGAATTTCGCCATTGTGTAGGCGACATGAGGCGCGAACCAGTGCTCCTTCATATTCAGCGGCGGCGACAGATTGAGGATATGCGGGTTCTCGGCCTTCATCAGATGCGGCAGGCATTTCTGGCTGCACAGATAGGTGCCGCGCGTATTGATCTGATGCATCAGGTCGTAGCGCTTCATCGGCGTTTCCAGCGTGCCGGTCAGCGAAATGGCGGAAGCGTTGTTGACCAGGATATCGATGCCGCCGAAGGCCTCGACCGTCCTGGCGACCGCGTCTTCTACCACGGCTTCCTCGCGTACATCGACCACTAGCGGCAGCGCCTTGCCGCCGGCTTTCTCGATGGCTTCAGCGGCGGTGTAGATGGTGCCGGCCAGTTTGGGATGCGGTTCGGTGGTCTTGGCGGCGATGGCGACATTGGCGCCGTCTTTCGCGGCGCGCAGGCCGATGGCCAGACCGATGCCGCGGCTGGCACCCGTGATGAACAGCGTTTTGCCCTTGAGCGAACCGGTCCTGATAACTTCGGCCATGGCGTGCCTCCCCTTATTATTTGCGCCAGTCTAGCGCTGGGAAGGCAGAGGGACCAAGGGGCTTAGCGCTTTTTCGCTGGTGCCTTCGCAGTCGTCCATTTGCCGCCACCGCGCGCACAGGCCTCGGACGCATTGGCCGGCATGCCTTCGTAGAAATACGCCTTGATCAGTGCCGTTTCCGGCACATTCGGATCCGGTGCATCCGGCAAGCCCTGCATGCGACGCAGATTGGCCTGGATAGTGCGCAGCGGCGTGATGCAGAGGCCGACATAGGCGGCAGGGCACTTCTCCAGCCGTTCCGGCACGGTGCGGACCTGGGCGCCGGCCGGGCGACACATGGCGGTGATCGTACTCTGCGGCATGTCGGTGACTTCGTGGCACTGCACGACCTTCGGGCCGCCATTCGGAGTCATGTCCAGCGTCTGCTTGCAGGCTTGTGCGGAACCGCTGGACGGCATGAACAATACGGCGAGGCCCAGCCCGAAAACGGCCAGGACAAAAACGGATTTCATGGAATATCCCGTCGTCTGAGGAACGGCCGGTCCGGCGCAATGCACTACGACCAGGATCAACCTGCGGAGGGAATGCGGTATTTGTAAGGCGTGCGCACTGCGCCGCCCGTTACTGCGCTGCCTGGGCCTCAGTGTCACTATGGCTGAACTCGAACACGCCAGCCGGGCTGCGGCGGCGCACGATGCGGCCCTGATGCATCAGATGATGCAGGTGTGCCAGCGCCTCGCCGGCGGCCAGCGTCATATGATCCTTGATGTCGCGGCGGAACAGCAGCGGCAGCGTTTCGATCACCGTATGGGGTCGCTGCCGAAGTGCGGCCACCAGCGCATCCAGTCGGGTTTCGTGATGACGCTGCAGCATACCGATGCGCACATGCAGGCCGACGAAAGGATCGCCATGTGCCGGCAGCACCAGCACATCGCCCGGCAGATCGGCGAATTTGGCAAAGGAGTCGAGATACTGCGTCAGCGGCCTGGCTTCCGGCTCGCCCGGATAGACGCCGATATGCGGCGAGATACGCGGCAGCACCTGGTCGCCCGAGATCAGCAGGTTGAGCTCGGCGCTGAACAGGCAGGCATGTTCGGGCGAATGGCCGCAGCCGACGATGATGCGCCAGTCATGCCCGCCGATGCGGATCACATCGCCTTCGCTGATGCGATGGAAATGCCGCGGGATCGGCGTCACGGCTTTTGAGAAATTGCCGTAGCCGCGCGCCTTGATGGCGGCGATCTGCTCTTCGCTGAAACCGAGCCGCTCGTAGAAGGCGATGACCTCCTGCGGCACGTCGGGCTGTTCCTCCAGCGCCAGCATGCGGCCGAAGGTCCATTCGCCCAGCGTCATCCACAGCGGCGCATCGAATTTCTGCTGCAGCCAGCCGGCGAGGCCGAGATGATCGGGATGGAAATGCGTGCACAGGATGCGGGTGATCGGCTTGCCCTTGAGGTGGTGCTCGACCACTTCGTCCCAGATCTTCTGCAGCTTCGACGATTTGAAGCCGGTATCGATCAGCATCCAGCCATCGTCTTCCTCGATGAGCCAGAGATTGATGTAGTCCAGGCCCGGAATGGGCACCGGCATGCGCAGCCATAGCACACCGGGCCGCATCTCCATCACTTCGCCGTCGCCGGGACGGCCGTCAAACGGATAAGTCAGGCTGCCCTGATCGGAGACGGCGGTGCCGTCGATGCCGGGAACGGCTTTACTTTCAGATGCAGAGGCATCGGACACGATTGCTGGTCCTGATTATGATTTCTGGGGCTGATTGCGTCACAGTCTGACGCTTAGCTAGGCCTCAGACAAGCCAAGTCCAGCGCTGACGTTACGGAAGTCAAAAAATGGGATCCGCGGGTCAAGCCCGCGGATGACGAGGAATCTTGAGTATTTGTCATGTCCGGGACCCAGGAGGAGTCTCTTGGCCGGGCATCCCATTTTTCCATTCACGCGCGCAGCAGTTCCGGCGTCACATCGGCCAGGCTGGCGCTGCCTTCGGTGGCAGAACGGCACAGGCCATCCACACTGGTCAGAACCTGATCGGCAAACAGCCGTGCCGATACGATTTTCGCCGTGAAATACGGATCGGTGCCACCCTTGGCGATTTCCGCCTTCGCGGCGAGCGCCTGCTTGGCCAGCAACCAGCCGCCCACCGTGGTGGCGAAAGCCCTCAGATAGGGTGTGGCGCCAGCCAGCGCGACCTCGGGATTTTTGGCAAGCTGCCCGCCAATCCACTGGCTGGCCTTGGCCAGCGACTTCAGCGCCGCATCCAGATTCGCATGGATGGTGGCAAATCCCTCACCCGCTTTCGCGGTCTCGGCCACGATACCCGCGATCTGCGCGAACAGTGCCTTCACCGTCTCGCCGCCATTCTGCGGCAGCTTGCGGGTGACCAGATCAATGGCCTGGATACCGTTGGTGCCTTCATAGATCGGCAGGATGCGCGCATCGCGGTAATGCTGGGCCGCACCGGTTTCCTCGATGAAGCCCATGCCGCCATGGATCTGCACACCCATCGAAGCCACTTCGCAGCCGATGTCGGTGGACCAGGATTTCGACAGCGGCGTCAGCAGTTCCACCAGCGCCTTAGCCTCCTTGCGCGCTGCTTCGTCCGGCAGATGATGCGCGCGGTCGATGGCGGCGGCATTCAGATAGATCAGACCGCGGCAAGCTTCGGTCAGGCTGCGCATCAGCATCAGGGTACGGCGCACGTCGGCATGTTCGATGATCGAGACATGCTGTTCGGCATTCATGCCGGGATGGCGGCCCTGCTTGCGCTGCTCGGCGTAATCCAGCGCCTGCTGGTAAGCGCGTTCGGCAATCGCCAAACCCTGGCAGCCGACCGACAGCCGCGCATTGTTCATCATGGTGAACATACAGCGCATGCCCTGGTTTTCTGCGCCGAGCAGATAGCCGACGCAGTCGCCGTTGTCGCCATAGCTCATCACGCAGGTCGGACTGGCATGGATGCCCAGCTTGTGCTCCAGCGACACCACACGCAGATCGTTGCGCTTACCCAGGCTGCCGTCCTTGTTGACCAACACCTTCGGCACGATGAACAGCGAGATACCCTTGGTGCCGGGCGGCGCATCGGGCAGGCGGGCGAGTACGAGGTGGATGATGTTATCCGCCATGTCGTGTTCGCCATAGGTGATGAAGATCTTGCTGCCGCTGATCCTGTAGGTGCCGTCGCCCACCGGCACGGCTTTCGACTTCAGTGCGCCGACGTCGGAACCTGCCTGCGGTTCGGTCAGATTCATCGAGCCGGTCCATTCGCCCGACACCATCTTGGGCAGGTAGGTGGCGCGCTGTTCGTCGGTGCCATGCGCGATGATCGCGTCGATGGCGCCCTGGGTCAGCAGCGGGCAGAGCGAAAACGACAGATTGGCCGACTGCACCATTTCCTGCGCCGCCATGGTGACCGCCCAGGGCATCGCGCCGCCACCGAGGTGTTCGGGGAAAGGCATGCCGTTCCAGCCGCCCGCGACGAATTTCTTGTAGGCATCGGCAAAGCCCGGGGCGGTGCGCACCACGCCGTTTTCGGCCTTGGCGCCATGCTGGTCGCCGCCACGGTTGAGAGGCGAGAGCACGCCGGCGGCGAACCTGGCCGCCTCTTCCAGAACGGCGGCCACGGTTTCCGCTTCGGCAGTCTCCAGGCCGGGCAGCTGGGCCAGATCGGCCAGGCCGGCAACATGCTCCAGCGTGAAACGCATATCCTTGACGGGGGCGACGTATTCCATCTCGGTCTCCCTGACCAAAAGCTCCCAGAAACACTTCTTGGGGCGCAGGGATATTATGGTCCGGGATGCCTAGCAAGGCCAAGGCCTGCGGGTTAAGACTCGGATCGCTATGGTTGACGTAACGATTTCAGAAGCGGTCGAGCGCCTGCTGCGCGGCGAGGTGGTGGCCATCCCGACCGAGACGGTCTATGGCCTGGCCGCCGATGCCACCAATGCGTCGGCGGTGGCAAAGATTTTCGCCGCCAAGGGTAGGCCGGATTTCAACCCGCTGATCAGCCATGTCGCCGATTTCGCCCAGCTCGATGCGCTGGTCATCGTGGATGCGCCTGCACGCCGGCTCGCCGAGGCCTTCTGGCCAGGCGCGCTGACCCTGGTGCTGCCGCGCCGCGACGACTGCCCGGTGGCGCCGGCGGTGTCGGCCGGACTGCCCTCGCTGGCGCTGCGCATGCCGGCACATCCGCTTGCCCGCGAATTGCTGGCCCGCGTCGGCCGTCCGGTGGCGGCACCCTCGGCCAATCGATCCGGCCATGTTTCGTCCAGCACGGCGCAGCATGTGCGCGACAGCCTCGGACCGGAAATCGCGGTACTAGATGGCGGGGCCTGCAAAGTGGGGCTGGAATCCACCGTGATCGGGCTGACCGGCGACAGGCCGACATTGCTGCGGCCGGGCGGCATCGCCGCTGAAGCCATCGAGGCCGTGCTCGGTGAAACACTGGTGCAGCCCACGGACAGCAGACTCCAGTCGCCCGGCATGCTGCTGAAGCATTACGCCCCGCGCCTGCCGGTGCGGCTGGATGCCGCCGGAGCCCATGAAAATCCAAACCTGGGCCGGGAAGGTCTGCTCAGCTTCGGCAGGCCGCTGTCCGGTTTCGCCACGGTCTATCCCTTGAGCGAAAGCGGCGACCTGGCCGAGGCTGCTGCGCGGCTTTACGCAGGCCTGCATGCGCTCGATCAGATCCCCGGACTCGACGGCATCGCCGTCATGCCGATTCCACAGCAGGGCCTCGGTGCTGCGATCAACGACCGTCTGACCCGCGCCGCCAGAGGTCGCTAGGCGTGGACGTTAGCCGCCGGAGAGCTACAATCACCGCCATGAACGCACCGCTCGCCTCACCCCTCTCCGCCACCCTGCTCGACCGTTTCAAGGATCTGGTCGGTCCCAAAGGCTGGGTCACCGATCCCGACGTCCTGGCGCCGCATCTGCGCGAACAGCGCGACCTTTACGTGGGCGCCTCGCCGATGCTGCTGCGCCCGGCCAATACCGAGGAAGTGGTCGCCATCATCAAGCTGGCACGCGAAACAAAGACTAAGCTGGTGCCGCAGGGCGGCAATACCGGATTGGTCGGCGGCAACATCCCCTTCATGAGCAACGACGAGATCATCCTGTCGCTGCAGCGCATGAACCGGATCCGCGAGCTCGATCCGCTGAACGACACCATCACCGTGGAAGCCGGCTGCATCCTGCAGCAGGTGCAGCAGGCCGCCCGCGAGGCCGACCGGCTGTTCCCGCTCTCCATCGGTTCGGAGGGCAGTTGCACCATCGGCGGCAATCTCTCCACCAATGCCGGCGGCAATGCCGTGCTGCGCTACGGCAATACCCGCGAACTGGCGCTGGGCCTGGAAGTGGTACTGCCCGATGGCCAGGTCTGGAACGGGTTGCGCGGTTTGCGCAAGGACAATACCGGCTACGATCTGAAAGACCTGTTCATCGGCGGCGAAGGCACGCTGGGGATTATCACCGCCGCCGTGATGAAACTGCATCCGATGCCGCGCGCGATGGCGACGGCATTTACGGCGATCCCGAACCCCTCAGCCGCCATCGAGCTGCTGGCCATGGCCAAAGCCGCGACCGGCGGCCAGGTCACCGGCTTTGAAATCATCTCGCGGCGCTCGCTCGACTTCGCGCTCAAGCACAATCCCGGCACCCTTGATCCGGTCGCCGAGCCGCATCCCTGGTATGTGCTGATGGAATTTTCCTCGGGCCGCGACGACGGCAATATCGGCGAGACGATGGAAGCACTGCTCGCCGAGGGTTTTGAAAAGGGCCTGGTGCAGGATGCCGCCATCGCGCAGTCCGACACCCAGCGCGCGGCGTTCTGGAAAATCCGCGAACTGCTGTCCAGTTCGCAGAAGCCCGAGGGTGGCTCGATCAAATGCGATATCTCGGTGCCGGTATCGAAAATGCCGGATTTCATCGAGAAGGCTTCGAAAGCCGTGGAGGAGTACCTGCCCGGCATCCGGGTCGTGGCCTTCGGCCATATCGGCGACGGAAATGTGCATTTTAACTGCTCGCAGCCGGTCGGCTGGGATCGCCTCGAATTCCTCAAACACTGGGATGCCGTACACCAGATCGTGCATGACATCACCCATGACATGCAGGGTTCGATCTCGGCCGAACACGGCGTCGGCCGCATGAAGATCGACGAGATCGTGCATTACAAGTCGCCGGTGGAGATCGAGATGATGCGCAAGATCAAGCGCGCTTTCGACCCCGACAACATCCTCAATCCCGGCAAGGTGGTCTGGCCGTAACATGGCCAGACCTCTGTTCCGTGCGTATATGGCGGTCAGCGCCGATGGCTACATCGCGCGCGCCGACGGCAGCGTCGAGTGGCTGCACGACTACAATCCGGTCGAATTCGGTTACAACGATTTCTATGCCGGCCTCGGCCATATCGTGATGGGCCGCGCCAGTTACGAGCAGGCACGCGCCTTCGGCCCGGACTGGCACTATGCCGGCAAGCCCTGCACGGTGGTGACGTCGCAGGCGCTGTCCGGCCTGCCCGCCGGCGTACGCACCCATACGGCTGATTTCGCGGCGCTGGCGCAGGAGTTGCGCCGGACGACTCAGAGCGGCGATGTCTGGCTGTTTGGCGGTGCGCGGCTCTGGACCGGCTTCCTGTCAGCCGGCGCCGTCGACCGTTTCGAGCTTTACGTGGTTCCCATCCTGCTCGGCCAGGGCATGCCGCTGCTGCCCAAGGCCCAGGAAGTGCGTCTCGCCCTGCGTGAGAGCGAGACGCTGACCCGTGGTGTGGTGAAGCTGGCCTACGACGTGGTCTGAACCGCCTGGTTCGGCATAAATTTCTGCCCGACCAGCACCACCACCAGCAGCAGGATGCCGACAGCGTCGCCGATCCAGCCCGGCACCAGTGTCATCGCCAGCGCGCCAGCGATCAGCATAGCGCGTTCGTAGCTGCGCAGATGGAAGCGCAGGAAGCCATGCAGGCCCGCGGCCAGCATGCCGATACCCACGCAAGCCGACACGGAGGCATGGACGATTTCAATCCAGTCGCCGATCATCAGCAGTGCAGGCTGGAACACGAACATGAAGGGCACGATGAAGCCGGCGGCGCCGATCTTCACCGCCGCCACACCCGATTTCCATAGATCAGCCTTGGCCAGACTTGCCGCGGCATAGACCGCCAGCGCCACCGGCGGCGTGATCGCCGAGAGAATGGCGAAATAGAAGGCGAACATATGCGCGGCGGGTTCGATCACGCCCAGCTTCATGATCGCCGGCACCATCAGCGACACCATCACGATATAGGCCGGCGTGGTCGGCATGCCCATGCCGAGGATGATGCCGGCCACTGCGGTCAGCACCAGCGCCAGAATGAGACTGCTCTGCGACAGACCGATGATCCAGTTGGTAAAGGTAATGCCAAGGCCGGTCAGCGTGATCGAACCGATCACCAGACCGGCGCAGGCGCAGGCCAAAGCCACCGCCAGCGTGTTGCGCGCACCGTCTTCCAGCGCTTCGGGGATCAGTCCCCAATGCAGGCCTTCGCGCGTGCTGGCGCGCAGCAGCGCCACCGGAAAACAGGCCAGTGTGCCAGCCAGCGCGCAATAGGGCGCGGAATATCCCATCGTCATGCCACCCAGGATGATGGCGACCGGAATGAACAGATGGCCGCGCTCCTTCAGCACGATGAGCAGGCGCGGCACCTCATGCGATGGCAGGCCGACCAGCCCCATGCGCTTGGCCTCGAAATGCACCGCGCCGAAGCAGGCGACGTAATACAGAATGCTGGGGATCAGCGCCCAGGCGACGACCTGCAGGTAGGGTACCGCCAGGAACTCGGCCATCACGAAGGCAGCAGCCCCCATGATCGGCGGCATGATCTGCCCGCCGGTCGAGGCGACAGCTTCGACGCCGGCCGCAAAATGCTTGGTGAAGCCGGTCCGCTTCATCAGCGGAATCGTGATCGGCCCGTCAACCATCACGTTGGCGACGGCCGAACCCGAAATGGTGCCGAACAGCGACGACGACACGACCGAAACCTTGCCCGGCCCACCGGCCTGCCGGCCGGTCAGGGCCAGCGCGAAATCCATGAACAGCTTGCCGGTGCCGGTGCGCTCCATCACGCTGCCGAACACCACAAAGATGGTCACATAGGCTGCCGAGACACCCAGCGTCGAGCCGAAAATGCCTTCAGTCGTCATGTAAAGCTGGTCCAGCAGCGTCAGAGGGTCGACCTTGGTAATGAATAGCGCCCACCCCATGAACAGCAGCGCTGTGATCGGCAATGCCCAGCCGATCACCCGGCGCGTTGCATCCAGCACCACGAAGATGAGGCTGAGGCTGGCCACGATGTCCAATGGCCTGAGATCGTCGATATAGATGATGCGGTTGATGAAGTAGTCGTAGTTCACAAACATATAGGAAAGGCCGAACGCGGCAGCGGCAAACAGAACGGCATCGAGCCAGACCAGGCGCCGCCGGCCATCCTTACTCTCGACAAAGGGATAGAGCAGGTAGACCAGCGCCAGCGCGAAGGCCAGATGCGTGCCACGGAAGATCATCGCTTCCGGCGGCCCCATGGCGATGACCCACATGTGGAACACCGCCATAGCGACGCCGATGGGCATCACGATCCGCCCGATCAGGGTCTTGCCTTCCATGTCACTCTCCCCCGTACTGAAAAAATACCGGCGTCGTCCGCTTCTTGCGGCAGACGACGCCGGTTAGTCGCCTCAGTAAACTACGCTGACGCTCACTTCAGGGCGCCGACTTCGCGATAGTATTTCGCGGCACCCGGATGGAAGGGCACGCCGATATCCTCAGCCATGTCCTTCGGCGTCATCTTCGCCATCGCCTTGTTGATCGCCGCCATATCGGCAATATGGCCCGCCATCGCCTTGGTCACAGCGTAGACCTTGTCCGCCGGCAGCTTGCAGGAGGCGATGAAATGCGCCGAATAGGCAATCGCCGGCACATCCTTGTCCTGCTTCGGATAGGTGCCGGCCGGAATGGTGCCCTTCACATAGCCGGCATTGATCTTTTTCATCGCCGCCACTTCGGCATCCGATACCGGTACCATCGTGATGCCGCGCGACGAGGCCAGATCCATCACCGACGAGGCCGGAATGGTGGTACCCAGCGTGAAGATCTGAGCGTGGCCGTCCTGCAGCAGGGCGGCAGCATCGTTGTAGGAGGCCATGAAGTTGACCTTGCCCATGTCGTTATATGACAGGCTGTTGGCCTTCAGGATGTCGGCGGAGATTGCTTCGGCGGTATTGCCGCGGGTCTGCACGGCGATCGTCTTGCCCTTCATATCGGCGACTTTGCCGACCTTGGCATCGGCCAGGCTGACGATCTGGAAATACTGCGGATAGAGATTGGCGATCTGGCAGACGTTGGTTGCCTTCTTCTCGAAGGGCTTGCGGCCTTCAATCGCATCCACCGTCGAAGTCGAGTTGCCGAAGCCGAAATCGGCCTTGCCTTCCTCGACGCCCTTGACGTTGGCGATGCCGGCACCCGGCAGGGTCTGCACGGAAGAACCCGGCAGGGTCTTCTCGAACATGGCCTTCAGCGTGCCGCCCAGCGGTACCCAGACGCCACCCTGCGGACCGGTCATCAGCTTGTAGGTTTGCGCCTGCGCATCTGCGCCTGCGAATGCCGCGACGCCGGCGGCTAGAATTCCGATACTGGCAATGGTGCGATAGCGCATGACGTTCCTCCCGTTGGATTTTTATGGAGGCAAAGTCTGCGTATACGTCGCCGTCAGGTCAAGCGGAGATCAATCGAACAAATTGGTTTGCCGCGGCGCTTGCTGCAGCGCATCATTTGGCAGCAGAGACCCGTCGCCCAGAATATGCGTGACAGTTACGCCATTTTTGAGCAGGGCGGGCGTCACCAGATGTGTGCGATGGCACATGCGGGGATCGCGCTCGGCGCACATGATCGCTGTACATTGGCTGTTCGCCGCTTTCAGCAGCTCGCTTATGCCAGCGCTGAAAACCGGCTCCGCCGCACGCGGCTTGCCGCCCAGCGCCTGACCGAACCAGCGATAGTCGATCCCGGCCTCCTGCAGGCTGCGCATCAATGCGGCGCGATTGAATTGCGGCGAAAAGCGCGAGACCGGCGCCGAGCGCACATCGGCCAGCAGGCGAACCCCGTGCTTTTGCAGCAATGCGACAAACTGCTCCGCCGTCTGGTTGGAATGGCCGATGGTGAAGATCGCGGTCATGTCCCGGGCCAAGCCAATTTCTGCGCATGATGGCGGATATCTGCCGGCCAGGTCGCGCTGTGCAGCACAAAGCGCGCAGCATCATTGGCAAACAGCGCGCGCGTAGCTTCCTCGAAACCCGGCAGGTTGCCCGCCATCGCCGACATGAAGCGATAAGCGGTTTCCTGCGCCGTCCTCAGATCAGATTGCCCGCCATCGCGGCGACGGGCCTCGTCGACCAGACGACGCAAGACATGCGATGCGCCACCGGGCTGGGCACTCAGCCAGTCCCAGTGTCGCGGCAGCAGGGTGACTTCGCGCGCCACCACGCCGAGCTTCGGCCTGCCGCGGCCGCGCGCGGGCTGCTCCTCCGCTGCCGGGGCAAGGCGCGCCAGCACGTCGGCATCGCTGCCGCGCAGGTCGAGATCGATCACCCGGCCGGTGGCGTCGTCGAAGGTCAGGATGCTGGCGGCGGGATCGCGGTCGAGCGCGGCCTTCACCGCCAAAGCCACTTCGGTCAGAGGGCCGTGGGCCAGGCGGTCGGTGCCGGTAAAAGCGGTGCAGAGGGCCATATCAAATATTTACCCGGATAAAATTCTTGCGTCAAACGTTCGCCAGATATATATCCGGGTAAAATTTGGAGCCCATTATGAAAACCCAGGATCGCAAGGCGGCGCAGGCCGCCTACAAGGAACGTAAGACCGTGGCCGGGATCTACGCCCTGCTCTGCCGGCCGACCGGCCAGCGCTGGGCCGGCCGCGCACCCGATCTCGCCAAGATCCAGAACCGGGTCTGGTTCAGTTTGCGCCATAACGGCCATACCCGTCGCGACCTGCAGGCAGCCTGGAATGCCCATGGCGCCGAGGCTTTCCAGTTCGAGGAACTGGAGCGGATCGCGGACGAAGAGCTGAGTTATGTGCGCGAGCGGGTGCTGAAAGACCGGCTGCAGCACTGGTGCGAACGACTGCACGCGCAGGCCCTGTAACCGGCCCTGTGACGGAAATCACAGTTACCCAGCGGTAACACTCGCAGGATGGACGGGTTTCGTGCGTCCTTATATATACGGCGCGATCTGGCAGGCTGCAGCCGCCGGTGGGGGACAAGATGAAACGTGCGGTGAAGATCGGTCTGTCGGTTGCGGTGCTGGTCGTGCTGGCCGGCGGCGGACTCTATGTCCTGAAGGGCCGCCAGCCCGCCAGGGCGGTAGCCACCGCCGAAACAACGAAATTCAGCGGACTGGAATTTTCGCCTGCCGATCTCGCGCAGGCGAAACGCGCCGATCTGCGCCAGGTGGTGCGGCTGAACGGCACCATCCAGCCCTTCAACCAGAGCCTGCTGCGTGCCGAAGTCGCCGCAGTGGTGAACGAGATTTCCGTGCGTCGCGGCGAAAGCGTGAAGAAGGGTCAGTTACTGGCGCGCCTCGACACCAGCGATGTCGGCGCCCGCATGCGCGAAAAGCAGAGCAACCTCGAAAGTGCACGCTCGGCGCTCAAGCTGGCCGAGATCAATCGCGAGAAGGCGATTACGCTGACGCAGCGCGGTGTAAAATCGCAGACTGCGCTGGATGAAGCCGAGAATGCCTGGCGCAATGCCCGCGCCAATGTCGCCGCCATGGAGCAGCAGCTCAGCGTGGCGCGCAAGAGCGTGCACGACGCCGCCATCTATGCCCCGCTCGACGGCCTGGTGGCTGAACGATTCGTCAATCCGGGCGAACGCGTCGCCATCGATGCCAAGCTGTTTTCCATCGCCGATCTCGACCTGATGGAGGTCGAGGCCCTGGTGCCCGCGCGCGACGTCCCGCAGTTGCGCGCCGGCCAGAAGGTCGTGCTGCATGTCGAAGGTTTCGGCGACCGTCGTTTCGACGCTCACATCGAACGTATCAATCCAACCGCGCAGAGCGGTTCGCGTTCGATCCCGGTCTATGTGCTGCTGCAGAATCCGGAGCATGTGCTGCGCGGCGGCATGTTCGGCGCCGGCGAGGCCGTGCTGGTCGAGGCGCCGGGCGTGATCGCCATCCCGGGCGAGGCGCTGCGCGAGGAGAACGGTACGCGTGTTGTCTATGTGCTGAAGGACGGCAAGCTGGAGCGTCGCGCGGTGAAAGTGGCGCTGCAGGGCAGTGCCGATGGCCGCATCGGCATCGCCGAGGGGGTGGCCGAGAACGAGACCGTGGTGGCAACGCCGGGCCTGCGCCTGAATGACGGGCTGGCCGCGCGCATCGCCGGCCGCTGATCGCAAAAGGGAGTCCGCGCCATGTGGCTGACCCGCATCAGCGTCAACAATCCGGTCTTCGCGACCATGATGATGGCCTCCCTGCTGGTGGTGGGGCTGTTCGCCTATTTCAAGCTGAGCGTCGAGCAGTTCCCCGACGTCGAATTCCCCATCGTGCTGGTCAATACCAGCTATCCGGGCGCCACCCCGGAAAGCGTGGAAAGCGAAGTCACGCGCCCGATTGAGGATGCCGTCAACACGATCAGCGGCGTGCGCACGCTGACCTCGCGTTCGCTCGAAGGCCGCTCCACCGTCATCATCGAATTCGAACTGACGGTGAATGCCGTCGCCGCCACGCAGGATGTGCGCGAAAAGATCGCGCTGGTGACGCCGCGCTTCCGCGACGAAATCAAGATGCCGGAGATTTCGCGTTTCTCGCCCGACAACCAGCCGGTCGCCTCGATCACCATCCGCAGCGAGCGCCGCGACCTGCGCGAACTGACCACCTTGGCCGACCAGGTGGTGCTCAAGCGATTGCAGACCGTGCGCGGCGTCGGGCAGGCCTATATCGTCGGCGGCCTGAAGCGCCGCATCAATGTGCTGCCCAATCCCGAGAAGATGCAGTCCTACGGCGTCGGCATGGATCAGCTGATCCACGTGCTGAAAGCCGAGAACCAGCAGATTCCGCTCGGCACGCTGACCCGGCCGCAGACCGAGTTCGTGGTGCAGATCGAAGGCCGTGTCACCGATCCGCGCCGCCTGGGCGAGCTGGTGGTGGCACGCCGCGGCGGCGCCTCGGTCACGGTCGGCGATATTGCCACGGTGGAAGACGGTTCCGAGGAAAAGGAAGCCGTCGCGCTGTTCAACGGCGACCGCCAGCTGGCGATCAGCTTCGTGAAGGTGCAGGGCTCCAACACGCTGGAAGTGATCACTGGCTTGAAAGCCGCAATCAAGGAAATGCAGCCCGACCTGCCGTCTGATATTTCGCTCCAGTTCATGCGCGACGACAGCCGCGCCATCCTGAATTCGGTCAACAGCGTGCAGCGCACCCTGATCGAAGGCGCCGCACTGACCGTGCTGATCGTCTTCCTGTTCCTGAATTCCTGGCGCAGCACCATCATTACCGGGCTCACGTTGCCGATTGCCGTGATCGGCACGCTCGCGGCAGTCAACGCCGCCGGCTTCACGCTGAACAAGCTGACCCTGATGGCGCTGTCGCTGGCGATCGGCATCCTGATCGACGACGCCATCGTGGTGCGCGAGAACATCACGCGCCATGTCGCGATGGGCAAAAGCCACCGGCAGGCGGCGCTGGACGGCACCAACGAAATCGGCCTGGCGGTGCTGGCCACCACCTTCTGCATCGTCGCCGTCTTCCTGCCGGTTGCCTTCATGGACGGCATCATCGGCCGCTTCTTCCTGCAGTTCGGCATCACCGTCACAGTGGCGGTGCTGATCTCGCTGTTCGTCAGCTTCACGCTCGATCCGATGCTGTCCAGCGTCTGGCATGACCCGGACAGCCTGCCCAATGCCAAGCGCGGCCCCGTCGGCCGCATGGTCGGCCTGGTCGACAAGGGCATGGAGCGGCTCGGCCGCGTCTATCGCCGCATCCTCGCCTGGAGTCTGCGCCTGCGCTGGCTGGTGCTGACGATTGCGGTGGCCAGCTTCGTTGCCACCATCGGCATTCTGGCCTCGGGCAAGATCGGTTCGGAATTCCTGCCGGAGCCGGATCTGTCGGAAATCCTGGTTGAGATCACGGCGCCGCCGGGTTCGGCCATCGACTATACCGAGGCCAAGATCCGCCAGGTGCAGGATGCGCTGAAGGAATTCCCCGAAGTCGATTATTCCTTCGCCTCGATCAATGCCGGCAGCTTCGGGCGCCGCAATGTCGGCACGCTGTATGTGCGTTTCGTGCCGATCGACCAGCGCAAATATTCGCCGCAGCAGATGGCTGGCTTCTTCCGCCAGCGCATCGCGCATATTGCCGGCATCGACAATGTGAATATCGGCCAGGCCAATCTGGGCGGCGGGTTGAACAAGCCGATCATGATCGCGATCAAGGGCCAGGATATCGCCGAGCTCGACCGCCTGTCGCAGGAGGCCATGGCGCAAATGCGCACCGTGCCCGGCGTGGTAGATATCGAATCCAGCCTGAAAGCGAACAAGCCGACCGTGGCGCTGGAAGTCGACCGCCAGCTCGCCGCCGATCTCGGCGTCGGCACGACGACGATTGCCAGCACGCTGCGCCCGCTGCTGGCCGGCGAAGAAGCCGGCACCTGGAAGGCACCGGACTCGGAGGATTACGACGTCTTCGTGCGCCTGCCGCGCGACGATCGTACCGGCATGCCGGATCTGGAACGTATCTACATCACCTCCAGCCAGATGAATGCCGACGGCAATCCGCGCATGGTGGCGCTGGCCCAGGTGGTGAGCATCCAGCCCTCGACCGGCTCGACACAGATCAACCGTCGCGACCTCGCCCGTGAAGTTCTGCTGACCGCCACCACCGACGGGCGTCCCGTGGGCGAAGTGGGCCGCGCCATCCAGGCGAAGCTGGAGCAGATGAAGCTGCCGCCGGGCTATCGCTTCTGGTTCGGCGGCGCATCGAAGGACATGAAGGAATCCGCTGGTTACGCTGCCGCGGCGCTGCTGCTGGCGGTGATCCTGATCTACCTGATCCTGGCCTCGCAGTTCGCCAGCTTCCTGCAGCCGATTGCCATCATGGCCTCACTGCCGCTGTCGCTGTTCGGCGTTGTGGTGGGGCTCTGGGCCTGGGGTTCCACCTTCAGCATGTTTGCCGTGATCGGCTTCATCATGCTGATGGGGCTGGTGACCAAGAACGCCATCCTGCTGATCGACTTCGTCAATCATGCCCGCCGCGATGGCATGTCGCGCAGCGAAGCCATTCTGGAAGCCGGCGAAATCCGCCTGCGTCCGATCATGATGACCACGCTCGCCATGATCTTCGGCATGCTGCCGCTCGCCATGGCCATCGGCGAAGGCGCCAAGCAGACCGCCGGCATGGCCCATGCGGTGATCGGCGGCCTGATCTCGTCCACCCTGCTGACGCTGATCGTCACGCCGGTGATCTTCACCTATCTGGATGATCTGGGTGTCTGGGCCAGCCGCAAGCTGCGTGGTGCGGCAACCGATGCACACGGCGAACCTGCAGCACGCCAGCCGGGCGAATAGCTCCCGCTGCTGATCGCGTTTTCCGTGGTTTTTGTCCAATCCTTGTCACATTGCAGCTATCATCCGCATTCTAGATTGGACGCTATATAAGACTGACAAACAGCACCCCCGCACCTGGAGGTTTCCATGTCGCAGATCCTCACCGCCACCGCCAAATCCGATCTGGCGGGCGCGCAGTTCCAGGTACACAAGGACGATCTGAGCAAGACGCGCTTTGCCGATGTCACCCTGCATGCCGACGACCTGCAGACGGATCAGATTCTGGTCAAGATCGACAGCTTCGCGCTGACCGCCAACAATATCACCTACGGCCAGCTCGGCGAGCAGATGCGGTATTGGGGGTTTTTCCCTGCTGCGGATGAGACGTGGGGCATCATCCCGGTCTGGGGATTCGCCGACGTGATCGCCTCGCGGCATCCGACCATCGCAGTCGATGAGCGTATCTACGGCTTCTTCCCGATGGCGACGCATCTGGTGATGACGCCGGGCAAGCTGACCGACAGCAACTTCATCGAGGCAGCGCCGCATCGCAGCGAGCTGCCGCCGGCCTATAACAGCTACCTGCGCATCACCACCGATCCGACTTTCTCCGAAGCCTTCGAGGCTTATCAGGCCCTGCTGCGGCCGCTGTTCATCACGTCGTTCCTGATCGATGACTTCCTGACCGACGAGAAATTCTTCGGCGCGCAGACGGTCGTGCTCTCCAGCGCCTCATCGAAAACCGCCTTCGGTCTGGCGTATCTGCTGCACAAACACAAGGGCACCACCGTGGTCGGACTGACCTCGGCCTCCAATCGCGCTTTCGTCGAGGGGCTCGGCTGCTACGACCGTGTGGTGACCTATGACGAGATCGGCCAACAGCCGGAGGAAGACGCCGTCTATGTCGATTTCGCCGGCAGCGCCGAGGTGCGCCGCGCCGTGCACGAGCATTACGGCGGCCATCTGAAATACAGTTGCGCCGTCGGCATGTCGCACCGCGAGTTGAATCCGCCGGGTAAGGGTCTGCCCGGTGCGAAGCCGATCTTCTTTTTCGCGCCGAACCGCATCGTCAAGCGCAGCAAGGAATGGGGTCGCGGCGGATTGGAAACCCGGCTGAATGCCGCCTGGACCGAATTCGTACCGATGCTGCAAGGCTGGATCAAGGTGATCCGCGGCAGCGGTCGCAGTGCCGTGGAAGCGGCTTATCGCAGCATGCTGGCCGGTGGCGTGAAGCCCGATGAAGGCCACATCCTGAGCCTGTGGGATTAGGTTTGCCGGCAGGCATTCCTGTTTCGCGGCGCGCGCTGCTGGGCGGGTTGGCCGCAACGGCGCTGCCCTTCAATATAAGTTTCGGGCAGGGCGCGGGCGTCACGCGCGCCATTCCCTCGACTGGTGAGAAACTGCCAGTGATAGGACTGGGCAGCTGGATCACCTTCAATGTCGGCAACGATCCGCGCGGACGCGCCGCCAGCATTGCCGTAATGCGCGAGTTCTTCAACGCCGGCGGTCGCATGGTCGATTCCTCGCCGATGTATGGCTCGTCGCAAGGCGTGATCGGCGAAGGCCTGAAAACGCTGGCCGCGAAGCAGCAGGTTTTCTCGGCCGAGAAAGTCTGGACCTCATCCGGCCGCAGCGGGCCGCAGCAGATCGAAATCACGCGCCGCCACTGGGGCGTGGAAAAATTCGACCTGCTGCAGGTGCATAACCTGCTGGGCTGGGAAGCGCATCTGGAAACGCTGCACGCCATGAAGGCCGAGGGCCGTATCCGCTATATCGGGATTACCACGTCCGAAGGCCGCCGCCATGACGAGATCGAGCGTATCATGCAGAGCCAGCCGGTCGATTTCCTGCAGATCAGCTACAACGTGCTGGACCGCGAGATCGAGCAGCGCATCCTGCCTCTGGCACGCGAGCGCAGGATCGGCGTCATCGTCAACCGGCCGTTCCGCCAGGGCGACCTGATCGACGCCGTGCGGCGCCATCCCCTGCCCGTCTGGGCTGCTGAGATCGGTGCTGCGAACTGGGCACAGCTGCTGCTGAAATTCATCGTGGCCCACTCGGACGTCACCTGTGTAATCCCGGCTACCACACGGACCCAGCATCTGGCCGAAAATATGGGCGCCGGCCACGGGCCGCTGCCGGATGCGGCGATCCGCCGGCGCATCATTTCTCACGTCGAGGCGCTCTGATGGCCGCATGGTCGACATACCGCCTGTCGGATTTCCTGCTGTTCTCGCCCGAGACCTATTTCCGGCTGTTCGAGCTGCACAACGAAACGCTATGGCCCTGGCAGGTCGCGGCGGTGATCGCCGGTCTTGCCATGCTGGCCGTGACGGGCCAGCCGCTGGCGCTGCTGTTCGCCGGCGCCGCCTGGCTGCTGACCGCCTGGCTCTGGCTGTACGAACGTTACGCCACGATCAATTGGGCCGCGGAATACCTCGCCTACGGCTTTGCCTTGCAGGGACTGCTGCTCTGGTTCTTCGCTTTCGACCGCGAACTTCAACCGACCGACAGCCGCAGCCGCGCCTTCGGTTTCATGCTGGTGGTCTGCGCGCTGGCCCTGCAACCGCTGCTGCCCTGGATGCTGGGCCGGCCATGGCAGCAGGGCGAGGTTTTTGCCCTGATGCCGGGACCGACCGTGGTCGCCACGCTCGGCCTTCTCCTGGCCTTGCGCGCACACTGGCTGCTGCTGGTGCTGCCGCTCGCATGGTGCGCCATCGATGGCGCAACGTTATGGACCATGAAGGCACCAGCCTTCTGGCTGCTGCCGCTGGCCGGCCTCCTGACGCTGGTGCTGCGGGTGATGCCGGTTAAGCCACGCCCAGATTAAGCCGCACGGTTGGCGCGCAGCTTGTTCTGCAGCAGCGCCGCCAGCCGCTCGATGCCTTCGCGGATGCGCGCCGGTTCGCCCAGCGAGAAACTCAATCGCGCCGTGTTGCGTTTTGCATCCGTGGCAAAGAAGGCCGAGCCCGGCACAAAGGCGACATGGATGTCCTTCACCGCTTCGGCCAGCAGCTCGGCGCCGTCGATGCCGTCGGGGAATTCCAGCCAGATGAACATGCCGCCATCGGGATGCGTGAACCGCACTTCCTTGGGCAGGCAACGCTCCAGCGCCTCCAGCATCACGTCGCGGCGCTCCTTATAGGCCTTGCGCAGTTTCTGCACCTGACCGGCATGCGAGGCTTTCGCGATATCGCAGGCGACCATCTGGTTGATCGTGCTGCAATGCAGATCGGAGGCCTGCTTGAGCAGGACCAGTTTGTTGATCAGCGACGGATCGGCGTTGATCCAGCCGATCCGCAACGCCGGCGTCAGCACTTTCGACAGGCTGCCGATATAGACCACCAGCCGCTTGCCGTCGCTGTCAGGCTGCGCGAGATACTGCTGCTCCAGCGCTGCAAAACTCGGGATGCGCGCATTCTCGTAGCGCAGTTCCTCGTAGGGCGAATCTTCCAGGATGGCCACGCCATACTGATGCGCCAGCCTGAGAATCGCTTCGCGGCGCTTAAGCGAGGTGGTGATGCCGGCCGGATTGCAGAAATCCGGTGTGAGGTAGAAGAATTTCGGCTTCTGTTTAAACGCGGCTTCGAGCTGGTCGAGCAGCACGCCCTCGTTGTCCATCGGCACCGAGAGGAATTTCGGCTGATAGGTGTTGAAGACCTGGATGGCGCCGAGATAGCTGGGCGAGGTCACCACCACACTGTCACCCGGATTGATCAGCGCGCGACCGAGGAAGTCG
This sequence comes from Ferrovibrio sp., assembly GCF_002796975.1. Classification (GTDB taxonomy): domain Bacteria; phylum Pseudomonadota; class Alphaproteobacteria; order Ferrovibrionales; family Ferrovibrionaceae; genus Ferrovibrio. The sequence goes on along the minus strand of NZ_PEKV01000012.1, from coordinate 158,105 downwards.
ATGGCCTGCTGCGCGCCCGAGGTGATCAGGATACGCTCGATCCCGGTCTCGATATTGTGCGTCTGCAGATAACCGGCGATCCATTCGCGCAGCGGCACATAGCCTTCGCTGATCGAATACTGGAAGGCTTCCCTGGCCTGCACCGGATCGGCCAGCACGCGCTGATACGACGCGCCGATGGCATCCAGCGGGAAGATTGCCGGATCTGGAATACCGCCGGCGAAGGAGATGATTTCCGGCCGGGCGATCAGTTTGAGCAGTTCGCGGATTTCGGAGGCGCGCAGTTCCTGCACGCCAAGCGACAGGCCGGGGAAAGCGGATTCAGACATCGGATTTGGCTCGGGTTTCCTCAGGAATTTTGCCCAGCATACCGGGGCCAGACGGCTATGCAAGCAGCCAGCTATGCGAGCAGTCTGGCCAGCAATCCGTCCAGAACTGCACGGCCCTCCCGAGTGGCAACCATCCGTGTATTGTCCCGATACAATAGGCCGGCGGCTTCCAGCGGCGCACTGCGCTCACGCGGCACGAAGATATCGAGATCCAGCCCGGTGGCGGCGCGGAAATTCGCGGCATAGACACCCTCGGCCAGCCGCAGTCCCATCATCAGGGCTTCCTCGGCGCGCTCGGAAGATGCCACCGGCGTTTCACTCTCCCGGCCGTGGCCTTCAGTTTCAACCTGTTCGAGCCAGACTTCGGGCTTGCGGCGGGTCTGCGTCGCCAGCCAGGCATCGTCCCGAAGAATGCGGCCATGCGCACCGGGGCCGAGGCCGAGATATTCGCCGCTGCGCCAGTAGACCAGATTGTGCCGACTCTCACCGCCGGCCATTCCTTCGGAAGAAGGGCGGGCGTGGTTGGAAATCTCGTAAGCCAGCAACCCGGCCTCGTCGAGAATCTCCTGCGTCAAATCGTAGAGCGCAGCCTGATCATCCGATGGCATCGGATGCAGCGCGCCACGCGCCACCGCGCCGGCAAAGCCGGTATTGGGCTCGATGGTCAGCGTATAGAGCGACAGATGATCGCCGGCGAGCGCCAGCGCCTCGCGCAACTCAGCGCGCCACTGTTCGGCTGCCTGCTCTGGTCGCGCATAGATCAGGTCGAAACTGTAGCGCGGCACCGCCTTGCGCGCGGCTTCAATGGCAGCACGCGCTTCACCGGCATCATGCGCGCGGCCAAGAAATTTCAGCACATCGGCCTCGAAACTCTGCACGCCGATGGAGAGCCGGTTGATGCCGGCCTGGGCGAAGGCAGCGAATTTGCCGGCTTCGGCGGAATTGGGATTGGCCTCCAGCGTGATCTCGACATCGTCGCTGAAGCGCCAGTATTTCCGCGCCGCTTCCAGGATCGCGGCGGCGGTGTCGGGCGGCATCAGCGAGGGCGTACCGCCGCCGAAAAAGACCGAGGTGACGGTTTCACCCTGCCCTGTGCCCACGGTTGCGTAGTGTTCCATCTCGCGCAGGTAGGCTGCCTGCCAGCGTGCGGCATCGACCCGCTCACGCACATGGGAATTGAAGTCGCAATAGGGACATTTCGAGACGCAGAAGGGCCAGTGCACATACAGGCCGAAACCGCGTCGCGGGATTTTCATCTCAGCCGAAACAGGCATCGATCAGTTGCCGGAAGGCGAGCGCGCGATGGCTGATCGCATGCTTTTCGCTAGCCGGCATTTCGCCGAAAGTCCGCGTCTCGCTGTTCACGCGCGGCAGGAACATCGGATCGTAGCCGAAGCCCTGATCGCCCCGTGGCGGCCAGACCAGATCGCCCGGGATGATGCCTTCAAAGCTTTCGACATGACCATCGGGCCAGGCGAGGCTGAGCGCACAGACAAACTGCGCACCGAAGGGCGGCTCGGCGCCCTTCTCTGCCACGGCTTTCCAGACCTTCTCCATCGCCTTGCCGAAATCCTTCGATGCACCGGCCCAGCGCGCGGAGTAAATCCCCGGCGCACCATCCAGCGCATCGACGCTCATGCCGGAATCGTCGGCCAGCGCCGGAAGTTGTGCGGCCTGCGCCGCCGCCAGCGCCTTCAGCTCGGCATTGGCGACAAACGTCAGTCCGGTCTCTTCCGGTTCGGGCAGGCCGAGTTCGCCCGCCGAAACGGCGCGGACCTTGAAGGGCGCAATCAGGTCGCCGATCTCGCGCACTTTGCCGGCATTGTGGCTGGCGATCACCAGGGTGTCGCCGGCGAAGCGACGCCGCGTCATCGTTACAGCCCTACCGCCTTGCGCTGATGCACCATCAGCTCGTTCACGCCCTGCTTGGCGAGGCCGAGCATGGCGGCAAACTGCGCTTCCGAGAACGGCTCCTTCTCGGCGGTGCCCTGCACTTCGACGATGGCGCCGGTATCGGTCAGCACGAAATTGGCATCGGCCTGCGCCGTGCTGTCTTCCGGATAGTCGAGATCGAGTACGGCAACACCGTCGCACAGCCCGCAGCTGACCGCGCCGACCTGGCCGATCAGCGGGATCTTGGCAATGGCGCCGTCCTTGACCAGCTTGGCAAAGGCGAGATGCAACGCCACCCAGCTGCCGGTGATGGCGGCAGTGCGCGTGCCGCCATCGGCCTGCAGCACATCGCAGTCGAGACGGATCTGGCGTTCGCCGAAACCGGTCAGGTCAGTAACGGCGCGCAAGCTGCGGCCGACCAGACGCTGGATCTCCTGCGTGCGGCCCGACTGCTTGCCGCGTGACGCTTCGCGATCGGTGCGGGTATGGGTGGAGCGCGGCAGCATGCCGTATTCCGCCGTCACCCAGCCGCGGCCGGTGTTGCGCAGGAAAGGCGGCACCTTTTCCTCGACGGTCGCGGCGCAGAGCACATGGGTCTCGCCGAATTTGATCAGGCAGGAGCCCTCGGCATATTTGGCAAAACCCGGCTCAAGACGGATCGGGCGCAGCTGGTCGGGTTTGCGGCCACTGGGGCGCATGGCTATCCTCGCGAATAAGTCTGAAAAGCAGCGGCTTTTCTAATTGAAATCCTGATACCCGACAAGGCACGCGCTTGACTGATACCGACAATGCAATACACCGGCAGGATACCCCAAGGCGACTGACCGGGCCAGCAACCGGCCGCCTGCGGGTGAGGGGAAATACCATGCGTCGTCCGCTTTGCCTTCTTGTTGCGGTCTGGCTTGCCGCGCCAGCCGCGTTCGCTGGTAACGACGAACCCGAGAAACCAGGACAGCGCCAGACTTTCGGCGATCTTGAACTTGGCCTGACGCTGGATGCCGGACTTGGCCTGTTCGGCGTGACCAATGCGCAGAATGGTTTGGGCAGCCTGTCCTCGCATGGCGTACGCCAGGGCGGTCGCCGCTGGGCAGAAGGTTTTGTCACGCCCGGCCTGGAAGCCGATTACCTGCTGAACGCTGGCGCGCTGTATGGCGCCGTGCGTGCCACCGCCAGCGCCACGCGCGGCGACGGCGAGGCGCAACGCAATTCCGTCACCGACATGCGCCCTGAATCGCTGTCATTGAGCGAGGCCTATCTCGGCTGGCGCTCCGGCCAGAGCTTTGGCGCACTGGGCGAAGATGCCGTCGACCTCTCCGCCGGACGGCAGGGTTTTGTCATTGGCGACGGCTTCCTGATCGCCGACGGCACGCTCGACAGTTTCCGCCGCAATAATCATGTCGTCGGGCCGCGCGCAGCCTTCGACCGCACTGCCATCCTGCGGCTGAATACCGAACCGGTGCGCGCCGACCTGTTCCGTCTCGAAAGCAATACCGACCAGAATTACATGCGCGGCAAGGACAGTGCAGCGACGGCGCTGCACGGCGCCAATGTCGAATGGTTTGCCTCGACCCAGCGCGATGACGGGCGCCAGAACTACGAAGCGCGCCAGTGGTATCTCGGCGCCACTCTGCTGAACATCACCGATGCCGACGAGGCGATCAGCCCGACACGCGACGGCATGAACGTCTATGCCATCCGCAGCGGCGGCGCCTTGCTGAGTACATTGGGCGACGGCTGGCAGGATGCCGCGCTCTACAGCGAATTCGCCCGCCAGCGCAACGACACAGCCGGCCGGCAATTGCGCGCCGAGGCCTGGTATGTCGAGCCGCAATACACTTTCTCCGCCCTGCCCTGGCAGCCGCGCCTCTCGTACCGCTACATGCATTTCAGCGGCGACGGCAATACCGGCGACACTATCAGCTGCGGCTGGGATCCGCTGTTCACCGCCGGCGGCCCGCGCGGCTACGGAACCTGGGATCTGGGCGAAATCTACGCCCGCTATGTCGGCGGCAATTCGAACCTGAACAGCCATATGGTGCATCTGAAGCTGCAGCCCGACGATGCGCTCAGCCTGGGCGCCATTCTCTACCGTCACAGCTACGACAAACCCGATGCCGTCAATGGCGTGACGTCCGACCGCCTGCAGGATGAAGTCAATTTCTATGCCGTGTGGTCCACGCCGCTGCCCGGGCTGGAGATCGCCGCGGTGCTGGGTGCAGCGCGCGCCGGCCGCGGGCTGCGCCAGTCGCTCGGCACGGCTGATGCCACCGACCGCACCACCTGGCTCGGCCAGATGGTGTTTAGCTACAGCTACTGAGAGGGCCTGCGCCCGGCTCTACGCCGCCGCGCGTTTGCGTTCTACCGCAAAGGGGCTGAGTCCAAGCCAGGTCTGCATGCTGCGGGCAATACCGCGGGTTCCGCTCAACTCGATCTTCCGACCCTCCTTCTCGACCGTTGTCAGCCCCATCCAGATGGCCGTCATGGTGCACAGGTCGGTCGACACATAGAGATCCACCTCGAAACCCGGATCTGACCAGCACAGGTCGACGCAGCCGTCGGCCTCAACCACCAGCCACCAAACCCGCTTCGATGCCGGAAGATCGACATAGATGAACTGGATCACGGTGCGCCTGGCCGGCAGCGGCGACGGATTGAGATTGCGCCGCATGTCCCACATCAGCAGCGACACGTCGAGATTCTGCAGCGACAGCCTGGCCTCCACCCATTTCTGCCCCCAGAAGCCCATGGCTTCGACCACGCTGCGCAGATCGCGGCCGGCATCCGTGAGGTGATACTCGTATACCCCCTTTTCCGCCTTCAGCATCCGGCGTTCGACGATGCCGGCCGCCGCCAGTTCCTTCAGGCGCTGCGACAGCAGGGTCGGCGACATTTTCGGGACGCCGCGACGCAGATCGTTGAACCGTGTCGTGCCGGCGACGAGTTCGCGCAGCAGCACCATGGTCCATCGCGTGCATAGCTGTTCGGCAGCCATGGCGAGCGGGCAGAATTGTTTATATCCGGGCTGGGTCATGCTTGTGGCTTTCCATCGGTGGCGCGCGAGCCTTAGACGCGCGCCGGTCCGGCAACAAGTACAGAATCTGTATGGTCCGCTACAGCCGGCGGACTAGAGACAGCCGGGCCGTCCCGGCCAGATTGCGCCCCGGCCGCAGGAATCCACCCGGCCGGTCAATCTGTCAGGAGAGTCAACGCTATGACTGTTTATGTAATTGCCGACATCAAGGTGACGAACGATGCCTGGGTTCCCGCCTATGCTGCATCCGTTCACGAACTTGTGCACAAGCACGGCGGCCAGTATCTCGCGCGCAGCGGCAATGTGAAGACTCTTGAGGGCAAGCCGCTGGAAACCAGCCTGATCGCAATCATCGCCTTTCCATCCGCGGATTTCGCCGAGGCCTTCATAGCCGACCCGCACTATGCGCCGCATCTCGCCGCGCGCCGGGCCGGCAGCGAAAGCCGCTTCCAGATGATCGACAACACTGATCTGGCCGGCACCATTCCGTATCTCGGCAGAGCGTAAGGCAGCGCCGGCACCGCCCGGATCGCCGGGCGGTGCCGGTTGTCGTCGCTCAGGCTGCCGGCGCAGCCGGGGTCGGGTTGGCCGGTGCCGGTGCCTGCGGAAAACGTTCGATCATGGCGCGGGCGATTTCGCGCTCACCCATGATCACGGTGGTGGCGCCGTGAGTCATCAGATGGTCGACCTCGGCATCGGCATGGGCCCGGGCGATGATCTCGAGGCCGGGATTGGCCTTGCGCGCCAGATCGAGGATCACGCCGGATTCGAACACATTCGGAATCGCGATAATCAGCTGCCGCGCCTCGCCCGGCTTCGCCGCCGCCAGCACGCCGCCGCGCGTGGCGTTGCCGGCGATCACCTCGATGCCCTGGCTGCGCAGTTCGGCCACGCGCTTGTCGACGTCCTCGATCACCAGGAAAGGCAGGCCGCGCGCGCGCAGCGCCGCCCCGACCAGGCTGCCGACCCGGCCGTAACCGACCAGCACGACATGATCTGTCAGTGTTGTGGGATGCGGCGTGGCGTCGTCGTCAGGGACCGCCGCGCTCACATTCATCGAAGCATCCGGCACCGGAGTCGTCAGGCCAGCTGCACTGCTGCGCTTCTTGTCGAAATGCCGTTCGAACCAGGGTCTGACCCGGTCGACGCCGACGAAGACCAGCGGATTGAGCATAATCGACAGGATGGCGCCGGCCAGGATCAGGTCGCGGCCTTCTGCCGGCAGCAGCTTCAGGTCGGTGCCGAGTGCCGCCAGGATGAAGGAGAATTCGCCGATCTGCGCCAGCGATGCGGAAATCAGCAGCGCCGTGCCCACCGGATGGCGGAACAGCAGGACGATCGCGAAAGCGGCGAGCGACTTTCCGATCACGATGATGAAGAGCGTGGCGAAAACCGGCAGCGGATTTTCGATAATGATCTTGGGATCGACCAGCATGCCGACCGAGACGAAGAACAGCACGGCGAAAGCGTCGCGCAGCGGCAGGGTCTCATTGGCCGCCTCATGGCTCAGTTCCGACTCGCTCATGATCATGCCGGCGAAGAAGGCGCCGAGCGCAAACGACACGCCAAACAGCTTGGCCGCGCCGAAAGCCACGCCCAGCGCAATCGCCAGCACCGCGAGACGGAACAATTCGCGCGAACCGGTATGGACGATGTAATGCAATACCCATGGAATGACGCGGCGCCCGATCACCACCATCAGCACCATGAAGGCAGCCACCTTGCCCAGCGTGATGCCCAGCGCGATCAGCAAGTCGGGCAGCGACATCGATGCGGCGGCGTCACCGCCTTCGCTCGCAAACAGGCCACCAATGGCCGGCAGCAGCACCAGCGCCAGCACCATGGCAATATCTTCCACGATCAGCCAGCCGACCGCGATGCGACCGCGTTCGGTCTCGATCAGGCGTCGTTCCTGCATGGCGCGCAGCAGCACGACGGTGGAGGCAGTCGAGAGCGCAAGGCCGAAGATGAAACCGGTGAAGACCGGCCAGCCCAGCGCCCAGCCCATGCCGAGGCCGAGCAGGGTGGCGACGCCGATCTGGCCGACCGCGCCGGGAATGGCGATCGCCTTCACCGACATCAGGTCTTTCAGCGAGAAATGCAGGCCCACGCCGAACATCAGCAGGATGACGCCAATCTCGGCCAGTTCGTTGGCCAGATTCTGGTCGCCGACAAAGCCCGGCGTGAACGGACCGACCAGCACACCCGCCAGCAGATAACCCACCAGAGGCGAGATCCGCAGCCGGTTGGCGACAGCGCCGAAGGCGAAAGCGAGGACGAGCCCCATGACGATCATAGCGATCAGCGGCGTGTGATGCGGCATCCCGGCGGGGTCCCCTCAGAATAAAATTCTCGTATACTTTCTAAATAGGGCGCGCTGTCCGGTGACGCAACCGAACGCAGATGCATTTATCGCGATGTTCAGCGATTCGGGGAGAACATCGCGGAACATCTGGCATCACCTCATCCGTCATGCCCGGATCAAGTCCGGGCATGACAATTTTTACGTGCCCTACCGGAACGCCTCCTCGCGGTAGCGCCGTGCCGCATCGGCCAGCGTCAGCTCTTCCTGCCGGCCATTGCTGCGACGGAAGGTGAGCGTGCCGCGCTCAGCCTCGCGCTCGCCGGCAATCGCCAGCAGCGGCAGGCCCTGGTCATGCGCCTCGGCGATCTTGCGGCCGATCCGTTCCGTCCGGCCATCGACGGCAACACGATAGCCCTCACGACCCAGCGCGGCCGCCGCCTTGCGGGCATAAGCCTCCTGCGCATCGGTCACGCTCGCCACCGTGATCTGCTCCGGCGCCAGCCAGAGCGGCAGCTGGCCCTTGTGATGCTCCAGCAGCATGCCGATGAAGCGTTCCATGCTGCCCAGCACGGCATGATGGATCATCACCGGCCGCTGGCGGCTGCCGTCGCTGGCCACGTAATCGGCACCCAGCCGCTCGGGCAGCACGAAATCGAGCTGGATCGTGCCGCACTGCCAGGCCCGGCCATGGCTGTCGCGCAGGTGGAATTCCAGCTTCGGGCCATAGAAGGCGCCATCGCCGCTCTTGATGCCGAAATCGAGCCCGGCACGGCGCGCCGCCATCGCCAGAGCCGCCTCGGCGCGGTCCCAGGTGGCATCGTCGCCGGCACGCTTGGCCGGCCGCGTCGAGAAGAACACCAGCGGCGCACCGAAGCCGAAATCGCTGTAGATGCTGCGCAGCAGCTCGCAGAAGCGCTGCACCTCGCCCTCGACCTGAGCCTCCGTGCAGAAGATATGCGCATCGTCCTGCGTGAAGCTCTTGGTCCGCATCAGGCCCTGCAGCGCGCCCGAGGGTTCGTCGCGATGGCAGGCGCCGAATTCGCAGTAGCGTAATGGCAAGTCGCGTATAGAGCGCAAGCTCTTGGAAAACACCTGCACATGGCAGGGACAGCTCATCGGCTTGAGCGCGAACTGGCGGTTGCCGCCCGACGAGCGGCTGTCGAGCCGGTACATCTCGTTGGCGAACTTGTCGGCATGGCCGCTCTGTTCCCACAGGCTGTAGCTGAGCAGCTGCGGCGTGCGGATTTCCGCGAAACCGACCTCGCGCATGCGCCGGCGCACGTAATCCTCGATCACGCGATACAGCGCAAAGCCGCGCGGATGCCAGAACACCATGCCGGGGCCCTCCTCCTGCTGGTGGAAGAGGTCCAGCCGCGTGCCCAGCACGCGATGGTCATAAGGGTCGGCTTCGGCGTTCAATCTGGGACTGAAACTGTTCATGTCGCTCTCCGGTCTGCGAAGCGACCGGCGATGAACGAAGCCCCAGAAACACCGAGGCCCCGTCCGTCGCCGGCGGGGCCTCTGGGTTTGTCTGCTTTGCGTTATCTTTCTACGCGCAACGACCCAGGGCACCGCCGACGACGGTAACCTTAATGGTAGCTACGGTGAGAATAATGCTCTGCATGGTGACGCGGACGGTAATGCGGGGCCGGTGATCGGTCAACCGGAAATTTGGCGGGGTGCAATTTGCGCATAACCACGCCCACACCAAAGTCGTCATACCCGGGCTTGTCCCGGGTATCCACGCCTTTCAGACAGCAAGGCGTAAGACGTGGATGGCCGGAACAAGTCCGGCCATGACGGAGGGGTTTAGTCTCTCGCCTCCGCTGCCCGCCTCGCCCTGAAGAAAGCCACCGCCGCACGCGGCAACTTCTTCAAGGTCAGGCTGTCGTCCTCCAGCACACGCCAGACCGGCGGGATGACGGCCTCGGCCGCACCGGCCTGCCGTGCCTCCCAGGCCGCTTCGGCCAGGCTGCGCAGGATAAAGCCCATCGTAATCGGACAGGTCACTTCGGCGCGGTAGCGGCGCGCCAGCCGTGTGCGCAATTCGCGGGTCTCCAGCAGCCGGCCTTTCGGCAGGCGCCGGATAAAGGCGGCGACGATGCGCGTCGAGGGCACCAGCATCACCTGGCCTTTCTTCATGCCGGCGATATTCACCGGCACCGGCTTCACCTGATGCGGTTTGCCGTCGCGCAGTTTGTCGGACCAGCTCGTCATCGCCGTGTCATCATCCGGCCGGCGGCGGTTTGAACCCGCCGAAAGCCTGCGCCACCAGATCGGCGAAGGTGATCGTCGTGCGGTCTTCCAGGAAGGGCCCGATGGCCTGCGCGCCGACCGGCAGGCCCTGCGCGCTGATCCCGACCGGAAACGCCGTCGATGGGAGGCCGGTGAGTGTGGCAATGCTGGACCATAGCGGCAGCTCGCCATAGGGCACTGCGCGGCCATCTATCATGACCGTACGTTCGGCCACCGGACGATGGTCATGCGCCAGCGCCGGGGTCGGCATCACCGGACAAAGCAGAATGTCCCAGTCGCGGAAGAACCGCCGCCAGCCATCGGCGATGCCGGTGCGGATAAAGTCGGCCTGCACCCAGCCGCGATGGCTCGTCACCAGGCTGCGCTGGGTCAGACTGCGCAGATCATCTGCGCCTTCAGGCAGGGCAGCGGCACGCGCCACGGCCGTTTCGTAATCCGGCTGCGGCATATTACTGCCGATGAAAGCCATCAGTGCCTGCAGATACATGCGGCCGATCAGCGCGAGATCGGGCAATGCCTCACTGCTGCGCCCCACCCTGCAACCCGCCGCCGCCAGGCGTTCGGCAAGATCATTGAGCGGATCACGCACCGAAGCGTCGGTGGGCGTCAGCGGATGCCGGTCGATCACCAGGACGCGATAGTCCTTCAGCGCCGCATGACGTGGCGCCGGCAGTTTCAGTTGCCAGGCCGCAGCCTCGTAATCGTCGGGTCCGGCCAGCACGTCGAGGCCGAGCATGAGATCCTGCGCGGATCGCGCCATCGGGCCGCAGACCGCAAGATCGAGCCGTGGCGCCAGCGACAGCGCCGGCACACCCGGCGGATTCTGGCCGCGGCGGGGGATGATGTCGCTGCTCGGCTTGTGCGCATAGATGCCGCAGAAATGTGCCGGCACGCGCAACGATCCGGCGAGGTCCGAACCGAGTTCGAGCGAGACGAAGCCGGCCGCCAGCGCCGCTGCCGAACCGCCCGACGATCCGCCGGGCGTATGGCCGGCGCTCCACGGATTGTTGCTGGTGCCATAGACATCGTTGAAGGACTGCCAGTCGGCCAGCAGGTAGGACACATTCGTCTTGCCGAGCACGACTGCGCCGGCATCTTTCAGCCGCGCCACGGTGACGGCATCCTGCGTCACCGGAATCTTTTGCGTGTTCGGGATGCCCCAGGTCGTAGGCAGGCCTGCCACGTTGAAGCTTTCCTTCACCGTGATCGGCAGGCCGAGCAGCGCCCTCTTCTCGCTGCCCTTCGCCAGCGCCGCATCGGCTGCCTTGGCCGCAGCACGGGCACGGTCGAAATCACGCACCACCACGGCATTCAGCACGCCATCACCGGCTTCGATGGCGGCAATCGCCGCCTCCGTCAGCTCGACCGAGGAAACCTGCCGGGACCGTAGCGCGGCGACCAGTTCTGTGGCGGTGCGGAATTCCATATGTCCTCGCTGATGTCTGATGGCGACAGCTTATCCTAACGCGCGCCTCCGGCTGGCAGGCAAGCGTCACGATATCATTTGAGCGGCAGGCAGATGTCGGTCAGCAATTCGCTCGGCGCCACTTCGCGCGGATTGTTCAGGTAATCCTCGAAGCATGGCGCATCGGCGGCTTCACGGCCCGACTGCACCAGCCATTCGCCATAGAGCCAGTCATAGGCCGGCCGCATGTCGGTATACGGCCCCTTGTGGCGCAACACGGCATAATCGCCGCCGCGCAGTTCAGCGCGTTCCAGCGGCGGCGCGACCGGGAAATCGGCATCAGGCAATAGGATACCGGCGGCCGAGCGCAATTCGGTTTCCGGAGTCGCGGTGGGGTCGGAATAATAGATACCCTTCATGCAGAGGCCCGGGCGCAGCAGGCCGCGGGCGCCGAGCGTGCCGAACAGCGTCTCGAAGGCCTTGCCGATTTCCATATACGAGCCGCGATGCGGCACCACGGCCATTGCGGCGGCCGGGATATGACGGATGGTGACCTCGGGCATCGCTGCGCCCTCCTTTGCGGTCTGGGATGATCTGAAATGCGTATGGCTGCCGGCCTTGCGATAGTCGCTCGGCGTCATGCCGTAAGAGTCCTTGAAGCTGCGGCTGAAGGCGGCAAGGCTGCCATAACCGGCACGCGGCCAGATTGCCTCCAGCGCCAGGTCGCCATGCGCCAGATCGGCGGCGGCGCGCTGTAACCGGAGGCGCTTCACGGTGTTGACGACGGACTCGCCATAGACGGCCTGCCAGGTGCGATGCCAGTGCCAGGGCGACAGCGCCGCCACCTCGGCCAGCGTGTTGAGATCGGGCGCCTCGTCGAGATGGGCATAGATATATTCGATCACGCGCGTGAAGCGGCGCAGATAGCTCGCCTGGCTGAGAGAGTCGGTACTGTGGACGTTGGCCATTGCGGGTCCGGGATACTGTCTGTTTCTGACAAGACGGACGCTAGCATGGGGCGATTTGATAAATCTTGCGGAACCGCAGGCGCGGCCCGAGGATCAACCGGCCAAACGGAGGAAACTGCATGACCACATCCGACCACGCCGCGCTTAAGACCCTGAACGAGAATTACATCCGCGCCGTGCGGGAGTCGGACACCGGCTGGTTCGAGCAATATCTCTCGACGGATTTCCTCAATTCCAACCCGGATGGCACGCTGGTCGACCGCACCGGCTTTCTGGCGCAGATCGCCAGGCCGACCACGGTGCCAGATCTCGTCTGCGAGGATGTGCAGATCCGCATCCTCAACGACACAGCGCTGATCCATGCCCGCACGGCTTATACCAGACCCGACGGCCAGCGCGGCGGCGGGCGCTATACCGATATCTGGATGAAGCAGTCGAATGGCAGCTGGCTCTGCGTTGCTGCGCATGTGACGCGGGGGTAAAAACTTCCCATCGCTGGAGAATATAGTCCGCGGGGGGATTCTATGAAAAAACCAACCAAAGTTAAGCTTGGAAAATCGGGCTTGCCTTTAGCATCGCACAATCCACACATCGATTTTCACAACACTGAAGAGGCAATGTTTGCTGTTTATCAATTGGGAAAGATTTCTTTAGTCTGGAATTATTGCGAGCATATTTTAGGGGTATTGATCTGGCCTCATTTTGGCGACTACAAAAAAGGCATGGCCGTCACTGCGAATTTGGGAAATCAATCGCGCGCTGACTTATTGATGGATTTGGTAAATAAATTTGAAGAAAACAAAGCCATCATCAAGAAGATTGAATTTGCGACCAAGGCATTTAATCGTTTACGCGAAATTAGAAATATATTGATGCACTCTCACAGCATAGAACAGCGCGACAACAAGATGTTTGAGTGGCGTCGTACCGCCTCAAAAGGCCCAAGTGGACATACGGGATCGTTAGCTAGCGTTGCTGATCTAGTCAAAATTGAGCACAATATATTGCAGCTCACATCCTTCCTTCACGAAATTCACTTTTATTACCTTGCCGTAGCCAACAATCGCAATCCGCCCGAACTGCCGATAGAATTTGAAATTCCGAATAAATTTCCTCGGGCTGAATCTGGTTAGCGCAACGCCAGAAACCCCAGCACTGCATCGTTGAACGGCTGCGGGCGCTGCTCGTACATCGGATGGGCGGCGCCGGCGATGGTGACACGCTCGGCATCGGGCATCAGCCGCTGCATCGCGTCCAGCACTTTGGGGAAATGCCCGCGCGTCAGCGCGCCGCCGATCAGCAGCACTGGCAGATCGATGCTTTCGATTTCCGCTTTCATGAAAGTGAGCCGCGCCTCGCGCGCCTGACCGATGATGGTGGCGGCATTGTCGCGCGCCATCGCCTTGAAGCCCTCGCTGGCATATTTCCACGCCTTCGGCCCGCCGACGGCCGTCACGAACAGCTCCAGCCCGGCATCGGTTTCGCCGCCTGCTATCAGCCTGGCGGAGTCTTCGAACATCTGGCCGAGGTCAGCACCCGGCGGCGGCGCGCCATGATCGGCCAGCACCGGATCGAGCTGACCGCCCGGCTCGGCCAGGATGAGCGTGCGAAGACTGTCGGGGTGATGCTGGGCAACACGGAAGCAGACATGGCCGCCGCGCGAATGGCCGAGCAGATGCACCGGACCGACATCGAGTTGCCGGATCAGCGCCGCGATATCCTCGGCATGCTGCCGGATATCATAGCCATCGCCGCGACCGTCCCATGTCTCGGGCCAGCAATGGCGCAGGCTGAGCGCCAGCACGCGGGCGTGCCCGGCGAAGGCCGCCAGCTGCGCGGTCCAGATCCGCTGGTCGCAGAGCGAGCCATGCACCAGCAGCAGCGGGATGGCGCTGGCCTCGCCGGCCTCCAGCACCGAGAGGTCGTAACCGTTGATGCGATAGGTTTTTCGGAGCGGGGTCATGTCTTTCCATGCGCAGGCCCCGCGCTTTTAGCAAGCCGGTGGACATTCGGCCACGCCTCATGTACACTATATGTTCTCATTTGTTGTTGGACAATGTGAATACCTTTGTATGTGCCGTGCCTGGCTGTAACGGGCTCTGACAGGCTCAAACAGGCTCTAACGGGACGGAACAGGACGAAACAGGTTCTGAATGGGACTAAACTGGCCCCTGAATGGGCTCGAACGGGCGCGAACTGGCCCGCCAAAATCCAGCCGAACGTTCAACAGTCCTTGGCGAACAGGGCTTTAGGCAGCCCAGTCTATTTCGCCACGGTGAACTGGATGCCGAACCAGCGGAACCGGCCCTGCTGGCTGGACGGCACCGAGCAGGAAATGCGGTCGCGCGGCGGTTTCAGCGCTTCGGGCGCGTGCATCTCGTAACGGCGCTCGCCGATCGGCTTCGGCGTCAGCTGCCTGCCCTCACCGGTGTAGCAGACCATCTGGTTCAGCCGTTCGACGCCCGGCGCCACAGTAAAGCGTAAAACTGGCGGGTTTTGCGTCTGCCCCAGCTTCACCAGCACGTCGGCCGGCTCGATATCGCTGACCGGCAGCGGCAGGGAGTTCAGCGCCTGGCGCACGCGCTCGACGCTGCCGAAATGCTCGTTCATCGGAAAGCGCGGCAGCCAGAACATGTCGTGCTGGCTGTGCGCCACGCCGGAATGCTGGCCGAAGGCTGCGCTGTAGCCGAACTGCCTCACCAGCTTCAGCGTCGGCGCATCCCATTCGCCGAAGGGCCAGGCGAACAGTTTGGGCTTCTCGCCCAGTTCCTTCTCGAACAGCGCCATCGAGGTTTCGAGATCCTCGCGCGCCTTGTCGGGGCCGAGGGCGGGCAGCGAGGGATGGCGATGGCTGTGCGCGCCGATGGTGACGCCTTCCGCCTTCATCTGGCGGATCTGGTCCCAGGTCAGGTAGCCCCGGAGTTTCGACGTCACCGGCTCGGTGGCGACAAACAGCGTGAAGGGAATGCCGGCCTTTTTCAGCCGCGGCCAGCCCTCGGTGAAGGCGGAGATATAGGCATCGTCGGCAGTGACGGCGACGGCACGGTCGGGCAGTTTCTCGCCGGATTTCAGTTTGGCCACGATCTCGGGCAGGCCCATCACATGGTAGGGCCCGGATTTCAGCTCGGCGATATGGGCATCGAACTGTTCGAGCCGGATATTGGTGCTCGGCACCGTATTCTCGCCGAAGCGGTGGTACATCAGGATGCCGGCACCGGTCAGGGAAGCGGCGTCCTGGGCCACGGCCGGGCCGGCCGAGAGGGCGAGAAGGAGCCCGGCAAAAGGAAGGAGGCGTCGGGAACGGGACATGAGCGCTCGGACAGGCGTTGGGAGGGATTGCCCCGATCCTAGCGGCTCCCGATAATGGGGAACAGGAGGATGGCGCCTGCGATGACCGCGACGGATCGAATTTCTGCTGTCGGCAAACCGGCGGCCAAGCTGCGCGACCTGCGGCTGGATTTCTTCCGCGGCCTGGCGCTGCTGTTCATCTTCCTGAACCATATTCCCAATAACGCCGTCAGCTGGCTGTCGAACCGCAATTACGGCTTTTCCGACGCCACCGAGACCTTCGTCTTCATCTCCGGCTATTCGGTGCTGCTGGCCTACGGCGCCGCCATGCAGAGCCAGGGCTTTGTGATCGGCACGGCGCGGATCTGGCGGCGCGTGTGGCAGATCTACACCGCGCATGTCTTCCTGTTCATCATCTTCATCGCGCAGATCGCCTGGCTCGCCACGCGCTACAATCTCGACCTCGCCGAGGAAATGAATATCGGTTCGCTGTTCGAGGAGCCGCATATCCTGATGCTGCAGGCGCTGCTGCTGAAATTCCGGCCGGTCAACATGGACGTGCTGCCGATGTATATCGCGCTGATGGGCGCCTTCCCGCCGGTGATGTGGCTGATGCAGAGGCGCCCTCATATCGTGCTGGCGGCGTCCTTTGCGCTGTGGTGCGCCGTGCAGTTCACGCACTGGAATCTGCCGGCCTATCCGGCCGGACGCTGGTTCTTCAACCCGCTGGCCTGGCAGTTCCTGTTCGTGCTGGGCGCCTGGTGCGCCATGCATCGCCAGCAGGCGCCGTGGCGGCGTCTGCCGCGGAAAGCCATTACCGCCGCCGCCATCCTGTATGTGATCTTTGCCCTGGTGATCGTGCTGAGCTGGCTGCGGCCGGAATGGTCGAGCCGCGTGCCGGATGTGATCGAGCGCCTGCTCTACCCGATCGACAAGACCGAGATGGACACCTGGCGGCTGCTGCATTTCCTGGCCCTGGCCTGGCTGGTCGTACAGCTGGTGCCGCCCGATGCGGGATTCTTACGCTGGCGCGCGAGCAGCCTGCTGATCCTGTGCGGCCAGCATTCCCTGCATGTCTTCTGCGCCGGCATCTTCCTGTCTTTCGCCGGCCATTTCGTGCTGAGCGAAATCGCCCCCGGACTGGCGGCGCAATTTGCCGTGAGCCTGGCCGGCATGGCCCTGCTGGTCGGGCTGGCCGCGCTGATGACATGGTACAAGGCGGTGGAAAGCGGCCGAAAGGCCGGCGAGGTGAAAGCATGATATCCCGTCGGCTTCTGACCGGCATCGCCATGCTGCTGCTCTGGACGGCGAGTGCCCGTGCCGCCGACGAGCGCTGCAATGTGCCCGGCGACATGCTGTATACCGAGCAGGCGATGCCGCGCGTGGCGCGCAAGCTTGCGGCCAGCCAGCCGCTGCGCATCGTGGTGCTCGGCAGCTCGTCATCCCTGCAAAACGCCAAGGGCCTGCCGCGCTCTTATGCGGCCGGACTGCACGACGCATTGGCCGTCCGCCTCGACGGCGCCCAGCTGCAGATCGAGAATCTGTCGCAGCGGACACTGACGGCGGCACAGATGGCCGACATCATCCAGAGCCTGCCATCGAAACAGCCGGACCTGGTGATCTGGCAGACCGGCAATGTCGATGCCGCCCAGAAGGTCGATATCAACAGCTTCTCCGAGGCGCTGAAAGACGGACTGGCGCATCTGCAGAGTTATGGCGCCGACATCCTGCTGGTGGCACCGCAATATCGCCTGCGGCTGTCGGTGATGGTGGATGTCGGGCCTTATAACAATGTGATGCAGCAGATCGCCTCGGCCGAGGATGTCGTGCTGTTTCCGCGTTTCGAGATCATGCGGCACTGGGCGGAAGAGGACCGCTTCGATTCCCGCACCGCCGACCAGGCCAAGCAGATGCACGAGGCGGAAGCACAGAACCGCTGCCTGGCGAACCAGATGGCGGACATGATCGCCGCTGCAGCCCGAAAAACCAGACCGTGATGCGCTCCATCGTCGTCGCGATCCTGCTGGCGCTGCTGGCTGCCGCACCGCAAACCGCTGTCGCCGGCGCGACAGACCGCTGCGTCACGTCTGCAAAGCTGATCGATCTCGGGCAGCCGCTTCCGCGCGTGGCTGCGCGGCTGGCGCGCAGGGAAACCGTCACCGTGGTCGCCCTCGGTTCATCCTCGACGGGCGGCGCCGGCGCCAGTGATCCGGCCTATAGTTATCCCGCACAGCTTGGCAGACGATGGACCCAGCTGGTCGGCGGCGATGCTGTGATCCATAACCGCGGCATCAACGGCCAGGATGTCATCCAGATGAACCAGCGACTGCACGCCGATGCGGTCGATCTGAAACCAGATCTGGTGCTGTGGCAGCTCGGCACCAATGCCGTGCTGCGCTCCCAGGGCGTCGAGGTGTATCGCGCCCATATCCGCCAGGGCATCGCGACATTGCAGGCGGCCGGAATCGATGTCGTGCTGATCGACCTGCAATATGCGCCCAAGGTGCTGCAGGATCCCGACCATAAGGCGATGCAGAAAATCCTCGCCGAACTGGCAGCCGAAACCAAAGTCGGCCTGTTCCGCCGGTTCGACATCATGCGCGGCTGGCTGCGCAACGGAAGCCTGCAGATGGCCGATATGGTCACGCCCGACGGCCTGCATATGAACGATCTGGGCTATGCCTGCTGGGCGGCGGCGCTGGGGCAGTCCCTGGGCCGGGCCGTCGACAGGGCCGGGATTAAAGCCGCGGTTTCCCGCGGGAATTGAGCCGAAATCCGGAGATTGCCGGCACTGCCGGGGGGAGACTTCCGCAACACTTTGCGCTATAAGCCCGGCCCATGAGCAAGACATCCCTCTCCGGCCGCATCGCTCCGGTTTTCTGCGCCATCGACACGATTGAACTGGCCTTCGCCGCGCGCTGCGCCCGCGCCGCCGCCGCCGCCGGTTTCGGGGTGAAACTGGGCAAGGAATTCTTCACCGCCCATGGCCCGACGGAAGTGCGCGCCATCCTGCCGGCCGGCACGCCGCTGTTCCTCGACCTCAAATTCCACGACATCCCGAATACCGCCGCCGGCGCGGTGCGCTCGGCCGCCGCCGCCATGGGTCCGATGATGCTGACCGTGCATGCTTCGGGCGGTCCGGCCATGATCCGTCAGGCCGTGGATGCCGCCCATCAGGCGCGCCAGCGTCCCTGGATCCTCGCCGTCACCGCCCTGACCTCGCTGGATACCGCCGACCTGCAGGCGATCGGTGTGAACGAAGATGTCAGCAGTTATGTCGTGCGGCTGGCTAAGATGGCGCAGGCCAACGGTGCCGACGGCGTGATCTGCGCCGCCACCGAGATCGACATGCTGCGCAAGGCCTGCGGCCCGGACTTCAAGCTGGTGGTGCCCGGCATCCGTCCCAAGGGCTCGGCGGCCGGCGACCAGAAGCGCGTGATGACCCCCGGCGAAGCCCTGAAACTGGGCGCCGACCATCTGGTGATTGGCCGCCCGATCACCGAATCGCCAAATCCCGAAGCCAGCGCACAGGCTATCGCGCAGGAACTGACAGAAAGCATGTCGGGGGCCGCGTAAGATGGCTTTGTTCACCAAGATCTGCGGCCTGACCGATGCAACTGCCGTCGACACGGCAGTGGAGCATGGCGCCGATATGGTCGGCTTCGTCTTTTATCCGCGTTCGCCGCGCAATGTCAGCGCTGAACAGGCGGAAGACCTGCTGCGCAACGTGCCGAGCGGCATCGACCGTGTCGGGCTGTTCGTCGATCCGGAAACCGATTTCCTCGACCAGATTCTCGCCAAGGCGCGGCTCGACCTGCTGCAGTTGCATGGCGACGAGACGCCAGAACGCTGTCGCGCCATCAGCGTCTATTTCGGCCTGCCGATCATCAAGGCGATCAAGGTTGCGACCAAGGCCGACCTGAAGGCCGCGAAAGACTACGAGGACGCCGTCGACTGGCTGATGTTCGACGCACGCTCGGCTGCCGATGGCGCGCTGCCCGGCGGCAACGGCNNACCGCGGTGGATGTGTCATCGGGCGTGGAAAGCGCGCCGGGCAAGAAAGATCCGGCGAAAATCCGCGCCTTCCTTGATGCTGCGCGCCGCCTGTAATGTTTGTGAATGCGTATTGAGGTTCTGACCACATGACCGCGATCAATTCCTATCGCACCGGCCCCGACGAGAAAGGCCACTTCGGCAAGTTCGGCGGACGTTTCGTCGCCGAGACGCTGATGCCGCTGATCCTCGACCTGGAAAGGCACTACAAGCAGGCCAAGTCCGATCCGAGCTTCAAGGCCGAGATGGACTACCTGCTGAAGGATTATGTCGGCCGGCCCAACCCGCTGTATTACGCCGAGCCGCTGACCAAGCATCTGGGCGGCGCCAAGATCTATCTTAAGCGCGAAGAGCTGAACCATACCGGCGCGCACAAGATCAACAACTGCATCGGCCAGATCCTGCTGGCCAAACGCATGGGCAAGAAGCGCATCATCGCCGAGACCGGCGCCGGCCAGCATGGCGTGGCGACGGCCACCGTGGCGGCCCGCTTCGGCCTGCCCTGCGTGATCTATATGGGCGAAGTGGATATCGAACGGCAGCAGCCGAACGTGTTCCGCATGCGCCTGCTGGGCGCCGAGGTGCGCGCGGTGAAGTCCGGCTCGAAAACGCTGAAAGATGCGATGAACGAGGCGCTGCGCGACTGGGTCACCAACGTGCACGACACTTTCTATATTATCGGCACGGTGGCTGGCCCGCATCCCTATCCGCAGCTGGTGCGCGACTTCCAGTGCATTATCGGCGAGGAAACCCGCGAGCAGATGATCGAGCGCGAGGGACGCATCCCGGACAGCCTTGTCGCCTGCATCGGCGGCGGCTCGAATGCGATGGGCCTGTTCCATCCCTTCCTGGATGACCGCAGCGTGCAGATCTACGCGGTCGAAGCTGCCGGCGAGGGCCTGGATACCGCGCGCCATGCTGCCTCGCTGGCCAAGGGCGTACCCGGTGTGCTGCACGGCAACCGCACCTTCCTGTTGCAGGACGACGACGGCCAGATCACCGAGGCACATACCATCTCCGCAGGCCTCGATTATCCCGGCATCGGTCCGGAGCATGCCTGGCTGCATGACATGGGCCGCGTGAACTACGTATCGGCCACCGACAAGGAGGCACTGGAAGCTTTCCAGCTGCTGTCGCGCGTGGAGGGCATTATCCCCGCGCTGGAATCCAGCCACGCGATTGCGCAGGTGATCAAGCTGGCGCCGAAGCTGCCGAAGGATCATCTGATGGCGGTCTGCCTGTCGGGCCGCGGCGACAAGGATATCTACACGGTGGCGAAAGCCCTGGGAGTCACGCTGTGAGCCGCATCGACAAACGCTTCGCCGACCTGAAGGCCCAAGGCCGCGCCGGCCTCGTCACCTTCATCACCGCCGGCGATCCAGATCACGAGACCTGCGCGCGCCTGCTGGCGCAGCTTCCC
>NZ_PEKV01000012.1:86480-137120 GCF_002796975.1 Ferrovibrio sp. | reverse complement strand
TTCAATCCGATCTCGGCCTATGGCGTGGACAGGTTCCTGGTCGATGCCAAGACCGCCGGCGTGGACGGGCTGATCGTGGTCGACCTGCCGCCCGAGGAAGATGACGAGCTGTGTATTCCTGCGGTGAAGGCCGGCATTCACTTCATCCGTCTGGCGACGCCGACAACCGATGCCGCTCGTCTGCCGGCCGTGCTGCAGAATACCTCCGGCTTCCTGTATTATGTGTCGGTGGCCGGTACCACTGGCGCCGCTGCCGCCGACCCGGTCGCGGTCGGCAAATCGGTGGCACTGATCAAACAGCATACCAAAATTCCGGTGGCCGTCGGCTTCGGCATCCGCGATGGCCAGCGCGCCGCGGCGATTGCCGCCGTCGCCGATGCTGCCGTGGTGGGCACCGCCCTTGTGGAACGGGTGGCCGAGGCCCAGATGAAGAAGATCGATCCGGCCGAGCATGTGCTGGAGCTGGTGCGCGAACTGAGCACTGCCATTCGTGGCGTTGCCAAAGCCGCAGCCTGACAGAAGGAGTTTCTAGATGAACTGGCTGACCCGCACCGTCCTGCCCAAGATCCGCGAGTTCACCGCGAAGAAGGACAGCACGCCGGACAATCTCTGGACCAAATGCCCGAGCTGCGGCCAGATGATCTATGCCAAGGAGCTGGACGAGAACCAGCGCGTCTGCCCGAAATGCGACCACCACATGAGGGTCGGGCCGAAGCAGCGTTTCGCGGCGCTGTTCGACAAGGGCGAATACCAGACCATCGAACTGCCGGACGTGGTGCAGGATCCGCTGCACTTCCGTGATTCCAAGAAATACCCCGACCGACTGAAGGATGCCCGCAGCAAGACCGGTCAGAAGGATGCCTTCGCGGTGGCGCATGGCACGCTGGACGGTCAGGACATCGTTGCCGCCGTGCAGAACTTTGCCTTCATGGGCGGATCGATGGGCATGGCGACCGGCGAAGCGCTGATCGCGGCCGCCACGCTGGCCGTCAACCAGCGCGCTGCACTGATCCTGTTCGCGGCCGCCGGCGGCGCGCGCATGCAGGAAGGTATCCTCAGCCTGATGCAGATGCCGCGCACGGTGATCGCGGTACAGCGCCTGCGCGAGGCGCACCTGCCATTCATCGTGGTGCTGACCGATCCGACCACCGGCGGCGTCACGGCGTCTTACGCCATGCTGGGCGATATCCAGATCGCCGAACCGGGCGCACTGATCGGCTTCGCCGGCCCGCGCGTGATCGAACAGACCATCCGCGAAACCCTGCCGCAGGGCTTCCAGCGTTCGGAATACCTGCTGGAACACGGCATGCTGGACATGGTGGTGCATCGCCACCAGCTGCGTGAGACGTTGGCCCGCATCGTCGACCTGCTGCTCGATCCGCAGCCGAAGGCCGATGTCGTGGCGCTGCCGCGTCCCGGTTTGGAAATTCCGCCGACGGGTGAGATTCCGCATGGCGCCACCCGCCCCCGCGCCCGCTGAGTTAGACGCTATCCTGCAGCGCCTGACGGCGCTGCATCCCAAGGCCATCGATCTTTCGCTGGACCGCATCCGCGCCCTGCTGGCGAAGCTGGGCGACCCGTATCTGCATCTGCCGGCGGTTTTCCACGTGGCCGGCAGCAAGGGCAAAGGCTCCACCACAGCTTTCCTGCGCGCGATGCTGGAGGCGGCCGGCTATCGCGTGCATGCCTATACCTCGCCGCATCTGGTGCGTTTCAACGAACGCATTCGCCTCGCTGGCCAGTTGATCGATGATGCGAAACTGATCGCACTGCTGGAACGCTGTGAAAGCGTCAATGCCGGCGCGCCGATCACCTTCTTCGAGATCACCACCGCTGCCGCCTACCTGGCCTTCGCGGAAGTTCCAGCCGATATCGTGCTGCTGGAAACCGGCCTGGGCGGCATTGCCGATACCACCAACGTGATCCCGCAGCCGCTGCTGACCGCGCTGACTCCTATCGGCATCGATCATGTCGCCTTTCTCGGCGACACGATCACGAAGATCGCTGCCAACAAGGCCGGTATCCTGAAAGACGGCGTCCCCTGCGTGGTGGGACCGCAACCCGACGAGGCCATCGCGGTGATCGAGGCGCGGGCGGTCGAGACGAAATCCACGCTCTTCCGGCATGGCCGCGACTGGACGGTGCGCGAGACATTGGACGGCATCCGCTGGCGCGACAGCGCTGTAGAACTTTCTCTTCCCCGTCCCGCCCTGCTGGGCGCACATCAGGTGGTGAATGCCGGCGTGGCGATTGCCTGCGCGCGACAGTTGGCTGGCTTCAGCATCTCGCCCGATGCCATCGCCGCCGGCCTGCGCAAGATCGACTGGCCGGCCCGCATGCAGCGGCTCAGCAAAGGCCCGCTGGCCGAGCTGTTGCCGCCCGGCACCGAACTCTGGCTCGATGGCGCCCATAATGCCATGGCGGGTGAAGCGCTGGCCGAAGCGCTGAAGCTGCTGCCGCCGCGGCCGACCTGGCTGGTGGCCGGCATGCTAAATACGAAGGATGCCGCTGGCTTCCTCCGCCCGCTGGCACCCCAGATGGAGGCCGCGCGCTGCATTGCCATCCCGGGCGAAGCCAACAGCCTATCGGCCGAGGACCTGACCGCGGCCGCACGCAGCGTCGGCCTGACGGCCGACCCGGCCGGCAGCGCCACTGCCGCCATGCGGCAGATCGCGCAAACGATAAGGGCCGATGCCTCGTCGGCACCGGCCCCTGCGCGTGTCGTGATCGCCGGCTCGCTATATCTCGCGGGCCGGATACTGGCGGAAAATTCCTAGATCGCCGAGTTGATCCACTCGACGATGCGGCTCTTCGGCATCGACCCGACCTTGGTGGAAACCGGCTTGCCGTCCTTGAACAGGATCAGAGTCGGGATGCCGCGCACGCCGAACTTCGACGGGGTCATCGGGTTCTCGTCGATATTCACCTTGGCGATGGTCAGCTTGCCGGCCATCTCGCTGGCGATCTCGTCCAGCGCCGGGGCGATCTGCTTGCAGGGACCGCACCACTCGGCCCAGAAGTCGACCAGAACGGCATCGGAAGACTTGAGGACATCGCTTTCGAAGGAAGCGTCGGTGACTTTGGTGGGCGCAGACATGCGGGAATCCTCGGTTGGAATGGCTGGGCCGGAGACGGGTCAGGAGGCTCGAATCCGGCTTAGGTCAGTAAGGTAAGTAGCCGCCCGGCGAGGGTCAAGCGGGCCGATTTTTCCACAACCCTATGATTTTCCTTGAAAAGCAGGAAATATCGCGGCGAATCAAAGGTGGACTCTGGCGTCAAAGCCCTGTTACAACTTGAAACAGTCCAGCGGGTGGGGACCCGCAGTTTGATTAACTGAGGCTTTACAGGGGGATCGATGGCCGGGGGAAAAGCCACGATGCTGCGTAATGCCAGGGGATTCAAGTCCATGGCATTCCGTCAGATTTGCATGATTTCCGCGCTTGCGCTGATGATGGGCAGTGTCGCCGCCGTTCCGGCCGCGCAGGCCCAGCCGCGCGCCAGCCAGAAAGCCACCGCCCAGAAAGCCACCGCCCAGAAAGCCTCTGCCCCCAAGCCGGGCGCCAAGCCGGCGGCAGCCCCGCGTCGGCAGAAATCCGCCGAAGGCGCGCGCCGCGCTGCCGAAGCCGAGAATACCAACGGCTTCACCATCGACGGCCGCAAGGTGCGCGTCGATGTGGTGAAGGCTGACATGGACCTGCTGGATTCCGACGGCAGGTCGCCGGCCGTGCTGGTGCTGCATGGCGCTCATGGCCTGGGCGACGGCTCGCTGTTCTACCCGCAGGCCAAGGCGCTGGCCGAGAAGGGCATCACCGCTTTCGTGGTGCATTATTTCGACGGCGTGCCGCAGGCCCGCAAAGCCGCCCCCGCCCTGCATGACGAACGCGAGCGCATCCTCACCGAGGCGATCTCCTACGTGCAGAAGCAGAAATATGTCGACCCTGACAAGATCGGCATCTTCGGCCTGTCGCTCGGCGGCTTCCATGCGCTCAGCCTGGGCAGCCGCGACGAACGCGTGCAGGCCGTGGTGAACGTGGTGGGTGCGATGCCGTCGGAAGTGCAGCGCAAGGGCGTGCATCGCATGCCGCCGACGCTGGTGCTGCATGGCGATCGCGATGCCACCGTGCCGGTGCGCCGCGCCTATGAACTGGCCAGCCTGCTGGACGACCTGGGCGCCGAGCACGAAGTGAAGATCTACAAGGGCCAGGGCCATACCTTCCGCGGCGAAGCCAAGGAAGACAGCATCAACCGCACGGTCGAGTTCTTCGAGCGCCATCTCGCCGGCGACCGCGGCCTGCTGGACAAGGAACTGGAAATCGACATCGCGCTGGCCCCAGTGGTGCCGGAAACCGAAAGCCTGCCGATCCGCCAGCTCACCATTGCCGACGAGGCGATGTGGAGCCAGGCCGAACAGGGCAACCTGCCGCCGACGAACTAAGCGCCAGGCACTCAAGATTAGAAAAAGCCGCCGGATCGCTCCGGCGGCTTTTTTCATGTCTACAAGCTGGTGCGCGGCTTACGCGGCCGTCGCCTCGTCGCGTTCTTTCTGTACAGGCTGGCCGTCGCTATCCAGTGCGGCTTCCAGTTCCATTTCCAGGCTCGGCTGCTCACCACCCTCGGTGGCCGCCGGCGCGGCGGGCTGTGCCGACGGCTGGCCGTTGCCGTTACTGTTATTGGGCTGCTGCTGGTTCTGCTGCTGCTGCGTGGCCGCGCGCTGCATCGGCGTCACGCCCTGAGCCAGCATGATCCGGTAGTAGTGTTCGGCATGCTGCAGGTAATTCTCGGCCGCCACGCGGTCGCCCGACGCATTGGCGTCGCGCGCGAGCTGGCAGTAGCGCTCGAAGATATTGGTGGCCGTGCCGCGGACCTTAACTTCGGGGCCGTTGGAGTCGAAATTACGGTGGGAATTGTTCATCCCGCCGTTATTTCCACCGCCGCCGTTACCGCCTCCGCCGCCACCATGCGGCCTCCGGCCCTGAGGACGGCCACCGCGCTGACGATTCTTATTGTTCACAATGCATCTCGCTTGTTTTTTAGCAAATAGCGCAATCAGGCATCCTGCGCGCGCATCGGCACCCCATGCTCATCAGCATATCGTGTGCCTGATACGGTCGGCCTCCCGATGAATCGATCATCCGATGTGTATCACCCTGCGGTGTCCGTCATCCGATGTCGGTTGTCGATGAGGCGGCGACGCTGCCTGCTTATTCGCCCCCGGTTAACACCCCGGATCTATACCTTGGGCGGGTTCCTTGGGACTGCGTCGGCCCAAGACTCAAGATAAGGGGGGCACGGGTCCCTGCCAACCCCCTTTTTCAGGGAATCTGCACGGATTTCCGGCCGGTTACCACACGATTAATACCGCCGAGATCGGGCAATACCGCAATCTCGCCAAAACCTGCTTCGCCCAGCAGCCGCCCGACTGCGACATCTTGTCCCACACCGACTTCCAGCGCGGCGAACGCGTCTTTCGCTGCCAGCCGCGCCATATCGGGGATCAGCGCGCGATAGGCATCCAGGCCGTCCGCGCCGCCATCCAGCGCCAGCAACGGATCGAAATCCGCCACCTCCGGCTCCAACCCCGGCACCACGCCGCTTTCGATATAGGGCGGATTGGAAATCAGGATGTCGAATGTGCCCGCGATCCCTTTCCCCCAGCTGCCGAGCCTGAATATGCAGCGCGACGACATCGCGAAGCGCCCGGCATTTTCCTTGGCCACGGCCAGCGCCGGCGGCGACACATCGATGCCGACTCCCGTAGCGCTCGGCAGTTCGTGCAGCAGGCTGAGCAGCAGGCAACCCGAACCGGTGCCGAAATCGACAATGCGCAACGCGGCATTGCGGTTCGGAATCGCGGCCAGCACACCAGCCACCAGCGTTTCGGAATCGGCGCGCGGATCCAGCACATCGGGGCTGGTGCGGAATTCCAGACTCCAGAATTCGCGACGGCCGAGAATCTTCGAAACCGGCTCGCGCTGCAGCCGGCGCTGCAGCAATGCTTCGAAGGCCGCCGCCGATTCAGCAGAGAGCGGCGCGTCAGGCCGCCCGCGAATATGGTCCTCGCTCACCCCGCTGGCTTCGGCCAGCAGCAGGATCGCATCGAGCCGCGGTGTATCGACACCGGCAGATTTGAGCCGCGCCTGCGCGGCGGTGAGCAGCGTACCGATGGTCGGTACATCAGGCACGGTTCAGCTCAAGCAGCCGGCTGGCCTGGTCTTCGGCGATCAGCGCCTCGATCACGTCGTCCAGCGCTTCCCCTGTCACGACCTGTTCAATTTTATACAGCGTCAGGTTGATGCGGTGGTCGGTCACCCGGCCCTGCGGGAAATTATAGGTGCGGATGCGCTCCGAGCGATCGCCCGAGCCGACCTGCCCCTTGCGGTCGGCGGCCCGCGTCGAGGCGAGACGTTCACGCTCGGCCTCATACATCTTGGCGCGCAGCAGCTTCATGGCCTTGGCTTTGTTCTTGTGCTGCGACCGTTCGGTCTGCTGCGCCACCACGATGCCGGTCGGGATATGTGTGATACGCACCGCAGAATCGGTGGTGTTCACATGCTGGCCGCCGGCGCCCGACGAACGGTAGACGTCGATGCGCAGGTCGTTCTCGTTGATGTCGATATCGACGTCTTCAGCTTCGGGCAAAACCGCCACCGTGGCAGCCGAGGTATGGATCCGACCCTGGGTTTCGGTATCCGGCACACGCTGCACACGATGCACACCGGATTCGAATTTCAGCCGGGCGAAGACGCTGCGGCCGGTGATGGTGGCGATCGCCTCGCGAAAGCCGCCCAGTTCGGTATCGGCGATGCTTTCGACCTCGAAGCGCCAGCCATGTTTGGCGGCATAGCCGCGATACATCTCGAAGAGATCGCGGGCGAATAACGCGGCCTCATCTCCGCCGGTGCCGGCGCGTACCTCGAGGATGGCATTTTTCTCGTCGGCTTCGTCCTTGGGCAGCAGCATGATCAGCACGCGCCGCTCGGCCTCCGGCAATGCAGCCTGCGCCTGCTTCCACTCGGATTCCGCCATGTCCCGCATTTCCGCGTCGGAGGCGGCATCGTCGCGCATGGCAATCAGATCGGCCACCTCGCGGCGCAGCCGGCGCAGATCGCCAATCGCCTGCACCAGAGGCTCGATCTCGGCATATTCCTTCGACAGCTTGACAAAGGCCTCAGCCGCCAGACCACCGCCGGCCATCTCGGCCTGCAGCATCTCGTAGCGCTCGATCACCTTGTCGAGCTTGGCTTCCGGCAGGCCGGAGGTGTCCATGTCAGGCCTTCAGCTTGCCAAGCAGCTCCGCGCGGGCCACAGATGCCTCTTCGCCGCTCTTGAAGTCCTTCAGCTTGACCACGCCGCTGGCGATCTCGTCGTCACCGATCACCACAGCGGCCGTACAGCCGACTTTGTCAGCACGTTTGAAACGCTTGCCGACATTACCGCCATAGGCGAGTTCGACGGCGATGTCGGCGCGGCGCAGTTCGCCCGCCAGCTTCACCGCTTCGGCTTCGGCAGCGGCGCCGATCGGGATGATCGCCACGATCCGCGGTGCCACCGGCTGCGGATCCGACAGCAGCACCAGGCGCTCGATGCCGCCGGCCCAACCGATGCCTGGCGTCGGCTTGCCGCCAAGCTGCTCGATCAGGCCGTCGTAACGCCCGCCGGCGATCACGGCACCCTGCGAACCGAGATGCGTGGTGACGAATTCAAAGGCGGTATGCGTGTAGTAATCCAGGCCGCGTACCAGACGCGGGCTGATGGTGAAGGGCACGTCGCTGGCAGCCAGGCCGTCCTGCAATGCTTTGAAGAAATCGCTCGCGGCAGGCGTGAGATAGTCGTGGATCAGCGGTGCGTTCGCCACCAGCTTGCGGTCGCCCTCATCCTTGGAATCCAGAATGCGCAGCGGGTTCTTTTCCAGCCGCTTGCGACTGTCTTCCGACAGCTGATCGACGTAGCCGGAGAAATACTTCACCAGCGCATCGCGATAGCCGACGCGGCTTTCCGGATCGCCCAGTGTGTTCAGTTCCAGCGTGCACTTATCAAGGATGCCAAGCCGGCGCAGGATTTCGGCGCCGAGTGCGATCACTTCCACATCGGCCTGCGGTTCGGCGGCGCCGATCACTTCCACGTCGATCTGATGAAACTGGCGCTGACGGCCCTTCTGCGGACGCTCGTAGCGGAACATCGGGCCCCAGGCAAAGGCCTTGAAGGGCACATTCTGCTGCAGGCCGTTGGAGATGAAGGCACGACAGATGCCGGCGGTATATTCCGGCCGCAACGCCAGATTCTCGCCACCGCGATCGTTGATCGCATACATCTCCTTCGAGACGGCATCCGAGGTTTCGCCCATCGAGCGGGCGAAGACATCGGTGAATTCGAAGATCGGCGTCGCCATCTCGCGATAGCCGAACAGCTGCGCAGCCTGACGCGCCGTGTCCACCACATGGCGGAAGCGGGCATAATCGTCAGGCAGAATGTCATGCGTGCCGCGCACGGGCTGGAACTGGGCCACGGCGTGTCTCCGTCCTTGGATGGTGGTAGCTAAGACGCGGCGTCGGCCGCGTCGTCGGGATGTTTGGTATCGGCCTTGGCGGCTTCGATCTGGCGGGCCTTGTCTTCGACCAGCCTGACCAGATGCGCGACGATATCCTCGTTCTGCAGCCGGTGCGCCGGCTGACCAGCGAGATAGACCTGGTGCGTATTCTTGCCGCCGCCGGTGAAGCCGATATCGGTCTCGCGCGCTTCGCCCGGGCCGTTCACCACGCAGCCGATCACGCTCAGGGTCATCGGCGTGGTGATATGGGCCAGGCGCTGCTCCAGTACCTCGACGGTCTTGATCACATCGAAATTCTGGCGGGCACAGGACGGGCAGGAAATCACATTCACGCCCCGATGCCGCAGGTTCATCGACTTCAGCATGTCGAAGCCGACCTTGACCTCTTCCTCGGGCGGAGATGACAGCGACACGCGCAGCGTATCGCCGATGCCCGACCACAGCAGCATGCCCAGCCCGATAGAAGACTTCACCGTGCCGATGCGCTGGCCACCCGCCTCGGTGATACCGATATGCAGCGGATAGTCGCAGGCCTCGGCCAGGCCTTGATAGGCTGCGACGGCGAGGAAGACATCGGACGCCTTTACGCTGATCTTGAATTCGCGGAAGTCGTGGTCTTCCAAGATGCGCGCATGATCCATGGCGCTTTCCACCATGGCTTCCGGGCAGGGCTCGCCGTATTTCTCCAGCAGGTGCTTTTCCAGCGAGCCGGCATTGACGCCGATGCGCATCGAGCAGCCATGGTCCTTGGCGGCCTTGACCACTTCGCGCACGCGCTCGGCCGAACCGATATTGCCCGGGTTGATGCGCAGGCAGGCTGCACCTGCTTCGGCGGCCTCGATGGCGCGTTTATAATGGAAATGGATGTCGGCGATGATCGGGACTTTCACAGCCCGCACGATTTCCTTCAGCGCCTTCGTCGAATCTTCGTCGGGGCAGGAAACGCGCACGAGATCGACGCCAACCTCTTCGCAACGGCGAATCTGCTCGATCGTCGCTTTGGCGTCGCTGGTCAGCGTGTTCGTCATGGTCTGCACGGTGATCGGCGCGTCGCCGCCCACCGGAACATTGCCGACGAAAATCTTGCGCGACTTGCGGCGCTGGATATCGCGATAGGGGCGGATGCTCATGGCTTAACTTTTTTCGTCCAGCTCACAGGACCGAATTATTGGGGGCTGCGGACGCGGGCGTAACATGGCGTCTTTACCGTGGGATGGCAAGCCAGCCTGCACACCCTGGTGGCCTAGCCCTGACGCTCGCTGCCCAGAGTCTTCAGCCGTTCCGGATCGAGCGAAATACCGCGCTTTACCTCGCCTTCCGCACCCAGCGGGGGCACCGGCTGACCGTCGACCACGATCCGCACGCCGCCAGCATTGCCGGTCAACAGCGTCAGGCCGGAGCGGTCCGGCACCTGATAGCGTTCGCCTGTATTCAGCAGGCGGGTGAAAATCTGCTCGTTGTTGGGCCCGCGCACCTGAATCCAGGCTGGCGCGGTGGCCTCGACCCGGATGCGACCGGCGGTGGCGGCGCCGTAACTGGCCGGCGCTTCGGCAACCGGCGCGGCAGCGGTCTGGGCAGGCGGAGGAGCCGGCGTGCTCGGAGCCAGCGTGCTCGGAGCCTGGGCGACCGGAGCCGGCGAGACCGCGGCAGGCGGCGGTGCGGCAGGCGCCTGCGCCACAGATGCCGGCGATTGGACGGCCGGAGCCGGCGTGGCGGGAGCAGGAATAGCAGGAGGCTGGGCCGAAGGCGTCTGAACGGTCTGCGCTGGCGGCGGCGGCAGCACGATGGGCGCCGCCGCCGGCGCAATCGGCTGCGGGCTGGGCACGAGATCGGCCAGCCGCGACGGCACCGCCTGGATCAGATCCTGCCCGACACGCAGAGCTTCCTGGTGGCGATACCACAGCGCATAGACAACGACAGCCAGCACCAGGGCGCCGACGACAAGCCAGACCCGCGGGGTACGTTCTTCCGGCCGCGGCATCGGAAAATTCAGGACCGTGCGCTGCACGGCGCCATCGCTTTCGGCCTGATAGCTTTTCAGCACCTGGTCGGGATCGAGGCCGAGGAATTCTGCATACTGGCGCAGGAAGCCGCTGACATAGACGGCGCCCGGCAGTTCGCCGAACCGGCCGTCCTCAATGGCTTCCAGATAGGGACGACGGATGCGCAGACGCGCGGAGACGTCCGTCAGCGCGAGGCTGCGCCGCTCGCGGACAACCTTCAGGCTGTGGCCCACGCCCTCATACCGCCCGCCTAGGGGGGCGGCATCGGCCACGGCCGTCTGTCCGCCGGACTGGGTATTCATGATCTCGCCCGCAATTTTTCGCTGCCGCCATATTACGGCAAAGTGCCGATCAGGCCAGCATTTTCAAACAATTACGCCATTTTCCCGCGCGAATTCCTCTAGGGGTCCACGCACGCTGTGCTCGGGTGAGGCATACAATTTAGACATAAATTCAGCCAGCGCCGGAACGGAAAGGCTACGCAGCATTTCCTTCACCGGACCGATGGCATTTGCCGGCATCGAAAGGCGACGGAAGCCGAGGCCCAGAAGCGCCATGGCCTCCAGTGGCCGGCTGCCCATCTCGCCGCACATGGTGATCGGCGTGCCCGCCGCATGACACTGCTGCACCACCCAGTGCAGGAAACTCAGCATGGCAGGGCTCAGAGGATCGTAACGGTCGGCCAGCTTGGTGTTGCCACGGTCGGCGGCGAACATGAACTGCATCAGGTCGTTCGAACCGACCGAGATGAAATCGACCAGCGGCAGCAGGGCCGGCAACTGCCAGGCCAGCGCCGGCACTTCCAGCATGCTGCCGACCTGCACCTTGAGCGGCACCGGCTTTCGCAGGTTGACCAGCCGCTGCACCTCGCGATCCAGCAGCCGGCGGGCGCGGCGGAATTCATCCACCTCGGCGATCATCGGGAACATGACATGCAGATTGCTGCCGGCCGCCGCTTCCAGCAGCGCACGCAGCTGCACCTTCAGCAGCGCCGGCCGATCCAGCGTCAGGCGGATCGCGCGCCAGCCCATCGCCGGATTCTCTTCAGGATATTTCACCAGATAGGGCAGAACCTTGTCGCCGCCGATATCCAGTGTGCGGAACACCACCGGTCGCTCGCCGGCATGTTCGATCACGCGACGATAGATCGCGGTCTGCGCATCCGCCTTGGGCATGGTCGGCCGCACCATGAACTGCAACTCGGTACGATAGAGTCCGATGCCGTCGGCATTGGTTTCATCGAGATGGCTCAGGTCGATCAGCAGGCCGGCATTCACCAGCATGGCGACCCTGGTGCCATCGGCGGTGATCGACGGATCCTCGCGCTGAGCGGCATATTTCGCCAGCCGCGCCTTGCGTAAGCCGACACTTTGGTGGAAGGCCGAAACCACATCGGACACCGGGCGCACGAAGACCTGTGCATGGTCGCCATCGACCACGACGGTATCGCCCGGCTCGACCTTGGCGATCACGCCTTCGACACCACCCACCACCGGGATGGACAGCGCCCGCGCCACGATGGCGACATGGCTCATACTGGATCCTTCTTCCAGGATCACGCCCTGCAGCTTTCGGCGGTCGTAATCCAGCAACTCCGCAGGCCCCATGCTGCGCGCCATCAGAATGGCATTCTCGGGCAGGTTCTCCGCGGCCGTATGCTGCGGCCGGCCGGTCAGGTGCAGCAGCAGGCGGTTGGCCAGATCGTCGAGATCGGCGAGGCGTTCGCGCAGATAGGGATCGGTGATCGCCTGCATGCGGTGGCGCGTGTCGCCCTGCACGCGCTGCACGGCGGCTTCCGCCGTCAGGCCGGAATCCACCGCCTGATGCAGCTTGGCGAGCCAGCCGGTGTCATGCGCGAACATCTTGTAGGTTTCCAGGATATCGCGACTTTCGCCGACAATGTCGTTGTCGGGCGTTTCCAGCATCTTGTTGACCTGGTCGCGCATCGAGGCGACGGCCGCGTCCAACCGCAGCTTTTCGCGCGGGATGTCGTCGGCCATGGTCTTTTCGACATGGATGCGCGGCTCGTGCAGCACGGCGATGCCGATGGCCAGGCCTTCCGACAGCGTGCGGCCGTCGGCGCGGAACGGCATGGTGGAAGCGCGCGAGGCGGCTACCAGATCCTCGCCGCCGCTGAGCTGGCCTGAGGCAACCATCTCTGCCAGCACCATGGCGATGGTCTCGAGCGCCTCGACTTCCTCATCGGCATACTGACGCCGCGTCTGGTTCTGCACGACCAGAACGCCGATCACGCGGTTGTCGCGCAGGATCGGCACGCCGAGCAGCGAGTGGTACACTTCTTCGCCGGTTTCCGGCTTGTAGGCGAATTGCGGATGGCTCTGCGCATCGGCCAGCGCCAGCGGCCGTGCATGGGCAGCGATGTCGCCGACCAGACCCTCGCCCACTTTCAGGCGGGTCTTGTGCACGGCGTCGGGGTTCAGACCCTCGGTGGCGTAGAGTTCGAGCTCGTCGCCGCGCAGCAGATAGGCCGAGCAGACTTCCGCCACCATATTGGCGGCGATGTTGCGCACGACGCGGGCAAGGCGTTCATCGACGGTGCCGGCCTCGGCCATCACCTCGCGGAGACGGCGCAGCAGGCCACGCGGCCCGGGAGCTTGCGCCCGGCCCGGCGTCACAGCCGTTCTCCGCTACCAGTTACCGGAGAGGCTGGTGTGGTCTGCCCTCCCCGCATCGGTCCCCCGTGTTCATTCTGCGTCGAGCCCGAAGGCGGTGTGCAGAGCGCGCACCGCCAGTTCGGTGTAGTCGGCACTGATCAGCACGCTGACCTTGATCTCCGAGGTGGTGATCGCCTGGATGTTGATGTTCTTCTCGGCCAGCGCCTTGAACATGATATGCGCCACGCCGGCATGACTGCGCATGCCGACGCCGACGACGGACACCTTCACGACGTTGCGATCCGGCACCAGCTTGGCCCAGTCCAGATTCTGCTTCTCCAGGATGCCGACGGCGCGATCGAGATCGCTGCGGCCCATGGTGAAGGTCATGTCGGTCTTCTTGCCGTCCTCGGAGATATTCTGGACGATCATGTCGACATTGATGCCGGCATCCGACAGCGGGCCGAAAATGCCGGCAGCGATGCCGGGGCGGTCGGCTACGCCGATCAGGGTAACCTTGGCTTCGTCGGCCGAGTAAGTGACACCGGAGACAATCTGCTTTTCCACGATCTCTTCCTCATCCACAACGAGCGTGCCGGCCACGTCGGCAAAGCTCGACAGAACCTGGGTCCGCACCCGGTGGTTCATCGCCATTTCCACCGAACGGGTCTGCAGAACCTTGGCACCCAGCGAGGCCAGTTCCAGCATCTCCTCGTAGGTGATCTTATCCAGCTTGCGGGCCTTTTTCACGATGCGCGGATCGGCCGTGTAGACACCGTCCACATCGGTATAGATGTCGCAGCGGTCGGCCTGCAGGGCTGCGGCCAGCGCAACCGCCGAAGTGTCCGAACCGCCGCGGCCCAAAGTGGCGATGCGGTCGCCGGGACCGACACCCTGGAAGCCGGCCACTACCGGCACCACGCCGGCAGCCATATCCCTGAGCATGGCGGCGCCGTCGATTTCGGCGATCCGCGCCCGGCCGTGCATGTCGTTGGTACGGATCGGCACCTGCCAGCCCTGCCAGGAGCGCGCCTTCACGCCCGCCGACTGCAGTGCCATCGAAACCAGGCCGGTGGTGACCTGCTCGCCGGCGGCCACGACCGTGTCGTATTCGCGCTGGTCATGCACGGCATCGACCTGCTTGCACAGGTCGACCAGACGGTTGGTCTCGCCCGACATGGCCGAGACCACGACGGCAACCTGGTTGCCGGCCTCGACCTCGCGCTTCACCTTGGCAGCCACGTTCTTCATACGGTCGACCGAACCGACCGACGTGCCGCCGAATTTCATCACCAAGCGCGCCATGTCGCTCGATCCCATTTCACTGTTCGTTGTCGATAGTTACCGGCAGAACCTTGCCGGCTAAAAGGCGGGTACTTAATACTCTTGGGGCCGGTCCGGGGCAAGCCGAGCCGGGCGGAAAAATCCCCTGTTTCCTTAGCCCTTTGTCGGGTCCGAGCGAGTCGCCACATGAGCCAGTCCGCAGCCAGTATCGACCCCGCCGAAATCGCCCGTTTTTCCGCCCTGGCGGCGGAATGGTGGAACCCGCAGGGCAAGTTCAGGCCCCTGCATAAATTCAACCCGGTGCGGCTGGGGTTCATCCGCGACCGCATCTGCGCTCATTTCGGTCGCGATGGCCTGTCGGACAATCCGCTGAAGGGCCTGCGCCTGCTGGATATCGGCTGCGGCGGCGGCCTGGTTTCGGAGCCGATGGCCCGGCTGGGTGCGCAGGTCGTGGGAGCGGATGCCGGCGAGCGCAATATCGGCATTGCCAGCCTGCATGCGGCCGAAGCCGGCGTGACCGTCGATTACCGCTGCACCAGCGCCGAGGAACTCGCTGCCGCCGGCGAACAGTTTGATGTCGTGCTGGCGCTCGAAGTGGTCGAACACGTTGCCGATCTCGACGGCTTCCTGGCCGCCTGCGGCCAGATGGTGAAACCCGGCGGGCTGCTGATTGCCGCCACGCTGAACCGCACGCCGAAGTCTTTTGCGCTGGGCATTGTGGCCGCCGAATACATCCTAGGCTGGGTGCCGCGCGGCACGCATGACTGGAAGAAGTTCCTCAAGCCCCACGAACTGGCGGGCTGCCTGCGTCGCGCCGGGCTTTCCTTAAGCGACGTCGCCGGCGTCAGCTACAGCCCGCTCAGCGATCGCTGGAGCATCGGACGTGATACCGATGTGAATTACATGCTGGTGGCGGTGAAATGATCCGTGCCGGCGGCAGCATGGCCTGGCTTGGGCTGCTGCTCGCTACGTGCCTGTTTCTGCCGCTTTCGGCAGGCGCTCAAACTGCGGTCGGCATCTCGCGCCTGGGCTTCTCGCCCGACAGCACGAGGTTGATCTTCAATCTGTGTCGTCAGCAGCAATGTGAAATCGCTGTCTACCACCGGCATAACCGGACTCTGCATAGCTACCGGCCTGCTGTCGGGCAATCCTGGTCTACCGGCAGCTATTCCGCCGATGGCGCGAAAATCGCCTTTATTTCAAATGATGCGGTCGCGGAGGAACGTTCCCTGTGGCGGCAGGTCAGCATCATGAATGCAGACGGCAGCGGCGTACGGATCATCACCGATAGCCGGCACTACAAGATCAATCCGTCCTTCTCCCATGACATGAAGAAGATCATCTATGCCCGGGCCGGCGTAACACGCCGCACCGAACAACGGGACTGGATTGGCGATTGGGATATTTACGAGGTCGACATCGTGACCGGACATGAGCGTCAGCTCACCGATCACCAGTTTTTCAGCATGGATCGGCCTTATTATCTGCCCGATGACCGGCGCTTCCTGTTCTCGGCTGACGGCATGCGGAAATTCGGCGAGATACGAACGCTAAACCCTGTAAAGCAGGAAGCCCCCAAGGCCTATCGGGACCGTTACCGCGGCAATCATATATACATAAAGGAACCAGGTGATCCAGACCTGTCACCGGCGCTCATCCATGGCGCCGCAACCACACGCCCGCGCATATCGGCTGATGGAACACGCATTCTCTTTACCGCACGCACCAATGAACTGGATAACAACCCAGATCGCGTAAACTATCGTTACGATCTTTTTCTGAAGGAAGGCGAAGACATTCGCCGTCTGACGAAGTCCGGACACTACATTCTTGATTCGGCTCTGTCAGCAGATGGCAGGCTGCTCGCCTTCATTTCCGGCGAGCCATCTCGGCCGAAGCTTTTCGTGATGTCTGCTGAAGGGGGTGCGCCGGAAGGAATAGACCTGCCGGCCAGCGCAACGGCAATCAACTAACTGCTTTACGCGTCCTCGCGCGGAAGCCAGGGGATCACGGCGACATCGACACCTTCTTCGGCCAGTTCCCTGGCTTCATCCGGGCTTGCCTCGCCGTAGATGTTGCGCTTGTCGGTTTCGCCATAATGGATCTTGCGCGCCTCTTCGGCGAACTGGTCGCCGACGTAATCCGCATTCTTCTCGACATGGTCGCGCAGTTCGGTCAGTGCCTGGCGCACCTTCGCTGCTTCCTTGGCCTCGGCCTTGGCAACTTCGCCCTTGGACTTGCCGATGCGCGGCGCCATCGGCGCCTTATCCACTTTGCGTGAGTTGCAGACCGGACACACGACCTTGCCGTCCGCCGCCTGCTTGTCGTAGGTGGCACTGTCATAAAACCACGCCTCGAAAACGTGGTCCTTGCGACATTTCAGTTCGTACTTGATCATGACCCGTCGATGATTCGGCGTGCGCCGTAACCTTCCTTAAACTGCAACAGTTTATACATGGTGCGGTTACGGCGGTGCAACAAGGGGGCTCAAAACGGATGGCTACGCATGGGGGCACTGCCCCCTCGCCCTGGGTTGTGCGTTTCGCCGGTCTCATCACTCCCGGCGGCAGTCTCCTCGATCTCGCCTGCGGCAGCGGCCGGCATGGCCGGCTGTTTCTCGACCGCGGCCATCCGGTGACATTCCTAGACCGCGACCTTTCCGGTGTTTCCGACCTGCATGGATTTGCCAACGCCGAACTGATCGAAGCCGATATCGAGAATGGCCCCTGGCCGCTGAATGATCGGACATTCGCTGCCGTCGTCGTCACCAACTATCTCTGGCGACCGCTGAAGAGCCGGATCGCTGCAGCACTCGCACCGAACGGCGTGCTGATCTACGAGACCTTCATGCAAGGCAACGAGCGCTTCGGCAAGCCGAGCAATCCGGATTTCCTGTTGCTGCCCGATGAGTTGATCGACTGGTGCCGCGAGGCCGGCCTGAACATCCACGCTTTCGAGCAGGGCGAGGAAGCCAATACCGTGCGGCAACGTATCTGCGCCGTGAAAGCCGCCGCCGCATGATCGAGACCGAGCGCCTGATCCTGCGCCGCTTCGAGCCGCGCGATTTCGAAGCTCTGGCGCGCTTCTATACTGACGACCAGGTGATGCGCCACATGCTGCCCGGCCGCGGCCTGTCGCGAGCTGAGGCGCAGGAACGCGCCAAGAGCAACATCCACAATTTCAACGACCACTGGGACCGCCGCGGCCATGGCGTCTGGGCCGTGCAGGATAGAGGCAGTGCGCGTCTGCTCGGGCAGTGCGGTCTGCGCTGGGTGCCGGAGGCCGAGCAGACCGAGTTGCTGTATCTGCTGGGCAAGACCGCCTGGGGCCGCGGGCTGGCCAGCGAAGCCGGCCGCGCCACGCTGCAATTCGGTTTCGCACGTTGCGACCTCGCGCAGCTGATCGCATTGACCGCGCCGGACAACCGCGGCTCGCAGCGCGTGCTGGCCAAGCTGGGTTTCAGCTATACTGGAGACGGTCCAATCTGGGACCGTGTCGTGAGCTGGCACAACCTTCCGCGTGAAACCTGGAACACGATGCAAACGGAAAGCGCAACGGCGTGATTTTATCGAATTAGCTGTCGCACCGACGCCCGCCGAGGCGTAGCATCCGGCCATGACCTTCGATATCGACAAACGTCTGCAGCATGCAAGCCAGGTGATTCGCGAAGCCGGCAGACTGGCGCGCGGCTTTTTCGACAACCGCAGCGAGCTGGTGATCAAGCTGAAGGGCGTGCAGGATTTCGTCAGTCAGGCCGATGCCGAGACGGAAGACCTGATCGCCTCGCGGCTGCTGAGCGAATTTCCGCATGACGGCATCCTCGGCGAGGAACGCGGTCGCCGCGGCGGCGACACCGATGCACTCTGGGTGATCGATCCGATCGACGGCACGGCGAATTACGTGCGCGGCCTGCCCTACTGG
Source organism: Ferrovibrio sp. (assembly GCF_002796975.1). Classification (GTDB taxonomy): domain Bacteria; phylum Pseudomonadota; class Alphaproteobacteria; order Ferrovibrionales; family Ferrovibrionaceae; genus Ferrovibrio. The sequence goes on along the minus strand of NZ_PEKV01000012.1, from coordinate 118,749 downwards.
TGCGTCGCCATCGCGCTGATGGTGCAGGGTCGCATCGAACTCGGCCTGATCTACGATGCCGTCTCCGATAAGCTCTATACCGCGCGCGCCGGGCATGGTGCGCTGTGTAATGGCAAGCCGATCTCAATGAGCGGCGAAACGCGACTGGATCACGCCTGTCTCGGCATCGGCTACGGCCATGGCGAAGCGCCAGGCCCGCATGCGAAAATCATCGACAGCCTGCTGGCGGCGCATTGCCAGTATCGCCGGCTCGGCAGCGGCTTGCTGCTGATGGCACTGGCGGCCGAAGGCGCGCTGGATGGGTTTTACGAATTGCGCATGAAGCCCTGGGATGCGCTGGCCGGCCTGCTGCTGGTGCGCGAGGCCGGGGGCATCACCAACGATTATGAAGGTCACGGCATGCCGCAGGCCGAACCCGTGCTGGCGCTGACGCCCGCCCTATGGGACCCGTTCGTGCGGGCGATGAACGTGAACCTGCCGCTCTATTCCGCGGCGCGACCAGTGAAATTGCGCGCCGGCAACGTATAGACCGGATCGTGGCGCCAGGCCGGGATTTGCGCCCGCGCCTTGGCCACGTCCGCCAGATCGATCTCGACAACTTTGGCGCCGACGCCATCGCCCATATCGGCCAGCACACGGCCCCAGGGATCGATCACCAGCGAGTGACCGTAAGTCTGCCGGTTGCCCGGATGGTCACCCCACATGGCGGGTGCAATCACGAAGGCGCCAGTCTCAATGGCCCGCGCGCGCATCAGCACATGCCAGTGCGCCTGACCTGTGGTGCGCGTAAACGCCGCCGGAATGGTGATCAGGTCGGCGCCGGCCTGCGCCAGGCCGCGATAGAGGCCGGGGAAACGCAGATCGTAGCAGACCGACATGCCGAGCGTGCCGAACGGCAGCGAGGCGAGCACGCCCTCGCCGCCCGGCGCGATCGAATTGCTCTCGCGATAGGTCTCGCCTGATGGCAGATCGACATCGAAGAGATGGATCTTGTCGTAGCGCGCGGCAATCTTGCCGTCCGGCGCCAGCAGATATGAGCGATTGAAATTGCGGTTGGCGCCGTCCGGCTTGATCGCCAGCGAACCGACCAGCAGCCAGGTGCCAAGTTCCTCGCTCAGCTTGCGGAAAGCCTGCAGGGCCGGGTGACTTTCTTCCGGCTTGCCGGCGGCAACGCTGGCGGCGGCATTCACACCCATGAACCCGGAATTCTCCGGCGTGGCGATGAACTCGGCTCCGCCTTCCCTGGCCTTACGCACCAGGGCGGAGACATGGGCGATATTGGCGTCCATGTCGTCCCAGATATTGGGCTGCACCAGACCGATTTTCACCTTGCGCGCCATCGCTCCCCGCCCCATCCGTCTTTTAAGCCGCCAGCATGGCGTCGAGCTTGCCCTCGCGCTCCAGCGCGTAGAGGTCGTCCGACCCACCGACATGCGTGCCGTTGATCCAGATCTGCGGCACCGTGCGGCGGCCGCCGGCCTTCTGGGTCATCTCGTCGCGCTTGGCAGCGTCGTAGGAGACATCGATCTCGTTGTAGCTCTGACCCTTCTTGTCGAGCAGCGACTTGGCGCGCGCGCAATACGGGCACATGAAGGTGGTATAGATTTCGATCTCGGCCATCGTCGTCATCCTTGAGCGAGTTTGCCCCTCGCGACCTCGATTATATGGCGCTCTGCTCGGCCCGAACAACCCGGGCCAGGGTGAGCACCGTCACCTCCGCGGCGCCCGCCCGCAGCAGTGCCCGGCGACACGCATTCACCGTGGCCCCGGTGGTGAACACATCGTCGACCAGGAGCAGGCGTCGGCCGCGGATCGCCGCCGCCTGCCCGGGATCAACCTCGATGGCCCCGGCCAGTTCCCGCTTGCGGGCGGTGCGGTTCAGCCGCCCGAGGCTGCGGGTGGCGCGGCGACGCTGCAGCAGGCCGAGCAGGACGGGCTTGTCGGCCGCCCGGCCCAGCGCCTGAGCCAGCAGGGCCGACTGGTTGAAGCGCCAGCGCCACAGCCGCCAGCGATGCAGCGGCACCGGCAGGACCGCGTCGCACTCGGCCAGCAACGGCGCGCCTGCCTGCCGCAGCAGGGCGGCAAGGCCCGGTGCCAGATCGGTGCGATCACCGCGCTTGAAGCGCAGCACCAGATCGCGACCGCCGCCGCCATAGACGAAAGCCGCGCGGGCGCGGGCGAAAGGCGGCGTGTCTTTCAGGCAGGCGCCGCAGATCAGGCCATCCGGTACCGGCACGGCATGCGGCACGCCGCAGGTCGGACAGCAGGGTTCGGCGATGAAGCCGACGCTGGGCCAGCAGTCGAGACAGAGCCGGCCGGGCTCATCCACCTGCGCGGTGCAGAGCATGCATTGCGGCGGCAAAAGAGCATCCACGCCAGACCGCCAGAGGCGACGCCAGCCATGGCGGAAGATGTGTTCGGTCGCTGCGAGCATCGATACCCGGCTATGACGCAGCGTCAGGCATGACGCGGCTGTTACGGGTGTTTATGCTGGCAGAAAATGCGGCCAGAGGAAACGGAGCATGAGTGGCCAGGCGACAAGCAGGACTATCCGCATCGGCGGCGCGTCGGCCTTCTGGGGCGATTCGATGGTGGCGGCGCCGCAGCTGCTGGCGCAGGGCGAGGTCGATTACCTGATCTTCGACTATCTGGCCGAGATCACCATGTCGATCATGGCCCGCATGCGCGCGAAAGACCCGGCGCAGGGCTACGCCACCGACTTCGTTGCCGTCACCATGAAGCGCCTGCTGCCAGAACTGGCGCGGCGCAAGGTCAAAGTCGTTGCCAATGCCGGCGGCGTGAACCCGGCCGCCTGTGCTGCCGCCATCCGCGCGCTGATTGCCGATGCAGGGCTGTCCCTCAAGGTCGGCGTCGTGCTGGGCGACGACCTGCTGCCGCAGATCGATACGCTCAAATCGCAACTTGAGCCGATGCAGGCCGGTGCCGAAATGCCGGCGAAATTCATGTCGGCCAACGCCTATCTGGGTGCTGCGCCCATCGCCGCCGCATTGAAAGCCGGCGCAGATATCGTCGTCACCGGCCGCTGTGTCGATTCAGCCCTGGTGCTCGGGCCGCTATTGCATGAATTCGGCTGGGGCCTGCAGGATTTCGACAAGCTGTCTGCTGGCAGTCTCGCCGGTCATATCATCGAATGCGGCGCGCAAGCCTCGGGCGGGCTGTTCACCGATTGGCGCGAGGTGCCGGACTGGGACAACATCGGCTATCCCATCGCCGAGATTTCCGAAGATGGCAGCTTCGTGGTCACCAAGCCGAAAGGCACCGGCGGTCTGGTCAGTTTCGGCACGGTCGCCGAGCAACTGGTCTACGAGATCGGCGATCCGGCCTGCTACATGCTGCCCGACGTCACCTGCGACTTCACCGCCGTGCAGATCGAGCAGATCGGCGAGCATCGCGTGCGCGTGTCGAATGCCAAGGGCCGGCCGCCATCCGACAGATACAAAGTCTCGGCCACCTGGCTCGACGGCTTCCGTGCCGTGGCGCATATGACCATCGGCGGCATCGATGCGCGCGAGAAGGCCGAACGCAGCGCGGAGGCGATCCTGAAGCGCACGCGTAAGATTTTTGCAGCGCTCAATATCGGCGATTACCGCAGCACCTCGATTGAAATCCTCGGCAGCGAAGCAATGTATGGTCCGCAGGCCGCAACCGGCGCACGCGCAGTGCGGGAAGTCGTGATGAAACTGGCGGTCAGCCATACCGAGAAGACTGCGCTGGAAATCTTCAGCCGCGAGATCGCGCCGGCCGGCACGTCGTTTTCGCCCGGCACCACCGGCTTCTTCGGCGGACGTCCCAGCCCGCAGCCGGTCGTGCGGCTGTTCTCCTGCTTCATCCCGAAGTCCAGCCTGTCGATTGCACTGGATACCGAAGGCGACGAGAAACCCTTCGCCGTACCGATGATCAGCGGCGAGCCGCGCGGCGCGGCGGCCCGACAGGATACCTCCGCTGCCCTGCCTGCCGGTCAAACCAAAACCGTGCCACTGATCCGCCTCGCTTATGCCCGCTCGGGCGACAAGGGCGACGACAGCAATATCGGCGTGATCGCGCGCCGGCCAGACTACCTGCCGGCGATCCGCGCCGCATTGACCACAGAGGCCGTGGCCGGCTGGTTCGCGCATCTGGTCGACGGTCCGGTCGAGCGGTTTGATCTCCCCGGCATCCACGGACTGAATTTCCTGCTGCATAACGCACTCGGCGGCGGCGGCATTGCCTCGCTCAGAAATGATCCGCAAGGCAAGGCCTATGCCCAGATGCTGCTGGATTTCCCAGTTCCGGTGCCTGCCAGCTGGACTGTCTGAGAGTAGGAATCGCAGCGCAAAAGGCGGATAGTGGCCGGCACATCCGACCCCTATGTTTGTTGGCATGAAACAGACACTGCGACTGCCCACAGATAACGAATTCGCCGCCATCCGCGGCAACGATGCCAGCTTCGACGGCCGCTTCTATTACGGCGTGGCGAGCACGAAGATTTTCTGCCGCCCGTCCTGCGTCAGCCGGGCGCCGAAGCGCGAGAATGTCCGCATCTTCGACAGCACCGATGCTGCCGAAGCTGCCGGCTTCCGCCCCTGCAAACGGTGTCAGCCCGACAAGGCGCCAGCCGCCGATGCACGGCTGGAACGCGCCCGCGCGCTGATCGACAGCAAGCTGGCGATGGGAGAGCCGACGCCGACGCTGCCGCAACTTGCCAAAGCGGCACATATGGGCGCCACCCATCTGCAGCGTCGTTTTGCAGCCGCCTATGGATTAAGCCCGCGCGCCTATGCCGAGGCGCAGCGTGTCGCGCTGCTCAAGACGGAGCTGCGCAATGGCAGTGGCGTGACCGATGCGATCTACGGCGCCGGCTTCGGCGCTGCCAGCCGCGTCTATGAAAAGGCCGGGCGCTGGCTTGGCATGACGCCGGCCGACTATCGCCGCGGCGGCGAAGGCCTCACGCTCACGGTGGCGATCCGCCGCACCGCGATGGGATCGACCCTGGTGGCGGAAAGCACGCGCGGCGTGGCGGCTTTGCTGTTCGGCAATACCGAGAAGGCCATGCTGGCCGAACTGCGCGACGAATTCCCGGCCGCCCGTACCGACCGCGACGACACCGCGGGTGCTGCGGCCTTCGCAGCCCTGGAGGCCATGCTGGCCGGCAGGGAACCGCCGAAAGGTTTGCGGCTGGACCTGCGCGGCACACCGTTCCAGATTCGCGTCTGGACGGCTTTGCAGGCCATTCCGGCCGGTGAGACGCGCAGCTATCAGCAGATCGCCCAGAGCCTGGGTGCACCGAAAGCCTCGCGTGCCGTCGGCTCGGCCTGCGGCAACAACATCATCGGCGTGCTGGTGCCCTGTCACCGGGCTTTGCGCAGCGATGGCAGTCTGGGCGGCTATCGCTGGGGTCTGGACCGCAAGGAAAAGCTGCTCACCGGCGAAGGCGTGGCGTTGGAGCCGGCGGAATAACTGGCTGTCCTATTGCGGCAACAATTTTCGCTACAAGCGACGCGGATTCCACCCTGCCATGATAGCTTTGCATGGCAGGGGAACTTGCAGCCTCTTGGAATAGTTCTAAATTAGCGAAGCGGAACCGCAAACAAGGAGTCATCCCCATGGCTGTCGCCATCGACATCGGCATTGCCGACAAGGAACGCAAAAAGATCGCCGACGGTCTGTCGCGCCTGCTGGCCGACACCTACACGCTCTATCTGAAGACCCATAACTACCACTGGAATGTCGAAGGCCCGATGTTCCAGACCCTGCACACCATGTTCGAGCTGCAGTACACCGAACTGGCGCTGGCCGTCGACCTGATCGCCGAGCGTATCCGCGCCCTGGGCCATTATGCGCCGGGTTCCTATGCGCAATACGCCAAGCTGTCCTCCATCAAGGAAGAAACCGGCGTGCCGGGCGCGCAGGACATGATCAAGGATCTGGTCAAGGGCAACGAAGCCGTCAGCAAGACCGCGCGTGCCATCTTCCCGGTGGTGGAGAAGTCGTCGGACGAGCCGACTGCCGACCTGCTGACCCAGCGCATGCAGGTACATGAGAAAACCGCCTGGATGCTGCGCAGCCTGCTGGAAAAGAAATAACGGCAAAATTTCCGATCCGGTGTAACGTTTTCCCACATTTCACCGAACCTTGATTGGCGCCCGGTCGATGGCACGCTAGGTTTTCCTGGCCGGGCCGTCACCGGGCCTAATCTTTTTGGGCGCAATGTTTTCGGGAATTTTATGCCATGCTGATCAAACGCCGCCGTAGCTGGGAACTGCCGGAAAGCCAGGCCACTCCGGAATCCCTTTTCCTCGATCGCCGCAAGCTGCTGGCCGGCATGGGCATGACCGGTCTTCTGGCCGGTGCCGGCCTGCGCCCGGCTCTGGCCGCCGCCGATGCCGGAGCTGTCGCTGCCGAGCTGTATCCGGCCAAGCGCAACGCGGCCTTCGATCCCGGCCGCGACCTGACCGAAGAGAAGATCATCACCAGCTACAACAACTATTACGAATTCGGCACCAGCAAGAGCATCCATCGCTCGGCGCAGGCGCTCACCATCCAGCCCTGGCAGGTGAAGATCGACGGCATGGTGGCGAAGGAACGCACCGTCGATGCCGAGGAACTGATCCGCAAACTGCCCATCGAGGAACGCCTCTATCGCTTCCGTTGCGTCGAGGCCTGGAGCATGACGGTGCCGTGGAGCGGTTTCCCGCTCAAGGCGCTGGTCGATTTCGCCCAGCCGACCTCGAATGCCAAATACCTGGTGATGCAGACCTTCTCGCGGCCGCAGGAAGCCAGCGGCCAGAAGCAGTTCTGGTATCCCTGGCCCTATACCGAAGGCCTGACCATGGCCGAGGCGACCAACGAACTCGCCTTCATCGCCACCGGCGTCTATGGCAAGCCGCTGCCGAAACAGAATGGCGCACCGCTGCGCCTGGCCACGCCGTGGAAATACGGCTTCAAGTCGGTGAAGTCGATCGTGCATTTCACCTTCACCGACAAGCGGCCCAAGACTTTCTGGGAAGGGCTGGCGGCTGACGAATACGGCTTCTGGGCCAATGTGAATCCGATGGTGGCACATCCGCGCTGGAGCCAGGCNNGGCTACGGCGAGCAGGTTGCCGGGCTGTACAAGGATCTCGGCGGCGAAAAGCTTTTCATGTAAGGCGGGCCGAGCTATCCCATCGGGATGGCCTATGACCTCATCATCTTCGATCTCGACGGCACGCTGGTGGATTCCGAAACCCTGGCGAACCGTGTGTTCTACGACAAGCTTGTCGCCCGCGGGCTGGATGCGCGCTTCGACCTGGCCAGGGTGACGCGCGACTTCACCGGCCTGACGGTGGCGAAGTGCCTGGACCTGGCATACGACGCCTATGGCATGTCCGCGATGCCGGACGGGTTCGAGAGGGACCTGCGCGAGGCAACCTATGCCAGCTATCGCGAAGCGCTGGTACCGATCCCCGGCGTGCCCGCCATGCTGAAGCAGCTGCGACAGCCGAAATGCGTCGCCTCCTCCTCGGGGCCTGAGAAGATCGCCTACAGTCTCGAACTGACCGGCCTGCTGTCGCATTTCGACGGCCATCTGTTCAGCGTGCATCAGGTGGCCGAGCCGAAGCCGGCGCCGGATGTGTTTTTCTTCGCCGCCCGCCAGATGGGCGACGTGGCGCCGTCCGCCTGCGCCGTGGTGGAAGACAGCCTGCCGGGCGCCACTGCCGGCATCCGCGCCGGCATGACGGTGTTTGCCTATCGGCCCGACGGCGATGATGCCGCCTTCAGCGACATGGGCTGCCAGGTATTCCGCGACATGGCCGAACTCCCCGCCCTGCTGGGCAAAAAAAAGCCGGCCTGAAACCAGGCCGGCTAAGTCTTAACAGGGAGGCTCCGCGCGAGACGCGCGGATCGGTCGATACAGCGGGGGAGCTGCAGCGACCAAAGTTTCTGGCCGAAGCCAAAAACCGGGAGATGCTGCGACGCAACATCTGACGAGTGTTGGTGTACCCCTTGGCGCCACGTTTGAGTATCCAGAGAATTGGCAACACAGGCATGCATCAGCTGCATAACTAAGTGTTTGCCTACAAGACCATGCGATTCAATCCGTTATGGGATCGTCGCAGCTGCATTCGGGGCCGGAAAATGCAGGCGGACACGGGTGCCCTGACCGGGCTCGGAGTCGAGTTCGAGCCGGCCGCCATGCAGCTCGATCAGAGCCTTCACCAGCGGCAGCCCGAGTCCCGTGCCGCGCATCTGCGACACCAGGGCTGAATCGATGCGGCCGAAGGGTTCCAGCGCCTTCTGCAGGTCGGCCTGGTCCATGCCGACGCCGGTATCGGTGACCTCGACCACGGCGCTGCCGCCATCGCCGGGCAGCAGGCGGATCGTCGCCTCGCCACCGGACGGCGTGTATTTCACCGCGTTCGACAGCAGGTTGACCAGCATCTGCTTGGCCAGGCGCTCGTCGGCGAAAATCGTCGCATCTTCGGCAGCGGGTTCGACCTTCAGCGTCACCATGCGGTCGGCGGCAAGCGGACGCAGCAGCGTGAGGCAATCCTGCAGCAACCGCGACCACAAGACCTGTTCGGTTGCCAGCTTCATCTTGCCGGCCTCGACCTTGGAGAGGTCGAGGATGTCGTCGATCACCGCCAGCAGATGGCGACCGGCAGCGAGGATATCGGCGGCATAGCGGTCGTATTGCGGCACGCCCGAGGCGCCGAGCAGCTGCAGCGCCATGATCTCGGAAAAGCCGATGATCGCATTCAACGGCGTGCGCAGTTCGTGGCTCATATGCGCGAGGAACTGACTCTTGGCGCGATTGGCGAATTCGGCTTCCTGATGCGCCTTGATCGCCGTCGTGCGCGCGGTTTCCAGCGTTTCGGTGCGGGCGGCGAGCGCGTCGTTCGCCTCGCGCAATTCGCGTTCGTTGCGCTTGAGCACCGTGATGTCGGTGATCAGCGATGCCGCGCCGCCGGACTCGAGCCGGAAATCGCGGATCTGCAGCCAGCGCCGGTCGCGCGTGTCGTAGAAGATATGCGGCTCGCCGCGGGCATCGTTGAAGGTGCGCAGCCGCGTCGCCACCCAGTCGTCATAATCGGTCTTCACACCCGCAGCCGCCGCCCCCGGACGGTTGCGCACCGAGGCCCGGCAAATGTCGCGATGGCTCATGCCGGCAATACCGTCGAGCGGCACGCCGATGATACCGGCATAGGCCGGATTGCAGATCATCAGCCGCTGCTCGGCATCGAACAGTGCCACGCCATCCGGTGCCACTGCCAGCGCATCGCTGAGATGCTGCTCGGCCTCGCGCAGTTTCGCTTCCGAGGTCTTCTTCGCGGTGATGTCGTTCACCACCACCAGCGCCGCATCGTCCTCGCCGTGGCGCATCGGCACGGCAGCCATGGTGGCCCAGATCGCGCGGCCCTGCGCGGTGGCGATCTGCAGCTCTTCATCGGGCTGCGCATTGTCGCTGAAGATGCGGTCGCGATGCGCCGGATCGAGCACATAGCGCGGTGCCGCCGCTGGCCCGCCGTCTTCGATGCCGAACAGCTCGGCAGCCGGACGGTTGCTGTAGAGGAAGGCACCGTCGGCGCGGCGCGCCACCACGATGGGGAATGGCGCGGTATCGAGAATCTGGCGCAGGCGGCGCTGCGCGGCCTCGGCATCGTTGCTGCTGCGCGTACGGTCCCGCAGCGTCACCCGCAGGCGTTCCACCAGTTCGGTCGTGCGGCGGAAATAGCGGTTAAGGCGGATGGCAAAGGTCACCAGCACGGTCAGCGCCATGGCGATACAGGCGCCGAACACCTGCATGTCGGGCGTGCCGGCCAGCAGGACCGCAAGTCCCGGGCCGGCGGCCAAGACGGCAACGGTGACCGAAATCGACAATTGCACCGCGGTGGTGAGCGTGACGGCGATGGCGATGCCGGCGAGGCAGACCAACGCCAGCATGGGGGCCGGTTCCGGCGGCAGCCGGACGATGGCAGCGCACATGCCGCCGAGCAGCATGCCGTTGACCACATAGACGGCATAAAGCCGGCGCCACCATATCCACGCCTTCCGGCGCCGCTCGCGATCGGCCAGCAGGCTACGATGCGTCACATACTGCAGCAGCAGGGCGACGATCGTGGCCGCGACATAGCCCCACCGCCAGAGCCCGGCGAGATATCCTTCCAGCAGAACCGCCATACCGGCGGCGGCGGCCAGCTGGGCCAGCATATCCCAGGGACGCCGGATCCGCGCCAGCAACTCGTTGCGGCGGCTCATGCCGCCGGCCGTATCGGGCTGCCGGGCCATCTTCAGTAGCGCCAGTCCGCCACCTTGCGCAGCAGAAAGTCGCGGAATACGGCAAGGCGTTTGGTGTTGCGCAATTCCTCGGGATAGACGAGGAAGGTGTCGAAACTCGGGCCATCGATATTGGGCATCACGCGCACGATGCGCGGATTGCCTTCCACCATGTAATCCGGCAGCGCCGCGATCCCCAGACCGCTGGCGACCGACTGCATCACGCCGTAGACGTTGTTGACGGTGAGGATCGGTTCGCGCGGCGTGACGGGAGCGCCGACCTGCAGCAGCCAGTTGATATTGTTGAAATGCGCCGGCGCTTCCTCGCCGTAGACAATGACATGGTGCTTGTCGAGATCCTCGACGGTCTGCGGCGCGCCATGGCGCGTGACGTAATCGACCGAGGCGTAGACGTGGTTATGCACGGTCAGCAGCTTGCGGTGGATCAGGTCGGCCTGGGTCGGCTTCCACATGCGGATCGCCACATCGGCCTCGCGCATGGAGAGATCGAGTTCACGATCGTCCACCACCATCTCGATACGGATATCGGGATAGAGATCCATGAATTCCTTCAGCCGCGGCGCCAGCCAGATCGTGCCGAAAGCAACCGTGGTGGTGACCTTCAGCTCACCCGAGGGCTTGTCCTTGGCGTCGGCGATCATCGCTTCGGTGACGGCCAGCCGGGCGAAGATGTCGCGCGCGGTGCGATACAGCAGTTCGCCCTGTTCGGTGAGGATCAGGCCGCGCGCATGGCGATGGAACAGCGTGGAATTGAGCTGCGATTCCAGCGCGCCGATCTGGCGGCTGACGGCCGACTGGCTCAGGCCCAGCGCCTCGCCGGCATGAGTCAGGCTGCCGGCTTCCGCCACCGCGTGAAAAATGCGCAGCTTGTCCCAGTCCAGCGACGGCATCGTCCCCCCTCAGATATCCGACGCGCTTGCAGTCGCGCCTGGACTAAAAAAACCGAATGAAAATCAGTCGGCGGCGTCTGCCGCCGCCGCTTCGCTATGCGCGTGATGTGCGATGAACTTCTCGGCTTCCAGCGCGGCCATGCAGCCGGTGCCGGCGGCGGTGACGGCCTGGCGATAAATCTTGTCCTGCACGTCGCCGGCGGCGAACACGCCGGCCACGGCGGTCTGCGTCGTGCCCGGCTTGGTGGTGAGATAGCCTTCGCTATCCAGCGGCAGCTGGCCCTTAAACAGTTCGGTATTCGGCGTGTGGCCAATGGCGACGAAGAAGCCGTCGGTCGCAACCTCCTGTGTCGCGCCGGTCTTGACGTGCTTGAGCCGCACGCCGGTGACGCCCTTGCCCTCTTCGCCGAGAATCTCGTCGACCGTGTGATCCCAGATCACCTTGATCTTGGGATTGGCGAACAGGCGCTGCTGCAGGATCTTTTCGGCCCGGAAACTGTCGCGGCGATGCACCAGCACCACTTCGGTGGCGTGGTTGGTGAGATACAGCGCCTCTTCCACGGCGGTGTTGCCGCCGCCGACGACCACGACCTTCTTGCCGCGATAGAAGAAGCCGTCGCAGGTGGCGCAGGCCGAGACGCCAAAGCCCTGCCAGGTCTGCTCGCTCGGCAGGCCGAGCCACTTGGCCTGCGCACCGGTGGCGATGATCAGCGTATCGGCAATATAGGTGTCACCGCCGTCTCCTTTGGCCACGAAAGGCCGCTTCGAGAGATCGACCGACACGATGTAGTCGTTGAGGATGGTGGTGCCGACATGCTTGGCCTGCGCCTCCATCTGCTCCATCAGCCAGGGGCCCTGGATGGTTTCGGCAAAGCCCGGATAATTTTCGACGTCGGTGGTGATGGTGAGCTGGCCGCCCGGCTGCAGGCCATGCACCAGGATCGGCTGCAGCGAGGCGCGCGCGGCATAGATGGCAGCCGTCAGTCCGGCCGGGCCGGAGCCGAGAATGAGAACCTTGGTGCGGTGGGTGGTGGCCATGGCGTGATGCGACTCCGAGACAGACTAAAACACTGAAAACGAGCAGTTTCCGATTATGACAGCGGGCGGATCAGGTGCAAGGGAAAGGCCTGCTGAATGCCGAAAGCGCAGCAATGACGCGGCCTCACTCCAAGGTCAAATGACATGCCAATGAAACCTCCGTGTGCGACTCGCCATTCAACCTGTCGAGCCACCCCTGTCGATATAGCGCAGCGGTGCCGGTTTGCGGACCGCAGACCGTGACGTCGGTCATAACCGGGCGGGCAAGTCTGCGTGAGGTTGTCCGCAGGATCGCCCGAAGGACCGGATCGGCCGGAGGCCAGGTCCCGTGGGCACCGGATCAGGGGCCCATGCGGCACAAGGTCCACGGGTGCTGGCCCAGGCCAATTTAGTGCCGGGTCAGGGTCGGAGCGGTTCGTTTGCGTTCGTTTGGCTTCGTTTGCGTTCGTTCGTGTTCGTTTTGCTTCGTTCGTGTTCGTTTGCGTTCGTTTGGCTTCGTTTGGCTTCGTTTGGTGTTCGTTGGCGCTCGCGTTAACCGATTTTTCCACCTGGAGGCGAACCAGCAGGTTCAGCGCGCCCCCCTGTGCGCTTCGGCGGGCGCCGCTGCGGGCAGATGGCGATATTCGGTTGCCCAACCAGAATCGCCCGCCGACAAAGCCGGCAGGATTAATCAGAACATATTAAGAACATTTCCTCAAAAATCAAGCCCGATCGCCTGCAATTTTGCGCATGCGCAATTTTCTTTCCGGCCTGAGGCTTGGAATCTTGCTCAATTTTATAATATTATTGCGTCAATCATCCCTCCCGAGAAAATTTCCATGCAACGCGTCAAGCTCGACCTCATCGACCGCAAGATTCTTAACGACCTGCAGGCCGATGGCCGCATGACCAATGTCGACCTCGCCCAGCGGGTCGGCATTTCCGCCCCGCCCTGCCTGCGCCGCGTGCGCGCCCTGGAGGAGGCCGGCTATATCAAGGGGTATCACGCGGACCTCAATCCGCAGCTGCTGGGCTATGGCGTCACGGTCTTCGCGATGGTGGGGCTGAACAGCCAGGCCGAGCATGACCTGGTGGCCTTCGAGCAGACCGTGGCCGGCTGGGCCCAGGTGCGCGAATGCTACATGCTGGCCGGTGAGAACGACTTCATCCTGAAAATCGTCGCCCGCGACTGGGACGCCTATCAGACGTTTTTGACGCGAGAACTGACGGCGTTGCAAAACGTCGCGCATGTGAAAACCGCGCTGACCATCCGCTGCTCGAAAAGCGAACCCGGCGTGCCGGTGGATATGCCGGCGGAGGAAAACGCGGCGGAGTGAGGGGCGGTTGCTGACTGCCGCGACCTGACGACGGCGAGCCGGTCAGGTCAGGGGAATATCTTTGTTTAACCGGCCGTCGTCTTGCCGGGTCACGTCGATGTCGCCGGTAGTCTTGCGCGAGGTGTAGTAGAGCCCTGTAAGGCGGTTCGGGTTCTCGTCGAGATCAACCTGAAGCCACGCCATGCCGTCGTGCGGCTGGCTACGATGCCCCACACTAGCCTGCGGGTTGTTGTGGTAGCCGTACCATATGCGATAGCAGCCGGTGTCGCGGAAAGCCTGCAGCGACTCTCGCGACGAACTAGACCTCGACTCCCCTGTCTTGAGCGAGACGTTGATGTCGAACAGCGCTTGCCGGATCGTGATGGTGCAGTCGATGGGCGGAGGGCTGGCCTTCGTCACGGGATCAGCCCATGTCGATACCAGCTTGCCCGTCCAGACCCCGTTAAGGTCCGGGAAAACCCACCGATTGAGCTTTGGGAACCAGCGCCAGAGGGTACGCCAGAAAAGCCGAGCGGCCCCACCAAGCCCAACGATGATGATTGAGGTGATCAACGAGACAAGGCGCCAAGGGCTCAGCGCCTCGCCGCCGCCCCACTGGAGAGCAGCTTCAACCGCGAGGGCCAGGAGCAGGGTACAGGCGACGATAATGCAAACCTGCCACCACTTAGGGACCAGTGCCCACACTCAAGCATTCCCGAGGTGGGTTACAACGGCATCCATGAAATTGCGGGCCTGCGCGAAGGTCCACGCCTGTCCCGGTTGGAACAAATGCTTCACGCCACTGATCTCCAGCATCGTCCTCTCTGCGTCGGGAGCTGCGAGCCGGGCCTGCATACGCAGTGCAATCCGGCGAACACGGCCGTACAAGTCCTCGTCGTGGAGAAAGTAGCCGTCCTCAACAGCGTAGACGAGGCACTCAACAAGGAATGACGGCACGCGAGCGCCAGCAATGCCACGCCCCTCCATGTCGTCGCGCAGCGCCTTGAAGATGCGGACCATCCTCTTGAACCGATGCGCCGTGTTTTGTCGCTTCGCCTTACCATTGCGATGATGCAGATCGGGGAAATTGTATATCCAGCCTGCATTGCCAATGATGGCAACGCCCTCGGTCGTGATGTAACGCGACCAATCAGACACCCAGTCGATGATGTGCAGCCGGACGCAGGGGACAACATCCACCATTGCCCGGCTGCCGGTGATGCCCCTTACCTTGATCGCTTTCGAGCCTGGAACGATGTTCGCCGCACCGAACCGCTTCGCCAGCGCAGCCGACGTGTGCGCGCGCATGTCGCTGAAAATGTCGCCGAATTTCCGACCCCCGGCCGCGTAGCCGAGCGCGCCCCTTGCGTACTGCGGCACGACATTGGGCCCGAACACGACATTCACGGCCGGATGAACTAGCCGAAGGTCAATGTCGGAGTCACGCCTGACATTCGTGTTGTTGAAATATGATCCCTGTTGGCAGAGTTCGAGGCCTTGATCCACCAACCAGCTCGAAGCCGACAGTGCCGCGCGGACGTTCGCCGCTGCGCGCTCAATGGTGCCCTCCTCAGACACACTCGCCGGCCGCTGCCAGTGCGCGAAGCGATCATTCCAGTCCCGGCGGCTGCGATAGTTCTCCTCTAGGAGACGGGCTAAGGCGCCCGCCGAGTTGATGCTGCTGAGCGAGATGAAGTCCGCAATGCCCAGACCGTCTGCCACGGCTTTCGCGGAGTGCGGCGTATACGGTTCTAGCAACGGCGTGAGCCCGAAGACATCGAGCGCCTTAGCTGCAGCCGATGCCTGTCCCATGCTGGCGAGGCTGCGGAACAACTCGTTGTCCATGTAGGTCGGCGGGGGCGGCGGAGGCTGCTGCTGGCCCAAGGCTGTAATCAATCGAAACAGCTCACCCCCGCCCGGCTGATCCGAGAACAGGTGGTCGAAGGGGTTTCGAGGTGGCGGCTTTCCGAAGGTCATGGCATCCCGCGAGTCTGTTGCCATTATACCACGGTTGGGCCGATTCCCCGAATCGGGGCAATGCCTCATCTCGATAGCAATCGGAGACAGGCTACGATACGCCTCAGATCGAGGCGGTCTCACACATCTGGATTTGATTGAAGAAAGTCTGGCGTCCCCACGGGGATTCGAACCCCGGTTTGCGCCGTGAGAGGGCGCCGTCCTGGGCCTCTAGACGATGGGGACCCACAATCGCGACGGACCGGCCGTCTGCGAGGTCGCACCAGATACAGGAGCGGCCCGAAGGGCGCAAGGCCTTTCCCCCGCCGGTGCCCGAATAACCCCAGTTTCGCCAGCCGTTTGGCGGTTGCGGCCGGCCCGCCGGAAGCCATTGGCCGGGCGACTCTTTTGCGGTTTATTTTGTCAAACGAGACGCTTGCATCGGGGTTTTGGCTGGGTATAGTGCGCGCCTGCAACCGGCACCCCGCCGGTTGGTCGTTCCCGGCCCCGGCCGGAGCGTCGCCGGGTTCCCCGGCCTTTCCGGTTTCACCGGCGCCGAGCGGGCGTAGCTCAGGGGTAGAGCACAACCTTGCCAAGGTTGGGGTCGAGGGTTCGAATCCCTTCGCCCGCTCCATTCTCTCCCAGCATCAGGACTGAAGAACGCGGCCCAGCCTAGGCCGCCGTCACCTGCAGGCCGCGCTGCACCGCCGGACGTGCGAGGCCACGATCGAGCCAGGCCTGCACCTGACGAAAGCGCTCGAAGCCGACGAGTTCGCGCGCTTCGTAGAAACCGATGAGATTGCGCACCCAGCCCAGCAGGGAAATATCGGCGATGCTGTAGTCGGCGCCCATCACCCAGTCGCGGCCGGCAAGCCGTTCGTCGAGGACACCGAGCAGCCGCGCCGACTCGGCGACGTAGCGGTCGCGCGGGCGTTTGTCCTCATAGGATTTGCCGGCGAATTTGTTGAAGAAACCCACCTGGCCGAACATCGGCCCGACCCCGCCCATCTGCCACATCAGCCACTGGATCGTTTCGTAGCGGATGCGCGGATCGGCCGAGATGAATTTGCCGGTTTTGTCGGCAAGATAAAGAAGGATCGCACCTGACTCGAACAGCGCGAGCGGCGCGCCGCCCGGCCCGTCAGGATCGTAGATCGCCGGAATCTTGCCATTGGGGTTGAGCGCAAGAAATGCCGCATCGTGGCTTTCATTCGCCATCAGATCGATGCGGTGCGGCTCATAGGCGATACCGGTTTCCTCGAGCATGATCCCGACCTTCACCCCGTTGGGTGTCGGCGCGGAAAAGAGTTGCAGCCGCTCAGGGTGCCGTGCCGGCCAGCGCGCGAAAATCGGATGATCGAGCATCACTTTCTTCTCTCTGGTTTGCCAATGCGGCCGACAGGATTTCAGATTGACCCGCCGGCGCAGCAACAGGAAGGTTCCTCTCAGGATCGAACATATTCTTAAAGCATTCGCCAGAAAATACATGGCCGCGGCATGACGGTCTCGATGACATTCGCCGCGCACACGGGTTCACGCCCTGCGGCGCTTGCGCGCAGCCGCCTTACGCGGCACCGCCATCGCATCTTCCAGACAGAGCCTGAGCCCGGTGCGGGCGCGGTCGATCAGGTCGGCCGCGCTGCGCGTCGAATAGACCGCATGCACCGAATAGGAGAATTCCGGCGCGTCTTTTACGGGATGCAGCCGGCCTTCCAGCAGCCAGGGCCGCACCACGCTGTAGCGGAAATAGCCGCAGCCGCCAGCACTGAGCAGATAGCTGAGCGCCAGCGGCCCGAGCGAAATCGACACGGCGGGATTGACCAGATCGGGAAAGGCCGCGTGCTGGCTGGTGGCAAAAACCGGNNACCATCACCAGCTTTTCCTCGGCCAGAAGTTCGATGGCGAGATCCGATTTCGGCGGTGGACTGTAGACCACCGCCAGATCGAGCGAACCATTCTGCACCTTGTCGAGCAGCAGCGCCGGCGGATTCACTTCCACACGCAGCGCGGTCTGCGAATGCTGCTGCCGCATCCACAGCAGCCAGTTGGTCAGCAGCGGACTCCACAGACTCGACTCGCCGCCGATGCTGATTGCGTTGGCATGACCCGGCGGCAGCGCGACCCGCTGGCGCGCCCGCTCCCACACCTGCACCAGCGTGAGTGCATCACCCTGGAAGCGTTCGCCCGCCGCGGTGAGATGCGCACCGGATTTGTTGCGCACGAACAGGCGCTGGCCAAGCTGATCCTCCAGCGTGCGGATACGCGCACTCACCGCCGTCTGCGTCAGGTTGAGCCGCTCGGCGGCGGCGATGAAGCTGCCGCTGTGCAGGATTTCCAGGAAGGTGCGGGCCAGGTCGATATCCATGGGAATAATATCAATATTAATGTATTTAAATTGCAATTGAATTTATTAGTTTCATTTCAATATCAGCGCGACACTGGCATCCGAAGCAATTGTCAGGGCCTCGTGCCATGCCGGAATTCGATCCCGCACAATCGTTCAGCCTGTCCTGGCCCAGCGCAGCAGCGGGCTTTCAGTTCACTTTCGCCGACCTGTTCGTCGCCGCCAGCGTGGCCCTGGTGCTGGCCTATCGTTTCGGCTGGCGCAGCACGCTCAGCGGCACTCTGGCCGGTGCCGGCCTGGTCCTCGCCCTCGCCGCTGTGCAGGACAATATCGGCCCGGGCCTGACCGCGCGCTGGCTGTCGCCCCTGCTGCTGCTCGGGCTTGGCGCTTACCTGATCTACCAGTTCATGGCAGGCCTGAGTCTGCGCGACACCGACCAGCCGGTGCCATCCGGCGATACTGTTGGCTGGAGCCGCGCGCCCAGCCTGCCGAATGCCGTGCTGGCCGCCTGGGCGGCGCTGGCGCAGGGGCCGGAGATTGCCGACGGCTGGCTCGGCGCCTCGGCCAGTATCGGTGCAGCCTCCGCCTCGACGGGACTTGCGCTCGGACTGGCGATCCTCGGCCTGCTGGCCTGGGCCTGCGGCAGCACCGGCATGTTCCGCCGCATCCCGGCCTATGCGCTGGACGGCGTCTCCGCCTGCATGGTGACCGCCTATGGCAGCTGCTTCCTCGCCTTCGCCATCGCGGCGGTGTGAGCCCAGGCTGACACTGATACTCCATGAAGCCACGGATCAGCCTGCCCGGCATTGACGGCGCGCAGCTGGCTTCTTAAGTCTGGAGCCATGATCCAGGAGATGAGCCAGCGCAGCCGCGAAATCCTGCGGCTTGTGGTCGAGACCTATATGACGACCGGCGAGCCGGTTGGCTCGCGCTTCATTTCCAAGAAGCTGGAACACCGGCTGTCGCCCGCCAGCATCCGCAACACCATGGCCGACCTGGAGGAGGCCGGGCTGCTCTATGCGCCGCATACCTCGGCCGGAAGGCTGCCGACCGAAATCGGCCTGCGGCTGTTCGTCGACGGCCTGCTGCAGGTCGGCGACCTGACGCAGGACGAGCGCAGCTCCATCGAGGGCCGCTGTGCCGCCTCGGGCCGCGGTTTCCAGGATGTGCTGAAGGAAGCCACCGGCGTGCTGTCGGGCCTGTCGGGCCATGCCGGGCTGGTGGTGGCGCCGAAGGAAGACGCGCCGCTGCGTCATGTCGAATTCGTGCCGCTGTCGCCGGGCAAGGCGCTGGTGGTGATGGTGTCTGAATCCGGCCAGGTCGAAAACCGCATGATGGACCTGCCGGCGGGCCTGACCGAAACCGCCCTGGCCGAGGCCGGCGAGTTCCTGTCGCGCCGCCTGAAGGGCCGCACCATGGCAATGGCGCGCAGCGAAATCCTGCACGAGCTGCAGCAGCGCAAGGCCGAGCTGGACCAGTTGGCCGCACGCGTGGTGGAGGCCGGCCTGGCCGTCTGGGGCGGCGCGGAAGCAGATCGCGGCGGCACGCTGATTGTGCGCGGCAGCGCCAACCTGCTGGACGACGTGGCGGCGATGGCCGATCTCGAACGCATCCGAAATCTGATGGAAGAGCTGGAAAATTCCGAGGAGATGCTGCGCCTGATCGACCTCACCCAGGGCGGCGAAGGTGTGCGCATTTTCATCGGCTCGGAAAACACTTTGTTCCGCCGCGCCGGCTGTTCGCTGATCGTGGCGCCGCTGCAGAACCAGCAGCAGCGTATCGTCGGCGCCATCGGCGTGATCGGTCCGACGCGCATGAATTATGCCCGCGTGGTGCCGATGGTGGATTTTACAGCCCAGGTCGTCGGCAGGCTTATTGGCTAAAATCCGCGGGAACTACGCCTCCCCCCTTTCATTTCGGTATCGGCATCCGTATATGCAGGGCCTTGAAGAGAGACCCCGATGAGCAAGAACGAACGTATTGAACCGACCCTGAATACCGCGCCGCTGAACCAGCCTGGCGCCCAGCCCGGCCATTACCAGCCACCGCGCCAGGAGCCGGCGCCGGCGCCGGACGCGCCGCAGCTGGAACCCACGCCGGAACCGGCACCGGCCCCCGCTGCCGCGCCGACCGGCAATGACGCGCTGGCGAAGGCCCAGGCCGAGATCGCCGAACTGAAGGATCGCCTGCTGCGCACCGCGGCCGAAAGCGAGAACCTGCGCAAGCGCATGGAGCGCGAGAAGGAAGACGCACTGAAATACGGCGCGGCAAAATTCTCGAAAGACATTCTGACTGTCGCCGACAACCTGCGCCGCGCGATTGAAAATGTTCCAAAGGCGGAAGCCGAGGCCAGCGAATCGGTGCGCAATCTCGTCGTCGGCATCGAAGCCACCGAGCGCGAGTTGCTGACGGTGTTCGAACGCCACGGCATCACGCGGATCGACCCGAAGGGCCAGCGCTTCGATCCCAACCAGCATCAGGCGATGTTCGAGGTGCAGGATCCGACCCAGCCGAGCGGCGTCGTGGTACAGGTGATCGCCGCAGGATATATGCAGCATGGCCGCCTGCTGCGCGCCGCCATGGTCGGCGTGTCGAAGGGCGGGCCGACGCCGGACATCCAGCCCGGCCAGTCGATCAACACCCAGGCCTGATCAATCAAACCTGCGCTGCGGCGTGCGGACGATTACGTCACCCGCCGCAGCGTCAGATTGATCCGCCCGCCGCCGGGCACCAGACGACTGGTACCCGGCAATACACGGTCGATGCCGTGAAAGGCCAGCCGCGCTTCGCCGCCCAGCACCAGCACATCGCCCGATGAGAGCTTGAACGCGCGCGTCGGCGCCTTCCGCGTGGTGCCGCCGAGCCGGAACAGCGCTTCGTCGCCCAGCGAGATTGACACCACCGGCGCCGAGAAATCCGCCTCGTCGCGGTCCTGATGCAGGCCCATCTTCGCGGTGTCGCGATAAAGGTTGATCAGGCAGGCCTCTGGCTCGGAGGCCTCGGGGACGACTGCGCGCCAGACATCCAGCGCGATCTGCGGGATGGCCGGCCAGGCCCGGCCGGTCTCGGGATGCTGCGCGATATAGCGATAGCCGCCGTCCTTGTCGGTATACCAGCCGAGTGCGCCGGCATTGCTCATCGCCACGCTCATCTTCTGGCCGGTTTTCGGCATCGCCGCGTGATAAGCCGGTGCCTCGGCCAGCACCGCCTGCACGGCCGCCATCAGGTCGCGCTGCCGCGTGGCATCGAGAAAGCCCAGCAGCAGTCGGAAGCCGGGCAGCGGCGCAAAAACCGTTCCAGAATCGGTGCGGGGCATGGCCTGACTCTGGTGCCTGCGCCGCGATTGTCCAGTCGTAGCCTCGGCGCAGTCTTGCGGTCAGATCAGGCGAGGTCGCCCGACTGGATGCGTTTGACGCCTGCAGTCTTCATCGAGATCCAGGCCTTGCCCAGCGAACCCTGGGCGTCGATACCGCGACAGGCATCCTCGATTACATAAGTCTCGAAACCCTGCTTGCGCGCATCCATCGCGGTCCAGGCGACGCAGAAATCAGTGGCCAGCCCGGCCACGAAAACCCGCGTCATGCCGCGCTGCTTCAGATAACCGCCAAGACCGGTCGAGGTCTTGCCATCGGCCTCGGTGAAAGCCGAGTAGCTATCGACACCCTTGTGGAAACCCTTGCGGATCACCAGCTGCGCATGCGGGATGCTGAGATCCTTTACGAGCGATGCGCCTTCGGTGCCCTGCACGCAATGGTCGGGCCACAGTACCTGATCGCCGTAAGGCAGCTTCACGGCCTCGAACGGCTTCTTGCCGGCGTGTTGCGAGGCAAAGGACACATGATCGGCGGTGTGCCAGTCCTGCGTCAGCACCACGTTTTCGAAGCCTGTGGCGATTTTGTTGATGAGAGGCACGATCACATCGCCGTCCTTCACTGCCAGGCTGCCGCCGGACACGAAGCAGTTCTGCACATCGACCACGATCAGCACGCTCTTGCTGCCATGCGCGACCTTGCCGGCAGCGAAGACAGACGGGCCGGGCAGGCCAGCGGCCAGCGCCGCACCTCCGAGGCTCAGCATCACCTGACGACGATTCATCGAAACCCCCGCTTGTGATTGGTCCTGCGGGTCAGCAAAGACCCTTTATCGACGCGGGTCCAATGCTTTTTGTGCCTGCCAGACACTGCCTCTTTGGCGGGCAGCAAATCACGCCGCCCGGCGCACCGCCTGCCAGGAGGTCCAGCTGTAGACGATCAGCGCGGCCCAGATGAAGGCGAAAGCCACCGCATGCGCGCCGGTGAAGGTCTCGTTCCACAGCAGCACGGCCAGCAGGAACTGCAGCGTGGGCGAGAGATACTGCAGCAGGCTCATGGTGGCGACGCGCAGCCGGCGCCAGCCGGCGGCGAACAGCACGAGCGGCGCAGTCGTCACCGGCCCGGCCAGCAGCAGCAGGGCATGCGTCCAGCCATCGGCGCTGCCGAAGGCGCCCTGCCCGCTCCAGACCAGCCAGCCGAGATAGGCCAGCGCGAAGGGCAGCAGCACCATGGTTTCGACCGTCAGGCCGATCAGGCTGTCGACCGGGAAACTCTTGCGGATCAGGGCGTAAAAGCCCCAGCTGACCGCGATGATCAGCGACAGCCAGATTGCGGAATCGGCATTGCCGATCAGCACCGCAACGCCTGCGGCTGCAAGGCCGAATGCGCCCCACTGCACAGCCGTCATCCGCTCCTTCAGCACCAGCCGGCCGAGCAGCACGGTGAACAGCGGATTGATGTAGTAGCCCAGGCTGCAGGCGATCACCTGGCCGCGGTCGATCGCCCAGACGAAGACCAGCCAGTTGGACAGCAGGAAGACCGCAGTGGCGGCCAGCGCCTTGCGCAGGCGCGGATTGCGCAGCACGGCCAGCCATTCCTTCCGCTTGCCGATCACCAGCAGGATGGCGAGGCAGAGCAGGCAGGACCACAGCACCCGATGGGCGTTCAGTTCCAGCAGGGGTACCCCGGCGGCACCGACGGCCTTGAAATAGAGAGGGGAAATTCCCCAGATAAAATAACCCCCTAGCCCGAATCCGATGCCCGCCCAGGGTAAGGTGGGCTTTGCCGGGGTTGCAGACTGGCCCGGAATCGCAGATTCGGTCATCGTTTCCTCACAGCCGGGGTGGCCGACCGGGGCATAGTTCACCGGATTGCCATGGCTTTATGGACATTTTTTGCCCCGCACCCGTTGCGGGACCGGGGTTGCCCACTTACATACCCGGCGAACAGTTGAACCGAAAGGGGTCCGCCGCCGCGCTTGGATCAAGGCTGCCGCGGACTGCCGGAAAGAGGAGTGAGACATGGCCAAAGTCATTGGCATCGATCTGGGTACCACCAATTCCTGCATCGCCATCATGGATGGCAAGACTCCGAAGGTTGTCGAGAATGCCGAAGGCGCGCGCACCACGCCGTCGATGGTTGCCTTCGCCAAGGACGGCGAACGCCTGATCGGCCAGCCGGCCAAGCGCCAGGCTGTTACCAACCCGGAAAACACGCTCTTCGCCGTGAAGCGCCTGATCGGCCGCGCCTTCAGCGATGACGCCACCCGCCGCTTCACCGAGATGGTGCCCTACAAGGTCGTCAAGGGCGACAACGGCGACGCCTGGGTCGGCGCGCAGGACGAGAAATACAGCCCGAGCCAGGTCTCGGCCTTCATCCTGCAGAAGATGAAGGAAACCGCTGAAAGCTTCCTCGGCGAGAAGGTGACGCAGGCCGTCATCACCGTGCCGGCCTACTTCAACGACGCGCAGCGCCAGGCGACGAAAGACGCCGGCCGCATTGCCGGTCTCGAAGTGCTGCGCATCATCAACGAGCCGACCGCGGCGGCGCTGGCCTATGGCCTCGACAAGCAATCGGACGGCAAGAAGATCGCGGTCTATGACTTGGGCGGCGGTACTTTCGACGTCTCGATCCTCGAGATCGGCGACGGCGTGTTCGAAGTGCGCTCCACCAACGGCGACACCTTCCTCGGCGGTGAAGACTTCGACCTTCGCCTGGTCGATTACTTCGCCACCGAATTCAAGAAGGAACAGGGCATCGACCTGCGCAGCGACCGTCTGGCGCTGCAGCGCCTGAAGGAAGCTGCCGAAAAGGCCAAGATCGAGCTGTCGTCGGCGACGCAGACCGAAGTGAACCTGCCTTTCATCACCGCCGATGCCTCGGGTCCGAAGCATCTGGTGATGAAGCTGACCCGCGCCAAGCTTGAGGCGCTGGTCGACGACCTGATCCAGCGCACCGTCGAGCCCTGCAAGAAGGCGCTCAAGGATGCCGATCTCTCGGCTGGCGACATCGACGAAGTCGTACTCGTCGGCGGCATGAGCCGCATGCCGAAGGTGATCGAGGTCGTGAAGCAGCTGTTCGGCCGCGAACCCCACAAGGGCGTCAACCCGGATGAAGTTGTGGCCATCGGCGCCGCCATCCAGGCCGGCGTGCTGCAGGGCGACGTCAAGGACGTGCTGCTGCTCGACGTGACCCCGCTGTCGCTGGGCATCGAGACGCTGGGTGGCGTGTTCACCAAGCTGATCGAGCGCAACACGACGATCCCGACCAAGAAGAGCCAGGTCTTCTCCACCGCCGAGGACAACCAGGGCGCGGTGACGATCCGGGTCTTCCAGGGCGAGCGCGAAATGGCGGCCGACAACAAGCTGCTGGGCCAGTTCGACCTGGTCGGCATCCCGTCGGCGCCGCGCGGCGTGCCGCAGATCGAGGTGACCTTCGACATCGACGCCAACGGCATCGTGCATGTCTCGGCCAAGGACAAGGGCACCGGCAAGGAGCAGCAGATCCGCATCCAGGCGTCGGGC
This sequence comes from Ferrovibrio sp., assembly GCF_002796975.1. Taxonomy (GTDB): domain Bacteria; phylum Pseudomonadota; class Alphaproteobacteria; order Ferrovibrionales; family Ferrovibrionaceae; genus Ferrovibrio. Next base: position 94,115 of record NZ_PEKV01000012.1, on the reverse strand, counting down.
GGTCTGTCGGAAGACGACATCAAGAAGATGGTCAAGGACGCCGAGGAGCATGCCGCAGAAGACAAGAAGCGTCGTGAATCTGTAGAGGCCAAGAACCAGGCCGAAACCCTGATCCACGCCACCGAAAAGACCATCGCCGATCTGGGCGACAAGGCTCCGGCCGCGGAGAAGGGCGAAGCCGAAGCCGCGATTGCCGAACTGCGCAAAGCCATCGAGGCTGATGACGCCGAAGCGATCAAGGCCAAGGCGCAGAGCTTGAGCCAGATCGCCATGAAGCTGGGCGAGGCGCTGTACAAGAACCAGGGCGCCGCGGAAGGCGACGCCGGCGCAGACTCGGCTGGCGGCGGTGCATCCGCTGGCGGTGAGGAAAGCGCCAAGAAGGATGACGGCGTCGTCGACGCCGAGTTCGAAGAAGTCAAAGACGACAAGAAAAAGAAGTAAGCCTGCGGGCAGACCGGGCGCCGTCGGAAATCGACGGCGCCCGGTTCCGCTTTAGGGACTTAAAGCTGGCGGGCGGGATTTTCGCGGTATGGCGAGCAAGCGCGATTACTATGAAGTTCTTGGCGTGGCCAAGACGGCGAATGCGGAAGAGCTGAAAAAGGCTTTCCGCAAACAGGCCATGCAGTTCCATCCGGATCGCAATCCGGACAATGCCGAAGCCGAGCACAAGTTCAAGGAAGTCAGCGAAGCCTACGATGTGCTGCGCGACGACCAGAAGCGCGCGGCCTATGACCAGTATGGCCATGCGGCTTTCGAGGGCGGCATGGGCGGTCGCGGCGGCGGCCAGGGCTTCGACTTTACCTCCTTCTCCGACATCTTCGACGACCTGTTCGGCGAATTCATGGGCGGCCAGCGTGGCGGTCCGCGCAGCGGCGGCAATCGCGGCTCGGACCTGCGCTACAATCTCGAAATCACCCTGGAAGACTGCTTCAAAGGCAAGGCGGCCAAGATCCGCGTGCCGACTTCGATCGCCTGCGAATCCTGCGACGGTTCCGGCGCCGAGGCCGGCGCGCAGCCGATTGCCTGCCCGACCTGCAAAGGCGCCGGCAAGGTGCGCGCGCAGCAGGGCTTCTTCACCATCGAACGCGCCTGTCCGACCTGCGGCGGCGCCGGCCGTGTGATCGAAAAACCCTGCAAGGTCTGCGGCGGCGCCGGTCGCACCCATAAGGAAAAGACGCTGAGCGTGGATATTCCCGCCGGCGTGGATGAAGGCAACCGCATTCGCCTCGCCGGCGAAGGCGAAGCGGGGCTGCGCGGCGGCGCGGCGGGCGATCTCTATGTCTTCCTCAGTGTAAAGCCGCACCGGCTGTTCCGCCGCGAGGGCCAGCACCTGCATTGCCGCGTGCCGGTCTCGATGACCACGGCAGCACTCGGCGGTGCGGTGGAAGTGCCGACGCTGGATGGCGGCCAGGCCCGGATTACGCTGCCCGAGGGCACGCAGACCGGCAAGCAGTTCCGCCTGCGTGGCAAGGGCATGCCGTCGCTGCAGCAATCCGGTTTCGGCGCCGGCAACGGCGACCTCTATATCCAGGTGATGGTGGAAACGCCGGTGAAGCTCTCCAGGAAGCAGCGCGAGCTGCTGGAGGAATTCGCCAAGCTGGATTCTGAGGAAAGCAGCCCGGAAAGCACCGGCTTCTTCGACAAGGTGAAGGAAATGCTCGGCGGCAAGGCCGAGTAACCCTACCCTTCCCGCCTTCACCACCCGTCTGCTAGACTGCGCTGACGTTCAAGCAGTTCTTGTGGGGAGCATCATGTCCGCAGTTCGCATCGGCATCGTCGGCGTCGCCGGCCGCATGGGCCAGGCCATCACGCGCGAGATCGCCGCCAGCCAGGGCGCAGCCGTGGTCGCCGGCGGCATCGAGCAGCCGGGCAACCCCGCACTGGGCAAGGATCCGGGCGTGCTGGCCGGCACGGGCCCGACCGGCGTGCAGATCACCGAGGATGCCGCCGCCCTGTTCGGCAACGTCGATGTGGTGATCGATTTCTCGCCGCCCGCTGCTGTCGGCCGCCACGCGGCGCTGGCTGCACAGGGCAAGACCGCCTATGTGGTCGGCACGACCGGTCTGGAGCAGGCGCAGTTCGACGCGCTGGAAAAGGCCTCGCATCACTGCGCCGTGGTGCAGAGCTACAATATGAGCCTCGGCGTCAACATCCTGGCCGGGCTGACTCGCCAGGTGGCGGCAGCGCTGGGCGAGGACTGGGATATCGAGATCGTCGAGATGCATCACCGCATGAAGGTGGATGCGCCGAGCGGCACCGCCATTCTGCTCGGCGAGATGGCCGCACTCGGTCGCGGGCAGCCGCTGGAGAAGATTTCCGATCGCGGCCGCGACGGCATCACCGGCGAACGCAAGCGCGGCGATATCGGCTTCGCAGCTCTGCGCGGCGGCAATGTTGCGGGCGAGCATAGTGTGATCTTCGCCGCCGATAACGAGCGGATCGAACTGACGCACAAGGCCACCGACCGCAGCATCTTCGCGCGCGGCGCGGTGCGGGCGGCGATCTGGACCAAGGGCAAGCTGCCCGGCCTCTATCGCATGGCCGACGTGCTGGGGCTGAACGGCTGATCAGTTCGCAACGCCCCAACACATTTGTCATGCCCGGCCTCGACCCTAGCATCCCGTTTCGTAAGCAAAAAATGGGATCCTCGGGTCAAGCCCGAGGATGACGATTAGGGATGGTGCGATATTAAGCCTCGGTAATCGGGCGCAGACCCGCGCCCTGCGGCTGACGCCAGCGCACCAGCGCTTCACGCAGGCCTTCCGCCAGATGGCGGCGCTCATCAGGACTCAGGAAGGCGCCGAGCGTGAGCGCGCGGCCATGACTCCAGAGGCGTAAATTGGCGCTTTCGTCCTCGGCATCGCATTCGATGCGCAGCCAGTAGGGCTGCAGCCGCCAGACCTGTTCGCGGCCCTTGAGATCGACGCGGCGCACTTCCAGCGCGTTATTATCCAACCGGATGAATTCGCGTGCGCGCTGCTGGCGGTAGCTGTATTTGAAGGCGAGATACACCAGCAGCACATCCAGGCCGCAGAAAGCAAAGACCGGCCAGGCGCCAAGCAGCCAGAAGGCCAGACCGGCGCCGAGATTGCCCAAAGCCACCACGCCGATCAGGATGGCAAAGCCGCGCGGCCCCAGCGAGCGATAGGGTTTCAGCTCGATGTCGAAAATGGCCGGCTGGCCGCTATGGTCCGATGAATGGTCCATGACCCTAGGCTACCCCCCGAACCATTCCCGGCCAACCCGTATATGAGTGACCCGGCAGCAACGCCCGATTATACTGGGTTATCCGCAGTTTAGTTGGCACACCGATGACCAGTCTCGCGCCCCAAAAAGCAGATAGCCCGATCACGCTCGCCGATATCCGCGACGCAGCAGCCCGCATCAAGGGCGCAGTGGCCGAAACGCCCTGCCTGCATTCGCGCACACTGTCCGAACTGACCGGCGCGCAGGTCTGGCTGAAATTCGAGAACCATCAGTTTACGGCGAGCTTCAAGGAGCGTGGCGCGCTCAACAAACTGCTGCAACTGACCGAGGCCGAGCGCAAGCGCGGCGTGATCGCCATGTCGGCCGGCAACCATGCACAGGGCGTTGCCTATCATGCCGGGCGGCTGGGCATTCCCGCCACCATCGTGATGCCAACGATCACGCCCTTTGTGAAGGTGCGGCATGTGAAAGCCTTCGGCGCGAAAGTGGTAATGGAAGGCGACACGCTGGTGGAGTCTGCCGCCCATGCGCGTGCGCTGGCGGAACAGCAGAATCTCGTCTTCGTGCATCCGTACGACGACCCCGCCATCATGGCCGGCCAAGGCACCGCCGTGATCGAGATGCTGGGCCAGGCGCCGGAGTTGCAGGATCTGATCGTGCCGGTCGGCGGCGGCGGGCTGATCGCCGGCATTGCCGTGGCGGCCAAGGCGCTCAAGCCCGACCTGCGGATCTTCGGTGTCGAAAGCGAACTTTACACGGCGATGTATCAGCAGATGCACGGTTTACCAGTACACGTGGGGGGCATTTCGATTGCCGAAGGCATCAGCGTGCGCGATATCGGCCGCGCGCCGATGGATGTGGCGCGGCGCTATGTCGATGACGTGCTGATCGCGCGCGAAGCCGATATCGAGCGTGCCATTGTGGCGCTGGTGGAAATCGAGAAGACCGTCACCGAGGGTGCGGGTGCTGCCGGCCTCGCCGCTTTGCTGGCCGATGCCTCGCGCTTCAAGGGCCGCCATGTCGGGATCGTGCTGTCGGGCGGCAATATCGATACCCGCCTGCTCGCCTCTGTGCTGATGCGCGGGCTGGTGCGAGACGGCCGGCTGGCGCGCGTCATCGTCATGACCGACGACGCGCCGGGGCGCCTCGCCAAGGCGGCCGGCGTGATCGGCGCGGCCGGCGTCAACATCGTGGAAGTGGCGCACCAGCGCCTGTTCACGCTGGCCTCGGCCAAGTCGACCGAGATCGAATTCGTCGTCGAAGCCCGCGACCGCGCCCATCTGCAGGAGCTGCTGACGGCACTGGCCGCCGCCGGCCTGCCGGCCAAGGTCGAGGAACCGGATTAATCCTGCATATCTGACGCTACGGCAGGTTTGCCGCAGCCCGGGAATCTTGGCATCCTTCCCTCAAATCAAAAGGGAGGACATCATGGCCCGCGTAGCGAACAAGGTCGCGCTGATCACCGGCGGCGCATCCGGTCTGGGCAAGGCGACCGCCGAACTGCTGGCTGCCGAGGGCGCCAAGGTCGTGGTCGCCGACCGCAATCTGGACGGCGCGCGCAAAGTGGCCGAAGCCATCGGCAGGAATGCCATCGCCGTCAATCTGGATGTCACCAACGAGCAGCAATGGATCGCAGCGCTGGATGTGACCGAGACAGCGTTCGGCAAGCTGAACGTGATGGTGCATTCGGCCGGCGTCGGCGTGCTGAAGAACATCGAGGATATCAGCGTCGAGGAATGGCATTTCGTGCATAACGTGAACCTGCACGGGCCCTTCCTGGGCATCAAACACGGCCTGCCGCGCATGAAGAAACACGCGCCCGGCTCGATCATCATCATCTCGTCGGTGTCGGGGATCATCGCCGGCCACAATATGTCGGCCTACAACACCTCGAAGGCTGGCGCGCGCATGCTGGCCAAGACCACGGCGCTGCATTGCGCCAAGCGCAAATACGACATCCGCTGCAATTCGGTGCACCCCACCTTCATCGACACGCCGATGGTGCAGAGCATGATCTATGCCGGCGGCGATCCGGCCGACCGCCGCGCCAAGCTGGAGGCGCAGGTGCCGCTCGGCCGGCTCGGCGAACCGATCGATGTCGCCAACTGCATCCTGTATCTGGCGTCCGATGAGTCGAAGTTCGTCACCGGCACGGAATTCGTGCTGGATGGCGGCATTACGGCGCAGTAACTGCGCAGGTTGGGCGTGATGGCCGCCACAGGCAGCCATCATGTCACCTTCTCAGGCCGGCCGAATCGCGCCATATTAAGCGGCATGAACGCTCCGGCGAACATGCCCTCCATCCTGATGATCGTACATCAGGAAAGCTCCGATCCCGGCCGCATCGGCGAGCAGCTGCGGGCGCGCGGCTATCATCTTGATATCCGCCGGCCCTGCCTGGGCCAGGACCTGCCCGGCAACATGAGCGGCCATGACGGCTGCGTGGTCTTTGGCGGCCCGATGAGCGCCAACGACGACCACCTGGATTTCATCCGCAAGGAAATCGACTTCATCCCGACAGCTGTGGCCAGCGGCAAGCCGTATCTCGGTGTCTGCCTCGGTGCGCAGTTGCTGGCGCGCGCCGGCGGCGCCACTGTGGCGCCACATGCCGAGGGCTGGCACGAGATCGGCTATTACGCGGTGAAGCCGACGCCGAAGGGTCGCGAGCTGTTTCCCGATCCGCTGCATATCTTCCAGTGGCATGGCGAGGGCTTCGACCTGCCACGGGGCGCGGTGCGGCTGGCCTCCACCGGCTGGTTCCCCAACCAGGCAATGCGGATCGGCAGCAATGCCTATGGTCTGCAGTTCCACCCGGAAGTGACCGAAGCGATGATGCGGCGCTGGTCGCAATATGCCGGCCATCGTCTGCTGCTGCCCGGCGCGCAGGCGCGCGATGCGCTGCGCGCAGGCTGCGCCAAACACGAGCCTGGGATTTCCAGCTGGCTCAGCGGTTTTCTCGACCGCTGGCTCAACAAGACGTCAGCTGCGGATCAGAATGGCGGCGAAGAAGCCGTCCGTGCCGTGGCGGCCGGGTGACAGGCTCAAATACGGCCCCGGCACCGGACAGGCGCCACCCACCGTTTTCGCCCAGACATCATTGACCGGCAGAACGCTGAACTCGGGATGGCGCTTGAGGAAAGCCGCCACCTGATCTTCGTTCTCTTCCACCAGCACTGAGCAGGTCACATACACCAGCCGGCCGCCCTTAGGTGCCACCAGCTTTGCAGCGCGATCGAGGATTTCGGCCTGGCGCGGCCCCAGCTCATCGAGATCCTGCTGACTCAGCCGCCATTTGGCATCGGGCTTGCGGCGCCAGGTGCCGGTGCCGGTGCAGGGCGCATCGACCAGCACGCGCTCGGCCTTCTCGGCATGGCGCTTGATCCACTTGCCATCGATTTCGCGCGTTTCGGCATTGTGCACGCCGGCGCGGCGCAACCGCTGCTTGGCCTGGGTCAGACGGATCGTGCTGACATCCATCGCCACGAGGCGGCCGTTATTCTGCATCGCAGAGGCCAGCACGAGAGTCTTGCCGCCGGCGCCGGCGCAGAAATCGACCACGAATTTGCAGTTTGCGGCATCGACCAGCTGGGCCGCGAGCTGCGAGCCCTCGTCCTGCGGTTCGACCAGGCCCTCGGCATGCGCCTGCGTGTTGTTCACGTAAGCCTGCGGCGAGAGGCGCAAACCTATGGGCGAGAACGGTGTCGGCTGGCTGCGCAGGCCTTCGGCCTGCAACGCGCTGGCTGCCGCTTCGCGCGTGGTCTTCAGCCGGTTGACACGCACATCGAGCGGTGCGGCACGCAGCATGGCGGCGAGTTCGAGATCGAGATCGGCGCCGAAACGTTTTTTCAGCTGCGGCATAATCCAGTCCGGCACGCTGTGTTTCGCCGCCGGTGGCATGTCGGGATGTTCCAGCGTATGGCCTTCAAGCCGACGCAGCAAAGCCGACACCACATCGTCCTCGCCGCCGAACAACCAGAGCAGGCCATCGGCTTTCGCGCCGCTGGAGAGAATGCGATAGGCGGCGACACGCAGGCGCGCATCGGGCGGCAGGCCGGTCTTCCCGCCGCTGATCCACCAGTCGAGCCGGCCGCGCAGGCGCAGCACTTCGTCGACCGTGTGCAGCAGCGCCTCGCGCTCGGCTTCGTCGTAGAGCTTGTGATGCTGCTTCATCCAGGCCTGGCGCACGCGGTCGCCGGTGTCGCGACTGGGAAACATCGCATCCAGCAGGTTCACGGCGCCTTCCAGCACCTTGCGGCTGCTGCCGACACGGATCTTGTCAGACTTCCGCTCACTCCGCTCCCCGGGATGCGCCCCACGTTCAGCGCGACGCCCGTCGCGTGGCCTGCCTTCACGCGACCTGTCTTGACGCGGTCCGTCCTTGTAGGGGCGATCCTCGCGTGGGCGACGTTCCTCGCGCGGCATTTCAGC
>NZ_PEKV01000012.1:23601-86412 GCF_002796975.1 Ferrovibrio sp. | reverse complement strand
GGCTTGCCGCCGGAGCGATCAGGCGAGCGAGCGGCGGCCTTGCCAGCAGAGGGGCGGCCGGAGGGTTTTCCGGGGGCCTTGCCGGAAGCTCTACCGGGAGCTTTGCCGGACGGCCTGGAAGGGGGGCGACGGGACATGGGGCTGTCATAGGCTGCCCGCCGCGCCTCTACAAGGCCCCTCAATCACAAGACTTGGCCAGCCTGCCGCAGCCCGTGTTAGGCTGGCTGCAACCAACCAACGGGACTTTGCGTTATCCGCTCGTGACTGCCTCCTCGCATCCTCGCTCCGGCTTCCGCCTGGCCGACCTGACCTGGGTGGACGCCGCCAACCTGCTCGGCGACGGCCTGCCCGTGGTGATCCCGGTCGCCTCGGCCAGCCGCGCCCATGGCCCGCATCTGCCGCTGGGTACCGACCGGCTGGTCGCCGAGGTGGTGGCCGAACGCCTGCTGGCCAGCCTCCCCGTGCTGGTCGCGCCCTGTATCGCACAGGGCTTCCAGCCGGCCTTCATGGATTATCCGGGCAGCCAGCATCTCGAAGCCAATACCTTCCAGGCGCTGGTGGCTGAAGTGGTGGAGGGCTATCTGCGCCACGGTGCCGAGCGCATCCTGCTGCTGAACAACGGCATCGCCACCGAAGCGCCGCTGAAACTGGTGGCGCAGGACATCCTGCATCATCACGGGGTGCGCATCGCCACGGCCGACCTGCCCCGTCTTGGCAGTCTGGGGCTGGGCAGCCGCTCGGCCAGTGTCGATGATCTGGATGAGCGCGACACCTCGCTGCTGCTGGCGATCCAGCCGGCACTGGTGCGGCTCGACCGGCTGCAGGAAATGGCTGCGGATGCGGATGATGAAGAAGGCATGCCGCCCGATGGCACAGACGAGCCGCGCCTGCTCTCCTTACGTCGCCCGCTGCGTTTCACGCCGGAAGAGCGCGAAGGTGGCGTGCTGAACCGCAGCGGCACGACCGGCAACGCGACAGCCGCCACCGCCGAGAAAGGCGAAGCGCTGCTTGCCGCCATGGTCGACGAGATCGTCGCCGACCTGCGGCTGCTCTGGCCAGATCTGTAAGATTTAAAGCGCTAAATGACGCGCAGATTGCGCGGGTTATTGGTACGCAGCTTGAGATCGTTGACCGCGACTTCCATCACGTTGATGGCACGCTTCACTTCATCCAGCTGGTTCTTCAGGTCGCTGATGTCGCTCTTGATGTCGCCCAGTTCGACATAGGTGAGCTGCGCGCTGCGCTCGTTGTCGGCGAAAAACTTGTTATAGGCGGTGAACTGCTTCTCGATGGCGCCCATGCGGACTTCGAGGCCCATGCGCATCTGGCTGATGCGCTGCTCGAAATTGCCCAGATGCAACAGCAGCCATGCGCCCAGCCACAGCAGGGCGATGCCACCACCCATCACATAGAGCCAATCGTTCATGTGTCACCTTTCGCCATGGCGCACCCGGCGCGTTGCCGCGCTATAAACAGGATATAGGCCTGTTCCGTTCCAGCGCAACGTGACTTTTGTTGTTAATGCCTGGCCGCGACTCAGGGCCGACCGGGTAGCGGCCGGCCCCGGAACACCGCCTGGCGCAGCGGATTTAAGCCCACCTGGTAGGCCAGCGAAGCCGGCCGGGCGATGCCCCAGAGGGTGAAATCGGCGGTTTTCCCAACTTCCAATGTTCCTGTCTCGCCCGCCAGACCCAGCGCCCGGGCAGCCTCGCGGGTTGCTCCGGCCAGCGCCTCGGCCGGGGTCAGCCGGAACAAAGTACAGGCCATCGAGAGCATCAGCAGCAGCGAGGTGACCGGCGAGGTGCCGGGGTTGCAGTCGGTCGAGATCGCCATCGGGACATGGTATCGGCGCAGCAGGTCGACCGGCGGCAGCTTCGTCTCGCGCAGCACATAGAAGGCGCCGGGCAGCAGCACTGCCACCGTGCCGGCCTTCGCCATTGCCTGCGCACCCGCCTCATCCAGATATTCCAGGTGATCGGCCGACAGCGCGTTGAAACTGGCAGCCAGTGCCGCACCATTCAGGTTGCTGAGTTGCTCGGCATGCAGTTTCACCGGCAGGCCGTGTTTGTGCGCCGCCTCGAACACGCGCCGCGTCTGTTCCGGCGTGAAGCCGATGTTTTCGCAGAAGGCATCCACCGCGTCGGCCAGACCGGCGGCTTTCGCAGCCGGAATGATCTCGTTGCAGACCAGATCGATATAGCCATCGGCATTGCCGGCATATTCCGGCGGCAGGGCATGCGCTGCCAGCAACGTCGTACAGATGCGGACCGGGTATTTTTCGCCCAACCGGCGCGCGACGCGCAGCGCCTTCAACTCATTGTCGAGATCGAGGCCGTAGCCCGACTTGATCTCCAGCGTGGCGACGCCTTCGGCCAGCAGGGGTTTCAGTCGTTTCTCGCTCTGCGTCAGCAGCTCGTCTTCGCTGGCACTGCGCGTGGCCGTCACCGTCGAGCGGATGCCGCCGCCGGCGCGGGCAATCTCTTCGTAAGACGCACCGCTCAGCCGCAGCTCGAATTCATGGGCGCGGTCGCCGCCATAGACCAGATGCGTGTGGCAGTCGATCAGGCTGGGCGTGATCCAGCCACCGCCGGCATCATGCACGGCGGTGTCACGCCCGATGCCGTCTTTCGGCAGATCCGCAGCCGGCCCGATCCAACTGATGCGGCCGTCCTTCACCGCCAGCGCGCCGCCGTAAATCGTGCCGAAACCGTCTGCGCTGCCCGCCTGCATGGTGGCAAGATCGGCGCCGCGCCAGACGCTGTCCCAGGTGTTGGTCATATCCGCAGGCTACTCGTCGCTGACCAAAGGCGCCACCTTCGCATTCAGCAGGCTGGCGATATCGGAGGGTTTGAGCCGTACCTGAAGGCCGCGCTGGCCGCCATTCAGGTAGACGAGATCATGCGTCAGTGCGGCTGCCTCGACAGCGGTGGGCGCGGCTTTCTTCTGGCCGAACGGACTGATACCGCCGACGACATAGCCGGTCGCGCGCTCGGCATCGGCGGGCTTCATCATCTGTGCCGATTTGCCGCCGAACACAGCCGCCAGCTTTTTCATCGAGACTTCGCGGTCGGACGGCACCACCACGCAGACCGGCTTGCCGTCGACCAGCGCCATCAGAGTCTTCAGCACCCGGTCGGGACGCTCGCCCAGCGCTTCGGCGGCCTGGATACCGACTTTGTCGGCATCCGGGTCGTAGTCGTAGCTGTGCACGGTGAACTGGGCGCCTTTCTGCTTCAGGAACAGGGTTGCGCGGGTGGTCTTCGACACACTGGCCTCTTTTTTGGGACCTCGTTGATGGTGCCTCTTGCACCTTTCGGAAAGCGGCAGTTTCTGCCAACTTATATATACAAGTTGGGAGACCCCGTCATGCGCCGCTTCCTGTTGCGCCACGCCCTGCTACCGGACGGCTGGCACGACGACGTGCTGGTCAGCGTGGATGCGGCCGGCCTGATCACCAAGGCGACGCCGCAGAACAGCGATGCGACCGCCACCCTGCTGGATGGTCCCGTCCTGCCCGGCATGCCCAACCTGCACAGCCATGCCTTCCAGCGCGCCATGGCCGGTCTGGCCGAACGCAGCGGGCCGGCGGCGGGGGACAGTTTCTGGACCTGGCGCGAAACCATGTACCGCTTCGCATCCAGGCTGACGCCGGAAGATGTCGAGGCGATTGCCGGGCAGCTCTATGCCGAGATGCTGGAGGCCGGCTTCACGGCGGTGGCCGAATTCCATTACCTGCATCACCAGCCCGGCGGCACGCCTTATGCCGATCCGGCCGAACTCAGCCGGCGTATCCTCGCGGCGGCCGATACCGCTGGAATAGGCCTGACCCATCTGCCGGTGCTGTATCGTTACGGCGGTTTCGGCGCGAAGGAGCCGCAGGAACGCCAACGCCGCTTCCTGCATGATGCCGAGGCTTACGCCCGCCTGTTACAGGCGCTGACGCCGCAACTGCAGAACCGCAGCGATCGCCGGCTCGGCATGGCGCCGCACAGTCTGCGCGCCGTCACGCCCGAACTGCTGCGTGACGGCATCGCGGCGCTGGATGCCATCGACAGCGCAGCACCGATCCATATCCATATCGCCGAACAGACGGCGGAAGTGGACGATTGCATGGCCTGGAGCGGCAAACGCCCCGTGCAGTGGCTGCTCGACCAGGGCATCGTCAACAAGCGTTGGTGCCTGGTGCATGCCACGCATCTGGATGCCGAGGAGACGCAACGACTGGCCGCATCGAATGCTGTCGCCGGCCTCTGCCCCACCACCGAAGCAAACCTGGGCGACGGCATTTTCCCGGCCGTCGATTACATGGCAGCGAGTGGTCGCATCGGCATTGGCTCGGACAGCCATATCAGCGTCTCGGTGGCCGAAGACCTGCGCCTGCTGGAATACGGCCAGCGCCTCATCCGCCGCAGTCGTACCGTACTGGCCGGCGGGCCGGAGCGTTCGACCGGACGGCGGTTGTTCGAGGCCGCGCTGAAGGGCGGTGCGCAGGCACTGGGCCAGCCGATGGGCGCCATCGCACCGGGCCATCGCGCCGATTTCGTGTTGCTCGATTCAGATGCGCCGTCGCTGGCCGGCCGCCGGGGCGACATGGCGCTGGATGCCTGGATCTTCTCGCACCAGACGCGTTCGGCCATCCGCGACGTCTATGTCGCCGGGCATCACGTTGTGGAGAATGGCCGCCATATCCGCAGCGAAGACCTCGCTGCGAAACACCGTCAGGCGTTACGCCGCCTGCTCCAGGAATGAGCGGCTGCCGGGGTCGCGGCAAAAGGCGATCAGACGACGCAGGAAAGCTTCGCCCTCGGCCACCTGGCTGATCTCGATATATTCGTCCGGCTTGTGCGCCTCGCGGATATTTCCCGGACCGCAGACCACGGCCGGCACGCCGCCGATCTGGAAAATGCCGGCTTCGGTGCCGTAAGACACCGCATGGGTCTGGTTCTGGCCCGCCAGCTTCAGCGCTAGCGTTTCGGCCGGATTGCGGTCTGCTGGCATCAATCCCGGCGCGAAAGCGACCATCTCGGTATCGATGCCGGTCTCAGGGCGGATTTTCTTCATCCGCGGCTCCAGCTCTTCCGCCGCATAGCGCTTCACGCGATCAAGGATGACGGTGTCATGCTCGGGTTTCACGCTGCGGATATCCCACACCACCTTGCATTCCCGCGCGAGGATGTTGCGCGCCGTGCCGCCATGGATCTCGCCCACCGTGATCGTGGTGAAGGGCGGCTCGAAACGTTCGTCGCGATGCTGCGGCTGCTGGTATTCGACCTGGATGCGGTTCATCTCGGCGATCAGTTCGGCCGCCATCTGGATCGCATTGACACCCTGATGGATGGCCGAGGAATGCGCCTCGAAGCCGCGCACCGTAGTGTTGCAGGCGCAGACGCTCTTATGCGCGTTCACCACCTGCATGTCGGTCGGCTCACCGATGATGGCGAGTTTCGGCATCGGACCGCCGCGATTGATGAATTCGACAATGCCATGCACGCCGATGCAGCCGACTTCCTCGTCATACGAAAACGCGAAATGCAGCGGCACGCTGAGCGGCTTTTCCAGCATTTCCGGCAGCAATGCCAGGCAGAGCGCGATAAAGCTCTTCATGTCCGACGTGCCGCGGCCGAACAGCCGCTCGCCACGTTGCACGATCTTGAAAGGATCGCTGGTCCAGGGCTGGCCATCGACCGGCACGACGTCGGTATGGCCCGATAGCACGATGCCACCGACGTCCTTCGGGCCTATCGTTGCGTAGAGATTCGCCTTCTTGCCGGTGGCGTCGAAGATTTTCTCCGACTCCACGCCATGCTGCTTGAGATAGGCAGCGATGTCGTCGATCAGGTTGAGGTTGGAGAGCCTGCTGGTGGTGTCGAAACCGACCAGCCGGGCGATCCAGTCGAGCGAGGCCTGGCTAGGAGATGTCATGTTTCCGGTTTAGGGCTGCTGGCTGCGGCCGTCAACGAAGAGTTGGCAACAGCGAATGATTCACCAATGATTGGTTCAGTCGTCCAGCCCGCGGGCGCCACCGCTGCTGGCGATCATGGTGAGGAATTCGTGGCGGGTGCGCGGATCATCGCGGAAGGCACCCAGCATGCGGCTGGTCACCATGGTGACGCCATGCTTGTGCACGCCGCGCGTGGTCATGCACTGGTGTCCGGCCTCCATCACCACGGCGACGCCGCGCGGCTGCAGCACCTCCTGCAGCGTGTTGGCGACCTGGGCCGTCAGCTTTTCCTGGATCTGCAGTCGCTTGGCATAGACCTCGACCACGCGGGCCAGCTTGGAGATGCCGACCACGCGCTTGCCAGGCAGATAAGCGACATGCGCCTTGCCGATGATCGGCACCATGTGATGCTCGCAATGGCTTTCCATGCGGATGTCGCGCAGCACCACCATCTCGTCATAACCCTCGATCTCCTCGAAGGTACGTTCCAGCATGGCGACGGGATCTTCCTCGTAGCCGGCGAAGAACTCGTTGTAGGAGCGCACCACGCGATCGGGCGTGCCGCGCAGGCCTTCGCGGGTTGGATCGTCGCCGGCCCAGCGGATCAGCGTGCGCACCGCCTCTTCGGCTTCGGCGCGACTCGGCCGCTGGATCTTGTTTGCATCACTCACGGCAACTTCCTCCGGGAAATCCTTCTGGTGGGCCGGCCTGATATAGCGCAGCCCCGATTTCGAAACAGTATTAGGGGCGGTCAGTTCAGGCGGCGGGCTTCGTGCGGACTGTCGAGCGAGAAGGCCGGGATTGCCACATCGAACTGTTCGCCGGCCTCGTTCACCATCTGATAGGCGCCGACCATGAAGCCCGACGAGGTGGGCAGCGGCGTACCGCTGGTATATTCGAAACTGTCGCCCGGCCCCAGCACCGGCTGTTCACCGACCACGCCAGGCCCGCGTACTTCCTGCACCCGGCCGCGCGCATCGGTGATCTTCCAGTAGCGGCTGCGCAGCTGCACGGTACCGGCGCCGCTATTCTCGATCTTCACGTTGTAGGCCCAGACGAAATAATTCTCGTCCGGCGAGGACTGCTCGTCGAGATAGACCGGCTGCACGGTGACCGAAATATCGTGGGTCTTCTTGCTGTACATGCTCATGCTGGTCATGGCTTTCACCCCGGCCATTGCCCTGCCGACGATATTAGGAGTCAGGGCCGGAATGTCCAGCCAAGCGGCCGGCACAGTCAGGGCGAGGCTCAAAAAGCAACGGCCGCCCCGTGAGGGGCGGCCGTGCCGCAATCAGGTTTACGCGTCGCTTACTTGCGCAGGAAGATCTGCGCGTTGCGGTTCTCGTCGTTGCGGACGCCGTCGGCAGTCGGCACGCGCGGCTTCTCTTCGCCGTTGGCGGTCGTCTGGATGGCGCCGGCACCGATGCCCTTGCTGCGCAGGTAGGCGGCGACCGAGTCGGCGCGGCGCTGCGACAGGCGCTGGTTGTAGGCATTGCCGCCCGAGCGGTCGGCGTTACCTTCGATCCGCACGTTGGTCGAACCGGTGGCGCGGAAGTCGGCCACAGCGCGATCAAGCACCTGCGACGCAACCGGGCTGATGTCCGACTTGTCGAAGGCGAAGAACACGATGTAGGTCTCAGGCGCACGCGGAGCCGGGGCAGGTGCCGCAGCCGGGGCAGGCGCCGGAGCCGGAGCGGCAACCGGAGTGGCGACCGGCATCGGCTTGGCCGGAGCGCCGAAGCGATAGGTGATGCCGAGCATCACGGTGTGGATCTGATTGTCCGGCTCGATGGTGGCAGCGCCGCTGGTGTCCAGCTTGGCATCGCCCGTGTACATGTAGCGATAGTCAGCCGAGAGCAGCCAGTTGTCGTTCAGCGCGTACCACAGGCCGGCGATACCCTGCACGCCCCAGGTATTGCTCTGGTCGTTGCTGGTCACGCCGCCGAAGGCGAGGCCATCCGAAGCATAGCGCACCACACCGGCACCGGCGCCCAGGTAGGGGCTCCAATTGCTGTTGGGCATGAAATCATAGAGCGCGTTGGCGAAGATGTTGTAGGCGCGCAGGTCACCGCTGCCGGCGCCATCGGCACCCCATTCGCGGACGCCGAATTCGCCTTCAGCGCGCCAGCCGTTGCCGAAGGCGTAACCGCCCTTCAGCAAACCGGCGTAGCCGGTGTCGAAATCGAACTTGCCCGACGGGGTGCCCTTCACATCGGCTTCATCGAGCCAGGTCGCACCGAGGCCGGCGCCGACATAGGGCCCCTGCTGCTGGGCCGATGCCGAGGCCGACACCAGGGCCGCAGCAGCGGCAGCAGTCAGCAGAGCGACACGAATATTCATGGGAATCTCCTCAGGACAAGAAATCTTCAGCCGCGCCCCGCGGCATCGCACGCCTCAACCGGGGGCAATATACCCATGACCGAACGTCCACCGCACGCCTTGATCCCGGGTTACCAAGCGATAATGCCTGGCTGTGGCATATTGGCAACACCGGATCAGCCCGCTTTTTCAAGCGCATGACTGATGTCCTCGATCAGATCCTGAGGGTCTTCCAGGCCGACCGAGAGGCGGACCAGATCGTCCGTGATACCCAGCCGGGCACGTTCCTCGGCACTCAACCTCTGGTGCGTGGTCGTGGCCGGATGGGTGATCAGGCTCTTGGAATCGCCCAGATTATTCGAGATATCCACCAATTTCAGGGCGTTGAGCAGCCGGAAGGTGCCGGCCTTCACGCCCTTGGGCCGGAAGGCAATCATGTTGCCGCCGCCCGCCATCTGCCGGCGGACCAGGGCGGCCTGGGGGTGATCCGGGCGGCCGGGATAGAGCAGCGCCGGCACATTGGTCGGCGCCGCCAGGCCGGGATGGCCGGCCAGGGCATCGGCGATCCGGGCGGCCGACTCGGTCATCCGGGTGACCCGCAATTCCAGGGTTTCGAGTCCCTTGAGCATGACCCAGGCATTGAACGGGCTCAGCGCCGGGCCAGTATGGCGCAGATAGGGGGTCAGTTCGTTGTTAATGAAATCCTTCGAGCCGAGGATCACGCCGCCCAGGCAGCGGCCCTGGCCGTCGATATGTTTGGTGGCGGAATACACCACGATATCGGCGCCGAGCTGCAGCGGCTTCTGCAGCACCGGCGTGGCGAAAACGTTGTCGACCACCACCCGGGCGCCATGCTTGTGGGCGATGGCAGCCACCGCCGGCAGATCGATGACATCCAGCGTCGGGTTCGACGGCGTCTCCAGGAAAACGATGCGGGTCTTCGGCGTGACCGCACGTTCCCAGGCCGACAGATCGGTGCCATCGACCAGCTGCGACTTCACGCCGAAGCGCGGCAGCAGGTCTTCCACGATGTAGCGGATCGAACCGAATACCGCCTGCGCGCAGACCACTTCGTCGCCGGCCTTGAGCTGGCACATCAGCGCCGCGTTCACCGCCGCCATGCCGCTGGCCGTGGCGCGTGCATCTTCGGCGCCTTCCAGCAGCGTCATGCGCTGCTCGAACATCTCGACGGTGGGATTGCTGAAACGGCTGTAGATGAAGCCCGGCAATTCGTTCTTGAAACGCGCCTCGGCGGCTTCCGCGCTGTCGTAGCAGAAACCCGAGGTCATGAAGATTGCCTCGGAGGTTTCGCCGAAATTGCTGCGCAGAGTGGCACCGCGTACCATCTGCGTCGCCAGCCGCCAGGATTTCTCGCTCTCGTTCTTGCTCATGTGCCCTGCCTCTTCGATCCGCATGTGCGGGCCCGATTCCCCGTGGCAGCAGGGCAACAAAAAAACCCCGTGCCACGAGGCCCGGGGTTTGAACAACCACCCGACCTCTTTAGCGGATTGTTTAACGTGGTCCGCAAGCCGGTCGGCTCCAAATCACCACGACACCCCGGATCGGGGTTGGCAGCGGTGATACGGCGTGCAGGCAGCATCGTCAAGCGGCAAAACGCAATGGCGCCTGAAGCCGCTGGCGGCCCAAGACTGCAGGCCGTCAGCGATATTCGCACTATCTTCCTGTTTTCGTTTCGGTTTAAGGCCGGCTGGCGATTTCCGTGGTACGAGCCTCAAAGCCGTCGCGGTAATCGCGTTCACCGTTGCAGCTGATGATGCTGGCGCGCCCGCCCGGCGTGCCGCTGAGATTGCTCAGGTGCATATTGCCGGCGGTCTCGACGCCGGAGCGGAAGCAGCCGGTCATCGAGAAGATGCTGGTGACATAGCCGTTCACCAGATGCGTCTGGTAATGCCGCGAAGTGGCACTGCAGGCGAGCATGTTGCCGAAATTCTGGAAGGCAACGCCGGCATTGCCTGCCGAAAAGCTGCCCGCCGACATCCAGTTATTCTCGAAACCGCAGTTCGACATCAGCGTGAAGCCGTTCGGGCAGTTGGCGCCCCAGGTGCCGTTTTCGAGGAAGTAGCAGCCGTGGAAACCGGCATCGGTGGCATCGTTGACCAGCAGGCAGCCGGTTTCACGATTCTGGCCGAGGACGCAGCCATAGAGATGGATGGCCGAAAGTACACCGCCGGCCGGCGAGTTGCCCATCACCAGTCCGTTCTGGTTCTGGCGGAAAAAGCAGTTGTCGACCTGCGACTCGAAAACATTGCCGAGCAGCTGGCAGCCGTCGCCGCCACAGCCCTCGATGAACACATCGCGCAGGCAGATATTGTAAAGAAACACCGCCTGGTTGTCGGCCCGCAGCACAAGGCCATGGCCTTCCTCGCCATTCCCCCTGATCTGCAGTCCCTCGATCAGAAAGAAGCGCACGACCGCATTGCTGACCACCTGCAGCACCGGCGAGCCATCGGTGATTGCCGAACTCAGGATGGCGCCATGTGAGAGAATGCCGACATGCGCTGCCGAATCCTGGGAGAAGGCAATGTTCAGGGTGGAGGTCACTTTATACGTGCCCGGCGGAATATCGACGAAGGTACCGCCGTTGGTCGAAACCCGGTCGAGCGCGGCCTGCAGGGCGGCGGTATCATCGGCCACACCGTCGCCGATGGCGCCGAAATCCGCGACCGACAACATTCGTTTTGCAGGTGAAAGCAGAGCCATGGGAAGCCTCCTTGTTGCTTGATCGCGGTTGCAACAGGAAGCGACTGCGAAAAGTTGCCCTGTGGAAAAAGGATCACAGGGCCAGCGCCGAAACCAGCATGCGCAACAACGCCGGCGCGTATAGAGCGGTCAGCTATTCGTTGAACTCCTCCTTCTGCGGAATACGGTTGAACGCGATCTTGGCGCCCATGAAATCGGATTTGTGCTTCGGCAGAGCGCCAATCTGAACCGTGTCCTTCTTCTTGTATTTCTGGTTCAGCGCGTCCATCGCGCTCCACAGCTTCTCGCGCCTGGCCGCAGCTGCCGCATCGTCATTGTCCAGACCGGAGGCACCCCCGAAAAGGTCCAGTGTCACATCATCCTTCGGCGTCAGTTGCGTGAGCCACATGCCGACCTTCATGAACCGGCCGCGCCAGTTACGTTTGCCCGCCCCGGTTTCCCGCAGCATCTGCGTCCACAGCCGGTCGATACCGTCGAGGATGACAAAATTATCCTGCGTCTGGGTCAGGCGGAATTCGGCCGACCAGCGCTGATCGTCATCAAAGCGCACCTTGAGGCCGAGATTGCCCGCGACGAAACCCATGCGCCGCAGCCGTGCGCCGCCCTTCACGCCGAGCCGACGCGCGATCAGCCGGGCGGATTCCTCGTCACGGTGCTGGGGCGGCAAGACATGTTCGTGGCTGATGCTGCGCGTGGCATTGGTCTGCTCATAATCGCCGATGCCGCGCATGCGCTGGATGAAGGCCGGACCTTCCTTGCTGCCCCAGATGCGGCGGGCATCCTCGGCCTCGATGGCCCAGAGTTCGGCGATGCTGCCGATCCCGGCGTCGTTCAGGCGCTTTTCCATGTTGGGGCCGATACCGGGCAGGTCGCGCAGTTTCAGCGGCAGGAGGCGGGCCGGCAATTCATGCTGCTCGATCACCGTCAGCCCGTCAGGCTTCTGCATGTCAGACGCCAGCTTGGCGAGAAACTGGTTGGGCGCGATGCCGATCGAGCAGCGCATGCACTCGCCCAGGTCTTTGTTGGCGTGCAGGCCGGCGCGGATACGCCCGGCCAGTTCGATCGCATTGGTCTTCAGCCGCTGCGGCCCCATCAGCTCGCAGGAGACTTCGTCGATCGACCAGGTCTTGAAGACCGGAATATGATTGTCGATCTCCTGCTTGATCAGTTCGTGGACTTCCACGTAGCGGTCATGCCGCGCATTGACGATGCCGATGCCGGGACATTTCTGCTTCGCCTCCCAGACCGGCGTGCCGGTCTTGATGCCGAACTGTTTCGCCTCGATCGAGGCTGCGATCGCAGAGGTCGTGTCGCTCATCACCGGCACGACGATAACCGGCCGGTTGCGCAAATCCGGATTGTCCTGCTGCTCGACGCTGGCGAAGAAGCTGTTGAGATCGAGATAGAGAAAGCGCAGTGAAGACGCCGCCCAGGCCTCACGGGCGGCGGTATCGGCGGCAGAGCGCGGCGGCAGGGTCATGCTGTCAGTGTAGCGCGGCGAAGGATCAGCCCAAATGGGAACGTTATCCGTCACGTCACGCTGCTGACAGTTCGCTGCAACAACCTACGCCCCGCAGCGTTTCCATTGGCCGATATCCCAGTGGAAGCTCTTGGCATGCGCCGCATCGGCATTGGGGCCGAGCACGACCGAGAAATAGCGGCAGGCGGCGCGATTCACTTCGCGCAGATACTCGCCTTCCTTGCCGCGGGCGCGGAAATGCCGGTCGACCGAAATGCGCGTGCCGTCACGCAGGAAAAAACCCCAGATATCGAGGGCGCGGCCATGGCCATGCTCGCTGATGCGACTGGAATTGCCAGTCATGCGCTTGCAGGTAAAACCGCCGGCATGATTGATCTGGCCGAGCGGCTGGCCGAAAATCCGCTGCGCATCCGGCACCAGAATCTCCTTCTCGAACTGCATCAGGCGCAGCGCCATCGGACAGGTCAGTTCGACCGGGCGCACCAGTTCCACTGAGGTTGCAATCAACCGCACACCATTCTGCAGCGTACAGCCGTCCTTGCCCGGTTCGGCCTGCGCGATCAGCTCGAATTTCGCGCCGGTGGCCTGCAGGTCGTTCAGGCAGGCCGCCTGGATCACGTCGCGGCCGATCCACTGCGAACTGGCCTGCGGCTGGGTCGGGACCGGCGGCGGCACCTGCGGCGGCAGCTCGCGACGCGGCGCGCAGGCCGCCGTCAACAGCAGGAGACTGAGGGTCGCTATTCTGATACGGGAAGCCACAAAACCTCCTCGATGCGCGACGCACCGGCCAGCAGCATGATCAGGCGATCGACGCCGAGAGCGATGCCGGCGCAATCCGGCAGGCCATGCTGCAGCGCCGCCAGAAAATCCTCGTCGATCGGATAGTCGTAGCCGTACAGCTGCCGCTTCAGCGTCATATCGGCCGCGAAGCGGCGGCGTTGTTCGTTGGCATCGGTCAGTTCGGAAAAGGCATTCGCCAGTTCCACACCGCAGGCATAAAGCTCGAAGCGCTCGGCCAGATGCGGCGCGTCTTTTTTTGGCCGGCTGAGTGCGGCCTGGTGGATCGGATAGTCATGCAGGATGCAGGGGGCACCGATCCCGAGATGGGGTTCGACCTTGTCCAGCGCGACGCGGAAATAGAGATCGTCCCAGCTGTCGCCATCCGTCACGCGGACGCCAATGCCGGCGCAGGCCGCACGCATGGCGGCGAGATCTGGCGAGAGAGGCTCGGTGCCGATGCAGGCGGCGAGATCAAGGCCGGCAAACCGCTCGAAGGCTTCATGCACGGTCAGATACTGCCAGGGCTGCATCACGTCAGCGCGCATTGTCTCTTTATTGGGGCGCTGCCAGGTCAGGACGGATTTGCCGGTCGCTGCTGCAATGCCGCGCAGCAGGGTCTCGCAATCCTGCATGATGCGGCGGTAGTCCGCGCCGGCGCGATACCATTCCAGCATCAGGAAAGCCGGATGATGCGTCGCCGCCCGCTCGCCGTTGCGGAACACCGGCGCAAACTGGAACAGCCGTTGCTCGCCGGCCACCAGCAGCTTCTTCATGGCGAATTCCGGCGAGGTATGCAGGTAGAGCGGCCGGGTGCTGCCATCCGGGTTTTCCAGCTCGGTGGCAAAGGCCTTCAGATGCGGCTCCAGTCCGGGCGAGACCTGCAGGGCCGGGGTTTCCACCTCGACGAATCCGAGTCCGGCAAAGCCCGAGCGCAGCGCGGCCAGTGCGGCCTGGCGCAGCATCAGGTTGGGGCGGCGGCGGGCATAAAGCTCGGGATGCCACCAGGGCGTAGGGCCGGATCGTCCAGAAGCTGTCATTTGCGGTACTTTCCGCGCCGACTCGGGTTGAGAAGGCAATCCCAACCTGATAGTTTCCGCGCGGTTTTTTCGCAAGCGGGTCCGGATGACGAAGGGCCCGCTATTCGTTTGGAGATACAAGTCCATGCCCAAGGTAAACGCCAACCAGCTCCGCAAGGGCAACGTGGTCGAGATCAATGGCAAGCTGCTCGCCGTGATCACCGCGCAGAACATCCAGCCCGGCAAAGGCACCCCGGTGATGCAGCTCGACCTGCGTGACCTGAGCAGCGGCATCAAGACCACCGAACGCTACCGCACCACCGAAAGCGTCGAACGCGTCTTCATCGACACCCGCGAGTTCAGCTTCCTGTTCGCCGAAGGCGATATGTACACCTTCATGGACAAGGAGAACTACGAGCAGGTTGCCGTGTCGGGCGACGTGGTCGGCGAGCAGGCCGTCTGGCTGCAGGAAGGCATGGAAGTCGAGATCGCGCTGTATGACGGCAAACCGGTGTCGGTCACCCTGCCGCAGACCGTGATCATGGCCATCACCGAGACCGAGCCGACCGTGAAGGGCCAGACCGCGTCGTCGTCCTACAAGCCGGCCATCGTTGAGAACGGCCAGCGCGTCATGGTGCCGCCGCATGTCTCGTCGGGCGTGCGCATCGTGATCAACATCCAGGAAGGCGCCACCTATATGGAACGCGCCAAGGACTGAGCTTTCGCCCAGTCACACGGATCGAACCCGCCGCAGCGATGCGGCGGGTTTTTCTTTGCCTAGAGAGCCTGCAGTGCGCCGAAGAAACCGGTGACGCGTTGCAGCCGGCTGCCCTCGCCGAGCTGGCAGACATCGACACCCTCGCGCATCATACTGCCATCGGCGGCCAGCCGCATGAAGCCGAAGCGCAGCCAGCCATGGTGACTGTCGACTGCAGTTGTGCGGCGGATCGTGCTGCCGGGAAACCGGTCGAGCAGTACACCGATATGCGCCACCAGCGCCGTGCGGTCGAGATCCTGCACCATCGGGTCGCTGTAGCGGCAGTCGGCTGTCCAGGCCACGCGTAGCAGGCGGTTGCGTTCGGCCGCATCCGCTGCATTCCAGGCCGCGCAATAGGTATCGACCATATCATCAAGCGCCATCATGGTGCGTCCTCCCGCTGACCGTTCCGGCTGATGGCCGGCAGTCTAGAGCAAACTGTGACCGCCGGCACAGGTCCGTTTCGACCNNCACTTCGTCTCGCGTTCATCTTTCACGTCGCCGGCCTGCATATCCCCGCAGGCCGGCGACCGACAAAGGGAGTGATGCGTCATGTCATGCCCGGAAGAATTGCGGTCGCTCGAAGCCTTTTGGCATATGAAACGCGGCGGTCGCGCCCTGCCCCGGCGCAGCGATTTCACGCCGGAGGAACTGCGCCCCTGGCTCGGCAATCTTGCCATCATCGCGGTGGAACGCGATATGCGTGACATGCGTTTCCGCGTCGCTCTTTCCGGCACCCAGCTCGACAGCTATCGCGGCCACGGTATCACCGGACGCTATGTCGACGAGGTTTGCAGCGGCATCGAAGATACCACGCCTTATTATCGCGACTGTGTGACGCGTGGCATGCCGGTACATTACCTGCACGACAATTCGCCCAACAGCGCGATCTATACGGACATGGGCAAGATGCTGCTGCCGTTGAGCGAGGATGGCGTTACCGTCGACCGCATCCTGGTGGCGATGTATCCGCTGCCGGCCAATGACAGCGGATGCGACACTTATGCCATGGCTGGCTGATATCTATTGCTCGGTGCGGCCGGCCCTGGTGCCGGCCTGCGCATCATAGGCGGCGCGGGCGGTCGCAACGCGCGATTCATGGCGCATCGCCCATTCCCAGACGCCGCAGAGCGCTTCGGCCAGTTCGATGCCGAGCGGCGTGAGTTCGTAATCCACGCGCGGCGGAACTTCGGCATAGACGCGGCGCCCCACCACGCCGTCGCGTTCCAGCTGGCGGAGCGTTTGGGTCAGCATCTTCTGGCTGACGCCGGCCAGGCAGTCGCGCAGCCGCGTAAAGCGTAGCGCGCCGCGCTCGTAGAGCTCGTCCATCACCCGCATGCTCCATTTGTCGCCAAAGCGCACCAGCAGGTCGCGCACGAGATCCTCGGCTTCCTTGCTGACCACGCAGGCCTGTGCGCAAGCCTCCGGCGCCAGCTGCTGCGAACGCTCCTTTACATCGTTTACATCGCTTTTCATGGTTTCCGCCGGGTGCCTATCGGGTGCCATAAGTGCCTTATTGCCGTTCGAATGCAGGTCTTTATATGATCGCGCGATGCAGACAGATAATCGCATGACGACCGGCAAGGCCACAGTTTTCCGCCGGCCGTCATGCCGATTGCTGACAGCAGTCACACATCGTCGAAAAGAATCCGAGGCGGGCATTCGCCTGCATGAGGTATACTGACCGCGTTAACCAGCAGGGGCCGCCCGAATGCCCCCGACGATTTTTCATCAATTTCCGTGGACGCCTTCCGGTAACGGAGGGGCGATCCGTCTTTTCGTCTTCACAGCCCCAAAGCTTCCTAGCTTCAGTGGAGGATCATCATGGCTATCAAATTCATCCTGAACGGCAAGCCCGTCAGCCTGGATGTCGATCCCGACATGCCGCTGCTCTGGGCCGTACGCGACGAGATCGGACTGACCGGCAGCAAATTCGGCTGCGGCGCGGCCCAGTGCGGCGCCTGCACCATGCATGTGGAGGGCGAACCGGTGCGCGCCTGCTCCACGCCGCTCTCGGCCATCGAAGGCCAGAAGGTAACGACCATCGAAGGGCTGGGCGGCAAGGTGGCCCAGGCCGTGCAAGCCGCCTGGGTCAAGCATGAAGTGGCGCAATGCGGCTATTGCCAGTCGGGCCAGATCATGTCGGCCGTGGCCCTGCTGAATGACAACAAGAAGCCGTCGGATGCCGAGATCGACGAAGCGATGCAGGGCAATATCTGCCGCTGCGCCACTTACGTGCGCATCCGCGCCGCCATCCACGATGCCGCCAAGAGCGTGAGGGCCTGATCATGACCGACCAGAGCAAAATTCAGATCACCGCGTCGCGTCGCCGCTTTTTACAGGGCGCTGGCGCTGCCTCGCTTGGCCTCGTTGTCGGCTTCCACTGGGCACCGCGCAACGCCATGGCGCAGAAGGCCGCGGCCGGCACACCCGCCGCGATGAATGCCTTCATCCGTATCGCGCCGGACAACACCGTCACTGTGCTGTCCAAGCATCTGGAGATGGGCCAGGGCACCTATACCGGCCTTGCCACCATCGTGGCCGAGGAACTGGATGCCGACTGGAAGCAGATGCGCACCGAGGGGGCGCCGGCCGATGTGAAACTCTATGCCAATCTGGCCTTCGGCATGCAGGGCACCGGCGGCAGCACGGCGATGGCCAATTCCTGGGACCAGCTGCGCAAGGCTGGCGCCACGGCGCGCGCCATGCTGGTGCAGGCCGCCGCCGAGCAGTGGAAGCTGCCGGCCCGCGAGATCACGGTCTCCAAGGGCGTGGTGCGCCATGCCAGCGGCAAGAAGGCGACCTTCGGCCAGCTCGCGGCGAAGGCCTCGACTCTGACGCCTCCGACGGACGCACCGCTGAAGGATCCTGCGAAGTTCACGCTGATCGGCAAGGATGTGCCGCGTCTGGATGCCCGCGCCAAAAGCAACGGCACCGCGCAGTATACCATCGACGTGAAACTGCCCGGCCAGCTCACCGCATTGCTGCAGCGCGCACCGCTGTTCGGCGCCAAGGTGAAAAGCTTCGAGGCTGGCAAGGCGAAAGCCGTGCCCGGCGTGGTCGACGTGGTGCAGATTTCCAACGGCGTCGCCGTCGTGGCCAAGAATTTCTGGGCCGCGAAGCTCGGCCGCGAGGCACTGGATATCCAGTGGGATGACTCGGCGGCCGAGAAGCGCGGCACCGACGAGATCATGGCCGAATATAAGGAACTGGCGAAGACGCCCGGCCTGCCGGCACGCAAGGACGGCGATGTCGAGGCCGCCTTTGCCAGGGCCGCGAAGGTGATCGAGGCGAGCTACGACTTCCCGTATCTGGCCCATGCGCCGATGGAGCCGCTCGACTGCGTGGTGAAACTGGATGCCGAAAAGGTGGAAATCTGGGCCGGCGACCAGTTCCAGACCGTCGACCAGGGCAATGCTGCCCATGTGCTGGGCTTCAAGCCCGAGCAGGTGAAGATCAACACACTCTATGCCGGCGGCAGTTTCGGCCGCCGCGCCACGATGCAGTCGGATTACATCGTGGAAGGCGTCGAGATCGCCAAGGCCATTAATGGCAAGGCGCCGGTAAGGCTGGTCTGGACGCGCGAGGACGATATTCAGGGCGGTCGTTACCGTCCGATGTATCACCACGTGTTGAAAGCCGGCGTGAATGACAAGGGCGAGATCATCGCCTGGCAGCATCGCATCGTCGGCCAGTCGATCATGGGTGGCACGGCGTTTGAGCAGTTCATGGTCAAGGACGGCATCGATGCCACATCCGTAGAGGGCGCCGCCAACCTGCCCTATGCCATCCCGAACATAAGCGTCGAGTTGCACACCACGAAGACCGGCGTGCCGGTGCTGTGGTGGCGGTCGGTGGGCAGCACGCATACAGCCTTTGCCACGGAAGTCTTCCTGGACGAGATCGCCAATGCGACCAGCCAGGATCCGGTGGCTTTGCGCCGCAAGCTGCTGGCCAAACATCCGCGGCATCTGGGTGTGCTGAACCTGGCCGCCGAAAAGGCCGGCTGGGGCAAGCCGCTGCCGACCGGCAGGGTGCGCGGCATCGCCGTGCATGAAAGCTTCGCCTCCTTCGTTGCCGAAGTGGCCGAGGTGGCGCTGCAGCCCGATGGCAGCTGGAAAGTGGAGAAGATCGTCGCCGCCGTGGATTGTGGCACGCCGATCAACCCCAACATCATCCGCGCCCAGGTCGAGAGCGGCATCGGCTATGGCCTGTCGGCCACGATCAAGCCGGGCATCTCATTGGCCAGGGGCGGTGCGGTGGAACAGTCGAACTTCCACGACTATGAAGTGCTGCGCATCCACGAAATGCCGAAGGTGGAGGTGCATATCGTGCCGTCGAAGGAAAAGCCGACCGGCATCGGCGAACCCGGCACGCCCCCGGTGGCGCCGGCGGTAGCCAATGCACTGATGAGCGGTACCAAGGTGGTGTTCCGCGCCCTGCCGCTGCCGGCAACGGCGACAAAGTCCGCCTGAACAGGCAGGCCGGGAAGCCGCCGCCGGGCAACCGGCGGCGGCTTTTCTATGACGCGCTGAACTGCAGCCGGTCGCGCCGGCGCCACAGCATGACGGCGCAGATGCCGCCGCCGAGCGACAGCACCGTCATCGCCCAGTAGATCGCACCGCCGCCGGCCGCGAAGATCGGGCCCACGGCAATCGTCGCCAGCGCCAGCATCGTGCTGTTGGCGGCAACATAGAGGCTTTGTGCGGTGGCCGAAGTTTCCGGCGCGCAGCCCTCGGCCAGCAGCCGCATGGCGCCGAGATGCGCTGCACCGAACGTGGCGGCATGCAGGATCTGCAGGATCACCAGCAGCGTGTAGTCCTCGGCGCCGGCTGTGATGCTCCAGCGCAGCAAGCCGCCTGCAGCAGCGATCAACAGCAGCCCGGCGCCGCCGAGCCGTGCCGGAATCTGCTGCGCGAAAGCGAACAGCACGATCTCGGCCAGCACGCCTTCGGCCCAGAGCCAGCCGATCGCGGCGTCGCTGTGGCCCATGCTGCGCCAGTGCAGCGTGCCGAAGGTGTAGAAGGCGGCATGGCTGGCCTGCAGGCAGGCGGTGGCGCCGACGAAGAGCAGGAAGCGACGCTGGCGCAGCAGCTGCAAGGCAGGTGCACCGGCGCGCGCCCCAACACGCGGATGGGCCAGCGGCAGGCGCAGATCGGGCAGCAGATGCGCGCCGCCGACCAGCACCGCATAGCCGGCCAGCAGCAGGATGAAGATCCACTCCTCGTCGCGGCCCTTGAGCCACAGGCCGGAGAGATAGGCAGCAAGCAGAAAGCTGACGCTGCCCCACAATCTCATACGGCCGTAATTCAGCTGGTGCCTGGTTGCCGCCAGCAGGGCGATGTTGTCGCTGAAGGCCGTGATCGGCGCCCAGGCGGCCGAATGCACGATCCAGACCAGCAGCATCACCGAGAAGCCCTCCACCCAGCCGAGCAGTGCGAAACTGGCGATGCTGACCCAGACGAGCAGCAGGATCGCCAGCTTGCGCCGGCCGCTGCGATCCACGACATGCGCAGCCGCGGGCCCGGCGACCAGCCGCATCAGGATGCCGACCGCCAGCATGATCGAGATTTCGGTCGGATGCAGGCCGCGCGATTCGAGCCAGGCGGCGAAAAACGGCAGATAGACACCGGGAACCAGGAACAGCGCCGCGTAATGCAGGCTGATGCGCAGGCCGATGCCGCGATGGTTTTCCACAGCTTCGGTCTGCGAGCCGTTTGAAACTGGGGCGCTCATGAAATGCTCCGACTGCCCGCGAATCGGGCAGAGCAAAATTGTCTACAATTTTGCATGGCGCGTGGTTACAATTCCTTTTATATGCGGCGCACTTGAGAGCGGGGCGCCGGTCAGCACACGGCAATCCGACAGGATTTCGCAGGGGGACAAGATCGCATCATGCGGGCGATGACAAGAGGATGCGGCCAAAACGCCGCCGGCGGGACGCAGTGATGCAGGGCCCCGCTTTCGTAAAAATTGACGGCGTCAGTCTGGTCTACCGGCAGGCCGAGGAAGAAACCCTTGCCGTCGAGGATCTGAATATCGACATCCAGGAAGGCGAGTTTGTCGCCGTGGTCGGCCCGTCCGGCTGCGGCAAGTCCACCCTGATGAAGCTGGTCACCGGGCTGCTGGATACTACGGCTGGCCGCATTACCATCGGCGGCAAGCCAGTGAAAGGCCCGGTGCAGGGCGTCGGCATGGCGTTCCAGAATTCGACGCTGCTGCCCTGGCGCAGCACGCTGGACAACGTGATGCTGCCGCTTGAGATCGTCGAGCCGCACAAGCGCCGTCTGCGCAAGGAAAAGAAGGCCTATATCGAGCAGGCCATGGCCCTGCTCAAGACCGTCGGCCTGGCCGATTTCGCCGACAAATTCCCCTGGCAGTTGTCAGGCGGCATGCAGCAGCGGGCCAATGTCTGCCGCTCGATCATCCACAATCCGCGCCTGCTGATGCTGGACGAACCTTTCGGCGCGCTGGATGCCTTCACGCGCGAGGAACTCTGGGGCGTGATGCAGGCGCTGTGGATGGAAAAGAAATTCACCTCGATCCTGATCACCCACGACCTGCGCGAAGCCACTTTTCTGGCCGACCGCGTCTTCGTGATGAGCAAGCGTCCAGGCAAGATCATTCTGTCGAAGGAAATCGACGTCCCGCGACCGCGCACGCTGGACACCACCTTCGAGCCGCATTTCGGCGAGATCGTGCATGAACTGCGCGAACATATTCACTCGGTGCGCGAATCATGATGAGCGAGAAAACCCTGATCCGCCTGATGCCCTGGCTGGTGACCATCGGCCTGTTCATCCTGTGGGAACTGCTCTGCATCGTCACCGGAATCGAGAAATTCATTCTGCCCCGGCCGACCCTGGTTTTCGAAACCATGGTGCAGTTCGCGCCGCAGATCGCCCATCATTCGCTGCAGACCCTGTACACCACGACGGCCGGCTTCGTGCTCGGCGTCGTCGGCGGCGGCCTGCTCGGCGTCTTCATCGGCGCCTCGCGGCTGGTCTATGTCGGGCTCTATCCGGTGCTGGTCGGCTTCAACTCGATCCCGAAAGTGGCGCTGGTGCCGGTGCTGGTGATCTGGTTCGGCATCGGTACGGTGCCCGCCATCATCACCGCCTTCGTGATCTCCTTCTTCCCCATCGTGGTGAATGTGGCGACCGGGCTGGCCACCATCGAACCTGAGCTGCGCGACGTGCTGCGCTCGCTGGGCGCCAGCAAGACGGAAATCCTGACCAAGATTGGACTTCCGCGCGCCATGCCCTATCTGTTCGCCTCGCTGAAGATAGCCATCACGCTGGCTTTCGTCGGCTCGGTGATAGCGGAGACGGTCGCCTCCAACGAGGGCATCGGATACCTGATGCTGTCGGCCTCTTCGAGCTATAATGTGCCGCTGGTCTTTGCCGGCCTGGTCGTCGTCGCCGTGATGGGCGTGGTGATGTATGCGGTCGCCGTGTGGTTCGAACGCCGCATGACCGGCTGGGCCTTCCGCGGCAGCGACCTGATGTCCTGATCCGGGCGGACCGGAACGGGAGGGAACAGTACCGGAGGCAGCATGTCCGAACCCGTGAGGTTCGTATCGCGCGGCCAGGTGGTGACGGTGGCACCCGATGTGCCCCACACCATGACGGTACTGGAGTATCTGCGCATGCGGCTGCGCCGCACCGGTTCCAAGGAAGGCTGCGCCGAAGGCGACTGCGGCGCCTGCACCGTCGTTGTGGCCGAGGCCACACCGGACGGCAAACTGCGGCACCGCGCGGTGAATGCCTGCATCCTCTTCGTGCACCAGCTCGATGGCAAAGCGCTGTTCACCGTCGACGATCTGGCTGACGGAGAACATCTGCATCCGGTGCAGCAGGCCGTGGTGGACACGCATGCCTCGCAATGCGGCTTCTGCACGCCCGGCTTCGTCATGTCGCTGTTCGGCTATTTCAAGACCCATGACAAGGCCGACGCCAGCAGCCTGAAGGATGCACTGGCTGGCAATCTGTGCCGCTGCACCGGCTATCGCCCGATCCTGGACGCCGGTGCGAAGATGTACGAGGCCGGCCGCGATGACCGCTTCGCGCCGCAGGAGGCTGCGCTTGTGAAGCAGCTGTCAGGGCTGGCGCGCGAACGGATGCTGGACCATTCCACGCCCGAAGGCAGCTTCCTCGCGCCGCGCACGGCCGATGAACTGGCCGAGCTGCTGCACAACCTTCCGCTAGGCGATAACTGGATGCTGGCCGGCGGCACCGATGTGGGCCTGTGGGTAACCAAGCAGCATCGCGTACCGCGCAGCCTCGTCTATCTCGGCCGCGTGACGGAACTGCAGCGGATCACCGATCACGGCGACACCATCGAGATCGGCGCCGGCGTCACCTACACGGATGCCTTTGGCGCCATTGACACCCTGCATCCGGCTTTCGCCCGCATGGTGCGGCGGCTGGGTTCGACACAGATCCGCAACTCCGGCACCATCGGCGGCAATATCGCCAATGGCAGCCCGATCGGCGACAGCATGCCGGCGCTGATCGCGCTCGGCGCCAGGCTGAAGCTGCAAAGCAAAGCCGGCACGCGCGAAATGCCGCTGGAGGATTTCTTCCTCGCCTATCGCAAAACGGCGTTGCAGCCCGGCGAATTCGTCGCCAGCGTGACGGTGCGCAAACCCGACAGGACCAGCCGGGTCGGTATCTACAAACTCTCCAAACGCTTCGACCAGGATATCTCTGCCGTGCTGGCGGCGTTTCACATCACGCTGGATAGCGACACCGTAACCAGCGCGCGACTGGCCTTCGGCGGCATGGCGGGTACGCCGACACGGGCAAAAAAGGCGGAAGGCTTACTGACCGGCCGGCGCTTCACCCCCGACGAGATCGAACCCGCTGTCGCGGCGCTGGCGGACGATTTCACACCGATGAGCGACATGCGCGCCTCGGCCGCGTATCGCCTGCTGGCGGCGCAGAACCTGCTGCGCAAATTCTGCGTCGAGGTGAGCAGCGGCAAGACGATTACAGCGGAGGCGGCAGAATGACGGCTGTCGTCCACAAACCGATCAGGCATGACAGCGCCCCCAAGCATGTCGCTGGCACGGCGCGCTATATCGACGATCTGCCCGAGCCGGAAGGCCTGCTGCATGCTGCCCTGCATCTGAGTGAGCGCACGCATGCGAAAATCCTCAGCATCGATGTCTCGGCTGCGCTTGCCCTGCCCGGCGTGATTGCCGCGATCACGGTTGATGATGTGCCCGGCGATCCCGATATCGCACCGGTGGTGCGCGGTGAACCGATGCTGGCAAAGGGTGCCGTGGAATTCCATGGCCAGCCGGTGGTGGCAATTGCAGCAATCGATCTGCCGACCGCGCGCCGCGCCGCGCGACTGGTGAAGGTGACATATGAAGACCTGCCTCCGATCCTGAGCATCGCGGAGGCCATCGAGAAGCAGAGCTTCCTGCTGCCGCCGCTCGGCCTGAAACGCGGCGATGCGGCGGCGGCGATTGCGAAAGCGCCGCATCGCTTAAAGGGCGAACTGAATATCGGCGGCCAGGATCATTTCTATCTCGAAGGCCAGGCCAGCCTCGCCGAGCCGCGCGAGGACGGCGACGTGATCGTGCGCTGCTCGACGCAGCATCCTTCCGAAGTCCAGAAGCTGGTCGCCCGCGTGCTGGGCACGTCCATGCACAGCGTGACGGTGGAATGCCGGCGCATGGGCGGCGGCTTCGGCGGCAAGGAGACGCAGGCGGCACAATTCGCCTGTATCGCCGCCGTGCTGGCGCGCAAGACGGCCAAGCCGGTGAAGCTGCGGCTCGACCGCGACGAGGACATGATCATCACGGGCAAGCGGCATGATTTCCTGTCGCGCTACGAGGTCGGCTTCGACAGCGATGGCCGCATCCTCGGCTATGACCTGACGCTGGCGGGCCGCGGCGGCTGGGCCGCCGACCTGACTGGCGCCGTGGTCGACCGTGCCGTCTTCCATGCCGATTCCAGCTACTGGCTACCGGATGTGACGATCACCGGCCTGTGCTGCAAAACCAATACTGTTTCCAACACCGCCTTCCGCGGCTTCGGCGGGCCCCAGGGCATGGCAACGACTGAATATGTGATCGACGAGATCGCGCGCTATCTCGGCCGCGATCCGCTGGAGATCCGCCTCGCCAATCTCTACGGCAAGGATGCCAACAACGTCACGCCCTATTTCCAGACCGTGACCGACAATATCCTGCCCGAACTGTTCGACGAGCTGCTGGCGAGCAGCGACTATAAGCGCCGCCGGCAGGAGATCGATGCCTTCAACGCGCAGAGCCCTTACCTGAAAAAGGGCCTGGCGCTGACCCCGGTGAAATTCGGCATTTCCTTCACCACCACCTTCCTCAACCAGGCCGGTGCGCTGGTGCTGGTCTATGAAGATGGCTCGGTGCAGCTCAATCACGGCGGCACCGAGATGGGCCAGGGCGTCTATATCAAGGTGGCGCAGGTGGTGGCCGAAACCTTCGGCATCTCGCTCGATAAAATCCGCATCACCGCGACGCGCACCGACAAGGTGCCGAACACTTCGGCGACCGCCGCGTCCGCCGGTGCCGACCTGAATGGCAAGGCCGCCCAAGCCGCCGCCCTGCAGATCCGCGAACGTCTGGCCGCCGTGGCTGGCGCCATGCTGGGAGCCGCACCCGATCAGGTGGTGTTTGCCAATGACCAGGCCAGCGCCGCCGGCAGGTCCGTCGCCTTCGCCGAAGTGACGCACAAGGCCTGGCTGGAGCGCGTGTCGCTGGCAGCATCCGGCTTTTACGCCACCCCCGATATCCATTTCGATCGCGCCAGCGGACGCGGTCGGCCATTCTATTACTTTGCCTATGGCGTGGCGGCGACCGAGGCGCTGGTCGATACATTCACCGGTGAGTATCGCTTCACCCGCGCCGACCTGCTGCATGATTGCGGCAGCTCGCTCAACCCTGCCATCGATCTCGGCCAGGTCGAGGGCGGCTATATTCAGGGGCTCGGCTGGCTCACCATGGAAGAGCTGTGGTGGGACGATAAAGGCCGCCTGCGCACCCATGCGCCCAGCACCTACAAGATCCCGACCGCGCGCGACCTGCCGGAAGATTTTCGCGTGCAGCTCGTTTCCGGTCGCGCCAATCCCGCCAACACGGTGTTCCGCTCCAAGGCCGTGGGCGAACCGCCGCTGATGCTCGGCATCTCGGGCTGGCTGGCACTGAAGGATGCGGTGGTTGCTGCGGCCGGTACGCGACAGGTGCATCTCGACGCGCCGGCAACGCCGGAACGCGTGCTGCTGGCCATCGAAGCGGCGAAGCAAAAGGCCATGACGATACCAACCGATATGGCGGCCGGCACATGAGCAGCAGCTGGCTCAACGCCCTGAGCGACCTGGAAACGCGCGGCATTCCCGCTGTCCTGATCACGGTGGCTGCCACGGACGGTTCGGCACCGCGCGAAGCCGGCACCAAGATGGTGGTGACGCCCGCCGAGACCGTCGGCACCATTGGGGGCGGCACCCTGGAA
The DNA here is from genome assembly GCF_002796975.1 of Ferrovibrio sp. GTDB lineage: Bacteria > Pseudomonadota > Alphaproteobacteria > Ferrovibrionales > Ferrovibrionaceae > Ferrovibrio. Next base: position 59,900 of record NZ_PEKV01000012.1, on the reverse strand, counting down.
TTCCGCGCCATCGAGATCGCACGCCAGATGCTCAGCAACAGGCAGGGGCCGAGTTTGCGCAAATTCCCGCTCGGCCCTTCGATGGGGCAATGCTGCGGCGGCACCATGACATTGCTGTTTGAGCCGCAGCGGCCAGACCTTTTCACGGTCGCGCTGTTCGGCGCCGGCCATGTCGGCAAGGCCGTGGTTCAGGTTCTCTCCGCCCTGCCCTGTCGCATCCGCTGGATCGATCCGCGGCCCGACGAATTCCCCAGCCATGTGCCACCGGGCGTCGAGATCGAGATCAGCAACGCGCCGGAACGCGAGGTCAGCAGCCTGCCCGACGATGCCTGGCTGCTGATCATGAGCCACAGCCATGCGATGGACCTCGGCATTGCCGCCAAAGCATTGCTGGAAGACCGCTTCGCTTATATCGGCCTGATCGGCTCGGAGACCAAACGCGCACGTTTCCTCAAGCGCTTCCGCGAACTGGGACTGACGGATACGCAGATCGACAAGCTGACCTGCCCGATCGGTATCGATGGCGTGAACGGCAAGCATCCCGGCGAGATCGCCATTGCGACAGCGGCACAGCTGCTGCGCCTGCGCGAGGCGAGGCGCACGAATTTGCGCGTGGTGGACGAAAGCGCGGCTTAGGTCATTTTTTGTCATGGCCGGACTTGTTCCGGCCATCCACGCCTTATTTCTCCCACAACAAAAGAAAGTCGTGGATGCCCGGCACAAGGCCGGGCATGACACCTAATAATTGGCCGGAGGAGCCCACCTGGCGGTCTGTGTCGACGAGATGGATAAGAGCGCGGCGTAAGACACCCTCACCCCAACCCTCTCCCGCAAGCGGGAGAGGGAGTGAATGCCGCGCCTTACCCTCTCCCACTTGTGGGAGAGGGAGGGCCCCGCCGCGTCAGCGGCGGGAGGGTGAGGGCCGTCTACAATCCCAGAATCTTCAGCTGATCCTGCAATTCCGCTTCCGACATCGGATAGTCCGAGCCATTGCGCGCATTCAGCATCATGCGCGGCGGCACGCGGGCGAGGTCGCGCTGCACCATCACGGCGGTGCGCATCGAGAATTTCGCGCGCCAGACCAGTGCTGTGATCAGCCGGCCGTTGCGCACGTCGAAAGCCTTCTGGATCACCGACATCGGAATACGGCCGTTCTGGATCAGGGACTGCAGCACGAAATTCCTGTCACCACGTTCGATGGCATCCTGCACCATATCGCTGTCGAGCTTCTTGTCCTTGATCAGCTTTTTCACTTTCGCCTCGGCCTCGGCCATGGGCGTCTGCGCGTCGGTTTCCGTGTCGGCTTCCTCCAGCGTCACTTCCAGGCGTTTTTCCATCACCTGCCTCACTTCGGCCAGCGTATCCGCCGACAGATCCTTGCGGCTGGCCAGCAGCTTGAGCAGCGAGCCGGCGACAAAGCCGGCGATCCGCTTGGCCGCGCCACCCGGCAGGTTGGGTCGCTGCACCAGCGGCTCATGCCAGGTTTCGATGCCGGGGGCGGAATCGAGAATGAGGTCGAGCGTTTCCTCGCGGATCTGCGCCGAGTCATTGGCCAGCAGCGCAGCCACNNCCGGAATGCGCCGAACCGGAGACGATCTCGCGCAGGTCGTCATCGGTCAGCAGCGGCGAGAATTGCAGCACCGGCGCCGAGACGATCACCTCGACATCGAGTGCGAGTTGCTTGACCAGGTGATGCGGCACGTTGACGGCGGATTTCAGCGCCTCCGACAGCGCGGCACGGATGCGCGACAGTTCGTCCTGCGCCAGCAGTTCCAGCGTCTGGATCGCCACTTCGCGCGCTTTGCCGGCCTCGTCTTCGGGCAGGTCGGGCAGCAGGCGGGCGACCTTGGCGGCCAGGCGATGGCGCACTTCTTCCGAAGAATCGTTGGCCAGCAGCAGATGCGCCTGCGCCGGCGTCGCCTCGTTGTCGGCGATGGCGCGGCGCACTTCCTCGGCCTGGTCGATGGCGAGATAGTAGAGGATTTCAGGCTGCGTATCGGTGCGGGTGGCAAGCTTGAGCCGCTCGGCCGCATCCGCCGAGGCCGCCAGCGCCTTCGCCTTTTCGTAATCGATCCCGCTCACGTCTGACCCTCGTGATCCGGCAGCGGTGCGATATGACTGCGCCCCTTGCCGCCCTTCTTGGCGGCATACATCGCCTCGTCGGCGCGGGCGATCAGCGCCTCGGTAGTCTCCGCTTCATCAAGCCGGGAAAACACGGCGCCGACCGACAGGCCGAGCGGAAAACCCTCGACGCCGAACAGCGCATCCAGTTCGCGGCCGATCTCGTGCAGACGCTGGCTGATCGATTCCGCCGCGCTGCGGTCGGTCTCTTCCAGCCAGAGCAGGAATTCGTCGCCGCCGATACGCGACGCAAGATCGACGCCGCGCATCAGTCGCTTCGCCGCATCGGCGACATGCGTCAGCACGTCGTCGCCGACCTTGTGGCCGCGCAGGTCGTTCACCTTCTTGAAATTGTCGAGATCGAAATAGATCAGCGTGCCGCGCAGCCCGTTGCGCAGATGGCGGCCGAGCCGCTTTTCCAGTTCGGCAAGGAAGGCGCGGCGGTTGAGCAGCCCGGTGAGACCGTCGGTGCTGGCGAGTTTATTGAGCTGCTTGTGGGCGCGGCGCAGCGCATCGACGCGTTCGCGCGCTTCGGTCACATCGCGCGCCACGCCGCGGGCGCCGAGCCAGTTGCCCTGCGGATCGCGCACCGGCAGACAGGAGACTTCGAAACAGCCGACCGTGCCATCCTTGCGCTGCAGGAACATCTCAGCGACATCCTGCGGCATCTGCGCTTCAAAGGGCAGCAAGGCCGGCACTGGCGTATCGGCGGTATGCGCCGCCACCAGCTCGCGCGCATTGCGGCCTTCCAGCTCGCGCGCCGTGTAGCCCAGCGCGCCGCGCGGCGAGACGAAGCCGAGCCGGCCGTCGGCCTTGGTCTCCCAGGCGAAATCGGTCGAGCAGGAGACCAGATCCTTGAACAGCTGGCGCGACTGCATCAGCGCATTGATCAGGTTGCGCTCCAGCGTGCCATCGCGCGCCAGCAGCAGCACACGGCGCTCCGCTCCATCGCCCATCGGAATCAGTGTCACCTGCAAGGCCGTGCCGCCGCGCGGACCCGGCAGGTCGGCACGGTCCTGCCGCATCTGGCCGTCGCGTAGCGCGGCCGTCATCGCAGCAGCCAGGCCCGGCAGCTTCTGTTCGGCGAGTGCATCGAGCAGCGGCGCGGCAGCAGCATTGGCCACCAGCGCGGCGCCATCGTCGGCCAGCAGGGCGGCGGGTCCGGGAAACTGCGGCACCAGCAGGGCGGGATCGAGCCCCATGCCCTGCGCTGCGGTGTCCTGTGCTGCCCTGCCCAAACCCAAAGCCGTCCTCGGTTCGCTGGCGGGCGTTGCCGCCCGGATGCTCGCCATTTTAGCCGGAAGCCCCTAAGCTGCGATACCGTGATCTCCTCGCCATCCACACCCTCCCAATCCGCCAAAGCCCCGTTGTCAGGCGCCGCCCTCCGCGATGCCCATACCTGGGTGTTCGATCTGGACAACACGCTCTATCCGGCCGAATGCGCGCTGTTCGACCAGGTGCAGCAGCGCATGGGTGAGTTCATCTCGACCACCTTTGCGCTCGATGCCACTGCTGCGGCGGAGAAACGGAAATACTTCTTCCAGAAACACGGCACGACCCTGCGCGGCCTGATGGTCGAACATGGCGTCGACCCGGTCGCCTTTCTGGATTACGTGCATGACATCGACCTGAGCGTCGTGGCCGCCATGCCGGCACTGGCCGAGCAGCTGCAACGCCTGCCCGGCCGCAAGCTGATCTACACCAACGGCACGGTGGCGCATGCCGAACGCATCATGCGCAAGCTCGGCGTGCATCATCATTTCGAGGCGGTGTTCGACATCGTCGCCTCCGACTACCTGCCCAAGCCNNATGGCGCGCAATCTTAAGCCTGCCGCCGAACTGGGCATGACCACCATCTGGGTGCCGACCGCAGCGGCCTGGTCCAAGCCCGACGCCGGTGACCAGTCGCATATCCATTACACCGCGCCGGACCTGACCGCTTTCCTGGCCGCCCTGCCGGCCTAGAAACGTCCCTCCGGGTTGACTCGAAAATCCGGCCGGTTATTGTCGCGCGATCTCGCCGAACCCGCATTTCGCAAGGATTTCCGCCATGACCGACGCCGCCCTCGTCAAGCAGCTCCAGCCCGTGATCGATGCCGCCTGGGAGGCGCGCGACCAGGTCAATTTCCAGACCAAGGGCGAAGTGCGCGACGCGGTGGATGCCACGCTGAACGCGCTCGACGACGGCAAGCTGCGCGTCGCCGAAAAGGTCGATGGCAAATGGAGCGTGAATCAGTGGGCCAAGAAGGCCGTGCTGATGAGCTTCCGCCTGACCGACAATATGCTGATCAGCGACGCCCCGGGCGGCGCCAGCTGGTTCGACAAGGTGCCGTCGAAATTTGCCGGCTGGAGCGAGCAGCGGTTCCGCGCCGCCGGCTTCCGCGCCGTGCCGGGCGCGGTGGCGCGTCGCGGTGCCTATGTTGCGCCGGGCGTGATCCTGATGCCGAGCTTCGTCAACCTCGGCGCCTATGTCGACAGCGGTACCATGGTCGATACCTGGGCCACCGTCGGCTCCTGCGCTCAGATCGGCAAGAATGTGCATCTCTCGGGCGGCGTCGGCATTGGCGGCGTGCTGGAGCCGCTGCAGGGCAACCCGGTGATCATCGAGGACAACTGCTTCATCGGCGCGCGCTCCGAAGTGGTGGAAGGCGTGATCGTCGAGGAAGGCGCCGTGCTTTCCATGGGCGTCTATCTCGGTGCCGGCACCAAGATCATCGACCGCGCCACCGGCGAGGTCTTCGTCGGCCGCGTGCCGGCCTATTCCGTGGTGGTGTCGGGCAATATCCCGGGCAAGCCGCTGCCCGACGGCACGCCGGGCCCGTCGCTGTACTGCGCCGTGATCGTCAAGCGCGTCGACGCCCAGACCCGCTCGAAAACATCCATTAACGATCTGCTCCGCGACTGAAATCGCGGCGCGCACACCTTTCCTTAACGATGCATGGCGAAGCTTGAGGGTCAGAATCCCTTGAGTCCCGCCAGCATGACCATCCAAGAGCCCAAGTCCCGCCGCATCGACCCGAGCGCCTTCCGCCGCTCCACCATCCTGGTGGCCGAGGGCGATCGCGGCCTGCGCCGCACCTTGCGCGATGTCCTGCTCGGCATGGGCTTTCCCTCCATCGTGCTGGCCAGCACCGCCGCCGAGACCATGCGTCTGATCGTGGAGCAGCGGCCGAGCGTGGTGCTGCTGGACCACAAGCTGCCCGGCACCAATGGCAGCGACGGCCTGACGCTGACCCGCCGGCTGCGCCGCGAGTGCGATCCGCTGCCGATCATCCTGATGACCACCGCGCCCGATGCGACCCTGGTGGCGGCCGCGCGCGATGCCGGCGTCAACGAGATCGTGCGCAAGCCGCTGTCGATGGAAAGCCTGGTGCTGCGCCTGATGCATGTGCTGCAGGTGCCGCGCCGGTTCATCCGCAGCCCGGGCTTCGTCGGCCCGGATCGCCGGCGCCTGGCCGAACGCCGCCGCGTGATCGACCGCCGGGCGGAAATGCCGCTGCCGCCGGAGCAGGAACGCCGCCAGCGGCCGAGCCGCCGCAGCGGCGACGAACGCCGCAAACCCAGGTCGGCCTGATCACTTATTAGCCAAAAAAGACCGGTCAGGGCGGGAAGCCAGACCGGCCGGGCAGGTTGGGGCCGGCGCATCTGCGCCGGGCGATTCGCAGCCTGGCGCCCGACCATGACGCTGGCGTGACGGGTCCAGTCCTGTTGTACTCACTGGGCAACGGCAAATTCGTTCGCTTGCATTACTGTTATTCCCCGCTACAATCTGCCGCACAGGAATTCGCCCGGGCCGCCAGAAGCCCGGTCAGGGATGTCCGGGGAGGACTGATCACCGTGCCAGCGCCGATGCGCAGCGCCGCCACCCGCAGCGGCGCCAGATCCGAACGGCGCAGCGAAAGCCGCGCCGTCGACTACGGCACGCTGCCCAATCATGTCGGCTATCTGCTCCGCCTCGCGCAGCTGCGGGTGTGGGAGGATTTCTACGGCCGCATGGGCGATACCGGCGTCAGCCCGGCGCTGTTCTCGGCGCTGATGCTGGTGCGGAGCAACCCCGGCATCCAGCAGAGCCGGCTGGGCGAAGCGCTCGGCGTCGCCCGCTCCGGCGCCATGACCATGACCGACCGGCTGGAACGCCTCGGTCTGGTCGAGCGCCGCGCCGATCCGCATGACCGCCGCGCCTATGGCCTGTTCCTGACTCATGACGGCGAGCGCCGCATGGCGGAATTCGTCGCCCGGGTGCAGCAGCACGACATGCTGATCAACAAGGTGCTGAGCCCGGACGAACATCGTACCCTGATGCAACTTTTGCATAAATTCGTCGCGGCTCCCGCCCCCATCGCCGAGGAACGCCGCGAGGCAGGGCTTTCCGACGCCGAAGATGATCCAGTAGCATCGCGCACCAAACGCACCGTCCCTGCCAGACGGCGCGCATCATTGTCCTGAGGCATAACGGGTAAAAACGGAGGAAACCATGAGCATCAAGCTTACTCGCCGCCAGTTCGCGGCATCCGCGGCCGGCGCCGCACTGGTCGCCGGTTCCGCGCCCTTCAACATCGTGAAAGCGCAGACCGGCAAACTGAAGATCGGTTCGATCCATCCGCGCTCGGGCTTCCAGGCCCAGCTCGGCATCGCCTGCCAGCGCGGCATCGACCTGGCGCCGAAGGTGCTGCAGCAGCTCGGCATCAAGGCCGATGTCGAGATCATGAACGCCGATACCGAGTCGAATGTCGACGTGGCCCGCGCCCGCGCCGAGAAACTGATCAACGACGGCGCCAACGTGCTGATCGGCGCTTTCGACAGCGGTCAGTCCTCGGCCATCGCCCAGGTCGCCGAGCAGAAAGGCGTGCCCTACATCATCAACGTGGCGGCGGCGCCGCAGATCACCGAACAGGGCTACAAGTTCGTGTTCCGCAACTTCCCGACCGCGCCGATGCTGGTCGGCGACGGCCTGAACCTGATGAAAAGCGTGTTCGAGAAGAGCGGCATCACGCCGAAGACCGCCGTCTTCATGCATGTGAACGACACCTTCGGCCAGTCGATGGCCGGCGCCATCAAGGCGATGGCCCCGCGCTTCAACCTGCCGTTCCAGATCGTCGAGACGATCGCCTACGATCCGCAGGCCAAGGATCTGTCGGTCGAAATCGCCAAGGCCAAGGCGACCGGCGCCGAACTGCTGATGCCGGTGACCCGCCTGAACGACGCCATCCTGATGGTGCGCGAGATGGTGAAGCAGCGCTGGGAGCCGAAGATCGTGATGAGCCCCGGCGCGCCGGGCTTCTACGAAGGCCAGTTCTACAAGACGCTGGGCAAGTTCTCGAACTACCTGCTGACCAACGTGCCCTGGTACAATCCGCGCTCGGCCATGACGCAGAAGCTGCTCGACCAATTCACCAAGACCTACAAGGGCGAACTGTTCGAGCTGAATGTCGGCTTCTCGTTTGAAGCCGTCATGGTCGCCGTGTTGGCGCATAATGCCGCCAAGAGCACGGCCGGCGCGGCGCTGGCCGATGCGATCCGCAAGACCAACCTCACCGACCATGTGATGGCCGGCGGTCCGCTGCAGTTCAACGAGAAGGGCCAGAACGTCAACATCAAGTCGGTGACGCTGCAGAATCTCGACCAGCGCCCGAAGGTCGTGCTGCCGCTGGATATCGCGGAAGACAACCTGACCCTGCCGATGCCAAGCTGGCAGAAGCGCACCTGATCGTCATACCCCACGCGAGACCCTTCGAAGAAACCGATGCCTGCTGATTTGATTCTTACCGTTGCCGTACAGGGCATCCTGACCGGACTGGTTTACGGCCTGATGGCCCTGGGCCTGTCGGTCATCTTCGGAGTGGTCCGCGTGGTCAATTTTGCCCATGGCGAGATGATGACGATCGCGTCCTATGCCGCGATCGTCGCTTTCGGCGCCTGGAATATCGACCCGCTGATCTCGATGATCCCAATTGCCGTCCTGCTGTTCGCACTGGGTTATGCGATGCAGACGGTGCTGATCAATCCCTTCATCAACCGGCCCGAACACAGCCAGTTCATCCTGCTGGCCGCCGTCGCCATCATCATGGTCAACGGCCTGCTGATAATCTTCGGGCCCGATGCCCGCAACGTGCTGGTCGACTATGCGCTCGACTCCATCGAAGTCGGTCCGCTGCTGATCGACAAGGTGCGCGTGATCACCGCCGTGCTGGCGCTGGTCATCACCGCAGGCCTCTTCGCCTTCTTCAAACTGAGCCGCACCGGCAAGGCGATCCGTGCCTGCGCCGACAATCACCTCGGCGCCCTGGTGGTCGGCCTCAACGTCAAACACCTCTATGCCCTCACCTTCGGTATCGGCTCGGCCATCGTCGGCGCCGCCGGCGCGATGATGACCCTGCTGATCGACACCACGCCCAACATCGGGCCGGTCTTCACCCTGCAGGCCTTCGTCATTGTCATCATCGGCGGCCTCGGCTCGATGCCCGGCGCGCTGCTCGGCGGCGTGCTGATCGGCCTCTCTGAGGCAATGTCGGGACTCTTCTTCGCACCATCCGCCAAAACCATGTTCGGCGTCGCCATCCTGATCCTGGTTCTGCTGTTCCGGCCCCAGGGCCTGTTAGGACGCAAAGCATGATCGCGCGTCTGCTCGACGGCGTGCCGAAGCGCGCCCTGATTCTGCTCGGCCTGCTGCTGGCCTTCCTGCTGGTCGCGCCGCTGTTCGTCGGCAACTACATCCTGTCGGTGCTGATCCTGGTGCTGTATTTCGCCTACACTGGCCAGGCCTGGAATGTGATGATGGGCTTTGCCGGCCAGCTCAGCCTCGGCCATTCGCTCTATGTCGGCCTCGGCGCCTATACCGCCGCCGCGCTCTATGTGCATTTCGGCATCGGGCCGTGGGCGGGTGTCTGGATCGCCATTCTGATCAGCATGGCGGCCGGGCTGGTGGTCGGCTTCCTCGCCTTCCGCTTCGGCATCGGCGGCGTGTATTTCGCACTGCTGACCATCGCCTTCGCCGAATTCACCCGCGTCGGCTTCGACCATTTCATGTGGGTGAACGGCTCGGGCGGTTTCTTCCTGCCGGTGGCGCAGTACAGCGTGAACGATGTGCTCAACCTGCGCGGCTCGCCGACGATGTTCTATTACATCCTGCTCGGCATCACCGTGCTGGCCTTCATCTTCTGCCGCTGGCTGCTGACCGGCCGCATCGGCTATTACTGGCTGGCGATCCGCGAGGAACCCGAAGCCGCGCAGACGCTCGGCATCAACATCTTCCGCTGCAAGATGATCGCCGTCGCCATCTCGTCCGGCATGACCGCCCTGAGCGGCGTGTTCTTCGCCTTCTATTACAACAACCTGTTCCCCGAGCAGATTTTCAGCATGAACCGCTCGATCGAACTGATCCTCGGCCCGATCATCGGCGGCGTCGGCTCGCTGTTCGGGCCGATCCTCGGCGCCTTCGTGCTGACCGCGCTGGCCGAGGTGCTGAACGACATCATGGTGGCGCTGGGCTATGAACTGCCGGGCGTGAAGCTGCTCTTCTACGGCTTCTGCCTGCTGATCGTCGTGATGTGGCTGCCGAACGGCATCTGGCCGCCCCTGCGCAAATGGCTTCGGCTGGGAGAACGGCTATGACCGCTCTTCTCACGGTCGACGGCATCTCGAAAAGCTTCCGCGGCCTGAAAGCTGTGAGTGAGGCTTCGCTGACTGTGCCGCAGGGCGGCATTGTCAGCCTGATCGGCCCGAACGGCGCCGGCAAGACCACCTGCTTCAACATGATTGCCGGTGTGTTCAAACCCGACGAAGGCAGCATCCTGTTCGACGGCCGCAGCATCGCGGGGCTCCGGCCCGACCAGATCTGCCATGCCGGCATCGGCCGCACCTTCCAGATCGTGAAGCCCTTCAAGGATCTCACCGCGCTGGAGAATGTGATCGTCGGCGCTTTGCGCAACGAAAGCAGCACGCGGGCGGCGAAGAAGAAGGCCGAAAGCGTGCTCGACCAGCTCGGCATGCTGGACAAGCGCGACCAGCCGGCCGCGCAGCTGACCCTGCCCGAACGCAAGCGGCTGGAAGTGGCGCGCGCCTTGGCCACCGATCCCAAACTGCTGCTGCTCGATGAGGTGATGGCGGGCCTGCGCCCGACCGAGACCGACCAGATGGTGGCGGTGTTCCGCGACCTGAACCGCAAGGGGCTGACCATCCTGCTGATCGAGCATGTGATGCGCGCCGTGATGGCGCTGTCGCAGCATGTGGTGGTGCTGCATCATGGCCAGATCATTGCCGATGGCGCGCCCGAACAGGTGGTGCGCGACCCGGCCGTGCTGGAATGCTATCTGGGCGAGGAGGCCGAGGTATGAGCAGCCTCAGCCTGAAAGACCTCGACGTCTTCTACGGCGATGCGCAGGCACTGGACGGCGTCTCGCTGGAGGTGCCGCAGGGCAGCATCGTCGCCATCGTCGGCGCCAACGGCGCCGGCAAGTCGACACTGATCCGTACCATCGCTGGCATCGAAACGCCGCGGCGCGGCCAGATCAGCTACAAGGGCGCACAGATCGGCGGTCTGCCCAGTTATAAAGTCTGCAACCTCGGCATCGGCCAGGTCGCCGAGGGCCGCCAGATTTTCCCCAGCCTCACCGTGATCGAGAACCTGGAGATGGGCGCGCTGCTGCCGCGGGCACGCGGCAAGGAGAAAGCGACGCTGGACGAGGTCTTCGGCCTGTTCCCGCGTCTGGCCGAGCGGCGCGACCAGCTGGCCGGTACCATGTCGGGCGGCGAACAGCAGATGCTGGCCATCGGCCGCTGCCTGATGGGCCAGCCCGACCTGATCATGTTTGACGAGCCGTCATTGGGCCTCGCACCCGCCGTGGTGCAGGAAGTCTTCCGCATCATCAGGCTGCTGCATGCGCAGCGCGGCATGACGGTGATCCTGGTCGAGCAGAATGTCGCCGTGTCGCTGAAACTGGCGGATCAGGCTTACGTCCTGGAAAACGGCCGCATCGTGATGCAGGGCAGCGGCCAGGATCTGCTGCATGACGACCGCGTGCGACAGGCCTATATGGGGCTGTAAGTCCCTCACATGAGACGCTATCCTCCCGGCCGCGCCACACGCCTTAGCAGCCGCGCATCCTCAGGCGCCCTGCATAGCCCTGAGTCCCTGTTCCGGCGACACCTCGGGCTGATAGCCCAGGTCGCGCTGCGCCTTACCGATGTCCAGCGTGAAGGGCTCACCAATGAGACGCAGCATCTGGCGCGTGATCGGCGGTTCGCCCTGGCGCGAAAATGTGCGCCAAACCCATTCCATCACGCTGGCCATGACCCAGGCCACCGGCAGCGGCGCCGAAGCGCGCGGCGGTTCGATGCCGCGCGTCCGCAGCAAGGCGGAGATCAGCCCCTTGAGCGTAGTGTCGGTTCCGTCGCTGACGAAATAGGCTTCGCCGCCACGACCTTTCTCGATGGCGAGTTCGAGCGCATGGCAGACATTGTCGACATGCGCCGTGGACATGGCCTGCGACCCGCTGTCTACCCAGCGGAACTGGCCCGCTTTCACCGTCTCGATCATGTGGTCCAGAGTCGGCATGCCGGCCCCCCAGATCATCGGCGGGCGTACGACAACGGTTTCGAACACACCGTCACGGTTGGCTGCGAGCACGAGCGCTTCGCTGCGCGCCTTGGACGCGCTGTACGGTGCCCATGAGCGCTCCTGGCGCGGCAGCGACTCGTCGGCGCGCAGCATCGGCGTCATATCGCCCATCACCACCGCAGCCGCACCCAGTTGCACGAAACGGCGGACGGACGCATTCGCCGCCGCCTGCAGCAGATTGGCCGTGCCGTCGACGTTGGATCGCTCAAACTCGGCAGGGTCGCCCCACAGCTTAAAGTACGCCGCCACGTGGATCACCACGTCACAGCCGCGAACCGCGTGCGCCAACGAGGCGACGTCGTTCAGCGACCCGCGCACCGGCTTGGCTCCCCTTTTTTGCACGATTCGGATGGCGTCGTCGCTACGGGCCAGTGCCCGGACCTGATAGCCTTTGGCAACGAGCCGTTCGATGAGCCGGCCGCCAACGAAACCAGAGCCACCCGTGACCAGGAATGTAGAAGTCATGAAACGTCTCCTATATCAGAGATATACGTTTTATATATCATTGATATAGTGAAGTCAAATGCCGTGCGCGAGAATGCCGAGGACGACGATGGATACCGAAACCGTGATTTTGGACGCAGCTTCAGCCCTGCTTGAGGCACAAGGGCCGGAGGGCCTGACGACCCGTGCCGTGTGCGAGGCTGCGGGCATCAAGTCGCCGACGCTCTACCACCATTTTGGCGACAAGGATGGACTGGAACGCGCCCTGATCCGGCATGGACTGGCCGATTTCATGCGACGCAAGCAGCGGGCCCCGGCTTCGGCCGATCCGCTGGACCAGCTCCGTGACGGCTGGGACGTCGCAGTCGAGTTTGCGCTCAAGCGTCCAGCGCTTCACGCGCTTCTCTCGCATCACGTCCTCGCGCGCCCCGAAGTGCTCGCCGATTCTTACGCGCTGATGCACGCCCGCGTTCAGCGGCTGGTGGATATGGGCCGCTTCCGGGCGCCGGTGGATGCTGCGGCACTTGCCGTGTGGGCAGCATCTCAAGGCGTGGTTTCGCTGTTGCATCGCGGTGTATCGCGAAAGGAGGTCGTCGCAGTCAGCGGCCTGCTGTTCGATGCTGTGGTCGAAAAACTGTCGCAACGCTAACCGTCTCTCGCGCGACGACAGGATGCGCCGCGACCGGGCCTCTCCCTCACCACTGCGGGGGCGAGGGCTTTCCTTGCGATCCGCCCGATTATCTGCTAATATTCCTATATTAAGAACATTTGTTCGCACACACGGGTAAGCGTACGAATGACTCTGAACGGCAAAGGCCGTCGCTGTTGGACAACGTGGCTCGGGAAATCAATGACTTGGCACGGACTGCCAAGGGTTTATGCGGGATATAACAGGACGAAACGGGCTGAAACGGGACGGAACTGGCCCTGAATGGGACGTAACAGACTCCCGAATGGGACGGAACGGGCAGTTAAAGCACCCTCACCCCAACCCTCTCCCGCAAGCGGGAGAGGGAGAAAAGCAAAAAGCCTCTCCGAAAAATCAGAGAGGCTTCTGCGTCCCCTCGCCCACGCAGTGGGAGAGGGAGGGACCCGCCGCGAAGCGGTGGGAGGGTGAGGGTCTTTCGTTACGCCAGATTGGCGAAGAAATCGTTGCCCTTGTCGTCGACGATGATGAAGGCGGGGAAGTTTTCCACCTCGATCTTCCACACCGCTTCCATGCCGAGTTCGGGATATTCGTGCTGCTCGACATGCTTGATGCAGTTCTTGGCCAGGATCGCGGCCGGACCGCCGATCGAGCCGAGATAGAAGCCGCCGAATTTCTTGCAGGCTTCGGTCACCTGCTTCGAGCGGTTGCCCTTGGCGAGGCTGATGAAGCCGCCGCCGTTTTCCATCAGCGTGCCGACGTAAGAATCCATGCGCCCGGCCGTGGTCGGGCCGAACGAACCCGAAGCCATGCCGTCCGGCGTCTTGGCCGGGCCGGCATAATAGATCATGTGGTTCTTCACATAGTCGGGCAACCCCTCGCCGCGCTCGATGCGTTCGGCGAATTTGGCATGCGCCAGATCGCGCGCCACAATGAGAGTCCCTGTCAGAGAAAGGCGCGTCTTGACCGGATATTTCGACAGCTCGGCGCGGATCTCGCTCATCGGCTTGTTGAGGTCGATCTTGACCACCTCGGTCGACAGCTTGTCTTCATGTTCGGGCAGATACTGCGCCGGGTTGGTCTCAAGCTGTTCGAGATAGATGCCGTCGCGGGTGATCTTGCCCAGCGCCTGACGGTCGGCCGAGCAGGATACCGCCATGCCAATCGGCACGGAGGCGCCATGGCGCGGCATGCGGATGACGCGTACGTCGTGGCAGAAATACTTGCCGCCGAACTGCGCGCCGATGCCGTTGGCGCGGGTCAGTTCGAGAATCTTCTGCTCGAATTCGACATCGCGGAAAGCATGGCCGGTGTCGCTGCCCCCGGTCGGCAGGTTGTCGAGATAGCGGGCCGAGGCCAGCTTGGCGGTCTTGAGATTCAGTTCAGCGGAAAGCCCGCCGATCACGATGGCGAGGTGGTATGGCGGGCAGGCCGCGGTGCCCAGCGTCTTGATCTGGGTGTCGAGGAATTTGATCAGATTGTCGCCGCGCAGCACCGCCGGCGTCTGCTGGAACAGATAGGTCTTGTTGGCCGAACCGCCACCCTTGGCCATGAACAGGAATTTGTAGGCGTCGCCTTCGGTGGCATAGAGCTCGATCTGCGCCGGCAGGTTCGTGCCAGTGTTCTTTTCCTCGAACATGGTCAGCGGCGCGAGCTGCGAATAGCGCAGGCTGGTTTCGGTATAGGTGCGGTAGACGCCCTTCGAGATCGCCGCCTCGTCGCTGCCCGAGGTCCAGACATACTGGCCCTTCTTGCCGATCACGATGGCGGTGCCGGTATCCTGACACGACGGCAGCACCATGCCGGCGGAGATATTGGCGTTCTTCAGCAGCTCGAGCGCGACGAAATGATCGTTCGGCGACGCGTCCTTGTCGGCCAGGATGGCGCGCAGCTGGGCCAGATGGCCGGGACGGAACAGATGCGCGATGTCGCGCATGGCGTTGAAGGTGAGATCGCTCAAGGCCTGGTCGCTGACCTGCAATATCTCTTTACCGGCCGCCGTGATGACGTCGACGCCGTCGCTGGAAATCTTGCGATAGGGTGTGGTGTCGGGACCGAGCGGAAGCAGGTCCTCGTAGCGGAACTCGGGCATTGTCGTCTCCGGGGCTGGTACGCGGCTCCTTGAGCGGGAGCCGGAAAAGAAAGGCGGTGGTCTAGGTTTTCTTCTTGCGGAAGGCGTCCAGCGCGACCACGTCGCCGGTCTTGCGCTCGGCCGCCTCGTCAGTGGCGGGCGCGTCGGCGGCATCCTCGGTCTTGCCGGGCTGCTCCGCGTTGCCGATCGGCGCCGGCGTCGCCATCGACGGGCGGGTCTCGGCATTCGGCGTGACGCGGAACTGCAGCCCGAACTGCACGCTGGGATCGGCAAACGCGGTGATCGCCGCATAGGGGATCACCAGGCGTTCGGGCACCTTGTTGAAGCTGAGCGTGACCTGGAACCAGTCCTCATGCGCTTCCAGTCCCCAATACTGGTGCTGCAGCACGATGGTCATCTCTTCCGCGTAGCGCTCATACAGATATTCCGGCAGTTCGACGCCGGGCTGGTCGGTGCGGAACGTGATGTAGAAATGGTGGTTGCCAGGCAGGCCGAACTCCGCGACGCGCTTCAGCGCCTCGCGCACCGCGCCACGCAGCGCGGTTTCCACCAGGAGGTTGTAGTCGAGCAGCTTGCCGGCCATGACTGATCTTCTCGGAAACTCGATTGCGCCATTTTACCCCGCTGTTCCAGGGGGTTCAATTCCAAGCCGGGCCGTCGCCGTGGTCATCCACAGCTAATGTCCCCATCCTTGTCGGAAAATGGGCGCCTGGAGGAAAGTGGGGGGCTTCTGTTGCCCGGCGCCCCCCGAGCCGCGCTTACCTGTTAGGCAGCGAGTGCAACGCGATTGTCGTTGGCACTTAGAGGTTGACCCGATAACGGCGGTATCATGCCGGGCAAAAACCGTGTTTTTACTGCGCACGTCGAGCCTGATTCGCCCCCAGCATCAACCCAGAGTAAGCCCCGCTTTGGCGGGTGGTCTGGGCTCATGGTGGAGGCGCCGGGTACTGCCCCCGGGTCCGTAACGCCTATTCCGCACGGCGTTTATCGCCATAGTCGGTTACCCGACAGGGGTAATTTAGGGTGTCCGGAGGAGTTTTTGAAGGGCCCTGGCCGGATGGTCTTTCCGGGGCTTGGGCGGACTCGGGGTGCCGGTCTATAACCTCCTGCTTTCGCCCGGCGGCCCGAGTCGCCGGTATTGCCCGGAGATTTGCCGCATGACCATGACGCCGGAGCAGGCCGCCGAGATCGCCGCCCTGCGCAGCCAGAGCCAGACCACCCGCCGCGCCACCGTGCCGGCGCTGGAGGAAATCCTGTACGAGCCGCTCAACGTGCTCGACCATGGCTTTGTCCGTGTCATCGACTATATGGGCGACGACTCGGCCGTGGTGCAGGCGGCCCGCGTCTCCTACGGCCGCGGCACCAAGAAGGTCAGCGAGGATCGCGGCCTGATCAACTACCTGATGCGGCACCGGCATACCACGCCGTTCGAGATGTGCGAGATCAAGTATCACGTGAAGCTGCCGATCTTCGTGGCACGCCAGTGGATCCGCCATCGCACCGCCAATGTGAATGAATACTCGGCGCGCTATTCGATCCTCGACAACGAGTTCTACATCCCCGCGCCGGACCAGCTGGCGGCGCAGTCGAGCTCGAACCGCCAGGGCCGCGGCGATGTGCTGACCGGGCCGGAAGCCGCCCGCGTGCTCGACCTGCTGAAGCGCGACGCGATGCAGAGCTATGCATCCTATGAAGAGATGCTGAACGAGAAGCCGGACGGTTCGAAACGCGACGAGGGCCGCGAAGGCCTAGCGCGTGAACTGGCGCGCATGAACCTGACGGTCAACTTCTATACCCAGTGGTACTGGAAGACCGACCTGCTGAACCTGCTGCACTTCCTGTCCTTACGCGCCGACAGCCATGCGCAGTATGAAATCCGCGTCTATGCCGAAGCCATGCTGGATACGGTGAAGCGCTGGGTGCCGGCCTGCTACGACGCCTTCCGCGAATACCGTATCGGCGGCGCGGCGCTCTCGGCCACGGCGATCAAGGCGGTACGCCGCATGCTGGCGGGCGAGCAGGTCGAGCAGGCCAATTCGGGCCTGAGCGCGCGCGAATGGCGCGAACTGATGGCGGTGCTGAAGCCCGAAGCCTGAGCAGTCAGCCGGCTTTGATCGCCGGCGCGGCGACATTGCGGTTGAACCACCACACCACGGCGCCGAACAGCGCGGTGCAGGCAAAGGCGAAGCCGAGCGAAAAAGCGTCGCCGGCCGGGGACAGGGCATTCACCGCCGATCCCATGATGCCGCCCATGGTCTGCAGAAAACCCGACAGCGCCGCACCGGCGCCGATCGCGGCAGGGTGGACGCCGACCGCCGCCACCACAGAATTGGGCAGCGCCAGCCCCATGCCGACGGCCCAGAGTGTGCGCAGTACCACGATGGCGGTAATGCTGGGGCCGAAGACCTCGACCCACAGGGCGAGGCCGAGGGCGCCCACCACCATGCAGATCACGCCGAGATCCACCATGCGGCGCAGGCCAAGCCGCGCGCCGAGCCAGGACGACGCCACCGCACCGACGAAGAAGCCGGCGCTGCCGAAGGACATCAGCACGCCGAAGCTGACCGGATCGAGATCCATGCTGACGATCAGCACCGAAGGCGCCGCGGCGCTGAAGCCGTGCAGGCCGGCGAAAATCGCCATGTTGAGCAGGCCGAAGGTGAGGAAAATCCGGCTGCCCAGCAGGAAACCGTAGGCACGCAAGATGCCGGACAGCAGCGGGCCGCTGTTCAGCCCCGGCGTATAGGTTTCCGGCATGCGCTGCATCAGCACCAGCATGACGGTAAGTGTGATACCGCCGCTGATCCAGAAATTGGCGCGCCAGCCGATGTAATGCTCGATCAGGCCGCCGAGCAGCGGCGAAACGATCGGCGCAATCGCCATCGCGGCACTGATCACCGAGGTGGCGCGGGCGGCCTGGGCCCGTTCATAGGCGTCGTTGATGATGGCACGGCCGATGGCCATAGCGCTGGCGGCGCCCAGCCCCTGGGCGGCGCGGGCCCAGAGCAGACCGTGCAGGCTGTCGACCAGCGCGCAGGCGGAGGATCCGACCACCATCATCGCCAGCCCGCCCAGCAGCAGCGGCCGGCGGCCGTAGCGGTCGCTCAGGGGGCCGAACAGCAGCTGTCCGCCGGCGAAAGTGAGGAAATAGGCCGTCAGGGTGATGGGCAGAACCTCAGCCGGCGCAGAGAGTTGCGCGCCAATGGTGGGCAGCGACGGCAGATACATGGTGGCTGCCAGAATCCCGTTCGCATACAGGATGGTAATCAGCAGCAGCAGACCGGCCGGCGCGGGAGGTTTGGACATCGGGCCCAGGGATGGAGAATGGCAGGTAGAATAAAGGTCAAGCCAATCCCCTCACAGGTGACACGGATTGGTTGGCTTCACTGGATTGCCAGTATATATATGATCGCAAAAGTATTTCCACGATTCTAGCACAGCACGGTCAAGCGCGGGCAGGAGCCCGTGCAGTCAGAAAACGCTGACCTACCCGCGTATTCGGGTTGTGAGCAGAGGGGCGGTCGAAGGGGATGTCGGAAAAGATCGATTTCAGCCATGTCCGGTTTCTCGTCGTCGACACCAACCGGCTGATGTGCCAGCTGGTGAAGGACATCCTGATGATGCTTGGCTGCACGCAGGTGACCACTGCGCGCGACAGCGAGAAGGCGATCGCCAACCTGCGCGCCGGCGGCTATGACGTGCTGATCACGGAATGGAACCTCAAGCCGCGCTCGGGCCTTGAACTGCTCGACTGGATGCGCACCGACGGCGGTTCGCCCGACCGCATGATGCCGGTGATCATGCTGACGGCAAATTCCGAAGTCGAATACGTGATGGAATCGCGCGACAAGGGCGTCACCGAATTCCTCGCCAAGCCCTTCACGGCGGACGGCATGTATCGCCGCCTGGTGTCGGTGATCGCACGGCCGCGCGACTTTGTCAGCGTGAAAGGCTATTTCGGCCCTGATCGTCGGCGGCAGCAGATCCCCTTCGAAGGACCTGACCGTCGCCAGCAGAAGCCTGAGTAAGCCGCCAGGCACGCACAATGCGGAACAAACCCCAGTTCATCCCCAATCGCGGCGAGCTGAAACGCAAGGCGGTCAACTACAAGACCGGCATGGAGATCAAGCTCGACGAAGCCACGCTCAAGAAGATGGAGCAGCTGGTCGAGAATTCCTCTGCCGAGTTCCTGAGCGAGACGGTGGCAAGTCTGAAAGGCCTGCGCGAAGCGCTGGGCCGCGCCGCAACCGAACCCTCTGCGCGCAAAGAGGTACTGGACCATATCCGCGAGGAAGCTTTCCAGATCAAGGGCATGGGTGGCGTATTCGGCTACCCGCTGCTGACCGAGTTTTCCAAGTCGCTGCATGACTTCCTGAAAGAACTGGAAGACCTCGACGAGCTGCAGCAGGAAATCGTCTCGATCCATGTCGACACGCTCTATGTGGTGGTGTCGCATAAGATCAAAGGCTCGGGCGGCCCGCTGGAGGCGCAGTTGCGTGCCTCGCTGAAAGCCGCGGTCGACAAGGCTAAACCGGGCACCAAACCGGCTCAATAAGCACTGCCTCCGGGGCCCACTGGTTTTCCGGTCAGGCCGGCCTTATCTGGACTCCACCCCTTTCCAGCCCTATAACCCCCGCATGCATCCGACCGCCCCCCTGCCCTTCGTCAAAATGCACGGACTCGGCAACGATTTCGTGGTGCTGGACGCGCGCGCCCACAGCCTGCCGCTCGACCTGGCGGCCGTAAGACTGCTGGGCGACCGCAAGCGCGGCGTGGGTTTCGATCAGATGATCACCATCGAACGCTCGGACAAGGCGGATGCCTTCATGCGCATCCACAATGCCGATGGCGGCGAGGTGGAATCCTGCGGCAATGCCGCGCGCTGCGTCGCCACCCTGCTGATGCGCGAGAACGGCAAGGATGCCGTCAGCATCGACACGCTGGGCGGCTGGCTGAATGCCAAGGCTGGTGCCAGCGGTGTGATCACCGTGGATATGGGCGAGCCGCGTTTCGACTGGCAGGCGATCCCGCTGGCGCGCGAGATGAACACCATGAGCATGGCGTATAGCCATGGCGGTTACGACAAGCCGGGCGGCGTCAATGTCGGCAACCCGCATGTCGTGTTCTTCGTATCCAATGCCGAGGCTGTGCCGCTGGCCGAGATCGGCCCGCAGATCGAGCATGATCCGCTGTTCCCGCAGCGTATCAACGTGGAATTCGCACAGATCATCGACCGCAAGCAGATCCGCATGCGCGTCTGGGAACGCGGCGCCGGCATCACACGCGCCTGCGGCACCGGCGCATGCGCCACGCTGGTGGCGGCCGCCCGCCGCGACCTGAGCGAACGCAAGGCGCAGATCGTGCTGGATGGTGGCGTGCTGACCATCGAATGGGGCGCCGACAACCACATCTACATGACCGGCCCGGCCACCGAGGCTTTCCACGGCGAAATCCCGCCGAGTTTCTGGGCCGCCCTGCACGACGCCGCGTGATGCCGGCAACGCAAGCAACGCCCGGCGTCCTCAATTTCGGTTGCCGCCTGAACGCCTATGAAGGCGAGGCGATCCGCACCGCACTGGGCAAGCATGGCCGCGACGATATCGTGGTGGTGAATACCTGTGCCGTGACGGCGGAAGCCGAGAAGCAGGCGCGGCAGGCGATCCGCCGGCTGCGCCGCGAACGGCCCGATGCCCGCATCGTCGTCACCGGCTGCGCCGCGCAGGTCAATGCCGGCGCTTTCTCGGCGATGCCGGAAGTCGATCACGTGATCGGCAACCGCGAGAAGCTGAGCGAGAATCTGTGGCGGGATCTCGGCAACGACAGCAGCCGCGTCGTCGTCGGCGACATCCTGCTGGACGCACCGGCGGCTTTGCCTGCCGTCAGTCACTTCCCCGGCCGGCCGCGTGCCTATCTGGAAATCCAGCAGGGCTGCGACCATCGCTGCACTTTCTGCATCATTCCCTATGGCCGTGGCCCGAGCCGCTCGCTGCCACTCGGCGCGGTCGTCGAACAGGCCCGTGCATTGGTCGAACGCGGCTACCGCGAATTCGTGCTGACCGGTGTGGACATCACCTCCTACGGCCAAGACCTGCCGGGCCGGCCGACCTTGGGCAATGCGGTGCGCCGCCTGCTCGATCTGGTGCCTGGTCTGGAACGCCTGCGTTTCTCGTCGCTCGACCCGGCCGAGATCGACGACGACCTGCTGCGCCTGTATGCCGATGAGCCGCGCGTGATGCCGCATGCTCACTTGAGCCTGCAGGCCGGCGACGATCTGATCCTGAAGCGCATGAAGCGCCGCCATTCCCGTGCGCAGGCACTGGAGATGGCGCAGCGCCTGCAAAGCCTGCGTCCCGGCATCGCTCTGGGCGCCGACCTGATCGCCGGCTTCCCGACCGAGAGCGAGGCAGCCTTCGAGAACAGCCGCAGCCTGATCGACGAGGCAGGCCTCGCCTTCGTGCATGTCTTCCCCTATTCGCCGCGCCCCGGCACGCCGGCGGCGCGCATGCCGCAGTTGCCGGTCGAGCTGCGCAAGGCGCGTGCCGCCATTCTGCGTCAGACCGCCGATGCAGCGCTGGAACGATTCCTCAGCCTGCGTATTGGTGTGGAAGCCCAGATTCTGGTGGAGCAGGCAGGCATGGGGCGCGACGAGACCTATGCGCCGGTCGTACTGCCTGATCACATGACCAAGGGCAGCATCGTCGCTGCCCGCATCGCCGCGGTGCGCGATGGCAAACTCTGGCTGGATGCGGCATGAGCGAAGAGAAGAAGACTGGCTGGTTCGGTCGCCTGAAGGCCGGGCTGTCGCGCTCCGCCGGCCAGCTGGGCGAACAGATCGGTGCGCTGTTCACCAAGCGCAAACTGGATCGCGACGCCCTGGATGAACTGGAAGAGACGTTGATCGCCGCCGATCTTGGCGTCAGCACGGCCGGTAAGATCGTGCAGGCGATTGCCAAAGACAGCTTCGACAAGGACATTTCCGCCGAAGAGATCCGCGTGGCGTTGGCCGAGTGCGTCACGCCGCTGCTGCAGCCGGTGGAAAAGCCGCTGCTGCTGGAAGGCGCCAAGCCGCAGGTGATCCTGGTTGTGGGCGTCAACGGCGTCGGCAAGACCACGACCATCGGCAAGATCGCCAGCAAGCTGCGTGACGACGGCAAGCGCGTGATGCTGGCGGCCGGCGACACCTTCCGCGCTGCCGCCATCGAACAGCTGAAAGTCTGGGGCGAACGCGCCAGGGCGCCCGTGCTGGCGCGCGAAACCGGTGCCGATGCGGCCGGCCTGGCTTTCGATGCGCTGACCCAGGCGCAGGCAGACGGCATCGACGTGCTGATGATCGACACAGCCGGCCGGCTGCAGAACAAGGCCGACCTGATGCAGGAACTGGCCAAGATCGTGCGCGTGCTGAAAAAGCAGGTCCCCGATGCGCCGCATCACGTGTTGCTGGTGCTGGATGCCACCACCGGCCAGAACGCCATCAACCAGGTGCAGACCTTCAGGGAGATCTGCGCCGTCACCGGTCTGGTGATCACCAAACTGGATGGCACCGCGCGAGGCGGCGTGCTGGTGGCGATTGCCGACAGGTTCGGCCTGCCGGTGCATTACATCGGCGTCGGCGAACAGGCCGCCGACCTGCAGCCCTTCTCGGCGCAGGGTTTTGCCCGCGCGCTTGCTGGACTGGATCAGTAATTCCCGAATTCACCCGGCGGATTGGAAAAGGCCGGGAAGCCGTCGCGGCCGATCACGCTGCGATGCTGCTGCAGCGCCCAGTGCACCGACGGGAAGGCCAGATCGTCCCACGGAATCTCACCCCAGCCGAACAGCTTTGCCTCCAGCGATTCCGGACCGGCTGAAAAATCCGGACTGGCGAGCGTGGCGCGATAGATCAGTTGCACCTGACTGATGCGCGGAATGTTGTAGACCGCCAGCAGTGCATCGATCTGTATGTCGGCGCAGGCTTCTTCCTTCGCCTCGCGCATGGCACCGGCTTCCGAGGTTTCGCGCTCTTCCATATAGCCGGCCGGTATGGTCCAGAAGCCATGACGCGGCTCGATGGCGCGCCGGCAGAGCAGTATCCGGTCGCCCTGCGTGATCACTGCGCCGACCACGATCTTGGGATTGACGTAATGGATCCAGCCGCAGTCGCCGCAGACATGGCGCTCGCGGTTGTCGCCTTCGGGCACCTGTTTGGAAAAACGATAGTTTCTGGGGTTCTGCATAAGGCACCGATGCTTGCAGTCTCAAGTAACCGCCTATCTCGCGGCGTCGCGTAAAATATTGCCGCTTCCACTAGACGAATCCCATGCAAATGGCGTTTTATCAGTGGACTGAGAAGCGGGATCAATACCCGCCCAGTAAACAGGTAGGCAGTTAAAAAATATAAGAAACCGGGAGGTTCCATGTCGGGGGACAAGACCACCCACAACGGTACCGGGGATACCCTCGGCGTTTTCAGTTTGCAGGACGCTCCGGGGCATCTGTTACGTCGTTGCCAGCAGCTCGCCGTCGATCTTTATACGGCGGAAGTTGGCAGCAACGGACTGACGCCACGGCAATTCGCGCTACTGCTCGCCATCTTCCAGAAAAGCGGCATCAGCCAGGTGGACCTCGTCCGCCAGACTGGTATCGACCGCTCGACGGTGGCCGAGATGGTGGCGCGATTGATCAAACGCGGCCTGCTGATCCGTCAGCGCACCGAGAGTGATCGCCGTACCAACGCCCTGGCGGTGACGCCGGAAGGCGAACGGCAGTTGCGGGCGGCGCAGCCGGGCGTGGCGCGGGCACAGGATCGCATCCTGGATCCGATCCCGGCCGGCAAACGGGCGGAATTCATCACACTGCTGCGGCAGTTGGTGGATACGCTGGAAGCGCGACCGCAGTAATCGAGGTTTCGGCGGCGCGGTCCCTTAAGCCGGATCGCGCCGTTCGAGATTGTCATGCAGCCGCTGTTGCAGAGCGGCGACGTCGATCTGTGTCACCGAGCCGGCACCGGCGAGGTCGAGCGCCTGTGCGGCCGCCGCACCCATGGCGACACAGGGCCCCATCACGCGCACGGAACTGAGCGCCGCAGGATCGCCGTCGATGCAGCGGCCGGCCGCCACCAGATTGTCGGCACCGCGCGGCACCATGCTGCGGAATGGTACGTAATGCAGATGGTCGTCGCCGAATTCTTCCCAATGCACGTCTTCCGGCCGGTCATGCAGTTCGACCGGCCACGAACAGCGCAGGATGGCATCGGCAGGCTTCAGGCCCTGCCGCACCTCCTCAATCTGCAGGCTGTGACCGCCGACGATCCAGCGCGTCTGCCGGATGCCGAGGAAGCCGTATTGCCGCACCCGCGCATTCGCGAAGACGTCGGCATATTCCCCGCGCAGAAAAGCCACCACGCGATCAGCCTGCGCCCGCCCTTCCGCCTGCGCCTTGGCATAGCCGGCGGCATCGAGCGGCGTTTCCACATGCGTCATGTTGACGGTGGCCTGGCCCTTGCCGGGAAAAGCGAAGACAAAGCCGTCGCGTCGCACCAGTCCGTATTTGCCGCCGGCTTCGGCGAGCCGCGTCTGCATCGCCCAGCGGTCGAGTTTGAGCGCCGCGGCTTCGTCATAGCCTTCCAGCGTGAACATCAGCGTGCCCATGATCGGGCTGACCGGCTCGCGACAGTCGAAGCCGGCGAGATAGCTGAGCGCCGCGTCGCCCGAGGCATCGACGAAACCCTGCCCACGCAGTTCGACCGGACCGAAACGGGTGGCGAGACTGAGGCTGGTGATACGCCCGCCGTCGCGATGCACCTCCAATAAGGTGGCGCCGAGCAATGCTTCGATACCAGCCGCATGCACCGCCTGCTCGATCCAGCGCACCAGCACCTGCTCCTGATAGAGCGGGATGTAGCTGTTGCGGCCGCGGCGCAGATGGAAAGCATCTTCGCGCTTCAGATGCGCGAACATCGCGTCGACCATGCCGTAGACGACGCGATAGGGTTCCGGACCGTTGGAATAGAAGCCGCAGAAGGTGCCGAGCATCGAACCGGTGGATTGCCCGCCCAGTTGCTGGCCGGCATCGACCAGCACGACGCGGCGACCGAGTTTCGCCGCCTCCAGCGCCGCCGAAATGCCGCTGATGCCGGCCCCAACCACGACGATATCGGCCTCGACGACACGCGGCCCGGCATTGGCATTACGGACAATGCGGGTGGAAGGAATGGGATAGGCGTCGCTCATGCTGGAACTCCTAGCGCCAGCGCAGCACGATCTTCTCGGCGAAGCTGAGCAGCGCGCTGACACCGAGGCCCAGCAGGGAGAGCAGCACCACACCGGCAATCAGCTGGTCGATCTGCATCAGGTTGCCGGCGGCCAGCACAAAGGCACCGATGCCGGTATCCGCACCGATCATCTCGGCCGCCACCACCAGGATCAGCGCAATCGAACTGGAGATGCGGAAACCCGCAAGAATGCCGGGCATGGCGCCGGGCAGGATCACCTTGAAGACGATCAGGCGGGTACTAAGGCCGAAGCTCTGCGCCATGCGGATCAGGTTGCGCGGCACGTTGTCCACGGCGGAAAAGGCGCTGACCACGGTGGGGAAAAACACGCCCAGCGCAATGGTGGCGACCTTGGAGGGTTCGCCGATGCCGAACCACAGGATGAACAGCGGCAGCAGCGCGATCTTGGGGATCGGGAACAGCGCCGAGACGATCGGCAACCCGACCGAACGCGCCAGCACGAAAATACCCATCATGAAACCGAGGCTGACGCCGGCAATGCTGCCGAGGATCCAGCCTGAGACGATCCGCTTCAGCGAGGCGAGGATATGCGCCACCAGCTTGCCGTCGACCATCAGTGCATGCAGCGCCTGCGCCACTTCGCTCGGCGCCGGCATGAACAGGGCCGGCAGCCAGCGCAGTTGCGAGGCGATTTCCCAGCAGGCAATGATGACGATGAAGGCCAGCCAGGGCGCCCAGCGCCTGGTGCCGGGCACAAAACCGCCGCCGCGGAAAGCAATCGTATTTTTGGCGGTCTCAGACATGCTGCATCTCGCGATCCGCCACCTGCGCCTCGGCCTTGATCAGGCNNGGCACCGGAATCGAAACGATGCGCTTGACCCGGCCCGGCCGGCGCGACAGCACCACCACCTGATCGGCCAGCCGCACCGCCTCGCTCAGGTTATGCGTCACATAGACCGTCGTGGTGCGCTCGCGGGCCCAGATCGCCACCAGATCTTCCATCAGGAGTTCGCGGGTCTGCGCATCCAGCGCCGAGAGCGGCTCGTCCATCAGCATGACAGCGGGCTTCACGGCGATCGCGCGCGCAATGCCGACGCGTTGCCGCATCCCGCCGGACAACTGCTTAGGGAGCGCATCGGCGAAATCCGACAGACCGCAGAGCTTCAGCACTTCATCAATGCGGGCCTGCCGTTCAGCTCGGCCCAGCCGATGAGGTTCCAGCGCCAGCGCCACATTGCCGGCCACGCTGCGCCAGGGCAGCAGCGCGAAATCCTGGAACACGAAGGTAAGCGGGTTCAGGCAGCCGGGCGGCGGTGCGCCGATGGTCGCGATACGGCCCGACTGCTGCTGCAGCAGGCCGCCGATCAGGTTGAGCAGGGTGGACTTGCCGCAGCCCGACGGCCCGATCAGCGCCGCCGTCTCGCCTTGCCTGACCGAAAAGCCCACCCCGTCGAGGACCGGCAGGTCGCCATAGGCGTAGCCGACATCCTCCAGAACCACCTGCATGAACGCGACTCTCTACGCGGGCTTGAACTTACTTCTTCTTCGGCACGTCGAGATGGCCTTTGACGAAGCTGAGGTCGATGAAGTCTTCCGCCTTCACCGATTTGTCGACCAGACCCTGCGCCTGTCCCCAGGCCACCTGGTCGTAGATGTTCTTCACCAGCAGGCGACCCTGCGGGTCCATGTAGTTGGCGGCGATCTTGACGGTGTCGAGGCTCGGCTTCGGCTTCACCCACTTCTCCAGCGCCGGCATCAGCGCCAGCGCCTTCTCGCCGATCATGCGGTTGCCCTGGCTGTCCTTGGCCAGGAAGGCGGCAGCGTAATCCGCCAGACCCTTCTGATAGGCGCGCACGAAACGCGCCACCAGCGGACGCTTTTCCTTGACGATCTTGCTGGAGGCGAACAGCGCACCGAGCTGCCACAGCGTATGCTCATGCACCCAGCCGATGATCTTGCCGCTGCCGTCCGCTTCCAGCTTCAGCGCATTGTTGGCCGGCAGGATGGTGGCATCGACCTGGCCGCCGCTGAGCGCCGCCATCATGTTGGGGATCGACTGCACCGGCTTCATCTGCACGGAGTCGAGCTTGAAATGATACTTATCGGCCAGCATGCCGAGATTGTAGTGGAAGCTGGAACCGACCGTGGTGATCGCCACGCTCTTGCCGGCGAAATCCTTCGGCGAACGGAAGCCGGCGTCATAGGCCTTCTTGGAAGCCACGTAAGCCACGAAATTGTAGCCCGGCTCTTCGCGGCTCTGCGCCGCGATCACCTTCAGCGCGCCCTTACCGGCCAGGTTGAAGAAACCGCCGGTGAAAGCCGTGATGCCGAAATCGGCATCGCCGGAGGCGACCGCAACGGCCACCGCCTGCGCGGCGTTGAAGATCTTGATGTCGAGATCGATGCCTTCGGCGTCGAAATAGCCGCGTTCCTTGGCGATGAAGATCGGCGACGTGGAAATGAACGGCAGCGCCGAGATCGTCACTTTCTCCTTGGGCTGCGCGAATGCGAGACCCGGCACCAGGAGCAACAGAGCAAAAAGGACAGCGAGACGCGGAGCGCGCTTCAACATGACGTTTCCCCAATAGTTTGTATGCAGTTGCCGGCCAAGCTAAAGGCCATGGCCGCTGGCGTCAATCAGACGCACCTGCGATCGGGAAATCGTCCAGAATACGGAAAGTTTATACGAGGATATTGACGTGTTGGCCCAGCAGGCCGCCGCGGGTCGGGATCGGACGCGACTGGCTCTGCGCCGGTGCGGGGGCGGCGGAACGTTGTTCCGCCGCAACCTGAATGCTGTTGCCGATACTGCCGAGCTGGGCGGCGAAGCTGGTCTTCTGGGTCGGGGCCGTCTGCGTCGTGGCGCCGGTATTCTGCGCCGTCTGCGGTGCCCGTGCCGGCTGCGTGGGGCGGCTGCCCTGCAGCTGCGAAAGCGCCGAGAGGAGATTACTGCTGGGACCGACTGCCATGACCCTGCCCGTCAAACCGGAGGCCGGAATGGCCCCTCAACCCGGAGGCGATTACGCGCAGGAGTCTCTTAAACAGGTCTTAACGGCCAAGCCGGGTTGCCGGTTTTTAATGTGGGTAACTAGCGCGGCAGGCCGGCCAGCCGCTGGGTCAGTTCCTTGGCCTCCGCCGACTCGGGCGGCAGCTGGGCCAGCAGGCGGTTCCAGGCCGTCGCGGCCGCCGCGGTATTCCCCGACTCGTAGGCCGAGCGGCCGACGAACCACAGCGCCTGGGGATGGTCCGGGGCCTGGTCCAGTACCTTGCCGAATTCCACCGCCGCCTCGGCCGGCAGGGGATCGCGGCTGGTGACCGCAGTGCCGGCCAGATTGAAGGCCAGCGCCAGCCGGACATCGATCCGCTGTGGCGCCACGCCGACTGCCCGGCGCAACGCCTCGCGGGCGGCCTCCGCCTCGCCCAGTACCTCACGGGCGCGCGCCAGCCGCAGCCAGCCATCGGCGTCGTCCGGATTTTCCTGCAGCCGTTCGGCCAGCCGCTCGACCATGCTGCGCACCATGGCGTTGCGGTCTTCGGCAGACATCTGCTGCGCGGCGTCCATCTGCTCGCGGCTCGGGCCGGAAGCAGATGCGGGGGCAGTGTCGATGGCAGGTTTCGGTTCCGGCACAGCCTGGGCCAGTGCGATACCGAGCCGCGGCGCCAGTTCGCGCAGCCGGGCCTGCACGACGTCGAGCCAGGGCGCATCGGCCGGACTGTCGGCCGCCAGCGCATGCCAATCGTCATAGGCGCCGCGCGTATCGCCTTCCTGCAGGCGCGCAAGACCGAGATAGTAGCGTGCGCCGGGATGCTGCGGATCGCGCTCCAGCACGGTACGGAAATCGCGCTGCGCCTGTGGCGTCACCGATCCGTCGGCCGCCAATGTCTGCGCCTCGGCGCGGAGAGCGTATCCATCGGCCTCCTGTGGCCGCAGGGCGATGAAGCGATCCAGTGCCGGCACGGCTTCATCGGCGCGGTCGAGCGTCAGCAGCGAACGGCCGAGCAGCAACCAGCCATCGGCACGGTCGGGCTCGGCGGCCAGGCGCTCGCGTAGCTGCGCGATCATGCGTTCGGTTTCGGCATGCAGCTTCGCCTCCCGTGCGGCACGCTGCTGCAGCGCCGCCACATCGACCTGCGTGGCCTCGGGCCGGCCGATGGCAAGGTAAATACCGCCGCCCAGCATTGGCACCAGCAGCAGAATCGCAATTGCGCCGGTAACGACACTGCGCTGCGATGCAGTTGCCCCCCCGCCTTCGGCGGTGGCATCGGCACGCAACAGGCGGCGCTGGATCTCCAGTTTTGCCGCGCCAGCCTCGGCCTCGGTCAGGCTGCCCCGCGCGAGTTCCTCATCGATCTCGGCGAGTTGCGCGCGATAGACAGCGATGTCATGCGCCTTGCGGTCGGCCGCCTGGCGCTGCGCGCGCAGCAGCGGCCAGAGCAGGAAGCCCAGCGTGGCAAGTGCCAGAACGATGAAGCCGAGCCAGATCATTTTCCGGCCTCGTCATCGCGCAGCAGCGCATCGAGCCGGCGCTGTTCGTCAACATTGAGCGCAGCGGGGGGCGTCCCCTGCGCCCTTGCCTGCCGGCGATAGAGCATAAACACGATCCCGCCGCCCAGAATGAGCAACAGTGCCGGCCCGAGCCAGAGCAGCAGGGTCCGCGCATTGAAGCGCGGCTTCAGCAGCACCCATTCGCCATAGCGCTGCACCAGATAGTCCAGCACGGCCTTGTCGCTGTCGCCGGCGACGACGCGCTCGCGCACGATGTGACGCAGATCGCGCGCCAGCGGTGCATTCGAATCCTCGATCGACTGGTTCTGGCAGACCAGGCAGCGCAGTTCGCGCGACAACTCGCGGGCACGTGCCTCCTGCGCCGGGTCGGCCAGACGATCCTCCAGATGCTGCGCGGCGGCGGGCAGCGCAACGAAGAGGAACAGCACTGCGAGTATCCTTAGCATTTCACCTTGCTCGCGCGCCCGGCGGCGAGATCCTGCAGCAGCGGCCGAATCTTGGTGTCGAGATCATGCTGCATCAGCGGACCGACATGCTTGCAGACGATCTGGCCATTGCCATCGACCACGAAAGTTTCCGGCACGCCATAGACGCCCCAGTCGATACCGACGCGGCCGTTGCGGTCGGCGCCGGTGCGGGTGAAGGGATCGCCGAGCTGATTCAGCCATTTCACCACATCGGCGGGATCGTCCTTGTAGTTCAGGCCATGGATCGGCGCAAGATTGTCGCGCTTCAGCGCCATGATCAGCGGATGCTCGACGCGGCAGGGCACGCACCAGGAGGCAAACACATTCACCACGCTGGGCTGGCCGGTTTTCAGATCGGCAGTGCTGAGTCCGTGATCCCGTCCCTGCACTGGCGGCAGAGAGAATTCCGGCACCGGCTTGCCGATCAGGGCCGAGGGAATTTCGCGTGGGTTCAGCGTCAGGCCGATGGCAAGGCCGATACCGATCACCACGAACAGCGCAAGCGGAACGAGATAAGTCAGGCGCATGAATTACTCCGCCGCTGCGGCGGCGTCGCTACGCCGCCGCGCCGGTGCGCCGACGCGAAGACGACGATCTGACAGCGACAGGAAGCCACCCAGCGCCATGATCAGCGCGCCGAGCCAGATCCAGCTGACCAGCGGCTTCCAGTAGAGTCGCACGGCCCAGCCGCGATCTGCATCGCCCTCGCCCACCACGGCATAGAGATCGCCCAACAGCGATGGCCGGATGGCAGCCTCGGTGGTCTCCATCGGCGGCTGCTGATAGCGCCGCTGCGCCGGCTGCATTTCATGCATCACGTGGCCGTCCTCGAGAACTTCGAAACGTCCGCGCTGCGCGGTGTAGTTCGGCCCTTTGTATGGAGATACGCCAAGGAAGCGGTACTGCACCGGGCCGACCTGCACACTCTCACCAGGTCTCATCACCTGCTGCACTTCAACCTGCCAGGTTTGCGAAACGGTAATCCCCATCACCAGCAGCGCGACACCGAGATGTGCCACCGTCATGCCCCAGGCGGCGCGCGGCAGATGGCGGGCGCGCGACAGCGTCTCGGATACCGGCGCGGCGAACAGCTTGATACGCAGGCTGAGTTCGCAGAGCGCGCCGATGCCGAGCCAGGCAACCAGCCCTAAGCCCAGCAACGCCATGAAGCTGCGCCCGTCGATCAGCCAGAGGCCAATGGCGAGCGCGATCAGCAGGGCAATCGCGGCCGGCAGCAGGCGGCGCAAGGCGACCGAGAGATCGCCGCGCTTCCAGGCCAGCAGCGGACCTATCGCGACAGCGGCGATCAAAGGCGCGATCAGCGGTATGAATACGGCATTGAAATACTGCGGTCCGACCGAAACCTTGGAACCGTTGATGGCATCCAGCGCAATCGGATAGAGCGTACCGAGCAGTACGGCAGCGCAGGCGACCGCGAGCAGCAGGTTGTTCAGCACCAGCGCGCCCTCGCGGCTGAGCGGTGCAAACACCCCCACTCCCTGAAGAGCAGGCGCGCGGAAGGCATAGAGCACGAGACTGCCGCCGACCACCAGCACCAGAAACAGCAGGATGAATACGCCGCGCGTCGGATCGGTCGCGAAGGCATGTACCGAGTTGATCACGCCCGAGCGCACCAGAAATGTGCCAAGCAGGCTGAGCGAAAAGGTCAGGATGGCGAGCAGCACGGTCCAGCTTTTCAGCGTGTCGCGCTTTTCCACCACGACGGCGGAATGCAGCAGGGCCGTGCCGGCGAGCCAGGGCATGAAGGAGGCATTCTCGACCGGGTCCCAGAACCACCAGCCACCCCAGCCGAGTTCGTAGTAAGCCCACCAGGAGCCGAGCGCGATGCCGATGGTGAGGAAACACCAGGCTGCGAGTGTCCATGGCCGCACCCAGCGCGCCCAGGCCGGATCGACGCGGCCTTCGATCAGCGCGGCAACGGCGAAAGAAAACGCCACCGAGAAGCCGACATAGCCGAGATAGAGAAACGGCGGATGGAAGGCGAGGCCGGGATCCTGCAGCAGCGGATTGAGGCCATTGCCTTCCAATGGCGCCGGCAGCAGGCGATTGAACGGATTGGAGGTGAAGAGGATGAAGCTCAGGAAGCCGACGCCAATCAGACCCTGCACGCCCAGCACACGCGCCTTCAAGGTGGCTGGTAGGTTGCGGCCGAACAATGCTACGGCCGCGCCGAAAATCACCAGGATCAGGATCCAGAGCAGCAGCGAGCCTTCGTGATTGCCCCAAACACCGCTGACTTTGTAGAGCATCGGCTTCAGTGTGTGTGAATTCTCGGCCACATTCAGCACCGAGAAATCCGAAGTCACGTAAGCATAGGTCAGACACCCGAAGGCGAAAGCGACCAGCACGGCCTGGCCCAATGCGGCCTGCGGCGCGAGCGCGACCCAGCCCGGCATGCCGCGCGCCGCGCCCACCAGCGGCAGCACGCCCTGAACGATCGCGAGACAGAGCGCGAGGATCAGTGCGATATGGCCCAGTTCCGGGATCATGAACCGGGCTTCACCAGCTTGGCATGATCGCCGGCCTTTTCGTGCCACTGGCCGGACTTCTTCAACGCCTCGGCCACTTCGGGCGGCATGTAATTCTCATCATGCTTGGCCAGCACTTCAGTGGCGACAAACCGCCCCTGCGCATCCAGCCTGCCATTCGCGACCACGCCCTGCCCTTCGCGGAACAGGTCGGGCAGCATGCCGGTATAGCGCACCGGAATGCTGGCGCGCAGATCGGTGACGATGAAGTCGGTGTTCAGCCCGTCCTTCTTCACGCTGCCCTGCTCGACCAGACCGCCGAGGCGGAACAGCCGGCCCGCCGGTAACTGCTTCTCGGCGATATCGGACGGCGAGTGGAAGAAGACGAGATTGTCGTTGAAGGCGCTGAGCACCAGAGCCGCGGCGATGCCCAGCCCCCCGACCAGGCCGAGCACGGCCAACAGGCGTTTACGCTTGCGGGTCACGCGCCCACCTCGTTCCGGGGTCCGTCACGGCCAGCTTCGCGGCGCGCCTGGGCATGGTCACGCTCGGCAACCGTCAGCCCCCAGCGGCTCAGCAGCGCAAGGCCACACAGCACGATCAATGCAATGGCAAAGGCCGGCCAGATGAAGGCGGCATGGCCGCCCATGGCCAGGAAACCTGCGAGCGATGCCCAGTACACGCAATAACCCTTTGTTTCCCTTGGCCCCTATGGCCGCGGCAGGTGGAAAATATAACCTTCCCGGCGGCGCGGCTAGCCGGCGCGGCGATCGGTCGCGGCGGCAAAGCGCAGAATGCGGGCCTGCCGTTTGAGGATTTCCGCCCGCACCCGGACGGTCAGCAGCCATACATAGTAGCCCTTGGCGCCGATAGCCGTGATCAGCAGCGGCCAGAGGATGTCGGGGTGGATCTTCGGCCCTTCCAGCGTCAGCACGCTGGCCGGTTGGTGCATGGTGTTCCACCAGTCCACGGAAAACTTGATAATCGGCAGATTAATCGCGCCCACCAGCGCCAGAATGGCGGCGGCGCGACCGGCGCGCGCGGGATCGTCGAAGGCTTCCCACAGCGCGATATAGCCGAGATAGAGGAAGAACAGGATCAGCATCGAGGTGAGGCGTGCATCCCACACCCACCAGGCGCCCCACATCGGCTTGCCCCAGAGCGATCCGGTGATCAGACAAATCAGCGTGAAGGCCGCACCGGCCGGGGCGGAGGCCTTGGCAACCAGTTCAGCCACCGGATGCCGCCAGATCAGCGCCGTGGCCGAGGCCACCGCCATCGCGGCATAGATGAACATGCCCATCCAGGCGGCGGGCACGTGGATATACATGATGCGTACGGTTTCGCCCTGCTGGTAATCCGGCGGCGAATACAGCAGCCCCCAGGCCAGCCCGACGCCGAGGCCGAGTACGGCCACGCCCGCGGCCCAGGGGCGGATCGCCGCCATCAGGCGAAGGAAGCGGGCAGGATTGGCAAGGGCGTGCAGCATGGGCTGAGTATATAGGCCGCGGGTTATTCGAGAGCCAGTCTGACGGCGGCGGCAATGGCGAAGGGGCTGAGCGCCAGCGCACCGGCCAGGAAGGCGCCAAGCAACAGAAGATGCGGTCCGGCACTGAGACCATAAGCCGCAGCCTCCACGGCACCGACACCGAAGATGAGAACCGGTATCACTAGCGGAAGCGTCAGCAGCGGCACCAGCACCGCGCCGCGTTTGGCGCCCAGCGTGAGTGCCGCGCCGATCGCGCCGATCAGGCTCAAGGACGGCGTGCCGAGCAGCAGCGCGGCCAGCAGCACCGGGATCGCGTCGGCCTCCATCTGCAGCAGGATCGCCAGCAGCGGCGCGATCAGGCTGAGAGGCAACCCTGTCGTGAGCCAGTGCGCCAAGGTCTTGGCCAGCGCGACAAGGCCGAGCGGCAGCGGTGCCTGCGCCAGCAGGTCGAGCGTGCCGTCTTCCTGATCGGTCTGGAACAAACGGTCGAGCGACAGCATGGCCGCGAGCAATGCGGCTACCCAGATCACGCCGGCGGCGATGCGCGCGAGGATCTGCGGTTCAGGGCCGACACCGAGCGGAAACAGGCTGACTGCCAGCACGAAGAACAGCAGCGTGGTGAGCATGGCGCCCTGCGCACCGAAGCCCAGCCGCAGGTCGCGCGCGACGATGGCGAGGAAGGCGCTCATGTCAGCACGCCCTCAGGCAGGTCGAGCCGACGCGCGTCTTTCAGCGGCACATCGACATGGCTGGCCAGGATAATCATGCCGCCTTTGGCGCGATGCGCCGCCAGCAACTCGCCGAGCCACGCCACAGCAGCCGTGTCGAGCGCGTTGGTCGGCTCATCCAGCAGCCAGAGTGCGGCAGGTTTCAGCAGCAGGCGGGCCAGCGCCAGCCGGCGCTTCTGGCCGGCCGAGAGATAGCGGCCCGGCAGATCGCGCTGGCGCTGCAAACCGGCAGCCTCCAGCGCGGCGTCGACTTCCTTCACCGCAGCGACCGGATCGAGACCATAGAGCCGCGCCCAGAACAGCAGGTTGTCGCCGGTGCCGAGCTGCGACTTCACGGCATCCTGATGGCCGAGATACTGCAGCCGGTCGCGATGCACCTCGGCATCCTCCAGCGCCGGCACGCCGTCCCACAGCACGCGGCCAGCGGCCGGCGGCAGGAAGCCGGTGAGCAGACGCAGCAGGCTAGATTTGCCGCTGCCATTCGGGCCATGCAGCAACAGCGCCTCGCCAGGGGCAAGACGGAATGTCAGATCAGAGAAAAGCTGGCGCTCGCCGCGGATGCAGGCAAGCTGTTCGACCGCCAAAGCCATAGCGCGGCGGAGTGTAGCGGTTTGAAGGCCTTACTGGTAGGTCCGCAGATCGGCGATCACCTTGCCGTCATTCGGCAGGCTGCCCAGCGCCACGACCTCGACCTTGCCCCGCAGCTTGCAGACCGATTGCAGCGTCTCGGCGACAGCTGCGGCCATTGCCTTGGTGCTTTCGATCTTCAGCGTCATGGTATCGAGATTGTTTTCCGAACCGACTTCCAGCCGCGCCCTGGCGATCTCGGGGTGGCGCGCGACGATCTGGGCGATCTGGCCCGGCGTCACGAACATGCCCTTCACTTTCGTCGTCTGGTCGGCGCGCCCCATCCAACCCCTGATGCGGGTGTTGGTGCGGCCGCA
Source organism: Ferrovibrio sp. (assembly GCF_002796975.1). Classification (GTDB taxonomy): domain Bacteria; phylum Pseudomonadota; class Alphaproteobacteria; order Ferrovibrionales; family Ferrovibrionaceae; genus Ferrovibrio. Next base: position 24,147 of record NZ_PEKV01000012.1, on the reverse strand, counting down.
GGGGCTGATGCCGGGCAGCACGGCAGACAGATCGCCGGTGGCGAAGCGGATCATCGGATAGACCGCATTGCCGGACAGCACGGTGACCACCACCTCGCCCACTTCGCCCGGCGTGACCGGATCGCCGGTGCCGGGGCGCACGATTTCGACGATCACGTCTTCGTCGAGAATCATGCCTTCCAGCGCCGTCGATTCATAGGCCACCAGGCCGAGATCGGCGGTGCCGTAGGATTGCAGCACGTCGACGCCGAGCGCTTTCAGTTCGGCGCGCAAAGACGGCGGCAGCGCCTCGGCCCCGACCAGGCCCTTCTTCAGCGACGCCGTCGGTTTGCCAAGTTCCCTACCCTTCTCCAAAAGGATTTTCAGGAAGGACGGCGTGCCGGTATAGACGCGCGGCTGCAGTTGCGCGATGGCATCGAGCTGCAATTCGGTATTGCCGGTGCCGGCCGGAAAAACCGGACAGCCGATGGCGTGCGCGGAGCCCTCGGTCAGGCGACCCGCGGGTGTCATGTGGTAGGAAAACGCATTATGCACCAGATCGCCCGG
>NZ_PEKV01000012.1:0-23586 GCF_002796975.1 Ferrovibrio sp. | reverse complement strand
TCCGATGGCTTGCCGGCCTGCAGGCCGCCCAGCGGCGGCTTGGCTTTCTGTCGCGGCGCCAGATCGGATTTGCGCGTGATGGGTAGTTTCGCCAGTGCGGCCAGCGACGTGAGCTTGGCCGGCTTCACGTCCTTGAGCAGGTCGCGGTAATACGGACTGGTCTTCCGGGCATGCGTGACCAGCGCGCGTAACGCGGCCAGCTGCGCCTTCAGGCGCGCGGCCGGGCTGCGTGTCTCGCGCTTGTCGAGATATTCATCCACCCGGGCCTTTGCCTTGGCGCGCGGCCTGGCCGCCTTTTTGACAGCCTTCTTCTTCACGGCCTTCTTCGCTGCACGTGCCACAGGTCGTCTCCTTGAAAACGGATCAGGCGAGCCAGCGCTTACGCCGGCGATAATGCTTGGTGTCGCGGAAGCTCATGCGGCCACCGGCGCCGAGGCCGAGGTAGAACTCCTTCACATCGGAATTCTCGCGCAGCTTTTCGGCCGGGCCGTCCATCACGATGCGCCCGTTTTCGAGGATGTAGCCGTAATCGGCATAGCGCAGCGCCATGTTGGTATTCTGCTCGGCGATCAGGAAGCTGACGCCGGTTTCCTTGTTGAGCTTGTGGACGATCTCGAAAATCTCTTCCACCAGCTGCGGCGCCAAGCCCATCGAAGGTTCGTCCAGCAGGATGGTGTCGGGCCTGCTCATCAGGGCGCGGCCGATGGCAGTCATTTGCTGCTCGCCGCCCGAAGTATAGCCGGCCTGGGATTTGCGCCGCACCTTCAGGCGCGGAAAATACGAATAGACCATCTCGAGGTCGCGTTCGATCGCCTTGTTGCCGTCGCCGCGGGTATAGGCGCCGGTCAGCAAATTTTCCTCGATGGTGAGATGGCCGAAGCAATGGCGGCCCTCCATCACCTGGATCAGGCCCTTCTTGACCAGGATCGACGGGCTGAGCTGGTCGACACGCTCGCCGTGATAGTCGATATGGCCCTTGGTGATATCGCCGCGCTCGGCGCGCAGCAGATTGGAAATCGCTTTCAGCGTGGTGGTCTTGCCGGCGCCGTTCGCGCCCAGCAGCGCCACGATACCGCCCTTGGGCAACTGCAGAGACACGCCCTTCAACACGAGGATGACGTGATTGTAGATCACCTCGATGTTATTGACGGTGAGCAGCGGCGCGGGGGTCACGTCGGTCTGGGCGGCAGTGGCGGTCATACAGATATCCGGGACTGAGAAAAGCGGAACCCCCGCCGGTTTGACGCGGCGGGGATTCGTTCAGGCGTTACGACCGCGCGCAGCTGCGCGATGCAACATTCTTTTCACGTGCGTAGGTGTCGGCGTCCTTCAGATACAGCGGCCAGAGCTTCTGGTTTTCCGGAAGGATCCAGTCGCTGACCGGCTTCCACTGGTCGCCCTGCCACTGCACCACCTGGATCTTGCCGTCGCCCAGATGGTTGTCGCAGGCGAGCTTCAGCGGCTGCAGGAAGCCTTTCAGGCCGAGCTTGTCGATGCTGGAATCGGTCAGGTTGATCGCCTCGAAGCCGTCACGCGACTGCTCGCCGTTCATCACCTTGCCCTTGCCATGCTTTTCCTGCGCGGCACGCAGCGCTTCGACCGTCAGCATGGCGTTCATCGCGCCGCGCAGATAGCCGATCTCGCCGAAATGCTTGCCGCCCTGCGACGCCTTGCCCTTGTCGACCAGGAACTTCTTCAGATCCTTCAGCAGCTGAAGATCCTTGGAAGCGCCGTGGAAGGTNNTAGACATAGTCCGGACGCATCTGGCGGATCTGCAGCCAGATCGACTTCTGCTCAAGGCCCGGTGCCGGCACCGGCACCAGTTCCAGCTTGAAGCCGAGTTCCTCGGCGTAGTTCTGGAAGACCGGGATCGGTTCCTTGCCGTAGGCAATATCGATATAGACGTAGGCAACCTTCTTGCCCTTCATCTTGTCCTTGCCGCCCAGTTCCTTGGTGATGTACTGGATGCCGGCGCTGGCGCCGCCCCAGTAGGTGGCAGGAGCCGTGAAGACCCAGGGGAAGATGTTGCCGACGGTGGCCGACGCGCGGCCGTAGCCCATCGAGAAGATCACCGACTTGTCGGTCGCCGCGCGATCGATCAGGGCGTAGGTGATGCCGGTGGAATACGGGCTGTAGATGGTGCCGCCCTGCGCCTTCAGGCGTTCATAGCATTCCACGCCACGCTCGGTGTTGTACTGCGTTTCGCATTCCTCGACGCGCAGCTTGACGCCGTTGATGCCACCATCGCGCTCGTTCACCAGATTGACGTAATCGGCAAAGCCGTCGGCGACCGGAATACCGCTCGGCGCGTAAGGCCCGGTGCGGTAGACCATCGACGGGATTACCTGCTCCTGCGCCAGCGCCGCAAAGGCACTGCCAGCCAGAGCTGCGCCCGCGACAAGGGACGCGATCCATTTGGATGCTTTCATTTTATCCTCCCGGTTATACCTGCCTTGTCTGGCAGGAATTGCAGTTAGCCTAGCATGCCAAAAACACAGTACAAACCCGGTTTTCCCGATGCCCGCGCAGATATGACGGCTGTCGGAAAAGGTAGATCAGTAGGGGAACGGCCAGATGCGCAGCTTCTCCTTGGCGATCTGCCAGAGCCGGGCAAGGCCATGCGGCTCGACGATCAGGAAAAGCACGATCAGGGCGCCGAAGACCATGAATTCCAGATGCGCCACAATCGCGGTCGACAGGTCGAAGCCCAGCATCGGCGGGACCCGGGTGAGGAAGATCGGCAGCAACAGGATGAAGAAGGCGCCGAGGAAGCTGCCCAGGATCGAGCCCAGACCGCCGATAATGATCATGAACAGCGCCTGGAACGACAGGCTGATGCCGAAGCCGTCCGGCTCGGTGGACCCGAGATACACGAACAGATACAGGGCGCCGGCAACGCCGATGTAGAAGGACGACACGGCAAAGGCGGTCAGCTTCGCCACCACCGGCCGGATGCCGATGATCTCGGCCGCGATGTCCATATCGCGGATCGCCATCCATTGCCGGCCCGGATTGCTGCGCACGAGATTCTTGGCCGCCAACGCCAGCAGGGCAACGACACCGAGGGCGAACAGATATTTCTCCAGCGGCGTATCGGCCTCCCAGCCGAAGATGTTCAGATGCGGCGCGGTGATGACGCCCGAGGTTGCGTGATTGGTCAGCCAGCCCCATTTGACGAACAACCAGGGCAGGAAGAACTGCGCCGCCAGCGTGGCCACGGCGAGATAGAAGCCCTTGATGCGCAGGGACGGCAGGCCGAAGAACATGCCCACGGCCGCGGTGATCATACCGGCCAGCGCGAAGACGACCAGCAGGTTGAGATCCGGGATGCGGGTGGCGATATTCCAGGCCGCAACCGCGCCCACGCCCATGAAGGCACCGGTGCCGAGCGAAAGCTGGCCGCAATAGCCGGTGAGGATGTTGAGCCCGAGTGCCGCCAGCGACAGGCAGAGGAAGGGAATCAACAGCGCAGTGTAGACATAATCGGTCGCCACCAGCGGAATGCCGACGAAAGCCACCAGCAGCATCAGCGCGAAAAAAACGCGGTCCTGCGGAATGGTGAAGATCGCCTGGTCGGCGCTGTAGGTGGTCTTGTATTGGCCGGATTCGCGGTAGAGCATGGGTCAGGTATCCTTCACTACACGCGTTCGATCAGTTTTTCGCCGAACAGGCCCTGCGGCCGGATCAGCAGGAAGCCAAGCGCCAGCACATAGGCAAACCAGTTCTCGATACCGCCGCCGACAAAAGGCCCGATATAGACCTCGGCCAGCTTTTCACCTGCGCCGATGATCAACCCGCCGATGATGGCGCCCGGGATCGAGGTGAAGCCGCCAAGGATCAGCACAGGCAGGGCCTTGAGCGCGAGGCCGACGATGGCAGGCTGCACGCCGAGTTTGGAGCCCCACATCACGCCGGCGACCAGCGCGACCAGACCGGCAATTGCCCAGACGATGATCCAGATCACGTTGAGCGGAATACCGACCGATTGCGCCGCTTGATGGTCATCGGCCACCGCACGCAGCGCGCGGCCGGTCCGGGTCTTCTGGAACACCACAAGCGATGCCAGCAACGTGCCGGCCACAAGGGCGGCCCAGAGGTCGAAGGACTGGATCAGGATATCGCCGTCCATCAGGAAGATCGGATCGGTCGGGATGCCGACGTCGAGCTGCTTCACGTTGCTGCCCCAGATGGTCTGACCGAAACCGTCGAGGAAGAACGACACACCGATGGTGGCCATGAACAGGATGATGCCTTCCTGATTGACCAGATGGCGCAGCACTAGCCGTTCGATCGCACCAGCCAGCACTACCATGACAGCAACCGTCAGCAACAGCGACAGCCAGGTCGGAACGCCCATCTCGCTGAAGCCGACAAAGAACAGCCCGGCAAACAACACCATTGCGCCCTGCGCGAAATTGAACACACCGGAGGCCTTGAAGATCAGCACGAAGCCGAGCGCCACCAGCGAATACATCACGCCGGCCATCAGGCCGCCGATCAGGACTTCGAAGAAGAATGCCATCCCGAGTCCCCTTAATGCTGCACGCCGAGATAGGCGTCGATGACGGCCTGATTGTTCTTTACCTCGGCCGGCACGCCGTCGCCGATCTTGCGGCCGTAATCGAGCACCACGACGCGGTCGGAAATATCCATCACCACGCCCATGTCATGCTCGATCAGGCATATCGTGGTGCCGAATTCGTCATTCACATCGAGGATGAAGCGGCACATATCCTGCTTCTCTTCCAGGTTCATGCCCGCCATCGGCTCATCCAGCAACAGCAGCGTCGGCTCGGCCGCCAGCGCGCGCGCCAGTTCGACGCGCTTCTGGAGACCATAGGGCAGCCGGCCGACCGGCACCTTGCGGATCGCCTGGATTTCCAGGAAGTCGATAATGCGTTCGCAGAATTCGCGATGCTCGATCTGCTCGCGCTCGGCCGGACCTTTATAGAAAGCCGAACTGAACAGCCCCGCCTTCATCTTCAGCAGCCGGCCGGTCATGATGTTGTCGAGCGTCGACATGCCCTTGAACAAGGCGATGTTCTGGAAGGTGCGCGCGATACCCTGCTTGGCGGCCTGATGCGGACGCATCTGTTTGCGCTTCTCGCCGCGATAGGTGATCGTGCCCTGCTGCGGGTGATAGAAGCCGTTGATGCAGTTCAGCATCGACGACTTGCCGGCGCCGTTCGGCCCGATGATCGCCAGCACTTCGTGTTCGCGAATCTCGAAGCTGATATCGGTCAGGGCTTTCACCCCGCCGAATGACAGGCTGATATTCTCGACCTTGAGCAGGACGTCGCCGATCTTCTTCTCTGTTACGCTGCTCATTCCGGTCAACCTGCCTTGCGCATCGTCGAATAAGTGGTGGCTTCGTCGATCTTCAGATTGGCCTTGAAAGTGCCGGTACGGCCGTCCTCGAAGGTGATCTTGGCTTCCACCGCAATCGAAGGCTGGCCTGAATACAGCGCCTCAATCAGCGTGCCGTAGCGCTCGGCGATGGTGCTGCGGCGAACCTTGCGGGTACGCGTCAGCTCGCCATCATCGGCATCCAGCTCCTTGTGCAGGACCAGGAAGCGCTTGATCTGGCTCGCCGTCATGCTGCTGTCTGACGACAGGTCGCGGTTGACCTGTTCGATGCAGCCGCGCAACAGCGCATACACCTCCGGCCGGCCGGCGAGGTCAGCATAGGAAGTATAGGCGATACCGTTGCGCTCGGCCCAGGAGCCGACCGCGGCAAGGTCGATATTGATGAAGGCCGCGACATGATCCCGGCCATCGCCGAAGGCCACCGCCTCCTTGATATGCGGGAAGAATTTCAGCTTGTTCTCGACATATTTCGGCGCGAACAGGGCACCGTCGGTCAGCCGGCCGACATCCTTGGCGCGGTCGATGATGCGCAGGTGGCCGTTGTCGGTGAACACGCCAGCATCGCCAGTATGCACCCAGCCGTCCGGTGTCTTGGTTTCGGCCGTCGCCGTGTCGTTCTTGTAATAGCCGACGAAAACGCCGGGACTGCGGAACAGCACCTCGCCGGTCTTCTCGTCGATCTTCAGTTCCACGCCCGGTGCCGGCGGACCGACGGTATCGGGGATCACGTCGGTATCGGTGTGCATGCACAGATACACCGTGCATTCGGTCTGGCCGTAAAGCTGCTTGAGATTGATGCCCAGCGCACGGAAGAAATCGAAAATATCCGGGCCGATGGCCTCGCCCGCCGTATAGGCCAGCCGCAGACGGCTCAGCCCCAGCACGTTCTTGAGCGGACCATAGACCAGGATTTCACCCAAGGCGTAGAGCATGCGGTCGGTGAAGGCGACCGGTTTGCCCTCCAGGATGTTGCGTCCGGCGCGACGCGCCAGCGCGATGAAGTAATGGAACATGCGGCGCTTGATCCCGCTGGCATCCTCCATGCGGATCATCACCGTGGTCAGCAGGTTTTCCCAGATACGCGGCGGCGCGAAGAAATAGGTCGGCCCGACTTCGCGCAGGTCTGTCAGCACCGTATCGGCCGATTCAGGACAGTTCATGCAGAAGCCCGTCACCGCGCCTTCAACATAGGACAGGAAGTTGTCGCCAACCCAGGCCATCGGCAGATAGGCCAGTACCTGATCGGTTTCGTTCAGCTTGTCGAAGGAGACTGCCAGATTGGCGGAGCGCACCACGTTGTCATGGCTGAGCATCACGCCCTTCGGCCGCCCGGTGGTGCCGGAGGTATAGCAGATGATCGCGAGGTCGCTGCCGTTGCCCTTGGCGATCTCGGCATCGACGAAGCCGGGATTGGCCTGGTTGTGTGCGGTGCCGGCCTTGAAGACATCCGCCAGATTGCGCAGGAAAGGCTGGTCGTAATGGCGCAGACCGCGCGGGTCGCCATAGGCGATGGTTTCCAGCATCGGCAGGCGGTCGCGGATCGACAGCAGCTTGTCGACCTGCTCCTGGTTCTCGACCACGGCGAAGCGCGCCTCGGCATGCTCGATCACATACTGAATTTCCTCGGCCACGCTATCCTGGTAGACCGGCACCGGAATACCGCCGAGCGCCTGCGCGGCTGCCATCGTCCAGTACAGCTCAGGCCGGTTGTCGCCGATGATGGCGACCTTGTCGCCGCGCCGCAATCCCAGCGCAGCCAGGCCGCCGGCCAGATCACGCACCCGGCCATCAACCTCGCCCCAGGTCCAGGTCTGCCAGATGCCGAGATCCTTTTCCCGCATTGCGGGACGGTCGCGGCGGTGCTGGGCGTTGTAGGCGAAGAATTTCGGGATGGTGTCGCGGCCCAATGGGTCACGCCCATCGGGTTGACCCGATGTCTCGGACATTTGTTTCGCCTCCTGCTCCGCGACGCAACCGTAGCCACGCCGTCGTTATTGCTCGTTGATAAAGGTCCGGCCCGATCCCCGTCAAGGGGTGGTCAATTTCACCCCCTGGCAGCCCCCTGATCTTGCCTAAATTTCGACCCCCATTGAACTTTCCTCCAGCCGAAACTGCTTGGCAAATGGCCGGTTTTGCGTCACCTATTTGCGGCATCAGCCACGGGCCATCCTCGCCCGCTCGACCAGCCTTACAATTTTGTTTCCGCTACGAAAGGATTGCCCCGTGAAAGCCGCGAAGAAGACCAAGCGCAAGGCCGCGAAGGCGAAAAGCCCGGCCACGAAAGCCAAGGGCACCAAGAAGGCCGTGAAAGCCAAAAAGGCGGTCAAGACCAAGAGGGCTGTGAAGAAGGCCGCAAAGAAGGTCGTGAAGGCCCGGAAAGCGGTCAAGGCCGCCCGGAAGGCCGTGGCCCGCAAGGCTGTGAAGAAGGCGGCCAGGAAGGTTGCCGTCGCCCGCAGGAAGACCGCCGCCGTCAAGAAGGGCGCCGTCAAGAAGGGCGCCATCAAGAAGAAGGCAGCCGTCAGGAAGGCCCCGGCCAAGGCCGCCGGCAAGAGCACCGGTGCCGCCCGTGCGGTTCCGATCGTGGTCGGTCACGACACCCTGAAGACGCGCCGCACCCTGAAGGTCGGCAACAAGAGCTACGCCTATTACAGCATCAAGGCCGCCGAGAAGGCCGGCCTGGGCGATCTCAGCCGCCTGCCCTATTCGATGAAGGTGCTGCTGGAAAACCTGCTGCGCTACGAAGACGGCCGCAGCGTGACGGTCGACGACCTCAAGGCCGTTGCCCAGTGGCTGAAGGACAAGCGTTCGGACCGCGAGATCGCCTATCGTCCGGCTCGCGTGCTGATGCAGGACTTCACCGGCGTTCCCGCCGTGGTCGACCTCGCCGCCATGCGCGACGCCATGACCCGCCTGGGCGGCGACACCAAGAAGATCAATCCGCTGTCGCCGGTCGACCTCGTGATCGACCATTCGGTGATGGTGGACTATTCGGCCGCCAAGAATGCCTTCCAGAAGAACGTCGACCTGGAATATGAGCGCAACGGCGAACGCTACGCCTTCCTGCGCTGGGGCCAGACCGCCTTCGACAACTTCCGCGTCGTGCCGCCGGGCACCGGCATCTGCCACCAGGTGAATGTCGAATATCTGGCGCAGACCGTGTGGACCGGCATCGACGGCAAGACCGAGGTTGCTTACCCGGATACCCTTGTGGGCACCGACAGCCACACCACCATGGTCAACGGCCTGGCCGTGCTGGGCTGGGGCGTGGGTGGCATCGAGGCCGAGGCCGCGATGCTGGGCCAGCCGATCTCCATGCTGCTGCCGGAAGTCGTCGGTTTCCGCCTCTCGGGCAAGCCGAAGGAAGGCACCACGGCCACCGACCTGGTGCTGACCGTGACGCAGATGCTGCGCAAGAAGGGCGTGGTCAACAAGTTCGTCGAATTCTACGGCCCCGGCCTGGACGAGCTGTCGATTGCCGACCGCTGCACGGTCGCCAACATGGCGCCGGAATACGGCGCCACCTGCGGCTTCTTCCCGGTCGACGGCGAGACCATCGCCTATCTGAAGGCCTCGGGCCGCGATCCGGACCGCGTCAAGCTGGTGGAAGCCTATGCCAAGGCACAGGGCTTCTGGCGCGGCCCGAAGGCCGTAGATCCNNCCGACCCGTCCGGAAGGCCGCGTGCCGCTCAGCCGCGCTTCGGTCGAGTTCAAGGACGCGATGAGCAACTTCTACGGCAAGAAGACCGCCGTGGACTTCCGCGCCAAGGTCGAGGGTGCCAATTTCGACCTCGGCCATGGCGACGTGGTGATCGCCGCCATTACGTCCTGCACCAACACCTCGAACCCGAGCGTGCTGCTGGGTGCCGGCCTGCTGGCGCGCAATGCGCTTAAAAAGGGCCTGACCACCAAGCCGTGGGTGAAGACCTCGCTCGCACCGGGCAGCCAGGTGGTCACCGACTATCTGGCGCAGTCGGGCCTGCAGAAGGAGCTGGATGGCCTCGGCTTCCAGATCGTCGGTTACGGCTGCACCACCTGCATCGGCAACTCCGGTCCGCTGCCGGATAACATCTCGAAAGCCGTGACCGACAACGACTTCGTCGTCGGCGCCGTGCTGTCGGGCAACCGCAACTTCGAAGGCCGCGTCCATCCGCTGACCAAGGCGAACTACCTCGCCTCGCCGATGCTGGTGGTGGCCTATGCGCTGGCCGGCAACCTGAACGTGGACGTGGCCAACGAGCCGCTCGGCCATGACAGGAAGGGCAAGCCGGTCTACCTGAAGGACATCTGGCCCTCGAACAAGGAAATCGCCGCCACCGTGCGCAAGTACGTGACGCCCGCGATGTTCAAGAAGCGCTATGCCGACGTGTTCAAGGGCGATCCGAACTGGCGCAAGATCGAAGTCGATGGCGGCCAGACCTATGGCTGGGACACGGCCTCGACCTACGTGCAGCATCCCCCGTATTTCGAGGGCATGAGCACGACGCCGGCGCCGATCACCGACGTCAAGGGCGCCCGCCTGCTGGCGATCCTGGGCGACAAGATCACCACCGATCACATCTCGCCCGCCGGCTCGATCAAGAAGGACGGCCCGGCCGGCCAGTACCTGATGGATCACAAGGTGAGCTACGCCGACTTCAACTCCTATGGCGCCCGTCGCGGCAACCACGAGATCATGATGCGCGGCACCTTCGCCAACATCCGCATCAAGAACGAGATGGTGCCGGGCACCGAAGGCGGCATCACCAAGCACATGCCGCATGGCGAGGTCATGTCGATCTATGACGCCGCCATGAAGTACAAGGCGGCCAGCACCCCGCTGGTGATCGTGGCCGGCAAGGAATACGGCAACGGTTCCTCGCGCGACTGGGCGGCCAAGGGAACCATCCTGCTGGGTGTGAAGGCTGTGATCGCCGAAAGCTACGAGCGCATCCATCGCTCGAACCTGGTCGGCATGGGCGTGCTGCCGCTGCAGTTCCTCAACGGCATGACCCGCTTCGACCTCAAGCTCGACGGCTCGGAGAAGTTCGACATCTCCGGCATTGCCGTGGGCCTGAAGCCGCGCATGAAGACGCCGGTGACCATCACCCGCGCCGACGGCTCGACCCAGACCATCGAAGTGCTGTGCCGCATCGATACGCTGGACGAGATCGACTACTACAAGAACGGCGGCATCCTGCATTACGTGCTGCGCAACCTGGCCAAGGCCGCGTAAGCAAGACTGCAGATCGCAGACACGAAAACGGCCGGGGCAACCCGGCCGTTTTTGCTTTATAAGGCTGCCATGCTTTCAGACCGCGAACAGGTTCTCGCCATCGTCGCCGCCGATCCCTGGGCGATGGAGATGCTGCGGCTGGCGCGCGGATTGAACCTGCCGGACTGGGTTATCGGCGCCGGCTTCCTGCGCAGCCTGGTCTGGGACCGGCTCTGCGGTTTCGCAGCCCGCACACCGCTCAACGATATCGACATTGTCTATTTCGATCCGTCCGATACCGGCCGCGAGCGCGAGAATGCAGCGGAAGCCCAGTTGGCGGCGTGGTGCCCGGACCAGATCTGGTCGGTGCGCAACATGGCGCGCATGCATATCAAGAATCGTGAAACGCCTTACAGCAGCACCGAACATGCCATCAGCCACTGGCTGGAAACCCCGACCGCAGTCGGCGTCGGCCTGAATGCAGACGACAGTCTGCGGCTGCTTGCGCCGCATGGCGCAGGGGATCTGCTGGCCGGTCGGGTCAGGCCGACGCCGAACGGCCAGCGCAAGATCAGGGAGTACCGGGCACGGGTCACGGCCAAAGACTGGCCGGCCCGCTGGACCCGGGTGATTGTCGAAGGCCTTACTTAACGTCGATCAGTTCGACATCGAAGATCAGCGTGGCATTCGGCGGGATCACGCCGCCGCCGGCACCCTGCGCGCCATAGCCGAGCTGCGGCGGGATGATCAGGCTGCGCTGGCCGCCGACCTTCATGCCGACCACGCCCTCGTCCCAGCCCTTGATCACGCGACCGCCGCCCAGCGGGAAGGAAAACGGCTGGCCGCGCGTGCGCGATGAGTCGAACTGGCGGCCCTTCTCGCCGGCAACCGAGAGCCAGCCGGTGTAATGCACGATGGCGGTCTGGCCCGGCTGCGCGGTGGCGCCGTTGCCGAGTTTGGTGTCTGTGTAACGCAGGCCGGAGGCCGTGGTCTTTTCCTGGGCCGCGACAGGCAGGGCGACAAAAAGGGCGGCGGCAGCGGCAAGGCTGGCGAAAGCACGGCGAGACAACGGCATCGAAAACAGCTCCCTGTGACGGACACGATCAGTGAATGACAGCGGCGACAACCTGCCGTCGCATTAAGGCAGCAGCGTGGCGCTGCACCATTCGACCATCCGCAAACGGTCGATCAGCGGACGTTGACCAGTTCGATCTCGAAAAACAGTGTGGCGCTGGGCGGAATGATGCGGCCGTTACCGCGTGCGCCGTAGCCGAGATAGGACGGGATCAGCAAGGCGCGCTTGCCGCCGACCTTCATGTAAAGGACGCCCTCGTCCCAGCCCTTGATGACCTTGCCCTGGCCCAGGGCGAATTCAAAGGGCTGTCCGCGTTTGTAGGAACTGTCGAACATGCGGCCGGGCTTGTTGTTTTCCCAGATCCACCCGGCGTAATGCACGGAAACCATCTTCCCGTTCTCGGCCTTGGCGCCCGAGCCCACGACAATATCCCCGACACGCATCCCCGATGCGGTCTGGCGCATATTGACGGCTTCCTGTTTACCGCCGAGGCCGATCGCCCCCAGTAGAGAATCAAGCACTCCCATGCCCTGAGAATAACAAGCAAATTCGTCCCTGCCCAGCTTTGTTAAGGGATTATGGAAGGGCGAATTCCGCGGAATTTGTCGCCGCTTCGCCCGCGGGGCAGGCTAGCGGTCGCACCGGCCAGGCCGAGGCAGCCTGTTTCGTCCTATGTCGAGGCCAGTTTCGTCCTGTTCGAGGCCTGTTCCGTCCCGTTTGAGCCAGTTACGGACAGTTTGGGCCAGTTACGGCCCATTCTGTCCCAGGATATCCCGCTTAAGCCTTTGACACTTCGTGCCAAGACATTGATTTCTTTTATCCACGATGTCCAAGAACGGCTTCAAGGGATCGAACGACGCGACGCGGAGACTCAGATTAAAGAACATATGTTCTATAAAATAGGAATTATAGCACATAAACCGCCCGGTCGCAAGACAACCGCCCGGACCGGGACAGACCCTAGTCAGCGGAAAGTGGCGTCGGCTGTGCGACGGGCAAAAAGTCGGCGGCACCGGAATTATTCACCCCGGGCATGTCACCGGCCATGTCGCCGGCCGGCAGGAAGCGGCCGGGATCCTCCCGCAGCGCGGCCCAGTGGAGAATTTCCAGCCGGCCGTCGAAATGTTCGACCAGGGCGGTGCAGCTTTCCACCCAGTCGCCATCGTTGCAGTAGAGGATGCCGTCGATGTCGCGGATTTCGGCATGATGGATATGGCCGCAGACCACGCCGTCGACATGCCGGCGACGCGCCTCCTCGGCAATCGCCTGCTCGTATTCCGAGATGAAGGCGACGGCGTTCTTGACCTTGTGCTTCAGATAGGCCGAGAGCGACCAGTAGGGCAGCCCCATGCGGCGACGCAGGTGGTTGAACCAGGTATTCAGGCCGAGCGCGAAGCCATAGGCGGCGTCACCCAGCAGCGCGAGCCATTTGGCGCAGCTGACAATGCCGTCGAAGTGATCGCCATGGGTGACGAGGAAGCGCCGGCCGTCCGACGTTTCATGGATCGCCTCCATCTGCACGGTGATGCCGCCGAACTGCATCCCGGCGGCTTCGATGAAGTCGCGCAGCGCCTCGTCATGGTTGCCCGGCACGTAGATCACGTCGGTGCCCTTGCGCGCCTTGCGCAGCAGCTTCTGCACCACGTCGTTGTGACTCTGGTTCCAGTACCACGACCGCTTCAGCCGCCAGCCGTCGACGATGTCGCCAACCAGATAGAGTTTGTCGGACTCGGTGTATCTGAGGAATTCGAGCAGCAGATCGGCCTTGCAGCCACGGGTTCCGAGGTGGATGTCGGAAATCCAGATGGTGCGGTAGCGCGCGGGCATCAGGGCCATGTTCACCGGTCACCTACTCGACGAATCGCGGGAAGCGGCAAATCGTTGGCCGGGAAGATGAATCGCCCGCGTGACAGTGTCCCGTGAATTTTCCATGTCCCGCATGACGGTTCGGTTACGGCCGCCGGCAGATCCCTTCAGGCAAAGAAAAAGGGCCTGCCGCGAGGCAGGCCCTTCGATCTTTTCACCCTTGCGGGAGAGATCAGATCGCTTCCTTCAGCACCTTGGAGGCGCGGAAGGCAACCTTCTTCGAGGCCTTGATCTTGATCGGCTCGCCGGTCTGCGGATTGCGGCCCATGCGGGCGGCGCGCTTGCGGACCTGCAGGATGCCGATATCGCCCATACGGACGCGCTCGCCCTTCTTCAGGGACTTGGTGATAGCAGCGAAGAAATCGTCGAACAGGGCGATGGTGGCCTTCTTCTGCAGCTCGTGCTTCTCGGCCAGCGCCTGGGCGATCTGCTTCGCTGTCACGGTAACCGTCTTAGCGGCGGCGGCTGCTTTAGCCATGGTCTCTCTCCTCAGAGTGCATCGGATGTTGGTTTTTGAACGAATCGGGAGCTTGTTCCCGAATCCTCCATAGCACCGCCTCTGGGTTTTGCCCATCTATGAATGTGAAAAAAACCGCTAGGCATGCGGATTTTTGGCCTCCCGAGCGATTCGGAGCCGCAAACCATGCGGGTTTATCGCACCTGTCGCCGGGTGCAGTGTCGATTCAGGAGCGGCTGGTGCGAAATTTTGCGGCCACCACAAAGACCAGCAGCGAGAGAATGCCACAGCCCAGCATGGTCCAGATCATCGGATACTGGCTCGGATCGCGATCCTGGCCATTGCCGACCAGTGCCGCCGCAGCAGCACCGGTGGCCATCTGCAGCGCACCGGACAAACCAGCGGCAGCACCGGCCGCGCGCGGATTGACCGAAATGGCGCCGGCGATTCCGTTGGGCAGGACCAGACCGTTCGACAGTGCCACCACTGCCATCGGCAGGAAAATCCCCGGCAGGCTGAGCGGACCGAGCCAGCTCGCCAGCGCCAGCGCACCGGTACCAAACAGCTGGACGATGGCACCGCAGACCAGCATGCGATCCACCCCCAGTCGCACGGCGAAGCGCCCAGTGAAGAAATTGCCGGTCAGGTAGCCCAGCGACACCACGATGAACCACAGGCCGTAAGACGAGGCCGGCTCGCCCATCACCGTGACGACCACGAAAGGCGCGCCGGCGATGAAGGCGAAGAACACGCCCGATGTGAACGCCGTCTGCAGCACATAACCGCAGAAAACCGGCGAGCGCAGCAGCTCGGCATAGCCGCGCAGCAGCGCCGCCGCACCTTCGCCAAGTCCGCGTTCGGTAAGGGTTTCCGGCAGTGTCAGCACCACCCAGGCAAAGACCGCCACGCCTGCCAGGCTGCAGAAGGCGAAACTGGTGCGCCAGCCATACAGGCCATCGAGATAGCCGCCGATCGCCGGGGCCAGCATCGGCGCCAGCGACATCGCCATGGTGACATAGCCGATCATGCCGGCAGCGCGGTCGCGTTCGTACAGGTCGCGGATGATCGCCCGGCCGAGCACGAGACCGGCACAGCCGCCAAGGGCCTGCAGGATGCGCCCCAGCATCAGCCAGGAGATCGACGGGGCCAGCACGCAGGCAATGCTGCCGATACAGTAAATTCCCAGCCCCCAGAGCAGCACCGGGCGGCGGCCCCAGCGGTCGCTGATCGGACCGTAAACGAGCTGCGCCACGCCGAGGCCGACCAGGAAGAAAGTGAGCGTAAGCTGCACGGTGCCGTAGTCGACCGCGAGTTCCCTTGCCAGACCCGGCATCGACGGCAGGAAGATATTGAGCGCGATCGGCCCGAGCGCCGACATCGCGACCAGGATGAAAACGGACGGCTGGGTACGGACCGGCGGATTTGACATTGCGGGAGATGCTCGGGCTGAGGGCTGCTCCGTATACCGCCAATCCCCCTGCCAACCAAGCCCGGCCGGCCACCCAATGGTCACTTCTGATGCAGATCGCGGCAGGCCAGACTGCCATTTCCATTCAACCGAGCAGTTTTGCCAATGATGCTTCGCCCCCTGAAAACCTGGATCCGCAACACCTCCCGCGCCCTTGGCTACGATATCGTGCCGTTGCGCGACATGAAGGATCGCGACTTCGCCATCCACCTGGGTCAGTTGTTCCGCTTCCTGCAAATCGACTGCGTCTTCGATGTCGGCGCCAATGTCGGCCAGTATCGCGACTTCCTGCGCGACAAGGTCGGCTTCACCGGCACCATCGTGTCGTTCGAGCCGGTCAGCCGGAATGTGGCGATCCTGCAGCAGCGCAGCGCCGACGATCCGCGCTGGGAAATCGTCGGCCATGCCCTGGGCAGCAGCCGCAGCAGCCTGCCCATCCATGTGATGAAGTCCGACCAGTTCAGTTCATTCCTGACCCCCGACAATTCCGGCGTGCCGGATTTCGACGGGTTGAATGAGCCCGAGCATGTCGAGACCGTGGCGGTCTATCCGCTCGACGAGGTATTTCCCGTTCTGCAGCAGCGGCTGGGTTTCCGTCGCCCTTATCTGAAACTCGATACCCAGGGTTTCGATCTGGAGGTCGTGCAGGGCGCCCCGGCCACGCTGCGGAATGTCGTGGCGATGCAGACCGAAGCGTCGATCATCAATATCTACGAAGGCATGCCGGGCTATATGGATACGATCCGCTTCCTGAACGAGCGGGGCTTCGATATCTCCGGCCTGTATCCGATCAGCCGCGATCCCGGCATGCGCCTGATCGAATTCGATTGCGTGATGGTCAACCGCGCGATCGCCGAGGCGACCGCGGCGCCGCGGCACTAGTTGCCTGACCGGTCAGGCGCTCTGCGGGGCGCCGGACCGGTCGATCAGATCGATCAGTTCGCTGGTATCCGCACCGGCGACGAAATCGCTTTCCGGCAGCGCCAGCAGGCGATGGCGTGTCTCGTCATATTCGGTGTCGGTCAGGGTGAGGAAGAACCGGACCAGGTCTTCTTCATAAGGCTCGCTGAAATTCCAGCCGATCCGCCGCTCGCTCACCATGCGGCCTACTTCAAAACCGCCGGCCGTCAGGCAGGGGATGCCGAAAAAGCCGGCTTCATAGAAGCGGCAGGGCAGCAGCCAGCGCGAGTTATGGGCGCGGTTCTCGAGATCGATCGCCCAGGCGAAATCAAGATCGCTGTAGATGCATTCCAGGTCGCGCGGGTTCACATAGTCGCCCTCGTAAACCACATTGCTGAGGCGCGTTGTGGCATCGACGAAGGCCTGGCGGTCAACGGTGGTGAACACGCCGTAGAATTTGAACAGCACCAGTCCCTGCAGGCGTTCGGCCAGGCGGAGAATCAGATCGAGGGTGTCCTGGCCGCGGATCAGGCCGCAATAGCCGATCACCCAGCGATAGCCATGGTCCCTGGCCCGCCGGCCGCCGCTGTCCCGTGCAGCCCCGGTGATCGCCGGGAAGTTGGCCGGCAGCTTGTTTTCCAGCAGGAACCACGGCTTGCGATAATTCTGCAGCGGCTGGAAATAATTCCGCAGAAAACCGGGTGAGGAGACCACCAGCAGATCGACATGCCGCAACGCCAGTCGTTCGATGTGGCGCAATAACCGCGAACGCCAGCCCGCACCGACGAAGGCCGGCTGCACATCCAGCACCTCGTAGATCACCCGCGCCGGCCGGCGCCCGATCCGGCGGGCCAGCAGTGCCAGCAGCAGCTGGTCGATATTGCGGGCGTAAAAGAACGCAGCCTTGCGCAGGGCCCGGTGTTTGGCGACCACGCGCGGAACGGCGCCCAGCAGGGCGGCGATGCGACGGCCGTACTGGCGGTCCTGCGTGCGGCCGAGCGGCGTATAGGGCCAGGACGGCTCGAAGTCGCGGTTGTAGTTGTTGCGCCGGAAGCCGAAGACGAGCAGCTGATAGCCATGTGCGATAAAGGCCTCGGCGCGCTTCACCGTACTGACGTCGCTGATATCCGGGGCGAAGAAAACCGCCATTCGTTTCTGTTTAACCAGGTTGTGCATACGGGTCCGCGCGATATACGTGGCGAAATCGTGATCGCCTCAGGCTGGGTGACTCAGACTTTGGTGAATCTGGGCGATGCTAGGGTCCGGCGCGCGCGGTGGGGTGTGATCAATCTGTGCCGGCGCGACCTCGCACCACAACCCGCAACTGCTTGTGGAATGCGGGTTTTTGCGCCTTTTGCGCCGCAGCGGGCGGGTCACAGGTTGATCACTGGAGATTGGCTGCTCCGTCCGCTTCGATGCAGCTGTTCGATCCCATTTGCGACTCAGGATTCACCGTGACAGCGATTGCCGCCCAGGCCGCGCCACAGGCGCCGCGCCATTCCGCCCAGCCCTATTCTCCCGCGCATGCCTATGCGGCGGCGCCGTCGCGCCGTTTCGAACGCGTGGCGGTCAGCAGCATTTTCGGCGACCCGATGGATCGCCGGACCTGGTCGGCGGCGCCCTACAATGTCGCCTCCTGCCTGCAGAAGCTCGGCATTGCCGTCGAAGGCATTCATTCCGGCGGCACCCGCGGCGAGCGCGGCCTGCTCGCCCTGCATTACATGATGACCGGCTACGGTCGGCCGCATAGCAGCGAGGCCGTCCTGCGGCTGGATTCAGCGCGCCGCAAGGCCGCCGAACGTCTGGCCGAAACAGCCCGCCGTCGTCGCATCCGTCATATCCTGCATACCGGTACGCTGGATCTGCCGCCGGTCGACCGTGAAGACGGTGTAAAACACTATCTCTATTGCGATCAGACCTGGGCGCTGTCGCTGGCACACCGGACCGATCTTTCCGATTACAGCCAGCGCGCCGTCGACAGCTTCGAGGAAAGCGAGCGTGCCGCGCTCGACAGCGTGGAGCATATCTTCACCTTCGGCCATTACGTGCGCGACCACATGATCGCGCATTACGGCCTGCCGCCGGAGAAGGTGACGGCGGTCGGTTCCGGCATGGGGCAGATCGAGCCCTACGACCAGCCCAAGGATTACAGCCGGCCGCATCTGCTGTTCGTCGCCAAGCATCTTTTCGTGGCCAAGGGCGGCAACCTGCTGGTCGAGGCCTTCCGCATCGCGCAGGCCGAGCGCCCCGATCTGCTGCTCAACATCGTCGGCGATCCGGCCAGCGCCGGCCATGTGGCGACGCATCCCGGTATTCATTTCCATCCGCATCTGCCATGGCGCGAACTGCAGCGGCTCTATCGCGTGTCGAGCCTGCTGGCGCAGCCGATGCTGAACGATCCCTGGGGCCAGGTTTATCTCGAAGCCCTGTTGTCGCGCACGCCGGTGATCGGCCTGCGTCGCAACGGCCTGCCGGAGATCGTCGAGAACGGCCAGCATGGTTTCCTGGTCGAAGATGCCGATCCGCAGGCGCTGGCCTCGACCATCCTCGATGCCCTGTCCGATCCGCAGCGTCTGACCGAGATGGGCTGGAGCGGACAGCAGCATGTGCTGCAGACCTATTCCTGGGATGCGGTGGCAAACCGCATCGCCTTCGGCTGATTCCCCAACCTCCCCGACTAAGCAAAAAGGAACCGACAATGTCGAACAAGACAGCCCTGATCACCGGCGCGACTGGCCAGGACGGCGCTTATCTTTCCGAGCTGCTGCTTTCCAAAGGCTACACGGTGCATGGCATCAAGCGCCGTTCGTCGTCGATCAACACGCGCCGCGTCGACCATCTCTATAAGGACCGCCACGAGGAAGATGTGCGCTTCTTCCTGCATTACGGCGACATGACCGATTCGTCGAACCTGATCCGCCTGATCCAGGAGACGCAGCCCGACGAAATCTACAATCTCGCCGCGCAGAGCCATGTACAGGTCAGCTTCGAGACGCCGGAATACACGGCCAACACCGACGCCATGGGCACCCTGCGCCTGCTGGAGGCCATCCGCATCCTGAAGCTGGAGGAGAAGGTGCGCTTCTATCAGGCCTCGACCTCGGAGCTTTATGGCAAGGTGCAGGAAATCCCGCAGCGCGAAACCACGCCCTTCTATCCGCGCAGCCCTTACGCGGTCGCCAAGCTCTATGCCTACTGGATCACGGTAAATTACCGTGAGGCCTACAGGATGCATGCCTCGAACGGCATCCTGTTCAACCATGAGAGCCCGATCCGCGGCGAGACTTTCGTGACCCGCAAGATCGCGCGNNCATGCCCGCGACTATGTCGAAGGCATGTGGATGATCCTGCAGCAGGACACGCCGGACGATTACGTGCTGGCCACCGGCGAAGTGCACAGCGTGCGCGAATTCACCGAACTGGCCTTCAAGCGCATCGGCCGCCAGATCCAGTGGGACGGCAAGGGTGTCGACGAAAAGGGCTACTGCGACAAGACCGGCGACATCCTGGTTGCGGTCGATCCGGAATACTACCGCCCGACCGAAGTCGACTATCTGCATGGCAGCCCGGAAAAAGCCTGGCGCCAGATGGGCTGGCAGCACAAGACCAGTTTCGAACAGCTGGTGACCGAAATGGTCGATGCCGACCTGGTCGCCCTGAAGCACAACCACCATGCCGAAACCGGAGCGATGGCCTATGCCTGAGACGAAACCGCTCTATCCGCTCGTCGGCAAGCGCATCTGGGTCGCGGGTCACCGCGGCCTGGTCGGCTCGGCCGTGGTACGGCGACTGCAGTATGAGGATTGCGAGATCCTCACGGCACCGCGCCAGCAGGTTGATCTGCGCAATCCCGAGCAGGTGAATCAATGGATGCGCGATGCCCGCCCGCGGGCCGTCGTCGTGGCGGCCGCACGGGTGGGCGGCATCCATGCCAATGACAGCCGGCCGGCCGAGTTTCTTTACGACAACCTGATGATCGAGGCGAATATCATCGAGGCAGCACGACAAAGCCGCGTCGAGAAGCTGATCTTCCTCGGGTCGTCCTGCATCTATCCGCGCATGGCGCCGCAGCCGATCCCGGAATCCGCTCTGCTGACCGGGCCGCTGGAGCCGACCAACGAATGGTATGCCATCGCCAAGATCGCCGGCATCAAGCTCTGCCAGGCGTATCGCCGCCAGTATGACTGCGACTACATCTCGGCGATGCCGACCAACCTCTATGGCCCGGGCGACAATTTCGACGTGATGCAGGGACACGTGATCCCGGCGCTGATGTCGAAAATCCATCGCGCGAAAGAGACTGGTGCCGAGACCGTCGAGGTCTGGGGCAGCGGCCGCGCGCTGCGTGAATTCCTCTATGTCGACGACGCCGCCGACGGCATCGTGCATATTCTGAAACACTACTCCGGCACCGAGCATGTCAATCTCGGCACCGGCGACGAGATCACGATCCGCGAGCTTGCCGAACTGATGGCCCGGGTGATCGGCTTCCGCGGCGAGCTGGCTTTCGATACCAGCAAGCCGGACGGCACGCCGCGCAAGGTGATGGATATCGAACGCCTGCGCGCGATGGGCTGGCAGGCCGGCACGTCGCTTGAGACCGGCATGGCGCAGACCTATCGCTGGTATGTGAACCGTCATCTCGCCGAGCAGCGGGCGATCGCTTGAGCAAAGCTTACGATCCGCTGTCGACCGAGCATCTGCAGCAGGATCTGACCCGGCGCAGCCTGCGTGGCGGCCTGATTGCCTTCGGCAGTCAGGCCGTCCGCTTTACCGCCCAGTTCGGCGGCACCATCCTGCTGGCCCGGCTGCTCACACCGCATGCCTTTGGCCTGGTGGCCATGATCGCCGCCCTGTCGGTGCTGCTCGATCTGCTCAAGGAACTCGGCCTCTCGGCAGCCACCATCCAGCGGCAGGAGATCACGCAGCAGCAGGTCTCCACGCTGTTCTGGATCAATGCCTGCTTCGGCTGTCTGTTGGCACTCGGCCTGCTGCTGGCAGCACCCGCCATTGCCGGATTCTACGGCGAACCCGAACTGACGTCGATTACGCGTTGGCTGGCGCTCGGCTTTGTCGTCAGCGGGCTTACCATTCAGCACTGGGCGCTGCTGCGCCGCCAGATGCGCTTCACCGCCATCGCTGTCATCGAGACCGGTGCCGAACTGATCGCATTGGCGATTGCCGTGGCCTGCGCCACGCAAGGTGCCGGCTACTGGGCGCTGGTGGCACAGCGCGTGGCCGGACCGACACTGACCCTGGTCGCGACCTGGCTGTTGTGCCCCTGGCGCCCCGGCCTGCCGGCACGCGATGCCGAGATCGCCGCCATGCTGCGCTTCGGTGGCTCCTTCACCGGCTACAACCTGCTGGCCGTGGCTACACGCAGTCTGGATCAGGTGCTGATCGGCTGGCTTTGGGGGCCCATCGTACTGGGTTTCTACGAACGCGCCGCCAAGCTGGTGCTGGTGCCGCTGAACAACCTGAATGCGCCGCTCTATGCAGTGGCGATGCCGGCGCTCAGCCGCCTCGAACGGCAGCCCGAGCGTTACCGCCACGCCTTCCTGCTGGTCTTCGAGAAATTCGCCATGGTGACGATGCCGCCTGCCGCGCTGGCCGCTGTCACCTCGGACTGGGTGGTCGGACTGCTGTTCGGTCCGCAATGGCAGGCGGCGGCGCCTTTCGTGGCCAGCTTCTCGACTGCGGCGATCACCCTGCCCGCCATGCTGGCCGTCGCGCTGCTCTATCTGAGCCAGAACCGCT
This sequence comes from Ferrovibrio sp., assembly GCF_002796975.1. Taxonomy (GTDB): domain Bacteria; phylum Pseudomonadota; class Alphaproteobacteria; order Ferrovibrionales; family Ferrovibrionaceae; genus Ferrovibrio. The sequence goes on along the minus strand of NZ_PEKV01000012.1, from coordinate 1,505 downwards.
CCGGCGACCTGCTGCGCGCCGGACTTGTCGATACCGCTGCGGTCGTCGCCGCGATCCTCGCCGGTCTGTCGTTCGGCGCTGTGGGCATTGCAATCGCCTATGCCATTGCCGGCCTGACGCTGCGGCTGCCGCTGGCGATCTGGATCGGCGGCAGCCAGGGCCCGGTCAACCGTCGCGATCTCGCAGCAGCCCTGCTGCCCTCGCTGGCCACGGCCGGCGCGGTTGCCGGCAGTGTCGCCGCCCTGCGCCATGCCGGTTGGCTCGTCGCCAGCGGACCACTGACCGGTCTGGCGCTCAGCTTCGCCGCCGCAGCTCCCCTAGCCTTCGCCATCTTCCTGGCGATCCCGCGCAGTCGGCGCATTCTCGGCATCCTGCGCCGCCTGCCGCAGATGCTGCGCCATGGCCCAGCGCCGTCGTCGCTCGGCACCGCCGGAGAATAAAAAAATCTCGGAAGAGAGCAGGATTATTACGTCAGGCCGACCGGATTGCCGTCGGTGTCGCTCTCCGGCTTGCCGCGCTTGATGCGCAGGCGACCCTGGCGGTCGACCCAAAGGCGATGATCGCCGAGCTGCATCAGGTTGCGGCTCTGCCAGTCACCGCCGGCGCGCAGGCCAATGCCATCCGTGGCATTGCCGATCTCGAGAACCTCGAAACCGCCCTCGCCGCGTACTGCCCCACTGCAGCCGATCGCCGTGGCACTGCTGCGCGGATCGCCGCGCAACTGGGCCAGGCCGGCTTCGGCCGCCTTGGCATCGCCGCTGCCCGAACAGCCGACCAGCACGAGACGGCCGGCAAGTACGGCGCGGATCAGATTGCGCTGCTTGAACATCGAATAGGCCGTGCAGCCGACCAGTGTGCCGAAACCCTGCAGCCAGATGCCGGCATCGCCGCGGGGAAAACCATCGGCACCTTCATGATTATTCTCGAAGCCGCAGCTCGACAGCAGGGTGCAGCCGTTTTCTGCCACTAGACCATAGCGCTTGTTGAGCAGGAAATATGCGCCATGGAAGCTGACATCGTAGCAACCGTCCAGCATGGCGGCGCCGTGGATGCCGTTTTCACCGAATACGCCGCCGATCACCCGGACGGCAGAAAGAATCCCCTTGCCGCCGACCTCGTGATGGAAGCTGGCGCCATGGCCGCGGTTGTTGCGGAAATAGCAATTGGCGATCTGGCCCTCGAAGACATTGCCGATCAGCTGCGCACCGTTCTTGCCGCAGCGATGCACCACTAGGTCGCGCAGACAGAAATTGTAGAGATAGTTCTTGTTGCCTGCGCAGGCGAGCCGGATGCCATGACCGTCCTCGCCGCTGCCAAAGATGTCGAGCCCCTGGATCAGCAGGTAGCGGAAGGTGGAACGGCTGTCGACATCGATGACGTTGCTGCCATCCCGAATGTCCGAAACGATGCGCGCGCCCATGCCGAAGATACCGGACTGATGTACGATATTCTGCTTCGGCGAAATGCGCAGCGTACGGGTCACGCGATAGGTGCCGGGCGGCACC
>NZ_PEKV01000011.1:102393-107935 GCF_002796975.1 Ferrovibrio sp. | reverse complement strand
GGTCGGCAAGCGCCGCGATTTCCCGCATGAACCGCTGCTGCCGCACAATCCGGGCATGACCGCCACCGGTGCCGGCATGCTGTGGGTTGGCTGGTACGGCTTCAATGCCGGTTCGGCGCTGGCCGCCAATGGCTCGGCCGGCATGGCGATGATGGTGACGCATATCTCGGCGGCGACCGGCGCGCTGACCTGGATGGCGATCGAATGGCTGCGCCACGGCCGCCCGTCGCTGGTCGGCATCGTCACCGGGCTCGTCGCCGGCCTTGCCACCATCACGCCGGCAGCCGGGGTCGCCGGCCCGGCCGGCGCGGTACTGATCGGCTTCTGCGGCGGCGCGATCTGCTTCACCGTTACGGCTTTGCTGAAACAGAAATACAAGCTGGATGACTCGCTGGATGTGTTTGCCGTGCACGGCGTCGGCGGCGCGCTCGGCATCCTGCTGGTTGCCATCGTCGGCCAGACCGGCTTCGGCGGCACCGGTTTCGCCGAGGGCGTCACGGCGCTGATGCAGTTCAAGGCGCAGCTGACCGGCCTGGCCGTCACCGCCGCCTGGTCGGGGCTGATCTCCTGGGGGATTTTCGCCGTGCTGAAGGCGAGCGGGAACCTGCGGGTGAGCGAGGAGGATGAATTCGACGGCCTCGACATCACCACCCATGGCGAACGCGCCTACGACCTGCACTNNGGGATGGGGTTTACGCGATTAAAAACAAAGTCGTCCAATGATTGACTAAGCAGGGCTCAGGACTAGTATCCGGCCTGATTTTCGGACGCCGACTCGGCCATTTTCCCCATTTGCGCCAACGGCGGACCGCCCCACCCCGAATGCTCCGGAGTCCAGCCGGGGCGAAGGCGCGAAACATGGCGAACGTCGAACGACCGCTCTCCCCCCATCTGCAGATTTACCGCTGGCCCGTCACCATGGCGACGTCGATCCTGCACCGCGCCACCGGTTGCGGTCTGGCCGCCGGCACTCTGCTGCTGACCTGGTGGCTGGTCGCCGCTGCCGCCGGCCCCGAATATTACGCCATGGTGCAGGCCTGCCTTGGTTCGATCCTCGGCCGGCTCGTGCTGCTCGGCTTCTCCTGGGCGCTGTTCTACCACCTGCTGAACGGCATCCGTCACCTGTTCTGGGATGTCGGCCATGGCTACAGCATTCCGGTCGCCAACAAGTCGGGCTGGGCGGTCATCATCGGTTCGGTGGTGCTGACCGTGCTGGCCTGGATCCTGGCCTACAGCTGGAAGTAAGGAGCGCATCATGAGCAAGTCGAACAATCATATGCGCAGCGCGCTCAAGTCGGTACGCGGCCTCGGCGCCGCCAAGGAAGGCGTGCAGCACTGGTGGATCCAGCGCGTCACGGCTGTGGCCATGGTGCCGCTGCTGCTGATCCTGCTGGTCTGCATGCTGAAGCTGGCGACCGGCGATCATGCCGCCGTCGCAGCCGCCTTCAAGCATCCGCTCTTCGCCGTGCTGGCGCTGCTCAGCATCCTCGCCGTCTTCTGGCACATGAAGCTGGGCCTGCAGGTGGTGATCGAAGACTATGTGCATACCGAAAGCGTGAAGATCGTCTCACTGCTCGCCATCACCTTCGCCACCTTCGTTGTCGGCGGTATCGCCGCCCTGTCGGTGCTCAAGATGTTTTTCGGAGCCTAAGCCCATGCCCGCCAGCTATCAGGTTCACGATCACTATTACGATGTTGTCGTTGTCGGCGCCGGTGGCGCTGGCTTGCGCGCCACCATGGGCCTGGCCGCGGCCGGCCTGAAGACCGCCTGCATCTCGAAGGTGTTCCCGACCCGCAGCCACACCGTCGCAGCGCAGGGCGGCATCTCGGCCGCGCTCGGCAATATGGGCGAGGACAACTGGCGCTGGCATATGTACGACACCGTCAAGGGTTCCGACTGGCTCGGCGACCAGGACGCGATCGAATACATGTGCCGCGAGGCCGTGCCGGCCGTCGTCGAACTGGAGCATTTCGGCGTGCCGTTCAGCCGCACGCCCGAGGGCAAGATCTATCAGCGCGCCTTCGGCGGCATGACCAAGAATTACGGCGCCGAGCCGGCGCAGCGCACCTGCGCCGCTGCCGACCGCACCGGCCATGCGATGCTGCACACGCTGTATCAGCAGTCGCTGAAATACGATACCGAGTTCTTCATCGAGTATTTCGCCCTCGATCTGATCATGGACGAGGAAGGCGCCTGCTGCGGCGTGATGGCCTGGAATCTGGCCGACGGCAGCATCCACCGCTTCCGGTCCAAGATGGTGGTGCTGGCGACCGGCGGTTACGGCCGCGCCTATTTCAGCTGTACCTCGGCGCATACCTGCACGGGCGACGGCGGCGGCATGGTGCTGCGCGCCGGCCTGCCGCTGCAGGATATGGAATTCGTGCAGTTCCATCCGACCGGCATCTACGGTTCGGGCTGCCTGATCACCGAAGGCGCGCGCGGCGAAGGCGGCTATGTCGTCAATTCAGCCGGCGAACGCTTCATGGAACGTTATGCGCCGTCGGCCAAGGATCTCGCCTCGCGCGACGTCGTCAGCCGCGCCATGACCATGGAAATCCGTGAAGGCCGCGGCGTCGGCAAGAACGGCGACCATATCTTCCTGCATCTGGATCATCTCGATCCGAAGATCCTGCACGAGCGCCTGCCGGGCATTTCGGAAAGCGCCAAGATTTTCGCCGGCGTCGACGTGACCAAGCAGCCGATTCCGGTGCTGCCGACCGTGCATTACAACATGGGCGGCATCCCGACCAACTATCATGGCGAAGTGCTGACCCTGAAGGACGGCAACCCCGACAGCGTGGTGCCCGGCCTGATGGCAGTGGGCGAAGCCGCCTGCGTGTCGGTGCATGGCGCCAACCGTCTGGGCTCGAACTCGCTGATCGACCTCGTGGTGTTCGGCCGCGCCGCCGCCATCCGCGCCGCCAATGTGGTGGACAAGAACGCCAAGCATCGCGACATCAAGGGCGCCGGCGACAATGCGCTGGCGCGCCTGGATCGCTTCCGCAACGCCAAGGGCGGCAGCCCGACCGCGCGCATCCGCGACAAGATGCAGCGCACGATGCAGAACAACTGCGCCGTCTATCGTACCGGCGATGTGCTGCAGGAAGGCGTTGGTCTGATCGACGAAGTCTGGAAGATGATGCCGGATATCGCCGTGGCGGACCGTTCGCTGGTATGGAATTCCGACCTGGTCGAGACGCTGGAACTCGATAACCTGGTCGGCCAGGCCGTGGTCACCATGCATTCCGCCGAGAACCGCAAGGAAAGCCGCGGCGCCCATGCCCGCGAGGATTTCGCGGATCGCGACGACAAGGAATGGATGAAGCATACGCTGGCCTGGGTCGGCGAGAACGGCAAAGTCACCATCGACTACCGCCCGGTGCACACCTACACGCTGACCAACGAGGTCTCGTATATCGAGCCCAAGAAGCGCGTTTACTAAGGAAGCAAGGATACCTCCCCATGGCTGAGTTCGCGCTGCCGAAGAATTCGAAGATTTCCAAGGGTAAGACCTGGACGCTGCCGCCGGCCAAGGCCGGCGAGGAGCGCAAGGTCCGCAAGTTCAGCGTCTATCGCTGGAACCAGGACGACGGCAAGACCCCTCAGGTCGACACCTACGAAGTCGACATGAACGACTGCGGTCCGATGGTTCTGGACGCGCTGATCAAGATCAAGAACGAGATCGATCCGTCGCTGACCTTCCGCCGCTCCTGCCGCGAAGGCGTTTGCGGTTCCTGCGCGATGAACATCGACGGCGGCAACACGCTCGCCTGCACCAAGGCCTGCGAGGATATCGACGGCGAGGTGAAAATCTATCCGCTGCCGCATATGCCGGTGATCAAGGATCTGGTGCCGGACCTGAGCAACTTCTACGCCCAGTACGCCTCGATCGAGCCCTGGATGAAGACCCAGAGCCCAGCGCCCGCGCGCGAGCGCCTGCAGTCGGCCGAGGATCGCAAAAAGCTGGACGGCCTCTACGAATGCATTCTCTGCGCCTGCTGCTCGACCTCCTGCCCGAGTTATTGGTGGAATTCCGACCGCTATCTCGGTCCGGCCATCCTCCTTCAGGCTTATCGCTGGATCGCCGACAGTCGCGATGAGATGACCGGAGAGCGACTGGACAACCTGGAAGACCCGTTCAGGCTGTATCGCTGCCACACCATCATGAACTGCGCGCAGACTTGCCCGAAGGGCCTCAACCCGGCGCAGGCCATCGGCGAAATCAAGAAGCTGATGGTGGAACGACGCGGCTGATCTGCTAGACTAAAGATCAAACAGGGGGCAAACGGCTGGATCGGGTTAACCGGTCCGCTTAAACTTGCGGCCGAATCTTCTGTGTAGTTTTGAGGCAAGGCCGCTAGGCGTTATGGGCGATTTTACCCGCGGGGCACCCCCGCATCTTACCAAGGTTGGCGCTGAGAAGCTGCGCGACGTCTTGCGTGAGCATGAAGCCCATCTTGCTGGTAAGCCCGGCGCACAGCCCGCCCTGCTGGCCTATACCGATCTTTCCGATGCCGATCTGACCGGCGCCAATCTGACACTGGCCGACCTGACCGGCGCGCGGCTGCATCGCGCCCGCCTGGACGGCGCGCGGCTTTCGATGTCGAAATGCGGCGGTTCGGATTTCCGTAATGCCACGCTCGACGGTGCCGATCTGCGCTGGGCCGATCTGCGCGGTGCCTGCCTGCGCGCCGCCGGCCTGAACGACGCCAACATGGCCGAGTCGAACGGCGCCGAGGCGCTGGCGCCGGTTTATGATTCCGAAGGCCGCATGACCGATGGCGGCCCCACCAAGCGGGCGATCGATCTGTCCGGCGCCTCCGCCCAGCGCGCCGATCTGTCGGGCGCGCAGCTGCCCAAGGCGTTTGCGCTGCATGCCGATTTCGCCGACGCCAATATGGACGACAGCAACCTGCGCGGCGCCGACCTGCGCAAGGCGCAGATGACCTCGGCCCGCCTCGAAGGCGCCGACCTGCAGGAATCCGATTTCTCCGGCGCCAATCTGGCCGGCGCCAGCCTGTCGGGCGCCCAGCTCGGCGGCGCGAATTTCACTGGCGCCGACCTGCGCGGCGCCATCGTGGATGCCGCCAGCCGCGGCCTGCCGGAACTGGCCGCCGCGATTTTCGCCGCCGCCTCGCGCCATGCCGAGGCCGACCTGGCCGAGATCCTCAAGCAGCATGAGCTGTGGGTGCATTCCGAAGGCCGCCAGGGCCTGCGCGCCGACCTGAGCGATTACGATTTCACCGGGCGCGACCTGCGCGGCGTGAACCTGATGGGTGCGCTGCTGGAACGCGCCTGCTTCACCAAGGCCGAGCTGACCAATGCCAATCTGGCGCTGGCCCGGCTGAATTTTGCCGACCTGCGCGACGCCGTGCTGGTGAAGAGCAATCTTCGTGGCGCCAGCCTGGCCCGCGCCACGCTGGACGGCGCCGACCTGACCGATGCCAATCTGGCCGCGATCAAGGACGATGCGCCGCATGCCCGCGCCGCCCGCACCAATCTGGGTGCCGCCAAATTGCGGCGTGCAATCCTGGTGAGTGT
>NZ_PEKV01000011.1:38285-102374 GCF_002796975.1 Ferrovibrio sp. | reverse complement strand
GGCGCCGACCTGACCGGCGCCGACCTGACCGATGGCCGCTTCGCCAATGCGGTGCTGACCGGCGCGAGTTTCACCAACGCCCGGCTCGATCGCGCCCGCGACCTGCTGCTGCCCAATTAACGTTAATTGGTTTCCGGTTGGTCCTCAGCCGGTAATATGCGGCAGGGCGCGATAGTCCTCGCTCTGCATCTCGTTCAGCCGCGACACGCAGCGCTGGAATTCGAACGCGCCCTCGCCTTCCGGATAGAGCGTTTCCGGCGGCGCATCGGCCGTTGCCAGCAGCTTCGCCTTCGCCTCATACAGCGCATCGACCAGGGTGACGAACCGCTTGGCCTCGTTGCGCTTGGCCGGGCTGAGCGTCGGGATGTTGTCGATCATCACGGTGTGGAAGTTTTTCGCGATGGCCAGGAAGTCGGCCGGCCCGAGCGGCTGCTCGCACAATTCATCAAACCGGAACCGCGCCACGCCACGCGCCTGCAACGGCACCATCAGCTTGCGGCCGAGCAGTTCGATCTCGGCCGGATCGCCCTCGGCGTCATCCGTGAGCAGGTTCCAGACATGATCCAGCGCCAGCGTCGATTTCGCGCTCATCGGGCTGAACCAGACCGGCGACTTGGCGATGCGCTGCAGGCGATAGTCGCGACTGGCGGCCAGATGCAGCACATCCAGCTTCTCCTTGAACAATTCGATGAAGGGCAGGAACAGCTGGCGATTCAGGCCGCCCTTGTAGAGATCGTCGGGATGGCGGTTCGAGGTGGCGACAATCACCACGCCGCGCTGGAACAGCTTTTCGAACAGGCGGCCGAGGATCATCGCATCGGCCACGTCGCTGACCTGCATCTCGTCGAAACAGAGCAGCCAGGCCGATTTGGCGATCTTCTTCGCGGCCGGTTTGATCGGATCGTCGCCGCCGGCTTTCTTCTCGGGGTCATCCTCGGATAACTGCCGATACCTGAAAATCTCGGCATGCACCTCCTGCATGAAGGCGTGGAAATGCACGCGGCGCTTCTTCTCCACCGGCGCACCGGCGAAAAACAAGTCCATCAACATCGACTTGCCGCGCCCGACATCGCCGTAGATATACAGGCCCTGCGGCGCCGGCTCGCGCTTGCGGCCGAACGACAGCTTTTGCAGCCAGCCATCCTCCTTGCCGGGCTGATAATGCTGCAGCCGCCGGCTCAGCAGCTCCAGCTTCTCGGCCGCCAGCGCCTGGGCGGGATCTTCCGCCAGCTCTCCGGCTGCCAGTCTGGCGCGATAGGTTTCGAGGATGGACATGACGTCTGTTTAAAACAGAACGGGCGGCAGAGTCATCTGCCGCCCGTAGCGATCTGGAAAATCCCGGCTTACTTCAGGGTCGGGATGTTGAACTCGGCGCCCGAACGGATGCCGGTCGGCCAGCGCGCGGTCACCGTCTTGATCTTGGTGTAGAACTTCACGCCTTCCGGACCATGCTGGTTGGTGTCGCCGAAGGCCGACTTCTTCCAGCCGCCGAAAGTGTGGAAGGCGAGCGGCACCGGGATCGGCACGTTGATGCCGACCATGCCGACCTGCACCCTGGCGGCGAAGTCGCGGGCGGCATCGCCGTCGCGGGTGAAGATCGCCACGCCGTTGCCGAATTCATGCTCGGTCGGCAGCTTTGCAGCTTCCTCGAAAGTCTCGGCGCGCACCACGCTGAGCACCGGGCCGAAGATCTCTTCCTTGTAGATCTTCATGTCCGGCGTCACGTTGTCGAACAGGCAGCCGCCCATGAAGTAACCGCCTTCATAGCCCTGCAGCTTCAGGTCGCGACCATCGACCACCAGCTTGGCGCCTTCGCCCACGCCGGTATCGACATAGCCCTTCACCTTGGCAAGATGCTCCTTGGTCACCAGCGGACCCATCTCGGAATCCTTGTCGGTGCTGGGGCCGACCTTGAGCGCGCGGACGCGCGGCGTCAGCGCCTCGATCAGGCGGTCGGCCGTACCCTTGCCCACCGGCACGGCAACCGAAACCGCCATGCAGCGTTCGCCAGCCGAGCCGTAGCCGGCGCCGATCAGCGCGTCCACGGTCTGGTCCATATCGGCATCGGGCATGACGATCATGTGGTTCTTGGCGCCGCCCATGGCCTGCACGCGCTTACCATGCGCAGCGGCAGTGGCGTAGACATACTGGGCGATCGGTGTTGAACCGACGAAGCTGACGGCCTGGATGCGCGGGTCGGTCAGCAGCGTGTCGACCGATTCCTTGTCGCCGATCACGCAGTTCAGCACGCCCGGAGGTGCGCCCGCTTCCAGCATCAGTTCGGCCAGGCGCAGCGGGCAGGACGGATCCTTTTCGCTCGGCTTGAGGATGAAGGTATTGCCTGCCGCGATCGCGACGGCGAACATCCACATCGGCACCATGGCCGGGAAATTGAACGGGGTGATGCCGGCGACGACACCGAGCGGCTGGCGCATCGAATAGACGTCGATGCCGCGCGACACGCTGTCAGAATATTCGCCCTTCAGCAGATGCGGAATGCCGCAGGCGAATTCTACCACTTCCAGGCCGCGCTGCAGCGAACCCTTGGCATCCGAAAGCACTTTACCATGTTCGTTCGAGATTAGCAGGGCGATCTCATCGGCATGCTTCTCGCACAGTTCCTTGAACTTGAACATCACGCGGGCGCGCACCAGCGGCGAGGTAGCACTCCATGCCAGGAAGGCTTTCTGGCTGTCGGCGATGGCGGCCTCGACTTCAGCCCTGGTGGCCAGCGGCGCCTTGGAAGCGACTTCGCCGGTGCTCGGATTGTAGACGTCGAGGAAACGACCCGACTTGCCGGCGACCTTCTTGCCGCCGATGAAATGATACAACTCTTTCGCCATCTTGAACTCCCTGGAGCGGATACCGCAGCCCGGCGACTCTAAAGCCCCGACGGCGTCTGGCAAGAGCCAGCAGCGCGCAAAGGCAGGCTTTCTCGTCCGGCTTTTTTATGCGCGCTTCATGCCTGCATCGCGGGGCGCTGCGCCATCCTGTTGTACCAGTCCGATATCGCCGATGCCGAAGCGATCGATCCCAGCCTGAACTGCTGCGTGATCCATGAGTGTGCGCTTCGCAGCGCCGGCCGGCGCTGCGCCCGTCTTCCCAGCAGCCCGCAGGGGACGGCGATTTCCCGCGCGGCGACGCGGGCGATTAGGCCTTTTCATGCCGACTAGAATTTTATTCTAGAGCCCGGTATAACCCGAACCATGAGCAAGCCCGCCCGCAGGATCGCCGCGTCTTCGGCCGCCATCGCCGACCGTATCGCTGCACATGCCGCGGCGCACAGCACGCGACAGCGCGCCCTGACCGCGGCACTGGCGCTGTTCGATCTGCAGGGCGTGGAAGCCACCACCATCGACCAGGTGCGCGATACTGCCGGCATCTCGATCGGCAGCCTGTATCACCATTTCCGCAGCCGCGAGGGTCTGGTGATCGCGCTGTATGAAGACCTGCTGGAACAGTACCGCACGGCGATGACCGCCGAACTGGTCCGCCACAGTGGCATCCGCGCCCTGCTGGATGCCTTCGTGAAGACGCATATCGACTGGGCGATGCAGAATCCGACGGCGGAACGCTTTCTGTCCGAACATCGCCACCATCGCAGCCTGATCGATGTCGAAGACCAGTTGCAGGACGACACTGCCGATTTCATCCGCCCGCTGCTGCGGCGGATCAAGCCCGCCATCGATGCCGGCGTGCTGAAGCCGCTGCCACCCGAATTGCTGCTCAGCCTGGTGCTCGGCCCGGTGCAGACCTGGTTGCGCATGCATCGCTCCGGCCGCAGCAAACTCGCCGCCGATGTTGCTGCCCGCAAACTGTCGGACCTGACCTGGGACGCCGTCGCCGTCCCGCCCGTGAAGAGGAAACTGAAATGACCATCGCCGCTTTCGCCGTGCCCGTCACCGCTGCCACCGCCGAGGCCACGGTGCTGAAACAGTGGGGCAGTTTCAGCCGCCTGCCGCTCGGCCGCCGGCTGTTCAGCTTCCTGATCGGCGTCACTGTGCCCTATGCCGGCAGCATCGCGCCCGAAGTGGTGGAACTGTCGCCCGGCCAGGCCCGCGCGCGCATGGCTGACCGCCGCCGCCTGCGCAACCATCTGCGCTCGCTGCATGCCGTGGCGCTGACCAATCTCGCCGAACTGACCGGCAACCTTGCGCTGATGAGCCGCCAGCCACCGAAAGGTGCGCGCTGGATCGTCACTGGCTTCGACAGCGAATTCATCAGGAAGGCGCGCGGCACCATCACCGCCGACTGCAGCCTGCCGGTCCTCGACTGGTCGACGGCGCAGACTCTGGATTGCCGCGTGGAACTGCACGATGCCGCCGGCGAGCTGGTGATGATCGCACGGCCGCGCTGGCGTATCGGACCGGACGAGCCGCGCCAGTAAGCTTTGCCGCAGCATCGTCTTTGAGCGGAACATCCTCTCCGCTCAGGGGTTTTTCTCGTCTCCCGCAGCAGACCTGGAGGAAAACGATGACACGCATTCATTCATTTGCCCTGCTGGGCGCGACCGCCCTGATCGGCGCAAGCCTGGCCGTGCCGCCCGCCTTGGCCGGCGGCATGAAAGCCGACAGGCAGCAGCATGCAGCCGTACAGCAGCAGGCGCTGACGGCGCAGAATTTCGTCATGTACGCCGGCAACGCCGATCTCTTCCAGACAGAAGCCAGCAAGATTGCGGCCGAGCGCGCCCAGAGCAGCGAAGTGAAAGTCTATGCCAAAGAGATGGCGAGCCAGCATGCCAGTGCGACGACCCGGCTGACCTCTGCGGCGCGTCAGGCCGGTATTACACCGGCAACGCCGATGCTGACTCCGCATATGCAGCAGAAGTTGACCGAGTTGCGCAACACATCGACCACCGCTTTCGATGAGCGTTACGTCACGCTGTTGAAGGACGCGCAGGAGCGCGAGTTGCGCCTGCATAATGCCTATGCCCGTAGCGGCGACAATGCGACACTACGCGCAGCGTCCAGCGACACCGCCAAGGTGGTGGCGCAGCATCTGGCCGAGGCACAGCGCATTTCCGGCTCGATTATTGCCGATCGACCCGCCGGTTCGTAACAGTCGGAGTTCGGGTATCAGCCGCCTGCCTTCGTGCAGGCGGCTTTTTTTTACGCGCGCCCGATCTTATGCACGAGCAGCGGCGTGGATGGCTTTCAGCCGTGTCAGCAGCGCACGCGCACCTGATAGCGGCAGGCAACTCGGCCCGTCGCATTTCGCCTTATCCGGCTCAGGGTGGAATTCCAGGAAGACGCCGTCGGCACCCGAGGCCACGGCAGCTGCCGCGATCACCGACACGCCTTCGCGCCGGCCGCCGGCCGCCACGCCACCGCCCTCGACCGCCTTGGCGCCGGGCAGCTGCACGGCATGGGTGGCATCGATGGTGACCGGCACATTGAATTTCTGCATCTCCTGGATCGCCAGCATGTCGACGATCAGGTTGTTGTAACCGAAGGCCGACCCGCGCTCGCACAGGATGGTCATGTTGGGCGCCGCCGCCTGCTCGATCTTGTGCAGGATGCTTTTGCAGTCGTTCGGCGCGAGGAACTGCGCCTTCTTCACATGCAGCAGGCCCTGTTTCTTCTGCGTGGCGCGCGCCGTGGCGACGATCAGGTCGGTCTGCCGCACCAGGAAGGCGGGGATCTGCACCAGGTCGGCAACCTCGGCGACGGCTTCGGCCTGGAAAGGCTCATGCAGGTCGGTGGCGACCGGCACCTTGAGCCTGTCTTTCACAGTGGCGAGGATTTTCAGCCCCTCTGCCATGCCGGGGCCACGGAAGCTGTTGATCGAAGACCGGTTCGCCTTATCGAAGCTGGCCTTGAACACGAAGGGCAGTTTCAGGTCGGCGGCGATCTGCTTCAGTTCGCTGGCGGTCTGCATTGCGAGATCGAGATCCTCGATCACGTTCAGGCCGAGGATGCAGAACAGCGCCTTGCCGTCGCCAATCGTCAGATTCCAGTTTTGCAGGGTCAGCGCAGCCATCGATGCCTCATCAAATCCGTCTCCCGCGATTGTGTCGCAAACGGGCGGATTTGACGAGAGTCGGCGGGCCTATTAATGCGTCGCCAGGCCCCGCAGAAGCGCCTCGCTGGCCGCGTTCGCCGGCAAAAAGCTTTCGATCCGCAGATCCTGCAGGGTGACATCCTGCGGCGTGCCGAAAGTGGCGATCATGGTGACGAGATCGAGCGCCAGGCCATCCTTCTCCACCGAGAAGGACAGCAGCGGCCTGGGTTCGGCCTCCCAGTCGACGCTGCGCCACAGCGCATCGACATCGGGATAGCCGCGCACCTCACTCAGCACGGCGGCAGCCGCCGGACTGTCCATCGCCTCGCGCTGTAGCCGGTGCAGCAGGTTGCCGGCGACATCGCGCCAGTTTTTGATAAATGGTCGCGCGCCCTGCGGATGCAGCGGCAGCTTCATGAAATTGACCGGTTTGGCCGGATCGTGGCCAGACTCGTTCAGGGGGCCGAGCAGGAAGCCGATCATGCGCTGCGCCGCCTGATTGGCGAGTTGCACGGTCCAGGCGGCATCCACCACCACGGCCGGAAACGGTTCATGCTGCTTGAGCAGCAGATCGAGCGCATGGCGCGCCTCGGCCAGTTGCGGCGCATCCAGCTTGCTTTCGCGATAGGCCGCGGCGAAGCCTGCGGCATGCAGCAGGCGGTTGCGCTCGCGCAGCGGCATGTCCAGCAGTTCGGCGAGATGCAGCACCATCTGGCGGCTCGGTCGCGCGCGGCCGGATTCGAGGAAACTGACGTGGCGTTGCGAGACGCCGCCGTTTTCGGCCAGATCGAGCTGGCTCAAACCGCGGCGGCGGCGCCATTGCCGCATCAGCGTGCCGAAGCCGGCGGCCGATACGGCTTGAGAGCTGATCGCGTCGCTCATCTGCATCTCCGTTTCCCCTGCGCGCAGTGTGGAAAGAAGTGGGGCGGCCTGTCCAGCCGCCCCGGTACTTACGCAGCCAGCGCAGCGCCGGGATGCCCGCGCAGCAGCCGCAGCTTCCACAGGCCGATCAGCGCGGTGTCGAGCGCGATGACGGCAAGCGCGACCATGCCCCAGATGCTGAAGCTGGACCGGAAAGCCGCGACGAGTGCGAAAGTGCCAATCACCCAGCCGGCATCGGCCATCGCCGTGAGCGCCAGCACCGGACGGTCGAGACGCGGCTTGGTCGCAGCCAGCAGCAGCAGACCGGCATAGGCGACCAGCAGGATGCCCAGCTCCCAGAGCAGCGTGGCCGTGGCCAGGCCGAGCACGGTCTCCTGACCGGGCAGCAGGAAGCCGGCCAGCCAGGTTGGCGCGATCAGGCCGGGCAGGCCGCAGGCTGCGCAGAGCGCGGCGTCGATACGCAGGATGGTGGCGGAACGGGCGGTGGAGATCATGGTCAGGCTCCTGTTCAGGGTGGAACTGGAGGGATATTTGAGCCAGATCAGTGGGTTAACAATTACCAAGGAGGTAATAAAGCTGCCCCGGAAGCGGCAAGCGACAATTTTATTTTACATTTTACATATGCTGTTAATTTTATTCTATCATATATTTTAGTGTTAATTGATTGACTCTCATTTCATGGCGTTAAATAAATCTTTCCACACAAGCTGCTGGCGATCAGAGAGGCGGGCCTGCCATGCATAGCTTTCCGGGATTTTTGAACCTGCAGGACCGGCTGGTCCTCGTCGCCGGCGGCGACGAGCATGCCGCCCGCAAGATCCGCCTGTTGCTGAAGGCCGGCGCCCACATCCGCGTGGTGGCCCCCGATCTGAACCCTGAAATCTTTTCACTTGTCGCTGCAGGCACTGCCGAACATCGCGTCGAGTTCGCGCCCGATGCGCTGGAGGGCGTGCGTCTGGTGATCTCAGCCTTCGGCGATACGCGCGACGAAGCTGTGGCCCAGGCTGCGCAGCAGCGCGGCCTGCTGGTGAATGTGGTAGATCGCGCCGATCTGTCCGACTTCACCGTGCCGGCCATCGTGGAGCGCGGCGACATCACCATCGGGATTTCGTCCAACGGCACGGCGCCGCTGCTGCTTGGCCGCATTCGCGCGCAGATCGAAGCGCTGCTGCCGGCACGTCTGGGCGACGTCGCGGCGCTGGCTGGCGAATTCCGCAGCACGGTTTCGCGTGTGATCGGCGGTGCCGCCAAGCGCAAACGCTTCTGGCAGCGCGTCTTCGACGGCCCGGTGGCCGCGAAAGCATTGGCCGGCGATCGCGCTGGCGCCCGCGCCGCGTTGATGAGCGAACTCAACAGCCAGCAGGATGACCTGCAGGGCCAGGTGCTGCTGGTCGGCGCCGGCCCCGGCGATCCCGACCTGCTGACGATTGCTGCCCAGCGCGCCCTGATGGATGCCGATATCGTGTTCTACGACGCGCTGGTGTCGCCCGAGATTCTCGACCGCTTGCGCCGCGATGCCGAGCGGGTGTCAGTCGGCAAGCGCAAAGGCCGCCACAGCACCGGCCAGGACGAGATCAATGCGCAGCTCGCGGCCCATGCCGCACTTGGCAAGAAGGTCGTGCGGCTCAAGGCCGGCGATCCTTTCATCTTCGGTCGCGGTGGCGAGGAGATGGATTACCTGACAGACCGCGGCATCACAGTCTCCGTCATCCCCGGCATCACGGCGGCGTTGGGCTGCGCAGCCGCTGCCGGCATTCCGCTGACCCATCGCGAGCTGAGCCACGGCATCAGCCTGGTGAGCGGCCAGTTGAAGGACGGCGAGGACAATTTCGCCTGGGCAGATCGTGCCGCGGCGGGCGAAACCGTCGTCGTCTATATGGGCCTGAACCAAGCCACCAATATCCGCGACCGCCTGATCGCCACCGGTGCATCGCCGGCGCTGCCGGTCGCGCTGATCGAAAACGGCACACGACCCGATCAGCTGGTCAGCGCCGGCACGCTCCGCGCACTCCCTGCGCTCGCCACACAGCATGGCAGCGGACCAGTGCTTCTGATCATCGGCAAGGTCGCCGCCTATGCCAGATCGACCGTCGCCCGGCAGCGACGCACCGCCTGAGGATTTTCACGATGGCCAAAGCCCCCAAACTCAACAGCCAGCCGCAGATCGTCACCGCCAACGACCTCAGGAGCGGCGATACGGTCTACCTGACCGTCACCGGCGGCTGGACACGGCGCATTGCCGAGGCTGCCGTGGTCGCCAATGTCGAGGCCGGCGCTGCTTTGCTGGCGGAAGCCGAAGCGCAGGCGAAGCAGAATATTGTCGTCGCGCCGTATCTGATTCCGGTGGATGCCAGCGTGACGCCGCCGAAACCCATCCAGTATCGCGAAGTCCTTCGTGCAGAGGGACCGAGCACCGAAACCAGGCCAGCAGCCTGAGCAGGAATGCCCATGTATCAGTATGACGAAATCGATCAGACCATGGTGGAGGAGCGGGTCGCCCAGTTCCGCGACCAGGTCGCCCGCCGCCTGACCGGCGAGATCAGCGAAGACGAATTCAAGCCGCTGCGCCTGCAGAACGGCCTGTATCTGCAGTTGCATGCCTACATGCTGCGCATCGCCATTCCCTACGGCACGCTGTCGTCGCGCCAGTTGCGGGGCCTGGCGCAGATCGGCTGCACCTACGATCGCGGCTGGGGCCATTTCACCACCCGACAGAACCTGCAGTACAACTGGATCAAGCTGGAGGATGCGCCGGCCGCGCTGGCCGATCTGGCGAAGGTGCAGATGCATGCCATCCAGACCAGCGGCAACTGCATCCGCAACACCACCACAGACCAGTTCGCCGGCGCCGCCCATGACGAGATCGAGGATCCGCGCGTCTGGTGCGAGATCATCCGCCAATGGTCGACCTTCCATCCGGAATTCAGCTTCCTGCCGCGCAAGTTCAAGATCGCCGTCACCGGTTCGCCGAACGACCGCGCTGCCGTGCGCGTGCATGACATCGGCCTGCGCATGCACAAAAACGATGCCGGCGAGATTGGCTTCGAGGTGATCGTGGGCGGCGGTCTCGGCCGCACGCCCTTCATCGGCAAGACGATCCGCGACTTCCTGCCCAAGCAGGATCTGCTCAGCTATCTGGAAGCCATCCTGCGCGTCTACAACCAGTTCGGCCGGCGCGACAACCTGTTCAAGGCACGTATCAAGATCCTGGTGCATGAGATCGGCATAGAGACCATGCGCGAGAAGGTGGAAGCCGAATTCGCCGCCTCGAAGCATGGCGCGCTGAAACTGCCGCAGGAGGCGATCGACCAGATCGCCGTGCAGTTCGCCCCGCCGGCCTTCGAGACGCTGTCGGGCATTTCGGCCGAGTATGCCAATGCCTTCCGCACCGACTTCGAGTTCGGCCTGTGGGCGCGGCGCAATACCTTCAAGCACAAGCAGCCGGGCTACAGCATCGTCACCATCTCGCTGAAGAAGGAAGGCGCACCGCCGGGCGATGCCTCGGCCGAACAGATGAATGCCGTGGCCGATATCGCCGACCGCTATTCGTTTGGAGAAATCCGGGTGACGCATGAGCAGAATCTGGTGCTGCCGCATGTGAAGCATTCCGACCTGCCGGCCGTGTTCAAGGCATTGAAGGCCTGGGATCTCGCCACGCCGAATGTCGGCCTGGCCTCTGACATCATCGCCTGCCCGGGCCTAGACTACTGCGCGCTGGCCAATGCCCGCTCGATCCCGATCGCGCAGCAGATCGCGCTGCGTTTCAAGAACTGGGAACGCGCACATGATATCGGTGAACTGAAGATCAAGATTTCCGGCTGCATCAACGCCTGTGGTCATCATCACGTCGGCCATATCGGCATCCTCGGCGTCGACAAGGCGGGCGAGGAATTCTACCAGATCACGCTGGGCGGCTCGGCCGACGACCAGGCCGCGCTCGGCGACCTGATCGGCCCATCGCTGAACACGCACGACGCCGTGGACGCCATCGACACGCTGGTCGAGACCTACCTGCGCCTGCGTAAAAGCAGCGACGAGCGTTTCCTCGACACCTATCGCCGCATCGGCATCGCGCCGTTCAAGGAGGCCGTCTATGTCTCTGCTTAAGCACGGTCGCCTTGTCGGCGAAGATGCCTTCCAGCCGGTCGCGGATGATGCCGCCCTGCCCGCCAGCGGTGCGGTACTGGTGACCTATGCGCGCTGGCAGGTCGAGAGGGAGCAGCTGACCGGCCGTAATGCGCCGCTCGGCATCCTGCTGCCGAATAATCTCGATGTGCTGGATTTCGGTGCTGAAGCCGAGCGCTTCGACCTGATCGTGCTGCAGTTTCCGAAATTCAGCGATGGCCGCGCCTACAGCCAGGCCCGGCTGCTGCGCGAACGTTTCGGCTATCGCGGCGAGCTGCGCGCCACCGGCCATGTGCTGCAGGACCAGCTCTGGCATATGCAGCGCAGCGGCTTCGACGCCTTCGAGATTCCGCGTGCCGATGCGGTCGAGGCCTTTGCGAAAGCCAGCCGCACCTTCAGCCATGTCTACCAGCCAACCGGCGACGGCCGCGTCAGCGTGCTGAAACAGCGCCTGGCGGCCCATAATAATAAGAATGGGCGCAGCCAGGAGGCAGCAGAATGAGCGCGCTCGCCTTTGCCGGCCTCGACCTCGACGATTATGCCGCCTCGCTGAATGCGCAGATGCAGGGCCGCTCAGCCGAAGATGTGCTGGGCATCGCGATCCGCGACCTGTTTCCCGGCCAGATCGCGCTGGTCTCGTCCTTCGGCGCCGAATCCGCCGTGCTGCTGCATCTGGCGGCGCAGACCGACAAGGCGACGCCGATCCTGTTCCTCGATACCGGAAAACTGTTCGAGCAGACGCTGCAATACCGCGATGCGCTGGTCGACCGCCTCGGCCTGAGCGACGTGCGCGTACTGAAGCCGGATGCGAAGCAGCTGGCGGCGCAGGACGAGAGCGGCACGCTGTGGTTCAAGGATACAGAGGCCTGCTGTAACATCCGCAAGGTGCAGCCGCTGCAGCGCGCGCTGAAACCCTTCGCCGCCTGGATCAACGGTCGCAAGCGTTACCAGGCCAATACGCGGCGCGAGATTGCGCTGGTCGAGGCCGAGGGCGCGCGGCTGAAATTCAATCCGCTGGCCGGCTGGAATGCAGCCGAGATCGAGGCCTATTTCGCCCGCCACGACCTGCCGCGCCATCCGCTGGTGGCGGAAGGCTATCTCTCGATCGGCTGCGACACCTGCACCCGGCCGGTGGCGGCCGGGCAGGATGCCCGCTCGGGCCGCTGGCAGGGCAGCGAAAAGACCGAATGCGGCATCCATTTGCCGATTCCGGTGGGGAATCTCTGAGTTTTATTAATACTTTCCCGCTAAAAGTACCGGGCTAGAGTGTATTAAGCCATGCATGACGATCTCGATTCCCTGGAAGCCCAGAGCATTTACATCCTTCGCGAGGCCTACAGCCGCATCAAGCCGATGGCGATGCTGTGGTCGCTCGGCAAGGATTCCAATGTCATGATCTGGCTGGCCCGGAAGGCCTTTCTCGGCAAGGTGCCCTTCCCGCTGGCCCATCTGGATACCGGTCTGGAATTCCCCGAGACCTATGCCTTCCGCGAGCGCTATGCGGCGGAATGGGGCATCGATCTGATCAAGGATGCCTGCCCGCCGCTGGAGGCGACCGATCCGACCCTGCCGCACAATTCCCGCATCGCGGCGCGCAAGACGCTCGGCCTGAAGGAAGCCATTGCCCGCTACGGCTGGAAAGGCGTGATCGCCGGCATCCGCCGCGACGAGCAGGCGACGCGGGCCAAGGAACGCGTGTTCAGCCCGCGCGACGACGCCGGGGCCTGGGATTTCCGCGACCAGCCGCCCGAACTCTGGGACCATTTCGCCGCCGACCTGCCCGATGGCGTGCATATGCGCGTGCATCCGCTGCTGCACTGGACCGAGCTGGATATCTGGCGCTACATCAAACGCGAGGGCATTCCGGTGGTGCCGCTGTATTTCGCCAATGCCGAAAACAAGCGCTTCCGTTCGCTGGGTGAGATCGGCATCACCTTTCCGATCAGCAGCCCGGCGCGCACCATCGACGAGATCATCGCCGAACTGGCGGTGACGCGCGAACCTGAACGCGCCGGCCGCGCCATGGATCATGACAGCGAAGACGCCTTTGAGCGCCTGCGCGTCGCCGGCTATATGTGAGCCTGCCGATGTCCGCCGTTCCGCTCAGCATCGAGACCCTTGATCAGCAGCGCGCCAGCCTGCAGCAGGGGCGCGCCTTTCCCATCGTCATCGTCGGCCATGTCGATCACGGCAAGTCTACTCTGGTCGGCCGCCTGCTGCATGACACGGATTCACTGCCGACCGGCAAGCTGGAGCAGCTGAAGGCCGTCTCCGAAAAGCGCGGCCTGCAATTTGAATGGTCCTTCCTGCTCGACGCGCTGCAGGTCGAACGCGACCAGGGCATCACGGTCGATACCACGCAGATCTGGTTCACCACGCAGCAACGCCGCTATGTGATCATCGACGCGCCGGGGCATAAGGAATTTCTGAAAAACATGGTGACCGGTGCGGCGCAGGCCGATGCCGCGATCCTGGTGGTGGATGCGGCGCAGGGCCTGGCCGAGCAGACCCGCCGCCATGCCTATCTGCTGCATCTGCTCGGCATCCGCCAGGTCGCGGTGGCCGTCAACAAGATCGACCTGATCGGAAATGATGCCGCCAAGTTCAAGGTTGTCGCCGATAGCGTGCGCAATTACCTGGTCGGCATCGGCATCGAACCGCAGGCCATCGTGCCGCTGTCGGCCCGCGAGGGCGGCAATATCGCCAGCCGCAGCCTGAATACGGCCTGGTATCAGGGCCCGACGCTGATCGGCGCGCTGGATGCCTTCAGCCCGCGCGCCCTGCCGGTCGAGCAGCCGCTGCGCCTGCCGGTGCAGGATCTCTACCGATATGGCGACAGGCGCATTGTCGTCGGCCGCATTGAAAGCGGCCGGCTGAAAGCCGGCGACCGCATCCGCTTCGCACCACTGGGCCGCGAGGCCACGGTGGCGACGCTGGAACACTGGACTGGTCCGGGCCGGCAGATGCCGGCGCCGACCGAGGCGAAAGCCGGCGAGAGCGTGGCCTTCACCTTGGACGAAGACGTCTTCGTCGAACGCGGCGCGCTCGGCTCCTCGCCCGAGCATCGGCCTATCGATGCCAACCGCTTCACCGTGCGGCTGTTCTGGCTCGACAAGCAGCCGCTTCGTAAAGGTGATCGCCTGACTATGAAGGTGGGGACCGCCGAACGCGAGGCGCAGGTGGAATCGATTGTCGAATCACTCGATGTCGAGACGCTCGATGCCGATACGGCACAGCAGATCGAACGCAACGGCGTCGCCCGCGTGGTGTTGCGCGTGCGGCCGCCGATGGCGATTGATCTCTACGAGACTTTGCCACGCACCGGTCGCGGCGTGCTGATCCGCGGGCCGCAGATTGTTGCCGGCCTGGTGATCGAGACGGCGGCCACCCGCGTCAGTACCGACATCACGGCCGTGGATTCTTCCGTGACGGTGCAGGAACGCATCGACATGAACGGCCATCGCGGTGGCGTGATCTGGATGACCGGCCTGTCCGGCGCCGGCAAGTCGACGATTGCGATGGCGACGCAGCGCCTGCTGTTTTCGCGCGGCCGTCATGTCGCCGTGCTGGACGGCGACAACCTGCGTCATGGCCTGAACCGCGATCTCGGCTTCACCGATGCCGACCGGCTGGAGAATCTCCGCCGACTCGCCGAGGTGGCAAAGCTGATGGCCGCGAATGGCTCGCTGGTGCTGGTTTCAGCGATTTCGCCGTTGCAGCGGTTCCGTGACATGGCGCGCGAGATCGTCGGCGAGGATTTCCGCGAAATCTATGTGAAGGCCGATATTGAACTGTGCGAGTCACGCGATCCGAAGGGCCTGTACCGCAAGGCGCGCTCGGGCGAGATCAGGAATTTCACCGGTATCTCGGCGCCCTATGAAGCGCCGCAGAATGCCGACCTGGTGCTGGATACCGCAAAGCCGCTGGCGCTGGCCGTCACCGCGCTGACCGAATATGTCGAGGGCATCTTCGGCGAACTGCCCTGGCACCCGGATATCTGACCGGGATTACATCCTGACCGTGGCACGCCACTCGTAGCGGCCGCTGCGGAAGCCGCCGAAATATTTCTTGATGTCGGGATGATTCACCGGGCCGGCTTCGGCATCGGGCAGCAGATTCTGCTCCGAGACATAGGCCACGTAGGAACTCTGCGCATTCTCCGCCAGCAGGTGATAGAAGGGCTGGTCCTTGCGCGGACGCAGGTCGGCCGGGATCGACTCCCACCACTCCTCGGTATTGTTGAAGACCGGATCGACGTCGAAGATCACGCCGCGGAACGGGAACAGGCGATGCCGCACCACATCGCCGATCCCGAATTTTGCGTCCCGGCTCTCAGCTTTCTTACTCTTTGCCATCCTGCCTCAATACGTGGCGCGACCGCCGCTCAGATCGAATACCGCGCCGGTGGTGAAGGAATTCTCCGGGCTGACCAGCCAGGCCACCATCGCCGCGATCTCGTCCACCGCCACAAAGCGCGTGCGGGGAATCTTCGACAGCATATAGTCGATATGGGTCTGCGTCATCTGGTCGAAGATGGCGGTTTTCGCCGCCGCGGGGGTGATGCAATTGACCGCGATGTCCATGCCGGCCAGTTCCTTGCCCAGCGACTTGGTCAGCGCGATCACGCCGGCCTTGGCAGCACTGTAGGCGCTGGCATTCGGATTGCCTTCCTTGCCGGCAATCGAGGCCACATTGACGATGCGGCCGAAACCCTTCGCCTTCATCAGCGGCACCACGGCGCGGCAGCAGTGGAATACGCCGGTCAGGTCGATATCGATCACCTGCTGCCAGTCCGCAAGCGGATAGGCATCGACCGGCGCATTCGGGCCGGCAATGCCGGCATTGTTGACCAGGAGGTCGATGCCGCCGAGTTTTGTGGCGGTTTCCTTGGCCGCAGCCTCGATGCTGGTCCAGGAGGTAACATCTGCATTGACGGCGATCGCCTTGCCGAGTGCGGACAGCTCGCCCGCCACCTTGCCGGCCAGCGCGGTATCGCGATCCCAGATCGCCACGGCTGCGCCGGAGCGCAGGAAGCGTTCGGTGACAGCGCGGCCGATGCCCTGCGCACCGCCGGTGACCACTGCATTCCGGCCCTTGAGATCAATCTGGTTCATGACGTTCCCGCTCCTGTTTTCTGGCAGGCTAGCAGAAGCGGCAGGTGTTTTAACAGGGACAGGACTCGGGCGTCGTGCCTATTCTGGCAGCAGGAGACAACGTCATGGACCGCAGCGGCGATCCGATCATTGCCGAGTCAGACTGGCCGGTGGCCCTGCCACCGCCGCTGGCGGAATTTCTGCGTCACTGGCAGGCACTGCGCGCCGCGGCCGGCGGCGTACCGCCGAAACGCGCCATCGACGCGCTGCAGATTCCGCCCCATCTGCTGCCCGGCATCGGCCTGATCGACTGGGTGCCGCGTAGCGGCGATCCGGCCGGACCCGACGACGGCCGGCTGTATTACCGTCTGCTGGGCACCGCGCATCGCCATGCCACCGCGCATGACTATACCGGCCGCTATTTCGACGAACTCTATACGCCCGAGCAGGTCGCCCGGCTGAATGCCGAATACCTCGGCATCCTGCGCAGCGGCCAGCCGCATTATGCCCGGCGCGGCTCGCTGAAGCATGGCCGCGAGTTCATCATGTTCCAGCGTATTCTTGCGCCGCTGCTTGATGATCGAGGAACCGCGCACCATCTGATCGGTTACTGGTACTGGGAGATCGCCGACTGATGACGACGCCTGACGACATTCTCGATTTCTGGTTCGACCGCCAGCCTGGCGCCGAGCTGACACATCGCAAGGCATGGTTTGAAAAGAACGACGCTTTCGATGAGGCAATCCGCGGTCGCTTTTCTGCTGCCGTCGAAACCGCACTGGCCGAAGGCTATGCCGACTGGACGCAGACGGCCGAAGGTGCGCTGGCGCTGCTGATCCTGCTCGACCAGTTTCCGCGTAACCTGTTCCGCGGCCAGGCCAAGGCTTTTGCCGGCGATACACGCGCCCGCATCATTGCCCGCCAGGCGGTGGACCGCGGCTTCGACATCGCCGTGCCGCCGGTGATGCGGCTGTTCTTCTACCTGCCCTTTGAACACAGCGAGCATCTGCCCGACCAGGATCTGGCGCATCTGCTGTTCTCGGCGCTGGACAAGGATCTGCCCGGTTTCGATCTGGCAGGGTGGGCCGACAAGCATCGCGTGATCATCGCGCGCTTCGGCCGCTTCCCGCACCGCAATGCCGCACTCGGCCGCGACAGCTCACTGGAAGAAGTGGAATTCCTTAAGCAGCCCGGCTCGTCGTTTTAAGCGACTTCCGCAGGTTCAGCGGCATCGGCAGCATGCTGGGCGGCGGCGGCTCTTCCGGCACACGCAGCAGGCGCATCCGCGGCGGCTCGACCAGTTCGAGCGCATTGATCAGCCTGTTGACCAGACGCGGATTCTCCGAGAAGGCCACATCGCCGGCGATGCGCGCCTTCTGCAGGCTGGCGGTGCCGACGATGATCCGCGTCAGCACGTCGAGATCGGCGGTGATCTGCAGATCGACCTGGAAGCCCATATCGGTGTAGCAGAGATCAATGTCGCCATCGCGCTTGATGAGCCACCAGTTGCGCAGCTTGTGGTCGCGGCGCGGCACATTGGTGAATTCGAAATGCACGACGCATTTGGCGGGCAGTTCACCCAGCCGGCCATGCAGCAGGAAATCGCGCATCGAATACATCAGGTAGCTGACGTTGCGATCCTGCTCATCGAGATAGGGCAGACGATATGTGCTGCCCCAGGCTGCCAGCTGGTTGATCAGCGGGCGGAGCGCATTGCCCGCTTCGGTCAGCCGGTAGACATGGCCGCGACCCTGCGGCACGCGCGCGATCAGGTTGCTGATTTCCATTTCCTTGAGACGGCGCGACAGCAGGCTGCGCGACATCAGCGGCACGCCCTGCTGGATGTCGACGAAGCGCTCGCGGCCCTTCATCAATTCGCTCAGAATCAGCGGGGTCCAACGGCTCGCCACAACCTCGGCGGCCTTTGCGACCGGGCAGAAAATGCCATAGCGCATATCCATGCCGGCATGGATATGCGAGAAGCCCTGAAGTGCCAAGTGCAAATTTTGCACTATCCTGTGAATGGCCTCCCGACCAGTATCCGCCGCCTTTAGTTACCCCCAACTGGCCCGGAGACCGTCATGACCGTTCAGTCGCAGATCAAGAAACCCGCCACCGAAAACCTCGCCGCGCGCATAGCACCCTTGGGCGAAGCCTTCGCCGCCAGTGCCGTATTGAACGACGCGTCCGACCGCTTTGCCGCCGACAATTTCGCCCTGATCAAGCAGGCTGGCATCCTGCCCGCGCTGATCCCCGCCGAACTGGGCGGCCTGGGCGCCGGCTATCGCGACGTGGCCGACATGCTGCGCAGCTTCGCTGGTGGCTGCAGCGGCACGGCGCTGGCCCTCTCCATGCACATGCATCCGGTCGCCCTGCTGGTGCGGCGCTGGCGCGGCGATCCTGCCGCCGTCGAAGCCGTGCTGAAACGCATTGCCACCGAAAATCTGATGCTGCTGTCGACCGGCGGCAACGACTGGCTCGCCGGTTCGGGCAGCGCCGTGAAGGTCGAGGGCGGCTACCGCTTCTCGGGCCGCAAGCGTTTCGTCAGCGGCTGCGAAGCCGGCAACCTGCTGATGACCATGGCCGTGTGTGATGGCGAAGTGCTGCATGCCGCCGTGCCGATGAAGGCCGAGGGCGTCAGCATCGAGCAGACCTGGCGCACGCTGGGCATGCGCGCCAGCGGTTCGCATGACGTGGTGCTGAAGGATGTGTTCGTGGCCGATGCCGCGATCAGCGCGCGGCGTCCTGCCGGCGTGTGGCATCCGTTCTTCCATCTGGTCACCCTGGTCGCCTTCCCGCTGATCTACAGCGTGTATCGCGGCGTGGCCGAAAAGCTGCGCGACGAAACCGTGCGTCTGGCATCGAAGCGGCGTGAAGATACCGAGGCACAGATCCTGATCGGTGCGATGGACACCGCGCTGGCCACCGCCACCGCCACGCATGAGCGCATGCTGCAGTTCGGCGATGCCGGCGCGCCGGGCGAACAGACCACGGCAACGATGATGACGCTGAAGCGTGCGATGACCGAAAGCCTGCTGCAGGTCGGTGCGCTGGCGCTGGATGCCGCCGGCGGCAGTGCCTTCTATCGCGACAACGGCATCGAGCGGCTGTACCGCGACCTGCAGGCAGCGCGCTATCACCC
This sequence comes from Ferrovibrio sp., assembly GCF_002796975.1. Taxonomy (GTDB): domain Bacteria; phylum Pseudomonadota; class Alphaproteobacteria; order Ferrovibrionales; family Ferrovibrionaceae; genus Ferrovibrio. The sequence continues at coordinate 83,132 of NZ_PEKV01000011.1, read as the reverse complement.
CTTCACCATGCTGCCGCAGCAGAAGCTGGCCGGCCGCATCGCCATGGGCCTGAACGCCGACGGCAAGGCGGCGTAAGCATCGCCCGAACGAAACACCCTCACCCCAACCCTCTCCCGCAAGCGGGAGAGGGAGCAAGAGGCGCATCTGCCCCCTCCCACTTGTGGGAGAGGGAGGGACCCGACGCGAAGCGGCGGGAGGGTGAGGGTCTTACTTCAAATCAGCCGCGCGGCTTTTTCAGTTTCTGCACTTCGCGATGGCGGAAGCAATCGGTGGTGTGATCGTTGATCATGCCGACCGCCTGCATGAAGGCATAGACGATGGTGGGGCCGACGAAAGTGAAGCCGCGCTTGCGCAGATCCTTCGAGATCGTCTGGCTCAGCGGCGTTTCCGCCGGCACATGCTTTTTCTGCGCCCAGCTGTTCTGCAGCGGCTTGCCGTCGAGATACTTCCACAGATAGCCGGAGAAACCGCCCTTCTCCGTTTCCATGATTTCGAGCCAGCCGCGCGCATTGGCCACCGTGCCGTGGATCTTGGCCTTATTGCGGATGATGCCTTCGTCCAGCATCAGCGCATCCAGCTTCTTCGGCGTATAGCGCACGATCTTCTCGGGCACGAAACCGTCGAAGGCTTTGCGGAAATTGTCGCGCTTGCGCAGGATGGTGATCCAGCTCAATCCCGCCTGGAAGCCATCGAGGATCAGCTTCTCGAACAGGGCGCGGCTGTCCCATTCGGGTACGCCCCATTCGGTGTCGTGATAGTTCACATAGAGCGGATCGACACCGCACCAGGTGCAGCGGCAGCGGCCGTCGTCCACGGCGACAGCGGCGATGAGTTTCTTGGCCATTTGATTAGGTCTTTGCCTCTGGAATCGGTCCTGCATAGTCGGGGCGGATTGCGGTCAGCGCAACGCCCGCGGCATCCAGTTCTTGCGAAGACACTGCATCCAGTCGCAGCAGCGCCAGCCCACTGCTGCCGGAAACTGACCGCAGCTGCCCAACCTCCTGGCCGCCGGCAGTGATCGGCGTGCCCATGGCCGGCAGGGCCGCCTTGCCTTCCACGCGATAGAGCTGCTTCTTCAGCAGGCCACGATATTTGGTGCGGGCCGTCAGCTCCTGGCCGATATAGCAGCCCTTCCTGAAATCGACGCCGTTGAGCGCCTCGAAATGGTTTTCCAGCAGCAGGCCTTTATCCACTTCGATGTCGCGTACGCCCTCGGGCACGCCGAGCGCGATGCGATGCGCTTCGTAGGCCGCCAGGCTGGTGATGGTGAGCGGCGGCGCGATATTGGCAGGCAGCCACAGCCGCCAGCCCAAAGCCGGCAGGCGCGGATCGGTGAACAGGACAGACCCTTCCGGCATCTCCGGCATCCGTCCGCTGCCGAACAGCGCATAGCCCTGCCAGTCCTCGATCTCTGCCAGTTCGACCCTGGCGCGCAGGCGATAGAGTGTCAGCCGGCGCTTCAGGTCGGCGCGACGTTCGGCCGCCACATCGACCAGCAGGGTGTCGGCGCTTTGCGTATAGACCAGAAAATCATGCAGGAACTTGCCCTGCGGCGTCAGCAGCGCGGCATAGACCGCCCGGCCCGCCTCGCTCGCCACGTCGCTGGAAATCAGCGGATTGAGGAAACCTGCGGCATCCGGCCCGGAAATCCGCAGCAGGGTGCGGCCGGGCAGGGCGGCGCAGATCGGGGGGGAGCAGGTTAGATCGGACATCCCCTTCACCTATGGGAGCCATCCGACCTTGGCAAGGCGAAAGCACACCCCTATAACCGGCCAAACCTTTAAGATTGGCACCATGCGCATCCTGTTCATTTCCGCCAACCGGGTCGGCGACGCAATCCTGTCGACCGGCCTGCTCAACGCCCTGCATGCCCAGTTTCCCAAGGCCCGCTTCACCGTGGCCTGCGGACCCGCGGCCGTCGGCGTGTTCGAGGCCGTGCCCAATCTCGACCGCCTGATCGTGATGGAAAAGAAGCCCTGGGCCGGGCATTGGTGGGAATTGTGGAAGAAGCTGGCGCTGACCCGCTTCTGGCTGATCGTCGACCTGCGCGGCTCCGGCATCGGCCAGTTCCTGCTGTCGCGCCGCCGCCGCAGTTTCAGCGGCTCGGGTTCGCGCCTGCACAAGGTGATCGTGCTGTCGAATTTCCTCAAGCTGAAGGATGTCGTCTCGCCGCGGCTCTGGCTGAAGGACGAGGCAACCAAGGCGGCGAAAAAGCTGTGGCCAGATGATGGCCGTCCGGTGCTGGCGCTCGGCCCGACCGCCAACTGGGGCGGCAAGATCTGGCCCGGCGCACGTTTCGCCGAACTGGCGCAGCGCCTGACGGGCGAGAATGGCATCCTGCCGAATGCGCGTATCGTGGTGTTCGGCGGACCGGGCGAGGAAGCCCTGGCTGCGCCGGCGCTCGGCAACCTGCCGGCCGAGCATACGCTGGATTTCGTCGGCAAGCTGGACCTGCAGACCATCGGTGCGGCACTGAAACGCTGCGACTTCTATATCGGCAACGACAGCGGGCTGATGCATCTGGCCGCCGCCGCCGGCACGCTGACGCTTGGCCTGTTCGGCCCGAGCCGCGAGGAAATTTACGGTCCCTGGGGCGAGAAGAACGGCGCGGTGCGCACCGACCGCAGCTTCGAGGAGATCGTCGGCGAAAAGGGCTATGATCACCGCAGCCACGACAGCCGCATGCTGGACCTGAGCGTGGACAAGGCGCAGCGCGCCGCGGAAAGCGTGTGGAAACACGCGCAAGAGGACTGAGGCATGACCGCGCCGAAACTCTCCGCCCTCGTCGTCGCGCATAACGAAGCCGCGCAGATCGCCGACTGCCTGGAGCGTTTACGCTTTGCCGACGAGATCGTGGTGGTGCTCGACCGCTGCACCGACACCACGCGCGAGATCGCAGCCGGATTCACGACCAGACTGATCGAGGGCGCCTGGCCGCTGGAAGGCGAGCGCCGCAATACCGGACTTGATGCCTGCAGCGGCGACTGGATCCTGGAAGTGGATGCCGACGAACGCGTGCCGGGCGAGATGGCGCGCGAAATCCGTGATGTGATCGCGACGGCAAAATTCGGCCATATCTTGATACCTTTCGACAACTATGTCGGCAGCCGTCTGGTGCGCTATGGCTGGGGTGGATATTTCGGCGTGATGATGGCGCCGCGGCTGACCGCCAAAGGCGCCAAACGCTGGGGCGACCAGCGCGTGCATCCCGCCCTGGAGCTGAAGGGCGAGCAGCGTTTCCTCAAGAGCCGCATGATCCATTATGTCGACAGGAATATCTCCGACATGATCCACCGGCTGGATCGCTACACGACCTCAAATGCTGCCGACCTGCGGGCGTTGCGGGCCGAGGGCAAGGATATCGGCTCTTACGGCCATAATATCCGCCGCATCTTCAGCCGCTTCTACAAATGCTATATCGGCCGCAAGGGCTATCGCGAAGGCCGCTACGGTTTCCTGATCGCGCTGATGGCCGGGCTCTATCCGATCCTGAGTTATCTCAAGGCCGATCTCGAACGCGGCGAGTAGGCAGTTTCCCTCAATGCAGGCTGTAGCTCTCCGCCGCCGCGCGGATTTCCACCGGACTCACCAGCCGGGCTGAAACCACGCGCACGCTGTGCAGCCTGCCGTCCAGCCTGTCTTCCCAGAAATCGAGAAACGTCTGCAGCACCGGAAATTTCGGCGCCAGATCGTAATCCTGCCAGACATAGCTCTGCAGCAGGCTGGGATGATCAGGCATGTGGTAGAGGATTTCCGCCGTGGTCAGACGATGCGTCAGCAGCTTCTGCAGCCATGCGGCATGATTGAATGTCTTGTCGTCCGGAGAATGATCCGACATCGCGCCTCCAGTCAGGGACGGGAGCCGGCATCCGATACCGGTGAACACCGACGCGGAAGCCGGCACCAACAGTCAAAGCCTGTCAGCAGTGTCGGATTCGATTCAACAAGATTGTGTAAACGCGATGCCGATTGGCACTCGCGGTGTCATGCTGCTGATGGGCGCTGGCGCATCAGCGTCCAGACCGCAAAGGCCATCATGCCGAACAGCAGCATCGGCAGCAGAATCTGAAACGCCGCACGATCTGCGTGCAGTACATGACTCTCGTTCTGCATCGCGATGCCGCCGATGAATGCCAGCGGCAGCAGCGCGCCCAGCACGGCACTGATCAACAGCCGGTTCATTGCGAAAAGCCGCGGATTGCCTCAATGGTCTCGCCGCGGGGCCACACGACGCCATCGATGGCCAGGCCGTTGTCGCGCTGGAATTTGCGCAGGGCATAATCTTCGCGCGCGCCCCAGATGCCAGTCGGCCCGTTGGTGGCGGCAATGTCGAGATAGCCTTCCAGATGCAGCAGCTCCTGCAGCTTGCAGACATCGGCATGTCCGTTGACCTGCCCGCTGCCCACGCCGGCGCGCAGGTTGAACAGGCCATTGCCCCGCAAGGCCCCGTCCAGCGCGCTGGTCAGGAAGGCCTCGGCCGGATCGGGCAGGCAGTCGAGGTCATCGCGGCTGGGAATCTGGAGAAAGGCTCGGGCGGACATGGGCGACTCCCTGATTGAGAACAGATAGTGAATATACAGGTCGCCATCTCTTGAAGCAAGGAATTTTCGCCTTATGTTCTCATTCACGGCAAATCAAGGACTTAGCCAGGCCACGAACACAAACGAAGCCAAACGAACCGGAACGAGCACCAACGAACGCAAACGAAGCAAAACGAACACCTGCGAGCAAAAAGGAGCAAAACGAATCCCGACGCGGTCGCTGCCAGTCCGGGGCATGCCTTGACTTCATCCACCGCCCCTCTTCTCTTAACCGCACCAGACAACAAAGCTTTTCGGGAGAGACCGCATGACTGCCTGCATCGTCGGCTGGCACCACAGCAAATTCGGCAAACTGGATGGGCGCGACGCCGAAGACCTCGTCGTCGAAGTGGCGGTCGGGGCGATCCGCGATGCCGGCATCGAGCCGAAGGATGTCGATGCGATCTATCTGGGTCATTTCAACGGCGGGCTGATCGACCAGGATTTCACTGCTTCGCTGGTGCTGCAGGCCGATCCGGCGCTGCGCTTCAAGCCGGCAACGCGGGTGGAGAATGCCTGCTCGACCGGTACGGCGGCGATCTATCAGGGTCTGAACGCGATTGCCGCGCGCAAGGCGCGTTTCGTGCTCTGCATCGGTGTCGAGAAGATGACCTCCGCCTCGACCGAGATGGTCGGCAATATCCTGGTCAAGGCGAGCTACAAGAAGACCGAGGTCTTCAACGAAGGTGGCTTCGCCGGCGTGTTCGATTCGATCCAGAAGCAGTATTTCCAGCGCTATGGCGACCAGTCGGACGCCACCGCGATGATCGCCGCCAAGAACCACAAGAACGGCGCCAAGAATCCGCTGGCGCATATGCAGAAGGATTTCGGCTACGACTTCTGCAAGACCGTGTCGGACAAGAACCCCATTGTGACCGGCGGCATGCGCCGCACCGACTGCTCGATGGTGTCGGACGGCGCCGCAGCCCTGGTGATGACCGACGTGCAGACGGCGCTGCGCATGAAGAAGGCAATTGCCTTCCGCGCTTCGAAACACGTGCAGGATTTCCTGCCGATGGCCAAACGCGACGTGATCGCCTTCGAGGGCCCGGCCAAGGCCTGGGCCGACGCGCTGGCTGAAGCCGGCCTCTCCGTGTGGGATCTTTCCTTTGCCGAGAGCCACGACTGTTTCACCATTGCCGAACTGATCGAATACGAAGCCATGGGGCTGACCGCGCTGGGCGAAGGCGCCAAAGCCATCAAGGAAGGCTGGACCCAGGCCGACGGCAAGCTGCCGGTCAATCCGTCGGGCGGCCTGAAGTCGAAGGGCCATCCGATTGGCGCCACCGGCGTCTCGATGCATGTGATGGCAGCGATGCAGCTGAACGGCTCTGCCGGCGACATCCAGGTGAAGAATGCCAGGCTCGGCGGTGTCTTCAACATGGGCGGTGTCGCGGTGGCCAACTACGTCTCGATCCTCGAACCGCTGCGTTGAAAGTTAAGACGTGGATGCCCGAAACAAGTCCGGGCATGACACTGAAATTTGTAATCATCCTTTGTCATGGCCGGGCTTGTCCCGGCCATCCACGCCTTCCTTGTTAGGGAAATACCCATGTCCGATACCTTCCGCGCCGTGGTGATCGAAGAGATCGACGGCAAGCCGAAAGCCGGCTTCAAGGAGCTGAGCAAGAAGGACCTGCCGCAGAATGACGTGCTGGTCGAGGTTGCCTATTCGACGCTGAACTACAAGGACGGCCTGGCGCTGACCGGCGGGCGGATCGCCCGCAAGCTGCCGATGGTGGCCGGCATCGATCTCGCCGGCAGCGTGGTGATGTCGGGCAATCCGGATTTCAAGCCGGGCGACAAGGTGATCGTCAACGGCTACGGCCTGTCCGAAACACAATGGGGCGCGTACAGCCGCTTCGCCAGCGTGAAAAGCGACTGGCTGGTGCGCCTGCCCGATGCGTTTTCGATGCAGGAGGCGATGGCGATCGGCACGGCCGGCTATACCGCGATGCTCTGCGTGATGGCGCTGGAAGATGCCGGCCTCACCAAGGATGACGGCGAAGTGCTGGTGACCGGCGCTGCCGGCGGCGTCGGCTCGGTCGCCATCGCGATCCTGGCGCGCAAGGGCTACAAGGTGGCGGCCGCCACCGGCCGGCCGGAGACGCATGACTATCTGTCCTCGCTGGGCGCCAGCAGTTTTGTCACGCGCAAAGAGCTCTCGCAGAAAGGCGCGCCGATGGCGAAGGAACGCTGGGCGGGGGCGGTCGATTCCGTCGGCGGCCAGACGCTCGCGACTGTGCTCGGCCAGATCAAATACGGCGGTTATGTCGCCGCCTGCGGTCTGGCGGGCGGCAACGACCTGCCGGCCAGCGTGTTTCCCTTCATCCTGCGCAATGTCAGCCTGCTCGGCGTCGATTCCGTGATGGCGCCGATGCACAGGCGCAAACGCGCCTGGTGGCAACTGGCACAGGACCTGCCGAAAGATGCACTCGCCAAGATCACCGAAGTGCATCCGCTGTCGGACGTGCTCAGCCTCGCGCCGAAGATCATCGCCGGCCAGATTCGCGGCCGCGTGGTGATCGATATCGCGAAGTAGTAAACTGTCATGCCCGGCCTTGTGCCGGGCATCCACGCCTACCGCACCGATAGCAAAGTCGTGGATGGCCGGGACAAGCCCGGCCATGGCACATCGCGCCGCCGCCACGGCTGAAGGCGAAAAAGGCGAAGGCGAAGTCCTGAGCTTCCCCCTTGCCCGCCGCCCAACCCGGCTGTAGTCTGCATGACATTGTAATGCTGCCTTACAAAATCGGTGGCATGATAAAAAACCGGTTTCCGTGGGAGGAAACATGATCCAGTCGGGCGAGACCAAGCCGTCCTTCATGCCGCTTGAGCTGGCGACGCCACGCATCCGTCAACGCGCCCTCGCTGGCGGCGGCTTCATCCTCGAATCCGAAGAGCCGCTCGGCGCCCATGCCGATCATCTGGGTCAGTTGCTGCAGCGCCAGGCCGAACGTCAGCCGCAGACCGTCTTCCTGGCCGAAAAAGTCCCGACCGGCGGCTGGCGCAAGGTCAGCTATGGCGATGCCTGGGATGCCGCACGCAGCATCGCGCAAGGTTTGCTCGATCGCGGCCTCGACCAGTCGACACCCATCGCGATTCTCTCGGGCAACAGCATCGATCATGCGCTGCTGATGCTGGGCGGTTTCGTCGCCGGCGTGCCGGTCACGCCGGTCTCGGTCGCCTATTCGCTGATGAGCGGCGATTTCGCCAAGGTGCATCACATCGTCGGCCTGGTAAAACCGCGTCTGATTTTCGCGCAAGGTGGCGGACCGTTCGAGAAGGTGCTGGCCACGCTGCCCAAAGATATCGAAACGATCACCGACATTTCCGCCCTGCGCACCACCGAGCCGACTCCCGCCGCCGATGCGCGCTTCAACGCGATCCGCCCCGACTGGGTCGCCAAATACCTCTTCACCTCCGGTTCCACCGGCCTGCCCAAGGGCGTGATCAACACGCATCGCATGCTGTGTTCCAACCAGCAGGCGATTGCGCAGATCTGGCCCTTCCTGCAGAAGACGCCGCCGGTACTGCTCGACTGGCTGCCGTGGAATCATACGTTTGGCGGCAACCACAATTTCAACATGGTGTTGCGCCAGGGCGGCACGCTGTATATCGACGACGGCAAGCCGGCGCCCGGCCTGGTCGACAGGACGGTGGCGAACCTGAGCGACGTGTCGCCAACGATCTATTTCAACGTGCCGGCCGGCTACGCCATGCTGATCCCGCATCTGGAAAAGGACGCCGCGCTCTGCGAGCGCTTCTTCCGCCGGCTGCAGATGATCTTCTATGCCGGCGCTGCTCTGCCACCCGATCTCTGGGCCCGGCTGGAGGCGCTGTCGATCAGGACTCTTGGCAAGCGCGTGATCATGACGTCGAGCTGGGGTTCGACCGAGACCTCGCCGCTGGCCACAGCCGCGCATTACCCGATCGAGCGCGCCGGCGTAATCGGCGTGCCGGTGCCGGGCGTGCAGCTGAAATTCGTGCCCTCGGGCAGCAAGCTGGAAATCCGCGTCAAAGGCCCCAACGTGACGCCGGGGTATCTCGGCAGCGAAGAGCAGACCAGGAAGGCCTTCGACGAGGACGGCTTCTACTGCATCGGCGATGCCGCCAGGCTGGCGGATGAGAGTGATCCGGCCAAGGGCGTGGTCTTCGACGGTCGCACGGCGGAAGACTTCAAGCTGACCACCGGCACATGGGTTCACGTCGGGGGAGTCCGCGTTGCAGCTCTGGCCGCCTGCTCGCCACTGCTGCAGGATGCTGTGGTGACCGGGCAGGACCGCAGCTTCATCGGGCTGCTGGCCTGGGCTTCCGCTGCGGCGAAAGACATCGCGCCGGAAGAGCTGCGCCGGCAGATCGCCGAAAAGCTGGCCCTGCATAACAAGGCACAGGGCGGCGCCTCTTCGCTGAAGGTGCAGCGCGTGATTCTCCTGAGCGAGCCGCCGTCGATCGACGCCAACGAGATTACCGACAAGGGCTATATCAACCAGCGCGCGACGCTGGAGCGCCGTCACGCCGATGTGATGCGCATCTATGCCGATCCGCCTGCGTCCGACGTGATCGCCATCACCGACTGACACAACGCCTCACCCTAGATTGCGCGCGCTACCGAGCCATATTCCGCTCGGTTCTTTGCTCAAGTCTTAGGAGATACGCCGTGACGCGACGTCTGCTCGCCACGCTGGCGTTCGGCCTGACACTGGCCGCTGGTTTCGCTTTGGGATCCATTGGCCGGTCTCCGGCCGAAAGCCAGGCGCAGGCCACCGATACCGATATTCCGACCCTCCCGCCGACCGCCGCGATTTTCGTCGCCGTGAATGCGCAGGATACCGCCGAGGCTGAACGCCACCTCTATCCGGCGCCCCAGACCGCGTTGCAGATCGCGGAGTCGCTCGACCTCAGCGACGCGCAGCGCGCCCAGCTTCGCCAGATGCAGCATGATACCGATGTCGAGATCGCAGTCCTGGGCCGCCGGCTGGCCACCGAGGAACGCCGGCTGACCCGCGCCTTTGCCGAGAACAATATCGAAGCCACCAAGGTCGATGCGCTGACGGCACGGATTTCCGCGCTGGATGGCCGCATCCGCGCGCTGCGCCTGCGCAGCCATCTGGCAGCGCGCGATGCACTGACGCCGAACCAGCTGCTGCGCTTCGCCGATCTGCGCGGCTACGAACCCGCGCCGCACAACGAGCGCGACGACGATCCGCTGCGCTGACGCAAGGTAGTCACGCAGCTCGTCTTCATTCCGCCGCAATCCCTGCGCTAGGATCGTGCCGAGACCTGAGGGACCGGCATGACGACCTATACCCGACGTGAATGTACCCGCGCCGAACTGCTGGCCGATGCCGTGGTGCATCTGCTCGGTCTGGGCTTCGGTCTCGCGGCCTGCATCACGTTGATTGTCTTCGTCGCCCTCCACCCGGATCTGCCGCGCGGCCTGAGCCTCGGCATCTACGGCTTCGGCCTGCTCGCCATGCTGGCCTGTTCGGCGCTCTACAATCTGACCAGGCAGGCGAAGCTGAAAGCGGTGTTCCGCCGCTTCGATCATGCCGCCATTTTCGTGATGATCGCCGGCACCTATACGCCGTTTTCGCTGATCGTGATCGGCGGTGCCTGGGGCGCTGCGCTGCTCGGCTTCGTCTGGAGCGTGGCGCTGGTCGGGGTGTTCCTGAAATTACGCTATCCGCTGCGCTTCGAGAAACTGTCGGTCGCCGCCTATCTGTTGCTCGGCTGGGTGATCCTCGCCGCGCTCGAACCCCTGCTCAGCAGCATGTCACTGGCAGCACTGAACCTGCTGGTCACCGGCGGCGGGCTGTATTCGCTCGGCGTGGTGTTCCATCTGTGGGAAAGGCTGCCCTACCAGAATGCGATCTGGCATGTCTTCGTGCTGGCCGCCGCGGCCTGTCATTACGCCGCCATCCTGGTGGATGTGGCGATCGCCTAGTTCAGGCGCCGCGCGCGAGGAACGGCAGGTTGCGGAAGTCCGGCTTGCCGTAATGCAGCGCCGCGCCGATATTCGGCTTGTCGGCCGGACCGTCCCAGACGAGTACCTTGCCGCCGGCCGCTTCCAGCACCGCCTGTCCCGCCGCAGTATCCCATTCCGAGATTGCCGCAAAACGCGGATAGAAATCGGCAGACCCTTCGGCGATCTGGCAGAATTTCAGCGACGAGCCGACGGTTTTCGTCTCCGGCGCCATCTGCTGCTTCAGCCAGGTATCCACCGACGCCTCGCGGTGATTGCGGCTGACCAGCACCAGCGGCGCCACTTTCGGCACCGGACGCGCCTGGATCACCCTGCCCTCGGGGTGCAGCTTGTCGAAGCGCTGCGCGCCCTGCGGCCCACCAAGCCAGGCAACCTCCAGCGCCGGCGCCAGCACGATGCCCAGCACCGGACGGGTATTTTCGATCAGTGCAATGTTGACGGTGAACTCACCGTTACGTTCGATGAATTCGCGTGTGCCGTCCAGCGGGTCGACCAGCCAGAAGGGTCCGTCGCCGACCTTGGGCGCTTCGCCGCGTGCCGCCAGTTCTTCGGCCACCACCGGAATCCCGGGCGTCAGCTTGTGCAGGCCGGCGAGAATGATGGCTTCCGCCGCATCATCGGCATCGGTCACCGGGCTGCGGTCGTCTTTCGACCGCGTCGTGAAGGGCGTGGCATAGACTGCCATGATGGCGGCGCCGGCCTCATGGGCAAGCGGCAGCAAAGCCTCGGCGAGAGTTTGATGATTCAGCGTCATTAAAGGGTCAGTCTTCAGGTGGTTTGACCGGGCGCAGCACGACCTGGTCGGTATTGATCAGCTGTTTGCCGGCATGGAGAAAATTGACGGTGACGCGCGCGCCGATCGACGACTGCACCTGCCCCGGTCCCCAGTCGGGCCGCAGCGTGTTTTCCACCCAGTCGCCCGGAACGAACGGTGCCAGCATATTCACGTGCCTGATCTGCCCCAGCTTGCGGTTGCCTGCCCGCCGCAGACATTCTAGACAGGGCATCGCCTGACTGCCACCCGCAGACAGGCCGAAACACCGGAGCGCCGCCGATGGCCAGCGAAAATCCCGACCTTGTCGCCCTGATCTGTTCGCGGCTGTGCCATGACCTGGCCGGCAGCATCGGCGCGGTGAACAACGGCGTGGAACTGCTGGTCGAGGAGACCGATGCCGCGATGCGCGAGGAAGCCATCGGCCTGATCGCACAATCGGCCAGCGATGCGGCAAAACGCCTGAGCTTTTTCCGGCTCGCGCTCGGTGCCTCGGGCAGCATGAACGAGCCGATGGCCTATGCGGAATTCTCGCGCGTAGCCAAGGCCTATTTCGATGGCGGCAAGCTGAGCCTGCTGCTGCCCGCCACGGCAGACACATTGCCCAAGCCGCTTGGCAAGGCTTTGCTGCTCGGCCTGTCGCTGGCGGCGCAGGCGCTGCCGCGCGGCGGCAGCCTCGGTCTTGTGAAAGACGGCGCGGCCTGGCTGATCCGCGCCGAGGGCACCACCCTGCGCTGGCAGGATCATGTTGCGCAGGGACTTGGCGACGGCGCCCTGCCGGCCGAACCGGCGGCGGCGATCGCGCGCTATGCGCAGCAGCTTGCCGCGATGGCAGGCTGCAACCTGCAGGCCGAGCCGGGCGAGACCTCGCTCATCCTGCGCTTCGCCGCGTAAATCACAGCGCACGCCTATAGCGCAACGAGCAGCGCACCGCCGGCCATCAGCGCGACGCCGAGCCAGTTGGCCAGCGACAGTTTCTCGCCCAGCAGCAGCACGCCCAGCACGGCAACGAAGACCACGCTGAGCTTGTCGATCGGTGCGACGCGCGCGGCATCGCCTGTTTTAAGCGCGCGGAAATAGCACAGCCAGGACGCGCCCGTGGCGAGGCCGGACAGCAGCAGGAACAGCCATGTGCGCGAGGGCACGGTCTCCAGCGGCTGCCACTGGCCGCCGAATGCCACAATGCCACCGGCCAGTGCGACAACCACCAGCGTACGGATAAAGGTGGCGAAATCTGCATTGATGCCGGCGACGCCGATCTTGGCGAAGATCGCGGTCAGCGCCGCAAAGCCCGCCGCGGCGAGGGCCCAGACCTGCCAGGATGCCAGCAGCGCTTTCATGCAATCCTCCACTCGCCAGTCGCAAAAAAGCCGGCCACATGGGCCGGCTTTTTCATTTCGATGTCGTGGCGTTCAGTGTCCGCCAGCCGCGCGTTTCGCGCCGGCGGCCACAGGTTCGACCTGGTCGCGCAACACATAGCCGCGACCCCAGACCGTCTCGATGTAGTTGTCGCCCTCGGTGGCTGAGGCGATCTTCTTGCGCAGCTTGCAGATGAAGACGTCGATGATCTTCAGTTCCGGCTCGTCCATGCCGCCGTATAGATGATTGAGGAACATCTCCTTGGTCAGGGTTGTGCCCTTGCGGAGCGAGAGCAGTTCCAGCATCGCATATTCCTTGCCGGTCAGGTGCAGGCGACCGCCTTCCACCTCGACCGACTTGGCATCCAGGTTGACCGTCAGCTTGCCGGTCTGGATCACCGACTGCGAATGGCCCTTGGCGCGGCGGACGATGGCGTTGATACGGGCCACCAGCTCGTCCTTGTTGAACGGCTTGGTGATGTAGTCGTCGGCGCCGAAGCCGAGACCCTTCACCTTCTTGTCCGGTTCACCCATGCCCGAGAGAATCAGAATCGGCGTATTCACCTTGGCCGCGCGCAACTTCTTCAGCACATCGTAGCCGTGCATGTCGGGCAGGTTCAGGTCGAGCACGATGATGTCGTAATCATACAGCTTGCCGAGGTCCAAGCCCTCTTCGCCGTATTCGGTACGATAGACGTTGAATCCTTCGGCGCTGAGCATCATTTCGATGCTCTTGGCCATGGAAGCGTCGTCTTCGATCAGCAGCACGCGCATGGTGCACCCCACGCTTGAAGGTCGGTATCCGATGCGCCGCAAACGGCCGGCAGCTTCGGAGTTGGCGTTTTTCCGCCCGATTCGCCGCAGTTTACCATTGTTAATAAATGAAGTTAACGCATTTCTTAACGCATCCTTTACACCCGGGCACTGCGTCCGGTTCCATGCTAAAATGCAAGCCAGCGCAGCCCGGCCGCAGGCGAGTGTCCCGGGGCTTTACCGCCAGTTAAGGCTTTGACCTGTAGGGTATTTTCTCCGTTAACCCTGTTGAGGCGCCATGCACAGCCTGCTGATGGATCTGGACCGGATCAAGGACGTCGCCTTCACCGGCCGGGTGACCTCGATCCAGGGCCTGCTGGTCGAAGTGGCCGGCGTGGAGCGCCATCTGTCCATCGGCTCGCGCGTGCATCTGCAGACCCGCGATCACCGCCAGGTGGAATGCGAAGTGGTCGGCTTCCGCCAGAACCGCGCCCTGCTGATGCCCTATGGCTCGCTGGAAGGCATCGGCCTGGGCAGCCGCGCCGTGGTCGGCGAGGACCAGCCAGTGATCTATCCCGATGCCAGCTGGCGCGGTCGCGTGATCGATGGTCTGGGCCGTCCGCTGGATGGCGGCCCGCCGCTGACCAACGGCACCCGACCCTATCCTTTGCGCGCCAATCCGCCGCCGGCCAATTCGCGCAAACGCGTCGGCGCCAAGATCGATCTCGGCGTGCGTTCGATCAACACCTTCATCTCCTGCTGCCGCGGCCAGCGTATGGGCATCTTCGCCGGCTCGGGCGTCGGCAAATCCGTGCTGCTGTCGATGATGGCGCGCTACACCGAAGCCGATGTCAACGTGGTCGGCCTGATCGGCGAACGCGGTCGCGAGGTGCAGGAATTCATCGAGGACGACCTGGGCAAGGCCGGCCTTGCGCGTACCGTGATCGTGGTGGCGACCTCGGACGAGCCGGCGCTGGTGCGCCGCCAGGCCGCGTATATGACGCTGGCGGTGGCGGAGTATTTCCGCGACCAGGGTGCGCAGGTGCTCTGCCTGATGGACTCTGTCACGCGCTTTGCCATGGCGCAGCGCGAGATCGGCCTGTCGGGCGGCGAACCGCCGACCACCAAGGGCTATCCGCCGACGACATTCGCCGAACTGCCGCGCCTGCTGGAGCGTGCCGGCCCCGGCACCGAGGACGGCAGCATCACCGGGCTCTTTACTGTTCTCGTGGACGGCGACGATCATAACGAACCGATCGCCGATGCGACGCGCGGTATTCTTGATGGCCATATCGTGATGGAACGCGGCATCGCCGAACGCGGTCGCTATCCGGCCATCAACATCCTGCGCTCGATCTCGCGCACCATGCCGGGCTGCAACACCGAGGATGAAAACCTGCTGGTGACACGCGCGCGCCAGCTGATGGCCACCTATGACGACATGGCCGAGCTGATCCGGCTCGGCGCCTATCGCAACGGTTCCGATCCCAAGGTGGATGAGGCGATCCGCTATCAGCCGATGCTGGAAACCTTCCTCAAGCAGCAGAAATCCGAGCGCGCCGATCTCGGCTCGGGCTATGAGCGGCTGGCGGAAATCTTCCTGCAGGGCGCGTAAGGCAGGCGGTAGCATAAGTCATGAAGGGTGTCGGCGGACTGATCCGGCTATGGAAGTGGCGGCTCGACGAGCGGCGCCGCATCGTCGTCGATCTGGAAATCCTGCGCGCCAGCATCGAACGCCAGATGACGGCGCTGGATGCCGAACTGGAACACGAACGCAAGGTGGCAACGCAGAATTACACCGCCGGTTTCGGCTTCACCGCCTATCGCCGCATGAACCGCGAACGCCATGCCAATGCCGAAGTGGCGCGCAACCAGACCATCGACCGCATCGCCGCCGCGCAGGAAGAGGTGAATGCCGCCTTCCGTGAGCAGAAGAAATACGAACTGGTGCTCGAGAACTGGGAAAAGCGCGAAAAGGCCAAGCAGGAAAAGCGTGAGCAGGACGAACTCGACGAAGCCGGCCTGCAGAGCTTCCGCCGCCGCCAGGAACGGGACAGCAAGGCCTCGGAATGAGCCTTAGTCGGCTCCGGGCTTACGCAGCAGCGTAAAGACCCGTCCGTCGATGGCGCCAAGGCCGAGCGCAATCACCGCCATGCCGGCGAAATGCCGCGGCAGCAGGCTTTCGCGCAGCACCAGTACACCCAGCAGGATGGCGCTGACCGGCACCAGCAGCGTGACAAGATTCACGTTACTGCCGGCCACCGCCATGACCCGGAAATAGATCACGAAGCCCAGAGCCGTAGAGACGATGGCGAGCGCCAGGATGGCGGCCATGGCCTGCCACGACGGCAATGGTATCTGCCAGCTCTGCTCGACCAGCAGCGCCAGCGGCACCAGGATCAGTGACGAGCCGATGAACTGGCCGCCGGCGACTTGCATCGGCACCACGCCGAGCCGGCGGAAACGACGACTGTATACGGCGCCGAAAGCATACGAGAGCGTCGCAAGCAGGCAGGCACCCTGCGCCAGCACGTTGCGCCCCAGGCCAGACAACAGATCGGGACCGATCATCATCGCCACGCCGGCGAAGCCAGTTAGCACGCCCAGCAGCCGGCCCGGCGTCAGCTTTTCGTCGTCGCTGAAGGCATGCGCCACCAGCACGGTCGAGATTGGCGTGGTGGCATTGAGGATCGAGGCCAGGCCGCTCGGGATATGCGTCTGTCCCCAGAAAGTGAGGCTGAACGGGATGGCGTTGTTGAGCAGCCCCATAATCAGAAAGGCCAGCCAGACCTCGCGTCGACGCGGCAGGGCCAGTCCGGTCAGTTTCAGCACTGCGAGCAGGACAATCGCGGCGACGAAGACGCGGATGGCAGCGACGGTCAGCGGCGGCACTTCCCTGACGGCGACGCCGACGAAAAAGAACGAGCCGCCCCAGAGCACAGACAGGATCAGAAGCCCCATCCATGCACGTTTATCCATCTGCGGAGTCATCCATCGCTTATAGGCGCAGCGGAACGCAAATGCATCCCGCTTCCTGCGAACACATTCGCGGGCAGTGAGATTGTTCTATGCCTTCACTTCCGTGCTTGGCCCGCGGCTGTCGAGTTCCGGGCTCGGCCAGGGCAGCGGCTTTTCCCGGTCGTGGAAACGCAGCGAGCCGACCATGCCGGTGATTGCCAGCGCCTGTTCGAAGATTCCGGTGACATCGAGGCGGAAGGCCGGGCCGAATTCGGTTTCGCTGCGCAGGATCAGGTCGAGCTGCTTGGTGCCGACGAAACCGTCGAACTGGATCGGACCGGTGCTTTCCAGATTGAAGTCGATGATGAAACGGGTCTGCTTCTGCTGCTTCTTCGGATCCTTGCGCCGGCGCATGAAAATCTGGATCGGCTCGACCTTGCCGCCGATCATCATCGGCATCACCAGCGCCTGCCAGTCGTTGTCGCCCTGACGCTGGTTGAGCCGGCCGAGTTCGCGGAAATCGTCATCCAACTTTTTCAGCAGGTCGCCCCTGCCGCTCTGCTCCAGCTTGCGCACGGCCTCGGAGCCGAGCCAGGCCTGCGCATTGCCGACAGCGGCGGCGGCAATGAACTGCAGGGCGGTGGAAGCCAGCCGCGCATTCGGCTGCGGCAGCAATTCGGTCTGCAGCCGCTGGGCCAGTGCGGGATCGGCGGCACGGATCGCATCCAGTGTGAGTTGCAGGCTGGGCCAGCCGTCATGCAGGCGGGTCAGCACGCCGGCCAGCGGCGCGGGCGTCAGCTGCGTTGGTGCCGTGGCCGGCGGCCGCGTGATGGCGCCGAGTTCCAGCGCCAGCTGCGTGCCGGGCGGCAGCGGCTGCGGCAGGTTCAGCGCCAGCACGCCCTGCGGTGTGGAGACCAATACCTGGCCGGTCTGGCTCTGACCCGTGACGATACCGGTGATCGGCACGCTGATGACGGCAGCAGCCGGCGCGGCAAGAGTTGGCACCGGCGATGCAGCAGCGGCCTGCGGCAGGCCGGCGGGTTGCGCTGGGGTCGGCGCAGGCGGCGTTGCCGGCGCCTGAATCGTCGGTGACGCGGCGGGCTGCGGAACAGCCGGCTGCATCATGGCCGGCGCAGCGGACTGACCCGGCAGTGCAGGAACCGGCGCAGACGGCGTTGTCACTTGCGGTGTGGCAGCGGCTGGCATCTGCGGCGGCGCGCCGGCGGCGCTCGGCAATCCGGTCGATACAGCGGGCTGCCCCGGAAGCGCGGCTGCGGCAGGGGCCGCATTGGGCAAAGTCACGGCCTGCACCGTCACCTGCACCTGGCTGCCGGCCGGCAGCGCGATGGCTGCGCTGTTCGGCGATGGCGTCACCAGCACGGCCCGCAAGGTCTGTCCCGCCTGCGGCAGTGTCGGCGCAGCCGTGGAAGCAGCAGGCTGCGGCGGCGAGGCGGCGAGCGCCAGTTGAGCAGCCGTCGGCGGCTGCGCCTGTGCCGGCATCGGCAGGGCCAGAGTCGTGCCGTTGACGCTGAGCACGATCACGCTGAGAGAGGTCGCCTGCTGCGGATTGGCGGGATTGAGCTGCAGCCGGATCGCTGCATTCAGCGTGGCGAGATTGGCCTGCTCGAAGGCCTGCGCCAGACTGGTCAGCGCCAGCGTATTACCGGCTGCGGTACGCACCAGCAGGGCCGCGTTGTCGCGCGCCACCACCTGCGCCGAGATCTGGCCGCCCCTGGCCAGTTCGCGCGCGCTGGCCGCGATATCGGCCGCATCGTCCTGCAGGACGACTGTGGGAGAGGATGGTGCCTGTTGCGCCGGTGCAGGCGCATTGCCGCCCGGCGCCGGTGCAGGTGCGGTCGGTGCAGGCGTGGAGGTGACGGGCGTGCTGCCGCCGGTGCTTGTCACCGCCGGCTTGGGCACAAGCGGGCCGAGATCGCTCACGCGCCTCTCCGCCCGCTTAACGCATGATCAGGGCTGCATCGCGACGGGCGCGCGCAGCAGACCGTTCATCAGGCCTTCGACATCCTCGGCGGCTTCGCACATCGGATGGCGGGTCAGCAGCGGCACCTGATTGCGGATGGCGTCGCGCACCTTGTCGTCGCGGCGGATCACACCGGCCAGCGGCGGCGAGTATTTCAGGAAATTCTCCGCCGCCTTGTTCAGCTTGGCGTAAGTCCGCTCGCCTTCGCGCGTGGTCGGCGCGATGTTGATCACCACACGCACATCGGCGTTGCGGTCGGCCATGCGGGTCAGCTTGATATAGGCATAGGCATCGGTCAGCGCAGTCGGCTCGTCATTGGTCACCACGAGCGTCACGCCGGCCACCGCCGAGAAGGTGCGCACGACCGAGTCGACGCCGGCGCCGAGATCGATGATGACACGGTCGTAGCTTTTCGCCAGCTGCATCAGTTCGTCGCGCACATGGCTCATAGCCGGCTGGTCCAGCGTGGCGAGCGACGCCGAGCCCGATTTACCTGCAATAATGTCGAATCCTGCCTCGGAAGGCATGATCGCATCGGCCAGGCTGAAACGGCCGGCAATCACACTGCCGAGATCGCGGTCGGGCATCAGGCCGAGCTGGATGTCAACATTGGCGAGGCCGATGTCGCCGTCGAACAGCAGCACGCGCTGGCCCTGCCGCGCAAAGGTATGCGCCAGCGTGACCGAGAGCCAGGTCTTGCCCACGCCGCCCTTGCCCGAGGCAACGGCGATCACGTTATGCTGTCGCACCGCCGCAGCAGGATGGCGGACCGGGCGAGCAGGAGAGGACGGCGGAGTCGGCGTCATGGTCATCACGGTCATTCGGCGGCCTTCATGGCAGCGGGTTTCGGGGAAAAGTATTGCATGTCTTCGGCAGGATCGACAGCGGGGCTGCGAGCATCGGGATCGGCCAGCAGACGATGCGCGAGACTGAGTGAGTCGCAGCGTTCGAAGCCCTTGCCGATAAAGGAACTGGCGCTGACATCGGCGAAGGCAAGTCCGCCGAGATCGGCGGCGGCGACCAGCGCACCGAGGCGCCGCGCCGCATCCAGTCGCGTGCCGACATAGCGGCGCGCACCGAGTGCGACAGCCTGGGCGGCAAGCTCGCCGCATTCGAGAGCGTCGGTGCCGGCTGCCAGCACGGCGACCGGTTCGGCGCCGCTGGCCTGGATCAGCGCCCTGAGCGCCTTGCGCTCCGCGGCGTCGTGCAGATTCACGCCAGCGGTGTCGATGATCAGCTTGGCGGCATCGGGGGTCTGCCCCACGGCATACTGCAGCTCGCGGGCATCGGCGGCTTCGAGGAAGGGTGCGCTCATCACGCGGCACAGCGCCGCCAATTGTTCGCCGGCCGCCGCGCGGCTGACATCGGTGGAAATCATCTGCACCGGGCGGCGTTCCATCACGCAACGCGCAGCGAGCTTGGCGGCCACAACCGACTTGCCGCTGCCCGGCGGGCCGATCAGGATCAGCGGTCGGTTATCGGTGCTCAGACCGGGGAAGCGATAGGTCTCGTCCAGTGCCTCGGCCAGCGCGCCGACGGCATCGTCGAGGCCGACCCGCAGTGCCGCCTGGGTCAGCCGTTCGGCGACGCGCCCGGGTACGCCGTGCCAGCTGAGCGCACCGAGGATGAGTTCGCCGGTCTGCTGCAGGTCGTCCGGACTGGCGAAGTCTTCGCCTGGCACGAACAGCCGGCCGTTGCCCTGGCCGTAGCGAAGCGCCTGCGCTTCCGGCGTGACGAAATCGTCCTCGCTCGCCTGTTCGATGGCAGCCGTGATCTCGACGCCGCCGCCGTTGCGGTGCGTGTAGGTGGAGACGATGATCGCCTCGTCGCCCAAAGCCTGACGGACGAGGTCCATCGCCTCGGTCATCGTTTCAGCCTGGAAGGTTTTGAGCCGCATCTGTCAGCCCATCCTCAGATCTGCGCAATCGTCCGAAGCTTGGCCTTCGGATGAATTTCCTGCTGCGACATTACAACGGTTGCCGGACGGAAGCGTTCGATGATCGACCGCACATAAGGCCGCGCGGTCGGGCTGGTCAGCAACACCGGCATATGACCCTCGGAGGCCAGACGCTCGAAGGTCTGGCGCACCTGGGTGATGAATTCCTGCAGCCGCGACGGCTGCATGCTGAGCTGGCGGTCTTCGCCCTGGCCGACCAGTGCCTCGGCGAAATTCTGCTCCCATTGCGGCGACAGCGTCACCAGCGGGATGAAGCCGTCCGGGCTGACATTGGCGTTGGAAATCTGGCGCGCCAGGCGCGAGCGCACATGCTCGGTGATCTGGGTGATGCTCTGGGTATAGCCGGCGGCCTCGGCGATCGCTTCCAGGATGGTGGAGAGATCGCGGATCGAGATGCGCTCGCTCAGCAGGTTCTGCAGCACGCGCTGTACGCCGTTGACGTTGGTGCGNNTCGGACATGTTGTCCTTGACCACTTCGGTCAGATGCGTGGTGATCACGGTGCCGGGATCGACCACGGTATAGCCGCGGAACATCGCCTCGTCGCGCATGCTCTCGTCCACCCACATGGCCGGCAGGCCGAAGGTGGGTTCAATGGTTTCCTCGCCGGCCAGCGCGATACGTTCGCCGCGCGGGTCCATGGTCAGCAGCAGGTTCGGCTTCACCTCGCCGCGCGCCGCTTCCACTTCCTTGACGCGGATCACGTAAGTCGTGCCCGGCAGCTGCATGTTATCGAGGATGCGCACGCTGGGCATGATGAAGCCCATGTCGATGGCGATCTGGCGGCGCAGCGCCTTGATCTGGTCGGTCAGGCGATAGCCGCGCGCATCGTTGATCAGCGGCAGCAGGCTGAAGCCCAGCTCCAGCCGCAGGTCGTCCATCACCAGCGCATTGGTGACCGGCTCGTCCAGCGGGCTGGGCGGCGGCGCAGCCGGCGCGGGCGGGATATAGGCGTCGGCAATGACCTTCTGTTCCTGCTTCCAGGAGAGGTAGGCCAGACCGCCGGTCACCAGTCCCAGGATGATGAAGGGGATGAAGGGCATGCCCGGGATCAGAGCGAAGGCCGACGACAGCACCGCCGACATGCCCAGGCCCTTGACCGAGGAGAGCTGGCGCGACAGCGCCTTGTCGGTGGTGCCGGTGACACCACCCTTCGACACCATGATACCGGCGGCGACCGAGATGATCAGCGCCGGAATCTGCGCGACCAGGCCGTCACCGACCGACAGGATCGAGTAGGTGTTGAGCGCGGCGCTGAACGGCAGGCCGTTCTGGATCACGCCGATCAGGATGCCGCCGATCAGGTTGATGAAGGTGATCAGCAGGCCGGCGACGGCGTCGCCGCGCACGAATTTCGAGGCACCGTCCATCGAACCGAAGAAGCCGGACTCGTCTTCCAGGTCCTTGCGGCGGATGCGGGCGGTGGCTTCGTCGATCAGGCCAGACGAGAGATCGGCGTCGATCGCCATCTGCTTGCCGGGCATCGCGTCGAGAGTGAAGCGCGCCGACACTTCGGCGATACGGCCCGAACCCTTGGTGATGACGACGAAGTTCACGATCACCAGGATCGCGAACACGATGATGCCGATCACCAGGTTGCCGCCCATGATGAACTGGCCGAAGGCCTCAATCACATGACCGGCGGCATCGGTGCCTTCGTGGCCGTGGCCCAGGATCAGGCGGGTGGAGGCCAGGTTCAGCGACAGCCGCAGCATCGTGGTGATGAGCAGCACGGTCGGGAAGCTGGAGAATTCGAGCGGCCGGGTTACGAACAGGCAGGTCATCATCACCAGCACGGAAGCGGTGATCGACAGCGCCAGGAAGACGTCGAGCAGCCAGGTCGGCATCGGCAGGATGAGCACCGACAGGATGGCCATGATGCCGATGGCGAGCAGGATGTCGCCATGCTGGCCGATCTGACCCAGCCGACCGAACAGGCTGCCGCCACCGCCTCCAGAGGCGGCTGAAGCTTCAGCCGGCACGTTCTCCGCCATACCCTAGTCTCCTCAACCCACGCGTCGACTGCCGTCAGGCGGTGACGCGCGTGCCCTCGTTGGCCGCCGGAACAGCCAGGCCTTCGTCGGAATACTGCTTCAGCTTGTTGCGCAAGGTGCGGATCGAAATCCCCAGGATGGTCGCCGCGTGGGTGCGGTTGCCCAGGCAATGTTTCAGCGTATCGATGATCAGGTCGCGTTCGACATCGGCCACGGTGCGCCCGACCAGGTTGGGCGATGCGCCGGCAGCATCATCGGTGCCCGGCTCGGACGCGACTGTGCCGCGACCGAGGGAGTCGGTCAGCGCGCTGCCATCCGGCAGACGGATATCGGCCAGTTCGATCTGCGAACCCAGCGCCAGCAGCACGGCGCGATGCATGGTGTTTTCCAGCTCGCGTACGTTGCCGCGCCAGGGCGCCAGCCGCAGCGCCTCGATCGTCGGGGCCGACAGCGGACGTTCGGCCACGCCATTGGCGGCGGCGTATTTCTTCACGAAATGCTGCGACAGCATCTCGATATCGGCAGGACGCTGACGCAGCGGCGGTAGCTTGATGTTCACGACATTGAGACGGAACAGCAGATCTTCGCGGAAAGTGCCGCGCGCCACTTCGTCGGCCAGATTGCGGTTCGAGGTGGCGATGACGCGGATATCGACCTTGACCGGCTTGCTGCCGCCGATGCGGTCGATCTCACGCTCCTGGATGGCGCGCAGCAGCTTGGCCTGCAGGCGCACGTCCATCTCGCTGATTTCGTCCAGCA
The DNA here is from genome assembly GCF_002796975.1 of Ferrovibrio sp. Classification (GTDB taxonomy): domain Bacteria; phylum Pseudomonadota; class Alphaproteobacteria; order Ferrovibrionales; family Ferrovibrionaceae; genus Ferrovibrio. Next base: position 60,035 of record NZ_PEKV01000011.1, on the reverse strand, counting down.
GCAGGGTGCCGCCGTTGGCTTCCTCGAACTTGCCCAGCCGGCGGGCGACGGCGCCGGTGAAGGCGCCTTTTTCATGGCCGAAAAGTTCGGATTCCAGCAGCGTGTCGGGAATGGCGGCGCAGTTGACCGACACGAAGGGCCGGTCGGCACGCGGCGACTTCATATGGATGAAGCGCGCCATCACTTCCTTGCCGGTGCCGCTCTCGCCGGTGATCATGATAGAGGCCGGACTCGGCGCGATCTGTTCGGCGAGCTTCACGACCTGGCCCATCGCCGGATCGCGGAACAGCATCTGGTGGCTTTCCTCGGCCACCGCTTCCAGCACGGCCGCAATCAGGTCGGCTTCCGGCGGCAGCGGCAGGTATTCCTTGGCGCCGGCGCGGATCGCGGCCACGGCGGCGCGCGCATCGTTGCCGATGCCGCAGGCCACCACAGGCAGGTTGATGCGCTCGTTCTTCAGGCTTTCGACCAGATACTTCACATCGAGGCTGACATCGATCATCGCCAGATCGGCGCCGCGCCCGGTGCGCAGCGTATTCAGGCCCTGCTCGATATCCTCGACCTGGATGACCTTGGCGCCGCGCTGCAGCGCGATGCGTGTCGCCGCACCGATCTGCCCATTCAGCGTTCCAAAGATGATCAGCCGCATAATCCGCCCCAGCTTCCCGCTTTAATCCAAACGTCCGACGTCAACCCGGTGCGACGCATCAGCCGCCGCGACCGCCCTTGATGATTTCCGTCATGGTCACGCCCAGGCGGTCTTCGACCACCACCACTTCGCCGCGCGCCACCAGCCGGTTGTTCACATAGATGTCGATGGCCTCGCCGACCTTGCGGTCGAGTTCGACCACCGCGCCGCGGCCCAGTTTCAGCAGCTGGCTGACCTGCATGTTGGCCTTGCCCAGCACGGCCGAGACATGCACCGGAATATCGAACACGGCCTGCAGATCCGCTGCGGTGCGTGCCGCATCGGGATCGTCCTCGGCCATCATCCCGGCGCCGCCGCCGAGATCCTTCAGTTCGAGATCGTCACTATCCGCCATACTCGTTCACTCCCTGCCGCAGCTATTCGCCGGGCTCCGCCAGCTGCGCCTGCAGCCCGGCCAGATATCGTTCGACCGCCTGGTCGACGTCGTGTTCCAGCGCCGTCTGGCGCCGTTCGGCCGAACCGTCGGCCCAGTTGATGCGGCAATCGGTCAGCGCCATCGTCTCGTCGGGCACCAGCGCCACCTTACCGCCGAAGCCCGACTGCGCCACCAGCTGGTCGATCTTGGCATCCAGCTGCTGTACCACCGGCTCGGCAGCGCGGATCACCAGGCGCGGCTCGTCGCGCATGTCGTCCATGCAGCGCAGCACCAGCGCTTCGACCTGGTCGAGCGGCTGACGCTCGATCAGCCGGCCCGCCAGCTTGCGCGCAATCGCCACGGCCAGTTCGGTCGCCTCGGCGCTGGCGGCAATACGGGCATTCTCCTGACCGCTGGCAATGCCGCGCAGCTGCTGTGCGATGTTGCGCAGCGCGGTTTCCAGATTCTGCTGATGCTCGCCGTAGGCAGCCTCGCGCCCGGCCGCCTCGCCCTCGGCAAAGGCCGCGGCCTTGGCGGCCTCGACTTCCTCGGCTGAGTATTTCGGCGGCGGCGCCTTGGGCGCGTAATTCCGCTCCACCTTCGGGCGGCTGCCGTCGAAGGGTACGTCGAAAAGGAATTTCGCCTTGCTTGCCATCGCGTGTTACGCCACGTCCTTGTAATACATGGGCCTCAGTAAATGAGCTCGTCTTCGCCCTTGTTGTCGGCCAGCATGATTTCGCCCTTGGCCGCCAGTTCCTTGGCCGTGTTGACCATCATCATCTGCGCCTCGTCGACGTCCTTCAGGCGCACCGGGCCCATCGATTCCATTTCCTCGCGCAGCAGCTTGGACGCGCGTTCGGACATGTTGGAGAAGAACAGGTCGCGGAGCGTCTCCGAGGCGCCCTTCAGCGCCAGGCCCAGCTTGTCCTTTTCCACGCCCTTCAGCAGGGTCTGCACGCCGGACGGATCCAGCTTGATCAGATCCTCGAAGGTGAACATCAGCGCCTTGATACGCTCGGCGGCGTCGCGGCTGCGCTCTTCCAGCGCCGCCAGGAAGCGGGCTTCGGTGTTGCGATCCAGGCTGTTGAAGATTTCAGCCATCATTTCGTGGGCGTCACGGCGGTTGGTGCGCGCCAGGTTCGACATGAATTCGGTGCGCAGCGTCTGCTCCACCTTGTCGAGCACTTCCTTCTGCACCGCTTCCATGCGCAGCATGCGCATGACGACTTCCATCGAGAATTCTTCGGGCAGCGCCGCCAGCACGCGCGCGGCATGTTCCGGGCGGATCTTGGCCAGCACCACAGCAACGGTCTGCGGATATTCGTTCTTCAGGTAGTTCGCCAGCACGTTCTCGTTCACGTTGGCGAGCTTGTCCCACATGGTGCGGCCGGCCGGACCGCGGATTTCTTCCATGATCTGGTTGACGCGCTCGGACGGCAGCGCCTTCATCAGCAGGCGTTCCGTGCTGTCGAAGGTACCTGTCAGCGAGCCGGTGGACGAGAAGTTGTTGACGAATTCCAGGAACAGCTTTTCCACGACGTCGGAATTCACCGCGCCGAGGTTGGCCATATTCTGCGAGATTTCCTTGATCTCTTCGTCGTCGAGCAGCGGCCAGATCTTTGCCGAATGCTCTTCGCCCAGGGCCAGCATCAGCATGGCGGCCTTGTCAGGCCCCTTGAGCTGGCGAAAGTCCTTGTCTGCTGCCATAGCGCGCTCCTAAACCGTCACGCTGCCTGATAGAGCCAGTTGCGGATGATCGACACGGCTTCTTCCGGATGCTTGTCGACAATCTCGCCGATCTTCTTGAGCGACGACGCCTTCACCTGGCCTTCGATACGGGCGATATCGATCATCGATTCGATACCCGGCGTCGGCGGCGCCATGCCCAGCTCGGGCGCGGCCGGCAGTTCGGCGAGCGGCGCGCCGCCCACCACCATCGGCAGGCCCGGCGAAGCCGGCGTCAGCATGCCCGGCGGAATGTCTTCGCTCTCCTGCGAGGCTTCCAGCACGCGGCGGATCAGCGGGCGCACCACCAGCAGCATCGCCAGCAGGCCGAGCAGGACATAGCCGGCGATCTCGCCGATGCGGAACAGTTCAGCCTTGGTCAGGCCCAGCAGCACCGGCAGGCTGTTCGGATCGACTTCCTCGGGCACATCGCCCGGTTCGGCAAAGCGCATCGAGACGATTTCCACCGTGTCGCCACGCTGCTGGTCGAAGCCGATGGCGCTGCGCACCAGCGCGTTGATCTGCTGCATCTCTTCCGGCGAACGCGCCAGATACGAGCGCTGGCCCTGGCCATCGACCTGCACGATGTTGTTGACCAGCACGGCGGCGGTGACGCGGCGCATGGTGCCGGCTTCGCGCACCTGGGTACGGATCGTCTTGGAGATTTCGTAGTTGACCAATTCTTCGGTGCGGTTGCCGCTGGTGGTGGCCTGCGAGCCGCCCTGGCCTTCCGCTTCCGGCAGGTTGTTGGCGACCGTGACGTTCTGCTGGCCTTCCTGGCTCTGGTTGTTTTCGGTGATGGTCTGGGTCGAGCGCACCACCTGCTGGTCGGGATTGAACAGTTCCTGGTTGGTGGTGACGCGGTCGAAATCCATGTCGACCGAGATTTCGGCGCGCACATTGCCGACGCCGACCGAACGCTCGAGCAGCGCTTCGACATTCTTGCGCAGGCGGTCTTCGATCTGGCGGCGCATGTCGGCCATGCGGTTGGCCGTAGCGGTGGCCGGATCGGGCTCTTCCTGGGTGCCGGCCAGCAGATTACCGCGGTCGTCCACGATGGCGACGCGCGAGGGCTTCAGGTCGGGCACCGCAGAGGCGACAAGATTCTGGATCGCGCGGACCTGCGGCTGTTCGAGGCGACCGCCGCGCGTCTTGACGATGATCGAGGCGGTCGGTTCGCGCTGTTCGCGGCTGAACACCTCGCGCTTGGGCAGCACCAGATGCACGCGGGCCGACTGGACCTGGTCGATCGAACGGATCGTGCGGGCCAGCTCGCCTTCCATGGCACGCAGCTGGTTGATGTTCTGCATGAAATTGGTGGCCGACAGGGCATTGGCCTTGTCGAAGATTTCGTAGCCGGCGCCGCCGCCCGACGGCAGGCCGCCTTCGGCCAGCTGCATGCGGGTGCGCAGCACGCGGTCTTCCGGCACCAGGATCTGCGCACCGTTGGCGACGATCTGGTAGGGGATTTTCTGGGCTTCGAGGCGGTTGACGATTTCGGCCGAGGACTGCAGGTCCAGATTGCCGTAGAGCAGCGACATCTTGGGCTGCGTCACCTTCATGCCCAGGAAGACGAAGAAACCGATCAGAACCGCGGCCGTCGCCGCCAGCATTGCCAGCCGCGCGGGACCGATGTTCCGCATCATGTTCATAATACCGTTCACGGCATCACCCCTGCACCAAGGCACGCGTTACGGGCCGGTCCACACCTGCCCACGAACGCCAAATTAGGTAGCGGGAATGAAGGAGAGGTTAACATCCCGGCAAATTTTGCCTACCGGAATGTTAACCCCGTAAACGGTAATAATTTCAGTGGCTTAGAGGAATTTCCTCAAAAACTACGAATCGCCGGATCCTTTAACGTACCGGGGCGGTATTCCTGCAGCCGGGTGGTGCGCAAACCGGGCAATCCATGCTGCTCGATGGCGCGCTGCCAGGACTGGAATTCCTCCACCGTCAGCATGTAGCGCCCGCAGGCTTCCTCAAGCGTGAGCAGGCCGCCGCGGACGGCGGCAACCACCTCGGCCTTGCGGCGGATCACCCAGCGTTTGGTGTTGGCCGGCGGCAGCGTATCACGCGTGATGCGCTGACCTTCGGGCCCGATCACACTCGCCGGCACGCTGGTCGGCGCGCCGAGCGGGCGCGTCTGCGGGGTCACGGTTTCGATCAGGTTCTGCATGGTCGTCATCGCCTCACGTCAAAAGCTACTGGAGAAGTCGCACTGGATGCGGCGCCTTACGACGCCGCCTCTTCGTCATCGCCGTCGTCGGTGCCGCCGGTATTGTCGTTGGTCGGCGCCGGATAGACCGAGACCACCTTGCTGGGCAGATACTTGTTGCCGCCGACAACCAGATGCTGCTCGCCGTCCACGGTATCGAGCGAGCTGACATAGCCGCGCGCATAGACCTTGGTGCCGTCGATGGTCTTGCCGCCGGAATCCTTGGCCACGACTTCGAGCCTGTACTTGCCGGCGGGCAGCGCATTGCTTTCGCCGTCCTTGCCGTCCCAGGCCAGTTCGATACGGCCCTTCGGGAAACCGCCATCCGGCGCGGTCGAGGTGACCGAGCGCACCACTTTGCCCGAGGAATTCAGGATGTTGTATTTCACGTTTGTGGCGCCGGCCGGCAGTTCGTAAGACCAGAAGCCGCTGCCGCCCTGCTGCAACTCGATCTGGTTGTCGTCGACATCGACGATCTTGCCGATGAAGTTCAGGTTGTTGCTGTTCTGCTGCGTCGCGAACATCGCCAGCAGCTTTTCCAGGTTCTTGTTCTGATTGATCGACTGCTCGACCTGGCTGAACATCACCAGCTGGTTGGTGAACTCTTTCGAGTCCATCGGCGAGGTCGGATCCTGGTTCTTCAGCTGCGTGGTCAGCAGCGTGAGGAAGGTGTCGAAATTCTTCGCCAGCGAGACGCCGGACTGCTCCGCCGCGCTCGGCGTGCCGGTGTAGGTGCTGCCAGTGGTGTTGCTTACGCCGGTAACCATGATGGTTCTCCTGTGCGACTCATTCAGATACGAAGATCGAGACCGCCGCGCGCGGCAGCAGCCCGTTGTGCATTGGCAGCGGCCAGCTGCACGGGATCGGTATGCGCGCCGGTCTCGGCATAGTCGTCGCCGCCGCGATTGTGCTGGCGGCCGGTGCCGGTGCCATTGCCGTTGCGGCCGTCATCGGCCTGGCCCTGATCGCGCAGCGTGAAATTCAGCGACTGCTGGTCGGTCTTCAGGCCGCTGTCGCGCAGCGACTGTTCGAGATTCTTCACGTCCTGCTGCAGCAGCTGCAGGGTTTCCGGCTTGTCGGCGGCGATCACCGCCTGCAGGCGGCCGTCGTGGCCGATTTCCAGCTTGATCTCGACCTTGCCGAGATTGCCCGGATCGAGCTTGATCGAAATCTTGTCGAGGCCGTCGGCCACGCCCTTCCTGATCTGCACGCCGACCTGTTCACCGACCGGAACATAGGCGGCGAGATGGCGGGCGGCAGTCTGCGTCGCGGCCTGATGCGCCGTCTGGGTGGCCTGCGTCGCGGTCGTGGCGCCGATAGCAGCCGTCTGCTGCAGGGTCTGGCCGTTGTTGCCGCCGGTACTGGCGGTGCTGCCGGCCTGCAGCGCGATATCGTCGCCGGCGGCCTGCAGCAGGGCGGCACTGAATTTCAGTTCCGAAGTCGTCTGCTGTGCCTGCTGCTGCAGCGCGGCCTGCGCCTGCTGCTGCAACTGGGCCATATCGGCGGCCTGATCGTCGTCCTGCATGACGAACAGCGTGGCCTGGTCGACCAAGGTCTTCGGCGTCACGCTGACGGTCTGCACGTCGACCGTCAGGGATTTTTCGGCCTTGGGCTCGGCTTTCTGCTTCGCCTCGGCCGTCACGACCGGCTTGCCGGCCTGGTCCTGCACCTGCACCTGGCCCTGATTCTGGGCCGTCAGTGCCTGCTGGAGTGCTGCGAAATCTTCTGCCGACAGGGTCTGCTGCTGCGAAAGCAGCGCGGCGGCGCTGGTGTCGGTGGCGGTCTTGATCTGCGGATCGGCGACGGCCGGCAGCGTCACTGCCGGAGCAGCGGCCTTGGCCGCGTCGGCAGGCGTGGCATCGGCAGCGGTCTGCACCGACGCAGCAGCCTTGGCCTGCGCTTCGGCAGCGGCGGCCAGCGCGGCAGCAGCGGCCTCTTCGGGCGACATGGCAACAGCGGCCGCGACGACCGGGGCAGTCGCGACGGCGGCAGCCGCCGCGCCCGGCGCGGCAACAGCAGTGGCAGTCGCAGCGGCGGCGGCAGCCGGCACCGCCTGCGTCTGCAGCAGAGCCAGGATCAGCGCGGCATCCGGAGCATCGGCCACCACCGGCTTATCGGCAGCGTCTTCGAGCGTCTCTTCGGCGGTGTCTTCGGCGGCGTCCTGCGCACCGGTCTGTTTGCCGGTCTGTTTGCCGGTCTGTTCGGCTGTCTGGTCGACCGGCTTGTCGGCCGCAGTCTCCTGCGGTGCGGCGGCGCCAGTGTCTTCAGGGGTCTTTTCCGGTTGGTCGGCGGCGGTATCCTTGGCAGGTGCCTGGGCATCGGTCTTGGCCGGAGCCTTGCTCTCGGCCGGCTTCTGCGGAGCGTCAGTATCGCGGGTGTCGCGCGGGGCGGCTTCGCTGCGCGGGGCGGGAGTGCTGGTCGGACGCGGGGCCGGTTCGGCACGCTCGCGGCGCTCGACCGGCCGGGTTTCAGTGCGTGGGGCAGCCGCCGACATGGCGCGCTCGGTGGTCTTCGCCACGGCTTCGCTGCCCTTGCCGAAAACGGCAGTCTGCAGCACGCGGGCGAAATCGTCGGCGCGGCTCGACATCTCCTCGGCCGGGGTCTGGCCCAGAGGCGAACCGGGGGCGGGAGCGAGAGAGCTGTTTACCTGAGCGACTTTCATGGATTCCTCATTCGTCGCGGCTTTAGAAGCAAGCGCCGGGCCAAGTCGGATCGCTCAGGCAAACGTATGATTTCAATATATTATTTCAGCGGGACCCGAGTCGGTTTTGCGCACCGTCTTTGCCGGGCGGCAATTTCTGCCGACACCGGAAACCCCTGCCGGACGCGCCCCCTCAAGGCCGGTCTAGGTGCGGGACGGAAACGGGCTTAGACTGGGGCCATGGCGATTCAGCCCGGTAAACCCTCTGCAGGCGGAACAACTGCACCGCCGCGCCCGCTCGCTCCGAAAGCCCCGGCGCCGGCAGCCGCCGAAGCCGAGGTCGAGCAGCTGGAGCCGAGCCAGCTCGACGACGCCACCCATGCCGAATACCGGCTGCTCTACGATGCGGCGGCCCGCAACGTGCTGTTCGCCAAGCGGCAGCAATGGCGGGTGGTGCAGTATTTCACCCTGATCGCGCTGGCGCTGGTGGCGATCGGCATCGCCACGCCCTTCGCATCCGATGTGGCGCGCTTCGTCGCCGGCTTCCTCACTGTCGTCGGCGTCGGCAGCTTGGGCGTGATCGTCATGCTGCAATCCTGGCAGGGCAACGAACACGCCAAGATGAGCTATCTGGCGAATGATTTTTCCAACTTTGCGCGCAGTGCGCTGCGCCGCAAGCCGAGGCTGAGCGGCGACATCCACCGCTACCTGATGCTGCTGATGATGCTGCTGTATATCGTGGTGCTGGACGTGGTGGTGGTCCGGCTGCTGCTCGATATGACGCGCTAGAAAGTCACGCGAAACTGTAGCTGTCCATCGCCAGCGAGCCATGCGCGAAACTGGCATGGATGCGTTCGGCCGGCTGTCCCGGCGTGGCAGCGCCGAGCGCGACATACAGCGGCAGCAGGTGTTCGTCGGTCGGATGGTTCTGCGCCGCGAATGGCGCCTCGCGGCGATAATCCAGCAACGCCGCATCGTCGCGCTGTTCCAGCTTCTGCGCCATCCAGTCGGCAAAGGCGGATGCCCAGTCGGCCGGTGGATGGCTGTCGCTGCGATCCAGCAGGCGCAGGTTATGCGTCAGCGATCCGGTCGCCATGATCAGCACGCCCTCGTCGCGCAGCACCGACAGCGCGCGGCCAAGCGCCAGATGATGCGCCGGATCGCGCTGCGACTGGATCGAAAGCTGCAGCACCGGAATATCAGCTTCGGGATAGATCAGCGCCAGCGGCGACCAGGCACCGTGATCGAGGCCGCGCTGCGGATCCAGTGTGGCCGTGAAGCCGGCATCGGCCAGTAGATCGCGGATACGCGCGGCAAGCTGCGGCGCGCCCGGCGCGTCATACTGCATGCGGTAGAGCGCCGGCGGAAAACCGTAGAAGTCGTGGATGGTCTCAGGCTGCGCGACAGCGCCGACAACGGGCTGCGCGGTTTCCCAATGCGCGGAGACAGCCAGGATCGCCTTGGGCTTTTGCCACAGCGCGGACGCGCCGCGTAGGAACCGGTGCGCCGGACGATCGGGCTCCAGCGTCAGCATGGGCGAACCATGACTGATGAAGACGGCAGGCAGACGATTGGGAGAAGAAGACGACATCGGACGATCCTGCTGCGCTATCGGCATGACGGCGCAGCGATCACCTAAGTCAGCGGAGCGGGGCCCGCAAGACGTTACTGGCCAGTAAGCCTGGGAAGTGCGCTCTTACTCGACGGTAACAATGCGACCCGAGGCCTGCCACGCCGTCGGGCGGAATGCGCCGGCGATGCGGGCGATGATGCCGTCGAACAGCGCCTGGTTCGAGTGCGCCCGCAGGCTGCTGGCGCGTGCGCGCAGGTAGGCCATCTCGTCGGCCGAGATATAGCTGACCGGCTGGCCGACTGTCTGGAAGCGGTTTTCGATCTGGGAAATCAAAGACTGGGTCATGGGGGAGGCCTTCCTCTGCTGGGTGGCTATGGGAAAGATATATGCTGCGCCGCACTTTTCATTAATATGGAGAATTGGCAGTATTTGATGACTGTAATTCATAAGTTGAGGCAGAGATGGACCGCTACGGCGAGATGCAGGCCTTTGTCGAGGTGGTGGATCAGGGCGGGTTCACCGAAGCCTCCAGGACGCTCGGCCTGTCCCCATCTGCGGTCAGCAAGCTGATCTCGCGGCTGGAGGACCGGCTCGGCGCGCGCCTGCTACAGCGGACCACGCGGCGCGTCAGCCTGACCGCCGAGGGTCGCGTCTATGCCGACCAGGTGCGCGGAATCCTGGCCGAGATCGATGCGGTGGAAGCCAGCGTCGGCGGCGCCGAAGCCGAACCGCGCGGCAGCCTGCGGGTCAATGTCGCGCATGGTTTCGGCATGACGCAGGTGGTGCCGCTGCTGCCGGGCTTTCTCGCGCGCTATCCGAAAGTGGATGTGCAGATCACTTTCGCTGACCATGTGGTCGACCTTGTTGCCGAGGGCGAAGACATCGGCATCCGCACCGGCGCGTTACGCGATGAAACACTCATCGCACGCAAGCTGGGCGAGCATCGCCGCATCATCTGCGCCGCACCCGGCTATCTGGAGAAATACGGCACGCCGCAGACGCCCGAGGATCTGGCGCAGCACAACTGCCTGCTGTTCGACGGACCCGAAGGCCTGAACGAATGGCCGTTCCGCAAAGCGGACGGCAGCATCGCGCGCATCCCGATCCGCGGCAATTTCCGCAGCAGCAACGGCGATGCGATTTTCCGCATGCTGCTGGCCGGCGTCGGGCTGTGCTACGCCGCCGATTTCGGCATCCGGCAGGCGGTGGAAGACGGCCGGCTGGTGCCGGTGCTGACCGGACACACCGCCGACATCCTGCGACCGATCCATGTGGTCTATCCGGCGCGCAAGCATCTGGCGGCGAAGGTCCGCGCCTTCACCGACTATCTGGTCGAATGCTATTCGGCCAGTCCGCCGTGGCAGATGTGAGTTACTTCAAAGCTGCCGTCGCCGCCTGCACCAGCGCCGCTGTGTCGTCGCTGGTCTTGTCGAAGGCGCAGACGAAGCGGTAGAGACTGTCGGCCTCGCTCCAGGTATGGAACAGCGCGCCGCGCTGGCGCATCGCCTCGGCCGCCGCCGTCGGCAGCTGCACAAACACCTCGTTGGCCTGCACCGGCCACACGACCTTGGCGCCCGGCAGTTTGCCAAGGCCCTCGGCCAGCTCGCGCGCCCGCGCATTGGCCTCGCGCGCCAGCCGCAGCCACAGGCCGTTTTCCAGCATGGCGAGCAGCTGCACCGAGAGATAGCGCGACTTGGAAAACAGATGGCCGCCGCGCTTGCGGCGATAGAGGAAACTCTCGGCCAGGTCTGGTTTGAAGAACACCACGGCTTCGGCCGCCATGGCGCCGTTTTTGGTGGCGCCGAAGCTGAGCACGTCGACGCCGGCGCGCCAGGTGAGATCGGCCGGCGCGCAGTTCAGCCCCGCCACCGCATTGGCGAAGCGCGCGCCATCCATATGCAGTTTCAGGCCATGCGCCTTGCAGCGATGCGCGATATCGGCCACCTCGTCAGGCGAATAGACCGTGCCGGCCTCGGTCGCCTGGGTGATGCTGACGGCAGACGGCTGCGCGCTGTGCTGCGAGCCGGTCCAGCCGAGCGCCAGCTGTGCATCCAGTGCGGCCAGATCGATCTTGCCGCTCTCACCCGGCAGGGTCACCAGCTTGGCGCCGCCGGTATAGAATTCCGGCGCGTTGCATTCATCGACGACGATATGGCTGTCCTGATGCGCATAGATCGCGCCATAGCCGGGCGCCACGCAGGCGAGCGACAGCACATTGGCAGCGGTGCCGGTGGCGACCGGGAAGACCTTGCACTCATGATCGAACAGCGCCGAGAAGGCGGCATCGAGTTCGGCGCTGAACGGATCGGCGCCGTAGGACGACACGTCGCCCTTGTTGGCTTCCAGCAGCGCCGCCATGACTTCGGGGGCCGCGCCGGCAACATTGTCGCTGCGAAAATCCATCTTGTTCAATCCTGCCTGATCATGAGAGGCGTGAAACGAAAACCCTCACCGGCAGCGACGGCCTGAAAGGCGCGCAGCGGCAGGGCGCGGCCATCATGCACCGCCGTGATCAGCCAGACGAGTCCCGGATCGCTCACCATGGCGGCATCTTTTGCGGAAGGTTCGTCACGACCGTTGGGGTGCGAGTGCCAGTGACCAATGATGCGATTGGTTCCGCCTTCATCCCGCAATTTTCGCAGGGTGGCGATATGCACGGCGGGATCGAGTTCGAATTCGCGCGCGGGATCGGTGGCGACATTCGCCGCCGGCACGATCTCCGTCACCGCCAGCACAGCGCCGTCCGCACCACCCACCAGCAACGCGCAGGCCTCGCGCGGCCAGGCCGCCGCGCCCAGCGCCGCCAGTTCGGCCTGCTGTGACGCCGACAGACGAAGGGCGGTCATTTCTCGGTCTTCACCGTCAGGCTGCCGAGCGGCTTCAGCGTCTCGCCATCCAGGGCGTAGAGTCTTTCAGTGCCGTCAGCCAAACGCACGCGCAGGATGATGCGGCTGCCGGTGGCGAAGACCTCGGCCACGCGGCTGTTGCGCGGAATGGTGAATTCCAGATCCTCGACGGTGACGTTGCGCGGTACCGAGGCGCCCGCCGGGGCAGTGGAAGCCGTCCGTTTCGGCCCCCCGGTCATGATCAGCACGATCAGCAGGGTGGCAAGACCGAGGAAGATGACGCCCAGACCGATGACGGTGGCCTTCAACCACCGTATCTTCCGGGTCTCTTCAACATCCTCGCTCATACTGTCATCTCCTGATGCCCGACGACATCGCCTTTCAGAGTCTGCCGCCCGTGCCGCCCGACCAGGGTGGCGAACGGCTGGACCGTTATCTGGCTGCCGCCATGGCGCTGCTGCCGGGTGCCGATGAAGCCTCGCTGTCGCGCTCGCGGCTCAAGACGCTGGTGCTCGACGGCCATGTCCGCTTAAACGGCGCGACGATAACCGACCCCTCTCGCAAGATCAAACCGGGCGAGGCCTACGAGGTCGGCCAGCCCGAGGCCATCGCGGCCGATCCCGAAGCGCAGGATATCCCGCTCACTATCGTCTACGAGGACGCGCATCTGATTGTGGTCGACAAGCCGGCCGGCCTAGTGGTGCATCCCGCGCCCGGCAGCCCGGACCGCACGCTGGTGAATGCGCTGCTGCATCACTGCGGCGACACGCTGTCGGGCATCGGCGGCGTGAAGCGGCCCGGCATCGTGCATCGCATCGACAAGGACACCTCGGGGCTTGTGGTGGCAGCGAAGAACGACCGCGCGCATCACGCGCTCGCCGCGCTGTTCGCAGACCACGATATCGAGCGCAGTTACGACGCACTGGTGTGGGGCCATCCCAATCCGCTGCAGGGCAGCATCGAGGGCCCGATCGGCCGCGATCCGAAGGACCGCAAGCGCATGGCCATCGTCACGCGCGGCGGCAAGGCGGCGACGACACATTACGAGACCAGGAAACTGATCTTCGACGGCAAGGGCCAGCCGGTCTGCGCGCTGGTGCGCTGCCAGCTTGAAACCGGCCGCACGCATCAGATCCGCGTGCATATGACGGCGAAGACCAATGCGCTGATCGGCGACCAGACCTATGGCCGCGCCCGCAACCTGCAGCGTTTCCAGCTGGGCGATGCGGCGCGCGCCGCGCTGCTGGCGTTCAAGCGCCAGGCGCTGCATGCCGCCACCCTGGGATTCCGCCATCCGGTCAGCAGCAAGGTGCTGCGCTTCGAAAGCCCGCTTCCGGAAGACTTCGCGACCCTGCTGAAGCTGCTGTCGAGCCAGCGCAATACGCCGCGTTAAGAGGGCTTGCGCTGATATTTATTTCATATTTTCAAAGACTTATCTTAGTCTTATCCGGTATTTATGTGGCTCTGGCCGGTGCTTATGCAGGCTAATAGCATGCTTATTTGAGTCTTATATTTTCTTATTTGGGCTTATTTGACCCCTATTCGGTGCTGTCGTGCCCTCGCCCTCGCGCAGCTCTGCGCTGCGAGTTGCATACCATTCTATGCACGATGTCCGTCAACAGATGCCCGGTTATAGGCGATCAACTGCCGTGCCGGATATAGAAATGAGAACATATAGTGTACAGTATCTGAGCCTAAAATTCAAGTCTCTCAGGCTGCCGCCAGATAAGCATGCCCAGAACGATCGCGCGGCCGAAGCCGGTAGCGGGAAGAACCAGACGACAAAGCTACGCGGAATTCCGCTTCACACGCTCTTTCACTCGCGCCTCAAGGGCTTTCGCCTCTTCGGGACTGCCGACATGCGTAAACTCACCGCTCGCCATTTCAGCACGCCCGCGTGCGACGAGGCGCTCAACCTCCGCAAGCGCGGCATTCTCGCCAGCGATATCGTTCGTATAACGCGGCATGCTTCACGGGCCTCTTCGCTGAATTTTATTCGTCATTGGCGATCCTTTCTCGGAAATGACGGAACCGATCCATCGGGGACTGCCAGGATCCGGCCATCTAGTTGCCAGATCAGGCAGGTGGCGTCCGCGAAGATCGACCATCCCGGAGGCCTGCTGATTTATGGCATTCTTAACGCCGGCTCAGCCGGGGCCGGCGTGAAGTTGTCCAGATCGTAGATAATCATCTCGAAAATCATCTGCAAGGTCCGCCAGTTTGCAAGCAATCCGGGATGGAACAGAACAGCGCGCGCTTTTGTGATTGAGTGTGTAATGCAGGAATCAAACCAGCCTAAAGCCAGTTGCTCGGCCTCAAGTCGGTCGTACTCCTCATAGTCCTGCCGGCCAAAGGCCTCAGCTGCGAGACAGGACAGTTCGTAATGCCTGTCTTGGTGCTTAGGATCGACTAGGTAAGGTGGAATATAGAGCGGGATGCGATGGGCCAAGGCATGCCGGTAGTCTTCGATATGTACGAACCATTTCCGCATGGCTTTGGTTTTCAATTTTGCCTGAAGCTCCGGTGACAAGCTTTTCCTGACAGATGCGAATTTCGGTCCAAGCCCAACATGGCCTGGTTTGAGAGGCGTACCGTCAGGGTGTGTTACCTTCTTCTCGAACACCCATATCCAAGCAAGATTATCCAGTGCGCCGTAGAGATTGAAAATGAAAGCCTGGATATTGATCGTCACGTCCTCAATGTCCTCCGGCGCTTTTGTGCTGTCGGGCGGACAGAGGGCAAAAACGTTCTCGATGCAGACTTTCAGGGTTCTAAGACGGCGGCAGAAGCCGTGGAGGGCGTTCTCTCGGGCGTCAGCCGAGTTGTAGGTTCTATATGCTTGAATCAGCATCTGGTCATGCTGGCCCTGGACGGCCAGACGATGGCGTTCCAACTCATCAAGGGTTTCAGGTGCGAATGCCATACTGTGAAATTGTTACTTCAACCCAAACGCCGCCTTCATCGCGCCTTTCAGCGCCTCCAGCGATTGCGCTTTCACCTCGGCATCCGGTGCGCCGCTGACGCCGTTGAAGCGGCAGCCGGCCAGCGCCTTCTGCGGCGCGCCTTCAATCGTCTTGCCGCCCGGCCCGGCAATCGCCACGCCCGAGGTCTGCTCGGTCCAGCTGCCGTTGCCGCTCTGGAGATAGACGCATCTGCTGAAATTCTGGCCGTTCGGATAGCTCCAGGCTTTACCCGTGCCGTCCCAGCCATGCTGCGCATTCGGATAAACGATCATGTCCACCGTGCTTCCCGCCGCGCGCATGTGCTCGACCGCCTCGACACAGCGTTCCGGCCCCACGTAAGTATCCGCGCCGCCGATCAGCACCAGCATCGGCGCGCCTGTCGTGCGCATGTTGTGATAGATCGTGTCGCAGCCGGCATAGAACGGCACATGCAGCGCGAAACGCGGTCCATTGGGGGCATGACGCCGCACGATCACTTCAAGCCCGGTGCGCATCGCCACGCCGCCGCCCTTGGAAAAGCCGGTGATGCCGATGCGGGCGGGATCGAGGCGCGGATGCGCGGCCGCCGCCTTCAGCGCATTGAAGGCATCGATGATCATGTCGTTGGTCGAGACCGTGCTCTGATCTTCCACCGTGTTTTTCACGCCGCGCGGCGTGAACGAATCCGGGATGATCGAGGCGACGCCCATTTTGGTGAACTCGCGGGCATAGGCATATTCGCGGGTGTTGCTGACGCCGCCGCTGCCATGGTGGATCACCATCGCCGGCATCCGGCCGTTCACGCCCCCGGAAGCGTTATCGGGCAGGAACAGCTCGGCCTTCACCGTGACCGGGCCATTGCGCGAGGGGCTGGTGAATTCGAGAATTTCCCTGGTCTGGGCCCAGGCCAGCATCGGAGCCTGGCCGGCCGCCAGGATGCCGACCGCCAGCCCGATTCCCCGCAATACCGCCCATCCGCGCATTCTCCGCCCCCGGAAGTTGCATTCTACCTGTGATCACTATCACAGGGGAGGGCCGGAGCGGCAAGACCGGTCGCACTTCCGCCGTATTTGGCCGCTTTGCTCGGTTGCAAATGAACGACAGAACACCCAAATCTCAGTCAGCGCCGGGCACCCGCGGTCCGGCCGGGGGAGTTGCTTCGATGTCTACCACTGCCAGCCTGCCTGCCCTGTCCTCCATCGAGGGGGGCCTGTCACGTTACCTCGCCGAGATCCGCCGGTTCCCCATGCTGGAGCCGGAACAGGAATACATGCTCGCCAAGGCCTGGCGCGACCATGGCGATGTCGATTCGGCGCATAAGCTGGTCACCAGCCACCTGCGCCTGGTCGCCAAGATCGCCATGGGCTACCGCGGCTACGGCCTGCCGGTCGGCGAACTGATTTCCGAAGGCAATGTCGGCATGATGCAGGCGGTGAAGCGCTTCGATCCCGACAAGGGCTTCCGCCTCTCGACCTATGCCATGTGGTGGATCCGCGCCTCGATCCAGGAATACATCCTGCGGTCCTGGTCGCTGGTGAAGATCGGCACGACGGCTGCCCAGAAGAAGCTGTTCTTCAACCTGCGCCGCCTGCGCGGCCAGATGAAGGCGATCGATGGCGGCCAGCTGACGCCGGACCAGGTGGAGAAGATCGCCACCCAGCTGGATGTCAGCAAGGAAGAGGTCATCACCATGGACCGCCGGCTCGCCGGCGGCGATGCCTCGCTGAATGCGCCGGTGCGCAACGACGAGGATGGCAGCAGCGAGTGGCAGGACTGGCTGGTCGACGAGACGCCGAACCAGGAAGCCCGCCTTGTCGAAGGCGACGAGTTCGACAGCCGCAAGCAGCTGCTGACCAATGCCATGCAGCAGCTGAACGAGCGCGAGCGCGACATCCTGATGCAGCGCCGCCTGATCGAGGAACCGACCACCTTGGAAGACCTGTCGGCGCGCTATGGCATCAGCCGCGAGCGCGTGCGCCAGATCGAAGTGCGGGCGTTTGAGAAACTGCAGAAGGCCGTGCGCAATGCCGCTGTCGAACAGGGCATGGGCGGCGGCCAGTCTTCCGTGAAAGATCCGGCTCCGTCGCAGCTGCCTGCCTGAAGGCTTTCCCGCTGTCCAAAAAAGCAAAGGGCTGCGTCTCGCGACGCAGCCCTTTTTCGTTGGTCTGGAGAAATTTAACTCAGAGAATGTCGTCGTCGAGATCGGCGAAGGGATCGTCCAGCAGCGCATCGGTACCTGGCGGCAACGCGTCGAAGGCCAGCGCGTCGAAGGCGGTATCGGCGGCCAGCGCCTGCAGCCAGATCGCGGTCTCGTCCTTGTGGCGCAGCCAGCTCAAATCCTGCGGCGTGGAGCCCATGCCCGAGAGGGCAATCGACGGCATCGCCGGCACGGCAGGCAGCGTGTTGCGACGGATGGCAGTCGCCAGCGTCTGCGCCAGATTGCGCAGCAGGGTGATGTCGCGCGGGCGCCAGTCAGCACCGGAATCCCAGCGTTCGCAACGGAAGATCGCGGCCGGGTTGTTCTTCGCATCGACCAGCAGCAGGTCGATACGGGCCTGGATCTTGTCGCGGGCCTCGGCGCTGTCGGAGGGAAGTTCGGGGGCGTTTTCGGTCTGCATCGAAGCCAGACCCTGCTGGGCGGCATCGAGATAGGCGGCAGTGGCGGAGCGCGGGATCACGGCGCCGTCCTGGAAGCGGCCGTCGCGGCTGTCGAGCAGGCGCCTGCAGACCATGTCGCCGCTCTCGTCGAAGAACCAGATGCTGACGCGGGTGACCGAGGTGACCTCGATCGCATCGAGGCAGATCGCCTCGCACAGACCGGTCATGCCGTCCTGGCCGAAATTGAACGAAGCTGCTTCCTGCGTCCTGAGCATGAACCCCTCCCGGGTCCGGTGAACTCGATGGACACAGTGTCGGTCAAACCGCGCGATTCCGGCAGGTTATGGCTCAGTAACTCGGCATTAAGAGTCGATAACCTGCCGTGGCAGGAAGCTACTGATCGGACTGGATTCTTACGGAATCCTCGCTCCGATAATTCAATCCTCGAAGGGATCCTTCATCAGGATGGTGTCTTCGCGTTCGGGCGAGGTCGACAGCAGCGCCACCGGCGCGCCGATCAGCTCCTCGATGCGGCGGACATACTTCACCGCCGTCGCCGGCAGATCGACCCATGATCTGGCGCCCTGCGTGGTTTCGCTCCAGCCTTCGAGCGTCTCGTAGACTGGCTTCGCCACGGCCTGATCGCCCATGCCCGAGGGGAAGTAATCCAGCGTCCTGCCGTTCACCTCGTAGCCGACGCAGATCTTCAGTTCCTTCAACCCGTCCAGCACATCGAGCTTGGTCAGCGCGATGCCATGGATGCCGTTCAGCTTCACGGTCTGGCGCACCAGCACGGCATCGAACCAGCCGCAGCGGCGCTTGCGCCCGGTGACGACGCCGAATTCGCGGCCCTTCTCGCCGAGCCACTGCCCGGTCTCGTCGGTCAATTCGGTCGGGAACGGGCCCTCGCCGACGCGCGTGGTATAGGCCTTCACGATGCCGAGGATATAGCCGAGCGAGCCGGGCCCGAGGCCGGAACCGGCCGCTGCCGACCCCGCCATGGTGTTGGACGAGGTCACATAGGGATAGGTGCCGTGATCGACATCGAGCAGCGAGCCCTGCGCGCCTTCGAACAGAATGCGCTTGCCGGCGCGGCGGGCTTCGTCGAGATCGCGCCAGACCGGTGCCGCATAAGGCAGGATCTTTTCGGCGATTTCATTCAGCTGTGTCAGCAGTTCGGCGCGATCCACTTCCTCGGCGCCGAAGCCGCGACGCAGCGCGTTGTGATGGCCGAGCAGGCCATCGACCTTGCGGCCGAGCGTGGCCTTGTCGGCCAGATCGCAGACACGGATGGCGCGACGGCCGATCTTGTCCTCATAGGCCGGGCCGATGCCGCGCCGCGTGGTGCCGATCTTGACGCCGCCGTCGGTGGCATCCTCGCGCAGGCCGTCGAGTTCGCGATGCAGCGGCAGGATCAGCACGGCATTGTCGGCGACCTTCAGATTATGCTCGCCGATCTCGACGCCCTGGCCGCGCAGCTTGTCGATCTCGGCAAACAGCGCCCAGGGATCGACCACCACGCCGTTGCCGATCACGGCCAGCTTGTTCTTGCGCACGATGCCGGACGGCAGCAGCGACAGCTTGTAGACATTCTGGCCGATCACCAGCGTGTGGCCGGCATTGTGGCCGCCCTGGAACCGCACCACCACATCGGCGCGCAGGCTGAGCCAGTCGACGATCTTGCCCTTGCCCTCGTCGCCCCACTGGGCGCCGACCACTACCACGTTGCTCATGTCAAACGTCCTCTAAATCTCAAAGTTACATTCGTCGTTCCCGTGAAGGCGGGAACCCAGAGGTTTTCACGCGGCCTCTGGATCCCCGCTTTCGCGGGGATGACGAGGAGAGATACTCAAAGCAACTGAACGGCCTTGCCGTCCCACCAGTGGCTGCAGCCGGCGGCCCTGGCCGCCTTCTTCACATCGCCGCCGTCCCTGTCGAGCGCAGCCCAGGTGGCGCGGCCATCCTGGCGCAGTTTTGTCGCCGCGCTGCGCGGCGTGCCGAACGGCAGATAGACCAATTCCGGTGCGGCCTGCGGCGGCAGGGCGCGCATCACGCTGTCGAGATAGAGCGTAAAACCGGTGGCGGTTTCGCCGGCCGGCGTCACGTAACGGCCGCCGCGTCCCAGTTCGCCGCGCACGTTGCGGGCAAACAGCGTAAACGCAATGCCGGTGTGATATTCGAAGCCGCGGAACTCGCCGGGATCCAGCGTGACCAGCAGATCGGGTGCAGCGGCCGAAACTTCCGTTACCAGCCCGTCGAGATCGGCGACGATCTTCGCCGCAGCTTCGGGCAGCTTCAGTTTCGTCAGACCTTCCAGCGCAGTTTTCGCCGGACCGGCCAGCGCCAGCAATTTCAGCAGTGTGGGCGCAGCGGCACCGCCGGCGGCTTTCAACTCGGCGGCATCCTTGCGATCCAGCGCACGGCGCGCGGCCTTGGCCTGTTTCGCATCCAGGCCATGGGCGGCGATGATCGCCGGCGCCAGCAGCGGCTGCGTGATATCCAGCGACAGTCCGCTGACGCCGAGCGCCGCCACCGCTTCGGCCGCCAGCACGGCGACTTCCACATCGGCGGCCAGCGCATCCGCGCCGATCAGCTCGACACCGGCCTGGGCGAACTGGCGCTCGGGCCGCAGCTGTGTGCCGCGCACGCGCAGCACCTGACCGGCGTAAGCCAGACGCAAGGGCCGCGCAGAGTCCTTCATGCGGGAGGCTGCGATGCGCGCCACCTGCAGCGTGATATCGGTGCGCAGGCCCATCATGCGCTGCGACACCGGGTCCATGACGCGAAACATCTGGCCGGCGAGATCCTGGCCCGACCCGGCCAGCAGCGTTTCCTCGAATTCGATCAGCGGCGGCTTGACCCGCGCATAGCCATGGGCGGCGAAGCTGGCGATCAGGTTTTCGCTCGCCTGCGCTTCCCATTCGGCGCGCGGCGGCAGCACGTCTCTCAATCCCGCCGGCAATAAGCCGGCGGTGGGCGACAGACCACTGTCGCCGTCATTCGCAGGAGTTCGGGGGCGCGTTGCCATGATCTTGGAAAATCCGTTCAGCGGTGTTTGAACTCGGCCTTGCGCTTCTCGGCAAAGGCGCTCATGCCTTCCTTCTGGTCTTCGGTGGCGAAGGTGGAATGGAAGATGCGGCGCTCGAACCGCACGCCTTCGCTGAGCGTGGTCTCGTAGGCGCGGTTGACGGATTCTTTCGCAATCATCACGACCGGGCGCGACAGGCTGCAGATCTTTTCCGCCGCCTTGAATGCTTCGGTCAGCAGATCAGTTGCCGGCACCACGCGGCTGACCAGGCCGGACCGCTCGGCTTCCTCGGCATCCATCATGCGCGCGGTGAGGCACATTTCCATCGCCTTGGACTTGCCGACGAAGCGCGTCAGGCGCTGGGTGCCGCCGGCGCCGGGAATGGTGCCGAGATTGATTTCCGGCTGGCCGAATTTGGCGGTATCGGCGGCAATGATGAAATCGCACATCATGGCGAGTTCGCAGCCGCCGCCCAGCGCATAGCCGGCGACCGCCGCGATCACCGGCTTGCGGCAGCGCGCGGCGCGCTCCCAATCGCGGGTGATGAAGTCTTCCTTGTAGACGTCCATATAGGTCTTGGACTGCATTTCCTTGATGTCGGCACCGGCGGCAAAGGCCTTTTCCGAGCCGGTGATGATCATGCAGCCGATGTTGTCGTCGGCCTCGAAGGCATCCAGCGCGGCGGTCATTTCCTGCATCAGCGCCGCATTCAGGGCATTGAGCGCCTTGGGCCGGTTCAGCGTGATCAGGCCGACCTGGCCGCGCGTCTCCACCAGGATGTTCTCATATGCCATGACTGTGTCCTCTGGTTTTCCGGATTATTGCTGATGCGGTGCGAGTTCGAAGCGCACCGTGAGCGCGCCATCGCGACCGGCGAAGCCGAGGCGAAGCTGCTCTTTTTCGCGGCGATACTGTTCGCTGTTCTGCCGGGTCCAGCCGAGTTGCGGCAGGGTGCTGGCGTAGAAGTCACGCACGGCTTTGGCGGTGACCGCACCCTTGGCTTCGGTGCTGGCGATGCGGCCCGACGGCTTGTCGAAGACGGCCGCAGCGTCGGCGTTTTCCGCCAGACCCGGCATCAGGGGAACATCTTCAGCGATGGAGAGGAAGCCGGCCGC
>NZ_PEKV01000011.1:0-38251 GCF_002796975.1 Ferrovibrio sp. | reverse complement strand
CTTGGAAGGACACAAACTATGGCCAAAAATCACTCGTCATTCCCGCGCCCGGCGGCTTTGCCGCCTTACATACACTGTCGCGCAAAGCGCGACGGGCGGGAATCCAGGGGCAACTGCCTGAGTCTCGGGATTCTGGGTCCCCGCTTTCGCGGGGACGACGAAAATGGCTAGCGCTGGCACTTCCTGCAAAAGAAAGTCGACCGCCCAGACTGCACGATCCGCTGCACCTTCGATTTGCAGGTGACGCAGGCCTCGCCCTCGCGGTCGTAGACCCGGAAGCGGGTCTGGAAATAGCCCAGCTCGCCATCCGACTGCACGTAGTCGCGCAACGAAGACCCGCCGGCCTCGACCGCCTCGCTCAGCACCGCCTTGATGGCAGGCACCAGCAGCTTCAGCCTGTCGGCCTTCACCGTGCCGGCGATCTTCTCGGGATGAATGCCGGCACGGAACAGCGCCTCACAGACGTAGATGTTACCGAGCCCGGCC
Source organism: Ferrovibrio sp. (assembly GCF_002796975.1). Classification (GTDB taxonomy): domain Bacteria; phylum Pseudomonadota; class Alphaproteobacteria; order Ferrovibrionales; family Ferrovibrionaceae; genus Ferrovibrio. Next base: position 37,765 of record NZ_PEKV01000011.1, on the reverse strand, counting down.
ACCACGGTCTGGTCCAGCAGCGCCGCCTTCATGGGTGTCTTCTTGCCCGCCAGCGCCGCCGCCAGCACCGCCGGCGTGAAATCCGCGCCGAGCGGCTCAGGTCCGATTCCGGCCAGCAGCCGGTGTGTGGCGAGTTGCTTCGCAGGCACCAGATCCATCATGCCGAAGCGGCGCGCATCGTTGAAAGTGACGGCCGAGCCGTCCTCGGTGGCAAAGATCACATGATCATGCGGCCCGATATCGTTGGGCCAGCCGGCGCGGATCACCATGCGGCCCGACATGCCGAGATGGATCATCCAGACCAGATCGCCTTCCAGCCGGACCAGGATGTATTTGGCGCGGCGCTCCAGCGCCTCGACCCGGCGGCCCTGAATCGACTTGGCGAAATTCTTCGGCAGCGGAAAGCGCAGATCGGGGCGGCGCGCCTCGATGCGCGTGATGCGCCGGCCCTCCAGTTTCAGGGCCAGTCCCCGGCGGGTGGTTTCCACTTCGGGCAATTCGGGCATCGCAATCCTCTGGGCTGTCTCTATACCGTTCAGGGCCCATTTCGGCTATGGTCTGGCCGCCATGAGCAAGACAGGTTCTGACAGCAGCGAGACCCATTTCGGCTTCCGCACCGTAGCCGAGACCGAAAAGGCGCGCCTGGTGCGCGGGGTGTTCGATTCGGTCGCCAGCCGCTACGACATCATGAACGACCTGATGTCGGGCGGCGTCCATCGCCTGTGGAAAGCCGCCATGATCGACTGGCTCAATCCGCATGGCGAGATCGCCGTGCTGGACGTGGCCGGCGGCACCGGCGATATCGCCTTCCGCATCCTCGACCGCGCACCGCAGTCCAAAGTGATCGTGGCCGATATCAACGCCGCGATGCTGGAACAGGGCCGCAACCGCGCCATCGACCAGGCACGGCTCGGCCGCCTGACCTGGGCCTGCATGGACGCCGAAAAGCTGTCGCTGCCCGACCGTTCGGTGGATGCCTATACCATCGCGTTTGGCATCCGTAACGTGACGCATATCGAGGCGGCGCTAACCGAGGCCTTCCGCGTGCTGAAACCGGGCGGACGTTTTCTGTGCCTAGAATTCTCCACCGTGCGCAATCCGGCGCTGGCGAAGATTTACGACCTCTACAGTTTCAACCTGCTGCCGAAAATCGGCGGCATTGTCGCCAGCGATGCCGACTCCTACCGCTATCTGGTGGAAAGCATCCGCCGCTTCCCGAACCAGGAACGCTTCGCTGACATGATCACGGCGGCCGGCTTCCGCAATGTCGCCGTACGCGATCTGAGCGGCGGCATTGCCGCATTGCATTCGGCGCGACGGATTTGAGTGGCTGGACACCGTGCTGACCGATCTGCGCCACCTGTTCCGCCTGTTCGCCATCGGCCGCTGCTTCGCGCGCCACGATGCGCTGTTCCTGCTGCAGCAGGCGCCGGTCGGCGGCGCCACGGCCAAATCTGCGCTGCGCCTGTTCCAGGCCCTGTTCGGCAGGCGCCGCCCCGATCTGCGCGAAGGCGAACGGCTGGCGGCTGCCCTGGCCGATCTCGGCCCCAGTTTCATCAAGCTCGGCCAAGTGCTGTCGGTGCGGCCCGATCTGGTCGGCCCGGCGCTGGCGGAAGATCTCGGCCGCCTGCGCGACAAGCTGCCGCCATTTTCCTGGGAAGCGGCGCATGCGATCATCACCGCCGAACTCGGCGCGCCGCCCGAACAGCTCTATGCCGATATCGAGATCCTGCCGGTGGCCGCCGCCAGCGTGGCGCAGGTGCATCTCGCCACCACCACGACCGGCCTGCCGGTGGCGGTGAAAGTGCTGCGGCCAGGCGTGGAAGCGGCCTTTGCGCGCGATCTGAAACTATTCGCCTGGATGGCTGAGGCGATGGAGCGCCATCTCGCCGGCATGGCGCGCCTGCGGCCGCGCGAGGTGGTGCTGGCGCTGGCCGAATGGGTGTCGATCGAACTCGACCTGCGGCTGGAAGCGGCAGCCGCCTCGGAACTGCGCGATAATTTCATCGACGATGCCGATGTGATCGTGCCGGCCATCGACTGGCAGCGCACCGGGCGGCGCGTGATGACCGTGCAGCGTATCAGCGGCACCGCCATCGAAGACCGGGCGGCGCTGGTTGCGGCCGGCATCGACGTGACGGTGGTGGCCGACCGCGTGATCCGCGTCTTCCTCAAGCAGGCGCTGCGCGACGGCTATTTCCATGCCGACATGCATCACGGCAATCTCTTCGTCGCTCCGGACGGGCGGTTAGAGCTGGTGGATTTCGGCATCATGGGGCGTCTGGATCTCAAGACGCGGCGTTTCATGGCCGAGATGCTGGGCGCCTTCCTGACCGGGAACTGGCGCCGTGCGGCGGAAGTGCATTTCGAGGCCGGCTATGTGCCGGCCGACCGCAGCGTCGATGCTTTCGCGCAGGCCTGCCGTTCGATCGGCGAACCGATCCTGGATCGCCCGGTGGCGGAGATTTCGGTCGGTCGACTTTTAGCTCAGCTGTTCCAGATCACCGAAACCTTTGGCATGCAGACGCAGACCCATCTGCTGCTGCTGCAGAAGACCATGGTGACGGTGGAAGGCGTGGCGCGCAGCCTGGACCCCGAGATCAATTTCTGGGACGCGGCCCGCCCGGTGATCGAGGACTGGGCGCGCGCGCATATGGGCCCGGAAGCCTACATACGCGAAACCGCCGGCAGCATGATGAATTTCGCCCGCAAGCTGCCGCAGGTGGCGCGCGATCTGGAAGTGCTGGCCGAAACTGCCAAGACGGAAGGCCTGCAGCTCAGCCCGGCCAGTATTGCGGCGCTGGCCGAGAGCCAGGCCCTGGCCAATGCGCGCCGCCGCCGGCCGCTGCTCTGGGCTTTGTGGACAGTGGCCGCGCTGCTCGTGCTGGCGCTGTTCCTGTAATCCCGGAAAAAGAAAAGGGCCGCACCGCTGCGGCCCTCTCCCGTTTGCCATAATGGCCTGACTTAGAAGTCGAGGCGCGCACCGACGATGGCGAACTTCGCCTTGGCGTCGTTGTCGGCCTGAGCCGTGCCGCCGACGACCGTGCCGGCCGCGATGGCGTCTTCATACTCATACTGGCCGACACCGCCGAAGGCGACGATGCCGCTGGCGATCTGATAGGTCACGCCGAGCGAGACCCAGGTGTACTCGTCCTCACCGCTGACCGCGGTGCCGGCGATGTTGCCCTGGTCAGCCTTGGTCTTGGCCCAGTCGACACCGACGCCGAAGGAACCCGGGTTGGTGCCGTTGGTCAGATAACGCGCGCCGGCAGTGTAGACATTGCGCTCGTCGTTCGGACCGACGCCCATTTCTTCCTTCTTCCAGGCGCCGCCGACCTGCACCGACGAACCGTCGCCGATGTTGTAGGTCACCGTGGTGCCGACCGCCCAGCCTTCGAGACCATCGCTCTTGAACAGGGTGGCCGAACCGTTCGTCAGCGAACCGGCGCTGTTGGCTTCGATGTCGAAGCGGTTGTAGGCACCGAAGACACCGATATCGAGGGCCCCGAAGGATTCAAGATAATTGGCCGCAAAGGTATAGGCCTTCGAGACCTGGCCGGCATCGTTGTCCGCGGTAAAGCCGCCGCCGCAGCCGATCGTGCTGCCGGCATTGCTGAAGTCCTGGCAGCCGTCCGGCGTGTAGGAGAAGCCGAGCTGCAGGCCCTTGCCCGCCTTGGAACCGAAGTAACGGTTGGCCGAGGTGTAGAGGTTGATGCCATTGGCATCATCCGGTGCGCCGGCGAACTTGGTCAGATTGCCGCTGGTGCGTGCGCCGGTCGGCGCATTGGTGATGGAGATCGCACCAGTCGGGTCGATGGTGCCATAGCCGGGGATGGCTGTGGGGGCGCCGAAAACCATCTTGGAGGCCGCACGATCGGTCGAGCCGAGTTCCACACGGCCGATATCGCTGCGCTCGACGAACATATAGGTCTCATCGATCTGGTCGGCTTCAGTGGAGCCTTCCAGTTCGACGCGGCCGCCGATCACGGTGCCGTCGGCCAGCACGCCGCGGATGTTGAAATAGATTTCCGCATCCGTCGAAAAGCCGTTGTTCTGGCGGCCATTCAGGGTGCGGCTATTGTCGAGATCGGCAGCCTTGAAGACCTGGGCCATGTAGCCACCGACGGTGACGGCGATCGGCACTTCCTTGGTCTGGGCGGAGGCAATATCGGCCAGGAACAGGCCGGCGGTCGCCACCAGGGCAGTCTGGAGCAGGAGCGTCTTTTTCATGCGGAGTCCTTGGGTTTTGATTGACCTGTCAGCGCCAAAGCGATGGCCCACGGCTTCACCACGCCACGAAGTAAGATCGTCTACGGACCGAAGTCAACGCAAGTGCAGGCCGCCGTTACGCAATTCCGCGAAAGCCGGATGCTTTCCGCAGTGGTGTGGCAAATCGGGCATCCATTCCTGTGTCGGCCGTCACAGGCCCAGGACCAAATCATCCCGGACAACCCAGTCCGCCCGTCATATCCGAAACTGCCGGCCGCCACCGCGATTCAATTCCCCAAAAAGAAAAAGGGCGGGGAAATCCCCGCCCTTCTCCATCCAATCCGAAGAGTGGATTAGAACGTCAGGTTGACACCGACAACGCCGAAGGTCTGGTCGACGTTGCTGCCAGCGGTAACGGTATCGGTGGTGTCGGACACACCGACGCCAACGAAGCCCAGGATGCCGGCGGCGACCTGGTAGGTCAGGCCGACATGCCAGTATTCCAGATCGCCCGCACGGGTGGCCGCGCCAGCCGAGTTGCTCTCGTTGCGGTCGGCATATTCGAAGCCGATACCGACCGAGCCCGGGGTCGCACCGTTGGTCAGGTAGCGCACGCCGGCAGTCCAGCCCTTGCGCTCACGAACCGCAGTCACGTCTTCGTTGGTGTAGGCACCGCCGACCTGGATCAGCGAACCGTCGCCCAGGTTGTAGCCGAAGGTCGCGCCACCCTGCCAGCCACTCTCACGGCTGCTCGGGGCAGTCGCGGCGCCAGTGCCGAGAACCTTCACGCTGTTATAGCCAGCGTAGAGGGCAACGTCGACGGCACCAAACGACTCGAGGTAGTTGGCGGCAGCGTTGAACTGCTGCTCAAGACCGACCGGGCTGAAGAAACCATTGCCGCAACCGTTTTGCGTGCCGGTCGTGGTCAGATCCTGGCAGTTGTCCGGCGAGTAGGCGACGCCGATCTGCAGGCCCTTGCCCGCCTTCGAGCCGAAGTAGCGGTTCGAAGCCGAGTACAGGTTGATGTGATTGGTGTCGTCCATGTTGTTGGCGAAACGCATCAGCGGGGCGTTGTTCACCGCCGAGTATTCCGACTGCACCGTGGTGCTGTAGTTCGGCAGCGAATTCGGCGCACCGTAGATCATCTTGGTGGTGACCGAGTCCATCGAACCGATTTCAGCGCGGCCGAATTCGGTGTGCTCGACGAACATGTAGGTTTCGTCGATCTGGTCGCCGTAGGTGCCGGACTCCAGTTCAACGCGGCCACCGATCACGGTGCCGTTCGCCAGGACGCCACGGAAATTGAAATGGATTTCCGAGTCCTGCTTGATGCCATGGTCGGACTGGCCGCCGTTCGGCGAGCGGTCCTGCCACTGCAGGAGCTGATTGTAGTAACCGCCGACCGTCAGGCCGAGCGGAACTTCCTTGGTCTGCGCGTTAGCGATATCGGCCACGAACAGGCCGGCAGCGGCAACGAGCGCCGTTTGCAGAAGCAGAGTCTTCTTCATTTTCCTCTTTCCTCTCCCACCGGGATTAGGGTTGCAGTGCTAGTCACTAGCATTGAACAAACAGCCAGACGGGCCGCTGATCGCCGAGGATCAAGCCATTTGCGCCCCGCAAGTGTCAATTAAAGCAGCACTTTTCCCGAGACTTTTGGAACCGGTGTTGCAATTGCGCCACACAGAATCGCCAACAGCCATTTATTTTCTTTCTACATCAAATAGATAACTCTTCATGCGCCGGTGATCTGCGGATCGTGATTGGGGCCAGGATATGAAGGCGCGGTTAATGCCGCAGCCTATCGGCGCACGAGTCGGTAGGCACGCCCGGCCTCTGGCACACCGTTTTCGACTCGGAGCGCCTCGTCATGGGTGGCGGCAACGGCGAATCCGGTCCGCTCGGCCAGCATACGGATATAGGTGTCGGTCTGCCGGAAGCGACCGCTGGACCGCAGTTCCACCGGCTGTGCGCCCGCAGTCAGCTCGACCGTGAACAGCAATTCGCCGTTTTTATTAAGATATTGTTCTGAAAGAGAAAATATCTCGTCCAGCTGCCCGATATAGATGAAGACATCGGTGGCGAGGACAACGTCGTAGCGGCAGGGTGGACGGCGCAGGAAGGCATGCGCCTCGGCCTTGTAAAGATGGTCGTAGCCGCCACGGCGGGATGCCTGCTGCAGCATCCGCGGCGCCAGGTCGACACCATCCAGCCGCTGCGCATAAGGCCTGAATATCGGTGCATTCAGCCCGGTGCCACAGCCCAGATCGAGGATCGCCCGGCTGCCGTCTTTGGCCCAGATGCCCTCGGCCAGGCCGGCGACCATCTGCGGTCCCCGATAATTCAGCGCCGCCAGATGGGCCTCGAAACTCTCGGCATGGCCGTCGAAAACCCAGACGACATAGTCGTCCGGCGCCCGATCCGGCACCCGGCTGCCCTCCAGCATGTCGACCATATGCCGGATCGCACCCGATTGCGGCATCAGGGCCTGGGCACGCCGGAAGGCCGCCAGCGCGGCCGACGGGTCTTTGCGCTCGAGATGGCACTGGCCCAACCCCAGCCAGGATGGCGCAGTTTCCTCGAGGTCGAGCGCTTTCCGGTAAATTTCAGCTGCCCGGTCGAGCTGCCCGGTCGACTGGGCCTGCCAGGCGAGCTGCAAAAGATCCTGGGCCGACTGCGTGTTCGAATTCATGTCCAGCTGACTCGTGGCCGACGTCGCGCCCGGACTTAAGCCCTTTCGCCCGGCCTGACAATCCCGCCAATCCGGCAGGCCTAATACTGGCCGGTCAACCGGGGCTGTTATAGACTGCGGGCCCGTTGCTGCAGTATGCGTTTCTGGAGGATTGCCACGATGGCGTCTGTGCGCCCAACCTGTTTGTACCGCCGGGATTTTTCGCATCGCGGAGCGATGCTGTCCTGCGCGTTGATCGCACTGCTTGCCCTGTCCGGCTGCGCCGCCCGCGGCGACGGCGAGACCCAGACCTACTTTCCGGAAAAGAACCAGTACGGCACCTATGATCCGGCCCCGACGGCTCCGCGGCAGTCGGTTTTCGGCTCCGGCGGCCTGAACATCCTGGGCGGCGACAAGAAGAAAGACGAAGGCGGCGGTGGCGGCATCGGCGTCAACAGTTTCCTGTGGCGCGCCACGCTGGACACCGTATCCTTCATGCCGCTGGTCTCGGCCGATCCTTTCGGCGGCGTGATCATCACCGACTGGTATACCCCGCCGCAGACGCCGGCCGAGCGCTTCAAGGTGAATGTCTACATCCTCGATCGCGCGCTGCGCGCCGACGGTATCCGCGTTGCCGTGTTCCGCCAGGTGCGGCAGGGCGACAACTGGGCCGACCAGGCTGCCGCGCCCAATACTGCAGTCAGCATGGAAAACGCCATCCTGCAGCGCGCCCGCGAATTCCGCATGGAGGCCGAGGCGCGCCGCTGACCGGCCGTGCCTGACGCCCACCGCACACCACCCGCATTCGTTCAACACCGGAATCGTTGATGTCCCGCTATAACGCCAAGGCGGTCGAAACCAAATGGCAGGCCGCCTGGAATGAGCGCCAGGCCTTTCGTGCCGAAGCCAATCCCAAGCGCCCGAAATACTACGTGCTGGAGATGTTTCCCTATCCGTCGGGACGCATCCATATGGGCCATGTGCGCAACTACACGCTGGGCGACGTTGTCGCGCGCTACAAACGGGCGCGCGGCTTCAATGTGCTGCATCCGATGGGCTGGGATGCCTTCGGCCTGCCGGCGGAGAATGCCGCGCAGGAAAAGAAGGTGCATCCCGCCGCCTGGACCTACGACAACATCGCCAACATGCGCGCCGAACTGCAGCGCATGGGGCTCTCTCTGGACTGGAGCCGCGAATTCGCGACCTGCCATCCGGGCTACTACAAATACCAGCAGGAAATCTTCCTCGATTTCCTCAAGGCCGGCCTGATCGACCGCAAGGAAAGCTTCGTCAACTGGGATCCGGTGGATCACACCGTGCTCGCCAACGAGCAGGTGATCGACGGCCGCGGCTGGCGTTCCGGTGCCGTGGTCGAGCGCCGCAAGCTGTCGCAGTGGTTCCTCAGGATCACGGCTTACGCAGACGATCTGCTCGCTGCCTTACAGGATGGCCTGGAGCGCTGGCCCGAACGCGTCAAGCTGATGCAGCAGAACTGGATCGGCAAATCCGAAGGCGCACGCTTCTCCTTTGCGCTGAAAAATCGTCCCGACAAAATCGAGGTTTACTCGACGCGGCCTGACACGCTGTTCGGCGCCAGCTTCATCGCGATTGCCGCCGATCATCCGCTGGCCACCGAAGCAGCAAAAAACGACGCCAAGCTGGCCGCCTTCATCGAGGACTGCCGCCAGAGCGGTACTGCGGAAGCCGAACTCGAGAAGGCCGAGAAGAAGGGCTATCGCATCGATATCGAAGGCCTGCATCCCTTCGATCCGAACTGGACCCTGCCGGTCTATGTGGCGAATTTCGTGCTGATGGAATACGGCACCGGCGCGATCTTCGGCTGCCCGGGCCATGACCAGCGCGACCTGGATTTCGCGCGCAAATACGATCTTTCAGTCAAGGCGGTTGTCGCACTGAAAGGCCAGAGCAGTATCGAGATCGGTACCGAGGCTTTCACCGAGACAGACAATACAGTCGCGATCAATTCCGGTTTCCTTGATGGCCTTGATGTCGCTGCTGCCAAGCGCGCGGCGATCAAAAAGCTGGAAGAACTCAAGGCCGGTGAAGGCACCGTCACCTTCCGCCTGCGCGACTGGGGCGTGTCGCGCCAGCGCTACTGGGGCTGCCCGATCCCGGTGATCCATTGCGACGCCTGCGGCATCGTGCCGGTGCCGAAACAGGATCTGCCGGTACAACTGCCCGATGATGTCACCTTCGACAAGCCCGGCAACCCGCTCGATCATCATCCGACCTGGAAGCATGTGAACTGCCCGACCTGCGGCAAGGCGGCGCGGCGCGAAACCGACACCTGCGATACCTTCGTCGACTCATCCTGGTATTTCGCCCGCTTCTGCAGCCCGCGCGCCGATGTGCCCATGGTGCAGGACGAAGTCGATTACTGGATGCCGGTGGACCAGTATATCGGCGGCATCGAGCATGCGATCCTGCACCTGCTGTATTCGCGCTTCTTCACCCGCGCACTGCGCGACACCGGACATCTGTCGCTGAAAAGCGGCGAGCCGTTTGCCGGTCTGTTCACGCAGGGCATGGTCTGCCATGAAACCTATCGCGACGCGAACGGCGCCTGGCTGGAACCGACCGAAGTGAAGAAGGACGGCGGCAAGGTGGTGCATCTGCGCACCAGCGAGCCGGTGACGGTGGGTCGCACCGAGAAAATGTCGAAGTCGAAGAAAAACGTCATCGACCCCGGCCTGATCATCGATACCTATGGCGCCGATACCGCGCGCTGGTTCATGCTCTCCGACAGCCCGCCGGAACGCGACCTGGAATGGAGCGAGTCCGGCGTCGAAGGCGCCTGGCGCTTTACCCAGCGTTTGTGGCGTCTGGTTTCCGAGCCGCGCGGGCCCATCGCTGCCAAGGCTTCGCCCAAGCCGGCCGACTGGCCGGCGGCGGCAGAGGAGCTGCGCCGCGAGTTGCACAAGACCGTTGCGGCGCTGACGCAGGATCTGGAGCAGTTCCATTTCAACAAGGCAGTGGCGCGCATCCATGAATTCGCCAATTTGCTGGAAGCCGCCAAGGGCGACGACGCGGCCACCGCCTGGGCGCGACGCGAGGCTTTGGAAACGCTAGCCAAGCTGATCGGTCCGATGGTGCCGCATCTGGCCGAGGAAATCTGGCAGGCACTCGGCCATGACGGCCTGCTGTTGGAGCAGCCCTGGCCGGTCGCCGATGCCGACCTGGCGCGCGACGAGACCGTCACCATCGCAGTTCAGGTGTCCGGCAAGCTGCGCGCCACCATCGAAGTTGCCCGCGACATGGCGCAGCCCGAGCTGGAAAAACTGGCGCTGGCCAACGACAATGTCGTGCGTGCCATCGACGGCAAACCCGTGCGCAAGGTGATCGTCGTGCCGAACCGGATCGTCAATGTCGTGGTCTAGGCCCATCCGTATACTGGCAGTCAGCCTGCTGCTGACCGGCGTTGCGACCGGCTGCGGCTTCCGGCCGCTGTACAAGCAGGCCGGCAATACCAGTACGGTGAAGGAATTTTCCCAGATCAGCATTGCCCAGCCTGAGGATCGACCCTCGCAGCAACTGCGCAATCATCTGGTCGATACCCTCACTCCCCTCGGCCAGCCGGACCGCCCCGCCTATCGACTGGACTATCGCCTCACTGAAACGCTTGGCTCGGTCTTCGTCACGCGCAGCGAAGAGATCACCCGTAACAATCTGCAGGTGACTGCCGTTGTCTATCTTCGCGACTACCAGACCGGCGGCAACCTGTTTTCAATATCTGCAACCAGTCAAGCTTCGTTCAACGTGACCCAGGCTGACTACGCAAATCTGGTCAGTGAGAAAAATGCCCGCGAGCGCGCCCTGCGCGATGTCGCCGAACAGATTCGCCTGCGACTGGGCAATTACTTCGACCGCAAGCCGGAAATGGAACGGCGCCGTCTGGAGCAGCAGCAGCGTGGTCAGCAGTTGCCGGCTCAGCTGTTACCCGTCCAGCAGCGGCCCGAGCTGCAGCGCGGCCTGCTGCAATGAAGCTGGCCGCGCGCGAGGTCGAGGGCTTCGTCAGGCGGCCCCGGCCTGAGATCCGCGCGGTGCTGCTGTTCGGCAGCGATGCCGGCCTGATCCGCGAACGCGCCAAGGCGATCGCGCAAAGCGCCTGCCCCGACTTAAGCGATCCGTTCCGCGTCGCCACCTTGACCGGCGCGCAGCTGCAGGACGATCCGGCACGCCTGGCCGATGAAGCGGCGGCGATGGCGCTGACCGGCGGCCGTCGCGTGGTGATGATCTCGGGTGCCGGCGACCGCAACGGCAAGCTGTTTGCTGAATTTTTCAAGGCTGCGGTCGGCGATGCGCTGATCGTGGTCGAGGCCGGCGAACTGACGCCGCGCTCGTCGCTACGCGTCGCCTTCGAGGATGCTGATATCGGGGTAGCGCTGGGCTGTTATGCCGACGACAGCCGCGCACTGCAGGGTCTGGCTGAGGATATGGTGAAGGAGGCCGGCAAGAAGATCGCGCCCGACGCCATGGCCTACCTGCTCGACAACCTGGGTGCCGACCGCATGATCACGCGCGGCGAGATCGCCAAGCTGCTGCTCTACAAGGGCGACGACACCACGCCGATCAGCCTGCAAGACTGCGAGGCGGTGATCGGCGACAGCTCGACCTTGTTCCTGGATGACGCCGCCTTTGCCGCTTTCGGCGGCGACTTCAACCAGCTGACCGACGCGCTGACGCGCTGCGAGGGCGCCGGGGAATCGCCGGTGGCGATTCTGCGCGTGGCGCAGAAGCATGGCCAGAAGCTGCATCTGGCCGCGGCCAGCCGCGAGGCCGGCAACGCGATGGATCCGAAGCGGCTGGGCGTGCACTGGACGCGCAGCGCCGGTTTCGAACGGCAGATGCGCACCTGGTCGAGCGAGCGACTGATGCGCGCGCTGGAAATCCTCACCGATGCCGAGCTGATGGCGAAAAGCACCGGCATGCCGGCCGCCAGCGCCTGCGGCGATGCGCTGCTGCGCATTGCGCGGGCGGCAAAGGTTTCACGATAGGCCCTCACCCCAACCCTCTCCCGCAAGCGGGAGAGGGTTGGGGTGAGGGTGTTTACATCCCGAAATCGAGAATCCCGGCTGAACCGTCTTCGCCGCCGGCGATCAGATAACGTCCGTCGCGGCTCCAGGCCAGCGAGGTGACCGACGCCGCGCCGAGCTTTTCCAGTTCGATACTCGACTCGTCGCTGATACGGCCCATGCGGATCTGGCCGTCGGCATGGCCCGAAGCGATCAGGCCATGGCGCGGATGGCAGGCCACGGCGGTGACGATCGCACCGCGGCTGAGTTCGAGCGGCGCAGTGCCCATCGGACCCTTGCCCTTGCAATCCCACACCACCACCACTTCGGCACCCGAAGTGGCGAGCCAGCGGCCGTCCTTCGACCAGCTTAAGGAACGCGGTTTGGTCGGATAGCCGCTCATCCGCATATCGGCCGAGTCAGCCAGCCGCCAGCCATGCAGTTCGTTTTCCTGCGTCGCCGTCATGACGAACTTGCCGTCCGGCGACCAGGTGGCGGCGATATGCGAGCCTTTCCAGTTCAGCCTTTTCGCCGGCTGGGCATCTGCCTTGCACCACCACAGCGACACGCCACCGTAATGGGCTGCCACCAGACGCTTGCCCTTCGGATTGAAGGCAAGGCCGGCCACCGTGCTGGGATGATCCTCGAATATCGCCACCGGACGGCCTTCGCCATCCAGCAGGCCGACACGCTTGCCGGCTGCGTAGGCAATGCCGCCACCATTATCGGCAACAGCGACATGCTCGATCCATTTGCGCGGCACGCTCGCCAACTCGCTGCCTTCTCCATCGACAGTTGTCAGCATCAGGCGGCCGTCATCGCCGCCGGAGACGAAACCTTTGCCATCGGGCGAGGCGGCGAGGCACAGCAGCGCAGAGTCGGGATGCGCGATCAGCCGCCGCGTAGTCTCGGCATCCGGAGTATCGAACGGCCGCAGCGCGATCGAACCGTCGCCGAGGCCGAAGCCGGCATGGCCGGCGGAATCGGCGCTGGCCACCGCCACCACGCCCGACTGGAACTGCCAGAGATAGGCTTTGAAACCGACCTGCGTGCCGGGAGACGCTTTACCCATGGTCGACATCAGGCGCGGCAACCCTCGAAGCCCTGCTGCAGGGCATCGCGGTCGAGCTCGCGACCGATGAAGACCAGACGCGAGACGCGGTCTTCATCGCTGCGCCAGTCGCGCTGGAAATCGCCATCCTTGATCATATGCACGGCCTGGAAGACGAAGCGCTTGTCGCTGCCCTTGAAGTCGAGAATGCCCTTGCTGCGCAGGATGTCCTGGCCCTTGGTGGCGAGCAGTTCGCCGATCCAGGCATCGAACTTGCGCGAATCGACCGGCGTATCCAGCTTCAGCGACACGCTCTTCACGGTCGTGTCGTGGATACTGTCACCATGGTCGTGATGGTGATCATGGCCGCAATGTTCGTCATGCACATGGCCAGCTTCGCCATGGGCCGGGTTGTGCCCATGACCATGATGATCGTGATGGCCGTGATCGTGGTGATGATCGTGCCCACAATGCTCGTCATGCACATGGCCGGCTTCGCCATGGGCCGGATTGTTCTTCAGGAAGTCCGGCTCGAGATCGAGGATGCGGTTGAGATCGAAGGCGCCGCGGTCCAGCACTTTGTCGAGCGCCACGTCGCACTTCGTCGCATGATGGATCTGCGCGAACTTGTTCACGCTGCGGATGCGGCGCTCGACCTCAGCCAGTTCGGCCGGGCTGACCAGATCGGTCTTGTTCAGCACGATCACATCGGCAAAGGCGATCTGTTCCTCGGCTTCGCGGCTGTCCTTCAGGCGGGCCGGCAGGTGGCGCGCATCCACCACGGTGACGATGGAATCGAGGCGGGCGCGGCGCGACACGTCGTCATCGACGAAGAAGGTCTGCGCCACCGGGCCCGGATCGGCCAGGCCGGTGGTTTCCACCACGATGGCGTCGAAGCGATCCTTGCGCTTGAACAGGCCTTCGATGATGCGGATCAGGTCGCCGCGCACGGTGCAGCAGATGCAGCCGTTGTTCATCTCGAAGACTTCCTCGTCGGCATCCACCACCAGTTCGTTGTCGATGCCGATTTCGCCGAATTCATTGATGATGACGGCGTATTTCTTGCCGTGATTCTCGGTCAGGATGCGGTTCAGCAAGGTGGTCTTGCCGGCGCCCAGATAACCGGTAAGAACCGTGACGGGCGTCTTGTCGAAATCGGACAATGACTGTGACATAAGCGGATATCTCCGGCCGGTCCGGCCATGCTATTGATGTGTGGAATTTGGGCGTAACCATAGTGGCCTGAAGGTTGAAGTCCAGCCTTCCGGCTGCACCAGTCAAGTATCAGAACCGATGACGAAAAACCGCGCCACCTACAGCCTGACCCTGCCGAGCCCGCTGGGCTCGCTCACCGTTTTCGCCACCACGCAGGCCATCGTGAAGCTGGACTGGGGTGGCCGGGGGGCGAAGGCGGCCGATATCGATACGCCGCCCGAGGCCCAGGCCCTGTTGGATGAAGCAGCGCGCCAGCTGGAAATCTATTTCCGGGATGGCAAATTCCAGTTCGACCTGCCGCTCGATCCGGCCGGCACGGAATTCCAGCAGGCCGTGTGGGATTTCATGCTGGCGATTCCGGCCGGCCGCACGCGCAGCTATGGCGAAGCCGCCAGCGCCGTCGGCACCGGCACGGTGGATGCGCGCGCGGTGGGCAGCGCCTGCGGCGCCAATCCGATCCCGGTGATCATCCCCTGCCACCGGATTCTGGCGGCCGGCGGCGATGCCGGCGGCTATTCCGGCAAGGGCGGGCTGGAGACCAAGCGCTGGCTGCTGCGCCACGAGGGCGCCTATGTGCCCTCGGAGCAGGTCAGCCTGTTCTGAACTTATCCGAACCAATTTCCCCGCTTTTGCTTTCCTGGTTGTAACCGGGTTACACGGTCACGGCCCTGCCGGTTGCCGCCCTCCCTCACGCTGCTTAGAGTTTCCCCGGTTTTCAGACAGGGAGAGAGCGCAATGGCAAAGACGGTCACGATCAATGCCGCTGACGGCGGCACGTTCAGCGCCTATCAGGCCGGCAATAAAGGTCCGGGCATCCTGGTCATTCAGGAAATCTTCGGCATCAACCAGGTGATGCGCGACATCTGCGACGATCTGGCCGCCCAAGGTTACGTCGCACTCTGCCCCGACCTGTTCTGGCGCCAGGAGCCCGGCGTCGACATCACCGACAAGACCAAGGAACACTGGGACAAGGCCTTCAAGCTGTTCGGTGGCTTCGATGTCGACAAGGGCGTGGAAGACCTCAAATCGTCGCTGGCAGCGCTGCGCAAGCTGACCGGCGGCAAGGTCGGCACGGTCGGATATTGTCTGGGCGGCAAGCTCGCCTTCCTGATGGCGGCGCGCAGCGATGTGGATGCCGCCGTCTCCTATTACGGCGTCGGCCTCGCCGACCATACCGGCGAGGTGGCGAATATCAAAAAGCCGCTGCTGATGCATGTCGCCACCGAAGACAAGTTCGTGCCCAAGGACCAGCAGGCCAAGGTGAAGGCCGCTGTCGCCGGCAACAGCAACGTGACGCTGCACGAATATGTGGGCCACGACCATGCCTTCGCCCGCGTCGGCGGCGAGCATTACGACAAGGATGCCGCCTACGCTGCCAATACACGCACGGCCAATTTCTTCAAGTCGCACCTCTCCTGATCGAACCAGAGAAAGTTCAAAGACAATGGTACACGCGATCCGCATCCACGAAGCCGGCGGCCCCGACAAGATGAAATGGGAAGAGGTCGAGGTCGGCGCGCCCGGCCCCGGCCAGATCCGGCTGAAGAATTCCGCCGCCGGCCTGAACTACATCGACACCTATCATCGTACCGGCCTGTACAAGCTGCCGCTGCCGCTCGTGCTCGGCATGGAAGGCGCCGGCACCGTCACTGCCGTCGGCGATGGCGTGAACGATATCAAGGTCGGCGACCGCGTGGCCTATGCGTCCGCGCCGCTCGGCTCTTACTCTGAAGAGCGCCTGATGCAGGCCGACCGCGTCGTCGTGCTGCCGCAGGCCATCTCCGACCAGACCGCCGCCGCCATCATGCTGAAGGGCATGACGACGGAATACCTGGTCCAGCGCACCTACAAGGTGAAGCCGGGCGACACCGTGCTGTTCCATGCCGCCGCCGGCGGCGTCGGGCTGCTGTTCGGCCAGTGGGCCAAGGCGCTCGGCGCCACCGTGATCGGCACGGTCGGCAGCGAGGACAAGGCCAAGCTGGCCAAAGCGCATGGCTACGACCACATCATCAATTACCGCACGGAAAACTTCGCCGAACGCGTGAAGGAGATCACCAAGGGCGCCGGCGTGCCGGTGGTCTATGACGGCGTCGGCAAGGATACCTGGGCCGGCTCGCTCGACTGCCTGTCGCCGTTCGGCCTGATGGTCAGCTTCGGCAATGCCTCGGGCCCGGTGCCGCCGTTCGAGATCGCGACGCTGGCTGGCAAGGGCTCGCTCTATGTGACGCGCCCGACCTTGGTGACCTATACGGCGAAGCGCGCGGATCTGGTGGCCTCGGCCAAGGCGCTGTTCGAAGTGGTGAGCAGCGGCAAGGTGAAGGTGGAAGTACCGCAGACCTATGCGCTGAAGGACGCCGCCCGCGCCCATGAAGACCTCGAAGCGCGCAAGACCACCGGTTCGACGCTGCTGCTGCCGTAAGCCTTACTCGTCGCTCCCGCGAAAGCGGTAGCCCAGTCCTTCCGCCGACTGGGTTCCCGCTTCGCGGGGACGACGAAGTAAGGAAGTAAAAAGAAAGATCGTCATCCCCGGGCTTGTCCCGGGGTTCCATCTGCGCCATCCCGCATGCGACGGCCACGGGATGGATCCTCGGCACAAGGCCGAGGATGACGGGTTTCGGCGACCCGCCATGCCTGCACGTCATAGCTGGCATCGCTTAACACCCTGAGCCTTTCGCCATCGTGCAGCCTGCGCCATGCTGCGGCGATCATGACCGAGCTTCTGCATCTCGCCGCCGGCAACCTGCTGTCGCCGATGATCCTGGCCTTCGTGCTGGGTGCGGTCGCGGCTGCATTGCGCTCCGATCTGGAAATCCCCGAAGGCGCCGCCAAGGCGCTGGCGATCTACCTGATGTTCGCCATCGGCTTCAAGGGCGGCGTCGCCATGCATGCCGCGAGCGGCTTGGCGCTGGCCGGCGCCATTCTTGCTGCTCTCGCACTGAGCCTTGCGCTGCCGCTGATCGCCTTCGCCCTGCTGCGCGGCGTGTGGCAGCAGAATCGCACCAATGCCGCCGCCATCGCGGCGCATTACGGCTCGATCAGCATCGTCACCTTCGTGACGGCGGCGGAGTTCCTGCGCAGCCGCGACATCCCGTATGAAGGCTATCTCGTCGCCATGACCGCGGTGATGGAAACCCCGGCGATCCTGATCGGCCTGCTGCTGGCCGGACAGCAGAAAAACCCCGGCATGCAGGCGCGCGCCAGCGAGCGCGGCGCATTGTTCCGCGAGGTGCTGGTCAACGGGTCTGTCATGCTGCTGATGGGCGGCTTCGCCATCGGCTGGATCACCGGCGATGCCGGCCTTGCCAAAATACGCCCCTTCGTGGCCGATCTATTCAATGGCGCGCTCTGCATCTTCCTGCTCGATATGGGGCTCGTCGCTGTACGGCAGGGCCGCGCCGCGCGCAGCTTCCCCAGGGCACTGATCCTGTTCGGCCTTGTGATGCCGCCAATCGGCGCCGCTTGCGGCTTCCTCGCCGCCGCTGCGCTGGGGCTCTCGACCGGCGGCGCCATGCTGCTGGCAGTGCTGGCGGCTTCGGCATCGTATATCGCCGTGCCGGCCGCCATGCGACTGGCTTTGCCCTCCGCCAATCCTTCGCTGTCGGTGACACTGGCGCTGGCGATCACTTTCCCCTTCAATGTCGCCATCGGCCTGCCGCTCTACCTCACCCTGGCGCAGCGGCTGTTCGGGAATTAGACACATGGCCCATCCGCGCAAGAAGATCGAGATCATCGTGGAAGCACCGCTGCAGAAGCCGGTGCTCGACTGGCTCAGCAGTCAGGGCGTGAAAGGCTGGAGCTTGTTTCCGCGCGTGATCGGCGGCGGCAAACACGGCGAGCGCAGCGGCGATGACATCACCCGCGCTTTTGACAATGTGATGATCGTGGCGGTGGCCACGGAGGCCGTCGCGCGCGCCGTGCTGGACAATTTCCACACCCGCTTCGCCGATGCCGTGGCGGTGGTCTACATCTCCGATGTTGAAGTCTCGCGGGCGGACCGGTTCTGATGGCCGAGTTGCCCGTCGACACCAAATCCCCCGCACAGCAGGCCCGTGCCGTGACGCGCGCCTGCAAAACCGCCAGCCTTGCCACCACGATGGCCGGGCAGAACGGTCAGCCTTATGCGTCCCTGGTGCTGGTCGCCTTCGATCACGATGCCGCACCGATCCTGCTGATCTCGCGGCTGGCCGAGCATACCAAGAACCTGCTCGGCAACGACCGCGTCTCGCTGCTCTGCGACGGCACGGCGGGTTTGGCCGAACCTCTGACCGGCCCGCGCGTTTCGCTGCTGGGCCGCGCGGCGAAGACCGAAGACCCGCGCCATCGCGCCCGCTTTCTCGCCCGGCATCCCTCGGCCGAGATGTATGCCGGCTTCGGCGATTTCGCCTTCTATCATCTGACGATTGAGCGCGCGCATATCGTGGCCGGTTTCGGCAAAATCCACTGGCTCGACGATTATCTCTATCCCGGCGAGACGGAGAAGCTGATCGATGCGGAATCCGGCATTCTTGAACATATGAACATCGACCATGCCGATGCCGTGCAGCTCTATGCGCAAAAACTGCTGGGGCGAAGCGGCGACGGCTGGAGCCTGTGTGGCATCGACGCCGAGGGCTGCGACCTGATCCGCGAGAATGATCTGGCCCGGCTCAATTTCGGCAGGACGATTGCCACCGCCGACGAGGCCCGCATCGAACTGGTGCGGCTGGTGAAGCAGGCGCGTAGCGCCTGATCTTGATTGTCCTAACTTAGGGTTGATGGTTCACCGAGCCGGAATTTCAATTAAGCATAGAGACGCACGTTATGCCAAAACTTCCAAAGCAGTTGGGTGCGACTTCAAAAAGGCTCGCTCAAAACACAAAGCCTTGGGATAGACCTCCTCTATCTGGTGGCGGAGACAAGGATTCCACCACGATATACACAGCTGTTGGCAAAGCGCTGTCGGCTTGGGAGAAATTGGAGCTTGAATTCGCCGGCCTCTTTGATTGCCTTGTGGGGATTAATTTAGATTCCCACGCTAGTCATCGTGCATACGGCGTGGTGACTACGTCACAAATCAGGAGAGATATGCTCAAAGCAGCATCGGAAGCGTACTTCTCCGAATTTCCATTCTCATCGCTGCAGAAGAGAGTCAATCAGGCAATAAAGGCATCTGAGCAGTTCTCTACTCGCCGAAATGAGATTGCCCATGGAATTGTGGCAAAGAATTACAATAAACCAAATGATTTGGCGGTTGAGGGTGAGAAATCTGACGATTACTGGAATTTAGTTCCGGCTATGACCAGCACGAAGAAGGTAAAGCTCAATAGCTGGGGCGGAGATTTCACCCCTGAGTACGCCTTCACTGCCAAAGAGATCAATGACTTTGCATCGGGCTTTTGGTCGTTGGCAAACGACGTCGCTCTACTTATTCAAGAGGTGAGGCAACGTCGCTGTGAGTATGAAGAATTGTCAGGGTGATATCGCTAGTTAGTATATGAAGAAGCCGCCGATCTTGCGACCGGCGGGCTTCGTACGTCCGTGTCCGGGGAGAACTTGCGCGGACGGTAATCTGAAAACGCTTACCAGCTCGTGACAACGGCCTTCTGGTATTTCTGCTCGACGAAGGCTTTCACCTCGGCCGACTGATAGGCCTTCACCAGGCGGGCATATTCCGGCCTGTCCTTGTCCTGCGTACGCACGGCGATGATGTTCACATAGGGCGCCTTGGCACCTTCGCTGGCGATTGCGTCCTTGGTAGGAGAGAGCCCGGCCGGGATCGCGTAGTTGGTGTTGATCGCGGCGGCATCGAGTTCATCCAGCGCGCGCGGCAGCTGGGCGGCATCGAGTTCGACGATGCGGATCTTCTTCGGGTTGTCAGCGATATCCAGCGGCGTCGCCTTCAGGCCGGCGCCCTGCTTCAGTTTGATCAGGCCGGCGGTTTCCAGCACCAGCAGGCCACGGCCGCCATTGGTCGGATCGTTCGGGATGCCGACGCGCGCACCATTCGGCAGCGCGGCGAGCGACTTCACCTTCTTGGAATAGACACCCATCGGGAAATTCACGGTGTAGCCGATATTGGTGAGCTTGTAGCCACGATCCTTGATCTGCGCTTCCAGGTACGGCAGGTGCTGGTAGGAATTTACATCCAGGTCGCCGGCATTCAGCGCGGCATTGGGCTGGATATAGTCGGTGAATTCGATCACCTGGATCTTCAGGCCGTCCTTCTCGGCGACCTTCTTCACCACTTCGAAGATTTCCGCGTGGGGCCCGGCAGTGACGCCGACCTTAATCGGCTTGTCCTGGGCGAGCGCGGGAGCAGCGAAGAGAACGGCACCAAGGATTGCGGTAACGGTACGACGGGTAATCGACATGGTTTTTCCTTTTCTGGGGGAGGCTTAAAGTTAGAATTCAACGATGACTGAGCTTGCGCACCAGGCGGTCGCCCGCCGACTGCACGCCCTGGACGAAGACGATCAGCACCAGCACGACGGCGAGCATCACTTCGGGCAGGAAACGCTGGTAGCCGTAGCGGATGCCGATATCGCCCAGACCGCCGCCGCCGACCGCGCCCGCCATGGCGGAATAGCCGATCAGGCTGACGAAGGTGATGGTGAGGCCAGCGATAATTCCCGGCAGCGCTTCGGGCAGCAGCACTTTCACCACGATCTGCAGGGGCGTCGCGCCCATGGCATCGGCGGCCTCGATCAGGCCCGACGGCACTTCGCGCAGAGCGGTTTCGACCAGCCGGGCGATGAAGGGGATCGCGGCAATGGTCAGCGGCACAATGGCCGCCGCCGTGCCGATCGAGGTGCCGGCGACCAGGCGCGTGAAGGGAATGATCGCGACCATCAGGATGATGAACGGCGTCGAGCGTGCCGCGTTGATGGCAAGACCCAGCACGCGGTTCACCGTCAGGCTCTGCAAAATCCCGCCGCGGTCGGTCAGGATCAGGATGACGCCGAGTGGAATGCCGAACAGCGCGCCGATGCCGCCGGAGACACCGACCATCACCAGGGTTTCAATCAGGCCGTCAAACAGCAGCGCGATCAATTGCGATGACATCTTCAAGTTCCTCAACAGTGAGCTGTTTGCCGGCGAGCCAGGATTTGGCGGCGATCAGTTTGGCTTCGTCGCCGCGGGCCTGCACCACCATGACGCCGAAGGGGCGGCCCTGAATCTCGTCGATCCGGCCATGCAGGATGTTCAGATCGAGGCCGAGATTGCGCGACAGTTCGGCGATCACCGGCTCGTCGGCATGCGGCCCGGTGAACAGGATGCGCCAGAGCCGGGCGTTCGCAGCAGGCTGAACTGCCAGGCGCTTCTGCAACGCCGGCGGCAGGTCGAAGCCGATCAGATCAGCCACAAAGCTGCGCGTGGTGGCATGCTGCGGCCGGGTGAAAACCTCGAAGGTCTCGCCCTGCTCGATGATGCGGCCCTGCTCCATCACGGCAACGCGGTCGGCGATCTCCTTCACCACCGCCATCTCATGGGTGATCAGTACGACGGTCAGATTCAGGCGGTCGCGGATATCCTTGATCAGCTTGAGGATCTGTTCGGTGGTTTCCGGATCGAGCGCCGAGGTGGCCTCATCGCAGAGCAGCACCTTGGGGTCAGTCGCAAGCGCACGGGCAATGCCGACGCGCTGCTTCTGGCCGCCCGACAGCTGTGCCGGATACTGCCCGGCCTTGTCCGCCAGCCCGACCAGTTCCAGCAGCGGCTCGACCTTGGCCTTGATGGCGGCCTTCGACTCGCCGCGCAGTTCCAGCGGCAGCGCCACATTGTCGAACACGCTGCGCGCCGACAGCAGGTTGAAATGCTGGAAGATCATGCCGATGTCGCGCCGGGCGACGCGCAGCTCAGAATACGGCAGCGCGGTCAGGTCGCGGCCGGCGACGATGACCTTACCGCCGTCATCGGGACGTTCCAGCAGATTGATGACGCGGATCAGCGTCGACTTGCCGGCTCCGGAGCGGCCGATCACGCCGAAGATTTCACCCTGGCGGATCTGGAGGCTGACATTGCGCAAGGCTTCGACACCGCCGGACGGCGTGTCGAAGCGCTTGGTGATGGAGTGCAGTTCGATCATGGACTCTTAGCGGTCGAAGGGAAGGAAACTGAGCGACAGCAAGTCATTGCCGCCATGCCAGTCGGGTGGCAAAGCCAAAGGGTCAGCGAACGAGGTGGACTCGCTCGGCCAGGAATGGCTGTTGTCGTTGCTGGCGGGTTTGGCGTCGGCGAACTTCTCCGGCGCGACGAAAGCACCGAAAGCGGCCTGCAGACGGTCGGCGAGCGATGCGCGCCGGCCACGCTCGTGATGCGTCACCTGCACGGGGGCGTCGATGAGAATCTGGGTGTTGGCCATGACACTACCTCCCTATTCTGCTGAACTGGGCTCGTGAAAACTGGTTATCGTTGGCAGCCAAAGCACGCGCGGCGCGCGCAGCATCTGCGGTGCGGCGGAACAGCTGCTGTTCGATGACATTGAACTGGGGCGCCGAAGCGAAGAAGCGATAGCCGCCGCGTTCGCGGACAACCACACCGGCGGCCTCGCCGGCCGCCTCGATCAGATAGGCTTCACTCATGGGAATACTCCGTTGACCGGTCAGATGCCGGCGGTCTTGTCGCGAACAGGGTGACGGCAGAAAGCTGCGGTCAGCGACAACAACAGAGTCGGGTTTTGCGCGTGGCGGTCATGGGTCGTCTCCGATATCTCCGGGCCCACGACCGCAGACAGAACTGTCCACGCCGTGGCGCTTTAGCATTGGTGCGCGGTGCAAGCTGCCCTTCAAATCCCGCGATCCGATCTCTGCCGTAAAGCGAGACTGGATGATCCCTATATTTCACACACAGATACGAAAGTCAATTTAATTCCACAGTCAGTTATGCAAATAAAACTGAACTCACGCGCAAATATTGCATAGCTTGTGGGCAAGCCACTGATTCTATTGGAATGTGGAGACGTTCGGTCGGGTCGGCCCGCCAATGCCCCGTTCTGACGGACCGACCACGAACCTCGTCACGACCAGCAGAGTGACGAGGCCGACCTAAGAACCGCGCGGGAGCGCGATGAAGATGAGTATATGCAAATGATTTGCAGTTACAAGTCCATTCTGCGGTCCCGGCCGATTTTTTATCAGGGATGCAGCTTCAGGCCCTTCAGCGCCTTGTCGACCGCCTTGCGCTCGCCATGCAGGGCAAGCCCGACCCAGGTCTGCGCCGTCACGTCGCCTTCGGCAAACACCGCGCGGTTGGCGGCGTCATGCCCGGTGGCAAACATCGCCTCCACGTAAGGCACGATGACGAGAGCCTGTTCGGCAGCGCGGCCATGCGCTTTCTGTAACTCCGCCAGCGTTGCTGCGAAGATCAGAATCGGCTGACCGCACATGGCGGCGTAACGCCTGCCTACAGCGTCGACGTAAGGCTCGCCAATAGAATCCGGTACGGATGCGGCAATGCCGCTCGCGAGAAACGCCGTGACGTTGAGCTTCTGCCACTGCGCGAGATCCTCGCGCACGACGATGGCGATCTTGGTGGTGAACACGAAAGTCCCTCTTGGCTCGAATGAGAGCCGAGGATGCCGTCAGGCTGCCCGCGGGTCTGGAAGATTTGTGCAGAGCCGCCGGTAGGCTGCTGGCGTCATGCCGAAGGCACGGCGAAACCAGCGGCCCATATGGCTCTGGTCGGCAAAGCCGGTGGCGGCCGCCACGGCCGCCGGGGTTTCGCCACGGCTGAGCAGCAGGCGCGCACGATTGAGCCGGCGCTGCACCAGATAGGCATGCGGGCTGAGGTCGTAGGCAGTGGAAAATGCGCGCGTCAGGCGGAAGCGGTCGGTGCCGGCGGCAGCCGCCAGGTCGTCCAGCCCGAGATCGCCGTCGAAACCTGCATCCATCGCCTCGCGCGCCAGCTTTGCCGCACGCGGCGCCCTTATGCCCTTTTCCATCGGCGCGCCGGCGAAACGCTGCGCCAGCAGGGCAACGACATGATCGAGCGCGGCATCGCGGGCCATGCGACTCTCAGGCGAAGCGATCTGGCGGCGTGCCATGCGCACGGCCTGCGCCAGCGGCGCATCGTCGTCCAGCGTGCGCGGGAAATGGAACACCGTCTCGCCGGTCTGACGTTCCGCATACAGCGACGCACTCTGCTGCAGCCAGGCCGGATCGAAATACAGCATCGCGTAAGTAAAACCGTCGGCGGCGGTGGCTTCGCCGTCATGCGTTTCGCCCGGCTCCATGAAAATCATGCGGCCGGGCGTGCTGCGATGAATTTCGCGCCGACAGCGGAACTGCTGCACGCCCTGTTCGGTGACGCCGACCAGTACCTGGTCGTGGAAATGCGGATCGTAGGCATGGGCATGGAACCGGGCGCGCACGGCTTCGGTGCCGCTGCGCGCATCGCGGGCGAAATCGAGCCAGTCGGTGGTCGGGGTATGCGCCATGATCCCCAGCATACCCTCACCCCGGCCCTCTCCCGCAAGCGGGAGAGGAAGGACTGCACCGCTTTCCCCTCTCCCACGCAGTGGGAGAGGGAGGGGCCCGCGAAGCGGGAGGGTGAGGGCGTTCCTTACTTGATCACGCCGCAGGCGATGCGTCCGCCGCCACCGCCCAGCGGCGCCGGCGTGTCGCTGTAATTGTCGCCGCCGGCATGGATCATCAGCGCCTTGCCGGCGAGGTCGCGTACTTTAAGATGCGGCGCGATCACCGGCAGCGTCGCCGTGCCATCGGCATTCACCACCAGCGGCGGCAGATCGCCCTTATGGCCGTCCCTGGCATGCGGGCCGTGATGCTTGCCGGTTTTCATCGGATCGTAATGCCCGCCCGCGGCCATGGCGGCGGCCGGGCGGCCGTCAGCGCCGGGCCCGGTGCTGCAATCGGGCTTTTCATGCAGGTGGAAACCGCGCGGACCCGTTGGCTGGCCGACCTGTTTCAGGTCGGGCGTCAGCAGCAGGCCCTGCAGCGTGTCCTTTGCAACAATGGTGCCCAGCGCGATGCCGGTGCCGTTCGCCGACACGGCGTTGATCGGAATGCTTTTCTCGGCCGCCAGCACAGCCGGTGCGGCGAATATGCAAACAGCGAGAGTGGTGGTCAGCAATATGCGAGGCATGGTGTTTGCTCCTGTCAGGGTGTCCTTCCCAGACAAACTGAGCAAACCCGCAAAAAGGTCCGGATGCCGCAAAAAGAACGGGCGGGGTTTGTGGCCCCGCCCGTGTTTCGTCACCGATCCGGCTCTGCCGATCAGGTATTCATCGAGTCGAAGAAATCGGCGTTGGTCTTGCTGTGCTTGATCTTGTCGAGCAGGAATTCCATCGCATCCTGGCCGCCCATCGGCATGAGGATGCGGCGCAGCACCCACATCTTGGCCAGCACGCCCTTGTCGACCAGCAGTTCTTCCTTGCGGGTGCCCGACTTGGTGATGTCGATGGCCGGGAAGGTGCGCTTGTCCGACAGCTTGCGGTCGAGAATGATTTCCGAGTTACCGGTGCCCTTGAATTCTTCGAAGATCACTTCGTCCATGCGCGACCCGGTTTCGATCAGCGCGGTGGCGATGATGGTGAGCGAGCCACCCTCTTCGATATTGCGGGCGGCGCCGAAGAAGCGCTTCGGGCGCTGCAGCGCGTTGGCGTCCACGCCGCCGGTCAGCACCTTGCCCGACGACGGCACCACGGTGTTGTAGGCGCGTGCCAGACGCGTGATCGAATCGAGCAGGATGACGACGTCGCGCTTGTGCTCGACCAGGCGCTTGGCCTTTTCCAGCACCATCTCGGTGACCTGCACGTGGCGGCTGGCCGGCTCGTCGAAGGTGGAGGAAATCACCTCGCCCTTCACCGTGCGCTGCATGTCGGTCACTTCTTCCGGACGTTCGTCGATCAACAGGACGATCAGATAGACTTCCGGGTGATTGTGGCTGATGGCATGCGCGATATTCTGCAGCAGCACGGTCTTACCCGTGCGCGGCGGCGCGACGATCAGCGAACGCTGGCCCTTGCCCTGCGGCGAGATCAGGTCGATGACGCGAGCCGAAACATCCTTCTTCGGCTGCGAGATGATCTTTTCGGTCTTGCTGCTGCCGCTGCGGCTCTTCAGCGTCGAACCCTTCACGGCGGGGGCGGCAGCCGCGGCCGGCGCCTCTTCCTCGACAGCCTGCTGCGGCAGTTCCATGCGCAGGCGTTCGTCCGGATAGAGCGGCGTCAGGTTGTCGAAATGCACCTTGTGGCGCGTCTGCTCGGGATCTTCGTAGTTGATCGTGTTGACCTTGAGTAGCGCGAAATAGCGCTCGCCGTCTTTCGGCGCGCGGATCGTACCCTCGATGGTGTCGCCGGTGCGCAGACCGAAGCGGCGGATCTGGTTGGGGCTGACATAGATGTCATCGGGGCCCGGCAGATAGTTGGCCTGGGCGGAGCGCAGGAAGCCGAAGCCGTCCTGCAGCACTTCCAGCACGCCTTCGCCGGTGATTTCGACTTCGCGGTCGGCGAGCTGCTTGAGGATCGCGAACATCATGTCCTGCTTGCGCAGGGTGGAGGCGTTCTCGATCTGCAGCTCTTCGGCGAAGGCCAGCAGGTCGGTGGGGGATTTGGTTTTCAGTTCCTGAAGATTCATGGACTCGTCGACTCAGGCTGGAGCGGATGTGATTGGGAGATTTGGGCGCCGGCTCCGCAGAAGGACGGAACGGCAGCCATGGAGGGAGGTGGTGAGAGCCGCCCGCGCAGGTTCCGCATGATGAACTGAAATTTAAAAAGTGCGGAAGGTGTGCCTGAACGGCCCCGGCCCGGAAGAAGTTGGGCCGCTGTTCAAGCGAAATACCAACGCGCCGCAGATAAGTCAAGGGCGGGCGCCGCGCTCTGCAGCCACCCGCCCTGTAACAAAATGGAGACTGGATCAGCCGGCCAAACAGCTGAGGAGTTCAGCCGGTGATGTTGAAGACGAGGAAGAAGGTGCCGATGGCCACCGCGCCGGCGCCGGCGAGGCGGTTCAGCATCGGCAGCTGCGCGGCATGCTGGCGCGACAGGAAGCGCCAGACCAGCACGGTGCCGGCGGCGATGGCATATTCCATGACGGCCAGGCCGGCGAGATACGACACCAGCGGCGTCTGTTCGGCACCGAAGATGCTTTCGGCGAAGGCATAGCCATGGAACAGGCCGGCCAGGGCCAGAATGGCGGCGAACAGGCCGTCGTCGATCCGGCTCTGCAGCACCAGCAGCATGCCGAGCAGCAGCACCGAGCCGGCCACCACGATCTCGCCGGCCGGCAGGCCGATCCCGGCCAGATGTAGCAGCGAGCCGACCGCAGAGGCGACAACGAAGGCGAGCGGCAGAACAAGGCCGCGGCCGCGCGGCGCGGCCAGCAGGCCAGCAGCCAGGATGAAGGCCAGATGGTCGAGGCCAAGCACCGGATGCGCCAGGCCCGAGATCAGGCCGGTCGACAGGGAGTTGGGCGTCTCGCCGCCCATGGCGTGATGGGCGAATGCCGGAGCCGCCACAAGGAAGGCTGTAAGGCCGACGACCAGACGCAGCATGGGAAACCTCCGTGGAAGAGTGGCGTAAGTCCGCAGCGGACTTGGGCAATATGGAACGGCCGGCCAGGACACCATAGGGTGGGGACTCGGCCGCCGAACGATCGCAAGACCTTAAAAGCCGCGGGCTTCTGCGTCAAATGGCCGCCTTGCCGAAACCGTCTGCCAAAGATATGCGTACAGATATGTTTTTCCGTCGCCAAACCGTCTCCGGCCTGTCGCGCCTTGCCGCGCTGCTGGGGCTGTTTGCGCTGACCTTCCACGGACTGCTGCCGCTGACCCAGCAGGTCGCCCGCCAGGTGCAGGCCGCCAACGGTATCGAACAGGTGGTCCTCTGCTCGGCGCTGGGTTTCCGCACCATCGCCCTGAAAGACGGCGCGCCGGTCGATCCCGACCCGGCCCGGAGCGCAAAGATCGCCAAGCATTGCCCGGTCTGCCTGTCCTTCGCCGGGTTGCAGCCGGCCATCCTGCCGTCTCCCGCTGCCGAACCGGCCGCGCCGGTGCTGGCCGTCACGGTTCTCTATGGCGCCGCCGGCCGCAGCACGCTGGCCCAGGCGCAGCATCCGCCGCAGCAGGCCCGCGCGCCCCCCATCCCCTCCCTGTCCTGAACCACGCCACCTTTCCGTTTCAGGTTTTCGGGAGTTTCCCATGTCGATGTTCAAGATTGCCGGCGCGGCTGCGCTGGTCACGCTGGTTTCCGCCACCGCATCCTTTGCCCATATCGTCGCCGATCCCGCCGAGGCGAAGCCCGGCAGCTATTTCCGCACCGCCTTGCGCATCGGTCATGGCTGCGGCGCCGGCAAGCCGACCACCGCGATCCGCGTCACCATCCCCGCAGACATCGCCAATGCCAGCGCGCAGCCCAAGCCGGGCTGGGAGGTCAAGGTCGAGACCGCGAAGCTGGAAAAGCCGGTCGATGCAGGCCATGGCCGCATGGCCGATACGGTGGTCAGCGCGATCAGCTGGAGCGGCGGCAGCCTGCCGAATGAACAGTTCGATGAATTCGGCCTGGTGCTGAAACTGCCCAACGAACCCGGCAAACAGTTCTGGCTGCCGGTCGTGCAGACCTGCGCCGGCGGCGAAGTACGCTGGGACCAGATCCCGGTGGCCGGCCAGCGCGTCGAACGCCCCGCCGCACTGATCCGCATTGCCGACACTCACGGCGGCATGCAGATGGCGCAGATGAACCACAGCCAGCACCAGCATGGCAGCATGCCGATGCCGGCCAAGGCCGGCGATATCACGGTCGAGCAGCCGTTTGCGCGCGCCACCCCGGCGAAAGTCGGCGGTGTGTTCCTCGTGCTGAAAAACAGCGGCGGCACGGCCGACAGGCTGGTGAAGGCAACCTCGCCGGTGGCCGGAAGCGTGGAACTTCACACGCATATCAAGGACGGCGATGCCATGCGCATGCGCGGGGTCGAGAATGTTCCCGTGCCGGCCAATGGCCAGACCGCGCTGGAACCCGGCGGCTATCATATCATGCTGATCGGGCTGAAGCAGGCTCTGAAGGAAGGCGACAGCTTCCCGCTGACGCTGACCTTTGAGAAGGCCGGCAGCGTGACGGTGATCGTACCGGTGCAGAAGGCCGGCGCGCCTGCCCCCGCTGGCGGCCACGAACACAAGCACTAACCCTTTTCTTCGGCAACTCTTCGGCCTCGACGCCCGGAGTCCGCGCGCAGTCTCCGCTGCGCCGCTCCGCGGCCTCGGCCGGACCATTTCGCATGGAACACATCATGTCGCGCATCACCCTGCCCGGCCTTTTGGCCGTGGGCCTGGTCGTGACCTCCGCTCACGCGCAGGTCGTTACACAACCCATCACCGTCACCGCCACAGCGGCCGATGAATCGATCACCGTGCCTTCCGCCGAAGAGGCCAGGCTGCGCATCGAGAAAACCGCCGGCGGCGTCGATGTCGTGCCGGCCGGGGAGGTACGCGACGGCCGCGCCAATGCGGTGAAGGATATTCTCGACTACGTGCCGGGCGTGTTCGCGCAATCGAAATACGGCCAGGAGGATTCGCGGCTGTCGATCCGCGGCTCCGGCCTGTCGCGCACCTTCCACCTGCGCGGCACCCGCATCCTGCGCGACGGCATCCCGATCACCGATGCCGATGGCGCCGGCGACACGATGGAGATCGATCCGCTGACGGTCGACTACACCGAAATCTACAAGGGTGCGAATGCGCTGCAATACGGCGCTTCGCTGCTCGGCGGCGCGGTGAATTTTGTCAGCCCGACCGGCCGCAGCGATCCGGGCTTCCTGCTGCGCCAGGAATTCGGCAGTTTCGACAGTCTGCGCACGCAGTTCGCGGCTGGCGCGGCCACCGGCAATTTCGACTATTACGTCACCCCGACCTACAGCCACAGCAGTGGCTTTCGCGACCATACCGGCCAGGATTACAAACGTCTGAACGGCAATGTCGGCTATCGCTTCGGCGATGGCGCGGAAACCCGCTTCTTCCTCTCGGCCGCCGACATCAACCAGAAGATCCCGAGCAGCCTCACTAGGGCGCAGGCGCTGAGCAATCCGCGCCAGACCGCAGCCACCAGCTTCACCGGCAACACCAAGCGCGACATCGAAGCCTTGCGCGGCGCCAACAAGACCACCGTCCTGACCGACAGCGGCGAGGCGACGATGGGCGTGTTCCTGGCGAACAAGCAGCTGTTCCACCCGCTGAGCAGCGCCATCCTGGTCGACAATGACGAGACCAATGGCGGCGGCTTCCTGCGCTGGACCGGCGATCTCGAACTGGCCGGCCATCGCAACGAGGTCACGCTCGGCGCCAACTATTTTGCCGGCGTCAATCACGCGAAGGTCTTTGCCAATGCCGGCGGCGACCGCGGCGCGCTGTCGGCCAACTCGGACCAGACCTCGGTCACCACCGAGCTATATGGCGAGAATGCCTTCTATGTCGTGCCGGAGGTGGCGCTGATCGCCGGCCTGCAGGGCACGCTGGCGACGCGCGACTACGAAGACAAATTCTTAAGCAACGGCAACCAGTCGTTCGAGCGCAACTACGACAGCGTCAACCCCAAACTCGGCGCGCGCTGGGACTATGCGCTGCAGCAGCAGGCCTTTGCCAATCTGAGCTGGTCGAGCGAACCGCC
Source organism: Ferrovibrio sp. (assembly GCF_002796975.1). Taxonomy (GTDB): domain Bacteria; phylum Pseudomonadota; class Alphaproteobacteria; order Ferrovibrionales; family Ferrovibrionaceae; genus Ferrovibrio. Next base: position 6,998 of record NZ_PEKV01000011.1, on the reverse strand, counting down.
GCCGTTCTCGGAACTCGGCACCATGACGGTACAGAACAATCTCAGGAGCCAGGAGTCAAAAACCCTGGAAGTGGGTGCCCGCGGCAGCCGCGGCGATCTCGCCTGGGATGCAGCGGTCTACTACGCCTGGATACAGAACGAACTGCAGTTCCAGACCGTCAACAGCACGACCAGTGTGTTCAATGCCGACAGGACCGTGCATCAGGGTCTCGAACTCGGCGGCGCCTGGACGGCGCTCCGCGACAGCCTGAGCCTGGGCGACAAGACGGCGCTGCGGCTGGCCTATACCTTCAGCGACTTCCGCTTCGACAATGACGCGGTCTATCGCGACAACGACATTCCCGGCGCGCCGCGGCACCTATTGCGGGCCGAATTGCGCTACAGCCATGCCAGCGGCTGGTATGCTGGTCCGAATGTCGAATGGGTGCCGCAGGGCTATTATGTCGACAACGCCAATTCGCTGAAAACGCCATCTTACGCGTTGCTCGGTGCCAAGGCCGGCTACGACTTCGGCGGCGGGCTGAAAGCCTTCATCGATGGCCGCAACCTGCTCGACAGGACCTATATTTCCAATACCGGCGTCGCCGCCAGCGCCACGGCGGCCTCGGCCCTGTTCAATCCGGGCGACGGCCGCGCCGTCTATGCCGGGATCGAATATCGCTGGTAACGGCAGGCGGCGGCCGGATTAAGTATTTTTCATCTGCCATTTTTTCAGCCGACTGGCCGAGACTTCGCCACATTTCCCGGGCTAGGGTTTGCGCATTGCATTTCGATGCGCTGCCCTGCCCGGGAATTCCCATGCCACAGACTTTTGCCACGCCGAATTTCTTCCGCGCCCTCTGGACGCTGGCCAAACCCTATTTCTCAGATCCGAAGGAACGCCGCAGTGCCTGGGGCCTGCTGATCGTGATCGTGATCCTGAACCTCGCCGGTGTTGCCCTCAGCGTGTGGTTCAATTTCTGGTACAACACCTTCTACACGGCACTGCAGGACAAGGATTACGAGACCTTCAAGACCCAGCTGCTGTATTTCACGGTCGTCGCTTTCGCCTTCATCGTCGTCGCGGTCTATAAACTCTACCTGCAGCAGATGCTGCAGATCCGCTGGCGCCGCTGGCTTACCGAGCATTGGCTGAACGACTGGCTCGGCGACAAGAACTACTACCACATGCAGATGCTGGGGCTCGGCACCGACAATCCCGACCAGCGCATCTCGGAAGACCTGCGGCTGTTCCCGGCCTACTCGCTGACACTCACACTCGGCCTGCTCAATGCCGTCGTCACGCTGGTCTCCTTCCTCAGCATCCTGTGGACCATCTCCGGTCCGCTCGATTTCACGCTGGCCGGCCATGCGATCAGCATTCCGGGTTACATGGTCTGGGCCGCCTTCTTCTATGCCGCCGCCGGCACCTGGCTGACCCATCTGATCGGCCGCCCGCTGGTGAAGATCAATTTCGACAAGCAGAAACTGGAAGCCGACTTCCGCTTTCATCTGGTCCGTGTGCGCGAACATGCCGAGGGCATCGCCTTCCAGCATGGCGAGGCGGTGGAACGCGCGGGGCTGGGTGCGCGCTTCGCCCATGTCTTCACCAATTTTTACGACCTGATGCGCAAGACCAAGCAGCTGACCTGGTTCACCAGCGGTTATGGCCAGCTGGCGCTGATCTTTCCCTTCGTGGTCGGCGCACCGCGCTATTTCGGCGGCGCGATCCAGCTCGGCGGGTTGATGCAGATCGTCTCGGCCTTCGGCGAAGTGCAGCAGGCGCTCAGCTACATCATCAACGCCTATTCCGAGATCGCCGAATGGCGCGCGGTGATCGACCGCCTCACCACTTTCCGCAACGGCCTGGAACGGGCGCAGCAGGTGGCCGCGCAGTCGCAGGTGGCAGTGGCAACGGATGGCGCGGCGCTGAATGTCGCGACGCTGCAGCTCGACCTGCCCGACGGCAAGCCGCTGATGCAAGCAGATGGCCTGCAGCTGGCGGCCGGCGACAGCCTGCTGGTGCAGGGCGGCTCGGGCAAGGGCAAGACCACATTGCTGCGCGCCATCGCCGGGCTGTGGCCGTTCGGCAAAGGCCGGCTGCAGCGCCCGGGCGACGACCAGAGCCTGTTCCTGCCGCAGAAACCCTATCTGCCGCATGGCAGTCTGCGCGCGGCACTGTCCTATCCGCGCGATCCGGCGGCCTTCAGCGAGGACGACTACCGTGCGGCGCTGGCGGCACTCGACCTGGGCAAACTGGAGTCGCAGCTGGATGAGGATGCCGCCTGGGATCAGCGTCTGAGCGGCGGCGAACAGCAGCGCGTGCAGCTCGCCCGCGCGTTGCTGATGAAGCCGCGCTGGCTCTATCTCGATGAGGCGACGGCGTCGCTGGACGAGGCCAGCGAGCAGAAAGCGCTGGCCGCGCTGCGCGAAGCCTTACCCCAGACGGCGATCCTGAGTATCGGGCATAAGCCTGCGCTGCAGGCTTTCCACACGCACAAACGCAAGCTGGAGGCCAGCGCGCCGGGCGAACCGGCCAAACTCATCGCAGCAACCTGAAAACCTTATCGTCGTTCCCGCGAAAGCGGGAACCCAGTCTTTCTACAGTCTGGATCCCCGCTTTCGCGGGGATGACGATCTAGGATTTTATCGCTTGCCCCACGGGCTGAAACGGCGAGCGCGGCCCGACGAAGGAACTGAACCCGTGCCCGACGACGTACCCGCCGGACGCACGGGCATCGGCGAAGCCGCCGCGGCATAGGCCGCCTGCCGGCGCGGCATGCCGCCGGTCATCTGACTGCTCATCTGCATCAGCGCGGCAACGCGGTTCTCGGTGCTGGGATGCGTCGAGAACAGGCTGTCCACGCCGCTGCCGTTCAGCGGATTGATGATAAACATATGCGCGGTGGCCGGATTGCCCTCGGCCTGCGGATTGGGCACCCGCTCGACCGTGCCGCTGATCCGCTGCAGCGCCGAGGCCAGTGCCTGCGGATTGCCGCTGATCTCGGCGCCGGCTTTGTCGGCGGCATATTCGCGGCTGCGGCTGATCGCCATCTGCACCAGCATGGCGGCGACGGGCGCGAGGATCATCACGGCGAGGCTGCCGATGATGCCAAGGCCGCCGCGGTTTCCGTCGGAGCTGCGCCCGCCGAAGAACATGGCGAAATTCGCCAGCATGCCGATAGCACCCGCCAGCGTGGCGGTGAGTGTCATGATCAGAGTGTCGCGGTTTTTCACATGGCCCAGTTCATGCGCCATCACGCCGGCGATTTCCTCGCGGCTGAGCGAATGCAGCAGCCCGGTGGTGGCCGCCACGGCGGCATTTTCCGGATTGCGGCCGGTGGCGAAGGCATTGGGCTGGTCGTTGTCGATCACGTAGACGCGCGGCATTGGCAGGCCGGCGCGCTGCGCCAGCTGCTGCACCAGGCCGTAGAATTCCGGTGCGGTCTGCGCATCGACCTCGCGCGCGCCATACATGGAGAGCACCATCCTGTCGCTGTTCCAGTAGGCGAACAGGTTCATCGCCGCGGCCAGCGCCAGCGCGATCAGCATGCCGCTCTCGCCGCCGATCAGGAAACCGACGGCACCGAACAGCGCCGTCATGGCAGCCAGCAGCAGACCCGTCTTGAAGTAGTTCATCTCGCAACCCTTTTCTGCGCCCGCCCATGCCTGCCAAAGCTTTCCGGCCGGGTCGCACCGCTATATGTAAGGACGCTGAACCCCTCCGCAAGATGGTCCCGCTTCCCATGGCCGACGATCCGAAACCCATTTCCGATGCCGCCCTTAATCCGGACGGCTATGCCAATGACACCCGGCCGATTGACCCCAAGACCGGCAAGCCGCTGGCGCCGGCCCAGCCGGCAATCAAGCTGACCCAGGCACCCGGCGAAGAGGACGGCCCCAAAGGGCCCGAGCCGACCCGCTACGGCGACTGGGAACGCAAGGGTATCGTCTCGGACTTCTAGTCCCTATCTGGGGACCGATTTAGCCGAAATTGGGGCAGGCTAGGCGCAACCAACTCTCGTCTTCTCGTCGCGCACCAGAACTTCATAATTGGAATAGCCAGCCGGCAAGCTAACCTTCACGCCCGGATTGGCCGCAATATTCTTGCGGTACGATTCCAGACTTCTGTCAAACGCTGAGCAGGCTTTGTCGCGTTCGCCAGCCCAGGCATGCGAACGGGCACCATTGAATTGCGCGCTTGTGGCGGAGTCGAACTTTCCGCTTTTCAGGAATAAAGCCGCTGCGCGCTCGAAATAGGCCGCAGAAGAATGGAAACGGTTTTCATATGATGAACCATCGGCAAACCCGGCGCGGGTGTAGACTGCCGACGAGTTGATGACAGCCTGCGAGAGAAAGAAAAACCCGTAGAGTTGATAGGCATCTCCCATTCCCTCTTCATCGCCGCGCTGCTGATAGATCTCATAGGCTTCGGTAATTAGGCGTTCAGCCGGTCCCGGGCGATTGCTTTGATAGAGCAATTCATCGGCCTGTCTGAGTTTGATCTTGGGATTGGAAGACGACGGCACTAATGCCGCGGAACAGGCCGACAGGCCAAAGACCAGCAGCGAACCAATCGCCAGATTACGGATTTTCATTCTTCCCCCGGTAGCTCACATCGCCGTTGGGGGCATCCTTTCAGATCACCCCCAGAAATCCAGTCTTTCAGCCCTTTTCAGTCCCACGAAAGCCCCTGCTGGGGCGGTCTTGCACCTTGCGCGGCCCCGACGCCTGCCTATACTCCGGCCCGATTTTCCGAGCATTTAAGGAGTGCGCCCGATGAGCGGCAGCAAGCATGGCAGCGTCAAGAAAGTGGTTCTGGCCTATTCCGGCGGCCTCGACACTTCGGTGATCCTGAAATGGCTGCAGGAAACCTATGCCTGCGAGGTGGTGACCTTTACCGCCGACCTGGGCCAGGGCGAGGAACTGGAGCCGGCGCGCAAGAAGGCCGAGATGTTCGGCGTCAAGCAGATCTTCATCGACGATCTGCGCGAGGAATTCATCCGCGACTTCGTCTTCCCGATGTTCCGCGCCAATGCGATGTATGAAGGCCTCTACCTGCTCGGCACGTCCATTGCGCGCCCGCTGATCGCCAAGCGCCAGATCGAGATCGCCAACGAAGTCGGCGCCGACGCGGTCTGCCATGGCGCCACCGGCAAGGGCAACGACCAGGTGCGCTTCGAACTGGGCTACTACGCGCTGAAGCCCGATATCAAGGTGATCGCGCCGTGGCGCGAATGGGATCTGAATTCGCGCACCGCCCTGATCGACTTCGCCGAGAAGCACCAGATTCCGATCGCCAAGGACAAGCGCGGCGAAGCGCCATTCTCGGTGGACGCCAACCTGCTGCACATTTCAGCCGAAGGCAAAGTGCTGGAAGATCCCTGGGTGGAAGCGCCCGACTTCGTCTATTCGCGCACCGTCGACCCCGAGAAGGCGCCGGACAAGCCGGAATATGTCGAGATCGAATTCGCCAGGGGCGATGCGGTTGCCGTCAACGGCACCAAGCTGTCGCCGGCCGCTTTGCTCACCAAGCTGAATGAACTCGGCGGCAAGCATGGCATCGGGCGTCTCGACCTGCTGGAAAACCGCTTCGTCGGCATGAAGAGCCGCGGCATCTACGAAACGCCGGGCGGCACCATCCTGCATATGGCGCATCGCGGCATCGAGCAGGTGACGCTTGATCGCGGCGCGGCGCATCTGAAGGACGAGATCATGCCGCGCTATGCCGAACTGGTTTACAACGGCTTCTGGTTCTCGCCCGAGCGCGAAATGCTGCAGGCCCTGATCGACAAGAGCCAGGAAAACGTCGAAGGCACCGTGCGGCTGAAGCTCTACAAGGGCTCGGTCAACGTCGTCGGCCGCAAGTCGCCCAAGTCGCTGTACTCGCTGGCGCATGTCACCTTCGAGAAGGATTCGGTCTACGACCAGAAGGATGCAGCCGGCTTCATCAAGCTGAACGCACTGCGCCTGCGCCTGCTGAACCGCCAGAAGGGCTGAGTCTTACGGCACAGCTTCGCTGCGGCGATATTTACCGGAAAGGCGGGCTTTTCAGTCCGCCTTTTTGTTGTCCTGTCGCGATCTTGTCACGTATGGCCACAGTCTGGTCGCAACCCAATTGCGTGATTCCCCACTACTTTTTACTGGCACGACCCTGAAGAGGGCCGCAGTTGCCGGATGGCTCCGGCCTGCTCCCGTAGAAGACAGGAGACTTGCCATGATGACGACCATCACCCGGGTAACCCCCGCCACCGCCTACAGACGAACGACGCGGGCCACCGAACGCTATATGGAAGAGCGGCTGTGGCAGCGCGCCTTGCGGCTGGGCGATGCGGAGCGCGCGGCGCAACAGCCGAAGAAGCGCCGCACCTTTGCCGAAGTGCTGCGTGCCGTGCACGGCAAACTCGGCCGCCATGTCGACATCTACGTCTAAGCCCTTTTTGTCATGCGCGGACTTGATCCGCGCATCCCATTAAAACATTGAAAAATGGGATCCTCGGCCAAGACGAAGCTTTCTGGGCCCGAGGATGACGGTATAATATGATCGCTACCTCGCCTGCGGCGCATAGACACTGAGCCGCGCCAGCTTGTCCGGGTTGCGCACGATGAACACGTTGCGCAGGGACTCGCCCACGATATCCATTGCCAGTGCCAGATAAGGCCTGTCGCCGTCGAACAGGATCCAGCCCGGCTGGCCGTTGATGACGGCGACGACGCGACGGATGCCAGCCGGCATCTTGCCGGCGATGCCGACGAAGAAGCGCGCGATCTTGTCCGGCCCGTGGATCACGTTGATCGCCGCCGAGGCCTTGCCGCCACCATCGCTCCATAGCATCGCATCCTCGGCCAGCAACCCGGCAAACAGCGATGCATCGCCGGCCCTGGTGGCAGCGGCGAATTTCTTCGCCAGATCGCGCGCCGCAGCCTGATCGGCCTCGAAACGCGGCCGGGCGTCTTTCAGATGTTTCTGCGCACGACTGACCAGCTGGCGGCAGGCGGCTTCGGATTTCTTCAGCGCC
>NZ_PEKV01000026.1 GCF_002796975.1 Ferrovibrio sp. | reverse complement strand
GTCAGGAAAACCCGGCCGCGCTCGAGGGTGTATTTGTCGTCCAGCGTAACATTCGCCAGCATCCGGTGCTCCTCCCGCTACCGTAAGCGCCGATCCGGCGCGCCTGCCGCCAATTAGGTCAGCATTGCTTACCTAATTATAGGGCGGTCGCTTCGCTCGGTCGAGAGGAAAACCGCTTGGGGCAGGGCCGGTTGCTCTTTCAAGTGATTGTGGTAGTTAGCGCGATACAGTCAACGCAGCACAGCCCGTCCCGGATCGAATAAATGGCCATTTTGCTCACTGGCGCCGCCGGTTTTATCGGCTTCCATGTCGCGCAGGTTCTGCTGCAGCGCGGCGAAGAGGTCGTCGGTCTGGATAATCTGAATGATTATTACGATCCGGCGCTCAAGCGCGCACGACTTGACCAGTTGCAGGGGCAAAAAGGGTTCAAATTTTTCAAGGTCGATATCGCTGAGCCTGATGCAGTGCGGGATGCGGCCAAAGGTGCCGATATCGACCGCGTGATCCATCTGGCGGCGCAGGCCGGCGTGCGCTATTCGCTGATTAACCCTTACGCCTATATCCGCGCCAACGTACTTGGCCATACCGTGATGCTGGAATTTGCCCGCGGCCTGAAAAACTGCCGGCATTTCGTCTATGCCTCATCGTCTTCGGTCTATGGCGGCAACACCAAGCTGCCGTTTGCCGTCGAAGACCGCGTCGATTCGCCGGTCTCGCTCTATGCCGCCACCAAGAAGGCCGACGAGCTGATCAGCCATGCCTATTCGCATCTGTTCGGCTTCCCGCAGACCGGCCTGCGCTTCTTCACGGTCTATGGTCCCTGGGGACGGCCGGACATGGCGATGTTCATTTTCACCAAGGCAATTTTCGAAGGTCGCCCGATCCAGGTGTTCAATCACGGGAACATGAAGCGTGACTTCACCTACATCGACGACATCGTGAATGGCGTGATCAAGACACTCGATAATCCGCCGCCGCCGAATGAACAGGGCCGGCCGTATCGGTTGTACAATATCGGCAACAACCGGTCAGAGCCGCTGATGCGTATGATTGAGTTGATCGAGAAGGAAGTGGGCCGCAAGGCCGAAAAGCAGTTCCTGCCGCTGCAGGAAGGCGATGTGCCGGCCTCCTTTGCCGATATCTCGGCAATCCAGCGCGATACTGGCTTCGCGCCGACCACGCCGATCGATGTCGGCATTCCGCGCTTCGTCGACTGGTATCGCCGCTACCACAACCTGGTCGGATAAGCTTTGAGCGAAGTGCCACAGATCAGCTCCGACGCTATCGACCCCAAGGTGGTCGAAGCGATGGTGCTGCAGGGGATTCCTCATTGTGCAGCGCTGGGCGTGCGGGTGATCGAGGTGAAGGCAAGCCACGTTACCCTGTCGCTGCCCTATAATGCCGATCTGGTCGGCGATCCGGTCAGCGGCATCCTGCATGGCGGCGCCGTCACCTCACTGATCGACAGCGTCGCCGGTATGGCGGTGTTTGCCGCGCTGTTCGCCGCGCAGCAGAAGCTGCAAGCCATTGCCACGCTCGATCTGCGCATCGACTATCTCAAGCCCGCCCTGGCGCAGAAGGAACTTTACGCCACGGCCGAATGCTACAAGCTGACGCGTTCGATCGCCTTTGCGCGCGGCCGCGCCTATCACCCGGAAACGCCGGACGATCTGGTGGCCAACTGCGTCGGCACCTTCATGATCGGCTCATCCGACAAGCCGCCGCTGCCCAAAGGTGCAAAAGTGCCAGGGGCTGCGCCGTGAGCGTCGATTTCGAAAAGCTGATCGCCGAAGCGCGAGCGCAGCGCGATTTCTCGCCTTTCCTGGCCGCTGTGCCGTATTTCCGCTTTCTCGGCCTNNCCGGCCTTGCATGGCGGCGTGGTCGGCGCGCTGCTGGAATCGGCCGCCATCGTGCAACTGATCTGGTCGGCCGATGCCGACCGTATTCCCAAGATCATCGACCTGCAGGTGGACTACCTGCGCTCGGCGCGGCCGGTCGAAACCTTTGCCCGCGCCATCATCACCAAGCATGGCCGACGCGTCGCCAATGTGCGCGCCGAGGCCTGGCAGGACGACCCGGCCAGGCCGGTGGCTGCCGCGCATGCCCATTTTCTGCTGACCCCGTAAGGTCGGGCGTATTTCTGCCTAATTTCCCGGCTTGATTGACCGGATTGTCGCATTCGGCGGTCTGGTCAAACCGGCCGGCTCTGCCCATATACTTGAGCGATTATAAAAAGAGGTATCTCCCATGGCTTCTCCCGCCGTTTCCACCGCCAGCGCCGCGCCTGCCAACGATCTCGGCGCCCTGCCGGTCTGGGATCTCACCGATCTCTATCCGGGTCTGGAATCTGCCGAACTCAAGCGCGATCTCGGCAACGTGGCCGAGCGGGCCGCGAAACTGGAACAGCAGTGGAAGGGCAAGGTAGCCGGTGCCAGCGGTGAACAACTCGCCGGCATGATCGGCGAATACGAGGAACTGCAGGACCTGATCGGCCGCATGTACTCCTATGCCTCGCTGGCCTATGCCGGCGACATGGCCGATCCGAAGATTGCCGGCTTCTACCAGGACATGCAGGAGAAGCTGAACGACATCGGCACGAAGCTGCTGTTCTTCACACTGGAGATCAACCGCATCGAAGAGACTGCGCTTGAGAAGAAATACATGGAGTCAGCGAAGCTGGCGCATTATCGCCCCTGGCTGCGCGACCTGCGGCTGTTCCGCGACCACCAGTTGGACGATGAACTCGAGCGCTTGCTCCATGAGAAGGCAGTGGCCGGCCGCGCCGCCTGGAACCGCCTGTTCGACGAGACCATGGCCGGTCTGCGCTTCACCTGGGGCAAAGATCAGCGGACCGCAGAACAGGTGCTGCATAAGCTTTCCGACAAGGATGCCAAGACGCGCAAGCTGGCAGCCAAGACGCTGGCCAAGGTATTCAAGCAGAATATCCGGCTGTTTGCCCTGATCACCAACACGCTGATCAAGGACAAGGAAGTGGAGGACCGCTGGCGCAAATATCCGACGCCGGAGGCCTATCGCCACCTATCCAACTGCGTTGAACCCGAAGTGGTCAATGCGCTGACCGACGCCGTGACGGCGGCCTACCCAAAACTCTCGCATCGCTATTACAAGCTGAAGGCGAAGTGGATGGGCGTGAAGAAGCTCAACTGGTGGGACCGCAATGCGCCGCTGCCGGAAGACAGCGACCGCATGATCGGTTGGGATGAGGCGCGCGACATCGTGCTGAAGGCCTATGGCCGCTTCTCGCCGCAGCTCGCCGACCTGGGCAAGAAGTTCTTCGACAATGCCTGGATCGACGCGCCGGCGCGGCCTGGCAAGGCCTCGGGTGCCTTCGCTCATCCCACCGTACCGAGCGCGCATCCGTATCTGCTGCTGAACTATCAGGGCCGCACCCGTGACGTGATGACGCTCGCGCATGAGCTGGGGCATGGTGTGCACCAGCTGCTGGCCGCCGAACAGGGCCCGCTCATGTCGGATACGCCGCTGACGCTGGCCGAGACCGCATCTGTGTTCGGCGAGCAGCTGACCTTCCGTGCGCTGCTCGATGCCGCGGGGCCGGAGCGCCGCAAGATCATGCTCGCCTCCAAGGTGGAGGACATGATCAACACCGTGGTACGCCAGACCGCCTTCTTCAAATTCGAGCGCAATCTTCACGCTGCCCGCCGAGAGGGCGAACTGACGCCGGACCGCATCGGCGAAATCTGGATGGGCGTGCAGGGCGAAAGCCTCGGCCCGGCGCTGAAGCTGGATCAGGATTACAGCCCGTTCTGGTGCTACATCCCGCATTTCGTGCATTCGCCCTTCTACGTCTATGCCTATGCTTTCGGAGATTGCCTGGTGAATGCGCTCTATGCGCGCTACCAGGATGCCGAACAGGGCTTCCAGGAAAAGTATTTCACCATGCTGCGCGCCGGCGGCACTCTGCGGCACAAGGAGCTGCTGCAGCCGTTCGGCCTCGATGCCTCCGATCCGGCCTTCTGGTCCAAGGGGCTCGGTGTGATCGAAGGCTTCATCGACGAGCTGGAACAGCTATCCTGATGCCTGAGCGCGACAGCCCGCTCGGTCGCGTCCGGCGCTACGCCAAAGTCGGCGCCTCGGTTGGTGGGTTGGCGGCAAGACTTGGCGCCGAGCGCGTGTTGGGTGTCAAGATGGATCGCGCCCAGCATGCGGCCGATCTGCGTGCCGCGCTCGGCGGGCTGAAAGGTCCGCTGATGAAGGTGGCGCAGATCATGTCCACCATCCCGGACGCGCTGCCGAAAGAGTATGTGCAGGAACTGGCGCAGTTGCAGGCCAATGCGCCGGCGATGGGCCAGGCTTTCGTCAAGCGCCGCATGGTGGCCGAGCTTGGGCCGCAATGGCAGGCGAAGTTCAAAAGTTTCGACCTGACCGCCGCCGCGGCAGCCAGTCTGGGTCAGGTGCATCATGCGACCGCAAAAGATGATCGTCAGCTGGCCGTAAAACTGCAATATCCCGACATGGCTTCGGCGGTAGAGGCCGACCTGCGGCAGCTCAAGCTGATCTTCGGCATCTATCGCCGCTACGATGCCGCCATCGACACGCGTCATATCCACGACGAGATCGCCGCGCGTTTGCGCGAGGAACTGGATTACGAACTCGAAAGCCGCCATATGCGGCTCTATGGCGCGATGCTGGGCGATGAGACCGGCGTGCATGTGCCGGAGGTTGTTCCCGATCTCACCACCAAACGCCTGCTGGCGATGACCTGGCTGGAGGGGCGCCGGCTGCTTGAGTTCAAGGACGCACCGATCGAAACCCGCAATGCCATCGCGCTGAATCTCTTCCGCGCCTGGTATGTACCCTTCTACCGCTGCGGTGTGATCCACGGCGACCCGCATCTGGGCAATTACACGGTACGCGATGATTTCGGTATCAATTTGCTCGATTTTGGCTGCGTGCGCATTTTTCCCCCGATATTCGTCGGCGGCGTGATCGACCTCTATCGCGCGATTTCCACCAACGACCGCGCGCTGGCCGTGCATGCCTATGAGACCTGGGGCTTCACGGGGCTCAGCAACGAGGTGATCGACACGCTCAATCTCTGGGCTGAGTTCGTCTATGCGCCGCTGCTGGAAGATCGTCCGCGCCGAATCCAGGAAATGGAATCGTCCGGCGTCTATGGCCGCGAAGTGGCCGAGAAGGTGCATCGCCAGCTGCGCGATCTCGGCGGCGTCACGCCGCCACGCGAATTCGTCTTCATGGACCGCGCCGCCATCGGACTCGGCGGCGTGTTCCTGCATCTCAATGCCGAGATCAACTGGCACCGGCTGTTCCACGACCTGATCGAAGGCTTCGATGTGGCGGCGCTGGAAAAGCGCCAGAAGGCGGCGCTGAAAATCGCCGGCCTGCAGGTGCCCTAGGGCTTGGCGTCCAGCACGGTGCGCAGCTTTGCGGCCAGTTCGGCGCGCCGGTAGGGTTTGCTGAGGAATTCCACGCCAGGCGGGATCTCCTCGCTGCCCTGTACCGAGCCTTTGGCAAAGCCCGAGGTCAGCAGGATCTTGATGCCGGGTCGCTGGCCGTGTGCCAACACCACCAGCTTGGCGCCGCTGATGCCGCCAGGCATCACCATGTCGCTGAATACCAGGTCGACGGTGGCTTCGTGCTTCAGGATGTTGAGCGCGACCTGGCCGTTGTCGGCTTCCAGCGTCTGGTAGCCGAGCTGCTTCAGCTGCGTCACCACCACCTTGCGCACATCGGGATTGTCTTCGACCACCAGGATGCACTCACCGCCGCGCGGTTCGGGCTGCGCAGCCGCGGTAATCTGGCTCGCTTCGGCGGCGCTGTCGGGGGCACGCGGCAGATAGAGCCGCACGGTGGTGCCGTGACCCTGCTCGCTGTAGATCTTGATATGGCCGCGCGATTGCCGGGCAAAGCCATAGACCATGCTTAGGCCCAGGCCGGTTCCGGCGCCGACCGGCTTGGTGGTGAAGAAGGGTTCGAAAGCGCGCGACAGCGTCTCGGGTGTCATGCCCATGCCGGTATCGGAGACCGCGGTCATCACATAATGGCCGGGCACCACTTCGGCATTGGAACGGCAGTAATATTCATCGAGCATCACATTCTCGGTCTCGATGGTCAGGCGACCGCCGGCCGGCATGGCATCGCGCGCGTTGATGGCAAGGTTGACCAGTGCGGCGTCGAACTGTGCCGGATCGGCGAAGGCATCTTCCAGATCGCCAGCGAAAACCGTCTTGATCTCGGTCGTCTCGCCCAGCGTACGGCGCAACAGGTCGATGGTGCCGGCCACGCGGGTATTGAGGTCGAAGCGCTCGGCCTTCAGCGACTGCCGGCGGGCAAAGGCCAGCAACTGGCGCGTCAACTCTGCGCCGCGTAGCGCCGCATGCAGCGCATTCTCAGCATAATCCTTGATTTCCTTGTTCACCGCCGTATCCGCGACGATCATGTCGAGATTGCCGATCATCACCGCCAGCAGGTTGTTGAAATCATGCGCGATGCCGCCGGTGAGCTGGCCGACCGCATCCAGCCGCTGGGCGCGCCGCAGGCGCTCTTCCTGCTTGTTGTGTTCGGTCATGTCGCGACCGATGAAAAAATACTGTTCTTCCTGCTGCGACCATACGCCAGTCCAGACCAGCGGTACCGGGTGGCCGTCCTTGTGCACATAACGGCACTGGAAGTTGCGCATCTGGTTGCCGCGCCGTGCCAGCCGCATTTCGTTGCGGGTGTTTTCCAGATCATCGGCGAACAGGAAGTCGATCGCGTTGCGGCCGGTCATGCTGGTAAAGGGACGGCCGAGGATCGATTGCGAACTGGGGCTGACCCTGATCAGCTCGCCCTTGCGGTCAACGACCAGGATAAGGTCGAGCGACGTCTCGAACAGTCGCTGATTGATCGCGCTGTCGACGGTCTGCGGTCTGGTGCTGGCCTGGTCGGTTTCCATTTGCCCGCTTGAGTTACGCCCATGAGTCCCACCGGTATTCTCGACGTTTCGCGCGTGCATTCAAACCGAAAATTGCAAGCGGTTTGACTGAATATGATTTACCGCACCGGCAAAAAGCGGAACTTTCCGCACATCTGCCGTGTTGAATGGCGACTTGGCCTTGAAGGAATTCTCGCCATGCCGCCGCAAACGCCGAAGGAACCGGCGCCGACAGGACGGGCGCCACAGCCGGACAACACTCATCAACCGGCAGCTTTTGAATCCGATCTCGACCGCCATCGCGCCAGTGTGGACGAAGTCTACGGCTCGCATGGCGTACAGCCCGAGCCGGGCGAAACGGCTTTCCAGCCCGGTGCCGGCCGCGCCAGCCGGGGCCTGAGCCGGGTGGGCGAGCGCCGTCGCCGCTGACTGGCGCCGCTGACGGCCAGTTGATCGCCGCGTGCTGATTCCCGGTTGCCGTCGCCCAGTTTTACGCGGAAAATATGCCGAACCTTCAGGCAAGGCATATGATCGGCAGTTTGTCGCTCTTCTCGCCGGGCTCGATCCAGAGTTACGGCGCATCTTCAACTGTCGTGGCCACGCCGTCGAGCCTGGCCAGCGACGGCAGTGCTGCCTGTACCTCGCTCGATTGCAGCGAACATGGCGCAGTCAACCGCGCCGGCCTGCAGGCACAGTTTCCCGGCCTGTCGGTCGCCGCCGCGCAGACGGCGCAGGCGCAGCAGCAGCAATCCGGTTTCGGTCCACGTCAGCAGAGCGCGGGTGGCAGTATCGCGACCGGCGGTGGGCGGCTGGCCAGTGCCACGCTGCTGACGGCGCAGGAAGCCGGCCAGGGCCAATCGTCAGGAAACGCCGCAGCCAGCGACCTGAGTGAGGAAGAGCAGGCGCAGGTCGCCAAGCTCAAGCAGATCGACGCCAAGGTGCGTGCGCATGAACGCGCCCACGCCAGCGTCGGCGGCGCGCATGCCGGTGCGCCGAGCTATACCTACACGCGCGGGCCAGATGGACAGATGTATGCCACTGGCGGGGAAGTGGCGATCGATCTCGGCGCCGAGAGCGATCCCGAGGCGACGCTGCAGAAGGCAACTCAGGTTGCCGCCGCTGCCCTCGCGCCGGCAGATCCGTCGGGCCAGGACCGTGCGGTGGCAGCCGCGGCTGCCCAACTTCGGCTTGAAGCCCTGGCTCAGATCCGCGAGGAAAAGCGCGCCGAGCAGGAACAGCAGCAGGCTGAAGCAGCGGAAGCCAAGGCCGGAAGAGCTGAACGCGAGCAGGCAGGCGGTGGCAACGGCAAGGAAGCCCCATCTGCCGCTGGCGGAGGAACGCCGGTGCCGGGGCAGGCCAGGGCCGCGGCGGCCCACCAGCAGATCGGCCGGCTCGTTGGCCTGATCGCCTGACTGATTGGTCCGGATTCAGCCGTAAAAACAGGCCCTTCCGCCGTGAGGTAAGGACCGCCGGAATGCCGGGCAGGGGTTGTGCGGACTTTGGCGCCCGGCGTAATATCCCAGCCGATTCAATCCATAAAGCGACCAGAGGGAATTATGGCCGAAGAACACAAGATGGGCTCCATGGACATCAGTCAGCACAAGTCGTCCTGGGCAGGCTTCATGAAGATGACGACCTGGGGGTCCGCGACGGTCATCATCATTCTGATCCTGATGGCGATCTTCGTCGTCTGAGCCTGCCGGACGGCGCCGCATTGGCGCCGTCTTTGTTTTGGGCGCAGATGATGCGCCGGGGGGAGTTGGCATGAAAATCGGAATACCGAAAGAACGCCGCGCTGGCGAAAAGCGCGTTGCGGCCTCGCCGGAAACGGTGAAGAAATTCGTCGGCCTCGGCTGCACGGTCGTGATCGAAACTGGCGCCGGACTTGCCGCCGACATCCCCGACGACCAGTACACCGCGATGGGCGCGCAAATTGCCGCTGACGCGAAGAGCACGGTTGGCGATGCCGACATGGTGCTGAAGGTGCAGCGGCCGATGACGGCTGCCGAGGGCAATGACGAACTGGCGCTGCTGAAGAAGGGCGCCGTGCTGGTCTCGGCCCTGCAGCCGCTGCAGCAGCGCGAGCAGGTCAAGGCCTACGCCGCCGCCGGTATCTCGGCCTATGCCATGGAACTGATGCCGCGCATCACGCGCGCGCAGTCGATGGATATTCTTTCTTCGCAGTCCAATCTCGCCGGCTACAAGTCGGTGCTGGATGCCGCCCAGCATTTCGGCCGCGCCTTCCCGATGATGATGACCTCGGCTGGCACGATTGCCCCGGCCCGCGTCTTTATCATGGGCGTCGGCGTCGCCGGCCTGCAGGCCATCGCCACCGCCAAGCGTCTCGGCGCCGTGGTGTCGGCCACCGATGTGCGCCCGGCCACCAAGGAGCAGGTCGAAAGCCTCGGCGGCAAGTTCGTCTGGGTCGACGATGAAGAGGCCCGTACCTCGCAGACTTCCGGCGGCTACGCCAAGGAAATGTCGGCCGAATACAAGGCCAAGCAGGCGGCCCTGATCGCCGAGACGGTGAAGAAGCAGGACATCATCATCACCACCGCCCTGATCCCGGGCCGCCCGGCGCCGGTGCTGGTCACCGAAGAGATGGTGCGTTCGATGCGCCCCGGCTCGGTGATCATCGATCTTGCCGTGGAGTCCGGCGGCAACTGCCCGCTGTCGAAGGTCGACGAAGTGGTCAACGTGAACGGCGTGAAGGTGGTGGGATACAGCAACTATCCCAGCCGCGTGCCGGTCGATGCGTCCAACCTCTATGCCAAGAACCTGTGGAACTTCCTGTCGCCGCACTGGGACAAGGACGGCAAGGCATTCAGGTTCAACCTGGAAGACGAAACAGTGACCGGCACCTGTGTGGTGCGTGACGGCCAGGTGGTCCATCCGCAGCTGAAAGAGGGGAATTGATCATGGGTGAGATTTACTCCTTCTTCTCGCTGCTGACCGTCTTCGCGCTGGCCTGCTTCGTCGGCTATTACGTGGTCTGGAGTGTGACTCCGGCACTGCATACGCCGCTGATGAGCGTCACTAACGCGATCTCCTCGGTCATCATCGTCGGCGCACTGATCGCGGCCGGCGCATCCTCGATGTTCGATGCCTCGAAGATCTTCGGCCTGCTGGCGATTGCGCTGGCGGCCGTGAATATCTTCGGCGGCTTCCTCGTCACGCAGCGCATGCTGGCGATGTACAAGAAAAAAGAAAAGAAGTGAGGGCCGCGCCATGTCGATCCAACTGACCGCGCTGCTCTATCTCGTCAGCTCCATCCTTTTCATCATGGCGCTTCGTGGCCTCTCCTCGCCGGAGACCAGCCGCAAGGGTAACACCTACGGCATGGTCGGCATGGGCATTGCCGTGCTGACCACCATCGCCAATCTCGGCGATCTGACCGGCTCCATCGCCTGGGTGATCGTCGCCCTCGTGATCGGCGGCGGTGTCGGCACCGTGCTGGCCCGCCGCATCCAGATGACGGCGATGCCTCAGCTGGTGGCCGCGATGCACAGCCTCGTCGGCCTTGCTGCCGTGCTGGTGGCGGCGGCGGCCTTCTACAATCCGGCGCCCTACGGCATTCTCAATGCTGCAGGCGTCATCACGGTTGCCGCGCGCATCGAAATGGCGCTCGGTGTCGTCATCGGCATCATCACCTTCTCGGGGTCGCTGGTCGCTTTTGCCAAGCTGCAGGGCCTGGTCTCGGGCAGCCCGGTGATCTTCAAGGGCCAGCATATGCTGAACGCCGCCATCGGCCTGGGCATCCTCGCCCTGACCGTGGCCTTCTGCATGGAACCCAGCCGCGAACTGTTCTGGGCCGTCACCATCCTGGCGCTGATCGTCGGTTTCACCATCATCATCCCGATCGGCGGCGCCGACATGCCCGTCGTCGTGTCGATGCTGAACAGCTATTCGGGCTGGGCCGCGGCCGGTATCGGTTTCACGCTGCAGAATCCCGCGCTGATCGTCACCGGTGCGCTGGTCGGCTCCTCGGGCGCGATCCTGTCCTACATCATGTGCAAGGGCATGAACCGCTCGCTGTTCAACGTCATCCTCGGCGGCTTCGGTGGCGACACCTCGGCAGCAAGCAGTGGCGAGAAGGTCGACCGCGCCTACAAGAAGGGCTCGGCCGACGACGCGGCCTTCATCATGAAGAATGCCGGCAAGGTCATCATTGTGCCAGGTTACGGCATGGCGGTGAGTCAGGCCCAGCATGCCCTGCGCGAAATGGGCGACAAGCTGAAGGAAGAGGGCGTGGAAGTGAAATACGCCATCCATCCGGTGGCGGGCCGCATGCCGGGCCATATGAACGTGCTGCTGGCCGAAGCCAATGTGTCCTATGACGAGGTGTTCGAGCTGGAGGAGATCAACTCCGAATTCCAGACCGCGGACGTCGCCTTCGTGATCGGCGCCAACGACGTGACCAACCCGGCGGCGCGCGACGACCCGAAAAGCCCGATCTTCGGCATGCCGATTCTCGACGTCGACAAGGCCAAGACCGTGCTATTCGTGAAACGCTCGATGGCCTCTGGTTACGCCGGTATCGACAACGAGTTGTTCTACAAGGACAACACAATGATGTTATTGGCCGACGCCAAGAAGATGGTCGAGGACATCGTGAAGGGCTTATAGCCCCTGCAAACATTTGTCGCGACGCGACGAAATTGTATTCAGCCAATCCAGCGGCCCGGACCTTCCAGTCCGGGCCGTTTGTTGTTTGGAACAGCTATAAAACATAATCCTTTGCACACATATGAATCGTGCTAGACAGGCGCCCGCTTCGAGACCCCCGCCTGCTCATGCCGACCGCCCACCGCCATCGTCAGCCGCTTTCGCCCCGTGATCCGACGATCTGGGATCCCGCCGCCATGGCTGCGGGCGCGGTGGACGTCGTCGACCTCGCCCATCGCGATCTGGAAAACGCCAACTTCGAAGGCCGCGCCATGCCGCGCGCCAAGCTGGCCGGCAGCAACCTGCGTGCCGCCCGTTTCGGCCGCGCCGACCTGGCCGAGGCCGACCTGTTCGGTGCCGACCTGGCCCGCGCCGACCTGCAGCAGGCCAACCTGACCCGCGCCATCCTGCGCGGCACCAATCTGCGCGGCGCCAATCTCAATAACGCTATTCTGGTGGATGCCGATTTTCGTGGTGGCGTGATGATGCGGCCCAGTAATGCCAGGGACGGGGCGGAGACGCATGCCCAGAGTTTCTCATCGGCGCGCGCCGGCACCGAGATGTCCGATCTCAGCAACTGCCTGCTGGATTACGCCACGGCGTCTCGCGCGCAGTTTTCCGGCTTCGATCTCAGCGGCGCCTCGCTGGTCGGCGCCGATCTGTCGGGTGCGAATTTCTTCGGCAGCAGCCTGCGCGGTGCGGATCTGTCTTACGCCAACCTGAGCGGCGCAAACCTGAGCGACTCCCGCCTGATCGGCACACGGCTGACCGGCGCGAACCTGAGCGGCGCGCAGATCGTCAATGCCACGGTGGAGAATGTGTCGGCCTTCGGCGCCGATTTCTCCGGCGCGACCCTGCGCGGCGTCGATACCGCGGGCTTCAGCAAGGCGGCGCCGCCGCTGGTCACCGTCGCCGATTTCACCACCGACCTGCTGGCCGGGATTGCCCAGCATCGCGCCTGGATGCAGACCGATGGCGCCGCCGGCCGTCAGCTCAGCCTGGCCGGCCAGCGGCTGCCATATCACGATTTTTCCGGCATGGAACTGGATGGCGCCGATTTCGCCGGTTGCGACCTGCGCGGCTGCAGCTTTGCCCGCGCCAGCCTGCTGCTCGCCAGCTTCAGTCGCGCCAACCTGACCGGCGCGAATTTCCAGGCGGCGCGGCTCGCCGGCGTGCGCTTTAACGAAGCCGACCTGCGCTGGGCCGATCTGCAGGAGGCCGTACCGGGCCAGTTGCCGATCTATCTCGGCAACGGCCGGTTCAGCGGCCGGCATCTCGCCACCGACTTCAGCAATGCGCGGCTTGAAGCGGCCAAACTCGACGGCTTCGACCTCGCCGCCTGCCGGCGCTAGTCTTTCTGTAAATCGCCGTGCTGCAGGCCGCAGTAATAAGGCTCGCCCTGTTCGGCGAAGGCATTCAGTTTGGCATTGTAGCAGCGATGCTCGAAGCCGTGCTTGTCGGTGATCGTCATCAGCGCCGGTACATGGCGACCTTCCGTATCGCGCGGACCGGTCAGGTAGAAGCCGATGCGGTCAATGCGATAGCCCAGCACCCGCAGGTCTTTCAGCGCCGTCAGCCGCTCGCTCACGGCCAGCAGGAAGGTTTCGGCATTGGCGCGGTTCTGCCCCAGACCGAGCGGACGCTGGAAATCGCCCACCAGCATCTGATCGGGCAGGGCCGAACTGATCAGGCGTGCGACCTGTATGGTCACATCGCCGACGATGAAGGCGCCGGCATCGCCGCCGTCCTTGCGCGGCTGGTGATAGACGAAATGGCTGCCGATACTCAGGCACAGCCGCAGCACCGGCACGGCTTCCGTATGGGTCGACGTCCGCTTCAGTGCCGCGAAGACAATCTGGAAGATCGCCACGGCGCAGAAGAAGTCGATATCGGCGCGCAGGCCCGACCGCTCGTTCCAGACATAAAAACCGTCGCCCGTCGTGGTGCGGCCGAACGTCACCGCCAGCCCCTGGGCGCGCGCCATTTCCTCGGCGAGGTTGAGCGAGAATTCCAGCGTGGTGAGCTGGGCGGCCTGCACTTCGGGTTCGGCCTTGGAAAAGCCGACGATGTCGATCAGCAACACGGCGCGGTGCAGCACCTTGCGCACGGTGAACAGGCGGAAGACGCGCTCGACCAGGGCGGGCGGGATTTCGCCGGCACCCGTGCCGATACGCTGCTCCAGCCGCAGTTCCACCGGCTGCACGTCCAGCAGGCGGGCGACATCATCCAGCGCCACGCCCTCCATCAGGCTGCCTTCGCTGAATACGGGAAGATGCCGGCCATGGTCGGCAAACAGCCGGACTTTCGGCAGGGTGATCACCTCGATGCCGCGCAAGCTGGGCCGCCAGCCGACCAGGGCATTGCTGCCGAAGCGCCACAGATCGAAGAAAATCGCATGCAGCCTCTGCTGCAATACGGCATCTTCGTGTGGAATATGGGGGGTATCGGCGGTCACGACCGGCTTTTGGGGCGGATTTCAGGGGCGGGGCTGTGTAGCGCCGGTTCTGACGGGAATCAACGACAAAACCGCAACTTGGCGTCGCAGGCGGGGAACCAAACCCGTCGTTTCGCGTTATCGGTGGTCGACTTATGCCAGGGCGGGGGAGGAGAAGTTCGGTCCTCGGCCTTGCAGGAATGACAAAACATCCTATT
This sequence comes from Ferrovibrio sp., assembly GCF_002796975.1. Taxonomy (GTDB): domain Bacteria; phylum Pseudomonadota; class Alphaproteobacteria; order Ferrovibrionales; family Ferrovibrionaceae; genus Ferrovibrio. The sequence continues at coordinate 9,215 of NZ_PEKV01000026.1, read as the reverse complement.
TTAGGGTCGTCATTCTACTACGGACTACCGGCCTGTTACCCCTTCGTTCGAATTTTCGTTTCGGATGGGCGTCCAGACCTTCTAGCCCCTGGACAAGTCTGATGCGACGTACATGAGTACGTCGCCGCTACATCTGAGACGAAGGAATACCCACATGGCCACTGGCACTGTGAAATGGTTTAACGGCACCAAGGGTTACGGCTTCATTCAGCCGGAAGCAGGCGGCGCGGACGTGTTCGTGCACATTTCGGCCGTTGAGCGCGCTGGCCTCAGCAGCCTCAACGAAGGCCAGAAGGTCGCTTACGAAATTCAGAACGACCCGAAGCGCGGTAAGAGCTCGGCCGTTAATCTGAAGGCCGTCTAAGGCTTTCAGCCGAAGAGTCTCAGGGGCGCCCGGCGACGGGCGCCCCTTTCTTATTTCTGATTCCAGCAGGCAGGAGGACGCGATGGCGTTCAAGCCGAACTATGGCCAGCAGCGCGCTGATCGCAACCGCGCCAAAGAAGAGAAGAAGAAGGAAAAGCTGCAGCGCCGGCAGGAGGAATCCGAACGGCGCAAGGCGGCTGGCTTGCCGCCCGAGGACGACGAAACGCCCATGGACGGCGACAAGCCGGATCAGGACTGAGCGTTTACCCCGGAGTGCGCCGTCATGGCCAAGAAGAAATTCAATCCCAATTCCGCGTTCGCGATCTTCAATGTCACCTACCAGGATGGCGCCCAGACCTCGAACCGCAAGGTGCCGATCGACAAGTTCGGCCAGTTCGACGACGAGGAAGACGTGGCACGGGCCTTCATCGAGGCGCAGGACCGCGAGATTGCCGACAAGTCCGGCCGTCCGCGCGGTCCGATCAAGGCCATCGAAAGAGTTGGATAGGCCGCGCCGGCTGAGCTAGCCGCGCTTCAGCTTCTCCAGCATTGCATGCAGCGCCTGCAGGAAAGCCGAGCGGTCCTTCTGCGAAAACGGCCGCGGCCCGCCGCCTAAGCTTTCGGTCGGATTGGCCGAGCGCAGGTCGCTCATCAGGTTGCGCGACGCCAGGTCCATGCCGATCGAGGCCTCACTGAATTCCCGCCCGGTCGGTGCCAGAACCTTCGCCCCGGTTTTCACGCAGCGCGCCGCCAGCGGCACATCGGCGGTGATCACCACGTCGCCGGTGGTCGCCACCTCGGCGATCCAGTCATCCGCCTTGTCCAGCCCTTCGGCCACCACCTGCAGCCGCAGCCAGGGCAGGTGGCGCGGGATGTTCAGCCAGCTGTTCGCCACCACCACGACGGCCACGCCATGGCGTTCGGCCACGCGGTAGACCTCGTCCTTGACCGGACAGGCATCGGCATCGATGTAGATGGTGGTCATGGCCCGAAGCTAATTTGTCACCCCCGGGCCTGACCCGAGGGTCCCATTAAAATGGATGCCCGGGTCAAGCCCGGGCATGACGATTATGATATGGTAAGCGTATGAGCAAGGCCTTCACCAAAGAGACCGACACAGGAGATCTTTCTGGGGTCGAGGAAGAGTTCGACGGCGCCCCGGCGATCCCGGTGGGCGCGAAGAACTACATCACCCCGGCCGGCCTGCGCCGCCTGCAGGGCGAGTTGCGCCAGCTGAAATCGGTCGAGCGGCCCAGAGTGGTGGAGATCGTCTCCTGGGCGGCTGGCAACGGCGACCGTTCGGAGAATGGCGACTATCTCTACGGCAAGAAGCGCCTGCGCGAGATCGACCGCCGCATCCGCTTCCTGCTCAAGCGGCTGGAGATCGCCGAGCCGGTCGATCCCAGGCTGCAGAAGAACCGCGAACAGGTGTTTTTCGGCGCCACCGTCACCTACGATCACAACGGGACGGAGCGCACCATCCGCATCGTCGGCATCGACGAGGCGCGCATCGAGCAGGGCGAGATCAGCTGGATTTCGCCGGTCGCCCGCGCGCTGATGAAGGCGCGCGAGGGCGACGTGGTTGAACTGCGCACGCCGCATGGACCGGAACAGATCGAAGTGATCGAGATCAGCTATTCCGACGGGGACGACGCAGCATGATGAAGGCCATTCCGGTGAAGCTCGCCGAGATCTACGTGCCGGCGAAATTCAAGGGCACGCTGGATGAAGCGAAGACGGCGGCGCTGGCCGACGAGATCGTCGGCGATGGCGGCCTGAAGGTGCCGATCCAGGTGCGCCGCGACGAGGCGCAGAAACGCTATGTGCTGGTGGCCGGCCTGCACCGGCTGGAAGCGATGCGCGCGCTCGGCGAGGCGACGATTGCCTGCTACATCGTGGCGGCGCGGAAGTTTTGACTCCGCCTTTGTCACCCGCGGACTTGATCCGCGGGTCCCATTTAATGGGCTGCCCGGGTCAAGCCCGGGCATGACGGAGTCAGGGAAACCTCTTATAAAACCCTCCCATGTCCACGTCCTCTTATGACGCGATCATTCTCGGTGCCGGCGGCGCCGGGCTGTTCTGCGCCGGTATCGCTGCACAAAGAGGGCGCCGCGTGCTGGTGCTCGATCACGCCGCCGCGCCCGGCGAGAAAATCCGCATCTCGGGCGGCGGGCGCTGCAATTTCACCAATCTGCATGCCACCGCCGCCGACTTCCTGTCGGACAATCCGCATTTCGCCAAATCGGCGCTGAAACGCTATACGCAGGCCGATTTCATCGCGCTGGTGGAGAAGCACGGCATCGCCTGGCACGAGAAAACGCTCGGCCAGCTGTTCTGCGACGGCTCGTCGCGCCAGATCGTGCAGCTGCTGCTGGATGAAGCGCAGACCGCCACCATCCAGCTCGCGACGCCGATCACTGCCGTCGCCAAAACCGAGCGCGGCTTCCGCATCGGCACTGGCGGCGGCGCATTCGAGGCGGCCAGACTGGTGCTCGCCACCGGCGGGCCGAGTATTCCGAAAATGGGCGCGACCGGTTTCGCCTATGAGGTGGCGAAGCAGTTCGGCCTCCGCGTGATCGCGCCGAAGCCGGCGCTGGTGCCGCTGACCTTCTCCGCGGTAGACGCCGCGCGCTGGGACGGCATGGCCGGCGTCGCCGTGCCGGATGCGATTGCCAGCCTCGGCAAGCGCAGCTTCCGCGAAGCCGTGTTGTTCACCCATCGCGGCCTGAGCGGTCCGGCCATTCTCCAGATTTCCTCCTACTGGGAGCAGCAGGCGAGGGCGCAGCCGATCACGCTCGATCTTTGCCCCGGCGTCGATCTGTTTGCCGAACTGAAAGCAGCGCGCGCCGCGCATCCGAAGCAGGAGCTGGCGACGCAGCTGGAGCGCTGGCTGCCGGCGCGGCTGGCGCGCCGTCTGGCCGAGCTGGGCAATACGCCCGGCCGTATCGCCGATCTGTCGGATGCGAAACTGCGTGGCGTCGCCATGCTCGGCAAAGCCTGGCAGTTCGTGCCGGCTGGCAGCGAAGGCTATGCCAAGGCCGAGGTGACGCTGGGCGGCATCGATACGGCCGCGCTGTCATCGCAGACGATGGAGGTTAGTGCTGTGCCCGGCCTGCATGTGATCGGCGAGGCGGTGGATGTCACCGGCCATCTCGGCGGCTTCAATTTCCAGTGGGCGTGGTCGTCCGGTTTCGCCTGCGGCCAGGCCCTGTAACCGGCGCCCTGCAGCCGGCCACGCGCTGGTCACAGTGCAGCCGCGGATTCAGCCGCCGCTGCTGCTGCCGCCATCGATGATGCCGAAGCTCTTCGACTTCTGGCTCCGCTCCGCGAGGTCGAAGCCCTCGGCGGCCAGCCCGCGGCGCAGCAATTCGCGCACGGCGGCGGCCCGGCTCGGCATCTGGCGCTGGAAACGCCAGTCGTCGAGGGCACTTAACTCGCTCTCGGTCAGCATGATCTGGAGCCTTTCCCCCCGGCTCTGATTGTCGCTCATCGGTCAGTCTCGTTGTTTCGTCACCCCATTAGTAACTGGCGGCTTATGAGTAAGTTTCATGGTCAAGCTTGGTTTTTTTGAGCCGGTTGAGCAGTTTCAGTAAACACAGCTCGTGGCTCAGTTTAAGATATTAATATTGCTCGGTTTTTTCGTTTTCCCTTGGCAGACTGGCGCCATGGAGAACTCACCGATGACCGCCTTACGCCATGCCGAGCAGGCCGCTGCTCCCGTCCGTCCCGAAACCCGCGCCGCGACCCGGACGACCAATCCGGGCCGGGGCCTGGTCGACCGCGACAGCTTCCTGCGCCTGAACGCCACCGCGCAGGAAAACCTGCTGCGCCAGACCCTGCTGCTCTATCTCACCGCGCTGGAACTGGCGAACCACAATCCCGACGACTGGGAATCCGCCGCCTTCGTCGGTGCGCTGGATCATCTCGCGGCCCGCGCGCCGCTGCTGGCCTATGACGAGGTGGCGCGCATGCTGCTGCCGGTGTCGCAGCGACCGCCCGAACGCCGGGTGGCGCGCGTTACCACCGGCATCCTGCGCGTACAGGCCGACGGCGACAGCCAGCAGCTGCGGCGCGAGAAGCTGGATCGCAACGGCATGCGTCGCCGTCTGCTGCAGCTGAGCGCGATCCAGCTGTCGAATGATGTCGCTGACGCGAAACGCAGTGTGGTGGCCCAGGGCCGCCGCCGGCAGACTGCAACGGCCGAAGGCAACGAAGCCGGCGACTGACGCCGCCTTTACGTCGTCAGTCCCGCGAAAAGCAGAAACGCAACCCACATCGTCGCTCCCGCGAAGGCGGGAGCCCAGTCGTCCCATCTGCTGGTTTCCGCCTTGGCGGGAATGACGAATGAATGAGAGAACCGTCATGCCCGGGCTTGTCCCGGCCATCCACGCCTTTACTGCGCCGCGCGCTGCGTCGCCAGTTCAGCCTCCAGGCTGCCGGGCGTGACTTCCGGCACGATCTGCCAGGTCCAGCACCATCAGGCTGCCGGCCACGCGGCCGGCCTCATCCAGCATCGGCCCGCCATAGAGAAACACCTCGCGACAGGTGGCGACGACTGCCAGATGCGCCGCGCGATGCTGCGAGCGCAGGCTGCTGTTGGGTTTGTCTTTGGCGTAAATGATGAAGGGCATGATTCTAAGCGACCATGCATAGACTGAGCGATCTCTTGGGCATCGCTTGAGAAGTCAGCATTGATAATTGTAATATTAGTGGGAAGTTGGGGTTCGTAATTGCCCAATCGAAGTGATGATAAAGTTGTCAGAATTGACAGGGTGCCGGCTCCAGCTCCGCCTGCTAAATCTAAAATTGTCAGGTTGCCACGAGAAAGTGATAAGAGCGTCTTTTGGGTTGCCTCAGTGAATGCGCCATGAGGATTAACAAGAAAATATGCCCCACGCCCTGAAGAGGCGCCAAATCGGTGACAGAAGTGCTCATGGGCGAGGGCTAGAGTCTGGCCTCCGTGGATACCCTTCTTATTAATTTCTGTTTTTGCGGCTTGTAGGAGAGACCTGTCGGTTAATTCTTCCGCATATGCCGACCATAAATCCTCTGGCAAATATATGGTGTTGTTCTTCCAGAGCATCTTGTTGCCTTTTCTTTTTGTTTGCCCCCGAAACCATTGAGCGTGGAATGCCAAACAAGGATACTGAAAGGCAAACCAATTTAAAGTAAAAACGAGGAAACGCCCGGCCATGTCGGCCCAAGATCAAAAAACGGTCACCGAAGGTGCGGCCTTCGATTACATCATTGTCGGCGGGGGGACGGCCGGCCTGCTGCTCGCCAATCGCCTCTCGAAAAATCCCAGCCATAAAGTCCTGGTGATCGAGGCCGGCGGGCGCGACAACTGGATCTGGCATCATGTTCCCATCGGCTATCTGTTCGCCATCGGCAATCCGCGCGCCGACTGGTGCTACAAGACCGAGCCGGTGCCGGGGCTGAACAACCGCTCGATCGGCTATGCGCGTGGCAAGGTGATCGGCGGCTGCACCGCGATCAACGCCATGGTCTACATGCGCGGCCAGGTGCAGGATTACGACACCTGGGCGCAGATGGGTCTTTCCGGCTGGGGCTGGGACGATGTGCTGCCCTATTTTCTCAAACATGAGGATCACGAAGGCGGCAAAAGCGACATGCACGGTTCCGGCGGCGAATGGCGTGTGGAAAACGCGCGCGTGCGCTGGCCGCTAATCGAGGCGGTGGCCGAGGCCGGCGCGCAGATCGGCATTCCGCGCGTCAGCGACTTCAATCTCGGCACCAACGAAGGCTCGGGTTACTTCCAGGTCAACCAGAAGAAGGGCATGCGCTGGTCGACCGCCTCGGCTTTCCTCAAGCCGGTGATCGACAGCCGCAACAACATCACGCTGCTGCTCAAGGCCCAGGTTGAGAAGATCGAATTCGAAACCGCGACGGAGAGCGGCCGTCCGCGTGCGGTGTCCGTGATCGTGTCCGACGATTTCGAGCGCCGGCGCTTCACGGCCAGGCGCGAGATCATCCTGTCGGCCGGTGCGATCAACTCGCCGCAGCTGCTGCAGCTCAGCGGCATCGGCCCTGCAGACCTGCTGAAGCAGCATGGTATCGATGTCGTGCATCATTCGCCCGGCGTGGGCGAAAACCTGCAGGACCATCTGCAGCTGCGCATGATCTACAAGGTGAAGGGGCTGAAGACCATCAACGAGATGGGCTGGTTCGGCAAAGGCCTGATGGGGCTCGACTACCTGCTGCGCCGGCGCGGCCCCCTCACCATGGCGCCCAGCACCTTCGGGATGTTCACGCGCTCAAGCCCTGAGCATGACACGCCGAATGTGGAATTCCATATCCAGCCGTTGTCGCTCGATGCCTTCGGTTCGCCGCTGCACAGCTTCCCGGCTTTCACGGCGTCGATCTGCAACCTGCGGCCGACCAGCCGCGGCCATGTGCGCATCAAGTCGAGCGATCCACGTCAGGCGCCGGCGATCCAGCCGAATTACCTCAGCACCGAAGACGACATGCGCGTGGCGGTGGATTCACTCAAGCTGACGCGCCGTCTGGTGCAGGCGCCGGCCTTGGCGAAATACCACCCCGAAGAATACCTGCCTGGTCCGGATATCCGCACCGAAGAGGATATGCGCGTCGCCGCCGGACAGATCGGCGCGACGATCTTCCATCCGGTCAGTACGGCGAAGATGGGTGTCGACAGCGATCCGATGGCGGTACTCGACGGCAGGCTGAAGGTACGTGGCGTGGATGGTCTGCGCGTGATCGATGCTTCCGCGATGCCGCTGATCACCTCGGGTAATACGGCGTCGCCGACGCTGATGATCGCCGAAAAGGGCGCGGAGTTTATTCTGCAGGATAACCGGGGGTAAGGAAAAAATGGGACCCCGGGTCAAGCCCGGGGTGACGGTTCAAGTTTATTCGTCACCCCGGCCAAGCGCAGCGCGAGCCGGGGTCCCATTTTTGTCATCACTCCGTCAGGAAATGCGCGACATTGAGAATTTTTGCGACGCCGTCACGCATGGCGGAGACATCCCCGAAGGGCAGGAGCAGGCGGCGGTAGCGGCGGTAGTCGCGGTTCATCCAGAACAGCGAGCGTTCCACGTAATGCGGCCGGCCGTAGCGCGCGACGAAATCGTATTCCGGCTGGATGCGGGCATTTTCGGCGCCGTGGAATTCCTCCATCGTCAGGCCGGTGAATTCATAGCCATGAATCTCCACCATCGCGGTGCCGGCCAGCCGGCAGCGATAGCGCAGACTGCCATCCGTCTGATGCAGAACCTCCCACAGCACCAGATGCGGCAGCAGGTCGGGAATCGCCACCGGATCGATGCGGCTGCGGTCGGGCAGCATGACGCCCGCCGCCAGGGACTCACACGGCAGGCCCCGCCACCAGGTCAGTGCGCGCAGCAGCGACGCATCCTGCAACCGTGACATGTCGGTGCCGGCGTTCATCGCGGCATCCAAATCGTTGGCGGGTAAGGCGGCAGGAGGGGATGGCTGGGTCATCGGGCCAAGGTGGAAGCGTTGCCGNNGGGTGCCGGCAGTTGCGGTGGCCGACACTTTACCCGTTACTCCCCGATGAAACTGATCACGTTAAAAATCAGCGCCACGCGGTCGGGATCGTGGCGCAGGGCCGGCTGATCGCTGCGGCCCGCCGCGGCGCGGTGCGTGAACGGCAGCATCAGGCGCAGATACCGGTAGAAGGGCTTGTCGGCCCAGCTCATGCGGTGTTCGGTCCACAGCGGACGGCGCAGGCGCACCACGGCATCGTATTCCACCTGCATCGCCGCGCTCTCATCGCCATATTGCTCGTGCAGCCATTGGCCGCGCGCTTCGCGGCCGTAGAAATCGTTCAGCATCGTGCCGGCCAGGCGGCAGCGATAGCGCAGGCGATCCCCCGTCCCGCTGCTGGCGGCTTCGCCATCATGGTCGGGCGCCGGCAGCACATCCCACAGGATGGCATAGGCCAACAGGTCGGGAATCTGGGTGGGGTCGAGGCGGATGCGGTCGGGGATCTGGCCCGGAGCGTCCTGCAGTCCGCGCCACCAGGTCAGTGTACGGACGAGCCGCGGGTCGGCCAGCTGCGACAGGTCGGCGCCGCGCCGCAGCCCGGCCGGCAGGTCGTCGGTCAGCGCGGGGGCCGCGGCCGGAGCCGGATTATGCGTTTCGCCGGTCACGCCGGATCGTTGCCTCCGCTTTGCGTGGCAAGCTTGGCGTAAAACCGGCAGGCCCGGAAGGACTTTCTGCCTTGGCGCGAGGAAACGGCAAGGCCATTCCCGTCAAAGCGAAACGCAGCAGGGGGGGCTTGAAAATCGGATTTCATGTTCTATATCTGTTCCAGATTGTAAAAACCCGGGCGCCGGACAAGCCAGACGGGAAACGAACACCAACGAAGCGCTACGAACGCCAACGAACACAAGCGAAGCCAAACGAACCGAAACGAACACAAACGAACCGAAACGAAGCGAGACGAACCGAAACGAAAAATGGCGGCCGAATTATACGGCCGCCGCTGTGGAGTTCTGAAAAAGATAGCGTCTGCGACTAGCGGATGCCGGCCGCCCGCACGATGCCGTCGGTGATCATCCTGGCGGCCTCGTCCGGGCCGACCCAGCCGGCCGACTTCACGAACTTGCCCTTCTCCAGATCCTTGTAGTGAACGAAGAAGTGTTCGATCTGCTCGATCAGGCTGGCCGGAAGATCCTGGTAGGTCGCGACGTTGGTGTAGAAGGGATGCAGCTTGTCGACCGGCACGGCGATGATTTTCTCGTCGCCGCCGGCTTCGTCTTCCATCTTCAGCGCGCCGATCGGACGCGAGCGGATCACGGCACCAGGCACCACCGGCACATGGCTCACCACCATGATGTCGCAGGGG
>NZ_PEKV01000025.1 GCF_002796975.1 Ferrovibrio sp. | reverse complement strand
CGGCAAACATTGAAGGGACAACAATTCTGGGCTATCTCAAAGCGCGGTGATTTGATTACCGCGCTTTGATCCCCTCCATTCTATCCCGGTCCTTTCTCGCTTAACAATCATTCGATTGTAAGCGCCCCTCGTAATTAAACAGTGTTCAGTTATCCGTATTATATCGAGGACACCGATAGTGAATCGTCCACCAAAAGTGGAAATTTCCTGAATTTTCCGTTTTCTGAAAATTTCCAAAAATGGTATGCATACCGCATCAAAACGAATTTTCGTGTCATTTTTCGTGTTCTGAACGAAGTTTGTAACCGATAGTTACTCGTGCTTTTTGCCGAGTGCGGCGACCAGCAAACCCCAGCAGGCCGGGCAAAATACCCTCCCGCGTCGGTCAACCTTCAGCTTGGGGACGCTGGTTTCGGCTTTGCAACAGCAGCAGCGGCGGGAATCCTTGCGGGTCGATACCTTGCTCATACTCGTTTCCTGCGGTCGGGTAAGCGGCGCAAGGCAGCGGCGGCAGCGGCCAGCGCGCGGCCAGCATCCATCCACGCGCGGCACGTCGGGCAGAATCCACCAGGTTCAAACGTTGGCATGCGGCAACAGCGGCAACAGTCGGCAGGTTGCGGGCGGAAGTCGATCATGCGGGAATCCTTTCCTGAAACCTTCCCGGCAACATTTCCGGCGGGCTGGTGGACACCTTTCGCGCGTTTGGCAGGTACAGCGGTTCTGTGGGTACCCGAATTGGAAATTGCCAGGGTTCCGGGTCCGGTGGGATGGGTTCCCAGGCTGGCGGCGGCGGTTCCCAGGCTGGCGGCGGTTCGGGGATGAAATCCGGCACCAGTTCGGGCGGAAGTCGATCAATCGGCGCGGGCGGGCGGGCTTCATCCATGATTTTCACCTCAAGAATCGACACTTCAGCGCCGTGCATCTCTGCAAGTTGCGCGGTGGCCACGTTCGCCGGCAGGTTGACGGGAACCCATGCGACGCGGGGTTTTCCCTTCGTTCCACGGGTACGGTAGGTGATGGTCTTTAAATAGGTCGTTTCCCTATTAGAGCTTATATAGGGGATCGACCTATTTAACCCCGTGTCCTTGAAGGTTCGAAGTTCACGCCGTGCCGCATCGCTGGAAATGAACAAATCCGGGTGCCTGCTGGCCAGCAGGGCAGGCCCGACCACCACGCCATCGCGCAAGATGACCGTGGCAATGCGGCCGGGTAACAGCAGCTCGTCCAGCGTCGCCAGTTCATCCGGCGGCAACCCCGGCAGCGGTAGGTTTGAAAGCAGGAATATTTTTTTGGGCTGGGTGGCATGGATCAAGCGCAACCGGTCCACGGCCTGCAAGCTTTCCTGCTCGCGGATCGATTCCAGGATTTCCCGGCACCGCGGATCCTGGAACGTGGTCTGGGTGATCGTGGCCACGTCGCCGGACTTCGCGGCGAGCTGCGTTTGTTCGCGGGTCACGGTTCCCGGTTCCATATCACCCGCGAACCATGCGCGGGCAACCTTTTCAACCGCCCAGGGCGGCGGTTCATTCCTGCCGATCACTACCAGCCAATCGGCTTGCTCCATCGTGTTCAATCCGCGTAAAGCGCCGTAGTGCGCTTGCTTAATGCAGCACGGCAAGCGCGAACCATGCGCATCAAGCCAAGATTTCGGCGCGATGACGGCACCATTAGGGTTTTCCCCAGTTTGCCGCGTGATGAATTCAATCATCCGACTTGCCAGGTGATCGTTATTGCTATCAAGTCGATGCCTGGAAAGCGCGGTATCAGCAACCTGGATAACCCGCGCGTTGCGGCGGGCGGCGATGTTGAGCACCTCAACACCAGGCGATACCACGTCAACAATCCCGGCGGATAAGCTGGCGTCGATGTACAGGCGCGGAACGCTGGACGATACGAACGTGACCGGCGCCAGCCATGCGGCATGAATTTTCCCAACTTCGCCTTGGGAGTGATGCCAAATCGAAACCGGGTTGTTCCCGTCAACCGCGCGCTTCACGGCACGAAGAAACGACAAGCGGCGGCGTTCGTCGGTGTCGTTCTCCATCTTCGCCAGCTTCGCCAACACTTCGCCGACATTCATTTCCGGGTGAATCTCGATATTCGCCCAGGGCGGCGCGGCATCGAGGGCGGCATCGAGGGCGGCATTGTGTGCGGTGGCCACTTCGATCAAATTTCCATCAGCCACGGCAGCGGCCAGGGTTCGGTACAACTTCCCGGCGGCGAACAGGTCAGCGACTTCCCACGATCGATGTCTTTCGATGGAATCCCGGAAGGATTCATCAACCACGGCGACCTGTGGCGTTCGTGCGTTCCGCTCCGGCAGCGGCAACCATTCATGCGCATAGAAACGGATGGGGGCAGGGTCGTTGAACTGCTTCAGATACCCGCATTCTCTGGCGTGTGGGCATGGCCTGCGGCCGGTTGTCGGGTCGATCTTGCCGCATAACAGCGGCGCTGATAGTTGTCCAAGCCCTACTTTTTGAAGCGCGGTTGCGGCCTCGTGCTTTGCGCAAAGCGGCGGATTGTCCGCGTCAACGTGCGTTCTTCCCCGAATGGCAACCGCCGCACCGGCAGGCAAGCGCGCGGCTTGTTCCTTCGCCAAGGCGAACGAGGGCACGAAGTAATCAGCCACCAGCCCGCGCGCGTGGATTTCCTGGAGAGCTTGCGTTGATTTACCAAGCCCGGCAGCGGCACGAATCGCTAGGTCAGGTTGTTCCGGCGTTCCAACGCGGTCGAGGAACCGACGCAACGCGGCGCGAAGTTCGCCGGCGGCGGCGGCGGCCGTCGGTAGCTCGTCAACCTTTTCAGGGGCTGGCGAACAGGAAAACAGTTGTCGGGCGGCTTCCGTGTGCCCGAGAGCAACCGCTACATCGTTGAAATCGCATTTACCGCCGTTCGGTAGGCGAGGAATAGCCACCAAACAGCCTGTGAGGCGCTCAGCGGCGCGTGCGGCCTCAATCCCGGTGTTGGTCTGGCATTTCTCATCAGGCGCGCGAATATCGTTGTCAGCGGCCACGATGAGCCGGGCTTGCGGGTGCTCACGGTGGATGTTTGCGGCGACTTTCGGCAAGTTGCCCGCGTCGAACGCGATGACCACGGGGCAACCGGTGGCTTCCTGGATGCTTGCGGCGGTGGCGAAACCTTCCGCAATCAAGATGGTTTCAGCTTCGGCGGTGCGGCCTAGGATGGCGCGGCCGTCTTGCTTGGTGCCGTGCGGGAGCTGCTTCTTCTCCCCGTTGGGGTGGATGAATTGCAGGCTGGCCAGCGTGCCCGCTTGCCCCACCGGCAAAATCAGCGATCCAAGAAGGTCATTCGATTGAATCCAGCTTTGCAGCCAGGCCGGCGCGGTAGAGGCGGCTTCCGGCGTCAACAATCGGGCAATATGCGGGTCGATCTGCTTTCGAACGAGGTAGGAATGATCCGGCGGCGCGGCCGGCGCGGCGTTCCAAATGGCGGCGGCGTTCCAAGTTGCAACGGTGGCGCGGCGAAGCTCGGCGCGGTGTTCAGCGTAGCGGGCGGCTTCACGGGCGGCGGTGCGTTGGGTTTCCTGCGCGGCATCATTGGGAGAATCAGGCCAGACCGTGTATTTGTTGTCCCTATCCCGCCAGTCCCAGAAGGTACACGAACCATCCCGGTGGGCGATGTAGCGGCCTTTGCCTTTCTTGCCGTCGATTCCGAATTCATGAAATCGGGAGTCAAACTTGATGTTGTCGGGCGCTTCGCCCAGCACGGATTGGATTTTTGAAAGAATTTCGTGTTCTGTCAGCATGGCGGCTTATTCCGTCGTTGCCATGCGCGGTAAATTGCTGTCAAAATAACCAGGTCAAGCCGTGTATTGCATTACCGCGCGTTTCTAGGGATGCAATCGGGCTTATAAATGGATTTTTGACTGATACCGCGTTATGGAGCTTTAAACAGAATTCGTTGTTCTTCGCCGT
>NZ_PEKV01000024.1 GCF_002796975.1 Ferrovibrio sp. | reverse complement strand
CTGCCGGTCATGCTGGCGGGATGTGAGATGCTGCGCCTGACCCCGGAGCCTGCGCCACAGCCGATGCAGGAAACGCCTCCGCCTGCTGCACCGGTTGCCGAACCGCAAGCCGAACGCGCCATACCGCTGCCAGCACGCAAACCGTCGCTGCCTGTCGTCGCAAGCGCGCCGTCGCCGGCTGCTGCGGTGCCTGCGGAAGAACACCTGCCGCGTCCGCCTGTCGTGGTCGGCCTGACCCGCGATGCGCTGATCGAGCAGTTCGGCCGACCGGCCGGCGAACGTGAAGCTGCGCCAGCGCGTGTGATGGAATTCACCAGCGGCGACTGCCGCCTGGCCGCCTATCTGTATTTCGATACCACGCGCAACGATTTCTATACCCTGCAATACGAGGTCAACGGCCTGCCAGCGCCGCATGATGCCGTTGACCGCTGCCTCTCAAGGATTGCCCGCGATGCCAGCCGCCGCTGACGCTCTGTTGATCGCTGTCGTCGATGACGACAATCTGTTTCGCGACACCATCTCCGCGAACCTGCGTGAAGCAGGCTATCGCGCCATCACCTTCGACAACGGCCCCGCCATCGTCGACTGGTTCGCCAAGGGCAATCGCTCTGCAGCCCTTCTGCTGGACTGGCAAATGCCGGTGCAGGACGGGCCGACCACGCTGGAGCAGTTGCGCGCCGCCGGCCATGCCCTGCCGGTGATTTTCCTCACCGGCCTGAACCAGCCGATCTTCGAAGAAAAGGGACTGAAGCTCGGGGCTGTCGATTTCGTCGACAAGAGCAAGAGCTTCGCCATTATCCTGCAGCGCCTGCGCATCGCGCTGGCGGCCAAAGCACCGGTGGCCGGCGAGTCCACCGCCGTGGCGGTCGAGGGCGGGCTGGTGCTCGATGTCGCCAGCGCCCGCGCCTCCTGGAACAACGCGCAGGTCGATCTCACCCATGGCGAATTCAAGGTGGTGCAGCTGCTGGCGCAGCGCGCCGGCCGCGATGTCGGCTATCGCGAGATCTACGACGCCGTACGCGGCGTCGGTTTCGAAGCGGGGCAGGGGCCGGAAGGTTATCGCGCCAATGTGCGCGCCATGGTGAAGCGCATCCGCCAGAAATTCCGCGACCTGGATACCGAGTTCGACGCCATCGAGACTTATCCCGGCTTCGGCTATCGCTGGCGTCATGGCTGACACCTCGACGCAGCTGCATCGGCTCTGGCGGTCCCTCACGGTCCGCGCGCTGGTCGTGCTGGCGCTGTTCGTTGCCTTGCCTGTAGTGCTGTATCTCACGTTCCGGCAAGCGGATATCGACCGGCAGCGTCTGTTGCTGGAAAGCATCCGCGTCAAAGGCCTTACCGTCGGCCGCGTGCTGGAGGAACGGCTGCAGCGCGCCGACATGATCCCGCTGTTCCGGCTCGGCGAGGAGCTGGCGCGATTCCAGACCGAGGGTGTCAGCCTGCGGCTTTTGTTCCGCCCGCATGACGGCGCTCCCGACGCCGGTTTCCTCTATGTCGCCTCGGCGCCGCCGGTGCAGCCGGCCGATCTGGAAGACGAACGCATGCGGCTGGAAGCCAGCGGCGTACTGGCGCAGCTGGGCGAATCCTGCGCCGGCGACCTGCCGCTGGCGCTGCGCATCGAACGCGCCGACCGCGGCGCCGAACTGATCACCTCGCTCACCCCCGTCAGGACTGCGCGCGGCTGCTGGGTGCTGGTGATTTCCAGCAACCTGACCGACGAGGCCGAACAGCGGCTGGGCCAGCCCTACTGGCATGCGCCGGAAGTGCAGGTCGCGGCGGCGATCTATCTGATCTTCGCCGCCATCGTGCTGGTGATCGCCTTCGATATCGCGCACGGCCTGCGTCGTTTCGCTGCCACGGCGCGCGCCGTGGCCGAACGCCGCATCGAAGGACGGTTCGCCCAGCGCAACCAGATTCCCGAACTGGAACCTGTTGCCAACGCCTTCGACCGCATGGAAGACAGCCTGCGATCCACCGCCAGCGAGTTGCGCGCGGCGGCGGAAGAAAGCGCGCATGCCTTCAAGACGCCGCTGGGCACGATCCGGCAGGCCATGGTCCCGCTGCGCACGCGTGTGGCCGGCGACGACAAGCGCAGCCAGCAGGCGCTGATGGCGGTGGATGGCGCGCTCGACAAGCTCGACAGCCTGGTGCGGGCGGCGCGCAATCTGGATGACTCGGTGGCCGACCGGCTCGATCCGCCGCGCGAGAAGGTCGATCTCGGCGCGCTGGTCGAAGATGTGGTCGATACTTTCGCCGCCGATGCCGCCACCCGGCAGATCAGCCTGCGCACCTCGATCGAGTCCGAGGCCAGCGCGCCGCTCGGCGGCCGCCTGATCGCCGACGCGCTCGGCCAGGTGATCGAGAATGCGCTGAGCTATGCGCCGGCCGGCAGCGTGGTGACGGTGACGCTGCATCGCGGCACCCGTCGCGTGCTGATCGTCGTGGCCGATAACGGGCCGGGCGTCGAGGCGGCGCTGATGCCGCATATCTTCGACCGCCATGTTTCCTTCCGCGACCGCAGCCGCAGCGACGCCGTTACCTCGGGTAATTTCGGTCTCGGCCTGTGGGTGGCCAAGCGCAACATGGAATCGGTCGGTGGCACGATTGAAGCCGCCAACCGGCGCGGCGGCGGCTTCATCGTCACCTTGGGCTTGCCCCTCGCTTAGAAGATCGGGCGCTTAAAGCACCATCCGGTCGCGCTGCTGGCGTCGCCACGCAAAGGCCAGCAATCCGCCGCCGATCAGCAGCGCCAGGATGCCCAGCACCCAGGTCGCCGCCACCGCCACCGCATTGGGAAACAGCGCGAGCAGAAGCCCGATCACCAGCAGTACAATGCCGCCGCGGCTGAACGGCCAGTCGACGATCTGCTTGCGCATCTGCAGGCTGTGCGTGATGGCGATCAGGCCGAACAGCACCAGCCAGCCCGCCAGCACATAGATCAGCAGCGCCACAGTGGCCTGCGGCCACAGCACGCTGACCAGGCCGACGATCAGTCCGGCAATGCCGGTGGCCGTTAGGATGCTGCGGCCCGGCGAACCGGCCGCTACGCGCAGCGCCAGGAGAAGCGTGACGGCGCCGTCCAGCAGGGCATAGGCACCGAACAGCGTGACCAGTGCGGCCAGGCTGATGCCGGGCCAGAAGATCGCCACCAGGCCGAAGATCACGGCCGCGGCCCCGCGCAGCACGATCAGCCACCAGCTGCGGCGCGGCATCGGCGCGGCGGCGCCGGGCGGCATGCGTTCAACCATCGGTTCTGCCCTTCAATGTGTTATGCGGAGAGTATAACGGTGCGATCCTCAATTGTCGCGCCGGTCGCCGCGCGCTACCCTGACGGCATGACCGACCTTTCCGCTTTCATTGCCGGCCTGCCCAAGGCCGAGCTGCATGTCCATATCGAAGGCACTTTCGAGCCCGAGCTGATGTATGCGCTGGCCCAGCGCAATGACGTGGCCTTTGCCTATGAGTCGGTAGAGGCCCTGCGTGCCGCGTACAAATTCGGAAACCTGCAGGATTTCCTTGATCTCTATTACCAGGGCATGGGCGTGCTGCTGACCGGGCAGGATTTCTACGATCTGGCCATGGCGTATTTCCGCCGCGCCGCCGCGCAGAACGTGCGGCATGCGGAAATCATGTTCGATCCGCAGGGTCATACCGAGCGCGGCGTGCCGTTCCAGACCATGATCGACGGATTGTGGCGCGCCAAGGCAGATGCCGAGGCACAGTTCGGCATGACGATCAGCATGATCCTGAGCTTCCTGCGCCATCTGGATGAAGCCAGCGCGCTACGGACGCTCGAAGAGGCACAGCCCTGGCGGGACCGTTTCATCGGCGTCGGGCTCGATTCCTCCGAGAAGGGCCATCCGCCGTCGAAGTTCAAAAACGTGTTTGCCCGCGCGCATGATCTTGGCCTGAAAGCCGTGGCGCATGCCGGCGAGGAAGGCCCGCCGGAATACGTCTGGGAAGCGCTCAATCTTCTGCGCGTGCATCGCATCGACCACGGCAACCGCGCGCTGGAGGATGCAGCCCTTGTGAAGCGGCTGGCAGCAGAGAAAATCCCGCTCACCGTCTGCCCGCTGTCCAACCTGCGGCTTTGCGTGGTGGACGACATGAGACAGCATCCACTGCGTCGCATGCTGCAGGCCGGCCTGGTGGCGACGGTGAATTCCGACGACCCGGCCTATTTCGGCGGCTATGTGAACGAGAATTACACGGCCGTGCAGCAGGCGCTGGATCTGACACGCGACGAGATCCTGGCGCTGGCGGAAAACGGCTTCCGCGCTGCTTTCATCGACGAGGCGGCGAAGCAGCGGCATGTCGCGGCGCTGCGGGCGTATGCTATTTACGAGTCAATGAGCTAGATAACCCTCGGACGCTCGGAGAGGCGTTCAGGCAGGAGTCCGACCATGATCAAGATGAGCGTCTACTATCCGGCCGATCGCGGCTCGAAGTTCGATCACGACTACTATCGCACTCGCCACATGCCACTGATTCAGGAACGGCTCGGCGATGCCTGCCTGCGCTACGAGATCGATAAGGGTCTTGCGGGGCGCGAACCTGGCAGCGCGCCGGAGTTCGTCGCGGCGTGCCACATCTACTCGCCGTCCCTGGCGACATTCCAGGAGGCGTTCGGTCGCCACCGCGCGGAGATTGTCGCGGACGTCGCCAACTATACGGACATCGCGCCCATCGTGCAGATCAGCGAAGTCGTTGGAGGGTAGGGGCTTCGGCGCCTCAGGCGTCGCCGCTGAATTTTCCGGGATCGGCGTAGCGCTGGCCAGCTGATCCATGGCGACGCCGCCGGTGCCCCGCGGCGCTCCGTGTCAGGACTGCGGCGATTATAGACCTTCAAGGCCATATCCTGGTCGCGCAAGAGCAACAAACGGCGTTGCTGGAGCAGGTGGGGCGCCCTTAAAAATATCACTCGCCTGCCCTTGAAATGGCAATTATGTAGATGACTGTGCAATTAAAACCGAGCGAGATTTGCCGAAAGATGTGCTTTACGAGGCGAAAGAAGCTTTTTGGAGTTGGTTCGGGATCAACGAAACTTTTATCAAGGACGGGGATGCAGGGGAAGTTTATGACCTTTTTTTGAGGCTCAAGACTGTATTCGCAAAAGAAAGCAATTCTTCAACGGGTGCGCCCAGCATCCGCTGATACCGCTGGGCAGCCTCGATTAATGTGGTGACATGCTCTTTGAATTCCGGATAAGTAAATCGTAATTCTTTTGCTTCGTAAGGGCCGCCGCGTGAGCGATAGATAAAGGTTATGTCGGTGGAGTTGGAGGCGACGTATGCATGCGTAATCGCATCTCGTTTAGCCGCTTGCAAGATACTCAATTGCTCAACCAATTGTTGCTTCTTCGGATGATCGGAATGTTTCAACAATTCACAGAGAAGGCGAATCTTGCGGCCGAATTCCATGCCTGCCACTAAGATGTGAGTTTCGGAATGTTCTAAGCGCAGGAATTTTCCGATTGAATAATCTAACGTGACATCGAACATAAGCCAAAGGCCGTGGAAATGGCCGAGGCTCTGGTGAAAACCCGGCGGGAAGGCTGGCGCGTCTATAATTTTTTTGTTCATGGGAATTTCCTGGCGATGACAAAGAAATCCGAACCATATCCCGAGGCCGAGAAGCAGCAGCGCACCGAAAAGACGCTGAAAAAGATGCTCGGGACGAAGAAGGCGGAGAAGGACAGGCCGCTAAAGGTCACGCCAAAGAATGCTTTTTGGATTTTTGATAATCTCATTTGGCCTGCGATTGAACGTGCGCGGCGCGCTCAAAAAGACGCGACACGCAGTCTGAAAGAAAGCCAGTCGTAGAGGCTAGAGTTTCATAATCGGTTGGTAATCCTGCAATCTGTGCTTCCGCCAGTACCGTCAGCATTTCGTTTTTGTGCGCATTTAGAGAGGCCGCCGCATTCGTAGCCGCTGAATGCAGTTTTACCAATATATCAACTAAGACTACCTCCACTGCCATAGCGCGGAAAAACGGTTCAACGTTTTCTGGAATTTCTTCACTCATCATTCCCTCCCGTGAGTGCGGCACTTTTTTAGCTGGCTCATATTCCAATGAAACGCTAGCCTACTCAATACATAAGGGGGAAACGGCTATGGCGCGCAATGAGAAGACCGGCAAAGATATGGCGAGCATCGCCTCGCGTGCGATCAAAGACCCTAAGTCTGTGACGCTGACTGAAATCCAGAGTATGGGGGCCAGCCTGTTGACTCAGGCACCTGATAAAAAGGCGCCGATAAAGCCTAAGAAAAAGAAATAATCACCGACCTGTGCGAAGGCGTTTCATTTTTAAAACCGCGCGCGACGGAATGCGGATAACGCCGGAAGTCTGTTCGTCGTCTTGCCCGATCTGTCCGAGATTCGGCGCCAGCGCCTTTACGTCTTTGCCGTCGTGGATCAGAAAACCAAGTGACATAACGGGAATGACATTCATGGCGTTATCGTAATCGCTGACATAGCGCCATTCCGGCACCGGCTGACGACTATCAACCCATTCAATCAGCACCATGGGCGGGGATTTCGGTTTTCTTTTCGTCTGCGCCATTTGTCAGTTCTGCATAAGTCAGTCGCTTGCCACTTATACCACAAAGCGCGCGTTCCATCCTCATTTCGTCGTCACAGCCCAGCGCCTGCCGGTTGCTGTAGCGGAAGTCGAATTCGGCCAGATAGCGGTGCAGGTGATGGGAGGCACAGTGCTGGTAGGTGCCCCGCATGCCGCGCTTGAACACCCCGAAATAGCCCTCGACATGGTTGGTGGTGACGCCATCGCGGACAAATTCCCGGATCATGTGCTTGACCGTGGCATGGCCTGCGAAGGCCTTCCCGATGCGGGGATACATCCGGGCCTCATCGGTATGCAGGACCGAGGCCGGATCGGCGACCGAGGTGATAAAGGCCCCGGCGGTCTTGGCGCTGATCGACTTGGCGGCCATGCTGCGGACTCCACCGCCGGGCTGCACAACGCTCAGCACCTTCATCTTGCCCCCGGTGCCCTGTTCGCCAACCCAGCCGCGTCCGGACTGGAATACGGCACGTCCCGGCCCGATCAGGGTCTCGTCGGCCTGCACCGTCTTGCCACCACCGCCCAGCGGCCCGGAGGTGCCGTCCTCGGCCATGGCCTCGCGGATCCGATGCGCCATGAACCACGCCGATTTGTAGGACAGGCCGAGCACGCGGCCGAGCTGGTGCGCGGAAATACCCTTCTTGCTGCTATTCATCAGGTAGGTGCCATGCAGCCATTTATGCAGCGGGATATGGCTGCGCTCGAATACGGTTCCGACCCGCACCGTGAACTGGCGGCGGCAGGGCGTGCAGCGATACCACCCCGGCCCCATGGAAGGCCCATAGGGGGAGATATGCTTACCGGAACAGCAATAGGGGCAGACGACCCCTTTAGGCCAGCGCACCCGCTCCAGGTATGCCCGGGCCTTGTCCTCATTATGGAAATGGCTGTCATCGAAGCGGCGTTTCGGCATCGGAATATCTCCTCTGCCGCCATCTCAGCAAGCCGAAGTCGTACAGTCAAGTATATAATTTCGCCTTGAAATCGAACAAATCAAGAACATATTCATGGCAAAAGCTGTTGACCGTCGTGCATATCGGGGTATGCGTCATCGTCAGGATCCGGGGCGGCGGGTATGGAGTATGGGTTTGGACAACGAGCGCGCGAACGAACCGCTACGAACGCAAACGAACGCAAACGAAGCGCTACGAACGCCGGCGAACACAAACGAGCATCAAACGAAACGGAACGAACGCCAACGAAGCGAAACGAACACCGGCTGATGGCATCGCCCTGGGGCGGCTGATGCCAATGAATGGCAGGGTGCTATCGCCTGCTCGCGCGCCTCACGGCCTCCAGCAGCCAGTCGCGGAAGGCGCGCAAGGCCGGATCGTTGCGGCGCGCCTCGGGATAGAACAGGCAGTAGGCCTGCTTGCTGCCGATGCTTTGCCCGAAGGGCGTCACCAGGCTGCCGTCTGCCAGTTCCGGCTCGACGAGAAAGCGCGGCACGATGGCGGCGCCCAGCCCGACCACGGCGGCCTGCACCACCATGGCGAACTGGCCGTAGCGCGGCCCGAGCGGCACGGCGGGCGCGGCGACATTCACCAGCGCGAACCAATCGGCCCAGGCCGAGGGCCGCGTCGACTGCTGCAGCAGCGGCAACTTGAACAGGTCTTCCGGCTTTTTCACGCGATGCTTGGCCAGCAGCTTTTTCGACGCCACCGGCACCAGCTCTTCCTCGATCAGCCGGTCGACCACGGCGCCGGGCCAGACCGGATCGCCGAACGAGATCGCGGCATCCAGCGGCTCGGCGGCGAAATCGAAGGTCTCGATCCGGGTCGGCAGGTTGACCGTGATCTGCGGATGCTTCGCGGCAAACTCCGGCAGGCGCGGGATCAGCCAGCGTGTGCCGAAGGTCGGCAGCGTCGCCACCGTGAGGAGCGCATTGCCGCTGCGCGCCGCCATGGTGTTGACGGTGGCGGCGCCGATGCGGCCCAGCGCATCCTGGAGTTCCCGGGCGTAGCCTGCACCAGCCGGCGTCAGCACGACGCGCTGGCGAATGCGTTCGAACAGCGTGAGCCCGAGCAGTTCTTCCAGCAGCTGCACGCGGCGGCTGACGGCGGCCTGGCTGACATTCAGCTCGGATGCTGCGGCCGTGAAGCTTTCATGTCGCGCCGCGGCTTCAAAAGCAGTCAGGGCCGACAGCGGCGGCAGGAAACGGCGGGGCAGGGCCACGAAGATGCTCCGGAAGTTGATAACTATCAGTCATTAACCAATAGCAAATCATCGTTTGCGCGCCAAGCACCGCTCGGGCAGCTTGCCGCACCAGCCGGGGAGTATACTCTCCCCTTCAAAAATCGCAGTCCGAGGACACCGCCATGAACGTGCAGAGCGCCACAAAAGCCGCCTTCAAGTGGGAAGATCCCTTCAACCTCGACGCCGAACTGACCGAGGACGAGCGCCTGATCCGCGATACGGCGCGCGAGTATTGCCAGAACAAGCTGCTGCCGCGCGTGAAGGAAGCCTTCCGCGAGGAAAGGACCGATCCGGCGATCTTCCGCGAAATGGGCGAACTCGGCCTGCTCGGCTCGATGATCGAAGGCTATGGCTGCGCCGGCGCGTCTTACGTGGCCTATGGCCTGGTGGCGCGCGAAGTCGAGGGCGTCGATTCCGGCTACCGCTCGATGATGAGCGTGCAGTCGAGCCTGGTGATGTATCCGATCTATGCCTATGGCAGCGAAGCCCAGCGCCAGAAGTATCTGCCCAAGCTGGCGACCGGCGAATGGATCGGCTGCTTCGGCCTGACCGAGCCCGACCACGGTTCCGATCCGGGCGGCATGAAGACCCGCGCCAAGCAGGTGCCGGGCGGTTATGAAGTCACCGGCGCCAAGATGTGGATTTCCAATTCGCCGCTCGCCGATGTGTTTGTCGTCTGGGCCAAGACCGAAGACGGCATCATCCGCGGCTTCGTGCTGGAAAAGGGCATGAAGGGGCTGTCGGCGCCGAAGATCAACGGCAAGCTGTCGCTGCGTGCCTCGATCACCGGCGAAATCGTCATGGACAGCGTGTTCGTGCCGGAAGAAAACATGCTGCCGAATGTGCAGGGCCTGAAGGGTCCGTTCGGCTGCCTGAACAGCGCGCGCTACGGCATCGCCTGGGGCGCCATGGGTGCGGCGGAAGCCTGCTGGCACCAGGCGCGCCAGTATGTGCTGGACCGCAAGCAGTTCAATCGTCCTCTGGCCGCCAACCAGATCATCCAGCTCAAGCTGGCCAACATGCAGACCGAGATCGCGCTGGGGCTGAATGCCGCGCTGCGCGTCGGTCGTCTGCGCGATGCCGGTCAGGAAACCCCGGAGATGATCTCGCTGATCAAGCGCAACAACTGCGGCAAGGCGCTGGATATCGCCCGTATGGCGCGCGACATGCACGGCGGCAACGGCATTCATGAGGATTACCATGTGATGCGCCATCTGGTGAATCTGGAAACGGTGAACACCTACGAGGGCACGCATGACGTTCATGCACTGATCCTCGGCCGCGCCATGACCGGCATTCAGGCTTTCTACTAAGTCGCACCGATACAGGCGGAGCTGCCGGCATGCGTGCGCTGGACGATATCGTAGTACTCGATCTCAGCCGCGTGCTGGCGGGTCCGTGGTGTACCCAGAATCTCGCCGATCTTGGCGCCACCGTGATCAAGGTGGAAAAGCCGGGCGAGGGCGACGACACGCGCAAATGGGGTCCGATCTACCTCAAGGATCCCGAGACCGGAGCACGCGCCGACTCTGCCTATTATCTGGCCGCCAATCGCGGCAAGCGTTCGATCACCGTCGACATGGCCACGAAAGACGGCCAGCAGATCCTGCGCGATCTGGCGAAGAAGGCCGATGTGGTGGTGGAAAATTACAAGCTCGGTGGGTTGAAGAAATACGGGCTGGATTACGACAGCCTGTCGAAGCTCAATCCGCGGCTGGTCTACTGCTCGATCACCGGCTTCGGCCAGACTGGGCCTTATGCGCCGCGCGCCGGCTACGACTTCATCATCCAGGGCATGGGCGGGCTGATGAGCGTGACCGGCGAAAAGGACGGCCTGCCGGGCGGCGGTCCGCAGAAGGCCGGCGTGGCGCTGGCCGACGTGATGACCGGGCTGTATTCGACCATCGCCATCCTCGGCGCGCTGAACCAGCGGCATCGCAGCGGTAAAGGTCAGTATATCGACATGGCGCTGCTGGACGTGCAGGTGGCAGCCCTCGCCAACCAGGCGACCTATTACCTGGTCGGCAACGAGGTGCCGGAGCGCATGGGCAACGGCCATGCCGCCATCGTGCCCTATCAGAGTTTCCCGACCTCGGATGGCCATGTGATCATCGCGGTCGGCAACGATGGCCAGTTCGGCAAGCTGGCCGACGAACTCGGCCATCCGGAATGGAAAACCGATCCGCGCTTCGCCACCAATATCGAACGCCTGCATCACCGCGCCGAGATCGTTGCCGCCATTTCGGAAGAGACGAAAAAGCGCAGTATCGATGACCTGATCGCGGCGCTGGAAAAACGCCAGGTGCCCTGCGGTCCGATCAACACGGTGGATCGCGTCTTTGCCGATCCGCATGTGCAGGCGCGCGGCCTGCAGAAGACCGTGCCGCATACCGGGCAGGGCACACTGCCCAGCGTGGCGAGCCCGCTGCGTCTGTCGGAGTCTCCGGTCAGCTACGACCGCGGCCCGCCGCTGCTGGGCGAGCATACCGACGAAGTGCTGGCCGAACAGCTGGGTTTCGATGCGGTGCGTCTGGGCGAGCTGCGCAAGAAGGGCGTGATCTGACGGTAGGGTCTGGAACTTAGCCATGGTGCCCGGGTTTACCGTTCGCCATGGCTCGCCAGACACTCTCTGCCTATAACCGGAAACGCGACTTCAGGAAGACGGCCGAACCGCGCGGCAAGAAGCAAAAGCGCGACCAGCATCGGTTCGTGATCCAGAAACACGATGCCAGCCATCTGCATTTCGACTTTCGCCTCGAACATGACGGCGTGCTGAAATCCTGGGCGGTGCCGAAAGGTCCGAGCCTCGATCCGGCCGACAAGCGGCTGGCCGTGCAGGTGGAAGATCATCCGATCGAATACGGTCGCTTCGAAGGCACCATTCCGGAAGGCGAATATGGCGGCGGCACGGTGCAGCTGTGGGATCGCGGCCACTGGCATCCGGTCGATGAAGATGCCGCCCGCGCCTTCAGGAAGGGCAAGATCGCCTTCGAACTGGAGGGCGAACGCCTGCAGGGTCGCTGGGCGCTGGTGCAGATGCGTGGGCCGCGCAACAAGAGCGGCCGGAACTGGCTGCTGATCAAG
This sequence comes from Ferrovibrio sp., assembly GCF_002796975.1. GTDB lineage: Bacteria > Pseudomonadota > Alphaproteobacteria > Ferrovibrionales > Ferrovibrionaceae > Ferrovibrio. Next base: position 21,263 of record NZ_PEKV01000024.1, on the reverse strand, counting down.
GAAAAGGACCGCTACGTCCGCACCGGCAAGGCTGCCGATGTCGCGGCCATCGATGAATCGGTGGAAAGCGGGCGCAGCCTGTCGGAGATCGCCGGCGGCGATGCGCCGGAATGGCGCGGCGGCAAGGCGCGCAAGCCAAAAGTGAAAAAGAAGGCGGCCAAAAAGCAGACGGCTCGGAAAAGGGTCGCAAAGACGAAAGCAGCCCGCCACCGAGCCATGCCCGGCTTTATCGAACCGCAACTGGCCAAGCTGTGGGATGTGCCGCCGGAGGAGGATGGCTGGGCACATGAGATCAAGTTCGACGGCTATCGCATCCAACTGCGCATCGAAGGCGGCGAGGTGACCGCCTGGTCGCGCAGCGGCTTGGACTGGACGAAGAAATTCCCCGAGATCGTGGCAGAGGCCGCAAATTTGCCTGAGGGTATTGTCGATGGCGAGGTCTGTGCGCTGGCCGAAGGCGAGCGGCCGGACTTCCCGGCGCTGCAGGCCGCGTTGCAGGAAGGCGATACAGCGGGCCTGGTTTATTACGCGTTCGATCTGCTCTGGGCAGACGGCGAGGATCTGCGCGAACAGCCCTTTGAGACGCGCAAGGAGAACCTGAAAGCTTTCCTGCCCGCAGAGTCGAAACAGAAGCGCATCCGCTTCGTCCCGCATTTCATCTCGCCGGGCGAAAGCTTACGGCAATCCTCCTGCAGCATGGGGCTGGAAGGTATCATCTCGAAACAACTCGATGCCCCCTATCGCTCCGGCCGCAGCGACATCTGGGTCAAGACCAAATGCAAGGGCCGCCAGGAATTCGTCATCGGCGGCTATAGCAGGGGGACCGCAGGCAAAAGCCTCGGCGCCCTGCTGATGGGCGTCTATGACGGCAAGGAATTGCGCTATCGTGGTCGCGTCGGCACCGGCTTCAACGCGAACATTTCCGCCCTGCTCGGCAAGGCAATGAAGCCGCTGGTGACGAAAACCTCGCCGTTCGTGGGTACCCAGCCGGACAAGACATCGGATGTGATCTGGCTCAAGCCGAAGCTTATCGGTGAGGTGGAGTATGCTGGCTGGACGGGAGATGGCCTCTTGCGCCATGCCGCCTTCAAGGGATTACGCGAGGACAAGCCGGCGAAATCGGTAGGCGGTGAGGGCAAGGCCGTGGCGAAAGCAAGGATTCCAAAGGCACAGAGCAAGATTGCATTGAGTAATCCGAGCAAGCGGCTCTGGCCGAAAGACGGTGTCACCAAATCCGATCTGGCCGAATATTATGCCCGCATGGCCGAGCCGCTGCTGCGCTTTGCCGGCAACCGGCCGGTCTCGATCGTCCGCGCACCGGATGGCATCGAGGGGCAGACCTTCTTCCAGCGCCATCACAATCGCGGTACGTCGTCTTTCATCGACAGGATCAAGCTGGCCGGCGACAAGCAGCCCTATCTGGTGGTGAAGGATGCGGAAGGCCTGCGGGCCATGGCGCAATGGGGCGTGGTGGAACTGCATCCCTGGGGTTCGACGGCGAAGAATGTCGAAAAGCCCGATCAGATGATCTTCGATTTCGATCCCGATGCCGCCGTGCCTTTCACTTTTATGAAAAAGGCGGCGCTGGCGATGCGCGACCGCCTGGAGGATTTCGGCCTGGCCAGTTTTCCCAAGCTGACTGGCGGCAAGGGTCTTCATGTCGTCGTGCCGCTGAAACCCAAAGCCGGCTGGAAAGAGGTGAAGGCCTTCACCCATGCCCTGGCGCTGGCTTTCGAGGAAGCCGACCCCGCTCATTTCATTGCTGAGGCGCGCAAGGCCAAGCGCAAGGGCAAGATTTTCGTCGATTACCTGCGTAATGACCGTTCAGCCACCGCCGTGGCCTGCTGGTCGCCACGCGCACGGCAGGGCGCGCCGATTGCCGTGCCGGTGACCTGGGATTACCTGGAGAAGCAGAAGAAGCTGCCGGTCTACAGCATGACGAAGCTGGACGCTGCGCTGAAGCATATCGGTGACTGGGACGAATTCGAAGCCAGCCGTCAGGTGCTAACCAAAACTATGCTGCAGCGCGCCGGCGCGTAGGCTTTTTCGCCTTCGTGCGTGTCTTGCTGCGCGGCGACGCCGTCTTGCGCCGCGCTGTCGACTTTGCGCTCTTCTTTTCTCCACCGCCACCGCCTTTCAGACTGCGCCGCAATGCCGCCAGCAGATCGCTGTCCTCGACCTTGGCGTCTTCGTCCACCGGCTTGGCAGTGATCTTCTGGCCTTTCTGTTTGCGCTTGATCACCTTGCGTAAGGCGTCTTCATAGCGGTCGGTGAAGTCCGACGGATCGAAATCTTCGGCCTGCTGGTCGATGATCTTTTCGGCGATGGCCAGCATTTCCTTGCCCGGCTTGCGCGCCGGAATGCCGCGGAAGAAATCCTCCTCCTCGCGGATTTCATCATGACTGCGCAGCGTGGTGAGCAGAAGCCCCTTGCCGCGCGGTTCGATGGCGACGACGCGTTCGCGCGTATGCATCACCACCCGGCCGATGGCGATACGCTGGCTGCTTTCCATCGCCTCACGGATCACGGTATAGGCTTCCATCGCATTCTTGCCGTTAGGCGCTACGTAATAGGGCTGATCCCAGTAGACGCGGTCGATCGCCTCCATCTCCACGAAGCTTTCGATGTCGATATTTTTGGTCGATTCGATACGCGCTGCCTCGATCTCGGCATCGCTCAGCACCACGTAGCGGTTCTTGCTCACCTCGTAGCCGCGCTGCAGGTCGCTGCGTTTCACCGCACCCAGCTTGGGGTCATGCGGCACCATGCGGATGCGGTTATGGGTCTTCTTGTGGATCAGATGGAAGGAAATGTCGTTGCCGCGGGTGGTGGCGCTGAACAGCGCGACCGGACAGGCGACCAGCGACAGCTTGAGATGGCCTTCCCAGCTGGGACGTTGCATGGCGATTCTCCGCGAAAAACGATGGCCGGATTCGAAACAACGGAGTCGAACGGCGGCGCAGATAGTGGGTTCCGGGAGAAATATTCAGCAATGGCTGGAACGCTTGTGGTGGCGTCCGGTTTGACTCGGGCATGAGAACAGAACCGACCGGAGGATCGCGCCATGCAGAACCAGGGCACCCATCCTGCGCCACCGAAATCCGCTCCAGCCCCGCAATCGGTCTATCCCAACCTGGCGCCGCGCCCCGAGCAGGGCGTCAATCCGCAAGCCCAGCGTCAGCAGGAGCAGGCGCAGCAGCAGGTTCAGCAATAGGGCATATAACGCTCAGGTGGCGGGAAAGCGGATCCAGAAACGGCTGCCGGCGCCTTCGCGGCTCTCGAAGCCGATCTCGCCCTTCATGGCCAGGGTCAGCCGGCTGGCGATCGCGAGACCCAGACCGAGGCCGGCAACCGTGCTGCCTTCGCGACCGAGCCGGTTGAAGCTCTGGAAGGCTTCGCGCTGGCGGTCGGCGGCGATGCCGCAACCGCTGTCTTCCACATAAAATGTCACCCGGCCGCCTTCGTTGGCGCAGCCCAGTGTCACCTCGCCGCCCGGTACGGTGAACTTGAAGGCGTTGCTGATGAAATTGCCCAGAATGCGCAGCAGGTGGCTGTGGTCGGCCTGCAGACTCGCCGCCGAGATGCAGGCGCGCCGCAGGAAGGTGATGCCATTCAGCATCGCGGCGGGCTGGTGCAATGCGTAAACTTCCTCGACCAGGGCCTGCGCGCCGACCGCTTCGATACCGAAGGGCACTACCTCGGCCTCGATCTGCGCCATGGTCATCATGCCGTCGCTCAGCCGCAGCAGGTTTTCGCCGGCAGCCTTCATGGCGGCGACATATTCCAGTTCTTCTCGGCCGAGCCGCTTGCCCATGTTCATCTCCAGAATCTGCGAAAAGCCGAGAATCGCATTCAGCGGTGTGCGGAATTCATGGTTGATCGAACTCAACAGCTTGCTCTTGATCTGGTTGGCTGCAGTCTGCGCAGTCACGATTTCTTCGGCCTGTATGCGGGCGCGATGCAGTTCGAGTTCGTCCGAGGCAATCGCCGCCAGGCGACGCAGCCGGATCACATCCTCATCGGAAAACTGGCGCGGCTTGTTGTCGCCTATGCAAAGCGTACCGAGCCGCTGGCCATCATCGGCAGTCAGTGCCACGCCGGCATAGAAGCGCAAACCCGGACCGCCGCAGACCAGGGGGCTGTTGCGGAACAGCGGATGTTCAACTGCATTCTCGACGATCAGGGGCTCGTCATCCAGAATGGTATGGGCGCAGAAGGAGATGCTGCGCGGGCTTTCGCTGACCGGCAGGCCGTGACGCGATTTGAACCACTGCCGATCGGCATCGATCAGGCTGATCAGCGCCACCGGCACGCCGAACAGATCGGCGGCAAAGGCGGTCAGGCGGTCGAAACGTTCGTCCGGCGCGGTGTCCATGATGCGATAGTCGCGCAGGGTGGCGAGGCGCCGGTCTTCATTGACGGGCAGGGGGGCTATAAAGGTCATTCCTGGGTGTCGCGGCCGGATTGCAGTTGCTGATCCGGACGCTACATCAGGGCAGGCGAGGCCTTGCCTTACTTTCCGATAACGGCGTGATCTGCTTACCAAACCTACATATGATAAGGCCGCATACGGCTATTCGCCGGCGCAACGCAGGGACGGGAGCGTCATGGGGATTTTCCGCAGAACAGGACTGAAAAAAGCGATGCCGGCCGCTGTGGCGGTTCTGCTGGGCCTGTTCCTGGCTGTGGGAGCAGCTGCGCAGCCCCGGACAAATTTCGAAAGCATCGCACCGGAAGCGGCGACCGGACGCAGCGAGAAGCAGGCGAGTCGGGCGGCCAGCTACATGGCGGCGGCGGCCAATCCGCTTGCGGCCGAAGCGGGCGCCGGGATCATGGCCGCCGGCGGTTCGGCGGTGGATGCCGCCATCGCCACCGCGCTGGTGCTCAACCTGGTCGAGCCGCAGTCGGCCGGCATCGGCGGCGGCGGCTTCATGCTGGTCTGGGATAACGCACGGCACACACTGCGCGCCTTCGACGGCCGCGAGACCGCACCGGCCGGCGTCGACCGGCGGCTGTTCTTTGATGCCGCCGGCCGCAAGAAGGGCTTCATGGAGGCGGTGGTCGGCGGCGCATCGGTGGGCGTGCCAGGTATGCTGCGCATGTTCGAACTGGTGCATGCCGACTATGGCCGCCTGCCCTGGGCAACCCTGTTCCAGCCGGCGATCCGTCTGGCCGAAGATGGCTTCCCGGTCTCGCCGCGCCTGCATGCGCTGCTGGAGCACGACCGGCACCTGCGCCAGACGCCGCAGGCGCGTGCGCTGTTCTATACCGAGACTGGTGCGGCAAAGCCGGTCGGCAGCCTGCTGGTGAATGCGCCCTTCGCGGCGGTGCTGCGCCGGGTGGCGACGGAAGGTGCCGACGCCTTTTACAAAGGGCAGATCGCCGCCGACATTGCCGCGACGGTGCGCAACGCGGCCAATCCGGGCAGCATGACGGTGGAGGATCTGGCCGCTTACCGCGCCAAAGTGCGCGATCCGGTCTGCGCACCCTATCGCGTCTATCGCGTCTGCACCATGCCGCCGCCGTCATCCGCTGTGAACATGCTGCAGGCGCTTGGCATCCTGGCGTATTTCGATCTGGCGCAGCTGTCGCCGCTGTCGCCGGACGCCGTGCATCTGGTCGCCCAGGCCGAGCGGCTGGGCTATGCCGACCGCGATTTCTATGTCGGCGATCCCGATCACGTGAGCATGCCGCTGGAAGGCATGACCGAACGCGGCTATCTCGCCGGCCGGGCGAAACTGCTCGATCCCGCTCACGGCAGCACGCAGCCGGTAGCACCGGGCGAGCCGCCGAGCAAGCACGGCGCGCTGCCGGGCAGATTCGGTCGCGACAGCGCCATCGAACTGCCCTCCACCACGCATGTCTCCACCGTGGATGCCGCCCGCAATGCCGTGGCGATGACGGTGACGATCGAGAATGTGTTCGGCTCGAAGCAGATGGTGCATGGCTTCCTGCTCAACAACCAGCTGACCGATTTCTCCGCCGAGGCCGAGGAAAACGGCCGTCCGGTGGCCAATCGCATCGAGCCGGGAAAGCGTCCGCGCAGTTCGATGGCGCCCACCGTGGTGTTCAACGCCGATGGCTCGTTGCGGCTTGTCGTGGGCTCGCCGGGCGGCAGCCGCATCCTCGGCTATGTGGCGCAAACTATCGTCGGCGTGCTGGACTGGAAGCTGGATATCCAGCAGGCGATCAGCCTGCCGCATTATCTCGACCGCAATACCGGGCTGGAACTGGAAGAGGGCACCGCTGCCGCGGCTTTAGCTGAAACGATGCGGGCACGCGGTCACAAGGCCAGCGTGATCGAACTCAACAGCGGTTTGCAGGGCATTGAGGTGCGCAGCGACGGCAGCCTGATCGGTGGCGCCGATCCGCGCCGCGAAGGCGTGGCGATCGGGCGATAGTCAGACTTCGACTTCGACCGAACTTATCGCCTGGCGCACGGCGTCCACCAGTTCCGTGGCGGTATAGGGCTTGGTCAGCCAGCCGAGCGGCCGGGCCTGGGCGCAGCGTTCCACCGCTATGGTGTCGAGATTGCCGGTGGCGAAAATCGAGCGCGCCCCGGTTTCCTGCAGGATCTGCAGCGCGGCCTGGATACCGTCGCGCGGTCCCGACAGTCGGATATCGGTTACGGCCAAGTCTGGGTGATACAGCCGCGCCAGCTTCACGGCACGGTCGGCGGTATCGGCAATGCCGACGACCCGGAAGCCTTCCTCGATCAGGGCGGTTTCCATCATCTCAGCGATCAGGGGGTTATCCTCGATCAGCAGGATGCGCGGTCGCACGGCCAGCCGCAGATCGGAAGGCTCAATCTCTTCGGATTCAGGCGGGAGAACGGTAGGTGCTTCGGCGGAGTGGAACATATGCCTTCCCCTTTCATCGGGGCCGCGGAATGAGCTGCATTGTGCACCAGTCGGGCCAGGGTGAAAGCGATCTTATCGCGGGTCACAGATTTGTTTCGAAGCAGGTCCGCTAGCGGAAAACTACCCGGCCGGGCATGCCCGGAAAAATGCCAGTCCGCCTATTGGCTTGCATGGCGGCCGGCCTTGCGGAGGTCGCGCACCAGCTGGCGATACTGCCGGCCGCGATCGTCATGGTCGCGGATACGCAGCAGGTAGGAAGGATGGATGGTGACGAAAACCGTGCTGTCCTGCAGCTGGATCGGCTTGCCGCGCTCGCGCCCGATCACAATGCGCCTTTTGAGCAAGGAACTGGCGGCAGTGGCGCCGAGTGCGATGACGACGTCTGGCCTGACCAAGTTGAGTTCCTGGTCCAGCCACCAGTGGCAGATCTCGATCTCCGACGCATTGGGCTTCTTGTGAATACGGCGCCTGCCGCGCGGTTCGTTCTTGAAATGCTTGACGGCGTTGGTAACGAAGACGTCGCNNTGGCCGGCGCGGTCTTCCTTGTCGCCGGGCTGCTCGCCTACCATCATCACGCGCGCCGCTCGGCGGCCTTCGCCGGCGACGCCCTGCGCGGCATTGCGCCAGAGCGGACAGCGGCGGCAGGCGTGGATCGCCTCTGCCAGGGCCTGCAGCCGGCCGGAGGCCATACGAAGGCCTAGACCAGTTTCTTCTTCAGACGGTCGACCACATCGTCGGGCAGGGCATGTGCCTCGAAGGCGGATTGCAGCTCATGCGCGATCTCCTGCGCCTCGCCCGGCGATTTTGCTTTGCGCACGCGGACACTGCGGCTGCCCAGTTCGGCGACGATATCGCGGCCGAGTGTGGAAGGCAGGCCGAGTTCACGAGTGAAGAATGTCGATTTCGGTGACGCTTTGAAGGTGATCTCTAGATCATAAACGTTCATGTCCGCCTCTCCTTGCGCCAGCGCAGGTCTCGCAGCAGTTCTTCCAGATAAGGTAGCAGGTCCAGCAGAAGGATCGCGGCTAACAGCATGACAATATAGACAACCGGTAGCGGTTCTTCCTTCAGGGCAATGGTCCAGTTGGCTGCATCTGCGGGTGTCGTGAACAGCAGAGCTGCGGCGTCCCAGTGCAGTACCAGGACGAAGCTGAAAGCCATGAAGGGAATGACGCCGAGATAGTCGTGCACGCGCTGCTCCAGCGGAGTGATCTCGCGCCGCGTCCAGGTATAGGCGACATCCCAGTAGGCAGTCAGTTCATGCGCGATCAGGGCAAGCAGCATGAACAGCAGGACCAGAGCATTGATCTCGAGGAACAGTCCGGCCAGCACCGCGGCGCCAGCCTCGGCTAGCAGCAGGAAATGCAGCGCAGTCTCTGACAGGCCGCTGGTTCGTTCGATGGCTGAAGCGCGATGGCAAAGATAGTCAGCCGCCGCCACCAGCACCCAGAGCGGCAGTATGACGAAGAGCAGGTAGATGCGCGTAATATCCTGGACGTCCATGCCCGGTCAACTCCAGCGCGGCGTGAAGGTTCCAGGGGAACAAGCCTTCTGCCAGAGCGTTCTCGCCGGATGAAGCAGGATGGTCTCAGGTTCGGCGTGCTGGGTGCGGAGGCCGCGCATCTGTGCATCGATATGCAGAATCTGGTCTTTCAGCCGGAAAGTCCCTGGCGCGCCGACTGGGCCGAGCGCGTGCTGCCGGCGGTCCTCCGTCTCGTGGAGCATGTACCGGACGGCACCATATTCACCCGTTTCATTCCACCGGCTGCGGCAGAGGATATGGCGGGTGTCTGGCAGCGCTACTATCGTCATTGGCAAGAACTGACGCGTGCGCGGATCGATCCGGAATTGCTGAATCTGATCGCGCCATTGCAGGCCTTCGTGCCACCGGCCGTCGTGCTGGACAAGCCGGTCTATTCGCCTTTCTCCGGGCACCGGCTGCGCGAGTTGCTGATGGCGCGGCAGGTTTCGACGCTGGTGATCAGCGGGGCGGAAACCGATGTTTGTGTGCTGGCGACTGCCTTGGGTGCAGTCGATCTCGGCTTCCGTGTGGTACTGGCTATCGACGCGATCTGCAGTTCGAGCGACCAGACGCATGACGCGCTGGTGCAATTCTATCGTTCGCGGCTGTCCCTGCAGGTCGAGCTTGCGGCTACGGAAGAAATCATCGGAAGCTGGCGGCGCTAACCTTTTGCCCCAGGATACTGGTTCTGCGACAGCCAGCCGGCTAGATGTGCCGCATTTCGCGCCAGGCTCTCGATCGACTGCTGCACATTCTGAGCGTTTTCGGCAGGTCGGCATAGTTCACTTTGCTCATCGCCTCGCCGACCCAGTAAGCCACGGCACTGGCCGGGATGGTGTCTTATGGCCGCGTCGTCGCTGCCTTCATCCGAGGCGACACCGGGTTTCACGTCCTGGTCGGCGATGCGGATGATCTCGCCCGTGACGTCCTGTTTCGCGAAAGCGGTCAGGATCGGGCCAGCAGTTTTTCCGTAGAGGAGGTCTTCTTTGCCGAGGACGATTCCAGCGTGCAGTTCAGCGCGACGACTTTCAGCGGCATGGCGGCGCTCACCTAGCTGCCCCGACGCTTGCGAGTGGCGGCAGCCTTCTTGGCGGCTTTCTTGCGGGCGGCTTTTGGCCGTGCAGCTGAAGCAGCGCCGCCTTTCTTGCCGCCCTTCTTGGAGGCGCTGCGGTTTTCTGTCTTGCCGCGGCCTGAACCGCTTTTCTTGCCGCCGCCGGTTTCCTTGTTCACCGTCGCCCAGGCGCGGCTTTCCGCCTCCTTCTTGCTGACGCCGCGCTTCTCGTAGCCTTCCTCGATATGCGCGGCTTTGCGTTTCTGTTTCGACGTGTAGCTGGATTTGTCGCCACGGGGCATCCCGACCTCCTTTATGCTGTCGCGGAAAGGGCAACGCATTGCGCTGGTGCAGGTTCAAAAGCCGCGTGGGGGCGTTGATACGGCTTCGCCACAGGGGTCGGAACCACTAGATATTGATTTGTTCCTGTTTGTCTGCTGCTATATAGGCTTTTAGGCTAGGAAAAAGAACATATTGCCAACTTAATCATGTCGACGTACTGATAAGGCATGATCCATCCCCCCTCGATTCAGCAGCTGCGCGACCAGCTTGCCCGCATGGCCGGACCTGGGCGACGCTCTGCCGCTGCGGCGATCCCGGTCGGCGTGGCAGAGATCGACAGCCAGCTGCCGGGCTGCGGCCTGCTGCGCGGCGGTATCCATGACGTGGTCGGCGACCTGCCGGCGATCACCGGTTTCCTTGCCGCCCTGCTCGGCCGGCAGAAGGCGATCAATCGGCTGCCCAGCACACCAATACTCTGGGTCACACCTTACGCCGATCTGTTTGCGCCGGGCCTCAGTCAGCTTGGCTTCGACCACAAACGGCTGATCGTGGCGCAGGCCCGGCGCGACGACGACCGGCTCTGGGCGGCAGAAGAAGGCCTGCGCGAGTCCGGCATCGGTGCCGTGGTGGCCGAAGTGGAAGATGCCGATCTGACGGAAACCAAACGCCTGCAACTGGCCGCCGAAGCCAGCAGCAATATCGGCTTCCTGATCCGTCGCCGGCGCCAGACCTCGGCGGCGCTGACGCGATGGCTGATCGAGCCGGCGCGCAGCAAGGACTGCCGCGCGGCCTGGCAGGTGACGCTGGAACGCTGCCGCGGCGCCGAGGCCGGCGGCAGCTGGATACTGAGGTGGGATGATGCGTCGTTATCTTTCCGTCTGGTTGCCGCGCTGGCCCACCGACCGGCTGAAAGCGCGGCAGCGTAGCCCGGCCACCGGGCCCTTCGCGCTGGTCGCCACCGCGGCGAACACCGCACGCATTTCCGCAGCCAATCTGGTGGCGCAGAAAATGGGTGTCGCCACCGGTATGACCTTGGCCGATGCGATGGCACTGGTGCCCACGCTCATCACGGCGCCGGCTGATCCCGATGGCGATATGGCGGCGTTGCAGCGGCTGGCCGACTGGTGCGGCCGTTATTCGCCCTGGGTGGCGGTCGACGGCGAGGATGGCCTGATCCTCGATGTCAGCGGCGTGCCGCATCTTTTCGGCGGCGAGATGGCGATGCTGGACCAGATGGCGCAGGCCTTCCGCCGCCTGCAGCTCGGCCATCGCATGGCCATCGCCGATACACCGGCCGCCGCCTGGGCCTGGGCGCGGCATGGCGAGGGCGGGCCTTTGCCCGGCCGTCCGGCGGCGCTGGACTTCCTGCATCCGCTGCCGGTCAAGGCGCTGCGCATCCCGGAGCAGATCGCTGAAACGCTGCATGGGCTGGGCCTGAAAACCATCGGCGATCTCGCCAACCGTCCGCGCGCGACGCTGGTGCAGCGCTTCGGCCCGCATCTGATCGAACGGCTGGATCGTCTGGCCGGCCGGCAGGATGAGCCAATCTCGCCGCGCCGGCAGCCATCGCCCTGGCGCAGCCATGCGAGTTTGCCGGAACCGGTGATCACTCGCGAAGCGATCGATGCCGTGCTGGGACAGCTTCTGGCGGCGCTGTGTCTGCTGCTGGAACACGAACAGCGTGGCGCGCGGCAACTGGCGCTGCACGCCTACCGCGTCGATGGCGACGTGCAGAGCCTGCAGATCGGCACGTCTTATCCCAGCCGCAAACCGCAGCATCTCGCCCGCCTGTTCCGGCAGCCCTTGGACGGATTGATGCCCGGCTTCGGCTTCGAAGCGTTTATTCTTGAAGCTGTGAGCGCCGATCCTTTCTCGGCCGAACAGACCGGGCTGGACGCATGCGATGAGACCGGCGTCAGCAACCAGGCGCAGTTCATCGACCGGCTGCAGGCACGGCTGGGTGCGGGGAATGTCTTCCGCTTCGAACCGCTGTCGCGCCATACGCCGGAGGAGTCCGTCGCACGCCTGCCGCCGATGGCGCGCAGCAGCAATCCGATGCCGGAGCTGGAACCGCGGCCGCTGCGGCTGATCCAGCCGGAAGGCATCGAGATGGCGCAGGATGGCACCGCTTTTACCTGGCGACGGCTGCGACGCGGCATCGCGCAGACCATCGGCCCGGAACGCATCCGCGGCGAATGGATGCATGACGGCATGGCGCCGACGCATCGCGATTACTTCCAGGTCGAGGATGTGGTCGGGCGACGCTACTGGCTGTATCGCAGCGCGCAAAAGTGGTTCGTGCATGGATTCTTCGCATGACGGAGTATGCCGAACTGCACTGCTTTTCGAATTTCACTTTCCTCGAAGGCGCCAGCCATGCCGAGGAACTGGTGCAGCAGGCAGCCAGTCTCGGCCTGAAAGCTATCGCCATTACGGATCGCAACACGCTGGCCGGTGTGGTGCGTGCGCATACGGCCGCAAAAGACGCCGATATCCAACTGATCATCGGCGCGCAGCTCGATTTCGCCGATGCGCCATCTGTGCTCTGCCTGCCGACCGATCTTGCGGCCTACAGCCGCCTCAGCCAGTTGATCTCGCTCGGCCGCCGGCGCGTACCGAAGGGCGAATGCCTGCTCTACTGGGCCGATTTCCTCGGCCGCATCGAAGGCCAGCAGGTGGTGCTGCTGGCGCCGGAACGGCCAGACCCGGATTTCATTGCCCGCTTACAGGGTTTACACGTGCGGATTGGCGACGATCTGTCGCTGGGAATCTCCAACCTGCTGCGCGGCGGCGACCGGCAGCGCATCGAGATCTGGGCTCGCATAGCGGAGCAGCAGGGCGTGGCGCTGCTGGCGATGAACGATGTGCTGTATCACCACCCGGACCGTGCCCGGCTGCAGGATGTGCTGGCGGCAACCCGGCATAAATGCACGGTGCAGCAGCTGGGCCTGCGCGCCGAAAGCAATGCCGAATGTCATCTCAAGCCGGCCGGGCAGATGGCAGAGCTTTTCCGCGGCCATCCACAGGCGCTGGCGCGCACGCTGGACGTGGCTTCGCGCTGCCGCTTCTCGCTGTCCGAGTTGAAATATGTCTATCCGGAAGAGAGCAAAGGCGAGAGCGCCACGCCGCAGGCCGAGCTGGAACGCCTGACATGGCTGGGTGCACAGAACCGTTTCCCGAATGGTATTCCACCCAAGGTGCGCGGCCAGATTGAGCATGAGCTGCGGCTGGTCGAACAGTTGAACTACGCGGCCTATTTCCTCACCGTCAACGACATCGTGCGTTTCGCGAGAAGCGAAGGCATCCTCTGCCAGGGTCGCGGTTCGGCGGCCAATTCGGTGATCTGCTATTGCCTCGGCGTCACCTCGGTCAATCCCGAAAGTCAGGATCTGCTGGTCGAGCGCTTCATCTCGGCTGAGCGTGCCGAGCCGCCCGATATCGACATTGATTTCGAACACGAGCGCCGCGAAGAGGTGATCCAGTATATCTACCGTAAATACGGCCGTGATCGCGCCGGCATCGCCGCCACGGTGATCAGCTTCCGCACCAAGCTAGCCCTGCGTACCGTGGGACGGGCGCTCGGCCTGTCGATGGATGCAATCACACATATCGCCAAGACACTGCACTGGTGGAGCAAGGAGCGCTATTCGGCCGAAGCTTTGCGCGATGCCGGCATTGATCCGGATTCGAAGCTGATCCGACTCACTGTGCAACTGGCCAATGAACTGGTCGGCTTTCCGCGCCATATCAGCCAGCATGTTGGCGGCTTCGTCATCACCAACGGGCCGCTGGCCGATCTGGTGCCGGTCGAGAATGCCCGCATGGCGGATCGTACCGTGGTGCAATGGGATAAGGACGATCTGGAGGCGCTGGGCCTCCTGAAGGTCGATGTGCTGGCGCTCGGCATGCTGACTTGCATTCAGAAGTGCTTCGGCCTGATCGAACGGCATTACGGTAAAAAATATGAACTGCACACCGTGCCGCAGGATGATGAGGCTACGTACGATATGATCTGCGAAGCCGACACCATCGGCGTGTTCCAGATCGAAAGCCGGGCGCAGATGAGCATGCTGCCGCGGCTGCGGCCGCGCGACCTTTACGATCTGGTGGTCGAGGTCGCCATCGTCCGGCCGGGCCCGATCCAGGGCAATATGGTGCATCCTTATCTGCAGCGACGGAAGAATCCGGCGCTGATCACCTATGAAAAGGAAGACCTGCGCCCGGTGCTGGAAAAGACCCATGGTGTGCCGCTGTTCCAGGAACAGGCGATGCGCATCTCGATGGTCTGCGCCGGCTTCACGGCCGGTGAGGCCGATGGCTTGCGTCGCGCCATGGCCACCTTCAAGCGTAACGGCACCATCGGAAAGTACCGCGACAAGCTGATCGACGGCATGCTGGCGAATGGCTACAGCCGCGAATTCGCCGAGAATATCTTCTCGCAGCTGAAAGGCTTCGCCGATTACGGCTTCCCGGAAAGCCATGCGGCCAGTTTCGCCATCCTCGCCTATGTCTCCTCTTGGCTGAAATGCCATTATCCAGCGGCTTTCGCGGCCGCCATTCTCAATGCGCAGCCGATGGGCTTCTATTCAGCGTCGCGGTTGGTGATCGATGCCAGGGATCACGGCGTCGAGGTGCGGCCCATAGACGTGAATTACAGCCACTGGGATCACAGGCTGGAGCCGCATCATGGCCGACATGGCCAGGCCCTGCGGCTGGGCTTCCGCCAGATCAAGGGTTTCCGCCAGGACGATGCCGACCGGATCGCGGCGCAGCGTGGCGAGCATTACGACAATCTCCGCGATCTGTGGCGCCGCACGCAGTTGCCGGTCGCCGTGCTGGAACAGCTGGCGCGCGCCGATGCCTTCGGGTCTTTCGGCCTCGACCGCCGCTCGGCGCTCTGGACCATCAAGGGTCTGAATGACGGCGCGCTGCCGCTGTTCGACTATACGGCGGCGCAGCCGCGCGGCAGCAATGCGCCGCCGGCCGCGCTGGACGATCGCGAGGAGGATGCCAGCCTGCCACGGCTGACCACGGGCGAGAATGTGATCCAGGATTTCCGCGCTAATTCGCTGTCGCTGCGGCCGCATGCACTGGCTCTGCTGCGCCCGCAACTGCGCGACCTTGGTCTGGTGACGGCGAAGGACCTGCAGACGCTCGATGTGAACAAGCGAATCCGTATCGCCGGGCTGGTGCAGGTGCGCCAGCGGCCGGGCACGGCGTCGGGCGTGATCTTCGCCACGTTGCAGGACGAGACAGGCGATTCCAACATCATCATCTGGCCGCGCGTTTTCGATGCTTTCCGGCGCGAGGTGCTGGGCGGCCGCATGATGATCGTGGAAGGCCGGCTGCAACGCGAGAGTACGGTCGTGCATGTGGTGGCCGAGCGTATCGCGGACGGCACGCCCTATCTGACCGGCCTGGGCGAGATCGACTGGGAAAACGATTTCGGCGAGATGCTGTCGCCTGCCGACGAAGTGAAGAAGCCGCTGCGCGATCCGCTGGCGGCGCGACCGCGCGAGATCCGCGAGGTGATGGAGACTTTCCCGGACGGCCGAAACTTCCGCTGATCAGCCGCGCAGATAGCTTTGCGGCTTCTCGCTGATCGCCTGCCGGATGGCGAGGGCGAGATCGATATTGCGGTAGGGTTTCTGCAGGAATGGCCAGTCGTAGAGATGTTGCGCGCTGTTGGTGACGCCGCCGGCATTGGCCGAGGTCAGCAAAACCGGCAGTTCGGGGTAGAGCGATGCGACTTCGGCGGCGAGCTGATAACCGTTGAATGCACCTGGCATAGCAATATCCGAAAACACCAGCGTCACGCCGTCGCGGCCTTTCAGGGCGGCGATAGCGGTCTCGCCATTGTCCGCCTCAAGTACGGCATAGCCGAGGTCGTGCAGGAAGGCGGAGACGGCGACCCGGACGGCAGGATCGTCCTCGACGACCAGGATTTTCTCGCCGGCCTGCGCTTTCGGAATGTCAGCAATCGGTGCGCCTTCGATCTGCGGCTCCAGCGCGGCAAGCAGGCGTGGCAGCAGGATCTGGATCGTGGTGCCTTTTCCAACCGTGCTGCTCAGCCGGATATAGCCGCCGGATTGGCGGACGAAGCTGTAGATGATGCTGAGGCCGAGGCCAGTGCCCTTGCCGACTTCTTTTGCGGTGAAGAACGGCTCGAAGACCTTGTCGATATGCGCCGGCGGAATACCGATACCGGTATCTGTCACGCTCAGCGAGACATATTCTCCGGCTGGAATGTCGCTGCCGGTTGCGGCCCGGATGACAACATTGCTGGTTTCCACGGTCAGGTGTCCGCCCTCGGGCATGGCGTCGCGTGAATTGACCGCCAGGTTGATAAGTGCGGATTCCAGCTGGATCGGATCGGCATAGACATGCCACAGATCCGGCGCCCGCAGCACATCGAGGAAGATTGTGTCGCTGATCAGCCGGCGCAGGATGACTTCGGTGTCGCTGACCAGGGCATTCAGGTCGAGCGGCCGTGGCTCGAGCTGCTGATGCCGGGCAAAAGACAGCAGACGCTTGGTCAGATCGGCACAGCGCAGCGCGCCGCTCAATGCCAGATCTATATTCCGCACAGCAGGATTTCCGGAATCTGTCGCCCGGCGCATCCGGTCCAGGCTGGAAATCACCACCGTCAGCATGTTGTTGAAGTCATGTGCGATGCCGCCGGTCAGGCGGCCCAGCGAATCCATCTTCTGTCCATGCACCGCCTGCTGTTCCAGCAGGCGGCGTTCGGAGACATCCAGCCAACTGCCGACGATTTCGGGCGCGGCATCCTCGCCACGTGCCAGATAGACGGCGTGATTGAGAAAATGTCGCATGGTGCCATCGGCACAGAGCCAGCGATATTCCGTCACGCAGCTGCCGGTTTCCGGCAGCCGCTCGAACAACTGCCGGACCTGCGGCTGATCGTCGACATGGATCCGGTGAAACCAGAAACCCGGCTCAAGAAAGCGGTCGGCCGCAAAGCCGGATGGTCCCTGCACGGTCTCGCTGATCTTCAGCCGCGCCTGAAAAGGAGCGTCGGCGGACATGGAGTAGAGTGCAATCGGTAGCGACCGCAGGATCAGGGCCTGGCCTTCCTCGGCGCGCAGCAATGCCATTTCCGCGGCCAGGCGGCTCGCCTGCGCCTGCTGGTTCTCCAGCAGCAGGCGGCGTTCCTGCTCGACCTTATGGCTGATCTCGCGGGTCTTCTTGTAGAGGTCGACGAAGACAGCCACTTTCGAGCGCAGGATGAAGGGTTCGATCGGCTTGAACACATAGTCGACGGCACCGGCCGTATAGCCCTTGAATTCATGCACCTCGTTGCGGCTGACGGCGGTGAGGAAAATAATCGGGATGTGGCGCGACCGTTCGCGGCTGCGCACCAGACCGGCGGTTTCGTAACCGTCCATGCCCGGCATCAGCACGTCCATCAGGATCAGGGCGCAATCGTTATGCAGCAGGTAGCGCAGGGCTTCCTCGCCGGACCGCGTGAACACCAGCTCCTCGCCGAGTTCCTCCAGGATCAGTTGCAATGCCGTGAGATTCCGCTCGTCGTCGTCGACGATCAGGATCTTGGCCTTGTCGGACGCCGCATCCTCCGGCACCGCGCCGGTCAGGCTGGTATCTGGTGTCGCGGTCTCGGCTTGCATCTGGTCCTGCATCACCGGATCACTCGCCGGCCACGGCATGGATCTGGCTGCGCAGCACCCAGACGCGCAGCAGGGAGACCAGATGATCGACGTCAACCGGCTTCGAGATATAGTCCGAGGCGCCGGCCTCCATGCATTTCTGGCGATCTCCCTTCATGGCCTTCGCAGTCACGGCGATCAACGGCAGGCCACGCAGCTGCTCATGCTGGCGGATCACGCCCATGGTCTGGTAGCCGTCCATGTCGGGCATCATGATGTCGATCAGGGCGACGTCGATATCGGGTTCGTTCAGCAGGATCTGCACGCCGTCGCGACCGCTTTCGGCATAGATGACCCGCACTTCATGCTGTTCCAGCACGCTGGTCAGCGAGAAGATGTTACGGATGTCGTCATCGACGATCAGCACCTTCTTGCCGCGCAGCACAGGATCCTTCTGACGGATCTGGCCGATCAGGCTGCGCTGGTCCATCGTCATGCCGCTGAGCGCCTGATGCAGGAACAGCGACGTCTCCTTGAGCAACTCGCCCTTGCCCTTGGCTTCCAGCAGCAGATCGTTCCGCACCGAGCGGGAGCCGTTGCCGGAGGGCGGGAAAGTCTGGTCGGAATAGACGATGACCGGGATATGGTCGCGGCCCTGCTGCGCCCGGTACTGTCGCACGATCTCGGCCGATTCATCATCGAAGGAGGTGGCATCCACCACGATGCAATCCGGCTTCATGGCCTCGAAACAGGCCGAAAGGCCGGCCTTCGAGGAGGCGACCGTGACATTGATGTCTCCGGTCTGCACCATTTTTGCGGTGGCTTCGGCATGCGCTGCATTCTGGTCGAACAGCAGCAGCGAGCGCGTATGGTGCTGAGAGTAGCGGCTGACCTCTTCCAGTGCGGCCAGCAAGGTGTCGCGATCTGCCGGTTTGCCGGTAAAGCCATGCGCCCCCAGCATCAGGCCACCGACCTGCAGGTCATCGCCCGAAATCATATGAACCGGGATGTGCCGGGTGGCGGGGTCGCGCTTCAGCAGATCGAGCAGCGCAAGACCATCCATGTCGGGCAGGCCGACATCCAGCGTGATGGCGTTGGGCTGATACCGCTTTGCGAGGGCCAGGACACCGGCGCCCGTCGTCGCGACAATTCCTCTGGCGCCGCGCTCGCGGACGAGATCGAGCAGAATCGAGGCGAAGCCCAGATCGTCCTCGACGACCAGGACGACGGGATCGCCGGCCTGCAGGCGGTCGCGGTCGTCGTCGATCTCGACCGGGGCGAGGAGGGCGAGGCCGGCATCGGCGCCGCTGTTGACAAAGCGTGCCGGCGAGCGGCTGAAGTGGTGCTGTTCGACGGCGGGCTGGAAGTCGAGCGGCAGATACAGGGTGAAGGAGCTGCCGCGGCCCGGCATGCTGGTGACCTGGATTTCACCTTCCAGCAGACGGGCGATTTCACGGCTGATCGACAGGCCAAGGCCGGTGCCACCGTATTTGCGGCTGGTGGTGCCGTCGGCCTGCTGGAATGCCTCGAAGATCAGGCGCTGCTTGTCCTCCGGGATGCCGATGCCGGTGTCGGTGACCGAAATCGCCAGCGCGGTGCTGGTGGAATTGCTCAGCCGGTGCGAGGTGGACCAGTTATGCGGCGCCACGGTGGCACTCAATGTCACGCCGCCTTCATGGGTGAACTTGAAGGCATTGGACAGCAGATTCATCACCACCTGCTGCAGCCGCTTCTCGTCGGTGCGGATGGTGGCGGGAACGTTGTCGAACCTGATGTTGAAGCTGAGTTTGCGGTCGTTGGCGATCTGCGTGAAGGTGCGTTCCATATGCATCCGCAGATTTTCAAGCGGCAGGTCGCCCACATCCAGGGTGACAGTGCCGGATTCGATCTTCGACAGGTCGAGAATGTCGTTGATGAGCGACAGCAGGTCGGAGCCGGCGGCATGAATCGTGCGGCAGAAATCCGTCTGCTTGTCGGTCAGGTTGCCGTCGGGGTTGTCGGATAGCAGTTTGCTGAGAATCAGCAGGCTGTTCAGCGGCGTGCGCAGTTCGTGCGACATGTTCGCCAGGAACTCGGATTTGTACTTTGAGGTCAGCGCGAGCTGCTCGGCCTTTTCTTCCACGGCGCTGCGCGCCATTTCGATTTCGATATTCTTGGCTTCGACCTGCTTTTTCTCATTCGACAGCAGGATCGCCTTTTCCTGAAGTTCTTCGTTGGTGCGGCGCAACTCGTCCTGCTGGTTCTTCAGCAGTTCCTCGGACTCGCGCAGCGACTTGGCCTGCAGTTCGAGGCGGTCATTGGTCGTCTTCAGTTCTTCCTGCTGGCTCTGCAACTCACGGGTCAGCAGCTGCGACTGCTGCAGCAGGCCCTCGGTGCGCATCGTCGCGGCGATGGTGTTCAGCACGATGCCGATGCCTTCCATGAGCTGGTCAAGGAAGAGCTGGTGGGCGTCGCTGAAGTTGCTGAAGCTGGCCAGTTCGATAACGGCATTGACTTCGCCTTCGAACAACACCGGCAGAACCAGAATGCTGGCCGGCTCGGCGTCGCCCAGGGCAGAGCCGATGCGCAGATACCGCTTCGGTACAGGCGACAGGAGCATGCGCCGTTTATCGGCGGCGCACTGGCCGATCAGGCCTTCGCGCAGACGGATCTTGCTCGCCAGTTCGACCGGCCGCTCGGCAGCATAGGAGGCCACCAGATCGAGCACGACCGTGTTGCCATCACGGTTGGTGACATAGAACACCGCGTACTGGGCATTCACCAGCGGCGCCAGCTCCGACAAAATGAGATTGGTCACGGTATTCAGGTCGCGCTCGCCCTGCAGCATGCGCGAGAAGCGGGCGAGGTTGGTCTTGAGCCAGTCCTGCTCCGTGTTCTTAAGGGTCGTGTCCTTAAGATTTCGGATCATCTCGTTGATGTTGTCTTTCAGGACCGCGACTTCGCCCTGTGCTTCCACGCTGATCGATCGCGTGAGATCGCCCTTCGTCACTGCGGTGGCCACTTCCGCGATGGCGCGCACCTGGGTGGTCAGATTTGCAGCCAGCTGGTTGACGTTGTCGGTCAGGTCGCGCCACAGGCCGGCGGCGCCCGGCACCTTGGCCTGACCGCCGAGTTTGCCGTCGATGCCGACCTCGCGGGCCACGTTGGTCACCTGGTCGGCGAAGGTCGCCAGCGTTTCGATCATGAAGTTGATCGTATCGGCCAGCGCAGCGATCTCGCCTTTGGTCTCCACTTCCAGCTTGCGGGTCAGGTTGCCCCTCGCCACCGCAGTCACGACCTCGGCAATGCCGCGCACCTGGTTGGTCAGGTTTTCCGCCATCATGTTGACGTTGTCGGTGAGATCCTTCCAGGTGCCGTCGACGCCTTCCACGCGGGCCTGGCCACCCAGCTTGCCGTCGGTGCCGACCTCGCGGGCCACGCGGGTCACTTCCGAGGCAAACGAGTTCAACTGATCCACCATGGTGTTGATGGTGACTTTCAGCTGCAGGATTTCGCCCTTCACGTCCACGGTGATCTTCTTCGACAGGTCACCCGTCGCCACCGCAGTGGTCACTTCGGCGATGTTACGCACCTGGCCGGTCAGGTTGGCCGCCATCAGGTTGACGTTGTCGGTGAGGTCCTTCCAGGTGCCGGCGACGCCTTCCACGCGGGCCTGACCGCCGAGATTGCCTTCGGTGCCGACTTCGCGCGCCACGCGGGTCACTTCGGAGGCAAACGAGTTCAGCTGATCCACCATGGTGTTGATGGTGTTCTTCAGTTCCAGAATCTCGCCCTTCACGTCCACGGTGATCTTCTTCGACAGGTTGCCCTGCGCCACCGCAGTGGTCACCTCGGCGATGTTACGCACCTGGCCGGTCAGATTGGTGGCCATGGCGTTGACGTTGTCGGTGAGGTCTTTCCAGGTGCCGGCGACGCCTTCCACG
>NZ_PEKV01000044.1 GCF_002796975.1 Ferrovibrio sp. | reverse complement strand
CACGGACCGTCCACAGGTGATCGGTGATGCCGGCCGCCATCGCCGGGGTGCTGGGACGCCATCGTCGAAGCGAGCCGGTGCCGAGCGTGGGTTCGGGAGCCGGCAAGGGGGTCCGCAACCGGGCGTGGGGCAAGATCAGATGGTAGTACGCCAACGACAACCACAACTGTTTTTCGAGCCAGGTGATGTCCTTGGAAAAGCCATTGGTCCGCCGGGTGAGGCGGCGATTTTGTTGCCGCTGGGTCAGGTTGTCCCGTTCGACGAAGCGGGTGTTGATCGTGTTACTCACGGGGGATTGGGCCAAGCGGGCGGTCACGACGGCCGGGTCGCCGAACACCACCTGGGTCCGCACCGCGATCACCCGGCCCCGGCGGCGCTGCTTGATCACTNNCGGGGTGGACAGTACCATTCCCCATAGGTCGTCAACAGCGCCTGGGGGTAGGCAGCCCATTGATCGCTGGTAAACAGCGGCAGAAGACGAGCGTCAGTCACCTGAGCGACTTGTCCGAGCAAGCGGTTGGCGCTGGCCTGATCGCGTTNNGCCCACGACAAACCCCAGCACCAACCGCCAGACGGGGGCAAAGGCCAACCACACCCAAGTCTCCCCATAACTGTCCAAATAGTGTTGTGCGCCCGGCAGGTTTTCTTGCTTGGTATGCACGAAACTCCACAGTTCATCCAGTGGGCATTCGGTCGCCGGGAGATCCCGCCACAGATACAGCATCACGGCCCGGCACTGGCGGGCGGCCCGATCCAACCAATTCCTGACCAGTTCTTTATCCACTTCGACGATCCGGGCGGTGGCGCGCAGCGAATTCCCCTCCGCCAATGCCCGCAAGGCGGTCTCGAAGATTAAGGGGTCCGTCCCCAACCCGTAGTAAGCCGTACCGTAGCTCAACGTCACGCTACTTCCACACCCCTGACAGCGGGCTTGAGGCTCGCCCCGACTGCTGCCGTTGCGAACCAACCGTCCGATTTTAAAAGGTTTTCCATAATGTTCGCATCGGCTGTTAGGGCAATACAGCGTCTCCCAGTCCAAGGTAACCTCCTCGATAAGAACAAGACTCCTATCGAGGATGCCAACCTCCCCTCAAACAGGGGTATGCTCATCACGGAAGTTAAGGGGCACTACC
>NZ_PEKV01000043.1 GCF_002796975.1 Ferrovibrio sp. | reverse complement strand
CGCGTTCGCCGCCGAGGTCGTCGACGCATCCGAAGACGCCACCGTTACCGCCGCACCCGACGCCGCCGCCGTCGGTGTTGGTCGCGACACCCCAATTACT
The DNA here is from genome assembly GCF_002796975.1 of Ferrovibrio sp. Classification (GTDB taxonomy): domain Bacteria; phylum Pseudomonadota; class Alphaproteobacteria; order Ferrovibrionales; family Ferrovibrionaceae; genus Ferrovibrio. Next base: position 1,080 of record NZ_PEKV01000043.1, on the reverse strand, counting down.
GACACCGAACTCGACCACTGGTTGGTGACGTATACGGCGCTCCCATCCGGAGTAACCGCCACCCCCCACGGGCCGGAGCCGACGGTAATGGTATTGGTGACTGCCCCTGTGACCGTATCAATCACCGACACCGAATCTGACCAGCTGTTGGCGACGTATACGGTACTCCCATCCGGAGTAACCGCCACCCCCCACGGGCCCGGACCGACGGGAATGGTTTTGGTGACTGCCCCTGTGACCGTATCAATCACCGACACCGAATCCGTTTCTCTGTTGGTGACGTATACGGCGCTCCCATCCGGAGTAACCGCCACCCCGGACGCAAACGAGCCGATGGGAATGGTTTTGGTGACTGCCCCTGTGACCGTATCAATCACCGACACCGAACCCGTTCCTCTGCTACAGACGTATACGGCGCTCCCATCCGGAGTAACCGCCACCCCGTACGGGCCCGAGCCGACGGTAATGGTTTTGGTGACTGTCCCGGTGGCCGTATCAATCCTCGACACCGAACCCGACGCGCTGTTGGTGACGTATACGGCGCTCCCATCCGGAGTAACCGCCACCCCGGACGGAAGCGAGCCGACGGTAATGGTTTTGGTGACTGCCCCTGTGACCGTATCAATCACCGACACCGAACCCGACGCGCTGTTGACGACGTATACGGCGCTCCCATCCGGAGTAACCGCCACCCCGTACGGACCCGAGCCGACGGTAATGGTTTTGGTGACTGTCCCGGTGGCCGTATCAATCCTCGGCACCGAATTCGACCTGCTGTTGACGACGTATACGGTACTCCCATCCGGAGTAACCGCCACCGCGAGCGGGTACGGGCCAACGGTAATGGTATTGGTGACGGTGTCTTTATCGCCGAGACGCGAGGATGACGCAGTTACAACAGCACCCGACGCGGTCCCGGCCGCGTTCGTGGTCGAGGAACGATCCGCGTTCGAGGACGCCTGCGCCGCAGCAACCGCAGCCGCGTTCGCCGCGGTCGCAGACGTCGCCGACGCATCCGTGGACGCGACCGTCACCGCCGCCGCCCGAGACGCCGCGACCGCGGACCCGGTCGCTGCCGCG
>NZ_PEKV01000010.1:160829-164997 GCF_002796975.1 Ferrovibrio sp. | reverse complement strand
GCGGCAATCTTCTCGCGGAGGGAACTATGAAACGTTTCCTGCTGATGTCGATGCTGTTTGCTCTGGCGGTGATTCTCGCCGGTTGCGATGACAAGCCGAAGACCGGCGCCTTGCCGCCGGCGCATCCCCTGACGGCGGATGCGATCGGCAGTTTCTGCAACATGAACGTGCTGGAGCATCCCGGCCCGAAAGGGCAGATCCTGCTGTCGGGCTGGCCGGAGCCGGTCTGGTTTTCGTCGACGCGCGACACCTTCGCCTATACGATGCTGCCTGAGGCAGCCAAGAATATCGCAGCCATCTATGTGTCGGACATGGCGAAAGCGGAGAGCTGGGACAATCCTGGAAGCGAGAACTGGATCGAGGCGCGAGAGGCCGTTTTCGTGATCGAGAGCGAAATGCGCAGCGGCATGGGGGCCGAAGAGGCCGTGCCTTTTGGCGACCGGTCAGCGGCCGAGCGTTTCGCCGCCGAGCATGGCGGCCGGATCGTCGGCTTTGCCGAAGTTCCGCAGGTCTACATCCTTGGCGACGGCCAGGCCGACGATCCGGCTGACCATTCCGCCCCAGCGCAGCTGGCTGAACGGGGAGCAGGGCATGCTCACTGACAATCTTCCCTCCCGCCGCCGTTTCCTCGGAATCTCCGCCGCAGCTGGCGGCCTGGCGCTTCTCCCGCTCCGCGGATGGGCGAAGGCAGAGGCCCGGATGGTGGAATGGCAGGGCGTGGCGCTCGGCGCCAACGTCAGTCTCCGGATACATCATCGCGATACCGGCATTGCCACGGAAGCCCTGCGGCAGGTGCTGCAGGATTTGCGCCGGCTCGAAGCGGTCTTCAGCCTCTATCGGGAAGATTCGTCGCTGCGGCAGCTGAACCGCCAGGGCAGTCTGGTCGCGCCAGCGCCCGAGCTTGTCGATTTGCTGCTGGCCAGCCGGCAGTATGCCGCACTGACCGATGGCGCCTTCGATCCCACCATCCAGCCGCTGTGGCAGCTCTACAGCCAGCATTTCACCGAGAGAGGAGAGGCCGATCCGCGAGGCCCCGCTCAGGAGGACATTGCTGCTGCTTTGCAGCTGGTCGGTCTTGAGAATGTACTCATCGATCGCGACCGCATCGCCTTCCGGCGCCGCGGCATGTCCATCAGCCTGAATGGCATTGCCCAGGGGTACGTCACCGACCGCGCGATCGAGCGCCTGCGCCGGCATGGCATCGAACATACCCTTGTGGATATGGGGGAAAGCCGCGCGCTGGGGCACCATCCCAGCGGTCGTCCCTGGCAGGCCATGATTGCCGATCCCCTCCAGCCGGGCCGCGACGGCCTGATCGTCCCGCTGGTGGATATGTCCCTGGCGACATCCGGCGGATATGGCTTCCAGTTCGATCCGGCCGGCCATTTCCATCACATCTTCGATCCGCGCAGCGGCCGCTCGCCACAGCGCTATCGCAGCGTTTCGGTGATGATGCCTACCGCGACGACGGCCGATGCGCTGTCGACTGCCTTTAGCCTCATGGCACCGGAAGACATCGAGGCAGTGTTGCGCCGGCTCGGTACCGGCAGGGCCTATCTGATCGCCCCGGACGGACAGTCCAGCACAATCCAGTCCTGATACATCCGACCGGTTGGCAGCCCCCGGTCTGTCGGTTAGGTATCTGGCATGGCACCTGCTTCAGCAAGCCGGACGCAAACCCATCGCCTGTTCTTCGCGGCAGCCGCGATCCAGGCGGCATTGAGCGTCGTTATCTGGGCCTTCGCCCCGCCGGACACCGCCACTCCTGCCGGCTGGCATGCCCATGAACTCCTGTTCGGCTATGCATCTGCTGTCATCGCCGGATTCCTGTTTGCAAAGACATCGCGTCCGGTCGTGCTGCTGGTTCTGCTGCTGTGGGCGGCGGCCAGAGTGGCGTGGATCTTTCCCGTCAGCCCTGCCGTTGCGGCCGGTCTCAGCGTCAGCGCAACGGCAGCCATTTCGGGTATCTCGGCCCGCGGTTTCCTGCGCGGTGCCAAGCAGGTTCGGAACTTCGTCTTCCCCCTTTTGCTGGGCCTGCTGCTCTGCTGCGATCTCCTCTCGCAGATGCATGTTTTCGGCATGGCCGAAGGCATGGAACGGGCGGCGATTCTGCTGGCGATATATATCGTCGTCGCCCTGATCCTCGTCATGGGCGGCCGGATTGCGGGCGCCGCATTCTCCGGCCTGAACCAGCGCGCCGGCGGCGCCCGGATCGCTCCGCGGCTCGGCCTGGAACGGATCCTGCCATTTCTGGTCGGCGGCGTTGCCGTGGCGGCAGCGGCAGATGGGTTTCCCGCACTGCTTGCCATCTGCGCCTGGCTGGCAGCAGGGGTCATCTGCCTTCGCATGCTGGACTGGCTGCCGGCCCTGCGGCTCGCCGGCCCGGATTTGTGGGGGCTGGCAGCGGCGCAAGTCTTTATTGCAGCCGGCCTGACCGGAATCGGGCTGCAACCTTTCGGCCCGGGCTGGAGCGCGACGGCGCCGCTGCATCTGCTGACCATCGGTGGCATCGGGATCGCCACCGTCACCATGATGCTGAAGACGACCGCGCAACGGGAACGCCAGGAGCCGGGACGCCGTCTTATGACGACGGCTGTGTTGCTGCTGGGCTTTGCAGCAGTTGTTCGCGCCATGGCCGAAGGCGTCGGCCCGACGGCCTATGCCATCGCGGCGATAGCCTGGTGCGCTGCGATGCTTTGCTGCCTGGCCCGGATGCTGAGGCGTTAGCGTCATCAGTACCGACTGTCCGGCGAGCGTGCCGCGTCCCGCACGACACGCGGAGAATTTGCGTCAGAGCAAAGAACGATTTCCAGGTTGGCCATATCAGGTTGCTCACAACGTGAGAAACCTAGCCATGAACAGCATGACGATGTGTCGGTGCGCTACTCTTGAAACCATAGACGTTCGCTTCCTTGCACAGGGAATTCGCAATGCGCTGATCCTGGGCAACACCGTGCGACTGATGCCGGGACAGGCGTTTCTGTTCGTCAGCGATCGCGATCCGAAACCGTTTTTCTATCAGCTCAAGAACGGATTTCCCGGCATCTTCCGCTGGGATTATCTGGGCCAGGGCCCCGACATCTGGCAGATCTGCATCACCCGCATCGCCACCTGAATCCGGAATCGGTACCGGCACAGGTTAGAAAGAGAGAGACTCTCTTCATGACGATCACGGAACGCATAGATGCCATAACCTTCATTGAGCCTGCGCGTGCCGCAGCAAGGGCGCCCGTGCCGCGCTCGGTGAAAATCGAACTCACTGCGCGCTGCAATTTCGCCTGTGCCTTCTGTGCACGGTCGATGAAGCTCCGCGACCAGAAGGACATGGATCGCGGCTTGTTCCAGCGACTGCTGCGCGAAATGCGCGACGCCGGTGTCGAGGAGATCGGCGTCTTCTATCTGGGCGAATCCTTCATGGTGCCGTGGCTGCCCGACGCCATCGCCTTCGCCAAGCAGGACTGCGGCTATCCTTACGTGTTTCTGACGACCAATGGTTCGCTGGCGACACCGGCCCGGGTGAAGGCCTGCATGGAAGCCGGACTGGACTCGCTGAAATTCTCTTACAATTACGCCGATACGGCGCAGTTCGTCGACGTGACCCGCGTGAAGGCGCGTTACTTCGACAAGATGAAGGAGAATATCGCCGGTGCCCACGCGGTACGTGCGGCCGGCAGCTACAAATGCGGCCTCTATGCCTCCTATATCGAATATGACGGCGAACAGGGCAGGCGGATGGAAGAGGCACTGGACGAGATACGCCCCTATGTCGACGAACTTTATGCCTTGCCGCTCTATAATCAGGCGGATCTCGTGCGCGAGGAAGAGGTCGGACGCGGCTGGTCGGCCGTTGCCGGCAACCGGGGCAGGGCAGCAGCCCTGCGCGACCCGTTGCCCTGCTGGTCGCTCTTCACCGAAGGCCATATCACCTGGGACGGCAATTTATCAGCCTGCTGCTTCGATCATGACGGCCGCTTCCATATGGGCGATCTGAAGGCGACGCCCTTCCTGGAGGCCTGGAATTCCGCAAAATTCCAGTTGCTGCGGGCTGCGCATCTGCAGCGCGATGTCCGTGGCACCGTCTGCGAGAGTTGCACCGTCTATGGCTGATCGGATCCGGAAGCCAGCTTGCGATGGCGCAAAGAAGCGCCGCCATCCGGAATCTATTCTG
>NZ_PEKV01000010.1:51988-160817 GCF_002796975.1 Ferrovibrio sp. | reverse complement strand
TTCTTCCTGTTCGCCGGTCTGCAGGCAAGCGTCTATATCCTGCTATGGGTGGCGGCATGGTTCTTCGGCATGCCGCTGGCCATGGCGCCGAAGCCGGAACTCTGGCACGGCCATGCGATGGTCTTCGGCTTCGCTTCGGCCGCGCTGGCCGGCTTTCTGCTGACCGCCGTGCCGAACTGGACCGAGACGCCGCCGGTACGCGGCTGGCGTCTTGGCATGCTGGCGGGCCTGTGGCTCGCCGCCCGAATTCTCGCCCTCTGGCCCGGCGCCATCGAGGCCGGCGTCTTCACTCTTGCCGATCTGGCATTCTGGCCGCTCCTCGCCTCTCTTGTCGGACCCGGCATCCTGCGCCGCAACGCGAAACGGAATGGCGTCTTCGTCGTCATTCTCGCGGCACTTTTCCTGGCCGATCTGGGCTGGCATCTGGAGGCGCTTGGCGTGGGCCAATTCGGCCATGCCGGTCTGTATGGCGCGCTGGGACTCTTCGCTCTCATGGTCGCCATCATCGGCGGGCGGATCGTGCCGGCCTTCACCGTCAACGGGATGCGGGCAGCGGGCCGGCCGATGCAGATCGTGCCGCGTCCGTGGCTCGACCGCTGCGCGCTGTTCACACTCGCCGCCGGCCTGATCGCCGAGTTGGCGGCGGCGCCGGCGGGTCTTCAGGCCGCATTGTTCGCCATCGCCGCCCTGCTGCATCTGCGTCGCTTTCTGCTCTGGCAGTTCTGGCGCACATGGCGCGTTCCGCTTATCTGGTCGTTACACCTGGGATATGCCTGGCTGGTCATCGGCATTGCCCTGAAGGCCCTCGCCGCGCTCGATCTGATACCGCTTAAGGTGGCGCCGCATGCCCTGGGCGCCGGATGCGTCGGCATGATGGTGCTGGCGGTGATGACGCGGGCGTCGCTGGGCCATAGCGGGCGGCCGCTGGTCGCGCCGGCCAGCGCTGTTGCAGCCTATGGCCTGGTCGGCCTCGGTGCAGCGGGGCGGGTGGCTGCGGCCTTCGATCTTGGCGCCATGACCTACTGGCTCACCGCCGGCGCGGGAATCCTCTGGGCAACCGGCTTCCTCGTTTTCGTGATCGGCTATCTGCCGATCCTGGTCAAACCGCGGGCAGATGGCCGGCCCGGCTGACTCGCGTCATGAAAAGGAGCTTCCATGTCTGACACTGCCGCTTCAGCAGCACCTGCATCGCCCCAGTCGGTCGAACCACTTCCGGCCGAATCCGGGGCGCTGATTGATCATATCCTGCAGCGATACCATGAAACGCACCGCCGCGAACTTGAGATATTGATCGCGGCGGCACGCCGCGTGGAGATGGTGCATGCCAATCATCCCGCTTTGCCGAAGGGACTCACCCGCCTGCTTCAGGATATGAAGATCGAGCTGGAGATGCATATGTGCAAGGAGGAGCATGTGCTGTTCCCACTTATGAAGGAGGGACAGGGTACATTGACCGCCCAACCAATCTCCCTGATGCTGATCGATCATGAAGATCAAATAGCACTGATCAGGCTACTGGATAGCATTACCGACAACTGCACCCCGCCCCCCGAGGCCTGCTCGACCTGGCGGAACCTTTACACCGGCATCCGCAAATTGCTGAACGACCTGGACGAGCATATCAGCATCGAAAACACCGTCCTGTTTCCCCGCTTCATGGCGCCGGGCCGCTAAGCCATACGGACGGTGAGATCAGTTCCAGCCCGGAACGCCCGCCATGTTCGGCAGGCGATGCGCGATGCCCTTGTGGCAATCGATGCAGGTCTTTTCGCCGGGGAACAGATGCCTCGAATGCATGATGGCCGCGCGCTCTGACTGCTTGGTCAGATCCATCGAATCGGCACTGTGGCAGTTGCGGCATTCGAGCGAATTGTTGGCCTTCAGCCGGACCCATTCGTGCTGGGCCAGTTCGAGGCGCATGGCGACGAATTTCTCGCGGGTATTGATGGTCCCGAAGATCTTCCCCCAGACCTCTTTCGAGGCCTGCATCTTGCGGGCGATCTTGTCGGTCCAGTTATGCGGCACATGACAGTCCGGGCAAGTCGCGCGGACACCGGAGCGGTTGGTGTAATGAATGGTATCCTTCAGCTCGGCGAACACATTGTCGCGCATTTCATGACAGCTGACGCAGAAACGCTCGGTATTGGTCAGTTCGAGTGCGGTGTTGAAACCACCCCAGAATATGATGCCGGCAATGAAACCGCAGACGACCAGCAATCCCAGGCTCAGGCTGGTGCTGGGCCGGATCAGCGTCAGCCAGTAGGGCTGCAGGAATCTCCAAAGGCGCCGGATCATTGCCTGGCCCCTGTGCCCGCGGTCCCCAGCGTCTTGCGCTGCCGCTCGATCAGCGTATCGATATCGGTGAATCCGTTGGGCACCAGCGGCTTCGCCTCATGCTGCGGAACGTGGCACTGCGTGCAGAAATACCGCCGTGCCGAAACGGTCGCCAGGATCTGGTCGTCCCGGTCCATGAAATGGGTGACGCTGATCATCGGTGCCTGGCTCATTTCCGTCATCCGGCGGCCGTGGCAGGACAGGCAGCGATTTGCATTGAGCGAGACTTCATAGCCGCGGATGCTGTGCGGGATCACCGGCGGCTGCTCCGGATAATTGCGGCTCCGGCGTGCGTCGTCGTTGATCTCGCGGGCAATCTGCGCCGACTCCTTGGTTTCGCCGATCGGCGTCGGGCCGCGCAGGCCGCGCAGGTCGACGGCCAGCGCCGTCGCGGCGGCGAGCATAGTTGCTGCCAGACAGGTAGCGAGTATCACCCGTCTCACAGCTCACCTCCCTGGCCCGACCGCACCCTTTCGATGCGGATGGCGCATTTCTTGAAGTCGGTCTGGCGCGAGATCGGATCGGTGGCGTCGAGCGTCACCTTGTTGATCAGGATGCTCTCATCGAACCACGGCACGTAGACCAGGCCGACCGGCGGCTTGTTGCGGCCACGGGTCTCGACCCGGATCAGCACCTCGCCGCGCCGCGAAACCAGACGGACTTCATCGCCGCGCCGGATGCCGCGCCGCTTCGCATCATCGGGATGCATGTAGCAGAGTGCCGACGGGACGGCGCGGTGCAGTTCGGGGACGCGACGGGTCATCGAGCCGGAATGCCAGTGCTCCAGCACGCGGCCGGTGACCAGCCAGGTGTCGTACTGATCGTCCGGCGACTCGGCCGGCGGTTCATACGGGAAGGCAAAAATCCGCGCCTTCTTGTCGTCGAAGCCGTAGAAGGCAACGCCCTCTCCGGTTTTCACATAGGGATCGTGGCCCTCACGATAGCGCCAGCGGGTTTCCTTGCCATCAACCACCGGCCAGCGCAGGCCGCGCTCCTGATGATAGCGGTCGAAAGGCGCGAGATCGTGGCCATGGCCGCGGCCGAAAGATGCATATTCCTCGAACAGGCCTTTCTGGATATAGAAACCGAAGGCCTTCGCCTCGGCATTGGCATAGCCTTCCTCGACTTCGCTGGCCGGAAAGCGGTTGACCGAGCCGTTAGCGAAGAGCACGTCGTACAGCGTCTTGCCGCGATAACCGGGATTGGCGTCCAGGGTTTCCTTTGGCCAGACTTCCTCGGTCTTGAAGCGCTTGGAGAATTCCACGAGCTGCCACAGGTCGGAGCGGGCTTCGCCCGGTGCACTCACCAGCTGGTGCCAGAAATGCGTGCGCCGCTCGGCGTTGCCGTAGGCGCCTTCCTTTTCGACCCACATGGCGGCGGGCAGGATCAGATCAGCTGCCCGCGCGGTGACGGTCGGATAGGCATCCGAAACAACGACAAAATTCTCCGGGTTCCGGTAGCCCGGCAGGCCTTCTTCCATGATGTTGGCGCCGGCCTGCATGTTGTTGTTGACCTGTACCCAGTAAGCGCTGAGCTTGCCGTCCTTCAGCATGCGGTTCTGTTCGACCGCATGATAGCCCGGCTTGTCCGGCAGCAGGCCGGGCGGAAGCTTCCAGATCTTCTCGGCGGTTTCGCGATGCTTCGGATTGGTGACCACCATATCGGCCGGCAGGCGGTGGCTGAAGGTACCGACCTCACGCGCGGTGCCGCAGGCCGAAGGCTGGCCGGTCAGCGAGAAGGGGCTGTTGCCCGGTTCGGCGATTTTGCCGGTCAGCAGATGGATGTTGTAGACCATCTGGTTGCACCAGACGCCGCGGACATGCTGGTTGAAGCCCATGGTCCAGAAGGACATGACCTTGCGTTTCGGATCGGCATAGAGTTCGGCCAGCGCCTGCAGCTGACGCACCGGCACGTTGGTGAGCTTGGAGACTTTCTCCGCAGTGTACTCGCTGACATAGCGTGCGAATTCATCGAAGGTCATCGGACTGGAACCGCCGGCATCGTCGCGGTTCTTCGCTTTGACCTCCAGCGGATTTTCGGCGCGCAGCCCGTAACCGATATCGGTATTACCGCGCCGGAAGCTGGTATGTTTGTCGACGAACTGGCGGTTCACCCGGTTGGTGGTGATGATGTAGTTGGCGATGTAATTCAGGATCGCGAGATCCGTGCCGGGAAAAAAGATCACCGGCACGTCCGCAAGATCGAAGCTGCGATGCTCGAAGGTCGACAGCACCGCTACCTTGACATGCGGATTGCTGAGGCGGCGGTCGGTCACGCGGGTCCACAGGATCGGATGCATCTCCGCCATGTTCGAGCCCCAGAGCACGAAGGCGTCGGCAGCCTCGATATCGTCATAGCACCCCATCGGCTCGTCCATGCCGAAGGTGCGCATGAAGCCGAAGGCGGCGGAGGCCATGCAATGTCGCGCGTTGGGATCCAGATTGTTGGAGCGGAAGCCACCGCGCATCAGCTTGGTGGCGGCATAGCCCTCCCAGACCGTCCATTGACCCGAGCCGAACATGCCGACGGCGGTGGGGCCTTTCTCGCGCAGCACGCGCTTGAACTGTTCCGCCATCACGTCGAAGGCGCGATCCCAGCTGACCGGCTGGAATTCGCCATCCTTGGCATAGCGGCCATCCTTCATGCGCAGCAGGGGCTGCGTCAGTCGGTCCTGGCCATACATGATCTTGGAGAGGAAATAGCCTTTCACGCAATTCAGGCCGCGATTGACCTCGGCCTTGACGTCGCCATGCGTGGCGACGACGCGGTTGTCGCGGGTGGCGACCATGACGCTGCAGCCGGTGCCGCAGAAACGGCAGGGCGCTTTGGACCATTTCAGGCGCGCCTCGTCGCCGGGAATCACGACATTGGCGGCTTCAGTGGAGAATGGCAGGCCGGCGGCGCTGGCGGCGATGGCGGCGGCCTTGGCCTTGATCATCTGGCGGCGGGTCAGCTTCATTGGGGGCAACCCCTCATTCGTCGGCGGACGTTTCAACCTGGTGATAGACGAGCGTTGCGGCGAGCACGCCCTTGATCGACTGGATCTGGCCGAGATGGCTGGCAATATCCTGTTCGCTGGCGGTTTCGAGCGTGACCACCAGTTTGCCTGCGGGCGACGTGGCGTCGATCACGGCACCCGGCACGCGCGCGATCGCGCGCTGCACGGCGTCGAGCCGTGCCGGCAGCGCATGAATGACGAGGCTGGAGATATGCGTCTCCAGCCGGCCGGTCAGAAGCGCGCGCCGGCGGGGATTGAAATCTGCATCTGTGGAGGACATGGCGGCCTCATCCTGTCGGCGGCCCGGCGACCATCTGGAAAATCCAGACGGCAAGGCCGTAGCTTCCAACGATGGCAACCGCGGTCGCGGGTGCCACGACAAAGGTAAGAAAAAGGAAGACGAACCATTCGCGACGCCGGACAACCTGCTCCGGCTCGTTCGTGGAGACTTGCACAGGCATCGGGGACTCTCCCGGGCAGGACGTGCGGTCTGCATAAAGCCGTCATCGTGGCGACGGGAATAAACTTTTGCGCAGATTCCCGACGAAGGCAACCTGTTATGCTGCGGCATGCCGAATCGTATTCACGCGCGGCAGATAGCTGTCGAAGGCACTGCATATTTGTCGCAATAGCAGGCGTCCCTGCGGATGCACTGCAACCACGCCGTCCTCGATGGTGAGGAAGCCGGCCGCCGCGATCGGCTGCAGTGCAATCAGATCGTCATGCAGCGGCTGCGCATCCAGACCGAACTGCGCGGCTTCGGCATTCAGATCGACATGCAGGTTGCACATCAGCTGCTCGATAATTCGGCCGCGCATCCGGTCCTCGGGCGTCAGTGCCCGCATCCGCTCGACCGGCAGCGCAGCTGTGCCGATTTTGCGCCGCCAGGCCGCGACGCCGCGCAGATTGGCGATATAACCCTGCGGCAGCTGGCTGATCGCAGAGGCGCCGAAGCCGATCAGCGTGCCAGCGCCGTCGGTGGTATAGCCCTGGAAATTGCGATGCAGACGGCCGCTCCACGCAGCCACCGCCAGCGGATCGCCGGCCCGGGCAAAGTGGTCGAGACCGATGCTGGCATAACCTGAGCGGTTCAGCTGCGCTTCGGCCAGAAGAAACTGGCGCAGCCGCAGATCATGGTCTGGCAGCGCGGCGGCATCGATCCGCTTCTGATGCGCGCGCATCCACGGCACATGGGCATAGCCGAACAGCGCCAGGCGCTCGGGCTGCAGCAGCATGGCTTGTTCGATCGTATCCGCCAGGCTGTGCTCGTCCTGCCGGGGCAGACCGTAGAGAATGTCGAAATTGATCGATGCGATACCGTTCTGCCGCAGCAGGCCGACGGATCGCTGCACATCGCCGAAGGGCTGGATCCGGTTGATCGCCTGCTGCACCAGGGGATCGAAACTCTGCACGCCCAGGCTGGCGCGGTTCACACCACAGCTGGCGAAGCCCCGTGCAAGGTCTGTGTCGAAGCGGCGGGGGTCGACCTCCACGGCGATCTCGATGCCGGGATCGAAAGCGAACAGTCCGGCCAGCCGGTCGGTGACCCGCTGCAGGCCGGCGGCGCCGAGGATGGTGGGCGTGCCGCCCCCCCAGTGGATCTGGCTGACCCGCGCCTGCGGCGGCAGATACTGCGCCACCAGGGCGATCTCGGTCAGCAGCGCGTCGACATAATGCCCGATGGCATCGTCGCCCTTGGCGATCTGCGTGGCGCAGCCGCAATACCAGCACATGCTGCGGCAGAAAGGGACATGCAGATACAGGGACAGCGGCGCCTGCTCCGGTACCGCGCCAAGCCAGTTGCGCCAGTCCGCGTCGTCGTGTGCGGGATTGAAATGCGGCGCGGTCGGATAGGAGGTGTAACGCGGCACATCGCGGTCGCCGGCCGCCAGGGCGGCCAGGCGCGGGGCGAGATCGCGCGGCAGGTCGGGCATTGCGGATTCCGGGGGCACGGCCGGCATCAGAGCTGCCGCAATCGTTCGAAACGCTGCGCATTGGGGCAGAAGCCGCGCCACCTGTCGTCGTCGGTGTCGCTGTCCAGCCATTGGCGGCATTCGCGGGTGTAGCGGCAGAAGGCACAGCTTCGCGCCGCATTGCTCAACTGGGTGCCCAGCGCGACACGGGCGGCCTTTTCGATATCGATGCCGAACCGCTCCATCATGCGGTGCAACAAGCCGCTGCGCCGATCAAGAGCTGCAAAAAGGGTCATGGCGCGTTACTGGCGTGCGATGGATGTCGCCGAGCGCTGCAAGCTGGCAAAGGTATAGGCGTTGGAGCAGAAGGCGGGCCATTTCGCCGCCGCGCCGGCACTTGCCTGCCAGGCGCGGCAGCGCTTGCGTTCCGGACAGAACGTGCAGACGCGCTGCAGGTCGCGCAGCACATCCGTCGGGTAGGAGAGGTGGCGGAGTGCGGGGCGGCTCAGGAGTGTCGCAAGTTCGCGACTGCCACCGCCGGTGCGGGCCGCGAGAGCCATATCGGTTTCACTGAGGTTGAAGTCAGCGCATACCTGGCGGCGCGTGTCCGGTGAGAGGCTGTCCCATTCAGCGCTGCGGGTGGCGGCTTTGGCGGCCTGACGTAGCCAGCGCATGGACCCCGCAAACGCCTGATGTAGCGGGTCTGGAAGAACATGTTTCCGCATTGCCGGCCTCCATCGATGTTCGATGTCTGCAGGATAGCGGCGACGTCCAGAACATCATTGCGCCAGGTCAAACAAAAGAATTATCGCAGTTTGCTCGGGTTGCTGCGAATGAGCGGCCGGCTAGATGTCGGAGCTCTTTTTCCGAGATGAGTGGCAGGGCTTTATACTCCAATCGCCCGGAGCGCCTCCATTTCACGGAAAACGCATTGTCGGGGCGAAAATCCGGAGTCCGGCTTGAATTTCCGGCACTTCAGTTGGAATGGCGTCCCCGGAGAGATTCGAACTCCCGACCCGCTGCTTAGGACGCAGCCGCTCTATCCAGCTGAGCTACGGAGACGCACGCGGCGGACCCTAGCGCCTGTGCCGCCGGGTCGCAACCCGCCGCCCCCATCCACCGTGCACTGGCGCAGCCGGCAACGGCCTGGCCGGCGCGCATTTTTCCGGTCGATTCCGGCATATCCGAAAAGTAACTGCGTGTGGTCCCCGGCGCAGTGGCAGAGTGTCTTTCGCCGGACGACGCCCTTCTGTGCGACGCCTGTCCCAGCCTCGGGTCGCCGGCAGCCAGGAGCGCCCGCATGCCGTCCACCAGCTCGCAGTCCTATATCGACCTCGCCCGCCGGCATCTGCACGACGGCGCCAGCTTCATCGGCGTGGCCTCGATCACGCCGGCCATGACCGCCGGCATCGCTCCGCTGGAAGACTGGATCGCCACCATCGAGAATGCCTATCACGGCCTGCTCTGCCTCGTGGCCGCCCAGACCAACCTGCATGCCATCGCGCCGGTCACGGCGGCCGATCTGCAGGCGATCAGCGAAGAACGCGGCATCGGCCAGCATGTGCGCGACCTGCTCGGTCCTTATTCCATCGGCCATCATTCGCCGCTGGCGAAACTGCCGGTGGCCGAACGCCTGCAGTTCCTCGGCCTGATCGTGCTCGAACTCCAGGTGGTGCAGGGCGATTTGGTCGCCCAGCAGCGCGACTGGGTGCTGGATGCCGTCGCCATGAGCGACATCGACGCCGCCATGCAGCGCCTGCTCACGGCCTTGCGCCTGGCCGAAACCGGCACGCAGCTGCGCCTGTAATCTGGGACCTAGCCGAGGCCGCGCGACTTCAGCTCGTCGCCGAAACGGCTGACGCCAGCTTCCAGCATATCTATCTGTGCCGGCGCGTTATACGCCCGGTCGCCTTCAATACCCCGCAGCAGGCGGGCAACCAGATCGCCCCAGTCGAAATCCGCTGCAGCCAGGTCGCCCATCGATGGCACGGTACTACCACTTCCCGGCAACAGCAGCGGCAGGCCGATATAGCCGCTCAGACTCATCCGGTCGCGTTCGCTCATTCCGGCGGTGGCCGCTGCCCACGCATCCTTCGCAGCCTGCGGCGCATTCGGCGGCGGAAACGTCATCATCCTGCCAGCACCGACCTCGACGATGCCGTCGTTATTCAGGTCGACCTGCATATCGCGCCCCAGCAACAGGTTGGCCGCGCCTTCCTCCGACAGCGACGCGACATTGATCGTATCCGCCAGGCCCCTGGCCTGTTGCAGCAGCGTCAGATCCTGAGCCGTCAAGCCGGCGAGAAAACCCTTCGCGCCGCCGCGCGCCACGCTGGCGCTGGCGCTGTCACGGATCGCATCCACGGCGGTCTGTTTGCCGGCCAGATCCTGCGCCGAGAAGCGGCCGTCATACAGCATGGCGGCGAAATCGCCGCTGCAGGATCGTTTACTGCTGCCGGTCTGGCTGAGACTGCCGGTTTCGATTCGCATGGTTAATCCCCTCTGAAGTCCCGCACTACCTTGGCAAAGCCTGCCGGGCCGGAGGCGCGCCCGGGCAGAATCTGCCGGCACGGCGATGCAGCGGAAACCGCATGGACTGCGGGTTTCGCTGCATCGTTGTGTGGCGACAGGGAGAACGGAGCAATCCTCATGCCAAGGATCGCTTACTCCTCAGGGTTCAGGTCGATGGTAAACGCGGTCAGCGCCGCTTGCCGCCGCCCTTGTGCGGCGGTTTCTGCGGCTGCTGCTTGAGCGCCATCAGCGCCGCGAAGGGTGAATCCGCCATCTTCGCCTCATCCGCCTTGCGCTTTTCCTGCTCGCGTTCGCGCTTGGCGACGATGGCCTTGTGCGAGCGCAGGTACAGCGTCACGTCTTCCTTCGTCTCGGGATCGCGCGCGGTAATGGTCTTGTAGCCCAGTGCCCAGAGCAGACGCTGCAACTCATCTGGTCCGCAGCCGGCCAGGTTCATCCAGGCGGTATCGGCAACG
The DNA here is from genome assembly GCF_002796975.1 of Ferrovibrio sp. GTDB lineage: Bacteria > Pseudomonadota > Alphaproteobacteria > Ferrovibrionales > Ferrovibrionaceae > Ferrovibrio. The sequence continues at coordinate 150,585 of NZ_PEKV01000010.1, read as the reverse complement.
AAGCTGCCCGGCGGGCCGAGACGCTTTTTCGGCCCGGATAGTTTGGGGGCTGCTTCGGCCGGTACGACATCCGGTGCGACATCCCGCGCGGCATCCGGTGCGGTTTCGGCTTTCACGCTTTCAGCCAGTGCGGCGAGCGAAGCGCCTTCCGCTGCCGGATCCGGCACGGCGGCGGCTTCCACCAGCACCTCTTCTGCCGGTGCCTGGCTGGCCGGTGTCTCTTCCACATGCATGTCTTCAGCCGGCGTTTCCGCAACAACTGCAGCCTCGGGCTTCGGCTCTCCCGCCCTTCCGCCTTTCGGCCTGTCATGTCCCGCCGGGTCTTTCCTGAAATACTGGCGCGAGGCCATCTCGGCCTGGCGCCCGCCTTCGGCGATGCGCTGCACGATGTCCAGGCGATAGGCCTGGCGTCCGGCGCGTAAGAATCCCGCCGCCAGCCACCAGGCGTCATCGCGCCATTCCAGCAGCGGCACGGATGTGAGCCCCGGCGTCGGCGGCGCCTCCGGTTCCTTGCTGTTGAAGATCGCCCAGAGCAGCGTCTTCAGCTGCGTCGGCTTCGGCTTCAGCAGCTTGGTGGCGAGGATATGCGTCTCGCCGAAGCTGACGCCCATCTTGCGCAAAGGATGTCGCTCGGCCTGACCCATGTTGCGCACCAGGTCCGAGACGTCGTCGCGTTTCAGTGCGCCGAGATTCTCGGCCAGCTGGAAAGCCAGCCCGCGCGCCGCGCCTTTCAGCTCGGCATCGCGCAGCCGGTACAGGTCGCCCAGATGCTGGCGCAGATGGCGCTTCAGCCAGCCGGTCAGCTTTTCTTCCACTGCCTTGCGTGTCTCGCCGGGCAGCTGGTCGTCGGCCAGCAGACTGACCTTCGGCTCCAGCATCTCGCTGCCCTTGGCCAGCACCGCCAGCATGACGGCGTCCTTCTCCGGCGTGATGCGCTGGATGCCGCCTTCGGGCGACAGGGCAAAGGCCTCGTCGGGCAGTTCCACCAGCGCGGCGGCGCGCTCCGCCAGCGCCGGGCCCAGCACGCGCAGGGCGGCTGAGCGCAGGATGCGGCGCTGCTCCACCGTGTCATGGCCGACCGGTCGGAAGCGCAGGCCATGCAGATGGCCGATGATCTCGCCTTCCACGGTCAGCGCGTCATCCTCGCCCAGTTTCACGTCGAGGGCGGCGGCATCTTCCTCCAGACCGCGGCTCAGCACGCTGGTGCGGCGGTCGACAAAGCGCTCGGTCAGCTTTTCATGCAGCGCATCCGACAGGCGGTCTTCGATGGACCGGGTCTTGCCCTGCCAGCTTGCGGCATCGTCCATCCAGCCGCCGCGATGGGTGACGGTGGTCCATGTGCGGATATGCGCCAGCCTTTGCGACAGCGTGTCGATATCGCCATCGGTGCGGTCGATGTTGCGCAGCTGTCCGGCCACCCAGTCCGACGGCAGCTTGCCGTTGCGGTCGCACAGATGCACATATAGCTGGCTCAACAGCCGCGCATGGCTGTCATGCAGATCCTTGGCGAAATCCGGAATCGCGCAGACCTGCCACAGCAGTTCGACACGGTCCTTCGAAGTCGCGCGCTCCTGCACCGCGGCATCTTCGCGCAGCGCCTGCAGCGACAGCAGATCGTCGGCATCGCGGCCGCGCGTCAGGCCCTCGCGCGGCGGCGGAAGTTCCAGCGTGCGGACCAGGGCCTCCACGCTGCGGAAATCCAGATCGGTGTTGCGCCAGCGCGCCGCATTCACCGGCTCGAAGCGATGGTTCTCGATCCGCTCGATCAGGTCGGGGTCCATGGCCGGGCAATCGGCCGTGGTGCCGAAGGTGCCGTTGCGCATGTGACGGCCGGCGCGGCCGGCGATCTGCGCCACTTCGGCCGGCATCAGCGGCCGCATGCCGACGCCATCGAACTTGGTCATCTCGGCGAAGGCCATATGTTCGATATCGAGATTAAGCCCCATGCCGATGGCATCGGTCGCCACCATCACATCGACATCGCGATTCTGGAACAGCGCTACCTGCGCATTGCGCGCGCGCGGGCTGAGCGCCCCCAGCACCACGGCGGCACCGCCGCGCTGGCGCCGCACCTGCTCGGCGATGGCATAGACGTCGCTGGCCGAGAAGGCCACGATGGCCGAGCGTTTGGGCAGTCGCGAGAGTTTCTTGGCGCCGGCGTAAGACAGCTGCGACAGACGCGGCCGGGCGATGAATTCGGCATTCGGCACCAGCCGCCGGATCAGGCCGCGCATGGTGTCGGCGCCGAGGAACATGGTTTCTTCCGTGCCGCGCGCCTGCAGCAAACGATCCGTGAAGACATGGCCGCGCTCGGCATCGGCCGCCAGCTGCACTTCGTCGATGGCGAGGAAGTCGTATGCGCGGTCGAGCGGCATGGCTTCGACGGTGCAGACGAACCACTGTGCGCCGCGCGGGATGATCTTTTCCTCGCCGGTCACCAGCGCCACGGCGCGGTCGCCTTTGATCTGGACGGCGCGATCGTAGATTTCCCGGGCCAGCAGCCGCAGCGGCAGACCGATGATGCCGCTGCGATGACTCAGCATGCGTTCGACGGCCAGATGGGTCTTGCCGGTATTGGTCGGGCCCAGCACGCAGAGGATGCGGCCCTTGGCGGAAGTCTTGATCTCGGTCACGGCGGAAGCTTTCTGAGACGACCGCTCATCACTCCGGCGGCGCGGCATTATAGGGCGGCGTTTGCGCCTGCCTCAACCGTCTGGCTACCGACCACGTCCCCCCAGGCTGCCGCCATCCAGCGCCACGGTCTTGATCATGGCATAGACGGGCTTGCCGGGCTGCAGGTCCAGCCGGTCGGCTGACAGCCGGGTGACGCGGGCCAGCACGGTGTCGCCATGGCAGTCCAGCCGCACCTCCACCTGCGGGGCGCCCTCGCTGCTCGGTTGCAGCTCGGCCACGGTGCCGGGCAGGATGTTGAGCGCGCTGGTACCGGTGGGCGGAGTCAGCGCCAGCGTCACATCGCGGGCCCGGATGCGGATGCGCAAAGCCGTGCCCAGCGCACGCTCCAGCCGCGGCACCATCACGTCGCCGGCGCGGGTCTGCAGCACGCTCAGGCCCCAGGCCTCGTCATGGCGCACCAGCGTGGCGTTCAGCACCGCGCCGGCCTCGTAGCGGCCGGTGAGCGGAAACAGGTCGAGCCGCGCCGTCAGGTCTTCCACGCTGCCGACCGCCTGCACACGGCCGTCCGACAGCAGCACCACCGTGTCGGCCAGCCGCGTCACTTCCGGGATGGCGTGGCTGACATAGACGATCGGCAGCCGCAGTTCGTCGCGCAGGCGTTCGAGATAGGGCAGGATCTCGTCCTTGCGCGCGCCATCCAGCGAAGCGAGCGGCTCGTCCATCAGCAGCAGTTCCGGCCGCGACAGCAGCGCGCGGCCGATGGCGACGCGCTGCTTCTCGCCGCCCGACAGCGTCGCCGGCCGGCGCTGCAAAAGCTGTGCGATGCCGAGCAGGTCGACGATATGGCCGAAGTCGATGTCGTCATCGCGGCGCGCGAAGAAGCGGCCATAGAGCAGGTTGTTGCGCACGGTCAGATGCGGGAACAGCCGGGCATCCTGGAACACATAGCCGATGCGGCGCTGGTGCGGCGGCACGTTGATGCCGTTCCCGGTATCCGCCAGTACCCGTCCGTTGATGCTGATGCGCGCGCGTTGCGGCGTCAGCAGCCCGGCGATGGCATTGACCAGCGTGGTCTTGCCGGCACCGGAGCGGCCGAACAGCGCGGTCAGCCCCGGGGCGCAGGCAAACTGCGCCTGCAGCGCAAAGCCGCCATAGTCATGCGCGATGTCGATCTCCAGACTCATCCCAGCACGCGCCTTGCACTGCGCCGCGCCAGCAGTTCGCTCAGCAGGATCGCCACGGCGGCGATGGCGATGGAGATCAGGGTCAGCCGCAGCGCCTGCGCATCGCCGCCCGGTACCTGGGTGAAGGTGTAGATCGCCGTGGGCAGCGTCTGCGTCTCGCCTGGGATGTTGGAGACGAAGGTCACGGTGGCGCCGAACTCGCCAAAGGCGCGGGCGAAGCTCAGCACCACGCCGGCGAGAATCCCCGGCAGGCTGAGCGGCAGCGTCACGGTGAGAAAGACCAGCGCAGGATGCGCGCCCAGTGTGCGGCCGGCGGCTTCGAGCCTGGGATCGACCGCTTCCATCGAGAGACGGATGGCGCGCACCAGCAGCGGAAAACCCATCACCGCGCAGGCCAGTGCGGCGCCGGTCCAGCGGAAGGCAAAGACAATGCCGATCTCGGCGAGCCAGCTGCCGAGCGGGCCGCGCTTGCCGAACAGCAGCAGCAGCAGATAGCCAGTGACCACCGGCGGGATGATCAGCGGCAGGTGTACGAGTGCATCGAGCAGCGCCTTGCCGGGGAAGGTTTTGCGCGCCAGCAGCCATGCAATCAAAACACCAAACGGAAGACTGCCGAGCGTGGCGACACTCGCCACTTTCAGGCTCAGCAGGATCGCGGTGGTTTCTTCGGGGGTGAGGGAGAGCACGCTGGCCTGTAAATCTCAATTCGTCGCCGCATGCGCTGCGATCACCGTGAAGCCGTTCTTCGCGAACACGGCCTTTGCCGCGGCACTGCGCAACCCCGCCAGCCAGGCGGCGGCCTGCGGATGCCTGCTGTCGCTCAGCTGCGCCGCCGGATAGAGGATCGGCGGATGCGTGTTGGCCGGGAAGGCATCCAGCGCGCGGACATTCTTTTCCACGGCAGCATCGCTCGCGTAGACAATCCCGGCCGGCGCCTCGCCGCGTGCCACCAGCAACAGCGTGGCGCGCACATTCTCGCCCTGCGCCAGGCGGGGCTGCACACTCGGCCAGACCTGCAGCGCTTGCAGCGCCGCCTTGCCGTATTTGCCGGCCGGCACGGCATTCACATCGGCCATCGCCAGCCGGCCGTCTTTCCCCAGCAGGCCGGCGAGGTCGAAGCCCGGCGCGATCTTCACACTCGCCTTCGAGCCCGCCGGCGCGATCAGCACGATGCGGTTGCCGAGCAAGGTGCCGCGCGTGCCCGGCTTCACCAGTTTCTTCCGCTCGACATAATCCATCCAGTCGAGATCGGCCGACAGGAACAGGTCGGCCGGCGCGCCGGCCTCGATCTGCTTGGCCAGCGCGGAAGACGCGGCATAGGAAATCTTCACCTGCGCCGGCGGCACGATGCTCTGGCCGGTCTTGATCTCGTCAAGCGCGGTTTTCAGCGACGCGGCGGCGAAGACCAGCAGGTCCTGGGCTTTCGCGGAAGCAGGGACGGCAATGGCCATCAGGGCGGCAAGCAGCAGGCAGCGCATGGATTTCCCGCGTTATGTCCCGAGAACTATAACGGCCGTTATAGCTGCACGGCAATAGCGGAACTTGCTTTCCTTTTACTGTCATGCGCGGACTTGATCCGCGCATCCCATTTCCTGCCGGCCGCTTTAATGGGATACCCGGGACAAGCCCGGGCATGACAACAAACTCTATGTCTTCCGCAGCTTCTGCAATGCGGCGATGTTACGCGCGCAGGCTTTCTCGGTGGCGGCCGTCATCGCCTGGTAATGCGCCAGCACCTGCCGGCCCAGCGCGGTGAGCTGCGCGCCGCCGCCGGCCTTGCCGCCGGTCGCGGCCTGCACCAGCGGCGCCCTGAAATAGCCGTTCAGCGTTTCCACCAGCTGCCAGGCGCGTTTGTAGCTCATGCCCATGGCGCGGCCGGCCGCCGAGATCGAGCCGCTGGCGGCGATGCGCTCCAGCAGCTCGCCCTTGCCGGGACCGAGAAAGGCGTCCGGCGCCAGCACCACGCGCAGCCGCGTCGCCGCTTTGCCGCCGGCAGATGTTTTCTTCGCTGCAACCTTTGCCGTGATCTTCGCCATGGGACGGGACTACAGCACAGCCGCGATATGCGGCGCCAGCCCTCCGCGAAAGCCACGGTCCCGGCACAGTCTGTTCGCAAGGCATTCGCGCGGGTGTGACCGCCATGGGGCATCTGCGGCCACGCTCGGTCCCCTTTTCGTGGCTGCGGGTTTCGTGTCATGGCAGCGGTTCGCCGCCGCGGGACTGAAACCTGCGTGGCGCCTCTGTTTGTCGATCCCCTCAGACAGGAGAAACAGCAGATGAAACGCTTTTTGAAACAGATGCCACAGGCCGCGCTCGCGGCTGCACTGATGGTTTCGGTGTCGACCTTTGCCCTAGCCGCCGGTGGCGGTAGCGGCGGGGCAGGTGCCGGCGCGGCCGGCGCCGCAGGTGCTGCAGCTGGCGCCGCCGCAGGTGCGGCCGGTGCTGCGGCAGGCGCTGCGGCCGGTGCTGCCGCGGGTGCGGCGGGCGCGGCCGGTGTCGGCGGCGGTTCGGGCAGCGCTTCGGCCGGTGGGTCGGCCGGTGGATCGGGCAGCGCGTCCGGCGGTGCCTCGGGTAGCGGCGGTTCCGGCAGTGCCGGCGCCGGTACCTCGGGCGGCGCCACGGCCAGCACCAATGGCAGCGACACCAACAGCAACAGCGTCGGCATCGGCGTTGGCGGCAATACCGGCGTCGGCGTGAGCGCCGGTCCGTCGGGCATCGGCGCCAGCACCGGCATCGGCGCGGGTGGCACTGCCGCCAGCAGCAACGGCAACGGTGTGGCGGCGGGCGTCAGTAACGGCAACGCGGTCGGCGTCGGGCCTTCGGGCATCGGCGTCAGCAGCGGCACCGGCGCGGGCATCGGCGCCACCGGCAGCAACGGCAGTGCGGCGGCGGTCGGCGCCAATAACGGCACGGCGGTCGGCGTCGGCCCGTCGGGGATCGGCGTCAGCAGCGGCACCGGCGCGAATGCCGGCGTCGCCAACGGTCACGGCAGTACGGCGGGCCTTGGCGCCGCCACTGGTCTGGGCGCCGGTGTCAGCGGCAGCTCAGCCGGTCATGGCGGCCATGGTCACGGCGGCAGCGTAAGTGCTGGCCTGGGCAGCAATGCCGGCGTGGCCGGTGGCGTCAGCAACGCCAGTGGCCAGAGCGCTAGTGCGGCGGCCGGTGCCGATGCCACGGCCGGCGGCACGGTGAGCGGTACGCGCTGACCGTACATAAGCCAAGTCTAGGTGAGGCAGAGTAAGGATGAGGCGGGCAGCGCCATAAGCTGTCCGCCTCTTTCTGTTGCGTCAGGTTTTCTGTTTGAGCCGGCGCAATGCCGCGACGGTTTCGCGCAGGCCGCGGCTTAAGGGTTTGTCCCGCCGCAGCACCAGCGCCAGCTGCCGCGTCAGGCGCGGTTTCAGCGCGCGCACCTCCAGACCTTTACGCGCTTCCGCGGTTGCCAGCGCCATGGCCGGCAGCACCGAACAGCCCAGCCCGGCACCGACCAGCTGCTTGATCGCTTCCACGCTGTCGAGCTCCATGCCGGCGTTCGGCGCCAGGCCGGCGGTGGCGAACCAGCCGTCGATCAGGCTGCGCGTATTGCCGCCGGGTTCGGGGATCACCAGCGGCAGATCCATCAGCGCCTGCGGCGTCACCGGCTCGGGCAGCTTGAGCGCCCTGGATGAAATCGCCACGAAATCGTCGTCGATCAGCGGTGTGGCATCGAGCGCGCGACCGAGCGACTGCGATTTGGTTTTCGGCGGCAGCGTGACGAGGCCGAGGTCGAGGCTGTTGTCTTCGATGGCGCGTAGGATCTCCGGCGCATTGCCGGTATTCACCGTCAGGTCGAGTTTGGGAAAGCGCCTGCGCAGGTCGCTCAGGATCGGCGGCAGGATGTGAATGCAGGCGGTGGCGCCGATGCCGATCCGCACCCGCCCGGTCACGCTGCGGCCATGCTGCGCCACGTCTTCAAGTGCGGCATTCACGGCAGAGTCGATCGTGCCGGCATGCTGCAGCAGGGCGCGGCCGGCTGCCGTCGGCGTCGCCGTGCGGCCGACGCGTTCGATCAGCTTCAGCCCGAGTTTCCGTTCCAGCTGGCGGATCTGCAGGCTGACGGCGGGTTGCGTCAGGTTAAGCCGCGCCGCCGCGGCCGAGAAGCTGCCGAGCCGCACGACATCGGCGAAGGTCTGCAGGTGGTCGAGGTTGAAGCCGCGCATGCCTTAATTTTACTGATGCTTTGCATAAAAAGGCAAAATTTTATTTATGGCCGGAAAAACCGCATCCTGCCGCCATGACACTCCTGCTGCTCTCCCGGCCGCTTTCCATGTCTCACCTGCCGGTCGCCGGCGACTGGCTCCGTCCGCTGCTGCGCCGGCTCGCCGGCAGCAACGACACCCGGCTGCCCGAGGACATGGAAGACTGGCAGCTACGCGATCTCGCGCTCACCCGGCCCCATAAGGCTTTCCGGCCCGGCCCCTGTCGCTTCATCATCCCCTGGCTGCCATGAACGCTCTCTCTGCCGCGCCGATCCTGCTCTCCGATGCCTCGGAGGCCGACATGACGCAGATCCAGCGCATCTACGCGCATCACGTTCTGAACGGCCTGGCCAGTTTCGAGGAGGAGCCGCCGCCGCTGGCGGAGATGCTTGAGCGGCGCGCGAAGGTGCTGGAGCACGGCCTGCCCTATCTGGTGGCGAAAGCGGCGAATGAGGACCGCGTGCTCGGCTATGCCTATGCCACGCCATACCGCCCGCGCCGCGCGTATCGCTTCACGGTCGAGGATTCGGTTTACATGGCCGAGGGCGCGCAGCGGCGCGGCATCGGGCGGCTGCTGTTGCAGGGCGTGATCGACCGCTGCACCGCCGCCGGTTTCCGCCAGATGATCGCCATCATCGGCGACGGCGAAAACAATGCCGGCTCAGTCGGCCTGCATGCGGCCTGCGGTTTCCGGCTCGTCGGCAGTTTCACCGATGTCGGCTTCAAGCATGACGGCTGGCGTGACACGGCGCTGATGCAGCGCGCACTGGGCGAGGGCAGCGGGGCGAAACCGTAGAACCAGCCACGCCATCGCGCGTTATAGGAGTGATGAAGATCGCCACCTATAACGTGAACGGCATCAACGGCCGCCTGCCGGTGCTGCTGCGCTGGCTGAAAAAAGCCAAGCCAGACATCGTCTGCCTGCAGGAGCTGAAGGCGCCGCAGGACCGCTTCCCGCTGGCGGCGATCGAGAAAGCCGGCTACGGCGCGATCTGGCATGGCCAGAAAAGCTGGAACGGCGTGGCGATCCTGGCGCGCGGGAAGGAACCTGAGGAAACCCGGCGCGGCCTGCCCGGCGACGCGGACGATCTGCACAGCCGCTATATCGAGGCCGCCATGAACGGCATTCTCGTTGGCTGCCTCTACTTGCCGAATGGCAACCCATGGCCGGGTCCGAAATTCGACTACAAGCTCGCCTGGTTCAGACGCCTGCAGGCACATGGAAAGCGGCTGCTCAAGCTGAAGCAGCCTGTCGTGCTGGCTGGCGATTACAACGTGATGCCGACCGAGCTTGATGTGTACAAGGCGGAGAACTGGAAGAACGACGCGCTGTTCCGCCCCGAAATACGAAAGGCCTATGCCACGCTGGTGAAGCAGGGCTGGACCGATGCGCTGCGCGAACTGCACCCGGATGAGCGGATCTACACATTCTGGGATTACTTCCGCAACGCCTGGCCGCGCAATGCCGGGCTCCGGATTGACCACCTGCTGCTCAACGCGCCGCTGGTGAAGCGGCTGAAACAAGCCGGCGTGGATTCAGAGGTGCGCGGCTGGGAAAAGACCTCGGATCACGCGCCGGTGTGGATCGAGGTGACGGAGAAGGTGGCCAAGCGAAGCACAGTGAAGAAGAAAACCATGAAGAAGAGAGCCGCCTGAACCTCACCTCGCCCCCGGAAACATCTCCACATGGCTTTCGCCGCTGCGGCCGAAATAGACCGCGCGCCGGCCGCTGAGCGACACGATGTAATCTACGCAGCCGGCCGCCATCACGCGGCGGCAGAATTCGCGATAGGCGATCCGGCCGGCCTGGATGTCGCGCACCGCTGAATCCACGCCGGCGGCGGAAAACTCCATCGCCGGCGTTGCTGCGATCATGGCATTGCTCACCACATGCGAGCGACCGTCAGGCATGTAGTAGGTTTTCTCATGGCGCAGCAGGTCGGCGCGATAGCGCTCGACGCCGGCCGCCATCAGCTTGCCCACCACCTGCGGAAAACTCAGGCGCTCCTGATCCGAACCATCGGTGCACTCGTGCAGCACGGCCTGCCAGTCGGTGTCGCTTTGCATCGGCTTGATCCTTTCAGTCGCAGCTTTTTCTAATCTATGGGCACGGCGCGCAGGCCGTGATGGCGCACCAGGTCTTTCAGCGCGCGTTCGAGTGCCGCACGTTCGGCCGGCGGCAGATGCGCGAAGAAAGCCGCGTCATTCTCATCCGCTGTTGCTGCCAGCACCGGCACGAGATCGCGGCCGGCTTCGGTGAGCGAGAGCATCTGCGCGCGGCCGTCGGTGGCGCTGGCGCGGCGCGTCACCAGCTGCTTGGCGATCAGCCGGTCGGCCAGCCGGGTCACGGCGCCGCGCGTCAGGCCGATCTGCTGCGCCAGCTGGCTCGGCGCGGTCTCGCCCTCCAGCAGCTGCCGCAGCACCACCCATTCCGCCACCGTCACGCCGCGATCTTCCAGCCGGCGCGCGAAAGCCTGCGACACATGGTTGGAGACGTAGCGCAGCCAGTAGCCGAGATGGCTGGCCAGCGCGGCCGGGCCGGGAGATGTATCGGCGGGTGAGGAGGCAGACATACAGACTGTGGCCGGATCGATTTAATTGACTAGTAAACTATATCGGCATCGCTGCCTGGTCAACCGGGTTGGCCGACCGGTCGGCTGCCAGACAGTATGTTGCCTTAATGTTCTATTTGTGATAGGCTGACGGGGCGTCGGGCTTGCAGTGCCGTTTGTGCTCGATCAAATGCTTACGGGCTGAAAGAACCCAAACGAACGCAAATGAAGCCAAACGAACACCAACGAACACCAACGAACACCAACGAACGCAAACGAAGCGCTACGAACCGAAACAAGCACCAGCGAAGCGGAACGAGCACCGGATGGACCCCCCTGGGCGGACTTCCGGTGACCCGGACCGGTTCGGCCCGAAAGGTAAATTTGACACCTGGCCAAAGCCCGGCATACTGCCTGTTGCACCGCAGCATGGGTTAGACTGCGGCCTATATAAGTAGAGTGGGTGGACGCAGAGAAGATGACTGGCAGCAAGGACGACATCACCTTCCCGGAAGCCTGGGCCAAACTCGCGCAGAAGGAACTGGGCGAGAAGCCGCTGTCCGATCTGGTCTGGCTCACGCCCGAAGGCATCAAGGTCAAGCCGCTCTACACCGCCGCCGATCTCGAAGGCCTCGAAGGCCTGAATTCGCTGCCCGGCGTCGATCCGTTCACGCGCGGCGTGCGCGGCACCATGTATACCAACCGGCCCTGGACGATCCGCCAGTATGCCGGCTTCTCGACCGCCGAAGAATCCAACGCCTTCTATCGCAAGAATCTCGCCGCCGGCCAGCAGGGCGTTTCTGTTGCCTTCGATCTTGCCACCCATCGCGGCTATGACAGCGATCATCCGCGCGTGGTCGGCGATGTCGGCAAGGCCGGCGTGGCGATCGATTCCATCGAGGATATGAAAATCCTCTTCGACGGCATTCCGCTCGACAAGATGAGCGTGTCGATGACCATGAACGGCGCCGTGCTGCCGGTGCTGGCCTGCTACATCGTCGCCGGCGAGGAACAGGGCGTGTCGCCCGCACAGCTTTCAGGCACCATCCAGAACGACATCCTGAAAGAGTTCATGGTGCGCAACACCTATATCTATCCGCCGGCACCCAGCATGCGGATTATCTCGGATATCATCGGCTATACCGCGCAGCATATGCCGAAGTTCAATTCGATCTCGATTTCCGGCTATCACATGCAGGAAGCCGGCGCGACCGCCGTGCAGGAGCTGGCGTTTACGCTGGCCGACGGCAAGGAATATGTCCGCACCGCGATCGAGTCCGGCCTCGATGTCGATGCCTTCGCCGGGCGTCTCAGCTTCTTCTTCGCCATCGGCATGAATTTCTTCATGGAGATCGCCAAGCTGCGTGCCGCGCGCCTGCTGTGGACGCGGATCATGAAGGAGTTCAACCCGAAGAAGACCGGCAGCCTGATGCTGCGCACGCATTGCCAGACCTCGGGCGTCTCGCTCACCGAGCAGGATCCCTATAACAACGTGGTGCGTACCGCGGTCGAGGCGCTCGCCGCCGTGCTCGGCGGCACCCAGTCGCTGCACACCAATGCGCTGGACGAAGCCATCGCGCTGCCGACCGAATTCTCGGCGCGGATTGCCCGCAACACCCAGCTCATCATCCAGGATGAAACCTACGTCACCAAAGTCGTCGATCCGCTCGCCGGTTCCTATTACGTCGAGGCGCTGACCCATGCGCTGGCCAGCCATGCCTGGGCGCTGATCGAGGAGGTCGAGTCGATGGGTGGCATGACCAAGGCGGTCGAAAGCGGCATGCCGAAGCTGCGTATCGAGGAAGCGGCGGCGCGCCGCCAGGCCCGCGTCGACCGTGGCGAGGATGTCATCGTCGGCGTCAACAAGTATCGCGCGCCCAGCCAGGACGTGCCCGAGACGCTGGAAGTCGACAATACCAAAGTGCGCGAGAACCAGGTGGCGCGGCTCAAGACCATCCGCAACACGCGCGACAAGGAGAAAGCCGCTGCCGCGATCAGGGCGCTTGAGGAAGGTGCCGCCGGCAACGCCAACCTGCTGGAGCTTTGCGTACAGGCGGCGCGCGCGCGTGTCACCGTCGGCGAGATGTCGGATGCGATGGAGCGCGTCTTCTCGCGCCACCAGGCCACCATCCGCTCGATCAGCGGCGTCTATGGCGCGGCCTATACCAACGACGAGGGCTTCATGCAGATCCAGAAGGATATCGAGGCCTTCGCCGCCGAAGAGGGCCGCCGCCCGCGCATGCTGGTGGTGAAACTCGGCCAGGACGGCCATGACCGTGGCGCCAAGGTGATTGCCACGGCCTTTGCCGATCTCGGTTTCGACGTCGATGTGGGGCCGCTGTTCCAGACGCCCGAGGAAGCTGCGAAAGACGCCATCGAGAACGACGTGCATGTCGTCGGCATTTCCTCGCAGGCGGCCGGCCACAAGACGTTAGTGCCGCAATTGATCGAGGCTTTGCGCAAGCAGGGTGCTGGCGACATTCTGGTCATCACCGGCGGCGTGATCCCGCCGCAGGATTACGACTTCCTGCGCAAAGCCGGCGTCGCCGGCATCTACGGCCCCGGCACCAATATCCCGCAGGCCGCCGCCGAGATCGTCAGGCTGATCCGCCAGCAGCATGCCACCGCGGCTAAGGGCGCGGCGGAGTAGCAGGCCCTCACCCTCTCCCGCTCTCGCGGGCGAGGGGAAAGATGCCGCAGTCCTCCCTCTCCCATGAAATGGGAGAGGGTCGGGGTGAGGGTGGCAGTTGAAACCTGCACCGATGCAGCCCATATTGGCTGCATCATGATCCCGTCGCGCGCACGCTTTCTTGCTCTGACCTGCCGCGCCAGCCGCCTGCACGCAGGCCGCTAGGCCCCGGCCGCGCGCGCGTTTTCGCGCATCGCCCGCCGGGGCATACCTTCCGAAAAACTTTTTCTTCTCATTCACCGCGTGCAGCTCTGCTGCCCCGCGCACGGAGTCATGTCATGAGCTTTCTCGATCCGCGTCCCGCCATCATCCTCACCGGTGCCGATGCCGACCGGCTGTCGGCGCTGGCCGAAACCGCCCGCAGCCGCCAGCCCGATGTCGCCGATATGCTGGAGGCCGAAGTTGCCCGCGCCGCCATTGTCGCGCCCGCCGATCTGCCGCCCGACACGGTGACGATGGGCAGCCACGTCACCTTCGGCTACGACCATGCCAGGCGCAGTCACTGGCTCACGCTGGTCTATCCGGCCGAGGCCGATCTCGACAAGGCGAAGATCTCGGTGGCGACGCCGGTGGGTGCTGCGCTGATCGGCCTGCGCGAAGGCCAGTCGATTGCCTGGACGACGGCCAGCGGCGCAGTACGCCGCATCACGCTGCACAAGGTGGCCTACCAGCCCGAGCGCGCCGGCCGCTGCGATCCGTAAGGGGAACTCCGGACGACTGGGCAGGTTCTGCTACGACCGCTAAGCTTGCGCGATCTTGATCCGGAGGAAACCATGCTGCCGCCTTTTGCCGTCACGCCGCTCTATGCTGCGCTCTGTGGCCTGCTGCTGCTGGCGCTCGGCCTTGTCGTCGTGCGACTGCGGCGCAAGCATGCAGTGCTGACCGGCGACGGCGGCCATGCGACGCTCGCGCGCGCCATGCGCGTGCAGGCGAATTTCGTCGAGTATGTGCCGCTCACCCTGCTGCTGCTGTTCATGCTGGAGATGTCGCGCCAGCCGGTCTGGGCGCTGCATCTGCTCGGTGCGGCTTTGTTTATCGGCCGGCTGCTGCATGCCTGGGGCTACCTGATGACGCCGCAGCTGTCGTTCGGCCGCGCGCTCGGCATCGGGCTGACCTGGATCGTGCTGGGGGTGACGGCAGCCTGGCTGCTGCTCGTGGTGCTGCAGCGCTACGCGATGATGCCGGCGTAACTCAGGCCTGTTTCTTCAGGTTGGCTTTCAGCGCGTCGTCCACGGCCTTGAGCAGATCGTCACGCCGCACCGGTTTTTGCAGGATATTGTCGGCGCCCAGCCGTTCGGCCATGCCGAGCAGTTCGTTGGCGCCGATCCAGCCGCCGCCGGAAATCGCGATCACCGGCAGGCCCGGCCAGCGCCGCTTGGCCTCGCGCAGCACTTCCACCCCGTCGCGCTGCGGCATCAGGATATCGGTCAGCACCATGTCGATGCCGCCGCGCTCCAGCAGCGCGATACCCTGCTCGCCGTTGCCGGCCAGCACGGTGCGGTGACCGTTCGCTTCCAGGTGGACGCGAAGGATGTCGCGGAATTCCGGGTTGTCGTCGATGACGAGGATGCAGGCCATCAGTGAATGTCTTCCGGGGGCGATTATTGGCAACAGGACAAAACTTCTGGATTGAAATGTTGCGGACTTCTGCCCATTCTAGCGGCGAATATCCAGAATGCAGCATATATTTCAAATAGTATTTCTGTTCGGTTTTCCGCGCTCCAGGTAACGGAACATGAACGACGATCTGCTGCAGGCGGTTGTAGACACCGCCATCGATGGACTGATCCTGATCGAGGCGGATGGTCGTGTCGCGCTGTATAACGCCGCATGCGAGCGGTTGTTCGGCTACAGCCGCGACGAAGTTCTGGGCCGCAACGTCTCGATGCTGATGCCCGAGCCCGACCGTTCGGCGCATGACAACTATATCGGCCGCTATCGCGCGACCGGCGAGAAACGCATCATCGGCGTCGGCCGCGAGGTGATGGGCCGGCGCAAGGACGGCACGGTCTTCCCCTTCGAACTGGCGGTCGG
Organism: Ferrovibrio sp.; assembly: GCF_002796975.1. Classification (GTDB taxonomy): domain Bacteria; phylum Pseudomonadota; class Alphaproteobacteria; order Ferrovibrionales; family Ferrovibrionaceae; genus Ferrovibrio. The sequence goes on along the minus strand of NZ_PEKV01000010.1, from coordinate 135,257 downwards.
CGAATACAGCCGCGACGGCCGGGTGATGTTCGTCGGTGTGATCCACGACCTGAGCAAATACCGGCGCAGCGAGCAGCGCCTGCGCAAGATGGTGGAAACCGCCATCGACGGCATGATCCTGATCGACGCACGCGGCACGGTGAAGCTGTTCAATCCGGCCTGCGAGACGCTGTTCGGCTATGGGCCGGACGAGGTGCTGGGCCGCAATGTCTCGATGCTGATGCCCGAGCCCGACCGTTCGGCGCATGACGGCTACCTCCGGCATCATCTGGCGACCGGCGAGAAACGCATCATCGGCATCGGCCGCGAAGTGATGGGCCGGCGCAAGGACGGCACGGTGTTTCCGTTTTCGCTGGCGGTCGGCAGTTTCGAGGAAGACGGCGCGCCGATGTTCCTCGGCGTGATCCACGACCTGACACAGGACCGGCGCAGCCAGAAGCAGCAGCGCGAGAGCGAGGCGCGTTTCCGCCTGCTGGTCGATTCGATCACCGACTATTCGATCTTCCTGATGGATGCCGAGGGTATCGTGCTGACCTGGAATACCGGCGCGCAGAATCTGACCGGCTACACGCCCGAGGAGGCAATCGGCCAACCACGCGATCAGTTCTATGTTGCCGAAGCGCGCCAGGCGGGCCAGCCGTCCGAGGTGCTGCGCATCGCCGCCGAGAAGGGCCGCTATGTCAACGAGGAATGGCGCATCCGCAAGGACGGCACGAAATTCTGGGCCAGCGTGGTGATCAGCGCGCTGCGCGACGGCGATGGCGAGCTGCACGGCTTCGTCAACATCACGCGCGACATGACCGAGCGGCGCCAGGCCGAGGAACTGCGCGACCAGCTGCGCCAGGCGCAGAAGATGGAGGCGCTGGGCCAGCTCACCGGCGGCATCGCGCATGACTTCAACAACCTGCTGGCGGTGATCGTCGGCAATCTCGAACTGCTCGGCGACCGCGTCACCGACGGCGACGGCAGCCGGATGATCGAACAGGCGATGCGCAACGCCGAACGCGGCGCCGAACTGACCCGCCGCCTGCTCGCCTTTGGCCGCCAGCAGCAGCTCAAGCCGGCCCGGTTCGATGTCAACGACCTGGTCAACGGCATGCTCGACATGCTGCGGCGGACGCTGGGCTCGGGCGTGACGATCCAGCCGGCGCTGGAGCTGGATGTCTATATGGTCGAGGCCGATCCGAACCAGCTGGAGAATGCCGTCCTCAACATCGCGCTGAATGCCCGCGATGCGATGAGCGGCAGCGGCATGCTGGTGGTCCGCACGGCGGTAACGCACCTGGCCGAGCCGCGTGCCATGCCCACCCGCATCGCACCGGTTGGCACCTATGTGATGATCGGCCTGCGCGACACCGGCAGCGGCATGCCGCCCGATGTCATCGCCCGCGTCTTCGAGCCCTTCTTCACCACCAAGGAGGTCGGCAAGGGCAGCGGACTGGGCCTGAGCATGGTCTACGGCTTCACCGTGCAGTCGGGCGGTTTCATTGAGGTCGACAGCATCCCCGGCGCCGGCACCGAATTCCGCATCTTCCTGCCCGCACTGGAAGGCGACCGCCTGTCGGCGCGACGGCCCGAATACGACCCCAACCGCCGGCTGGTGCTCTGCGTCGACGACAATCCGGATGTGCGTGCCACCATGACGGCGCTGCTGGGCAGCCTGGGCTTTGCCGTGTTGCCGGCGGCCACGGCGCATGATGCGCTGCAGGAACTGCGGCGCGGCCTGCCGATCGATCTGCTGCTGACCGACATCCAGATGCCGGGCGGGATCAGCGGTATCGAGCTGGCCGATCAGGTGCTGGCGCGCAAACCCGATCTGCCGGTGCTGTTCATGTCAGGCTCTATCGGCGATGACCTGCTGCGCGATACGCGCTATTTCGGCGTCTCGGAGATCCTGGCCAAGCCGGTGCGCAAGGCCGACCTGGCTGAAGCACTCAAACGCATGCTGGGTGACCAGGGTTCGGCCTAGTCGGCGGCATCGCGCAGCTGGGTTTCGCGCGCCTGCGTATGTGCATGGCCATGCGAATGTGGCGGCGCGTCCTTCCAGGTCACGTTGTACAGATCGAAACGGCGATCCTTCAGGTTCTGCACCGTGCCATGCTGGCGCGCAGCCGCCAGGCTGTCGAGCTGCACATCGGCAATCGCCACCATCTCGACATTCGGCGTGGTGTCGGCGGCGATACCGTCGCGCGCAAAGGCGAAGTCGCAAGGCGTCAGCACGCAGCTCTGGGCATACTGGATGTCCATATTCTCGACGCTGGGCAGGTTGCCGACATTGCCGGCCATCACCACGTAGCACTGGTTTTCCACCGCGCGGGCCTGGGCGCAGAAACGTACGCGCTGATAGCTCTGGCGCTCGTCGGTGCAGAAGGGCACGAACAGGATCTGCGCGCCCTGGTCGACCAGATGCCGCGCCAGTTCGGGGAATTCCGCGTCGTAGCAGATCATGATGCCGATCGGGCCGAAATCGGTCTCGATCACATTCGAACTGTTGCCGCCGGTGATGTTCCACCAGTAGCGCTCGTTCGGCGTCGGATGGATCTTGCGCTGCTCGTGCACCGCACCGTTGCGCAGGCAGACATAGCAGATGTTGTAGACATGGCCGTCATTCGGATCGCGCGTCGGATGCGAGCCGCCGATGATGTTGATGTTGTAGCTGACCGCCAGTTCGCTCAGCAGCGTCTTGATCCGGTCGGTATAGCGCGTCAGCGCCGCCACCGCTTCGGCAGCCGGCGCGTTGCGGTTTTCGATGGATAGCAGCTGCAGCGTAAAGAGTTCGGGGAACAGTGCGAAATCCGCCTTGTAGTCGGCCACCACGTCGACGAAATACTCGACCTGCCTGGCGAATTCCTCGAAGGAATGCACGGCGCGCTGCTGATACTGCACGGCGGCGACGCGGGCGGTGCGGGCGCGCGGCAGCGGGGCAGAAACCTCCAACCCACCATCCACGCCATAGGCGGGATTACGCCAGACCATATGGGTGGCGTGGCCGCGCGATTCATGGTCGGTGTCGAGATAGCCGCGCAGCACGCCGATCGGCTCGAAGGCATTGCGCAGCTGGAAATTGATCACCTGATCGCGCAGGCTGCCTGTGCGCACGCGTTCGAGGTATTTCTCGGCCGAGCGCAGCTGCGACCAGCGCCGGCTCAGGCCCGGCATGCGACCGCCGAAGACGATGCCCTTCAGATGCAGCCGCTCACAGAGCTGCTTGCGCGCATTGTACAGCCGCTGACCAAGACGCAGGCCGCGATAGTCGGGATCGACGCAGACCTCCATGCCGTAGAGCCAGTCGCCCTGGCTGTCGTGCCGCGCGGCATAGCCGCGGCCGGTGATGCCTTCCCAGTCGTGCGGCTTGAGCGCCAGCTTCTCGGCTATGCGGAAGGTGGCGCAGTAGCCGACGATGGTGTCTTCAAAGATCGCGACGAACTGCCCCTGTGGGAAATGATGCTGGTGACCGCGCAGCTGCGCCACCGTATAGGCGCCGTCCGAACTGTGTCCGGCATAGACTTTCGAGGTCAGCGCATGGATGCCGGGAATGTCCTGCGGCGTGGCATTGCGCAGCATCAGTTTCGGCCTGGCGCTGCGGACCTGCTCGGTGTCGCTGCCGCCGGAGCGGGCGCGGCGCGGTGTCGGTTGCTGCAGGGCCCGGCTGGCGCCCATGGCGGGGGATTTCTTGCTGGAGGCCATCGGGAAACTCGCTACGAAGGAAGGATTGGAAGGCTCCCGTAACAACGGCGCAGGGCGGCATCGGGTGCCGCACGGAATGCGCGGATCGCGACCGCGTGAGGCGGCGGCAAACCGGAAAGCTGTTGGGAGAGAAAGGGAAAGGGCCGTCCGGACGATGCCGGGGGGATGGCGGGGTGCCGGACGGCCCTGTTCAGGCTGCCTTTCAGCGGCCTGCAATGGACGCAGTTAAGCGAAGGAAAGCGGCGGAAATAGGGCGGGCGGACCGCATATCGGTTTCGCAGAACTGTAACAATCGTAAACGGCTGTATTGTTTGACTATTTTCCAGTGGCTCCGATAGAGTCCGCGGCCATGAACGAACCGCCCGCGCTGCTGCGTTTCGGCCTTGCTCCGGGTGGGCTGTCGGCATTGCGCCGGCATGAACGTCTCGTCGCCAGGCGCGGCCGTGTCCTGAAATCCGCGCTGACCCTGCTTGATACCGTCGACCGCCGTTTTGCCGCCAGCGGCTGGCTCTGCCTCGCCATCAGCGACGCGGAGGGCCAGCGCATCGTCACCCTGCCGACCGCGGGCCTGCCGATCGCGCCGGCACCGGTACTGGAAGAGATCGGCGATCTCGAAACCCTGGCCGAAGGCACGCAGAGCGGCCAGCTGTATAATCTCCGGCAAGGCGGCCACACCATTCTGCTGCAGGCCTACAAGGTGCAGCTCAAAGCCGGTCACAAGCGCACGACGTATGAAGCGCTGACCCTGCAGGCGACGGCCGATGCTGCCGCGGCGCTGGATGCGATGGCCACCGATCTGGTGCGCGATCTGCCGTTGCGCTGGACCGGTGCTGCGCCGCTGGTGCAGGCCGCCGCAGCACTCGACCTGATCGAGCCGCAGCCGCTGCGTGCCGCCAGCCTGGATTTCGAACCACCCGGCGATGCCACGGCCGCCACTGTCTTCGCCGCCATCGGCCGGCATTGCCTGGCGCAGTTCGATGCCAACCTGCTGCCGGTGCTGCGCGACCGCGATATCGAGGGCGTGCACCAGATGCGTGTCGCATTGCGCCGCCTGCGTTCGGCCATCGGCCTGTTCTCGCCGATGCTGGATGATGGCGCACTCGCTCCGCTGCTCGACGATCTGCGCTGGCTCGGTGCGCCGCTCGGACGCAAGCGCGATCTCGATGTCTTCCTGTCTGAAACGCTGGCGCCGCTGCGCCGTCTGCCCGATCCGCCGAAACGCCTGCAGCATCTCGCCACCATCCTGGAAGATCGCCGCGTCTCGGCGCAGGAGGCCCTCGACTCGGCGTTGAACGCGCCGCGGCTGGCCGCGTTACGCCTCGGGCTCAACCGCTTCCTCGTAGCCGTCGAAAGCAACGATCCCGCCGTGCTGGCCGATGCCGTGCTGGCCGCGGCGCCGGCCGCTGGATTCGCCACCGACCTGCTGCGGCGCCGGCGCCGCAAGGTGAAGCTGCTTGGCAGCCGCCATGCCGAACTCGACGTGCCGGCGCTGCACGATCTGCGCATCCGCGCCAAGAAGCTGCGTTACGCGGCCGAGTTCTTCCGGCCGTTGTTCCGGCATCGCAAGGGCCAGAAGAAAAGCCCGCGACGTTTCATCGACGCGCTGGCGCATCTGCAGGATTGCCTCGGCATGCTCAACGATGCCGATGTGGGGCTGCGTCTGGTGCGCGATCTGCTGCCGGTGCCGGACCAGGATCCTGCCGCCGCCGCGATCGCCGCCTGGTTCGCCGGGCGGCAGCAGCTGCAGCTGGCCCAGCTCGGCGAAGCCTGGGAAAGTTTCGCGGCGCTGCAGCCGTTCTGGAAGGACGGGAAGGATTAAGGAATCTCGTCGCTCCCGCGAAGGCGGGAGCCCAGTCCAACCGTTGCTCTGGGTCCCCGCTTTCGCGGGGACGACGATTGGGCTTAATCGATCAATTTCCCATCCGGGCCGTGGAAGGGATGCGGGCCGTCATATGCGCCGATGGCGACCGTATGCGTAACGAGCCTGCCCTCGTTCCACCAGTGCAGCATGTAGCCCGGCGGTTCCATGGTGAAGCGGCTCGGCGCGTCTGCATCGATATCCAGCGCGACCTGATGCGCCGGGCTCGGACAGGTGAGAGCAGTGCGGCTGCCGACATCGGCGCGGATCACGCGATGCAGATGACCGCACAGGATCAGCTGGATCTGCGCATGCCGCGCCACGATGCGCTCGAACTCGGTCGCGCCCTTCAGGCCGATCTTGTCCATATGGCCGATGCCGGTGACGAAAGGCGGATGATGCATCATCACCAGGGTCGGCTGGTCCGGTCGCTGCTGCAGCACTGCGTCCAGCCAGCTTAAACGTTCAGCGCAAAGCTCGCCGCCGCCCTGGCCGGGGACCAGCGTGTCGAGTCCGATCAGACGCAGCGGATATTCGTCGTCAATGGCGAATTGCAGAAAGCTGCCGCGCTCTTTTGGCAGATAGCCGCCGGCGGCAAAGGCGTCGCGCATCGCATCGCGTTCGTCATGGTTGCCCGGGATGGCGATGATACGCTGCTGCAGGGGCGCGAGGATCGATTTCAGATGGTCGTATTCCTCGGGCCGGCCGAGATCGACCAGGTCGCCGGTGAGCAGGATCAGGTCGGGCTGCTGCTTCAGCGTCTGCAGATGCTGCACGCAGCTTTCCAGCATGGCGGCGGTATCGACCTTGCGATAGGCCAGCTTGCCCGGCAGCTTGATATGGGTATCGGTGATCTGGGCGATCAGCATGGGAGCATTCTCCTTCTTCCCGTCATTCCCGTGAAAGCGGGAATCCAGTTTTTGTTTTAAAGCTGGGTCCCCGCTTTCGCGGGGACGACGAAAATAACGAACTCACAGAATCACTATACCGCGCGGATCAATGGCCAGTCCCACCTGTTCGCCATGGGAGAAGTCGCGACGCGCCGTGCTTTCCACCACCAGCGGCTGACGCTCGCCGACTTCGACGAACAGCCGCGTGCGGTCGCCGAGGAAGAAGGCCGAGGCAATCCTGCCGCGCAAGGTGCTGGGTTCGCCGTCTTCGGTAACGCGGATGTCTTCGGGGCGGAACAGGATCTCGCTGGCATCGGCCGGCGCGGCGGGCCAGGGCAGGTCGCCGGCGCGGCAGGTGAACACGCCGTTGCGCACCGCACCGTTCAGGCGGTTCATGGTGCCGATGAAATCGGCCACAAACCGCGACGCGGGTTTCTGATAGATGTCGCGCGGTGCGCCGATCTGGGCGACGCGGCCATGCTCCATCACCACGATACGGTCGCCCAGCGCCATCGCCTCGGCCTGGTCGTGGGTGACATAGATCGCGGTGATCTTCAGGCTGCGCAGCAGCGTGTCGATCTCGAGCCGCAAGGTATCGCGCAGCTTGGCGTCCAGCGCAGTGAGCGGCTCGTCCAGCAGCAGCGCGCGCGGTCGCACGGCGATGGCACGGGCGAGCGCCACGCGCTGGCGCTGGCCGCCTGACAGCTGGTCGATCCTGCGGTTGGCCAGCTTCTCGATCTGCATCATGGCCAGCATCTCGCCGACGCGGGTGCGCACCTGCGCTGCCGGCATTCTGCGGATCTTCAGACCGTAACCGATATTCTCGGCCACGCTCATGTTGGGAAACAGCGCATAGGACTGGAACACCATGCCGACGTTGCGTTGCTCGATCGGGATCTGCGTCACATCCTGGCCGTCGAACAGGACGCTGCCGCCGGCATCCGGTTCTTCCAGCCCGGCGATGATCCGCAAGGTTGTGGTCTTGCCGCAACCGGACGGTCCGAGGAATACCACGGTCTCGCCCGCGTTGATCGCAAGGTCGAGCGGTTCCAGCGCTTTGGTGCCATCAGCGAAAGTCTTGGCGCAGTTTTTCAGCGCAATCGACATCGGGTTGATATCACTCATGGGTGTCATCCTCGGGCACATATTTCTTGAGACGCGGCTGCGCAAAGGCCTGCAGGGCCAGCAGCAGCGGCATGATCATCAGGAAGAAGACCAGCGTATAGGCGCTGCCGACTTCCAGCCGTAAGCTCGCATAGGCATCGGCGAGGCCGACCGGCAGCGTCTTGGTGAAGGGCGTGTGCAGCAGCCAGGTCATGTTGAACTCGCCCATCGACAGCGTCACCACCATCAGCGACCCGGCGAGGATACCGGCGCGGCAGTTCGGCAGCACGATGTCGCGGAAGCGCCGCCACCACCCGGCGCCGAGCGATGACGCGCCTTCTTCCAGGGTATTCAGGTCGATCGCCATCAGCACGGCCAGCACGCTGCGCACCATGAAGGGCAGGGTGAACAGCACATGGCCGACCAGGATGAAGGTCCAGCTGGTGCGGAAACCGGACAGGCTGCCATAGGTGACGATCAGCGCCAGCGCGGTCGCCAGTCCAGGAACAGCCACCGGCATGACGAGCAGTTCCTCGATGGCGCGGGCGAGCGCGTTCTGTCGCCGCGCCAGCACATAGGCCGTGGGAATGCCGATCAGCAGCGTGACGACCAGGCAGGCCAGCGAAATGCCGATGGAGAGGAAGATGGTGTTGCGATAGCCGTTCCAGACTTCCATCACCCAGCGCAGGGTCAGCCCGCTTTCGATGCCAACCAGATAATTCACCGTCAGGCCGGCCATGATCGACAGGATGACCGGCACGATCAGGAAGGCGCAGACGAGCAGGGTGAAGCCGAGCTGCAGGTTGAAGAGCCATTTTGTGCGCATGGTGCTAACCCCCACCCACTAACCGGCAGCCGCAACGGTGCCGCCGGCAGCGGTGCGCGCCAGCGCCAGCACGATCCAGGTCACCGCGCCGAGCACGAAGCTGAGCGCCGCGGCCATGGTGATATTCGCCGCCAGGGTGAATTCGGTATAGATCACCATCGGCAGCACGTTGATCCTCGCGGCCAATGTGAAGGCCGTGCCGAAAGCACCCACGGCAGTCGCGAAGCAGATCGCGCCGGCCGAGATGAAGGCGGGTTTCAGCCCCGGGATGATGACGTCGAGCACGACACGGAATGGCGAGGCGCCGAGTGAGCGCGCGGCCTCTTCCAGTTTCGGATCGAGTTTTTCGGCGGCGGCCATCACGGTGAGGATGGTGCGCGGGATCGAGAAATAGACATAGCCCATGAACAGGCCGGTCAGCGAATAGGCGAAGACGATCTTGTCGCCGATCAGCGCCTCGCTCACCGCGCCGATCAACCCCTGGCGGCCGGCCAGCATGATCACCATGAAGCCGATGACGACGCCGGGAAAGGCGAGCGGGAAGGTCAGCATGGCGACCAGTGCGCCGTTGCCGCGAAACTTGTGGCGTTGCAGGAACACGCCGGAAATACCACTGATAATCAAAGTCACAATCGTGGTCAGCACGGCGACGCCCAGCGTGGCGAGCAGGCTGTTGAAGTAATTCGCATTGGTGAGGATGGCGGCATAGGCCGCCCAGCCGTCTTTGCCGGCGCCGCCGATCAGGAACAGTTCGGCCATCGGAATCAGGAAAAAGGCCGAGAAGAGGATTCCAGCCGGCAGCAGAAGCAGAATCAGTCTTTGTGTTTCCCGACGCATCATCTCCACTCGTATTATCCAGTTACGTCGTCACCCCCGCGGAAGCGGGGGTCCAGACCGGCGGCTGGTCTGGATTCCCGCTTTCGCGGGAATGACGAATAACTGTTTGATCTCCGCCTTAACGTATACTCAGTTCACTTCCTTGTTGTAGCGGTCGACGATCGGCTGCATGGCGCCGGCCAGCTTCTTCAGGTCGATCGGCTTGGCGCGGGCATAGTCGGCGTCGGGCAGGAACTTCGCCTTGGCATCGGCCGAGAGACGCTCGGCAAAGACCGGACGCAGATAGGCATTGCCCCACATCGCCTGGCTTTCATCCGACAGCACGAAATCCAGCACCTTCTTGCCGTTCTCCGGATTCGGGCCCTTCGCGGTCAGACCCATCACATAGGGGAAGACCACGCTGCCTTCCTTCGGGATCACGAACTCGACCGGCGCCTTGTCGGTATACTTGCCGCGATAGGCGTTGAAATCGTAGTCGAGCAGGATCGGGATTTCGCCCGAGATCACGCGGGCGTAAGAGGTCTGCTTCGGCACGATCGGCTGGTTCTTCTGCAGATCCTTGAAATACTTGATCGCCGGATCGAGATTCTCGTAGGTGCCGCCGAGCGCGAGATTGACTGCCATCACGCCGAGCTGGCCGACCGAGGCCGAAGTGGGATCGAGATAGCCGACCAGGCCCTTGTATTCGGGCTTCTGCAGATCGGCCCAGCTCTGCGGCACCGGCTTGCCGCCCAGCGCCTGCTTGTTGACGAACAGGCCGAGCGTGCCGGAGTGGATGGTGAACCAGTAGCCTTCCGGATCCTTCAGGTCGGCTGGGATCTTGTCCCAGTTCTTCGGCTTGTAGGGGCTCAGGATGCCGGCGCTCTTGGCCTGGTCGGAGGCGATGCCGCCGAGATAGGTGACGTCGGCGACCGGATTGGCTTTCTCGGCGATCAGCGCGGCGATGGCCTGGCCGGAATTCTTGTTGTCCGGCGGCACGGTGATGCCGAGCTTGCTCTGGATCGCCTTGAGCTGCGAGCCCCAGTCGGCCCATTGCGGCGGGCAGTTGTAGCAGATGGCGCGCTGCTGCGCGTTGGCGTCGGCCACGCCGCCAAGGGCAGCGATGCCCAGTGCGGTCGCGAGAAGAATACGTTTAAACATGTTCAGCCTCTCCCGTTGTTGAGTGCAGGTTCACTGGCGTCGTCGGACCAGACGACGAGACGGACGCCGGCATCTTTCAGTTGCGCGGCGATGGCGGGTGGCACCGGCTTGTCGGTGAAGACAGCCGTGGCCTCGGTGATATGGCCGCCGCGCACCGTGGCGTCGCGGCCGAATTTGGAATGATCGAGCACCAGGAAGCGCTGGCGGCAGTGCTGCGCCATGTTGCGGCGCATCGTCACTTCGTCGGGCCCGAAATCGAGCAGCGTGCCGTCGGCTGCCACGGCGCCGACGCCGTAGATGCCGATATCGACGGCGAAGCGGCTGAAGAAATCATGCGCCTCGGCGGCGACCACATCCCTGTCGAGATTGCGCACGCGACCGCCGGCGATGGTGATCTCGCAGGACGGATTGCGGCTGAGCGCCGTGGCCACGTTGAGGTTGTTGGTCATCACGCGCAGGCCGGGATGATCAGTCAGCGCCAGCGCGCATTGCTCGGGCGTGGTGCCGATGCCGAAGAACAGCGTAGCGCTGTCGGGCACATTGCGCGCCACCAGTTCGGCGATGCGGCGCTTGGCCTGGAAGTTCAGCACCTGGCGGGCGGGATAGGCGAGGTTCTCGCCCTCGGGCGGCAGTTCGACGCCGCCATGGCGACGGCGCAGCAGGCCGCGGTCGCACAGGCCGATCACGTCGCGCCGGGTGGTGTAAGGCTTCACGCCGCACAGCGACGCCAGCGCCTCGATGGTCTGGTAACCGTCCCGCTGGACCGCCTCCAGAATGAGGCGGGCGCGGTTATCGGCCGGCATTCCGGCGCCCATGGTCGTTCCCTGTCCCGTGCAGCTGGTCATGTTCAAATGAACATTGCCAGACGCTTATTTCGTTGAAATGACCATCACATGAACATTCTGTGACGTCAAATGAACATTATCCACGGGCGGGCAGAGTCAGGGAAATCAATGGCTTAGAGCTTTGGGCGCGCTGGCCGCAGCGCCAGGCCGAGGCAGATCGCCCAGCCGAGCACGGTCCAGCCGGTCAGGAGATTGGCCAGCAGGATCCTGTCCCGCCAGCGATGCTGGCGCCGCCAGGCCAGCAGGCTGGGCAGGAAATAGACCGTCCCGGCCAGCAGGCCGATGATGACAGTGGGGAATCCGGCACCCATGCGGGCCAAGCTATTGGATGGCGAAGCGAATTGGCTATAGTCCGGGCGTTCAATACTCGCGTTTTTGGCAGGGGAATCGCGTCATGTCGCTGCGCAACCAGCTCGTCACCGTTTTCGGCGGCTCCGGCTTTATCGGCCGCTATGTCGTGCAGAAGCTGGCCCGCGAGGGTGCCCGTGTCCGCGTCGCCATCCGCCGTCCCGACGAGGGCCTGTTCCTCAAGCCAATGGGCTCGGTCGGCCAGATCGACATCGTGCAGGCCAATATCCGCATGCCGAGGTCGGTGCAGCAGGCGGTGCAGGGGTCTGATGTGGTGATCAACTGCGTCGGTATCCTGTATGAGCGCGGCGCGCAGAAATTCTCCGCCGTGCAGGCGCGCGGCGCCGAGGTGATTGCGCTCTGCGCCAAGGAAGCCGGCGTGCGGAAGATGGTGCATGTCTCGGCGATCGGCGCGAATGCCAGGAGCAGCTCGAACTATGCCAGGACCAAGGCCGCCGGCGAAGCGGGCGTACATCGCCACATGCCGCAGGCGACCATCATCCGTCCCAGCGTGGTGTTCGGCCAGGAAGACGATTTCTTCAACCGCTTTGCCTCCATGGCGGCGCTCGCGCCGGTACTGCCGCTGGTCGATGGCGGCCATACGAAGCTGCAGCCCGTTTACGTGGTCGATGTCGCCAGCGCGATCCTGCGCGCCGTGCAGGACGATGCCGCCGCCGGCCAGACCTATCAGCTGGGCGGGCCGAAGGTCTACAGCATGAAGGAAATCCTGCAGCTCACGCTCGCCGCGATCCACAAGAAGCGGCTGCTGCTGCCGGTGCCGGGCTTCGCGCTCAAGCCGCTGGCCTTTGCGCTGGAGATGCAGCCGCTGTTCGCGCCGCCGATCACGCGCGACCAGATCGAACTGCTGAAATCCGACAATGTCGTTTCGGAAGGCGCGAAAGGCCTGAAGGATCTTGGCGTCGACCAGCCGACCCCGGTGGAAGGCAATATCGACAGCTATCTCTACCGCTACCGTCGCGGCGGCGGCAAATTCGAGCCGCGCTTCTCGTAAGCCTCAGTTCAGTTTCAGCGCCTCGCGCCAGCGCCGGCCGCCGCCGATCTCGCGGCCATCATCCAGCGTCACCGTGAAGTCGCCGCTGTCGTTGCCGGCAATGCCGCGCACGCGCTGGCGGTTGACCAGCCGTGAGCGATGGATGCGCACGAAGCCCAGCGTGGACAATTGCTCTTCCAGCGACGACAGCGTCTGGCGCTGCAGATGGCTGGCATTTGCCAGATGCAGTTCGACATAATTGCCGGCGGCTTCGGCCCAGAGGATCTCGGCCGGATCGAGGAAGAGGCGTCTGGTGCCGTCGCGGATTTCCAGCCGGGAGGCGCCTGTCGAAGCCGGGCGATGTATCACCACCTGCTGAACAATGACCTGCGCCCGTCGCCGCGCCATCGCCACCAGCCAGATCAGCGCCACCATGCCGAGATAGATCACGGCGTCCTTGCGGACTTCGTAGAGCAGCTGCAGGCCGAGCTGGCCGGGCCTGCCGAAGCCATAGGCCTGGCCGAACAGCGGAAAGATCAGCCAGCGCAGCGCGGCCATGCCGGCAATATGCGCAGCACTGCCCAGCGCGAAGCCGCCGAGATGGCCCGCGACCGTGCGCGGCCAGCCGATGCGGTTCGGGTCGAGCCGGGCGGTCAGCCACAGCAGCGCCGGGGTCAGGATGAACAGCATGAAGATGCTGGTGCCCTCGGTGACGGCATAGCACCAGGCCGGCAGGGCGATGCCGTTGCGGGTGTCTTCGATCCAGAAGGAGGTCGCGCCGAGCGCCGCGGCGATCAGCAGCGACGCCGCATAACCGAGCCAGAGCCGGCGCGAAAAACCGATGTAATCCGTGACGTTACTTCTCTTTGGGCCGTTCATCCCAGCAGACCCGCCGCCCGTCCCAGCCGGCTTTGCAGCGGCGTCCGTCGCTGGCAATGACGGCGTGTCGCCTTGCTGAACAGAGGATTCCATGTCGGACATCACTGAGCGTCGCTACGATCTCGACTGGCTGCGCATCGGCGCCTTCGGGCTGCTGATTTTCTACCATATCGGCATGTTCTATGTCTCCTGGCCCTGGCATGTGAAGAGCAGCCAGACCGGCCCGGACGTGTGGCAGGTCGTCCAGCCTGTAATGCTGCTGAGCAATCCCTGGCGACTGGGCCTGCTGTTCTTGATCGCCGGCTGCGCGACGCGTTTCATGTCGGACAAGTTACCGCGCGGTGCGATGGCGACAGCCAGAAGCTGGCGCCTGCTGCCGCCGCTCCTGTTCGGTATGCTGGTCATCGTGCCGCCGCAGACCTATTACGAGGTCGTGGAACATATGAATTTCGACGAAGGCTGGCTCGCCTTCTACGTGAAATACATCGGCTTCCACGATGGCTGGCGCAGCAACGGCGCGCCGCTGATCGTGCCGACCTGGAATCATCTGTGGTTCGTGGTCTATCTCTGGGTCTATACGATGCTGGTGCTCGCGCTGCGCCCGCTGCTCCATCGCCTGCCGATGCAGCGCATGGCTGCACTGATGCGTCGACCGATGGCGTTGCTTCTCTTGCCGCCGCTCTTCGTCGGGCTGCTACGTCTGACACTGAAGCCGGTTTTCGGTGAGACCCATGCGCTGCTCGACGACTGGTATCTGCATGCGCTGTATCTGTCGATGTTCCTGTTCGGCTATGGCATTGCCAGGCAGGAGGGCATCTGGCGCAGCATCGAAAACCTGCGCTGGATCGCCCTGACGCTGGCCGTCGCAATCTATGCCTCGATGATCGTGGCGGTGGTGACGAATACCGGAGGGCCCGCACGCCCCTTCATCTGGGCGCTGGATCAGTGGGCCTGGATCCTGATGCTGCTGGGCTTCGCGCGGCGGCTGATGAATTTCGACAGTCCCGCGCGACGCTATCTGACGGATGCCGTCTTCCCCTTCTACATCATCCACCAGACCGCCATCGTGGTGCTGGGCCATCACCTCACCAAACTCGCCCTGCCGGTCGGTGCGGAAGCAGTGCTTCTTGTGCTGGGCACGGCGATGGCATGCTTCGTGGGCTATGAGATTGTGCGGCGGGTGAGTGTGCTGCGGCCGGTATTCGGGTTGAAGGAGGTAAGCGCGCAGAGAGGAGTATTCAGGTTTCGAGTGAATTAATGGGCATCGGACGTATGCCGCCATCCCACTCCTTATGGCCCTGAAAGGAGAGAAAATGTTTGCTGTCCTCCGCCGCCCATCGGCGTGCGTCATGGCCGACCCATAGCCAGGAGCTTTTGTCGACATAAGCTGCGACCAGTTCTCCAGAGGGATGCTTCACTCTCACAAGATTCTTGTCGTTGGTGACCTTCCGAAGTAAGCGAAAGAACTGATTCGCAAAGCGAAAGTGGCCCTGATTTCCGGGCACGCAATGAGCCGTCATAAGACAGTTTGCCATGCAGGTCATTCCACTTCGGGTGGATGTAAAGCGGTGGGCTGGATGCTGAAACCATACAAATGGTTTTTGTGGGGACATAAGATACCAGTACGGTGGATACTCCTCATGGCCGGTGTTTGTATGTTCCCAGACCGGCTGCCACTGTGCATCAAGAGTCATTACAATGTCGGCTTCCCATCGATGCGCCGCTTGCCACACTCGGTACAGTGAGTGATGGGCCAGTATGCGTGGCGGCCGTTGACGTAGAAGGCCGTCGATCGGCCGGTAAAGATAATTACGTTGTTTGTCTGTCGGCGCCATATAGTAGCGCGCGCCCGGAAAAACTGCGGAGAGAATCTCTGAAAAAGCCCGGAAGTCCTCGGCCGACATCGCGGTATTCCTGGAGCGGTGATGCGTCCGTTTCCGATGTATGGCGAAAGTCGTGCTCATGGGCTTGCAGGATTTGAATTATCGACTTGCTGCTCTGACTCGGCGTCATCTTTTGCAAGATGCTTCCCAAATGCGTCTTCACAGACCTGCCTGGCGCGTTGCCGATATTCGTCGATATCTTCATCGGGACGCTTTTTGCCAGTAATGGCTGCAACCCACCGCCCCATATTCTCCACCAGTTTGGCGAAACTTCTGACTTCACGGCCAATATAACGGCCGGGTGCTGATTCCGTAGCGCTATTGATGCCGACGAGTTCCTCTCCTCGCTTATAAAGAATATCAGGAAAGCTATGACCGCCACCGCCTTTATTGATTATACCGTCTTTCATTGCGGCTTCGGCGAGTTCATTTTCACCTTTCCCATCAAGTGAGGCTCCAGCAACATGCTTGAAGCCGTGTAGACGGATATTTTCGCCAATCACTTCATTGCATGCCTGTACTATGACATTACTCGACAATCGGGTGTTGTCTGTTTCGTTGCGCTCAACTGTTGTGCCGAAAATATCCTGAATGCCAGCTTGTATGGCCTTGGTGCCCCAGGCTAATAGGTCGCCCGAATAATTCCCCTTTTCCTCCGGCGCGCTCGGCTTCAGCGCGGCGTTCTGCTGGCTGCGTCAATGGCCGGATCGAGCAAGGCGGACGGCAGGTTGATCGGCGTACCGTCATTGAGATAACGCTGGGCCTGCACCGGCAAAGTCAGCAGGTTGATCTTGTCGTCGACCCATTTTTCCAGCCGATGGCCGACTTTATCTATCTCCGGTGTCACGCCGGGCGGCAGTTGTTTTGATGCACCGACAGCACCACCGGCTGCCGCAGCAGCGTTGGCCGCTGCCTGTGCCTGCATCATCTGCATGAGCTCGGCCGCTTGTGCGACCTGCGCGCCAGGCGTGAAGCGGAGCGAGCCATCGTCATCGATGTCGCTTTTCACCTCTGAGAGCGGCTGTATCGTAGCGAGCCGGTCGGAATCCGTCGCAACGGTCCGCGCGTCAGCTGGCACCCTGCCGTCATCTGCACGCGGCAGTTCCAGCCGTGGCAGCTCCACATCTTCACTATCCTCGGCGCGATAGCGCGCCAGGCGGTCGTGGTGATCGTCGACCTCCGCTGTTGTCGGCGCGTGAGAGCCTGCAAAGCGTTCGCCGAGAGCCTGCAGCGCATGGATCGTTTCGCCGTCGGGCAGCATCAGGCCGTCGACCGTCAGTCCCTTGCGCCGCTGATAGCGTTTCAGGCCACGGGTCAGTTCGCTGCCGGGCCAGCCGGTCGGACCGCCGAGACTTCCGAGATCGAGATCGCCGGACTCGCCGAGCAGAATCTGCGCGCGGATGACATCGTCGCGGGCATTGGCGGCTTCCGGTCCAATGGCGCCGGTGAGGTTGAAAATGTCGCCGATGGCAGGGAAGAAAGAGGGGCGGATCGAGTTCTGGTCGGGATCAATCGGAAGCAGGCTCATTTGGCTATCCTGAATATCGAGACGGCATACCATCTTTATGTACCTGAAATGTTCTAAATATGCAACCTAATTATGCTAGTATTCATATCTCTGCAACCACAGGCAATGAAAAAGCGCCCGGCTTATGACCGGGCGCTTCGTCGTTCAAAGGCTTGGAAAGCCTGCTTAATCCAGCGGGATCGTCACGCTGATCGAAGGGCCGCGCGGCACGTATCGTGGTGGCGGCGCTGGATAGTAGTAGACCGGGGCCGGCGCGATGTAATAGCCCGGCGGATAGGCATAGTAGCCGGGAGGGCCGTGCCAGCGTCGCTCGATCCGGTAGTCATAGAACACCTGCTTGCCGCCACCATGGTAGTGATGGCCATGCCTGGGGCCGCCGTGATGATGCCTGTCGCCGGCCTCGGCCGAGGAGGTGAAGGCGGGCACCGAGATCAACATGGCGCTCGCGATCGCCAGACCATGAAGAAGGCGCATGAGGAAACCTCGCATGTGGCTGACCGGCTGTTCCGGCCTGCTCTCATCAAGACGCTCAATTCAGGCGGAAGGCGGGCAAAGCGGCGGCGTTTTGCGGCACAGGCTGGCTGTGGAAAACTGCCGCAGCCATTTCAATGGCTTAATACCCATATCGTCTCATTTCGGTCCTAATATGGTGGGTGTGTGACGCTCTGACCCTGTGGTCAAGCCTTGTCATGGCCGCGCAAGAATCGAAAAGGTCAACAAACATGACCTATCGGATATTATTTGCTTGATCGGGCGGGCATTCAGCAATAAAAGTTGCACTCCGCCCCAGTCGAAGCGTCCTTTTGCATCCCAGCAGGGTGCGAGCGGATCCGCCGCCCGGGGTGTCTTTGTCCCAAGACCCGATCTGCCGCTCCTTAATATCTATCGACCAGCCGGCAGGTCGCCCCAGGAAGGCGCCGTGCCATGGCCGAGAAGATGCTGAAGTTCGTGCAGACCGCCCAGGCGATGCCGGAAAAGCGCACCGCGTCCGAGCGCGCCGGCGACTTCGACGAGATCTATCGCGAATTCGCGGCCACCAAGGCGACCGAGCAGGCGTCGCGCTGCTCGCAATGCGGCGTGCCCTTCTGTCAGGTGCATTGCCCGCTGCACAACAATATCCCCGACTGGCTGCGCATGACCGCCGAAGGCCGGCTGGAAGAAGCCTATGAGCTGAGCCAGGCGACCAATACGTTTCCCGAGGTCTGCGGCCGCATCTGCCCGCAGGACCGTCTGTGCGAAGGCAACTGCGTGATCGAGCAGTCGGGTCATGGCACCGTCACCATCGGCTCGATCGAGAAGTACATCACCGAGAAGGCCTGGGAGGCCGGCTGGGTGCAGGCGCCGAAGCCGACCCATGGCGAACGGCCGCAGAGCATCGGCATCATTGGCGCCGGCCCCGCCGGTCTGGCTGCCGCCGACAAGCTGCGTCGCCTGGGTTACGCGGTGCATGTCTATGATCGCTACGACCGCGCCGGCGGGCTGATGATCTACGGCATTCCGAACTTCAAGCTGGAGAAGCATGTGGTCGAGCGCCGCACGGCGCTGCTCGAAGCGGCCGGCGTGACCTTCCACATGAATTTCGAAGTCGGCCGCGATGCCTCGCTCGACGACCTGCGCAAGAAGCACGACGCCGTGCTGATCGCCACCGGCGTCTACAAGGCGCGCGAGCTGCAGGCGCCGGGTTCGGGGCTCGACAATATCGTGCCGGCGATGACCTATCTCACCGCCTCGAACCGGAACGGTCTGGGCGACAAGGTGCCCGAGTATGACAGCGGCAAGCTGAATGCAGCTGGCAAGAAGGTGGTCGTGATCGGTGGCGGCGACACCGCGATGGACTGCGTACGCACCGCCATTCGCCAGGGCGCCACCGCCGTGCATTGCCTGTATCGCCGCGACAAGGCCAACATGCCGGGCTCGATGCGCGAAGTGAAGAATGCCGAGGAAGAAGGCGTCGAATTCGTCTGGCTGTCGCTGCCCAAGAGTTTCCGCGGCGGCGACTTCAATGCCAGCGCCGAAGCCGGCTTCGACAAGCTGAAGCAGGCCGATCCGGCTGCTGCCCGCGTGAAGGATGTCAGCTTCCAGGGCGGCGAGGGCGTCAGCGCCGTGCATGCCAGCCGCATGAAGCTCGGTCCGGCCGATGCTTCGGGCCGTCAGGTCCCGGTGGAAATCGAGAATGCCGATTTCGACCAGCCGGCCGATATCGTGATCAAGGCGCTCGGCTTCGATCCGGAAGATCTGGCCCAGGCCTTCAAGGCGCCGCATCTGGAAGTCACCCGCTGGGGCACCGTGAAGATCTCGGCGCGCAGCAAGATGACCAATATCCCGGGCGTGTTTGCCGCCGGCGATATCGTGCGCGGCGCCAGCCTCGTCGTCTGGGCGATCCGCGACGGCCGCGACTGCGCCGATGCGATCCATCAGTTCATTCAGTCGAAGGTACAGCCATCGGCTGTGGCTGCCGAATGAGCGCGCTTCGCAACATAACGCTCGCTGCGCTGCTGTCGCTCGCGCTGACGGCCTGCGTCACGCCAGGATCAAATGGGGCGCCCAGGAACGACGCAGTCTCGCGCCAGCAGGACGCGCAGATCGTGGCGCGCGCTTTCCCCGTCGAGCAGATGCTGGCCGAGCAGATCGCGCTCAGCCGCAGCCAGCTCTATGCAAGCCTGAGCCGTGAATTCCCCGGCAAGGACGCCAGCATCCAGGTTTATGTCGAGGAATTCCAGGCCGCCAGTATGCGCGCCGTGCTGGAAGACCTCGTTGGCGTCGTCGCTGATGAATTCGCCGCCAATTTCACGGCGACTGAACTGCAGGTCTTCAAGCGCGTGCTGCTCTCGCCGGCCGGCCAGGAGGCGATGCAGCCCGGCATCGCCACCGACAAGCTGTCAAAGGCCGCGATCAACGTGCTGCTCGAGATCGAGCGCAATGTCGATCACACCCGCATGGCTGCTTTCGGCCAGTCGCTCGACCAGCGCCACAAGGAACTCGCTTTGCTGGCGCGGCTGCGCGCCGAGCGGGCGCAGGAATTGAACAAGGACCGGCTCGCCGAGCTGGGTCTGCAGAAGAAGTAGAAGGAGTCCGACCATGACCGACATCAGGAACACTTACGTCGAGCAGTGGCAGGACGAAACCAAGCGTCTGTCGGACACCGGCATGTACAGCCGCGAGGATGAGCGCGATGCCTGCGGCGTCGGTCTGATCGCCTCGCTGGATGGTCAGCCGCGCCGCAGCGTCGTCGCCGCCGGTATTACGGCGCTGAAGGCTTTGTGGCATCGCGGCGCGGTGGATGCCGATGGCAAGACCGGCGACGGCGCCGGCATTCACGTGCAGATTCCGCAGGATTTCTTCCGCGAGCATGTGCGCCGCTCGGGCTTCGAGCCGGGCGAAGGCAAGCTCGGCCTGGGCATGGTCTTCCTGCCCAAGACCGACCTGTCGGCGCAGGAAACCTGCCGCACCATCGTCGAGACCGCGATCCTCGATTTCGGCTATGGCATCTATGGCTGGCGCCAGGTGCCGGTCGATGCCAGCATCATTGGCGAGAAGGCCAATGCGACGCGCCCTGAAATCGAACAGGTGCTGATCGAGAACCGCCATGGCAAGGATGACGGCGCGTTCGAGCGCGATCTCTTCCTGATCCGCCGCCGTATCGAGAATCTGGTGCTGGCCGCGCATATCAGCGACTTCTATATCTGCTCGCTGAGCTGCCGCAGCGTGATCTACAAGGGCATGTTCCTCGCCGAGCAGATCGACTTCTTCTATCCCGATCTGCAGGACGAGCGTTTCGTCTCGACCTTTGCCATCTATCACCAGCGCTATTCGACCAACACTTTCCCGACCTGGCGTCTGGCGCAGCCCTTCCGCATGCTCGCCCATAACGGCGAGATCAACACGCTGCGCGGCAACGTCAACTGGATGAAGAGCCACGAGATCAAGATGGCCTCCGAGGCCTTCGGCGATTTCTCGGACGACATCAAGCCGATCGTGCAGTCGGGCTCGTCGGATTCGGCTGCGCTCGACAGCGTGTTCGAGGTGCTGGTGCGCGCCGGTCGTACCGCGCCGATGGTGAAGACCATCCTGATTCCTGAAAGCGCGTCGAACAAGCCGCTGATGCCGCAGTCGCATCGCGACCTCTACGCCTACTGCAACTCGATCATGGAACCGTGGGACGGTCCGGCGGCGATCTGCGCCACCGACGGCCGCTGGGCGGTGGCGGGCCTCGACCGCAACGGCCTGCGTCCGATCCGCTATACGGTGACCACCGACAATCTTCTCATCGTCGGCTCGGAAACCGGCATGGTGCCGGTGCCGGAGCAGAATATCGTCCGCAAGGGCCGCGTCGGTCCGGGCGACATGATCGCCATCGACCTGAAGAAGGGCAAACTATTCCTCGATCGCGAGATCAAGGACAAGCTGGCGTCCGATCACCCTTATGGTGAGTGGGTCAAGAACATCGTCACGCTGGAGAAGATCAAGGATGCGCCGGGTGCGTCCAGGCCCTTCAGCAAGGATGAGCTGCGCCGCTCGCAGCTGGCTTTCGGCCTGACCCTGGAAGACATGGAGCTGATCCTGCATCCGATGGCGGAAGACGCCAAGGAGGCCATCGGCTCGATGGGCGACGACACGCCGATTGCGGTGCTCTCCGAGCAGTATCGCGGGTTGCATCATTTCTTCCGCCAGCAGTTCAGCCAGGTCACCAATCCGCCGATCGACAGCCTGCGCGAGAAGCGGGTGATGAGTCTGCGCACCCGCATGGGCAACCTGACCAACGTGCTGGATGAAGATGCCAAGCAGGTCGCGATTCTCCTGCTCGAATCGCCCTGCCTGTCGAATGCCGATTATTCGAAAGTGCTGAAATACGCCGAGAAGATGACGGCGAAGATCGACTGCACCTTCGCCATCGATGGCGGCGAGGGTGTCCTGCGCGATGCGCTGAAGCGAATCCGCGGCGAAGCGGAAAACGCCGTGCGCGGCGGTGCTGCCCATATCGTGCTGACCGACGAGGGCATGAATCCGGCCCGCGCCGCGATCCCGATGATCCTGGCGACGGGTGCCGTGCACAGCCACCTGGTGCGCCAGGGCCTGCGTACTTTCACCTCTCTCACCGTGCGCTCGGGCGAATGCCTCGATGTGCATTACTTCGCCGTGCTGATCGGCGTCGGCGCCACCTCGGTGAATGCCTATCTGGCCGAAGCCTGCCTGGTCGACCGCGTCACTCGCGGCCTGCTCGGCAAGCTGAGCGCCGAAGAGGCCGTCACCCGCTTCAAGGACGCGGTGGATGGCGGCCTGCTGAAGATCATGTCCAAGATGGGCATTTCGGTGATCAGCAGCTATCGCGGCGGTTATAACTTCGAGGCGCTCGGGCTGTCCCGGTCGCTGGTGGCCGATCTCTTCCCCGGTATGCCGTCGCGCATCTCCGGCATCGGTCTGATCGGTATCCAGAAGAAGGTTCTCGCCCTGCATGAGAAGGCCTTCCGGTCTGACGTGACCGCGCTGCCGGTTGGCGGCATCTACCGCTACCGTCGTGGCGGCGAGGCGCATGCCTGGGAAGCCAACCTGATCCATATGATGCAGACGGCAGTGGGCAGCGAGAATTACGCGCTGTTCAAGAAATACACGGCCGGTCTGCGCGAACTGCCGCCGATCTCGGTGCGCGATCTGCTGGAGATCAAGCCAGCTTCGGCGCCGATCCCGATCGAACAGGTCGAGTCCGTGACCGAAATCCGCAAGCGCTTCATCACGCCCGGCATGTCGCTCGGCGCGCTCGGCCCCGAGGCGCATGAGACGCTGACCATTGCGATGAACCGCATCGGCGCCAAGTCGGATTCCGGCGAAGGCGGCGAAGGGCCCGAGAATTTCAAGCCGCGTCCGAATGGCGACAATGCCAATTCGGCCATCAAGCAGGTTGCCTCGGGTCGCTTCGGCGTCACGGCGGAATACCTCAACAACTGCCGCGAACTGGAAATCAAGGTCGCCCAGGGCGCCAAGCCCGGCGAGGGCGGTCAGCTGCCCGGCTTCAAGGTCACCGAGCTGATCGCCAAGCGTCGTCTGGCGACGCCCGGCGTGATGCTGATCTCGCCGCCACCGCATCACGATATTTATTCGATCGAGGATCTGGCGCAGCTGATCTACGATTTGAAGCAGATCAACCCGGAAGCGCAGGTTGCCGTCAAGCTGGTGTCGGAAGCCGGCATCGGCACGATTGCCGCCGGCGTCGCCAAAGCCAAGGCCGACGTCATCCTGATCTCGGGCCATGTCGGTGGCACCGGCGCCTCGCCGCAGACCAGCGTGAAATATGCCGGCACGCCGTGGGAAATGGGCCTGTCGGAAGCCAACCAGGTGCTGACGCTGAACAAGCTGCGGCATCGCGTGAAGCTGCGCACCGACGGCGGCCTGAAGTCGGGCCGCGACATCGTCATCGCCGCCATGCTGGGTGCCGAGGAATACGGTGTCGGCACGGCGGCGCTGGTGGCGATGGGCTGCATCATGGTGCGCCAGTGCCATTCGAATACCTGCCCAGTCGGCATCTGCACGCAGAACGACGCGCTGCGGCAGAAATTCAATGGCAGCCCGGAGAAGGTCATCAACCTGTTCAGCTTCATCGCCGAAGAGGTACGTGAAATCCTGTCTGAGCTCGGCGTGAAGTCGCTCGACGAGATCATCGGCCGTACCGATCTGCTCACGCAGGTCAGCCGCGGCGGCGCGCATCTCGACGATCTCGATCTCAACCCGATCCTGGCGCAGGCCGATGCGGGCGAACATGCGCGCTACTGCACGCTGGATGGCCGCAACGAGGTACCCGATACGCTCGATGCCCAGATGCTGGAGGATGCCGCCCCGGTCTTCACGCATGGCGAGAAGATGCAGCTGGCCTACAATATCCGGAACACGCATCGCGCCATCGGCACGCGGCTCAGCTCGCATCTGGTGCGCAAGTTCGGCATGAAGGGGCTGAAGCCGGGCCATATCACCGCGCGGCTCACCGGTTCGGCTGGTCAGTCGCTTGGCGCCTTCGCCGTGCAGGGGCTCAAGCTGGAAGTCTTCGGCGATGCCAACGATTATGTCGGCAAGGGGCTGTCGGGTGGCATGATCGTGGTGCGGCCGTCGCCGGCCTCGCCGCTGATGCCGGTGACGAATGAGAACACCATCATNNNGCGGTGGTCGAGGGCTGCGGCTCGAACGGCTGCGAATACATGACCGGCGGCCGCATCGCCATTCTGGGCAAGGTCGGCGACAATTTCGGTGCCGGCATGACCGGCGGCATGGCCTTCGTCTACGACGTGGACGATGTGCTGCCGATCGCGATCAATGACGAAAGCGTGGTGTACCAGCGGCTGGCGTCGTCCTACTGGGAAGGCGTGCTGCGCGGCCTGATCGAGGAGCATATCCGCGAAACGCAGTCGCTCTATGCCAACAACCTGTTCGCCGACTGGGACCAGGTGAAGGCGAAATTCTGGCAGATCTGCCCGAAGGAAATGATCGCACGTCTGGATCATCCGCTCAGCGACAAGGTTGCCGCTGCCAGTGATGCCAAGCGCGCGTAAAAATTTCTGAGCCGGCATTCGCCGCCGGTCCAGGGAAGCGGAAACGCCGTCGAGAGCAATCTCGGCGGCGTTTTTGCCTGAATCCGGCTTTCCCTAATTGTCATGCCCGGCCTCGTGCCGGGCATCCACGTCTTACTTTCTTGGTGACGGCAAAGACGTGGATGGCCGGGACAAGCCCGGCCATGACACGGGTGGGGGTGTCAGGTCCGGGAATACAGCGCCGTGCTGAGGTATTTCATGCCGGTATCGCAGGCGATAGTGACGACCGTTTTGCCCGGCCCGAGCCGTTCGGCCACGTGCAACGCCGCCAGCACATTCGCACCGGTGGACGTGCCGGCGAAAATGCCTTCCTCGCGTGCCAGTCTGCGCGCCATCGCCATCGCATCCATGCTCGACACCTGCGCGATTTCGCTGGCGAGGTCCGGCCTCCATTGCGGCGGCACGAAGCCCGGTCCGGTGCCTTCAATCTTGTGACTGCCGCTCGGGCCGCCCGACAGTACGGCGGATTCCGCCGGCTCGACTGCAACGGCGTGCAAGGCCGGATTCAATTGACGAAGGCGCGTGGCAAGACCGCGGAAGGAACCGGATGTGCCGACGCTCTGGACGAAGGCATCAACTTTCCCGCCGGTCTGCGCCCAGATTTCATCGGCCATTTTCGCATAGCCGGGCAGCACGTCGGTGTTGTTGAACTGGTCGGTCCAGAAGCTGCCGGGTTTTGCCGCCGCGATCCGTCGCGCCGTCTCGATCATCTCCAGGGTCAGCTCCTTCGTGGTGCCGCCGGTCGTGCTCGGCACCAGCGTCAGATTTGCGCCGAGTGCCGTCATATGGTTGCGCTTTTCTTTCGAGAAGGCGTCAGATGTCACGATCTCGAGCGGGATGTGCTTTGCCGCACAGACCAGGCTGAGCGAGACGCCGGTGCTGCCGCCGGTATATTCCACCACGGCGCCGCCCGGCTTGAGCCGGCCGTCTTTCTCAGCGGCCGTCACCATGGCCAGCGCCATGCGGTCCTTCATGCTCCCCGTGGGATTCTCGGTTTCCAGCTTGAGCAGGACAGTGGCGGAATTCCGCGGAGCCATTGACGTCAGCGCCAGCAGCCGCGTGCCGCCGATGTGGTCGAGAATGCTCATGCTTTAACCCCCTTTTCAGGACTCCGTGCCAGACTGGCCGGATGCTGAAAGCCGCCGCCATTGCCCTTGTCCTCGCCGCTGGTTTCTACGCCGGTTCGGCCAGTGCCTTCTGCGTGCAGAATGACGGCACCACGCCATTGGTCGTGCAGGCCGGCGGTCCGCCGATGCCGGTTTACGTGAAGCCCAATCTCATGCCGGGCGAACGCGACTGTCATGTGCCGCGCAAGCCGGACGGCATCACCGTGGAAATCTTCGACGGCCGGACGCGCCAGATGCGCTGCCGCCTGTCGGTGCCGGCGAAGGACGCGACGATTTTTGTCGACAAGACCTGCCGGGCGAAGCTGGGCTGAATCTTTGTCATCCTCGGGCTTGACCCGAGGATCCCATTTACTTGACGTGAGTTGAAATGGGATGCCCGGGTCAAGCCCGGGCATGACAAGTGATCATTGCCTCACGCCACGATCCCGTACAGCACCATCGCCATGCCGGCGACGCCGCCGAGCCAGGCAAAGGTGCGCAGCCACGGCACGCCGGCGATATACATCACGGCATGCACCACGCGGCTGTAGAAGAAGACCTGCGCGCCCAGCGCAGTCCAGCCATCGGCCTTGCCGGCCACAGCCGCGCCCAGCACCAGGGCGGCGAAGGGCACCATATTCTCCACCATGTTGAGATGGGCGCGATGGGCGCGGCCAATCCAGCCGGTGGCGGGCGGGAAATCCTCGCGGTTGCCGGCCATCACATACAGGCCGCGCGTCAGCATATGGCCGGTGGAATAGGGCAGCGCCAGCAGCACGGTCAGCACCGCACTGGCGATCAGCATGGTCATATCGGTGGTCATGGGAGTTTCTCCTCTGTTGTTGTGATCTTTAAGCTGCGGGACGGAAACCGGGGGCGGGCATCAGCGGTGCGACGGCCGTGCTCAGGATGCTGGTCAGCGCCGCGCGATCGGCGCCGCTTTTCGCCATCACCATCAGGCCATGGGTTGCCGCGACGAGATACTTCGCCAGCGCGGTCAGGTCGCCGCCGGCCGCGATCTCGCCGCGCGTCTGCGCATTGCCCAGGGCATGGCGGAAGGCGTCTTCCATCGTCTGCATATGCGCGCGCACCTTCGCCGCTACTGCGGCGTCATGTGGCGCGAGTTCCAGTGTCGTGTTGGCCATCAGGCAGGCGCGCCGCTTCGGGTATTGCACCAGGAAATCGATGATCGCCAGGCCGGTGTCGTGCAGTGCCTGCAGTCCGGCATCGGGTGCGCGCAGGGGCGACAGCATCGCCGCATCCAGCATGGCGCAGTAGCTGTCCATCGCGGCGAGGAACAGGCGGTGCTTGTCGCCAAACGTGTCGTACAGGCTCTGGCGGCTGATCCCCATGGTTTTGACCAGCTGCTCCATCGAGGTGGCGGCATAGCCCTGTTCCCAGAACAGCTCCATCGCCCGCACCAGTGCCGCATCGATATCGAAAGCCTTGGGTCTCGCCATGGCGCAGATATAGCTTATTCTGGAACGATCAGTCAATAATCAGGTAAATGCCGGTAATCCGCACGGAAATTCCGTGGCTTGCGGTCTTCCCCTGCCGGCCTGCGGTTGCTACACCCTGCGCATCATGGCTCCCCCGCTTCTCACGCTCAGCGACATCCACCTCAGCTTCGGCGGCACGCCGCTGCTGGAAGGCGCGGCGCTCAGCGTCATGCCGGGCGACCGGCTCTGCCTGGTCGGCCGCAACGGTTCGGGCAAGTCGACGCTGCTCAAAATTGCTGCCGGAACAGTACAGTCGGATCGCGGCGAACGCATCGTGCAGTCGGGCGTCACCATGCGCTACCTGCCGCAGGAACCGGATCTCGGCGGCTTCGACGACACGCTGTCCTATGTGCTGGCCGGCCTGGCGCCCGGCGACGATCCGCATCGCGCCATCACACTGCTCAATGCGCTCGGTCTCGATGGCACGGAACATCCTGCGCGGCTATCGGGTGGCGAGGCACGCCGTGCGGCACTCGCCCGTGTGCTGGCGCCCGAGCCCGACATTCTGCTGCTGGATGAGCCGACCAACCATCTCGATCTGCCGGCGATCGAATGGCTCGAAAGCGAGTTGCAGCGGTTGCGGTCTGCGCTGGTGCTGATCAGCCATGATCGCCGGTTCCTGAGCAACCTGACGCGCGCCACCATCTGGCTCGACCGCAGCGCCACGCGGCGCCTGGAGCAAGGTTTTGCGGCTTTCGAGGACTGGCGCGATGCCTTCCTCGAACAGGAGGAAACCGAGCGCCACAAGCTGGATCGCAAGATCGTCGCTGAACTCGACTGGGTGCGGCATGGCGTGTCGGGCCGGCGCAAGCGCAACATGGGCCGCATGCGCGCGCTGCAGCAGCTCAAGACCGGTCGCAGTGAACAGCGCAAGGTGGCCGGCAATGTCAATCTCGTCGTCTCCGAAGCCGAGACTTCGTCCAAGCTGATCGCCGAGACCAAGGCGGTGTCGAAATCTTTTGGCGATCTGACGGTCCTGCGCGAGGTCAGCGTGAAGGTGCTGCGCGGCGACCGTTTTGGCATCGTCGGCGCCAACGGCGCCGGCAAGACCACGCTGCTGAATATTCTCACCGGGCAGCTGCAGCCGGATTCCGGCAGCATCCGGCTCGGCGAAAACATCGCGCTGGTGACACTCGACCAGCGGCGCGAAACGCTCGATCCTGAGATGACGCTGCAATATGCGCTGTCGGGTGGCAGCGACAAGGTGACGCTGAACGGCCAGCCACGCCATGTCATGAGCTACATGAAGGATTTCCTGTTCGCGCCGGAACAGGCGCGCACGCCGCTGCGCGTGTTGTCGGGCGGCGAACGCGGCCGGCTGATGCTGGCGCGTGCGCTGGCCAAGCCATCCAACGTGCTGGTGCTCGACGAACCGACCAACGATCTGGATCTGGAAACGCTCGACCTGCTGCAGGAAATGCTGGCCGACTATCCCGGCACGGTTTTACTCGTGAGCCATGATCGCGACTTCCTCGACCGCGTCTGCACGTCTGTGCTGGCGTCCGAGGGCGACGGCCGCTGGAATGTTTATGCCGGCGGTTACAGCGACATGGTGTCTCAGCGCGGTTCCGGCGTGCAGGCGCGCGCGGCGGCGAAAGCCGAGAAGCCTGTTGCGGAGAAATCTGAAGCTGCGCCGCGCGCGGCTGCCAAGCGCAAACTCAGCTTCAAGGAAAAGCACGCGCTGGAGACTTTGCCCAAGCGCATTGCCGATCTGCAGGACCAGATCGCGAAGCACCAGGCCGCGATGAACGACCCGCAGCTGTTCAGCCGCGACCCGGCCAAATTCGAAGCCGCCAGTAAGGGCCTGGAGAAAGCCGGTGCGGACTTAAGCGCCGCCGAAGACCAGTGGCTCGAACTGGAAATGCTGCGCGAAGAGCTGGAAGGCTAACCGCCCGGGCGGCCGGTCCATTCCAGGAAAGCCTCGACTTCTGCGTCTGTGTATCCCAGCAGCCGGCCGGTTTCGCGCTCATCCGCTGCCGTCCAACACCGGCGCTTTTCCTGCACGACGAGATTCAGTTCATGCAGCGCGTCGATGCGCCATTCCTCGCCGGGCAGCGCGTAATAGATCTCGACGAAGGAATGGCCTGATTCCTTGTCGTCCCAGTAATATTCGCGCCTGACGATGCGGCCGGCCGCCACATGCGGGGCGAAATCGTCTTCGGGGATGATGTCGCGGAACTGGACGGCTTCGCCGAACATCGCCGCCGGCTTCGTGCCGGCCAGCATCAGGTCCAGTTCGCGTAAACTATGTGGACCGACGCCGGGTGGCGCCTCTGGTTCTGCATCCATTACTGAACCGGCCGCGCCTCCTGGCGTTCGGCCGGCACCAGCGGCGGAATGCCATAGCCGATATCGATGAAGCGCATGCCGTCGCCCTCCACGTAGGAGTCCGGATCGAGCGGCTGGCTGCGGCCCATGGTGTCGGCGAGCCCGGTCGCGCAGCACAGGATCAGGTTCGACTGCGCCGCACCGTCTTCATAGAGCGGTGCGCCGGTGAATTCGACCGGCAGCACCGCGCCGTCAGGGAAGCGCAGCCAGTAGTAGATCAGCACGCCGCAGGGCTGCGCCGCCTGCGCAATCGTGAGCGTGGCGCGCCAGCTGCGGTTCTCTTTCGAGGTCAGGTCGAGATAGTTCAGGCCGGTGAGGTCGAAGCCGATCTTCTCAACGATGGTGCGGCCGACATTTTCCATCCGGATGTCATCGGCGGAGCGGATGTTGAGTAAAAGGCAGCTGTCGGCCAGCGCGCCGAGATCGCCCTTGGACAAATCGCTGCGCTGCGGCAGGCGGCGCGCACCGCGCCAGCCCTGCCAGATGGCGAAGAACTGCCGTGCCTGCTGCGACAGCGGCGATGGCAATGTATGCAGAAAATCACCCGACCCCATGTGACGGATTTAAGCACCACGAGGATGCGAAAGCCAGTCCGGGAATTCTTGCGGAATCCCGCGCCGCGCTAAAACGCCGGCAGCATGTGGCGCGGCGTGGAGGGATCGGCCGGCGGGATACCGAAGCCGAGATCGATGAAGCGCATGCCTTCGCCGACCAGCCAGGAATCCGGGTCGATCACATCGTCGGGTCGCGGCGGGACCAGCGGTGTGCAGCAGCCCGCCATCAGGCTGACCATGCCGCTGCCGTCGTCGTCGCAGAAGGGTGCGCCGGCGCATTCGACCGGCAGCACGCCGCCGTCTGCGTAGCGCAGCGGGTAGTAGACGATGCTGCCGCAGGGCTGCAGCACCTGTTCGATGAAGAGGCGGGCGCGCAGCGCGCGGTTCTCCGGGTTCGTGATGTCGAGATAGTTCAGCCCGGTGAGGTCGAAGCCAAGATAGCGGCCGACGCCGGCGCCGATCGAGGTGATGCGGATATCGTCGCGGTGGCGCAGCTCCATCACGATATGGAAATCGCCGAGTGCTGCGACATCGAGGTCGCGGCGTTCGGGCAGCCGCCGACCGCGCCGCCAGCCGTGCCAGGTGGCGAACAACTGCCGGCCCGCTGCAGAGAGCGGCCCCGGCAAACGCGTGAGAAAATCCGCGCCGGAAAACTCGTCCATGCGCCACCTCGTTCAGACCCAACAGACTTCTGCGGACGTTATACCTGCAGGCCGGCATTGCCGAGTCAAAAAAATTGACAGGGTGGAAAGCCGGGCCCGAAAGCAAACGGCCGGGCGGTTTCCCGCCCGGCCGCAGTACCAGCAGTCGCAGGACCGATTATTTCTTCACGGCCTTGACGAACTTGTCGTTGAAGGTCTTGTTCAGGTCGATCTTGGCCTTGGCGAGACCCTCGTCGAACTGCGCCAGCATGTTGTAGGCGCTCTTCATGCCATCCGGGCTGATGATGCCGGTGCGCGAATAGGTCTCCATCGAGGCCTTCACCGCGGTCATGTACAGCCCCTTGTCGCCCAGATAGTAGGCTTCCGGCACCGTGGCGGCGACGTCGGCCGGCTTGGCGGTCGAGAGCCAGACCAGCGCCTTGTGGAAGGCATTGACCAGCGCCTGCGTGGTCTGCGGATTCTTCTGGATGAACTCATCCTTCAGATACAGCACGGCCGCCGGATTGGAGCCGCCGAAGATCGCCTTGGTACCCGCTTCGGTGCGGCTGTCGGCCAGGATGAAGACATTCTTGTCCATTTCCAGCTTCGAGATGACCGGATCGAGATTCGAGATTGCGTCGATCTCGCCCTTCTGCATCGCCGCAACCGCGCCGGCGCCGGCGCCGACACCGATGAAGGCGGAGTCCTTGTAGTTGCCGCCCGCCTTGGCGATCAGGTAGTTGACGAAGAAGTTGGTCGACGAACCCGGCGCGGTGACGCCGATCTTCATGCCCTTCAGGTCGGCCGCAGTCTTGACCTTGCCCTTATGCTCGTTCTTCACGGCCAGCACGATGCCGGGGAAGCGGCCGAGTTCGATCACCGCGGTGATCGGCTGGCCTTTCTCCTGCATGCGAATGGTGTGTTCGTAGGCACCGGTCACGGCATCGACGCTGCCGCCGATCAGCGCCTGCAGCGACTTGGAGCCGCCGCCGAAATCGTTGATCTCGACCTCAAGGCCCTCGGCCTTGAAGTAGCCCTTCTGCTCGGCAATCGTGAGCGGCAGATAATACAGCAGCGGCTTGCCGCCGACGCCGAGCATCAGCTTGGCCTTCTCGGGAGCCGCCTGGGCGGCAGAGGCCAGCAGGCCGAGTGCCGTCATGGCTGCGAGTGCGAGTTTGAGTTTCATCTGTGGTTTCCTCCTTGGATTATGAATGATGTCAGGCGGTCTTCGCCGCCGTATCGGGCCGCCAGACCAGCAGGCGGTTTTCAATGGCCGTGACAAAGGTATCCAGCACGATCACGAAAATGGTCAGGATCACCATGCCGGAGAAGACTCCGGTCACGTCGAACACGCTTTCGGCTTCGTGGATCTTGTAGCCCAGCCCGCCGGCCGAGCCGAGATACTCACCGACCACCGCACCGACCAGGGCGAAGCCCACAGACGTGTGCAGCGAGGAGAACATCCAGGTCAGCGCCGCCGGCCAGTAGACATGGCGCAGCAGCTGGCGTTCGTTCATGCCCAGCATGCGGGCATTGGCCAGCACGGTGGGGCTGACTTCCTTCACGCCTTGGTAGACGTTGAAGAAGACGATGAAGAACACCAGCGTGAAACCGAGCGCTACCTTCGACCAGATGCCGAGGCCGAACCACAGCGCGAAGATCGGCGCCAGCACCACGCGGGGCAGCGCGTTCGCGGCCTTCACGTAAGGATCGAACACGGCAGCCAGCAGTTCGCGGCGGGCAAAGGCGAAGCCGACGACGATGCCGCCGGCGGCGCCGATGGCAAAGGCCAGCACGGTTTCCAGCAGCGTGATGCCGAGATGGCGCCAGATTTCGCCGGAGGCGAAATCCTTCCAGGTGCGCGCCAGCACCTCCAGCGGCGTGGAGAAGAAGAAGGGCGCAAACAGCGGTTTGCCGTCGACCACCGGCACGGTGGTGAGCAGATGCCAGACCAGCAGGAAGGCGACGCCGACCAGCAGCTGCAGCGCGATGAGGGTGACGCGGTTCATTGTTGTGCCTCTTCACCCTGGCTGTAAGCCTTCTGCACTTCGACGCGCAGGCTCGCCCAGATCGCCTTGTGGATCGCGTGGAACGCCGGCTCGGTGCGGATTTCGGCGATGTCGCGCGGTCGCGGCAGTTCGACGCGGAAATCGCCGACGATGCCGGCGGCGGGACCGGCCGACATCACCACCACACGATCCGACAGCGCAATGGCCTCTTCCAGATCGTGCGTCACGAACATCACGGCTTTCTTGTTGGCGGCCCAGAGATCGAGCAGCAGATTGCCCATGATCTGCCGGGTCTGTGCATCCAGCGGGCCGAAGGGCTCGTCCATCAGAAGGATCTGCGGATCGCGGATCAGCATCTGCGCCAGTGCAACGCGCTTGCGCTGGCCGCCCGACAGCATATGCGGATAGCGCTGCGCGAAACCTTTCAGGCCGACGCGGGCCAGCCAGTCCTGCGCGCGCTTCAGCGCCTCGGCTTTCGGCACGCCCATCGGCTCCAGCGCCACGGCGACATTGTCGATCGCCGTCTTCCACGGCATCAGCGCATCGGCCTGGAACAGATAGCCGGCCTTGCCATTCAGGCCGTTCAGCGCCGCGCCCTGGATTTCGACATGGCCGGCCGAGGGTTTCAGCAGCCCGGCGGTGGCATTCAGCAGGGTGGACTTGCCGCAGCCGGTGGGCCCGACGATGGTAACGAACTCGCCCGGCGCGATATCCAGATCGATATTCTTCACGGCGGCATGCAGCTCGCCGGTCTTGAGCGCGAAGGTGATGTCGAGGCCGCGCAGGCAGACATCGGGCCTGGCGGCAGCCGCGGCCGATGCGGACGGGGACTGTACGGGTAATGCTGCGCCTTGCGACAAGGCCGGTTTCCTCCAGAAAAACTGTCCGCGTCTTGCCGCGCGGCGAAGCGCAACCCTAACGATTGCACTGGTGCGAGGTAAAGCGCCGGAGACGGATCAGTGCGTCGCTTCGCGTCGTTTATGTTCGTTTCGGTTCGTTTGCGTTCGTTTTGCTTCGTTGGTGTTCGTGCGCGTTCGTGGGTGTTCGCAGGCATTCGTCAGCCTTCGCTGAAATTCGTCCCGGTTCGCCGCTCTGCATATAAGAGTATTCATGCCGGCAATATTGGAACAATACAGGAACATATAATAAAGAACCAGCAGTTTTCCAGTGCCGGCTTGACCATTTCCGGCTGCCGCCTATAGCTAACCTTCAGGTTATGTAACCGATGGGAACAGGAGGCTGCCATGCCCGCTGCCGTCACCCGGGCGGATCCGCTCAGCACCGTCTTTGCCGCGCTGGCCGACCCGACGCGGCGCGCGATCCTGGCACGCCTGAGCCGGGGCGAGGCCTCGGTCGGCGAACTGGCGGCACCGTTTTCGATGAGCCAGCCGGCGATCTCGAAACATCTGAAAGTGCTGGAACGGGCCGGGCTGATCACGCGCGGGCGCGCGGCGCAATGGCGGCCGTGCAAGCTGGAGGCGGCGCCGCTGCGCCAGGCCAATGAATGGCTCGAACATTATGCCGCCTTCTGGTCGGACAGCTTCGACCGGCTCAAGGCGCTGGTGGACACCCCGGAGGGCGGCAGGGCGTAAGCGGTTACCGGAAAACCATCTTGCCGGCCGCGGCGGCACCGCTAGGCTGGCGACATGAGCAAGCTTGATTTCAGCCGGCTGAAAATTCTGGTCGTGGAAGACCACGAACCGACCCGGATTTTCCTGAAAGAGGTGCTCGGCGCCGCTGGCGTCGTGCATCTGCAGATCGTCGCCGACGTGAAAGCGGCGCTGCCGCTGCTGAAAGGCAAGCTGCGCGATCTGCTGATCTGCGATCTCAATCTCGGCGAGATCAACGGTCAGACCCTGATCCGCGCGGTGCGGCTCAATCCGAATTTCACCAACCGCCACATGCCGATCATCGTGCTGACTGGCGACAGCAAGGCCGAAACCGTGCGCGAGGTGCTGAATCTCGGCGTCAACCGCTTCGTCTCGAAACCTGCGACGGCGGAAACCGTCATCGAGGCCGTCAGGGCGGTGCTGGAACGGCCGAAAGCCTTCGTCACGGCCAGGGACTATTTCGGCCCGGACCGGCGCAACCGCCAGGAGCCCGGCGTCTCCGGTCGCCGCAGCACGGATCGCCCGGCTGACGACGATCCCGTGCCGATCCCGAAACGCAGCGATGTGCCCTGGACGTGACCGTCCGGCGTCACCCCGCGCAGCATTACACCGCCCTGAGCATCACCTGACCTGCACCGGCTGTGAGCCGGATTGCGCCTTCGGCCAGCCGCACGCGTTCCATCGCATTGTCGACCAGCCGGTCGTCGATCAGCGTTTCACCGCGCGCGATCAGCGTGCGGGCGGCGTCGCGGCTGCTGGCCAGGCCGGCCAGCACCAGCAGTTCCGACAGCGATATGCCTTCGGCCAGATGCGATTTCTGCAGTGATACCTGCGGCAGTTCAGCGATGGAAGAAGATTGGGTCGTCATGGTGGTCTCCGGTTTCAGTGGCTTTTTTGAAGCCGCTAGGTCGGAGACCCCGAGTCACAAACCGCAAGCCGCCGACCTCGGCGGCTGCAATGGTTCAGACAAAACCCTGCGCGCCGCCCGTATGGGAGGAGATAAACCAATAATAATAGTTGGCCGCGAAGGTCATGGCGGCGATTTAAGCGAAGCGGCGGGCGAACGTCAACCGCCCTGTGGGGTTACCGGCATTTCTGTGATGGCGGTAACGCTGGCTTGGTCCATTGGTCTCTTTTTGTCATGCCCGGCCTTGTGCCGGGCATCCACGCCTTTCTCTTTCAGGCGGCGCCCATAAGACGTGGATGGCCGGGACGAACCCGGCCATGACACATGGGGTGAGAGTTCCCTTTATCGCCCCCCAGTCTTAGTTTGTGATCCATGACTGCAACGCCCGACGATCCGCGCCGCCATATGCCGGCCACCCTGCGCAACCGCGACGCCATCCTCGCCGTGCTGAAGGACATCGTGCCGCAGCAGGGCCTGCTGCTCGAAATCGCCAGCGGCAGCGGCGAGCATGCCGCCTTCATGGCGCCGCAGCTGCAGCCGCTGCTCTGGCAGCCGACCGACTACGAAGCAGAAAACCTGCCCTCCATCGATGCCTATGCCGCCGATAGCGGGTCAAACAATATCCGCCCGGCCCTGCAGCTGGATGTGACGCAGCAGTCCTGGCCGGTGAAAGCCTGCGACGCGCTGCTCTGCTGCAACATGATCCATATCGCGCCCTGGGCTGCCGCCGAAGGACTGTTCGGTGGCGCGTCTGCCATCATGCCGCAAAGCGCACCGCTGATTCTCTACGGCCCGTTCAAACGCCACGGCAAGCATACCGCGCCGTCGAACGAGAAATTCGATGCCGAGTTTCTCAAGGCGCGCAATCCGCTCTGGGGCGTGCGCTGCCTCGAAACCGAAGTGGTGCCGCTGGCGCAGCACACCGGCTTTGCGCTGGATTGCGTCGTCGAGATGCCGGCGAACAATCTCACCGTCATCTTCCGGAAAACATAAGACGCATGGACAGCATCACCCAGATCCTGTTCGGCGGCGCGATCGCCGCGGCCGGCTTTCGCACTCAGCTCGGCCGCCGCGCGGTGATCGCCGGTGGCGCGATTGCCACCCTGCCCGATCTTGATGTGCTGGCCGATCTGGTGACGCAGCCGTCGCTGATCAATGTCTGGCTGCATCACCGCAGCATCACGCATTCCTTCCCGGTCACGCTGGTGGCCGGTGCCGTC
This sequence comes from Ferrovibrio sp., assembly GCF_002796975.1. Classification (GTDB taxonomy): domain Bacteria; phylum Pseudomonadota; class Alphaproteobacteria; order Ferrovibrionales; family Ferrovibrionaceae; genus Ferrovibrio. The sequence continues at coordinate 98,993 of NZ_PEKV01000010.1, read as the reverse complement.
ATCGGCGCCGGCATCTGGGCGGTCGAACGCCGCATGGCCCGGCGTCCGCGCATTCTGGCAAAAGACGCACTCGACGATGCCGGGCGGCGCAGCGCGTGGATGTGGCTCGGCATGCTGTCTGCCGTCACACATCCGCTGCTCGATCTTTTCACATCCTATGGCACGCAGCTGCTGGCACCGTTCAGCATGGCGCGGTTCGCCGTCCATGCGATGCCGATCATCGATCCGCTGTATTCCCTGCCGCTGCTGGCGGTCTTCCTGTTTGCGCTGCTGGCGCGCCGCCATGTCGACACCGCGCAACGCCTGGCGCAGCTCGTGCTGCTGTATGTCGGGCTCTATACCACCGTGGCCTGGGGCGTCGGCCGCCATATGGAAGATCGCGCGCGCGAGGAATTGCGCCGCATCGAACCGACGGCGGCCGCGGCGGCGCGCGTCGATGCCTATCCGGTGATCTTCCAGATCTGGTGGCGTCGCATCGTGGCCGATCTGCCGAACGAAATCCTGATCGGTTTCGCCTCGCCGTTCCGCAGCGCGCCGATCGAATGGCGGCGCATTCCGCGCAGCGAAAACGGACTTGGGCAGACGCCTGAACTCAGCGCGATCCAGTCCACCTACGAAGCGCGCGTGTTCCGCTGGTTTGCCGATGGCCGCCTGCACTGGCGCCAGCTGCCGCAGGAGTCCGGCGGCTTCATCTTCGAGGCGCGCGATTATCGCTATGGCATGCCGGGCGACAGCGTACTCGGCTTCTGGGGCCTGCGCTTCCGCACCGATGCCCAGGGCCGCATCGCCGCACCGTTGCAGCCGCTGGCGGAACGGCCGGCCTTCAGCAGCGCCGGATTGCTGGAGCTGCGCGATGGCGTGTTGGGACGCTGATCCCAGACGCCACTTTCGGGCCGGATCATTCCAGGCAAATCCGCACCAGAACGCAGAATTTCCCCCTTTTCAGGCTGACTTCGACTATAGTGGTGCATCGCATCCAGGCTCCGGCCGTAACGCAAGGGGAGCCAGTCCATGACAGCCCGCAGACATCAGGCGGAACTCGACCGCCATCGCGCCGAACTCCGCCAGGAAACCCTCCAGCAGCGCCAGCAGGCGGCTGTCGACGCGGCACGCGAAGCGGATGACGAACGCGCTGCAGTGGCCGCGCGGGTCGCCGAGCTGCGCGACCTGCGCCTTGCGCGCGACGCCAGTCGAACTGCAAGTCAGGCCGCTGCAAAAGCGGCAAATGAGTAGTCCTGAACCTGGCGTGCGGGCCTTGTATTTGCGGTCCGCGCACACCATATAAGTACATGACGTAAGTCGGGTGCGCGGCCAGCGAAGCTGCGCTGTAGCACTCCGCACTGTGCCAGATTTATCCGGCATTCCACTGGGAATGCCCATTCCGCACAGCTTCTCCGGCGCTTTTTCCGCTTTTGTAAGCGGATACCGCTTCTGTTTTGCGCCGTTTCTCCTACCAGCACCGTTTGCCGGCTTCTCATGCCCGCACAGGTGCAGTTTGACCGGAGGTCCTACATTATGACCGCACGCACGATTACATCCGAAGACGCCCGCGCCCGCGCCGAACAGCGGTTCCAGAAAACCGCGCAGCGTGAACGCGAGGCAGAAGCTGCCGAAAAGGCCGAAGCCGACCGCCGCAAGGCGACGGCGGCCAAAATGGAGCATCTGCGGGCGTTGCGACTGGCGCGTGAAGCCGGTGAGACCACGCCGGCCCAGGCTGAGGCCGCTGCCGAAAACGAAAAGCGGCGCGCCGAACTGCTGGGCTTGGAAAAGGCACCGGCCCCCAAGCGCAAGGCCAGCATGCGTCCGCGCAAGGCGGCGCCGGCAGCTCTCGACGCCATCCCATAATTTATATGTGAATTCAAACGCATAGTTGCGTAAACGGGGCCGGCCCTAGCCATGGGACCGGCCCCTGCCTTATAGTGCCGCCGCTATGCCAGACCGACCTAGCCCGGGCGTCCTGCCCCCAGGTGGCCACCGCAACCCTGCGGATGCCACTCCCGAAAATCCCCTGAGATCGCCGGCCTCTTTCGCCTCCGGTGCCCGTTCGGTGCGAGGATTCGATGTCGCTCGCCGTTGAACTGCTGCTGATCGTGGTGCTGATCCTGATCAACGGCGTGCTGGCGATGTCGGAGCTGGCGGTGGTGTCGGCGCGCAAGGCACGCCTCGAAGCCATCGTGCGCAAGAAGTCGCGCGGCTGGCGCGGCGCGCGGCTGGCGCTGACGCTGGCCACCGAGCCGGGCCGCTTCCTCTCCGCAGTGCAGATCGGCATCACGCTGGTCGGCATTTTCGCCGGCGCCTATTCGGGCGCCACGCTGGCCGAGCGTCTGACCGGCTGGATGATGGCGACCTTCATGCTGGATCGCACGATTGCCGATCCGATCTCGTTTGCCATCGTGGTCGGCAGCGTGACCTATCTGTCGCTGATTGTCGGCGAACTGGTGCCCAAGCAGCTGGCGCTCAAAAATGCCGAAGCGATCGCCAGTGCGATGGCGCCGGTGCTGAATATGCTGGCGAAAGTGGCCGCGCCGCTGGTCTGGCTGCTCGATATCTCGTCGCAGGCTCTGCTGCGGCTGCTCGGCGCGAGATCGGGAAATTCAGACGCAGTTACGGAAGAAGAGATTCATCATCTCGTCGCCGAAGCCGAAAGCGCCGGCACCGTAGAGCCCGCGGAAAGACTGATGATTGCGGCGGTGCTGAGACTCGGCGACCGCCCGGTGCGCAGCGTGATGACGCCGCGCCACGATCTCGACTGGCTCGATCTGTCGCTGCCGCATGAGGAACAGCTGCTGCGCCTGCGCGAAACCACGCATCTGCTGCTGCCGGCCGCGCGCGGTTCGATCGACGAACCGCTCGGCAGCGTCAGCGTGAAGGATGTGCTCAACCTGCTGCTCGACAGTGGCCGCGACGGTCTGGCGCAGGCCGGCATTGCCAGCTTCGTGCGCCCGGTGCCGGCCCTGCATGAAAGCGCCGATATTCTCGGTGCATTGTCGATGCTGCAGAAGTCGCCGGCCGGTATGGCTTTCGTGGTCGATGAATTCGGCAGCCTCGAAGGCGTGGTGACGGCGAACGATATCCTCGAAACCATCGCCGGCAATTTTGCGCTGCCCGATGGCGAGGATGTGCCCGGCGCGCTCCAGCGCGAAGACGGCTCCTGGCTGCTCGACGGTCTGCTGGCGCGCGAGGAACTTGCCGCCAGACTCGGCCTGACGCTGCCGCCGGAGGAAGACGACTATCACACGGTGGCCGGCTTTATGCTGGCGCGGTTCGGCCGCCTGCCCGAGACCGGCGACTATGTCGACTGGAAGGACTGGCGCTTCGAGGTGATCGACATGGACGGCCGTCGCATCGACAAGGTGCTGGCCCGGCAGATGACGGTCACCGACGGCACGCCGGAGTCCTGATCTTCGCCAAATTGTGGATAACTATGCCGTGGCCCTCACCGGGGCCATCTGGGCAAAAAAAGGGGCCGCATCGAAATGCGGCCCAAGTCTAGGGAGGAAACGCCCGAGAAGGGCATGCAACAAACCCGGAGGCTTGTTGCAACGCACAATCTAAAGAAAGGACGTGTGCAGCGCAAGAGGAAAGTTGGGCCAGATTGTCGCACCAGCCTTATCAATGGCTTAGGTAATTTTCTGATTCAAATTGACCGGCGTTGCGACAGATTGTTCGTTCACATTCTATTGTGCATGCGCGAATAGTTTTCGACTGTTGCGCCCGGAACACAGGCAGTCGCTTTCTCAGCCACATTTTTGGGCAGCCCGCCGGGCGGTGCCGGAGGGCGAAAAANNTCCCAGTCGGCCTGGTTCTCGATCCCCTCGGCCACCGTGGTCATGCCGAGCTTGCGTGCCAGTCGCACCGATGAACTGACGATGGCGCGCGCCGCCTGGTCGGTGACGGCCATACCGACGAACTGGCGGTCGATCTTCATTTCCTCGAACGGAAAACGCTGCAGCTGTTCGAGCGAGGAATAGCCGGTACCGAAATCGTCGATCGCGAGATTGAAGCCTTTCAGCTTCAGCCGCGTCAGCACTTCCAGTGCGGCGGTCTGATCTTCGATCAGCCGGCTCTCGGTCACTTCCAGTACGAGATCGGCGGGCTTCAGCCCGTGTTCGCTCACCGCCGTCGAAATGCGTTGCGGCAGATCCAGCCGCGTGAGATTCGCCGTCGAGAGATTCACCGCCATCTGCAGCGACAGGCCTTCGGCGCGCCACAATCCGGCGGCGCGCAAAGCCAATCCCAGGATCGCCTCGAACAGCGGCTCGGCGGCGGCGCCGTTCTCGGCCAATGGTATGAACTGGCCGGCGCCGACCACGCCGCGCTGCGGATGACGCCAGCGTGCCAGGGCCTCGACGCCGATCGGCTGACGCGTCTGCATCGACACTTTCGGCTGCACCATGATCTCGATCTGGCCCAGGCGAATGCCGTCGAGCAGTTCGGCTTCACTCAAGGGTTCGGCGGCATTGATCGCCGCCTTCGCGCCGCCCTGGCTGAGCTTGCGCAGCAGGTCGGACACGGCTGTGTCGGTCAGCGGCTTTTCGACGAAGCCGAGGATGTTGAGGTTATGCGCGCGCGCCAGCGTCTCGGCAGTGCGCAGCACGCGCGTCGATTCAGCGCTGAACAGGGCGATCTGGCCGTCATAGCCGCGGTCGGCGAGATGGCGCAGCACTTCGATCCCGTCCATGCCGGGCATGTTGAGATCGAGCAGCATCAGATCGCAGGAGAGCGAGGCGGCGGCAAGGCGGTCGAGTGCGGCCAGCGCCGTGCCGCCGTCGTCGCAGGTTTCCACCGTGCCGATGCCCTGCGCCCGCAGCATGGCCGAGGCCATCTCGCGCATCAGTTTCATGTCGTCGACCACCAGCACGCGCAGGCGGGCCGGGTCGATGACGGTGGCAGTGGTTTCTACGGCCGACACGTCGTTACTCTCGGCTGCCGTAGCGGCAGGGTCAAGGAAAACTGGGTTTGAACGCTTGGACTTAGGTCGCCCCTGGGATCGCGCCCGACTGAACTGTCGCGACTGTCTCAGGCCCGATCGTCAGGCGCGTGATCTTCGCGCGCGGGCGCGGCCTCGCCTTCCAGTTCGCCCTGGCGCTGCAGCAGCACGACCAGCGTCCAGCAGCCCGCCGCCCAGGCACTGCCGATCATCCAGCCGCCCAGCACGTCGCTCGGCCAGTGTACGCCGAGGTAGACGCGGCTGATGCCGACCAGCAGCGTCACCGTCGCGGCCAGCAGCAGCAGGAAGGTCTTGATGCGGCGCCGGCTTTCACTGCGCGCCAGAAGTGCCGCGAGCGTGAGGTAAACGATGGCGGTCATCATCGCATGGCCGCTCGGGAAGCTGGCGGTGTAGACGCTCGCGCCATGCGGGACCAGATCCGGTCGTGGCCGGTCGAAGCCGAGTTTCAGCAGCGACGACAGCAGCTGCCCGCCGGCGATGGCGGCGAACAGGAATAGTGCGGTGCGCAGACGGCGGCGCAGCAGCAGGTAAACTATGCCGGCCAGCGTGATGAAAGTGAGCGGCCCGGTACCGCCAAAGGCGGTGATGTCGCGCATCAGCTCCTCGAACCAGCGCGGCCCGAGCGGATCGGAAATATCCCGTGCATTGCGTAACGCGAGCAGCAGGCGGCCATCGATGTCGTGGATCTCGCCGTCCAGCACCTCGTCGACCAGCGCGACGAAACCCCAGACGCCCGCGGCAGCGATGCCGGGCAGCACCAGCAGCGGCAGTTCGAACTTGCCGAGGCGGGTGAAGAGGCGGGAGAGGAGTGCGAGCATGATCAGTTACGTTAACGTCCGACCATAGAAATAATTGTCATTCTCGGGCTTGTCCCGAGAATCCACGCCTTCCCTTAAGACGTGGATGGCAGGGACAAGCCCGGCCATGACAGTTTTAATATTAATGCCCGGTCAAACCGTCACCGGAACGCGCCGTGATACTCGTCGTTCGGGTTCATCTCGATGGCGGCGGCCATGCGATTGCTCATGTTGAAGAAGCTCGCCGTCGACGCGATGTCCCAGATGTCCTTGTCGCTCCAGCCGGCCTTGCGCAAAGCCTCGCGGTCGCCTTCCACGATTTTGTCCGGGCTCTCGGTCAGCTTGGCGGCGAAATCCAGCGCCGCGCGCATTTTCGGCGTCAGGTCGGCGACGCGGTAGTTCATCACCATCTGCTCGCCCAGCTTGGGGTCGCCCGAGATCTGGCGTACGGCCGCGCCATGCGCGGTCAGGCAGTAGAAGCAGTGGTTGATGCTGCTGACCGCCACCGCGATCATCTCGCGTTCGAGCTTGCTCAGGCCCGACTCGCCGAGCATCAGCTCGTTATACATCTCGGTGAAGCCGCGCAGCTTCTTCGCATCGAAGCTGTAACTCAGCAGCACGTTGGGCACGAAGCCGATCTTCTCGTCGCATTTGGCGAAATAGGCCTGGGTCGCCGGGTCGAGTTTTTCGCGCGGCGGCACCGGAATCTTCAGGGCATGCGGCTTAGATGCCTTTTTGGTAGCGGATTTCTGGGCGGTTTTTGGCTTGCTCTTGGCCATGATGTCCTCCTGGGTTGCCCTGAGATTAGGGCTAAGCGCCGCTGGAACAAAGTCCCAGACTCCGGGGTTGAGCGCCCAGCGTGAAATATGGAGAGGGGCCATGCATACCCAGATGATGATCCGGACCCATCCCGAAGTGGACGGTGACATTCAGGCCGACCAGATACTGATTGACTGTATCGAAGCCTGTTTCGACTGCGCGCAGACCTGCATCGCCTGTGCCGATGCCTGCCTGGCGGAAGACGAGGCGCATCATCTCAAGCAATGCATCCGGCTCGATCTCGACTGCGCTGATATCTGCGACACGGTGGCGAAAGTCGCGACGCGCCGTACCGGCAGCAACATCACCACGCTGCGTGTGCTGCTGGCCGCCTGCGCCGAAGCCTGCCGCGTCTGTGCCGAAGAGTGCGAGAGCCATGCCGAGATGCACGACCATTGCGCGATCTGCGCCGAGGCCTGCCGTCGTTGCGAGATGTCGTGCCACACAATGGGTGACCTCGCCTCGCCGATGATGCAGTAGCTTTTTTGGCTTTTACTTGTTTGTCATGCCCGGACTTGATCCGGGCATCCACGTCTTACTTTTCGAGCCGCGGAGACAAAGGCGTGGATGGCCGGGTCAAGCCCGGCCATGACACACTGGGGTGTGAATGGAAGGCGACCGCGCGCGCCTAGCGCGCGTCGAAGCCGCTCTTGAAGCCGCCGACCTGGCCGCGATGGCGCAGCAGCTGGTCGGCCAGCACCAGCGCCAGCATGGCTTCGCCGACCGGCACGGCACGGATACCGACGCAGGGGTCATGGCGACCCTTGGTCATGATCTCGGTCTCGCCACCGAAGCGGTCAATCGTGGCGCGCGGATTGAGAATGGAGGACGTCGGCTTCACCGCGAAGCGCACAACGATCTCCTGCCCGGTCGAAATGCCGCCGAGGATACCGCCGGCCTGGTTCGAGGTGAATTCCGGTGCGCCGTCGGCAAGCCGCATCTCGTCGGCATTCTGCTCGCCGCTCAGCCGCGCCGAGGCGAAGCCGGCGCCGATCTCGACACCCTTCACGGCATTGATGCTCATCATCGCCGCCGCGAGTTCGGCATCGAGTTTGCCGTAGATCGGTTCGCCCAGCCCGGCCGGAATGCCGCTGGCGCGCAGTTCGACGACCGCGCCAACCGACGAGCCCGCCTTGCGGATGCCATCCAGATAGTCTTCCCATTCCAGCGCCATTTTCGGATCGGGGCACCAGAAGGGATTCTGCGTCACGCTGTCCCAGTTCCAGGTCGTGCCGTCGATGGTCTTTTCGCCGATCTGCACCAGCGCGCCGCGCAACTGCACCTGCGGGCCAATCAGCGTCTTCAGCACCTGCCGCGCCACGACGCCAGCGGCGACACGCGACGCGGTTTCGCGCGCGGACGAACGCCCGCCGCCGCGATAGTCGCGGATGCCGTATTTGCTCCAGTAGGTGAAGTCGGCATGGCCGGGACGGAACTTGTCCTTGATCTCGCCGTAGTCCTTCGAGCGCTGGTCGACATTCTCGATCATCAGCATGATCGGCGTGCCAGTGGTCAGGCCCTCGAAGGTACCGGACAGAATCTTCACGCTGTCGGGTTCCCGGCGCTGTGTCACGAACCGCGAGGTGCCGGGCTTGCGCTTGTCCATCCAGTCCTGGATATCGGCTTCGGTCAGCGGCACGCGCGGCGGTGCGCCGTCGATCACGCAGCCCAGCGCCGGACCGTGACTCTCACCCCAGGTGGTGACGCGAAAGAGCCGTCCGAAGCTGTTGTCTGACATTGGGCCTGCTTACTCGGCCTTCTTGCCGAGTGACAGCAGCAGTTCGGCGACCTGCTGCGACTGGTCGGTCGCCACCATGCCTACGGCATGATAGCCGCTGTCGACATGATGCGTCTCGCCGGTGACGCCGGAGCCCAGATCGCTGAGCAGATAGAGACCGGCGCCGCCGACCTGTTCGATGCTGACGTTGCGGCGCAGCGGCGCGTTCAGCTCGTTCCATTTCAGGATATAGCGGAAGTCGCCGATGCCGCTGGCGGCCAGCGTCTTGATCGGGCCAGCGGAAATGGCGTTGACGCGGATGCCCTTCTTGCCGAGATCGACGGCGAGATAGCGCACGCTGGCTTCAAGTGCTGCCTTGGCGACGCCCATCACATTGTAATGCGGCATCACGCGCTCGGCGCCGTAATAGGTGAGCGTGACGGCCGCGCCGCCATCGGTCATCAGCTTCTCGGCGCGCTGCATCACGGCGGTGAAGCTGTAGCAGCTGACATTCATGGTCAGCGCGAAGTTTTCCGCGCTGGTATCGAGATAGCGGCCCTTCAGCTCGTTCTTGTCGGAAAAGCCGATGGCATGGACCAGGAAGTCCATCTTGCCCCAGGCCTTGCCCAGCGTCTCAAAGGTGCTGTCGATCGAGGCGGCATTGGTGACGTCGCATTCCAGCACATGCTCGGCGCCGATGGTGGCGGCCAGCGGCTTCACGCGCTTTTCCAGTGCCTCGCCCTGGTAGGTGAAGGCGAGTTCCGCGCCATGGTCGTGCAGCGCCTTGGCGATGCCCCAGGCCAGCGAACGGTCATTGGCGACGCCCATGATCAGGCCACGCTTGCCGTGCATGAGCGGTTGCGGTTGCGACATGAAATCCTCGGAAACGAAAAGGGCGGTAGAGACTGGGCCGGGAGAGTAACCGAAAGGGCTGCCCCCGCCAAGGCCGATAACCCTTTTATTAACAATGGCTTGTGAGATTTTCAGCGGTGCCGTCAGGGCCGTTGGGGGTGAGGGTCGGCCCCGGCCGCTGGCGCATGGCGTCCGCGGGCAGGCCGGTCTGCCGCGGGGCCAGGCCGCCGAACTGCCGGATATCGGAAATCCGCGCCAGGCGCGGCGTTATGTCACCTGCAGCGGCCTTGCTGTTGAAAACGACTCGCAATAGCGTTGGCCGCGCCCCGCCCAAAACCAAGGAGGGCCGTTGCCATGCTGTCGGTCGCTGTCGAATCGTTTTTCATCCTGCTGCGCGAAGGGCTGGAAGCCCTGCTGGTAATCGCCGCCCTGTCGGCCTTCCTGCAGCGTGCCGGCGAAGGTCACCGGCGCAGCGCGCTGTTCTGGGGCAGTCTGGCTGCCCTGCTCGCCAGCCTGGCGGCGGCGTGGATTTTCTACCGCTATTTCGGCGGTGCGCATGACGATCTGACCGAGGCGGTGGTGATGGCGGTGGCGGCCGCGCTGCTGCTGTATGTCAGCGGCTGGCTCTGGCTGCGTCGCGATCCGGCCGGCTGGCAGCGCCATCTTCAGCACCATGCCGACCGCGCGCTGCAGGCTGACGGGCCCTGGCTGCTGGCCTGCATCGCTTTTCTCGCCGTCTTTCGCGAAGGCGCCGAGACGATCCTGTTCCTGCATGCTGTGGCGGCGGGTGCGGAAGCCGACCTGTCCGGCATGCCGCTCGGCCTGGCGGCGGCCGCACTGCTGCTGATCCTGATCTATCTGGCGATGACGAAGCTGGCGTTGCGGCTGCCGCTGCGGCCGGTCTTCTCGGTCACCTCAGTCATCCTGTTCCTGCTCGGCCTGAGCTTCATCGGCGGTGCATTGCAGGAATTCCAGGAAATCGGCTGGGTGCCATATGACTATGTCGACCTGCCCGCCTGGGCGGTGCAGGCAGGTGTCAATCCGTCCATCCAGGCCATCGGCCTGCAGGTGCTGCTGCTGCTTGCCGCCGCGCTGTTCGCGACACTGCAGAACCGCAATCTCCGGCAACAGCCGACCTGAACGCAAAAAGCCGGGTGATGTTGGCGTCACCCGGCTTTTCGATACCTGTTCGAACCGGCTGCGGCTCAGCCGAGGATCGACTGCAGCTTCATCGCCACGCCCATGCTGCCCTTCACCTTCAGCTTGCCCATCATGAAGGCCGTGGTGGGATCGAGGTCGCCGCTGGCCAGCGCCGTGAAGTTGCTCATCGAGATGGTGATGGTGCAGTCGGCGTCGTTGTCGTCGTTGCTGACCGTGCCAGCCGGACCGTCGACGAAGACAATGCCGTCATCGCCGAAATCGAACTTCACCGTGGCGTCGATCGCGCCGGGCTTCACACGCTGGCTCATCTGCTGGGTGATCTGTTCGAGCGACATCTCGGGCTCCCGGTTCATAGTCGGCGGCAACATGACGAATTGACGTAAGGTCAGGTGTCATGCGGGTTTTTTGCACCCTATATTGACGCTTACGTTAGCGTCAAGTAGCGTTCCTGAACGATAAAAATTCCGCAGCGACCCTCATCATAGCTGCGCAGGGAGAGAAACGGTCCGATGCCCTATCGCTCGGTCTTCCGCGATGCGCTTTTTGCCGGCCAGGTGGTGATCGTCACCGGCGGCGGCTCCGGTATCGGCCGTTGCACGGCACACGAACTTTCCCGGCTGGGCGCAAAGCTGGTGCTGGTCGGCCGCAAGCTTGAGAAGCTGCAGGCCGTGGCAACAGAATTGCAGTCCGACAATCCGGGTGCGGAGGTCGAGTGCCTCTCCTGCGATATCCGCGAGGAAGAGCGCGTCGCCGAAACCGTGAAAGCGGCGCTGCAACGCTTCGGCCGCATCGACGGACTGGTCAACAACGCCGGCGGGCAGTTCCCGGCGCCGCTGGCCCAGACCTCGCAGAAGGGCTGGGATGCGGTGGTGCGCAACAACCTCACCGGCGGCTTCCTGGTGGCGCGCGAATGTTACACGCAGTGGATGGCCGACCATGGCGGCTGCATCGTCAATATCGTCGCTGATATGTGGATGGGCATGCCGAATATGGGCCATTCGGGCGCGGCGCGCGCCGGCATGGTCAATTTCACTGAAACAGCCGCCACCGAATGGGGCGTGTCGGGCGTGCGCGTCAATGCGGTGGCGCCGGGCTGGATCGCGTCCTCGGGTATGGACACCTATCCCGACTGGATGAAGCCGCTGATTCGCGACATGCGCAATCATGTGCCGATGCGGCGGCTCGGCAACGAGGCGGAAGTTTCTGCTGCCATCGTCTTCCTGCTGTCGCCGGCGGCAAGCTTCATCAGCGGCACAACGCTTCGTGTCGATGCCGCCGTACCGAATGCGCGCCGGCACTATCCGCTGCCGAAACACGATAATGCGCCGAAGCCCTTCGACGGTTTCCATCGCGCGGTCTCGCCGAAAGTGCTGGAGGAATAAACGTGGCCATCTGGCGGTCGCAGATCGACACCGGCTCGGACGCATATCGGCAGAACCGCGCGGATATGCTGGCGCTGGTGGAAGGTTTCCGCGCGCTCGAACAGCGCGTGCGCGACACCTCGAATGCGCGCCGTCCGGTATTTGAGAAGCGCGGCCAGCTCAGCCCGCGGGATCGTCTGGCGCATCTGCTGGATCGCGGTGCGCTGTTTCTGGAGATCTCGACGCTCTGCGGCTACCGGATGCACGACGATGACGGTGGCGAAAACATCATGGGTGGCGGCTTCATCGCCGGCATCGGTTCGATTGCCGGCATCCGTTGCATGGTCACGGCATCCGATTCCGGTATCAAGGGCGGCACCATTGCGCCGATGGGGTTGCGCAAATCCTTGCGCGCGCAGGAGATCGCCTTCCGCAACAAGCTGCCGGTGGTGAACCTGGTCGAATCCGGCGGCGCCAACCTGAATTACCAGGCCGAGATTTTTGTCGATGGCGGACGCGGCTTCGCCAACCAGGCGCGCATGTCGGCGGCCGGCATCCCGCAGATAACAGTCGTGCACGGCTCCAGCACGGCGGGCGGCGCCTATATCCCGGGCATGAGCGACTATGTCGTGGTCGTCAAAGGCCGTGCCAAGATTTTCCTCGCCGGGCCGCCGCTGCTGAAATCCGCCACCGGCGAAATCGCCACCGATGAAGAACTCGGCGGCGCCGAGATGCATACGACGGTCTCGGGCGTCGCCGAATTCATGGCCGAAGACGACGCCGACGGGTTGCGCCTCGCGCGCGAGATTCTGCAGCGCCTGCCGTGGAACGCGCGCGGTCCGCAGCTGCAGAAGAAAAGCTGGTCTGCCCCCGCATACGACATCGACGAGCTCTGCGGCATCGTGCCGGTCGACTATCGCAAGCCTTACGACGTGCGCGAGGTGATGGCGCGGCTGACTGACGCTAGCGACCTGACCGATTTCAAGGCGCTATATGGGTCACACACGGTCTGCGCGCAGGCGAGCATCGAGGGCGAGGCCGTCGGCCTGATCGGCAACAACGGGCCTATAGACACCGAAGGCGCGGTGAAAGCCGCGCAGTTCATCCAGCTCTGCGACCAGGCCGACATGCCGCTGGTCTTCCTGCAGAACACCACCGGTTACATGGTGGGCAAGGAGGCCGAGCGCGGCGGTATCGTCAAGCATGGCTCGAAGATGATCCAGGCGGTGACCAATGCGCGGGTGCCGAAACTCACGCTGCATATAGGCGCCAGTTTCGGCGCCGGCAATTACGGCATGTGCGGTCGCGCCTACGATCCGCGCTTCATTTTCGCCTGGCCCAACAACCGCATCGCCGTGATGGGGCCGGAACAGGCTGCCGGCGTGCTCGGCATCGTGGCGGAAGAGAAATTCCGCCGCGCCGGCGCCGAACCCGACATGGCCGCGCTGGAGAAGATGAAGGCGAAAGTCGTCGCCAAGATGGAAGCAGAAAGCACGGCGTACTTCGCCACCGCGCGGCTGTGGGATGACGGGTTGATCGATCCGCGCGACAGCCGTCGCGTGCTGGCCATGTGTTTGTCTGTATGCCGTGAAGCCGATGCACGGGTGACCAAGCAAAACGCGTTCGGGATTGCGAGGATGTAGGTTTCATTGTCACCCGCGGGCCTGACCCGCGGGTCCCATTGAATGGGATGCCCGGGTCAAGCCCGGGTATGACGACAGAGGGAGGAAAAAATGGAATTCACCCAGGAACATGAAGGCCTGCGCCGCAACCTGATCAAGTTCATCGACACCGAGATCAACCCGCATGTCGAGGACTGGGAACGCGACGGCATCTTCCCGGCGCATGACCTGTTCAAGAAAATGGGCAACCTCGGCTTCCTCGGCATCAACAAGCCCACGGAATATGGTGGCCTCGGCCTCGATTACTCCTACCAGATGGTGATGATCGAGGCGCTCGGCCATATCAACTGCGGCGGCGTGCCGATGGGCCTCGGCGTGCAGACCGATATGGGCACGCCGGCGCTCGCCCGTTTCGGTTCGGATGAGCTGCGCAAGGAATTCCTCAGCCCCGCGATTGCCGGCGACCAAGTGGTCTGCCTCGGCGTGTCGGAAGTCGGCGCCGGCTCGGATGTGGCCGGCATCAAGACGACCGCGCGGAAAGACGGCGGCGACTATGTCATCAACGGCGGCAAGATGTGGACCACCAACGGCACCCAGGCCGACTGGATGTGCCTGCTCGCCAATACCGGCGAAGGCCCGATCCATCAGAACAAGTCGCTGCTCTGCCTGCCGATGAAGACCAAAGGCGTGCAGATTGCGCGCAAGCTCGACAAGATGGGTATGCGCAGTTCGGATACCGCGCAGGTCTATCTCGACGACGTGCGCATCCCGCAGCGCTATCTGATCGGCCAGGAAGGCCACGGCTTCGTCTACCAGATGCAGCAGTTCCAGGAGGAGCGGCTGTGGTGCGCTTTCTCCTCGCTGATGGCCTTCGACCGCCATATCGACGAGACCATCGAGTATACCCGGCAGCGCAAGGCCTTCGGGCAATCGATCCTCGACAATCAGGTGGTGCATTTCCGCATGGCCGAATTGCGCACCGAGGTCGAACTGCTGCGCTCGATCAGCTATCGCGCCGCCGACCTGATGCTGAAGGGCGAGGATGTCACCATGCTGGCCTCGATGGCCAAGCTGAAGGCCGGCCGTCTGGCGCGCGAGATCACCGATGCCTGCCTGCAGTATTTCGGCGGCATGGGCTTCATGAACGAAACGTCGATCAGTCGCGCCTATCGCGACAGCCGCCTCGCTTCGATCGGCGGCGGTGCCGATGAAGTGATGCTCGGCATCATCTCGAAATACATGGGCATCCTGCCGGGCAAGAAGAAGTAAGGCATAGTGGGCGCGGTTCAACAGAAAGCTGTCATGCCCGGGCTTGTCCCGGGCATCCACGTCTTGCGTTTGAACGACGGTATCAAAGGCGTGGATGGCCGGAACAAGTCCGGCCATGACAGTTGTGGAATTGTGGAATAATGCCGGGCTTCACCACCATCCTAGTGGCCAATCGCGGCGAGATTGCCTGCCGGGTGATCCGCAGCGCACAGGCGCTCGGCTACAAGACGGTAGCGGTGTATTCCGAGGCCGATGCCGGCGCGTTGCATGCGCAGCAGGCAGACCGCGCCATCTGTATCGGTCCGGCGGAGGCGAAGCAGAGCTATCTGAATATCGACGCGGTGATTGCAGCCGCCAAAGCTACCAGCGCCGATGCGGTGCATCCGGGTTACGGCTTCCTGTCGGAGAATGCGGACTTCGCCAAAGCCTGCGCGGATGCCGGTCTCATATTCATCGGCCCGCCGGCCTCGGCGATTGCCGCGATGGGCAACAAAGCGGCGGCCAAGCAGCGCATGATCGCTGCCGGCGTGCCCTGCGTACCGGGCTATCAGGGTAGCGACCAATCGGATGTAACGCTCGCCAGGGAATCCGAGCAGATCGGTCTGCCGGTGATGGTGAAGGCTGCGGCCGGCGGCGGCGGGCGCGGTATGCGGCTGGTACACACTGCCGCCGATCTCGGCGATGCGATCCGCACGGCACGTCATGAGGCCGAGAATGCCTTTGGCTCCGGCGAGCTGATCCTGGAGAAAGCCGTCGTCAACGGCCGCCATATCGAGATCCAGGTGTTTGCCGACAGCCACGGCAACTGCATCCATCTCGGTGAGCGCGACTGTTCCGTGCAACGCCGGCACCAGAAGGTGATTGAGGAAGCGCCTTCGCCGGCAGTGAATGCCGATCTGCGCGCGCAGATGGGTGTGGCGGCCGTCGCAGCCGCGAAAGCCATTTCCTATATCGGCGCCGGCACGGTGGAATTCCTGCTCGACGCCAATGGCAAAGACTTCTATTTCCTGGAGATGAACACCCGCCTGCAGGTCGAGCATCCGGTGACGGAAGCGATCACCGGCCTCGATCTGGTGGCGCTGCAGATCCGCGTCGCCGCCGGCGAGGCACTGCCGCTGACGCAGGACGATGTACGGCTGGATGGCCATGCCATCGAGGTGCGGCTCTATGCCGAGGCGCCGGCGCAGAATTTCCTGCCGCAATCGGGGCAGCTTGCTCTCTGGTCGCCGCCGGCCGGCATTCGCGTCGATCACGGCCTGCATGCACGCGACCAGCAGATCACGCCGTTTTACGATCCGATGATTGCCAAGCTGATTGCCCATGGCGGCACCCGCGAGGAGGCGCGCCGTCGCCTGATCGCCGCGCTGGAACAGACCGCCGCGCTCGGCATCAGCACCAATCGCGGCTTCCTGATCGAGCTGCTTTCTCATAAGGAGTTTGCAGCCGGTAAGGCCACGACGGCCTTCATCCCGCAGTATTTCGCGTCGCCCGCCACGCCGGTTGCCGATGCCGCCTTGCAGGCCATTGCGGCGCTCCTGTGGTTCGAACGCGGTGCGACGCAGTTCGGCCATGATCCGGCCGATGCCTGGTCGTCCAACGGCAGCCTGGCCTGGCCGGTGAAACTCGGTATCGGCGAGGGTAGCGCGAAACTGGCGGTCACTGTCCTCGGCAAGGATCGCTACCGCATCAATGACGCGGATTACACAGTGACTTCGCGCGGCGACACCCGCCTGCGCGTCACAGCCGGCGGCATCGAACGCGATGTCGTCTATGCTTTTGCCGGCGACGAGCTGCATCTTTCCAGCGGTGCGGCCGATCTCGCCTGCCGCGATTTGACCTGGGCGCCGCCGGCTGAAGCCGAGGGTGCGGCCGAGCGCGAACTGCGCGCGCCGATGAATGGCAAGATCGTCGCCGTGCTGGCGGCTGCCGGCGATCAGGTGCAAAAGGGCCAGCGCCTCGTCGTGATGGAAGCGATGAAGATGCAGCATGAAATGGTGGCGCGTGTCGATGCCACCATCGAGGCCCTGCCGGTCAAGGTCGGCGATCAGGTGGCGGCGCGGCAGCTACTCGCCGCACTCACGCCGGCGAACGCATCATGAGCGAAGCCCCCAACTCTGATCAGACGCGCGCCACACTGCGTGCGATCACCGAGGCCGATGCCGAGGGCTATCGCGCCTGCCTTGATCGCGTCGCGGCGGAGCGGCGCTATCTCGCCTTCACCGCGGCGCCGCCCCTGCAGGAGGTGAAATTCTACATCAAGGCGATGCTGCAGCGTGGCCTGCCCTTCATCGTCGCCGTCGATGGCAGCGGCCTGGTGGTCGGCTGGTGCAACATCCATGTGCTGCCGCAGACCGAGCATCGCGTCGGCTTCTCGCATGTTGGCACCGTCGGCATGGGGCTGGATGCACCGCATCGTGGCAAGGGGCTCGGCCGCGAGATGCTGCAATCGGTGTTCGACACGGCCGGCCGTGTCGGCATCGAGCGGGTCGAACTGCAGGTCTATGCCAGCAACGAAAGCGCCGTGAAGCTGTATCGCAGATTCGGCTTCGTCACGGAGGGCATCAAATCCCGCGCCCGCAAGATCGACGGGCAGTATGACGACATCATCATGATGGCGCGGCTGCGGCCGCCCTCGAGAGGCTGATCAAGCATGCTCGGCACCTCGCCCTATTACACGGCCGATCACGAGGCCTTTCGCGACCAGCTGCGCCGTTTCGTGGCGAAAGAGATCACGCCCTTCGCCGACCGGTGGGATGAAGCCGGCGAATTCCCGCGCGAGCTTTACAAAAAGGCCGCGGACATCGGCCTGTTGCAGCTGAATTTCCCGGAAAGCCATGGCGGGATTGCCGCCGACCGCTTCTACGCCATCATCGCCGGCCAGGAACTAGCGCGCGCCGGATCGGGCGGCGTGGCGGCTTCGCTGATGAGCCACACCATAGGTTGTCCGCCGATTGCCAAATTGGGCTCGCAATATCTGAAAGACAAAGTGCTGCCCGGCGTGCTCAGCGGCGAGAAGATTTCCGCGCTCGCCATCACCGAACCCGGTGGCGGCTCGGATGTGGCGAATCTCAAGACCACCGCGAAGCTGGACGACGACCACTATGTGGTGCGCGGCGAGAAGACGTTTATTACATCCGGCATGCGCGCCGATTACTACACCGTGGCAGTGCGCACCGGTGATGCCGGCATGGGCGGGATTTCGCTGCTGCTGATCGAGCGCGACGCGCCCGGCTTCACGCGCACGCCGCTGAAGAAAATGGGCTGGTGGGCTTCGGACACCGCGACGCTCCACTTTGATGATTGCCGCGTGCCGGCCGAGAACCTGATCGGGCCGGAGAATCGCGGCTTCATGGGCATCATGCTCAACTTCAATGATGAGCGGCTCGGGCTGTCGGCCGGCGCCATCGGCTTCGCCCGGGTGGCTTACGAAGACGCGCTGGACTATGCGAAGCAGCGCGAGACCTTCGGCAAGCCTCTGATCCGGCACCAGGTGATCCGCCACAAGCTGGTCGACATGGCGCAGCGCATCGAAGCGAGCCAGGCGTTTCTGGAGCGCATAGCATGGGCATTGGACAACGGCGAAAACCCGGTCGCCGAATTGTGCATGCTGAAGAATCAGGCGACACAGACGATGGCCTTCTGCGCCTCAGAAGCCGTGCAGATTTTCGGCGGCGCCGGTTTCATGCGGGGGCTGCGTGTCGAGCGCATCTACCGTGAAGTGAAGGTCAACACCATCGGCGGCGGCGCCGAAGAGATCATGAAGGATCTGGCGAGCCGTCAGCTGGGGTGGTAACAGGGTATATTGTCCCCCGACAATTCCGCACTGGCTTCGCGTGAAATTCCGGCCTAGAAGCGGGGCTTCAGTTTCCGGAGCGCTTCCCCATGCAGATGTCCGACATTCCCTTCGGCACCACCGACTGGTCGACCATCGCGCCGACCCAGCACAAGGGTGAGACCGGCAGCGCCACCTGGCGCACACAGAATTTCGGCGGCATCCGCGTGCGCCGCGTCGACTACACGCCGGGCTATCTGGCCGACCACTGGTGCGTGAAGGGACATATCCTTTTCGTCCTCGAGGGCGAACTGGTCACTGAACTCGAAGACGGCCGCGAATTCGTGATGAAGGCCGGACAGTCGTATCAGGTCGCCGACAATGCGGAGCCGCATCGCTCGCGCACTGTCACTGGCGCCAAGCTGTTCATCGTGGACTGACGAGGTAATTGCCGGTCGGCTCCTGCTGCGGCTAGACTGCTCCGCATAACGATAAAGATCCGCCACCCGCCAATCGCCCACCCGGAGGAAATCCACATGGCCCAGGCCTTTGCTGAAAGCCGTGTCGAATCGCCCTATGCCTGGCTGCGTCTGATCACCGCCATTGTGATCGGCACCATCGGCGGAGTCGGCATGTGGTCGCCGGTTCTGGTGGTGCCTGCGGTCCAGGCCGACTTCGGCGTGGCGCGCGCCGAAGCCGCGCTGCCCTACACGCTGACCATGATCGGTTTCGTCTTCGGCAGCATCATCGCCGGTCGCATGGCCGACAAGCGCGGTATCATTTTTCCGGTCGTGCTCGCCACGATCACCATGTCGGCCGGCTACATGCTGGCCTCGCAGGCGCCAAGCTTCTGGGTCTTTGCCGCGATCTGTGGTCTGATGGGCTTCATGGGCAGCGCGGCCTTCTTCGCGCCGCTGCTGGCCGATACCTCGATGTGGTTCGATCGCCGGCGCGGACTGGCCATCTCGCTCTGTGCCGCCGGCAACTATGTCGCCGGCACGATCTGGCCGCCGGTGCTGGAATATTTCATCTCGGGCCATGGCTGGCGCGATACGCATTTCCACGTCGGTGTCTTCTGCCTCATTACTCTGCTGCCGCTCAGCCTGCTGCTGCGCCGTCGGCCGCCTGTGCAATCCGCACCGGCCGCCACGGCGCAGTCGGGCATGGCGCGTCCGCTCGGCCTGCACCCCAATCTGCTGCAGGGCGCTATCCTAGTGATGGGACTTGGCTGCTGTGTCGCCATGTCAATGCCGCAGGTGCATATCGTGGCCTATTGCGTCGATCTCGGATACGGCCCGGCGCGCGGCGCGGAGATGCTGTCGCTGATGCTGGGCTTCGGCATCATCAGCCGGCTGGCCTCCGGTTACATTCTCGACAGGATCGGCGGATTGAAGACACTGCTGCTGGGGTCCACCCTGCAGATGCTGGCACTGGCGCTCTATCTGCCCTTCGACGGACTGATGTCGCTCTACGTCATTTCCGCCGTTTTCGGCCTGGTGCAGGGTGGCATCGTGCCGAGCTACGCCTTCATCATCCGCGAGCTGTTTCCCGCTGCGCAGGCCGGCCTGCGCGTCAGCCTGGCGATTTCCGCCACGCTGGCCGGCATGGCGCTGGGCGGCTGGATGTCAGGCAAGATCTACGATTTCACCGGGTCGTACCAAGCGGCGCTGCTGAACGGCATCGCCTTCAACATGATGAATATCCTGATCGCTGCCTGGCTGCTGCATCGCCTGGCAGGCAGCAGGCGCCGCATCGCTGCGACGCCCGCATAATCACGCCATGCGGGCGCTGCCGTTGCGCGCCGCGGCGGCGTCCTTCTCAGAACTGCGGTCCAGCCGTTCGTCGGCGCGCAGCCGCGTTGCGGTCAGTTCGCCGGCCTGTTCCAGGATGGGATAGGCCACCGCCGTCAGGTGGCTGTTGACGCGCTTGAGATCGCGGATCAGGTCGAGATGGATCGCGCTGGTCTCGATGCTTTCGGCGCGGCCGGCGCGGATGCGCTCATAGTGGCTCTCGGCGGCGCGCTGTTCGGCCAGCCGCAGCTCGGCTTTTTCCTGCAGCAGCTGGCGCGCCATCTTCACGTCGCCCGACATGAACAGGTTGCAGGCCATCTGCAGGTTGGCGGCGACGCGATGGTGGAAGTCGGTCAGTTCGGCCAGGCCTTCCTTCGAGAAGGCCAGCTTGTTCCTGATCTTCTTCTGCGCCAGCTCCATCAGGTTCTTGTCGATGATGTCGCCGATATGCTCCAGGTTGGTGGTGAAGGTGAGCACGTCGACATAACGCCGACTCTCCGATTCATCCAGGCCATGTTTGCTGAGTTCGGTGAGGTACAGCTTGATCGCCTCGTACAGCCCGTCGACTTCGTCGTCGGCCTTTTCCACCGTCTTGGCCAGCTTGGAATCGTCCTTGGTGAACACCGTCATGGTGTCGTCCAGCATGCGGGCGACGGCATCGCTGAGCCGCAGCGTCTCGCGTGCGGCAGCGGCGAGCGCGACCGTCGGCGTATCGAGCGCCGAATTGTCGAGATAGCGCGGCTTGCCGCCGGATTCGAGCGTCGGCAGATCGGGCATCAGGCGCCGGGCCAGCTTGTCGAGCAGCGTGACGAAAGGCAGGAAAGCCACGGCAATCGCGATGTTGTAGGCGGTGTGGGCATTCACCGCCATGCGTGCGCCGTCTTCGCCCGCGTAAGCCAGCCAGTGCGGCAGCTGCGAAATGAAGGGCAGCACGGCCAGCGTGGCGATCACGCGGGTGATCAGGTTGGCCAGCTGGGCGCGGCGCGCGGCCGGCGGCTGGCCGGTGCTGGCCACCAGCGGCGAAATCGCGGTGCCGAGATTGGCGCCGATCACCAGCGCCACGGCGAGGGTCGGATCGACGGTGCCGGCCTTGGCCAGCGAAGCCGC
Source organism: Ferrovibrio sp. (assembly GCF_002796975.1). Lineage (GTDB taxonomy): Bacteria > Pseudomonadota > Alphaproteobacteria > Ferrovibrionales > Ferrovibrionaceae > Ferrovibrio. The sequence goes on along the minus strand of NZ_PEKV01000010.1, from coordinate 77,775 downwards.
CAGCAGCACGGTGGCGAGGCTGGCATGGCTGAGCCAGGTGAGCAGCGCAAACAGCAGCACGCCGAGAATCGGTTCGCGTTCCAGCGGCAGCAGGATGGCGGCCAGGCCCGGCGCATCGCGCAGGGGCGCGCTGGCACCGATGATCATTTCGAGCGACAGCAGCATCAGGCCGATGCCGATGCCGAGCCGGCCGACATGGCGCGGCATGCCGCTTTCGGAGGCGAAGAAGCCGATGACGCCGACGATGATGCAAAGCGGCCCGAGCCAGTGCAGGTCGAGCGAGAGATATTGTGCGGTGATCGACGTGCCGATGCCGGCGCCGAGCAGCACGGCNNTGCAGCAGGGCAGTGACGCCGATGCCGGCGAGGAAAGCCTGGAAGCGGTTGCGCATCGCGCGGCCGAGATAGCGGCGCAGGGCGGCGCCGAAGGCCCGGGTCATGCCGGTGCGCACCATGCGCACGCCCCAGAGCAGCAGGGCCACACCGGCCACGAGATGGAGAAGCAGTTCGGTCGCGCCAGCGTTTGCGGAAATCATTCTGCCGCCCCCCGGTCATGGCGCGCCGTCATCAGGCTGGCGGGGGGCAGGGAAGTGTCCAGGATGCCGTCGGGGTCTGGATCTGGATCGCGGAAAACAGCCATTTATTTGAAGCCTTTACGGGAAATCAGGATTGTTACAGATTCATTACACCTATATGACATAAAGCCCAAGTCCTTTAAATCCCGCTAAAGGGGTGTCGCGTGCAGCATAAAATGAACACCGTGCAGTCAGCGGTGATCCGCTGCGCGGTTTCAGTTTGAACATAGGGTAGGCCGGAGCTTTGGCCGGAATAAGGCGAAGCGGCCAGCCGCCTGGCTGGGAAGCCAGTTTTTGCAAAGACTTTTGTTGCCTGTCCGGGACAGGGTCGCCGCTAGGCTTCTGGAGTAGGCGCAGGTCGTCTTGCTTTCTGCGCGCGTCCAATGCGATTCCAACATTCCTCAGATTGAGATCGGTAATCGACGCGCCGATGCCGGACGTCCGTTAGCAGATCGCATAGGAGTCAGATCGTCCTGAGAGTCCGGCGCGTACCGCAAGACACGTATACTCTGCTGGCCAGTAATTTGTAGCCGATCTGGCTGATCCATACGGTCTCTCTCGAATCATGACCACCGTCGATCGCCACAGCCTCTCACCCCTGCATCCTTCCGAAGTGGCGCTGCCGAAGCCTTGCGGCTCCTGCGCGATCGGGGCGCTGTACATTTGCGACAGCCTGTCGCCCGCCGAGCAATCCTCCTTGCGCGGTGGCTAAGATGAGCCAGTACCGACGGAAGAAAGTAGAACTGAACGCGGCTTAGCTCATTGCCCCCAGTTTGCAATTTGTGGCGGCAGGGCCATAGCGACACGCATGGAAACGGTATCCTGAAGCTGGAACATGCCGGTCAGCGGCAGCTCGAAACTTTCGCTCCAACGCGCGAGGCCGCTTTCCGTATCGGTGAGATAGGCGGAGACACGTAGCCGGTCGTCCTCGCGCTGGATCAGGCCGTCCAATACGGCATGCACCTGCATCTTCCGGCCGGCTGCCACGGGATCGGTTGTGCCGGAGAATTCGCGCACCGCTCCCAGTGGGCGCATACCGATGCCAGACACGCCGTTGAGACGCGTGATGATGGCGTCGGCGACTCCCAGACCGAGATAAATTTCGGTCGCATCGAGCCCCGTAGTGGCGAACGGCAGGACTGCTACCGTAATTAATATCTCGCGCTCGCTTTCGGTCAGCCAAGTCGATCCGCCGTGGGCGATCCACGAGCCGCCACCCATGACCGCGACCAGGAGTACAGCTGCGGCGGCCCAGGCGTGACGCCGATGTCTGGATGGAGGAGTCTCGCCGGTAGCAGGCGTCAGGGGTGTGATAGCGGTGGACGCTCCGCCGGCTGGAGCTTTGGCCTTAACCGTGCCGGTGAAGCGATAGCCGGCCTTGGGGACCGTTTCGATATAGTCGACTGAATCGCCATTGTTGAGGAGCTTGCGCAGGCTCGAGATATGCACGGTGAGATTGCGCTCTTCGACCACCACGTCCGGCCACAGACGCGCATATAACGCCTCGCGGGTAACTAGCCGGCCTTCGGCTTCGACCAGCGCCTGCAGGATTTCAAGCACCTTGCCGGCCACAGGCACCTGTTCGCCATTGCGCGTCAATCGACGCTCGGCGAAATCCACGGCATACGGCCCGAACTCAAAANNCGGCCCGAACTCAAAAACACGCATTGATCCCCCAAACAACACTCTGAATTGATGTTTTTTTGACCTCCCTTTGCGCGCGCTCACTCGCTGGATTTTTCTAGATTTGCATGCTTTCCGGGAATCTAGCCATCACCCGGAACAGGGGGGTCTATGGTCGGATACAAGGCGGTCATCGCAGCGGCGCTGCTTGTCACAGGCATTGCAGGTGTGATGCAGGGCGCGACCGCGCAGCAACAGACACCCTCGGCCGATCCCAGGACCTGGGCTCCTTACACTGACGGCATTGCCAGCATGACACCCTATGCGTGGGTCAACGGCGTCTCCCCGGGTGACCCGCGATTGGCTGGTGCGGTGATCGGTGGTCAGGTCGGCGCGCAAGCCATGATGCTGTGCCGGGCGCGCCACCAGGGCGGCCTGCATCCCGGCAAGGTCTGGGCTGGCAAATGCAATATCGGCTATGGCGGTCGCGAGCTTGCCATCGCCGATTTCGACATTCTGACGCGTTCGGTGCCGCAGCAATACGCGACTTCGTTTCCCGATGTCTGGCGCGAACCCGCAGGCATTGACCCGAGGATGTCTTTCGTCGCCGGCAATGAAGGCGCGCAGGCAATGCGCCCCTGCCGCGCAGCGTTGCAGGACGGCATCCATTCCGGCAAGGAAGTCGCCGGCAAGTGCAACATCGGCTGGGGCGGCAAGGAGATCACGATCGAGAAATACGAGGTCCTGGTGCTGCCGAACCTGTTGGCTGGCGGCCAGGTCCCCCCGGTCGCGGCCCAGCCCGTGCAGCGGCAGGCAACCCAGCAACAATCGACGCAGGTCCAGACCTCGCAATTCCAGCAAGGCGTGATCGTGACCCCGGGCAAGATCGAGACCAAGCCGGCCGCCGATCCGCAACCCCAGCTGGTCATCACCAATTCGGGCAACCTGCAAGTCGGCGACCCGAGCAAGCTCCAGCTGGACCAGAAGCCTAACGTCAAGGTCGGCGGCCCAGTGATCCTCAACACGCCGGGCGCCAGTGTTACGCCTGCCGCCCAGTTCAGCTATCCGTCCAACCCGGTCGGGAGCAGCCCGATGTGCGGCGGCATCGTCAATGGCAAGCCGCAGCCGCCTTGTGATCCCATGGGCGCGACCTACGAGGGGCCGGCGCGCGGCTCGTGTCCGGCAGGATCGTTCTTCGATGTCGGTCTGTGGCAGTGCTGGTCGTGCCCGCAAGGCTACGAACGCAGTACTGCCGCCGTCGACACGGCCCGGGCCTGCGCGCGCCGGGATCCCAATGCTCGCGGCGAGCTGGGCCCGGCCAGGTATATGGGCCCGCTCTGCCCGCCGGGGTCGTTCCACGATCCGATCCGTGGCGGCGAATGCTGGAGCTGTCCGTCCGGCTACGAACGCACCATCGCCCATATCGATGCAGGGGATGCATGCGTCCGGCCGGCGCGCGACGATCTGAAGTCGGCCATCCGCCAGAAGCGCACGATCTGGCCGCACGAGTGCTCGAGTGGCCAGTTCCACGATGGTTGGGACGGCGGCAGCTGCTGGTCTTGCCCCAGCGGGTACAACCGTACCGGCAACCATATCAACAGCGGCGAAGCCTGCTCGCGTTCGCTGTCGGCCCAGATCGCCCGCGCATCGGTCGTCAAAAGAGCCCAGTGCGAAGCTGGCGAGATTCACGACCTGAAGATTCCCGGGCAGCAGGATACCCGCACCGGCGGCGGCTGCTACAAATGCGCGGAGGCGTGGGATCGCACCGTCCATGACGTCACGGGCCCGCAGGCATGCGAGAAGGATCCGCGCATGGAGTTTGCGCGCGCGACATTCCAGGCCGCGCTGACCTGCCCGTCCGGGCAGCACTTCGATCTGATCGGCGTATCGAACGCAGAACTCTCGGCGCTGCGGGCCAGGAACCTGGTCAGGGGAAATCCCGGCGCGGCGAACAGCGGCACGTGCTGGTCCTGTCCGACCGGCGCGAAGCGGACGGTGTACTCCGTGAAGGATGCCAACGCCTGCAGCGCTCCGGACGGGTTCCGCTGGTCTACGGCGCCCTACGACGAGCCGGGCCTGTTCCGGCTGCAAGGGGCCGAGGCCGCGACGCTGGAGATCCTGCGCGAGCGGAATGGCATTGAGATCGCAATCGCCGAACTGGCCAAAAACACCAACACGCCGGTCGCCACGGTGCGGCGCGAGGTCTGGGAGGAGATCGCCAGGGCACCGCAGGACAGCGCGGTTCTCAAAGCGGTCCTGTTCGCGAAGCTCCTGGACGCAATCGCGCAGCCCTCCGTGGCCACGCCGGCGCAGAAGGAGCTGCTCCAAAGCTTCGGCAGGTACATCGTCGCGCGACGGACCTATACCGCGCAGGACGCGCTACTGGCCTACGAGGCATGGGCCCAGGCGGACACCTACTGGAGGCAGCAGCGGAACCAGACCGCCGGCAACATGGTTGCGCTGCTCGACACCGGCGTAGCGCCGCCGGATTTCGAGGAGATCGGCCATGTGGGCCTGATTGTGGGTATGACGGCGAGCGGCGTTGCCAGCACCGGCTATACCATGGCCATGCTCGGGGGCGCGTTCACGAAGCTGGCGCCGTACGCGACCCAGGTCGCCAAGCAATCCGGCATAAAATTCGCACAGAAGGTCGCGCTGAAGGCCGGTGAAGACCTGACGAAAGTTATGGTCAAGAATAGCACCAAGGCGGCCATTGTTACGGCGAAGAAGGCCGGTACCAAAGCGACGATGGCCGCCATGAAAATGATCGCCAGCGCCGGTCCGCAAATCATCATCTTCATTGCGACGGAGATCATCACGGCCGAGTTCGAGAAAATGGAGAGCATCACCCAGGCCCGCCCCAAGCTGCAAACCGCTTTGGCGACGGCCAGGCAGGCCCCGGACTTTTCCCGCATGACGGCGAGCGAGCAGGGCATGGGAAATGTGCAGGGATACTGGACGCTCGCTACGGGATCCGAGACGCCGCCGTCCGCGGCCGGGGCCGCCGAGATCCGGGCCCATGCCGTTGCCGCGCTGAACGGAACGCCCGTCGGGCAGGCGTTGCAGCCCGAAAGTTCGTCGGCGCGTGGCATGTGCATCGGTTATGCGGCCAACTACGTCGGCATCCGTCCGTGCAACGAGGACTCGACCCAGTGGATCTTCGTCGCGCAAAACGGCGAACTGCGAAACGGCGGCCTCAATGCCTGCATGGACGTGGCCGCGAGCGGGGCGAGTCCGGCACTCCAGGCCTGCGATCCCCGGCGCGCCACCCAGCAATGGTCGCTGCAGCAGGATGGCCGGATCAGGAACCAGTCCACGGGTACCTGCCTTGGCATCCACGGGGCGGCGAGCACGACAGGCGCCATCATCACGATGGCGAATTGTGCGCAAGGCCACGTGTGGAAGCCGAAGACCTGAGTAAGTAGAGCGTAAGGCAGAGGGGGTATCATGGGGGAATCGATGCGGCGTGGCGCGGGATTGCGAACCGCGCTCGGAGCCGGCGCGTGCGTGGCTGCGCTGAGCCTGGCCGGGTGTCAAACCGATGGGCTGGGTTTCAGCAGCAGCTCGCGTCAAATGAGTGGCTTCGGCACAGCCTCCGCGATACCCGGCAGTGCCGCCGACACCATCGCACGGCGCGCGGTGCGCGATGGCATGATGGCGCTGCGAGATGGCAGGTACGAGGAAGCCTCGCGGCAGTTCAACCTCGCACTCAAGCTGGAAATCACTCGCTCGGAGCTGCAGTTCCTGAACGGCTTCGCCTACCACATGATGGCCGCGCAGGGTGACGAATCGAAATTCCCCCTGGCCGAGGAAGGCTATCGGCTGGCGCTCAAGTTCGATTCCACGAACTGGACCGCCGAGTACTTCCTGGGTCTCGCCTATCTCGACCAGCGCAAGTTCGGCCTTGCCGAGGATGCGCTGCTGCGTGCCGCCACCGTGCGGCCGGACGACCCCGAAGTGCTGTACGATCTGGCACGTGCCGCCTACTACGCGGGCGATCCGCGTACCGCGGACGCTGCCTTGAACGGTTTCAAGAAGCTCGCCCCTGAGCGCGCGAGCAAGCCGCGCATACTCAAGGCACTGTCAGTCACCAAGGCGGCGCTCGACCAGCGCAGCGACGCGCGAACCTACTTCGCGGCGTATCAGTCGAGCGAGACGAACGCCAACCATGTGCGCACCCTCGGCCGTCGTCTTGACGCCTGGGCGATGGCGTACGACGAGGCGGCCCAGGGCGGCAGCGCCGGGACGCAGAAGCAGATCGAGCTTGCACAGTTCCCGCCAAGCTTCTCGACGCCACCGACGCCCGGCTTCGCGCAGCCGCCGACGCCGAGCTTTCCCGGCCAGACCGGCTTCGGCGCGCCGCCGGCCATTCCCGTCCAGCCGGTCTTCCCCGCGCCGCTCGGCGGCTTTCCGGGGCAGAGCGGATTTCCCGGCCAGAGCGGTTTCGGCGCACCGGGTGGACAGTTCGGCAGTCAGGGTTTCTTCAACGCCAATATGGTGGTGGTAGATGTCGTCATGATCGGCATCGAGGAGGACCGGCGCGACAGCCGCGGCATCAATCTCTTGAGCGGACTTCAACTGCAATTCGGCGATCCGTTGCGGCCGTTGCCGGCACTGAGCTTCGGCCGTAACAGCCTGAAGAATCTGGATGACCCCACCCTGTCGGAGAATACCAGAACCATCACCAGCCTGATCAGCATTCCCTCCGTCACCTATTCTCTCAACATCGCCAATTCGCTCTCCGGTCAAAGCCATATTCTGGCGCGACCGAGCCTGGTGGCGCTGTCGGGACAGGCGTCGGAGTTCTTCTCCGGTGTGGACATCGCCGCAGCCGCCGTCTCGGGCGGGCAGGGCGACTCTGTCTCGATCCAGAAAGAGGTCGGCGTGAAACTGCGCGTCGTACCCGAATTTCTGCCTGACAACATGATCCGGCTCCAGGTCATTGCCGAGCGCACGTTCCTCACCGATCCCAGTCAGTCGGTGCTGTTCCAGTTCCGCCTCGACACCACCAAGACCATCGTCAACTCGACCGTCGCCATGAAGTTCGGTGAGACCTTGATCTTGGGCGGTCTGTCCGAGCGCGAGAATTCGGGAGGCTCGGACGGTGTGCCGGGGCTCAAGGATATTCCGGGCCTCAATCTGTTCTTCAACCGCCAGGTCAAGCGTGAGTTCGAGCGCTCGATCCTGATCCTGCTCACGCCCCGTCGGCCGCAATACGGTACCCGCTCGCCGGAAGACGCACGCGCCGATGCAGAGCGGCTCAGCGAATTCGAGCGTTCGCTCGAGAAGTTCGAGCGCCGCCAGCAGCAATGGTTCGTTCCGCGCAAGACCTTCAACGACGTGATGGATCGGCTGGAAAGCGGTGACTTCAACAACGAGTTCCGCACCGGCGACATCGAAGGAGAGAGTTGGCTTCGCCGCGGAGACGTGCAGGAAAAGGTGGGTGAAATCCTGGATCGCGTCCGGGGATAGAAATCCATCCGTAAACAGGCTTGATCATGCGGCACCTCATCGCAATCGCGTTCATCACCCTCGTCAGCCTGACGGTGCCGTTCTCCGCCGTGTCGCAGCAGCAGCCGGCGATCCAGGTGCAGCGTACGTATACCTGGGCGGCCTTGCCGGGAAGCGCCGCGGATCTCGCGATCACGCCGTCGGGTGAGGTGTTCGCGGTCGGTCGCGATCGGCATGTGTGGCGGTGGCAGGCCGATGGGCGCTACTGGAGCCCCATTCCCGGCGAGCTCGCGCGGATCACGATCGGAGAGAACGGGCGGCCGTGGGGCGTCGCCGGCGACGGCAAGATCTTTCGTCACAACGGTATGTGGTGGGAGCAGGTGGGCGACGAGCGCGGCGCCGACATCGCCGGAAATTTCCGGGGCGAACTCTACCTCGTGCGAACTGATGGTACGCTCGCGCGCTGGAACGCGCAGACACAGGCATGGGCAGCCTTTCCGGGAACTGCAGCCCGTCTGACCGTCGATCCGGACGGAGCGCCGTGGGCCATTGCGCGCGATGGCACGGTGCAGCGCTTCGACCGTGCCACGAACGCATGGGTCGGCGTTGCGGGGCGTGTGCGCGACATCGCCTTCGGCCCGGGCAGAACCCTCTTTGCCGTGAACACCGAAGGCACGCTGCAGGTGTGGAGCGAAACGGCGGGCATCTGGCAGCCGGTGCCCGGCGCGACCGACCTTGAAGGTGTCGTCGTCGGGCCGGGGGACAAACCATGGGTATTCACCCGCACAGGGACGATTGCCGCATCCGACATGTTCGCGACACAGGCGCCGCGGGCGGTGCAGGCGCGGCCCGGCGCCGCCGGTCCGAGCGAGCAGAGCGCGCGCGGGCGGACGCAGCGCACGGCGCCCCCGGTCGCCGACATCCCGAGCACCGAGCCGATCGTCTTCGTCGATACCCTGGCGACAGCGGCGCGTCTGGCAATCGGACGCGAGGGCAGCGTTTTCGGCTTCGCGATGGACGGACGACTGATCCGCTGGAGCAACACATTCCGCCGCTTCGAGCCGTTTCCCGGCGCGCTGGTCCATATCGCGATGGACCCCGCCGGAAATCCATGGGGCGTGAACACGCTGGCGCGTATCTTCCGCCATGATGGCGCCGACTGGGTGCAGGTCCCGGGCACGGCCGCCAACCTCGGCATCGGTCTCGACAGCACGGTCATCGTTTCGGTGGCCGACGAGACGCTGCGCCGGCGCACAGCGGGCGGACTTTACGAGACGATCCCGGGACGGGGCCTGACGGTCGCGGTGAATGCGCAGGGCCAGCCATGGACCATCCGGGCGGACGGTTCGATGTACCGCTGTGATGTCAATCCCTGTCAGCGCCTGCCGCGACAGGGCAAAAGCTTATCTATCGGTCCAGGCGGCAGCGTATTTGCGACCAGCACCGACAACAAACTCCTGCGCTGGGATTTCTCGGCCAACAACTGGCAGGAAATTCCGGTACCGGGTTTCGACGCGGCCTGGGTTGCCGTCGGCCCGCGCGATCGCCCATGGATCGTCACCTCGGGCGGCAAGATACTGGCCTCGGCGTTCTTCGAACGTGACGAAAGCCAGGACCGCAATACGGCGATTGCCACGACGGCGCCGACGGTCGGCACAGGCGCGGTCGAGACGGTCTCACCCGTTGCCACGCAGTCAGGCTTCACCTTCACCCGAAATCTGCAGGTCGAGAGTTACGAACCTGGCTGTGCCGTGACGGACGACGTATCGGTGGGCTCTGACGGAACGGTCCTTGTCATCTGCGACGGTGGGGAGTGGATTAGGAAATTCAACCAGAAAACGGAAACCTTCACGGACTATGCGCCGCGGCCCCCCATGACGCCCAGCGACGTGTCCACGGATTCGCAGGGCCGCCTGTGGGCGATTGCCAATAGCCAGGTTTTTCGCCAGAAGACGACCTCCTCCACATCGGGCTTCGACACCTTCAACCTGAGCGGAGTGCCGACGAGTTGCACTGCGGCGTTTGGCATTTGCCAAAGCTCGATTGCGGTGGGCAGCGACGGAACGGTCTACGTCACGGCGTTCGGGGGGATCTTCCGCAAACTGTCAACGGAGAATTCGTTCAAGAAGCTGGCCAGCGGGACGTGGGGCAGGGTAGCCGTCGGTGTGTCCGGCGACGTGTGGGTTCTCGACAGCGATCGTGCCATTCGCGAGTGGGATGGACAGAAGTTCGTCGTGCGCCAGTCGGTGAGCACGCGCACCGCCAGCGACATCGGCGCCGGCGCAGACGGCTCGGTGTTCAGTACCGACGAGGATTCGCCGTCGCTGCTGCGGCGCTGGAACGCCACGACCCAGAGATTTGACGCGACGAATCGCAACGCCGATCGCGTTGCCGTAGGGCCCGATGGGCGCCCGTGGTTCCTGTATACCTCCGCAAGCGGAAGACTGTTCAGGACAAAATAGGCGAATGCGCGCGATCGCAATCGACACCGCGCCGACAATGACAGCCGCGTGAATCGAGAGACGAGGCAGCGCATGCCCGTCAAGAGCGCCGGAAGTTAGCCCGACTGTTCAGGGAGGGGTGCGCCCAAGCCAGAGCGCCATGAGTGCATTGCGGCTGCTGACACCGTATTTGCGGAAGATTCGTTTCACATGATCATGGGTCGTGTGTGGGCTCTGCCCCACCGCGGCGGCGATCTGTTTTTCCGTCAACCCCTGCAGCAGTCCCTGGAGAATGCGACGCTCGGTCGGCGTAAGTGGAGCGGAGGCCACGCTGAGTCCTTCGCCGAGCATCTGCAGGCGATAGAACCAGCGCAGGCTGCGCAGGGCATAGGCGACGATATCGCGATCTGCCATGTCGAAGGGCGGGTGGTCGATATTGCGATAGAAGCCGAAGTAGGTTTCGGCATCCTCGTTGAGGGGAATGCCGGCCCAGATCGCGTCGCGATAGCCGGCGCCCAGATAGAAGACACGATAGTAGTCGCTCTCGAACCAGCCTTCCGGCGCCAGCTCGACCAGGCGGTTGACGCGGTATTGCCCGGCCAGTGCGACATTGCGGAAGGTGGTGACGTCCACTTCGCCCGCTTCCAGCATATCGGCCTGCTCCTTGGCCTTCTCCTTGATTGCCTCGGTCGGGCGGAGCTGGCGGATGGCGCGCGGTCGCCAGCCCTTGACCGGGTCTTCCGGTTGCGGGTCCCCCAGCCGAACCGCGCCGATCCAGACGGCATTCTGCGCGCCGATCAGGCCGCAGATGCCGGTGAGCAGGTGGGTGCGTGCCTCTTCCATGCGCGCGGCATCGAAATCGGCCAGTGCGTCCCAAAGGTCGTGGATGCGATCCTGGATAGGCCGTACCTCAGGTCGAGAGGCGGCCCGTAGGGGATCTGTGGGGGTGGAGCTTGGGAAGGCGGGTTCGGGGGGTGATGAAAGAAAGATGTCCATACGGACGATATTTCAGGTCCGCCAGTGTCGCACAATAGAATTATTGAAGGAAAACAACTAGAAAGAGTGTAGTTGGGGCATCGGGAATAGTAAAATTTGTATAAAATGCATCCAGCGTTCTCATCGCACCGTCGCGTCATCTGAGAATTGTTCTCCGACCTCCACAATGAATGCATGGTTGTGTCTGCCGCACACGGATCTTTGCCATGGGGGTGTTGTCGCCGTTCGTGCGGCGCCGAAGCCGTCCGCCCAGAGAGCTTTTCACGTTACATCAACACTTATCGCGCTATCCTGCCGGCCGATCATGGCCAAATTCGGCCATTGCCGGCAACAGAGGCGATGAAATCCATGGGGGAAGGGCGCAGCGTGACGGTTCAGGCCGGGTCTGAGACGACGACCATGCGCGGGCGCTTCCGCGTTTCGCTGAAGGTCAGCCTCATCGTCATCTCCCTGCTGACTGTCTTCTTCACGGCCGCCGCGGTGCATCTGCCCTGGCTGTTTGTCAGCCGCGACAATGTCGCGGTGATGGCGCAGCAGCTGAATACCGAGATCGTCTCCGGCGTGAACCGGGAAGTCTCCAGCATTTTCGAATCCGCGACCGCCGCCCAGGCCGCTTTGCACGATGCGCTGTATGACGGCGCGATCGATCTGGAGGACAAGCGCAGCCGCGACCGGCTGTTCTTCGCGCTGCTCAAGGCGAACAGGCATTTCTCCTGGGTCAGTTTCGGCAAGCCGAATGGCGATTTCTACGGCGCGCAGCGGATCGACGACGTCAGCCTGCGCATTGCCGAGAGCCGCTGGTCGCCGGAACGCCAGGAAGCCGAACGCGTCGAGGATTCTTACGTCAACGACGGCGAGCAGATCACCTACACGACGACGAAATACCGCGTTTCCGACTATTATGCGCCCACCCGCTCCTGGTACCGTCTGGCGGCGGCCCGGCCCGGCCAGCATATCTGGACCGACATCTATGTCTTCGACGTCAGCCGCAAGCCCGGCCTGAATACCGCGGTCACTCTGGAAAATCATGCCGGTGAGCTGACCGGTGTAATCTCCATCGCCATCGAACTCGAGCGGATCTCGCAGTATCTGGCAAACCTGACCTCGCTGCGTTCGGGCTCGGCCTTCATCATCAACCAGGCCGGCAACCTGGTGGCGTTTCCGGATGCGCGCGAAGTCACGCAGCCGTCGCTGACCTCAAACCTGCCGGAACTGAAACCGCTGGCCAACAGCTATCACCCGATGCTGCAGCTGGCGAATGCCGGCATCCAGCAGGCCGGCCTGAAGCTGGAAACGCTCACTGAAGCCAGGCAGCTCATCACGCGCGATGCGACCGGCGCACGCTATTTCCTGACCCTGGCGCCGTCCGAGCGCAGCGGCTGGGTCATCGGCACGATCATTCCCGAAGCGGCTTTCATGGGCCCGATCGAGGCAAACTATTATCGCGTGTTGCTGGCGGTGCTCGGCGCCGTGCTGCTGGTCAGCCTGATGGCCATTATCCTGTCGCGCTATCTGTTCATTGCACCGCTGCAGCGCCTCATCGGTGAAACGCGCAAGATCGCACATTTCGATCTGGATCAGGTGCAGCGCGTCTCCAGCCCGCTGATCGAGATCGACGCGCTGTCGGCCTCGATCGAGCAGATGAGCCGCGGCCTTGGTTCCTTCCGCCGCTATCTCTCGGCCGATCTGGTGAAGACCCTGGTGGATCAGGGCGTGGTGGCCGAACTGGGCGGCGAACGCCGTAACATGTCAGTCATGTTCATGGACCTCGAGGGCTTCACCTCGACCTCGGAGCGGCTTGGGCACCGCATCGTGCCGCTGCTCGGCGAATATTTCGGCGCCATGAGCAGTGCTATCGAGGGCCAGCGCGGCACCATCGACAAATTCATCGGCGATGCCGTGATGGCCTTCTGGGGCGCGCCCAATTACGACGAAGATCATCCGACGCTGGTCTGCCGCGCAGCGCTGGACTGCGCCGCCGGGATGGCAGCCCTGCGCGACGACTGGGCACGCCGCGGCCTGCCGGAGCTGAAGCTGCGCATCGGCCTCACCACCGGCCGCATGGTGGTCGGCAATATCGGCAGCGCCGAACGCCTGAACTACACCGTGATCGGCGATCCGGTGAATCTGGCGTCCCGCCTGGAAGGCATGAACAAGGAATTCGGCAGTACCATCCTGATCAGCCAGAACACCTGGGAACTGGCGCGCTACGATATCGTCACCCGGCGTCTGGATTCGGTGAAGGTCCGCGGTCGCGAGACTGCCATTGCCGTCTATGAGTTGCTCGCCATGCGCGACGAGAACGGCCAGGTTCCGGCCGGCTTCGAATGGATCGCGCTGTTCGAGAAGGGGCTGGATTTCTACGCCGCCGGTCGCTGGCACGAGGCGGCGCAGCAGTTCCGCCTGGTGATCCAGATGCGCGGCAGCGATGCGCCGTCGGAGGTTTTCCTGGCCCGCGCCGAGCAGCGCATTGCCGCCGAGCCGAAGCATCCCGTGCTGGCTGCTTCAAGGCCGGAGCAGGATACCGGCAAGAGCGGCAGTTAGCCGCCGGGCTGTCGGGAGACGGTCTGCCCGCGAATCCGCGCCGGCCTGCCATCGGCATCGAAGACAAAAGTCGCCGCCTCGAAGAACGAGAACGGGATTTTCAGGCCGATCTCGCGCGCGCGCAGGAAATTGATGGCGATATCCGGCGGCGACACCACACCGACTTTCATGCTCGCCGGTCGGCTTTTTCCGGTCAGGATGTCGACGCCATACAGCGCCGCCAGCTGAGCATTCGACTCAAAACTGACGCCGATCGACAGGACTGCGCTGTCCGTGCCGGCCTGTACGACCTCCGGCACCACGGCAAGCACCGGCACCTTGCCGCTCTGCGCATTGATCGTGGCGATCTCGGAGAAGACGCTGGTTGAACCCGTGACCCAGAACACGCTCTGCTCCAGAGCGGGATCGCTGCGGCGCATCTCGTCCACTGCCGCCGGTACCAGGGTCGCCAGCTGCTCTTTCGCCTGTGCCGGATTTGTCACCGCCACTTTCAGCGCCTGGATGCCCTGCCGTTGCAACGCCTCGGCAATTGGGCGCGCCTGCGTCGTCACCGCGCTGGTATTCTTCTCGTCAACCAGGATAGCAACGTTCTTCAGCTGCGGCTTCAGCTCGCGCAGATAGCCGATCTGCACATCGAGCAGCACATTCAGCGAGGTAAAGGCAAAGCTGTTGCCGCTGCCCCGGTCGTAATCCGGCATCTGCCCGAGCTGCACCGGATCCTTGGCGCAGACAGTCACCACGGGAATGTCGATGTCGCGATGATCCTGATACAGCCATTCCGCGGTCTCCGACCCCATAGCATAGACCAGGGCATAACCCTCGCGGCGCGCCTCGGCGATCAGCGAGGCGCCGCGCTGCGGATCGCGCGCGAAATTGACTGCCAGGATTTCCAGATTCAGCTGTCGCGCCGCGAAGTCGTGCAGCATTGTCGACATCGCGACATCATAGGCCGTGGATTTGCGTGGATAGATCACCATCACGCGCTGCAGGGGTCCGTCTGCCGCTGACTTGCGTTGCAGCAATATACGCCGATCGTCCGCGGCGCCGGGGGCAGACGGCAGCCAGTGATCGAGTGCCTTGTCATCGACCGCGAACCACGCCGCGACGTCGCGCAGGGCGTCGTCGGATGTCGATGCCGCGGCCGGCATGGCCAGCAGCAATGCCATGCAAATCGCCAGCAGGCGAATAACGGTCGCGACGCGGATCATTCCGCTGCGCCTCGCTGTGACATCCGCGTGGGGAGCGCGAACAGCAGGGTGCAGGCCAGCATGATGCCGCCCATCCACAGCCAGGCCGCGGGGCTGTTCGAGGTCAGCAGCAGCAGCTGTCCGGCCAGGACCGGCCCGAGGGCATGTCCGACGCGCTCCACCATGCGATACAGCGCCGTCGCGCCATTCACGCCGAGTTGCCGGGCGGCGCCGGTCGTGCCGATATAGGTGATGATCGGCGCGTTGATGCAGCCATGCGCCAGGCCGAGCAGGAAGACGCCGCCGACGATCATGCCGGTCTCGAAAAGCGGCGACAGGGACCAGAGGCCGGCGCTGCCGAGTGCGAACAGGCTGATGGCCGAGATCAGCCCTCCGGCCAGCAGGGTCGCGCTGCTGCGGCCGGTGCGGTCGACAAAGCGGGCCATCGGCCCGCTGCACAGCAAGACGCCGGCGGCATAGAGCATGATGACCTGGCCGATATCCTCGGCAGCCCAGCCCAGTCCGCTCAGCAGCAGCGGCGTGGCGAAGCCGATGGCGCCGGTCAGCAGCGCCTTCGAGGGCGCACCGATCAGCAGCAGCGCACGCAGGAAGCCCAGGCTGGCAAAAGCCTGCGGGATATCGCGCAGCATCTGTCGGAAGCCGGCGCCGGTGGCGGCATTGACCGGCAGCGCTGCCGCGGAATAAGCGGCATAGACCGCCAGCAGGCCTGCCGTGATGGCGCCGATCGCGAAGACGCCGTTGGCGGAAAGGTCGTTGACCAGCAGGGAGCCGATGGCGGCACCTGAAATCATGCCGGCATTGAAGCCGAAGACGATGACAGCAGCGGCGCGGGTACGCTCACCGGGCGGAACGCTGGCCAGAACCGCGGCCTGCACGGCAATGAACAGAACGCCCTGTCCCAGCCCGGCGATGGCACGCGCAAGCAGCAGGATCGGAAAATCGGCGAGCAGTGCGGGCAGCAGGCTGGCCAGGCCGACCAGCAGGGCGCCGCAGACAATGGCATTGCGCGGGCCGCGGCGGTTGACCCAGGCGCTGGTCGGCAGCAGCGACAGCAGGAAAACCGCAAAATAGACGGCGAAGGCTAGGGAGGCCGCATTCTGGCCGAGGCTGGAGTCCGCGGCGGCGTTCCGCAGCAGCTGCGGCCAGAAACTCGCCGGCAGGTATTCGCAGAATATAGAGATGAAGAAGACCGGCCGGATCAGCGCCAGCCGTCGTATGTCGGCCTGGCTGTTGCGCGCCCCCAGGGCATGCGCCACACCGAGCATGAGCGAGGCGATCAGCGCGGTGCCGACAAACAGCGCGGCAAAATTCCTGACGCCGTGCAGTACGGCATTCGACACGATCGCGACCGGCAGTGCGACGATCACGCGGATTTCGTTCGCGCCGGGGCCGTTCGCGCCGGGGCCGTGCGCGATGGGGTCGTGCGCGATGGGGACGACATATTCGTAAGCCTCTGCATCGCTTCGCCATACCTGTCCGGTCGCGGCCGGTTCGCTGCTGACAACCACCGTATCGTTCAGGGTGATCGTTACGGCCTTGATATCGGGATTGAGCTGGCGATAGCGCAGCAACATCCGGTCCAGGCCCTCGAAATCCTCCACGCGCAGGCCATAAGCCAATACCGGTTCGAGCCTTTGCGCCAGTGAACTGGCAAGCGCCTTGGCCTTCGCCTGGGCGCCATCCTCGTAGAGACTGAGCAGGCTGATCACCACGGCGACCGTGGCGACGACGAAGGTCAGCAGGTAACCCGCGCCAATCCAGGACAGGCCGCTGTCTTTTGTCCGCGCCGCAAACCGGAAAGCGAACAGGCCGAACAGCAGCGCGAGGCCGGTCGCCAATGCGACAAGCCGCGGCAGATGCGCGTTCACACTGCCCGTCACGGCAGCGCGCGGCATGGTGAGCCGCAGCTCGCCGATGGTTTCGAAGCGATTGCGCAGCGGCAGCGCGACCTGCAGCCAGTCGTCGGTCTCATAGACCTGGAACCGGTCCGCAGTCGCATTGCCGGACAGGCGCGGGGTGGCAGCATCGCCCGCCAGGAAGGTTGTGCGGCCGTTCAGATCATGGATGGCAATCGCGGCGATGGCCGGATCGGACTCACGAATCGAGTCTGCAATCTGCCGGAAGCCGGGAAACTGCCCGATTGGAAGCCCCGCGCGCAGGTAGGTGTCCATCGCGGTCAGCACCAGTTCGCCCTGCGCCACCATCTTGTCGACCTGGAAATGCGCATAGGTCCGCCTGGCCTCGCTCCATCCGACATAGACCAGCAGGCCAAGCGACAGGGCTGCCATGGCCAGCATGATCAGACCGTTGCGGGCGCGATCCGCGAAACTCACAAAAGCCGTTCCGCGATATGACGCACGGCCGCCGGGCGGTTGCGCAGATAATGCTCAAGCCGGTCGACCAGCTGTGAGAGGATCAGGTCTTCATAGCTCATGCCATGGGCGCCGAGACCGATGCAAACCAGGCTGGTCTGTTTGCCATCCGGGCGTTTCAGGTCCGGCTTGGGATTGGCTTCGAGGATATGGAGGCGGCCGTCGCCGTCGGCACGCACATCGAGGCGCACCAGCGCGCGCAGCTGGAACTCGCCACGGACCGCACGTGCCAGCCGGACCAGTTCGTCGTAAATCGCGCCATCCGCCGGACCCAGCAATCGCGTGCGATCCTGCGTGATCGGGCGCACATCCATCGAGGTGAAGATCGCCTCGTCCGGCTCCAGCAGGCGTTCCAGCGCCGAGAAGACCAGCGGCTGCTCCAGTTGCTCCAGCTGGCCGCCGCGGGAGACGACCTTGCCGCCGACTGCAACGCAGTATTCGCGCCCGCCGACAAATGTCTCGACCAGCACCTGGTTCAGCGTGCGGCGATACACCTCATCCACGGCAGCGGTCAGGCCGGCATAGTCCGGCACGAAATGCACATGCTGCGAGGCGCGGCCGGTGACCGGCTTGACCACGAACGACCCGCGATAGCCGCGGAAGGCACTCTGGAAACGCGGCTCGTTCTCCGGATCCAGTTTGCCCCACACGCCGTCCCACACCATGAAGGCCGGCGTGGGTAAACCGAGGCCGGCACATTCGCGCTTGAAGACCTGCTTGTTGTCCAGCGTGACCGCCAGCAACGGGCGATGGCCGACATATGGAATCCCTGCCATCTCCAGCAGCGACGGCGTATGCGCGACGGCATCGTAGCCCTGCACGCCGGCGGTATTGAGCCAGGCAATATCGACGGACTCCTGACGCAGCCGTGCGGCCAGCGTCATGTCGTCCGGCAGCAGCAGCACATGCCGGAAGCCGTTGTCCCGCAGCGCGCCGGCGATGTCCTCGGCGACCGGGCGATAGGATTTCTCGGAGCGTGGATTGTGGGTCTGGTGGATGACGGCGCCGGGGCTCTGGCGATCGCCGTTATAGAGGACGGCGATCCGCAACGTATCGCGCAGTCGCGGCAGGCCTGCGCTCAGGTACTCGAAAACGCTGCCGGTCAGCTTTGTCGCTTCAGCCAGTCTTCCAGCTTCAGACTGCGGCGCAGCCCCGTCTATCCCCACCACAACGCCATTCCCCATAATGCAGTTTAAAACGTTATCTTCCGGCCGCTGGGCCGGCGGAAAATCGCTTAAAAATCAGGCGCTGCAAAGTAGCAGGATTCGGGCCGCCGCGCCATGGGGCGCGTCGCGGGGCCCGGGTCAGTTCGGCGCTTCGGCGGGCGGCAGAATCCTGCGGCTGCGCAGCTGGCCGATCACCTGCTCGGTGATCCCGGTGCAGCGCATCCCGTCGAACGGGAAGAGTTCGGAGAAAGCCGAAGCGAACTGCTCCCGCAGGGTGGCGCGAATCAGCCGCCGCGCACGATGCAGCCGCGTCTTCACGGTTTCCGGTTTGATCGCTAGCTGCCGGGCGACATCCTCGATGCTCATCTCCTCGATGTCGCGCATGATGAAGACGATGCGGAAAGGCTCCGGCAGCGTGTCGATCACCTGTTCGAGCAGGCGCCGGATTTCCTGGCGCGACAGGTCGGCTTCGGGTGTGGCGGCCGGGCGCAGCAGCATGATGTCGGCCTTTTCGTCATTGCTGGCTGAGGCGATCAGGTCGTTGAAGTCGCGCGCGGGCCTGCGGCGGCGCAGACGCCCGAGCGCCTCGTTCAGCGCAATGCGCGTCAGCCAGGTGGCGAGACTGGCTTCGCCCCTGAAGTCCTGCATCCGGCTGAAGGCGCGGAGATAGGCTTCCTGCACCACCTCTTCGGCCTCCGCGTCGTTGCGCAGGACGGCGCGGGCGACCCGGAACAGCCGCCGGTTGTAGCGCTGGATGATATGGCGGATCGCGGCCTCGCTGCCGCCGATCGCGAGGTCGACGAGGCTGCGGTCGTCGATATCCGCCCGGATCGTCTGCGCGCTGGATCGTAACGGTGCTGTCGCCATGACTTCTACCGTTCGGATGTCAATGTCAGCGACGACAGGAATTCCCGGCGCAGGGCTGCATCCGCGCCGAACAGGCCGAGCATCCGCCTGGTGACCATGCGCGTGCCGGCGGCAGATACGCCGCGCGAGGTCATGCAGGCATGGTCGGCCTCGATCACGACGGCGACGCCGCGCGGTTTGAGGGCCTTGTCGATCGCCGAGGCAATGTCATCGGTCAGACGCTCCTGGATCTGCAACCGCCGGGCGCAGGCATCGACCACGCGCGCCAGTTTCGAAATGCCGACCACCCGGTCGGTCGGAATATACGCCACATGCGCCAGACCCTGAATAGGCGCCATATGATGCTCGCAGACCGAATGGACCGGAATATTGCGCAGCTCCACCGGCTCGTCATAGCCGCCAGACTCGCCAAAGGTGCGGCTCAGCAGCGCAATCGGGTCGAGCTGATAGCCGCCGAACCATTCCGCATAGGCGCGCACGACGCGGGCCGGCGTGTCTGCCAGCCCTTCGCGCGACGGGTCGTCGCCGGCGAAGCGGATCAGTGTGCGCACGGCGGCCTCGGCTTCCGACGGCGTCGGGCGCGCGGTATCCATGTCGGGCATCATCTCGGGCATCATCAGCGGGGGGACAAGGCTGTTCATCGGTAGCGGCTCCTGAAAGGCGTCTATGCCGATTGGATGCGCGCCAGCGCCAAAGGTTCCCGGGCCGGTATCGTCGGTGAAACCCGCCGGTGAAATCCAGCTTCAGGCGGCGGCTGGCACCGCGGCCTGCTGCAGCCGGCGCAGCGCCCGTTCCGCGGTGCTGACAATGCCGGAGAGGCGCTCGCCGGCGCTCGGGATGTCGTCGATCAGCCCGGACACCTGGCCGGCGAACAGCGCGAGTTCGTCGAGTGCGCCGGTCATGTTGCGCAGCGGCGAGTCGGTGCTGAAGCGATAGATCGGCCGGCCGTCCTCGCTGGCAATCTCGTCCCATGGCATCTCGTCGGGATCGTGGCCGAGCAGTTCCGGGCCAAGCTCGTCGGTCAGGGCGTTGCGCAGCACGCGGACCGGCGAACCGGCCGGCCAGTTGATGGCAAAGACATCGGTGTAGACGGTGTCGTCGGAGCCGGCGGCGGCAATCGCCGACTTGTGGACGTCATGGGCGAAGGATTCGCGCGTGGCCAGAAACGCCGTGCCGCAAT
The DNA here is from genome assembly GCF_002796975.1 of Ferrovibrio sp. Taxonomy (GTDB): domain Bacteria; phylum Pseudomonadota; class Alphaproteobacteria; order Ferrovibrionales; family Ferrovibrionaceae; genus Ferrovibrio. The sequence continues at coordinate 57,353 of NZ_PEKV01000010.1, read as the reverse complement.
GAATGCCCTGTGCACCGAGGGCGAGAGCGGCCACCAGGCTTTCGCCCGAGGCGAATCCGCCGGATGCCACGACCGGGATTCTGACGCGGCTGGCGATCTGCGGCACCAGCACCAGCGACGACACCGTGCCATGCACATGTCCGCCGGCCTCGAAACCCTGCGCGATGATGATGTCGGCGCCCGCAGCCTCGGCGGCGATGGCATCGGCCACCGAGCCGACCTGATACAGCACGATGCAGCCTGCCGCCTTGGCCTGCGCCACCGCCGCCGCATCCACGCCCCAGAAGAAGCACATCGCATGGACCCGCTTGGCGAGGCAGACATCCAGCTCGGCCTTGAACAGATCGGGCCGCGTCGCCAGCGGAATCAGATTCACGCCGAAGGGCTGGTTGGTGTTGCGCCGGACCAGGTCGATCTGCTGCGCGATCAGTTCGGGCGATTCACGCACCATGCCGAGAAAGCCGTAACCGCCAGTCTTGGAGACGGCCGACACCAGCTCGGCGCGCGCCACGCCACCCATGCCGGCCTGCAGGATGGGGTAACGGCATTGCAGCAGTGAGCAAATCGGTGTCTGCAGAAAAGGCTCGCGCATCATGGTTGCTCCTCTGAAGCAGGATCGGAGTGCGCACCCATTCTGCGCCGGTTGTCGCGTTGTCCAAATATGCACATGAGTGCATATCCAAATCGGCATCTGATTTCATATTGCGAAAACACGCGAATCTACGCGAGATCGTGGCGGTTCTCACAAAGCAGAAGACGGCGACGGCGCAGGCCAAACAGCAGTCCCCTCAACGATAGCCATCATCACACCGTTTCTGGGAGGAAACTGATGACTACCATGGAAGAGACCAAAGCAGGGTCAGGATCCCTGTTCGGATTCCTGGATCGCGAACGTACCGTTGCGAAACCCGGGTTCAATCGCTGGATGGTGCCACCGGCCGCGCTTTGCGTGCATCTGTGCATCGGTCAGGCTTATGCATTCAGCGTGTTCAACCTGCCGATGACGCGCCTGCTCGGCGTCAGCCAGTCGACGCCCGATGACTGGAAGCTGACCGAGCTGGGCTGGATCTTCTCGATTTCGATGGTGATCCTCGGTATCTCGGCGGCGCTGTTCGGTCGCTGGGTGGAAGAGGGCGGCCCGCGCCGCGCCATGTTCACCGCCGGCATGTGCTGGGCCTCAGGTTTCCTGATCTCCGCCTTCGGCATCCATATCCACAATCTCTGGGTCATCTATTTCGGATACGGCATCGTCGGCGGATGCGCACTCGGCATCGGTTATATCTCGCCGGTCTCGACATTGATGAAATGGTTCCCGGATCGGCCAGGCATGGCGACGGGCATGGCGATCATGGGCTTCGGCGGCGGCGCGCTGGTCGCTTCGCCGCTGTCGGTCTGGCTCATGGGCAAGTTCGCGACCGGCAGCGATGTCGGCGTGCTGAAAACCTTCATCGTGCTGGGCTGTGCGTATTTCGTGTTCATGATGGTGGGTGCCGCCATCGTGCGCGTTCCAGCGCCCGGCTGGAAGCCGAAGGGCTATGTTGCGCCCTCGGCCGCCACAAAGATGATCACCAAGAACGACGTATTCGTTTACGACGCGGTCAAGACGCCGCAGTTCTGGCTGATCTGGGTCGTGCTGTTCCTGAATACCACGGCCGGTATCGGCGTGCTGGGCCAGGCCTCGGCGATGAGCCAGGAAATGTTCCCCGGCCGCATCACCGTGGTGGCCGCGGCAGGCCTGGTCGGCCTGATGAGCCTGTTCAACATGGGCGGTCGCTTCAGCTGGGCCTCGGTATCGGACTATATCGGACGCCGGAACACCTATTTCGTGTTCATGACGCTCGGCTTTGTCCTCTACATCACCGTGCCTTATGCCGGCGGCACCGGAAATGTGGTGCTGTTCGTCTGCTGCTTCCTGGTGATCGTCAGCATGTATGGCGGCGGCTTTGCCACCGTGCCGGCCTATCTGCGCGATATGTTCGGCACGCGGTATGTCGGCGCCATCCATGGCATCCTGCTGACGGCCTGGTCGGCGGCAGGCATCGCCGGCCCGGTGCTGATCAACTACATCCGCGAGTACAACGTCACCCACGGTGTGCCGAAAGCCCAGGCCTATAACACGACCATGTACATCATGGCCGGGTTGCTGGTGATCGGCTTCATCTGCAACTACTTCGTGAAAGCGGTCGACGCGCGCTATCACATGAAGGCAGAGGGCGACGTGCCGGCGGATCCAAGAACCGCCGCGGCGCGGGCATAGGAGACACATCATGCAGAATGAAGCTGCCAACACCACGCACCCGTTCAGGGTCTTCCTGGCCTGGGCCTTTGTCGGAATCCCGCTGCTCGGCGGGGTATTCCAGACGCTGCTCAATGCCGTGAAGCTGTTCCAGTAGCAGAGATACGGTGTCGCCGGCCGGCCCCGGCCGGCGACATCTCTCTCCGGCTGTGCCGGGCAGGGATATTTCCGACGTATTCCTTGCAGTTCCATGTTGTTTACGCTGAGGTTGGGCTCGGCCTGACCCAGGAAAACGACCCGAATGGTTCGGATCAATATTGAATCGACGTGGAATTTCACCAGCGAAACCTCGCCGCTGTCGATGCGCGTGGTGATCAGCTTCCTGAGTGAAATCCAGATGGCCGGAACCCTGGCATCGGCTGCCGATCAGGCCGGGATGTCGTATCGCCATGCCTGGAATCTGGTCGACAAATGGGCGTCGTTCTTCGGCGAGCCGCTGGTCACCCGGCATCGCGGCAGGGGCACGCAGCTGACGCCGCTGGGCAGCAAACTGGTCTGGGCCGACCAGCATCTGCGGGCGCGGCTCGGACCGCAGCTGCACAATATCGCCCGCGAACTCGAAGCCGAACTCGCCAGCCTGGTGCCGCATATACCGCCGCGGATCCGCATGCATGCCTATCATGGCTTCGCGATCTCGCGGGTCGGCGATCTGCTGGCACAGGAGCCGGAGGTGCAGATCGACCTGCGCTACATGTCGAACCAGGCCGCGCTGGAATCGCTGGCGGCGCGCGAATGCGAGATTGCCGCGGTACACCTGCCGCACGGTTCGCTGCGCAAGCGGGCGGCAGCCTCTTTCAAATCGCTGCTCGATCCCAAGCTGTTTCAGTCCATCGGCCTGGCAACGCGCCAGATCGGCCTGATGGTCAAGCAGGGCAATCCGAAGCAGATCCTTGACCTCGAAGCCCTGCGCAGCGAGGGCATCTCGATCGTGAATCGCGATCAGGGTTCGGGAACCCGTCTGCTGTTCGACAACCTGCTGGCGCAAAGCAAGATCGACGGCCGTCTGATCGCGGGCTACCAGCGCGTCGAGACGACGCATGCCGCCGTGGCGGCGAATGTCGCCCGCGACATGGCGGATGCGGGTTTCGGGGTGCGGGCGGCAGCGGTCCAGTTCAGCCTGGATTTCGTCCACCTGGTGACGGAAGACTGTTTCTTCGTCTGCCGCGAGCCGGAACTCCGTTCACCCTCGGTGCAGCGGCTGATCGGCATCATCCGGGACAAGGAATACCGCGCTTCGATGGAGACGCTGCCGGGCTTCACGGTCACCGATGCCGGCGTGGTGCGGCCATTGCAGGCCTTTCTGAGCGCCCATACCTAGAGCGCCTGCCGGAAAACCATTCCGTATCGTGGAACGGCAGGAGGTGACGCGCGCCGCTGCCCCCCTTCTATTGTAGAACCCTCGGCAACCAATGTCCTCGCAGGAGGGCAGCATCCAGAGGGAGGAGCGGGGCCACCGATGCAATCGCGCGTCATCATCACATGCGCCGTGACCGGCAATCAGACGACGCCGGAGATGACGCCGCATCTGCCGATCACGCCCGTGCAGATTGCCGAAGCTTCGCTGGGCGCCGCCGAGGCCGGTGCCGCCGCCGTGCATATCCATGTGCGCGATCCGCAGAGCGGCCGGCCCTCGATGGAGATCGGGCATTACCGCGAGGCGGTCGAGCGTATCCGGGCGAAGAACAAGCAACTGATCATCAACCTCACCACCGGGCCGGGCGGGCGTTTTGTCCCCAGCCCCGACGATCCGAAAGTGGCGGCGCCCGGCACCACGCTGATGCGACCGGAAGATCGCGTCACGCATATCGCCCAACTGAAACCCGATATCGCCACGCTCGATCTCAACACCATGAATTCCGGCAAGCAGGTGGTGATCAACACGCCGGAGAATGTCCGGCGCATGGCGGCCGTGATCAACGGCGCCGGTGTGAAGCCCGAAATCGAACTGTTCGATTCCGGCGACATTGCGCTCTGCCGCGACCTTGTCGCCGATGGCACCCTGAAAGGCCCGCTCCTGTGTTCCGTGGTGATGGGCGTGAAATACGGCTTCCAGCCGTCGCCCGAAACCGTGCTCTATGCGCGCAGCCTGTTGCCGCCGGGCACTGCCTGGACCGCGTTCGGCACCGGCCGTTCCTGCTTTCCGATGGTGGCGCAGTCCTATCTGGCCGGCGGCCATGTCCGCGTCGGGCTGGAGGATGCCATCTTCCTGGAGAAGGGCGTGCTGGCCGAGTCCAATGCTGCCATGGTGGCCAAGGCGCGCCGCATTGTCGAAGCCCTCGGCGGTGAGATCGCGACGGCGCAGCAGGCCCGTGAGATGCTGTCGCTGCCGGTATCGCCATGATCGACCACACCAACGAAAAACAGTCGCGGAAAACACCAGCACCACGCGGAGGAAACATGCGTCTGCTCGCTCTTGCCCTGATGGGTCTCGCACTTCTGCTCTCACCCGGCCGCGATGCCGCGGCACAGGCCTGGCCGGATCGCCCGGTCACCGTGATCGTGCCGTTCCCGGCCGGCTCTGCGGTCGATTTCCTGGCGCGCGCCACGGCGTCCGAACTGAGCGACAAGCTCGGCAAGCCCTTCATTGTCGAGAACCGCACCGGCGCGGGCGGCAATATCGGCGGTGCCGCCGTCGCCAAGTCCAAGCCCGACGGCTACACATTCCTGTTCGGCACGCCCTCGCCGATCGCGATGAACAAGCTGATGTACAAGGGCCTGACCTACGACTCGGAAAAGGATTTCACGCCGGTCATCCTGGTGGCCCGTTCGCCGCTGATGATCACCACGCGGCTCGGTTTCCCGGCCAAGACCTTTGCCGAGCTGATCGCCTATGCCAAGGCGAATCCTGGCAAGGTGACTGTCGGCAATCCGGGCAACGGCACGCTCGGCCATATCACGGCCGAACTGGTGCAGCAGTTCACCGGCGTGACGATGACGCCGGTGGCCTATCGCGGCACCATGCCGCTGATGACCGATCTGCTGGGCGGGCAGGTCGATCTCTCGGTCGATTTCATGCCCACGTATGTGCCGCAGGTGAAGGAGAACAAGCTGCAGGCGCTGGCGGTGACC
>NZ_PEKV01000010.1:23778-51971 GCF_002796975.1 Ferrovibrio sp. | reverse complement strand
CTCGACCAGAATACCCTGGAAGGCGTCGGCGGTTCGCCCGCAGATCTCCAGGCCTTCATCAAGGCCGAACTCACCAAGTGGAAGCCAGTGATCGAAGCCGCCAAGATCGAGATGTAAGGCCAAACTTGAGATAAGGACAGTCAGTGACCGGTATCGAGATTCCCGCGCTCCCCGTTCCCAAGGTTGCGCTTGTCACCGGCGGCAGCAGCGGTATCGGCAGGGCGACGGCAGCGCGCCTTGCCGCCCTCGGCTCTGCTGTCATCGTCGGCTACAACAGCCGCAGGGAGCAGGCGGAAGCGGTGGTCGCGGAGCTGCCGGGCAGCGGACATATGGCGCTGCGCATCGCCATCGAGGACTCCGCCTCGATCTCGGCGGCAGTGAAGGCCGTCGAGGAGCGTTTCGGACGTCTGGATGCGCTGGTCAATTCCGGCGGCGCCACCACGCCGGTGCCGGCTGCCGATCTCGACAGGCTGACGGACGAGATTTTCGACCGCACCGTCACGGTCAACCTGCGCGGGCCTTTCGCGGTGATTCGCGCCTTCCGCCCGCTGCTGGAACGCGGCAGTAGCGCAGCCATCGTGAATATCTCGTCCATCGCCGCCCGCACCGGGCTGGGCAGCAGCCTGGCCTATCTCTCGGCCAAGGCCGGCGTCGATGCGCTCACCATTGCGCTTGCCAAGGTGCTGGCGCCGCGCATCCGTGTTTTCTCGGTGTCGCCGGCCGGGGTGGATACCGATTTTGTGCCGGGCCGCAGCCGCGAGACACTGGTGAAAACCGCCGAGAAGCTGCCGCTGGCGCATGTCACCACGCCGGACGATGTCGCGCGCGCCGCCATCGCCTGTATCGTCAGTCTGACCAGTTCGACCGGAATTATCGTGCCGGTGGACGAAGGCCGGCATCTCTGAGGACGGCATGGACAAGCTGAAATTCTATATCGACGGTGCCTGGGTCGATCCGGCCATCCCCATATCGCTGGGCGTGCAGAATCCGGCCACCGAAGAGATTTTTGCGAAGATCAGTCTGGGCTCGCAGCAGGATGTCGACCGCGCCGCCAAAGCCGCCCGGCGTGCCTTCGCGACTTACTCACTCACCAGCGTCGAGACGCGGCTGGGCTATCTGCGCAGGATCGTCGCCGGCTTCAAGGCGCGCCTGCCCGAACTGGCGCGGACCATGACGCTGGAAATGGGCGCGCCGATCACCTTCGCCACCGAACGCCAGGCGACAGTCGCACTTTTCCATTTCGAGGAAGTGGTGCGCGTGCTGGAGGCGTACAAGTTTGAAGAGCCGATGGGTCCGGGCGTCATCCGCCGCGAGCCGATCGGTGTCTGCGGGCTGATCACGCCGTGGAACTGGCCGCTCAACCAGGTCGCCTCCAAGGTGGCGCCTGCCCTGGCCACCGGCTGCACCGTCGTGCTCAAGCCAAGCGAGATCGCGCCGCTCAGCGCGCTGCTGTTCGCCGAGATCCTGCATGAGGCCGGGTTGCCGGCCGGCGTGTTCAATCTGGTCAACGGCGACGGGCCGAACGTGGGCGAGGCCATCGCATCGCATCCCGAAATCGACATGGTCTCCTTCACCGGCTCGACCGCAGCCGGCATTCGCGTTGCCAAACTCGCGGCCGATACGGTCAAGCGCGTGGCGCAGGAACTGGGCGGCAAGTCGGCCAACATCATCCTGCCCGATGCCGATCTGAAGGCCGCCGTCATTCAGGGCGTCCATGCCTGCTACACCAATGGCGGCCAGAACTGCCAGTCGCCGACCCGCATGCTGATCCCGCGCGCGCAACGCGACGCGGCCTTTGCGGCGGCGCGCCAGGCGGTGGATGCCGTGCGGCTGGGCGATCCGCTCGATCCCGCCACCACGCTGGGTCCGATGGTGAGTCAGTCCCAGTTCGACAAGATCCAGGCACTGATCCAGTCGGGGATCGACGAGGGCGCGACGCTCGTTGCCGGTGGCGCCGGACGTCCGGCCGAGATCAATCGCGGCTATTATGTGCGCCCGACCGTGTTCGGCGATGTCACGCCACAGATGCGGATTGCGCGCGAAGAGATTTTCGGCCCGGTCCTGTCGATCATCAGTTACGACAGCGAAGACGAGGCCATCGAAATCGCCAACGACACGCCGTTTGGTCTGGCTGGTTTCGTGCAGTCGAAAGACCGCGACCATGCCCGCAAGGTGGCCAACCGCATTCGCGCCGGCCGCGTCTATCTCAATGGCGCGCCGTTTGACCGCAGCCTGCCGTTCGGCGGCTACAAGCAGTCGGGCAACGGGCGCGAATTCGGCATTTTCGGTTTCGAGGAATATCTTGAGGTGAAGGCGATTCTGGGCTGACGGCATTTTCGGCCAGCGGCCGGCCTACGCGGTCGCTGGAACCTCCCACTGAACGCCGGCACTTCACCCGAAGTGCCGGCGTCTTTTTTCAGTTGGCGAACTTGTCCAGGCCCTTGCGGCCCAGCCACTTGGAAAGCTCGTCAGCCACCGCCTCGTTGTTGAGATCGGCGAACGCGATATGCGAATTGCCCTTCAGTCCGGCATCCGGCAGCATCAGCACCTCGCAGTCGCCGCCATGTTTGTTGACGATGCCGCAGAAGGTCCTTGCCACTTCGGCAGAGTTTTTCCAGATCGGGCGGGTATCGGTGTAGTCGCCGAACACCAGCTGGATCGGGAATTTGGTCAGCTTCATGAACTCGGCCAGCGGCACGGAATGCGGGCCATAGGGCGCTTTCGGCTGCGGTGCCGGGCCTTCGCCGATCGGGAAGACGAAGCCCGGCGTCTCATAGGCGACGATACCCTTCATGTTGCTGCTGTTGGCTTTCAGGGCCGAGAGCAATGCGCGCCAGCCGCCGGCCGAATTGGTCAGCGCCACGACAGGCCCGATGCGGTCGATGGCCTGGCCGCCGGCCTCGGCCTGCAGCAGGGCATTCTCCAGCGTGTCGTATTCGTCATAGCGGGCGCGGGTCGCCTGGTTCCAGGCTTCCTTGTCGGCGGTCGGGAATTGCAGGCCCGGATGCCAGTTCGGATAGGTGATGCCGAACCGCCAGGCGGCGAAATTGCGCTGGTCGAAATAGTCCGGCTTGTAGGTGATCGGCTCGCAGCTCCAGTTGGCGCGGCCGACGCGCGGACCATCCCACAGATAGACCGGATAGCCCTTGCGCAGGAACATGCTCTTGAAGCCTTCGCCGCCATCCCAGCGGTTCTCCCACACCTTGGTGCTGGAGCTGTGCCACATGATCAGGCCGGTCTGGCGGCGCTTCTGCGGAATGAAATATTCGACATAGCCGTGATCGCAGGACAGCGTCTCGTTCGGATTCTTCGGATTCGAGATCATCTTGCCGCCGACTTCATAGGCGCCGGTGGAGTCGAGGATGATCGGTGGTTTTGCTGTGGTCTGGGTGCAGGCGGCCTGGGTGAGAGCGGCGAATACCAGTGCTGCGGCCGGCAGCTTGAGCTGTGTCCAACGCATGTGAGTTCCTCCCGTTTATGCGGGTGACCCTATCGGCGCCGGAAGCCGGGCGGCACGGGAGTTTCTGCTCATTTCGCGATCCGGAACGAGCATCGCTTGCCATCCCCATGCCTGCGTTTCACAATGCGAAACAGGCAGCCACTCTGAGGAAACGCCATGCCCCCGGCCAGTCCGTCATCTGGCGATCAGGTCCAGTCGGTCACGCGCGCGCTCGATCTGCTGCAGGCGCTGAACCGCCAGAAGATCGCGTCGATCAAGCAGCTGCATGACACGACCGGCCTGCCCAAGCCGACCATCGTCCGCCTGCTCAAGACGCTGATCGCGAAAGGCTATGTTGCCAACGATCCGCGCCAGGGCGGTTACTCCGTCACGTCGCTGGTGCGTGCGCTCAGCTGCGGCTTCCATGGCGATCCGCTGGTGGTAGAAGCCGGCCGCGCCTGGGCCATCGATCTGACCCGCCGGTTCAAATGGCCCGCCGCGATTGCCGTGCTGGACGAGAATGCGATGACGGTCCGCTTCAGCACCATCCCGGAAAGCCCGATCTCGCCCTTCCACGGCACGGTCGGGCTGCGGCTCAGCCTGGTCTCGCGCAGCCTGGGCCGGGCTTACCTTGCCTTCTGCCCGCAGGCGGAACGCAACATCCTGCTGCAGATGCTGTCCGCCTCGAAGGATCGGGAAGATGCCGCGGCGCGCCGGCCGGCGGCGCTGCTGCGTGCGCTGCAGGCGATCCGCAGCCAGGGTTTCGCTGAACGCGATCCCGGCGTCGAGCCGAAATCCTCCTCCACCCTGGGTGTGCCGGTGATGGATGGCGACCGCGTGGTGGCCACTCTCGGCCTGACCTATTTCACCTCGGCCATGAAGCGCGCCCAGGCCGTGGACCTCTATGTGCCGCATCTGCGCTCGGCGGCGGACAACATCTCGCGCAGCATCAGCCGCCTGGGAAGCTGAACCGGGCACCTGACTGCCGTTCCGCCATACGAAACACGGTGGGAAACTTCGTCCTCTCCGCAGCCGCCTTCCGTATGATCCGGCCTCTTGCCCATAGTGCATGATGAGGGAGGCGTGCCGTGTACAATCCCAGCGATCCGCGCGCGAGTCTGGCCGGCGCGAAACCGGCCGGTACACCCAAGGTGCCGATCACCGCCTATGGCGCCTGCGAATATGTGCGCTTCTACGACGAGCCGCAGCGCGACGAGCCCGAGGGCAAGACTTGGTATGCGCGCGGGCAGAATTTCCTGATCGCGATCACCGATACCGTCGCGGGCGCCGTGCTGGCGCGCGACGCCCAGCCCGACGAATACGCCATCATCCTGGACGACAAGGCGCTGGAAGTGGAAATCACCACCGCCGACGGCACACAGACGGTAAAGGGCGGTTCACTCGCCTTCATTCCGCCCGGCAGGTCGAGCGTCAAGGTGATCAAACCCGGCCGCATCGTCCGCATGTTCACCACGCAGTCGGCAGATCTCGCGGCGAAGTGCATCAATGCCGCGTCCTACCAGGAGCCTAAGCCGATGGTGGCGCTGGCCAGGCCCTGGCCGACCCCGAAGGATGGTTTCAAACTGCGCGTCTATACGCTGGACGTGCCGCCCGAGAAAGGCCGCTTCGGCCGCATCTGGCGCTGCACGACCCTGATGATCAACTATATCGATCCGCGTCAGGGGCCGCGCGATCCCACCACGCTGTCGCCGCATCACCACGACGATTTCGAACAGGGTTCGTTGGCGCTGGAAGGTGAATTCATTCACCACATCCGCTGGCCGTGGACGCCGAACAAGCATATCTGGCGCGACGACCAGCATGAACTCTGCGGCAGCCCGTCGATTGCCGTCATCCCGCCGCCCTCGGTGCATACGACCGAAGCCTGCGGCAAGGGGCTCAACCAGCTGATCGACCTGTTCTGCCCGCCGCGCATGGACTTCTCGCTGAAGCCCGGCTGGGTGCTGAACGCCGACGATTATCCGATGCCTGAGTGAGCGAAATGAGTGATGTGCGTTCCTTCCGCCAGCGCCTGCTCGCCGGCGACAGGCTGGTCGGGACTTTCCTCAAGACGCCGACCAGTCATGCCACCGAGATCGTCGCCAGTCTCGGCTTCGATTTCGTGGTGATCGACCAGGAGCATGCACCGTTCGACCGCACCACGACGGACATCGCCTTGATGGCGGCACGCGGCAGCAATATTCCGGCGCTGGTGCGCGTCTCCGGTCCGGAGGCAGTTCTGTCGGTGCTCGATTGCGGCGCCAGTGGCATCCTGATGCCGCATGTGGTCAGCGCTGAACATGCACGCGAGGTGGCGGCGCTCTGTCGCTATCGCGGTGGCCGTCGCGGCTATGCCACCAGCACCCGCGCCGGCGGTTATACCGCCGTGCCGATGTGGCAGCATATCCGCGCCGCCGATGATGCCGTGACGGTGATCGCGCAGATCGAAGACCCGGAAGCGCTGGACGAGATCGACGCGATTGCCGCCGTTGAAGGCATCGATTCGCTGTTCATTGGCCGGGGCGACCTGACGGCGGCGTTCGGCAACGAGACGCCCAATCCGCCCGAAGTCCGCACGGCCGTTGAAAGGATCTGTCTGGCAGCGCGCAAGGCGGACAAGCCGGTCAGTGTCTATGTCGGTGCCCGGCCCGAGGCCGAATGGCTGCGCGACCAGGGCGCGACGACGTTCATTCACAATTCCGACCAGGGCTTCCTGCGCCAGGCCGCCATGAAGGGCCTGGCCGAGATGCGCGACGTGCTCGGCTGACGCAGATGCAGGAAATCCGTCCCGCCGATCTGCCCGGCGATGCCGCCTACAAGCTGCTCTGCGGCCTGGTGGTGCCGCGTCCGATTGCCTGGGTCAGCACCATGTCGGCCGATGGTGTTTCGAATCTCGCGCCGTTCAGCTGCTTCACCTTTGTGTCGCATACGCCACCGATGCTGGGCGTCAGCATCGGGCGCCGAGAAAATGGTCTGAAAGACACCGCGCGCAACATCCACGAGACGCAGGCCTTCGTGGTGCATATCGGCGACGAAACGCTGCTCGATCCCCTTCATCGCAGCGGCGGCGAATTCCCGCCCGAGGTCAGCGAGGCCGATCTGCTCGGGCTGGAACTGGTGCCGAGCCGGCTGGTGGCGCCGCTGCGCGTGGCGAAAGCGCCGATTGCGATGGAATGCCGGCTGCACAAGGTGGTCGATTTCGGCAGGAACCAGTTCTTCGCCGGCGAAATCCACCTGTTCCATATCCGCGAAGACCTGATCACGGGCACCCGCATCGATGCCGGCCGGCTGCGCCCGGTCGCGCGGCTGGGCGGACCGAACTATTCCACGCTGGGCGAGATCATCGGCATGGCGCCGCAGTCTGAATCACGCGCAGAACCGGCGATTGCGCTGAACGAACACCACCAGGAGGCACGGCGATGACCGATCCGATTCTTATGTTTTCCAAAACGGTCGAAGAGTATTCCGATGCGCCGGAGTCGGTGATCGCCGATATCCTGCGCGGCGCCGTCGACCTGCATTGCCACAGCGGCCCGTCGGTGATGCCACGTTCGCTCAATCACCTGCAGGCGATCCTCGACGCCCAGGAGGCCGGCATGCATGCCGTGCTGTTCAAGGATCACTACTATTCGGTCACGCCGATCGTGAAATACCTCGAAGAGACGATGCCGGATCTCAAGCTCAACCTGCTGAGCGGCGTCGCCCTCAACAATACCGTGGGCGGCCTCAATGTGTACGCGGTCGACCACATGCTCAAACTCGGCGGCCAGATCGTGTGGATGCCGACCTTCAGCGCCGCCAACCATCTGCGCCATGGCCACCGCCATGTGATCCTGCCGACCAAAGAGCAGATGCTGGCGCCTACAGGTCTCTCAGTCGTGACAGATAAAGGCGACCTGAAGGAGGAAGTGAAGCCGATCCTCGACATCATTGCCGAAGCCGATGCCGTGCTGTCGGCCGGCCATCTGCATATCAGCGAAATCTGGCCGCTGTTCGACGAGGCGAAGAAGCGCGGCGTCAAGCGCCTGCTGGTCAATCATCCGACCTTTGTGATCGACGCGACGCTCCGCGACATCAAGGAACTGGTCGGGATGGGCGCCTATATCGAACATTCCTTCTGCATGTTCATCAACGAGACCTACAACAAGAAATTCACCGGCGAGCAGCTTAAACAGCTGGTTGAGGCGGCCGGCGTCGACCGCACCATCCTCGGCTCCGATCTGGGCCAGGCGAAGAATCCGCATCCGGTCGCCGGCTTCCGTGCCGTGATCCGGCTCTGCCTCGGGCTCGGCTACAGCGAGACGGAGATCCGCAAGATGATCGGCAGCAATGCCTGCCAGCTGATGGGCCTGCCGGCGCCGCAGCGCGCGGCCTCGGCGGCGGCTGGGGAGTAGAGGCGGCGGCGGGTTTAACCGACCTTGACTTTAACCCTAAGTTGCCATATTGTTCTTTATACGGTTTAGGTTTCACGGGCCATGTTTCACGGAATAAGCCTCAAATAAGACACATATAAGCACGCGATAAGCCGGAATACGCATCGCATATGGGCGGGGCAAGACGCTGCCAAGGGGCAAAATATCCCCCTGAAACAAGCCTTTAGGCTAATTCCCGAGCGGCAGGAAAGCTGTAACCTGCGGCTCCCGAGTTTTTGGATGGAGCGGCAGCAGGCATGACACGGCAGATTCTCGTATCCGGCGGCACCAGCGGTATCGGCGCCGGGATCGCCCAGGCTTTCCGCGATGCGGGCGATGCGGTCACGGCGGTCGGCCTCGCCGGCCCCGACCTGGACGCCGCGGCGAAAGACCCCGCCTTCCGCGGCATCGACCTGAAACCGCTCGATGTTTCGGATCAGGCGGCGGTCGATGCCTTTGCCGCGTCGCTGACGCAGGTCGATGTGCTGGTGAACTGCGCCGGCATGATCCGCCGCATGGCGGAATACGAGATGCCGACCTTTCTGAAGGTGCTGGACGTCAATCTCGGCGGCACCATGCGGCTGTGTCTGGCCTGCAAGGATCTGCTGGCCCAGAGCGGCAGGGGCGGCGCCATCGTCAATACCGCCTCGATGCTGAGTTTCTTCGGCGGCCCCGCCGTGCCGGCCTATTCGGCCAGCAAGGGCGGCGTGATGCAGTTGACGAAATCATTAGCAGTCGCCTGGGCGAAAGACGGCATTCGGGTGAATGCCGTGGCGCCGGGCTGGATCGCCACGCCGCTGACGCAGGCGCTGCAGGACGATGCCGCGCGCAGCCAGGTGATTCTGGATCGCACGCCGATGGCGCGCTGGGGCACGCCAGCCGATGTGGCCAAAGCCGTGCTGTTCCTGGCGTCAGATCAGGCCGACTTCATCACCGGTGCCATCCTGCCGGTCGATGGCGGCTATGCAGCCATGTGAGAGAGACGATGACAGACACCAGCCGGATGCCCTACCAGTTGCCGTCTCCGCCCGAAGCGGCCACCGAGATTGTCGTTCCGTCAGTGATTCCCGAGGACGAGCGCGTCTGGGTGCCGCAGGCGGAGAATGTCTGGTTCCGCCCGCTCTGCCTGCACGCGAGTCAGGGCTACTGGGTCAATCTGCTGCGGGTGCGCCGGTCGGGCGTACTCAGCCGGCATCGTCATCCCGCGCCGGTGCATGGCCATGTGCTGCGCGGCAAATGGCATTATCTGGAACATGACTGGGTGGCGACGGCAGGCTCATACGTTTACGAGCCGCCGGGCGAGACGCACACACTCGTTGTGCCGGAAGACTGCCCGGAGATGATCACGCTGTTCCATATCACCGGCTCGATGATCTATGTCGATCCCTGGGGCAAGGTGATCGCCTACGAGGACGTCTTCAGCAAGATCGAGATGTGCCGCAAACATCATGAGTCCTGCGGCCTGGGCGGTGCTTTCGTGGACCAGTTCGTCCGTTAGCTCTTCTTCACCCGCGTGACCAGCTGGGTCGGGTTGACGAAGCGCAGCGCGATCAGCAGCCAGATCATCGTCGTCGCCATGTAGATCACCGCCATGGCGTCGATCGACTGCGGCGCGCGCACGCCGGCGGCATAGACCGCGTAATACAGCGCCACCACCAGGGTCTGGCTGCTTGGACCTGCCGTGAAGAAGGTCAGCTCGAACATCGCAATGGTGCGCACCAGCACCATCAGCAATGCGGCGAGGATGCCGGGCGCCAGCAGCGGCACCAGTACATGCACGAACATCTGCCGCGAATTGGCGCCGAAGACGCGCGCGGCCGCTTCCACGCGCGGATCGATCTGTTCGATGAAGGGAATCATCACCAGCACGACGAAGGGCACGGTCGGCACCAGGTTGGCCAGCACCACGCCCAGGATCGAACCGCCGGCGCCGAACTGGTACAGCACGGTGGCGAGCGGGATACCATAGGTGAGCGGCGGCACCAGCAGCGGCAGCAGGATCAGCAGCATCACGAGACGCTTGCCGGGAAATTCGCGCCGTGCCAGCGCATAGGCACCCAGTACGCCGAGAGTGCCCGACAGCAGCACGACGGCACCGACGACCTGGAAGGTCACGATCAAGATGTCGCCGAGCTGGAATTCCGCCCAGGCCGAGAAATACCATTTGGTGGTGAAGCCCGCCGGCAGCCAGGTGTTGAACCAGCGCGTGCCGAAGGAATTCACCAGCACGCTGGCGATCATCGCCAGCAGGTTGAGCACGAAGAAACCGACCAGCACCCAGATGGTGGTGTTCCAGGCGCGCAGGGCGAGCGGATGGCGATCCAACGCGATCATTCCCCCAGTCATCCTTTTGCACCTCCCATCGGGCCGCGATAGAGCAGGCCGCGCGCCGACAGCAATGCCGCGACGATCAGCAGCTGAACGCCGGCCATGATCATCGCGATGGTGGAGGCCAGTGAATAGTCATAGGCCTCGTAGGCGGCCGTATAGGCGGCAATCGAGATCACGCGCGTCGATCCCGCCGGCGATCCCAGCAGGACGGCGGTGGGAAAGACCGAGAAGGCCTGCACGAAGGACAGGCAGAAATTCACCGTCAGCCCCTGCGCCAGCAGCGGCAGCAGGATATGGCGGAAGCGTGCCCAGGGCCGCGCGCCCAGGGTGGAGGCGGCCTGTTCCAGCGCCGGATCGATGCCGGTGACGTATGACAGGGTCAGCAGGAAGGTGAAGGGGAAGATCGCGATCAGCAGGCCGAGAAAGGCGCCCCAGTAATTATGCACCAGCTGCAGTGGGCCGCCGATCAGGCCGATGGCGATCAGCGTGCGGTTCAGCCAGCCCTGCGGGCCGAGATAATTCAGCAGGCCTTCGGCGATCAGCACGGTGCCCAGCGTGATCGGCAACACGAGAATGGTGGTCAGCAAACGCTGGTTGCGCATATGCCGCACGCGTAGCGCAATCGGGATCGACAGGAAAACGCAGAGCAATGTGACCGGCACGGCCAGCCGCAGCGTCTTGCCGATGGTGTCGTACAGGAAAGGATCGGTGAAGAATTTGACGTAGTTCGCGTACCAGGCGCCCTCAAGGGGCTCCACCGACAGCGCCAGGCCGTAGAAGAACGGGTAGACGAACAGCGCCAGCACGAACAGCACGGCCGGCAGCACCAGCAGCGTGACATTGTCGACGCCCATCGCCGCCAGTCGCAGACGCAGCGGCGGATTTTCCATCGCCGCCATGGTCATGCTTTCACCGGCGGCGCTTCATTCGGATAGATCAGCACGCGGGCCGGATCGGCGCCCAGTGCCAGCTCCTCGCCGGCCGCCACCTTATGCTCGGAGCGGAAGAACAGCTCCTGGCCGCCGGCAGCGGAGGCAATGCCGTAGAAATCGCGACCGCGATACTCGGCCGAGATGACACGGGCACTGATCGGTCCGTTGCTGCGCGGCGTCAGGTCGTCGGGGCGGATCGCCACCACGGCGGTGTCGCCTGGTGAAGCCTTCCCCAGTAATGTGCCTTGTAACAGCGCGCCCTCGAAGCTCGTTTCCGCCACGCCATCGGCGACGGCGGCGACCGACAGGCGCAACAGGTTGCGATAGCCCATGAATTCGGCGACATCGGCATGGCTCGGCCGGCCATAGAGTTCGTCGGGCCGCCCGACCTGGCGCACCTGGCCGTCGCGCATCACCACGATACGGTCGGCCAGCGACAGCGCCTCGTCCTGGTCATGCGTCACATAGATGGTGGTCGAGCCGACCAGATTGTGGATGCGGCGGATTTCGGCGCGCATTTCCAGCCGCAGCTTGGCGTCGAGATTCGACAGCGGCTCGTCCATCAGCACCAGCGGCGGTTCGATCACGATGGCGCGGGCAATCGCCACGCGCTGCTGCTGGCCGCCCGACATCTGGCCGGGCAGCTTGTGTCTCTGTTCGTCGAGACGGACGAGCGCCATAGCTTTCGCCACGCGCTCGTCGATCTCGGCTTTCGGCCGGCCCTGCATGCGCAGGCCGAAACCGACATTCTTTTCTGCACTCATATGCGGGAACAGCGCATAATTCTGGAACACCATGCCGAAGCCGCGCTCTTCGGGCTTCAGCTGGTCGATCCTGCGCTCGTCCAGCCAGATGCCGCCGCCGGTCAGCGGCAACAGGCCGGCAAGGCAGTTCAGTGCGGTCGACTTGCCGCAGCCGGAGGGGCCGAGCAGGGCGATGAATTCCCCGCGCGCCGCCTCCAGCGACACATCACGCAACGCATTATGCAGGCCGAAGCTGCGGCTCACGCGATCGAGCCGCAGCTTGCGGAAATCATGCGACATACCGGCCATCAGATGATGTCTCTTTCCTTCAAACTTATTTCGTCTTGGCGGCGCCGACTTCCTGGTCCCAGCGCGCAAAGGCATAGACCAGTTGTTCAGGCAGCAGCGGCAGTTCCTGCGGCGTATCGGCGATCAGCTTGGCATATTCCGGCCGGCCGAATTCCGCGATCACCTTCTGGCTTTCCGCCGGCGCCATGGAGAGCGGCACATCCTTCACCGCCGGGCCGGGATAGAAATAGCCATCGTCGTAGGTGGTGGCCTGTGCCGGCTTGCTCAGCAGATAGGCCAGCAGGTCGACGATCACCGCCTGCTTCTCGGCGGACACGCCCTTCGGAACGCAGAGGTAATGCGCATCGAGAATCCAGTGGAAGCCCTGCAGCGCCTGCACCCTGGCTTCCTTCGGCACCACGCCGAGCGCGCGCGGATTGATGTCCCAGCCCATCTGGGTCGGGATCATGTCGCGCGAGCCATCGCCCAGCGCCTTCATGGTCGGGCCGGTGCCGGACGGGTAATACTCGATGTGCTGGCCGAGTTCCTTCAGATAGGCCCAGGTCTTGTCCCAGCCGTTCTTCGGATCCTTCGGATCCTTGTCGCCCAGCACATAGGGCAGGCCCATCATGAACACGCGGCCCGGTCCCGAATTGGCCGGACGGGCATACATGAAGCGGTTCGGATTGGCCTTGGCCCAGGCCAGCAGTTCGGCGGCGGTCTTCGGCACCGTCTTCACGCGGTCGGGCATGTATTCCAGCAGCGGGCCGGCTTGGCAGAACACCACGCAGACGCCCTGGTTGGAGGCCAGCGCCTGCATCTGCTTGGCACCGGAGAGATAGATGTCGTCCAGCTTGGGCAGCTTGTCGGAGAAATCAGGCAGGATCGGCTGCCACAGCTTCTGCTCCACGCCGGCCGACAGCGCATCGATACCGGTCAGCACGATGTCGATATCGACGCGCTTGGCGGCCTGCTGCGCCTTGATCTTGCCGGGCAGTTCCGGTGCCGGCGCCTTGGTGAAGGTGACGCGCGAGAGCAGCTTCGGGTTGTTGTTGCGATAGGTCTCGATCGCCTTCTGGGTCAGTGCCAGATTGCCGGCGACGTCGACCACATTCAGCGCGACCGGCGATTTCGGCAGGGCAGGCGTGGCAGCAAGCAGGTCCGGCGCAAGACCGGCAGCGGCGAGGCCGACAGCGCTGCCGAGCAGGCCGCGGCGGGTGAACTGGAATTCACTCATTGTTGTTTCCTCCCAAGGATTGTGACGAACGGAACGCTACAAATTCAGACAGAAACTCCTTCAGCGCCGCAGGCCGGCGCGTCCGCGTTGTGGCGGCACGGCATCGGACTCGGTGGCGAAATAGGCTTCGTTCTCGGCAACCAGCACCTGCACCGACTGAAACACGCCGCGCAGATGGGCGCGCAATGCTTCCACCGCGCCGGGCGCGTCGCGGTTCAGCACGCGGTCGATGATCGCTTCATGTTCGGTCAGC
Source organism: Ferrovibrio sp. (assembly GCF_002796975.1). Classification (GTDB taxonomy): domain Bacteria; phylum Pseudomonadota; class Alphaproteobacteria; order Ferrovibrionales; family Ferrovibrionaceae; genus Ferrovibrio. Next base: position 38,336 of record NZ_PEKV01000010.1, on the reverse strand, counting down.
ACGGCATTGCGCTTCAGCGGCCGGCGCATGGTGAGATGGCGCACGCGGTCCATCTGCGCCTTGGCGCTCTGCACCTGGCGCCAGACCTGGGCATGGCCGGCAATGGCCATCAGCGTGGCGTGCATTTCCTCGTCGGCATCGAAGAAATGGTCGTTGTCTTCCACCTTGTGGAAGGCGCTCTGGCGGTCCAGCACGGCCCGCAGCTGGCGCGACTGTTCGGCATCGATCTTCTCCGCCGCCAGTGCAATCGCCGAACATTCCAGCGACTCGCGCACGAACTGCGCGTCGTAGACATCGGTGAGCCGGATCGGCGCCACGAAAGAGCCATGCTGCGGATAGATGTCGACCAGGCCTTCCTCGGCCAGCTTCAGCAGGGCCTCGCGGATCGGCGTGCGCGAGACGCCGAAACGCGCCGTCAGGTCCTGTTCCGACAGCGGCGCGCGCGGCGCCAGCTGGGCGGTGACGATTTCGTGCCGCAGCTGATCGTGCACCTGCATCGCGGCGGTCTGGGCGCGGATCTGGCTCATGCGCCGGTTCCGTCCGTAGCAGTCCGGTCGACGGAAAAGCGGTAGACGATGCGGCCGGTATAGCGCTGGCCCGGCCGCAGCACGGTGCTGGGGAACTGCGGATGGTTGGGCGAGTCCGGGAAATGCTGCGGCTCCAGGCAGAAGCCGTGCCGCCGGCCATAGAGCCGGCCGTTCTTGCCACGGTCGCGCGGTACCGCACCGGTCAGCTTGTTGCCGGAGAAGAACTGCAGGCCGGGTTCGGTGGTGAAGACTTCCATCAGCCGGCCGCTCTGCGGCTCGATCACGCGGGCGGCGCGCACCAGGCCTTCGCCGGCGTGCCGGTTCAGCACGTAATTCACGTCATAGCCGTCGGCCTGCACCAGCTGCGTATCATCCTCGTCGATGCGCGCGCCGATATTCATCGGCAGGGTGAAGTCGAAAGCCGTGCCGCGCACGGGGCGAATCTCGCCGGTCGGCAGCATCGCGGCATTCACCGGCGTGATCGCGTCGGCATGGATGGTCAGGCGGTGGTCGAGGATGTCGCCGCCCTCTTCGCCGCGCAGGTTGAAAAAGACGTGGCTGGTGAAATTCACCACCGTGGCGCGGTCGGTGACGGCGCTGTAGCTGATCGCCAGCTCGTTGGCGTCGCTGACATGATATTCGACGTCCGAGTCGAGATTGCCGGGATAGCCCTCTTCGCCATCGGCATAGCGATAGCGCAGGCGGAGCGTGGCGGCATCGGGCTGTTCGGCCTCGAAGACCCGGTAGCGGCTGCCGTGCGTTCCGCCATGCAGGTGGTTCTCGCCCTCGTTGCGGCTGAGCTGATAGCTCTGGCCATCCAGTTCGAAACGCGCGCCGGCGATGCGGTTGGCGTAACGCCCGATAAAGGCGCCCATCGAGGAGTGTCCGGCCTGGGCATCGGCCAGGCTGTCATAGCCCAGCGCCACATCGCCGAAGCGGCCATGCCGGTCGGGCACCAGGATCTGCATGATCTTGGCGCCCCAGTTGGTGGCGCGCACTGTCATGCCGGCCGCATTGGAAATCGTGAACAGATCGACCGGCCTGCCGTCGACATGGCCCTGCCAGCGCTCGCGCAGCAGGGGCTGCGGCGGCACGTCGCTGGCGGGCCTGACGGCTTGTCCGATCCGGCTCAAATCTTTTCCTCCCAAGGCGGGTCTTTGCCCGTCGCCCCGAGCATTAAAATACTAATATACTAGCGTCAACCGATATCTGAGGCTTTATGTTAAGCCACTGACTTAATGGTATTTAGTTGGCGGAAAGCCAGCCGATCGCGCCGCGCCCGGCCGCCAGACCGGTGGCAAAACAGGCCTGCAGCAGATAGCCGCCGGTGGGGGCCTCCCAGTCCAGCATCTCGCCGGCGACGAAGACGCCCGGCCGCCGGCGCAGCATCAGATGCTCATCCAGTTCGGTCCGCGCGATGCCGCCCGCCGTCGAGATCGCCCGCGCCAGCGTGAACGGCGCGGTCAGCCGCAGCGGCACGGCCTTCACCAGGGCCGCCAGCCTGCTCCCGTCCGCACCGCTGTGCAGCGCCTCCTGCACCAGGCCGATGCCGACCGGCGGCAGGCTGGCGCTCTTGCGCAGGAAGTTGCTCAAGGTGGCGCCGCGGCGCGGGCCGTCGAGTTTTTCCGACAGTTCGTCCAGCGTCATGTCAGGGCGCAGGTCGACAAACACGTTGGCTTCGCCGTCGCGCGCAATCGCTTCGCGCAGGCGTGCCGACAGCGCATAGATCGCGCCGCCTTCGATGCCCTCCGAGGTGATCACCGCTTCGCCGCGCAAACTCTCGCCGTTGAACTGCAGCGCGATGCGCTTCAGCGGCGCACCGGCATGCTGCCTGCGGAAAATCTCGGACCAGCCGATGCGGAAGCCGCAATTGGCGGGCTGCAGCGGCGCGATCTTGATATCCGGCAGCAAGGCAGTCCAGCCGCCATCTGCGCCGAGCCGTGGCCAGGAGGCGCCACCCAGCGCCAGCACGGTGGCATCGGCTTTGAACGTGTTGCCGTTGGCAAAGACCAGCGCGCCGTCTTCCGCTGCCCAGCCGCGCCACTCGCTGCGCAGCGACATGCGTACACCAAGGCCGTCGAGGCGGTTGAGCCAGGCGCGCAGCAGCGGACTCGCCTTCATTGTTTTCGGAAAGACACGGCCGCTGCTGCCGATGAAGGTCTCCTGACCGAGCTGCGCGCACCACGCGATCAGTGCGGAGGGCGGAAAGGCATCCAGATACGGCGCCAGCCAGCCGGCGGCCTCGCCGTAGCGCGCGCGAAACCGTTCCAGCGGTTCGGAATGCGTGATGTTCAGCCCGCCGCGTCCGGCCATCAGCAGCTTGCGGGCCGGGCTCGGCATGCGCTCGAATACCTGCACGCGCAGGCCGGCCTGCGCCATCGCTTCGGCCGCGATCAGCCCGGCCGGGCCGCCGCCGATCACGGCAACCTGTTTTGCAGAAGGCGTGCTGCTCATCCCGGTGTTATGGACCGGGGCGCGGTCTGTCGCCAGTCTTTGGCGTTAGCGCGACATCAGCACCGGCACCGGCGGGGCCTGCAGCATCTGCCGCGTCGCGCCGCCGAAGACCAGTTCGCGCAGCCGCGAATGGCCGTAAGCGCCCATCACGATCAGATCGGCCTGCATGGCGCGGGCCTGATCCAGGATGGCGGTGCCGGCGGCAGTGTCTGGCGCCAGCACGGGCGTCACCGTCACATTCACGCCATGACGGGCCAGATGCGTGGCGAGGTCGGCGCCCGGATTGTGCGCCGGCTCTTCCGGATCGGGATTGACCCGCATGACAGTGACGGCCTCGGCCTGCTGCAGCAGGGGCAGCGCATCGTGCACCGCGCGCGTCGCTTCCGCCGACGGCTTCCAGGCCACCAGAACGCGCCGGCCGATGCTCGTGCCCTTATACTCCTTCGGCATCACCAGAACCGGCCGCCCCGCAGCCATAAGAATATTGCCGGCCGTCGGCCCTATGGGCGCTTCAAGGTCGGTCACGCGATTGTCCTGCGACAGCACGATCAGGTCGGCATACCGGCCCTGGTCGATCAGCGCTTCGTCGATGCGGCCTTCCACCTTGCGCCATTCGAAGGCAACGTCCTGACGCCGCTCGGCAGCCTGCACGGCTTGCCGCGCTGCCTCGGTGCGTTCCTTGCGGATGCTCATCTGCCATGCGACCAGTTTCTTCGTCACGCCGGTGCCCATCACGTCGACCGGCGTGAAGGGGATGACATCGACATGCAGGGCGACGAGATGCGCGTCCTGTGCTTTCGCCAGTTGCGCGGCGGCATCCAGCCGTGGCGCGGCTGCCGGCATCGCGTCGGCATAGACCAGGATATCTCTGTAGGCCATATCGGATTTCCTTTCTGGCGATCAGGCGGCAGAAACGGCGGCAATGCGGAAGGTGTGGCGCTGGCCGGCCGGTCCGCGCAGCGAGACATATTCGCCCTGCCGGATCAGGTGGCTGTCCATGCGGAACAGCGACTCATCGTCCTCATCGGTTGCCGGATCGTAGGACAGGGCCCACTGGCCGCCGCGCGTCCGGACCAGTTCGCCATGCTGGTCAGCTTCTCCGGACCAGAAGCGGCGCGCCGTGCAGATATCCCGCCGCGACTTCCACTCGGCTGCATCGAGATGGCCATCGGCTTTCAGCGGGGCGATGATTTCGTAGCCGTGCTGTGTGCTGCCCTCGGGATGATCCTTCTCGCGGGCAAGTTCGAGGCGAATGCGGAACAGCGACATGTATACCCCGTTGAGTGATGGCGCCATATGAGCGATGGCGCCATACAAGCGCGTCGCGGCCATTGCGGCCTTGATCGATATCAACCGGACGCGGATTGCAGCGCTGCCGCCGTTGACATGGCTCAATGCCGACGCGTGCGGCCGGTCCCATGATGCTCCCCATCGACAAGGAGTCATGACCCATGCGCTATTGCGATATCCTGCTGCATCTGACCGCCGACAAGCGATCGAGGGAAAAGGCCGCCACTGCACTGGCACTGGCCAAACGCTTCGATGCCCGGCTGCAGGCGATCTATACGTTGCCGTTTCCCAGCCAGCTCTACTATATGAGCGAATATGTTCCGCCGAGCGTCATCGACCAGCAGATCGAGGAAGCACGCGAGGAAGCGGAAAAGGTTCGGAACCAGTTCGAACAGGACGCACGGTCCGCCGGTGTTGCCGCCGACTGGGCCGTCACTGAACAATCGCCCATCGCAGCGCTGCGCCAGCTGGGCACGACCTGCGACATCGTCGTGGTCGGCCAGTCCGACCCCGACCGGGACCGCACGGTCAATGCCGGCCTCGATGCATTACCGGCCGATCTCGCACTCGCGCTTGGCCGACCGGTGCTGGTCGTGCCTTATATCGGCCATTACCCGCAGGCCGGCAGCACGGTCATGGTGGCCTGGAATGGATCGCGCGAGGCGGCGCGCGCGGTACACGATGCGCTGCCGCTGCTGAAGACGGCAAAGAGCGTGATCATCCTGTGCATCGATCCCGACGCCGCCCAGACCGAAAGTGCCAAGGCGCTGGCGAGACATCTGGCCCATTCCGGCATCGTCGCCAAGGTAAGACATACCACGGCCGGCGACATGGCTGTTGGCGATGTGCTGCTGTCGGCACTGGCCGATGGCAATGCCGATCTGCTGGTCATGGGCGCCTATGGCCACAGCCGTCTGCGCGAAACGGTGTTCGGCGGTGTTACCGCCACGCTGCTGGACAGCATGACGGTGCCGGTGCTGTTGTCGAACTGAGGCTGCAGGTCCGGATGGCGCGTCAGGCGGCTTCCGACAGGGTGCGCAGCTGTTCGACCTGCCGGATCTGCACCCGGTCGGGCGCGGGCAGGCCGATCACGTCGAGCTTGCGCAGCCGGGTGAAGCAGCGGCTGACCGTCTCGATGGTGAGGCCGAGATAGTCGCCGACCTCGGCGCGTGTCATCGGCAGCAGCACGGGATTGTCGGTCACGCCGCGCGCCTTCATGCGCGCCGCCTGCAGCAGCAGGAAGGAGGCGATGCGCTCCATCGCCGTCTTGCGGCCGAGCAGCAGAATCTGTTCCTGCGCTGCGGCGACCTCGTTTTCCGCCACCGCCAGCAGGCGCCGTTCCAGGCAGGACACCTCCTCCAGCAGCCGCGCGAAGGCCGGCCGCGGGAAGCGGCAGAGATGCGTCTCGGTCAGGGCTTCGGCGCTGACCTTGTATTCCGCCCTGGTGCTGACGCCGAGAAAATCGCCGGCGCCGAGAAAGCCGGCGATCTGGCGGCGTCCGTCGGGCATCGACTTGGCGACCGACATGCTGCCGCTGGTGATGTTGTAGACGTGATCGGCGCTGTCGCCTTCGCTGAACAGCATCTGGCCCGGCTGCAAGGTGACGGTGGCGACATGCGCCGCCATCTTCGTCTGGTCCGCGGCTGACAGTCCGGCACAGATCGTCAGGCTGCGCGCCGTGCAGCTGTCGCAGGGACTGGGCGCCGAAGCGCGGTGGAGCGGGATAATCTGGGCCATGACACACATCCTTCTGCCGGAGGCGTCTGCATAACCGGCGCATAATCATCTCTCCGCGCCGCCGCGCTTGCGATGGGTAAAATTGTCGCATCGCTACTGACACCTTTGGGCAGCACGCGAGATGGTAGCGAGTCACGACGGATGACCGGTCGCGACAAAGCGGCTATCCATAGGACAGATGACCGACGCTGCCGAACAGGGTCCGACCGAAGCCGCTGCCGCGCCAGCTGTCGAGACGGCGCGCGTGCGCAAGATCATCCATGTCGACATGGATGCCTTCTACGCCTCGGTCGAGCAGCGCGACCATCCCGAACTGCGCGGCAAGCCGGTGGCGGTGGGCGGTTCGGCCGCGCGCGGCGTGGTGGCGGCGGCCAGTTACGAGGCGCGCAAATTCGGCGTGCGCTCGGCGATGCCCTCGGTGACGGCGAAACGCAAATGCCCCGAGCTGATTTTCGTGCGGCATCGCTTCGACGTGTATCGCCAGGTGTCGCAGCAGATCCGCGAGATCTTCGCCGAGTACACGCCGCTGATCGAACCGCTGTCGCTCGACGAGGCCTATCTCGATGTCACCGAAAACCTGAAAGGCATCGAGTCGGCCACGCAGATTGCCGAGGAGATCCGCGCGAAGATCAAAACCGTGACGCAACTGACCGCCTCGGCCGGCGTGTCCTACAACAAGTTCCTCGCCAAGCTGGCGTCTGACCAGAACAAGCCCGACGGGTTGTTCGTCATCACGCCGAAGATGGGCGCGGCATTCGTCGAAGACCTCGCCGTCGGGCGTTTCCACGGCATCGGGCCGGCGACCTCGGCGAAGATGAATCGCCTCGGCATCGAGACCGGGCGCGACCTGCGGGCGCAGACACTTCCTTTCCTGCAGCAGACTTTCGGCAAGTCGGGCACGTATTACTACTGGATCTCGCGCGGCATCGATCATCGTCAGGTGCGGCCGGACCGCATCCGCAAATCGGTCGGCGCGGAAAACACCTTCTCGGAAGATCTGTTCAACAGCGGTGAGGCCGAGCTTGAACTGCAGCCGATCATCGCCAAGGTCTGGCGCTATTGCGAAAAGTCCGGCATCCGCGGCCGCACCGTCACGCTGAAGGTGAAGTTCTCCGATTTCCAGATCATCACCCGCAGCCGCACGCTCTCGCAGCCGGTGGCGTCGGAGGCCGAGATCGCGCAGGTGGTGGAAACCCTGATGCAGCCGCTGTTCCCGGTGCTGAAAGGCATCCGCCTGCTCGGTGTCACATTATCGTCGCTGGGTGAGGAGGCCGAGGATGCGCCCGAGGATGATGCAGGCCAGCCGCAGCTCAGCCTGACGCTGTAGCGGTTTCTGTTCCCATCACCCGCGCGCGATGGCAGACTGATCCCAAACCCAGGGGAGAACAGCATGCGTCTCGATCACACTGCCGCCGGCGTGTTTCCGATTGCGCCCACCGCCTTCCATCCCGATGGCCGCATCGACGAGGCCTCGACGGACAAGCTGATCGAGACCTATCTGGCGGCGGGCTCCGCCGGTGTGACGGTGCTCGGCATCATGGGCGAGGCGCCCAAGCTGGAGCCGGAAGAGTCGCTCGCCATCGCCACGCGTTTCATCAAGGGCATGAAAACCCTGCCGGTGATCGTCGGTGTCTCGGCGCCGGGCTTTGCCGCGATGCGCTCGCTGGCGCGCGCCAGCATGGATCGCGGCGCCGCCGGCGTGATGATCGCGCCGGTGCCGAGCCTGCGCACCGACGATCAGATCACCGGCTATTACCGCCAGGCCATTGAGGCCATCGGCGACGACATTCCCTTCGTCATCCAGGATTATCCGCTGACCCTGAGCGTACAGATGACGCCCAAAGTCATTCGCCAGATCGTGCAGGACCATGCCTCCTGCGTGATGCTGAAACACGAGGACTGGCCGGGGCTGGAAAAGATCAGCGCGCTGCGCGGCTTCCAGGCCGAAGGTTCGATGCGCGAGATTTCCATTCTCACCGGCAACGGCGGGCTGTTCCTCGATTTCGAGATGGAGCGCGGCGCCGACGGTGCGATGACCGGCTATGCCTTCCCGGAAATGCTGGTCGATGTCGTGCGGTTCCAGAAAGCCGGCCAGCGCGATGCGGCGCATGACCTGTTCGACGCGCATCTGCCGCTGCTGCGCTACGAACAGCAGCAGGGCGTCGGGCTGGCGGTGCGCAAATACACGCTGATGAAGCGCGGGATTCTCGCCAGCGACGCGCAGCGCAAGCCGGGCGCCGGGCTCAGCGCCAAGGCGAAGGCCGAAGTGGATTACCTGCTGGCCCGGCTGGCGCGGACGGACCGGCGGGCCCAAGCTGCATGAGCCGGGCGGCCTGAGCGGCGCCGGTTAAGGCCTGTTCCGTCCCGTTCGGGAGCCAGTTAGAGCCCAGTTCCGTCCAGTTAGAGCCAGTTTTGGCCAGTTAAAGCCAGTTTCGGCCAATTAGAGCCAGTTTGAGCCAGTTCAAACCCGCCTAAGTCATTGGCCTTCTGTGCCAAGCCGTTGATTTCCAGATCCACGATGTCCAACAGCAGCGGTCGTTCTGCGCGAAACGCATCGCCTGCATATTCAGGCATGCGAACAGAAGTTCTTATAAGATAGGAATTATAGCATATTTTGACCTGGTATCAAGAAACCTATCGGCCCCGTTCTGACACCACAGCCGTCATCCCCGCGAAAGCGGGGATCCAGAACCGGCAGTCAGACTGGGTTCCCGCTTTCGCGGGAACGACGAAGAGGGCTTACACCACCGCCTCTGCGTGATGAAATCGATGATTTTCCCACGAAATATGAGTCAGTGCCCTAGGAATAAGAACATATAGCGTACTGATAAGATCGAAGGTAGAACATACGGGTCACATCCAAGGAGCCCGTCGATGCCGCGTTTTGCCCCGCTTCCCGCCGTCCAGCCCCGCACCGCGTCTTACATTGCGCCCTCTTCGCGGCGTGGCCTGGCCGCCCTGCGCCGCTCCTTCGGCCTCGGCTCCTCGGCGCTCACCTTCGGCATTCCGCAGATCGACGCGCTGACCGACGGCTTCGCCCGCGGCGCGCTGCACGAGATCATCGGCGAGCAGGCGGCAGTCAGCGGCTTCCTCGCGGCATTACTCGGGCGCGACCGTCGCCAGTCGGCGATCCTCTGGGTCACCGCCGGCGGCAGCCTGCATGCGCCGACACTGGGCCAGCTCGGCCTCGATCACCGCCGTCTCACCGTGGTCAGCACGCCGCGCGTCTCGGATCGCTGCTCGGCGGCTGAACAGGCGATGGGCCCGCTCGGCTATGGCGCGGTGGTGGCCGAGATCGAACAGGCCGACAGCGATGTGGCCCTGCGCTTGCAGGATGCCGCCGCGCGTCGCAACGCCTTCGCCTTTCTGGTGCGCCAGGATCGCCCGCAGCCCTCGCTGGCCGCAACGCGCTGGTCGGTGCAGGCGGCGCAGAGCGACGGTTTCCGGCCCTGCTGGCAGATCGCGCTCGAAGCCTGCGACGGCGGCGCCGTGCATGGCGCATGGCTGGTCGAGTGGGATCACGCGGCCGGCGCGTTCCGCCTTGTCGCGTAAGCGACAGCGCTAAAGTTTAAGTGCGCGATCCCAGCTGGGCGCGTCGCCATAGATTGCGCGCAGATGGTCGATGAAGGCGCGCACGCCGGCCGGCACGAAATTGGTGACGGGATGCACGGCGAAAATGCTCACATCCGTCGCGCCCGGGTGATCGGGCAGCACGGTTTTCAGCACGCCGCTGCGCAACTCATTGCCGATATCCCAGGTCGAACGCAGCGCAATCCCCAGGCCGGCAATCGCCAGTTCGCGCACCACTTCGCTGGAGTTGGTGCGCACCGCGCTGTCGCCCGGCACGGTGACGATCTGTCCGCCCTTGCCCTGCAGGCGCCAGGGCAGCTGGCCCTCGGCGGCGAGCAGGCGGTGGCGGCGCAGGTCCTGCCATCGCGCCGGCGCGCCATGCTGCTGCAGATAGGCCGGGCTGGCGCAGAGCAGGCGGCGGTTGGGTGCCAGCCGATGCCCGGTCAGGCCGGCCTCGACGCCGGGTGCGATGCGGATCGCCAGGTCGATGCGTTCGCCCAGCAGGTCGACATAGCCATCCGACAGATCCAGCTCGATCTCCAGCCGCGGCCAGCGATCCAGAAACGCTTTCAGATGCGGCGCCACATGCAGGCGACCGAACGAGGTCGGCGCGGTCAGCCGCAGCTTTCCCGAAGGTTCTCCCGCCGCGCCCGTCACCAGGTTTTCGGCTTCGCGCGAGGCCGCGAGAATCTCGCTGACGCGTTCATAGAAACGCTGCCCCGCTTCGGTGGTGGCCAGTTTGCGCGTGGTCCGGTGCAGCAACCGCGCCCCGAGCCGCTCTTCCAGCGCCGCGATCCGCTTCGAGACCATGGCCGGCGACAGGTTCAGGCTGCGCCCGGCGGCGGCCAGGCTGCCGGTCTCGATCACCCGGGCATACAGCTCGTATTCCCTATCCATGGATTTTCCCGGCCATCCTTATTATTTCCCATAAGGAACGACTGCATTCAATTCTTTTCGTCTACAGAATGAATGCCGGGCGGAGTACAGTGTCCGTCATTCAGGAAACGCTTTAGGAAATCCCATGACCAAGACAGTCGATCGCGCCGGGCTGACCGTTGCCGCAGAACTTGCCAGCTTCATCGAACAGAAGGCCCTGCCGGGCACCGGCCTGAAGGCGGAGACATTCTGGCCGGGCGTGGCGGCGATCTTCGCGAAATTCGCGCCCGAGAACCGCGCGCTGCTGAAAAAGCGCGACGATCTTCAGGCTAAAATTGACGCCTGGCATGCGCAGCGCAAAGGCCAGCCGCAGGATGCCGCCGCCTATCAGGCTTTCCTGAAGGAGATCGGCTATCTCGTGGCCGAGCCGGCGCCGTTCAAGATCGACAGCACCAACGTGGATGACGAACTGGCGCGCATGGCCGGGCCGCAGCTTGTCGTGCCGGTGCTGAATGCGCGCTTCCTGCTCAATGCCGCCAATGCGCGCTGGGGCAGCCTGTATGATGCCTATTACGGCACCGACGCGATCCCGCACGATCCGGGCGAGAAGAAGGGCTACGATCCGGCGCGCGGTGCGAAAGTCATTGCCAAGGCCAAGGCCTTCCTCGATTCAGCCGTGCCGCTCAGCAGCGGCAGCCATGCCGATGTGAAGGGCTGGTCGGTGAAGGACGGCGTGCTGTCGCCGGCATTGAAAGATGCCGCCGCCTTTGTCGGCTATCGCGGCGATGCCGCCACGCCTTCGGCAGTGCTGCTCAAGCATCACGGCCTGCATATCGAGCTGGTGATCGACCGCGCGCATCCGATCGGCAAGGACGATGCGGCTGGTCTGGCCGATGTGATCCTCGAATCCGCACTCACCACCATTGTCGATCTGGAAGACTCGATCGCTGCGGTGGATGCCGAAGACAAGGTCGAGGCCTATGCCAACTGGCTCGGCCTGATGCAGGGCGATCTGGAGGCCACCTTCGACAAGGGCGGCAGGACGATGACGCGCGCCCTGGAGCCTGACCGCGAATACACGGCGGCGAAAGGCGGCAAGCTGACGCTCGCCGGCCGTTCGGTGCTGCTGGTGCGCAATGTCGGCCATCTGATGACCAACCCGGCGATCCGGCTGGCCGATGGCGATGAGGCGCCGGAAGGTATCCTGGATGCCATCGTCACCAGCCTGATCGCGATGCACGACCTGCAGAAGAAGGGCAGATACACCAACAGCCGCGCCGGCTCGGTCTATATCGTCAAGCCGAAGATGCACGGGCCGGAAGAAGCCGGCTTCACCAACCGCCTGTTTGATGCGGTGGAAGACCTGTTCGGTCTGGCGCGCCACACGATCAAGGTTGGCGTGATGGACGAGGAACGCCGCACCTCGGCCAATCTTGCCGCCTGTATCGAGGCTGTGAAGCATCGCATCATCTTCATCAATACCGGCTTCCTCGACCGTACCGGCGACGAGATGCATACCTCGATGCAGGCCGGTCCGATGGTGCGCAAGGCCGAGATGAAGGCCTCGAACTGGATCAAGGCTTACGAAGAACGCAATGTCGCCATTGGTCTCGCCTGCGGCCTGTCCGGCAAGGCGCAGATCGGCAAGGGCATGTGGGCGGCACCCGACCGCATGGCCGATATGCTGGAACAGAAAATAGGCCATCCGAAAACCGGCGCCAACACTGCCTGGGTGCCGAGCCCGACGGCGGCGACCCTGCATGCCACGCATTATCATGCGGTCGATGTGTTCGGCCGGCAGGGCGAGGTGGCAAAACAGCCGCTGCCGCCGCTCGACGCGCTGCTCAGCATTCCGCTCAGCGTTGGCCAGAATTTCTCCGAGCAGGATGTGAAGGACGAACTCGACAACAACGCGCAGGGCATCCTCGGCTATGTCGTGCGCTGGGTCGATCAGGGCGTCGGCTGTTCCAAGGTGCCGGATATCCATGACATCGGCCTGATGGAAGATCGCGCGACCCTGCGCATCTCGTCGCAGCATATGGCCAACTGGCTGCTGCATGGCATCTGCACGAAGGAACAGGCGGAAGCCGCCTTCAAACGCATGGCCGCCAAGGTGGACGCGCAGAATGCCGGCGATCCGCTGTATCGGCCGATGGCGACCAATCCCGACAGCCTGGCCTATCAGGCGGCGCGCGCGCTGGTGTTTGAAGGCATCGAACAGCCGAACGGCTATACCGAGCCGCTGCTGCATGCCTTCCGCCAGAAGGTGAAGGCTAAGGCGTAGTTGCAGTTACGGTGCCGCCTTGCGCGGCACCACCATCTTCACGGTGAAGACCTGAACCAGCTCGTTATTCTGGTTCTTGGTCTCGATGCGCATGGTGATCATGCCGCGGTCCGGCCGCGACTTCGACGGCACGATCTCCTGCACTTCGGATTCCATGCGCAGCACATCGCCCGGCCGGGTCGGACGCGGCCAGGCCAGTTCGCCGCTGGCGCCGATGATGCCGCCGGCAATCGGCATGCCGCCGTCGGTCACCAGCTTCATGGTGATCGCCGCCGTATGCCAGCCGCTGGCCGCCAGGCCGCCGAACAGGCTCGGCTTCGCCGCCTCATGATCGAGATGAAAGGGCTGCGGATCGAATTCAGTGGCGAAGCTTTTGATGCGTTCCTCGGTCACTGTCACCGAGGTCTTGCTGGCAAAGCGCTGGCCGACTCTGAGATCGTCCAGGTAATAAAGTGTGCTGTCGGCCATGTCGGTCCTCCGTTCGGACCAGTTCTATAGCCGATCCGCTGGCCGCCTGCCGCAGCGAAGCGAGCGGTGTTCTAAAATGAAACCTAGTCGGCCAGTTCGACGGCAAGCGCACGCTGCACGGCTGGACGCTCGCCGACGCGGCGGCGATGCTCGGCCACGCGCGGCAGGCGGGCAGGATCGACGCCATCGGCTTCCAGCCATTGCGCCAGCGTGAAGAGATAGGCGTCGCAAATGCTGTAAGTCTCGCCCAGCACCCAGGGCCCGGCCAGCATATGCTGCTCGACCAGCGCGAAGCCTTCATACACGCCCTGCGGCACCTTCTTCTGCATCGCCTGGATCGCATGCGTGTCGTCGGCCTCGACCCAGCGAGTGCCGCGCATGCGATGCGCATGCGAGATATGCACGGTGAAGCACAGATAGCTGTTGAAGGCCTGCGCCTGTGCAAAGGCAAAGGCATCATCCAGCGGTGCCAGCTTCGCCTGCGGATACAGTTGCGCGATATAGGCCAGCATGGCCGGCGTCTCGGTCAGCACGCCGCGTTCGGTCACCAGGGCCGGCACGCGGCCCTTGGGATTGATCGCCAGATAGGCCGGCTTGCGCTGGTCGTTGTCGGCAAAGCGGATCCGCGTCGTGGTGTACACGGCGCCGGCTTCTTCCAGCGCGATATGCGAGGCCAGCGCACAGGTATGCGCGGCATAGAACAGGTTCAGCATGAAGGCACCGTGCAAAAGAAAAGGCCCGGGCAGCATAGCCGTCCGGGCCTTCAGCATTAAGCGCAGAATTGTACGGCTACATCAGCCTTCGTTGCCGTTGCCGTTCTGCAGATCGGCCGGGTTGGGCATGCCGAGCGCATGGAAGCCGGAATCCACATGGATGATCTCGCCGGTGACGCCGGCACCGAGGTCGGACAGCAGGAACAGCGCGCAGCCGCCGACTTCCTCCAGCGAAGCATTGCGACGCAGCGGGCTGTGCTGGGCGGTGAATTTGAAGGTGGCGCGGGCCGAGCCGATGGCCGAGCCGGCCAGGGTGCGCATCGGGCCGGGCGACACGGCGTTGACGCGGATCTTCTGTGGGCCGAGATCGACGGCGAGGTAGCGCACGCTGGCTTCCAGCGCGGCCTTGGCGACGCCCATCACGTTGTAGTTCGGCATCACGCGCGTGCTGCCTTCATAGGTCAGGGTGATCAGCGACCCGCCCTGGCTCATATAAGGCTGCGCCAGCCGCGCCACTTCGGTGAAGGAATAGCAGCTGATCAGCATCGAGCGGCTGAAGTTGCCGCGCGTGGTGTTGAAGTAGCGGCCCTTCAGCTCTTCCTTGTCGGAATAGGCGATGGCATGCACCACGAAATCGAT
>NZ_PEKV01000010.1:14658-23758 GCF_002796975.1 Ferrovibrio sp. | reverse complement strand
AAGGCCTCGCCCTGGTAGGTGAAGGCCAGCTCGGCGCCATGCTGGTGCAGCATCGAGGCGATGCCCCAGGCGATCGAGTGGTCGTTGGCAACTCCCATGATGAGGCCGCGCTTGCCGCTCATCAATGCGCGCGTATCGGTCATGTCTTTATCGTTCTTTATCTGGCAAAGGCCGGTGGGGTCAGGCAGCGTAGCGCTGGAAGATCAGCGAGGCGTTGGTGCCGCCGAAGCCGAAGGAATTCGACATCACGCGGTTCAGCGTCACGTTGTCGCGGCGGGTCCGCACGATATCGAAGCCTTCCGCGCCGGGATCGAGGTTTTCGATATTGGCGGAGGCGGCAATGAAGTTGTCGCGCATCATCAGGATCGAATAGATCGATTCCTGCACGCCGGCCGCGCCCAGCGAGTGGCCGGTCAGCGACTTGGTCGAGCTGATCGCCGGCACCTTGTCGCCGAACACTTCGCGGATCGCCTTCAGTTCGGTGATATCGCCGGCCGGAGTAGATGTGCCATGCGTGTTGATATAATCGATCGGCGCGTTGTGACCGTGGCCGCCGGCTTCGTTCAGCGCCAGCTGCATGCAGCGCACGGCGCCTTCGCCCGACGGCGCCACCATGTCGGCGCCGTCCGAGGTCGCGCCATAGCCGACCAGTTCGGCATAGATCTTGGCGCCGCGCGCCTTGGCATGTTCCAGTTCTTCCACCACGACGATGCCGCCGCCGCCGGCGATCACGAAACCGTCGCGATCCTTGTCATAGGCGCGGCTCGCCTTGTCGGGTGTGGCGTTATACGACGACGACATCGCCGGCATGGCGTCGAACAGGCAGCTCAGCGTCCAGTCCAGTTCCTCGCCGCCGCCGGCGAAGATGATGTCCTGCTTGCCGAGCTGGATCAGTTCGGCGGCGTTGCCGATGCAATGCGCCGAGGTCGAGCAGGCGGAGCTGATCGAATAGTTCACGCCCTTGATCTTGAAGGCGGTGCTCAGCACGGCCGAACAGGTGCTCGACATGGCGCGCGGCACCATGAAGGGGCCGATCTTCTTCGGGCCGCCTTTTTCGCGGGTGATATCGGCGGCCTGCACCAGGTTGCGCGTGCTGGGGCCGCCCGAACCGACGATCAGCCCGGTGCGCGTGTTGATGACGTCGCTGCTTTCCAGGCCGCTGTCGGCGATGGCCTGTTCCATGGCGAGATAGGCATAGGCCGCGCCATCGCCCATGAAACGCTTCTGGCGGCGGTCGACCGCGGCTTCGAGATCGATCTTCACCGTGCCATGCACCTGGCTGCGGAAACCGAGCCTGGCGTATTCCTCGGCAAAGACGATGCCGGAGCGGCCGGCTTTCAGGCTGTCCGCCACATCCTCGACAGTGTTGCCGATGGAGGAGGTGATGCCGAGACCGGTGACGACGACGCGACGCATGGGCGTGAGACTCCTCAAACGCGGGCCGGGACCAGTGTCCGGGCCACAATCATAACGCTAGGACGTTGCAGTATGCTGCCGCGGATCGATCAGGCAGCAGCAGGGGCCAGGCCATCGGGAAAGACGCCGACGCGCATGTCCTTGCATTCATAAGCCGGCTTGCCATCGATCAGCATCGTGCCATCGGCGATCGCGATGCCGAACTTGCGCAGCAGCAGCTTCTTGATATCGATCTTGTAGGTGATCTTCTTCGCCGCCGGCGTCACCATGTCGGAGAATTTCACTTCGCCGACGCTGATCGCGCGGCCGCGGCCCGGCGCCTTGGTCCAGCCGAGGAAGAAACCGACCAGCTGCCACATGCCATCGAGGCCGAGGCAGCCCGGCATGATCGGGTCGTTTTCGAAATGGCAGGGGAAGAACCAGAGATTCGGCTTGATGTCGAGTTCGGCTTCGATCTCGCCCTTGCCGTATTTGCCGCCGTCGCTGACGATTTTCACGATGCGGTCGATCATCAGCATCGGAGGCAGCGGCAGGCGGGCATTGCCCTCGCCGAACAGCTTGCCATGGGCGCAAGCCAGCAGATCCTCGTAGCTGTAACTGTTCTTCTGTTCCACGATCTTCTGTTCCACTGGCGCGAAATCCCTAACCCTTCTGGCGCCGCCCGACCCCAAGCAAGAGGGGGGAACCGGCGCAATTCCTCCGTGGCGAATTCCGCTAAGTGGCGGGTCTGCCTTTGCCTTCCGGGACAATGTAGTGATCCGTCGGCCAGTCGCAACAGTTTCGTTGCATCTTGTTACAAATGCGCGAGCGGTCCTCCCGCCGGCCGACTGCCACCTGGCGGGGTAGATACTCAAGTATTTGTGAATACAGGTAGAATCCGGCCAGATGACATTCCTGTGGCCCTCTTTCGCGCCGTGCTATATATCGAAGCCAATGGCAAAGATGATCGAACCCCGTTTCGAGGCTGCCGCCGAGCAGCTCCGGACCGCCGGGCTGCGCACGACGCGGCAGCGGCTGGTGCTGGCCGAAATCCTGTTCGGCCAGGGTCATCGCCATGTGACGGCCGAAAGCCTGTTCACCGAGGCGGCCGAGCGCGGTGCGCGGCTGTCGCTCGCCACCGTCTACAACTGCCTGCACCAGTTCACCGGCGCCGGGCTGCTGCGCATGGTGACGGTGGATGCCGGCCGCGCCTATTTCGACACGAATCTCTCGCCGCATCATCACTTCTACTACGAGCGCAGCGGCGAGTTGCGCGACATCCCGGAAGCGGAAGTCGCGGTGTCGCGCCTGCCGGCCGCGCCGGCCGGGGCGAAAATCGCCCGTGTGGATGTGATCCTGCGCCTGGAAGACTGAGCGCTCGAAAACCCGCATGGCTCTTGTATTTGCGAGCCATTCTCAGATTTAGAATAATTCCAAACAACCTTGACTGTCAGCTTGGCGGGTCCATAATCCCGGCGTTCCGAATCTCTGTCCCGCTGCTCCGCATTCAGCAGTTTGAGGAGTCAGGGCAGGACGATCCGCCGTGCGATCCCCCATGGTCGACGCGACGGCAAGCGACAGCCAAGGAGGACCACACTATGGCCGCACTCAAAGGTACCAAGACCCACGGCAATCTGAAGGATGCCTTCGCCGGCGAAAGCCAGGCGAACCGCCGCTATCTCTACTTCGCCCAGAAGGCCGACGTGGAAGGCTACAACGACGTCGCCGCCGTGTTCCGTTCGACCGCCGAAGGCGAGACCGGCCATGCCCATGGCCATCTCGAATTCATGGCTGAAGTGGGCGATCCGGCCACCGATCTGCCGATCGGCCCGACCGCGTCGAACCTGAAGGCTGCCGTTGCCGGCGAGACCCACGAATACACCGACATGTATCCCGGCATGGCGAAGACCGCCCGCGAGGAAGGCTTCGACGAGATCGCTGAATGGTTCGAGACGCTCGCCAAGGCTGAAAAGAGCCATGCCGGCCGTTTCCAGAAGGCCCTCGACACCCTGGGCTGAGTTCCCTGCACCGGTGACCTAAACGATCCGCGGAGTCTGTCTGCCCTGACGGACTCCGCGGATGACCAGCACGTTTAAAAGCACCCGTTAGGGGACGACCATGCGTGAAGGCAGCCTGGACGCGCCAACCCGGCATCCGCTGGATTGGACCAATCCTGATTTCTACGATCTCGAAAAGCTCGACGCCGAAATGCGCCGCGTGCTCGATATCTGTCACGGCTGCCGCCGCTGCTTCAATCTCTGCGACTCATTTCCGCGCCTGTTCGATCTGGTCGATGCCTCGCCGACCGGCGAACTCGACGAAGTGGACTCGAAAGATTTCAAGCCGATCGTAGATGCCTGCACGCTCTGCGACCTGTGCTACATGACCAAGTGTCCCTATGTGCCGCCGCACGAGTTCAATCTCGATTTCCCGCATCTGATGCTGCGCTATCGCGCGGCTGAGCGGCATCACGGCCACAAGGATGCGATCGGCGACCAGCTCAGCCAGACCGACCGCAACGGCAGGCTGGCCGGCCTGGTTGCCCCCATCGCCAATTGGGCGAGCGCGCGCGGCAACGGCCTGACCCGTCCGATCATGGAAGCGGTCACCGACATCTATCGCGATGCCGAGCTGCCGAAATTCAATGCAAAGACTTTAGTGGCGCGCACGAAAAGCGAGCCAGCTGCCGTCAATGCAGACGCGCCGGCCTTCGGCAAACGCAAGGCGGCGATCTACGCCACCTGCTTCGGCAACTACAACAATCCCGATATCGGCATCGCCGCGCAGAAGATCCTGGCGCATAACGGCGTCGATCTGCGCGTCGAATATCCCGGCTGCTGCGGCATGCCGCGGCTGGAGCAGGGCGATATCGCAGACGTGGCGAAAAAAGCGCGCGTGGTGGCGGAAGCCTTCTCGCCGTTGATCGACCAGGGCTACGACATCGTGGCGCTGGTGCCGAGCTGTGCGCTGATGCTGAAATTCGAATGGCCTCTTATTTTACCGGATGACCCTCTGGTCAAAAAGCTGAGCCAGGCGACCTTCGATATTTCCGAATACATCGTCGATATCGCGAAGAAACATGGCCTTGCGCCGGGGCTCAAACCGCTGGACGGCGGCGTCACGCTGCATCTGGCCTGCCATGCGCGGGCGCAGAATATGGGCGCCAAGGCGACCGAGATGATGAAGCTGATCCCCGAGATGACGCCGGGGTCTTCTCTGGCGGTGATCGAACGCTGCGCCGGCCATGGCGGCAGCTGGGGCGTGCGCAAAGAATTCTTCGAAGTCGGCATGAAGGTCGGCAAGCCGGTCATGCGCACGGCGGTGAAGGAAAACAAGGCGCATATCGCCTCGGAATGCCCGCTGGCCGGGATCCATATCCGCCAGGGCATGGAGCGCGAAGGCAAGGATAAAGAGGGCTTCACCCTGCCGGCCAGGGCCGAGCATCCGGTCGAACTTTTCGCGAAGGCCTACGGCCTTATTTAGGTTGGCGGTTTACTGTAAAGAGCGTCCGGTGACGGAGGGGCATCCGCCACACAGGAGAGCGTCATGAGTCTCAAGACCACGATTACCCGCGCCGATATTCTTTCCATGGAAGAATTCGTGACGGTGCGCAAAGACAAGCGCGCCGAGGTCGTCGCCATCAAGAAGAACCGCCGCGTCGGCGTCGGGCCGTTCTGCACCTTCTATTTCGAGAATTTCGCCACCATGTGGTGGCAGATCCACGAAATGCTGTTCATCGAAAAGGGCGGCGAGGAGCAGATCAAGGACGAACTGCATGCCTATGCGCCGCTGATCCCCAAGGGCAGCGAGCTGGTCTGCACCTTCATGATTGAGGTCGACGACCCGGTGCGCCGCCCCGCCGTGCTGGGCCAGCTCACCAATGTCGACCAGATGGTGGTGCTGGAATTCGGCAGCCATAAAGTGAAGGCCGTGCCCGAGGATGATGCGGAGCGCAACCGTGAGGACGGCAAGACCTCCTCGGTGCATTTCCTGCGCTTCCCCTTCACGGCCGAGCAGGTCGCCGCCTTCAAGGCGGCCGGCCCCCGCGTGCTGCTTGCCATCGAGCATCCCAATTACGGCCATATCGCCGTGATGCCGGAGAACGTGCGCGAAAGCCTGAGCGCGGATTTCGCTTAAATCTCCGCGTCGTTCCCGCGAAAGCGGGAACCCAGTCTTTCCATTCTGGATCCCCGCTTTCGCGGGGATGACGATTTAGGGATTCACTGTTCTCTCCCGGATCAAAGCCGCCCTTCGCGCGTTAAACGCGGCGACGCTTCACGATCCGGAGAAGACCATGAAATTCCATCGCGGCCGGCTGATCGACCATGTGCAACTGGTGGTGAAAGACCTCGCCGCCGCACGGCGGTTCTACGACGCCGCCTTTGAGGCACTCGGCCTGAAGGTCGAAACCGAGGGGCCGGGCTTTTTCGGCTGCGACGAACTGTATGTCAGCACCGCCGAGGCGCATGCCGATTTTCATCTCACCGGCCGCGCCCATCTCGCCTTCCAGGCCCAGGACCAGGCGATGGTGCAGCGGTTTCATGCCGCTGTCACCGCCGCCGGCGGCAGGGACAACGGCGCGCCGGGTTTCCGCGACACATATCACCCTGGCTACTACGCCGCCTTTGCCATCGATCCCGACGGCAACAATATCGAGGCAGTATTTCATGGCCTCGCCACCCGCTCGGCGCCCAGCATCGTCATCGTGCCGCATCCTAAAGCCTAGGTCTCTGCGCTTCGCAGCATGGCAGCGACGGCCTTGTGGCGGTACACTCGCCGCAAGGAGGCCGCCATGACTGTTCTCGACTCAGACTCCGCCCTGCGCGACTGCTACGATCAGCCGAACGAGATGGTGCAGAAGAAACTCCTGCGCCGGCTCGACAGGCATGCCCGCGCCTTCATCGCGCTGTCGCCATTCGCGGTGCTGGCCACGCACGGGCCCGACGGCAGCGATGCCTCGCCGCGCGGCGATGCGCCGGGTTTCGTGCAGGTGGTCGATGATGTCACGCTGCTGCTGCCGGACCGGCGCGGTAACAACCTGATCGACTCCTTACGCAATATCGTGGCCTCGCCCGATGTGGGTCTGCTGTTCCTGGTGCCGGGCATCAACGAGACCCTGCGCGTCAACGGCACGGCGAAAGTAATCACCGATGCGGCCCGGCTGGAACCGATGGCGGCGCAGGGCAAGGTGCCGGCCTCGGCGCTGGAGATCAGCGTGCGTGAAGTTTATTTCCATTGCGGCAAGGCGATGCTCCGCTCGGATCTGTGGAATGCGGAGAAGCATGTGCCGCGCAGCAGCTTCCCCACGCTCGGCCGCGTACTTGCCGACCAGGTCGCCGGCATCGATGCCGAGGCGGCAGATGTGAATCTGGCGGAAAGCTACAAGAGCCGGCTTTACTAGCCTCGCTGCAACAGGCGAGAGACAAGCTCCGACAGCACGGAGATGGTTTCGCGTCGAAATGCGCGGCGCGGCGCGGCGAGCTGCCTGAACACCAAACCGATCAGCGCAGAGACGAAAAGCTCGGCGTGACGCTGCGGATCGGATGAGCCGGCCGCGGCAAGCGCCAACTGAGCGCTGCGGCGCCAGGTTTCGAACCACTCCTCCACGACAAGCCGGTAATGCGGTGTTCTGGCTGCCGCCAGGAAAGCCTCGTAGCAGGCGATATGCATCTCGGCATCGGTTTTCAGTTCCCGGTCATACCAGACCACCAGGGAGTCGATCCACGCATCCACGTCGATGGCCTTGTCCTGAAGGCTCAGCGCAAGCGCACGGAGCCGGCCGGTCTCGCGGGCGAGAGCATGGCGCAGCGCCGCCTCGATCAGCGCATCGCGCGATCTGAAGTGATGGGTGACCGCACCCAGGGATGTCTTCGCCTCGGCCGCGACCGCCCTGTGGGTCACGCCATCCAGGCCGCGGCGGCCGATCAGGCGCAGGGTGGCCTCCATCAGCGGCCGCTGGCGCGCGGTGATCTCGTTGCCGTCGTTCACGTCCTATGGACTCCATACGGAACATATGTTCTTCTTTATGGATCAAACGTTCTTGACGCGGAGATGTCAATGCCCGCTTATCGCCTGCATTACTTCCCGGAATCCGGCAACAGCTACAAGCTGGCTCTGATGCTCACGCTGTGTGGCCAGAGTTTCGAGCCGATCTGGACCGATTTCGCCGCGGGCGTCACCCGCACGCCAGAATGGCGCGCGACGGTGAATGCGATGGGTGAAATCCCCGTCCTGGAAGCAGATGGCGTCAAGCTGACGCAAACGGCGCCTCTGCTGCTGCAACTTGCCGAGCAATACGGAAAGTTCGGTGGCGATACGCCGGCTGAGAAATATGAAATCCTGCGCTGGCTGTTTTGGGACAATCACAAACTGACCGGCTATATGGCGACCTACCGCTTCATGCGCAGCTTCACGCGGAAGCCGAATCCACAGGTGCTGACTCATTTTCGCCGCCGGCTCGACGACTTTCTGGGTATCCTGGACCAGCATGTGAAAGTGTCGGCCTTCGCTGCGGGCGATCAGCCGAGCGTGGCGGATTTCTCGATGATGGCCTATCTGCATTTCCCGGCCGATGAAACCGGTTACGATTTCGCTGCCACACATCCGGGAATCCGCGCCTGGCTTGATCGCATCGCCAGCCTTCCGGGCTGGCGATCAGCCTATGATTTGTTGCCGGGCCAGCGCCTGACGCATTACGCGAAAGACGGACCTCCGCTTCACGCCTGATCTTTGGCGGGCGCGCTGCGCACCGGCCCAAGCCAGTCAGGCGTTTCGCCGCGCTGGAAGCGCAGCCCCATCACGAAGGACTGCGCGATCTTTTCCGCGCGCGCCACAAACAGGGCGGCCGCGTCGGGCGGACAGACTTCCGCCGCGGTGGCGCGGAACAGCTGCAGCCAGCGGTCGAAATGCGGCTGGTCCAGCCGTGGCATGCCGTGCTCGCCGCGTTTCGTGTCGAGGGTCAGATGCGCCGCCATCGGCCGGCCGGAATAACGCCCGGTCATCAGCACCACCGACGACCAGAAATCCGCCATATTGGCCAGATGCGTGTCCCAGCGGTCCTGGATCGCGCCGTTGAAGATCGGGCCGAGCATCTCGTCTTCGCGGATGCGGGCATAGAAGCTGTGCACCATCCGATGCACCATCGCCTCGTCGATGCCGACCTGCGTGCCGGGTGCCAGAGCGGCGCGACGGGCCTGGCGTTCCGCGCGCGTGCTGTCGTTGTCGTCCTGATGAGCCATGATGATGTCGATCTAGGGCAAATGGCGGCGAAAGGCGAGCGGAAACCAGCCAGCTATGTTCAACCTGGCCTGCCATCGGCACGCACCCGCAGCAGCATCGACGCGTAGCGCAGCAGGAACAGGCCGAAGGCGGCTTCCCAGGCCAGCCCGGCTGCGCAGAGCAGCGGCAGGGTCCAGTCTGCATGCAGCCCGGCGCAAAGCCGCAGCAAAGCCGCCAGCGTGATCGCGACATAGATCGCAATGTCCACCGGACCCGCCCTGAGCGGACGGCCGGTATGGCCGAGCGAACTGCGGGTCATCATGGCGAGCATGAGCCCGGCCATGGCACCGACACCGAGCGCATGCAGCGCCAGCGCCGGTGCCGCGAGGTCGAGCGCGGCCAGACCGCGCAGCAGGAGCGCGACCGGCAGCCAGGCATAGGCGACATGCAGGATGGCGAGCAGCGGCACGCGCAGCGCGCGATGGCT
>NZ_PEKV01000010.1:0-14640 GCF_002796975.1 Ferrovibrio sp. | reverse complement strand
AGGCGCGGCCGGCACACTGACCTGCGCGCCGGTCATGGTGAAGCTCGGGATCACACGGCCGGCGATCACTGCGATCAGCATCGCAACGGTGCCGAAGCCGAGCGCACGGCCGAGTCCGGCATATCCGGTGTGATGCAGCAGGTTGGCGATGCCCAGCAGCGTCAGCATGACCACCGGCAGCCACGGCCGGCGCTTGCCGCGCGGCGGCGTCATCGCTGCAATCGGCCGGGCCACGGCAATGGCGATTGCTGGCAGGAAGGCGAGATCGATGACGGCAGCGATCATCGGCGTGGCGATGAACGGCGCAATGCGGCCGGCCAGCCAGAGCAGCACCAATGCGCCAAGGCCGGCACCGCGCGGGGTTTCGCCGCCGGTCCAGTTCCGCACGGCGGTGAACAGGAAGCCCGCGATGATCGCGGCAGCGAAGCCGAACAGCATTTCATGCGCATGCCAGCCGAGCGCATCGGGCACCGGCAGCGTCAGATGACCGCCCAGCGTGGCGAGCCAGAGCGTCAGCAGGATCACCGCCGAAGCTGCGCCAGCGAGATAGAAGGGCCGGAAGCCGAGCGCCAGCACCGGCCAGGGTTTTGAGGTAGCTGGGGAAGCGGTGGTCATGGTGTCACCGTGAAATGGGGGCCGCAGGCGGGAGGGGCTTTGCCTGCGGCCGGCTGCCCGCGTCGGGACGGCCGGGATCAGCGGGCCGCGACGATCGCAAGGCAGATGCCGATGGTGGTGCAGGCGAGACCGACGGGGATCAGCGTCACCTGGATCATGGCGCTCCAGCCGCTCATCGGTCCGGTGCGGGTGGCGATCTCGCCACGGAGGAAATCGTGCAAGGCAGGCGCGGCATGGCCGCCATGGCGTTTGCGCAGCATCGGCTCGCCGAGCCGCGCCAGCACCCAGGGCGTGCCGATGATGACCGCGAAATAGACCGTGCTGATCGCGACCATGAAAGCGGCATGGCCGTAGGCGCCGAAGGTGAGCCAGTAGGCCAGCAGTATCGCGCCGGCAGAGCCGACCGGAATGCCGAAAGCAGCATAGGGCAGGGTGTCGTAGAGCGGCACGTTATGGCCAAATCGAGCCAGCGCGGCGGGGCGGGCCTGCAGACCGCCTTCAAGAACGGCTGTACGTGCCGGTGCTGCGTACCGCATGGCGTGTTCCTTTCATGGCCGATGAAATAATCAGTATTTAATATGCATCTTATTGAACGCCGGGTCCCTATCAAGTAGATAAGATGCACATTATTGTCGCAGCCCCGCATCCCGCCGATTTCGCCTATGCATCTGACTTTGCACACAGATTACGCGATGCGCCTGCTCATGTTCCTGGGGCTCAACCCGGAGCGTCGCTGCACGATTGAGGAAATTGCCCAGCATTACCGGGTATCGCGCAATCACCTGATGAAGGTGGCGCTGACCCTGACGCAGACGGGCTTCGTCGACTCGCTTCGTGGCCGCAATGGCGGGCTGAAGCTGGGCAAGCCGCCGGCCGGGATCGGCATCGGCGCGGTGGTGCGCGCCACTGAAGACAATCTCGATCTGGTCGAATGCTTCGATGCGAAGACGAATACCTGTCCGGTCGCCCCGGCCTGTCTGCTGAAGCAGCCCTTTGCCGAAGCGGTGCATGCCTTTCTCGCGGTGCTCGACCGCTACACGCTGGCCGACATGCTGGCCAATCCGAAGATTTTGAATTCGATGCGCAGGTTGCTGGATCTGCGCGAGTAGCGGTTAGTCGAAGACTTCGCCGGGATAGAGGCCCCAGAGCCAGCTGCGCGGCATCCAGCCTTTGGTGCCGGCGATTTCGACCTGGCACCACATCGCATCCGGGCATTTGCGCAGCCGCGCCTGCACGCCGGTTTCGGCGGTCAGCAGCACTTCTGTATCGGCATCGGGCTTCCTGAACAGCGACCGCACACCGCCTTCCACCACGGCATAGCGCCTTCCCGAGGTGAGGTTCTTGTGCACCCAGGTTTCGGTGCCGTCATGATCGCGGATGCGGCGCCAGTATTCGTATTCCGCCACCACTTCCACCGGCAGGCCGCGGCGCTGGTATTGCCAGGCAATCGGATAGCGCGAGCCAGGACCGGTGCGCGCATTCACCTTCTCGGCGGCAAGGCTGACGAAGCGTGGCAGCGGCAGGCCGGAATCGGCACCCTTCTCGGGCAGGTCGGCCGGGACCCGGGTGGAAGTCTGCGCGGTCGTCATGGCTGCCAGCGTGCTGGCGGGCGCGGCACTCGTCGAAACCGGGGTCAGCGGCGTCTGCTTTGCCTCGGCTGCCAGCAGCGGCGGGGCAAGCAGGGTCAGACTCAGACCGAAGACGGCAACGCGGAACAGCATATAAGCGGTGACTAGCCCGGAATCGGCAAAGGAATGGTTAAGACCGAATCGGTCCTCAGTGCCCGGATGGTAGCAGGGGCGAGACTGGCTGCAAGATGATTAGCCGAGCTTATTCGCGGTCGATCAGATGCAGGTAGCTGCCGAAGACGCCGCCCTGGCGGCAACCGGTCGGGCCGAGACCGGCACCGAGGGCGTCGCCAGCATCGAAGAGCGGCTGGATATTGTCACCGATCTGGGCGGAATAGTGGAATTCGTGGCCACGAAAACGACTGCCCTTTGCGCCCAGCGGTGTATCGGCCAACGCGGTGATGCGGCGGTAGCCGAGCTGGCGTTTGCGCGCCCGGAAGCTGGTCGTCACCGGCAGCAGGCCGGCCATGGCATGCTCATGACCATCCGCGTCGGTCAGACTCCGACCCAGCAGCATGAAGCCGCCGCATTCGCCATAGATCGCGGCATTGCGCAAAGCTGCGGCGCGCAAGCCCTGCAGCATCGTCGCATTGCCGGCCAGTTTTCCGGCATGCAGTTCGGGATAGCCGCCGGGCAGGAAGATCGCATCGCAATCCTGTGCCGGCGCTTCATCCTGCAGCGGCGAGAAGAAGCTCAAGGCCGCGCCCTGCGCGCGCCAGCCCTGCAGCAGATGCGGATAGGCAAAGGCAAAGGCAGCGTCGCGCGCCACCGCGATCCGTTGACCGAGCGGCGGCAGCGGGCGTAACGCGGCGCCAGCCTGCAGTTGCAGCGGCCGGAACAGCGGCTCCAGCAGCGCGCGGTCGAGATGGCGGTGCAGCCAGTCGGCGGCGGTGTCCAGAAAGAGATCCAGATTGTTGCGCTCGATCGCCTGCACCAGGCCGAGATGCCGGCTCGGCAGCGTCAGGTCCTCCTGCGCCGGCAATGCCGCCAGCACCGGCATGTCGATCTGCTGCAATGCTGCGCGCAACAGCGCTTCATGACGCGCAGACGCCACGCGGTTAAGGATCACGCCGGCCACCGTCACATCGTTGCGCAGGCTGCGGAAGCCATGTGCCAATGCTGCCACCGACTGGCTCTGGCGCGCGGCGTCGATCACCAGGATCACCGGCAGGTCGAGCATGGCGGCGAGGTCGGCGGTTGAGCCCGTGCCATTCGCGGCGCCATCGAACAGGCCCATGACGCCTTCGATGATGGCCAGTTCCGCATCCTGCGTGCCGGTGGCCAGATTGGCGGCGATGGTGTCGCGCCGCATGGCGAAAGCATCGAGATTGTAGCAGGGCCGGCCGGCGCTGGCGGCGCAATGGAAGGCACCGTCGATATAGTCCGGCCCGGTCTTGAATGGCGCGACGCGGCGGCCTTCGCGCGCCAGCAGGCGCAGCAGCGCCAGGGTCATAGTGGTCTTGCCGCTGCCCGAGGCAGGTGCGGCGATTACGAGGCCGCCTGGCATGACGGACTGAGGGTGGCCTGCAGGTCGCTGCTGCCGAAGACCGCATGAAGATCGACCACTTCGCCGACCACCAGCAAGGCCGGTGGCGCCATGCCGGCAGCCTGTGCATCGGCGCAGATGCGATCCAGGCTGCTGGTCAGAACGCGCATCTGCGGCAGCGTGGCATCCTGCACCAGGGCAGCCGGGCGGTCGCCGCTCAGGCCGGCATGGCGCAGCTTCGTCACCAGGATGTCGAGATGCTTCATCGCCATATAGATCACCAGCACCGGCGAAGCGCGTACCATGGCGGCCCAGTCGAGGCTGTCGGGCACTTCGCCGCTGGCATTATGGCCGGTCAGGAAGGTGACGCAGGAATTGGTGTCGCGATGGGTCAGCGGAATGCCGGCATAGGCCAGGCCGCCGATGCCGGCGGAGATGCCGGGGATGATGCGGAAAGGAATGTTTGCGTCACGCAATGCCAGCGCTTCTTCCGCGCCGCGGCCGAAGACGAAGGGATCGCCGCCCTTCAGCCGCAGCACGCGCTTGCCGGCCTGCGCCAGCTCGACCAGCCGCAGCGAGATGTCGCGCTGCTTGGGCGAGGGCTTGCCGCCGCGTTTGCCGGCATATTCGAGCACGGCATTCGGCCGCGCACAGCGCAGGATCGCGTCGCCCACCAGCGCGTCATAAATCACCACATCGGCCTGGTTCAGCGCATTCACGGCATGCAACGTCAGCAGGCCCGGATCGCCGGGCCCGGCACCGGCCAGCCAGACCCAGCCGGGCTGGAAAACAGGCATCTCGAGGGCGGGCAATTGCATGCGATGCAGGGTACAGCAGCGCGCGTATCCTGTATACTTGGGCGGTCCAACGGAGGTGACATGGCGCGGCTGCGCAACCTGCTGCTGCTCGGCGGTACCGGCGAGGCGCTGCGTCTGGCGCGCGAGCTGCACGGGCATGGTCGCCTGCGCTGCATCTCCTCACTGGCCGGCCGCACCGAGTCGCCGGAAAAGCCGCCGGGCGATCTGCGTGTCGGCGGTTTCGGCGGCATCGAGGGCCTGACCGACTATCTCTCCGCCGAAAAGATCGACCTGGTGCTCGATGCGACGCATCCTTTCGCCGCCCAGATGGCGCGTCATGCGCACGACGCCTGCAAACTGCTCGGCATTCCGCGCGCCAAGCTGGTACGGCCGGCCTGGGTCGCGGCGCCGGGCGACCGCTGGAGCATGATGCCCAGCATCGTCGCTGCCGCTGTGTTCCTGCGCTTCCATCCGGCGCAGCGGATTTTCCTCACGCTCGGCCGGCAGGATCTCGGCGCCTTTGTGCCGCTGGGCGAGGAAGATGGCCCGCATGGAAACGGAAGATGGTTCCTCACCCGCAGCGTCGATCCGCCGGGCGAGGGCGGTGCGCTGCCGAAAGGCGAGCTGCTGCTGGCGCGCGGACCGTTCACCCCAGATGACGAGAAGGCGCTGATGCAGCAGCATCGCATCGACCTGCTGGTGACGCGCAATTCCGGCGGCTCGGCGGCCAAGATCGCGGCGGCAGCCGAGCTGCATATCCCGGTGCTGATGATCGACCGCCCGCCGCTGCCGCCCGGCGAGACGCTCGACTCGGTCAGCGCCGCGCTGAGCTGGATCAATCTCCACGCGGTGTGAAAGGTATTTCGTCGCTCCCGCGAAGGCGGGAGCCCAGTCGTGACGCAGCCTGGATGCCCGCCTGCGCGGGCATGACGAGTTATGTTTTTGCCTTTTTCTTTTTCCCGGGCCGCAGCACATGCACATGCTGCGGGTCATACAGCGCGCTGTCGCGGAATGCGGCGGTCTCGTCGAGCACGCGGCCGACGAGAATCAGCGCCGTGCGGGTGATCTTCGCGGCACGAACCCTGGCGGCGATGGTGGAAAGCGTGGCGCGGATGATCTGCTGGTCCGGCCAGGTGGCGCGCACGACGACGGCCACCGGACAATCGGCGCCATAATGCGGCGTCAGTTCCTCCACCACATGCTTCATGTTGCGGATGGAAAGATGAATGGCGAGCGTCGCGCCCGTGCGACCGAAATTGGCCAGTGTCTCGCCCTTCGGCATATCCGACGACTTCATCGTCGTGCGGGTCAGGATCACGCTCTGCGCGATATCCGGCAGCGTCAGTTCGGTCTGCAGCACGGCGGCCGCGGCCGCAAACGCCGGCACGCCGGGCGTGATCGTATAGGGAATACCGAGTTTTTTCAGACGGCGGATCTGTTCGGCGATCGCGCCATACAGCGACGGATCGCCGGAATGCACGCGGGCGACGTCCTGCTTCTTCGCCTGCGCCGCCTCGATCTCGGCCATGATCTCGTTCAGGTCGAGCGACGCAGTATCGATCACGCGCGCGCCCTTCGGCGCCAGTGCCACGACCTCTTTGGGCACCAGCGAGCCGGCATAGAGGCAGACCTTACATTTCTTTATGAGTGCGGCGCCGCGCAGGGTGATCAGGTCGGGCGCACCGGGGCCGGCGCCGATGAAGTGAACTGTCATTTGCCGAACTTCGTCTCGTAGCCGCGCGGCGTATAGGCGAAGCGGCGGCCATCTGGCAGCGCTATGGCCCTGCTGGCCGACGAGCCGACCAGCACCACGGTCAGCATGTCGACTTTCTCGATGTCGAGTTCTGCCAGGGTGGTGAGCGTCACGCGCTCGCCTTCGCGGCCGAGATTGCGCGCCAGCACCACGGGCGTCTCCGCCGGGCGATGCTGCAGCAATATGTCTTTCGCCATTTCCAGCTGATGGCGACGACGCTGCGACACCGGATTGTAGAAGGCGATGACGAAATCGGCCTCGGCCGCCGCCTTGATGCGTTCGAGGATCGCTTCCAGCGGCGTCAGCAGGTCGGACAGCGAGATGGTGCAGAAGTCGTGGCCGAGCAGCGCGCCGGACTTCGACGCCGCGGCCTGCAGAGCAGATATGCCGGGCGCGATCTGCACGAGGATACGCGCCCAGTCCCTGCGCTGCGGCTCCTTCTCCAGCAGGGCGAAGACCAGCGTCGCCATGGCATAGATGCCGGGATCGCCGGAGCAGACCAGCGCCACGCGCTTGCCCTGCGCGGCGAGATCGAGCGCGGCACGCACGCGGATTTCCTCCTCGCCGAGTTCGTAGCGGTGGAGCGTCTTGCCGGGCTGCAGCTGCGGATAGAGATCGAGATACAGGCCATAGCCGACCCAGTCGGTTGCTTCGCTGAGCGCGATGCGCGCTTCCGGCGTCAGCCACATGGCATCGCCCGGCCCAGTGCCGACGACATGCAGCTCGCCTCGCATGGTACCACGAGACGCGCCGTCGAAAGGCGCCGGCGCCAGCGCCAGGGCACAGGTCGCGCGTTCGGATTTGCGTTTCGGCACGATCAGGTCTGCTTCGGGCCCGGCGGCGGCGAGCGCCGCACCTTCGGCCACGCCATGGGTACCGACTTCGGCAAAGACGACATCGGAGGGAGTTTTCATCCGCGGCGTTTCGGCATCAAGCGTCGCGGCGTCGAAGACGCGGAAGGACACGCCGAACCATTTCGCCAGTTCCTGCATGGCCGGCTCGTCGGCCTTGAGGTCGAGCGAGTAAATCCCGGCGATGCTGTCGCGGGCGATGCCTTCCGCATCGATCACACCCTGCACCAGCCGGATCAGTTCGACCGGCCTGGTATCGCGTTCGCAACCGACGCCAATCGCGATGCTGCGCGGGTGGTAGACCAGATGTTCCGGGCTGCCGTCGACACTGCGATGCGTCACCTCGATCAGCAAGGCGCCGTCGTCTTTGATCGGCAGGTTGCTGTCTGCGAACCAGGGCGCATCGCCCTTGATGCGGATGCCACCGCCGCCACGCAGCAACGTCGCCATCACGCCTTTGGCATCCTGCGGATTGGCCAGGGTGTAACCCTCCGGCGGCTCATCCAGCCCGAGGCCGAAGGCGAGATCGCCAGCGGTGGTGATGGCGGGAATACCCTGCAGCACACTGGCGATGCGGCGGGCCAACAGATTGGCGCCGTGATGGCCGCCGAGCAGCGGCACGATGCTGGAGCCATCGGCGGCCACGGCGATCAGCGGCGGTTCTGTCTGCTTGTCAGCCAGATGCGGCGCCACGGCGCGAATCAGAATCCCGGCGGCGCAGATGCCGATGACCGGCCGGCCGGATTTGAACAACTGCGCGATCGTCTCGGTCGCCTTGCCGAGTGGCAAGGCATGCTGGAGCGCGGCATCGTCGGGCGCGTAGACCTCCCAGGCCGGGAAGGCGGTCATCAACGCCTGTGTCGCACCGCGGGCATGGGGAGTCAGGAGTACAAGCGCCGGCTTTCCACTCAACTCTGGAACTCCATAAAATGTTGCTCGCCCCGACGATGCACCAGGATCATGGCGAAATAGGGAATGCCGGCCGGATCGACTTCGGCAAGAGGTAATATGCGCTGCTCGGCCATTGTCGCGCGTTCGATATACTGCGCGCGGTCGAGCAGACCGAGTTCCTTCAGCAGCGCGACGATGCGCGGACCGTGGCGGCCGAGCTTGATAAGGGCAGCTGCATCGGTATGCAGCAGCTTGGCGGCGATGGTTTCGTCGTCGAGCGGCGCGGGAATCACCGTCAGCACATCGTTGCGCGACACCAGCGGATGTTTCAGCGCCGCGGCGCAGGCGGTCAGCGACGACACGCCGGGCACGACTTCGACCGGAAATGTCTCCGACAGCCGGCCGAACAGATACATAAACGAGCCGTAGAGGAAGGGATCGCCCTCGCAGAGCACAGCGACACTGCGTCCGGCCGAGAGATGCGTAGCGAGGTCTTCCGCAGCCTGTTCATAAACGGCCTGGGCCGGAAAGCGCGCCACGGTCAACGGCATGCGGATGGCGATCTCGGTCTGGCCGCCTTTCAGATGCGGCGCCACGATGCGCCGTGCCAGACTGTCGCCGGCTTCCGGTGCCGGATATGCAACGACCTGCGCATTCTGAAGGATGCGCAGCGCCTTCAGTGTGATCAGCTCAGGATCGCCCGGGCCGATTCCCAATCCATACAGCACGCCACTCATTCCTTGGTTACGCTCCATTGCGTCACCGGCATCATCGCATGCCAGCCATGGAAACGGCCCACAGGTTCGGCACGCTGTACGGAAAAGCGCGCGAGGTCGCCGCCATGATCGCGGCGCGCCTGTTCCAGCACGCTTTCGCCTTCCAGCGTCACGACATTGGCCACCAGCCGCCCGCCGGGCTTCAGCGCCATCCAGCAGCGTTCGATCAGGCCTTCGGTGGTGATGCCGCCGCCGATGAAGACCGCATCGGGGTCTGGCAGGCCGGTCAGGGCATCGGGCACGCTGCCGGCCCTGATCTCCAGCTGCGGCACACCGAGTGCCAGCGCATTCTGCGCGATCATGTTGCGGCGCGCGTCCTTGCTCTCGATGGCGATAGCGCGATTGCGGCGATCGGCGCGCAGCCATTCGATCGAGATCGAGCCCGAGCCGGCGCCGACATCCCACAGCAGGTCGCCCGGAAACGGCGACAGCCGCGCGAGCGTCACCGCACGAATCTCACGCTTGGTGATGTTGCCGTCATGCAGATAGAGGTCATCTTCCAGTCCGGCCAGTCGCGTCAGACCCGGACCGTCGCGCAATTCGACCGCCAGCAGGTTGAGGTCGGCGCAGGTCTTGTGCGGCCAGTCCTTCGCCGTGCCGGTCAGGCTGTTTTCCTGCGCGCCGCCGAGATGCTCCAGCACGGTCAGTTGCGCGCTGCCGAAGCCGCGCTTCACCAGATAGCCGGCAATCTTCGCCGGCGCCGCGCCATTCTCGGTCAGCAGCAGCAGGCGTGCGCCCGGCGTCAGAAACGACGCCAGCAGGTCGAGCGGGCGCCCGTGTAAAGACAGACAGTCAACTGCATCCAGAGCCCAGAGCAGCCTGGCTGCCGCCAACGAAAAGGCACTGGGATGCGGCACCACGGTCATTTCGGTAGCTGGGATGCGTTTGGCCAAAGTCGTACCGATGCCGAACCACATCGGATCGCCGCTGGCCAGCACGCAGGTGCGACGGCCCCTGTATTGCGCGATGCCGTCCGCCTGTGTCAGCAGTTGCGAAGCGGCCCAGGCAATACGCTCCTGCTCGGTATTCCGAGGCACCATGGCGAGATGGCGTTCGCCGCCGATCAGCAGATCGGCGCTCTGCACCAGCGCGCGTGCTGCAGATGACAGGCCGTCGAGGCCATCTTCACCGATACCGATGACGCTGAGCCATTTCATGTGGCTGGTTCCCATGTCGCCAGCGCATTGATCGCCGCCGCCGCAATGGCGCTGCCGCCGCGCCGGCCTTTCAGCGTCGCATAAGCCACACCGGCCGGGGCGCTGTCGATCAGCGCCTGTTTCGATTCCGCTGCGCCGACATAGCCGACCGGGAACCCGAGAATGGCAGCCGGTTTCGGCCCGCCTTCGTTGTTGAGCAGTTCGAGCAGGCGGAACAGTGCGGTCGGTGCATTGCCGATCACCACCACGGCGCCGGCGAGATGCGGCAGCCATAACTCAACAGCTGCCGCCGAACGCGTGATCTGCTTCCTCTGGCCGATCTCGCGCGCTTCCGGCGTGTTGAGAAAACTCAGCACCTTGTTGTCGGCGGGCAGGCGCGAGCGGATCACGCCATAGGCCACCATATCGACATCGCTCAGGATCGGCTTGCCGTCTCGCAATGCCGTGTGGACGGCGACGGGCAGATCCGGCGTCCAGGCGATATCGGAGAGGATCTCCGGCATGGCACAGGCATGGATCAGGCGCAGGGCCATTTCGTCGATGCCCGGCGGCAGGCCGGAAAGATCGACTTCAGCGCGGATCATCTCAAAGCTGCGACGGTAAATCGCATCGGGATCGCGCAGATAGTCGTATTTTACGGTGGCACTCATCACTTGCCGTTCAGCGTGCGCGGACCATGCGGATGGTCGGCATGCGGATAGGGATGATGGCCATGATCGTGATGGGCGTGATCATGGTCGTTATGATGGTGGTGGCCATGGCCATGGCCATGGCCATGGCCATGGCCGTGATCGTGGCCGGTGCCGATGCCCTCGACATGGTGGTGATGGCTTTCCTGCGCCAGGCCGACCTCGTCCTCGAAGCCAAGCACCTGGGCGCGGTATTTGCACATCTGGCAGTTCATGTTGTTGCTGCCGGCGAGAATTTCCGACAGCCGGTCCTCGAACACTTCCAGCACCAGCGGATGGTCGTTGAGATAGCCGGCCTTGACGAATTCGATCTGCGGGTTTTGCACGGCGACGAGGTCGGTCGCCTCGTAGATGCGCTCGACCAGGATACCGGTGAACAGGAAATACGGAAACACGATCACGCGCCTGTAGCCCAGCTTCGCCACATGCTCTAGCGAAGGCTGCACCAGCGGGAAGGTGACGCCGGAATAGGCGGTCTCGCCCCAGCCGAAGCCGAAGCCCTCCCACAGCATGCGCATCACTTTGGCGATGTTGGAATTGGCGTCGGGATCGGAGGTGCCGCGGCCGACGACGACCAGACATGTTTCATGCCGGGCGATGCCTTCTCCTGCCATGCGGAGAGCGTCCTGAATCCTGTCGCCGGCAGCGCGCAGCATCTTCAGGTCGATGCCGAGGTCGCGGCCGTAGGAAATGCTGATATCAGGATGTTCGCTCTGATATCTGTTCAGCACGCTCGGGATGTCGTTCTTGGCATGGCCGGCGGCCATGAGCATGCCGGGCAAAGCGAGAATGCGGCTGTTGCCCCCGGCACGCAGATTGTCGAGGCCGGTGCGGATGATCGGCGTGGCAAATTCCAGGAAGCCGAAATCGACATCGTAATGTGGCAGGCGGCGCTTCATATGCGCGGCCAGCGCGGTGAACTCGGCGACAGCATGTGCGTCGCGGCTGCCATGGCCGCAGAGCATCACGCCAGTCTTCTGAAAGGGATTGGGGCTGGTCATAGGGCGGACTATGCCATCGCTATGGCTGCGATTTCCAGCAGCCATTCCGGCGACAGGCCGGCAGCGGCAATGGAGGATGCAGGCAGGTCGCGTTTCATGTGTGAGCCTATCCTGAAATCTTCGTCGTTCCCGCGCCAGAATGCACTTCTTGGGGGAACCCGGTCTTTCCATGGCCTGGATCCCCGCCTTCGCGGGGATGGCGAGCGAAAACTTACTCTAGAACTCAATGCCTTTCTGCGCCTTCACGCCGGCCTGGAAGGGATGCTTCACCTCGGTCATCTCGGTCACCAGGTCGGCGGCCTCGATCAGTTCGGGTTTGGCATTGCGGCCGGTGACGACGATATGCAGGTTCGGCGGGCGGTTTTTCAGCACCTCGACCACGTCGTGCAAATCAAGGTAATCGTAGCGCAGCACGATATTCAGTTCGTCGAACACCAGCAGATCGAACCCCGGCGGATCTTTTCGGGCGGCTTCGATCATGCGCTTTGCTTCGGTCCAGGCCGCGGTGGCGGCGGCGATGTCGCGCGCACGGTCCTGCGTGTTCCAGGTGAAGCCTTCACCCATCGCCTTGATCTCGACCTGCTCGGGAAACATCTCCAGCACCGGGCGCTCGCCGGTCTGCCAGGCGCCTTTCACGAACTGCACGACGCCGATGCGGAAACCATTGCCGATCGCCCGCATGACAAGGCCGAAAGCGGCGGTCGATTTGCCCTTGCCCTTGCCGGTATGCACCATGAGAAGGCCCTTCTCGATGGTCTTGCCGGCCATGATCTTCGCCTTGGCTTCCTGGCGCTTCTTCGCTTTTTCGTTCGAACGCGTGTTGAAGTCGTCGTCAGCTTCGCTCATGCCGCCAACATCCTGTCCAGAAGATCGGTGGTTGAATTCGCGGTGGGGTGCCACAGGCCGCGGCGGATTGCCTCGCGGAAGCGTTCGGCGATCTCGCGTGCGCCGGCCGGGTTATTGGCTTCCAGAAATGCGCGCGTCTCGGCATCGGCCAGATAGGCCTCATACAGCGCATCGAACTGGTGGTCGCGCACCAGGCCGGTGGTGGCGGCAAAGGCAAACAGGTAATCCACCGTGGCGGCGATCTCGAAGGCGCCCTTGTAGCCATGGCGCTTCACCCCGGCGATCCACTTCGGATTGGCGGCGCGGCCGCGCACCACGCGGGCGATCTCTTCCTCCAGCCGGCGGATGCGTGGCGCTTCGGGGCGCGAATGATCGTTGTGGTAAGCGGTCGGCGCAGCGCCCGAAGCATATTGCACGGCCGCCACCGCGCCGCCCTCGAACTGGTAATAGTCATCGGAGTCGAGCAGGTCATGCTCGCGGTTGTCCTGGTTCTGCACAACTGTATCGATGCCGCTCAGTCGCTGGGTGAAAACCTCCGCATCGGCGATGCCTTCGGCGTCGTTGCCATAGGCATAGCCGCCCCAGGCGATATAGGCCTTGGCCAGATCGGCCGCCTCGTTCCAGCCGCTCTGGTCGATCAGGGCCTGCAGGCCAGCGCCATAGGCGCCGGGCTGTGCGCCGAACACGCGATAGCCGGCCCGACGCATGGCGTCTTCCACCGTCAGGCCGCGGCCGATCATCACGGCGGCTTCATCTTTCACGCGTTCGGCCAGCGGATTGACCTCCGGCGGTTCGTCGAGCATCTGCACGGCGCGGCTGGCGGCGTCGAACAGTGCCAGCTGCGCCGGGAAGGCATCGCGGAAAAAGCCGCTCACCTTCAGCGTCACGTCGATGCGCGGGCGATCCAGTAAATCCGGCGGCACGATCTCGAAGCCGGTGACACGGCCACTTGCGGTTTCCCAGGTCGGGCGCGCACCGATCAGCGCCAGCGCCTGCGCGATATCGTCGCCGCCGGTGCGCATGTTGGCGGTGCCCCAGGCATTCAGCAGGATCGCGCGCGGCCATTCGCCATGATCCTGGCGATGGCGCTGCAGCAGCGCATCGGCCGACTGCCAGCCCAGCGTCCAGGCCGCTGGCGTCGGCAGGCTGCGCGCATCCAGCGAAAAGAAGTTGCGTCCGGTCGGCAGCACTTCCGGCCGGCCGCGTGTTGGCGCGCCGCTCGGGCCCGGCGGCACGAAACGGCCGTCCAGCCCGCGCAGCAGGTTTTCGATTTCGGCACGGCCGCAGCCCAGCACGGCACCGCGCAGGTTGTAGTCGATTTCCTGCAGCACGGCGCGCGTTGCAATCCATGCTTCGTCAGGAAGGCGTCGGTCGGCAATCAGCTGCTTGGCCAGAATCTCCAGCCGCTCGATGGTGTCACCATGGCTGCGCCAGCTGCCGGCGGTGAGACTGGCCAGCACGGCGGGCTGCGGTCCTTCCCAGGCGGCGGCGTAATCGGTGCCGAGCGGATCGAAGTCGAGGCCGAGATCCGAACTCAGCGCGCGCAGGATCGAGGCATTGCCAGGCTTGCCGCCTTCCTTGTCGATGGCGCCGCGCGGCAGCCGCACCAGCGCCACCAGCAGGTCGATCAGCTGTTCGCCATGCGGCTTGACGCCATAGATATGCAGCCCATCGCGGATCTGCAGTTCCTTCAGGTCGCACAGATGATTGTCGAGCTTGAGCAGGGCCGTGTCGGTGGCTTCGCCGGTCTGGATATCGCAATCGGCATCCAGCCCGAGCCGGCGCGCTTCGGCGATGATGCGCTCGGCCAGCAGCGGCAGGCGGCGGCGGTCGAGGCCGGCGGCTTCATAATATTCATCGACCAGCTGTTCCAGCACTGCCAGATCGCCATAGATTTCGGCGCGGGTCAGCGGCGGCGTCAGGTGATCGAGGATCACGGCGGATGTGCGGCGTTTCGCCTGCGTGCCTTCGCCCGGATCGTTGACGATGAAGGGGTAGAGCTGCGGCAGCGGGCCGAACACCGCTTCGGGATAGCAATCTTCGCTGAGTGCCAGCGCCTTGCCCGGCAGCCATTCCAGATTGCCGTGTTTGCCGCAATGGATGATGGCATCGGCGCCGAAGCTTTCGCGCAGCCAGGCATAGGCGGCGAA
>NZ_PEKV01000001.1:109912-126451 GCF_002796975.1 Ferrovibrio sp. | reverse complement strand
CATGGCGTTGACGTTGTCGGTGAGGTCCTTCCAGGTGCCGGCGACGCCTTCCACGCGGGCCTGGCCACCCAGCTTGCCTTCGGTGCCGACTTCGCGCGCCACGCGGGTCACTTCGGAGGCGAAGGAGCCGAGCTGGTCCACCATGGTGTTGATGGTGTTCTTGAGCTGAAGGATTTCGCCCTTCACGTCCACCGTGATCTTCTTCGACAGGTCGCCTTTCGCCACCGCGGTGGTCACTTCGGCGATGTTACGCACCTGGCCGGTCAGATTCGCAGCCATCAGGTTGACGTTGTCGGTGAGGTCTTTCCAGGTGCCGGCCACGCCGCGCACGCGGGCCTGACCGCCGAGATTGCCTTCGGTACCGACCTCGCGCGCGACGCGGGTCACTTCCGAGGCGAATGAGCCGAGCTGACCCACCATCGTATTCACTGTCTTGCCGATGCGCAGGAATTCGCCGCGCAACGGCCGGCCGTCGATCTCCAGCTGCATGGTCTGCGACAGGTCGCCGCGTGCCACGCTGCCGATCACGCGCGAGACCTCGATGGTCGGCTGCACCAGATCGCCGATCAGCGAATTGACCGAGGCGACGCAGGAATGCCAGCCGCCGGTGGCACCGGGCAGGTCGCCGCGCTGTCCGATCTTGCCGTCCTTGCCGACCGCGACGCCGAGCCGTTCGAACTCGCTCGCCATCATGGCATTCATATGCACGACATCATTGAAGGCGGTGGCGATCTCGCCATCGATGCCGGTCAGGTCGTCGGCCAACCGGACCGAGAAATCGCCGCGCCGGAAGGCGCGCAGGGCGGCGAGAAGGTTGCGGGATTGCGGATCTGGAAGGGTTGCGGTTTGCGACATGTCAGGTCATCCAGGTGAGCTGGGCGCGATGAATTTGCCCAGGCAAAAGAGCCGAGTTGTCGAAGGCGTGGCACACAGTCACAGAGGCTGCGGCCCCTATGCAAGGCCGATTTACCGCGCGTTGCATGACGCAACTGGCAATCGACACTCTGGGCCATGCTGTGAACGCACTGCTTGCAGGCGAAATGTCCGGCCGCGGAGAAATGCATTGCTGCCTGCCACTAATTGGCTGATGATCGCGTTCGCGCGCGATCCCGTTCCGGGGCCGCAGAACCGAAGCATGTGCCATGACGCTCAAGCGCATCCTGTTCGTCGATGATGAAATGCTGCTTCGCATGGCGATGGTGCCGGGGCTCGAGGATGCCGGGTATGCGGTCGACGAGGCCGGGACCGGAAAGCGTGCCTTGGAGATTTTCCGGGCGCGGCATGCCGAGATTTTCTGCGCCGTCATCGATATCGGCCTGCCCGATATGAA
Source organism: Ferrovibrio sp. (assembly GCF_002796975.1). Taxonomy (GTDB): domain Bacteria; phylum Pseudomonadota; class Alphaproteobacteria; order Ferrovibrionales; family Ferrovibrionaceae; genus Ferrovibrio. The sequence goes on along the minus strand of NZ_PEKV01000001.1, from coordinate 125,121 downwards.
GGGCGACAGCCTGGTCGCGGAATTTCGCGCCCTGTCGCCGCAGCTGGGTATCGTGCTGGCGACCGGGTATGGCGATGCCGAACTGGTCAAGGCCTTCAGTGCCGACCCCGCCGTGCGGGTGGTGGCCAAGCCGTATTTCACCGAAGAACTGACGGCGGCGATTGCGAGGGTGGGAATGATGCCGCCGGCCGGCGAGACCGAGCGGCTGGCGACACATCCGGCATAACCATCGCGGCCGGTGCGGTCCCGCCGCCCGGTCTCCCATGTCATGTCGCAATTGCCGGTTTGCCCGCCCCCGGTCGGATGTGACATCCGAGCAGTCCCCCAAACATTCATGCTTGAAGGAAGAACGAAGCTTTACCGAAAGAGTTCCCGGCCGACCGGGCGCTCTTGATATCTCCGATCTACAAGGGGATTTGAGGCACTCTTGGCGCCGCGACGGCTTGGCGCAGCTGGAGTGGGCCAGCCGGAAAATGCCGGAAAACCGCAGATGGGCGAACCGCTCAGGTAGCGATCCGCGCGGCATGCTCCGGCAGCAATGCGCTTCGAATTATCCTGCGCAAGAAAAAAGCCCCGGCATCGCTGCCGGGGCTTTGTCGTGACGGCGACTGCTTAATGCTTGGCGGCGGAGAGGGCGGCGCGGAACTCCTTCAGGATCTGGCTGCCGGGCTTGCCGCGCTTGTCGAGGCCGTCAGCCCATTCGGCTGCCACTTCGCTCGAGATGGCATCGAAGGGCTTGCGCTCTTCCGGCGTCAGCGTGTGGTATTTCACGCCGGCGGCAGCCAGCTTGTCCTGCACCTTGCCGATATTGGTGTCGATCACCTGGCACATCTTCTCGGTGATGGTCTCGCCGACTTCGGTCATGACCTTCTGCACATCCTTCGGCATCTTCTTCCAGACCGCGTCGCTGACCACATAGGCTGCGACGAAGCTGCCGAAATTGCCGCCCTTGGTGCCGAACTTGGTGAAGCTCTGCAGGTCGTAGGACATCACGCTTTCATTCGGGAAGATCAGGCCGTCGAGCGTGCCGCGCGACAGCGATTCACGTGCTTCCGGTGCCGCCATGCGCACCGGAATCGCACCGATCTTGCGGGCGAAGATGTCCATCGCGCCGCCGGTGCTGCGCAGTTTCAGGCCCTTGACGTCCTCTGGTGTGCGCACCTGCTTGTTGGTGGTGTAGAACTGATAGGGTTCCAGCACGATGACGAACAGCGGGCGCACCTTGTTGGCGCCGAATTCGTGCTTGGTCATCGTCTCGCCCTTGGCGATCTTCCAGTAGGCATGCGTGCCTTCGCAGGCCGAGGTGAAGGCGCCCGGCAGCTGTGCGACGCTGGAGAGCGGCATTTTGTCGGAGACATACGACATCCCGACATAGCCGATGTCGGCCACGCCGGTCTGGGTCAGGTTGAGCAGGTCCGGCGCCTTGCCGAGCTGCTGCGCCGGGAAATATTCGAATTTGACCCGTCCGTTGGTCTGCTTGGTCACTTCCTCCATCCAGGGGATGGTGGCGGTGGCAGGAATGAAATGGCCGGCAGGGAAGGAATCGGCGACCCGCAGATTGATCGTCTTGGCACTCTGCGCCAGGGCAGTACCGCCCAGCAGCGCGGTGCCGGTTGCTGCAATCAGCATGGATACGATTTTATGCATGTTTCCTCCGTTTATCGGCTTATCCAGCCGGTTGTATTTTGCCTTTGCCTCGCGGCATATTCGGCGTCGTCGCAGAAAGTGGTATCTACGTTCCGATATTGGAATTATATTCGAAAATATGAACAGCACAACCGGCAATTATGAGGGAGAGACGCGTCCCGAGGGGCCGCGCTCGCCGCTGCGCGTGATGCAGGCGCTGGAAGAACTGGCCGCCAGCAGAGACGGCCTGACCCTGACCCGCCTGAGTGAAAAGCTGCAGACGCCGAAAACCAGCCTTCTCAACCTGTTACGCTCGCTTGAGGCCGGCGCTTATGTCACCCAGGTCAATGGGCATTACCAGTTGGGCGCAAATGCATTACGGCTGGCGGCGCTGATCGGTCCGCGGCTGGGTGCGGATTCTTCGATTTCGGCAAAACTGCATCCGCTGCTGGCCGAGATGATGGAGCAGGCTGAGGACACCACCCTGCTCGGGGTGATGGGCGACGACCGCCGCCACGGCGTCTATGTCGACATCATCGAAAGCCGCGGCGCAATCCGCTTCAGCTCGCTGATCGGCACCAGAAGGCCGCTGTTTTGCTCGGCTTTCGGCAAGACCTTGCTGGCCTTCCAGCCGGCCGAACATATCGATGCCTATCTCCGGCAGACCGACCTGGTGCTGCCCAATGGCGGGCGGCGCCTGCATCCCGAAGAGGTGCGCGGCAGTCTGGCAGCGATCCGCGCCACCGGCATCAGTGCGTCCTATGAAGAAATCGTCGAAGGCGCCGGAGGCGTCTCCTCGCCGGTCTACGACCGCAATGGCGTCGTCGTGGCGGTCTTTGCCATCGCCGCACCCATCGCCCGGCTAAGGGCGCGGCATGACCGCCTGGCCGGTCTGGTGCATGCCTTCGGCGAGCGCGGCTCCCGTCTGCTCGGCTTTACCGGCGTATATCCCGGCCAGCGCTGAACCGGCGGCCCCCGGGCCGTTGCGCAGCCTGTCGTTTTTTCGCCCGACGGCGTATTCGCCTTGACAGGTCTGCTGACGCTTCTCTACGTTGTTCCGATATAAGTATTAAGTTCCAATATAGGAACATCATGAGGGAGAAACGCTATGCCCGGCAGCCTGACCGCTGACCAGCAGACCATTCGCGATGCCGTCCTGCGCGTCTGCAGTGAATTCGGCGACGATTACTGGCTGGCGCGCGACCGCGACGGCGAATTCCCCGAAGCCTTCAAGCAGGCACTGGTCGATGGCGGCTGGCTCGGCCTGACCATGCCGACCGAATATGGCGGCGCTGGCCTGGGCATCACCGAAGGCGCAGTGATGATGCAGGCGATCGCTGAATCCGGCGCCGGCATGAGCGGTGCCTCGGCGATCCACCTGAATGTCTTCGCCCCGAAGGTGATCGTGAAATTCGGCTCGGACGAGCAGAAGCAACGCATGCTGCCGCCGATCATCAGCGGCGAGGTAATGGCGTCTTTCGGTGTCACCGAACCCGATGCCGGTCTCGACACCACCAACATCAAGACCAAGGCGGTGCTGCAGGGCGACCGCTATATCGTGAACGGCCGCAAGGTCTGGACCACGCTGGCGCAGCGCGCCAGCAAGCTGTTCCTGCTCGCCCGCACGACACCGCGCGAGCAGTGCAAGCGCCCGACCGACGGTATCACGCTGTTTTATACCAATCTCGACCGCAGCCGCTGCGAAGCGCGCGAGATCGAGAAGATGGGCCGCAAATGCATCGATTCGAACCAGTTCTTCATCGATAACCTCGAAATCCCGGTAGCCGACCGCATTGGCGAGGAAGGCCGCGGCTTCGAATATATCCTGATGGGGCTGAATCCGGAGCGCATCCTGCTCGCGGCGGAAGCCATCGGGCTCGGCCGCGTCGCGCTGCAGCGCGCCACGCGCTACGCCAACGAGCGCGTCGTCTTCGGCCGGCCGATCGGCAAGAACCAGGCGATCCAGCATCCGCTGGCGGAGAACTGGATGGAACTGGAAGCCGCCAATCTGATGATGCTGCGCGCCGCCGAACTCTACGATTCGAACCAGCCCTGCGGCGCCGAGGCCAATGCGGCGAAATACCTGGCGGCCGAAGCCGGCTTCAAGGCCTGCACGCAGTCGGTCATGACGCATGGCGGCTACGGCTATTCCAAGGAATTCCACGTCGAACGCTATATGCGCGAAGTGATGATTCCCCGCATCGCGCCGGTCAGCCGCGAAATGATCCTGTGCTTCATCGCTGAAAAAGTGCTCGGCCTGCCGAAATCCTATTGATCAGTCGCATCGGCGTCGTTGGGGAGAATATCCGTGACCATTGAATCCGTTCTCAGGAATAGCGTGCTGTGCAAGCGTCTTGGCATCGAGTATCCGATCATGCAGGCCGGCATGGGGCAGGTCGCCTATGGCCGTCTTGCTGCCGCGGTTTCGGCTGCCGGCGGCCTCGGCGTGATCGGCGCCGGCTATCTCACCGCCGATGACCTGCGCCGCGAAATCCGCGTCATCCGCGACACCACCGACAAGCCCTTCGGCGTCGATATCCTGTTCGCCAAAGTCTCGGGCGATGACGATGCCTCGCTGAAATATACCCGCCAGGTGCAGGACCAGATCGCCGTCAGCCTTGAAGAACGCGTGCCGGTGCTGATCTCGGGGCTGGGCAATCCGCTCGCCGTGGTCGACGATGCGCATGCGCTGGGCATCACCGTGATGAGCGTGGTCGGCAATGTGCGGCAGGCGCGCATGCTGGAATCGCAGGGTGTCGACATGCTGATCGCCTCAGGTGGTGACGGCGGCGGCCATGTCGGCCGCGTCGGCACGGCTGCGCTGGTGCCGGCAGTGGCGCAGGCGGTGAAGATTCCGGTGATCGCCGGCGGCGGCCTGGCCGATGGCCGCGGCCTGCTGGCAGCGCTGGCGCTGGGCGCGGTCGGCGCCTGGATGGGCACGCGCTTTATCGCCTCCGACGAGGCGCGCGCGCATGACAATTACAAGAACGAGCTGGTGACGCGCGACGAGGAGGGCACGGTGATCAGCCGCGCCCATAGCGGCAAGACCGTGCGCATGCTGCGCAACGCCTTCACCAATTACTGGGAGCATAACCAGGACAAGATCCTGCCCTATCCGCGCCAGCTGCAGGAAATCGGCGGCCCGGCCACCATCCTCGGCCGTATCGAGGGCGATATCGACAATGGCGTGCTGCCGGCGGGCCAGAGCGTCGGCCTGATCCATGCCGTGAAACCGGCCGGGCAGATCGTGCGCGACATCTTCGATGAAGCCTGCGCCGCCTATCGCAAGTCCTTTTCCCTGGAGGCCTCGACATGATCCGCAGTCTGTTCTTCGCGCCGGCCAACCGGCATGACCTGCTGGCGAAATTCCCGCGTTTCAAAGCGGATTGCTATGCCATCGACCTGGAAGACGGCACGCCGGAAGGCGACAAGGCTTCGGCGCGCGACCGGCTGAACGAGGCCGTCACCATGCTGCGCAAGGAAAAGCTGCGCGGCAAAATCTATATCCGCGTCAACGAGGCGGCCTCGCAGCATTACATCCGCGACATCGAAGCCTCGGTGCTGTGCGATATCGACGGGCTGATCATCCCGAAGCTGGAAACGCGCGATCAGCTGTTCCCGGTCGATCATGCCATCACCCGTGCCGAAAACGACCAGCCGGGCCGCCGGCGTATCAAGATCATGGCCGGCATCGAATCGATGCGTGGCGTGATCGATGCCGTATCGCTCTGCGCGGCGCATCCGCGCATCACCTCGGCCTTCTTCGGCGCCGAGGATTTCGCCGCCGATATCGGCGGCCGTCGCACCAAAGGCAGCGAGGAAGTGCTGTTCGCCCGCTCGCAGGTGGTGCTGGCTGCCAGGGCAGCGCGCATCATCGCCCTTGATCAGGCCGTGGTGGAAATCCGTGACGACGACCAGTTCCGCCGCGACGCCGAAAAGGGCCGCGATATGGGCTATCAGGGCAAGATCTGCGTCGTGCCGCGCCAGGTTGAACTCAGCAACGAGGTCTACGCGCCGACGGCCGAGGAAGTCGCACATGCCCGCGAACTGATCTCGGTCTATGAAGACGCCACGCGGCGCGGCATCGGCACCATCGACTTCAAAGGTCATATGATCGACGGCCCGCTGCTCAAGCGTGCCGAGGCCGTGGTGGCGATGGCGCAGCAGCTGGAAGCAAGAGGCTGAAGCCATGCAGGTGATCGATGCCAAGGCGCTCGACCTGCGCAGTCTCATCCGGCCCGGCGATACCATCCTGTGGGGCCAGGCCTGTGGCGAGCCGACGACGCTCGCCGAGACACTGCTCGCACAGCGCGCCGATCTCGGCGGCGTGACCGTGTTCCTGGGGTCGGGCTTTTCGAACACGCTGCAGCCCGAGCATGCCGACCATATCCGCTTCACCGGCATCGGCGCAGCGGGTACCCTTCGCCGCCTGACCAAAGCCGGCGTGCTGGATGTGCTGCCCTGCCATGTTTCCAAAATGGAAGGCTATGTGGCGGACGGCGTGATCCCCTGCGATGTCGCTTTCGTGCAGGTGGCGCCGGCCGATGAAAACGGTCATTACAGCCTCGGCCTGATCAGCGATTACATCCGCGCCGCCGTGCGCCGCGCCCGCGTGGTGGTGGCCGAGGTCAATGCCCAGGTGCCGCAGGTGCCCTGTGCCGAACCGCTGACCGATGCAGATATCGATATCGCCGTCCATACCGACCGGCCGCTGATCGAACTGGCCCCGGCCGCGATCACCGATCTCGACCGGACGATTGCCAGATACGCGCAGGCCTTCATCCCGGAGCGTGCCACGCTGCAGGTCGGTATTGGCGCCGTGCCGGAAGCCGTGATGGCCAACCTGCGCAGCCACCGCGATCTCAGCATCCATTCCGGCATGCTGGGCGACAGTGCCGCCGATCTGGTGGACTGCGGCGCGGTGACCAATGCCTACAAGGAAATCGATCCCGGCGTGATGGTCTCCGGCGCCCTGATCGGCACCCGGCGGCTGTATGATTTCTGCCATCGCAACAAGGGCGTGCGCATGCATCCGCTGTCGCATACCCACAGCATCGCCACGCTGTCGCGGCTGTCGCGCTTCATCTCGCTGAATTCCGCCATCGAGGTCGATCTCAGCGGCCAGGTGAATGCCGAAAGCGTCGGCGGCCAATATCTCGGTGCGGTTGGCGGCCAGGTTGATTACGTCCGCGCTGCCACGGCCTCGGCCGGCGGCCGTTCGATGATCGCCCTGCCCAGCACGGCGCAGAACGGCAGGGTCACGCGCATCGTCGCCAGCCTGTCCGGCCCGGTCACCACGGCGCGCAGCGACGCCGATGTGATCGTCACCGAATACGGCGCCGCCGATCTGCGCGGCAAGCCGCTGAGCCAACGGGCCAAGGCGATGATCGCCATTGCCCATCCCGATCACCGTGAATCTCTCGATCGCGCCCTGCATGCGGCGCGAAAGGCAGTGGCATGAGTCAACCAGCATCAGACAAATCCGCCAAGGGTCCGCTCGCCGGCATCCGTATCCTCGATCTCACCTCGGTGCTGATGGGGCCATACTGCACGCAGATCATGGCCGATCTGGGCGCCGACGTGATCAAGGTGGAAAGCCCGGACGGCGATACCTCGCGTTATGTCGGGCCGGCCCGCACCAAGGGCCGCTCGGGCATGTTCGTCAATCTCAATCGCGGCAAGCGCGGCATCGTGCTTGACCTGCGGACGGAGAAAGGCCGCGATCTCTGTCTCAGGCTCGCAGCCAAGGCCGATATCGTGATGCATTCGATGCGCAAGCCGGCAATCGAAAAGCTCGGCCTCGATTACGCCGCGGTCGCGGCAATCAATCCCGGTGTCATCTATGCCAGCCTCTACGGCTACGGCCGCGACGGGCGCTATTCCGGCCGCCCGGCCTATGACGACACCATCCAGGCGGCCAGCGGCCTGGCGATGCTGCAGGCCGAGATCAATCCCGAGCCGCAATATGTCACCACCGTGGTGGGCGACAAGGTGTCGGCGCTGAGCGGCGCCTATGCCATCATGGCCGCGCTGTTCCATCGCCAGCGCGGCGGCGGCGGCCAGGAAATCGAAGTGCCGATGTTCGAGATCATGGCCTCCTTCCTGCTGATCGAGCATATCGCCGGCGCGATCTACGATCCGCCGATGGGGCCGCCGGTCTATACGCGCGCGGTCACGCCGTTCCGCCGTCCGTATAAAACGCAGGACGGCTATGTCTCGGTGTTGGTCTATAACGACAAGCAGTGGCGCCGCTTCACCGAACTGGCCCAGCGTCCGGATCTCGCCGCCGACGAACGTTTCCGCAGCCAGGCCGACCGCAGCGCCAACATGGCCGATTTCTGCACCATCGTGGCGCAGATCCTGGAGCAGCGTAGCTCGGCGGAATGGCTCGACCTGCTCGACAAGGCAGAAATTCCCTGCGCCAGGCTGAACAAAACTGCCGATCTCTATACCGATCCGCATCTCGCCGATGTCGATTTCTTCAAGACGCTGGACGATCCGCGCGACGGCAGGCTGCGCATGCCAGGCCATCCGGTGCGTTTCTCGGCCACGCCGGCAGGTTTCAGCCAGGCGGCCCCGATGCTGGGCGAGCATACCGAGGACGTGCTGCGCGAACTGGGACTGGACGCGGTCGAACTGGATGAACTCGAAGCCGGCGGTGCCATCCGGCGCTGGCGCGACGACGAAAAGGTGCAGGGATGAGCGAGGATATCCTTTACGACAGCCGCGGCGCGGTTGTCGTGATCACGATCAACCGGCCCGAGCAGCGCAATGCGATCAGCAGCGGCGTGCGGTCGGGGCTGCGTGCGGCCTTCGAACGCTTCGAAGCCGACGAGGCGGCGCAGGTGGCGATCCTGACCGGCAGCGGCGACAAGGCTTTCTGTGCCGGCATGGACCTGAAGGAGGCGGCCGACACCATGCTGGGCGTGCCGCCGCGCGATTTCCTGCCGATCCTGGGCGACAATCTGCATGTCACCAAGCCGGTGATCGCCGCGGTCAACGGCGTTGCCTATGCCGGCGGCTGGCTGCTGACGCAGATGTGCGATCTCTGCGTTGCCGCCGAACATGCGACTTTCGCGATCACCGAGGGCAAGGTCGGGCGCGGCATGCCCTGGGCGGCGCCGCTCGGCCATATCATCCCGCAGCGCATCATGATGGAGCTGCTGCTGACCGGCGATCCGATCGATGCGCGGCGCGCTTATGAGATCGGTTTCGTCAACCGCGTCGTACCGGCTGCCGAACTGCTGCCGGCGGCCATGGCGATGGCTGAAAAGATCGCCGCCAATGCGCCGCTGACCGTGCGTGCCGCCCGCGAACTGGTATACCTGTCGACCGAGATGGGGCGGTCGGCCGCGCTGCGTGCCGGCTATCATCTGTTCGAGCGGGTGTATCGAAGCGAGGATGCGCAGGAGGGGCCGCGCGCATTCAAGGAAAAACGCAAGCCGCAATGGCGCAGCCGGTAACCGTTACCGGAAACCTGGGGGAACGGAGGGCATATGACAAAGCTGGACAGACTGACCGAAGCAGTCGAAAAGGCGTTTGTGTGTATCACCGGGGCCGGATTGCTCGCCATCATGCTGGTGATCGTCGTCGACGTGGTGATGCGGTATTTCTTCTCGGCGCCGCTAAGCTGGTCCTACGACCTGATCGGGATGTATCTGGTCACGCTGGTCTTCTTCCTCGCGCTGGCCGATACCTTCCGCCGCGGTGGGCATATCCGCGTCGACCTGTTTGAAAAACTGCGCAAGACGCGGTTCTTTGCGGTTGCCGAAATCTTCGGTCTCTGCGCCTCGCTGCTGTTCTTTGCACTGATCCTGGACCAGGCGGTTACGACGGCGCTCGAAGCATTTCTGGCCGGGGATGTGCTGGACGGCGCGATCCCCTGGCCGACATGGCCGCCATATCTGTTTGCCGCGCTGGGGGTCGCACTGCTGATCCTGCGCGTTGCGCTCAATCTTATTCGCCGCTTTGTCGCCCTGTCTTCTGGCCAGGCCTATGAACAGGAAGGTGGCAACCACCTTCACATGGAGCATGTGGAATGATCGTCGCGGCTGGACTTATCGTCATGCTGCTGCTGCTGCTCTTCGGCATGCCGGTGGCGTTTGCCCTCGGTGTCGCGGGCATGGTCGGCCTCTACCTCAAGGGCGGCCTGGACATGGTGCTCGGCGTTCTGAACACCGCGCCGGTCTCCAGCACCTCGTCCTATGAACTGATCACCGTGCCGATGTTTATGCTGATGGCGGAATTCATTATCGTCAGCCGCATTGCCGAGGAACTGTTCGACAGCGCCAAAGTGTGGCTCGGGCGCACCCCGGCCGGGCTTGCGATCTCGACCGCGCTGGCCGGTGCCGGTTTCGGCGCGATCTCCGGCTCGTCCACGGCTTCGGCCGCCACGCTGTCGGGCACCAGCATTCCGGCGATGATCCGGCACAAATACGATCCCCGCCTTGCCTCCGGCGTGGTGGCGATCTCCGGCACGCTCGCAATGCTGATTCCGCCCTCCATTGCCATTGTGCTCTACGGCCTGATCGCACAGGTCAGCATCAGCAAGCTGCTGATTGCCGGTGTCATTCCCGGCCTGCTGGTCACGCTGGTGATCATTCTCACCGTGCTGGCGCTGGCGGCGATCAATCCGTCGCATGCGCCGGCCGGGTCCAGTTATCCGCTGCGCGAAAAGCTGGCCTCGCTGCGCATCGTCGGACCGATGGTGGCGCTGATCATGCTGGTCACCGGCTGCATCTATCTGGGTATTGCCACGCCCACCGAAGCGGCCAGCCTGGGTGCCTTCGGCGCGATGATGATCGCGCTCATCCGCCGCCGCCTGACCTGGGCCACCATGTGGCAGGCGCTGTTCAACGCCTCGCGCACCACCTGCATGATCATCCTGATTGTGATGTGCGCGCAGATCTTCGGCTACTACTTCACCCTGACCGGCTTCACGCAGAACCTGGTCAGCTATGTCGGTGGCCTCGAAGTGTCGCGCTGGGTGATTTTCCTGCTGATCATCCTGATCTACCTGGCACTTGGCTGCATCATGGACCAGATCGCCATTCTGTTCCTGACCGTGCCGGTGGTGCTGCCGGTGATCACGGCGTTGGGTTTCGATCCGATCTGGTTCGGCATCATTATCATCATTACGGCGGAAGTCGGTCTGGTAACGCCGCCGGTCGGACTCAATGTCTTCGTCGTGTCGGCCTATTCCAAGATCCCGGTCAAGGACATCTTCATCGGCGTCACGCCGCATGTGATCGCCCATATGTTTGTGATCCTGCTGCTGGCGGCCTTCCCGGCTTTGGTCACCTGGCTGCCCTCGACCGTGCTGCAGTAGTCGGATGATGGATGGAACCGGGCCAAGTCCAGCAGGCCAGAGCGCCGCAGGGCAGGGCAATGACCGCCTTGCCCTGCTGGCGCTGATCAGCGCTTTCGGTTTCATCTTCATTTCCCGCGGCGTCGCCGACAGCTGGATGGTGTTCCTGCTGCCGGTCGAGCAGGATTTCGGCGCGACCCGACAGCAGACCGCGGGCGTCTATTCTGTCTATATGCTGACCACCGGCCTCAGCGCGCCGCTGGCGGGCCTGATCCTGCGCCAGTTCGGCGCGCGGCTGAATTATGGGCTGGGCGTGCTGCTGATCGGTTGCGCGATGTTCCTCGCCGCACAGGCAAGCGCCATCGGCGAGCTTTATCTCTATGTCGGGATCCTCGCCAGCATGGGCATCTCGGCGATCGGCATCGTGCCGGCCTCGGCGCTGATTGGCCGCTGGTACCGTCATCGCATGTCGGTTGCCATGGGCGTGGCTTATTCCGGTCTCGGCACCGGATCGCTGCTGATGGTGCCGCTGGCGCAGTGGCTGATCGAGTGGCAGGGCTGGCGCAGCACCTACACGACGATGGGATGCGGCCTCGCGATCCTGCTGGTGGTGACCATGCTGCTGCCCTGGCAGCGCCTGGCCGGCGCGACGCCGTTGCGCGGGCGGGGAGCGGACGGCGGCACCGATCCGGCCGGCGGCGGGATCAGCCTGCGGCAGGCTGTCAGACGGCCGGAATTCCTCGGCCTGGCGCTGTCGTTCACCTTCACCGGCTTCAGCATGTATACGGTGATCGTGCAGGTGGTGCCATTCCTGGTGGAAAGCGGTTATGCGCCGTTGAAAGCGGCGACGGCTTTCGGCCTTGCCGGCATGCTGTCGGTCGGCGGCGTGATTTCCACCGGCTGGCTGTCGCACCGTTACGGCCTGCGTCCGATTGCGCTGCTCAGCTTCACCTGCACTTTTGCCGGCATCTTCTGCCTGCTCTTTCTCAGTTATCACCGGCTGGAATGGCTGCTGGTGTGTTTCGTCGGCATTTTCGGCATCGCCCAGGGCGCGCGCGGGCCGATTGTCGCCACGCTGTCGAACCGCTTGTTCACCGGCCCCTCGGCGGCGGCAATCTATGGCGTGATTTATGCCTGCAGCAATATCGGCGCCGGCATCGGCGCCTGGGGCTCGGGCTATCTGCACGATATCAGCAGCAGTTACCGCCCTGCATTGCTGGTGGCGGCTGCCGGCATCGTCATGGCGGCGCTGCCATTCCTGCTGCTGCAGGCGTTTCGTGCGCCCGTTCCGATCCAGCCCGCCGTTCCGTCGCACCCGGAGAAATCCCCATGACAACCATGTCTGGCGCACCTGCTGCACCCGTCACGCCGCGCCTCGCCGCTTCGCTGATCCTGCTGCGCGACGGCACGGAGGGGCTGGAGGTGATGATGGTGGAGCGCACCGGTTCGGCCAGCTATGCCGCCGGCAAGTTCGTGTTTCCGGGCGGCACCGTCGATGCGGCGGACGCGGGCTATGCCGGTGCCGATGCGGCGCTGCGCGTGGCGGCAATCCGCGAGGCTTATGAAGAATGCGGCCTGCTGATGGTCGATCCGATGCCGGCGGAGATCACACCCGCCCAGGATTTCGCCGCGTTGCTGCAGGCCGGCGGCTGTCGCCCGGTCACGCAGGCCCTGGTGCCGTTTGCGCACTGGATCACGCCGCCGCATCTGCCCAAGCGGTTCGATACGCATTTCTTCCTGGCCATGGCGCCGTTGAACCAGGTGGCGGCGGCCGATCTGTGTGAGGTGGTGTCGGCGGCGTGGCTGCGGCCCCGCGCCGTGGTTGCGGCAGCCGAAGCGGCAGAACTCAACCTGATGTTCGCCACCTATATGAATCTGCGCTGGCTGGCGCAGTTCGATTTGGCGGAAGCCGCGCTGACAACAGCACGCAGCCGGCCGATCGTGACGGTGATTCCCGAACCGGCAGACAGCCCCGAGGGCCGGATATTCCGGATCCCGGAAGCCGCGGCCTATGGCGAGACCGCCGTGCTGGAACACCGCTTTCGGCGGAATTGATGCAGCGTCCCTGATGGGCCGTCGTAACTTTGTCCCGATCGACCGGACAAACGCTTCGAAACGCTTTGGGCGGCGTGAGCGAGATAGGTCACTGATTCATTGTCGATGACGCCTGCCGCGATCGCGGCATCCAGCTCATTGGCCACGCGCTCGGCCAGACCACCGCTCCAATCCCTGGTCCGCAGTGACAAAAATTCCCCAAAGGCTGCGTCCTGAGGTGGTGCGCGCACCGGCAGGTGTGTCATGGCGGTAGGGATTAAAACACGTAAAAACGTCTGTTAATCGCCATAAACTTAAAAATAGTAGCCATTGAATCAGAAAATTATATCCAATTGACTCGGTAAATTGGATCAATTAGAGCTTTTCGGGAGAGGGAGCTCCATGTCACGCCAGCCAAATAGCCAAGCCCAGCAGAATGCGCATGCCTTCATCCGGCAGAAGATTCTGGATGGCGATTACGCAGGTGGCAGCTGGCTGAAGCCCCAGGAAATCGCCGACGAACTCAAGGTCAGCCGCATGCCGGTGCGTGAAGCCTTACGCGGCCTTGAAGTCGAAGGCCTGGTGACGATCCGGCCTAACCGCGGCGCCGTCGTTACCGAGCTGGCCGTCACGGACGTGGACGACCTGTTCGAGATTCGCGCCAACCTGGAAGTCCTGACCGCCCGTTCTGCGGCGCAATTCCTGAACAGGCAAGCGATTGCCGAAATCGACCGCCTGCGGCTGGCGATGGATGGCGCCCGTTCCGACTCCAAGGAATGGTTGAAGGCGCATAACACCTTCCACGATTTCATCTCGAATCTGAGCGGCCGGAAGCGGCTGCTGCTGGAAATCGACCGCGCCCGCGCGCTCATCCAGCCCTACATCCGGATGTATATCGACGTTTACGGAACGCCGGAGTTGCCTGCCTACGAGCATTCAGAACTCGTGACGGCGTTCCTGTCGAAAGACCCTGGCACAATCGAACAGAGCTTCCGGTCTCACGTCATGGAGACCCGGGACCGCGTCCTGAAATTCCTGAAGCAGCATTACGAATATCGAGCCAGCCTGGCGCCGAAGAAAAAGCGCTTGCTGGCGGCGTGACCAAATGAGGGAGAGAAGTACCGTGGAACTCTATGACCATCTCGTTGTGAGAAATCCTGTGCTGCGTCCGCGACGCCTCGGTCACGTCAATCTGTTTGTATCAAGCCTTGCCAAAGCACGTGAATTCTACTCCGAGACTTGCGGGTTCGTGGAAATCTTCGAAGAGCCGTTGATTACTGCAGCCTTCATGAGCAATGGCAATACCCATCACGACCTGGGGCTTATCGAAGCGTCCACAACCGACCGCGTCGACAAGGATGGAAAGGTTCTGATTTCGGCGGCGCAGCGCGGCAGCAAGGCCAGCCTGAACCATCTTGGCTTCGAGATGGACAACGAGAAGCAGCTCGTCGAGGCCTATGAGAATCTGAAGAAGCTGGGCGTGAAGGCCATGCGTACGATCGACCATGGATTGGCGCATAGCGTCTACATGCCGGACCCCGATGGCAACATGCTGGAGTTCTATGCCGATGTCATCGACGACTGGCGTAGCTTCTGGAAGGACAGCGTCGGAAAAACGGTGACAGGCGGATGGCAGCCTGCGTTGGAAGGTGCTGATGGGAAGCCGCACTACCCCGATAGCTTCGAGCCAGATATCCATCCCAGTTCACCCATCAAGTCGCGCCGCGTCACCTGCGCCACGATTGCGACGTCGAATTTCAAGGCGATGCTCGATTTCTACCTGAACGTTGTCGGGCTTGAGCTTCTGCCCGGCTCCGACGCGCGCCATGCAATCCTGGCCGGGACGACCGGTGAGGCGACGCTACGACTGCAAAAGGTGGAAGACCCGAAGAACGCTGCCTTCTCAAATATGGGCATCGAACTGGGCCAGGCAGACACCCTGGTCGCCGCAAAAGCGTATCTGCGGAGCAAGGGGTATCCGATCCAGAAGGAAGAAAACGGAGACGGTCAGGCCAGCTTCCTGACCATGGATCCGGATGGATTTGGCGTGTGGTTTTACGCGCCGACAACAAACTCTCATTAATCACTTAACAGCAGGGGGAAGAATTATGTTCAAGAAACTGATTAGCGCCGTCGCAGCATCCGCGATGCTTATGACTGGCTTCGTCGCCACTGAGGCCTTCGCTCAAGCGAAGCCCGCGCTGAAGCCCATCAAGCTGCGGACCGAATGGGTCCACAGCGG
>NZ_PEKV01000001.1:108232-109904 GCF_002796975.1 Ferrovibrio sp. | reverse complement strand
GGCCAGGGCTCGAACGCCACCATGGACGGCATCCTGCGCGGTGACCTCGACTTCGGCTTCGTGTCCTGCTGGGGCCTCGCCGTGGGCGTCAGCAAGGGGCGCGACGTCGTCTCAATCTCGACCTATACCGGCCAGAATGGCTTCGGCTTCTTCTTCCCGAAGGATGCCAATGTCAAATCACTGAAAGATCTGAACGGCAAGAACATTGTCGTCAGCCCGGCGTCCTTCGACACCCAGCTGTTCCCGTCGGTGCTGGAGAGCGTCGGTCTGCCCGGCGACATGATGAAGCGCCTGAACGTCGACCCGGCCCAGAAGGTGCCGACCTACGCCCGCGGCCAGGCCGACGTGGTGGTTTCCCACGTTCCGTATGCGAGCCCGATCATCCAGGCCCAGCGCCCGTCGGACTACATCCTGTGGTCTTCGGTCGGTTTCACGCTGCCTGACTACTGCCTGACCACCAGCCGCAAGAAGCTCCAGGAAGACCCGAAACTGGTTGAAGCCTTCCTGCGCGCCAGCTACGCGGCCATCGCCGATGCGGTGAAGAAGCCGGAAGATGCTGCTGCAGCGACGCTGGAACTGAACCCGGTCCTCGAAAAGGACAAGACGCTGGAACAGTGGAAGCTGACCAGCACTATCCTGTTCTCGGAAGACAGCAAGTCCTGCCCGCTGGGCTGGCATTCGAAGAGCGACTGGACCAAGGGCTTGAAGACGCTGCAGCAATTTGGCGGCCTCGAAGGCTCGGTCGACGACCATTCGAAGTTCTACACCAATCAGTACTTCCCGTGCTCACGCTGACGTAGTCGGCGGCCGTGAAAGTGTCTTGGAGACGGAGTAGACCGCAATGTTATCGAATGTACTTCCTATGACTGCCAGGAACAGCGGCCCATCGAATCCTGATAATGCCATTCTCATCGCTGGCGTCTCCAAGACCTTTGACACTCGGGGTGGCGCAGTCAAAGCCCTGGACAATGTTTCACTCAACCTTCGAGGCGGCGAGTTCGTCTCGGTGGTCGGGCCGAGCGGCTGCGGAAAGTCGACCCTGCTTACAATTCTCGCAGGGTTGAAGAAAGCTTCCACCGGAAAGGTGACCATCGGTGCAACGCCGGTGAATGGGCCGTTCAAGAATTCTGGTATCGTCTTCCAGAAAGACGTTCTCATGGAGTGGCGGACGGCGTTGGACAACATCCTGCTCCAGGTCGAACTGCGTGGCCTTCGGAAGAAAGATTATGTGGACCGCGCTTTGGACCTGCTGGCAAAGGTCAATCTGCAGGATTTCGCCAATAAGTATCCACGTGAGCTGTCTGGCGGCATGAGGCAGCGTGTTTCCATCTGCCGGGCGCTCATTCATGATCCGCCAATCCTGCTGATGGACGAGCCGTTTGGTGCCCTCGACGCCCTGACCCGCGACGAGATCTCCGCTGACCTGACCCGCATCTGCGAGGAGACCGGCAAGACGGTCGTCTTCATCACGCACAGCATTGCTGAAGCGGTCCATCTCAGTGACCGGGTTATCGTGATGTCGGCGCGGCCTGGAAAAATCATCGACGATATCCGCATCGACCTGCCGCGCCCGCGTCAAATCCAGGTGCGGGATACGCCGGAATTTGGCCTCTATGCCCAGAGAATTCGCGCCAAGCTTATGGCGCCGCAGGCACCGTAATACGACAAGGTG
>NZ_PEKV01000001.1:103157-108163 GCF_002796975.1 Ferrovibrio sp. | reverse complement strand
TGTTCATTTCATACTCGCGCATCTTCGAGGCTTTCATCAATCCGGTCATCGTCATCTCTCAGGCTCTGCCTAAGATTGCCATTGCCCCGTTACTGCTGGTGTGGTTCGGCTTCGGCGAGTTCCCCAAAATTCTGATGGCGGCATTGATTGCGTTCTTCCCGATGCTCATCAGTGCAACGACCGGCTTCAAGGGCATTGAGCCAGATGTCGTTTCGCTGGCCCGGTCTACGGGGGCGTCCGAATTTCGCATTTTCTGGAAAATCCGGTTGCCGTCCGCGCTTCCCGCGATGTTCGGCGGCCTGAAGCTGGCGATCACTTTCGCTGTCATCGGCGCTATCATTGGCGAGTTCCTGAGTGGCGATAACGGCCTGGGATATCTTATCCAGAGTGCCAGCGGCGCCCAGCGAACCGACATGCTGTTCGCGGCCCTCATCATCATTTCGGTTGTAAGCGTGGCGCTGTTCTACGCCGTCGAGTTTGCCGAGCGGAAGCTGATCTTCTGGCATCAGTCGCAAATCGGCATCGTATCGTAAGGGGTACAGTAATGGTGCGGACAGCAATCGTTGTCGGTGGCGGTATTGGCGGTGCAGCAGCTGCTGCCAGCCTGGCGAAGTCAGGCGTGAACGTAACCCTGTACGAACGTGGCAAAGAGCTGCGCGAGATCGGGGCGGGGATTTTCCTGAAGCGTAACGGGCTTGCCGTTCTCGGCAAGATCGGCTGCTACGATGACGTCGTTGGCAAGGGGACTTGGATTCTTCGTGGCGAACTGTGGGAGAGCAATGGGCGTGCATTTGTCGACCGCCATCTTCCTGAAAAGGCCGTTATCGTTGTGAAACGTGCTGACCTGCACAGCAGTCTGGTCAAAGCAGCGGTCGACTATGGCGTCACCGTCAAGACCGACAGCATTGTCCGGGGAGCTACGCCGAATGGCGAGCTGTTTCTGGAGGATGGGCGCACAGATAAGGCCGACCTGATCATCGGTGCGGACGGTGTCGGCTCAGCGGTTCGGGACTCACTGGGACTCAACGACTATATCAAGCCCACTGGCAACGGCTCCTGGCGTGTTTTGGTCCCGCGTGCCGACAGCGACCCGACGTCAAAGGTTGTCGAATTCTGGCGTGGCCATAGGCGGGTGCTGATTACCCAGTCGGGTAATGACGCGACCTATGTCTGCGCATCCTGTCGGGATGACGACCGTGGCGCAGCTTCGGAGACATTCGACCGGAAAGTCTGGGGTGACCATTTCCCGGAGTTCCGGGGGCTCATTGATCGTATCGACCCGGCTCTGACCAGCCGCCGTCAACACATCAAGGTGAGGGTGAATGGCTGGCGCAAGGGCGTCGTGGCCATTCTGGGCGATGCTGTTCATGGGCAACCTCCCAATCTCGGTCAGGGTGCAGGCTGCGCAATCGCAAATGCCGGCGCCTTGACGGATATCCTGGTCGCCCGCGGCGACGTTCAGGTGGCCCTCAGGGAGTGGGAAACCGAGCAGCGCAAGCTGACCGAGCAAATCCAGTCTTTCTCAAACCGCTATGACGACGTCGTGCATGCCTGGCCACTGGCATTGGAATCGCTCCGGACAGCTTTCGTCTCTGCCATTGGCACCTTCACGCCAACGAAGATGGAATGGGCGCGACTCAGCCAGGGCGTGAAGCAGATTTAAGCGCGGACCGGGGGGAAATGATGCGCGCCAAGTTTATTGATGTCGACGGTGTGAACACCCGCTACCTGGAGGCCGGAACTGGCCCTGCGGTAGTGCTGCTCCACGGCGTCGGTATGTCGGGGGATTGCTTTCACCGCAACATGGACGCTTTGTCCAGGGACTATCGGGTCATTGCGCCTGACATGCTGGGGCATGGCTTCACTGGGTATCGCGGGTTTGACGGCCAGCCTCCGCCATTGGCGATGGCAAGGCACATTGTTGCGCTTCTCGACGTGATCGGGGTCAAGCAGGGTTGCGTCTTGGGCAGCTCACTGGGTGGCCTGGTTGCTGGCTTGACTCATTTCGAGCGGCCGGGATTGGTCAGCAAGCTGGTCCTGGCAGCCAGTTCCTCCTGCTTCAATGCGCCCGAGCAGCAAGAGGTGGTTCTCAAGGCGTCGGCCGCCAATGCTCTGAATGCGATGAAAGACCCGACCCTTGAAGGGTTGCGGACGCGGCTTCGGAACATCGTCTTTGCAGAATCCGGTGTCAGCGAGGAGCTGCTGCTGGTCCAGCTCACGTCCTATGCCTATCCGGACCGGGCTGTCGCTTATGCCGACACTATCAACCAGATCATCGAAACCATCTACGACCCGGCAGGCCAGGTATCGCACCGCCTCGATGGCATCACGATACCTGTTTTGATGATTGCCGGGCGTGACGACATCCGGACGCCGGTCGATCGGCAAATTGCCGGAGTGACCAGATTTCCTTCAGCTCAGCTCGAAATCTATGAACAGTGCGGACATTTCCCATTCCTGGAACATCCGCTGCGCTTCTACGACGACCTGACCGCTTTCCTGCGCAAATAAGCCACGATGCCACTAACACAATGGAGAATACCGTGACGGCATTCCTGAAAGAAGAAATTCGCCATCCCGAGTTGAGTGAGCCGCTCAGCCATTACACGGACGCCGTCCGTTTCGGCAATTTGCTTTTTATCTCTGGCATCGCGCCTCTCGATTCCAAGGGTAACCTTGTCGGCAAGGATGACCCTGTCGCGCAGACCGAATGCATCCTGGCGATTACCAAGAAGCTGCTGGACCATGCGGGGGCCGGTTTTGAGGACATCCTGAAGGTAACCGTCTTCCTGACCGACATCTCTCACCGGACCCTCATCAACCCGGTGCGCCAGAAATACTTCGGCAAGGCGAAGCCTGCCTCGACCTTGATCGAGGTCTCGGCTCTGGCAGTGCCGGGCATGATGGTCGAAATCGAGTCAGTCGTTGGTCTGAGGGGCTGACCGGGTGCAATGGGTAGCCCACCCACAGGCTGGGCTACCCATTCAATGCACTCTTCCGCCGTGTTGCTGCCACCACGGCAACAAGCCATTGATACATCTAGGGTTACTCTGATATCTGGGTGAGATTGGATCAAGCCGAGGAAAATCGGTGCCCAGATTACCCAACAGCAAGGCCCAGCAGGCCGCCCATGCATTCATTCGCCAGAAGATTCTGGACGGCGATTATACCGGCGGCAGCTGGCTGAAGCCGCAGGACATTGCCAAAGAACTGAATGTCAGCCGTATGCCGGTACGGGAAGCTTTACGCGGACTGGAGATGGAAGGCTTGGTGACGATGCGGCCTAACCGGGGCGCCATCGTCACCGAACTGTCGATGGCCGATGTCGACGACCTGTTCGAGATGCGCGCCAATTTGGAAGTGCTGGCGGCGATCTCGGCGTTAGAGGCCCGCACATCTGAAGCGATGAAAGAGATTGAACGTTTGCGCGAGGCCATGGATTCCGCGCGCACGGATACCAGGGCCTGGGTCGCGTCGCACAACGCGTTTCATGATTACATTTCGGCGATAAGCGGCCGCAAGCGGCTGGTGATGGAAATCGAGCGGGCGCGCGCGCTGATCCAGCCTTACATTCGCCTGTATATTGACGTCTATGGCACGCCCGAGTTGCCGGCTTATGAGCATTCCGAACTCGTCAGGATTTTCCAGGTGGGTGACGCAGGTGCGGTCGCTGCAGCGTTCCGATCCCACATCATGGAAGCACGAGATCGCGTACTGAAGTTTCTGAAGCAGCACAACGATTATCGAACCGGGATGTTGCGTCGGCAGCGGAAATAGCATCCACGTCCGACCTCGCTCGCCATCATCTGTTTTCTCAAGAATGTCTGATAACGCGGAGAGCCATCTGATCTCGGCCGGCCAATACCGCTACCTTCAAGACATGCTCTTTGAGGACTCGCAAATCTTCCCGCGGATGCCGAGTGCCTGGGTCAGCGCATTTGCCGATTTCTTTTCCGTCTGAAATTCATGCCGGAAAAAATTTTCGCGATGTCCCAAATTGTCCCATCGAACAGAATAAGGCTCGATTAAGTGTCGGACTTATAAGGGAATTGATTTTTCCGTCGTAAGCTTTCTCAAAAGCTTGATCAGCTAAGTGCTGGAGCGGGTGAGGGGAATCGAACCCCCGTCGTAAGCTTGGGAAGCTTCTGCTCTGCCATTGAGCTACACCCGCCTGCCGGAACAGGCCCGCCGAAATGGACGGTGCCCGGAAGATAGCCAACGGATCAGCGGGTTACAACAGGGCTGGCGGGCAGGGTTGACCTAATGCACTTCGGCCATGGCAGCCGCGATCTGCGCCGGAGCAAGGTCGAAATGCTGCGCCAGGCCGGCCTGGCCGGCGCGGGTGAGCGTGACGGCACGGCTGTCGCGCCGGCGTTCCAGCCAGCCCAGTTCGAAGCAGCGCTCGGCCAGCGCGGCACCCAGCGAGCCGGCCAGATGCGGGCTGCGCTCGCTCCAGTCGAGGCAGGCGCGGGCGAAGCGGCGCTTGCCGTTGGCGAGGGCATCGACGTCGATCTCCAGCGTCGCGAACAGCTGGCGGCCGGCTTTGGTCACCACGAAATCCTCGGCCTCGCCGTCATCGCCGGCGGGCAAAATGCAGCCGCGCGCCACCAGCTGGTCGAACAGGCAGACGCCGAGTTTGCCGGCGATATGGTCGTAGCAGGTGCGGGCCGCACGCAGCGCGCCGGCCACGCGGGTATGGTGATGATGCTTCGGCAAGATGCGTTCGCCGGCCAGCGTCATCAGGCTTTCAATCGCCGCCGCCACCTGCGCATTGGCCAGATGGAAATAGCGATGCCGGCCCTGTTTCGCCAGGCTGAGCAGCCCGCCATCCGACAGCTTCGCCAGATGCCCGCTGGTGGTCTGCGGCGAGACGCCGGCGATCTGCGCCAGTTCCTTGGCGGTGCGGGCGCGACCGTCCATCAGCGCCTTCAGGATATTGGCGCGGGCCGGATCGCCGATCAGCGCGGCGATCTTGGCGACATGCGGTTCGTTGCTGCTCATGGCGC
>NZ_PEKV01000001.1:0-103147 GCF_002796975.1 Ferrovibrio sp. | reverse complement strand
GACTGCGATTCTCGCCACCCATACGCATGCCAAAACCGCTGCCCACCACGCTGCCGTTCCGCTGTTACATCGTTTGCAGCAAGCCGCCGTCAGCCTGCTGCTGCGCCTCGCCGCCACCGAACGCGAACGGCGCGAGCGTCAGCAGATGGCCGAACTCTGCGATGCCACCCTGCGCGACCTCGGCCTGTCGCGCGCCGATATCTGGGGCGAACTCGACAAGCCGGTCTGGCGTCGCGACTAAGTCAGATCGGGAAAATCAGGCAGGTCGTGGTGCCGGTGGCGAGGATCTTGCCGCCGGCATCGACGATGCGGCCTTCCGCCGTGCCGACGCGGCTGCCGACCTGGATCGCCTTGCCCTCGGCATAGACGGTGCCGGTCTTGTGGCTGATCGCGCGCACCAGGCTGACCTTGTATTCCAGCGTGATGTAGCCCATGCCCCTGGGCAGCAGCGACTGCACGGCGCAGGACATGCAACTGTCGAGCATGGTGCCTGCATAGCCGCCATGCACGCTGCCGATCGGATTGTAATGCTGCAGGTCGGGCCGGCCGGCGAAAACCACGCGGCCCGGTTCGACCTCATGGATCCACATGTTCATGATCTCGGCGATCGGCGCGCCCGGCAGGTCGCCGGCCATGATCTTGCGGAACAGCTCGATGCCGTCCAGCTCGCGCAACGTTTCCAGCGGTACCGGCGCGTAGCTGCCGCCCTTCGGCGGCTGCAGGTCGGCGGAGCGGGCTGGGACATTGTCATTGGGGGCGGCGGACATCGAAGGCTCCTGTCGGATTGTTTTTATCGGCCCAGAAAAAGCGGGGAGGCCGGAAGTTCAGGGTCCGCCGGGAGGATGGCTTGCCGGACGACCCAATATCGTGTATATACACGATATGAGCCGGAGTCCACAATTCTCTGACGAAACCTTCGTCCTGCCGCCACCGATGCCGGACGGCACCGAATTCTGCCTGTGTTTCCAGCTGCGCGCCGCGGCCCGGCGCGCCAGCGCGCTCTATGCCGAGCGGCTCAGCCCCATCGGGCTGGGCCTGCCGCAATACAGCCTGGTCGGCATGGCCTGGGCCTGCGAGAAGCAGAACGGCCGGCCGCCCAGCATCACCGAACTGGCCGCAGCCCTCGATCTCGACCGCACGACCTTGAGCCGCAACCTGAAGCCGATGATCGCCGCCGGCCTAGTGGACGTGACGCCGAGCGGCCATGGCCGCGCCAAGCTGGTGCGGGCGACACGCGAGGGCCGGGCGGCTTACCGCGCCGGTGTGGCGCTGTGGCGCGCCGCGCAGGACGAGGCGCATGCCGCCCTGGGCGGGCAGTTCGCCCCCCTGATGCAGGCGCTGGAAACCACCATCGCCGGCCTGCCTGCGGCAGCCGGTCGCACCATCGCCAACGATCTCTGACAACCGGGAATTCCGGCGCGGCCGCCACGACTTAAGTGGAGGACCGGCCTATGCTTTGGTCGAAAACCGGGGCGGCCCGCCTTGTTCCTGCACAGCCTTGCGGGCATCATCGCTGCATAGGGAAGAACGCCGTCTGGCCTTGGACGTCCGGATCACCATCCGGGCCGACCGGGCCGGCTATCATGCAGGAAGGGGAGCCGTAGTCATGGCTGATAATGAGCTGTTTCCGGTCGCTGCCGACTGGGCCAAACGCGCCTGGGTCGATGCCGGAAAATACAAGTCGATGTACGAGCAGTCGGTAAAGGATCCGGTCGCCTTCTGGGGCGAGCAGGGCAAGCGGCTCGACTGGATCAAACCCTATAGCCAGGTCAAGGACGTGTCCTTCGACAAGAAGGACCTGCATATCCGCTGGTTCGCCGACGGCACGCTGAATGTCTCGGCCAACTGTATCGACCGTCATCTGCCCAAGCGCGCCAATCAGACCGCGATCATCTGGGAGGGCGACGATCCGTCGAAGGCGGACAACATCACCTACCAGACGCTGCATGACGAAGTCTGCCGCCTCGCCAATGTGATGAAGGCCAGGGGCGTCAAGAAGGGCGACCGCGTCACCATCTACCTGCCGATGATCCCGGCGGCGGCCTATGCGATGCTGGCCTGTGCCCGCATCGGCGCCGTTCATTCGGTGGTGTTCGGCGGCTTCTCGCCCGACAGCCTCGCCAACCGCATCCAGGATTGCGACAGCCAGTTCCTGATCACTGCCGACGAAGGCCTGCGCGGCGGTCGCGGTGTACCGCTCAAGGCCAATGCCGATGCGGCGCTGAAGACCTGCCCGAATGTGAAAACCGTGCTGGTGGTGAAGCATACCGGCGGCAAGATCGACATGACGGCCGGCCGCGATGTCTGGCTGCATGACGAGGCCGCCAAGGTGCCGGCAACCTGCGAACCCGAGCCGATGAATGCGGAAGATCCGCTGTTCATCCTCTACACATCCGGTTCGACCGGAAAGCCGAAGGGCGTGCTGCACACGTCCGGTGGCTATCTCGTTTTCGCCGCGATGACGCATCACTATGTCTTCGACTATCACGACGGCGACATCTACTGGTGCACCGCCGACGTGGGCTGGGTCACCGGCCACAGCTACATCCTCTATGGGCCGCTGGCCAATGGCGCCACCACGCTGATGTTCGAAGGCGTGCCGAACTATCCGGATGCCTCGCGCTTCTGGCAGGTGATCGACAAGCACAAGGTCAACATCTTCTACACGGCGCCGACCGCCATCCGCGCGCTGATGCGCGAAGGCGAGGCGCCGGTGAAGAAGACCAGCCGCGCCTCCTTGCGTCTGCTCGGCTCCGTGGGCGAGCCGATCAATCCGGAAGCCTGGCTGTGGTATCACCGCGTGGTCGGCGACGGCCGCTGCCCGATCGTCGATACCTGGTGGCAGACCGAGACCGGCGGTATTCTCATTACACCGCTGCCCGGCGCCATCGACCAGAAGCCGGGATCGGCCACGCTGCCTTTCTTCGGCGTCAAACCGGAACTGGTGGATGGCGAAGGCAAGGTGCTGGACGGCGCCACCGAGGGCAACCTGTGCATCAGCGACAGCTGGCCCGGCCAGATGCGCACGGTCTATGGCGATCATCAGCGCTTCATCGACACCTACTTCAGCACCTTCCCCGGCAAGTATTTCACCGGTGACGGCTGCCGCCGCGATGCCGATGGCTATTACTGGATCACCGGCCGCGTCGACGACGTGATCAACGTGTCGGGCCATCGCATGGGCACGGCCGAGGTGGAAAGTGCGCTGGTCGCCCATCCCAAGGTGGCCGAGGCCGCCGTGGTCGGCTATCCGCACAACATCAAGGGCCAGGGCATCTATGCCTATGTGACGCTGAAGACCGGCATCACGGCGACCGACGAGCTGCGCAAGGAATTGGTGCAGCATGTTCGCACCCTGATCGGCCCGATTGCCTCGCCCGACCTGATCCAGTGGGCGCCGGGCCTGCCCAAGACGCGCTCGGGCAAGATCATGCGCCGCATCCTGCGCAAGATCGCCGAGAACGAACATTCGGCACTGGGAGACACCAGCACGCTGGCCGATCCCAGCGTGGTTGACGATCTCGTCAATAACCGGATGAATCGCGGCTAAGCCAGGCTGCACTGCATTGGAAAGGGCGTCCGGAGCGATCCGGGCGCCCTTTTCGTTTTCGGACTACATAAAAAATGGGATCCCGGCTCGCGCTTCGCTTGGCCGGGATGACGATCAAATTTCTACCGTCACCCCGGGCTTGACCCGGGGTCCCATTTTCTTTTTCTTTCCGTCGAAGCTTTGCCATACGCCGAATTTGTGGAACCCCGGACGCCGTCAGGCCTTTTTCATGGGAATGAGGCAATCAACGGAGGCGCGGCGATGGCTGTCCAGTCGCAATACGGTCCGAAGGAACGCGCGGAATACGATACGAGGGAACGCGTGGTGCCGACGCAGAAGGCGCGTGCCGGTATCGAACTGCATCGCATGCGCTATGTGCTGGGCTTCGGCATCGCAGGCGTGGTGATCGCCTTTGTCCTGGCCTGGTATTTCATGTTCCGCGTTTAAGGGCGTAGGGATTCGGCGCCACCGCCAGCCCGGCCGCCAGTTCGCTGATCTGCCGGGCCACTGTTTCGGCCTGCTGCAGGCGCTGCATCAGTGCCGCCGTCATCTGCCACTGACCTTCCGCCCCCTGTGACGGTGCTGCCGCCTCGACGGCTGGCTCAGCCTCTCCGCCGAGCAGGGTGAGCAGGATCGGGCGGTGCCGGGCCAGCAGGGTTTCGGCTGTGCCTGCATCCAGATCGCGACCGCGCATATGCAGCAGCACATGCAGGGCGGCGAGTTGCGCCATCATCCGGTAATTGGCCGACAGGAACGACTGCAGGCGGGCAATGTCGGCGTCGCGGCTGCCGGGTTCGCTGGCGAGCCGGCGCAGCGCGCCGGCGAAATCGGCGCCCGCATCGAACAGATCCTTGCGCGCGAGGCGATAATTCTGCTCGGGCGGATTCCGCTTCAGCGCCTGGCGCGCGTATTTGCGGCTGGCGCGCAGCAGCGCCGCGCTCAGCTGCGGCAGGTCCTGACGCTCCCAGTAGGGCAGCAGGAAACTGAACAGGGCGGCGATGGCGGCGCCCAGGCCGGTATCCAGCAGGCGTTCGGCCAGCATCGAGCCTGCCGTGGGGCTGAGGAAATGCATCATCAGCAAGGCCATCACGCAGGCTGCCACCGAGGTGATCAGGTAGCGCACCGGGGCATAGGCATGCGCCAGCGCGATACTGGCAAAGTAAATCGCCAGCAGAGCCGGATCGCTCAGCAGATGCAGCGCCACCGCCGCCAGCACGCAGCCGATCAGGTTGCCGATCAGGCGGTCTTTCTGGCGCTGGCGCGTGGCGCTGTAATTGGCGCGCATGATCACCGCCACGGTCAGCAGGATCCAGCTGCCATGGCTGAAATACTTCGTCAGGGTGGCGGCCAGTGCAAAGGCGCAGAGCATGGCGGCGGTCAGCCGCAGCGCATAGCGGAAAATCGGCGAGGTCAGACGCAGGTGCCGGCGGATCAGGCGCAGCCGATACGGTCGTGGCGGCAGGAATTCATCGAGCTTGATCAGACCCAGCAGGTCTTCGGCGGCGTCCGGCGAACGGATCACCGCCTGCAGCCGGTCGATGGTCTCGACGGCATGGCCGATCCGCTCCAGCACGGCGCGCAGTTCCAGCAATGCCGCACCATGCTCGGTCTGGTCGTCGCTGCCCTCATCCAGCGGCGCGACCTGCTGCAGGGCTTCGGCAATGGCGGCAAACTCGTTGCGGATCGCCTGCAGCGACGGGCTCGGTTTGCCGGTGCGGATTTCCTCGGCGATATCCTCCACCAGCGTGGCGGTATGCAGGATGCCGATGCGGATGCGGTTGAGGATCGCGCCGCTGTCGCGCTGGCTGGAGAACTGCCGCTGCAGCAGCCAGTAGTCGGTCTGGCTCGACAGGATGATCTCGAAGGCATCCAGCGTGGCGATCAGGCCCGCCGCCATCTGGCGGTGCCGTGTTGCCTGCATGTGGCGGAACAGCAGATTGCGGGCATTCTCCACCCGCTCCATCAGCGTGACCTGCCGCTCGATCAGGCCGGCGTAGCCGGTCTCGATGCCGATGCGGCTGTCATACAGCGCGGCCTTGGCGCGGATGTAATCGCCGAAGGCCTCCAGGGCGCCGGTCAGCGCGATCTGCTTGTGCCGCGCTTCCAGCAGGTGGCTGAGCGCCAGTCCGAAGGCGGCATAGGCCACCGCGCCGGTGAAGACCAGCAGGGCGTGATAGACGGCCACGATACCCGGCTGGTCCGAATTGGCGCCGACCTGCACACCCAGGGCAAACACCACCGACAGGATCATCGACATGCACAGCGCCAGCGTGGTCTTGCCGTAGATTGTCAGCATCGCGCCGATGAAGCTGGTACCGGCGACGACCAGCGCCTGCAGCAGCGGTTCATGTCCGGCCAGGCCGATGGCCAGGGTGGCCAGGCTGTCGAAGACGATGGCGATCAGGAAAGCGGCGCGCTTGTAGTCATGCGGCACCGGCGTGTCGACGATGCTGACGCAGGTGGCGCCCACCGCCACCACGGCGGCCGCCGCAGGGCCAAGCCACAGCGCGGCGGCCAGCGCCACGATGGCGACGCCGCCTGCGGCGGTCGCGCCGCTCAGCAGCTGCTGCGCCGGCAGGGCGAAGATCGGAAAACTGAAATCGCGCGACATCATGCCGGCCGAGTCTAGCGCGGGACTGCTGCGATGTCAGGCCGGCGATGTCAGGCGAGCTGTTTATAGAAGAACGCGCAGGGCTGCAGCACCGTCCCGTCGGCCGCCAGGGCATAGCCGGGCAGGATGCCCAGCAGGGTATAGCCCAGCGCATGATACAGCGGCTCGGCGGCGCTGCCATGTTCGGTGTCGAGCGTCAGCAAGGTCAGGCCGCGGCGCTGTGCCTCGGCTTCGGCCGCCTGCATCAGGGCGCGGGCCAGACCCTTGCGGCGCGCTCGGCTGTGCACCAGCAGTTTTTTCACATCGGCGCGGTGCTGCTGGTTCGGCGGCATGTCGAGGCCGAGCATGACAGTGCCAACGATTGTCCCGTCGTCTTGTCGCGCGACGAACAGCACGGCGCCGCCGTCGCGCAGGGCCGGCAGCTGGCGCTGCCAGAAGGCACGCGCCTGCTCCATGGCAAAGGGCTGCACGAAATTGACGCTGGCACCGTGCTGCACGCTGTCGTGCAGGATTGCGGCCAGCGTATCCAGTTCGGCTTCGGCCGTGGCGGCATCCAGGATCGCGAGGATCATGCCTGCAGCATCCTCTGCAGGAACACCAGGTCGAGCCAGCGTTCGAATTTCCAGCCTGCCTCGCGGATCACGCCTGCCTGGCTGTAGCCCAGCTTTTCATGCAGGCGGAGGCTGGCGGCGTTGTCGGCGGTAATGCCGGCGATCATGGTACGCAGGCCGCGCTCTTTCGCGATCTGCAGCAGCGGCGCCAGCAACTGCGTGCCGATGCCTTTGCCGCGGCTCTGCGGCGCGATGTAGATGGCGTTCTCCACCGTGTAGAGATAGGCCGGCCAGGGGCGGAACGGGCCATAGCTGGCATAGCCCAGCACGGTGCCGGCGTCTTCGGCCACCAGCACCGGCAGCTGCTGCCCGGCCTTCATCTGCAGCCAGTCGCGCTGCGCCTGCGGCTCGCGTGCGGTGTAATCGAACACGGCGGTGGTGTTGAGCACGGCGTCGTTGTAGATGGCGCGGATCGCTTCCGCGTCTTCCATCCTGGCATCGCGAATCTTCATCGGCTTTTCCGTCGGGCAATGATCACGAGATAGCGGCAGGGCTCGCCGGTTTCATTGGTGAAGACATGCGGCTGGTCCAGCGCGCAATGCAGGCAGTCGCCGGCGGCGATGCTGAAATGGTCGTCGCCGCTGCTGAAACGCAGCATGCCGCTGACGCCGAGAATATGCTGGTCATAGGCGCCCGATGGCAGCGCCGGATAACTGATCTTCGCGCCGGGCGGCAGGGTGGCCTGCACGATCTCCACGCTCGACCCGGTGCCGGCCGGCGTGACGGCGCGGCGCTCGAAGCCGGTTTCGGGGTCGCGCCAGAATGGCTGCGCGGATGCCGTCAGCAGCACCAGGCTCTTGTCTTCCACCGCGGCCATCAGGCCCGACAGCGTGATGTCGAGCCCGGCGCAGAGCCGGCCGAGCAGGGCGGCGGTCGGGCTGGCCTCACGGCGCTCGATGCGCGAGATCATCGCCTTGCTCACGCCGCTGCGTTCGGCCAGGTCGGCCAGCGACAGGCCCAGTTCCTCGCGCCGCGCCTTCAGCCGGGCGGCGATGCGGGTTTCGATATCGGCCTCATGCGTCTTATTCATAAGACAATCGTCTATTATTTAAGACAACGCGGGTCAAGCCTGCTGGTGATTGACTTAATGCCTATATGTACGCATTATGTTCTATATCCACATGTCAACTTCCGGAGGCGGAATGTCACAGATGCCGAATCAGCCCGGTCGTCGGTCCCGGCGATATATCGACTGGCGTGAGGCCGCCCAGATGCTGGCCGGAGGGCAGACACCTGCGGCTGCGGCGAAGGCGATCGGTATTTCCGAAGACCGCCTCATGCGCCATTTCGAAACCAGCCGTCATTTTCTCGACCTGATCATGCGTGCCGGCGAAAGCCGCCGCTGCCTGGCGCAGGCACTGCAGGGCGCGCCGATGGAGCAGGATACGTCGGGATAAAGGCCGATATGGCGCGATAGGCTGCGAGACGCGCCGGCTCGGTCCCGTGTGCAAAATAAGCCTCAAATAAGCACCGAATAAGCATCGAATAAGCCGGAACAACGGTGCAGCAAGGCAGACCCAACACCCGGGAAAGGGGCGGCAAAGCAGGACAAAACTGTATGAGACGGCAGCGTACAAACACAATTGATCCCGCCTAAGCCGGTGTCCGGGCTTATCTTTCCTGGATTGGTTGGTTTCATCATCGCGGATTTTCGAACGGAGCCATCATGCGCAGAACAGTTTTCGCCGGTCTTGGTCTCTCGCTCGCCCTGTCCTCCGGGCTGGCCAGCGCGCAGACTCCGCAGACGATCCGCACGCAGGAGGCCACGGTCCGCGCCGTCACGGTGGCCAGCGGGCTGGAGAATCCCTGGGGCATGGCCTTCCTGCCCGATGGCCGCCTGCTGGTGACCGAGCGGCCGGGCGCGATGCGTGTCGTGAAGAACGGTCAGGTGTCGCCGCCGCTGGGCAATCTGCCGAAAGTGTTCGACAGCGGGCAGGGCGGGTTGCTGGATGTCACGCTCGATCCCGATTTCGTCCGCAACCGCATCCTCTATTTCACCTATGCCGAACCCGGAGACGGCGGTGCCGGCACCGCGCTGGCCAGTGCGGTGTTCAGTGAGACCGAGTTGCGCGACGTGAAGGTGCTGTTCCGCCAGCAGCCGAAAGTCTCCGGCGGGTTACATTTCGGCAGCCGCGTGGTGGTTGGGTCCGACGGCAAACTGTGGCTCGGCCTCGGCGAACGCTATCGCCGCGACGAAGCGCAGAACCTGAACAGCCATCTCGGCAAGCTGATCCGGATCGAGAAAGACGGCCGCGTGCCGTCCGACAATCCTTATCGAGGCCGCAACGATGCGAAGCCGGAAATCTGGTCCTACGGCCATCGCAACATCCAGGGCATGGTCCGGCATCCGCAGACCGGCAAAATCTGGCTGCATGAACATGGCGCGCAGGGCGGCGACGAGATCAACATCCCCGAACGCGGCAAAAACTACGGCTGGCCGGTGATCACGCATGGCATCGACTATTCCGGCGCGAAGATCGGCGTCGGCACCTCGGCGCCGGGCATGGAGCAGCCGCTGCTCCACTGGACGCCCTCGATCGCACCCTCGGGCATGGCGTTTTATACCGGCGACAGGATTCCGGCCTGGCGCGGCAACCTTTTCGTGGGCTCGCTGAAATTCGGCACGCTGCATCGTGTGGTGGTGGACGGCACCCGCGTGCTGCGCCAGGAGCAGATGCTGAAGGAGATCGGCGACAATATCCGCGATGTGCGCGACGGGCCGGACGGCTTTCTCTATGTCGCCACCGACAGCCCGCGCGGCCGTATCCTCCGGCTCGAACCGGCATAAAAAAAAGCCCGGCCCAGAAAATCACCCTGGGCCGGGCTTTTTCCGTTGCGTGAAACCGGGCTCAGTCGGCCTTGGTCTCGCTGTCTTCTTCCTCGGCGTCTTCGGCATCGCCTTCGGTCTCTTCCTCGGCCGGCGAGCTTTCGCTGTCCGCGCCCGGGGAGGAGAGTTCGTCCGGTGTGGCGTAGGGATTCTCGCTGCCCGAGGGATCCATCGGGATTTCGATCTGGATCGTATTCAGATCGACCTTGGGGCCGCGATCCAGCATGCCGGTCACCATCTCGGGGAAGCTGATGACCAGCGCGACCATGATGATCTGGATGCACACGAAGGGCACGGCACCCCAGTAGATCTGTCCGGTGGTGATCTTGGGGATCAGCTTGCCGGTGACCTTGTCGATGTAATCCGCCACCGGGGCGACGCTGCGCAGGTAGAACAGCGCGAAGCCGAAGGGCGGATGCATGAACGAGGTCTGCATGTTCACGCCCAGCAGCACGCCGAACCAGATCAGGTCGATGCCCAGCTTTTCCGCCACCGGACCGAGCAGCGGCACGACGATGAAGGCCAGCTCGAAGAAATCGAGGAAGAAGGCCAGCAGGAAGATCATGACGTTGACGACGATCAGGAAGCCGACCTGGCCGCCGGGCAGGCCGGTCAGCAGATGTTCGACCCAGAGNNGCCTGGCGCAGCAGCGACCAGTCCAGCTTGCGCTTCATCAGCGCCAGGATCAGGGCGCCCGCGGCACCCATGGCGCCGCCTTCGGTCGGCGTGGCGACGCCGAGGAAGATCGTGCCGAGCACCAGGAAGATCAGCACCAGCGGCGGCACCAGCGACACCAGCACGCGCAGGATCAGCTGCATGCCGTGCAATGTGCGGGCTTCCAGCGGCAGGGCCGGGGCGCGCTTTGGGAAGATGAGCGTGACCAGGAGGACATAGCCGGCATAGAGCGCCGACAGGATCAGGCCCGGGATCAGGGCGCCGGCATACATGTCGCCGACCGAACGGCCGAGCTGGTCGGCCATCACGATCAGCACCAGGCTGGGCGGAATGATCTGCGCCAGCGTGCCGGATGCAGCGATCACGCCGCTGGCCAGTCTGCGGTCGTAGCCGTAGCGCAGCATGATCGGCAGCGAGATCAGGCCCATCGAGATCACCGAGGCGGCCACCACGCCGGTGGTGGCGGCGAGCAGCGCGCCCACGAAGATCACGGCATAGGCCAGACCGCCGCGCACCGGGCCGAACAGCTGGCCGACGGTGTCGAGCAGGTCTTCCGCCATGCCGGACCGTTCGAGGATCAGGCCCATGAAGGTGAAGAACGGGATCGCCAGCAGCGTATCGTTGCGCATGATGCCGAACACGCGTTCGGGCAGCGCCTGCATCAGGGCCGGCGTCAGCAGGTTGAGTTCGATGCCGATGAAGGCGAACAGCAGGCCGTTGGCGGCCAGCGCGAAGGCGACCGGGTAGCCGAACAGCAGGAAGAAGACCAGCGCCACAAACATCAGCGGCGCCATGTAGTCGATCAGGAACTGGATCATGTCGGTTACTCCGCGGCGCCTTCGATGGGACTATGGGCGTCTTGTTTCTTGGGCGCCGGGTTCGGGATCAGGCCCTGCAGGAAGGCGATGCGCTTGATCAGCTCCGACAGGCCCTGGATGACGAGGAACAGGAAGCCGACCGGGATCAGCAGCTTCACCGGCCAGCGGATCAGGCCGCCGGCATCGCTCGACATCTCGTGGCGGACGAAGGAGTCAACCAGCACCGGCCAGGACAGGTACATGATGATGATCGAGATCGGCAGCAGGAAGAAGACGGTGCCGATGATGTCGATCCAGGTCAGCGTCTTCTCGGAGAAGCGGCTGACCACCACGTCGATGCGGATATGCTCATTGCGCAGCAGCGTGTAGCCGGCGCAGAGCATGAAGACGGCGGAGAACAGATACCACTGCACTTCCAGCCAGGCATTCGAACTGGTGTGGAACAGGTATCGCACCGAGGCATTGCCGGCGCTGATGACCACCGAGATCAGGATCGCCCAGTAGATGATGCGGCCGACCCAGTCGTTGAACCGGTCAACGGCTGCGCTGAAAGCCAGTAGCAAACGCATGTAACAAATCCCCCTTCACAGCGGGCCGGTTGATGCGGCCGTCGTGACTCGATTGATCAAATGGTGGTGCCGTGCCTGCCTAGCAGGATTGGCCCGGTACCAGCGTTCCCTGTGTCGGGGCGTATTTATTCTATGCGGGTCGTCCGATAAAGCCCCGGATGGCGACCGGCGCCATTTATAAACGAGGGGCCCGGCTAACGGCAGGAAAAAATTCGTAAATCCGGGAAATTGAACAAATATTGCCTCGTGGGCGCAATCCGGATTATCCCATTTCGCCGGTGGTGGCGTTGTAGTTGTTGATCACCCGGTGCAGCACGTCGAGCTGGTTGCGGGCGATGGGATCCTGCCCGTTCAGGATCAGGGTCAGCGCCACCCGGGTGATGCCCAGTTTCGAGGCCACCTGGTCGAGGTTGATGCCACGGGCCCGGCAGGCCACGGTGATCATGTCGAAGGAGCCCTTGTCGAGGAAGACGCGGCCCCATTCGTCGCGGCCGGTCAGGCGGATCGGCTTGATCTCCAGCGGGGCGTTTTTCTGCGGGCGCGGGGCGGGTGCCGCCGCGGGACGACCGGTGGGCACGCTGCGCTGCATCGGGCGCCAGTCGGGATCGCGCTCGAAGACTTCGAGCTGCGGCGCCTGCTCCATCAGATGCTGCAGCATGTTGCGCATATGGACCAGCAGCTGGTCGGCGGTGCCGCCGGCCTCGGGGCCATCGACCAGCAGGCTGCTGAGTTCCTCCAGCCGCTTCAGTCGCGAGGCAAAAAACTCGCGCGCACCATAGGGCAGGGCGATACGCGTCTCGATCAGGTTCTCGAGATAGCTCTGCTTGACGTCGATCTCGACCTTGAGGATTTTCGCGCGCAGCTGCGAGACGAAGCGGCGCAGCTCGTCGCGTCGGCCGGTCTTGAGCACGGACAGCCGGCCTTCGGCGATTTCGGCGGCCTGATGGAAATCGTCGACCAGCGTGGAGAATTTGCGGAAACTCGAAACAGTGTTGCGCTTCTCGTTCACATCTTCGGTGAATCTGAAGATCTGCATGGCGCGCTGCTCGATGCGCGAGACCAGCTCGTTGGCTTCCTGATTATGGTCCTGATTCTCGACGATCATCCGCACGATACTGGCTGGTCAATGTTACATTAACCTTAACACAATCTCTGCAGGTGGGAACCGTCGGTTACTCCGCCAAAAGGATAGGTTGTGCCTCAGGCGGCGGCATTCAGTCCCTGTTGCGCCACCCAAGCCATGGTTTTCGCCAGCGCGCGTTCGAAGCGGTCGAACAGCTCGTCGATCTCGCTCTCGGTGATGATCATCGGCGGGCAGAAGCCGATCACGTCGCCGCCCATCGCGCGAATGATCAGGCCTTCTTCCTGCGCAAAATTCATGCAGGCCGCACCCACGCCGGCCGTCGGCGCGAAGCTGCGTTTGGTCTTCTTGTCGGCGACCAGTTCGGTCGCGCCGATCAGGCCGGTGCCGCGCGCTTCGCCGACCAGCGGATGATCGCCCAGTTTGCGGAGGCGTGCCTGGAAGCGCGGCGCCACGGCGTTCACATGGCCCAGCATGTCGCGCTCTTCGTAGATCTGCAACGTGCGCAGCGCCACGGCGGCAGCGACCGGATGGCCGCCATAGGTGAAGCCGTGACCGAAGGTGCCGATCTTGCCGGAATTGTCGCGGATCGCCTCGTAGACATGCTCGGGCACCAGCACCGCCGAGATCGGCAGATAGGCGCTGGACAGCTGCTTGGCGCAGGAGATGAAATCCGGCTGGTAGCCGAAGGTCTGCGCGCCCCACCAGTTGCCGGTGCGGCCGAAGCCGCAGATCACTTCATCCGACACGCTGAGGATGTCGTATTTCCGCAGCACCTTCTGGATCGCGGGGAAATAGTCTTTCGGCGGCAGGATGACGCCACCGGCGCCCATGATCGGTTCGGCGAAGAAGGCGGCGACGTTGTCCGGCCCTTCGGCCAGGATGAAATCTTCCAGGTTCTTTGCCAGCCTTGCGACGAACTCGGCCTCGCTCTCGCCGGCTTCAGCGAAACGATAGTAATGCGGACAGTCGACATGCTTGATCCGTGCGATCGGCAGGTCGAAATCCTTGTGGTTGGCCGGCAGGCCGGTGAGGCTGGCACTGGCCACCGTCACGCCGTGATAGCCCTTGATGCGCGACAGGATGGTCTTCTTGTCGGTGCGGCCCAGCGCGTTGTTGTAATACCAGATCAGCTTGATCAGCGTGTCGTTGGCGCCCGAGCCACCCTCGGCGAAGAAGATCTTGCCGACGGGAAGCGGGCTCATCGCCTTCAGCTTCTCGGCCAGTTCGACCACCGGTCCGGTCGTCTTGTGGCCGAAGCCATGATAGTAGGGCAGCTTGCGCATCTGCTCGAC
The DNA here is from genome assembly GCF_002796975.1 of Ferrovibrio sp. Classification (GTDB taxonomy): domain Bacteria; phylum Pseudomonadota; class Alphaproteobacteria; order Ferrovibrionales; family Ferrovibrionaceae; genus Ferrovibrio. The sequence continues at coordinate 89,110 of NZ_PEKV01000001.1, read as the reverse complement.
GGCGGCATCCACCAATGCTGCTTCGCTGAAGCCCAGCCCGGCGCACCACAGGCCGGCCATGCCCTCGATATATTCCTTGTCCTGATCGTCGTAGACATAGATGCCCTTGCCGCGCTCGATCACCAGCGGGCCGACCGTCTCGTGCTTCACCAGGTTGGTGTAGGGGTGCAGCACATGGGCGACATCGCGGGCGGCCGTCGAGTTGGGCAGTTGCGGGCTGGGCATGGTCGGACCTGTCCTGAATGATGCAGTATTCAGTAGACGGCGAAATTGCTTGCCTGTCAAAACAGTCGCGGCAAAGATCGTCCTGCCGAGGACAAAACACTGGCTGGACTGCGCATATGCCGACACCGCCCGCTCCCACCCTGAAACTGCCATCGCCCGCCGGCGACACCGTGCTGCATGGCTACGAGTGGCTGCCGGCTGGCGCACCAGAGGCCGTGGTGGTGCTCTCGCACGGCATGGCCGAGCATGCCGCACGCTACGCGCGTTTTGCCGCCGCGCTGAACACGGCAGGTTTCGCCGCCTACGGTTTCGATCATCGCGGCCATGGCCATACCGGGCAGAAGAACGGCAGTCTGGGTCATATGGGCGATACCGACAGCTGGAACCGTGCGGTGGGCGATCTCGCCGCCGTCTGCCAGCTGGCGAATGAGCGCCATCCCGGCAAGCCGCTGCTGCTGTTTTCGCATTCCATGGGCTCGTTCATGGGCCAGCAGTTTCTCTACGAGCATGGCGACCTGCTGGCCGGGGCCGTGCTGTGCGGCTCGACCGGCAAGCCGCCGCCGATTGCAGCACTGGGCCGGCTGGTGACGCGGCTGGAGCGCCTGCGTCTGGGCCGGCGCGGCGTCAGCAACCTGGTGCAGTCGCTGTCCTTCGATGCTTTCAACAAACGCTTCCAGCCGCAGCGCACCGATTTCGACTGGCTGTCGCGCGATCCGGCCGAGGTCGACAAATACATCGCCGATCCCTTCTGCGGTTTTCCAATCAGTGTGCAGTCCTGGATCGACCTGCTGGATGGCCTGCAGGCCATCGCACGGCCGGAGAACCAGGCGCGCATCCCCAAGACGCTGCCGGTTTTCGTGATTGCCGGAAAGCATGATCCGGTCTCGGCTGGCGGTGCCGCGCTCAAACAGCTGCTGCAGGCCTATGCCGCGGCTGGGCTGACCAGGGTGGAGAGCCGCTTCTACGACGAAGCGCGGCATGAACTGCTGAACGAAACCAATCGCGATGCTGTGACGGCCGATGTGATCGGCTTCTTCCAGCGCTGCCTGTAAGCGGCCTTATTTCCCGGCCGGTTCTTCGGCCGGCAGCGCAGCGAGATTTCCGTAGATCCGTTCGAGCAGGTTTTTCAGCTGCGCGATCTCGGCCTCGCTCAAGCCCGCCAGGGCNNCCGCTGTCGCGGCTGCGGCTGACCAGCCCTGCGGTTTCCAGGCCGCCGACCAGGCGGGAGAGCGTGGAGACTTCAATACTGGTGCGTTGCGCCAGTTCGGTCAGGCGCTGGCTGTCGCGTTCGCGCAGGGCCGCCAGCACGCGCCAGTCCTGCAGGGCGATGCCGGCATCGCGCAGCGCCGCGCTGAATCGTGTCGCCAGCGAAACGCCGGCGCGGTTGATCAGATAGGGCAGGTAACGCTCGAGCCGGAGCGGGGCAGAAGGATCGTCGGGCTGCGGGGCCGCCATGATTGCTGCGCCGCGTCAGCCGTTCACGCGCCGAGCTTGCCCAGCACGGCCTCGATCTTCTGCTTCATGGTCGCCGCGTTGAACGGCTTGACCATGTAATTGTTCACGCCGGCCTGAATGGCGGTCTTCACCATTTCGGTGTCGCGCTGGCCGGTCGCCATGATGAAGGGCATGCGCTTGGTCAGCGGATTGCTGCGGATGGTCTTGAGCAGAGTCAAACCATCCATCCCGTCCATGTTCCAGTCGGAAATGATCAGGTCGAACTTGTTGGAGCCGATCGCGACCAGGGCTTCCGCCCCGCTCTTCGCTTCGACAACGTTCTTGATGCCGATTTCCTGCAAGCAGTAACGCGCAATGCCGCGCATGCTCATCTGATCGTCGACAATCAAAACTCGGAGAGTGCTGGCCGATGGCATATCGCTCGCTCTTCCCTCAACGCAACCAACCGCGGCCATCCTGGCCGGCGGCATTGAAACCAAGGCTTAAGATCGTGGTTTTTATCGTAAAAAACAAGGTTCCTCAACGCTGTTTGCAGCGGTTGAGAATCTCGGCCGCGACCTGGCCGATGCCTACTTCCGCTTGCACCGCCCCCATCAGCTTGGCGGCCTTGGGCATGCCGTAAACCAGGCTGGTCGACTCGTCCTGCCCGATGGTCTGGGCGCCGACCTCCAGCATCTTCTTCAGGCCCACCGCGCCGTCCTTCCCCATGCCGGTCAGGATCACGCCGATGGCGTTGTGGCCGGCATGCTCGGCGACCGAATTGAACAGCACGTCCACGGAAGGACGATGGCCCGAGACCGGCGGATCGTGGTTGATCTTGGTGTAGTAGTGGCCGCCCGAGCGATGCAGCGTCAGATGGTAGTCCCCGGGGGCGATGTAGACATGGCCCGGGAAGATGCGGACATTGTCCTTGGCCTCGGTGACGGTGACGGCCGACAGCGAATCCAGCCGGGCGGCGAAACTGCCGGTGAAACGCGGCGGCATATGCTGGGTGATCAGCACCGGCGGGCTGTCCGGCGGCAGGATGGTGATCACTTCCTTCAGCGCCTCGACGCCGCCGGTGGACGAGCCGATCGCCACGATGATGTCGGTCGAGTTGAAGCCGGGGCCGGGAGTCAGCCGCTTGGGTGTGGCACCTTCGACCGGCCGGTTGCGCGCCACCACGCGGGCGGTGGAGGCGGTCTTCACCTTGGCGATCAGGTCGATTTTGATCTCTTCCAGGGCGTGCTTGATGTCGAGCGTCGGCTTGGGCACGAAATCGACGGCGCCCATTTCGAGCGCCTGCATCGTGATATTGGCGCCCTTCTGCGTCAGGGTCGACACCATCACCACCGGCATCGGCCGCAACCGCATGATCTTTTCCAGGAAGGAGATGCCGTCCATATTCGGCATCTCGATATCCAGGGTCAGAACATCAGGGTTCAGTTCCTTGATCATCGTGCGGGCGACCAGCGGATCGGGCGCGGCGCCCACCACGTCGATCTCCGGGTCGCTCGACAGGGCCGCGGTCAGCAGCTGGCGGATCAGCGCACTGTCGTCGACGATGAGAACCTTGATCTTCTTGCCGGCCACTGGCTGCTCCGACGCCTGGATGACTACGCGATCTTGCGGTGGATATTGCGGCCCAGCAGCTTGAACCGCTCGGTGATGCCGAACAGGTTCTCCGAATGGCCGATATAGAGGAAGCCGCCTGGCGCCAGCAGGTTGGCGTAGCGGTCGAACAGCACGCGCTGCGTGTCCTTGTCGAAATAGATCACGACATTGCGGCAGAAGATGACGTCGAACGGGCCCTTCATCGGCCAGTTGCCGACCAGGTTGAGATGCTTGAAGCTGATCAGGTTGCGGGCCTCTTCGACCATCCGCACCTTGTCGTCGCCATACGGCTCGAAATACTTGCGCGAAATGTCGGCCGGCATGCCTTCCAGCGCGGCGGCCGGATAGATGCCTTCGTTGCCGCGCCGCACCATCTCGGTGTCGATGTCGGTGGCGAGGATTTTCGCATCCCACTGCTTGATGTCGGGCATCGAGCGCAGCAGCGTGATCGCAGTTGAGTAGGGCTCTTCGCCAGACGAGCAGCCGGCCGACCAGATGCGCAGGCGGCGCCCCTGGCTGACGGCGCGTGCGCGGATTTCCTGCAGCGCAGTGGTGGCAAGATGCTCGAAATGATGGTTCTCGCGGAAGAACTTGGTCAGGTTGGTGGTCAGCGCGTTCAGCGTGGTGCCCAACTCGCCGCTGCCGGCATCCGAACCGATGAATTCGATATATTCGCGGAAGCCGCTCATGCCTAATTTACGCAGCCGCTTGGCTAGGCGGGCATAGACCATGTTGTGCTTGGTCGGGCCCAGTTCGATGCCGGTCTTTTCCTTCAGCATCGCACGCAGATAATCATAGTCGCTCGTCGAGAAGGCGAATTCGCGATCCTCGGCGGTCGGGCTATCGGCGACGGTGCGGTTTGCCATGGGACTCAGGAATCAGGCTGCCGCCTCGTTCGGGCCGGCCAGCAGCGGCTTGCCGGTGGAGTCGGCGGCTTCGAGCATACGGCCGGAGAACATGCGCTCCAGGCCGATCAGGCCGACCATACGGTCGCCGACGGTGATCAGGCCTTCCATGAAGCCCAGGCCGCTGACCTGTTCCATGTCCGGCATCGGGCGGATTTCATCTTCGTTGATCGTGATGATGTCCGACACCGCGTCGACCAGGATGCCGACGATACGCGCCGAGACCGAGACGATGATGACGACATTGTATTTGGTCGGCTCCGTGCGCGGCATGCCGAAGCGGGCACGCAGGTCGAAGATCGGCACGATGGCGCCGCGCATGTTGATCACGCCACGCACCACTTCGGGCGTGTTCGGCAGCGGCGTGGTTTCCGACCAGGCGCGGATTTCGCGCACCGCCATGATATCGACGCCGTATTCCTCGTTGCCGACCGTGAAGGATACCAGCTGTACCGTGCGGGTGGAGCGGGCGGCCTGTTCTGCTGCGGTTGCCATAAAGCGCGCTCTCCTGCGTTACGCTGCCGGTGCGGCCAGCCGCGGCGGGCGCTGCTGGCTTTCATGTTCGGCGATGTGCTTGATACCGGCGACGTCGAGAATGAGCGACACGCGGCCGTTGCCAAGGATGGTGGCGGCGCCGACGCCGCGGATCGGGTCGAAATTCTCTTCCAGGCTTTTGATAACCACCTGCTGCTGGCCGATGATTTCGTCCACCACCAGGCCCATCTTCGAGCTGTCTTCCATCTCGACGATGATGACCAGTGCCTTGGTCGGGTCGTCGATGCCTTTCGGCACCTTGAAGATGCGATGCAGGTAGACCAGCGGCACGTATTCGCCGCGGATGCGCAGCAGCTCGCTCTGGTTGGCCACCACGTTGATCTGGTCCTTCTCGGGACGCAGGCTCTCCACGATGTTGGCGAGCGGCAGGATGTACGACTGCACGCCGACCTTGAGCACCATGCCGTCCAGCACCGCCAGCGTGAGCGGCAGGGTCAGGATGAAGCTCGATCCCTGGCCGGGACGCGACTGGATATGCACGCGGCCGCCGAGCGACTGGATGTTCTGGCGCACCACGTCCATGCCGACGCCGCGGCCGGAAATGTTCGACACCGTATCCGCCGTCGAGAAGCCGGGCAGGAAGATCAGGTTGTCGATTTCCTCGTTGCTCAGCACGGCATCGGGGGCGACCAACTTCTTCTCGATCGCCTTCTTCATCACCTTTTCGCGGTTGATGCCGCGGCCGTCGTCGGTAATCTCGATCACGATGCGGCCGCCGCGCTGGTCGGCCGAGACATGGATCACGCCTTCCGGCGGCTTGCCCGCGGCGGTGCGGTCGTCCGGCGTTTCGATGCCATGATCGCAGGAATTGCGGATCATGTGGGTGAGCGGATCGCCAAGCTGCTCGATCACCGTCTTGTCGATCTCGGTGTTCTCGCCGCTCATGTCGAGGCGGATCTTCTTGTTGGTCATCATCGCCAGTTCGCGCACCAGGCGCGGCAGGCGAGCGAACACGCTCTTCACCGGCTGGGCGCGCATCGCCATCACACTTTCCTGCAGATCGCGGATGTGATGCGACAGTTCGGCCAGGCCGTTGGCAAGTTCGGGATGCTGGTCGGCGTGCAGATGCTCGGTCTGCTGCGCGATCATGGCGTGCGTGATCACCAGCTCGCCGACCATGTTGACCAGCTTGTCGACGCGGTCGAGATCGACGCGGATCGAACGTGCGGCCTTGGTTTCGCCACCGCCACCGCCGCCAGCTTCCGCCTTGGGCGCAGCAGCGGCAGGCTTCGGCGCTTCCGTTTTCGGAGCTGCAGCCGGTGCAACGGCAGGCGCGGCTTCCGCCTTGGGAGCCTCGGCCTTCGGCGCTTCGGCTGCCGCAGCCTTCGGGGGTTCAGCTGCCGGTTTCGCTGCCGCAGTTGGGGCAGGCGGGTTCAGGCAGGTCACTTCGAGCAGGCAGTCGTCGAGCACGAATTCGAAAACGTCGCGGATCGCCTGTTCGCCGCGGTCGGTCTCGATTTCGAATTCCCACTTGATATAGGCCCCTTCAGGCTGGATCTGGTCCAGCGACGGGACTGCCTCGGCATCGGCCTTGGCGAGGAAGCCGCCGAGTTCGCGCAGTTCGCGGATCAGGATCAGCGGCTCGTTGGCGCGCTGGTACAGCGCATCGCGCGGTTCGAATTTCACCACATATTTCAGCAGCGGTGCCTTGGCGGGTGCGACCGGTGCAGCTTCCGGTTCCGGTTCCGGCGCAGCGGCCACCACCGGCTCGGGCTCGTCATCCAGGCCGCCGCCGCCGGCCAGCTGGGCATCCAGTGCGGCAAGGGCGGCATCGGCGGCGTTGGGATCGGCGTCGACGCCGATGCTGGCGGCAAGGTCGATCAGCGACTTGCGGCCGTCGTTTTCATGTCCGGGCGAAAGTTCGGTGCCGTTCTGCGCCGCCTTCACCAGGTCGGACAGGATGTCGGCGCAATGCAGCACCAGCAGCACGGAGTCCGGTGTCGGTTCCAGCCGGCCGTCGCGCATCAGATCGAGCACGGTTTCGAAGATATGCGCGAAAGCGACCAGGCGTTCGAAGCCGAAAGCGCCGGCGCCGCCCTTGATCGAGTGGATGGCGCGGAACACGGCATTCAGCGTGCCGTTGTCGCCTTCGCCCGCCTGAAGCGCCATCAGATGACCTTCCAGGTCGCCGAGCAGCTCCTCGCACTCGGAGAAGAAAGTCTGTTTGAACTGGGCTAGATCATCCATGGGGCGCGTCCTGCTTCTGCTCCGCGTCGCCGTTCCGTCGGCCCGTTACGGGCTGACCTTGCGGATCACCTCAAGCAGCTTGCCCGGATCGAACGGCTTGACGATCCAGCCGGTGGCTCCCGCGCTGCGACCCTCTTCCTTCTTGGACTGGCTGCTTTCGGTGGTAAGAATCAGGACCGGCGTCGCCTTGTTCTTCGGCTTCTTGCGCAGTTCCTTGATGAAGGTGATGCCGTCCATCACCGGCATGTTGATGTCGGTGATGATGACGTCGACGGTATTGGCTTCCAGCAGGTCGAGACCTTCCTGACCATTCTCGCCCTGAATGACTTCGAAACCGCCCTGCTTCAGCGCGAATTGCAGCATCTGCAGCATGGTCTTCGAGTCGTCGACAGTGAGAACACGCTTGGTCATGTCTGTACCGGCCATTTCATGAGAAACGAGAAGAGGCCCAGGTCGTCGAAGGCGCTCACGAAGGCATCGCTGGGCGATTTCACGACGAAGGGGATGCCATGCTGCTCCATATGCTGGGCAGCCGACAGCAGGATCTGGACGCAGGGGGTCGAGAGCCGCTCGACGGGCGAGGCGTCGATCACCACCTTGCCGCCCTGCGCCATCATCTCGTGCAGGCTGTGCAGCAGCGGTTCGGCCGCACGCAGATCCATGCTGGCCACCAGGCCGAGCTGGGTCGCATCGTCGGTTTTCGTAACCGTGAACGGTTCCATCAACTCCCCCACAGCACCCGCGGAGCGGGCGCTGGCTGCTCCCATATCTGCAGCCGTAAACCTTTATCAGGGCGAGCCTAACCGACGGCCCGGCGCGACGGAAGAGGGATGCTTCAGGGGTTATTAAAAAACCACGTGCCTACCGGTACTTCGGCTCACCCAAGGGGATTGCCCAAGAGATTGCGAAGCTACTGGTTGCGGCCCAGATCGATGGTGGAAAGCATCTCCGCGCGCATGGCGACCTTGAGATCCTGGTAGCGCTGGCGCAGTTCCAGGCGGGTGCCGCCGGCAAGCTGGAACATCATGATGATGGCGCTTTCCAGGTCGTCGGCGCAGTGGCTGATGCTGTCGAGATCGCCATCCGCCATCTCGGTCTCGCCGAGCTGGCGCAGATAATCGGCGATCCACAGGGAATGAACCGCAAGTTGCGAAAGCGACTGGCCCTGGAAGCGGGTTTCGGTATTGAAGCGGTCGCCGATCCGCGGCAGGCGGCTCACGGTCGTCGTGCGCGGCGCAGGCTCGATATCCTCGGCCTCGACATCGATGATCGGATCGTCGGCGCCATAGCCGAGGCTCGCCCCATGACCACAGGCGGCCCCATCGCCATAAGCGCTGTCCTGGCCGTAATCCTGGTCGTGTTCTGCGAACAACCCTTGATCGAGATCCACGGGTGTTCCAATCCCTGAAGGCAGACTCTGACATCGCGAATCGGGACTTTGCCCGATTCGGTTTGACCTTACTGGGCGCGACTCGGAGGGTCAAGGAGAACCGCTAGATGACGGGGTTCAGCCTGGAGTCAACACAATCCGTTGGGGTTACGCGGAAATCCGCGGTCGGTGACCGCGATAGCGGAGCGGGGCCGTTCAGCCGCTGATGCGGGCGCCGGTCTTGAGCACCACTTTTTCCAGGCCCGACACCAGTTCGCGGCCGATGGCGCCGCCGTCGCCGCTGATCTTCTGGCTCAGCACGACATAGAGCGCATCGATATGCGGCGACACCACGGCCGCGCTCACATGCGCGGCTTCCGAATTCAGACAGTGTTCGAGATAATTACTCAGGTAATGCGTGATCGTGGTGACCAGCGGATAGCCGAAGGTGCCGCCCAGGCCCTTCATGTCCCAGCAGATGCGCAGCATCTTCTTGACGCTGTCCGGCGCGTCGAGATCGGTCGCCTTGAGTTCCTCGAAGGACGCGCGCATGCGGCCGAGGTCGTCATCGGCCCATTTCGCATACATCTTGTGGCCGAGTACCTGGACGGCGATCTCGGCTTCCTTGATGGCTTCCTTGTCGATGCCGCCGCCGCCAACCTTCATTTTGAGGTAGTTGGGCGGGGTGACGAATTCCGCACCGCCCTTCGAGGGCTTGGCGGCACCATCCGTCTTTGCGCTGTCGTTGTCGGCCATTCTAGCGTTCAAGCTCCCGCAGTGCCGTAACATGGCCCTGCAATAACACAGGCAAAGTAAACGTCCCGTTTCACAGCCGCAACCGAATAGACGCTAATCTGCATAAAGACTAGAACAGCTCCACGTCGCTTCTGGTTGCGACTGTAGGTGCGCTGCGGCCTGCATCTTCAAATGGGGAGCCCAGCAGGTAATGCTGGAAATGCGCGCGAACCTGCTCCAGCGTCTGGCTGGCGATCAGGCCTTCGCCCCAGCCGGCGGCGCGCTCGGTCAGGCGCGGCGCCCAGTCCCGTCCGGACTGGTCGCGGATGATGTCTTCGACATAGCGGAGCGCGTTGATCACATGCTGCTGGCGCTGGCTGCGCAGGTCGTCGCCCTGCATCAGCGCAATGGCCTCGCCCATCAGCGGCGAGTCCGGCAACTGCCGACCCAGCTCCACCAGTTTGGCGGCAAAAGCCTGGCCATTGGCATTCTGCGCCTTCTGCAGATCCTCGACCTCTTCCTTCAGGGCGAGCAGCACCAGCGCGATAAAGTCCAGCAATTCACGCGACCCGGCAGGGCTGATGCCCTCCGTGCTGCCTGACTGCGTATTGTGACTGTCCCTCGGCAATGCCCGAGCCTTCCCCATTTGCTGACTTTTGGCACAGTTCACGCCGCTTTGCACCCGTCCTGCCGGCTGCCGTCGCGGTAATCTTTGATCCTGGTCCGGCGCCCTGCGATCTGGGCTCACCCCTGCGGACTACGACCGGTGGTTGTTATCAAACCCGCCATTGCCTGCATTATCCACTTTGGTCAAAACCGGTGCGGGTTGGTAATTAAAAGCCGATAATCATCGCCAGCATGCGTATGCCGTAGCGGAGAAACATGCTAACTAGCTGACAGATAAGGGGGCGCCGCGCGGACGATGGATCCGATCGACATCAAAGAGATGCTGCACCATCACCATCTTTGGCTGAAGGGCATGCCCAGCGGCAAGCCGGCGGATTTCGCCGGCCGCGATCTGACGGGCGCCGACTTCAGCGGTGTCGATCTGCGTCGCGCGTCTTTCCGCATGGCAAAGTTGCGCGATGCCCGCCTGAACAAGGCACAGCTCGTGCAGTGCGATCTCTTCAAGGCCGATCTCAGCGGTGCCGATCTCAGCGAGGCCGACCTGAGCCGTGCCGATCTGCGCGGCGCGACGCTGGAAAGCGTCAACATGGCCGGCGCCAATCTCACCGGTGCGAATTTCCGCCGCGGCCTCGAACTCGGCCAGGATGCCGGCGAAGGTGTCGAGGTGCTGCGCCAGAATGTCACTGGTAGCAATTTCGCCGGCGCCACGCTGGTCGGTGTGGATGCATTGGGTGCGGATTTCAGCGGCAGCAACCTGGCGGGCGCGAACCTGCAGGATGCCGCGCTCACCGACTGCCAGCTGGTCAGCGTCGATCTCACCGGCGCCGATCTTGCGGGCGCCACGCTGGCAAGCGCCAATCTGGTCGGTGCGGAACTGAGCGGTGCCAATCTGACCGGCGCGACGCTGCAGGGCGCTAATCTCACCGACGCGCACCTGCATGGCGTCGACCTCAGCGACGTCGATACCTTCGGCGCCAATGTGGTGATGGCCAACATGGCACCCGAACCCGCCACGACCGCGCCCAGGCCGCTGACAGAAGCCGAAATCCAGGCAGCGCTGGCCGCCCACAAGAGCTGGGTCGGCGGCGGCGATGGCCGGCCAGCCAACCTGCGCGGCCAGGATCTCAGCGGCTTCGACCTTGCCAACCTCGACCTCTCCGGCATCAAGCTGCGCGGTGCGGCCCTGCGCGACGCCAGGATCGACAATACGACCTTTCAGTTCGCCGACCTGTCCGGCGTCGACCTGCGCGGTTGCAGTGCGCGCAATACAACCTTTGCCGGTTGCAACCTGACGGGAGCGGACCTGCGCAATGGCCGGTTCAGCGGCAGCCGTTTTGCCAGCGCCGAAATCCTCTCGGCGACAGGGGAGCGGACCGGCCGCCGGATTTATACGGATTTGTCGAATGCGCGGCTGGCCGGCGCAACCTGCGACGGAGTCGAGTGGGCGGATGCGATCCTCCACGACGTCAGCGGTCTTGAACCGTGACCGGCCCATAGCCATGATGATCCGATGAGTACCACACCCGGCAGCATCCTGCGGCGCCCCGCCGCCACCGAGGGCAGCGCGGCTGGCCCTTCGGCGGAGCGCCGGCGGTATTACGATCCGATTCTGAAAGTTAACGTGGTTCAGGTTTTCCAGGGCGATTTCTTCGTCTCCACCCGCGAGGGTGAGATGCTGGCGACAGTTCTGGGGTCCTGCGTCGCCGCCTGCATTCGCGATCCGGTGGCCGGCGTGGGCGGCATGAACCATTTCCTGCTGCCTGACAAGGGCGGCGACGCCAACCCGGATTTGCCGTTCTCCGCCTCGCTGCGCTACGGTAGCTATTCGATGGAGCAGTTGATCAACGGAATCCTCGGTGCCGGCGGCCGGCGCGAGCGGCTGGAGGTGAAGATCTTCGGCGGCGCCAATGTACTGGCCGGCCTGCGCGGCATCGGCCATCAGAATGCCGACTTCGTCGAACGCTATCTGAAGGACGAAGGTTTTCGGGTCATGGGCGCCGATCTGCGCGGCACGCTGCCGCGCAAGGTGCAGTATTTCCCGGCCACCGGCGTGGTGCGTATGAAGCAGATCGAGGATGCCAGCGCCAAGGCCGTGTTCCAGCGCGAGAGCGCCAAGAAGATCACCGCGGTGCAGACCACAGCGGGCAGCATCGAGCTGTTCGACTGAGGCCGGCTTACAGAGCACTGTTCCATGGCATACAAACTCAACAACATTGCGGTGCTTGTGGTCGACAGCAACCACAACCACATGCAGCTTATTAAAGAGGTTTTGCGACCCCTCGGAGTTACGCGCATTGCCGAATGCCTGAACGCGAAAGACGCGCTCGCGTATCTCGAAAACAACGTCGTCGACATCATCTTCACCGAGTGGCACATGGACGGCGAGATGGATGGTCTCGGTCTCGTCGAATGGATCCGCAAGAACCCGGCGTCGAAGAATGTGTTCGTGCCGATCGTGATGGTCACGGCGCAGTCGGAAGAGCGGAAGGTGATGAAGGCGCGCGATGTCGGTGTCACCGAATTCCTGGTGAAGCCTTTCTCGGCCAAGACGATGGCGCGCCGCATCACCATGGTGATCGAATATCCGCGCCAGTTCGTGCGCACCGACGATTTCTTCGGCCCCGACCGTCGCCGCCACAAGGTGTCGAATTACACCGGCGAGGAGCGTCGCAAGGACATGCTGGACAAGGGCGACCAGCAGATGGACGACAGCGCGGTCGAGAACCTGCTGAACGAACTCTGAGTATCGCCCTGATGGCCGGCCCGGTTGGTAGTCCCGACTTGCCAATATCCCGTCTTGACGGACCGCGCTTGCGGGACCAAGATTCGCATCACCGAAACAGACAGGAGGTCGGTCGTTCCGGTATGAGCGAGGTTGTCACCTTGCAGCAGTTCCGGCGTTTGCCAGAGGACTCCGCCCATGATGCGGCGAGGCAGGGTGCGGACGTCAAGCTGATCGTTGCCAGAAGCACCGACCCGAGGCCGGCAATAGAGCCGGCCGTTTTTTTCGACCGCCGCGAATTCAATCTGATCCTCAATCTTTATGCCCGCATGGTCGGCATGGGCGAGTGGCGTGACTATGCCATCGGGCATGACCGCGAAAGCTGCAGCTTTGCCGTGTTCCGCCGCACCGCCGACGGCGCGCTCTATCGCATCGTGAAAACGCCGAAGCTGGCGCGCAAGCAGGGTGCCTTCGCCATTGTCGCGCAGGGCGGTCGCATCGTGCGGCGCGGCAAGGAACTGGCCGTCATGCTGCGCTTCTTCGAGCCCAAACGCGAAGCCACGCTTTAACTCTGCGCAAAAAGAAAAGGGCCTCCGCCGGCAGGCGGAGGCCCCGACCGAAACGCTCAGCGGGCGATCAGGCCTTCTTGGCCTTCTTCGCGGCCGGCTTGGCAGTGGCCTTCTTTTCGCCAGTCTTCTTCTTGGCAGGCGCAGCAGCCTTTTTCTTTTCCGCCTTCTTGGCGGGCTTGGCACTCTGCGTCTGGCTGGCGGCCTGGGCGGCCGGAGCGAAGGCGGGAGCAACAGCACCGGCCAGGAAACCGGTCATGGCGAAAGCGGCGGCAATCATTTTTACGCGGGTCAACATCGGGGTCCATCCCTTGATGCAATGTGCTGCAAACCGGCGCCTCGCGATCATTCGACGAATCGCCGGCTGCATCGGCTCCACGTTGCGCCTGTCGCAGGCAATCGGCAATGGGCGATATTTTTCCTGCGGCGCCATACCGGTTCACAGAAAATTTACACCCGCAGCAGCTGGCTGAGTTCGCGACGATGTTTCGCGACACCCGGACGCTCCTGCAGACGACGCTCCAGATACGGCTTTATCGCGGCTTTCTCGCCGGCTTTCGCACCGGCCTGCAGCCAGAGCTGCCAGAACAGATCGCGCTGCGCATGGCTGCCGCCGATCTGCTGCAGGCCCTCCAGCGCCCGAGGTAATTTTTCGTATACCTGCCGCCAGTCGCCGCGTCCGTAGGCCGCTGTCCCTTCGGCCAGCGGCAGGCCGACCATGCGCCAGATGCGCGTCGTCAGCTGTTCGGGCTGGCCGGCGACATAGTCGCGCAGGCTGCGGAGCAATTCCTGTGCTGCGGCCTCGCGCCCGGCGCGGCTGAGTGCCAGCAGGTAATGCGCATCCAGGAACGGTTCAACGTGTTCGGGGCCGCGCTTTTCGATGTAATCGGCGACATCCTGCCAGCGTGCGCCGATCTCCAGCCCGGCAAATTCCAGCCGTGCCAGCAGCGCCACGGCATTCACCTGGTCCTGGCTATACTCCTTCCATACGCCCCAGACCTGCTCGTCATAGAGACGCAGCGCCTCGTCGGGCCGGTCGGCATCGATGGCGAACAGCGCGGTATGCCACCAGTTGTGGCTGCGCATGAAGGAATTTTTGTCGGTCCAGCAATCGGCGAAACCGAGCATGGTCTCCAGACCCTCGGCGCAGCGCCCCTGGGTTTCCATCACATGCGCCAGCGCGTGATGCGCCCAGGGTTCGCAGCGTTTCAGCGCGATGGCCTGCCGCGCCGCGGTTTCGGCCTCATCCAGCCGGTTCATCTCTTCCAGGCCGAAAGCCAGCATGCCGTGCATTTCAGCCGCATCGCGGTGATGCGGCAGAGCGAATTCCGCGATGCGCAGCATGCCGGCCAGGTCGCCGACATGGAACATGTGGAATTGCGTCATCTTCACAGCGGCCAGATCCTGCGGCCAGCGCGTGGCGATCTCCTCGGTTAGCGCGATGGCTGTCTCGACATCGCCGGCCACCCAGGCGGACACCTGCGCATGCCACAGCCGCTCGCGCTCTGTTGTTTTTGCAAGATGCGGGTCCGCATTGCGCAGCCAGAGTTGCGCTTTCGTGATCGACTCACCGGTCTGCAGGAACATCTCCAGCGCCGCCGCCTTGGCCTGCGCCATCACGCAGGCTGGGTCCGCGCGCGCCGCATCCCAGATCGCGCCTGCCGTGGTGCCGTAGGTCAGAAAGCTGGTGTCGAAGGTGTTCAGGCCTTCAATGGCCGCCGGATTATCGGTGGCGATGTCGAGATCCCAGCGATCCTTGAGCATGCTATTTCGCCCAACTCACTTGGCGGCGTCCTGCCAGTCGTTGATCTTGTCGAGCGGATAGATCGGCCGGCGCACGTTCTTGTAGGGGATGATGCTGTTGTCGGAGGTGGTGACGCCTTCGCCGTCCAGGGTGAAAGTTGCTTTCGCAAGGGGCGCGAAACCGGCGCGATAATGGATGCGCGATTTCAGCAGCAGGAATTTCTTGTGCTCGGGCTCGATGCCGACCGAGCGGAACACGCCGGTATCCCAGGGTTCGTGATGGCGCGAGACGATCACGATCTGCATGCGCCCTTCGACGTCCAGTACCGCCGTCGGGCCCATCATCACCTTGTAGCCGTTATACATCGGGCCACGCACGATCCATTCGCCGTCGGTCAGTGTCTTGACCTTGCCGGTCACCTTGAGCGGCTTGCCCTTCAGCTGCAGCGACGGCATGTCGCTCTTGCCGCCGAGATCGAGTGTGACGGTCGCGCCGACGCCGGCCTTCTGCATTGCCTCGACAGCCGCCGGATCCCAGACCGCGCCGACGGCGACGTCTTCCAGGCCCTGCTTCAGCACTTCGGCGATCACCATCATCACATCCTGCGTGCCGCCCGAGCCGCAGTTGTCGGCATGATCGAGCAGAATGACCGGCCCGCCGAGATTTTTCGCGCCCTCGCGCTTGGCTTTGGCCACCGTGTCGCCCAGGTCGCGATGCTGGTAGATATGCAGATCGCGCTTGTCCCATACCTTGGCGGCGATGATGTCGGCGGCAGCATCGGCTTCCTTCTGATCCTTGCCGACCGTGATCACAGTGGTGCCGGCTTCCTTGATGTCGGCCATGGCAAAGCCGCCGAACACGCTGGCGCAGGGCAGGCCTTTCGCCTCTTCATCGACACAAGCCTGGATCGCCGACTTCATCGGCTCATCGTCCGTGCCCTGGCACAGCGTCTGCGACAGCAGCGGCAACTGGCGGAGCGCCATCGCCGGCTTGGCCCGCTTGCCCGCGAGATAGTCCATCACCACGCGGCCGACCTGGCCGGCCACCACGTCCATGTCCACATGCGGATAGGTCTTGTAGCCGATCAGCGCCGTGCAGTTGTTCACCATCTTCGGCGTCAGGTTGCAATGCAGGTCGAGCGTGACGGCAATCGGCAGATCGGGTGCGATCTTGCGGATATTCTCCAGCAAGGTGCCTTCGCCGTCTTCCAGGCCTTCGACGGCCATGGCGCCATGCAGGTCGAGCAGGCAGCCATCGCAGCCGGCCCGCACCGCCTCCAGGATCGGATCGGTCAGGCGCTTGTAGGCATCGGCGGTGACCGGCCCGCTCGGCATGGCTTCCGCGGCCATCGGCAGCACCACCTCGGCACCGTATTCCTTCGCCAGGTTCAGATAGACGCCGAGCGGCATGTTGGTCTTGCCATAGGCGTCGATGGCGGCCTGGCCGGTATACAGCCCCCAGGCTTCGAAACGGGCGAAATCGGTGACGAGCGGCGAGAAGGTGTTGGTCTCGTGCTTCACCATCGCGAGGACAAGTTTCATGGGGCCGGCAATCCTTGTGTTCTGGGTCTTGTTCGTAAGCAGATGAATTCAGCTTACGGCTGCCGGATCGGGCTTGTCACGGGGGAAGCGAATGGTTTGATACTGGTTCGGCACTGCACAAAAAAAGACCCCGGCAGTTGCCTGCCGAGGCCTGTCTGAAACCGGGTTAAGCCGGGATCACTCGTTCTTCTGGCCGAACAGCTGCAACAGGGCCATGAAGATGTTCAGGAAGTTCACATACAGCGAGGTGGCGCCGAAGATCGCCTGCTTGGTCTGGATATCGGCGGCGTCGCCTTCATAGAATTCCGACTTGATGCGCTGCGTATCGAAGGCAGTCAGGCCGGTGAAGACCAGCACGGTGATCGCCGAGATGGCGAACTGCAGCACGCTCGAGCCCAGGAAGATGTTCACCACGCTGGCGATCAGCAGGCCGACCACGCCCATGAACAGGAACGTGCCCATGCCGGTCAGGTCGCGCTTGGTGGTGTAGCCCCACAGGCTCATCGCGCCGAACATCGCGGCGGTGATGAAGAAGATCCGCAGGATTGAGGTGCCGGTATAGACCATGAAGATGGTCGACAGCGACAGGCCCATCGTGGCGGTGAAGGCCCAGTACAGGCCCTGGATCGCAGCCGCCGACAGCTTGTTGGCGCCGAAGCTCATCACCAGCAGCAGGCCGAGCGGGGCCAGCATGACGACAAAGCCGAGGCCGCCGGTGAACAGCGTGCTCATCAGGGCGGGAGACTGCGAAACCACGAGGGCGACGATGGCGCTCAGCGCCAGGCCCGAGCCCATGTAGTTGTAGACCCGCAGCATGTAGCTGCGCAGGGCCTGATCCACCACTGCACGGTCGACCGTGGTGGTGCCGTAGCCATAGCGCGGCTGATTGAACGGGGTCGCCATAGGTTGCCTCCTCAGACAAATGTTGTTCCCAGCATATTGTCAGTGCCGGGGCGAAATTCAAGAATAAAACTGGCATAAAATTTCTTTATAAGTCTTTCTGGTGACGGCGATTTTTCAGAAAGCGGTACGGAAACCGCCCAATGCCGATTGCGTGATGCCGGCTCTCGTCAGGTGCGGACGCATGGCGTACAAAGGCGGGGTTCCCAGTTGATGGCGGAAAACCGCCAAATTCTATGAAAGTTTCATGACCGACAACCCGCGCGCGACCACCTCGCTGTTGCGCCTGACCCTGATTCTCGGTGCGTTGAGCGCCTTCACGCCGCTGGCGGTCGATATGTATCTGCCCGGCCTGCCGGCGCTGGAGCGCACGCTGAATACCGACTCGGGCGGGGTACAGCGTACGCTGTCGGTGTTTTTCCTCGGTCTCGCCATCGGCCAGCTGATCCTCGGGCCGCTCAGCGACCGCTATGGCCGGCGCGGCCCGCTGCTGGTCGGCAACCTGCTCTATATCGGCGCCTCGGTCGCCTGCGCCCTGGCGCCCAGTATCGACAGCCTGATCGCTGCGCGTTTCGTGCAGGCCTTCGGCTCCTGCGCCGGCATGGTGATTTCGCGTGCCATGGTGCGCGACCTGTTCGAGCCGCGCGAGGGCGCACGGGTCATGTCGCTGCTGATGCTGGTCACCGGTGTGGCGCCGATCCTGGCACCGATGCTCGGCGGTGCGGTTCTGGCGGTATTCGACTGGCATGCGATCTTCTGGCTGATTGCGGGGTTTGCCACGCTGGTGATGATTTCAGCCCGGCTCTGGCTGCGCGAGACGCGTGGGCCCCAACCGGACATGCGGCTGACGCTCGGCTCGGCTTTGCGCGTCTATGCCGAGTTGCTGACCACGCGGCGCTATATGGGCTATGCGCTGGCTTCCAGCTTCGGCCTCGGCGGGCTGTTCTCCTATATCGCGGCCTCGCCCTTCGTGTTCATCGATCTCTACCAGCTGTCGCCGCAGGCGTTTGGCTGGGTCTTCGGCATCAATGCGGTGGGCATCATCGGCTTCTCGCAGGTCAACCGCGCGCTGCTGCGTCATTTCACGCTGGATGAAGTGCTGATCGTTGCGCTGTTTTCCATGGCGACGGCCGGCCTGCTGCTGCTGGTCTGCACGGCCTTTTCCATCGGCGGCATCTGGGGCGTGTGGATTCCACTGTTCCTCTACATCACCAGCCTGGGTGCGGTGCTGCCCAACGCCGCCGCCAGTGCGATGGCAACCGAGGCGCATCGCGCCGGGTCGGCCGCAGCGCTGATCGGCACGATGCAGTTCGGTCTGGGCGCGCTGACCAGCGGCCTCGTCAGCCTGCTGCATGCCAGCCCGTCGCTCGGCATGGGCATGATCGTTGCCGCCTGCGGTATTACCGGCCTGTCGGTGCGGCTGATCCTGGTGCGCTAACGCTGTCGCTGCGCCAGCCACACGGTATGGCTGGTGCAGTCGGCGTCATTCGCCGTGTAGCCCACCACATCGAATCCTGCCGCTGACAGCAATGCGCGGTATTCCTCTGGCGCCAGGCTGGCGTGATACAGTGCCTCGCCGGCATGGTCGCCAAAGGCCTCGCCATGTTCAGGCCCGCTGGTGAACATCAGCGCTGCACCGGGCGCGGCATGGGCGCGGAAGACCTCGAACATGGCGCGCTGGTCGTCATGTGACAGGTGGAAAAAGCTGTCCCAGGCGATAATGCCGTTGAATCTGTGCTCCAGTGCAAGGCCGCGCATGTCGCCCTTGATCCAATGATGGTCCGGGAAGCGCTGGCGGCAGAGCGCAAGCAGGCTGGGCGATGTATCGACACCGGTGACGCTGAAACCCTGCGCGATCAGCCAGCTTGCGATCGGCTCGGCATGGCCGCAGCCTAGATCCAGCACGGCGGCGTTTTCGGGCAGCAAGGCGGCGAAGCGCTCCAGCCACGCGCGCTCAAACAGCACACGGCTGCGGCCGGTATCGAATTCGCGCGCCTTGCGTTCGTAGATGCCGGCGATGTCTTCCGGTCGCGCGGTCGTCATACGCTGCGCAGCAGCGGTGCGGGTTTCGCCGCCAGTGCCTGCCAGGCGCCGGCCAGGCCCAGCAGCAAGGTAGCCGCCACGCCGCCCAGAGCGGTCGCCGCCGCCACGCCGGGTGCGAAGTAGAATTGTGCGCCCATCATCACTGTCACCATCGCCCAGGCCGCCGCCCAGCCGAGCAGGAAGGCCAGCGTCGCACCGACCAGGCCGACGCTGCCATATTCGATCACATGCGCCAGGATCACGTCGCGGCGTGTCGCACCCAGCGCTTTCAATATGGCGCCTTCCTTCAGGCGGCGGCGATGTTCGGCAGCCAGTGCGCCGGCCAGGACGATCAGTCCGGCGACCAGTGTGATCGCAGCTGCGCCGCGCACGGCAGCGCCGAGTTTCAGCACGATGGTGTTCAGTTCGGTGAGTACATCTTTCATGCGCACGACCGAGATATTGGGATAGGTCTGCGTCACACTGCGGAACAGGTTCAGTTCCGCCGCCGGGCCGGCTTTCACGGTGGCGAGGAAGGTATGCGGTGCGCGTTCCAGCAGGCCGGGCGAGAAGACCAGCACGAAATTGATGCCCATCGAACTCCAGTCGAGCCGGCGGATGCTGGCGATCTCGGCCTCGATGTCGCGGCCCAGCACATTCACCGTCAGCTTGTCGCCGACGCCCACATTCAGCCCGGCTGCGGCCTTCTCCTCGATGGAGATCAGCGGTGGGCCATTATAGTCGCGCGGCCACCATTGCCCGGCCGTCAGGGTCGAGCCGGCCGGCAGGTCGCGCGCGTAAGTGAGGCCGCGGTCGCCCTGCAGCACCCAGCGCTGTTCCGGTGCCACGTCGATCTGCGCCGAGGGGACGCCCTTCACCTGTGTGATGCGGCCGCGCATATTCGGCACGGTTTCAAGGTCGCGCGCACCGGCTGACCCCAGCACGGTAGCGCGGAAGTCGTCCATCTGGTTCGGCTGGATGTCGACAAAGAAGAAGGCCGGTGCCTCGTCAGGCAGGCGTTCCTCGACCTGGGCATGCAGGTTGCTTTCCACCAGCGTGATCGCCACCAGCAAGGTGAGTGAGACGCCGAGCGACAACAGCAAAGCGGCGGTGGCGGCACCCGGCCGGTGCAGGCTGGCAAAGGCGAGTTTCAGCCGCACGTCGCGCGGGCGGATGCGCCGCGCCACTTTCGCCACGCCGGCGGCGATCACGCGGAACAGCACGAAGGCAATGACGGCGGCAAAGACGAAGGACATCGCGAAGCGGCGTTCCTCGGTGCCGAGGATGGCGAGGGCGGCCAGCGCAACAAACAGTGCCAGCGTGGCGACCACATAGCCGGGGCGGGGCAGGCGGCGGCCCGGCGCGACCAGATCGCGATACAAGGCGGCCGGCCGAATTTCGGCGGCACGCGCCAGCGGCCAGATGGTGAAGGCCAGCGCCACCAGCAGGCCGTAGCTTGCTGCAAGCGCCAGCGGCTGCCAGTAGAAACCCGGCACCAGCGGCAGCGGCAGGATTTCGGCCAGCGCGCCGGCGGCGAGGTTGGGCAAAGCAGCACCTACCACCAGACCGATACCGATGCCGACCACCGCCAGCACCAGCGTCTGCCAGAGATAGACGCGAAAAATGAGTCCGGATGTGGCACCGAGCGATTTCAGCGTCGCAATCGTCGGCGTCTTGCCGCTCAGATGCGCATGGACCGCGTTGGCGACGCCAACACCGCCGATCAACAGAGCAGTGAGCCCGACCAGCACGAGGAACAGACCGGCGCGGTCGAGGAAGCGCCGCACGCCGGGGCTGCCTTCCTTCCAGTCGCGGATGCGCCAGCCGGATTCGGCAAACTCGCGCTTGGCCATCTCCTGCATCTGCGGTGCCATCAGGCCGGAGGTCAGCTTCACGCTGTAATGCCAATAGGCCAGCGTGCCGGGCTGTACGAGTTTCGTGGCGTCGAGCGCTGCGGTCGCAATCATGACGCGCGGGCCGAGCGTCAGGCCTTCGGTGGCGCGGTCGGGTTCACGCGTGATTACGCCGCGGATCTCGAATTCGGCTTCGCCGATGCTCAGCCTGTCGCCGATGGCCGCATCCAGGCGAATGAGTGTCTGCGGATCGACGGCCGCGCCCGGCACGCCGTTCTTCATCGCCAGCAGATCGGAAAGCTTGCCCGGCTGTTCCAGATCAATGCGGCCATAGAGCGGGTAGGCGTTGTCGACGGCTTTCAGCTCTATCAGCGTGCGCTGGTCGCTGCGCAGCGCATGCGCCATGGCGCGCATCTGCACGGCCTGCGACACCTGACCCTGACTTTCGAGGAAAGCCTGCTCCTGCGGCGTGGTCGGGCGATGGATCAGGCGGAATTCGATATCGCCGCCCAGCAGGCTGCGGCCGTCGCGTTCCAGACCGGCGACGATGGACGCGCCGAGCGTGCCGATACCGGCAATGACCGCAACGCCAAGGCCGAGGCAGGCGACGAACAGGCGGAAGCCGCGCAGGCCGCCGCGCAGTTCACGAAGCGAAAATCGCAGCGACAGCATCAGTCGGCCGCCTGCTGTGTGCGATTCTCGATGCTCTTCACCTTGCCATCCTCGATGCGCACCACGCGGTCACAGAGTGCGGCAAGGTTCTCGTCATGCGTGATCAGGATCAGCGTGGAGTTCAGCTTTGCCGCTTCGCCGAACATCAGATCGATGATGGCATGGCCGGTGCTGCCATCCAGATTGCCGGTCGGCTCGTCGGCCAGCAGCAGGGCCGGATGCGGCGCCACGGCGCGGGCCAGCGCCACACGCTGCTGCTCGCCGCCCGACAGCTGCGCCGGATAATGCGTCTCGCGCTGCGCCAGCCCGACCTGCGCCAGGGCTGCGCGCGCATGTTCGGTGGCATCAGTTGCACCCGCCAGTTCCAGCGGCACAGCGACATTTTCCAGCGCCGTCATGGTGGGGATCAGATGGAAACTCTGGAACACGATGCCGACGCGGCTGCGGCGCCACAGCGCCAGCCTGTCCTCGTTCAGCGCATTGAGGTCGGCGCCGGCGACCTGAACCTTGCCGCTGGTAACGCGTTCCAGCCCGGCCAGCACCGCCAGCAGGGTGGACTTGCCGGAACCCGACGGCCCTACGATGCCGATGCGCTCGCCCGGCATCACATCCAGGTCAATGCCGCGCAGGATATTGACCGGCCCGGCCGTGCTGGCGAGAGTGAGGTGCACATCGTTCAGTTGAACGATGGGGTTCGCGCTGGATGACGCCATTATTGGTCAGGTCCCCGTCAGGAAGGCAGATCGTGAAGTTATACGAAAGATATGGGTTTTTCCGTGGCTGTCACAATGTCGCAGTCCTGCTGGCGGTGATGCTGATCACGCTGTTGTCAGCCGGTGCCCATGCTCAGGCGCCCATCAAGCTGCTGGTGTTCGGCGACAGCCTTGTGGCGGGCTACAGCCTGCCACCGGATGCCTCCTATCCGGCCCAGCTTGAAAAGGCGCTGAAGGCGAAGGGCGTCCACGCCACGGTGATGAATGCCGGCGTCTCCGGCGATACCACGGCGGCGGCGGCGTCGCGGCTCGACTGGGCGCTGGCCGACAAGCCGACCCATGTGATCGTCGAACTGGGCGCCAATGACATGCTGCGCGGCCTGGCGCCGGAGCAGGCGCGCACCAATCTGGATGGGATTCTTACAAAACTGAAACAGGCCAACCTGCCGGTGCTGCTGATGGGCATGCTGGCCGCTCCCAATCTGGGCGCCGATTACGGCCGCCGCTTCAACGCCATCTATCCTGATCTGGCCGCCAAGCATAACGTGCCGCTCTATCCCTTCTTCCTGGAAGGCGTGGCCGGCGAGGCCCGGCTGAATCTGAGCGACGGGATCCATCCGACCCGCGAGGGTGTTGCCATCATGGTAGACCGCACCATGCCCCACATTTTGCGGTTCCTGGGTCAGTAACCCTCAATTCGTTGTTGAAAAAGCCGAGTCTGGCCGACAAAATGGCCCCATCGCCGAAACACACCGCCATATAACTGGGGCGGTGTTTCATACCCGTATTGAGTTGGGAGTTTGTCATGGAGTTCCGTCGCTTAGGCCGCACCGACATTCAGGTCAGCCTGATCTGTCTTGGAACCATGACCTGGGGCGAGCAGAACACCGAAGCCGAGGCGCATGCCCAGCTGGATTATGCGCTGGACCACGGCATCAACTTCATCGATGCCGCCGAGATGTATCCGGTGCCGCCCAAGGCTGAAACGCAGGGCCGCACCGAGAGCTACATCGGCACCTGGCTGAAGAAGCGCAAGGATCGCGACAAGATCGTGCTGGCCACCAAGGTGGCCGGGCGTGGCGGCGGTCCGCGCGGTGAGTTCGACTGGCTGCGCAATGACAAGCAGCCGCCGAATTTAGGCCGCAAGCAGATTTTCGAAGCGGTCGACAAGAGCCTGAAGCGTCTGCAGACCGACTATATCGATCTCTATCAGACGCACTGGCCGGACCGCCTGACGACCAATTTCGGCCGCGCCGAATATCCGTGGAACGACGAAGCCTCGATTGCCATCGCCGAAACGCTGGATGCGATGGGTGAGCTGGTGAAGGCCGGCAAGATCCGCCATATGGGCGTGTCAAACGAAACCGCCTGGGGCGTGATGCAGCATCTGAAGGATGCCGATGCCGACAAAGCCCGGCCGCGCCTCGTGTCGATCCAGAATCCCTACAGCCTGCTCAATCGCTGGTACGAATCCTCGCTGTCTGAAGTCACCAGGATGGAAGAGGTCGGCCTGCTGGCCTATTCGCCGCTCGCCATGGGCGTGCTCAGCGGCAAGTATCTCGGCGGCGCCAAGCCGCCGGGCGCGCGCCTCACGCTGTTCAGCCGTTTCACGCGCTACAGCAATCCGCGCGTCGAGAAGGCGACGGAAAAGTATGTGGCGCTGGCGCAGCAGCACGGCCTCGATCCGTCGCAGATGGCGCTGGCCTTCGTAAATGCCAAGCCCTTCGTGGCCAGCAACATCATCGGCGCCACCAGCATGGAACAGCTGAAGGCCGATATCGACAGCATCAACGTGAAACTCTCGAAGGAGGTACTCGACGGGATCGAAGCGATACACCGCGAATATCCGAACCCGAGCGCATAACCTCAGCGTTCGTTCCGGGCCGCAAGGTCACTTTCAGCGGAGGGCCCAGCCATGATCCGCTTGTTCGTCGCCCTGAGTTTCCCCGAAGAGATTCGCCGTTCGCTGGCCGCACTCTGCGCTGGCGTGCCTGGCGCGCGCTGGGTCAATCCCGACCAGTTTCACCTCACGCTTCGCTTTATCGGCGAAGTCGACGGCCGCACCGCCCGCACGGTGTCGGACGCCCTCGCCACCATCACGATGCCGGATTTCGACCTCGAACTGTTCGGCGTCGGCACCTTCGGCGACAAGCGCAAGGCCAACTCGCTCTGGGTTGGCGTGCGCCCCAATGCGGCGCTCAACCGCCTGCAGGAAAAGGTCGACAATGCCGTGCTGCGCTCCGGCATCGCGCCCGATCGCCGCAAGTTTGCGCCGCATGTCACGCTGGCGCGACTGAACAATGCACCGCTCGATCGCATCGGCGCCTTCCTGAGCCATCATGCGCTCTATGCCGGTCCGCGCACTCGCTGCGACCGCTTCACACTCTATTCCAGCTTCCTGTCCTCGTCGGGCGCGATCTATACGCCGGAACAGGTCTATCGCCTCGACGGCGGCATCGCCGAAGATGCCGAACACGACTGGATGGCCGATGAGGCGGATGCCTGGGATCAGGATCACGGCGACTGGGACAAGGCGGAAGCGGCGGCCTACGGTGCTGAGTGACGCGACCTAAGTCGATTGTTGTCCTGACCGGCGCCGGTATCTCGGCCGAATCAGGTCTGGGCACCTTCCGCGACAAGGACGGCCTCTGGACCAAATACGATCTCAACGATGTGGCGACGCCGGAAGGCTTCGCGCGCAACCCCGTGCTGGTGCATGACTTCTACAATGCGCGACGCAGGAACCTGGTCGAAGCCATGCCCAATGCAGCGCATGTGGCGCTGGCGGACCTGGAGCAGAGGTTCGACGGCGACTTTTTGCTGGTGACGCAGAATGTCGATGATCTGCATGAGCGCGCCGGCTCGCGCAAGCTGCTGCACATGCATGGCGAGCTGCTGAAGATCCGCTGCGAGGCCTGCGATGCCGTGCGGGCCTGGCGCGAGGATCTCGATCTCGCCACCACCTGTCCGGCCTGCGCCACCACCGGCCGGCTGCGTCCGCATGTGGTCTGGTTCGGCGAAATGCCGCTCTACATGGAGGCGGTCTACGACGCGCTGGCGCTGTGCGACCTGTTCGTCTCGATCGGCACCTCGGGTCAGGTCTATCCGGCGGCCGGATTCGTCGCCGATGTGCGCCGGCGCGGCATAGCCCATACGGTCGAACTCAATCTCGACCCTTCCGACGGCTTTTCGCTGTTCGCCGAGAAAATATACGGTCCGGCGACAGAAGTGGTACCAACCTTCGTCGAACGCCTGCTTAAATCATGACCTGCAGACCTGATACTCGCGGCTTAGATTCTGTGTGGCTATGCGCCGCAGAGGTTGAAACTGGTTCCGTGTCTTGATTCCCGGTTGCGGGCAAGTGGCGGGTATGACTAGTTCTTGTCACCCGCCATGACTGTTTCTCCGAACACCTCCGTATACTCGTCTGCGACCGCCCTGCGCTGGTACGACACTGCTTTTGCCGATGCGGCCAAGGAGCGCGAGTTCCAGCAGGCCGAGGGGCCGAGCGCGATCGTCTATGCGCGGCTGGCACTCGGCCTGGCCGCCGTGCTGTTCGCCAGCTTCGGCATCACCGACTGGCTGTTCGCACCAGCCGCGCTGGCGATGAGTGTCATCCGCGGCACCAGCATCCTGGTGCTGCTGGCGGCCTTCGCTGCCTCATATTCCCCGCGCGTGCAGCCGCATCACCAACTGGTCATGCAGATCGGCGCACTCTCGGTCGGCATCGGCTATATCGGTATTGTCGCGCTGGCGCCGCCGCAGCTGCTGCCGCTCTATCTCGACTGCGTCATCCTGATCATCATCGGCATCTTCGTGGTGCTGCGCCTGGGCACGCTGCGTGCCTCGCTGTCGGTGCTGATCGTGGTGGCGCTGCTGGATGCTGCCTACCTCGCCTTCGGCCTCGGCACGCAGGAGGATTTCGTCGTTTACCAGCTGATCATGATGACGGCTTTTGCGATCGGCTTCTTCTCGAACTACATCTACGAACGCCAGCGCCGCGTCACCTATCTCGGCCGCCGCGCCGCCGAACAGCAGGCCGCCCGGCTGGAACAGGCGTTGCGTCGCGCCGCGGAAGCGCAGATGCAGGCCGAGCAGGCCGCCCGTGTCAAAAGCGATTTCGTCGCCCATGTCAGCCATGAGCTGCGTACGCCGCTGAATGCCGTGATCGGTTTCGGCGAGGTGCTGGAGCGGCAGATTTTCGGCCCGCTTGGCCACAATAAATACATGGAATATGCGCGCGACATCCGCGAAAGCGGCCAGCATCTGCTGTCGCTGATCAACGACGTGCTCGATCTCTCCAAGGTCGAGGCCGGCCGCATGGAGCTGCATCGCGAGCATCTGGCGCCGCACGAACTGGCGCGCGCCAGCCTCGTGCTGGTGTCCGGCCTCTCGCATATGCGCGGCACGCGGGTTGCGGTCGATGTGCCGCCGGATCTGCCATCGGTCTTCGGCGATGCGCGCGCGATCAAGCAGATGCTGGTCAACCTGCTGTCGAATGCGCTGAAATTCTCGCCGCCCGGCGGCGAGGTCGGCATCGTCGCCGAAGCCGGCGAGCGTCACATCCGCTTCGTCATCAGCGACAACGGTCCGGGCATGACGACCGAACAGATGCAGATCGCGATGACGCCGTTCGGCCAGGTCAGCGGCATGGTGGCCGACAGCGAACGCGGCACCGGGCTGGGTCTGGCGCTGGCCAACAGCCTGGCCGAACTGCATGGCGCACCGCTCGAACTCGATTCCGTGCCCGGTCGTGGCACGCGTGCCATCGTCACGCTGCCGCGCGGTCATGCGCGGGATAGTGCAGCGGATTAAACGCTAATCGGGAACGCTGGCTTCGATGCGGTCCATGTCGTCGTCCGACAGGCCGACATGATGGCCGATCTCGTGGATCAGCACATGGCGCACGACATGGCGCAGGGAGTCGCCGTTCTCGCACCAGTAATCCAGCAGCGGCCGGCGATAGAGGAAGATCATCGCCGGCATCGTGCCGGTCTCGCCGCGCTGCTCGGTCAGGAAGCTGCCGCCGGTATAGAGCCCGAGCAGGTCGAACGGCGTCTCGCAGCCCATTTCCTGCAGCACCTCGTCATCGGGAAATTCCGCCACCTGGATCGGCACACCGTCGATATAGCGGCCCAGCGCGGGGCGCAGGCGTTTCAGCTCGGCCTCGGCAATCGCGGCGAGATCGTCCAGGCTGGGCGCGGTCAGTTTGGCGACATCGGTCATGCGGCAGAAGGTCTCAGCGGAACAGGCAAGGTTGAACCGGCATATCCGGCGCGTTACTTTCTGCGCCGGAAATCAGGGCGCATCTTCACAGCCCCGTGAAGACGAAGCCGTGAGGAGGATGACATGGCCATTGCGAAACTGGAAGGTGCCGCCCGCCAGGCTGCATTGCAGGCACTGGCCGGCTGGCAGGAAGTCAAAGGCCGCGATGCCATCGTGAAGACTTTCGTCTTCGCCGATTTCAACACCGCCTTCGGCTTCATGACCCGCGTCGCCATCCAGGCCGACAAGGCCGATCATCATCCCGAATGGTTCAACGTCTACAATCGCGTCGAGATCACGCTGACCACGCATGATGCGGGTGGCCTGAGCGAGCGCGACGTGAAGCTGGCGGCCTTCATCGACGGCGCCGCCGCATCAATGGGCGGAAAGGTGAAGTCATGAGTGCGGCATCCCGCGGTCTGAAACGCGGCCTGGTTCTGGCCGCCATCATCGCGCTGTTCGGCGTCGTCGGCTATCTCGCCATGCCTTATCTGCTGCCGCAGCGCGGCGACGACACTGCCGGCAGCGGCGTGGTCAGCATCGGCGGGCCGTTCGCGCTCACCAACCAGGACGGCAAACCTGTCACCGACAAGGATTTCGCGGGCAAGCTGATGCTGGTCTATTTCGGCTTCACCAACTGCCCCGATATCTGCCCGACCGGCTTGCAGACGATTGCGCTGGCGATGGACCAGCTTGGCGCCGATGCCGCCAAGGTGCAGCCGATCCTGATCACTGTCGATCCCGAACGCGACACCGCGCCAGTGATGAAAGAGTATGTGCAGGCCTTCCACGAGCGCCTGATCGGCCTGACAGGCACACCGGAGCAGATCGCCGCCGTGGCCAAGGCCTATCGGGTCTACTACCAGAAGGTCGTGCTGAAGGATTCGAGCCTCGGCTACTCGGTCGACCATTCCGGCTTCATCTACCTGATGGACGGAAAAGGGCAGTATCTCACCCATTTCCGGCATGATGCGACGCCGGAGCAAATGGTGCAGCGGATCCGCCAGCGCCTTTAATCATTTGAGATTACTGGATTTCTACTTGCCTGCACGCATATGTTGCGGCGCAAAATAAATCGTGCGGCCACTGACGAAGCAGCGTAAGCTGTGACCGAACGGTGGCAGAGCACGATTCTCTAACGCTTTTGTCCGAGGTTTGTTTTGCGGTCGCCTTACTCCGGCCGCGCCCCCGCAGAAGGGTGGGACCTGATGCTCTACTCACTTTATGAACTTCAGCATGCCGCCCTGCAGCCGGTCCGCGCCATGGCCGAGATGCAGACGCTGGCGCTCAAGCTGCCCTACCTGCCGATGAACTACACGGCAGCGGCACGCACGCTGGCCGCCGGCCTGGAAGTCTTCAGCAACATCACCCGCCGTTACCCGAAGCCGGAATTCGGCCTCGCCACCACGATGGTGAATGGCACCGAGCGCAAGGTGACCGAGCATGACGTGCTCAACCTGCCATTCTGCCGCCTCAAGCATTTCGAGCGCGAAGGCTGCGAGGACCGCAACGACCCCAAGCTGCTGATCGTGGCGCCGCTGTCGGGCCACTATGCCACGCTGCTGCGCGGCACGGTCGAGGCGATGCTGCCCAATCACGAGGTCTATATCACCGACTGGATCGACGCACGCGACGTGCCGCTGCGCGAAGGCAAGTTCGATCTCGACGATTACATCGACTATATCCGCGAATTCTTCGTCACGCTGGGCCCCGGCGCGCATGTGATGGGCGTGTGCCAGCCCTCCGTGCCGGTGCTGGCCGCCGTGGCGCTGATGTCGGCCGAGAATGACGCCCATACCCCGCGCTCGATGACCCTGATGGGCGGGCCGATCGACACCCGCATCAGCCCCACCGTGCCCAACAACCTGGCGCAGGAACATTCCATCGAATGGTTCGAGCATAGCGTGATCGACCGCGTGCCCTTCCCGCATGATGGCTTCATGCGCCCGGTCTATCCGGGCTTCATCCAGCTCACCGGTTTCATGACCATGAACCTGGACCGCCATGTCGGCGCGCATGTCCGCCTGTTCCATCACCTGATCAAGGGCGATGGCGACAGCGCCAAGGCGCATACCGATTTCTATGACGAGTATCTCGCGGTCATGGACCTGCCGGCCGACTACTATCTGCAGACCGTGAAGACCGTGTTCCAGGACCATGCCCTGCCGCGCGGCATCATGACCTGCCGCGGCGAGAAGGTGGAGACCAAGGCGATCCGCAAGACCGCCCTGATGACGGTGGAAGGCGAGAAGGACGATATCTCCGGCGTCGGCCAGACCATGGCGGCGCACGACCTCTGCCCGAATATCCCCAAGGCCATGCGGGCGCACCACCTGCAGGCCGGTGTGGGTCATTACGGCGTGTTCAACGGCCGGCGCTGGCGCGACGAGATCGCCCCGCGTGTCACGGCCTTCATCCGCCAGCATGACGGCAACTCCGCCAAGAAGCGCTAATTGGGAAGCGCTAAGTCCCCACTGCCGCCTTTATAGACGCGCCGTCCCGGCGTAATCTGCCGCCATGTCCCGTTCCGAGCCTTTCTGGCGCCGCAAGCGCCTGGACCAGATGACGCCTTCCGAATGGGAGTCGTTGTGCGACGGCTGTGGCAAATGCTGTCTCTACCGGCTGGAAGACCGGGATACCGGCGAACTGGAGCAGACCAACGTGGCCTGCAAGCTGCTGAATTGCGCCACCGGCCAGTGCAGCAACTATCCCAAGCGAAAGAAGATCGTGCCCGACTGCATCCAGCTGACGCCGGCGAAAGTGCAGAAGATGAACTGGCTACCGGCCACCTGCGGCTATCGCCTGGTGGCCCAGGGCAAGGATCTCTACTGGTGGCATCCGCTGAAAAGCGGCAGCAGCCAGACCGTGCACCAGGCCGGCATTTCTGCGGCCGGCCGCTGCATTTCCGAGAAAGACGCCGGCGAGCTGGAAGACCACGTCGTCTACTGGCTCGACGACAAGGGTCCGCCGAAGCCGAAGAAGCGTTAGGCCTCAAAAACCTTGTCCCGTTTTACGCATGGCAATCGTGGAACAGGATTGCCACTGCAGCGTTTCTCTTTGCAGTAGCGTTATCCGGGACAGGCAGATGTCACCTACATCCTCTCGCTTATGGCTGATTACTGGCACTCTGCTCGGCATGGCTGCCGGCCCTGCCTACGCGCAGGGCTTGCCGCAAACGGAAGCTGACCGCATCCAGGCCGAGACCCGCCGCGTGGAGCAGGAACGCGAGCAGCGCTTCCAGCAGCAGCAGACCGAGCGCCGCCTGGAAGCCGAGCGGCAGGATCAGCGCCGCCAGCAGGAATTGCGGCTGCAGGAACGCACCCCGCCATCCTCGCGCCCAACACCGCTGACTCCGCAAAAACCGAAGAACTGACGGCCTGGTGACGTAGCGATACGTCCTTCCCGATACTGGAATACCGCCCGGCTTCCCCGCTAATCTGCGCAGCCATTACGGGACGTCGGGGAAATTCATGTTCAGCCTGCCAGCGATCGATGCCGACCTTGCCGCCAAATTCCGGGCGGTGAAGCTGCTGTCGCTCGATCTCGACGGCACGCTGACCGATGGCGGGCTCTACTATGCCGAGGATGGCAGCGAGCTGCGCAAATACCATGTGCAGGACGGCTTCGGCATTCTGCTGGTGAAGGATGCCGGTATCGAGGTCGCGCTGATCACCCGCAGCGACACGCCGGCGATCCAGAAACGCGTCGACCGGCTGAAGATCCGCTTCGGCCTGATGGGCGTCTACGAAAAGCTGCCCAGGCTGAAAGAGATTTGCGCCGAACTCGGCATCGGCCTCAACGAGGTCTGCCATGTCGCCGATGACGTCAACGACATGGATGTGATGGAGGCGGTCGGCCTGCCCATTGCGGTGTCGAATGCCCGGCCGATGGTGAAAAACGCCGCCGCCTATGTTACCGAAACCGCCGGCGGTCACGGCGCCGTGCGTGAAGTCTGCGACCTGCTGCTGGCGCACCAGGTCTGATCCAACATATCTGATCAGGAAGGGGAGTTCTCATGGCCATCGATTTCCAGGGCCGCGTTGCCATTGTCACCGGAGCTGGCGCAGGTCTGGGCCGCAGCCACGCGCTGCTGCTGGCAGAGCGCGGCGCGAAGGTGGTGGTCAACGATCTGGGCGGTGGCGTCGACGGCACCGGCGGCTCGTCCAAGGCCGCCGATCAGGTGGTGGCCGAGATCAAGGCGAAAGGCGGCGAGGCCGTCGCCAATTACGACAGCGTGTCGGAGGCGGCTTCGGCGGCCAATATCGTCAAGACCGCGGTGGAGGCCTTCGGCCGTGTCGATATCCTGGTCAACAATGCCGGCATTCTGCGCGACAAGAGTTTCGCCAAGATGGAGATCGCCGATTTCGACACCGTGGTCGACGTGCATTTCCTTGGTTCGGCCTATGTCACCAAAGCGGCCTGGCCGATCATGCAGCAGCAGCAATACGGCCGCATCGTCATGACGTCGTCGAATTCCGGCCTCTACGGCAATTTCGGCCAGTCGAATTATGCCGGCGCCAAGATGGGCGTGGTCGGCCTGATGAATTCGCTGAAGCAGGAGGGCGCCAAATACGGCATCCTGGTCAACACGATTGCGCCGGTGGCCGCCACCCGCATGACCGAGGCGCTGCTGCCGCCCAAACTCCTGCCGCATCTCAAGCCGGAATACGTGTCGCAGGCCGTGGTCTATCTCTGCTCGGAAGCCTGTGGTGCCACCGGCGACATCATCTCGGCCGGTGCCGGCTTCTACGCCAAGATGCAGATCATGGAATCGCAGGGCATGTTCTTCGGCGTCGACGCCAAGGTCACCGTGGAAGACTTCGCCGCCAACTATGGCAAGATCACCGACATGTCGAAGCCGCAGCATTTCGGCTCGTCGATGGAAGAAGTCGGCCATATCGCCAAGCCGTTCGTGGAATAACGGCGCTTCACCAACGCCGTTTGATCAGCCGCGGGGCAGGCGTTCCAGCACGGCCTGGCTAAGCCGTTCGATCACGGTATCGTCGGCACTGGCAAAGCGCTGGCCGGCAGCGGCGATGGCCTCGCGCTGTGCAGCATTCTGCAGCAGGGCAGCCACCGCACCGGCAATGCCCTGTGCGTCCTGCACCAGCCGCGCGGCGTTCGTGGCCAGCAGGCCGGCGCTCGCTTCGGAGAAATTGTACATCTGCGGGCCGAACAGCACGGCGCAGCCGAGCCGTGCCGGCTCCAGCGGATTGTGGCCGCCCACCGGCACCAGCGAGCCGCCCATCAGCACGACTGGTGCGAGGCGATACCACAGGCCGAGTTCGCCCAGCGTGTCGGCGATATAGAGATCGGTGTCGGCGTCCGGCAGTTCGCTGGCGGAGCGCAGCGCAATCTTCACATCCGGTGCTGCCAGTTCCTGCTGCAGCACCGCGCCGCGATCGGGATGGCGCGGCACGATCATGGTGAGCAGCCCGGGCAGTTGCGGCTTCAGCAGGCGATGCGCGGCGACGATCTGCACCTCTTCGCCGGGATGCGTGCTGGCAGCGAGCCAGAGCGGTCGCCCGGTTGGCAGTGGGCCGGCCAGCCGTGCGCGCCAATCCGACAGGGCCGCAGCATCCGCCGGCAGCGGCGGCGCCGCCTGTTTCAGGTTACCAACTTCGATCACCCTGGATGCGCCGAGCCGCAGCAGCCGTTCGGCATCGCCGCCGGTCTGCGCGTAGATCGTATCGAATGCCGACAGCAGCCAGCGCGCGGTATTCGGCACCAGCAGCCAGCGCGACACCGAGCGTTCCGACAGCCGCGCATTGGCCAGCAAAGCCGGGATGCCGCGCTGGCGCAGCTCTGCGAGAATCCCCGGCCAGAAATCGGACTCGCTCCACAGCACCAGATCCGGTTGCCAGTGATCGAGGAAACTGTCCACGGCATCGGGCAGGTCGATGGGGATGAACTGATGAATCACGCCGTCCGCCGCGCGCTGTTCCACCAGTGCAGCAGAGGTGACGGTGCCGGTGGTCAGCAGCAACGTGAGATCCGGCCGGACTTTGCGCAGATGTTGCAAAAGCGGCAGCAGCGCCTGCGCTTCACCCACGCTGGCGCCATGGCACCAGAGCAGCGGGCCGGACGGACGCGGCTGCGCGGCCTGGCCGAAACGTTCGCCCAGACGCGCGGCATTTTCTTTGCCCTGCGTCACGCGGCGCTGCAGCCACAGGCGGACGACCGGCGTCAGCAGATGGCCGATGCCGCGCCACAGCGCACGCCGCCCGTCGAAAGCCGGCTGGTATTTTGATTGGCCATTCATTGCGGCGCAGATTGCCGTAACGGGAGGGGCAATGAAAGAGTTTAGGCGACACTTGCAGCGCGGCAATGGCACTGTCAGCCTGTGCCAAGACGCACAATATGGGCAACGATAACGGGAGGGCACGCCATGGCGGTGCATGTGGACAAGCGCGGCGCGGTGACCACGGTGATTCTCGATCGTCCGCAGGCACGCAATGCTGTCGACCGGCCGACCGCCGACGCGTTGCGTCAGGCCTTCAAGGATTTCGATGCCGATGACACGGCGAAGGTCGCGGTGCTGTGGGGCGCGGGCGGTCATTTCTGCGCCGGTGCCGATCTGAAAGCCGTCGCCGACGGCAATCAGCGCAACGACGTCTCGCCCGAAAGCGAAGGGCCGATGGGGCCGACGCGACTGATGCTGTCGAAGCCGGTGATTGCCGCGGTGTCGGGCTTTGCTGTCGCCGGCGGGCTGGAACTTGCGTTGTGGTGCGACCTGCGTGTCGCCGAGGAAGACACCACCTTCGGCGTCTACTGCCGGCGCTGGGGTGTGCCGCTGATCGATGGCGGCACCGTGCGTCTGCCGCGACTGATCGGCCACAGCCGCGCGCTCGACATGATCCTGACCGGTCGTGCAGTTGACGCTCAGGAGGCATTGCAGATCGGGCTTGCCAACCGCGTTGTGCCCAAAGGAGAGGCGCGCACCGCCGCCGAACAGCTGGCCGAGGAGATCAGCCGCTTTCCGCAGGCCTGCATGCTGGCCGACCGTGGCTCCAGCTATCGCCAGTGGGACATGTCGCTGGATGCCGCGCTGCATGACGAGGCCGAGGGCGGGTTGCCGATCATCGAACAGGAAGCCATCAAGGGTGCCGCCCGCTTCAAGAGCGGGCTCGGTCGCCACGGC
Organism: Ferrovibrio sp.; assembly: GCF_002796975.1. Taxonomy (GTDB): domain Bacteria; phylum Pseudomonadota; class Alphaproteobacteria; order Ferrovibrionales; family Ferrovibrionaceae; genus Ferrovibrio. Next base: position 54,320 of record NZ_PEKV01000001.1, on the reverse strand, counting down.
GACTTTTCGTCAATTTGATGTCTGCGCTCGGCAGCAGGCCGAGCATTTTCTTCATCACGGTGGGCAGAGCCGCCTCCTGCGGCTGTTGCCACTGGCCGTCGAGTTTTGCGGCCTCACGCGCGCCGACGCGGCCCAGCATGGCGCCGATGCGCAGTTCGAAATGCGTGAATACATGCACGGCATCGCCGTTCAGCATCAGCCAGTCGGTCTGCGCCGGTGCGTGTTGTAGTGCCTCGACGCTGGCCCAGGGCGTGTCGCGCCAGGGCGCGCTCGGCACTTCCAGCATCCCGCCCAGCAGGCCTGTCGGCGGCCGGCGGCGCAGCAGCACGGCGCCGTCGTCGTTTCGCTGCAGCAGGAAGGCGATAGTATGGCGCACCGGGCGTGCGGCTTTTGCGGCCTTGCGCGGCAGCGTCTCGGCGATACCGCGTCTGAAGCCTTCGCAGCGTGCCTGCAAGGGACAGAGCAGGCAATCAGGGCTTTTCGGTGTGCAGATAGTCGCGCCGAGATCCATCATTCCTTGCGCGAAATCGCCGGGCCGCTTTTGCGGCGTTACCTGCGCCGCGAGCTTGCGTAACTCAGTCCGTGCCTGCGGCAGCGGCGTTTCGACGGCAAACAGCCGCGCCAGCACACGTTCGATATTGCCGTCCAGCACGGCGGCCGGCTCGTCGAAGGCGATGGCGGCAATGGCGGCCGCCGTATACGGCCCGATGCCCGGAAGTTCGAGCAGTCCGGCTGCGCTGCCGGGGAAAGTGCCACCATGCTGCTCACTCACGGCCTTGGCGCATTTGTGCAGGTTGCGGGCGCGCGCGTAATAGCCCAGCCCAGCCCAGGCTTCCATCACCTGCTCGACCGGCGCATGGGCCAGATCATGCACGCTGGGCCAGAGTTTAAGGAATTTCTCGAAATAGGGTTTCACCGCCGGCACCGTGGTCTGCTGCAGCATCACCTCGCTGAGCCAGACGCGATAAGGTTCGGGCGCCGGCATGCCCGGCGGGCTGCGCCAGGGCAATTTACGATGGTGCCGGTCGTACCAATCCAACACCAATGCGGCAATATCGGGCGAATTGGTGCGGGCTTTCGACATGGCGAGACTGTAACATCCACTTTATCCACCTGCCATGCAGATGGACTTGCATCTGGGTCACCTTCTGCGCCATTTTGCGCGCGCCTGACTGGGAGAAACTCATGCGGCATATCCTTCGCGCAGCACTGCTGATCGGCCTGGCTGCACCCGTCTTATGCTTTTCTGGCTCGTCCTACGCGCAGGGCAAGTCCGACATCGTTGTCGGCACCATCACCGATCTGTCCGGTCCAGCTGCCGTCTATGGCCATGCCGTGGTCAATGCGATGCGCCTGCGCTTCGATGCGGTGAATGCCGCTGGCGGCATCCGCGGTCGCAAGCTGAAACTCGTTGTTGAAGACCATCAGTTCCAGGTGCCGCGCGCCGTGCAGGCGACGTCGAAGCTGCTCAGGCTGGACCATGCGCAGGTTTTCGTCGGCTCGCTCGGCACCGCACAGGTGCAGGCGGTGCTGCCGCAGCTGCGTGCCGCCGGCGTCGCCAACCTGTTTCCAATGGCCGCCAGTCGCGATCTGGTCCATGCGCCGGATGCGATCAGCTGGATCTCCGGCTCGCTCTATTACGACCAGATCCGCGCCGGCGTGAAATGGATGGTCGAGACGCAGGCCAAGCAGGCGGTCTGCGTGATGGCGCAGGGCACGGACTATGGCGAGGAAGTGCAACAGGCAGTGAAAGATGAGCTGGCCCGGCATGGCCAGAGCGTGAAGATGGTCGTGACACATCGTCCGATCGACACGGATTTCTCCGCGCCGGTGCAGCGCCTGCGCAATGCCGGCTGCGATCTCGTCGTGCTGGCCACCCTGCTGCGCGACACCATCCTGCCGATGGCGTCGGCCAAAACAGCCGGCTGGAATGTCGATTTCCTCGGGCCGTCGACGACGCATGACTATCTGCTGGCGCAGGCACCGGGCGGCGCCACGCAGGGACTCTACAGCGTGTCGTCGATTGCGCTGCCAGACCGCGCCGCCGCGCCGGCCGGGGTGGTGGCCTGGATGGATGCCTACAAGGCGCGGTTCAATACCGAGCCCAATGCAGCCGCGATCTACGGCGCCACCATTGCCGATCTTGCCGTGCTGGCGCTCGACCGCGCCGGGGGCGACGCCGGCATGGCGAAGCTGACCCGCAGCATTGCCAGTATCCGCGGCTGGCGTGACCTGTTCGGCGGTACGCTGCAGTCCTTCGGCGATGGCGGCCGCCAGGGTACCCGGCAGGCCTATGTCTACCAGCTGCGCGGCCCGCACTATGAACGCCTCACCGAAGCCGTGGGCTACTAGCTGCATCTGCGCTAAACTGGCGGCATGAACTACCTGATCGTCTTTCTCGGTGCCGGCATCGGCGGGGCCATGCGGCATGGCGTGAATGTCGCCGCCATGCGCCTGATCGGTGCCGGTTTTCCCTGGGGCACGCTGGCGGTCAATATCGCCGGCTCCTTCGTCATGGGCCTGGTGGCCGAATATTTCGCGCTGAAAAGCGGCCTGCCGCAGCAATGGCGGCTGTTCCTGGCCACCGGCGTGCTCGGCGGTTTCACGACATTTTCGGCCTTCTCGCTGGAAGTCGCGCTGCTCTATGAGCGTGGCGAGGTGATGGCGGCGGGCCTGTATGTGCTGGGCTCGGTCGCGCTTGCCGTGGTCGGACTGTTCGCCGGGCTTTACGTCATCCGCGCCCTCGTGGCGTCGTGACGGACGAGAAGAAGAAACCGGCACGCGATCCATCGCAGCGTACGAATGCGCCGAAAGCGCTGGGGGTTTCGCTCGGCCGGCTGACGCGGCCGATCATGAAGCAGCGCGGTGTCGCACTGGCCGAGATCATCAACCGCTGGAGCGAGATCGCCGGACCGCTGCTGGTGAAGGAAACCCAGCCCGAGAAAATGGTCTACGCCTCGGGTGCCGGCCATGCGGCGACCCTGGAGATCGCGGTCAGCCCGGCCTTTGCACTCGAACTGCAGCATCTCTCTCCGCTGATCATCGAAAAGATCAACGGCTATTTCGGTTTCCGCGCCGTCGAGAAACTGCGCCTGAAACAGACTCCGATCCACCGCCCCGAGTCGCAGGCCCCAGCGGGACGGAGCAGTCGGCCGCTGACCGCCGACGAGCAGGCGAAACTCGAAGATTTGCTCACCGGAGTCGAAGATCGCGACCTCCGCCAAGTGCTTGAAAGCCTTGGTAGATCACTTTTCGGTGCGAGTCGCTGAGCTGCCTTGAGTCGGCCAGATTCTTGTGGATAACGGCAGAGTCCGGTTGCAGGCCGGACGTGCAACCATACAATGCCCCCAACATGTAGGGGGTCGGAGTATCTCTATGAAATATATACAGCGTTTCGTTCTGACCCTGGCGTTCGTCCTCGGTGGTTTCTTTGCAATCGGCGCGCAGGCCCAGACGGCCTCTGCCGCGGCAGACCCGCGTCTGCAGGACATGGTGCTCGGCAAGGCCGATGCCCCGATCACCATCATTGAGTATGCCTCGCTGACCTGTCCGCATTGCGCCCATTTCCATGAAACGGTGCTGCCGACGCTCAAGACCGAATATATCGACACCGGCAAGGCGAAGCTGATCTTCCGCGACTTCCCGCTCGACCAGATGGCCTTCGCCGGCGCGGTGCTGGCGCGCTGCGGCGGGCCGGAGAAGTACTACACCTTCCTCAGCGTGCTGTTCGCGCAGCAGCGCCAGTGGGCCGGCGCGTCGGATCCCAAGGCGGCCCTGGTGCAGATCGGCCGGCTCGGCGGCATCTCGTCCGACCAGTTCGAGAAATGCCTGCAGGACAAGCCGCTGGGCGATTACATCCTGAATTCGCGCCTGGAAGGCAACCAGAAGCTCGGCGTCAATTCGACGCCGACGCTGATCATCAACGGCAAGGCCGAAGCCGGCGTGCCGTCGATCGACGATTTGCGCAAGAAGCTCGACGCGCTGGCGAAGTAATCGCTAAGCGCCGCGTTATTTGAAAGGGAGTCCCCGTGCAGTTCACCAAGTTGCGCTTGTCCGGTTTCAAGTCCTTCGTCGAGCCGACGGATTTCATTATCCATCCCGGCCTGACCGGGATTGTCGGCCCGAACGGATGCGGCAAGTCCAACCTGGTGGAAGCCCTGCGCTGGGTGATGGGTGAGAACTCGGCCAAGCGCATGCGCGGCACGGGCATGGACGACATGATCTTTGCGGGCACGGCCACTCGGCCGTCCCGCAATATCGCTGAAGTCACGCTCACGCTCGACAACAAGACCCGTACCGCGCCTGCCGCCTTCAACGAGATGGAAGAGGTGGCGATCACGCGCAAGATCGAGCGGGAGAAGGGTTCTGACTATTCGATCAACGGCAACGACGTGCGCATGCGCGACGTGCAGCTGCTGTTCGCCGATCTGGCGTCGGGCGCCAATTCGCCGGCCATGGTCAGCCAGGGCCGCGTCGGCGCCATCATCAATGCCAAGCCGACCGACCGCCGTATGCTGCTGGAAGAGGCGGCCGGCATTTCGGGCCTGCATTCGCGCCGGCATGAAGCCGAGCTGCGCCTAAAGGCAGCGGAATCGAACCTGGAACGCGTGGTCGATGTGATCGGCCAGCTCGACAATCAACTGCAGTCTCTGAAGCGCCAGGCCCGTCAGGCCAGCCGCTACCGCAATATTGCCGGCCAGATCCGCAAGACCGAAGCGATCCTGTTCCACCTCAAGCATGAAGCGCTGAAAAACGCGCTGGCCGAGGCCGAACAGGCCATGCATGCCGCCGAGCGTGAGGTCGCCGACCGCACCTTGCAGGTGTCGGAAGCGCATGAGGCCGAACGCATCGCCGCCGAGGCGCTGCCGCCGCTGCGCCAGCATGAGGCCGAAGCCGGTGCCCGCCTGCATCGCCTGACCGTCGCCCGCGAAGGCCTGGAAGCCGAATCCGCCCGCGCCCAGGAAGCCGCCGAAGCCGTGCGCGCCCGTCTGGCGCAGATCGCCTCGGATGCCGAGCGCGAAAGCGCACTGTCGCAGGATGCCGAAGAGACTGTGGCGCGTCTCGCCACTGAAACTGAGCAGCTCGAAGCTTTGCGTGCCGGCGAGGCCGAAGCGCAGACCGCCGCGGAAGCCGCGGTCACCGAGGCGCAGGGCAAGGTCGATGCCAGCCAGGGCGAACTCGACGCCCTCACTGGCCGGGCCGCCGAAGAACAGGCCCAGCGCGCCCGCCTGCGCCAGGCCATCGAAGATGCCAGCCGCCGTCTTGAGCGCCTGAATGCGCGTCTGGCCGAACTGAGCGCGGAAGAAACCCGCCTGAACGAGCAGACCGAAGCGCTGGTCGAAGCCGAGACCATCACCGCCGAAGTCGAGGCCAAGCAGGCGGCCGTCGAGACCATGCGCAATGCGCTGGATGGCGTCGAGACTGAACACGCCGCGAAGATCGACGCGGCGCGGCAGGCCTACGAGGCGGTCGAAGCCGAACAGGCCCGCCTGATCGAAGCGGCCCGTGCGGCGTTGGAGGCCGTCGAGGCCGAGCATGCGCAGAAGATCGAAGCCGTGCGTCAGGCGATGGCCGATGTCGACAGCGAACACGAACAGAAGATCGAAGCGGCGCGTGCCGGTCTTGCCACTGTCGAAGGCGAGCATGCCCAGAAGATCGAAGCGGCCCGCAGCGGTCTGAATGCGGTCGAGTCCGAACATGCGCAGAAGATCGAACAGGCCCGCGTCGGGCTGAACGCCGTCGAGGCCGAGCAGGCGCAGAAGATCGACGAGGCCCGCGAGGGCGTCAACGCCGTCGAGGCCGAGCATGCCGAGAAGATCGCCGAAGCCCGCCGTGGCGTGGAGGCCGCCGAAGCCGCTCGCGCCGCCCAGCAGCAGGCCGAACAGGCCAGCCGCGATGCCTGGCAGGGCGTGCAGGGCGAACTCACCCGCCTGAAGGCGGAAGAGACCGGCCTGACCAAACTGCTCAAGCTGGACGAAAGCAATCTCTTCCCGCCGCTGATCGACCAGGTCACCGTCGAACCCGGCTTCGAAAAGGCGCTCGGCGCGGCGCTGGCCGACGAACTGAACGCCGCCACCGATCCCAATGCACCGATGCACTGGGATGCACTGCCGCCGATGAGCGACGCGCCGGGCCTGCCGTTTGGCGCCGAGCCGCTGTCGAAATACGTCACCGGTGCCGCCGCGCTGCAGCGCCGCCTGAGCCAGATCGGCCTCGTCGCGGATGACGCCGATGGCGCCCGCCTGCGCGCGGACCTGAAGCTCGGCCAGCGTCTGGTCACGAAGTCCGGCGCGCTGTGGCGCTGGGATGGTTTCACGGTCAAGGCCGGCGCGCCGACCTCGGCCTCGATCAAGCTGGAACAGCGCAACCGTCTGGCCGACCTGCGCGAGGAACTGCGCGAGCTGGAAGGCAGGCTGAGCGACGCGCAGCGCGCCTATGAGGAGGCCCGCCGGGCCACCGAACACGCGGCACAGGCCGAACGTACCGCGCGTCAGGGCGTTGCCGCTGCCGAAGAGCAGCGCAACGTCGCGCGCCAGCAGGCCAATGCCGTTGTGCAGGCTGCCGAACAGGCGCGCAACGAAGTGCGCCAGCAGGCCGCCAGCGTTGTGCAGCAGGCCGAGCAGGCTCGCAACGAAGCCCGCCAGCAGGCCAATCAGGTGGTGCAGGCCGCCGAACAGGCGCGCAATGAGGCCCGCCAGCAGGCGGCGAGCGTCGTGCAGACGGCCGAACGTGCCGCTCTTGAAGCGCGTGACCGTGCCGCGCAGGCTGTGGCGGGCGCCGAACGCGACCGTCAGGGCGCGCGCGATCAGGCCAATCAGGGCATTGCCCAGGCCGAACGCGAGCGCAACACCGCACGCGAACATGCCAATCAGGGCATCGCCACGGCGGAACGCGAGCGCAATGCCGCGCGCGAACGCGCCAATCAGGATGTGGCCCGCGCCGACCGCGAACTGGGCCAGGTGCGCGATCGCCAGGCGGAGATGGTGCGCCGGGAAGCCGAGCGCCAGTCGCGTCTGGCGGCTCTCGCCGAACAGAAGCAGCAGACCGAAGGCGAGATCGCCGAGACCACGCAGGCGCGTGAGGCCGAGGAAGCTGCGCTGGCCGCGATGCCGGCGGAAGACGAAGTACGCCAGCTGATCGGCATGATCCGCGAGGACCTGACGGCATTGCGTCAGGCGCTGGTCGAACGCCGCGCCGCGCTGGAACAGTTACGCCTCGATGCCCAGGCCCGCGCCCGCCGCCTCGACGGCATCGTGATCGAGCGCCGCGCCGCCAATGCGCGCAACGAAAGCGCCTCGCAGCAGCTCGCCCAGCTCGGTGTCCGCCAGGCCGAGGCGACAGCCGAACTGGAAAAGCTGGAGCAGATTCCGCGCGAACTCGAAACCCGCCGCAATGCGCTGCAGGAGCAGATCGACATCGCCGAGATCGCCCGCAGGGAAGCCGCCGATCATCTGGCCAATGCCGAAGGTGCGCAGCAGCTCGCCGCGCGGACTGCGCGTGAGATCGAGCAACTGCTCGGCACTGCACGCGAGTCGCGCGTGAAGTCGGAAAGCGACCTGGAGCATCAGCGCGTCAGCCTCGACGAGCTGGCGATCCGCGTGCGCGAAGTGCTCGATTGCACGCTGGATGCCGTGCTCAGGGCCGGCGAAGTGGAGGACGGCGAGGAATTCCCCGAACTCCATACGGTCGAAAATCGCCTCGAACGCCTCCGCAAGGAACGCGACAACATGGGGCCGGTCAATCTGCGCGCCGAGCTGGAAGCCAACGAGGTGGAGGAGAAACTCACCGCGCTGTCGACCGAGCAGACCGATCTGGTTTCCGCCATCGACAAGCTGCGCCAGGCCATCACCTCGCTGAACAAGGAAGGTCGCGAGCGCCTGCTGGAGGCTTTCCAGAAGGTCGACGGCCATTTCCAGAAGCTGTTCGTCGAGGTCTTCGGCGGCGGCAAGGCGCATCTGCAACTGGTCGAAAGCGACGATCCGCTGCAGGCGGGCCTCGAAATCTATGCCTCGCCGCCGGGCAAGCGCCTGCAGGTGATGTCGCTGCTCTCGGGCGGCGAGCAGGCCCTGACCGCGCTGTCGTTGCTGTTCGCGGTCTTCCTCACCAACCCGGCGCCGATCTGTGTGCTGGACGAAGTGGACGCTCCGCTCGATGACGCCAATGTCGAGCGCCTATGCAACCTGATGGAAGCGATGGCGCGCCAGACCTCGACCATGGGCGAGGGCACGCGCTTCGTGGTGGTCACCCACCATCCGATCACCATGGCGCGCATGGACCGCCTGTTCGGCGTCACCATGGCCGAACGCGGCGTCTCCACCCTGGTCAGCGTCGACCTCGCCGGCGTCGATCACCTGAAGGCGGCGTAAGCGCATCACCGTCATGCCGGCCTTCGGGCCGGCATCCCATTTCTTTTTAATGGGACCCCGGGTCAAGCCCGGGGTGACAACCTGAATGCCGCCCCCATTGCCCATGACGGCGCCTGTTTTTCCGGTCGCCCTCCCCAGAATTCGTCGGTAGACTGAGCTATCTGGTTCACCTGCGGCGGCAGCCGGGAAGGCGCGGGTCAGTTCATGGCAGTCGAGTCATACAACCGCGATCAACCGGTTTTCCTGTCACTTCTGCCGGCCCGGCCCGGCGAGCGGACTTTCGCCTTCGGCATCATGGCCGCGTCGCTGGTGGTTTTTGCCCTGCTGGCGCCGCTGGCCAAAGTGCCGTTGCAGCGGCTGGATGCGTTCATTCCGGTCTATCAGTCGGCGCTGGTGATCAATGACCTGATCACCGCCGTGCTGCTGTTCGGCCAGTTCAGCATCCTGCGGTCGCGCAGCCTGCTGATCCTCGCCAATGCCTATGTATTCACCGCCCTGATGGTGGTGGCGCATACACTCAGCTTCCCTGGCCTGTTCGCCGACAGCGGTCTGCTTGGCGCCGGACCGCAGACCACGGCCTGGATCTACATGTTCTGGCATGGCGGGTTTCCGTTGCTGGTGATTGGCTACGCAGTGTCGCGCGGCAACGACCGCATCCTGTCCGACCGCAGCGGGTGGCATATCGCCGCCAGCCTGGTCGCCACCATGGCCGCCGCAGGCGGCGTCACGCTGCTTTGCACACTCGGGCAGGATCAACTGCCGGCGATCATGGTCGGTAACAGCTATACGCCGGCGATGATCGTCGTGATCGCCACGGTCTGGGTCCTCGGACTTGGCGCATTGCTGTTTCTCTGGCGGCAGCGGCAGAAAGCTTCGCTCGATCTCTGGCTGATTGTGGTGGTGGGCGCCTGGCTGCTGGATGTGGCGCTGGCGGCCATGCTGAATGCCGGCCGTTTCGATCTCGGGTTTTATGCTGGCCGCATCTATGGCCTGATTGCCGCAAGCACCGTGCTGATGGTGCTGCTGCTGGAAACCCGCTCGCTTTACGCACGCTATGTCGGCGACCTGCAGACGGCCAATCATGCGCTGCGCGACAGCGAAAACCAGCTCAAGCAGCTCAACGACACGCTGGAGCAACGTATCGCCGAACGCTCGCGCCAGCTGGAAGCCGAGATCGCCGGACGCGAGGAGCTGCAGTCGGCCCTGCGCGAGGCGCAGAAGATGGAGGCCGTCGGGCGCATGGCCGGCGGCGTTGCGCATGACTTCAATAACCTGCTTGCCGTGGTGATCGGCAATATGGAAATCCTGCAGGTCGAATTGCGCGACAAGGAACATCTGGCGGCGCTGGAGGCGATCGACCGTGCCGTCACGCGCGGCAGCCGGCTGGTGCGGCAGCTGATGACCTTTTCCCGCCGCCAGCCGGTCAACGTGGTCGCTGTCGATCTGGCTTCGCATGTCGCCGAACTTAGCCAGCTGCTCGAACAATCCCTGCGCGGCGACATTCGTCTGGTGCTCGACCTGCCCGACTATCTCTGGCCGGTCCAGTGCGACCGCGACGAACTCGACCTCGCCCTGATGAATATCTGCGTCAATGCGCGCGATGCCATGTCGCGTGGCGGCCTGGTGCGGATCGAGGCGCGCAACGCCACGCTGGCGGCCGTGCGGGATCCGGCGCTGGGCCTGAGCGGTTATTTCGTCGCCATCTCGGTTTCGGATACCGGCACCGGCATTGCCGCCGAGAATATCGACAAGGTCTTCGAGCCCTTCTTCACCACCAAGGAGGTCGGACAGGGTACCGGCCTGGGCCTCAGCCAGGTTTATGGTTTCGCCAAGCAGGCCGGCGGCAGCGTCACGCTATCGAGCCAGCCGGGCGAGGGCCTCACCGTCACGCTGTATCTGCCGCGGGCCAACGCCGCGGCGGCCGAGACGCTGCCGGCCCGCACACCGGCCACCCAGCCGGCGCGCGGCCGGATCCTGCTGGTCGAGGATGACGACGATGTGGCGTCTGTGGCGATCCGCACGCTGGGCCTGATCGGCTACGACTGTCACCGGTTACGCGACGCCGGCACCACGCTCGCGCTTCTGCTGGGCAGGCAGAATTTCGATCTGCTGATGTCCGATATCGTGATGCCGGGCGGCATGAGCGGCCTGGATCTGGCGAAAAAGGTGCGCAGCCATTTCCCCCGTCTGCCGATCCTGCTCTGCACCGGCCTCTCCACGGCGGTGGCAGATGCCGATTTGGAAGGCTTCGACGTGATCGCCAAGCCCTATCGTGCCGATGCGCTGGCCGATGCGATCTCCCGCGCCATCGCCACCAGCCGCCGGGAATCGCGCAGCAGCGCGTAGGGCTGCGTTCTGTGAAGGCCCTCACCCCAACCCTCTCCCGCAAGCGGGAGGGTGAGGGTGTCGGAGCTACAAACTTCCACTCGGATGGAAGCCGAAGCAGCCATCCAGCATGGCGCCGCGGAAATCGGCCTCGGCCAGCCGCGTGCGGCTCAGATTGGCGTTGCGCAGATCCGTGCAGATCAGCTTGGCGCCGGAGAGATCCGCGCCGGCGAGATTGACTTCGCTCAGGTCGGCGCCGCTCAGGTCGGCGGCGATCAGTTTCGCGCCGGTGAGGTTCAGGCCATGCAGCACGGCGCGGCTGCCGCGCCGGCCGTCGCTGGCGATCCATTCGGCATGCTGGGCGATGGCCTCCAGCAGATGCTCCGCGCCCATCGGGCGCTCCACCTTGCCGCCGGCGGATTCGATCACGTCAGCCATGCCGGTGCCGAGATCGGCCTTGGCGAAACTGGCGCCGCGCAGATCGGCGCCGCGGAAGCTGACATTGTCCAGCCGCGCATAAGCGAATGAGGTGTCCTGCAGATTGGCCTTGTCGAAGGCCGCTTCCACCAGCGTGGCGCCGGAGAAGCTGGCACCGGTGATCTTGGCGGCATGCAGTCGCGTCGTCTGGCTGGCGAGATCCTGCGACGACTGATAGGGCCCGAGCTGGGCATCGTTGAAACGCGTGTTGGTCAGCACGGCGCGGCTCAAGTCGGCACCGCGCAGATCGGCCCTGATGAAATTGGCCGCGGTCAGGTCGGCCGCGCTCAGGTCGCAGGCCATCATCTCGGCTTCGGCGAAGCTGCTTTCGCGCAGGTCGGCGCAGCTGAGTTTGCACATCGGCAGCGAGGCGCGGGTCAGGTTCTTGCCCATCAGCTTGATGGCGCCGAAATCGATGCGTTCGCATTGCAGGCGGCGACCCATCTGCACCTGCTTGCCCATCGAGGAAATGAAACGGGAATGCGACTCCAGCAAATCGCTGAAGCGGGGCGGGCAGGGCGCGTAGATGGTCAGGGCTGTCATCCGGAAGAACTTTGTAACATCCGGCAGTATGGCCCAGCCGCCGCCCGGCTGGAATTGAAATATTCCGGCCCGGACCAGCCCTGAAGGCAGGAAAGCGCGATTCGCAGCTTAGAGCAGGCCGGCAATCACGCGGTCCGGCGGCGCATGGCCGTCGGCGAAGGTCTTGATGTTGATCAGCACCTTCTCGCCCATGTCGATGCGGCCTTCCAGGGTGGCCGAGCCCATATGCGGCAGCAGGATCACGTTGCCGAGTTCCAGCAGCTTGGGGTTGACCGCCGGCTCATGCTCGAACACGTCCAGCCCGGCGCCGGCGATCTCGCCCTTGCGCAGCTTGCGCACCAGCGCGTTCTCGTCGATCACCTCGCCGCGCGCGGTGTTCACCACATAGGCATGCGGCGGCAGCAGGTCGAGCCGGCGCGACGACAGCAGGTGGAAGGTGGCCGGCGTGTGCGGGCAGTTCACCGAAATGATGTCCATGCGCGCCAGCATCTGGTCGAGGCTTTCCCAGTAGGTCGCTTCCAGCTCCTGCTCGATGCTCTCATGCACGCGCTTGCGGTTGTGATAGTGGATCGACAGGCCGAAAGCCTTGGCGCGGCGGGCGACGGCCTGGCCGATGCGGCCCATGCCGATGATGCCGAGCCGCTTGCCCCAGATGCGCTGGCCCAGCATCCAGGTCGGCGACCAGCCTTCCCAACTGCCGTCGCGCAGCGCGCTGGCGCCGGCCACCAGGCGGCGCGGCACGGCGAGGATCAGCGCCATGGTCATGTCGGCAGTGTCTTCGGTCAGCACGCCCGGCGTGTTGGTGACGGTGATACCGCGCTGGCGGGCGGCAGCCAGATCGATGTGATCGACGCCGGTGCCGAAATTGGCGATCAGGCGAAAGTTAGGCCCGGCATGGGCGAGCACCGCGCCGTCGATCTTGTCGGTGATGGTCGGTACCAGCACGTCGGCGGCCTTCACCGCCTCGATCAGCTCGGCCTGGCCCATCGGCTTGTCGGCGATGTTCAGCCTGGTGTCGAACAGCTCCATCATCCGGGTTTCGATCGGGTCCGGCAGTTTCCGGGTCACGATCACCAGGGGGCGCTTTTTCGGCGTTGGCATAAGGCGTTTCCGCTTCCCGGCAGGAGTGTTTCAGAGCGAGTTTCTTGGGCTTCTCTAGCAGATCGACCCGGTCGAGACAAACCCTCGACCGGGCCGAAAACCTTTGCCTAAAGAATGACCTTGCGGCAGGTGCCGCCTCTCTCCGTACGTATACGTACGGAGAGATTTCAGGGGCTTAACGGCTTACCGGACGTAAAGCGGCATATACTGGCGGATGTTACGCTCCAGCTCGCGATTGACGTCCATCATGGTCTCGCGCACCAGGTCGTGGATCAGGCGGTCGCGGTCGTTCAGGGTCGCCTTTTCACTCATCGAATTGGAGCGGCGCGCCGAGGCCTGCGCCTCGCCGACGCGGAAGCCGCGGGCATCGCGCACCTCGACCGCCATTTCCACCTCGGTGTCGAAACGGGCGACCTGGTCTTCGGTGAAGCTGCCGCGCAGGCCCGGCGTCTTCTTCAGGTCGACCTCGGTCACGCTTGCCTTGCGCACGATCACGGTGACGCGGTTCTGCTGGCTGTTGTCGATAGCGACGCGGTCGCGCGTCCAGCGCATCGCCACGCTGGCCGGCGGCTGCGGGATCGCCAGTTCGATATGCGGCGGCTGCGCCGTCGGCTGGTATTCCATGATGGTTTCCACCGAACTGGCGGCGAAGGTCAGCTTCGGCTGGCTGGTGAAGGTGATCTCGGGCAGGATCGACTTTTCCATCGGGCCGCCGCAGGCGACAGCCACCAGGGCAAGGCCCGCCACAGCCAGCAGGCGGGGCAGGGCAAGTACACGGGCGAGGCGGGTAGACATGGGTCGTTTCTCCTTGTTTTCCGCCCCCAAATAGGCGGCGAAATAGGGCAAATTCAAGGCCCGGCCAATGACAACGGCGGGGCCGCGGTGCCGGAGCGTAAACTCCGGGCGGCGGCGGACTGCAGGTGGGGAATGGCCGACCTTGAGGCTAGAAACGCCTGAAAACCGGTTTTGTCGCCGTGCGGTTGCGCGAGGGGGTCAGTTTTGGCCGCTGGCGCCGGTCTGAACGGCTTCGGCCGGGAAGCTGTAGCTGTCGCTGCAGAACTGGCAGGTCACCGTGATCAGGCCGTCCGGGGTGGCCATATCGGCGATCTCGTCCGGGCTGAAGGTGGCGAGGATGCCCTGCACCTTGTCCTGCGAGCAGGTGCAGCGGTCCTGCAGCGCGGCGGCCTCATAAACCCGTACCCCGTCTTCGTGGAACAGGCGGAACAGCAGCTCATTATGGCCCAGCGCCGGATCGGTCAGTTCCTCGGGCTTTGTCGTGCCCAGCAGGGCCGTCACTTTCTCCCAGGCGAAGGTTCTGTCCTCCATCGACAGCCCGCCCGACTGCAGCGGCAGCTGCTGCAGCAGGATGCCGCCGGCGCGCCAGTGACGGCGGGCTTCGCCGGCGGCCTTGCGATGCGAGGCTGCCAGCACGATGCGGGCATTCAGCTGCTCCGACTGCGCGAAATAGGCATGCGCCGCTTCAGCCAGGGTCGCGCCTGTCAGGTCGACGATGCCCTGGTAGCGTTCCATATCCTCGCCCTGCGGATCGATGGTGAAGGCGAGATAGCCCTTGCCGAGCAGCAGCGGGATCAGGCCGCGCTCCGATCCGGGGCCAAGCTCCAGCCCGTCGAGGCGTTCGGCATCGAAATTGGCATAGCCGCGCAGATCGCCCGGCGTGCGGAAATCCACCACCAGGGTCGAGACCGGGCCGTCGCCCTTGGCCTGCACCGAAAAGATGCCGTCGAATTTCAGTGCACTGGCCATGGTGCCGACCAGCGCGGTGGCTTCGGCCAGCAGATGCGCGACCGGCTCGGGATAATTATGCCGCGCCAGCATGCGGTCGAGCGCGGGCCCCAGCCGCACGAGACGGCCGCGCACATCGCACTGCTCGATCTGGAACGGCAGCGACAGGTCGTCGTGAAGGGATGCTGTACTCACGGGCCTAATATAATGCGGCTGGACGCGATGACCTAGGGGGCCTCGGTTCCGAAACACCAGGCCAGGATGGCCTTCTGGGCATGCAGGCGGTTTTCCGCCTCGTCGAACACAACAGACTGCGGACCGTCGATCACCTCGGCGGTCACTTCCTCGCCGCGATGCGCCGGCAGGCAGTGCATGAAGATGGCATTCGGCGCGGCCTTGCGCATCAGGTCGGCATTGACCTGGAACGGCGCCAGGATCTTGTGCCGCTGGTCGGCATCCTTCTGGCCCATCGACACCCAGGTGTCGGTGATCACGCAGGCGGCGTCCTTCACCGCATCGGCAGGATCGCTGACCACATGGATCTGGCCCTGACGTTCCTCGGCCCATTTCAGCACCTTGGGGTCGGGCTGCAGTTCGGGCGGGCAGGCAAGATCGAGGCGGAAGCCGAACTGCACGGCAGCATGGATCAGCGAGGTCGCCATGTTGTTGCCGTCGCCGACCCAGGCGAGCTTCTGGCCTTTGATCGGACCCAGCTTCTCCTCGAATGTCATCACGTCGGCCATCACCTGGCAGGGATGGCTGGCATCGGTCAGGCCGTTGATCACCGGCACGGAGGCATTGGCGGCCAGGTCGCGCAGGTTCGCGGCCTTGCTGGTGCGCATCATGATGGCATCGACATTGGCCGACAGGATCTTGGCGGTGTCGGCGATGCTTTCGCCGCGGCCAAGCTGCAGTTCGTCTCCGCGCACCACGATGGTCTCGCCGCCGAGCTGGCGCATCGCGCTGTCGAACGACAGCCGCGTGCGGGTCGAGGGCTTCTCGAAGATCATCGCCAGAATCCGGTCGCGGCCCGGGCGATCCTTTTCCACGGTGCCCTTGGGCAGGCCCTTGCGGCCGGCCTTCATGCGCACGGCATGGCTCAGGATGCCGCGCAGCGTATCCGGCGCGAACTGGTCCAGGTCGATGAAATGGCGGATGCCCGCCTTGCCGTTCTGTCCGGTGATCATGCGGCGGCTTTCGACTTGTCCGTCAGCTTCTGGCAGGCGGCTTCGAGCCGGTGGATGCCCTCGGCGATATCCTTTTCCGGCACGGTCAGCGGCGGAATCAGGCGCAGCGTATTGTCGCCGGCCAGAACGCCCAGCACATGCTCGTCGCGCAGTGCGGTCTGGAACTCGGTGTTCGGAATCTTGGTCTTCACGGCCATGAGGAAACCTTGGCCGCGCACATCCTCGATCACCTCGGGATAGCGATCTTTCAGCATGACGAGCTGCTGCATGAAATAGCTTGAGCGCTTCTGCACGCCATCGAAGAAGCCCGGCTCCAGCATCACGTCCAGCACGGCATTGCCCGCCGTCATCGCCATGATGTTGCCGCCGAAGGTCGTGCCATGCGTGCCCGGCGTCATGCCCTTGGCCGCTTCCTTGGTGGCCAGCACCGCGCCGACCGGGAAACCGCCGCCCAGGCCCTTGGCCAGCGAGATGATGTCCGGCTCGATGCCCGACCATTCATAGGCGAACAGCTTGCCGGTGCGGCCCATGCCGGTCTGGATCTCGTCCAGGATCAGCAGCAGGCCATGCTCGTCGCAGAGCTGACGCAGGCCGCGCAGCATTTCGGTCGGCACGCTGCGGATGCCGCTCTCGCCTTGGATTGGTTCGATCATGATCGCCGCCGTCTCCGGCGTGATCGCGTCCTTCGCCGCCTTCACGCTGAAGGCGACCTGGTCGAAGCCTTCCACCTTGGGGCCGAAGCCTTCCAGGTATTTGGCATTGTTGGTCGCCGCCAGCATGCCGAGCGTGCGGCCGTGGAAGGCGCCATCGAAGGTGATGATGCGGAATTTCTCGGGTTTGCCGCTCACGGCGAAATACTTGCGGGCCACCTTCACGGCGCCTTCATTGGCCTCGGCGCCCGAGTTGCAGAAGAAGGCCTTGTCGGCAAAGGAATTGGCCACCAGCCGCTCGGCCAGCTTCTCCTGCTCCGGAATCCGGAACAGGTTGGAGGTATGCCACAGCTTGGCCGCCTGCTCCTGGATCGCCTTGACCAGATGCGGGTGGGCGTGGCCGAGCGCGGTGACCGCGATGCCGGAGCCGAAGTCCAGATAACGTCGACCGTCAGCGGTGAAAAGGTAAGACCCCTCGCCCCGCTCGAACGCAAGGTCCTGCCTTGCGTAGGTCGACATCAATGCTTCGCTCACGACACCTCTCCCTGGATACGGGGCCTGAATCGTTCAGGCCCTGAAAAAATTGACGCCAGCTCCGGGTTTACGCGGCCGGGCTGGCGGTAAGACCGGATTCTACGGGCCGCTAAGGCCTTGTGTCAATTCAGCGAATGTATGGGCGCAATGGTTGCCAAGGTGTTGCGGGCGCAACGGAAATGGGATGCCCGGGCATGACGATCAATAATCATTTGTCACCCGCGGGCTTGACCCGCGGGTCCCATTTTTCGCCGGCCGAGGACTTTTTCGTCTATCCCGGCCGATGCTACCCTTTTGGCAAATAAGCATTTTTGGAGGATCCGCCATGACCACCCTGAGTTTCGAAACCACCCGGCGGGTCTACTGCGAACCCGGCGCCAGCGCCAAACTCGGGCCGCTGATAGCCGAACTGGGCGCCAGCCGCGTGGTGCTGGTGACCGATCCGGGCGTCATGAAACTGGGCCTGCCGCAGGCCGGGCTGGACAGCCTGAAGGCCGCCGGCATTGCCGTCACCATCTACGACCGCACCGAGGCCGACCCGCCGGAAAAGCTGGTGCATGAGGCCGTGCAGGTCGCCAGGGACTTCAAGGCGGATGGCGTGATCGGTTTCGGCGGCGGTTCGTCGATGGACATCGCCAAGCTGGTCGCCTTCCTCCCCATTGCGACGCAGCCGCTGTCGGAGATCTACGGCGTTGGCAATGCGCGCGGCAAACGCCTGCCGCTGATCCAGGTGCCGACCACGGCGGGCACCGGTTCGGAAGTCACCGGCATCGCCATCATCACCACGGGTGAGAGCGAGAAGAAGGGTGTGGTTTCGCCGCTGCTGCTGCCCGATATCGCCCTGCTCGATGCCGACCTGACGCTCGGCCTGCCGCGCCATGTGACCGCCGCCACCGGTGTCGATGCCATGGTGCATGCCATCGAGGCCTATACCTCGAAGAACAAGAAGAATGCGATGTCGGATGCGCTCGGCCGCGAGGCTTTGCGTCTGCTTTCAAAAAACATTCGCACGGTCTGTTCGCCCGAAGGCATGAAGGACCGCGCGGCGCGCTCGGAAATGCTGCTCGGCGCCATGCTCGCCGGCATGGCCTTTGCCAATGCACCGGTCGCGGCGGTGCATGCGCTGGCTTACCCCGTGGGCGGGCATTTCCATGTGCCGCATGGCCTGTCGAATGCGCTGATGCTGCCGCATGTGCTGCGTTTCAATCTCGAAGTGCCGCTGGCGGCAGGCCAGTATGCCGAACTGGCGCCGATCCTGCTTCCGGGCAAGAGTTTCAGCACTCCATCAGCAGGCGCCGGTGCGCTGCTCGCCGAACTGGAAGCCATCATCGACGACGTGAAGCTGGAGAAGCAGCTGCGCCAGGTCGGCATCAGCCATAATCACCTGCCGATGCTGGCGAAAGACGCGATGAACCAGCAGCGCCTGCTGGTCAACAATCCGCGCGAGGTCAATTACGACGACGCGCTGAAGATCTACGAACAGGCGCTCTGAGCCGATGACTGACGCTGTCGACCCCAAGCTGGAAGTCCGCGAGAACTATCGCCACAGCCTGCTGATCCCGACCCGGCTGTCGGATATCGACGTCTACCAGCATGTCAACAACGTGCAGTATTACGCCTATTTCGACACGCTGGTGAACGACTACATGATCCGCTTCGGTGGGCTCGACATGCCGAATGACAAGGTGATCGGCCTGCTGGTGGAAAGCGGCTGCCGCTTCCACAAATCGCTGAACTACCCGGAAACGGTGGAAGGCTGGCTGCGCACGGTGAAGCTCGGCAATTCATCCGCGCGGCACGAGATAGCGCTGTTCAGGCAGGGCGAGCCGCATCCCGCCGCCACCGGCCATTTCGTACATGTCTTCGTCGAACGCGGCGTGCAGAAACCGGCGCCGATCCCACCGCGCATCCGCGCCGCGCTGGAGAAGATTCTGGTTTAGGCAGCGCGGCGCTTTCGCCAACCCATCCCCGTCATGCCCGGCCTTGTGCCGGGCATCCACGTCTTTCTTTTTCAAGCAGTGCCGGCAAGGCGTGGGTGGCCGGGACAAGCCCGGCCATGACACAAGGAGGGTGAGGCAATATCCGGCCTTCAACTCCTGGTTCCGAGCCCGACAATCGTCATCACCGGGCTTGTCCCGGTGATCCATCTGTCAGTTCTGCAAGGCCATGACTAGGCCGATATGGAGATGGAGACCCGGCACAAGGCCGGGCATGACGATTTTTGATTTTGATGCCTGACCGTCAGCGAAGCGTTGCCGCAGTTGGGCCTGCGACATTCCTATCCATAAATTTACCTCGGATTTTTTTATCCCTTCGCTATGCTGCCCCCGGGTCCAATTTGGCAGGCAGGTAAGCGCCGCATCGCGCGGCGTCTGAGGGGAAGACAGTCATGCAGTTTCGGGACATGCAGGTGCAGCCGGGCAACAAGAAGGTTGTGCTGATCGGGATCGTCGCGGCCGCCATTGCCGCGGCTGCCATTGCCGACAACGACCGGATGTCGGCCATGCTGGCGGGTGCCGCGCTGCTCGGCGTCGGCCTGCTGCTGGTTCTGCCGGTGCGTCATCCGGCGCAGTAAGCCAGGGGCCAGCTCCGGCTGGCTTTACTTGACTTTATTCCCAAAACAGAACATCATTTGTTCTCAGGCTGCCGGGGGTTCTCCGGCGGCCCCTCTGTTCTTGGTCATCGTGAATCTGCCAGCGTGAATCCATAGGGGGGCGATCCGGGGAAGACCGGATCGTTCACGGGTACTGTCAGCCCAAATAAGCCGACCTAAGCAAAAATAAGAAAAAATAAGCCCCAAATAAGACAACATAAGAGTCAGATAAGGATCAAATAAGCCTGCGGTAATGGCCTTATAATACTGTAAGAACAATGACTTATGGTGTTTCTGGCGTCACGGACGCAGGCGGTAGCCGCGTTTCAGCAGCGCGTAGCAGCCGAACCAGAGCGCCACGGCCACGGCGCCGAGCGCCACCCCGCCCAGCAGCACATCGCCGTCGGTATGGCCGGTCAGGCCATAGCGGAAGCCGTCGATCATGAAGAAGAACGGGTTGCCATGGGCGGCGGCATACCAGAAGGGCGGCAATGCCTGCACCGAGTAGAAGGTGCCGGAGAGAAACGCCAGCGGCGTGACGACGAAGTTGGTCACCGCCGCCATATGGTCGAATTTCTGGCTCCACAGCCCGGCAACCAGCCCGGTCAGGCTGAGGATCAGTGAGCCGGCAAAGACGAAATACAGCGCGGCGAACCAGTGATGCACATGGATCGGCGCAAAGGGGAAGATCGCGGCGGCCACCGCCAGCGCCACCAGCAGGCCACGGGTGACGCCGGCCAGGGCATAGGCCACCAGCAGTTCGCCGGGGCTGATCGGCGGCATCAGCACGTCGACGATATTGCCCTGCACCTTCGAGATCATGATCGAGGAGGAGGTATTGGCAAACGCATTCTGGGTGGTGGCCATCATGATCAGGCCGGGTGCCAGGAAATCTACAAACGGCATGCCGGCGATCTGGCGCACCGCGCCGCCCAGCGCCAGCGCAAACACGGCGAAGAACAGCAGCGTGGTCACCATCGGCGCCAGCACGGTCTGGGTCACCACCTTGAGGAAACGCTGCACTTCCTTGACGTAGAGCGTCCACAGGCCGAGCCAGTTGACCGGACCGTAATTGCGGGGCGCGAGTAGGGGAGTGGACATGTCAGATTTCCAGACGGCGGCTTTGGACGGCTGCTTTTCGGGCGTCTACATAGCGCGTATGGTGCGGCTATGCAAAAGCCTGCCGACTCAGCCGCCGATTCAGCCATCCTGCCGGACTGGCTGCCGGCGCTCTTGGCCGGCGAACGGGCGGCGCTGGCGCGGGCCATCACCGCGGTCGAGAACGAGACCGACGAGGCCCGGCTGGTGCTGCAGGCGATCCGCGGCCGGCTGGGCAATGCCCTGGTGGTCGGCTTCACCGGTGCGCCGGGCGCCGGCAAATCCACGCTGGTCTCGGCCTATGTCGGCGAGTTGCGCCGGCGGCAGCAAAACGTCGGCGTCGTTGCCGTCGACCCCTCCTCGCCACTCACCGGCGGCGCCATCCTCGGCGACCGCATCCGCATGACGCAGCATGCCGCCGATCCGGGCGTCTTCATCCGCAGCCTCGCCAGCCGCGGCCATCTCGGCGGCCTATCGCGCACGGCCGCGCGGGTCATCGACGTGTTCGACGCTTCGGGCCGCGATGTGGTGGTGGTCGAAACCGTCGGCACCGGACAGTCGGAAGTCGAGATCGCCGAGATCGCCGATGTGCGCGTGGTGGTGAATGCACCGGGGCTGGGCGACGACGTGCAGGCGATCAAGGCCGGCATCCTCGAAATCGCCGATGTGCTGGTGGTCAACAAATCCGACCTGCCCTTCGCTGAACGCTCGGCGCGCCAGCTGGCGGCGATGAGCGCGCAGCGTAGCGGCACGGCCGTGCCGGTGTTGCAGACCAGCGCCCTGCAGGGCAGCGGCGTGCCTGAACTGGCGGATGCCATCGCTGCGATCGGCCGGCGCAAGCGGCCCGATCCGCGCGCCCGCACGCGACGCCTGCTGCAAAACCTGGTGCTCGACCGCCTGCGCCGCGCGCTCGCCGATCTGCCGGCCAGCGAACTGGATGTGCTGGCCGATGGCGTTCTCGCCGGGCGGCTCGATATCGAAACCGCCTCCTGGCAGATCATCGACAAGCTCGTCTCATCCCTCCCCAAACAGAAGTAGCCCAGCACAATCATGTCCGAAGCCGTCATCTGCTCCAATATCCTCGACATTCCCGGTTCGCGCATTCGCCTCGTCACCCGCGCCTCGGCCGATATCCCCGATATGATCAAGCTGTGGTTCGGCGAGGGCGACGAACCGACGCCGGCCTTCGTGCGCGAGGGTGCCAAGGCGGCGCTGGATCGCGGCGAGACCTTCTATGCCGCCAATCGCGGCATCGCCCCGCTGATGCAGGCGATTCACGACTACCTGCTGCGCGCCTACGGCGCCGACATTCCGGCCGAGCGCACGGTGGTGACGGCCTCGGGTATGAACGCCATCATGATCACCATCCAGTGCCTGATCGAACCGGGCGACAGCGCGGTGATCATCGGGCCGCTGTGGCCGAACGGCCGCTCCGCCGTGCGTGCCATGGGCGGCGAGCCGCGCGATGTCTACCTGCAGCCGCAGGACGACGGCCGCTGGAAGCTCGACATGCAGCAGCTGTTCGATGCCTGCGACGAGACCACCAAGCTGATCATGATCAACAGCCCGGGCAACCCGACCGGCTGGGTGGCGACCGAGGAAGAGCTGACGACGATCCTGAATTTCTGCCGTGAGCGCGGCATCTGGATCCTGTCCGACGAGGTCTATGGCCGCATCGTTTATAACGGCGCGAAACATGCGCCGAGCTATTACACGCTGGCCGGGCCGGAAGATCCGGTGGTGATCATCAATTCGTTTTCCAAGAGCTGGTCGATGACCGGCTGGCGGCTCGGCTGGATCGTGGCGCCGCCGCGGCTCTGCACCGCCGTCGAGAAGATGACCGAGTTCAACATCTCGCATCCGACCACCTTCGTGCAGTGGGGAGGTGTCTCCGCCCTGAATGAAGGCGACGAATACATCGAGGGCCTCGTCGAGCGCTATAAGCGCGCCGCCGACATGGTCTATCAGGCGCTGGCGCCGCTGCCGCGTGTGACGCTCGGCAAGCCGGAAGGTGCCTTCTATGCCTTCTTTGCACTCGACGGCCTGACCGACAGTGTCGAACTCTGCAAGGAGATCGCGCGCGAGGCCCAGGTCGGTCTGGCGCCGGGCGTCGCCTTCGGTCCGGCCGGCGAGGGACGTATCCGGCTGTGCTACGCCGCCTCGCTGCCGAAACTGTCGCAGGCACTCGAACGGCTGGTGCCGTTGCTCAAATAGGGAAGATTCCATGCGGACGATCTATGAGAGCGACGAACACGCCGCCCTGCGTGAGCAGGTCGCGCGCTTCGTGGAAAACGAAGTTCGTCCGCACGGCGATGCCTGGGAAGAGCAGGGCATGGTGCCGCGCGAGACGCTCCGGAAAATGGGCGCGCTCGGCTTCTTCGGCATCCGCTATCCGGAGGCCTATGGCGGCAGCGACCAGTTGCCGATTGCCTCGGCGATTCTGGCCGAGGAATGCGGGCTGTCAGGCTATGGCGGCTTCTCGGCCACCGTGCTGGTGCATACCGACATGGCCTCGCCGCATCTGGCCCATGCCGGCAACCGGCAGCAACTCGACCGCTGGTTCGCCAAAGTCATCGCCGGCGAGCTGATCACCGCCGTGGCCGTCACCGAACCGGATGCCGGCTCGGATGTCGCCGCAATCCGCACGCGGGCGAAACGTGACGGCGACCATTATGTGCTGAACGGCAGCAAGATGTTCATCACCAATGGCGTGCATGCCGATCTCTATTTCGTTGCCGCCAAGACCGACCCCGACGCCAAGGGTTCGCGCGCCATCTCGATTCTCGCTGTCGAGAAAGGCACGCCGGGTTTCTCGGTGGGCCGCAGCCTGAGGAAACATGGCTGGCTCTGCTCGGATACCGCGGAACTGGTGTTCGATAACTGCCGGGTGCCGGTCGAAAACCGGCTCGGCGACGAGAACCGCGGCTTCTACGCCATCATGCGCAACTTCCAGAACGAGCGTCTGGTGCTGGGCGCCATGGCGGTGGGCGAATGCCGCCGCGCGCTGGAGATCACGAGGCAGTATGTGACGACGCGCAAGGCCTTCGGTGGCGTGCTGGCCGACAAGCAGGTGATCCGCCAGCGGCTCTCCATGCTGGAGGCCCGCACCGAAGCGGCGCGGCAACTGGTCTATCACGCCGCCTGGATGGCGGGTGACGGCAAGGACGCCGTGCGCGAGGTTTCCATGGTCAAGGCGCTGTGCGGCGAACTGGTCAACGCCGTGACCTATGACTGCCTGCAGTTCCATGGCGGGGCGGGTTATCTGCGCGAAAGCGCGATCGAGCGTATGGCGCGCGATGCCCGTATCCATCCCATCGGCGGCGGCGCCACCGAGGTGATGCTGGAAGAGATCGCCAAGCGCTGGCCGGCTTGACGTTCAGGTAAAGCCCTGCCGTAGCGGCAGGTTTGCACTGCGGAAAATTTGGGTCTAGCGTTCGCGCCCAAGAACGCTATTTGGCCATTCCTGGGAGAAGAAAATGCGCGAAGCTGTCATCGTTTCCACTGCCCGCACGCCGATCGGCAAGGCCTATCGCGGCGCCTTCAACAATACCGATCCGGCCACGCTGGGCGCGCATGCGATCCGCGAAGCCGTCAAGCGCGCCGGCATCGACGGCGCTGAAGTCGACGACGTGATCATGGGTGCGGCTTTGCAGCAGGGCGGCACGGCCGGCAACATCGCGCGGTTCTGCGCCGTGCGCGCAGGGCTGCCCGTTTCAGTGGCTGGCATGAGCCTGGATCGCCAGTGCGGTTCGGGCCTGATGGCAATTGCCACGGCCGCCAAGCAGGTGATTCACGACAACGCGCCCATCGTGGTCGGCGGCGGTCTGGAATCGATCTCGCTGGTGCAGAACGAGCATATGAATACCTTCCGCGCCCGCGATGAATGGCTGATGAAGAACAAGCCCGACATCTACATGGCGATGATCGACACTGCTGAAACCGTGGCCAAGCGCTACAACATCAGCCGCGAGGCACAGGACGAATACGCGCTGGAAAGCCAGAAGCGCACGGCGGCCGGTCAGGCGGCAGGCAAGTTCGACGACGAGATCGTGCCGATGCAGAGCAGCATGGCGGTGGTCGACAAGGAGACCAAGGCGGTCAGCTATAAAGACGTTACCCTGACAAAAGACGAGGGCAATCGCGCCGACACCAAGCTGGAAGGCCTCGCCGGCCTGCAGCCAGTGCGCGGCCCGGGCAACTTCATCACTGCGGGCAATGCCAGCCAGCTTTCCGATGGCGCTTCGGCCTGTGTGGTGATGGAAGCGAAACTCGCCGAGAAGAAGGGCCTGCATCCGCTGGGCATCTATCGCGGCATGGCGGTGGCCGGCTGCGAGCCCGACGAGATGGGCATCGGTCCGGTCTACGCCGTGCCGAAACTGCTGCAGCGCTTCGGCCTCAAGATGGACGATATCGGCCTGTGGGAGCTGAACGAGGCGTTTGCCGTGCAGGTGCTGTACTGCCGTGACAAGCTCGGCATCCCGAACGACCGTCTGAACGTCAACGGCGGCGCGATCTCGATCGGCCATCCCTATGGCATGTCGGGCGCGCGCATGACCGGCCATGCCCTGATCGAGGGCAAGCGCCGCGGCGCCAAGTATGTGGTGGTGACGATGTGCATCGGCGGCGGCCAAGGCGGCGCCGGGCTCTTTGAAGTAGCTTAAGGCGGGAAGTCGCCTGATTACTTCAGCGCGAGCCGGGTGAGGATCAGTTCCGCGATCCCGCCGCGTTCGTAGCGCACGATCCCGAACTGGCCATGGCGCTGTGCAAGTGCCATGGCCTTTTCCGTTTCGAGGTCCAGCACGGCAAATCCCGGCTCCGGCCGCCAGGTCGAACGATCCGGCACGCCAAGATGCGGCAGGGCTGTGTATCCCGCCAGATCACGGCGCAGGCGCTGATGCGCCGCCATGTTGCGGGTTACATTCAGCACGCGGCTCTGCGGGTTCCAGGCATTCAGGCAGGTGATGCTCTGCGCCTTCACGGTCTTCAGAAACGTGTCGGCCTGCGGACTGTTTTCATCCAGCCGCAGGCCAAGCATTTCACAGTCAATATGATTCTTGGCAGGCAGCGTCACCGCATAGGTGGTGGCGCGATAGCCTCGCAAAGTAGCAGGTGAGATCACCGCATCTCCGCATTCGCCAGCGCCTGGCGCAGCGCCATGGTGCCGGGATTGCTCACCACGTTGTCGTAGAGGATGTTGCGCGGATGCGCTTCCTTGCCGTAGTAGGCGGTGTTGCGGCTGTGGCGCGCGGTGATCACGGCACCTTCCACCGATATGCCGGCGGCGAGGCCCTTGGTCTTGGCAAACGAATAGATGTCGGCGCCGAGATTGCTGGTGGTGGCGGCTTCCACGCCCATGCCGACCGGGCCGGCGGCAACGGTGGCATCGGCGCCGATCTTGAATTCGTTGCGCAGGATGGCATTCACTGCCTTGTCGTTCATCAGCACCAGCATGACCTGCGAGGCTTCGCCGCCGATCTGCAGGCCGATGGAGCCGGCACCCATCGTATAGATGGCAGGCTCGCTCCAGCCATTGGCAGTCTTGGCGAGCAGCACGCCGGAGCCGCCTTCGCCACCGATGATGAAGCTGGCTTTCAGCAGCTGTGGCACCACGAAGACGCCCTTGGCTTGGGCCAGCTTGCGGCGCAGGTCGCTCATCTGGCCGTCATTGGCGAAGGCATCCACGGTGATGCGGGCGGAGTCGATCAGCGACTGGTCGTCGGACGCGGCGCGGGCCGCCTGTGGCCTGAGTACCAGGATGCCGGCACTGGCGAGACTGGACAGCAGTAAGGATCGGCGAGAGACGGTGAGGCTGGACATGCAGATTCTCCCTTGGCGGGTTGGCAAATACTACAGCGCATTATATTGCTTCGGCCACGCTGGAAATGGCCGCGAATCGGGCGGCGGCGCGGGTTGTTGGCGATAAAGCTAGACCGTAAACTGTGGCGGCTTTGTGGAACGGAGGCGGCATGTCCAAGGCTGAGAAGGATGCCCAGCAGGAAACCATCCCGGCGGATATCGCCGCGATGAGTTTCGAAGCTGCGCTGAAGGCGCTGGACGAGATCGTCGCCCGGCTGGAAGGCGGCCGCGTCGACCTGGAAGAGTCGATTGCACTCTACGGTCGCGGCGCGCTGCTCAAGCGCCATTGCGAAGCCAAGCTGAAGGCCGCTGAAGAGAAGATCGAGAAGATCGTGGTCGGAGCCGATGGCCAGGCCGCCGGCACCCAGCCCTTCAAGGCAGACTGACATGACCGACCAGCCGTCGCCTGTTCTTATGGCGGCGATGCAGGAGGTGGGCGCCGCCGTCGAGGCCGCGCTGGACCGCCTGCTTCCCGCTGTGGGCAAGGGCGGCACCGCCAAACTGGACAACGCAATGCGCTATGCCAGCCTGGGGGGTGGCAAGCGGCTGCGCGCACTGCTGGCGGTGGCGTCCGCCGATCTGTTTGGCGTGCCACGCGAGCGCAGCCTGCGGGTCGCAGCCGCCATCGAGATGCTGCATTCCTATTCGCTGATCCACGACGATCTGCCCTGCATGGACGACGATGACCTGCGTCGCGGCAAGCCCACCGTGCACAAGGCGTTTGACGAGGCGACCGCCGTGCTGGCGGGAGATGGCCTGCAGACCCAGGCTTTCCTCACCCTGGCCGATGCCGCCACCCATCCTGACGCTGCCGTGCAGGCCGGGCTGGTGGCCGGGCTGGCCCAGGCGTCCGGCGCACGCGGCATGGTTGGCGGCCAGGCCATCGACCTTGCCGCCGAGGACCGTACGGCGGCGGGGCAGCCGCTGAGCTACGACGAGATCGCCGATCTGCAGGCGCTGAAGACCGGCGCGCTGATCCAGTTTTCGGCCGAGGCCGGCGCCATGCTCGGGCAGGCCGGCACGGCAGAACGCGCGGTTCTGCGCGACTATGCCGCAGAGCTTGGCCTCGCCTTCCAGATCGCCGACGACCTGCTGGACCACGAGGGTTCGGCCGCCGAACTGGGCAAGGCGGTGGGCAAGGACGCTGCGGCAGGCAAGGCCACCTTTGTGGGCCTGCTGGGGCTGGAACCGGCCCGGGCCAAGGCGCGGGCGTTAACCAATTCCGCCAAAAGCCGGCTGTTGTCGCATTTTGGCCCCAGGTCCATGGTTTTACAGGAGCTGGCGGAGTTTGTTATAACCCGCCGCTCGTGACACCCTTAGGCCAGCAATGATCAGCAATCGCACGCCCCTGCTGGATACCGTGACCAAGCCGGCGGATATCCGCCAGTACGATCTCGACCAGCTCAAGCAACTCGCCGACGAAGTTCGTCGCGAGATGATTGATGCTGTCTCGGTGACGGGCGGTCATCTCGGCGCCGGCCTCGGCGTGGTCGAGCTGACCGTGGCGCTGCATCACGTGTTTGCCACGCCGGACGACAAGCTGATCTGGGATGTCGGGCATCAGGCCTATCCGCACAAGATCCTGACCGGTCGGCGCGACCGCATCCGTACCTTGCGCCAGGGTGGTGGCCTGTCCGGTTTCACGCGCCGTGCCGAAAGCGAATACGATCCGTTTGGCGCCGCGCACTCTTCCACATCGATTTCCGCCGGCCTCGGCATGGCGGTGGCGCGCGACTTCAAGGGCGACACCAACAATGTGATCGCGGTGATCGGCGACGGCGCGATGTCGGCCGGCATGGCCTATGAGGCCATGAATAATGCCGGCGCGATGAACAGCCGGCTGATCGTGGTGCTGAACGACAACGACATGTCGATCGCGCCGCCGGTCGGTGCGATGAGTGCCTATCTGTCGCGCCTGATGTCGTCGCGCTCCTATATCGGCCTGCGCCAGATCGCCAAGCAGATCGGCGAAAAGATCCTGCCGCGCACGCTGACTTCGATGGCCGAGAAGGCCGAGGAATATGCGCGTGGTATGGTCGCCGGCGGCACGCTGTTCGAGGAAATGGGCTTCTATTATGTCGGCCCGGTCGATGGTCATAACCTCGACCATCTGGTGCCGGTGCTCAAGAATATCCGCGACACCGACAAGACCGGCCCGATCCTGATCCATGTCGTGACGCAGAAGGGCAAGGGCTATGGCCCGGCCGAGGCGGCGGACGACAAGTATCACGGTGTATCGAAATTCGACGTTGTCACCGGCACACAGGCCAAGCCCAAGGCCGGACCTCCCAGTTATACCCGGGTCTTTGCCGACAGCCTGATTGCCGAGGCGGCGCGTGACGACAAGATCGTGGCGGTGACGGCGGCGATGCCGTCCGGCACCGGCCTCGACCTGTTTGCGAAGAAATTCCCCAGCCGCTGCTTCGATGTCGGCATCGCCGAGCAGCATGCCGTCACCTTCGCCGCAGGCCTTGCCACCGAAGGTTTCAAGCCTTTCTGCGCGATCTATTCGACCTTCCTGCAGCGCGCCTATGACCAGGTGGTGCATGACGTGGCGATCCAGAAGCTGCCGGTGCGCTTCGCCATCGACCGTGCTGGCCTGGTCGGCGCCGACGGTGCCACGCATGCCGGCAGTTTCGACATCGCCTATCTCGCCTGCCTGCCCGATATGGTGGTGATGGCGGCGGCCGATGAGGCCGAACTGATGCATATGGTGGCGACCTCGGCCACTATCGATGACCGTCCGTCCGCCTTCCGCTATCCGCGCGGCGAAGGCACCGGCCTGCTGATGCCGGAGCGCGGCTCGGTGCTGCAGATCGGCAAGGGTCGTGTCATCCGTGAAGGCAGCAAGATCGCCATTCTGTCCTTCGGCGCACGTCTGCAGGAAGCCATGAAGGCGGCCGACGAACTCGGTGCGCGCGGGCTTTCCACCACCGTGGCCGATGCGCGCTTCTGCAAGCCGCTCGATATCGATCTGGTGCGCCAGTTGGCGCGGAACCATGAAGTGCTGATCACCTTGGAAGAGGGCTCGGTCGGCGGCTTCGGCAGCCATGTGTTGCAGTTCCTCAGCCATGACGGGCTGCTGGACAATGGGCTGAAGATCCGTCCGCTGGTGCTGCCGGATCGTTTCATCGACCATGACTCGCCGGTGAAGCAGTATGACGAGGCGGGGCTGAACGCGCCGCAGATCGTTGCCATGGCTTTGTCCGCTCTCGGCCGACCGGCCGACGCCACCGCCACCAGCGCCTAAGCAGGATTCCTAAAACATGATCCTGACCGAAGCGCGGGCGACGCTCACGCTGGCGCTGCCGATCATCGGCACGCAGCTGGCGCAGATGGCGATCCACACCACCGATGTCTGGCTGNNCCGGCGCTGGCGTCGCAGGCGCGCGGTCGCGACGCGAAGGATATCGAAGGCGTGCGCCAGGCTGTGCATGACGGGTTGATCACCACCGGCATCGTCGGCGTCATCTGCACCGGCATACTGCTGGTGACCGAACCCTTCCTGCGCCTGATCGGCCAGCCCGACGAACTGATCCGGCTGGCAGTGCCCTTCATGCAGGCGGTCAGTGGCATGTTCCTGCCTGCCATCTGGTTCATGGTGCTGCGCGGCTTCGTCGCGGCGCTTGAACGGCCGCGCTCGGCACTGGTGCTCACCATCCTTGCGGTGATCCTGAATGCGGCGGTGAATTCGGTGCTGATCTTCGGTTTCTGGATCGTGCCGGAACTCGGCGTGGTCGGTGCCGGCATCGGCTCCAGCATCGTCAACCTGATCGTGCTGCTGCTGTTCTTCTGGTATATCGCCCGCGATCCGCAATTCAGCAGCTATCATTTGTCGCGCGGCTGGTGGCGCAGCACGCCGCAGCGGCTGATCGCCTTCCTGCGCGTCGGCGCGCCGATCTCGCTGGCGCTCGGCGCCGAGATCGGGCTCTTCTCCGCCGGCGCATTGCTGATGGGCCGGCTTGGCACCGTCGAAGTCGCCGGCCATCAGGTCGCGCTGCAATGGGCGGCACTCGCCTTCATGGTGCCGATGGGGTTGGGCCAGGCTGCAACTGTGCGTGTTGGCCTGGCGACCGGTGCCGGCGATATCTCGGGTGCGGCGCGCGCCGGCTGGATCGCCATCATCATGGGCATGACCTTCATGGGTTGCGCGGCGCTGGTCTTCCACTTCGCCGGCGGTCATCTGATTTCGGTTTTCGTCAGGGACAGCGCAGCACCGGTCTATGCGCTGGCGCTTGCCTATCTCGGCATGGCGGCGTTGTTCCAGTTGGTCGATGGCGCACAGGGCGTCGCCAATGGCGCGTTGCGCGGCCTGAAAGACACTGCGATCCCAATGCTGATGACGCTGGTCGGCTACTGGCTGATCGGGTTTCCGGTAGCGATCTGGTTCGGCTTCTACACACCACTGCGCGGCATCGGCGTCTGGGCCGGCCTGGTGGTCGGTCTCGCCGTGGTGGCCGTCTTGCTGCTCTGGCGTTTTGCTGTGATGACCCGTAGGCTGGCGCGCAAGCGGGAGGCGGTGGCATGAAGGCCCCGAAACTGCGTCTCGATCAGATGCTGGTGGAGCGCGGCCTGGCGGACAGCCGGGCCAAGGCGCAGGCCGCCATCATGGCCGGGCTCGTTTATACAGGTGAGAAACGCTTGGATAAACCTGGCGTGGCGCTGGCCGCCGATACGCCGATCGAACTGCGCGGCAAACCGCATCCCTGGGTCAGCCGCGGCGGCATCAAACTGGCACATGCGATAGACCATTTCGCGTTGAAAGCCGCAGGCCGTACCGCCATCGATGTCGGAGCCTCCACCGGCGGCTTCACCGACGTGCTGCTGCATCATGGTGCGGCCAAGGTCTTTGCCGTCGATGTCGGCGAGGGCCAGCTCGACTGGAAACTGCGCAACGACGAGCGCGTGGTCGTGCTGGAAAAAACCAATGCGCGACATCTGACGCCTGAGATCATCCCCGATGCCATCGACTGCGTCGTGTGTGATGCCAGTTTCATTGGGCTGCAGATCGTGCTGCCGGCGGCGCTGTCGCTGGCCTGGCCGGGTGCCTGGGCCGTTGCGCTGATCAAGCCGCAATTCGAAGTGGGGCGGGCGCGCGTCGGCAAGGGCGGCGTGGTGCGCGATCCGGCCCTGCATGACGAAGTCTGTGCCACCATCAACGAATGGTGGTCGGGCCTGCCGGGCTGGCGCGTGCTGGGCATCGAGCCGAGTCCGATCACCGGCCCCGAAGGCAACCGCGAATTCCTCATAGCTGCCGAGAAACATGATGCGTGACATCGAGGGTGTGATCGAGCGCATGGGCGGGCAAGGCCATGGCGTGCTGGACAGCGATGGTGAGCGCTTTTACGTGCCCTTCACCGTGCCGGGCGACCGCATCGCCGCCAAGGTGGGCGAGAAACGCGGCGACGGCTTTGCCGCCAGCCTCAGCGTGCTGGAAGCCGAAGGGCCGGACCGTGTCGAGGCACCGTGCCCGCATTTTCAGGCCTGCGGCGGCTGCACGCTGCAGCACTGGAACGATGCTGCCTACCGTAGCTGGAAGCGCGACAAACTGGCGGCGGCGCTGGCGCGGCGCGAAATTCAGGATGTGCAGATCGGCGATCTGGTCGCTGTGCCGGATCGTTCGCGCCGTC
This sequence comes from Ferrovibrio sp., assembly GCF_002796975.1. Lineage (GTDB taxonomy): Bacteria > Pseudomonadota > Alphaproteobacteria > Ferrovibrionales > Ferrovibrionaceae > Ferrovibrio. The sequence goes on along the minus strand of NZ_PEKV01000001.1, from coordinate 22,217 downwards.
GCGCCGAGTTCATCACGCGGCGCGTGAAAGACAAGGTGCTGATGGGCTTTCACGAAGCCCAGAGCCGCAAGATCGTCGATCTCGAAACCTGCCTGGTGCTGAAGCCGGAACTGTTCGCGCTGCTGCCCACGTTGCGCGCCATGATGATGCCGGTGCTGGGCGATGGCTGGGCGGTCGACCTGAAAGTCACCGTCACCGAGACCGGCGCGGATGTGCTGATCACCGGCAAGCTGAAGATGCGGGTGCAGGAGCGGATCGATCTGAGCAAGGCCGCCAAGGCCGCCGGTCTCGCCCGGCTCAGTGCGCGGTTCGACGAGCGCAGCGATCCCGAACTGCTGTACCAGGGTGCCGAACCGCCGCGTGTGCGCTTCGGCAATACGATGGTGACATTGGCGCCGGGCGGCTTCCTGCAGGCGGCACCCGAGGCCGAGCAGGCGATGGCCGATTTCGCTCTCGACGCCCTGAAAGACGCCAAACGTATTGCCGATCTCTTCTCGGGCTGCGGCGCCTTTGCACTGCGCCTGGCCGAAGCCGGCAAGAGCGTGTGGGCGGTGGACGCCGACCGCCCGGCGATTGCCGCGCTCACCGCGGGCGCCAAATCGGCAGGCCTGAGCCGCGTGACGGCCACCGCGCGCGATCTGGAGCGCCAGCCGCTGACCCGCAGTGAACTGAAGAAGCTGGATGCCCTGCTGCTCGATCCGCCCCGCGCCGGCGCCAAGGCCCAGGTGCAGCAGATTGCCGAGGCCGCGAAATTCGGTGAGGCGCCCGGCCTGGTCGTCATGGCCTCCTGCGACCCCTCCAGCTTCGCCCGCGATGCCAAAGCACTGCTGGAGGCCGGCTACCGGCTGGAGCAGGCCGTGCCGATCGATCAGTTCCGCTGGTCGCCGCATCTGGAAATCGTCAGTGTTTTCAGGCGCTAGGCCCGCCGGTCGGGGACGGCCAAGAAGGGTTGCAAAGCCCTCCCGGACGGGCTATATCCCGGGCCCGACCCGATCCCTGCTGGGGGATCGTCTAACGGTAGGACCCCAGACTCTGACTCTGGTTGTCTAGGTTCGAATCCTAGTCCCCCAGCCATCGCTTCCGTAAATCCTTGAATACTCGGACGGCCTAGCGCCCGGAATGCGGTTTCCGGCTGGGGTCGTCGTTTATGTTCCCACAATGCTCCCACATCACGCGAAAGCGGGGGGTCTATTTTTTCCGGCGCAGACTGCCCCGCCCCCATCGCGGCGAGGTGGTTGTTTCGCTGCGGACCAAGAACTTCCGCGAGGCGGAACACTTGGCTAGCTTCCTCGGCCCTTTGTTCAACCGAGCAGTAAGCACCCGCAAGTCCATGACCACCGCAGACCTTAAGGCGATCCTTCGCCAGTACCTCAGTGACGCCCTCGACGCGGACCTCCAGCACCATCGCAATACCAAGCCGGGCCTCAGTGTCTATTCCGGTCGGGTGCCCTTCGGGATCGACCCGGTAGAGCAGGACATCGAGACAATCGACCACCTCATTTCCGAGTATCGGGACTGGCTGATACGGCGCGAGGTCAGCCGAGCGGAGCCGACGCTTTCGCGGTTGATGGCTGAGAACAACGTCCCGGCAGAGGACCGGGTGGAACTGGGCCTAGGTCTGCTTCAGGTGAATGTGCAGGTGCTGGAGAAGGCGCGGGAGCGGGTGGTAGGCGGCGCGGTTGATCCGTTCTCTGCCGCGCCAGCCGACGAGAGGAGCAACCACCGAAATGACAGCGTGACGGTTGCGCCAACAGGGCCGCTGCTGTCCGAGGTGCTGCCCGCATACTTGGATTACATGGTCAAAGAAGAAGGGTGGCGCGGGCAGACGCTGGCGCAGAACTCGGCAACCTATCGAATGCTGCAGGAGCATTGCGGCGACAAGCCGGTGCAGAGTTACACCCGAAAGGACATGACCGCGTTCTACGACATCCTGCGTGCGCTACCGGCCCTATGGTCTAAGAGAAGCGACTGGACTGGTCTCAGTCTCAAGGAGATCGCAGAGCGGTCGAAGAACGAAGTTGTCCCGCGCATGACAATGAAGACGGTCAGTGTATGTCGACCTGAATAAGATTGAGCACATCACGCCGGCCGCCACCCTCATGCTTGCCGCTGAACTGGATCGATGGCGCAGATTGAAGCGGATAAAGTTGCGTATTCGAGACATGCAGACGATGCAGCCGTCCGTTCTGTGGTCACTTGCGCAAGTAGGCTTCTTTAACATCTTGAAGACGATGAACCTGCCGCGCTTGGACGGTGACGACGGAGAGCCGAGAATTATCAGGTGCATTTCCGGTAACAAGAGCGACCTTGAGGCGGCAAGTAAGATTTCCGAGGAACTGACCGCGATTTCCGATGGTGAGTTGGCAGTCAGCGAACTGGAGTTGAATGACGCAATCGTCGAAGCTATGACCAACGCTGTGCAGCACGCGTATCCAGATGACATGGCCTCGGAAACCGAGTGGCTTCAGGGCGAATGGTGGGTTAGCGGGTCATGGATAAGACAGGAGCGGCGGTTGAACGTACTGATCTACGATCAGGGGGTCGGCATCCCGGCGACTTTACCGCGCTCGAAGGTTTGGGAAAAAATTCGTGGGCGGCTGGCCGGATTGCCGGTAGTTGATGGCCTGTTCTCAGACCATGCCCAGTTAATCGAGGCGGCGGTTGAGGAAGGGCGAACTTCCGTGGACACCGACGGGCGAGGACTGGGGCTTGCTGAGATAACGAACTTGGTCCTTGCAGACCCGCAGGGCCGGCTTAGGATACTAAGTGGTCACGGGGAAACCATCTTCCATTCTGGCCAACCAGTCCAACATCTTAATCATGGTAGACCGCTCGGCGGAACGTTAATCCAGATTTCGTTAACGCTCTCGCAACAATCCAGCGGTACGAGTTAGCTTATGGAGACAGCAATGCTCATAAACGTTGCTAACCAGTTTTCGCCTTTTCCGGCCGGTCGCTTCCGCACAGATGGGCAGTTCAGCGGTGAGCGTTTCCGGGATGAACTATTGCGCCCGGCTCTGGAGAAAGACGCCGAGGTAAGCGACACACCGGGCAGCCATTAGACGAGTGCCAGCTTTACACCATCACCGAAGACGGATTTGAGGCGGTGACGAATGGGTAAGGGCGGGATTGTCCGCACGGCACCCATTGACGCAGTAGTTTCTTGCTCCCACAATGCGACCACAGGCGTTCAGTCCTGTCCGATTTAAGGCCATTACGAGGCCGCTGGGCCTAAATCCTAGTCCCCCAGCCAAAACTTTCAAAATTTACGTGCTGCACCGGCCTTTCACGCGAAAGGCCGACGGGTTGCTGCGAGAACCCGCCGGCCTTACTGGCAGCGTAACGACTGTCGCGGTCAGGCTGCCGTGCGTTCTTCCTCGCCTAGCGCCGACGAGATCACTGCCGGTGCAACGCCGCTGGCGCTGAGTTGCTCGCCGAGCGCATGTTTCAGCCGCGCCAGGCCGGCCTCGTCATTGGCCTCGCAGCGCGCCACCAGCACATTCTGCGTATTGGATGCCCGCAGCAGCCACCAGCCGTCTGCCGTTTTCACGCGCACGCCGTCGATATCGTTGACGGCGGCACCTTCGGCCTGGAGCCGCAACTTCACGGAATCGACGATCGGGAATTTGTCCTGCTCGCGACATTCGATGCGCAGTTCCGGCGTATTCACCATCTCGGGCAGGCGGTCGCGCAGGTCGGCCAGGCTGCGCGGCGACCGCGCCACGATGTTGAGCAGGCGGATCGTGGCGTAGAGCGCATCGTCGAAGCCGAAATAGCGGTCGGCGAAGAAGATATGGCCGCTCATCTCGCCGGCCAGCTGCGCGCCGGTCTCACGCATCTTCGCCTTGATCAGCGAATGGCCAGTGCGCCACATGATCGGATTGCCGCCCAGCCGTTCGACGGCATCGAACAGCGACTGGCTGGTCTTGACGTCGGCGATGATGGTGGCACCGGGCTGACGGCGCAGGATCTCTTCCGACCACAGCATCATCAGCTGGTCGCCCCATAGCACGCGGCCCTTGTTGTCGATCACACCGAGCCGGTCGCCATCGCCGTCGAAGGCAATGCCGAGATCGAGGTTTTCGCTCAGCACGGTTTCGCGCAACTGCTCCAGCGTTTCGGGCAGTGTCGGATCGGGATGGTGACTGGGGAAGGTGCCGTCCACGTCGCCATTCAGCACCACATGCCGGCCGGGCAGCCGCTTGGTCAGCCGTTCCACGATGGGACAGGCCGCGCCGTTGCCGGGATCCCAGGCGACCGACAGCGGGCGCGCCAGATCGGCATCCTGCAGGATGCGCATCGCATAATTTCCGGCGACCGAGCGGCGCAGCACCTTGCCGGCGCCGCTGCTGAAACTGCCATCGCGGATGATGGTGCCGAGCTTCTGGATCTCGTCGCCATAGATGGTCTTGCCGCCGACGGTGAGCTTGAAGCCGTTATAGTCGGGCGGATTGTGCGAGCCGGTGATCATCGCGCCGGCATCGGCATTGAGATGGCGTTCGGCGAAATACAGCATCGGCGTCGGGCCCAGCCCGACCGTCAGCACATCGGTGCCGGCATGGCGCAGGCCCTTCGAGAAAGCGCGGCTGAGCTGTGGCGAACTGAGACGTCCGTCGCGACAGAGCGCCACGCTGCGGCCCCCATTCCTGCGGACCAATGTGCCGAAGGCCTGGCCCAGGGCATAGGAATCTTCCAGCCGCAGGGTTTTTCCCACGATGCCGCGAATATCGTACTCGCGCAGGATTTCCGGATTGAACTTTTCCTTCGCCATCGTCGTTGCAACCTCCTTGAGCCAGTTTTTCCCGCCGAATGGCGAGCGATGCAGCGGCAGATGCTATGATGGGAAAAGCGCGCGCATTTGTGTGTGGTAATAGCGTGGCCTTGCGGCAGGACATCGACGCAATCGCGTGTCCGGTGACTATTCTGTGGTTCGGCCACAGGCCTGACGCGCGGAACTTGAAGGGCATCAGTGACATCCTAGAATACCGGGACTCCTTTGCGCCTGGATTCGCTGTTGCAGACGGCGAACTGAATCGCGGCAGCAACGTTAGGAGCGCACGACTTAGGCCTGGCTGCAACGACAGTCGGGTTCGGCAAGGGGAAACTCGAGAAGGAAGCGGTGGGCATGCGCCTGTCGCACAATAGTCGACGGATGCAGCTTGGCCGTGTCGCCATGGCCAAGCTGCAAGCTGAGAGGTTTTGTGTGAGCGAACCGTTCGAACGGGCCCATCAATGAAGCGGACCATGTCTTGGGCGATCACCGTTTCGTGCCTGCTGGCAGCGACCGGTCTCCTTGCCGGCTGCGACGCGCGGCAGTGGCCGCTGGCGGATTACAAATCGGGTCAGCCAAGGGCAACGTCCTGGCGGCAACCGCCCGCGACACAGAGTCACGCAACACAGAGTCACGTAACACAGAATCAGCAGGGCAGTGCGGGCCAGGCGGACCGTAAATCCGCTGCAGCCAGGCCGGCGCCGACGCCCGGCTTGGCGACGCCTGCAAACGGTCCTGTCACGGCCTCGACGACCATGCCGGGGCCGGTGAGCGAGAGCAGCGACGTCTCGCTGATCGGTCTGGATATGGCGCAGGCCCGCAGTCGTCTGGGTCCGCCCACCGAAGAAATCGAACAGGCACCAGCCAAGGTTTGGCGCTATCGCACCGCGCAATGCAGTCTGGATATGTCGCTCTATCCGGATGTGCATACGCAGATTTTCCGCGTCCTCAACTACGAGGTAAAAGGCAATGACGGTACTGAACAGGGAAGACGCAAATGTATCTCCGACCTACGCGCCGGCTCCTTCAGCCGATGAGGGCATTGCGCGCGGCGACGGCATCAAGGTCGTTCTTGTCGATGACGATGAGGATTACCGCGAGGCTGTCGGCGGCGAACTGACCGATCTGGGATTCGAGGTTGTCAGCCTGCCCGACGGGACGGCGATGTTCGAGTATTTCTCCGGCGGTAACAGCAGCGACGTCATTCTGCTGGACTGGCGCATGCCAGGCATTTCCGGCCTCGATCTGCTCGGGCAGGCGCGCCGGCGCGGCATCAATGTGCCGGTCGTATTCCTGACCGGCATGCTGGCGGCATCCTATGAGAATGCCGCGCTGGACGGCGGTGCGCTCGACTTCGTCAACAAGTCGCGCGGCGCCACCATTCTGGCCAAGCGCCTCAACCTGATCGTCAAGGCCGGCAAGCGGCCGCCGGAGCAGCAGCAGGAAGAGATCGTCGAGTGCGGCGGACTGCAGCTGCGGCCGCAGATCAGCCGTGCCTTCTGGCGCGACACCGATGTCAACCTGACGGTCGTCGAATTCAACATCGTGCATCTGCTCGTGCGCAATGCCGGTGAGTATGTGACCTATCGCGCAATCTATGACTGCGTTCACCATGTCGGCTTCATAGCCGGGGCAGGCGAGGATGGTTATCGAACCAATGTCCGGTCCTCTATCAAGCGCATCCGCAACAAATTCCGGGCCATCGATGGCGACTTCGGCGAAATCGAGAACTTCCTCGCCTTCGGATACCGCTGGCGCGGAGCGGTTCGCGACGCGGAGTGAGACGAAAGATGCCTCGGGTTGGCGGGCGCGCCGGTTCGGCGCCTCGCTGACCATCAAGCTGGTGGCGCTGATTGCGGTCTTTGTCGCCCTGCCGATGGTGCTCTACGGCCAGTTCGAGGCCGCCGACGTGCAGCGGCGCGAGCTGGTCAGCCGCGGTATCCAGCAGCGCGCCTGGCTGATCGCCCAGGCGCTGGCGCCGATCCTGAATCAGCCCAATGCGCCGCCGCATAAATCGCTGAATGCCGAACTGCAGCGCTTCAGCGGCGACGACCGCACGCTGCTGAAGCTGATGTTCCGTCCGGCCAATGCGCCGAGCGGCGGCAGTTTCTACTATATCGCCTCGGCGCCGGAATCTCGGATCGAGCGTATCGGCCCCGAACTGGAGACGCTGGCCGAGCGCGGCATCCTGCAGCAGCTGGCCGAAAGCTGTGCCTGGGACAAGCCGATCGATATCCGCTACCGGCAGACCGACGGGCATGAAGAGATCATGACCTCGATCCTGCCGATCCAGTCGCGCTGGGGCTGCTGGGTCCTGATCTCGGCGCACCCGACCACCGAATTCCTCAACATTTCGATCGGCCGTTCTTACTGGCAGACGCGCGAAATCCGCATCGCCGCGGCAATCTATTTCGCCTTCGCCCTGCTCGCCATCCTGATCGCCCTCAGCGTATGGCGCAGCCTGCATCATTTCCGCAAGGTGGCGCGCGAGGTGCGTCAGGGGCGCGTGACGGAATACCCGTTTGCTGACCGCAACATCGTGCCGGAGCTGGCCAGCGTGGCGAAGGATTTCGACTATCTGGTGCGCGACCTGCGCAACATTGCGCAGGACATCCGCCAGACGGCCGAGGACAACGCGCATTCCTTCAAGGGGCCGCTGGCGACGATCAATGCCTCGCTGGAGCCGATCAAGCGCACCCTGCCGGACGGGAATCCGCGCGCCCATCGGGCCGTCAGCCTGATCGAGGCATCGCTCGGCCGGCTGAACATGCTGGTCAACTCCACCCAGCGTCTCGACCTGAATACCGCCGATATGATCGATGCACCACGGCTGCAGATCGACCTCACGCGGCTGGTGGCCGAGGTGCTGCTGCGCTACCGCGATATTCTGACCGAACGGCAGATCAGGCTGGTCCGCACGCTTGAGGAGGACGCCGCCATTCGTGCCGCGCAGGGCGTGGTCGACATCGTGTTCGAGAATATCCTCGACAATGCGATCAGCTTCTCCTCGGCCGGCGGCACCATCGCCGTCTATCTGTTCCGCGAAGGCAGCACCGTGCATCTGCATGTCGACGACGAGGGCCCCGGTGTCGATCCGCGCAAGATCGAGCATATCTTCGACCGTTACTTCTCGCAGCGGCCGAAGGAACACAGGTTGCAGCCAGAAACTGCGAATGGCGAAGGCGCGAAACATGCGGGCCTTGGCCTGTGGATCGTCCGCCGCAACATCGAGGCGATCGGCGGCAGCATCAGCGCGGTAAACCGCATCGGCGGCGGCTTGAGCGTGCGCATCGTGCTGCCTTATGCGCGCTGACACGCGAATATGCCGATGCGATTTGTGTGTTGATTCTGCTGGATTAACCGCGCCGGCAACCACAGTTTGATCACTGGCCCCTGTAAAGGGGTGTCGACATAGTCGGCCGCAGTTCATGCAGCCACGAGGTCGACAATGAATGCCATCATCGAGCAGCGCCAGACTCTTCAGCAGGGTGCGTCGCGCATTCATCCGGTGATTCTCGCCGGCGGTTCGGGCACGCGCCTGTGGCCACTGTCGCGATCCGCCTTCCCGAAACAGCTGCTGTCGCTGGTGTCCGAGCGCAGCCTGTTGCAGGAGACCGTGCAGCGCAGCGGCGGCGATTTCGGTTTCGCCGCACCTGTCCTGATCTGCAACGAGGATCACCGCTTCCTGATCGACGACCAGATTCGCGAACTCGGCGTAGAGCCGCAGAAGATCCTGCTGGAACCGGCGGCGCGCAACACGGCGCCGGCTCTGGCTGCAGTGGCGCACTGGCTGCTGGCGCAGGATTCGGATGCGATGATGCTGGTGCAGCCGGCCGATCATGCCATCGGCGCGCCGCAGGAACTGCACCGCGCCGTGCAGGCCGGCCTGCCGGCTGCTGCAGATGGGCATCTCGTCACTTTCGGCATTCGTCCCGATCGGCCGGAGCCCGGTTACGGCTATATCAAGGTCGGGCCGCTGATGGAGACGTCCGATCATGTCCGTGTCGTCGATCGCTTCGTCGAGAAGCCCGATGCGGCCACGGCCCAGCAGTATCTCGACAGCGGTGCCTATTGCTGGAACAGCGGCATCTTCCTGATGTCGGCACGCCGCTACCTGGAAGAACTCGAACGCCTGCATCCGGAAATTCATGCTGCCTGTGCGCAGGCGGTGACGAACGGCAAGGAGGATCTCGGCTTCCTGCGGCTCGATACCGATGCCTTCGCTTCGGCTGCCGCATTGTCGATCGACCATGCGGTGATGGAACACACCCAATATGCTGCTGTCGTGCCGGTCGACATGGCCTGGAGCGATCTCGGGTCGTGGAAGGCGTTGCGCGAAACCGCGCAGTCGGACGGCGACGGCAATGTGATTTGCGGCGACGTGGTTACGCGCGATGCGCATAACTCCTACCTGCGTACCGAAGACAAGCTGCTGGCGGTGATCGGCCTCGACGATGTGGTGGTGGTGTCGACCGACGACGCCGTGCTGGTGGCCAAAGCCGACCGGGTGGATGAAGTCTCGCGTGTGGTCGACCAGCTGAAGCAGCGCAACCGGTCCGAGCCGGTGTCGCATAGTACCTGCTATCGCCCCTGGGGCTGCTATCGGTCGGTCGATACCGGCGATCGTTTCCAGGTCAAGCGCATTACCGTGAAGCCGGGCGCCAAGCTGAGCCTGCAGAAACACTATCATCGCGCCGAACACTGGGTGGTGGTACATGGCACGGCGCTGGTGCAGCGCGACGACGAAAGCCTGCTGCTGCGCGAGAACGAGTCGGTCTACATCCCCATCGGTGCGACGCACCGGCTGGAGAATCCAGGCAAGCTGCCGCTACATCTGATCGAGGTGCAGTCGGGCTCCTATCTCGGCGAGGACGACATCGTTCGCCTGGTGGATACCTATGGTCGCGCCTGAGCAGCCGTCGATCCTGGTCACCGGTGGCGCCGGCTATATCGGCAGCCATGTCTGCAAGGCGCTGAGCGAGGCAGGCTATCTGCCGGTGACCTACGACAACCTGTGTGCCGGCCATCCCTGGGCGGTGCGCTGGGGCCCGCTGGAAGGCGGTGACCTGGTCGATGCCGCACGGCTCGACGAGGTGATGCGCAAATACAAACCTGTCGCCGCGATCCATCTCGCCGGACTGCTGGTGGTCGCTGAGTCGATGAAGGATCCGGCGCAGTATTATCTCAACAATGTCAGCGGCAGCATCGGCCTGCTGGACGCCATGCGCCGCAATGGCATCGAACGGATCGTCTTCTCATCCAGCGCCGCGGTTTACGGTGAGCCGGAAACGACACCGATGCCGGAAAGCCATCCGCAGCAGCCGCTCAATCCCTATGGTACCAGCAAGCTGATGATCGAACGCGTGCTGCAGGATTATGCCCGCGCCTACAATCTGCATTCGGTTTCGCTGCGCTATTTCAACGCGGCCGGTGCCGATGCCGACGGCGAGATCGGCGAGGCGCATCCGGTGGAAACCCACCTGATCCCTCTGGTGCTGGAAGTGGCGGCCGGCAAGCGGCATTACGCCGCGATTTTTGGCGACAGCTATCCGACCCGGGACGGCACCTGTGTCCGCGATTACGTCCATGTCGCGGATCTGGCCCAGGCCCATGTTCTGGCCCTGCGGTACCTGGACAATTCGGTCGGCGCCCATGCCTTCAACCTCGGGAATGGCGCCGGTGCCACAGTCCGGGAGGTCATTGAGGTGGCGCGAGCAGTCACCGGCCATGCAATCCCTGCGCGTATAGAACCGCCCCGGCCAGGCGATCCCGCTGTACTGCTGGCCGACCCGACCCGGGCCCGGCAGCTGCTGGGCTGGCAGCCGGCCCGCTCCGGCCTCGAAGAAATGGTATCCTCGGCCTGGACCTGGCAACAACGGGTTCCCGTTCCCCAACGGATTATGGTATAAGCCCCAACCAAATCAGCGATTTGGCAAAACCAGAAGTTTTAACGAGGGCGTGCGCGGATGCGACAGTATTTCGGGGCGGCAACGTTGGTCCTTTCGGCGGGATTGACGGTTTTCTCCATGGAAGTTCTGACGGTAAAGCAGGCGGTTGCACAAACCCCGCCGCGGACGTCGCAGGACGCGCAGACCTCCGCCGAGCCGCAGCGAGGCGAAACCGTCACAAGCCGCCGGCGCCCGGAATACGATCCGGTCGGCGTCCGCATGGGTGGCTTCATGCTCTACCCCGAACTGGGGATCCAGCAGAGCTACAACAGCAACGTCTATTCCACCTCGTCGAACGAACAGGGCGACTTCATCACCGCGATCGAGCCCAGCCTCGATCTGCGTTCGAACTGGAACAACCATGCACTGAACCTGCATGCCGATTCCAGCGTGGTGCGCTACTGGGACAACGACGACGAAAACTACACCGACTACACGCTGTCGGCCGATGGCCGCGTCGACGTGCTGCGCGACCTCCGCCTCCTTGCCGGTGCCGGCTATCAGATCCGCCACGAGCCGCGCTATTCGCCCGACAACCAGGGGGGCGTCGAGCCGACCGAATACAGCATCACGGGCGCCAATCTGGGTGTGGAGAAGGAATTCAACCGGCTGTCCTTCCGCGTCGACGGCCAGACCGAGCGTTACGAATACGACAATGTCCGCACGGCAGCGGGCGCAGTGATCGACCAGAGCGGTCGCGACCGCGACCAGCATCAGATCGGCCTGCGGACCGGCTACGAGATCGCGCCGCTGCGCAAGGTCTACCTGCTGACCAATTACTATCTGCGCGAATACGACAACTTGACCGGCGGCTTCAACCGCGATTCCGATGGCTATCTGATCGGCGCCGGCACGCAGTATGACCTTACCGGTCTGGTTTTCCTGGATGCCTATGCCGGCTATCGCCGCCAGGATTACAAAGATGCGCGTCTGACCACGATGGACGGGTGGGCCAGTGGCATCAAGGTCACCTGGAATGTCACGCCGCTGACCACGATCACCGGAACGCTGGACCGCGATATTCGCGAAACCACGCTGACCAATGCCTCGGGTTATTTCCACACCCGGGCTGAAGTGCGGGCCGACCATGAGCTGCTGCGCAATCTGATCCTGACGGCATCGCTCGGTTACGAGAATGACGACTTCCAGGGCATCTCGCGTAACGACGACTACACGCTTGCCGGCCTGGGCGCGAAATACCTCATCAACCGTAACTTCTCGCTGTCGGGCGGCTATGGCTATCGCAGCCGTGATTCCAACGTGGCTGGCAGCGATTTTGACGAAAATGTGGTGATGGTGCGTCTCGGCGCCCAGCTGTAATCAGCTCCAGAAGAACCGGCATTTTTGCCGGTTCAAAACCACTGTTAGGTCACACCAAATCCGGCCGGCCGTTGCTAGCGTAAGCTTGCACGGCCGCACTGGCCACACCTGCGAAGGTGGTCGCGTCTGTACGGTGCCGTGCGTTCTGCAACAACAGATCGTGCCGCCATGCAAATCCGCCATATCCTCCGCACCGTAAAGGTGTCCGCCATCGTTCCTGCCATACTGGCCGTCGCGCTGCTTTCCACGCAGGCAATGGCCCAGAATGCCTCCCAGGGTGCTGTTCCGCAGCAACCCCTCCAGCGGCCTGCCGCAGAAAGCAATGCCGCCGCCCCGGCCCAGGCCGCACCAGGTCGGTCCGCGGGCCAGACCGCCGCGCTGAAGGCCGATGACAGCTATCGTCTCGGCTCCGGCGATCGGGTTCGCATCACCGTTTTCGGCCAGCCGGAACTGACCGGGGAATATGCCGTCGACGGCAGCGGCCAGATGTCTTATCCGCTGGTCGGCCAGATCGGCGCCGGCGGTATGACAGCGCATGAACTGGAAAAGGCGCTGATCGGCAAGCTTTCGCCGAACTACCTGAAGAATCCGAGCATCAGCGTCGAGGTGCTGACCTATCGGCCCTTCTACATCGTCGGCGAAGTGCGCACCCCGGGCAGCTATCCCTTCGTCAGCGGGATGACCGTGTTGAATGCCGTGGCGCTGGCCGGCGGCTTCACCTATCGCGCGCGCGAGACTTCCTTCTATGTCACCCGCACCGGCGAAAATGGCGCGAAGAACAAGATCACCGCCGGTGCCGAAGCAACCATCTTGCCGGGCGATATTATCACCGTCCGAGAACGGTATTTCTAATGGCTCTCCCTGACCGCTACCATCCGCAGCAGTTCCAGCCGCCGGTCGCCTATGCCCCTCCCCCGGTCTATGTGCCGCAGCAGGGCAAGGAAACCGATTTTCTCGATACCCTGCGCAAGCTGTGGCGTCATCGCGGTACCATTTTTATCACTACCTTTGTCTTTACTGCGGCTGCGGTGCTGGTGGCGCGTCAGATCCCGGCGCATTACATCGCCGATGCCAGGATACTGGTGGGTGTGCCGGCAGCCCGGGCGCTGAATATCGAAGCGATCATCGCCGATATCAGTCCGGACGCCGAGCGCATCCAGAATGAGGCTTACGTGATCCAGTCGCGCGATACGGCGCGCCAGGTGATCGACAAGCTGAAGCTCAAGGAGAATCCGGAATTCAATCCGGCCCTGCGGCCGGAGCCGGGCTGGCTGAGCTATCTCGATCCGACGCGCTACCTGCCAGATTCGATCAAGGCCTATATGCCCGGCCAGAAGGCCCCGGCCGAGCAGCCGGAGGTGTCGCCGGAGGTGAAGGCCGAGCAGGAGATGAACGGGATCATCGACACCCTGCTGGCGAAGATTGAAGTCACGACGCTGGGCCGTTCGCATGTGCTCAATGTGGAGGCGCGGTCGATTGCGCCCGACACCGCGGCAGAGATCGCCAATGGATTCAGCCAGGCCTATCTGGCACGTCAGCGCAGCGACAAGATCGAGGCCAGCGAGGAGGTCGAGAAATTCCTGGCCGACCGCATCGCTTCCTTGCGCGAGCAGACCGAAAAATCCGATCGCGCCGTCGAAGAATACCGCCGTGCCAACAATCTCTATCAGGGCGCCAGCGCCAGCGTAACGGCGCAGCAGATGACCGAGCTGAACACCCAGCTGATCGTCGCGCAGACCGCCAAGGCCGAGGCCGATTCCCGTCTCGGCGAGGCCCAGGCCCTGCGCCGCACCGGGATCGACAGCCAGAGCGTGCCGCAGGTGCTGCAGTCGCCCGTGGTGCAGCAGCTCAAGGCACAGCAGGCCGAAGCAGACGGCCGGCTTGCCGACCTGTCCGGTAGTCTGGGACCGCAGCATCCGCGTGTGGTCAGCGCCAAAGCCGAGATCAGGGAGATTCGCGGCAAATTGAATGCCGAGGTCGGCCGTATCATCCAGAGTCTGCAGCACGAGGCCCGCACGACAAACGCCCGCTATGAAACCCTGCGCAAGAATTTCGACCGCCTGCAGGGCCAGGCTGGCGGCGTCAACGAGAAGTCGATCCGGCTGAATGCGCTGGAACGCGAAGCCCAGGTGAATCGCAACCTGCTCGAGCAGATGATGGGCCGGGCGAAGGAAACCGTCGGCCAGGATCAGCTGCAGAAGCCGAATGCCAAGCTGATCTCGCAGGCCGCGCCGCCGACGCATCCGGGTTTCCCGCCCAAGATGCTGCTGGTATTCCTGGGCGCGGTGGCCGGCGCATTGATCGGCATGGCCTATGCCCTGCTGCGCGAAGGCGTCGACCGCACCTTCCGCCGCGCCGACCAGATCGAGGCGATGACCGGCCTGCCGGTGCTGGCGATGGTGCCGACCCTGCGCGGCAGCATCACGCCGATCGCACATGTCCTGCGCAAGCCGGTGTCGCCTTACGCGGAGGCGCTACGCAAGCTGCATATCGGGCTCGAACTGTCCGAGGCTGCGCAGTCGCCGAAGACGGTGCTGGTCAGTTCGGCCGTCCCGGGCGAGGGCAAGACCGTTCTGGTGGCGTCGATGGGTCGCATGCTGGCGAGCCATGGCCGGCGAATTCTGATGGTCGATTGCGACTGGCGTAATCCGCGCCTGCACAAGGCCTTCCAGTGTCAGAACCGCAATGGTCTCGCCGAGCTGCTCTGCGATCAGCCGGAGCGGATCGAGGATTGCATCTTCACCGACACGCTGTCGGGTGCCGATCTCATCCCCTCGGGCGTCTTCACGCCGCAGGCGATGCGGTATCTCACGACCGACCGCATGAAGATGATCCTGCATGCCCTGGCGCCGCGTTACGACATGATCCTGATCGACAGCGCGCCGGTTCTGGTTGGCGCCGAGGTGCTGACGCTGTCGCGTATGGTCGACAAGGTCGCTTTCACGGTGCGCTGGGGCAACACCAAGCGCGACGCGGTGATGGAGGCTATGAAGGATCTGATCGAGGTGAATGCCGATATTGCCGGCATCGCGATGACACGCGTCGATCCCAAGGGCTATCGCGCCTACTCCTACAGCGAACTGAACTATGAATACGAAAGGCCGATGCTGGCCAAGCCGGTCAACTGGAGTTAGGGCATGGCCCGTCAGCTCGAGGACTCGCGCGAGCCCGTCCTCTTCGTGACGCAGCATTATACACCGGAGGTGATCGGCTCGGCGCCGTATTGCGCCGATCTGGCGGAAGGTCTCGTGCGTCGCGGCCGACAAGTCACCGTGCTGGCCGGCCTGCCGCATTATCCCGATCCGGCGGAGTTCGAGGCCTTCACTGCCGATCCGCCGCCGCGGCAGAACCTGGCTGGCGTGGCCGTCGAACGCCTGCACAGCTGGCTGCCGAAGCGGCGCTCGGCCTTGCTGCGGGTGGCGGGTGAACTGGCCTTCATGTTCACCGGGCTGTGCGCTCTGCTGCGCGGGCGGGTGAAGCGGCATGACGTGGTGATTTCGCTCTGCCCCTCCATTTTCGCCGTGCTGCTCGGCATGATGGCGACCGCGCGCGGCGGCCGTCATGTCGCGATGGTGCATGACGTGCAGTCCGGCCTGGCGCAGAGCCTCGGGATCGTGCGCTTTGCGCTGCTCGTGCGCCTGATGCGGCTGGCCGAGCGGTTCATTCTCAATCGGGTCGACCTGGTCATGGTGCTGTCGACCGAAATGGCTGCGACTTTGCGCGGGCTAGGTGTGACCCGGCCGATCGAGATCCTGCCGATCTGGGTCGATGCTGAAGCCATTCATCCCCGGCCGGTGCCGGCGGGGCAGCCGCCCACGATCCTGTACAGCGGTAATTTCGGCCGCAAGCAGGGCCTGGACCAGTTGATCGCCCTCGCGGCGGAACTGGCCGGGAAACGTCCCGATGTCCGGTTGCTGCTGCGCGGCTCAGGCGGCGAACGCGCCGCCGTCATGGCGGAAGTCGCTGCCCGCGGCCTTACCAATGTCGACTTCGGCGAACTGGTGCCGCGCGAACAACTGGGCGAGGCGCTGGCGGCCGGCATGCTGCATCTGGTGCCGCAGAAACCGGATGGTGCCGATTTCGCGGTGCCGTCGAAAATATACAACATCATGGCGGCGGGCCGCTGCTTCGTCACCACCGCACTGCCGGGCAGCGCATTGTGGAATCTGCAGGCGCTGACCAGGGCCTTCATCTGCGTGCGCCCGCGGGATACTGCAGCGCTCACGCAGGCCGTGCTCGATCTGCTGGACGATCCCGCGCGCTGCCAGGAGATGGCGAAGTTGGGCAGGGCTTATGTTGAGCAGCACCATGCCCGGGAAACGCTGATCGCAAAGATCGACGCGTGGCTGATCTCCCTGTGCCGCGAAGGCAGCCTGCCGGGACAGCGGCGCGATCTGCTGGTGCTGGAGCCGGATGGAGACGGACATGCCGAGGAATGGCTGCGACATCTGCTCGTGCATCTCGGGCGTCAGAGCCAGATTGAGCGCATCTGGCTGGCGATCCCGGCGGGCCTGCGCGAGCGCCTGTCCGGTCAGTTGCCGGCACATCTGCGTCATCGCATCGGCCTGCTGGCCCTGACACCGATGGAGCTGCGCTATTGCACGCATCGCCGCCTGGCGATCAGTGGCATGGCGCGCTGGTGGGTGATGCGGCGCTACCTGATCCGCACCGGTGCCGAGATCGGTTATTTCCTGTCGCTGGATCATTTATCGCTGCCGCTCGGTCTCGGGCTTGGTGCGGACGGGCGCCGTCTCGGCGGCATCCTGTTCCGCCCGTCGGTGCATTATCACGAAATCGGCGACTACAAGCCAAGCCTGGCCGAAAAGCTGCGCGACTGGCGCAAAGCTATGCTGTATCGCGGCATGCTGCGCAATGGCGCGGTCGACACCATCCTGACGCTGGATCCGTTCTTTGCCGATTTTGCAATGGAGCATTATCCCGGCGGCGAGAAGGTCGGCGTCGTGCCGGATCCTGCCTTTCCGGCCGCCACCATGCCGGCCAACGACGACCGCGCCCCCCCTGGGCTGCCACAGGATCGTCACGTCCTGCTGCTCTTCGGCGCCCTGACCGAGCGCAAGGGCGTGCTGCATCTGCTGGAGGCCCTGCGCCTGCTGCCGGCATCCGTGGAGGGCAAAATCGCTGTGGTTATTGCGGGGCGGGTCGCGCCGGATATCAGCGCCCGATTTGTCGAGAAAGAGGCAGCAGTGCGGCGCGAGAAACCGGCACTATGGCTGAAGGTCGACAATCGCTGGCTGAGCAGCGCTGAGATCACAACGCTGGTGCAGCGCTGCGATATCGTGCTGGCGCCATATCAGCGCTTCGTCGGATCCAGCGGCGTGCTGCTCTGGGCGGCACATGCCGGCAAGCCGCTGCTGACACAGGATTACGGGCTGCTCGGGCGTCTGGTGCGCGATCACGGACTCGGCATCGCGGTCGATACCGGAAATCCGAATGACCTTGCCGCCGCAATCGCCGGCATGGTCACACAGAATCCACAGACGCTCGTGGATGCGCGAGCTGCGGCGGCCTTCGTGTCGCAGCGCACGCCCGAAAGCTTTGCATCGCATATTTACGCCAGTTTACGCGGCGCCTGAGACGCGGTGACTGTTCTGTTGCGACGCAGCGGAACGGCCCCGCCTTGGTCACAAGACCTTGCACAAGCCCTGTGGCAAATCGAATGGGTGGCGCGTTAGATCGACGCGTCGAGTGCAATGCCGGACTGGAGTAAAGCATGTCGTTCGACATTCCCACATTATCGGCTCGCAGCAGCGCTGCCCGTATCGAGCAGCCCCGTGTCGAGCAGCCCAAATCGCATCTGCAGGCGAAGGCGCAGGTGCGTGCGATCCCGCAGCCGGCAACCTGGCACGGCAAGAACAGCACCAGAGACACTGTCCGAGACAGTGCCAGGGCCACACGCCTGGCGCGTCGCATTGAGGCTATGACCCGCGAGCCCGTCTCGCTGCCGATCGTCAGCGGGCTGCTGCGCGCCTGGGATGCCGCCGCGATTCTCGTCGCCGGGCTGGCGGCACTGATGCTGGCCGCCCCCGACCTGCCGATGACCAATTCGTATTACGTCGCGCTCGCGTTCTTCGGCGCTGTGGTGGCCGGCAACAGCCTGCATATCGCGGGGGCCTATCGCATCGAGAAGCTGCGGCTGAGCAATATCGGCTGGGCGCGACCCGTCGTCGCCTGGAGTGCAGCGGCCGCGGTGACGGCGATTGCGGTGCTGGCCAGCGGTGCATCGCTGGAAGAGAACTGGACCTGGCTTGCACTGTGGTTCATCCTTGGCCTGTTCCTGCCGCTGCTGGCGCGCGGCGCCCTGGCGATCCGCATGGATTACTGGCGCAAGGCCGGTCGTCTGCGCCGCCGGCTCGCCATCCTCGGTGCCGGCCCCGGCGGCCAGATGCTGCTGCGTCGCTTTGTCGGTGCGCGCCGTGAAGACGATATCGCGATTGTCGGCCTTTATGATGACCGGACGGGCCCGCTGGCGTCCGGCTGGCGCGGCCATGCCGTGCGCGGCAACTGCACCGATCTGATGGAGGACATCCGGCGCGGTCGCATCGATATGGTTGTCATTGCCTCGCCGCCAGGAAATCCCTGCATGGACGAGATGCTGGCGCAGTTGCGTTGCGTCGCCGTCGATATCTGCTTCTGCCCCGAAGACAGCTACGCCACCAAGGCCCGGAGCGGGGTGGAGATCGTCGGCCAGGTGCCGCTGATGATGATCGACCGTCGTCCGCTGCGCGACTGGAGCGGGGTGATGAAAGAAGTCGAGGACCGCGTCTTTGCGGCGCTGATCGTCCTGCTGATTTCGCCGCTGCTGGCCGGTATCGCGCTGGCGATCAAGCTCGACAGCCCGGGGCCCGTGCTGTTCAGGCAGAAACGCTACGGGCGCAACAACAAGCTGATCGAGGTGCTGAAATTCCGCAGCATGTATCACCACGTGCGCGATCCGAACGGTACGCAGCTTGCCACGCGGAACGACCCGCGAGTCACCAGGGTGGGTGCCTTCCTGCGCCGCACCAGCCTGGATGAACTGCCACAGTTCTTCAACGTGATCCGCGGCGACATGTCGGTGGTTGGGCCGCGCCCGCATGCCCTGCTCTGCAAGGCCGGTGGCGTGCTCTACCAGGATGCTGTGGAGAATTACGACTGGCGCCACCGCATCAAGCCCGGCATCACCGGGTGGGCCCAGATCAACGGCTGGCGCGGCGAGACCGAGACGGTCGAGCAGATTCAGAAGCGCGTTGAACACGACATCTACTATATCGAAAACTGGTCCCTGTTGCTGGATGTGAAGATCATCGTCAAGACGATCTTCGGTGGGTTCACTGGCAACAAGGCCTACTGATGGTGAACACAACATATGCGATGTCTCTGGCTGACACTGGCTGATCCCGAGCCGCGCCATAACGGGCAGTATATCTATTCCGGCGGCCTGATCGACGCGATGAAGCAGGGCGGAGCGCAGATGCATGTGCTCGGCCTTGCCCGTCCTGAATCTCATCGCCGGGATGGTGCCAGGATCGATAACGGGGTTCATTGGTGGCTGTCGGACCATCGCCCGCGCTCCGGGCTGCAGAGCCTGGTCTCCATGCTGCCGCATATCGCGGACCGCAGCTGGACCCCGGACCTGCGCCGTGTGCTGGATGCCCGCCTGCAGAACGATTCGTGGGACACAATCGTCTTTGACGGAATCTCCGCGGGCTGGGCGCTCGATCAGGTCATCCGGCGTTTTCCGGATCGCCGGCGGCGACCCAAGCTGGTCTATGTCTCGCACAATCACGAGGCCAGCCTGCGGTGCGAAGTGGCGAACCATCATGAAGATTTCCTCAAGCGCCAGGTGTTGCGCTACGACGCACTGAAGGCTGCGCGGCTGGAGCACCGTCTGGTCGATGCCGCCGATCTGGTCACCGCGATCACGGAGGATGATGCCCGGCAGTATCTCGCCCGCCGGCCCGATCGCCGGGTCGATGTGCTGACGCCGGGGTATGCCGGCAGCCATGGCGTTGGCCGGCGCATCACCAACGCCACGCCGCGCCGCGCCGTGATCGTGGGCAGTTTCGACTGGGTCGCGAAGCGGATGAATCTGGAGCAGTTCGTCGCTGTTGCCGACCCGCTGTTTGCCGCTCATGGCGCCGAACTTCAGGTGATCGGCAGTGCGGAGGAAACCTTCCTCAACCGTATGCGACGCAATGCCTCCGCCACGCAGTTCACAGGTCCGGTCGATGGCGTGCTGGACTTCATGCGCGACGCGCGGATCGCCTTGGTGGCGGAACGCCATGGCGGCGGCTTCAAGCTCAAGGTGCTCGACTATATTTTCAACCGCATGCCGATCCTGGCCCTCTCCGGGTCGGTGGCCGGGGTGCCGCTGCGGCATGAAGACAGCATCCTGCTGTATGAAGATTACGAATCCCTCGCACGCGGCGTGCTCCAGGTGATCGACGACTGCGAGCGGCTCAACCAGCTGCAGGATCGGGCCTATGCCGCCTGCCACGACCAGTTCGATTGGACCAGTCGTGGCGAACGGCTGCTGTCAGCGGTGGCGACGCTATGAAGCTGAAAGTTGTCGCAGAGCCTCGTCTCGGCAGCATCGACATGCTGCTGCTGCTGATATTCTTCATCGGCATCTATCTTGGCGTCATCGTCCAGATCACGTCGAAGATTCCGTTTCCGGCGGCGCCGGCCGGCGTAGCAGGACTTTTTCTGCTCTGGCGGCGGCGCGACGATATCGTTCCTGCGCATCTGGGTGCGCTGTTCGGCATCGTCCTGATCTATCTCGCCGCCAGCCTTTCAGCCGGCGATCTGACCGGCCTGTCGAAGCGATTCACCGGCCTGGTCCAGCTGACTTATTCCTTTGTGATCGGCTATGCGATGTTCCTGACGCTGCTGCAGGCCAGTCGCCAGCAGCTCAGCAAGCTGTTCCTGGGATTGAGCCTGTTCATCCTGGTTGGCAGCCTGCTGGAAAGCTATGCCGGCCTGAATCATCTCAGCGATGCCGTGCGACAGAAGCTTTACGATTCCGGGATCTACGAGGCCGATCTGCGCGATCAGCTGCTCTACGGCAAGGTGCGGCCGAAGCTGTTCACCTCGGAACCGTCCGCCGTCACCTTCGGCTACACGCTGTTCACCTTCGCTTGGTTCATGGTGACCCAGGCCCGCAGGAAACTGCTGCGGTTTCTCCTGCTGCTGGCCGCGGGCATGGTCGCCATGCCGGGACCGACGCTGCTGCTCGGGATTCTGCTGCTGCCGCCGTACTACTTCTTCATTCTGCCTGAGACGCCGTTGACCCGGTTCGGCACCGGCTACCGGCTGGGGATTCTCGTTTTCGGCAGCATCCTGCTGCTGATTTTTGCCGTATTGGGCGCCACGGTGTATGCCGAACGCCTCAGCCAGATCGTCAATGGCAACGATCCGAGCTTCTTCTATCGCGTGATCGGTCCGGCCCTGGTCGCCTTCGAGGTGATGGGCCAGCATCCCTGGGCGGGTGCCGGGCTGACCGGCGAAGCCTTCATCGGCGATCTGGTGATGAATGTCTTCGTGCAGTCGTCGCATTTCTCGGCCGGCTGGCGCATCACCAAGATTGCCGACGTGCTGACCAATTATTTCTGGCTGCACTGGATCTATCTCGGCCTGGTCTGGGGCTGTGTCGCCTTCGCCGGCCTGTCGGTCTGGCTGCGCATGATCGGCACGCCGAACCTGCTGTTCTGCTGGACCGTGTGGATCCTGATGGGGCAGGCTTCCGGTGCCTATGTCGCGCCAAAGACCTGGACCGTGCTGCTGCTCGCGGCGGCCCTGTCCGCACTTCATCAGCGCGTGGCCGTGCCGGTTGCGCCCCAGCCGGAGATGCCGTTCGGACGGCTGCCACGGCTGCGGCGCCGGTTCGGCTACGCGCCGCAGGTCTGAACCATGCAGCGGCGGGAATTACTGGCTCTCGGCGGTGCTGTCCTCGGTACCTCGGCGCTGGGGACGGCGCAGGCTGCACCACCGGCTCCTGCCGGCCGCCAGATACTGGCAGCCGATTTCGGAGCGGTCGGCGATGGCAAGGCCGACGATACCGCTGCCCTGCAGCGCGGATTGAACGCCGCCTTCGCCGAGGCCGGCGGAATGCTGGTGGTGCCGCCCGGCACCTATCGCGTGACCCGTACGCTGCGCATTTCGCCGAAGCAGAATATCGT